>NZ_CP065054.1:0-2150055 GCF_015689395.1 Streptococcus equi subsp. zooepidemicus
ATGACTGAAAATGAACAAATTTTTTGGAATAGGGTCTTAGAGCTAGCTCAAAGCCAGTTAAAGCAGGCAACTTATGAATTTTTTGTTCATGATGCTCGTTTGATCAAGGTAGACAATCATGTCGCAACAATTTTTTTGGATCAGATGAAGGAATTGTTTTGGGAAAAAAATCTCAAAGACGTTATCCTAACAGCAGGATTTGAAGTTTACAATGCTCAAATTGCTGTAGACTATGTCTATGAGGATGACTTGATGATTGAGCAACAGCATCAGGGACAGCAAGGATATACTGAACAAGCCTTTCAGCAATTCCCAACAGTACAGTCCGATTTAAACCCTAAATACAGCTTTGACAACTTTATCCAAGGTGATGAAAATAGGTGGGCTGTTGCTGCATCAATAGCGGTAGCTAATACACCAGGAACAACCTATAATCCTTTATTTATCTGGGGAGGTCCAGGTCTTGGTAAGACCCATCTTTTAAATGCTATTGGAAATTCAGTTTTACTGGAAAATCCAAATGCTAGGATTAAATACATTACGGCTGAAAATTTTATTAATGAATTTGTTGTTCATATTCGTCTAGATACTATGGACGAGCTAAAGGAGAAATTTCGCAATCTTGATCTCCTCCTAATTGATGACATTCAATCCCTAGCTAAAAAAACCTTGTCTGGTACACAAGAGGAGTTCTTTAACACCTTCAATGCTCTACATAACAATAACAAGCAAATTGTTTTAACAAGTGACCGAACCCCTGATCACCTCAATGACCTAGAAGATCGCCTAGTGACTCGATTTAAGTGGGGACTAACGGTTAATATTACACCGCCTGATTTTGAAACACGTGTTGCTATTTTGACCAATAAAATTCAAGAATATAATTTCGTTTTTCCACAGGACACCATCGAATATTTAGCCGGCCAGTTTGACTCTAATGTCAGAGACTTAGAGGGAGCTTTGAAGGATATTAGTCTTGTGGCCAATTTTAAGCAAATTGATACGATTACAGTAGATATAGCAGCAGAAGCTATTCGAGCTAGAAAACAAGACGGTCCTAAGATGACTGTCATTCCAATTGAGGAAATCCAAGCTCAGGTTGGAAAATTCTATGGGGTTACGGTTAAGGAAATCAAGGCGACCAAACGCACACAGGATATCGTGCTTGCTAGACAGGTTGCTATGTTTTTAGCTCGTGAGATGACAGATAATAGTCTACCAAAAATCGGTAAAGAATTTGGAGGACGTGATCATTCAACTGTGCTTCATGCTTATAACAAAATAAAAAACATGATTGGACAAGACGAAAGCCTCAGAATTGAAATTGAAACCATCAAGAACAAAATCAAATAAGCAATGTGGATAACCTTTAGCAAAAAGGAAAATTTATCCACAGCTTGTGCACAAGCGTTTTAACTAGTAACGACTGGTACAAGGAGACTTATCCACTATTTTAACAAGACCTACTACTACTACTAGCTATAATACTTATATAACAAAGGAGTTACCATGATTCAATTTTCTATCAATAGAGCCCTTTTCATTCAAGCTTTAACAGCCACTAAAAGGGCTATCAGCAGTAAAAATGCTATACCGATCTTATCAACCATCAAGATTGAGGTTAATCCATCAGACATTACCCTGACTGGCTCTAACGGTCAAATCTCTATTGAAAATACCATTCCTGTTAGCAATGAAAACGCAGGCTTGTTGATAACCTCAACAGGGGCTGTTCTTTTAGAAGCCAGCTTTTTTATCAATATTATCTCAAGTCTTCCAGATGTTAGCTTAGAATTTAAGGAAATTGAACAGCATCAGGTGGTGCTAACCAGTGGGAAATCTGAAATCACCTTAAAGGGGAAGGATATTTCTCAATACCCACGTCTTCAAGAGGTATCAACTGAAAATCCATTAATTTTAAATACAAGACTCTTAAAATCTATCATTGCTGAGACAGCCTTTGCTGCTAGTATGCAGGAAAGTCGTCCTATTTTGACAGGTGTACACATTACCTTAAGTCAACATAAGGACTTCAAAGCGGTAGCAACAGATTCACATCGTATGAGTCAACGTTTGATTACTTTGGATAAAACCTCAGCCGATTTTGATGTGGTCATTCCAAGTAAATCCTTGAGAGAATTTTCAGCTGTCTTTACAGATGATATCGAAACTGTTGAAGTGTTCTTTTCTGCTAGTCAAATGCTATTTAGAAGCGACTACATTTCTTTTTACACCCGTCTATTAGAAGGTAATTATCCTGATACTGACCGTTTGCTGATGAAGGATTTTGAGACAGAGGCTGTTTTTAACACACAATCCTTACGACATGCTATGGAGCGTGCCTTCTTAATTTCAAACGCTACGCAAAATGGTACAGTGAAGCTTGAAATTGAAGCAAACCGTATTTCAGCTCATGTTAACTCTCCAGAGGTTGGTAAGGTTAACGAGGATCTGGACGTGGTGAGTCAAGCAGGGAGTGATTTAACTATTAGCTTTAACCCAACCTATTTGATTGAAGCCTTAAAAGCCATTAAAAGTGAGACGGTTAAGATTCACTTCCTATCGCCTGTTCGTCCTTTCACCTTAACACCGGGAGATGATGAAGAGAGCTTTATCCAATTAATCACACCAGTTCGTACAAACTAAGCGAAAAATGCTCCCTTTTAGGAGCTTTTTTTGTTATGATAAATAATAAGTATAAGAGATGAGTGAGTGGTAAAGTGATGTATCAAGTTGGATCCTTAATTGAAATGAAAAAGCCCCATGCCTGTGTAATCAAAGAAACAGGAAAAAAGGCAAATCAATGGAAAATCACAAGAGTAGGAGCAGATATTAAGCTGCAATGCACTAACTGTAATCATGTTATCATGCTAAGTCGTCATGATTTTGAGCGTAAGATGAAGAGGGTCTTGCAACCATAGAAGCTCTATTGTCATAAGGTTTTTAACTGTCTTCGCAACCAATTATTGCGTCAAAAATTGCTAGCTTGCCTTTTAAAAAAGAGTTATTGTAAAGGTATCAAAAAGGAAAGGCGGTCATTAGTGATGACTAAATTCGCAGAACAATTAAAGAAGTATCGGCTTGAAAAGCAGTTGTCGCAGGACACCTTAGCTGAGAAGCTTTTCATCTCCCGTCAGGCTATTTCAAAGTGGGAAAATGGAGATGCGACACCAGATTTGGAAAATTTAGTTACATTGGCAGCTGTTTTAGAGGTGACTTTAAATGAATTGGTGACCGGAAAAGAGTCTGCAATCAAGGTTACCAAGAAAACTGAAAAGCCAATGAACGTATGGGAATTTTTAACTGAGGAATCTAAACGGCCAATGAGTAAAGGTGATCTTCTCATGCTGTTATTGGTTCCGATTGTCTTGTTGGGTGTGTATCTTATTGTGATCCATTTTAGTTAAAGATCATTACTAGGCAAGCTTTTTCTTCTTTTTTTTGCTATAATGATAAGGATTGAAAAAATATAACGGAGACCGAAAAAAATATGGCTTTAACAGCAGGCATCGTTGGTTTGCCAAACGTTGGGAAATCAACCTTATTTAACGCAATTACAAAAGCAGGGGCAGAGGCTGCTAATTATCCTTTTGCTACAATTGATCCTAATGTTGGTATGGTAGAGGTTCCAGATGAGCGTTTACAGAAGTTGACAGAGCTTATCACGCCTAAAAAAACAGTACCTACAACCTTTGAGTTTACAGATATCGCAGGTATTGTAAAGGGGGCTTCAAGAGGAGAGGGACTTGGAAATAAGTTCTTGGCTAATATCCGCGAGGTTGATGCTATTGTTCATGTGGTTCGTGCCTTTGATGATGAAAATGTCATGCGTGAGCAGGGGCGTGAGGATGCCTTTGTGGATCCTTTGGCAGATATTGATACGATTAATCTTGAATTAATCTTGGCTGACTTAGAATCAATCAATAAACGCTATGCGCGTGTCGAAAAAATGGCTCGTACACAAAAGGATAAGGATTCTGTAGCAGAATTTGCTGTCCTTGAAAAAATTAAGCCAGTGCTTGAAGAAGGCAGGTCTGCTCGTACCATTAGCTTTACAGATGATGAGCAAAAAATTGTTAGGCAGTTATTTTTATTAACGACTAAGCCAGTGCTTTATGTGGCAAATGTTGATGAGGATAAGGTAGCAACTCCAGACGCTATTGATTATGTGAAGCAGATTCGTGACTTTGCAGCAACTGAAAACGCAGAGGTTGTTGTGATTTCAGCTCGTGCAGAAGAAGAGATTTCAGAGCTAGATGATGAAGACAGGAGTGAATTTTTAGAGGCTATCGGTCTGACAGAATCTGGTGTTGACAAGCTGACACGTGCAGCCTATCATTTGCTTGGACTTGGGACCTACTTTACAGCTGGTGAAAAGGAAGTGCGTGCATGGACTTTCAAGCGCGGCATTAAGGCACCGCAAGCGGCTGGTATCATTCACTCAGATTTTGAGCGCGGTTTTATTCGTGCGGTGACGATGAGCTATGATGATTTGATTAAGTATGGCTCAGAAAAAGCTGTTAAAGAGGTAGGTCGTCTGCGTGAGGAAGGAAAGGAATATATCGTTCAGGATGGCGATATTATGGAGTTTAGATTCAACGTTTAGTGATAACAATATCGTGTTCTAGGGTTGGGATAGTATTCCAGCCCTTTTGGTGCCTATCAAAAGCTTAGAAAGGACAAAAAATAGTGGGGGAAGAAGCTGATAAAGCTTTAATAATGATAGCAGGCTGCTATCATACCTCATTTCTCTGGTGTATTAGTATGGTAAAAATGATAGTAGGCTTAGGAAATCCAGGCTCAAAATATCAGCAAACAAAGCATAATGTTGGTTTTATGGCAGTTGACAGACTTGTCAAAGATCTTGACATTAGCTTTACAGAAGATAAAGCCTTCAAGGCTCTTGTTGGGAGTGCTTTTATTAATCAAGAAAAGGTTTATTTTGTTAAGCCGACTACCTTTATGAATAATAGTGGTCTTGCTGTTAGGGCTTTATTGACCTATTATAATATTTCAACTAAAGATTTAATGGTTATCTATGATGATTTAGATATGGCAGTTGGTAAAATTCGCTTACGTCAAAAAGGCTCTGCAGGGGGGCATAATGGTATAAAATCCATTATTGCTCATATCGGTACACAGGAATTTGACAGGGTTAAAATTGGTATTGGAAGACCAAGTCATGGAATGAGTGTTATTAATCATGTTCTAGGAAAATTTGATACAGATGATATGATAACAATCAATGTAGCACTTGATAAGGTTGACAAAGCAATCAACTATTATTTACAGGAAAAAAGCATTGAGAAAACAATGCAGCAATTTAATGGGTAGTTATGAATATTTTAGAATTATTTAGTCAAAACAAGTCAATCCAGACCTGGCAAAGTGATGTTACAAGCTTAAAACGGCAATTAGTTATGGGGTTGTCAGGCTCAAGTAAAGCCGCAACTATTGCCTCAGCCTATCTTAGCTTTCAAGGGAAGCTGGTCGTGGTGACGTCAACTCAAAATGACATGGAAAAATTAGCTAGTGATCTGTCAGCCTTGCTTGATGAGGACTCTATTTTTCAATTTTTTGCAGATGATACTGCTGCAGCTGAGTTTATTTTTTCGTCTATGGATAAAACAATCTCTAGAATAGAAGCACTGGCTTTTTTATCAAATCCAGAAGCAAGAGGAATATTGGTCATAAGCTTAGCAGGACTCAGAGTCCTACTTCCAAGTCCTAAGACTTTTCAGCAGGGTCAGATTGACTTAGCAGTAGGGATTGACACTGATCTTGACAAGATTGTCAAGAAGCTTGTCAAGATTGGTTATCAAAGGGTAGCTCAGGTTGTTAATCCTGGTGAATTTAGCAGACGAGGCGATATTTTAGATGTTTACGAGGTAACACAGGACTTGCCTGTTCGCATCGAATTTTTTGGTGATGAGATTGATGGTATTCGGAGCTTTGATGTGGAAAGTCAAAAATCTCTCCAAAGGAAGGACAGCACCAGTATCAGGCCTGCAAGTGATGTGATTTTTGAGCCGGAGGATTTTGATAGGGCTATCCATAATCTTGAAAAACAGCTTCAGCTTGCTAAGGCAGAACATAAAGGCTATCTGGAGGAGCTGCTCGCCGTAATAAAAGAAGGCTTGAAGCATAAGGATATTCGTAAATTTCAATCACTGTTTTATGATAATGAATGGACAATTTTAGATTACCTTCCTAAGGGAACACCAGTATTTTTTGATGATTTCCAAAAGTTAGTTGACAAAAATGCTACATTTGATTTAGAGCTTGCTCATTTGTTGACAGATGATTTACAACAAGGAAAGTCACTTCCATTTCTCCATTATTTTGCTGACAATTATCGTGAGCTGCGACACTATAAGCCTGCCACCTTCTTTTCAAATTTTCACAAGGGGCTTGGTAATATTAAATTTGATAAAATGCACAGCTTGACACAGTATGCCATGCAGGAGTTTTTCAATCAATTTCCATTACTCATTGATGAGATTAAGCGGTATCAAAAATCAGGAGCAACTGTTCTTTTACAGGTTGAATCTCATCAGGCCTATGAACGGTTGGCAAAATCCCTTGAGACTTATCAATGTCAATTGCCCCTTGTTTCTGCTGATGCAATAGTATTACGTCAAGCACAGATCATTATTGGTCACCTAGCAGGTGGGTTTTACTTTGCTGATGAAAAATTAGTTTTAATCACTGAGCATGAGATATATCATAAAAGGCTGAAGCGTCGTGCTCGTCGCACCAATATGAGTAATGCTGAGCGCTTAAAGGATTACAATGAATTGTCTAAGGGTGATTATGTGGTCCACAGTGTGCATGGGATTGGTCGTTTTTTAGGCATTGAAACGATTAATATACAAGGAATACATCGAGATTATGTCACCATTCAGTATCAGCAGTCAGATCGAATTTCTTTGCCTGTTGAGCAGCTTGAAAGCTTATCGAAATATGTGTCAGCAGATGGTAAAGAGCCAAAGATTAATAAATTAAACGATGGTCGTTTTCAAAAAGCAAAGCAGAGGGTTAAAAAGCAGGTTGAGGATATTGCAGATGACCTGTTGAAGCTTTATGCAGAGCGTAGTCAGCAAAAAGGATTTCAGTTTTCTCCAGATGATGAGTTACAAAGAGCATTTGAGGAGGATTTTGCCTTTGTTGAGACTGATGATCAAGTTAGGTCCATAAAAGAGGTTAAAAAGGATATGGAAAGTATCAAGCCTATGGACCGTTTACTAGTTGGTGATGTTGGCTTTGGTAAGACCGAGGTGGCTATGAGAGCTGCTTTTAAGGCTGTTGGTGACCATAAGCAGGTAGCTATCCTAGTGCCAACAACTGTTTTGGCACAGCAGCATTATGAGAATTTTAAGGAAAGATTTGAAAACTATCCAGTTGAAATTGCTGTCTTAAGCCGCTTTCGCAGTAAAAAGGAGCAAGCTGAAAGTCTAGAAAGACTAAAAAAGGGACAGGTTGACATTATTATTGGGACTCATAGGTTGCTGTCAAAGGATGTGATTTTTTCAGATTTAGGCTTGATTGTCATTGATGAAGAGCAGCGTTTTGGTGTTAAGCATAAAGAAACCCTAAAGGAATTAAAGACCAAGGTTGATGTCCTTACACTGACTGCAACACCTATTCCTCGTACCCTGCATATGTCTATGCTTGGTATTCGGGATTTATCAGTGATTGAGACGCCTCCTACGAATCGTTATCCTGTTCAGACCTATGTTTTAGAAAACAATCCTGGCTTGATTAGGGAAGCTATTATTCGAGAAATGGATCGTGGTGGTCAAGTCTTTTATGTTTACAATAAGGTTGACACCATTGACAAGAAGATGGCAGAGCTGCAAGAATTGGTTCCAGAGGCTTCTGTTGGCTTTGTTCATGGTCAAATGAGTGACATTCAGCTTGAGAATACCTTGATGGATTTTATCAATGGTGAGTATGATGTCTTAGTTGCAACAACTATTATTGAAACAGGGGTTGATATTTCTAATGTCAATACCTTGTTTATTGAAAATGCTGATCATATGGGACTATCAACCTTGTATCAGCTTCGAGGTCGTGTTGGAAGGAGCAACCGTATTGCCTATGCTTATCTCATGTATAAGCCTGATAAGGTATTAACAGAGGTTTCCGAAAAAAGATTGGAAGCTATTAAGGGCTTTACAGAGCTGGGGTCTGGCTTTAAAATTGCTATGCGAGATTTATCTATTCGGGGAGCAGGAAATATATTGGGTGCTTCGCAAAGTGGTTTTATTGACTCAGTTGGCTTTGACATGTATTCTCAGCTGCTAGAGCAGGCTATTGCAAGTAAGCAGGGAAGAGCGTTGACGCGACAAAAAGGCAATGCAGAGATTAATCTCCATATTGATGCTTATTTACCTAGTGATTATATCAAAGACGAGCGTCAAAAAATTGATATTTATAAGCGCATTCGTGAGATTGACTCTAGAGCAGCTTATTCTGATTTGCAAGATGAAATCATGGATCGTTTTGGTGATTATCCTGATCAGGTAGCCTATTTACTGGAGATCGGCTTGTTGAAATACTATTTGGATACAGCCTTTGCTGAATTAGTTGAGAAGAGGGACCATCAGGTTATGGTTAGGTTTGAGGTTGCTTCGCTTCAATACTATTTGACACAGGATTATTTTGAGGCTCTGTCAAAAACAAGCTTAAAAGCAAGGATTAGTGAGCATCAGGGTAAAATTGAAATTATCTTTGATGTTAGACATCAGAAAGACCATGTCATTTTAGAAGAATTGATACTTTTTGGAGAGACACTTGGTGAGATTAAATCTAGAAAAGCTTCCTCATAAAACTAAGCAATCAAGTCTTCTGATTGTTATTAGTGGTTTTATGTCAAAATTATTAGCAGCCAGTTACCGTATCCCTTATCAAAATTTGGTAGGGGATAGGGGCTTTTATGCTTACCAACAAATCTATCCTTTGCTAGGTATTATTTCAGCTTTAGGTCTAACTGCTTTACCCAATGTGATTGCCAGTATGGCCCAGAAAAAAAAGCAGCTACAGCTAGCAGCTCTATTTAAGTTGCAATGCTGTACCAGCTTCTTATTGTCAGGAATATTGGTGCTGAGTCATAAGGCATTGGCTAGCTGGATGGGAGCACAGCAGCTGGCACCATCAATTGTCATAACAGCAATGGTTTTGTTAACAGTACCCTTTATATCCTTTTACAGAGGCTTGGCCCAGGCTGATATGAATATGGCTCCTACAGCTCTGAGTCAGGTTCTTGAGCAGATCATAAGAGTTGCTATAATCATTGTTGCTGCACTGTGCTACAGGGTGCTTGGTTGGACGGTTTATTTAACAGCAAATGTTGCTGCTTTTGGAAATTTAGTAGCGAGCTTGGTTATTTTAGCTTATCTGAAGCGCTATAGCACTTATTCGTTAAAAAGCTTTTTCTCAGGAGATACGATTGCTATTAGAGATTTAACAAGTCTGGGCTTGCCGACCTTAGTTTTTTTACTTTTTTCAGTTTACCTGCTTGTTTTTCAATTAGTAGATTCTCTTTTGGTGAAAAATACTTTGGTTAATTCAGGCTTATCAGAGCTAACAGCTGAAATGACTAAGGGTGTTTACGATAGGGGACAGCCCTTGCTGCAATTTGGTCTCATTTTTTCGACAGCCTTATTTACAGCCTATTTACCGAATTTAACAGCCTTATTTCATGTTGAAAGGGGGATCTATAAAGAGCAGAGTCAATGTTTCTTTGAGTTTATCTTTTATTTTAGCCTGACGTTGACTGTTGGCTTTATTAGTATTCTCCATCTGATGAATCGAGCCTTATTTGAGGACAATAAGGGCTGGATGGCCTTAGTGATTTACCTGATGATTATAGCAGTGTCAAGTATGATTCAATTCTTTCATCAAAAATGCTTCATTGAGGATCACATCAAGCAGTCTTTGCTTATTTTGCTGTTTGGCTTTTTATTAAAATTAGGCTTAACACCTATATTAACTTACTATTACGCTATTGTTGGAAGCTCCTTATCAACTCTAATCCCCTTGCTGGTCGTTTTACTCCTATATACTGTGCTGGCTGATATTGATTTTAAAGCGATAGTGAATGCTAAATATGGGCTTGCTTTAGTGATCATGCTCATGTGTGTGCTTACAAGTCAATATTGTTTGCCATTATCAGGTCGGCTTGGTGCGCTGATTAGTCTTTTGGTGTCATCTGCTGTTGGTTTATCCTCTTTTTTAATAGCTTGCAAAAAGCTAGATGTCTTTAAGAAGAAATTGTGGTCTTTTCTACCATTTGTCAAAGAAAAATGATAGAATGAAAGGGATTGTGAGGCAAAAGATATGAGATTAGATAAATATTTAAAGGTATCAAGATTGATTAAGCGTCGATCAGTGGCCAAAGAGGTTGCAGATAAGGGACGTATTAAGGTTAATGGTATCCTTGCGAAAAGCTCAACTGATTTAAAACAAAATGATCAGGTTGAAATCAGATTTGGCAATAAGTTGCTGACTGTTCGTGTGCTTGACATGAAGGACAGCACGAAAAAAGAAGATGCTGTTAAAATGTATGATATTATCAGCGAAACAAGGATAAAGAGCGATGAAGAAGCCTAGTATCGTCCAGTTGAATAACCATTATATCAACGAAGAAAATATCAAAAAACGGTTTGAGGAAGAGGAAATTCAAAAACGGAACCGTTTTATGGGTTGGATCTTGGTTAGTATGATGTTCTTGTTTATTCTGCCAACCTATAACTTGGTCAAGGGTTATGTTTCACTGAAAAAACAAGGTCAGCAGATTATTACATTGGAAAAAGAGTATCGTGAGTTAGAAAAAAAGACTAAGTCTGAAAAACAGTTAGCTGAGCAGCTAAAAAATGATGATTTTGTCAAAAAGTATGCTAGGGCTAAATATTACTTATCAAGAGAAGGAGAGGTTATTTATCCAACTCCTGGATTATTACCAAAATAGTAATTGACTATGGATAATATTGTCGAAAAAATTGAAACATTTCTTGCCTTTTCTGATGACAAATTAGCAGAGCTAGAAAAGGAAAATCAAAAGCTGAAGAAAGACCATCATCACACAGAAGTAAAATAGGAAGGAGCCATTGTGAAAAAATTATTAGCAGCTATGTTAATGACATTTTTCGTGACTCCTTTGAAGGTCATTAGTACAGAAAAAATTCCAGTGTTTTCTGAAGCAACACGATACCATTTAAGTCAGGATATTGTTAGCTCTACTCTTTATTATAGTCGGATTCCGACTAATCCCAATGTTTTTGAGGAGACAGTTGCTTATAGGGATCCCGAATTGAGTGTGCCAAAGACGATGATCGCACCAGACAATAGAATTGTTATCAAGGATGTTTTGCTAAACAAGGCAGCTATTCCTGTCTTTAGACTGGCAGATGACACTTACCTTGAAGCTAGTCGTCAGATTGTTTACGAGGATATTATGTTTGAGCAGACAGCTGTGGATTTGGATTTTTGGACTCAAAAAAAGATGACCATGTATGCTGAGCCCTATGTTTTAGGGGTTCAGCCAATTGCATCAGATAGTGAGCCTGGCAGAAAGGTTCATGCTAGTAAGATGGCTCAAACAGAGCATGGGAGCTATTATTTCATTGATCATAAGGGCTGGGTTAATCAAAAGGAGTTGTCACCTACCGATAATCGCATGTTGAAGGTTCAGGAAATGCTATTGCAAAAATATAATAAAGAGAATTATTCTATTTTTGTAAAGCAGCTTAACACGCAGGCCAGTGCAGGTATCAATGCTGATAAACAGATGTATGCGGCAAGTATTTCCAAATTAGCAACCCTGTACAGTGTTCAAAAAAAACTGAAGTCAGGTAGCTTATCTGAAGGTAAGAGCTTAAAATACATTGATGAGGTCAATCATTTTTATGGTGATTACGATCCAACCGGCAGTGGTAAAATTAGTAAAATAGCTGACAAAAAGGACTATAATGTGATGGAGCTTTTAAAGGCTGTGGCTCAGCAGTCTGACAATGTTGCTACTAATATCTTAGGCTACTACCTATGTAATCAATATAATCAAGCCTTTCAATCAGAGATTAGGGCGTTAGCTGGAGTAGATTGGGATATGGAAAAGCGCTTGCTTTCTTCTCATGCAGCAGCAAATCTCATGGAAGCTATCTATTATCAAAATGGTCAGATTATTTCTTATTTGTCACAGACAGCATTTGATGATCAGCGCATTTCAAAAAATATTTCTGTGCCAGTGGCTCACAAGATTGGAGACGCCTACGATTACAAGCATGATGTTGCTATTGTTTATGGTGATAATCCCTTTATCTTATCCGTTTTTACAGATAAGGCTTCCTATGACGACATCACAGCAATTGCTGACGATGTTTATTCGATTTTAAAATGACTTATCAACATATTTATAATATCATAAAAAAGAAGGCCTATTTTGACGCTCATCAGGCTGTTTTGATAGCTGTATCTGGTGGAGTAGATTCGATGAATTTACTGCACTTTTTGCATGCTTTTCAAGCAGAATTGCAAATTCGGATTGGCATTGCGCATGTCAATCACAAGCAAAGACCAGAATCAGATGACGAAGAGGCTTATTTGAGGTCTTGGGCTAAAAAGCATGCTATTCCTATCTATGTTGCTTATTTTCAGGGCGCTTTTTCTGAGAATGCTGCGCGTCATTTTCGCTATCATTTTTTTGAAGAGATCATGCAGCAGGAGCATTATTCGGCCTTAGTCACAGCACATCATGCTGATGATCAGGCTGAAACTATTTTGATGAGGCTGATTCGTGGCAGTCGATTGCGTCATTTAGCTGGTATCAGAGAGGTTCAGCCCTTTGCTACTGGTCAGTTGATACGACCGTTTTTAACGGTATCAAAAGAAGAGTTGCCTAATCCCTTTCATTTTGAAGATCATTCTAATGACAGCATGGCTTATTTTCGCAATCGTGTTCGTCATCATTACCTGCCAGATTTCAAAAGAGAAAATCCTCAGGCTACTCAATCTTTGATTGCTTTATCTGCGGAAAGTCGCCTGCTGCTTCAGGCCTTTGATGATTTAACACAAGGACTTGCATTTCATCGATTAGATTGTTTTTTAGCTCAATCAGCTGCTGTTCAGTTTTTTTTGCTTCAGCATTATTTAGAAACGTTTCCGCAGCTAGCTATTAAAAAATCACAATTTGATGATCTTTTACACATTATCAGACGGCAAAAGCAGGGGATTTACCCAATTAAAAATACTTATTGTCTCCTCATTGAAAAAGAGTCTTTTGTTATTAAAAAAATCATTCCAAAGACTGATTTAAATCGAGAATCAAAAATGGTATCATACGGTGATCCTTTAGACTATAGGGGGTATCGATTTGCTTTTTCAGGTGATTTGACTGATAAAGGACATGATATAGCTATTCCTCTATATGGCTTATCACCAGTTACCTTGCGTCACAGGCAAGCAGGAGATCGGCTTTTTCTTGGTGAATTTTCAAAAAAATTAAGACGATTATTTATCGACGGAAAGTTTACAAACGAGCAGCGTCAAAATGCCATCGTAGGAGAACAGGCCGGAGTTATTATTTTTGTGCTGGTTGGCGATGAAACATATTTGAGAAAAGCATCTAAACATGATATAATGTTGGCTAAACTGTATATTGATAAATTAGAAAAAAGGTGACAGTATGCTTGAGCAAGATATTCAAAAAATTCTTTATTCTGAAAATGACATTATTCAAAGGACCAAAGAGCTTGGTGAGCAGTTGACGAAGGATTATCATGGTAAAAATCCATTGATGGTCGGTGTCTTAAAGGGCTCTGTTCCATTCATGGCTGAGCTCATGAAGCACATTGACACTCACGTTGAAATTGATTTTATGGTTGTTTCTAGCTATAATGGTGGAACAACTAGCAGTGGAGAGGTTAAAATCTTAAAAGACGTTGACACCAATATTGAGGGAAGAGATGTCATCTTTGTTGAAGATATTATTGATACTGGTCGAACACTCAAATATTTGCGTGACATGTTCAAATATCGTAAGGCTAATTCCGTTAAGATTATCACACTATTTGACAAGCCAGAGGGTCGTGTGGTAGACATTGAAGCAGATTATGTATGCTACAATGTTCCTAATGAATTTATTGTGGGCTTCGGATTGGATTATGCAGAAAATTACAGAAATCTCCCTTATGTCGGTGTTTTAAAAGAGGAAGTCTATTCAAAATAGGAGAAGGTCAATTATTGTTGTATGAAAAATAATAAAAATAATGGGTTTGTTAAAAATTCTTTTATATACATATTGATGATTGTTATTGTTGTAGCAGGGTTTCAATATTATTTAAGAGGAACTAGTACACAAAGCCAGCAAATTAGCTATTCAAAATTAATTAAGCACTTGAAGGCAGGTGATATAAAATCACTTAGCTATCAGCCTAGTGGCAGCATTGTTGAGGTCAAAGGAAAATACGAAAAACCTCAAAAGGTGTCTATTGACACAGGCTTGTCATTTTTAGGTAATAGTGCAGCCACTGAGGTAACCGAATTTACAGCCTTCATTTTACCGTCTGATTCTGTGTTAAAGGAAATGACTTCTGTCGCAGATAAAAATGGAACAGAAATTACTGTAAAACAAGAAAGCTCAAGTGGGGCTTGGATTACCTTTCTTATGAGCTTTCTGCCGATTGTGATTTTTGCAGCCTTCATGATGATGATCATGAATCAAGGCGGTGGTGGTGCTCGTGGTGCCATGAGTTTTGGTAAAAATAAGGCTAGATCACAAGCAAAAGGTGATGTAAAGGTTAGATTTACAGATGTGGCTGGTGCTGAGGAAGAAAAACAAGAACTGGTAGAGGTTGTTGATTTTCTAAAGAATCCTAAGAAATACAAGGTACTTGGTGCGCGCATTCCTGCTGGTGTTCTTTTGGAGGGACCTCCAGGAACAGGTAAAACATTGCTTGCAAAGGCTGTTGCTGGAGAGGCGGGAGTACCATTCTTTAGCATTTCAGGCTCAGATTTTGTTGAGATGTTTGTTGGTGTTGGTGCCAGTCGTGTGCGTTCTTTATTTGAAGATGCTAAAAAGGCTGAGCGAGCGATTATTTTCATTGACGAAATTGACGCTGTTGGTCGTCGTCGTGGTGCCGGCATGGGCGGTGGTAACGATGAGCGTGAGCAAACCCTTAATCAGCTTCTTATTGAGATGGATGGCTTTGAAGGTAATGAAAGCATCATTGTCATTGCTGCAACCAACCGTAGTGATGTTTTAGATCCAGCCTTGTTAAGACCAGGTCGCTTTGACCGTAAGGTGCTTGTTGGTCGACCAGATGTTAAGGGGCGTGAGGCGATATTGCGTGTTCACGCTAAAAATAAGCCGCTTGCCGAAGATGTCAATCTAAAGGTTGTTGCTCAACAAACTCCAGGCTTTGTCGGTGCGGACCTTGAAAATGTCCTTAATGAAGCTGCTCTTGTTGCAGCGCGTCGGAATAAAGCTAAAATTGACGCTAGTGATATTGATGAGGCAGAGGATCGTGTTATTGCAGGACCTTCTAAGAAGGATCGTAGCATTTCACAGAGAGAGCGCGAAATGGTGGCCTACCATGAAGCAGGTCACACTATTGTTGGTTTAGTTTTATCTAATGCTCGTGTTGTACACAAGGTAACAATTGTGCCTCGAGGCCGAGCAGGCGGCTATATGATTGCGCTTCCAAAAGAAGATCAAATGCTTTTATCTAAGGATGATCTGAAGGAGCAGCTTGCAGGTCTTATGGGTGGTCGTGTTGCAGAAGAGATTATTTTCAACGCTCAAACCACAGGTGCTTCAAATGACTTTGAACAGGCTACTCAAATGGCCAGGGCTATGGTCACAGAGTATGGTATGAGTGAAAAGCTAGGACCAGTCCAATATGAAGGCAATCATGCTATGATGCCAGGGCAATTGTCACCTGAAAAATCCTATTCTGCTCAAACAGCCCAAATGATTGATGATGAGGTTCGTGAGTTATTAAACGAAGCTCGTAACAAGGCTGCTGACATTATTAATGATCATCGTGAAACTCACAAGCTGATTGCTGAAGCACTTCTTAAGTATGAGACGTTGGATGCTGCTCAAATTAAGTCCATTTACGAGACTGGAAAAATGCCACATGATCCAGAAAATGATGAAGCAGAAGTGCATGCCTTGTCCTATGATGAAATCAAAGATAAAATGACAGAAGCTAACGAATAATGCTTAGTTGTTGTCATTACCTAAGATGAGTTAGGCTTCGTTCCTGGCTCATTTTTTAATAGGTTTTAAGCTATATTGGGGTCGTTTTAGTGAAATTTACAATTGTCAGGAACTATGATAAACTAAGTAGAACCATTTTAAGACTAGAAAGTGACAAGATGACAATCTTTCGTAAAAAAAGACAAGCTATTAATAAAACTGAGATGAATAGGCACTTAAAAATGCTGGATTTGATTTTTTTGGGCTTAGGATCAATGGTAGGAACAGGTATTTTCACTATTACAGGCATAGGAGCAGCTAACTACGCAGGGCCGGCATTGACCATTTCTATTATCCTTTCTGCTATTGCGATTAGTATTCTAGCCCTCTTTTATGCTGAATTTGCTTCACGAATTCCAGCAAATGGTGGGGCTTATAGCTATGTTTATGCGACATTAGGTGAATTTCCAGCTTGGATTGTTGGCTGGTATATTATCATGGAATTTTTAACAGCAATTTCAAGTGTAGCTGTTGGCTGGGGAAGCTATTTAAAAGGCTTGCTGGCTAATTATGGCTTACAATTGCCCACTGCTTTAAATGGTACCTTTGATCCTCAAAAAGGAACCTATATAGACTTACTTCCAGTATTGGTAATGCTCCTAGTTACCGCAATTGTATTGATGAACTCAAAGGCAGCATTGCGATTCAATAGCTTTTTAGTTCTGTTAAAATTTTCAGCCCTAGCTTTATTTATCATTGTAGGCTTATTTTTTATTGATACAGCTAACTGGTCACCTTTTGCGCCTTATGGCTTTGGCCAAATTTATGGTGGTAAGTCAGGTATTTTTGCTGGAGCATCAGTCATGTTTTTTGCTTTCTTGGGCTTTGAGTCTATTTCCATGACAGTGGATGAGGTCAAAGAACCACAAAAAACAATTCCAAGAGGTATTGTATTATCCTTAACGATTGTAACGATCTTATATGTTATTGTTACAATGGTTTTAACTGGGATTGTTCACTATACAAAATTAGATGTACCTGATGCAGTTGCCTTTGCTCTAAGAAGCATTGGATTGCGTTGGGCAGCAGATTATGTCTCAGTTGTTGCAATTTTAACCCTAATTACAGTTTGTATTTCAATGACCTATGCCTTAGCAAGAACGGTTTACAGTATCAGCAGAGATGGACTTTTACCAAGAGCCCTTTGTCAAATCACAGAAAAAACAAGAATTCCTAAAAATGCAACCTTAGTTGTTGGTGTATTATCTATGATTTGTGCAGGAATATTCCCCCTAGCTAGTCTTGCTGAGTTTGTCAATATCTGTACTCTTGCCTATCTTGTTATTATGTCCTTTGCTATCATTAAGCTAAGGAAAAACGCTGGAGAGCCTCAAAGTGGAGAATTTAAAACTCCTTTTGTGCCTCTTTTGCCAATTTTAGCTATTATTATCTGTGTAACCTTTATGAGTCAGTACATGGTATTTACGTGGATTGCTTTTGGTATCAGCACTGTACTTGGCATTTTAGTCTATACATGCTATGGCTATACCCATTCCCAAGAAAGAAGAAAATAAAAGTTCAAAACTAGTTGACAAGTGTCGGTAAGATATCGTATACTAATGAAGCTGTCGGCGAGCACTAGCTCGTTAATGAAAAAAGGTAAAAAAAGTAGTTGACAAAGGTAGCCTAAGCTGATAGAATGTAATAGTTGTCTCGTAAGACAAAGACCTTTGAGAACTGAATAAGACGACCAAACGTGCGGGTTACGGAAGTAACCTGTCAATAAAGAAACAAGTCAGTAATGACGTCGAGTTAAGAGCTCAAACTAAATTAAAGAGAGTTTGATCCTGGCTCAGGACGAACGCTGGCGGCGTGCCTAATACATGCAAGTAGAACGCAGAGGTCAGGTGCTTGCACTGGACTGATGAGTTGCGAACGGGTGAGTAACGCGTAGGTAACCTACCTGATAGCGGGGGATAACTATTGGAAACGATAGCTAATACCGCATAAAAGCCAATGACCCATGTCATTGGCTTGAAAGAAGCAAACGCTTCACTATGAGATGGACCTGCGTTGTATTAGCTAGTTGGTAGGGTAAAGGCCTACCAAGGCGACGATACATAGCCGACCTGAGAGGGTGAACGGCCACACTGGGACTGAGACACGGCCCAGACTCCTACGGGAGGCAGCAGTAGGGAATCTTCGGCAATGGGGGGAACCCTGACCGAGCAACGCCGCGTGAGTGAAGAAGGTTTTCGGATCGTAAAGCTCTGTTGTTAGAGAAGAACAGTGATGGGAGTGGAAAGTCCATCATTTGACGGTAACTAACCAGAAAGGGACGGCTAACTACGTGCCAGCAGCCGCGGTAATACGTAGGTCCCGAGCGTTGTCCGGATTTATTGGGCGTAAAGCGAGCGCAGGCGGTTTAATAAGTCTGAAGTTAAAGGCAGTGGCTTAACCATTGTATGCTTTGGAAACTGTTAAACTTGAGTGCAGAAGGGGAGAGTGGAATTCCATGTGTAGCGGTGAAATGCGTAGATATATGGAGGAACACCGGTGGCGAAAGCGGCTCTCTGGTCTGTAACTGACGCTGAGGCTCGAAAGCGTGGGGAGCAAACAGGATTAGATACCCTGGTAGTCCACGCCGTAAACGCTGAGTGCTAGGTGTTAGGCCCTTTCCGGGGCTTAGTGCCGTAGCTAACGCATTAAGCACTCCGCCTGGGGAGTACGACCGCAAGGTTGAAACTCAAAGGAATTGACGGGGGCCCGCACAAGCGGTGGAGCATGTGGTTTAATTCGAAGCAACGCGAAGAACCTTACCAGGTCTTGACATCCCGATGCTATTCTTAGAGATAAGAAGTTACTTCGGTACATTGGAGACAGGTGGTGCATGGTTGTCGTCAGCTCGTGTCGTGAGATGTTGGGTTAAGTCCCGCAACGAGCGCAACCCTTATTGTTAGTTGCCATCATTAAGTTGGGCACTCTAGCGAGACTGCCGGTAATAAACCGGAGGAAGGTGGGGATGACGTCAAATCATCATGCCCCTTATGACCTGGGCTACACACGTGCTACAATGGTTGGTACAACGAGTCGCAAGCCGGTGACGGCAAGCTAATCTCTGAAAGCCAATCTCAGTTCGGATTGTAGGCTGCAACTCGCCTACATGAAGTCGGAATCGCTAGTAATCGCGGATCAGCACGCCGCGGTGAATACGTTCCCGGGCCTTGTACACACCGCCCGTCACACCACGAGAGTTTGTAACACCCGAAGTCGGTGAGGTAACCGTTAAGGAGCCAGCCGCCTAAGGTGGGATAGATGATTGGGGTGAAGTCGTAACAAGGTAGCCGTATCGGAAGGTGCGGCTGGATCACCTCCTTTCTAAGGAAAAATGGAAGCATGTTTGGAAGTCTTATTTAGTTTTGAGAGGTCTTGTGGGGCCTTAGCTCAGCTGGGAGAGCGCCTGCTTTGCACGCAGGAGGTCAGCGGTTCGATCCCGCTAGGCTCCATTATCTAGGATACAAAGAAATGTTTGGGTTACCTAATTTTCTGTATTCTAAGATATATAAGATATCGTTCAAGTAATTGAACACGACCTCATTTTTTAGGAAAAAAGATAAATCTCCTCGTGTGTAAAGCACACATCGTCGATTTCCTATTTTTCTACAAAAATGCCCAACAAGTTGGGACGGTCTTAGTATCTTAATCTTGTCCATTGAAAATTGAATAACTATATCACATTCCGCAATCAAAAAAGATTGTAAGAAAGTAACAAGAAATAAACCGAAACGCTGTGATAACGAGTTTAAGAAAAAATAAGGTTAAGTTAATAAGGGCGCACGGTGGATGCCTTGGCACTAGAAGCCGAAGAAGGACGTGACAAACGACGAAATGCTTTGGGGAGCTGTAAGTAAGCAAAGATCCAGAGATGTCCGAATGGGGGAACCCACTAGCTAATGGCTAGTATCCATAACTGTTAAGGTTATGAGAAGGAAGACGCAGTGAACTGAAACATCTAAGTAGCTGCAGGAAGAGAAAGCAAACGCGATTGCCTGAGTAGCGGCGAGCGAAAAGGCAGGAGGGCAAACCGAAGAGTTTACTCTTCGGGGTTGTAGGACTGCGTTGTGGGACGACAAGATTATAGAAGAAGGCCTTGGGAAGGGTCGCCACAGAGAGTAACAGCCTCGTATTCGAAATAGTCTTTAACCCTAGCAGTATCCTGAGTACGGCGAGACACGAGGAATCTCGTCGGAATCTGGGAGGACCATCTCCCAACCCTAAATACTCACTAGTGACCGATAGTGAACCAGTACCGTGAGGGAAAGGTGAAAAGCACCCCGGGAGGGGAGTGAAAGAGAACCTGAAACCGTGTGCCTACAAGAAGTTCGAGCCCGTTAATGGGTGAGAGCGTGCCTTTTGTAGAATGAACCGGCGAGTTACGTTTACGTGCGAGGTTAAGTTGAAGAGACGGAGCCGAAGGGAAACCGAGTCTTAATAGGGCGCAAGTACGTGGACGTAGACCCGAAACCATGTGACCTACCCATGAGCAGGTTGAAGGTGCGGTAAGACGCACTGGAGGACCGAACCAGGGCACGTTGAAAAGTGCTTGGATGACTTGTGGGTAGCGGAGAAATTCCAAACGAACTTGGAGATAGCTGGTTCTCTCCGAAATAGCTTTAGGGCTAGCGTCGATATAAAGTCTCTTGGAGGTAGAGCACTGTTTGGGTGAGGGGTCCATCCCGGATTACCAATCTCAGATAAACTCCGAATGCCAATGAGATATGATCGGCAGTCAGACTGCGAGTGCTAAGATCCGTAGTCGAAAGGGAAACAGCCCAGACCACCAGCTAAGGTCCCCAAATAACTGTTAAGTGGAAAAGGATGTGGGGTTGCACAGACAACTAGGATGTTAGCTTAGAAGCAGCTATTCATTCAAAGAGTGCGTAATAGCTCACTAGTCGAGTGACCCTGCGCCGAAAATGTACCGGGGCTAAAACAGTTTACCGAAGCTGTGGATTACCGTTAAGGTAATGGTAGGAGAGCGTTCTATGTGTGATGAAGGTATACTGTGAAGAGTGCTGGAACGCATAGAAGTGAGAATGCCGGTATGAGTAGCGAAAGACAGGTGAGAATCCTGTCCACCGTAAGACTAAGGATTCCAGGGGAAGGCTCGTCCGCCCTGGGTTAGTCGGGACCTAAGGAGAGACCGAAGGGTGTATCCGATGGACAACAGGTTGATATTCCTGTACTAGAGTATATAGTGATGGAGGGACGCAGTAGGCTAACTAAACCGGACGACTGGAAGAGTCCGGCTAAGCAGTGAGGTGTGATGTGAGTCAAATGCTTACATCTATAACATTGAGCTGTGAAGGGGAGCGAAGTTAAGTAGCGAAGTTAGAGACGTCACACTGCCAAGAAAAGCTTCTAGCGATACGTATACTCTACCCGTACCGCAAACCGACACAGGTAGTCGAGGCGAGTAGCCTCAGGTGATCGAGAGAACTCTCGTTAAGGAACTCGGCAAAATGGCCCCGTAACTTCGGGAGAAGGGGCGCTGACTGCAAGTCAGCCGCAGTGAATAGGCCCAAGCAACTGTTTATCAAAAACACAGCTCTCTGCTAAATCGCAAGATGATGTATAGGGGGTGACGCCTGCCCGGTGCTGGAAGGTTAAGAGGAGTGCTTAGCGCAAGCGAAGGTATGAATTGAAGCCCCAGTAAACGGCGGCCGTAACTATAACGGTCCTAAGGTAGCGAAATTCCTTGTCGGGTAAGTTCCGACCCGCACGAAAGGCGTAATGATTTGGGCACTGTCTCAACGAGAGACTCGGTGAAATTTTAGTACCTGTGAAGATGCAGGTTACCCGCGACAGGACGGAAAGACCCCATGGAGCTTTACTGCAGTTTGATATTGAGTATCTGTACCACATGTACAGGATAGGTAGGAGCCATAGAAGTCGGGACGCCAGTTTCGATGGAGGCGTTGTTGGGATACTACCCTTGTGTTATGGCTACTCTAACCCACTAGGCTAATCGTCTAGGGAGACAGTGTCTGACGGGCAGTTTGACTGGGGCGGTCGCCTCCTAAAATGTAACGGAGGCGCCCAAAGGTTCCCTCAGATTGGTTGGAAATCAATCGCAGAGTGTAAAGGTATAAGGGAGCTTGACTGCGAGAGCAACACCTCGAGCAGGGACGAAAGTCGGGCTTAGTGATCCGGTGGTACCGTATGGAAGGGCCATCGCTCAACGGATAAAAGCTACCCTGGGGATAACAGGCTTATCTCCCCCAAGAGTTCACATCGACGGGGAGGTTTGGCACCTCGATGTCGGCTCGTCGCATCCTGGGGCTGTAGTCGGTCCCAAGGGTTGGGCTGTTCGCCCATTAAAGCGGCACGCGAGCTGGGTTCAGAACGTCGTGAGACAGTTCGGTCCCTATCCGTCGCGGGCGTAGGAAATTTGAGAGGAACTGCTCCTAGTACGAGAGGACCAGAGTGGACTTACCGCTGGTGTACCAGTTGTCTCGCCAGAGGCATAGCTGGGTAGCTATGTAGGGAAGGGATAAGCGCTGAAAGCATCTAAGTGCGAAGCCCCCCTCAAGATGAGATTTCCCATAACGTTAAGTTAGTAAGAGCCCTGAGAGACGATCAGGTAGATAGGTTAGGAGTGGACGTGTGGTGACACATGGAGCGGACTAATACTAATAGCTCGAGGACTTATCCAAAAGATGAAACCAGTCGCTATTGACAGCTTAAGGAATTCTTGTTAGACTATAGTTATTCAATTTTGAGTGGAGAAGACTCGTAAGTTAAGTGACGATAGCCTAGGAGATACACCTGTACCCATGCCGAACACAGTAGTTAAGCCCTAGAACGCCTGAAGTAGTTGGGGGTTGCCCCCTGTGAGATACGGAAGTTGCTTAGCTTAGATCCACTTGGGGGAGTTTAGCTCAGCTGGGAGAGCATCTGCCTTACAAGCAGAGGGTCAGCGGTTCGATCCCGTTAACTCCCATAAGTTATGAATAGGTCCCGTAGTGTAGCGGTTATCACGTCGCCCTGTCACGGCGAAGATCGCGGGTTCGATTCCCGTCGGGACCGTAGGACTCGTTAGCTCAGTTGGTAGAGCATTTGACTTTTAATCAAAGGGTCACTGGTTCGAGCCCAGTACGGGTCATAAAGGCGGGTTTGGCGGAATTGGCAGACGCACCAGATTTAGGATCTGGCGCTTAACGGCGTGGGGGTTCAAGTCCCTTAACCCGCATAAGATAGGCCGGCTTAGCTCAGTTGGTAGAGCATCTGATTTGTAATCAGAGGGTCGCGTGTTCAAGTCATGTAGCCGGCATTGATAGAGTTGCGAACGTAGTTCAGTGGTAGAACACCACCTTGCCAAGGTGGGGGTCGCGGGTTCGAATCCCGTCGTTCGCTTTTGGGGAGCCGGGGTGGCGGAACTGGCAGACGCACAGGACTTAAAATCCTGCGATGGTTAACATCGTACCGGTTCGATTCCGGTCCTCGGCATAGCATAAGGAAAAGCACCCTTAGCTCAATTGGATAGAGTACCTGACTACGAATCAGGCGGTTAGAGGTTCGACTCCTCTAGGGTGCATAGTTACGGGAAGTAGCTCAGCTTGGTAGAGTACTTGGTTTGGGACCAAGGTGTCGCAGGTTCGAATCCTGTCTTCCCGATTAGTTTGATGGCGGTGTAGCTCAGCTGGCTAGAGCGTCCGGTTCATACCCGGGAGGTCGGGGGTTCGATCCCCTTCGCCGCTATTTTGTTTTTGGATTGCTTTGGACCTTTAGCTCAACTGGTTAGAGCACTCGGCTCATAACCGAGCGGTCGTAGGTTCGAGTCCTACAAGGTCCATAATGGTGGAGGATTACCCAAGTCCGGCTGAAGGGAACGGTCTTGAAAACCGTCAGGCGTGTAACAGCGTGCGTGGGTTCGAATCCCACATCCTCCTTTAAAGAATATCGCGGGATGGAGCAGTTAGGTAGCTCGTCGGGCTCATAACCCGAAGGTCGTAGGTTCAAATCCTGCTCCCGCAATTATATTAATGATATATGATGGTTGGCTCGGTAGCTCAGTTGGTAGAGCAATGGATTGAAGCTCCATGTGTCGGCGGTTCGATTCCGTCTCGCGCCATTTTAGCGGGTGTAGTTTAGTGGTAAAACTACAGCCTTCCAAGCTGTCGTCGCGAGTTCGATTCTCGTCACCCGCTTTATAGTTTTCCCAAGCTATAGTATGCTTGGGCGCGTAGCTCAGGTGGTTAGAGCGCACGCCTGATAAGCGTGAGGTCGGTGGTTCGAGTCCACTCGTGCCCATCATTATTTGGAGAATTACTCAAGAGGCTGAAGAGGACGGTTTGCTAAATCGTTAGGTCGGGTAACTGGCGCAAGGGTTCGAATCCCTTATTCTCCGTATTGTAAAGGTGATTATCAGTATGATAATCGTTTTTTTATTTTTAGAGGTGATTTTATTGAAAAAGCTTAACCTATCTCGTCTCTTTTTTTGGTTAACATCATTAGCTTTACTGGCTTTGACCTTGGTTCTTCTTTTTAGAGTAGCTATTTCTCCATATTTATCAATGATTATCCGAAATCCCGTTACAAAAATTGATGCTATAATGTCTAAGCCTTTTGCTGTTATAAAGGAGGGTGCAAAGGAATTAGATAGCTTGATGTCTGCTTTTTCTGAAAATAAGCATTTAAAAAAGGAGCTTAGGTCCTATAAATTGGATCAGTTACAGGTTGACAAGCTAAAATCTGAAAATCGAGAGCTCAAGGAGCTGTTAGGGTTGAATTATAGTCCTAATAATCAATTTGCTGCCAGAATGATATCAAGAAATCCTTATAGCTGGAATAAATCGCTGGTCATTGATAGCGGCAAAAGGGAAATTAAGGAGAAGTCCTTGGTTACTTCAGAGCTTGGACTTATTGGTCGTGTTACAGCTGTTAGCCAGTCATCTGCTCATGTTGAATTGTTAACATCTGGGAAGAATATTGATTTGCCAATTAAAATTGTAGATAAGGATAAGGTGATTTATGGCAATTTAAAGGCATTTAAATCAGAAAGTAAAACAATAGTTGCCAGCGAATTTAATTCTAATGACTCAATATCATTAGATGCTAAGGTTTATACAAGTGGATTAGATGGTGAGACTGTGGCAGATATTCCTGTTGGAAAGGTTACGGGATTTAAAAATGCTGCTGATAAGCTAAAGCGTCGTATTTTTATAAAATTGTATGCTGATACTGATAATCTTGACTATGTTCTTGTTGTTGGAAAAGAGTGAATATGAAAAAATCTTCAGAGCTATTAGTCCTTTTGCCTTTTCTTTTATTTTTTGTTGATGCACACGTGTCAGACCTGATCAGCTCAATGTTACCTGAGGGTTACTCGGTAGTATCACACCTCTTTTTACTGTTTTTCCTGATCCTTATGGTAGCGTTTAGATCTAAGGGAGTTATTTGTTTCTTCTCTCTTCTTTTAGGATTATTGTTTGATTATTATTATTTTGATCATATAGGGATTTTGTCTCTTGCCTTGCCTTTTGGAACAATGATCGTTCTAGGGCTATTAAGGTTCTTTTCTGGTTCCATTAGTCAGCTACAATTTTTCCTTTTCTTTACTCTTTATATGTTTCTTGTAGATGTATCAAGCTTTATTTTGGCAAACAGCTATCAGTTAACTGATATGACTTTTCCTTATGTAATGACGTTTCAGCTTGCTCCGACTTTAATCGTCAATCTCCTTATTTTGTTTTGCTTTAGAAAATTAATATTAAGTCAATTTTATTGATTATTACATACAACTGTAACAGATGCGTAACATTAAACGCTTGATTTTTTGATAGAATATAATGTGTCTTATCGAAAAGGAGTAATTTTTTTAGTATGAAAAAAAGAATTCTATCAGCGGTTCTTGTAAGCGGTGTGACCCTTGGAACAGCAACTACAGTGGGAGCGGATGATTTAAGTGCTAAGATTGCCGAGAAAGAATCACTTATTTCAACTCTTACTAAAGAGCAACAGGCAGCGAAGAAGCAAGTAGTGGCTTTGCAAAGTCAGGTTAGCTCATTACAATCTGAACAAGAAAGGTTAGTCGCTAAAAATGGTGAGCTTGAAGTGCGATCTGCTCAGTTTGAGCAGGAGATTCAAGTGCTTGCCAGTCAAATTATTGCTCGTAATGAAAAGTTAAAAGGACAGGCTCGTAGTGCTCAAAAGGGAAATACGTTAGGTTACCTCAATGCACTTTTGAATTCTAAGTCAATTTCTGACGTTATTACTCGTTTGGTTGCTATTAATAGAGCTGTGTCAGCCAATGCACAGATGTTGGAAAAGCAAAAGGCTGATAAGCTTTCTCTTGAAGAAAAGCAACAGGAAAACCAAGAAGCGATTAATACAATTGCTTCAAATATTACAGCAATTGAATCAAACCAAGTAGCTTTAAAGACTCAACAAGCAGATTTAGAGGTTGCCAAGGTAGATTTGGCGCTTCAATTAGCAACTGCTGAGGACGAGAAGGCTAGCTTGATTACCCGTAAAGAGGCTGCAGAGCAGGCAGCAGCTCAAGCCAAGGCTCAGGCAGAGCAGGAAGCAGCAGCCAGAGCAGCACAGGCTCAAGCTCAAGCACAGTCTGTAGCGGCAGCTCAAGCAGCAGTGACTCAAGCCGTACCAACACCAGCTCCAGCGCAGGCACAGCCTGTTGTGGCGCCAGCAGCTATGGTTTCAGCACCAGCGGTGTCGTATGCGTATGATCCTTCTAATCCGTACCCTGTCGGCCAATGTACTTGGGGAGTTAAGGCTTTAGCTCCTTGGGTTGGCAATTATTGGGGAAATGGTGGTCAATGGGCATCAAGTGCAGCGGCAGCAGGTTTCCGTGTAGGTGGAACACCAATGGTTGGCTCTGTTGTTGTGTGGAATGATGGTGGCTATGGTCACGTTGCTTACGTAACAGGTGTTCAGGGTGGACAGATTCAAGTTATGGAAGCCAACTATGCTGGAAATCAATCTATTGGCAATTATCGTGGTTGGTTTAGCCCAGGTGCTGTATCGTATATTTATCCAAATTAGAAAATAAGTAAAGGTAAGAATCAGGATTCTTACCTTTTTATTTCCATTGAAAAATTGATTGAAAAGGGTTAAAATGGTATAGGATCAAAACTTTGGAGGAAAAAATGTCTTATTCTGATTTAAAGCTGTTTGCATTATCGTCAAACAAGGAATTAGCAGAAAAAGTTGCTGCTGCGATGGGAATTCAACTTGGGAAGTCTACGGTTCGCCAGTTTTCAGATGGTGAGATTCAGGTCAATATTGAGGAATCAATACGTGGACACCATGTTTTTATTTTGCAGTCAACAAGCTCGCCTGTTAATGATAACCTAATGGAAATTCTAATTATGGTTGATGCTTTAAAGCGTGCCAGTGCTGAGAAAATTTCTGTGGTAATGCCTTATTATGGCTATGCTCGTCAGGATCGTAAGGCTCGTTCGCGTGAGCCTATTACCTCTAAATTGGTTGCTAATATGCTAGAGGTGGCGGGTGTTGATCGTTTATTGACTGTTGATTTACATGCTGCGCAGATTCAAGGCTTCTTTGATATTCCTGTTGATCATCTCATGGGAGCACCTTTAATTGCTGATTATTTTGATCGTCATGGTCTAGTAGGTGATGACGTTGTTGTTGTTAGTCCAGATCATGGTGGTGTGACGCGTGCTCGTAAGCTGGCACAATTCCTCCAAACGCCAATTGCTATTATTGATAAGCGTCGTAGTGTTGATAAAATGAATACCAGTGAGGTGATGAACATCATTGGTAGTGTCGAAGGTAAAAAATGTATTCTGATTGATGATATGATTGATACTGCTGGCACTATCTGTCATGCCGCTGATGCGCTTGCTGAAGCAGGAGCAACAGCAGTTTATGCGTCATGTACTCACCCAGTGCTGTCAGGACCAGCTCTTGATAATATTCAAAAATCAGCGATTGAAAAATTGATTGTTTTGGATACGATCTATTTACCAGAAGAAAGACTGATTGATAAGATTGAACAAATCTCTATTGCAGATTTGATTGCGGAAGCTATCATTCGTATCCATGAAAAACGTCCATTGTCACCCCTATTTGAATTAGGGAAGTGATCGGGTTAGCCTGAGGTAGTAAGCCTTAGGCTTTTTTGTGTTTTAAAAGGCTGTTTGACTATCAAAGCAGTGTTTGATCTAACGTTATAGATGTGTTGCGATGTTTTGTGGTAGGTGCTGAGCTATTATAATAAAAAGTCACATGTAGGTGCTATGTTCAAATAGCTAGCCTTGTGATTCATATAGCTATGGCTAGTGACTGTTGAGCTTCTTATGCTCAGAGTCGTTAGGATCCTTAAATCCAGTGTTAGTCATGCAATTTTCCTGGATTTTGGGTATAATATAGCTGTATTAAGGTGCTTTAAAGTCTAGTAAGAAAGGCATGAGTATTAGCTGAGAAGCTTGGTTGTGGAGATGTATGCGTATTCAGAGATCACTTGGTATTGTCTTGTACAATAAAAATTATCGTGAAGATGATAAGCTCGTAAAAATATTTACAGAAGCGGCAGGCAAGCGTATGTTTTTCGTGAAACATAGCGGTCGCTCTAGGCTAGCTCCTGTGATTCAGCCTTTAACAGCTGCTGATTTTCTCTTGAAAATCAATGATTCGAGCCTTTCTTATATAGAGGATTATAATCAGGTGGAGGCTTATCGGCACATTAATGAAGATTTTTTTAGGCTATCTTATGCTAGTTATGTCTTGGCTCTGGCTGATGCGGCTATTTCAGATAATGAGCCTGATCCTCATTTGTTTGCTTTTTTGAAAAAGACACTTGATTTGATGGAAGAAGGGCTAGATTATGACATTTTAACGAATATCCTTGAGATCCAGATTTTGGATCGTTTTGGGGTGAGAATGAATTTTCATGATTGTGTTTTTTGCCACAGAACCAATCTGCCCTTTGATTTTTCGCATAAGTATTCAGGTGTTCTTTGTCCGCAGCACTACCATGAGGATGAGGGGCGATATGGCTTGGATCCCAATGTGATTTATTTGCTTAATCGCTTTCAAACGATTAATATTGATGAGCTAAGGACTATTTCTGTGAATACTGGTATGAAAAAAAAGCTTCGTCTTTTTATTGATGCCTTGTATGAGGATTATGTCGGTATTCGTCTAAAAAGTAAGGTTTTTATTGATGATTTGGCTAAGTGGGGAGATATTATGAAAAACAAGCAGGGCTTGTGAGCTATTCAGGTGTGGATTTGTCCTTTTATGGGAATTGTCTGGGGAATATGCTATAATAGTTACGTTATTCTCTAGGATATTTTTCGTTAAGAAAAATAGGATTAAAGGAGCAAAAATGAAAAAAATTGCAATAGACGCTATGGGTGGTGATCATGCCCCTAAAGCTATTGTTGAGGGTGTTAATCAGGCGATAGAGGTCTTTTCAGATATTGAGATTCAGCTTTATGGCGATCAATCAAGGATTGAGTCTTACTTGGTTAAATCAGATCGTGTGTCCATTGTTCATACAGATGAAAAAATTAATTCTGATGATGAGCCAGCAAAGGCTATTCGTCGTAAGAAGAATGCTTCTATGGTTTTAGCTGCAAGGGCAGTTAAGGATGGTCGGGCTGATGCAGTTCTTTCGGCAGGTAATACAGGCGCCTTGTTAGCTGCTGGTTTGTTTATTATTGGTCGTATCAAGGGAGTGGATCGTCCTGGTTTGCTATCAACTCTACCAACAGTTGATGGTTCAGGCTTTGACATGTTAGATTTGGGTGCCAATGCTGAAAACACAGCAGAGCATTTACACCAATATGCTATTTTAGGCTCTTTTTATGCAAAACATGTGCGTGGTATTGCCAAGCCTCGGATTGGCTTGCTTAATAATGGTACTGAGGCAACTAAGGGTGATTCTCTTCGCAAGGAGGTCTATAATTTTTTAGCTTCAGACAGCAGCCTACAGTTTATTGGGAATGTTGAGGCAAGAGATTTGATGTCTGGCGTGGCAGATGTTGTGGTAGCAGATGGCTTTACAGGAAATGCTGTTTTGAAGTCGATTGAAGGCACTGCTATGAGTATTATGGGACAATTGAAATCAGCTATAGCAGCAGGTGGTGTCAAGGCAAAGCTTGGAGCTCTTTTATTGAAGGGAAGTCTTTATGACTTAAAGCATACTTTAGATTATTCTAGTGCGGGCGGGGCTGTATTGTTTGGCCTTAAAGCACCTCTTGTGAAATCACATGGTTCTAGTGATGCCAAGGCTATTTTTCATACCATCAAGCAGGTTCGTACGATGCTAGAAACAGATGTAGTTAGCCAATTAGTTAAGGAGTTTTCTAAGGAGAGTGATGTAAATGACTGAGGAAGTTATTTTAGAGAAAATCATCGCATTAATCAAGAAGCAAAGAAGTCGTATAGACTTTGATATTACAGAAAAAACAGCACTAAAGGATGATTTAGGAATAGATTCGATTGAGCTGGTAGAGTTTGTTATTAATATCGAAGATGAATTTGGTATTGATATTCCTGATGAAGATGTTGATGGCATGGTATCTATGGGAGATATGCTAAATTATTTGGTCAAGCGTTTAAACCAAAGCTAAATAGTTTTAAAAGAGCACCAGCTCTTTTTTGTTTCCGAAAAACGAACATTATAAGTTTATTTTATATTAAATGTAAATAAATGTTGAATATTTAGTATGTTTGTGGTATTGTTTAGATATCAAATGCAAAGAAAGGCGAACAAATAAGTGTCTAATCAACTCATTTATTCAGGTAAGGCAAAGGATATCTATGAAACAGCCGATGACGGGATTGTCTTAATCTCCTACAAGGATCAGGTCACTATGCTAAATGGAGCACATAAGGAAATGATTGAAGGAAAAGGGAGCCTTAATAATCAGATTTCTGCCTTAATCTTTGATAGGCTAAATAGGGTTGGCGTATCAACTCATTTTATTAAGCAATTATCCGAGACAGAACAGTTAAATAAAAGGGTTGCGATTATTCCTTTGGAGGTTGTTTTACGAAACGTGGCCGCTGGCTCATTTTCAAAGCGCTTTGGTGTTAAAGAAGGTCAGGCTTTGGACGAGCCAATTATTGAGCTTTATTACAAGAATGACGCTTTAGATGATCCTTTCATTAATGATGAGCATGTCAGCTTTTTAAAGCTTGCGACTGATGAGCAGATAGCCTACATCAAACAAGAGACGCATCGTATTAATGCTTATTTGAAGGAGTGGTTTGCTAGTGTTGGGTTGACACTGATTGATTTTAAACTAGAATTTGGCTTTGATAAGGAGGGAAGGCTTATCCTTGCTGATGAGTTTTCTCCGGATAATTGCCGCTTGTGGGATCATACGGGGCGTCATATGGATAAGGACGTTTTTCGTCGTCAGCTTGGCAGTTTGACGCAAGCCTATGAGACTGTTTTAGAAAGGCTAAGAGCATTGGATCAATAAAGACCAGCTTATTTGTTGTCAGTTAAGAAAGGGAGCTCTTTTTTGTCCGTCATGTAAGAAAATAAATCAGTTCAGACTATTTGAGCTGCTGTCTAAGAAAGGCTGTCTGCTATTGGAGAAAAGAGTCAGGCTAGTTCTTATTTTGGGCTGGTTTCTGATTGGACTTGGTATATTAACTATGAATAAACGTATTTTTGTTGAAAAGAAGGCTGATTTTCAGATTAAGGCCCAGGCCTTGTTAAAGGAATTGAGACATCAGCTGCAGTTAAAGACACTGGTTGAGTTGCGTATTGTGCAGGTTTATGATGTGTTTCATTTGGATCAGGAGCTGCTTTTAATAGCTATAAAGCATGTTTTCTCTGATCAGGTCACTGATCAGGTATTGTCAGAAGAAGCTTTACAAGCAGATTTAAAAAGGTATGCCTTTTTTGCGATTGAAGCTCTGCCTGGACAGTTTGATCAGCGTGCGGCAAGCTCTCAGGAAGCCTTATTGTTGTTAGGAGCCTCAACTGATGTGACTGTTTTGACCTCACAGCTTTATTTGGTCAATCAAGACATTGCTGCTGAAGAATTAGAAACTTTAAAGCAGTACTTGTTAAATCCAGTGGATTCTAGGTTTAAGGACATATTAGCCGGTCTTGACGATCAGAATTTTTCAGTAGCAGATAAAGTGATTCCAACGCTTGATGTTTTTAATGATTATACAGCGGAAGATTTTGCTCGTTACAAGTCTGAGCAGGGTCTAGCAATGGAAGTGGAGGATCTGCTGTTTATTCAGGATTATTTCAAGTCAAAGGGGCGAGTGCCAACAGAGACTGAATTAAGGGTTTTGGATACGTATTGGTCTGATCATTGTCGCCACACAACCTTTGAAACAGAGCTGAAAACGCTTGATTTTTCAGCTTCTCATTTTGAAAAGCAGCTCCAAGCTACCTATGAGACCTACCTTGCTATGCGTGATGAGCTAGGTCGATCTGAAAGGCCTCAAACGCTTATGGATATGGCTACCATTTTTGGACGTTATGAAAGAGCTAATGGTCGTTTAGAGGATTTGGAGGTTTCAGATGAAATCAATGCTTGCTCAGTGGAAATTGAGGTAGATGTTGATGGTGTCAAGGAGCCTTGGCTGCTCATGTTTAAAAATGAAACACATAATCACCCAACAGAAATTGAACCCTTTGGGGGTGCTGCAACCTGTATTGGTGGAGCTATTCGTGATCCTCTGTCAGGCCGTTCCTACGTTTATCAAGCCATGCGGCTTTCTGGTGCAGGAGACATTACAAGCCCGCTGTCAGAGACTCGTAAGGGCAAATTACCACAGCAGGTTATTTCGAGGCAAGCAGCACATGGTTACTCGTCATATGGCAATCAAATTGGGCTAGCGACTACTTATGTTCGTGAGTATTTTCACCCAGGCTTTGTTGCCAAACGTATGGAGCTTGGTGCGGTAGTTGGTGCTGCACCCAAGGAAAATGTGGTTCGTGAAAAGCCAAGGACAGGTGACGTGGTGGTTTTGCTTGGTGGGAAAACAGGACGTGATGGTATTGGTGGTGCGACAGGATCATCTAAGGTTCAGACAGTTGAGTCTGTAGAAACAGCTGGTGCAGAGGTCCAAAAAGGAAATGCCATTGAGGAGCGTAAAATCCAACGTCTTTTTCGTCGTGGCGATGTGACACGCCTCATCAAAAAGTCAAATGATTTTGGTGCTGGTGGTGTTTGTGTAGCCATTGGGGAGCTTGCTGCTGGTCTTAACATTAACTTAGATAAGATTCCTTTAAAATATGCTGGGCTAAATGGAACAGAAATTGCCATTTCAGAATCCCAAGAGCGTATGGCTGTCGTGATTTGTCCAAAGGATTTAGAGGCCTTTATGAGCGCCTGCCATAAGGAAAATATCCATGCTGCTGTTGTGGCAGCTGTGACAGAAAAACCGAATCTTGTTATGACCTGGAATGGGCAGACGATTGTTGATATTGAACGCTCATTTTTAGAGACAAATGGTGTGCGCGTGTCTGTTGCTGCTAAGGTTGTTGACAGTGGTGCGCCAATACCAGAAGCTCGTCAAACTACTGCTGAGACACTTGAAGCAGATACCATTGCTGTCTTATCAGACCTGAACCATGCTAGTCAAAAGGGTTTGCAAACACTATTTGATAGCTCAGTGGGTCGCTCTACAGTAATACATCCGCTTGGTGGGCGCTATCAAATGACACCTGTTGAAGGCTCTGTTCAGAAATTACCAGTTCAACATGGAGTGACAAAGACAGCCTCTGTCATCGCTCAAGGCTATCACCCTTATATAGCCGAATGGTCACCTTATCATGGTGCTGCTTATGCTGTGATTGAGGCGACCGCTCGCCTGGTTGCAACAGGTAGCCATTGGCATAAGGCACGCTTTTCATATCAGGAATATTTCCAAAGAATGGATAAGCAGGCAGAGCGCTTTGGTCAACCGGTGGCAGCCTTGCTTGGAGCAATTGAAGCACAGGTTCAGCTTGGCTTGCCTTCTATTGGAGGTAAGGATTCAATGTCTGGTAGCTTTGAGGAATTGACAGTGCCGCCGACCTTGGTTGCCTTTGGTGTGACGACTGCTCATGTAGATCATATCCTTTCACCAGAATTTAAAGCTGCTGGCGAGAATATTTACTATATTCCAGGACAGGCTATTTCGGAAGTGATTGATTTTGAGCTGATCAAATCCAATTTTAGGAGCTTTGCAGCCATTCAGGCAAGGCATAAGATTAGCTCAGCTTCAGCTGTTAAATACGGTGGTATTATTGAAACACTTGCTCTTGCAGCCTTTGGTAATCAGTTAGGGGCTTGTGTAACCTTGGCAGAGCTTGACAGGAGCTTAACAGCTCAGCTTGGTGGCTTTATCTTTACATCAAAAGAGGAAATCACAGGTGTTATCAAGCTTGGTCAGACCACTAGTGACTTTACATTGGTTGTCAATGATGTCAAGCTATCTGGAGCTCGTCTCTTAAAGGCTTTTGAAGGGAGCCTGGAGCAGGTTTACCCGACGGTATTTCAGCAGGCAGGTGACTTACAGCCTGTTCCTGTAGTGACAACAGCACTTGCTGCTCAGTTTAAGGAAAAAATAGCTCAGCCAGTTGTGTATATTCCAGTTTTTCCAGGAACTAACTCAGAATATGATTCGGCTAAGGCCTTTGAAAGAGAGGGCGCAAGGGTGAACTTGGTGCCTTTTGTTACCTTGAATGAGGCAGCTATTGACGCTTCAGTTAACACGATGGTTGACCATATTCACCAAGCTCATATTATCTTCCTTGCAGGTGGTTTTTCAGCGGCAGATGAGCCAGATGGTTCGGCTAAATTTATTGTTAATATCCTGTTGAATGAAAAGGTTCGGGCAGCGATTGACACCTTTATTGAAAAGGGCGGCTTGATTATCGGTATTTGCAATGGCTTTCAAGCTTTGGTCAAGTCAGGGCTGTTGCCATATGGACGTTTTGAGGCTATACATGAGGCTAGTCCAACTCTGTTTTATAATGATGCCAATCAGCATGTGGCTAAAATGGTAGAAACGCGTATTGCCAATACCAATTCTCCTTGGCTAGCAGGTGTCAAGGTGGGTGATATTCATGCTGTTGCAGTGTCGCATGGAGAGGGCAAGCTTGTGGTAACAGAAAGAGAATTAGCAGAGCTTTGTGAAAATGGTCAGATTTTCAGCCAGTATGTTGACCTTGATGGCAAACCAAGCATGGATAGCAGGTATAATCCAAATGGCTCTGTCAATGCTATTGAAGGTCTTACCAGCAAAAATGGTCAGATTATCGGTAAGATGGGACATTCAGAGCGCTTTGAAGAGGGACTTTTCCAAAATATTCCGGGCAGTAAGGATCAATTCTTATTCCGAAGTGCGGTGCATTATTTTAGAGGAAACCATGCGGACATTAACTGATCTTGGATAGGAGCTTGCAATGTCTAAGATAGCTGGTATTATTGCTCAGCCTAGCTGCTGATCCTAGCTTAGTTAATGACACAATCATAATTAAAAGGGCATTGGCCCAGAGGTAAAGATGATATATGACGTAAAATCTCTTAACGAGGAGTGTGGTGTTTTTGGTATTTGGGGGCACCCACATGCCGCTCAAGTGACTTATTTTGGGCTTCATAGCCTACAGCACCGCGGTCAAGAGGGAGCAGGTATTGTTTCAAATGATAGTGGGGAGCTTCATCAGCATCGTGATGTAGGTCTCTTGTCAGAGGTGTTTAAGGATCCATCTGCTCTGGATAAGCTAAAGGGACATGCTGCCATTGGTCATGTGCGGTATGCAACTGCTGGGACGGCTTCCATTAATAATATTCAGCCCTTTTTATACCGTTTTACAGACGCTCAATTTGGCTTGTGCCACAATGGTAATTTGACTAATGCTATGTCATTGAAAAAAGCGTTAGAGAGTGAGGGAGCTATTTTTAATGCTTCTTCTGATACAGAAATTCTAATGCACTTGATTCGTCGCAGTCATCATCCAGAATTTTTAGGAAAGGTAAAAGAGGCACTCAATACTGTTAAAGGTGGCTTTGCTTACCTGCTGATGACAGAGCACCAGCTGATAGCAGCACTTGATCCAAACGGCTTTAGGCCGTTGTCTATAGGCCGTATGAAAAATGGGGCTTGGGTCGTCTCAAGTGAAACCTGTGCCTTTGAAGTGGTCGGTGCAAAGTGGGTTCGCGATGTGATGCCAGGTGAGGTCATTATCATTGATGATCAGGGGATCACCTATGACTGCTATACGACTACTACGCAGCTGGCTATCTGCTCTATGGAATATATTTACTTTGCGCGTCCTGATTCAACCATTGCTGGAGTCAATGTTCACACCGCTCGCAAGCGAATGGGAAAGAGATTGGCTCAGGAATTTCAGCATGAGGCTGATATTGTGGTTGGTGTGCCAAATTCCTCATTATCAGCGGCAATGGGCTTTGCAGAAGCATCAGGCCTGCCAAATGAAATGGGATTGGTCAAGAATCAATATACCCAACGAACCTTTATCCAACCAACTCAAGAGCTTCGTGAGCAGGGAGTTCGAATGAAGCTTTCAGCTGTTTCGGGTGTTGTCAAGGGTAAAAGAGTTGTGATGGTAGATGATTCCATCGTCAGAGGGACAACCTCACGACGCATTGTCAATTTGCTGCGTGAAGCAGGAGCTACAGAGGTTCATGTAGCAATTGGTAGCCCTGAGCTCAAATACCCTTGCTTTTATGGGATTGATATTCAGACAAGACGGGAGCTGATTTCAGCTAATCATACTGCTGCTGAGGTCTGTGATATTATCGGTGCTGATAGCCTGACTTATTTGTCACTTGATGGGTTTATCGAGGCTATTGGACTTGATACAAAAGCACCAAATGGTGGGCTTTGTGTGGCTTATTTTGACGGTCAGTATCCAACGCCGCTTTATGACTATGAGGAGGCTTATCTCAAGAGCTTAGAAGAAAAGGTAAGCTTTCACATTGATCAGGTGACGAAGTAGCACTTTATGGCTAACACAGAATAAATGATCTAGGCAGCTAAAATAAGGAGGAGAAAATGTCTAAAAATGCTTATGCTCAATCAGGTGTTGATGTTGAAGCAGGCTATGAGCTTGTTGAGCGAATAAAAAAGCATGCAGAGCGTACCAAACGATTGGGTGTTATGGGAGGTCTAGGAGGCTTTGGTGGCCTGTTTGACCTGTCAAAGACCGCTATTAAGGAGCCTGTTTTGGTTTCAGGGACAGATGGCGTCGGAACAAAGCTAATGCTTGCAATCCAGTACGATAAGCATGACACGATTGGTCAGGATTGTGTGGCGATGTGTGTCAATGATATTATTGCAGCAGGTGCCGAACCCCTGTATTTTCTTGATTATCTTGCAGCAGGAAAAAATGAGCCTGCCAAATTAGAGCAGGTGGTTGCAGGTATTGCTGAGGGCTGTGTTCAAGCAGGTGTTGCTCTTATTGGTGGAGAAACTGCTGAGATGCCTGGTATGTATGGCCAAAAGGACTATGATCTTGCTGGCTTTGCGGTTGGTATTGCTGAGAAATCTCAGCTGATTGATGGCTCAAGGGTGACTGAGGGAGATCATCTCTTGGGCTTGGCATCAAGTGGGATTCATTCAAATGGTTATTCCTTGGTTCGTCGTATTTTTGCTGATTATACTGGTGATGAGGTGCTTCCAGAGCTTGATGGGAAAAAGCTTAAGGAGGTACTTCTTGAGCCAACTCGTATTTATGTCAAGGCTGTGTTACCACTCATTAAAAGCGGCTTAGTGGCAGGAATCGCTCATATTACGGGTGGCGGCTTTATTGAAAACCTACCTCGTATGTTTTCCAAAGAACTAGCCGCTGAAATTGAAGAAGCCAGCTTACCTGTGCTGCCCATTTTTAAAGTCCTTGAGACATATGGTAAGATCAATCATGAAGAAATGTTTGAGATTTTTAATATGGGTATTGGCATGGTGCTTGCTGTCAAGCCTGAGCACGTTGAGCAGGTGAAGGCCTGTCTTGATGAGCCTGTGTATGACATTGGTCGCGTTGTGACCAGAACAGTTGCTAGTGTGGTGATGAAGCCATGACAAGAATTGCCGTTTTTGCTTCTGGTAATGGCTCCAATTTTCAAACGATTGCAGAACAGTTTCCGGTTGCCTTTGTTTTTTCTGATCATTGCGATGCTCATGTTTTAAGTAGAGCCTGTGCTTTGGGTGTTCTGTCCTACAGCTTTGAACTAAAGGACTTTGAGAATAAGCAAGCCTATGAGCAGACTCTTGTGGCATTGCTGCAGCGGCATCAGATTGATCTCATCGTCCTTGCCGGCTATATGAAAATTGTGAGTACAACCTTACTTGATGCTTACGAAGGAAAAATCATCAACATTCACCCAGCTTATTTGCCAGAATTTCCAGGAGCACATGGTATTTTAGATGCTTGGCAAGCAGGTGTTAGCCAGTCAGGAGTGACTGTTCATTGGGTTGATAGTGGTATTGATACAGGAAAAATCATCAAACAGGTACGAGTACCACGTTTGAGTGATGATACTCTTGAAAGCTTTGAAGCCAGAATTCATGAAGCAGAATACCAATTGTATCCAGAGGTATTGGATAGTCTTGGAGTAGAGCGGCTTAACCGCTGATTGTGTAAGATTAATAACTATTTTCCTTGTTGTGGCATGTCGTTTATCATAGCAGCTGCGCTAATGGTGGCTAACAAAGGCTAGAAGACTTGTTTGATGATGGCACTGCTATTGAGGAAAATAGACTTTTCTAAGGAGAACTTAAAATGACTAAACGCGCCTTAATTAGCGTATCAGATAAAAGAGGGATTGTGGACCTTGCTAGGGAGCTTAAGCATCTTGGCTGGGATATTATATCAACAGGAGGAACAAGGCTTGCTCTTGAAGAGGCTGGTGTAGTTACTGTTGCTATTGACGATGTGACAGGCTTTCCTGAAATGATGGACGGACGGGTAAAAACGCTGCACCCTCTCATTCATGGTGGCTTACTTGCTCGTCGTGACATTGAGCACCACTTACAGGCAGCAAAGCAAAACAGGATTGAATTAATAGACCTTGTTGTTGTTAACCTTTATCCCTTCAAAGAAACCATTTGCCGTCCAGATGTCACTTATGATGTCGCTGTTGATATGGTTGATATTGGTGGTCCTTCACTGCTGCGTTCAGCGGCTAAAAATCATGCTAGTGTTACGGTAGTGGTTGATCCGACAGATTATCCGCTCGTTTTAGGAGAGTTGGCTAGCACTGGCAGTACAAGTTACCAAACCCGTCAAAGCTTAGCAGCTAAAGCTTTTCGCCATACTGCAGCCTATGATGCAGTGATTGCAGATTATTTTACAAGACAAGCAGGTGAGACAAAGCCTGAAAAGCTCACGCTTACCTATGATTTGAAGCAAAGCATGCGTTACGGTGAAAATCCTCAACAGGCTGCAGATTTTTACCAAAGAGCGCTCCCAACAACCTATTCAATTGCTTCAGCCAAGCAGCTAAATGGAAAAGAGCTATCATTCAACAATATTCGTGATGCAGATGCTGCGATTCGTATTATTCGTGATTTTAAGGAGCGTCCAACCGTTGTAGCACTCAAGCATATGAATCCATGTGGTATTGGTCAGGCAGATGATATTGAGACAGCTTGGGATTTTGCTTATGCAGCTGATCCGGTGTCTATCTTTGGTGGTATTGTTGTCCTAAATCGTGAGGTGGATCTAGCGACAGCGGAGAAGCTTCATGCTATTTTTCTTGAATTGATCATTGCACCAGGCTATTCCAAAGAAGCGCTAGCTGTTCTCACCCATAAAAAGAAGCACTTGCGAATTCTTGAATTGCCATTTGCTGCTCAGGAGGCTAGTGAAATAGAAGCAGAATATACAGGAGTTCTTGGTGGTCTACTAGTGCAAAATCAAGATGTTGTCACAGAGTCTCCGGCAGATTGGATAGTGGTGACAAAGCGTCAGCCAAATGAACAGGAAATGGCTGCTCTAGCATTTGCTTGGAAAACCATCAAATATGTCAAGTCTAATGCGATTGTCATTGCTAATGATCATATGACTTTGGGCGTTGGTCCAGGGCAAACAAACCGAATAGCCTCTGTTCGTATTGCTATTGCGCAAGCAACGGGGCAGCTTGAGGGAGCAGTTCTTGCTAGCGATGCCTTCTTCCCATTTGCAGACAGCATTGAAGAAATTGCTGCCGCTGGTATCAAGGCTATTATCCAGCCTGGAGGCTCTATTCGTGATTCAGAATCTATTGCAGCTGCTGATCAGCATGGTATAACCATGATTTTCACAGGTGTGAGACATTTTAGACATTAATAAAGTAAAAAGAGACTGGAGCCAAAAGAGTTGCACTTTAGAAATTCTTGGTTAATATACTTTATTACCTAGCTGGATTCATTAAAAAGCAAACAAGTCTAGTTTTCTGAGATTATGAAAACTAGACTTGTTTGCTTGTTTTATGGCTCCATGTCAACTGTAGTGGGTAGTTGACAAGCTAACATCTGGAGAGGACCAAATTGGTCTTCTCTTTTTTCATATTGATAGCGATCAAAATCCGTCTTTTAAAGTTTTCAAAGTTCCGAAATCCAAAAGCATTGCGCTTGATGACTTTGATGAGATTATTGGTAGCCTCCAGTTTAGCGTTAGAATAAGGCAAATCCAGTGCGTTCTCAATCTTGTCTCTGTCTTTTAAAAAGGTCTTGAAAACGGTCTGAAAGAGAGGATTGCTGCTGTCTATCTGCTCCTCAATCAGGCCGAAAAAGTGGTCAGCTTGCTTTTCCTGGAAGTGAAAAAGCAGAAGCTGATAAAGGTCATAATGCTTTCTAAGCTCGTCAGAGTAGCTCAAAAGCCGCTCGACCACCTCCTTGTTTGTCAAATGCATGCGAAAAGTCGGGCGGTAAAAACGCTTGTCACTGAGTTTGCTACTATCTTGTTGAATCAGCTTCCAGTAACGTTTCAAAGCCTTGTATTCGTGGGATTTTCGATCAAAAGAGTTCATGATTTGAGTACGGATACGGTTCATGGCACGTCCCAAATGTTGCACAATGTGGAAACGATCAAGGACAATCTGAGCGTTTGGGAAAAGCATCTTAGCCAGGTTGTAATAGGGGGTAAACATATCCATGGTGATGAGTTTAACGTCGTTTCTGACCTGCCGAGGATATCTCAGGAAGTGGTTGCGAATGACAGCTTTCGTCCGTCCATCCAAAATAGCGATGATGTTGTTGGTGTCAAAGTCCTGAGCAATAAAGCTCATCTTGCCCTTCTTAAAGGCATATTCATCCCAGGACATATGTTCGGGTAAATAAGTCAAATGAGACTTGAACGTGAACTCGTTGAGCTTTCGCATGACGGTTGAGGTGGAGATGGATAGTCTATCAGCGATAGCGGTCATGGAGACTTTCTCGATGAGAAGCTGGGCCACCTTCTGTTTGACGATGGTTGGTATTTGATGGTTTTTAGGGACTAGAGAAGTCTCAGCGACAGTAATTTTTCCGCAAAACTGACATTTGAAACGGCGCTTTTTGAGGCGAATCAAAGTCTTGTAGCCTGCGCAATCGAGAAAAGGGACCTTGGATTCCCGTTGGAAGTCGTACTTGCCCATCTGACTTTGGCAGTTAGGGCAAGGTGGGGCATCGTAGTCAAGGACAGCTTTCAATTCCTTATGAGTTTTCATGTCGTGTATTTCTTTGGAGAATGTGATATGAGGGTCTTTAATTCCCAGTAGTTGTGTGATAACATGTGATTGTTCCATATGAGTCTTTCTAAATGATAGTTTAGTCGCTTTTCATTATAGGTCATATGGGACTTTTTTGATACTCATAAAGCCCTATAACCCCTGCAGTGGACTTACCCACTACAGAAATTATAGAGCCTGTTTTATTTGGTGGTCATACTATTGTTTCAGCCTCGTTTTACTGTGACTAATACAAGAATTTATGAAGGAACAAGGCTTTACTTTTTGTTGTGGTAACAGTGACCAGATCCGTTATCAATCAGTATTTGAGTGTTTTGAGCTCTAGACGCATCACCTAAAGAGGAGATTTCAAAGGAGACAGCTGCTGTATGTATTAGGAAAGCATTATCATAAAAGGCTTTTTCGTTAGCCTAAAGGTTTTAGACCTTCTTTGCCTTATCTATTGTTAACCATGTTCCACGTGAACCCATTTGCACGTAAATCCCCTTGCTAGGCTGATCAACCTTTAGAACCTTATAGGTTCCTGAAATGACAAAATAATCACCCACCTGCAAAATCTGATTTCCAGCAATACGTCCTTTATGGTCCGTTTCGTGGAGTGGAGCTGGGTCTATCCAGTTTAAGGAGGTTGGCTCTCCACCGGCTAATTCACTGCTTGCAATCATGTTCTGAGCGACCTGATCGACCCGAAAAACACCAGGAAAGGCTACAGTATCTCCAACCTTGATAGGAGTGGTCGCCACAGACTTTGGTTTATCTATAGAGGCTTGACTATGTTGCTGAGGCTGAACCGGCAATTTGTGAATTGGAATGTAGCGACGATTTCCTGAATGACCGATATAGCTGAGCCATTCATAGCCATCAGCGACAAGGGTTTGATCATAGTGCACTAACTGTCCAGTATGATAGTAAGCTAAATCAGGACTTGCTAATGTAGCTTCAGCCTTTATAGGACTTTGGCTTGAAAAATAATAGGTACCAGTTTTGGCTAAACTAGCTGGTCCTGCTTGAGAAGCATGCGACACCTGCGTGTGGCTGGTAGAGTTGTGATCCAGATCCTTGAAGTGAATGTAACCACTTACCTGATGCTTATGAATCTGTCGTTTATGGTATTTTTCAGGTCCTTGTCCGGCATTATAGTTGTATTCCTCAATAACAACAGTGTCACCATTGACCTCTGCTACCCAGGCGACGTGTCCATATAGAGCATGTGATTGGTTAAAGCCCTTATCCCACCAAGCAACAGCGCCAACTCTAGGTATATGATCAACATGATAGCCTTGGTGTTTAGCTATACGTCCCCAGCTTTCAGCATTACCATAGCCTCTAGGCAGGCTGAATCCATTTGAGGAATGCAGTCGGAATGCTACAAAAGAAGTGCACTGACGTAAGTACATGTTCCAAGGATCAGCTCCGAAGCCCTGTTTCCACTTACTTGGATAGTTATCCCCTAAAACAGCAGCGTGCACGATACCCGACTGGCCTTGTGAAATCGCTGTTGTGGTAGAGGATATTGCACCATTAACACCTAAAAGGATTGCTCCTGAAGTTAACAATTGATAGACTTTTTTCATTAATTACCTCCTGTAACTTACTATTCGCAAGAAAGAGGACAAAAATGTCCTTGATTTAAAAAATCGTAAGGAAAAATATTTCAGCCTCTAAATACTGCTAGTGCTCCCTAGCTTCCAAAGGCCAATAGGCAAGCCGCCTGATCCCTGTAGCAAAAGCAGTTTATAGTAGACACCAGCACCTCATCTGAAGGGGCAAGTTGTGGTTATATAAGATCTGGTGGTTTATTCTATAAACCTTATTTTTACAAAAGGTATCATTTTTTTATGTTTTGGGCTTTCTTTGGTGATTAGTTATTTATATAAACGAACAATTATGCTAAAATATGTTTATAAAATTCGTATTATGAGGTGTGTGATGAAGCTTTTAGTTATCGGTTCAGGTGGTCGTGAACATGCGATTGCTAAGAAATTGTTAGAGTCAAATGGCGTTGAACAGGTTTTTGTGGCACCTGGCAATGACGGCATGACCCTTGATGGCATAGAGCGGGTAAATATTGATATTTCCGAACATTATGCCTTGATTAACTTTGTTAAGGAAAATGACATTGCCTGGACCTTTGTGGGACCAGATGACGCATTAGCGGCTGGTATTGTTGATGAGTTTAACCAGGCTGGCTTGAAAGCCTTTGGGCCCTCTCGTTTAGCAGCGGAGCTGGAGTGGTCAAAGGACTTTGCTAAGCAAATCATGGTCAAATACGGTATTCCAACAGCAGCCTATGGCACATTTTCTGATTTTGCAAAAGCCAAGGCCTACATCGAAGAAAAGGGCGCGCCAATCGTAGTCAAGGCAGATGGTTTGGCGCTAGGAAAGGGTGTTGTCGTAGCAGAGACTGTAGAGCAGGCAGTTGAGGCGGCGCGTGACATGCTCTTGGATAATAAATTTGGTGATTCAGGTGCGCGCGTGGTGATTGAGGAATTTTTAGCTGGTGAAGAGTTCTCTCTCTTTGCCTTTGTGAATGGCGATCAGTTTTACCTCATGCCGACAGCGCAGGACCACAAGCGGGCTTTTGATGGTGACAAGGGGCCAAATACAGGTGGTATGGGGGCTTATGTACCAGTGCCTCATCTTTCTCAAAGTGTGGTGGATACAGCAGTTGAGACCATTGTCAAGCCTGTTCTAAAAGGGATGATGACAGAGGGGCGTCCCTATCTTGGAATCCTTTACTGTGGCTTGATTTTGACAGAAGATGGACCAAAAGTGATTGAGTTCAATGCTCGCTTTGGTGATCCTGAGACTCAGGTTATCCTTCCTCGCCTGACCTCTGATTTTGCACAGAACATTACTGATATATTAGAGGGCAACATAGCTAATATCACATGGTCAGACGAGGGAGTGACGCTCGGCGTTGTCCTTGCTTCAAACGGTTATCCGCTTGCTTACAAGAAAGGTGTGCTTCTGCCAGCAAAGACCACTGGTGACATCATTACCTACTACGCAGGGGCTAAGCTTGCGGAAAATAGCAAAGCACTGCTGTCAAACGGTGGCCGGGTCTACATGCTAGTCACCACAGCAGCTACCGTCCCAGCTGCGCAAGAAAAAATCTATACCGAACTTGCTCAGCAAAACACCGAAGGATTATTCTACCGAAACGATATTGGAAGAAAAGCAGTAAAATACATTAGCGCTAGCTCAAGCTACCGAAGGTCGCTATGATGACAATGACTTATTATCGGTGAGCAAAAGCGAGCCTAACACGATACTTTTCGCCGTAGCGCAAAGAGTGACAAGGTCACTCGGGGGAATTTGAAAGACCTTAGGCTTTCAAGTTAGTCATGAAACACCTATGGTGGCTACTGACGACCCCGCCACTTAAGAAAAGTATCAAAAATCTTTAAGGAGAAAATATGAAACCAATTATCTCTATCATCATGGGCTCAACATCTGACTGGGCTACCATGCAAAAAACCGCCGAAATCCTCGACCAGTTTGGTCTTGCCTACGAAAAAAAAGTGATCTCTGCCCACCGCACACCGGACCTCATGTTCACATACGCTGAGAAAGCACGCGAACGTGGTATTAAAATCATCATTGCTGGTGCTGGCGGAGCAGCTCATCTTCCTGGAATGATCGCTGCAAAGACGACACTTCCTGTCATTGGTGTGCCTGTCAAATCGCGTGCTCTTAGTGGTCTTGATTCGTTATACTCAATTGTGCAGATGCCAGGTGGTGTGCCTGTGGCAACCATGGCCATTGGAGAGGCAGGAGCAACCAATGCAGCACTGACTGCCCTTCGGATCCTTTCAATTGAGGACGAAACAATCGCAGAGCAGCTCAGACATTTCCACAAGGAACAAGGACGGATTGCAGAGGAGTCAACCAATGAGCTTAACTAAAACAATAGGTATTATCGGTGGTGGTCAGCTGGGGCAGATGATGGCGATTTCAGCCATTTACATGGGGCATAAGGTCATTACGCTGGATCCAACAGCGGATTGTCCAGCGTCGCGCGTGAGTGAGGTTATTGTGGCGCCTTACAGCGATGTGGAGGCGCTGCGTCAATTGGCTGAGCGCTGTGATATTTTGACCTATGAGTTTGAAAATGTAGACGCTGACGCTCTTGATACAGTGGTAAAAGAGGAGCAGCTCCCGCAAGGAACGGACCTGCTTCGCATGTCTCAAAACCGCATTTTTGAAAAGGATTTTTTAACTAATAAAGCTGGTGTGGCAGTAGCTCCTTATCGTGTGGTGTCCTCCAGCCTTGACTTGAAGCAGCTGGATTTCTCAAAAAACTATGTCTTAAAAACAGCAACGGGTGGTTACGATGGGCATGGTCAAGTCGTGATTCGCACAGAAGCAGACCTTGAAAAAGCTAATCAGCTAGCTCATTCAACCGAGTGTGTCTTGGAAGAATTTGTCAGCTTTGATCGAGAGATTTCCGTTATTATATCTGGCAATGGCAAGGAGGTGACAGTCTTTCCTGTTCAGGAAAATAGCCACCGCAACAATATCCTTTCAAAAACCATCGTCCCAGCCCGCATTTCAGAGGCCTTGAGCGCTAAAGCACAAGCTATGGCTGTCAAAATAGCAGAGCAGCTCAACCTTTTTGGAACTCTTTGTGTGGAAATGTTTGTGGCAGGCGACGAGATTTTGGTCAATGAAATTGCCCCACGCCCCCACAACTCTGGGCATTATTCTATCGAAGCCTGTGATTTTTCACAGTTTGACACCCATATTTTAGGCGTGCTAGGTCAACCCCTACCATCTATCCACCTGCATGCCCCAGCTGTCATGCTCAACGTCCTAGGCCAGCACATGGAACAAGCCCAAGCCTATATCACAGAAAACCCTAGCGCCCACCTCCACCTCTATGGTAAAATAGAAGCCAAGCACAACCGCAAAATGGGACACGTGACGGTGTTGGGGGGATCTCCTGATACTATTAATGAATTTGGATTAGGAGTTGATTTCTAGGAGGTTCATATGATACAAATCATTGTTCATGCCTTTATTGAAAATGGTGAAACAGGCGTTGTTGAAGTTGTCTTTGCTTCGGAAAATTCCCAAGCAATTTCTGGAAAAATGGCTGAGCTACAAAATCAATATCCAGCTGATTACCTTGCCATCTATGATTTGCCGTTGGATACAGATTTATCGCAATTGCCCCATTATCCGTCAATAGCGATAGGCAAAGAGGAGTTTGAGTAGCTAATGAAGAATTAGTATTTAGGACTGGGTGTTATTGGAACAATTTATGGCTATGCCCTTCAAAAGACTGGTCATGATGTTGAGCATGTTGTGAGAATTGAGAATTGTAATCAGAAAAGTATTTCGTCTAGCTTGACGACATATAGGTTTTCACATAATGAACTTACTAGAGGCATCATGACAAAGCAGATCTTTTATATACTTGCAAAGAGGTTTACAATACTGGTACAATCAGCTATTGATGCCCTAACTTTTAATCACAATATAGACATTATTGCGCATAAGACTTTAAAAGCATTACTATTAACTATGTAGAAAGGAAATGAGCGCTAGAATTTCCAAACTGAATTCGAGCAGAAAGCTCGGAATTTAGCTAAACTTCCTCAGGCGTAAATGACCGTCTTTAGTTTTCTAAAATTCAGTTGCTTTCTGGCCGCTCTTGGTATCTTAATTATGCTAAACCGTTATTCACGCCCTGAGATGGCGAAGATTTGGAGTGAAGAGAACAAGTATCGTGCTTGGTTGGAGGTGGAAATCCTGGCTGATGAGGCATGGGCTGAGTTGGGTGAGATTCCCAAGGAAGATGTGGCGAAGATTCGCACCAATGCGAGTTTTGACATCAATCGTATTTTGGAGATTGAAGAAGAGACCCGTCACGATGTGGTGGCCTTTACTCGTGCGGTGTCTGAAACGCTCGGTGAGGAGCGCAAGTGGGTCCACTATGGCTTGACATCAACCGACGTGGTGGATACGGCCTATGGCTATCTCTACAAGCAGGCTAATGACATTATCCGTCGTGACCTTGAAAACTTTACCAACATTGTGGCTGAGAAGGCTAAGGAGCACAAAATGACTATCATGATGGGGCGTACTCATGGTGTGCACGCGGAGCCAACGACCTTCGGTCTCAAATTGGCGACCTGGTACAGTGAAATGAAGCGCAATCAAGAGCGTTTTGAGCATGCGGCTGCTGGTGTTGAGGCCGGTAAAATCTCAGGTGCCGTTGGAAACTTTGCCAATATCCCGCCATTTGTTGAGGAGTATGTCTGTGGCAAGCTAGGCATTCGCCCGCAGGAAATCTCAACTCAGGTCTTGCCACGAGACCTTCATGCCGAGTACTTTGCAGTGCTTGCTAGTATCGCGACATCAATTGAACGCATGGCAACTGAAATTCGTGGTCTGCAAAAATCTGAGCAACGTGAGGTAGAAGAGTTCTTTGCCAAAGGACAAAAGGGAAGCTCTGCCATGCCTCATAAGCGTAATCCGATCGGCTCTGAAAACATGACGGGGCTTGCGCGTGTCATTCGCGGGCACATGGTGACAGCCTATGAGAACGTGGCGCTCTGGCATGAGCGTGATATTTCGCACTCGTCAGCAGAGCGGATCATCACACCAGATACGACTATCCTCATCAACTACATGCTCAACCGTTTTGGCAATATCGTCAAAAATTTGACAGTCTTTCCAGAAAACATGACTCGTAACATGAACTCTACCTTTGGCTTGATTTACAGCCAACGTGTGATGCTTAAGCTGATCGAAAAAGGCATGACGCGTGAGGAGGCGTATGACTTGGTACAGCCAAAGACAGCCTATTCATGGGACAACCAAGTGGACTTCAAGCCGCTCCTTGAAGCAGACGAAAATATCACTGCAAAATTAAGGCAAGATGAGCTTGATGAGCTCTTCAATCCAGCTTATTATACCAAGCGTGTCGATGCTATTTTCGACCGATTAGGATTATAGGAAGAAAACAGCGCGTCTTTTTAGACTGTAGCTAAGCCCAGATTTGTTTAAAAAGTCTTGAAAATGAATTCCTCGGAGCTAATTCTCAAAATGAAGAATAGTATTTCAAGAGAGGCTGTCACTAGCTATATCGCTTAAGAAAATGCTCTAAAATAGACATTTTTCAATCTGAGAAGGCAATAGGCCTTCTTTTTTTCTAAAAATACAGAAATGTTATTATAGAATGGAGTCAAAAAATTAATAATTAATTAATTTATGTGATATAATGAAAGAAATAGTGTCTTGAAGAGGGAAACATGTTAGACAATTTTGGTGAAAAGGTGAGAGACCTTCGGTATCAGAAAAAAATTACCAGAGAGGATTTATGTGGAGATGAGTCAGAATTATCCATTCGTCAATTGGCACGAATAGAACTGGGCCAATCGATTCCCAGCCTATCAAAGGTGATTTTTATTGCTAAGGCTTTGGACGTTAGTGTCGGCTTTTTGACAGACGGAGAGGATTTGGAGCTACCGAAGCGCTATAAGGAGCTTAAATATTTGATTTTAAGAACACCGACCTATATGGACGATGACAAATTAAAGCTACGTGAAGAGCAATTTGACGAAATTTTTGAAGATTATTATGATCAGCTGCCAGAGGAAGAAAAGCTTGTGGTGGACTGCTTGCAGTCCATAATGGATACGTTATTAACTGAGAATATCAATTTTGGAGTTGGGTTATTACAGGAATACTTTGAACAGACAAAAAGCAAGACTCAATTTAGAGAGAATGACCTTATTCTTATTGAGCTGTATTTAGCGTATCTGGATATTGTGGGAATGAATGGAGAGTATTCAGATAAAGGATTCTATGATTCTTTATTAGACATTTTGTTAAATCAGTTTGAACATTTTGAATTAGAGGAATTATTTATCGTCAATAAAATAGCTATAGGGATTTCCTCGTTGAGCATCAAAAACAATAAGCTGGAGATTCTTGAGAAGGTTATTGTGCTTAGTCAAAAAATTATTCTCAAGACTCAGGATTTTAATAGAATGCCTATCTTAAATTTGATAGAGTGGAAATACGCTTTAATGAAGAAAAAAGACGTAGAAATGGCAGAAAAATGTTATGATAAGGCATGCCTGTTTGCTCAATTAACAGGAGATCAGTATTTAGAAAAGAAATTAAGAGAAGAATGGGATAAAGATATAAAACAATATCAATAGGACAAAAATGTCATTTTTATTGAAAATGGAATAATATATAATCCTTATATAACAAATAATTGATTAAAGGAGTTCCATTTATATGTTTAAAAAATATCAATACTATCTGCTTTTAGCTGCTTTACTTCTACTTCATTCTGCCCAATTACTTAGTGATATTGACTGGTGGCGTGTTGGTTAAAGCTAAATCATCTATTTATGCTATAATAGCTCTATGACAAGAATTTTAGATAATGATCTGATAGGCGATGAAGGGTCTGTTGAGAGGACATTACGTCCACAGTATTTACGTGAGTATATCGGTCAGGATAGGGTTAAAGACCAGCTGATGATTTTTATTGAGGCAGCCAAGAGGCGTGAGGAGTCCTTGGACCATGTCTTGTTATTTGGTCCCCCAGGCTTGGGTAAGACAACGATGGCCTTTGTCATTGCCAATGAATTGGGAGTTCATCTCAAGCAGACCTCTGGACCAGCCATTGAAAAGGCTGGTGATTTGGTGGCGATTTTGAATGATTTAGAGCCAGGAGATGTCCTCTTTATTGATGAAATTCATCGTATGCCGATGGCTGTTGAGGAAATCTTGTACAGTGCCATGGAGGATTTTTACATTGACATCATGATTGGCGCTGGAGACACTAGCCGGAGTGTGCATTTGGAGTTGCCTCCCTTTACATTAATTGGAGCAACGACTCGTGCAGGCATGCTGTCAAATCCTTTGAGGGCTCGTTTTGGGATTACAGGACATATGGAATATTATCAGACAGCTGATTTAACAGAGATTGTGGAGCGTACAGCTGATATTTTTGACATGGAAATTAAGCATGAGGCTGCTTATGAGCTGGCACGTAGAAGTCGTGGAACCCCTCGTATTGCTAATCGTTTGTTAAAAAGGGTGCGTGATTATGCTCAAATTATGGGTGATGGGATGATTACGACTCAAATTACAGATAAGGCCCTAACGATGTTAGATGTGGATCAGGAAGGCTTAGATTATGTGGACCAAAAAATCCTTCGTACCATGATTGAGGTGTACCAAGGAGGGCCGGTTGGTCTTGGGACCTTATCTGTCAATATAGCAGAGGAGCGAGATACAGTAGAAGACATGTACGAGCCTTATTTAATTCAAAAGGGCTTTATCATGCGTACCAGAACAGGTCGGGTTGTAACCGAAAAGGCCTATCAGCACTTAGGCTATCCCTATGAGAAAAATCATTAAGACATAAATAGCTATGTAAGACTTGATTCCTTTGTTTTTACCGGTGTCAAGTCTTTTATATTTTCAATAGCTAGCTTAATAAGCCTAACGGCTACTGAGACTAGAACGATTAATGCGTTAGGGAAAAAAGTAAAACGATGTGAGGTTGGGGTTGATTGGTCAGGGAAGTAGAGGTGCTTTCACTAGACGAAGCGTTAAAAAAACATTTTTTAGATCAATTGAACGAAAATTATAAGAGTGATTTCTCCTTTTGGACCTATAATTTTGCTATAATAGGTAAAAGGAGTTTTTCATGAAAAAAGTATGCTTTGTTTGTCTTGGAAATATTTGTCGTAGTCCTATGGCCGAATTTGTCATGAAAAGCATGGCCAGTCCTGATGAGCTACAGGTGGAGAGTCGTGCAACCTCTGGCTGGGAGCATGGTAATCCGATTCATCATGGGACACAATCGCTACTGCAGCAGTATCAGATTAGCTATGATAGCAAGAAAACCTCTCAGCAAATCACCAGCCTTGACTTTGAAGCGTTTGACTATATTATCGGAATGGATAGCCATAATATCAGGGATTTGAAGCAAATGTCCAAGCATCAGTGGGATTCCAAGATCCATCTTTTTATTGAGGGAGGCGTTCCGGATCCTTGGTATACAGGAGATTTTGAAGAAACCTATCGCTTGGTTAAAGCGGGCTGTCAGCATTGGTTGAGTCAAATCAGCGCTGAACATGAATCACATGTAGAAATAGATGAGTAATAGTAATGAAAGCAATAATAGATAAGATTCAAAAATGGCAGATCACTCGGGCAAAGCTAGAGATTATCTCAGTTCTTGTGATTATTGTCTGTGGATTGTCGGTTTTAACCTTGACTGTATCCTCAAAAGCAAGCTTAACCTATGACAATGGGCAAATCAAGTACACCGGCTATGTCCTTAATCACAGAATGAATGGCAAGGGGAAACTGGTTTATCCAAATGGGGATACTTATGTTGGAGATTTTCATAAGGGAGTCTTTGACGGAGAAGGAACATTTACGGCTAGTACAGGGTGGTCTTACAGCGGACAATTTAAAAAAGGTCAGGCTGATGGCAAGGGCACTTTGAAGGCGAAGGATTCAAAGGTTTACAAAGGAACCTTTAAGCAGGGGATATTTCAAAAATGAGGATAAAATGGTTTTCGTTTATTAGGGTAACAGGTCTTTTGCTGGTGTTGCTCTATCACTTTTTTAAGCATACTTTTTCAGGAGGCTTTGTTGGCGTTGACATCTTCTTTACTTTTTCGGGCTATCTGATTACAGCCTTGTTGATTGATGAATATGTCTCAAAACAGGCCATTGATGTGGTTGCTTTTTTTAGAAGGCGTTTTTATCGTATTGTACCGCCGCTTGTCTTGTTAATTCTCTTAACAATTCCCTTCACTTTTTTAGTCAAAAGTGACTTCATTGCTGGTATTGGTCAGCAAATAGCAGCTGCCCTAGGGTTTACAACAAATAGTTATGAGCTGCTGACAGGCAGTAGCTATGAAAGTCAATTCATTCCGCATTTGTTTGTGCATACCTGGAGCTTGGCTATTGAAGTGCATTTTTATTTGCTTTGGGGGCTGTTGGTTTGGTTATTAGCTAAAAAAGGCTACAGTCAGAAGAAATTTAGAGGCATTCTGTTTTTAATTTCCTCAGCAGTATTTACACTTAGCTACTTCAGCATGTTTATCAGAGCCTTCTTTGTGTCAGATTTTTCTTCCATTTACTTTTCAACGCTTTCACACAGCTTTCCTTTCTTTTTAGGGGCCATGTTTGCAGCCATGACGGGAATTAAGGACACGACTGTTCGCTTTCAAAAGAATGTTAAACTGTGGCCAAGGCTACATGTTATTGGAGTGATGGCTGGTGCTTTTGCTTTGTTGTTGTTTCTAACGCTTGTGTTAGATTTTAACCATATCTTTACCTATCTTTTTGGCTTTGTCTTAGCCAGTCTTTTTGCTTCGGTGATGATTTATGCTGCGCGTGTTTTGAATGATCAGACACCAACCTGGCAGGAGCCACTGCTTGTGACTTATCTTGCGGATATTAGCTATGGGATTTATTTATTCCATTGGCCACTTTACATTATCTTTACACAGCTGATGTCTAACTGGCTGGCAGTGATCTTAACGGTTTTCTTTTCAGTAGTGTTTTCAACGCTTTCTTACTACATTATTGAGCCTTTGGTTCAAGGTAAGACGCCACAGCTTTTTGGTTTAGCAATTGATTGTAATCCCTATAAGAAATGGTTATCAGGGCTTGCTTTAGGACTCTTTTTGTTGATGATTGGTACCTGTTTGACAGCACCAAAGGTCGGTCATTTTGAGGCACAGCTTTTAGTAGATTCCTTGCAGCAATCTCAAAGTAACCTCAATAAGACACATACTTTGGCAGCAGGAGATGCGCATGCTCTTAGTGATGTTAGCATTATTGGTGACTCAGTTGCCTTGAGGTCTAGTGACGCTTTTTCAAAATTAATGCCGACTGCTCAGCTGGATGCTGCTGTCAGTCGAAATTTCAGTGAAGCCTTTGAGCTTTTTGAAAATCATATCCAATCCAAGAGCTTATCAAAAACAACGGTTTTAGCTGTTGGTGTTAATTCCCTTTATAATTATACTCAGGATATTCAAGGCTTTATCGATGCTCTGCCAAAGGGGTATCGCTTGGTGATTGTGTCGCCCTATGATGCTAAGAATGCAGCACAGGTAGCAGAGGCTAGAGAGCATTTGTTGCAGCTGGCTAAAAAATATAGCTATGTAACAGTTGCTGACTGGTACAAGGCGGCAGTCGAAAATCCAAATATCTGGTATGGTAGTGATGGGGTCCACTACAATAACGACGCCCAATTAAAGGGTGCTGACTTATATGTCTCAACGATCCAAGCGGCTGTTGAGCGAGCAGCAAAAAAAGATGCCAAATAGCGGCTGCTAATAACAAGTCGTTAAGGATTAATAACAAAGGCCTGGTCTTAGAAATAGATCAAGCCTTTTTATGATGTGAACCTTAGTTCGTCCTGCACTAAGGGCCGCAAGATAAATCTTCCAGCTATCTAACAGGTGTCATCACTAACTGTTGTTGCTGATGGTGAGGCAGCTCTAAAGAGTATCATTTGATCAATTAGCTTGCCCCTAAAAAGAAAGTGCTTTCTCAACAATATGAATGCATCTGCCATTATTTCAGAAAAAATCCACCAAGCTAAAACCCTTGTTACCAAAGGCTTTCAGAAATTAATTGAAAAAACTTCATTATTTTATTGTGAAATGATTTACAAAATGCCAAAAAATGATATAATATTTTTGTAAACAAATTGTGAAACTTTTAACAAGGTAAAGGAGTCTCAAATGACTGAAAAAAATAGTACTGTTGAAACAACAACTGTTGCCGCAACAATTGACGCTCTTGTTCAAAAAGGTTTAGTAGCGCTTGATAAAATGCGTCAATTAACCCAAGAACAGGTCGACTACATTGTAGCAAAGGCTTCTGTTGCTGCTTTAGATGCACATGGTGAATTAGCTAAACATGCCTATGAAGAAACAGGTCGTGGTGTTTTTGAAGATAAGGCTACTAAAAACCTTTTCGCATGTGAGCATGTTGTTAATAACATGCGTCACCAAAAAACAGTAGGTATCATTGAAGAAGACGATGTCACAGGTTTGACCTTAATTGCTGAGCCAGTAGGTGTTATTTGTGGGATTACCCCAACAACCAACCCAACGTCAACAGCTATTTTTAAATCTTTAATCTCCTTAAAAACACGTAATCCTATTATATTTGCCTTCCACCCATCAGCTCAAGAATCATCAGCTCATGCAGCACGCATTGTTCGTGATGCAGCCATTGCAGCAGGAGCTCCTGAGGACTGTGTTCAATGGATTGAAACCCCATCACTAGAAGCAACTAACGCTCTGATGAATCATGATGGCATTGCAACAATTCTTGCAACTGGTGGTAATGCAATGGTTAAGGCAGCCTACTCATGTGGTAAGCCAGCTCTTGGGGTTGGTGCTGGTAACGTTCCTGCCTATGTTGAAAAATCCGCTAACATTCGTCAGGCAGCTCACGACATTGTCATGTCTAAATCCTTTGACAACGGTATGGTCTGCGCCTCTGAGCAAGCAGTTATCATTGACAAGGAAATTTATGACGAATTCGTTAATGAATTTAAGTCTTATCATACTTACTTTGTCAATAAGAAAGAAAAGGCTCTTTTAGAAGAATTCTGTTTTGGTGCCAAGGCTAACAGCAAGAACTGTGCAGGTGCTAAATTAAATCCTAATATTGTTGGTAAGCCAGCAGCTTGGATTGCTGAGCAGGCAGGCTTTACAGTACCAGAGGGAACTAATATCCTTGCAGCAGAATGTAAGGAAGTCTCTGAAAATGAACCATTAACACGTGAAAAATTGTCACCAGTTATCGCTGTTTTGAAGGCTGAATCTCGCACAGATGGTGTTGAAAAGGCGCGTCAAATGGTTGAATTTAACGGACTTGGTCACTCAGCCGCTATCCATACTGCTGATGCAGACTTAGCTAAGGAATTTGGGACAAAAATTCGTGCTATTCGTGTGATTTGGAATTCACCTTCTACATTTGGTGGTATCGGTGATGTTTATAATGCCTTCCTACCGTCATTAACATTGGGCTGTGGTTCTTATGGACGTAACTCAGTTGGTGATAATGTTAGTGCTGTAAATCTCTTGAACATCAAAAAAGTAGGAAGACGTAGAAATAATATGCAATGGTTTAAAGTTCCTTCAAAAACATACTTCGAGCGTGATTCAATTCAATACCTTCAAAAATGTCGTGACGTTGAGCGTGTGATGATTGTTACCGACCACGCTATGGTTGAGCTTGGCTTCTTAGATCGTATCATCGAGCAGCTTGACCTTCGTCGTAATAAGGTTGTTTATCAAATTTTTGCAGATGTTGAGCCAGATCCTGATATCACAACGGTTATGAAAGGTACTGAGCTGATGCGTACCTTCAAGCCAGATACGATTATCGCTCTTGGCGGTGGTTCTCCAATGGACGCTGCAAAGGTAATGTGGTTATTCTATGAGCAACCAGAGGTTGACTTCCATGATCTTGTTCAAAAATTCATGGATATTCGTAAACGTGCCTTCAAGTTCCCTGAGCTTGGTAAGAAAACAAAATTTGTGGCTATTCCAACAACCTCAGGTACAGGATCAGAGGTTACACCGTTTGCTGTTATCTCAGATAAGGCCAACAACCGCAAGTACCCAATTGCTGACTATTCATTGACACCAACGGTAGCCATTGTTGACCCGGCGTTGGTGCTTACAGTACCAGGCTTCATTGCAGCTGATACAGGTATGGACGTGTTAACCCACGCAACCGAGGCTTACGTATCACAAATGGCTAATGACTTTACAGATGGTTTGGCCCTTCAAGCCATTAAGATTGTCTTTGAAAACCTTGAAAAATCTGTTAAGGAAGCTGACTTTGAGTCACGTGAAAAAATGCATAATGCCTCAACAATGGCAGGTATGGCCTTTGCTAATGCCTTCCTAGGTATTTCTCACTCAATGGCTCATAAGATTGGTGCACAATTCCATACTGTTCATGGACGTACCAATGCTATCTTGCTTCCATACGTTATTCGTTACAATGGTACCCGTCCTGCTAAAACAGCAACATGGCCTAAGTACAATTACTATCGCGCTGATGAAAAATATCAAGACATCGCTAAATTGCTAGGGCTTCCAGCATCTACTCCAGAAGAAGGTGTTGAATCCTATGCTAAGGCTGTTTATGATCTTGGCTGCCGCTTAGGCATTAAGATGAATTTCAGAGATCAAGGTATTGATGAGGAAGAATGGAAGGCACATACTCGTGAGCTTGCTTATCTTGCCTACGAGGATCAATGCTCACCTGCTAACCCGCGCTTACCAATGGTTGAGCACATGGAAGAAATCATGAATGATGCTTATTATGGTTACGCAGAGCGTCCAGGACGTCGGAAATAAAATCGATCATTAATAATAAAAATAGGAGCTGCTTGGCTTCTATTTTTTTATCTAGCTATGAAAAGGGCTGTGTTAGATGAAAAGGCCGGCAGTGCCTTGTGTTGAGATAGCTTAACTCAGGGGTAGTTTCTTAGATATCATATAAAGCTTTTAAGACAATGGTTTTACAGAGCATTCCATCAGAGGGGGAAGCTTCATTTGCCATATTCATAAAGTGGCTGATAGTTACGACTTAGCTGCACTTAGCAATTAGCTGAAGAAAATAACATGTTGCGTCTATCTGATGAGCTTTATTTTCTAATAAAACAAGGAGTGATTGCTTTTTTAATGATGGTAATGATGTTGAAAACCTTTATATATCAAACAAAAACCGAAATAATGATATTGTCAGACTTTTTCTAAAATTACCTTTTATTAATTGACAAAGAGGGTGTAAAAAATTATACTAAAAATGTAATCGATTACATTTTCTAGACTAAATTTGGAGACGTTTTATGAAAGCAGCTACATATGTTGCTCCAGGCCAGCTGGAGCTTATTGATCAACCAAAACCAGAGATTCTTGCTCCGACAGATGCTGTGGTTCGTTTATTGAAAACAACAATCTGTGGAACAGACTTACATATTTTAGGTGGAGATGTCCCAGAGACTACTCATGGTACCATTTTAGGTCATGAAGGTATTGGTATTGTCGAGTCAGTCGGCTCTGCGGTGAACAACTTTAAGGTAGGTGATAAGGTTATTATTTCCTGTATCACAGCCTGCAATACCTGCTATTATTGTAAAAAAGGAATTCCTGCTCATTGTGAAAGCGGTGGTTGGATTCTAGGGCATTTGATTAATGGGACACAAGCAGAGTATGTTCATATTCCTCAAGCAGATGGCAGTCTTTATCATGCTCCTAAAACCGTTGAGGATGATGCCTTGGTTATGCTGTCAGACATTTTCCCAACTTCCTATGAAATAGGCGTTCAGTCTGCAAAGGTAAAGCCGGGTGACACAGTGTGTATCGTTGGGGCAGGTCCTATCGGACTAGCAGCTCTTTTAACAGCACAATTTTATTCACCAGCTAAGCTGATCATGGTTGACTTATCAGAATCACGTTTAGAAGCGGCTAAGCGTTTTGGAGCGACAGATACGATTTGTTCTGGTGATCTTGATGATATTGTTAAAAAAGTCCATGAATTAACTGATGGTCGAGGCGTTGATGTTGCCATTGAGTGCGTGGGCTATCCTGCTACCTTTGATATCTGTCAAAAGATTGTTGCTATAGGCGGGCATGTTTCTAACGTTGGTGTTCATGGAAAACCAGTTAGCTTGGACCTACAGGACCTATGGATCAAAAATATTACGATGTCAACTGGCCTAGTAAATGCCAATACGACAGAAATGCTATTAAATGTTCTAAAATCAGGTAAGATTGATGCAACTAAGATGGTAACACATCACTTTAAGCTGTCAGAGGTTGAAAAAGCCTATGAGGTCTTTAAAAATGCCGGCAGCAATAACGCCCTTAAAGTGATTATTGAAAATGACATTACAGCCTAAAGGAATAAGGTATAAATAGATAAAAATGACAACAGCATTTGGAATGGTCCAGATGCTGTTTTTTAGCTAACTTAACTGGTTAAGTTTATTTTCAGAAAACTTTCAAGAAATTGGTTGACAAACCTTGTGAAAAAGTATACAATACAAATTGTAAACGGTTGCAAAAATAGATAAACCGAGACTTAGAAATTGGAGGCATCCTATGAAGGCTGTAGTTGTTAACCAAACCAGCAGTGGTGTAGAGGTTGTAGAGCATGATGTACCATCAATCGGTCATGGAGAAGCTCTTGTTAAAGTAGAATATTGTGGCGTATGTCATACTGACTTGCATGTTGCGCATGGTGATTTTGGTCAGGTTCCGGGGCGTATCCTCGGTCATGAAGGTATCGGTATTGTCGAAAAGCTAGGTGAAGGTGTTACTTCCTTAAAGGTTGGTGATCGTGTATCGATTGCTTGGTTCTTTGAAGGCTGCGGTCATTGTGAATATTGTACAACAGGTCGCGAGACTCTATGCCGTTCAGTTAAAAATGCTGGCTATTCAGTTGATGGTGGGATGAGTGAGTATGCAGTTGTTACAGCTGACTATGCTGTGAAAGTGCCAGATGGTCTTGACCCAGCTCAAGCATCGTCAATTACCTGTGCAGGCGTTACAACCTATAAGGCTATCAAAGAAGCAGGTGCCGCTCCAGGACAATGGATTGTTATCTTTGGTGCCGGTGGACTTGGTAACCTAGCTGTTCAGTATGCTAAAAAGGTTTTCAATGCTCATGTCGTAGCAGTGGACATTAACAATGATAAGCTAGAGCTGGCCAAGGAGGTTGGAGCAGATATCGTTGTCAATGGTAAAGAAATCGAAGATGTTGCCGGCTATATCCAAGAAAAAACAGGTGGTGCTCATGGCGTTGTGGTAACCGCTGTTTCTAAAGTAGCCTTTAACCAAGCTATTGATAGTGTGCGTGCAGGAGGAACTGTTGTTGCTGTAGGACTTCCATCAGAATACATGGAATTATCTATCGTAAAGACTGTCCTAGACGGAATCAAGGTAGTCGGATCACTTGTGGGAACTCGTAAAGACTTGGAAGAAGCCTTTGCCTTTGGTGCAGAAGGTCTGGTTGTGCCAGTTGTAGAAAAGGTTCCAGTTGAGACTGCTCCAGAAGTCTTTGACGAAATGGAACGTGGTCTCATTCAAGGAAGAAAGGTTTTGGATTTCACGATTTAAGGCTGATTTTAGAAAAAGTCAGCAGCCAGACAAGCTGATTGTCCCAAATGATGAATAAAGTCCTTAGAATTAGTTTTCTAAGGGCTTTTTTGGTGAAACTAACTGATAAAAAAGCTTGGTATCTAAAGATGTAAAAGAGTCAGCTAGTTATTAATACCATGATTGCCCCTTGAAAGACAGTACCAGAGAAAGCTGGACATATTGTAACCTCTGATAGAGGTACTAGGTTTGAACAATAAGGAACTCAATCTAGAAGTTTATTTTTCTGCTCCTCACTCCCCTTGGTAACGTAGGACAAATGAAAATACCAATGGGTTAATCAAAGAGTAGTTTCCTAAAGGAACTGACTTGACTGATATTGAGAGCTCTATCGTATAAGAGTGGGAAGATAAATGAAATGATCGTTCTAGAAGATGTCCTAACTGGAAACTACCTTATAAATTCTTTTATGGAAAAGCGTTGCACTTTATTTGACAATTCGTCTTCACAAATTTTAGGAAGCACTGTAGGAAAAAAGAATAATGACATAACATATTGCTAAAAACATGGGTTATAAGCTAAATTATTATCTACGTTTTTAGTAACAAGGTAGTATGATTTAAAATATAGATGAAAAATGTTGTGTCCCGAATAAGGGAAGTTTTTTAGGATACGATACTTGTACATTATAATTTATTTATAAAATCTTTTAGGTGGATTTATGAAAGAAATTGTAAGAAGTCATAGATTGTTATATGTAATAGTAGCTTTTTTTAGTGTAATCAGTGCATTTTTAATGACCTTATTTTCTATTCAACTGGGAAAAATACTAGATAGTATATCTAATTCAAGTAGTGAATTATTGTTTCAGATAGTAGTGTGTGTATGTACCATAATGGCATGGTTTATAATGATATGGTCCTATTCTTATTTTAAGAGTTACTATGTAAAAAAGGTCATTTTAGATTTAAAGGAGAGGCTTTTTATAGGTTATTTATTACGGGAATTTAATGAAATTGATACTTGTGATCGATATAATTCGGATTTTCTAAACAATGTAACAAAAAATATTGATATAATTCAGGAGAATTTATTGGTTCCTAGAGTGGCTGTTATTGTTGATCTGGCTTCAATGGTTACGAGTGTAGTAGCTATTGTACTTATAGAATGGCGATTAGCCCTAGTATTTTTATTGCTTTCTATTGTAACTGTTTTTCTATCTCAAATTCCTGGAAAGTTAATGAGTAAAGCAACTCGATATTATTCTGAAAAAAGTAATCAGTATTTAGCAGAAATGACTAGTTTTATTGAGGGATTTGAACAGATTAAATTATTGAATATTCAAAAATGGATACAAAAAATCGAACAAAATACTACTTTAGAATTTGAAGATTCTAGACAGAAATATCAATACAGAAAAGATTTAGCTTCAAATACAGGAATGTTTTTGAGCTTCTTTTCTCAAGTAGCTTGTATGGTTGCTGGTATATTTTTTGTAAGGAATAATCTACTAACAGTTGGACTATTAGTGGCCAGTATTCAGTTATTAAATGGAGTGTTTGGCCCTCTACAGTCTTTTCTTTACAATAAAAATTTGATCAAAAGTACAGGTACTATTTTAACAAGTATTCAAGAAGTTCTAGATAAAACAAATTTTGTTAATGGTTATATAGAAAATAAGACTTTTTATGAAGGAGACATCTCTAGCATTTCGATAAATAATTTAACTTATCAAGTTGAAAATAGAAAAATATTTACTAATTTTTCATTTGAATTTAAAAAGGGAAATACTTATGCCATTATTGGTCCTTCGGGGGTTGGGAAAACAACATTAGCAAAACTGATATTAAATTATTATCCAAAGCATTTATATGATGGGGAAATAAGAATTGATGGAAGAAATATTGCTGAAATTAACTCAGAAAGTTTGTATAAGAAGATTGCGTTTGTTCAAAAAAATGATTTTCTTGTGGAAGGTAATGTTTCAGACAACATTAAATTAGATGGGAGTTTGAATCTAACAAACAAGCTCAAAGATAGTTTAGGATTTGATGAAATATTTTTAAACAAAAAATTATTTAGAGTTCAGTCTTTAATCTCAGAAGGAGAAAAACAAAGAATTGATTTAGCAAGATTTTTAAACCGTAGATATTCTATTTATATTTTTGATGAACCAACTAGTAATCTTGATCCAGCTAGATCTAAAGCCATATTGGATTATATTTTATCAATAAAGAATGCAATCATCATTGTGATTACTCACAACCAAGATATAAAAACGTTAGAACAATTCGATGAAGTCATTTGTTTGTAAATGAAAGGGGGTGATGAACATGATTATGGAAAATTTTGAAGTTTTAGAACTAGAGTTTGTCGAAGTTCGAAATGAACAAACCACAAATTGGTATTTTATTTAATCACAAAGGCATGCAATGAGAATTTGCATGCCTTTGTAAAATATAGAAAGGACAATAAGACAATAAAATGAATAATTTTTTTCCAGAGTGGAATCAGGATAGGATTGTATATTCATGGCAAAATGATAAATTAAGGACGAAAAACCAATGGGTATATAATATAATTTCATTCCCAATCTTTTACAATGGGCTCACTATCCTAAAGATACCGACTAGAACGCCTGAAATTCATAAGCATCAAGTAGTACAAGTTCTAAAAGAAGACTTAGTAAATAGAGAAGACTTAAAAAATACGAAATTATTTGATAAAGCTAAAAAAAGAGTTATCAATGAAGTTCTTATGAGCTATGAAGTGAAGAAAGTCGAGTTTTTAAAGACACTTTGCAGGGAGAAATTATTTAATATACCTAGTTGGGAGAGTGTTACTGGGGAAATTGAGAAAGTTTCTCTCAATGAACTTAATCAATTTGCTAAAGATGCTCTCATGCAAAACAAGCAATTTCATATCATAATAAATTGCTAATATATTTGTTAAAGTGTTCTTGATAATTTTGATAAATTGTTTTATTTAAAGAATTGAAGATTTTTAAGGCTTCTTCTATCTTAGAGTTTGATTTTTCTGTGTGAATATTAAATTTCAACTCTAGGTATCCTTCTAGGTATAACAATATAGTTAACTCAAAAAAATAAGTTGAGTTAGATAACAGGTTTTTACTAGCTTGATTTAAAAATATTGCTTCTTCATAAAAATCATTTTCAATCATTAATAGAAGACTATTAAGGAGTAGTTGAATTAGCGACTGTTTATTACGAGGAATTGAATTGTATAATGTTCCTTTTTTTAGAGCTTCCTTAGTATACTTGAATAATAGCTTAGGAGGTAAAGAACGACAGCAATTTCCAAGAATAAGGGTTTCATAGTATCCCCAATTTTCTACGGAAAATAAATAATTTGAAAGATAAGAGATATCTTGATTAGTTAATTGGTGATTGTTATCAAGTCCAGAAATGATACTTTGGATAAAAATTGAATTTAATTTATGATAATGAGAGTTTGTCTCTTCAAACAATTTATTTTCTTGTTCTATCATACTTATTAGTGTTTCGACTTTATTATTGTATGCAGAATTTTGAACAACTTTTATTAGTGTATTAAATTCAGATGGTTCATAATTGTTACAGGCGAGCAAGAATTCTTCAAAGGTTATTCCGATTTTTTCTAGTAAATATAATAACTTGAAAATAGAAATTTCCGTCTCTCCTAATTCAAATCTTGAAATTTGAGATTTTGAAATTTCATATCCTGCTAATGAAGAAATAGAAATTCCTTTTTCTTCCCGCATTTTTCTATAGGTTTCACCTAAGATCATAGATTATCTCCGTTTGTAGTTAAAAAGTGGAAAACGTGACAAATGATGAGAAAAAGTTACAAATTACTTAAATTGATTCTTGATATTATCATTATTATAGGTTTATGTCAATAATTTTTGTAGATTGCATGAAGTATAATGCCTATAAGTTTTTAGTACTCAATTTTATGATTTAATATTTAAATTAAGCAATAGTCAAGTCACCTTTCACTAAGAAAAATCACTTGATTATTGCTTAGTTTTTTCTAATGGAGGATTTTTAGTTTAGAAGCTTTGAGTTTAGACCTCAAAACTTAGATATGGAATTCGAAAGGCAGTCACTGCTGTCAACATTACTTTGGGAAAGTTCCTATAAGAGACTTTTCATTAGACTGAAGTAGCTTCAATAGCTCTAAAACTACCTAGACTCAAGTAACAACAAGTCCTTAGAATTGATTTTCTAAGGGCTTTTTACATACCTAAAGTAATTGATTTCATATGACAAAATCAGACGATTACCCATTTTATAAAAAAAAAAACGAAACTGCGGAGAAAAGCTGCTAAAGAGCTATTTATCACTATCAGCTAGCATGTTAAACTTTTCTTAGAAAGCGTTGGCAGTAACCAACTGCCATGCCAAAAAATTATTTATCAAGGAGAGTAACAATGAAACGACTAAAAACGTTATGCTTTTTAGCAACTGCTATAACCCTAACTTTGGCTCCTATCAGCACAAGCCAGACACAACCACAGACCGTATATGCTAGTGCGGTTACTGAACAAGGATGTAGAAGCCTTGGGAAAGGCTGGTATCGCTGTCCTGATGGAGACGTCTTTGATGACGAGTATGTTGCTCCTAAAAAATCAATATGGTCTAGTTGGCTGTCATGGTTGTTTGATTCTATATGGGGAACAGTAAGAAAGTGGTTTTAAAGCTCGAAATCTAAAGTCCTTAGAATTAATTTTCTAAGGGCTTTTTTGGTGCCTCAAGGTAAAGACATGTTCAGCAACAAATTGGCTGCTGGGTCATTAGCACAGAAAATGGCTGTCTCAAAATCCTAGAAGGCTTATGATTGGAATATGATATAATAATCAAAAGAAATGATGAGGTGATGTGAAGCAATGCCAATGATGTACCAATCAACAAGAAATGCAGCTAATAAGGTAACCGCTAGTCAAGCGATTTTAAGTGGCCTAGCAGACGATGGTGGCTTGTTTACCCCTACAAGCATGCCAGTGCTGGATCTAGATTTTGAGGAGCTAAAGACCAAGTCCTACCAAGAGGTTGCCAAGCTTATTTTATCAGCCTTTTTTGATGACTATACTGAAGCAGAATTAGATGCTTGTATTTCTTCTGCCTATGATGATAAGTTTGATACAGCAGTGATAGCACCTCTAGCTACGTTAAAGGATTATCATAATTTGGAGCTATTTCATGGTTCAACCATCGCATTTAAGGACATGGCTCTATCTATTTTGCCTTATCTCTTGACAACTGCTGCTAAAAAGCAGGGTGTGGAGCGAAAAATTGCGATTCTAACCGCTACCTCAGGTGATACTGGTAAGGCAGCAATGGCAGGCTTTGCTGATGTTCCGAGAACGGATATTATTGTCTTTTATCCTAAGTCAGGCGTTAGCAGGATTCAGGAGCTGCAGATGATCACACAGGCCGGTCACAATACCCATGTTGTGGCGATTGAAGGCAATTTTGATGATGCTCAAACAGAGGTCAAGCGCCTGTTTAATGACCCTGATTTGCGTGAGCGGCTAGCGGCCCAACAGATACAGCTGTCTTCGGCCAATTCGATGAATATTGGTCGTTTGATTCCTCAGGTTGTCTATTATATTTATGCTTATGCCCAGTTGGTATGGCATCAGCGACTTGAAGCTGGAGAGACGATTAACATAGTAGTGCCGACAGGAAATTTTGGCAATCTACTGGCTGCCTACTATGCCAAAGAAATTGGACTTCCTGTTGCCAAATTCATCTGTGCTTCCAATGAAAACAATGTCTTGACAGATTTCTTTGCTAGTGGTAGGTATGATAAAAAGCGTCCCTTCAAGGTGACTACTAGTCCATCAATGGATATTTTGGTGTCTTCAAATTTAGAGCGCTTGGTTTTTCATTTACTAGGCAATGATGCCCAAAAGACAGCATCATTAATGAAGAGCTTGGCAGAAACAGGTCAGTATCAGCTAGCTGATGCAGATCAGTCTATCCTTGATTTATTTGCAGCAGGCTTTGCAACAGAGCAAGAGACTGCTAAAGAGATCAAAACGATATTTGAGTCTGATCATTATGTGCTTGACCCACATACAGCTGTAGCTTCAGCTGTTTATCGTGCTTATCGGGAGCAATCAGGTGACTCTAGACCGACTATTGTTGCGTCAACTGCTAGTCCTTATAAGTTTCCGCGGGTAGTTGTGGAAGCTATTAGTGGTCAGCAGGTTGCCAGTGATTTTGAGGCGCTTGAGCAGTTGGCTGATATATCAGGTGTAGTCGTGCCACAAGCTGTCAATGGCTTACAGGAGGCGCCCATTCGTCATAGCCTTTTAGTGACAGTAGCAGATATGCAGCAGGCAGTGGAGGCTTATCTTGGAGTATAGGAGGCATAAAGGAGCTCCCTTTCAATTGATATGAATATAATGACTCACAATAGAAAAAAGATACTGTCCTTAGCCCTTCCATCAATGGTAGAAAATATATTGCAAATGCTGATGGGAATAATAGACAATTATTTGGCTGCTCAAATTGGACTTACGGCAGTTTCGGGCATTGCGATTGCTAATAATATTCTGACGATTTATCAGGCTCTTTTTATCGCATTGGGTGCTGCAGTCTCCAGCCTCATTGCTAGAAGCATAGGGGAGCAAAACCATTCTAAAGAAATCAACTACATGGCAAATGCTATCTTAGTAACAGGAGCTCTATCAGTTCTTCTAGGCTTGGTGTCTATAGTGGGACACAAAAGCATATTAGCCTTTCTGGGAGCAGCTAGTCTGGTAGCTAGACTAGGTGGGCAGTATTTAGCCATTGTTGGTGGAATGATTCTTAGTCTTGGACTTTTAACGAGCTTAGGTGCGATTATTCGTGCTAAGGGTCAGCCTAGCATTCCAATGAAGGTCAGCCTTTTAACTAATCTGCTAAACGCTGTATTTTCAGCCCTTTCTCTTTACGTATGGGGATTTGGAGTAATAGGGATTGCTTGGTCAACCGTTGTGTCGCGTCTTATTGGAGTTGTTATTCTATGTCAGTTTCTTCCTATTAAAGAGATTATTAAGCGTTTTGTTAATCCCTTGGATAAAGAGATCTTTAGCTTATCTCTTCCAGCGGCTGGTGAGCGGCTCATGATGCGAGCTGGTGATGTTTTGATTGTGGCTATTATTGTTAGATTTGGGACAGAGGCCTTGGCAGGCAATGCGATTGGAGAAACCTTAACTCAATTTAATTATATGCCGGGACTTGCTATGTCAACTGCGACCGTCATTTTAGTTGCCAATCAGCTGGGCAGTGGCAAAGGGGCTACAATAGCAAAAACTGTAAAAGAAACCTTTTTGTTAGCCACTCTGATGATGCTTGTTGTGGGACTGATTACTTATTTGCTAGGCCCTAATCTACTGCCCTTATTTACAGCAGATGCCAAGGCTCAACAGGCTGGTATGGTTGTCTTGGTCTTTTCTCTTTTGGGTGTACCAGCAACAGCTGGGACCTTGGTTTACACAGCAGCCTGGCAGGGTATCGGACAAGCTAAGCTTCCCTTTTATGCAACAACGATTGGTATGTGGCTGGTTCGGATTACTTTGGGCTACTTTATTGGAGTAACCTTAAATTATGGATTAATAGGTGTTTGGCTTGCGACTGTTTTGGACAATGTCACCAGATGGCTCATTCTTGCAGTGGCCTTTAAGAAGCAGCAAAGGCAGCTTTCTTCGGACTGTCATAGCTAAACTTTGTATCTAGGTCTCAAGACTTCTGAGTGGTGACTTTCCTTTTGGGAGTCAGCCACTGTCATCAGAATGTAAAGTACGCCTGAGGCTCTGTTTGCTAATAGCTTCTCTTATCTGCGGAAGATCAAAGAGGATTGCTGGAACAGCTGAGATTTGTCTTCAATCTGGCTTGCCCTTTCTGAGGCCAAATTTCAAGTTCAAGTTAGCCAGTCTGTAAAAACTCTTTAGGAGATTTATAATTGAATAGTTTCTTTGGATAGTTGTTAATCCAGTTTTCAATAAATGCGACTTGTTGTTGAGTCGCATTTTTACTTCCCTTAGGTAACCAACGCCGGATGAGTCTGTTATGATTCTCGTTAGTTCCACGCTCCCAAGAAGAATACGGGTGGGCATAGTAGATATGATCAGGGTCAAAAACTTCTGCTAAACGACTGAATTCAGCTCCGTTATCAGCTGTGATGGAATTAATCTGATAATCTCTGAGGATAGTTTTCAGAGCTTTGTTCACTGAAGACGCAGACTTATCTGGAATGAGTCGGATGATTTGATAACGACTCTTTCTATCGATTAGAGTCAACAGACACTCGTTTTTTGCCCGAGTTTGAATAACCGTATCCATTTCAAAATCACCGATATTCTCACGCTTATTAATGCTTTCAGGTCGTTCCTCAATAGACTTTCCAGCTGGCTTAAAATTGGGACTGGCATGCTTTTTCTTAGCTTTCTCTTTTCGAGGATAAAGCATGTCAGCCTTGGTCAATCCTAAGTGGCCATGATGAATCCAGTAGTAAATGGTGGAGATGGGAACAGGTATCCCTTTTGCCTTAACCATCATCTCAGGAGAGTATTTTTGTTTGATGTAGTGAGTCATCTTTTCTTTGAGTTCCTTCGTTAGGGAGACCTGCTTAACAGAGCGTTTACGATTGTTTTGATAGGCTTTTTGAGCGAAGTCAGCTGAGTAAATCACTTCAAATTTTCCTTTACGCACTTGTTGTCTAACTTGACCACGTTTGACTTCGTTGTGAATGGTTTGAGGAGCTTTAGCCAATCTCCTAGCGATTTCACGATTTGAGAGCTCTTCTTGAAGCCAACGTTCAATCATTCTACGTTCAGTTAGTGTCAAATGTTTACTTTTTGGTGTATAATAGTGTTGCATCTCAGAGTCTTTCTAATTGTTGTTGTGGTGATTACAATTATATCTCTCTGAGATGTTTTTTGATACCCTTAGGTGGCTAACTTCATTTTAGAACTTTCCTTGCCCTTTCTGAGGGCAAGTTTTTTTGAAAAAATCCCCTGAAAGGCTTGCAATGCCTTATTAATTCTGCTATTATATTATGGTGCTGTAAAAATACAGCTTTAGCTATGATACGAGAGGTTGCGACACGCTCGGTTGCATTGCCACGTGACGGGTGTCGGTTTTCTCGAGGAGCTAGCCTATTATCGTAAATAGACGAGAGGAGAAAAGATGGCAAACAAAAAAATCCGTATCCGTTTGAAAGCGTACGAGCACCGTACACTTGATACAGCGGCAGAAAAAATCGTTGAAACTGCAACTCGTACAGGTGCAACAGTAGCTGGACCAGTTCCACTTCCAACTGAACGTAGTCTTTACACAATTATTCGTGCGACTCACAAGTATAAAGATTCTCGCGAACAATTTGAAATGCGTACACACAAACGTCTTATTGATATTGTGAACCCAACGCAAAAGACTGTTGATGCACTTATGAAATTGGACCTTCCAAGTGGTGTCAACGTAGAAATCAAGCTTTAATTGTTTGAAACATGAGCGAGGAACGAGTTCATATCTAATTGAACACAGGCTAAACTCTGTGTGAAAAAGAGACACAGCCGTTCTAATTTTAATTAGATTACGGATGTGGCTACCTGTAGGTGTAAATCTTCCTAGAAACAGAAGTTTCTTCGTCAGATTTCCTATTTTCACTGTGAGTTTGACGCCTTAAGTATCTTGCTTTGAGCATAAAAAACGCTCGTAAAAAACTTTTTTGAGCATAAAAAACGCTCACTAAAAACTTTTTGAAATATTATTAAGAAAAGGAATTATTTTCTCATGACAAAAGGAATCTTAGGGAAAAAAGTGGGAATGACTCAAATCTTCACTGAATCTGGTGAATTTATCCCTGTTACTGTCATCGAAGCAACTCCAAATGTTGTGCTTCAAGTTAAAACTGTTGAAACAGACGGTTATGAAGCAATTCAAGTTGGTTTTGATGACAAACGTGAAGTATTGAGCAACAAACCTGCCAAAGGCCATGTAGCGAAAGCTAACACAGCTCCTAAGCGCTTCATTCGTGAATTCAAAAACATTGAAGGCTTAGAAGTAGGTGCAGAAATCACTGTTGATATCTTCGCAGCTGGAGATGTTGTTGATGTAACTGGTACTTCAAAGGGTAAAGGCTTCCAAGGTGTTATCAAACGTCATGGCCAATCACGTGGCCCTATGGCACATGGTTCTCGTTATCACCGTCGTCCAGGTTCTATGGGACCTGTTGCGCCAAACCGCGTTTTCAAAAACAAACATTTGGCAGGACGTATGGGTGGCAACCGTGTAACAATCCAAAATCTTGAAATTGTACAAGTTATCCCAGAAAAGAACGTTATCCTTATCAAAGGTAACGTACCAGGTGCTAAGAGATCTCTTATCACTATCAAATCAGCAGTTAAAGCTGCTAAATAATAAGAAAGGAGAAAACAGTTAAAAATGGCAAACGTAAAACTATTTGACCAAACTGGTAAAGAAGTTAGCACAGTTGAATTAAATGATGCTATCTTTGGTATCGAACCAAACGAATCAGTTGTTTTTGATGTTGTAATCAGCCAACGTGCTAGCCTTCGCCAAGGTACTCATGCGGTTAAAAACCGTTCAGCAGTATCAGGTGGTGGACGTAAACCTTGGCGTCAAAAAGGAACTGGACGTGCTCGTCAAGGGTCTATCCGCTCACCACAATGGCGTGGTGGTGGTGTTGTCTTTGGACCAACTCCACGTTCATATGGATACAAACTTCCACAAAAAGTTCGTCGCCTTGCTTTGAAATCAGTTTACTCAGCAAAAGTTGCTGAAGATAAATTTGTAGCTGTAGAAAGCCTTTCATTTGCAGCACCAAAAACAGCTGAATTTGCCAAGGTGCTTTCAGCTCTTAGCATTGATACAAAAGTACTTGTTCTTGTTGAAGAAGGAAATGAATTTGCAGCACTTTCTGCACGTAACCTTCCAAACGTAGCTGTGGCAACAGCAGCGACTGCAAGTGTTCTTGATATCGTAAACGCAGACAAACTTCTTGTAACGAAAGAAGCAATCTCTACAATTGAGGAGGTTCTTGCATAATGAATTTGTACGACGTAATCAAAAAACCAGTTATTACTGAAAAATCAATGTATGCCCTTGAAGAAGGCAAATACACATTTGAAGTTGACACACGTGCGCACAAACTGTTAATCAAGCAAGCTGTTGAAGCTGCATTTGACGGAGTTAAGGTTGCAAGTGTCAATACTGTTAACGTTAAACCAAAGGCTAAGCGTGTTGGTCGTTACACAGGCTTTACTTCAAAAACTAAAAAAGCTATCATCACTCTTACAGCTGATTCTAAAGCAATCGAGTTGTTCGCAGCTGAAGCTGAATAATCTAAGGAGGAAATAACGTGGGTATTAAAGTTTATAAACCAACGACAAATGGCCGTCGTAACATGACTTCTTTGGATTTTGCTGAAATTACAACAAGCACACCTGAGAAATCATTGCTTGTTTCTCTTAAAAACAAAGCTGGTCGTAACAACAATGGTCGCATCACAGTTCGTCACCAAGGTGGTGGACACAAGCGTCATTACCGTTTGATTGACTTCAAGCGTAACAAAGATGGCGTTGAAGCAGTTGTTAAAACAATCGAATACGATCCAAACCGTACTGCAAATATTGCGCTTGTACATTACACTGACGGAGTTAAGGCTTACATCATCGCTCCTAAGGGTCTTGAAGTAGGTCAACGCATTGTTTCTGGACCAGATGCAGATATTAAGATTGGTAATGCACTTCCATTAGTAAACATTCCTGTTGGTACAGTTGTTCACAACATTGAGCTTAAGCCTGGTAAGGGTGGAGAGCTTGTACGTGCTGCTGGAGCTTCTGCTCAAGTACTTGGTCAAGAAGGCAAATACGTTCTTGTTCGTCTTCAATCAGGTGAAGTTCGTATGATTCTTGGAACATGTCGTGCAACTGTTGGTACAGTTGGTAACGAGCAACAATCACTTGTTAACATTGGTAAAGCAGGACGTAGCCGTTGGAAAGGTATCCGCCCAACAGTTCGTGGTTCTGTAATGAACCCTAACGATCACCCACATGGTGGTGGTGAAGGTAAAGCACCAGTTGGACGTAAAGCGCCATCTACTCCTTGGGGTAAACCAGCGCTTGGTCTTAAAACACGTAACAAAAAAGCTAAATCTAACAAGCTTATTGTTCGTCGTCGTAACGAAAAATAAGCAGCAAATCTAGCATAAGCTTATTCAATCATTCCGCCAGCTCGGTAGAGTTTGAGCTTGCTCTCATGCTCAAGCCGCTGTGGTACATTATTTAAAGGAGAAAACTACAAAATGGGACGTAGTCTTAAAAAAGGACCTTTCGTCGATGAGCATTTGATGAAAAAAGTTGAAGCTCAAGCTAATGACGAAAAGAAAAAAGTAATCAAAACTTGGTCACGTCGTTCAACGATTTTCCCAAGTTTCATCGGATATACAATCGCAGTTTATGATGGCCGCAAGCATGTACCTGTGTACATTCAAGAAGACATGGTAGGTCACAAGCTTGGTGAATTTGCACCAACTCGTACCTACAAGGGTCACGCAGCTGACGACAAGAAAACACGTCGTTAATAGGAGGAGGACACAATGGCAGAAATTACTTCAGCTAAAGCAATGGCTCGTACAGTGCGTGTTTCACCTCGTAAAACACGTTTAGTACTTGATCTTATCCGCGGTAAGAAAGTTGCTGATGCAATCGCAATCTTAAAATTCACTCCAAACAAAGCAGCTCGTGTTATTGAGAAAACTCTTAACTCAGCAATTGCTAACGCAGAAAATAACTTTGGTTTGGAAAAAGCTAACTTGGTAGTATCTGAAACATTTGCAAACGAAGGACCAACAATGAAACGTTTCCGTCCACGTGCAAAGGGCTCAGCGTCACCAATCAACAAGCGAACAACTCACGTTACAGTAGTTGTATCAGAAAAATAAGGAGGTAAAATCGTGGGTCAAAAAGTACATCCAATTGGTATGCGTGTCGGAATCATTCGTGACTGGGATGCAAAATGGTATGCTGAAAAAGAATACGCGGATTACCTTCATGAAGATCTTGCAATCCGTAAATTCATTAACAAAGAATTGGCAGAGGCTTCAGTTTCAACAATTGAAATTGAGCGTGCTGTAAATAAAGTTATTGTTTCACTTCACACTGCAAAGCCTGGTATGGTTATTGGTAAAGGTGGAGCAAATGTTGACGCTCTTCGCGCTCAGCTTAACAAATTAACTGGAAAACAAGTACACATCAACATCATCGAAATCAAACAGCCTGATCTTGATGCCCACCTTGTTGGTGAAAACATTGCTCGTCAGCTTGAGCAACGTGTTGCTTTCCGTCGTGCTCAAAAACAAGCTATTCAACGTACAATGCGTGCTGGAGCTAAGGGAATCAAAACTCAAGTTTCAGGTCGTTTGAACGGTGCAGATATCGCGCGTAGCGAAGGCTACTCAGAAGGAACTGTTCCTCTTCACACACTTCGTGCAGATATTGACTATGCTTGGGAAGAAGCAGATACTACATACGGTAAACTTGGTGTTAAAGTTTGGATTTATCGTGGTGAAGTTCTTCCAGCTCGCAAAAACACTAAAGGAGGCAAATAACAGATGTTAGTACCTAAACGTGTTAAACACCGTCGTGAGTTTCGTGGAAAAATGCGCGGTGAAGCAAAAGGTGGAAAAGAAGTATCATTCGGTGAATATGGTCTTCAAGCTACTACTAGCTCATGGATCACTAACCGCCAAATCGAAGCTGCTCGTATCGCTATGACTCGTTACATGAAACGTGGTGGTAAAGTTTGGATTAAAATCTTCCCTCACAAATCTTATACAGCTAAAGCTATCGGGGTTCGTATGGGTTCTGGTAAGGGTGCACCTGAAGGTTGGGTAGCACCAGTTAAGCGTGGCAAGGTTATGTTTGAGGTTGCTGGTGTTTCTGAAGAAATCGCTCGTGAAGCACTTCGTCTTGCTAGCCACAAGCTACCAGTTAAATGTAAATTCGTAAAACGTGAAGCAGAATAAGGAGAAGACATGAAACTTGAAGAAATCAAAAAGTTTGTTGCTGAGCTTCGTGGCTTGTCTCAAGAAGAGCTTGCTAAGAAAGAAAACGAACTCAAAAAAGAACTTTTCGACCTTCGTTTTCAAGCTGCAGCAGGTCAACTAGATCAAACTGCTCGTTTGAACGAAGTTAAAAAACAAATTGCACGTGTAAAGACTGTGCAATCTGAAATGAAATAATAGATTGGGAAAGGAGTATTCTAAATAATGGAACGTAATCAACGTAAAACCCTTGTTGGACGTGTTGTATCTGACAAGATGGACAAAACAATCACTGTTATAGTTGAAACAAAGCGTAACCACCCAGTCTATGGTAAACGTATCAACTATTCTAAAAAATACAAAGCACATGACGAAAAGAACCTTGCTAAAGAAGGCGATATCGTTCGTATCATGGAAACTCGTCCACTTTCAGCTACAAAACGCTTCCGTCTTGTAGAAATCGTGGAAGAAGCTGTTATTATCTAATCAAACTAAAAGGAGACAATTGAAATGATTCAACAAGAAACTCGCTTGAAAGTTGCTGATAATAGCGGTGCTCGTGAGATCTTGACTATCAAGGTTCTTGGTGGTTCAGGGCGTAAGTTTGCTAACATCGGTGACGTCATCGTTGCATCTGTAAAACAAGCTACTCCTGGTGGAGCAGTTAAAAAGGGTGATGTTGTTAAGGCTGTTATTGTTCGTACAAAGAGTGGTGCTCGTCGTCCAGACGGTTCATACATCAAATTTGATGACAATGCGGCTGTCATTATTCGTGATGACAAGACTCCTCGTGGGACTCGTATCTTTGGGCCTGTTGCACGTGAATTGCGTGAGGGTGGCTACATGAAGATCGTATCACTTGCACCAGAAGTACTTTAATTTTAATCATTAAACAAACTAAGTCCCCTAGGCTAGCCTAGGGTGCCCATAGGGGCGTAAGAAAATAATAGGAGAAACCCATAATGTTTGTAAAAAAAGGCGACAAGGTTCGCGTTATTGCTGGTAAGGACAAAGGTGTTGAAGCTGTTGTTCTTAAAGCACTTCCAAAAGTAAACAAAGTTATTGTTGAAGGCGTAGCCATCATCAAAAAGCATCAAAAACCAAATAGCGAAAATCCTCAAGGTGCTATCGTTGAAAAAGAAGCACCAATCCATGCATCAAACGTTCAAGTTCTTGATAAAAATGGTGTTGCTGGACGCGTTGGTTACAAGTTTGTAGACGGCAAAAAAGTTCGTTACAACAAAAAATCAGGCGAAGTGCTTGATTAATCACGAAGGAAAGGAGAAGCATAATGGCAAATCGTTTAAAAGAAAAATATACTAACGAAGTAATTCCTGCGTTGACAGAGAAGTTTAATTACACATCAGTTATGGCTGTGCCAAAGGTTGAGAAAATCGTTCTTAACATGGGTGTGGGTGACGCTGTATCAAACGCTAAAAACCTTGAAAAAGCTGCTGCAGAATTGGCACTTATCTCAGGTCAAAAACCACTTATTACTAAAGCTAAGAAATCAATCGCTGGCTTCCGTCTTCGTGAAGGTGTTGCTATCGGTGCGAAGGTAACGCTTCGTGGCGAACGCATGTACGAATTCCTAGACAAGCTAGTTAGCGTTTCACTTCCTCGTGTTCGTGACTTCCATGGTGTTCCAACAAAATCATTTGACGGTCGTGGTAACTACACTCTTGGTGTGAAAGAACAACTTATCTTCCCAGAAATCAACTTTGATGATGTTGATAAAGTACGTGGTCTTGATATTGTTATCGTAACAACTGCTAACACTGACGAAGAATCACGTGAATTGCTTAAAGGTCTTGGAATGCCTTTTGCAAAATAATAGGGGGTAACTAAATTGGCTAAAAAATCTATGATTGCTAAAAACAAACGTCCTGCGAAGTATTCTACACAAGCTTACACTCGTTGTGAAAAATGTGGACGTCCACATTCTGTTTACCGCAAGTTTAAGCTTTGCCGCGTTTGCTTCCGCGAGTTGGCTTACAAAGGTCAAATCCCAGGTGTTGTTAAAGCGTCTTGGTAAAATGATGATGTAAAGGACCTTGAAAAATCTGTATGAAAATAGGAGACTGACGCAGCGGTCTTTGGACTTCAAGGAAGTCTATCTTTTCACTAGGATTTTAGTCCGTACTCAAATAACATGATACAGAGAGCTTGACGGACAAGGTGAAAATAGGAAATCTGACGTAGATGCTTACATTCTAGGAAGCTTTGCACCTAAAGGTAGCTACAACTGTAATCTAGCTGAAGCTATAAACAGCTGCGTCTCTTTTTCACATCGTTCGTGGCTCGTGTTCAAATCAGCTGATAAGCTGTGCTGAACTATTTTGCCCTTTGTATCATCGATTAACTAGCAAGTGCAGCTTGCAAACTACTAGTAAGAGGAGAATATAAAATGGTTATGACTGACCCAATTGCAGACTTTTTGACACGTATTCGTAATGCTAATCAAGTAAAGCATGAAGTGTTAGAAGTACCTGCATCAAATATTAAAAAAGGGATTGCAGAAATCCTTAAGCGTGAAGGCTTTATCAAAAACGTTGAAGTTATTGAAGATGGCAAACAAGGAATTATTCGCGTATTTCTTAAGTACGGTCAAAATGGTGAACGTGTCATTACTAACTTAAAACGTGTTTCAAAACCAGGTCTTCGTATTTATTCTAAGCGTGAGGATGTTCCAAAGGTTCTTAATGGACTAGGAATTGCAATTATTTCAACTTCAGAAGGTCTTTTGACTGATAAAGAAGCTCGTCAAAAGAACGTTGGTGGAGAAGTTATCGCATACGTTTGGTAATTTACGATACAAAAGCCGTAACGAACAATCTAAAAATTAGAAAATTATTGTGGCTTGCTTGCAAACAAAATAGTTTGTCTATTTTAGATGGCAGTTCGTCGGCTGTGCTCAAATGATGAACACTATCAACATAGCAAACGTAAAAGAACTAATTGAATACGGGCCAAAGTCTGTGTGAAAAAGATAAATTTTTCTAGAAACCTTGGTTTCATAGTAAAGTTTCCTATTTTCACTTTGCCTTTTACGCCCTAAGTATCTTAGTTCGCCCCGTGAAAACTCGTCGCGTAAGCGGCCTGATAATTTAACAGGAGAAAAAATTAATATGTCACGTATTGGTAATAAGGTTATTATTATCCCTGCAGGCGTTGAAATCATTAACAACGACAATGTTGTTACTGTAAAAGGGCCTAAAGGAGAACTCACTCGTGAGTTTAACAAAAATATTGAAATCAAAGTCGAAGGAAACGAAATGACTCTTGTACGTCCTGACGACTCAAAAGAAATGAAAACAATTCATGGTACAACTCGTGCAAACTTGAATAACATGGTTGTTGGAGTTTCAGAAGGTTTCAAAAAAGAGCTTGAAATGAAGGGTGTCGGATATCGTGCACAGCTTCAAGGCTCAAAGCTTGTTCTTTCAGTAGGTAAATCTCACCAAGATGAGGTGGAAGCTCCAGAAGGGATTACATTTACTGTAGCTAACCCAACATCAATTTCAGTTGAAGGTATTAACAAAGAAGTTGTTGGTCAAACTGCTGCTTACATTCGCAGCCTACGTTCACCAGAGCCTTACAAAGGTAAAGGTATTCGTTACGTTGGTGAGTATGTACGCCTTAAAGAAGGTAAAACAGGTAAATAATGTTCTTAGTGGACTATGGCCTAGGCTTGCTTATGTCATGCTCTACAAGCTCAATTGATAATTTGTCGGAAAGACAAACTTAAATATTAAGAGGTGAAAATTGTGATTTCGAAACCAGATAAAAACAAAATCCGCCAAAAACGCCATCGTCGCGTTCGCGGTAAACTCTCTGGAACTGCTGATCGCCCACGTTTGAACGTATTCCGTTCTAATACAGGCATCTACGCTCAAGTTATTGATGACGTAGCGGGTGTAACGCTCGCAAGTGCATCAACTCTTGATAAAGAAGTTTCTAAAGGAACAAAAACTGAACAAGCCGTTGTAGTCGGCAAACTTGTTGCTGAACGTGCGGTGGCTAAAGGTATTTCTGAAGTGGTGTTTGACCGCGGTGGATATCTCTATCATGGACGTGTTAAAGCTTTGGCTGATGCAGCTCGTGAAAACGGATTGAAATTCTAATAGGGAGGACACAAAATAATGGCATTTAAAGATAATGCAGTTGAACTTGAAGAACGCGTTGTTGCTATTAACCGCGTTACAAAAGTTGTTAAAGGTGGACGTCGTCTTCGTTTTGCAGCTCTTGTAGTTGTTGGTGATGGAAACGGACATGTTGGATTCGGTACTGGTAAAGCTCAGGAAGTACCAGAAGCTATTCGCAAGGCAGTTGAAGCTGCTAAAAAGAGCATGATTGAAGTGCCAATGGTTGGTACAACAATTCCTCATGAGGTTTACACTAACTTTGGTGGAGCTAAAGTATTGTTGAAGCCAGCTGTGGAAGGTTCTGGAGTTGCTGCTGGCGGTGCGGTACGTGCCGTCATCGAATTAGCAGGTATTGCTGATATTACTTCAAAATCTCTTGGTTCAAACACTCCAATCAACATCGTTCGTGCAACTGTTGAAGGATTAAAACAGCTTAAACGTGCAGAAGAAGTTGCCGCACTTCGTGGCATTTCAGTTTCTGACTTAGCTTAAGAAAGGGGATCATCATGGCTCAAATTAAAATTACTTTGACTAAGTCTCCAATCGGACGTAAGCCAGAACAACGTAAAACAGTTGTTGCCCTTGGACTTGGTAAATTAAACTCTTCAGTGATCAAGGAAGATAATGCTGCTATTCGTGGTATGGTGACAGCAATTTCTCACTTGGTGACAGTTGAAAATGTCAAATAAAGAGTTAGCTAGAAATCTCTGATTTCTTGCGTTAGCATGCAAAACCGACTTTTGTGAGTTGTTCCCTTGAATGACAAACAGTGGTCGGTTGGTGCATATAGTATCAAGCTATGATATGGCTTGATCATGTATAGGCGAGTTTCTATGGAGAGTCCTTTCCCTTCATAGAGGCGCTAGCATTTTACAAAAAAGGAGAAAAAATGAAACTTCATGAATTGAAGCCTGCCAAAGGTTCTCGTAAAGTCCGCAATCGTGTTGGACGTGGTACTTCATCAGGCAATGGTAAAACATCTGGTCGCGGTCAAAAAGGTCAAAAGGCTCGTAGTGGTGGCGGCGTACGTCTAGGCTTTGAAGGTGGACAAACACCCTTGTTCCGTCGTATTCCAAAGCGTGGATTTACAAATATCAACACTAAAGAGTATGCTCTTGTTAATCTTGATCAATTAAACGCTTTTGAAGATGGTACAGAAGTAACTCCAGTTGTTCTTAAGGAAGCTGGAATCGTTCGTGCTGAAAAATCAGGCGTTAAGATTCTTGGTAACGGCGAATTGACTAAAAAATTGACTGTTAAAGCAGCAAAATTCTCAAAATCTGCTGAAGCAGCCATTACTGCTAAGGGTGGTTCAATAGAAGTCATCTAATGAGGGGATACTCATTATGTTCTTAAAAATACTCAAAGACGCATTGAAGATAAAGAATGTTAGAAATAAAATATTTTTTACAATCTTTATTATCCTTATATTCCGTATTGGAACACATATCACTGTTCCTGGTGTAAATGCAAAAAGCTTAGAGCAGCTGAGTGAGCTTCCCTTCCTAAATATGTTGAACTTGGTCAGCGGTAATGCAATGAGAAACTTTTCAGTTTTCTCAATGGGTGTTAGTCCCTATATTACAGCCTCAATCGTTGTTCAGCTATTGCAGATGGATATTTTGCCGAAGTTTGTTGAGTGGGGAAAACAAGGTGAGGTTGGCCGTCGTAAGCTAAACCAAGCGACGCGCTATATTTCCCTTGTCTTAGCCTTTGCCCAATCTATCGGTATTACAGCAGGCTTTAACACCTTATCAAGTGTAGCTTTAGTCAAAACACCAGATGTAAGAACCTATTTACTGATTGGAGCTTTACTGACAACAGGTAGTGTGATTGTGACCTGGCTTGGTGAACAGATTACCGATAAAGGCTTTGGTAATGGGGTGTCTATGATTATCTTTGCAGGTATCATTTCCTCTATTCCAAATGCTATTGCAACCGTTCGTGAGGATTATTTTGTCAATGTGAAGTCAGGTGACCTACAGTCATCTTATATCGTTGTTGGTATTCTCATTCTTGCAGTGCTTGCTATCGTCTTTTTCACAACGTATGTTCAGCAGGCGGAATATAAAATTCCAATCCAATATACAAAGCTTGTTCAGGGTGCGCCTACAAGCTCATACCTTCCCTTAAAAGTAAATCCAGCTGGTGTTATTCCCGTTATCTTTGCCAGCTCGATTACAACAATTCCAAGTACGATTATCCCGTTCTTTCAAAATGGCAGAGATATTCCATGGCTGACAACTTTGCAAGGGATTTTTAACTATCAATCTCCAACAGGAATGATTGTTTATGCCTTGTTAATTATCCTGTTTTCATTCTTCTATACCTTTGTTCAAGTAAATCCTGAGAAAACAGCTGAAAATCTACAGAAGAATTCGTCCTATATTCCAAGTGTTAGACCTGGACGAGAAACAGAAGAATTTATGTCATCCTTGCTAAAGAAATTGGCAACTGTGGGTGCTATCTTCCTAGCATTTATATCTCTTGTTCCAATTGCGGCACAACAAGCTCTTAACCTATCTTCTAGTATTGCATTAGGTGGAACTAGCTTGCTGATTTTGATTTCGACAGGTATCGAAGGTATGAAGCAGCTTGAAGGTTACCTTCTCAAGAGAAAATATGTCGGATTTATGAATATTACAGAATAGAATATGGGTTGACACTGTCAACCTTCTATTTTGTTTTTAAATGACAATAAGATTTACAGAGCCTTGGTTCCTATCTTCTTATTGCCATTTGAAAACAAAAACAAGGAAAACTAAATTTCCTATTATCTTTATGTCAAAAGAGGAGAAAAAGATGAATCTTTTAATCATGGGCTTACCTGGTGCCGGCAAGGGTACACAGGCTGCAAAGATTGTTGAAACCTTTGAGCTTATTCATATTTCAACAGGAGATATGTTCCGCGCTGCAATGGCTAATCAGACTGAAATGGGAGTTCTTGCGAAATCTTATATCGATAAGGGTGATTTGGTGCCAGATGAGGTAACCAATGGTATCGTTAAAGAACGCTTAGCACAAGCTGATATTAAAGAAAAAGGATTTCTTTTAGATGGCTATCCTCGTACCATTGAGCAGGCGCATGCCTTAGATGAAACCTTAAAAGCATTGGGACTTACATTAGATGGTGTGATCAACATTGAGGTTGATCCTGCGTCACTCATTGACAGGCTTAGCGGTCGTATCATCAACAAAAAAACAGGGGAAACCTTCCATAAGATCTTTAACCCACCAGTGGGAGACTATAAGGAAGAGGACTTTTATCAACGTGAAGATGATAAGCCTGAAACAGTTAAGCGTCGCTTAGATGTTAATATTGCACAAGGTGAGCCTATTATCAAGCATTATCGTCAAGCAGGCATTGTTCGTGACATTGATGGAAACAAGGACATTTCTGAGGTCTTTGCTGACATTAAAAAGGTCATCGAAAACCTGAAATAAATTCCAGAAAATCGCTTGCGAAAGTGATTTTATCGTGATATACTAGACTAGTCTGACTTATAATTGTTACCTCTGTGCTCAGAGGACATCAAATCGAAATTTAGGGGGTACTTTTGCGTGGCAAAAGAAGACGTGATTGAAATTGAAGGTAAAGTTGTCGAAACTATGCCAAATGCAATGTTTACTGTTGAATTGGAAAATGGACATCAGATTTTAGCAACCGTATCAGGAAAGATCCGCAAAAATTACATTCGTATTTTAGTGGGTGATCGTGTTACTGTAGAGATGAGTCCTTACGACTTGACACGTGGACGTATCACATACCGCTTTAAATAGTCGAAATAATTGGAGGGATTAAAACATGAAGGTAAGACCATCGGTTAAACCAATTTGCGAATACTGCAAGGTTATTCGTCGTAACGGTCGTGTTATGGTAATTTGTCCAACAAATCCAAAACACAAGCAACGTCAAGGATAAGATAGAAAGGAGAAAAAATGGCTCGTATTGCTGGAGTTGATATTCCAAATGATAAGCGTGTAGTAATTTCACTTACCTATGTGTATGGAATTGGTCTTGCAACATCTAAAAAAATCTTAGCAGCAGCAGGTGTCTCTGAGGACATTCGTGTTAAAGATTTGACATCAGATCAAGAAGACGCTATCCGTCGCGAAGTGGATACAATTAAAGTTGAAGGTGATCTTCGTCGTGAAGTAAACCTAAACATCAAGCGTTTGATGGAAATCGGTTCATATCGTGGAATTCGTCACCGTCGTGGACTTCCTGTACGTGGACAAAACACAAAAAACAATGCTCGTACTCGTAAAGGTAAAGCTGTTGCGATTGCAGGTAAGAAAAAATAAAATAGGAGGTAAAAAAATTGGCTAAACCAACACGTAAGCGTCGTGTGAAAAAGAACATCGAATCTGGTGTTGCACATATTCACGCTACATTTAATAACACTATTGTTATGATTACAGATGTGCACGGTAATGCTTTAGCATGGTCATCAGCCGGTGCTCTTGGTTTTAAGGGTTCTCGTAAGTCAACTCCTTTTGCTGCTCAAATGGCTGCAGAGGCTGCTGCGAAATCTGCACAAGAACATGGTTTAAAAACTGTTGAAGTTACTGTAAAAGGTCCTGGTTCAGGTCGTGAATCAGCTATTCGTGCCCTAGCTGCTGCCGGTCTTGAAGTGACTGCCATTCGTGATGTGACTCCTGTACCGCATAATGGTGCTCGTCCTCCAAAACGTCGTCGTGTATAATCACAGTAACAAATAGTACACAAGTTTCGTTTCGAGGGGTGAAAGAATGATTGAGTTTGAAAAACCAATAATAACAAAAATTGATGAAAATAAAGATTACGGTAGATTTGTAATCGAACCACTTGAACGTGGATATGGTACAACTCTAGGTAATTCACTTCGTCGTGTACTCTTGTCTTCACTTCCAGGTGCAGCTGTTACATCAATCAGAATTGATGGAGTACTACACGAATTTGATACAATCCCAGGTGTACGTGAAGATGTCATGCAAATTATCCTTAATGTTAAGGGACTTGCTGTGAAATCATACGTCGAAGACGAAAAGATTATCGAGCTTGATGTAGAAGGCCCAGCAGAGGTAACAGCTGGAGATATTCTCACAGATAGCGATATCGAACTTGTTAACCCTGATCATTATCTTTTTACTATTGCTGATGGTTATACATTGAAGGCTTCAATGACTGTCGCTAAAAAACGCGGCTATGTACCAGCAGAGGGTAATAAAAAAGATGATGCACCTGTGGGGACGTTGGCAGTAGATTCAATCTATACGCCAGTAAAAAAGGTTAATTATCAAGTTGAGCCTGCTCGTGTAGGTAGTAATGACGGCTTTGATAAATTGACTATTGAAATCGTGACAAACGGAACAATTATTCCCGAAGATGCCTTAGGTTTATCTGCTCGAGTTTTAATCGAACACTTGAATTTATTTACTGATTTAACAGATGTTGCAAAGGCAACTGAAGTGATGAAGGAAGCTGAAAAAGTGAACGATGAAAAGGTACTTGATCGCACTATTGAGGAACTTGATTTGTCCGTACGCTCATATAACTGCTTGAAACGTGCCGGTATTAATACTGTCTTCGATTTAACAGAAAAATCTGAGCCTGAAATGATGAAGGTCCGTAACCTTGGACGTAAGAGTCTTGAGGAAGTAAAGGTCAAGCTTGCTGACTTAGGTTTGGGACTAAAAAACGATAAATAACATAGGAGGATAAAATGGCTTACCGTAAACTAGGACGCACTAGCTCACAACGTAAAGCAATGCTTCGTGACTTAACGACAGATCTTTTGATTAACGAATCAATTGTAACGACAGAAGCACGTGCAAAGGAAATCCGTAAAACAGTTGAAAAAATGATTACTCTTGGTAAACGTGGTGATCTTCATGCTCGTCGCCAAGCAGCTGCATACGTTCGTAACGAAATCGCATCAGAAAACTATGATGAAGCTACTGATAAATACACATCAACAACAGCTCTTCAAAAACTTTTCTCTGAAATTGCGCCTCGTTATGCAGAACGCAACGGTGGATACACTCGTATCCTTAAAACAGAACCACGCCGCGGAGATGCTGCTCCAATGGCGATTATTGAATTAGTTTAATTTTTATCAATTTTGTTGAGTGTTATGATGATGGAGCAGTTCCTTTAAGCTGTTCTTAGTCTAGCTCTGGTCTACCGCTAGGACCTTTCCTAGCGGTAACACTCATCATGTTGAGAATAAGTAACGCTTGTTTACGAAAGGTCTCTAAGCTGTAGGTGCCCTTCGTAAGCAGGCGTTTTGTTGTTTTGCGGCTCTTTGGGACTCTTTTGTCAACTGTAGTGGGTGACTGATAGCTAAGCATGAGAGGAGACGAAGGTTGTCTTCTTTTTTGTGATGTTCAAAGCGAGGAAGATGCGTTTCTTGAAGTTATAAAAGTTCATGTAACCAAACGCCTTGCGCTTGATATCTTTGATCAGTTTGTTAGTTGCTTCAAGCTTAGCGTTAGAATAAGCAGTTCAATGGCATTAGTGATATCGTCTTTATAACGAATAAAAGTGTTTAAAGCCGTTTTGAAGGTGTGATTGATCTGTAGTGGGAGTAGCTTAGATCAATGGCGCTTAACTGCTTTGACAATTTCAGTGATAACTGCCTTTGTATCTTTGTTTAAAAATGGTATAATATTAAAAGATTAAACAAAATGTACATGAAAAAGCCATATAAAAGAATGATATTAAGATAATGCGATCAATAGTTTTAGAAAATGAATGTGTAAGGTTAAGGTATGCTTCCTTGATATAATGCTAGTTTTACAAAGAGGCATTCTGTACAGACATAATGCACTCTTACAAATGATACGGTAATTGCTCAGCAAGGCGCAACAGCTTTGGCAAATGTAGTATCTACCTTAGCAAGCAGCGGATTAGTTACGCTTGATACATAAGACAAGAGCTTCTGGAAATACCAGCAGCAGGCGGTATGCCTGTCTTAGGGAGTAGCTACTCAGCTTACCCTATCCATGTCCTAAAGCCTATAGGAGATGCTATGTAGCCTTTGGTTGATGGATATTTAGCTAGGTAAGTAGCTATCAGCTGTAGATATGAGGTAGGAGCTTTAGCTTACATGATGTTAAATGAATTGAAACAGGCTGAGGAAAGCTTGGCTTAGCGACTATCACGCAATCAGCAATCCCTTAACAGTAATAAAGACTGTATGGAAAAATATGATCAAACGTCAACAGATATGAGAGGTGTTTTCTGAAGAAACCATTATACTTTTATAAGACTTATTAGCTGTCTTTCTTTGCGGGTTGGCTTGAGAAGTAGTCTTTATAGGCAGTAGGCTCAGGCTTACAGCACTTAGGAGACATTAGAGCATGAGAAGCACTAACTGGCTAGTGATAGAAAAGCAATAGCACAGCGCTTTTATAACTACAAGAGGAGTAGAAATTCTATGAGTATTGACATGTATTTGAGCTTATCTGAAGAGCAGGCACAGAGTGTAGAGGCTGTCTTAGCTAGGCGACAAACAGCCTATCAATCCTTGCAGGCGAGCTTGATCCAATTGATTTCTAACAGTCCTGATTTATCAGGGCGGACCTATGATTCAGCTAAGGCTTATAGTAGTCAAGTGCTAATTCCTTTGTTAAAAGGGTGTATGCTTTTAGATGAGGCGATTATAGTAGCCTGTAAGGGGTTGCCTAGTGAGTATCGTAGTCAGGTAGACCAAATTGATTTGAAGGAGAGTGATCTGGTTGAGCGTATTGCCCAGATCGATCATGTGATTGGTCGGTACATGGATTTGATTAGTATTGAATACGGTAGAGAGGAGTCTAACTATTCCTATATCTCTCATTTAAGATCAGCAGAGCAGCTCCATCGGGCCGTTAAGCGGCGTCTTGAGGAGATATTGCGAAGGCTAAGGCATTTTGATGCCAACTCAGTTCACCTGTTTTCGACTATTCAGACTCTGGCAGCAGCGGTACAGATAGGCATGCGTCAAGCTAGGACCTCATGGCATGCAGGAAGTCAGGTATTTGTGATTTCAGAGGATATGGCATGGGCCGATACGATTAATTCTAAGTGGTCAAAAAGCAAAGGGTTAAGCCATCTTGGTGATTATGTTTACGACCCAGATGTTCTCTCTAAGGGATCAGCTATTAGTCACCCTTGGATTAAAACAGGCTATACTATGTCTAAACATTTTGGTAAAGCTGTTTCAAAAGATTATACAAAAGCAAGCTTTTTGAGCTATGGCAAGGCAGGTAAGAGAGCTAGTGATGACTTAAATCTTGCTTGGCGTGATATTAGAAATCTTGCTCGTCAAAAACACTGGGTATGGTATGAGAGGCTGGGGCATAAATGGAAAAAAGGAAGCTTTAGCCAGCTGCTTAACACGTTTCAAAAGACGATATTGAAAAAGATCTCAGATTTTAAAGTTTTTGGCAAATATTCTATAAAACAGATAAGTACAATTGTTGGAAAAGTTACAGATCCTATCAAAAGCTCTATTGAATCACTTGGAAAACACATTAAGAATTCTCGTTTATTTAATAAAATGAGATGGATTGGTAAGGTAGCCAAGGCGACTGACTGGACTTCTATGGCAGTAGATACTGGAATAACTAGTGTAAGGGAATACAATAAGAAAAATAGTAGAGCTTACGGTAGTGAGGGCAAGGCGCTTATTCATGCTAGTGTGGCTCAAATCAAGAGCATGGGACCTATAGAAGGGGCGATAATTGGCAGTAAAGCTGGACCTTGGGGAGCATTAATGGGGTTTGTTACAGGAGGCATTAATGTTACTTGGGGAGTAGTGCATCCAGATTCTAAGGATAATATGTTTTTATGGATACAAGATAAAATGGATGACGCTTACGATTCGATTGCCCAGACAGATCTTGGCAAAGGAACATATCATGCTAAAGAAAGTGTCAAAGGTCATATTGGTCGAGCTATTATAAGGACATGGGATTTTGTCAGTCAATCATTTGATAAGGGAGTGGGCTATGGTAGCTAAAGATCAGCTTTTTAGTGGGACATTTGAACAATCAAAAAAGATTGTGTCTAAAAGTATATTGACAGAAGAAGGTGCGCAGATTGGAGTATTTTCATCTATGAGTTTATGGAAGAGAATAACAGGCTTGATGATGTTGCCGCTATTCGCCATTTCATATGGAGTAGGAGTTGTGTTACCTGAACACTTTCAACAATCAACAGAAGGAGTTCAAGCTATTTCATTGGCTGCAATAGAGATTATTGCCAGGTTAGGGCAGTTCAGTCGATACTTTATCATCTGTTTCGTTTGTATGTCTGTTGGATTAATTATTAGTAATATCCTTCCAAAGCCTAACTATGCTTATCAATTATTATATGGCAATGTGACTCTTATTGTACTTAGTATTACAACTACTATCTCAGTCTTTCCCTTAACTGCTGGCCTTACAATTGCAGCTTTTGGCTGGATCGGTTTTTTACCTCAGCTATTGCTTTGCCTTTATTTGTGGAAGCTTTGTGTCATAGATAAGTGTCAACAGCTACGCACAGCAATTTATCACGAAAGTACCACAGCACCTGATTGGGGAAGTAAGCTAATAAGCTTTATCAAGACCTACGGTGGTATCTTATTAGGCCTTTCTATTCTTAACCGCTGGACTCTCAATCTAGGAGAGCTAGTCAAGGAAAACCCCGGTTTTTTGAGTTTTCTGTATGGCTGGATCTTTTTATTCTTCATGTTTTTGATGCTATTTGCACTGGGTCAAGCGTTCAAAAATACCATCATAGCCTATTATTTTTTTAAATACCAAAAAGAATACCGTAAGCACTTTAACATAAGTGATGAGCAATGGTACGGTAAATGGCGTTCAAAAATACTATCAAAATAAATAATATAAGGAGTAACCACATGCAAAAGGAATTATTACCGTTAGGAAGTGTTGTCTATCTAGAGGGAGCAACAAGCAAGCTAATGATTGTCGGACGTGGCCCTATATTTGAATCTAATGGCCAAAATGTCTACAGTGATTATGTTGGAGTAATGTATCCAGAGGGGATCAATCCAGAAGATGCGATTTTTTTCAATCACGAAGATATTGCAAAAACGGTCTTTGAAGGCTTCAAGGACGAAAAAGAACAACGCTTTTTAGAAGTGTACTCTGATTGGGAGAGTACTTTAGAAATTTCCAAAATAAAGCTATAGATGAATTGTAGCAAACATATTTGTCAGTAGATTGTCATGATTATATTGAGAGATGATGACTTTCTCTGGCTTAAATACCTCTAAAGTTTCAAAGTTTAGAAAAGGCTTTAAAATGGGTGTTATGAAAGTATTTATGCTCATTAAATAAACCTATAATTTCAATAAAATCACTAAAAAAATAAAAAAACCTGTCAAAACCTCTTGACAAGTGTCGGTAAGATATCGTATACTAATGAAGCTGTCGACGAGAGCTAGCTAAGGTTAATGAAAAAAGGTAAAAAAAGTAGTTGACAAAGGCAGCCTAAGCTGATAGAATGTAATAGTTGTCTCGTAAGACAAAGACCTTTGAGAACTGAATAAGACGACCAAACGTGCGGGTTACGGAAGTAACCTGTCAATAAAGAAACAAGTCAGTAATGACGTCGAGTTAAGAGCTCAAACTAAATTAAAGAGAGTTTGATCCTGGCTCAGGACGAACGCTGGCGGCGTGCCTAATACATGCAAGTAGAACGCAGAGGTCAGGTGCTTGCACTGGACTGATGAGTTGCGAACGGGTGAGTAACGCGTAGGTAACCTACCTGATAGCGGGGGATAACTATTGGAAACGATAGCTAATACCGCATAAAAGCCAATGACCCATGTCATTGGCTTGAAAGAAGCAAACGCTTCACTATGAGATGGACCTGCGTTGTATTAGCTAGTTGGTAGGGTAAAGGCCTACCAAGGCGACGATACATAGCCGACCTGAGAGGGTGAACGGCCACACTGGGACTGAGACACGGCCCAGACTCCTACGGGAGGCAGCAGTAGGGAATCTTCGGCAATGGGGGGAACCCTGACCGAGCAACGCCGCGTGAGTGAAGAAGGTTTTCGGATCGTAAAGCTCTGTTGTTAGAGAAGAACAGTGATGGGAGTGGAAAGTCCATCATTTGACGGTAACTAACCAGAAAGGGACGGCTAACTACGTGCCAGCAGCCGCGGTAATACGTAGGTCCCGAGCGTTGTCCGGATTTATTGGGCGTAAAGCGAGCGCAGGCGGTTTAATAAGTCTGAAGTTAAAGGCAGTGGCTTAACCATTGTATGCTTTGGAAACTGTTAAACTTGAGTGCAGAAGGGGAGAGTGGAATTCCATGTGTAGCGGTGAAATGCGTAGATATATGGAGGAACACCGGTGGCGAAAGCGGCTCTCTGGTCTGTAACTGACGCTGAGGCTCGAAAGCGTGGGGAGCAAACAGGATTAGATACCCTGGTAGTCCACGCCGTAAACGCTGAGTGCTAGGTGTTAGGCCCTTTCCGGGGCTTAGTGCCGTAGCTAACGCATTAAGCACTCCGCCTGGGGAGTACGACCGCAAGGTTGAAACTCAAAGGAATTGACGGGGGCCCGCACAAGCGGTGGAGCATGTGGTTTAATTCGAAGCAACGCGAAGAACCTTACCAGGTCTTGACATCCCGATGCTATTCTTAGAGATAAGAAGTTACTTCGGTACATTGGAGACAGGTGGTGCATGGTTGTCGTCAGCTCGTGTCGTGAGATGTTGGGTTAAGTCCCGCAACGAGCGCAACCCTTATTGTTAGTTGCCATCATTAAGTTGGGCACTCTAGCGAGACTGCCGGTAATAAACCGGAGGAAGGTGGGGATGACGTCAAATCATCATGCCCCTTATGACCTGGGCTACACACGTGCTACAATGGTTGGTACAACGAGTCGCAAGCCGGTGACGGCAAGCTAATCTCTGAAAGCCAATCTCAGTTCGGATTGTAGGCTGCAACTCGCCTACATGAAGTCGGAATCGCTAGTAATCGCGGATCAGCACGCCGCGGTGAATACGTTCCCGGGCCTTGTACACACCGCCCGTCACACCACGAGAGTTTGTAACACCCGAAGTCGGTGAGGTAACCGTTAAGGAGCCAGCCGCCTAAGGTGGGATAGATGATTGGGGTGAAGTCGTAACAAGGTAGCCGTATCGGAAGGTGCGGCTGGATCACCTCCTTTCTAAGGAAAAATGGAAGCATGTTTGGAAGTCTTATTTAGTTTTGAGAGGTCTTGTGGGGCCTTAGCTCAGCTGGGAGAGCGCCTGCTTTGCACGCAGGAGGTCAGCGGTTCGATCCCGCTAGGCTCCATTATCTAGGATACAAAGAAATGTTTGGGTTACCTAATTTTCTGTATTCTAAGATATATAAGATATCGTTCAAGTAATTGAACACGACCTCATTTTTTAGGAAAAAAGATAAATCTCCTCGTGTGTAAAGCACACATCGTCGATTTCCTATTTTTCTACAAAAATGCCCAACAAGTTGGGACGGTCTTAGTATCTTAATCTTGTCCATTGAAAATTGAATAACTATATCACATTCCGCAATCAAAAAAGATTGTAAGAAAGTAACAAGAAATAAACCGAAACGCTGTGATAACGAGTTTAAGAAAAAATAAGGTTAAGTTAATAAGGGCGCACGGTGGATGCCTTGGCACTAGAAGCCGAAGAAGGACGTGACAAACGACGAAATGCTTTGGGGAGCTGTAAGTAAGCAAAGATCCAGAGATGTCCGAATGGGGGAACCCACTAGCTAATGGCTAGTATCCATAACTGTTAAGGTTATGAGAAGGAAGACGCAGTGAACTGAAACATCTAAGTAGCTGCAGGAAGAGAAAGCAAACGCGATTGCCTGAGTAGCGGCGAGCGAAAAGGCAGGAGGGCAAACCGAAGAGTTTACTCTTCGGGGTTGTAGGACTGCGTTGTGGGACGACAAGATTATAGAAGAAGGCCTTGGGAAGGGTCGCCACAGAGAGTAACAGCCTCGTATTCGAAATAGTCTTTAACCCTAGCAGTATCCTGAGTACGGCGAGACACGAGGAATCTCGTCGGAATCTGGGAGGACCATCTCCCAACCCTAAATACTCACTAGTGACCGATAGTGAACCAGTACCGTGAGGGAAAGGTGAAAAGCACCCCGGGAGGGGAGTGAAAGAGAACCTGAAACCGTGTGCCTACAAGAAGTTCGAGCCCGTTAATGGGTGAGAGCGTGCCTTTTGTAGAATGAACCGGCGAGTTACGTTTACGTGCGAGGTTAAGTTGAAGAGACGGAGCCGAAGGGAAACCGAGTCTTAATAGGGCGCAAGTACGTGGACGTAGACCCGAAACCATGTGACCTACCCATGAGCAGGTTGAAGGTGCGGTAAGACGCACTGGAGGACCGAACCAGGGCACGTTGAAAAGTGCTTGGATGACTTGTGGGTAGCGGAGAAATTCCAAACGAACTTGGAGATAGCTGGTTCTCTCCGAAATAGCTTTAGGGCTAGCGTCGATATAAAGTCTCTTGGAGGTAGAGCACTGTTTGGGTGAGGGGTCCATCCCGGATTACCAATCTCAGATAAACTCCGAATGCCAATGAGATATGATCGGCAGTCAGACTGCGAGTGCTAAGATCCGTAGTCGAAAGGGAAACAGCCCAGACCACCAGCTAAGGTCCCCAAATAACTGTTAAGTGGAAAAGGATGTGGGGTTGCACAGACAACTAGGATGTTAGCTTAGAAGCAGCTATTCATTCAAAGAGTGCGTAATAGCTCACTAGTCGAGTGACCCTGCGCCGAAAATGTACCGGGGCTAAAACAGTTTACCGAAGCTGTGGATTACCGTTAAGGTAATGGTAGGAGAGCGTTCTATGTGTGATGAAGGTATACTGTGAAGAGTGCTGGAACGCATAGAAGTGAGAATGCCGGTATGAGTAGCGAAAGACAGGTGAGAATCCTGTCCACCGTAAGACTAAGGATTCCAGGGGAAGGCTCGTCCGCCCTGGGTTAGTCGGGACCTAAGGAGAGACCGAAGGGTGTATCCGATGGACAACAGGTTGATATTCCTGTACTAGAGTATATAGTGATGGAGGGACGCAGTAGGCTAACTAAACCGGACGACTGGAAGAGTCCGGCTAAGCAGTGAGGTGTGATGTGAGTCAAATGCTTACATCTATAACATTGAGCTGTGAAGGGGAGCGAAGTTAAGTAGCGAAGTTAGAGACGTCACACTGCCAAGAAAAGCTTCTAGCGATACGTATACTCTACCCGTACCGCAAACCGACACAGGTAGTCGAGGCGAGTAGCCTCAGGTGATCGAGAGAACTCTCGTTAAGGAACTCGGCAAAATGGCCCCGTAACTTCGGGAGAAGGGGCGCTGACTGCAAGTCAGCCGCAGTGAATAGGCCCAAGCAACTGTTTATCAAAAACACAGCTCTCTGCTAAATCGCAAGATGATGTATAGGGGGTGACGCCTGCCCGGTGCTGGAAGGTTAAGAGGAGTGCTTAGCGCAAGCGAAGGTATGAATTGAAGCCCCAGTAAACGGCGGCCGTAACTATAACGGTCCTAAGGTAGCGAAATTCCTTGTCGGGTAAGTTCCGACCCGCACGAAAGGCGTAATGATTTGGGCACTGTCTCAACGAGAGACTCGGTGAAATTTTAGTACCTGTGAAGATGCAGGTTACCCGCGACAGGACGGAAAGACCCCATGGAGCTTTACTGCAGTTTGATATTGAGTATCTGTACCACATGTACAGGATAGGTAGGAGCCATAGAAGTCGGGACGCCAGTTTCGATGGAGGCGTTGTTGGGATACTACCCTTGTGTTATGGCTACTCTAACCCACTAGGCTAATCGTCTAGGGAGACAGTGTCTGACGGGCAGTTTGACTGGGGCGGTCGCCTCCTAAAATGTAACGGAGGCGCCCAAAGGTTCCCTCAGATTGGTTGGAAATCAATCGCAGAGTGTAAAGGTATAAGGGAGCTTGACTGCGAGAGCAACACCTCGAGCAGGGACGAAAGTCGGGCTTAGTGATCCGGTGGTACCGTATGGAAGGGCCATCGCTCAACGGATAAAAGCTACCCTGGGGATAACAGGCTTATCTCCCCCAAGAGTTCACATCGACGGGGAGGTTTGGCACCTCGATGTCGGCTCGTCGCATCCTGGGGCTGTAGTCGGTCCCAAGGGTTGGGCTGTTCGCCCATTAAAGCGGCACGCGAGCTGGGTTCAGAACGTCGTGAGACAGTTCGGTCCCTATCCGTCGCGGGCGTAGGAAATTTGAGAGGAACTGCTCCTAGTACGAGAGGACCAGAGTGGACTTACCGCTGGTGTACCAGTTGTCTCGCCAGAGGCATAGCTGGGTAGCTATGTAGGGAAGGGATAAGCGCTGAAAGCATCTAAGTGCGAAGCCCCCCTCAAGATGAGATTTCCCATAACGTTAAGTTAGTAAGAGCCCTGAGAGACGATCAGGTAGATAGGTTAGGAGTGGACGTGTGGTGACACATGGAGCGGACTAATACTAATAGCTCGAGGACTTATCCAAAAGATGAAACCAGTCGCTATTGACAGCTTAAGGAATTCTTGTTAGACTATAGTTATTCAATTTTGAGTGGAGAAGACTCGTAAGTTAAGTGACGATAGCCTAGGAGATACACCTGTACCCATGCCGAACACAGTAGTTAAGCCCTAGAACGCCTGAAGTAGTTGGGGGTTGCCCCCTGTGAGATACGGAAGTTGCTTAGCTTAGATCCACTTGGGGGAGTTTAGCTCAGCTGGGAGAGCATCTGCCTTACAAGCAGAGGGTCAGCGGTTCGATCCCGTTAACTCCCATTTTAGCGGGTGTAGTTTAGTGGTAAAACTACAGCCTTCCAAGCTGTTGTCGCGAGTTCGATTCTCGTCACCCGCTTTATAGTTTTCCCAAGCTATAGTATGCTTGGGCGCGTAGCTCAGGTGGTTAGAGCGCACGCCTGATAAGCGTGAGGTCGGTGGTTCGAGTCCACTCGTGCCCATTAAGATATGATGGTCCGTTGGTCAAGGGGTTAAGACACCGCCTTTTCACGGCGGTAACACGGGTTCGAATCCCGTACGGACTATATTGTTATTGGAGGATTACCCAAGTCCGGCTGAAGGGAACGGTCTTGAAAACCGTCAGGCGTGTAAAAGCGTGCGTGGGTTCGAATCCCACATCCTCCTTTAAAGAATATCGCGGGATGGAGCAGTTAGGTAGCTCGTCGGGCTCATAACCCGAAGGTCGTAGGTTCAAATCCTGCTCCCGCAATTATATAAAAGATATATGCTGGTTGGCTCGGTAGCTCAGTTGGTAGAGCAATGGATTGAAGCTCCATGTGTCGGCGGTTCGATTCCGTCTCGCGCCATAGTAATTTAATATGTTTTGGAAAGATAGCGAAGAGGCTAAACGCGGCGGACTGTAAATCCGCTCCTTCGGGTTCGGGGGTTCGAATCCCTCTCTTTCCATCCTGAACGGGCATAGTTTAAAGGTAGAACTAAGGTCTCCAAAACCTTCAGTGTGGGTTCGATTCCTACTGCCCGTGTTCAGAATATGGCGGGTGTGGTGAAGTGGTTAACACATCAGATTGTGGCTCTGACATTCGTGGGTTCGATTCCCATCACTCGCCTATTTTATTGGGGTATAGCCAAGCGGTAAGGCAAGGGACTTTGACTCCCTCATGCGTTGGTTCGAATCCAGCTACCCCAGTTTAGTTTTATATTTAAAGCCGGCGTGGCGGAATTGGCAGACGCGCTGGACTCAAAATCCAGTGTCCGCAAGGACGTGCCGGTTCGACCCCGGCCGCCGGTATAGTTTAAAAGACAAGGTTTCTAAGCCTTGTCTTTTGTTTTATCTTTTCTATTGCTCTTTTTCAAGTTGCCAAAAAATTCCATTTTCTAAAAAATATCGTCCAATTTGTTCGCCAATGTCTTTTGTTTACTTGGGTATAAGTGGGAATATGTATCTATTGTAGTCGTGATAGAGGCGTGTCCAAGACGTTCTTTTACGACTAGATAATCTTCCCCTTGATTGATAAGTAAAGACGCGTGAGAGTGCCTTAAATCGTGTATTCGTATCTTTTTTAGATTGTCGTTCCTAGCCAGTATCTGCTTAAATTTTTTATCAATCATATTTTTTGTCATTGGTAGTGGTGTGCTTTGAATTACTTGAAGGTTTTCTGTATCTGTTGTAAATTCTTTAAGTAAGTCTTTTTGTTTTTCTTTCCAGTCTGCAAGCATTCTTGCTAATTTATGATTGATTGTAATACGTCTGGTACCTGCTCTAGTTTTTGTACTATTGATATGATTTGTACCGTTAACAAAATATGCTGTTTTTGTGATGTGAATGCTATTAGTGATTAAGTTTATATCGTACCAAGTTAACGCAACTATCTCGCCCAATCGCATTCCTGTAAAAAAGGCAATCGTAAAGAATAGGTCATAACTTATTTCATCACTTGTAATGAGTTTTCTAAATTCGTTAAATTCTTCTACATTCCAAAAATTTATAGTTGGCTTACTAATAGGCAATTTTCTTATATTTTCAACTGGATTTTTATCTATCAATGACTTTCTTACACCAGTATCAAAAATCTTTTTGAGAAGTATCATTATTTTATTGACTGTATTATGACTTAACGTAGAACTATCGTTTTGCTTTTTGGGCTTTATTTTGAGATACTCTCGAAATTCAAAAATGTGCTCATAAGATAATTTGTTTAAGTTTGTATTTATGAAGTAAGGTTTGATATGTCGCTCATAGTTGTTTCTTTGTGTGCTGATATAACTGATTTTTCTGTTATTTTGTCGGTCTTCTTCCTCAAGTATATCGAAGAGCATATCGGTTGTTACCAAAAAATCAAAACGTTTTTCTTTTAACTCAACAACACGGATATATTGTTCTAACTCTAAAGCTTCTTTCTTGGTCTTGAAACCTTTACGAATGATTCGTATTCGCTTTTTGGTAACTGGGTGGAAGCCGTCAGAAATATCAACAGTCCAAGTTCCATTTTTTGCTTTCTTAACTGTCATGATGAGCACCTAAAGAAACGTCAAAACCAAGTAATTCAGTAGCGATAGAAGCAGGGATAGTTCCGACACGCTTATTTTGATAAACCCTAAACCCTCTTGCTATTAGAAGCTCTTTCCCCTGTCTGATGATACGTTTAGAAGTTCCTTCAGAGAAACCAAGGGCAACTAGGTCATTCTTATTTACGGTTGCTATCATTGAACACTTTCCTTTCTTTTGTTATAATCTAGTTAGTTAATTTTAGGGGCGATTTTTCAAGTCGTCCTTTTTTGTCCCCATAATGGAGAGCTATTCTGCTCTCGGATATATTGCTCAATATCCTTTTCATCATTATCGGTTAGCCGAGACAATCCATCTTTTAGCAGACTCTGAATATAATCTTCTGCCTTTTGAACATCATAGGCTTTATATTTTGCTATATAAACCTTTGCTAATGTTTTAGCCACCTGTTTTTCTGTCCAGGCCTCTGATTGTCTGAGAGTTGGCTTAGTCCTTTCAACACTTAAGTATGTTTGATTTTCAGTCTTTAGATAATCTAGCCACCACCTGACCTTTTTTCTTCTCCAACGATTAGTATCTGTCGCATTTGGTTTCACAAAACGATAGTGACCATTGATAGCTTCAAAATAGATAGATGACAGAGGACGCTTTAGAAACAATTGCTCTGCAATAATATTCGCCTTATCCTGCCAACATCTAAGTTCTGCACGAATCCAAGAGGGATATTCTACAAGCTCTTGCTTGCTAAGTTGTTCCATACGTTTATTGTAGATACACCATTGTTGATTACCTCTGGAACCTATAGCAACCGTCTCTCCAACTCGTTCTCCATTTTCTAAGACAGATTTCTCATGATACTCAAAATGCTTTGCTTTCGAGATACATAAACCTTTCTTGCAATAGTCATATACTCGCTGAACATCTAAACTACCGTCAAATATGTCGTGAGCAATATCTAAGCGAGTAAAATTAACCGAATACTGATACAACCGACCTATCAAAGCTATCCAATTATTTTCGTTACCGTCCAAAAATTCTTCATATTGGCGACAACCTTGCCCTTTTAATTCGATAAAAACCCCCATTGAAGGTCTATCCTCATTAAAGTACACTTTAATCTCAGAACAAGCATAATGTCGCTGGTACTTGTTTATTCCCCAATTATTTAATGTGAAATCTTCTAAAGGAATTAAAAGAATATCAGTTAAAACACTTTCTGGAGGAATATTTTTAACGGTTACTGCAAAATAATCAATTCTGACTGTATTCATAGGGTTATGCTCCTAGAATTTTAATGTCCTCACATACTAATTTAACACCTGCCCAGTTACTTCGTGTCATGTTCCAAGCTAAACGAACTTTCGGCTTAACCAACTCAATCGGAACATTCAAAAGTGATTCATTTTGAGCAAGTGTAGCAATCTTATCTACATTACCTACAATTTCTAAGTTGATAGCTTTTAAGTCTTCAGTTGAAATTCCCAATTCTTTTAGTATTTTAACCTTATCAGCATCGAGTACATTACAAACAACTTTCACAACCTCATCAGTCTTTACTTGCTCACCATTAACCTCATTGTACTTGTTATTCACTTTAGCAGATAGGATAACAATTTTTTTCGGCACTTCAAACTGTGTCATATCCAAATCAAGTTGCCCAATCTTAAGGGTAGTATCTGTCATATTGTAAGTCATAATAATTACTCCATTTTCTATTCAAAAAGTCGTATCCTACACGAAAAGCGACTCAAGCCCTTCTCCCACAAGGGTTTCAATGACTTCGGTATAACCAACAAGCCGTAACCCCTTACGTATCAAGGGTTTAGAGTACATTTCATGTATGTGTGCACCCCCTATTAGTACTGGGGGCATTTTTCTAACCTCCTGCAAAGCAGTCGGTGGGCTCTTTCTCCCTAGCGAAAAGAGGAACGCTCCGCTCGATTCTGCCCCCTGGGCAATCGTCCCTATTTCGCTAGTCCGAAAGACCGTCATTATTTCTAATACTCCAGTAGCGGTCGCAAGCCTTATCAAAATATTCCTCAAAGTCTAGTTCATCAGACTTAAAAGGTGTTTCAACATATCTAGGTTGTGGAATCACTCCATCTATTTGAATGTATCCTGTGCCTATGTTACAAGTTTTATAATCAATATCTTGACTTGAAAACATCATGCGACAAGAATCTGAATCAGCAGTAGTCGAACCTAATAAGAGTGCTGTGCCAAAGTTTTGCCTCATATACGTCGGAATGAAATCACTTGAGGCTCTCTGCAGACCTACTATAACTTCGATAGAGGCTTGGCGAGATTTTACTAATAGACTTCCAAGGTTCGACATTGCCTCTTGATAGGCTTGTTTCCCTTCTTTAGTAGTCTCTGCCTCTGTTTTGAAAGCAATCCCCTCATCAAGCACGATAACAAGAGGATAATTGCCCTCGACATCCGCCCACGATAAAACTTTTCCTTTGGAAATATAAGTGTCTGGATTATCTGCCATTATTTGAAAGCGAATGTTCATCTCTTCAACTGCCTCTCTTAAACCTGCTGCAATCTGAAAAGGAGAATTATAAACTACCTTATAACCTAATCTATCTTCTAATTTCTTACCAACTAGCCAAGACAACTCCCCTTTTTTGGGGTCAAGCAATTTTATTTCAGCTCCTAAAGTTAAGTATTGAGCCACAAGGTTCTCTAGCATCACCGTTTTTCCCGACTTGGTCGAACCAGCCAAAAGGGCGTGAGGCGGAGAGCCAAACTGCCAACCTACTTTCTCGGAGATTGTCAAATTTGTAGTTTTGAGGGTGTCTTCCCAAGTCAGTCTATTTTCTGCATATTTAGGAAAAATATAGGTCACTTGCTTGATGGTCTCTGTCATCTCTCCCAAATCTAACGAAAGCGAACTAGATAAGAGTGACCCAATTTTAGAGGCTAAATCATTATATTTATCTCCATATTTCATAGCATAAATTTCTATATTCTGTTCTGTTTCCCTATATTTTAGAACTAAATGATTAGTGATTTGTTCTATGCCATTGATAACCTGACTCTCATAAAATTTGTTAGAGACAATCATATATTGCAAATTATAGTTGATTCCATTCAGATATGCTTGCTGACATTTTTTCCAAAAGCGAAATATGAACCAAAATATACTAATAAAAAATATACCAACGATTGAACTAAGAAAATTTTCTCGAAATGAAAGAATAGTAGTCAATATCAATATCGCAAAAATAAAATAGAAAGACTTAGAAATAATACTGCTATAAATAACTGGTATATGTAAGTTAGGTCTAACTGTTTTAAGCCTCTGTTTGTCCCATCGTAACACTCGCCTTATTATTCTCATTATCAACACTCTCTTCCTTCTCACTCTCAATTGAAATAATGTCCAACGACCATAACAAAAGTGGGATAACTAAGAACCCCCCAGCAACAAAAACCGTTTCTATTAAAGGAGTTCCGTATTCGCTTGTCATATCTAATAGCAAGTAAATAGAAAAGACTAACGCTGGATAAGTTATATAAAACAATAGTTTGTAGATTTTCATGAAATTTGTCCTTTCTTAAAACAAAAGGGGGAGGGGTTAGCTCCCCTTACATCACTAAGCTTCAATTATTGAGGTGTAAAAAGAAGCTTCCCTGTAACCTTGGTAAATCTCTTTGTTCATCAAGCTAATCCTAGATTCATCAGACATACGGTGTTTTTGACGATTAAGAATAATGATGTTTTCTGCTAACTTCTTCAAAGTCGGCTCGTAGATTACACTCGCAATTGGCAAGTTTTTCTTTAAAAAATCTCTGGATTCATCATCTAATATAAAGTTTACTGATTCGTCTGAATTAAAGCTCTGTACTCGCTTAATTCCATTGATATTTGGCATTTCCATTCCTTCGCTAAGGAAAATATCTTTAAATGTTTTCATCTGTTTATTTCTCCATTTTTTATTTTGTTGTTATAGTCAATATTTTTAATAAGTAAAGGCGAAGCTCTTGCTTTCATTTTTTCTCCTTTTATATATTCGTCTACCCAAAACTATAAAATATAAATATTAGTCAACATAACTAATATTAATATCTTTTTGTTCTAAAGCATATGCTTTTAAAATTATTCTTACAGTAAATGAACGATATACTGTTCGCTTCATATTAAGTATAGAATTGAGAATAGCTGTTAAGTCATCTAAGACAAGTATCGTTTCATCAGATAATGTTAATGCAGAAGGTGATAGAGAGGTGTAAGAAGAAATTACCTTTTCATATAAAGGTTGATTTTTTACAAATAGCCAATCTATTTCGTTTAATCTCTCTCTAAAATTTTTGCAAATTTCTTCTATGATATCTCCATAAGTAGCTATTACACCATTTTCTAGTCGCTTAAGCTTTTCTTTCTCTAGAATTATTTTAGCATCTTGAGATAATCTCAATTGCAATCTCATAATAACCAACCCCTTTATATAATCGTCTACCCAAATTTTATCATTTTTCCTGAATTTGTCAAGCAAAAATACCAAAAAAATTCCAAAAAATAGCTTCATATAGGTCCATTTTGTTATTTGACAAAGGAATAAACTCTCAAAATGCTTATTTAATAGGCTTTTGTGGTTAGAAGCTCTTCGCTATCAAACTCAAAATCCAGTGTCCGCAAGGACGTGCCGGTTCGACCCCGGCCGCCGGTATAGTTAAAAATATTGAAAAGACAAGGTTTCTAAGCCTTGTTTTTTGTTTTATGACTTGATGTCAGAGGATCAGATTGGTCCTCTTTAGATGTTAAAGGGCTCATTGTCAACTGTAGTGGGTGACTGATAACTAAGCACGAGAGGAGACGAAGGTTGTCTTCTCTTTTATGATATTCAAAGCGAGGAAGATGCGTTTTTTAAAGTTGTCAAAGTTCCGAAATCCGAAGGCATTGCGCTTAATATCTTTGATAAGTTTGTTAGTGGCTTCTAACTTAGCGTTAGAATAAGGCAGTTGAATGGCATTGGTGATGTAATCTTGGTAGCGACTAAAGGTATTTAGAGCTGTTTTAAAAGTCTGATTAAGATGTGGTAGTGTGTCATGAATTAAGCCAAAGAAATGCTTGGCATTCTTTTCTTGCAGGTGAAAAAGGAGCAGCTGGTACAGGTCATAATAAGAGTTTAACTCAGGCACTAGTGAGAAGATCTTATTGAGACATTCTCTAGGAGTTAAGGTTTGTCTGAAGGTCCGAGAATAGAAAGGCTTAAGAGACAGTTTTCTGCTATCCTTTTGAATGAGCCTCCAGTAGTATTTGAGAGCCCTACTCATGTGCTGAACAATGTGGAAGCGATCGAGAACGATTTTAGCCTTAGGAAATAGAATTTTAATGAGAGGAATATAACTTCCAGACATATCGACAGTAACGACTTTCACCTTGTTTCTAGCCTCTTTAGAGTACTTAAAGAAATGATTTCGGATGGTTGTTTGACGTCTATTATCAAGAATGGTAATGATTTTCTTAGTGTTAAAATCCTGAGCAATGAAGGCTAATTTGCCTTTCTGATAAGAGAACTCATCCCAAGAGAGAACTTCTGGTAAATTGGCGTAATCCTCTCGGAAATGATACTGCTTAAGCTTGCGATAGACGGTAGAAGTGGAGATAGCGAGCTTAGAAGCGATATGGGTGAGAGCCTCTCTGTTGAGTAGGAGCTGAGTAATTTTCTGTCTCACCATCTCAGAAATTTGGCAATTTTTCTTAACCAGGGTAGTTTCAGATACAGTGACTTTTCGACAGGATTTGCATTGAAATCTTCTTTTTTTCAAACGAATGAGACTAGGAAAGCCTCCAATTTCGATAAAGGGAATTTTAGAGGGCTTCTGGAAGTCATACTTAATTTGTTTACCCCTACAGTGCTTACGTTTAGGAGGGTTATAGTCTAGTGTAGCGATGACTTCGATATGAGTATCATGTTGGATAGCTTTAGTCAAGGTGATATGTTTGTCTTTGATTCCAATGAGTTGTGTGGTATTATTGAGGTGTTCCATAAGATACTTTCTAAATGATAGTTTAGTCGCTTTTCATGATAAGTCTTATGGGACTTTTTTGATATTCAAAAAGCCCTATAATCTCCACAGTAGCCTTACCCACTACAGAAATTATAGAGCCGGAAAAGGTAATGAGAATATTGGTTTTAAAGCTCCTAAAGCCAAAGTATTGCGCTTGATGTCTTTGATCACTTGTTAGTGGCGTCCAGCTTAGCGTTTGAATTTGGAATAAGGTTGCTCTAAGGCATGTGTGATGTGAGCTTTGGATACTAGGACTTTTAGCCAATTCTTTGTGGGTGAGCTTTTTCTTTACGTTTGGTTTTGATTAATGTCGCAATATCAGTTATCATGTGTTCTCTGGTTAATGACGCTTTAGGAAATATCGTATTGTCTTAGCGTCTTGTTTGAGAAATAAAGCAGACTAACTAAGATAAAGGAAAATGCAAATAGGACAACAAAGAGACGCCATGACAGGAAGTTGGCCAGAAAACCAAAAATTAGCGAACCCAGGGCAAGTGTTGGGATGGTTACGGTATAAAAAGCACTGAAAACTTCACCAAGATGCTCATCAGGAATTTCCGTTTGTAAAATAGGCTTTTGAGTAACATGCGTCACTCCGAGAAATAGACAGGAAAGAAACCAAAGAAGCAAGAAACCAAAACGGTTGGGTACTAATGCTGTAAGGCCAATACCAGTTCCAAAAAGAGCCGTTGCTAGCCAAAAGGCTTTCCCTACACTTAGCCTTTGTAACACAAGATTAGCACCAAGTGTCGTTCCCACCAGGGTTCCTATAGCGCTTGCAGATACTAAAAGACCATAAAAAGTTGAATCCCCTACCTCTCTTGCTATTAATAACTGATAGACATTTAAGCCGGCAAAAAGGAAATTAGCGATAGCACCTCCCAATGTGATGGCTAACACCACTTTATTGTGCCAGATAAAGCACAAGCCACTTAAAAAGTCTGTTCGTTCATTTGTTTGTTCAATTATTTCTTTAAATTCTATTCTTCTAAAAAATAGGATTGAACCTAAGAAGGTAACGATATCAATGAAAAGCAAAGGAATGTAGCTGATCACAGAAAGTAAAAAGCCACTAACGGCAGTAAAGACATAATCTGTTCCATTATAAGCCACTGACATATACATTTCTGCTTTAGCTAAATCTTTAGTAGGAATGAGTTTAGGTACAAGAGCATCTTGAACAGTATAGGTATTCAACCCAACCATAGAAGCCAGAAAGACACAAGTTAAAATAATGTTTAAACTAAGACTTGCATGTATCTCCCTTAAGGACATTCCTAAAATAATCCCCAAAACAGCCAATAATTGGGCCCACTCCAGAATTACTAGCAGGTTCTTCTTAGGGTGCGAATCAATCTTTTTTCCAAAGATAAAGGAGAAGGTGTTTGGAATAAAAATGAGAAAGTTCAATACTCCAACATACCAAGCACTATTAGTGGTTTCTAGTATATACCAAGACAGTACTAGGGTGTAAATCGAGTCACCACAATTGCTAATCAGTCGCCCCAAAAATAAACGGCAAAAATCATTATATTTCCTTAATATCATATTGTATCCTTTGATAAAGAGATTGAACATCTTTTATATTTATAGTACCAATAAATGATAAAAAATCACTGAATGATAGCTGTGTTTGATGTTTGCAACATTTTAGAAGATCTTTGCAAAAATCATACCTAGATATATATAACCCAACGTAGGTTTTAAAAGCATTCAATTGTCTTTTAAAGTCTTTATCAGTCATGCTTGTAAAGATAGCCTCTTGCAACGGATCTCTTAGTCCTTGATTATATCCAATAAAAAGCGGCTTTGTCAATACGGAAGCTGAATCTATTGACGAGGTTTTATCGGTAATGGAGCCTGTTGATGTCAATAACTGATATCAGATAATTGACTCTTTGATTAGAAAAAAAAAAAAAACAAAACTACGGAGAGAACCTGATGGCTGGCTATTTCTTGGTGTAAGTCAGCGTGTTAAAATCTTCTTTGGGAGAAAATTTAGAAAAAAGTAATATTTCTATCACTAAGGAGAGAAAGATGACAACCAAACTAAAGTGTACAAGAGTGATGCGTCAGTATGGTATTTGCTCAGCAGCTCTTGCTCTAGCAACACTGGCTAGTCTAGGAGTTGCCAGTACTGCTCAGGCAGAAGCACCAGAGTATCCTAAAACCTCAGAGTTTTCTTGGTATCCTAGGCCTTATGAAACTTTACAGGACGATGTTGAAAAATTCCTAAATAGGTTGAAGGCACATCTGGAATATAGATTGCAAGAGTTTGAGAACAGACAAACAGAGTTAGAAACACGTGAACAAGAAAGTATTGGTCAGCCTGGTCCAGTAGGCCCAAAGGGACAAAGGGGTGATATCGGTCCTAGAGGTCCTATGGGTCCAAAAGGACCGGTAGGTGAAGATGGAAGAGATGGTCAGCCTGGTCCTTCTGGTCCAGTTGGTCCTAAAGGACCGACAGGTGATCAAGGTATAAAGGGACCAAAGGGTGAACGAGGAGCGCAAGGTCCACGAGGTGATCAGGGAGCCAAAGGTGAACGCGGCGAACGAGGTGATCAAGGTCCACGAGGTGATCAGGGAGCCAAAGGTGAACGTGGTGAACGAGGCGATCAAGGTCCACGAGGTGATCAGGGAGCCAAAGGTGAACGTGGTGAACGAGGAGCGCAAGGTCCACGAGGTGATCAGGGAGCCAAAGGTGAACGTGGTGAACGAGGAGCGCAAGGTCCACGAGGTGATCAGGGAGCCAAAGGTGAACGCGGCGAACGAGGCGATCAAGGTCTACGAGGTGATCAGGGAGCCAAAGGTGAACGTGGTGGTCGCGATAACCAAGGTGACCAAATCCAAAAAGAGGGGCAAGGAAAGAGCATTAGCCCAAAAACAGCAAAGACTACAGAGCAACCAGCTAGCCCTAATGTAATAGCTCCTCAGTCAGCACCAAGTAAATTAGTGGTATCAGCAGCTCGAAAATCAGTTTTACCAGTGACAGGAGAGGCAGCTTATCCATTTTTCACAGCTACAGCTCTTAGCCTTATTGTTGGTGCTAGCATGCTGGTATTAAAGGAAAAGAACAATAAGGCTGATTATTAAATGCTTTCTTGAGAAGCTGTTAGTATCAGTCTAAAGAATAATCATAGCTAATATTGACTGTAATAGATTAATTAATACTGTATAAGGAGAAAACATGACAAATAAGAAAAATTATCATAAAGCAGCGCGTAGGTATGGGCTGTATTCAGTTCTTGCCCTAGCAGTGGCTGCTGGCTTAAGAACAGGTGGAGGAGTTAAGGCAGATGTAGGAATACCTAGTTATCCAAATACTAGTGTATTTAAAGGAGCTCATTGGACAGTTTTAGATGAGAGGCTTGCAGACTATCATGAAGAATTGGAAGAGTATTTAAATTTTAAATTTAATGTGCTTAATTCTCAAATGAATGGCCTAGACAAGAAAATTAAAGAAAATGCAGAGAGACCAGGTCCTCCAGGTCCCATTGGACCAAAGGGAGATACGGGACCTACTGGTCCAGTAGGTCCTGCTGGACCAAAAGGAGATAGAGGTAAGGATGGCAAAGACGGTCAACCAGGGCTTCCTGGCGTCCAAGGTCCAAAAGGAGACACAGGACCAGCTGGCCTTAAAGGAGACAAAGGCGAGCAAGGTCTGAAAGGCGATAAAGGTGAGCAGGGTCTTAAAGGAGACAAAGGCGAGCAAGGTCTGAAAGGCGATAAAGGTGAGCAAGGTCAACGCGGTGAAAAAGGTGAGCAAAAACCAAAGGGTGATCAAGGAAAAGATACAAAACCATCAGCTCCAAAATCACCTGAAAAGGCTCCTGCACCGAAAGCTCCAAAGGCTTCAGAGCAGTCAGCTAGCCCTAAGGTACCAGCTCCTAAGTCAGCACCAAGCAAATCAGCGGCACCAACAGGTCAAAAAGCAGTCCTACCAGCCACAGGAGAAGCAAGCCATCCATTCTTTAGCCTAGCAGCTCTCAGCGTCATCGCTAGCGCAGGCCTGTTAACCCTAAAAAGAAAAAACAACTAAATTAGCTTTTGCAACTTTCTCCTACTAAATGATGGCCTTTAGCTTGAAGGCAATTGATTAGTTTAAAAGCTGATATGAGCACTAGAGAGGCCTCTAATGGGGTCTCTTTTTGCTTGCAGTCGTAGATATTCTGTCTTCCTCTTTTATGAGGTGATGTAGTTGGTGTGCTTTTGGGTTGAGCTATTTTCATCAGGTCTTGGGTTTGCGGCCTTAAGGCTTTTCTGTAACTGACATGATGAGGCAAGTCAGCTGTGTGTATCACAATATCGTTAACTGATCAAGACGCTTGGGATCTTAAATACTGGTTTGTTAGCATGATGAGCTTTTTGATACATCTCGGAAAACAGATCTTTTTGTCCATTTTCTATGCAAGGTATTTTAAGGCAGGGGATTGTGGCGAAAAAGGATTAAGACAGGTTGGTAATTGTTGTTCTGTCTGGATCTGGTTGTTTTGGATATGCTAATTGTGATATGATTAATATATTGGATCTGGTAATAGCTGTGTCAAAGGAGGTGCGTTTGTGTGGTTGAGTATTGGGACGTTTATACGATGAATCGTCTTAAGACCGGTAGGGTCATGGAGCGTGGGGCTGCTTTTGTAGAGGGGGCTTATCATTTAGTGGTTCACGCCTGTGTCTTTAATGACAAGGGAGAAATGCTGATTCAGCAGCGGCAAAAGGATAAAGAGGGCTGGCCCGGCTATTGGGATATAACGGTAGGCGGCAGCGCTCTTGCAGGTGAGACGTCACAAGAAGCAGTGATGAGAGAGCTGAAGGAGGAGCTAGGACTTGCTCTTGATTTGGCTGGTGTAAGGCCTCATTTTTCAATTACCTTTGATAATGGCTTTGACGATACTTTTTTGGTTTTGCAGGCTGTTGATGTAACGAAGCTTGTTCTTCAGACAGAGGAGGTACAGGCTGTTCGATGGGCTAGTCGTGATGAGATTTTAGACATGATTGATGCTGGTATTTTTATTCCCTACTTTAAGAGCAAGATTGATATGTGTTTTGAGTTAGTGGGGCAATATGGAGCGATTAAGCGGTCATAGAGACTGCTGCTGTCTTAGCTTTGCTTGCTATGCTAGTAGTTGTCGTTTTTGGCTGCTGATCTGGTGAAGCCTCACGCTAGTAGGGACAAGTGGTTGGCTGTTTTGATACAAACATGCTGTCTATGCATCATTAGATACTAACTGTATTTATTTGAATTTTTCATGAAGATTGTGTATATTTGATACTATAATGACATCAAATAAAGGAGTATTATGACTGCAATCATTGAGAGAGCTCCTGCAAAAATAAATCTAGGCTTAGATATTCAAGGCAAGCGACCAGATGGCTATCATGACCTGTCTATGGTTCTAGTTAGTGTAGATCTTTGTGATTATATTACAGTGGATCATTTAGAGGAGGATAGGATTTTATTGACCTCTAATTGCCCTAGATTGCCTATCAATGAGCACAATGACGTTTACAAGGCGGCTTATTTGCTGAAAGAGCGATTTCAAATCTCAACAGGTGTCTCTATTTTCTTGGATAAGAGGGTACCTGTTTGTGCTGGTATGGGAGGTGGCTCAAGTGATGCGGCTGCAGCAATCAGAGCATTGAATCAGCTGTGGCAGCTAAAGCTTAGTCCCCGTCAGATGATTGACATTGGCATGCAGATTGGTAGCGATGTGCCTTATTGTCTTTTTGCAGGCTGCGCCCAAGTGACTGGCAAAGGCGAGGTGGTTAAGCCAATCAATGGCCGCTTGTCCTCTTGGGTGGTTCTAGTGAAGCCAGAATTTGGCATTTCTACTAGAACGATTTTTTGGGATATTGATTGTGAGACGATATCTCGAGTGCCGATTGAGGATCTGGTTTCAGCCATTGAGGCAGGTGATTATCAGCGCTTGCTTGCAACGATGGGAAATTCCTTAGAGGATATTTCCATTGCTAAACGGCCGTTTATTCAAAAGGTTAAGGATAAAATGCTACAGTCAGGAGCAGACATTGCCCTGATGACAGGAAGTGGTCCAACAGTATTTGCCCTATGTCAAACAGAAAAGCAGGCCAATCGTGTGGTGAATAGCCTGAAGGGCTTTTGTAAGGAAGTCTACAAGGTTAGAACGCTGTAGATCAGCCTTGAAGTTGCGTCTTTTGGGGTGTCATGTTATAATTAACTGGTTAATGAGGAGAGGGAAATCATGACAATTTTAGAAAAAAAGCTTGATAGTTTGGTTAATCGTATTTTGTTAAAGGCTGAAAATCAGCATGAGCTGCTCTTTGGTGCTTGTCAGAGTGATGTTAAATTAACAAATACTCAGGAGCATATTTTGATGCTTTTGTCACAGGAAAAGCTAACCAATACAGATTTGGCAAAAAGGCTAAATATCAGTCAAGCAGCAGTGACTAAGGCGATTAAAGGCTTGATCAAGCAAGAGATGCTGGCAGGAACAAAGGATACCGTTGATGCTCGAGTAACCTATTTTGAACTGACTGATCTGGCAAGACCAATCGCTAAGGAGCATACACATCATCACGATAAAACACTAGCTGTTTATCATCGTTTGTTGGCACATTTTTCTGCGGAGGAGCAGGTAATTGTTGAAAAATTTATCACTGCTTTTTCGGAGGAGTTAGAAGGGTAATTAATGAGATACATATCGGTGGAAAATCTCTCGTTCCAGTATGACAGTGAGCCTGTTTTAGAGGGAATCAGCTATCATTTGGATAGTGGAGAGTTTGTCACATTGACTGGTGAAAATGGTGCTGCCAAGTCAACCCTGATCAAGGCGACCTTGGGGATTTTAAAGCCAAGGGCTGGGCAAGTGACCATAGCTAAACAAAATAGTCATGGAAAAAAGCTGAGAATTGCTTACTTGCCACAGCAGGTTGCCAGCTTTAATGCAGGCTTTCCGTCGACTGTTTATGAGTTTGTTAAATCAGGCAGATATCCTAGAAGTGGTTGGTTTACCAGATTAAGTAAGCACGATGAGGAGCATGTTCGGACAAGCTTGGAGTCTGTTGGCATGTGGGATAGTCGGCACAAGAGAATAGGGAGTCTATCAGGTGGTCAAAAGCAGCGTGTGGTTATTGCGCGTATGTTTGCTTCTGACCCCGATATTTTTGTGCTTGATGAGCCGACTACAGGAATGGATAGTGGAACAACAGATACTTTTTATGAGTTGATGCACCACAGCGCTCATAGACATGGTAAGGCTGTTTTGATGATTACGCATGACCCAGAGGAGGTCAAGGCTTATGCTGATCGAAATATTCATTTGATTAGAAATCAACGGCTTCCTTGGCGCTGCTTCAACATTCATGATGCTGAGGCTGATGAGAGCAAAGGAGGGTCATTCCATGCTTGAGATTTTATCTTATGATTTTATGCAGCGTGCTGTTATGGCTGTTGTGGCGATCAGTATCTTTGCTCCGATTTTGGGTATCTTTTTGATTTTGCGTCGTCAAAGCTTGTTGAGTGATACGCTTAGCCACGTTTCTCTGGCTGGTGTGGCCTTTGGTGTTGTTCTTGGTATTTCGCCAACCTTCACAACGATTATTGTGGTGGTGCTAGCTGCCATCTTGCTAGAATATCTTAGGGTGGTTTATAAGCACTATATGGAGATTTCGACAGCTATTCTAATGTCCTTGGGACTGGCTATTTCCTTGATTATCATGAGTAAGTCAACTAGCTCTTCTAGTATGAGCTTGGAGCAATACCTTTTTGGTTCTATCATTACTATTAGTACGGAGCAGGTTGCTGCCTTATTTGTCATTGCTTTGATTATTTTAGCCTTGACGATATTATTTATTCGTCCAATGTATATCTTGACCTTCGATGAGGACACAGCCTATGTCGATGGCTTGCCAGTGCGTGTCATGTCTGTTTTATTTAATATTGTGACAGGTGTTGCTATTGCTCTAACGATCCCAGCGGCAGGAGCCCTTTTGGTATCAACGATTATGGTTTTACCAGCAAGCATTGCTATGCGGCTTGGTAGAAATTTTAAATCGGTTATTTTTCTTGGGATTATGATTGGCTTTACAGGTATGCTGTCTGGTATTTTCTTGTCCTATTTTTGGGAAACGCCAGCAAGTGCGACCATTACGATGATTTTTATTGTGATTTTCCTTGTGGTTAACCTGCTGTCCTTTATACGTCAAAAATAATCGTCAAAAAGCTAGGCTTTTTTGAGCTGTCAGATAAACACTTCTGTTCGCTCTGCCTTTTCTAGAATAGCTACTTGGAGAAAGGCTCTAATCAATACTAAAACCGTATGATATCATATGCTGCAAGGCTTGATATCATACGGTTTTTAATAGGTTATATTAGTCTTTCCAGCTGTCTGTGATTAGTAGGTTAGTACAGCGTATTTTTTCTTGCCTCGGCGAATGACAGTCAGCTGATTGTCAATGCGATCTGCTGTAGATAAGCTGTAATCCAGATCCTGAAGTCGTTCTCCATTGAGGTAGATCGCGCCATTTTGTAAATCCTCACGCGCCTGACGTTTTGATGGTGAAATGCCTGCTGTGACTAACATATCAACGATATTTAGGCTGTCTTCTGCTTGAACCTGATAGTTAGGGACATTGCTTAAGCCTTGCTTAAGCTCAGCTGCTGAAAGGTTTTTGATAGCTCCTGCAAAAAGCTGTTCGGTAATATTGAGGGCTTGCTGGTAGGCTGCCTCTCCATGAACCAGTGTCACCACCTCACGCGCAAGCGTCTTTTGAGCGAGGCGCTCATGGCGTGCTGCGTTGAATTGCTCCTCAATAGCAGCGATCTCATCAAGTGATAAGAAGGTGAAGATCTTCAGGAAGCGTACCGCATCATCGTCCATAACATTTAACCAGAACTGGTACATCTCGTAAGGAGATGTTTTTTTAGCGTCAAGCCAAATGGCATTGCCCTCTGACTTGCCGAATTTTTTACCGGTTGCGTCTGTAATCAATGGCACTGTCATCACATGCCCAGTCTTGTCAGCTTTTTTGCGGAGCAATTCGGTACCTGCTGTCATGTTGCCCCATTGGTCAGAGCCGCCGATTTGCAGTGTTACATTGTGCTTAGCATTTAGCTCGTAAAAATCGTAGCCTTGCATGACCTGGTATGCAAATTCGGTGTAGGAAATTCCGGTTTCGATGCGTTTTTTCACTGAATCCTTGCTCATCATGTAATTGACAGTGAAGTGCTTGCCAACATCGCGAAGGAAATCAATAAAGCTGATCTGTGAGAACCAGTCATAGTTGTTGACAAGCTCAGCCTTGTTGTTACCATTTTCAAAGTCAAGAAAGCAAGAGAGCTGTTCTTTAATCTTTTGGCTCCAATCAAGAACAGTTTCTTTGGTCTGGAGGCTACGCTCAGTGTCTTTAAAGGACGGATCACCAATCAGCCCAGTTGCCCCACCGACAAGAGCGTAGGGCTTGTGTCCTGCTAGCTGCAAGCGACGTGATGTCAAAATGGCAACGAGATGACCAAGGTGCAGGCTATCAGCTGTTGGATCATAGCCAGTGTAATAGGATACTTGCCCTTCTGTTAATGCTTTGACAAGGGCTTCTTCATCGGTCGTTTGAAAGACCAAGCCACGAGCTTTGAGTTCTTCAAAAATATTCATAGGCTTTCTCCATTTTCTTTATGATTTCCGAATCATTATATCAAAAATGCCTGTGGCTGTGCAAGCTCAATCAAAGTTTGGTATAATGAAGATTGAGGTACGTTATGGTGAAATGGAAAAAGAATCAAACAAGCAAAAATCATCAGCGATTAGAATTAGTTGATTTTGGAACGGTCTTTTTGCGCACATTAAAATTCATGTCGAGCTTTTTTTATGTAGCTGTCTTTTTGTTTGGCATGCTGGGTGCTGGCATGGCCTTTGGCTATTTAGCCAGTCAAATTGACTCGGTAAAAATTCCAAGCAAGGAAAGCCTTGTCAAGCAGGTTGAGTCATTGACCATGATGTCACAGATCACCTATTCAGACAATAGCTTGATTTCAGGCATTGATACGGATCTGCTTAGGACACCGGTTGCTAGTGATGCGATTTCAGATAATATTAAAAAGGCCATTGTCTCAACTGAGGACGACAACTTTCAGCGTCATAAGGGCGTTGTACCAAAGGCGGTTTTTCGTGCGACTCTGGCCTCTGTTTTGGGCTTTGGGGAGTCAAGTGGTGGCTCTACGTTGACACAGCAATTGATTAAGCAGCAGGTTTTGGGCGATGATCCGACCTTTAGGCGAAAATCAAAGGAAATTATCTATGCACTGGCCTTAGAGCGTTACATGTCAAAGGACGATATTTTATCACATTATTTAAACGTGTCGCCTTTTGGTCGTAATAATAAGGGACAAAACATTGCAGGTGTGGAGGAGGCTGCGCGTGGCATTTTTGGAGTCTCTGCAAAGGATTTGACGGTTCCGCAGGCGGCCTTTTTGGCAGGGCTTCCGCAAAGCCCGATTGTTTATTCGCCGTATTTGCCAACAGGGCAGTTAAAATCAGCCGAGGATATGGCCTTTGGAATTAAGCGCCAGCAAAATGTCCTCTACAATATGTATCGAACAGGTGTGCTGACAGAAAAAGAATATCGTGATTATAAGGCATATCCTATTAGCAATGATTTTATTAAATCTGAAACAGTCACTGCCAATACTCATGATTACCTCTACTACTCTGTCTTGGCAGAGGCACAAAAGGCTATGTATAGCTATCTGATCAAGCGAGATAAGGTGCCTGCTAAAGATTTAAAAAATGATGAGACTAAGGCTGCCTATGAGGAGCGGGCCTTAACGGAGCTACAGCATGGTGGCTACACTGTCAAAACAACAATCAATAAACCAATCCATCAGGCTATGCAAAAAGCGGCAACCCAGTTTGGTGGCTTGTTAGACGATGGCACTGGGACAGTGCAGATGGGCAATGTCCTAACAGACAATGCTACAGGAGCTGTTTTGGGCTTTATTGGTGGGAGAGACTATGCTCAAAATCAAAACAACCATGCCTTTAATACCGTTCGCTCTCCAGGCTCTAGCATTAAGCCGATTATTGCCTATGGACCTGCCATTGATCAGGGGTTAATGGGAAGTGCTAGCGTCCTATCCAACTATCCGACGACCTATTCCAGCGGTCAAAAAATCATGCACGTTGATAGTGAAGGAACAGCAATGATGCCCTTGCAGGAGGCTCTTAATACTTCATGGAATATCCCAGCCTTTTGGACCCAAAAGCTGCTACGTGATAAGGGAGTTGATGTTGAAAACTATATGAGTAAAATGGGGTATCGGATTGCTGATTATTCTATTGAAAGTCTGCCGCTTGGTGGTGGGATTGAGACTTCAGTTGCCCAGCAGACCAATGCTTATCAGATGATTGCTAATAATGGTCTTTATCAAAAGCAATATATGGTGGCTAGTATCACAGCAAGTGATGGATCAGTTGTTTATCAGCATGAGGCTAAGCCAGTTCGTATTTTTTCAGCTCCAACAGCCACAATTTTGCAGGAGCTCTTGAGAGGGCCGATTTCATCTGGGGCAACAACAACCTTTAAAAGCCGGTTAGCAGGGATCAACCCAAGCCTTGCAGGTGCTGACTGGATAGGTAAAACAGGAACAACCGAAAATTATACCGATGTCTGGCTGGTCTTAGCTACTCCAAGGGTTACTTTGGGTGGTTGGGCAGGCCATGATGACAATACCTCGCTTGCACCACTGACGGGATACAATAATAATTCAAATTACATGGCTTATTTGGTTAATGCCATCAGTCAGGCTGATCCAAATATTTTTGGCCTTGGTCAGCGGTTTTCACTGGATCCTGGCGTTATCAAGGCTTCTGTCTTGAAGGCCACTGGTCTAAAGCCGGGTACAGTGACGATCAATGGCCAAACCATCTCCATCGGTGGAGAGCTAACAACCAGCCTCTGGGCTCAAAAGGGACCCGGAGCAACTACCTATAGGTTTGCCATTGGTGGAACAGACGCAGACTATCAGAAAGCTTGGGGAGGTTTTAGTGGTAGAAGAAATTAGTTGTATTTTCCAGAAAAATAGTGTATAATGTCTATAACTATTTGTCGTCTAATCTAGCTGAAATATTGTCCAGCTAGAAAGAACAGCAGTTAAATCACACTGATAAGGTCAGATTTAGCTGCTCTTTTTGTGCCTATTTTTAGATAAAAATCAATTTTGTAACAAAAATTTAAAGATTCTAAAAAATACCACTTGAGACAAATATTGATGTTGCAATTGTTTGCTTGATAGCAAAGCTTAAAAAGAAAAAGGAGCTAAAAACTTGGCAGGACATGACGTTCAATACGGGAAACATCGTACCCGTCGTAGTTTTTCAAGAATCAAAGAGGTTCTTGATTTACCAAATTTGATTGAAATTCAAACTGATTCATTCCAAGATTTCTTAGATTCAGGCTTGAAGGAAGTATTTGAAGATGTGCTTCCAATCTCAAACTTTACAGACACGATGGAGCTTGAGTTTGTTGGTTACGAATTTAAGGAGCCTAAATATACCCTTGAAGAGGCTCGTATCCATGATGCAAGCTATTCTGCACCAATCTTTGTGACCTTCCGCCTGATTAATAAGGAAACTGGCGAAATCAAAACACAAGAGGTCTTTTTTGGTGATTTTCCGATTATGACTGAAATGGGAACCTTTATCATCAATGGTGGAGAGCGTATTATTGTTTCTCAGCTGGTTCGGTCTCCTGGTGTTTATTTCAATGACAAGGTTGATAAAAATGGTAAGGTTGGTTATGGCTCAACAGTTATCCCTAATCGTGGTGCTTGGCTAGAGCTAGAAACTGACTCAAAGGATATTGCTTATACTCGTATTGACCGTACGCGTAAAATCCCATTTACAACGCTGGTGCGTGCACTTGGTTTTTCTGGTGATGACGAAATCATTGATATTTTTGGTGATAGTGAGCTTGTTCGCAATACCATTGAAAAGGATATTCATAAAAACCAAAGTGATTCACGTACAGATGAGGCCCTTAAGGAAATTTATGAGCGCCTAAGACCAGGTGAGCCAAAGACAGCTGATAGCTCACGCAGTCTTTTGACGGCTCGTTTCTTTGATGCTCGCCGTTATGACTTGGCAGCAGTTGGTCGTTATAAGATTAATAAAAAGCTGAACATCAAGACACGTCTTTTAAATCAAATTATTGCTGAAAATCTAATAGATAGTGAGACTGGAGAGATTCTGGTTGAGGCTGGAACAGAGATGACTCGTAGTGTGATTGAGTCAATCGAAGAGCAGCTTGATGGGGATTTGAACAAGTTTGTCTACACACCCAACGATTATGCGGTGGTGACAGAGCCTGTAATCCTCCAAAAATTCAAGGTGGTTTCACCAGTTGACCCTGATCGTGTGGTAACTATCGTTGGTAACGCCAATCCAGATGACAAGGTTCGTGCCCTTACTCCGGCTGATATTTTGGCTGAGATGTCTTATTTCCTTAACCTTGCTGAAGGTCTTGGAAAGGTCGATGACATTGACCACTTAGGCAATCGTCGTATCCGTGCGGTTGGTGAATTGCTTGCTAACCAATTCCGTATCGGTCTTGCTCGTATGGAGCGTAATGTCCGTGAGCGTATGTCTGTACAGGATAACGATGTGTTGACTCCTCAACAGATTATTAATATTCGTCCGGTGACTGCTGCTGTCAAGGAATTCTTTGGCTCTTCACAGCTATCACAGTTCATGGATCAGCACAACCCATTGTCTGAGCTGTCACACAAACGTCGTTTGTCTGCCTTAGGACCTGGTGGTTTGACACGTGATCGTGCTGGCTATGAGGTGCGTGACGTGCACTACACTCACTATGGTCGTATGTGTCCGATTGAAACACCTGAAGGACCAAATATCGGTTTGATTAATAACCTGTCTTCATTTGGGCATCTTAACAAATATGGCTTTATTCAAACCCCTTACCGTAAGGTTGATCGTGTGATTGGCCGAGTGACTAATGAGATCGTTTGGTTAACTGCTGATGAAGAGGATGAGTTTACAGTGGCTCAGGCTAATTCTAAGCTCAATCCAGACGGTACCTTTGCTGAAGATATTGTCATGGGACGTCACCAAGGTAATAACCAAGAATTTCCTGCTAGCCAGGTTGATTTTGTTGACGTGTCTCCTAAGCAGGTAGTGGCTGTTGCGACAGCTTGTATTCCTTTCCTTGAAAATGATGACTCCAACCGCGCCCTAATGGGAGCTAACATGCAGCGTCAGGCTGTGCCATTGATTGATCCAAAGGCTCCTTATGTCGGTACGGGTATGGAATATCAAGCAGCCCATGATTCAGGTGCTGCGGTAATTGCCCAGCATAATGGTAAGGTCGTCTTTTCAGATGCTGAAAAAGTAGAGGTGCGTCGTGAGGACGGTTCGCTTGATGTTTACCACATCACAAAATTCCGCCGTTCAAACTCTGGTACTGCCTACAACCAACGAACCCTTGTTAAAATAGGTGATATTGTTGAAAAGGGTGATTTTATTGCTGATGGCCCTTCTATGGAAAAAGGTGAGATGGCGCTTGGTCAAAACCCAATCGTTGCCTACATGACTTGGGAAGGGTATAACTTTGAGGACGCGGTTATCATGAGTGAGCGCCTTGTGAAGGAGGACGTTTATACCTCTGTTCACTTGGAGGAGTTTGAATCAGAAACACGTGATACAAAGCTTGGACCTGAGGAAATCACACGTGAGGTGCCAAACGTTGGTGAAGAAGCCCTCAAGGACCTTGATGAAATGGGTATTATCCGTATCGGTGCAGAGGTCAAGGAAGGCGATATTCTTGTTGGTAAGGTAACGCCTAAGGGTGAAAAAGACCTTTCTGCTGAAGAACGTCTCTTGCATGCTATCTTTGGTGACAAGTCACGTGAGGTTCGTGATACCTCATTACGCGTGCCTCATGGTGGTGATGGTATTGTGCGTGATGTGAAGATCTTTACGCGTGCCAACGGTGATGAGCTTCAATCAGGTGTTAACATGCTTGTGCGTGTCTACATTGCTCAAAAACGTAAAATCAAGGTCGGAGATAAAATGGCCGGTCGTCATGGTAACAAGGGTGTCGTCTCACGTATTGTACCTGTTGAGGATATGCCATATCTACCAGACGGAACACCTGTTGACATCATGCTGAACCCTCTTGGGGTGCCGTCTCGTATGAACATCGGACAGGTTATGGAGCTTCACCTAGGTATGGCTGCTCGCAATTTGGGCATTCATATTGCAACGCCGGTCTTTGACGGAGCTACCTCTGAGGATCTTTGGGAGACTGTTCGTGAAGCAGGCATGGATAGTGATGCTAAGACTGTTCTCTATGATGGCCGTACTGGTGAGCCATTTGACAATCGTGTGTCAGTTGGTGTCATGTATATGATTAAGCTTCACCACATGGTTGATGATAAGCTTCATGCACGTTCTGTAGGACCGTACTCGCTTGTTACCCAACAGCCGCTTGGAGGTAAAGCCCAGTTTGGTGGTCAACGTTTTGGTGAGATGGAGGTATGGGCCCTTGAGGCTTATGGTGCTTCAAATGTTCTTCAGGAAATCTTGACCTACAAGTCTGATGATGTGAATGGTCGCTTGAAGGCTTATGAGGCGATTACCAAAGGTAAGCCAATTCCAAAGCCTGGTGTACCAGAATCCTTCCGCGTTCTTGTGAAGGAATTGCAATCACTTGGTCTTGACATGCGTGTCCTTGATGAAGATGATAATGAAGTTGAGCTTCGTGATCTTGATGAGGGTGAGGACGATGACGTTATGCACGTTGATGATCTTGAAAAAGCGCGTGAAAAGCAGGCTCAGGAAACTCAAGAAATTGCTGAATCAACTGAAGACAACTAAATCATAAACATTTGTAACAGAAATAATGACTAGACTAGGGCTATTTGCCCTAGCTGCTAGTAAGTCATCAAAGGCAGAAAGGTAAAACTAGTGGTTGACGTAAATCGTTTTAAAAGTATGCAAATCACATTAGCCTCACCAAGTAAGGTCCGATCATGGTCCTATGGTGAAGTTAAAAAACCTGAAACAATCAACTACCGTACATTAAAACCAGAACGTGAGGGTCTTTTTGACGAAGTCATTTTTGGACCAACCAAGGATTGGGAGTGTGCGTGTGGCAAATATAAACGTATTCGCTATAAAGGGATCGTTTGTGACCGTTGTGGGGTTGAGGTAACTCGGGCAAAGGTTCGTCGCGAACGTATGGGGCATATCGAGCTAAAGGCACCGGTCTCACATATCTGGTATTTTAAGGGAATCCCATCTCGTATGGGCTTGACTCTTGATATGAGTCCTCGTGCTCTTGAGGAGGTAATCTATTTTGCGGCTTATGTGGTTATTGATCCAAAGGACACACCGCTTGAGCCAAAATCACTATTGACAGAGCGTGAATATCGTGAAAAAATCCAAGAATATGGACATGGCTCATTCATTGCTAAAATGGGGGCAGAGGCTATTCAAGACCTCCTAAAGCGTGTTGATTTGGTCACAGAAATTGCTGAGCTAAAGGAAGAATTAAAAACAGCAACAGGCCAAAAGCGTATCAAGGCTGTTCGTCGGTTAGATGTGCTTGATGCCTTTCATAAATCAGGCAATAAGCCAGAATGGATGATCCTGAACATCTTGCCGGTCATTCCACCAGATCTTCGTCCTATGGTGCAATTGGACGGTGGCCGCTTTGCAGCCTCAGACTTGAATGACCTTTACCGTCGTGTCATTAACCGTAATAATCGTTTAGCACGTTTGTTGGAGCTTAATGCGCCTGGTATCATTGTGCAAAATGAAAAGCGTATGCTGCAAGAGGCAGTTGATGCTTTGATTGATAATGGTCGTCGTGGTCGTCCTATTACAGGACCTGGTAGTCGTCCGCTTAAATCCTTGAGCCACATGCTTAAAGGAAAACAAGGGCGTTTTCGTCAAAACCTGCTTGGGAAGCGTGTTGACTTCTCAGGTCGTTCAGTTATTGCTGTAGGTCCAACGCTAAAAATGTACCAATGTGGTGTGCCGCGTGAGATGGCTATTGAGCTTTTCAAGCCATTTGTGATGCGTGAGATTGTTGCCCGCGAATTTGCCGGCAACGTCAAAGCAGCTAAGCGTATGGTTGAGCGTGGCGATGAGCGTATCTGGGATATTCTAGAAGAGGTTATCAAGGAGCATCCAGTCCTGCTTAACCGCGCACCTACCCTTCACAGATTAGGGATTCAGGCCTTTGAGCCGGTGCTTATTGATGGTAAGGCTCTTCGTCTTCACCCGCTTGTGTGTGAGGCCTACAATGCCGACTTTGACGGAGACCAAATGGCTATTCACGTGCCGCTTTCAGAGGAAGCACAGGCAGAGGCTCGTTTGTTGATGCTTGCTGCTGAGCATATTCTTAACCCTAAGGACGGTAAGCCAGTTGTAACACCTTCTCAGGATATGGTGCTAGGAAACTACTACCTAACAATGGAAGATGCTGGTCGTGAAGGCGAAGGTATGGTCTTTAAGGACAAGGACGAAGCGGTAATGGCTTACCGTAATGGCTATGTTCACCTTCATAGTCGTGTTGGTATTGCTGTTGACAGTATGCCAAGCAAGCCTTGGAAGGATAGTCAAAGACACAAAATCATGGTGACAACGGTCGGTAAGATCTTGTTTAATGACATCATGCCAGAGGACCTTCCTTACCTCCAAGAGCCAAATAATGCTAACCTGACAGAGGGCACTCCAGATAAATATTTCTTGGAGCCAGGTCAGAATATTCAGGAGGTTATTGATAGCTTACCGATCAATGTGCCCTTCAAGAAGAAAAATCTTGGTAACATCATTGCGGAAACCTTCAAGCGTTTCCGTACAACAGAAACATCTGCCTTTCTTGACCGCTTGAAGGACCTTGGCTACTATCATTCAACCCTTGCGGGCTTGACGGTTGGGATCGCTGATATTCCGGTTATTGACAACAAGGCTGAGATCATCGAGGCTGCTCACCATCGTGTTGAGGAGATTAATAAGGCCTTCCGTCGAGGCTTGATGACTGATGATGATCGCTATGTTGCAGTCACAACAACATGGCGCGAGGCAAAAGAAGCTCTTGAGAAGCGTCTGATTGAAACACAGGATCCTAAGAACCCAATCGTTATGATGATGGACTCAGGAGCGCGTGGTAACATCTCTAACTTCTCGCAGCTTGCCGGTATGCGTGGCTTGATGGCTGCTCCTAATGGCCGTATTATGGAGCTTCCTATCCTGTCTAACTTCCGCGAAGGCTTGTCTGTTTTGGAAATGTTCTTCTCGACTCATGGTGCTCGTAAGGGTATGACTGATACGGCTCTTAAGACAGCTGACTCAGGCTATCTGACACGTCGTTTAGTTGATGTTGCGCAAGATGTCATCATTCGTGAGGACGATTGTGGTACAGACCGAGGCCTTCTTATTCGAGCTATCACAGATGGCAAGGAAGTCACTGAAACACTTGAGGAGCGCTTGCAGGGTCGATACACTCGTAAATCAGTCAAGCACCCTGAGACTGGTGAGGTACTGATTGGTGCTGACCAATTAATCACTGAGGACATGGCTCGCAAGATTGTTGATGCTGGTGTTGAAGAGGTTACTATTCGCTCGGTATTTACCTGTGCTACTCGTCATGGTGTTTGTCGTCACTGTTATGGTATCAACCTAGCAACAGGTGATGCGGTTGAGGTTGGTGAGGCTGTTGGTACTATCGCTGCCCAATCTATCGGTGAGCCTGGTACTCAGCTGACCATGCGTACCTTCCACACAGGAGGGGTTGCCTCAAATACCGATATCACGCAGGGTCTTCCTCGTATCCAAGAAATCTTTGAAGCGCGTAACCCTAAAGGGGAAGCAGTTATCACAGAGGTTAAGGGTACTGTTATTGAGATTGAAGAGGACGCATCAACTCGTACTAAGAAGGTCTACGTTCAAGGTAAAACAGGCATGGGTGAATATGTCGTGCCATTTACAGCGCGTATGAAGGTTGAGGTTGGTGATGAGGTCAATCGTGGAGCTGCCCTTACAGAAGGGTCAATCCAGCCTAAGCACCTCCTTGAGGTTCGTGATACCTTGTCAGTTGAGACCTACTTGCTTGCTGAGGTTCAAAAGGTTTACCGCAGCCAAGGGGTAGAAATCGGAGACAAGCACGTTGAGGTTATGGTTCGTCAAATGCTTCGCAAGGTACGTGTCATGGATCCAGGTGATACAGATCTTCTGCCAGGAACCTTAATGGATATTGCAGACTTTACAGATGCCAACAAGGAGATTGTTATCTCAGGAGGTATTCCTGCGACCTCTCGTCCAGTGCTTATGGGAATCACAAAAGCCTCACTTGAGACTAACTCATTCCTATCAGCAGCTTCCTTCCAGGAAACTACTCGCGTACTGACAGACGCTGCTATCCGAGGCAAAAAAGACCATCTATTGGGGCTTAAAGAAAATGTTATCATCGGTAAGATCATTCCAGCAGGTACTGGTATGGCTCGTTACCGTAACATTGAACCGCAAGCTATCAATGAGGTTGAGGTTATCGAAGAAGCTGAAGCTACAGAAGAGCCAGCAATTATTGAGGAATAAAAGATTAAAGGACTCACTGTCAACTGTAGTGGGTAGTTGAAAAGCTAACATCTCGAGAGGACCAATTTGGTCTTCTCTTTTTTAATGTTCAAAGCAAGGGAAATGCGTTTTTTGAAGTTGTCAAAGGTTCTGAATCCAAAAGCATTGCGCTTAATGTCTTTGATCAGTTTGTTAGACGCTTCAAGCTTGGCGTTAGAATAAAGTAGTTCAATAGCATTAGTGATATAGTCTTTCTATTGTAGATAGACAAAACTATTTTAAAAATGTTAATCAAAAATAACTTAATAGTGGAAAAATCGATAAATTAATTTATTATAAAAAAACGCTTCTAAAACTTCATTTTATCATTTATTTTTTAAAAATATAGTCTTTTTATTAAGGAAAATATATGTTATTCTGTACATGTAGGTTTCTTAGGTGGTTAATTTTATCAGAAAGGAGTTTATTTTTAGTAGTAAAATTAACTATTATCAGTAAAGATTGTTTGTTTTAATTTTAGAGATTAAAAAGGAGTAAATTATGAGAATAAAAAAGGTTATTTATTCTAGTATCGCTGCGCTTGCAATTTTAACTTACGGTACTATTTCGGCTAATGCTGATGCCTCTATTTCAGAAATTGATCAAACTGAAGTAATAACTATTTTAAAATCTGATGGGTATTTAAATATTGATGAAGGTACTCAAGAAGTTACTATAACAGAGAAATATAAACAAGCAGTTTTATCTTCTATTGATTTAGATAGACAAGAAGCAATTTTTACTGAAAATTCTGTTACTATAAGAGATATATTTAGTCCTAGATCATTTACTGGGGTAAATAAAATTGTTTTTACTTGGAAAGGCTATGATCTTTATTTAGATAGTACCAATGCGAATAGGTTATCCGCACTAGGCTGGGGATCAGCTGCTTTGTCAGGTCTTATTCCAGACCCTATAGTATCTAAGGTACTTGCAGCTGCTTTAGGAGTTGTGTCTGCATCAATATCTTATGCTAATGCTGCAGGAAGAGGAGTAATTGTTGCCTTTGTAGGAACTTTTCCAAGAGGTGTGATACATTGGGTGGCTTCACAATGATAGTACTATATTTAAAAATACTGTGTTTAGCAATTAATTTGATATTATTGGGATTTGTTGATAAATTATTTAAAAATAATACTATTTTTTGGAAAATTTTTTTCTGCCTATTGGGTATAGTTTTACCTATCATTTTTTTCGTATACTAATGATCCAGGCAGGTAATGGATTTGTTAGAAAGACAATCAAGTTGTGATTAATTATGTCTTTTATTGAATTATGTCATTATTGCTGGTAGTTATTCTTACTATATCCGTAAGAAAAGTCTATAAAAATATTCCAAGAAAAATTGAAAGAAAACGAAGGAGTTAATTCCTTCGTTTTCTGGCTCCATGTTAACTGTAGTGGGTGGCTTATATCTAAGCACGAGAGGAGATGAAGTTCGTCTTCTCTTTTTTAATGTTCAGGAGCTAGTCTTAGCTCCTTTTGTTATGCTAAAATCATTAGATTAATTGGTTATATTACGCTATAATAAAAACAATATTAATCAAAATGAGAGACAAATGTGACAAACACTAAAAGTTATGCGTGTATTAATCTCTTAAAAGAAAGTGATTGAATTGATGACGAAAGAGAGCCAGAAAGTCACTGACAGCCTCAATACCTCTGTGGTAAGCCTGTTACAATACTGCTTTGCCATAATGGTTATTGTTATTCATAGCGGTAGGCTGTTTCAGTATGAGCCGCTGCATTTCTTTTTGAAAAGCTTTTTAGGAAGAATGGCGGTGCCTTATTTTCTCATTTGTACCGCCTTTTTTCTAAGAGGCCGCCTTAGAGAGGCGAATCGGGAAAAGCAGTACTTCAAGCAAATGCTAAAAACCTATTTACTTTGGTCTATGATTTATCTCCCTTATGCTTATGCCTTTTTTGAGTCGCTTCGTCTGCCCAAGCATTATCTTCCCCTTGGCTTGTGTTTAGCCCTTAGTTATTTTGGGATGTGCTATCATCTGTGGTATATTCCTGCTTTATGGCTGGGGTGGGTGCTTGTTCAGCTTTCTCTGAAGACCTTTGGTCAAAGAGTAACACTTATCATAGTGGCAGGCTTGTATTTACTAGGGAGTATGGAAACCTATTCTCATTTTTTAAGCTCGACGCCTTTTGAGCCTTTGCTGACAGGCTACATGCACATTTTTCAAACAAGTCGCAATGGTATTTTTTACACCCCTGCTTATCTTTGTGCGGGCTGCTTGCTCTATGATCACTTTTCATCGTCGCTTTTTTCTCAGCGGTATATGAGAAAGGCGGCTGTTTGCCTGATCTTATTGGCCTTGGAAAGCCTGCTTATTTACCATCATCAGGGTCTGGATAAAAATTTCTTCTTGCTTTCTGCGCTGTTCATTACCTTTTTGTTCAACGCTAGTGTTCGTACCAGCCTTTTGTCTAAGTATTCTTTAGCTAAATTAAAAAAGCTAAGCTATTATTATTTTTTCTTGCACCCAATGTTTATCGAATGTTCGCTATTTCTGCTAAGGCCCTACCAGCTTGCCCCGGCCACAAAAGGGAAACTGGTCTTTCTCATGACCCTGCTAGCTACTCATCTTTGCTCAGAGGCCCTTATGCTGCTGGTACGTTCTCAAGCTCATGCCAAGGCCTATCTTAAAAGGCAGTGAGCAGATGTTTTTTAAAAATATCTTTCTTCGGCTATAATAGGCAATAGAGGAAATGAGAACATGTATCAAGTGATTGAAATGTATGGAGACTGGGAGCCTTGGTGGTTTATAGATGGTTGGCAAGACGATATTGTTCAGGAGAAATCGTTTGACAGCTGGCCTGCTGCACTGGCTTATTTTGAGGAAGAATGGCAGCGCATGAAAAAGAGCTATCCCAGCTACCACAGTCAAAAAAGCTTATTGGCTACCTTTTGGAGGGAAGATGAGCGAAGATGGTGTGAGGATTGCGATGAGGAGCTGCAGCAGTATCACTCTCTTTTATTGCTAAAGGATAGAGACATTGTGCCAAAGCATCATTATCAGTCATATTTTGAGCAAAGAAATGACTGCCCACAAGCCTCCCTTAGCTGTAAATTAAGCATCTGAGAGGCTTACAGCTATCAGTCAAATCTATTATCACTCAAATAGCCTAAGATCAGCTAATTAGAGAGCTGACCTTAGGCTATTTTTGTTGTCTGGAAAGATGTCTAATCTAGCAGTGCCTGATTGGGATAGAGAAAACAACATAGCGAGCCTCATTATGATAAAATCATTTGAGGTATGATATAATGTTATTTTTTTATAAAAATGGATTAAATATAACATTGTAAACGTTAACAGAATATGGTATATTTTTGTTAAATAGTTAATGATTTGAGTGGTATTGTGGTAATCGCCATGTCCTTTATGATTGAAGGCGTTTTCAATAGGTGACCTTCTGACCTCTTCTCACCGGTCCTTTGTGGAGAGCTCAGGACGTGATAATCAGAGGCGTGCATGGTCTGGTGCTGGTTACTACTCCTATGCTTTTATCAATACTAATTTTGGAGAGCACGTGACCTTTGATGCAGGGAAATAGGCAGGTCAGTGTGTGTTTATTAGGGGCGGAGAGACTCCGTCCCTTTTAAGGTAAGGAGTGGGTTATGAAGAGACTGTTTATCATATTGTCTAATATACTAGTTAGCCTCTTTTTGGTTTGGGTATTTACGATCTGGTCAGATACCTTTGTTTCTCATTATTATCCGTCTGTTGTTGTTTTAGATGCTTCGCCTAAGGCAAGCTATAATCAGGTTGAAGCAGGCTTAACCCGTCTAGCAAAGGAAACGGATAGCCTAATTGCAATGCAGCATCAGGAGCCAGGGCCAGAGGGGGCACCTATTGTAACCTATACCTTATTTGGCAAGGGAAAGCTACCGAATGGATTAACTGAAAAGGTTATTGAGGAGCCATCAAGGCTTAGTGTGGAGAATAATTACTTTATTCTTAAAGGTGGCTTGACTGTAGAGCGGCTAAGAGATACATTAGCTGGGCTTGGTATGACCAAAATGACAGTGCTGAAGCCTTCATTTTTAGGGACTGTGGTTCTGATTTTTAGTAGCGGTTCTCAGGCTTTAGGTCTTGTGATATTCTGTCTAACCTTTGGAGCCCTGACCTTGATTGGTCATATTCGCACCCTGAGAACAGCAGGTATCCGCTTGATTTCAGGTGAACGTCGTTGGCAAATCTTTCTTTATCCAATCAGGTCTGATGTGTGTTATTGCTGTTTAGGCCTAATATTTGGATTTAGCCTAGCGGCTGTTATGGGGCAGTTTATGTCTTTTTCGCCGCTTGTTCTTTACCTGATTGGAATAGGTCTTGTTTGCTATAATCTTCTGCTGGTATTTATTGCCCTTTTCTTTGCTGGTTTATTTGTAATTGGGATTAAAAGAGTGCATTTGATGCAGGTGATTAAAGGTCAGATACCTGTCAGAGGTATCATTAGCTTGATTTTAATTGCCCAATTGTTGGCAGTGCTGGTTGTTTCCTTTGGCGCTAGCCGGACCCTTCTTTATGTCCAGGCTGAAAGACAGCAGAAGCAGGGGCAGGCTGCTTGGCTACAAGAGGATAGGCTGGTTACTCTTTTAATAGGACGTGATGGCTTAGATATTGGAAATACGAAGGAAGCTATTGCCAAACAAAAGACTTGGTTTCATGTTATGGATCAGGCTGTTTCAGAGCATGGAGCGATCCTGTCTCGTCATTACCTAGTCGAGCGCGACCTGCAATCAGGCCTCTCTATGCTAACAGCCTCTTCTAGTTGGAATGATTACAGTCCACAAGGGAATGTGCTGCTTGTAACGCCTCAATATGTGAAGCACCAAAAAGTTGAGGTGGCACCTGATATTAGTGAAAAAATCAATCAGCTGTCCCTTGGAGAATTTGTCCTTCTTTTACCAGAGCATTTGAAAGCGCAGGCTGCATAGTACCAATCGGTCTTTGAAACAGCTGTCACTGGGCTTGCTTCCGGTGAGGGTCATCAGCCGATGACTGCTACTGTTTCCTATACAAAGACAGGTCAGGAACGTTTTCTTTATAACACAACACCGATATCCTATCAGCAGTTTTTAAGGGATCCCATTATTGTTGTTTTGACGCCTAAGTCAACTGGCGAACAAGCCTATGCCTTTTGGGAGGTTGCTTTACAAAATTATTTCCTTTTCGATCAGTTGGCAGATACTCAAACGCTCATCAAGCAAAACGGTATTGAGAACTGGGTAGGAGAGCTAAAAACTGGTTATCACATTTATGAGACATTGTTGAACAATCTTCGTAGGGAGATTTGGTTGATGATTGCAGGAGCTATGTTAGGGATAGCGACCTCTATGTTGATGTTTAACACAATGAACCTTCTCTACTTTGAAGAATTTAGACGGGATATTTTCATTAAGCGCGTCTCTGGTCTTAGATTTTTTGAGCTGCATCGTCGTTATTTGCTGTCGCAGCTGCTTGTTTTCTTTGTTGGATTGGTGATTAGTGCCCTGTTAACACAGAATCCTCTTATGTGCCTGCTGGTTTTCTTCCTATTTCTAGGGAATGCCATATTGCTACTATATCGGCAAATGAGAATAGAAAATAAGATGTCACTGCTGATTTTGAAAGGAGCTTAGTATGATTCGATTAGAAAAGGTTAGTAAATGCTTTGGTGATCGTGTCTTATTTTCTGATTTGTCGATGACCTTTGAGTCTGGAAAGGTTTATGCCCTGATTGGGTCAAGCGGTAGTGGTAAGACAACCTTGATGAATATGCTGGCAGCTCTTGAGGATTATCAGGGTGAGATTTTCTTTCGTGGAAAAAACTTGAAAACATACAGATCCAGCGATTTTTTCCGTCACGAATTGGGCTACCTATTTCAGCATTTTGGGCTGTTGGAGAGTCAGACGATTGCTGATAATTTGAAGCTAGGGCTAATTGGTCAAAAATTAAGCAAGGAGGAAGGCCGGCAAAGGGAATTAGAAGCCCTAAGGGAAGTTGGCTTGGATTATCTGAGCTTAGAAAAGCCTGTTTTTGAATTGTCCGGTGGTGAATACCAGCGTGTTGCCCTAGCTAAGGTGATGCTAAAAGATCCTCCCTTTATTTTAGCTGATGAGCCTACGGCTTCTATTGATCCAGAGGCTTCTAAGACAATTATGGCTATTTTGCTGTCACTTCGGCATGAAAATCGGACAATTATTATCGCAACCCACAGCCCAACAATTTGGGAAATGGCAGATGAGGTCATCTCTGTTGATCAGCTTAGTAGCCTCACCAAGCTCTAAATAAAGCCTGGACTAGCTAAGTGATTAAGGCTTGACCTTGTCATCATAGCATCGCAAAAGGATTCTGCGCTGTTCGTAGCGTGCTGACTCTCTTGTTTAATGCTAAGAATTTATCAAAAAATGGCCTTTTTCTTGAGGCTATTTTTTTATTTTTCGAATAGTCTTAGTGAGGAGGTAAGAATGATTCAAGAATTAGCCAAGCGGCTTATCAGGCAGGCTGAAGAATTGCAGGCTCAGGATATTTATATACTACCAAGGGGGACAGGCTATGAGCTTTTGATGAGGGTAGGTGATGACAGGAGGCTAATAGATGTTTGTGAAAGTGATCGGATGGCTAATCTTATTAGTCACTTTAAGTTCGTTGCAGGAATGAATGTGGGAGAAAAAAGACGCTGTCAGCTCGGTGCTTGTGACTACGACCTTGATGACACTAAGGTGTCTCTACGATTATCAGCTGTGGGTGATTATCAGGGACAGGAGAGCTTAGTTATTCGTCTCTTGTATCATCATCAACGCCAGCTCAGGTATTGGTTTAATGGTTTAGAGCGAGTCACATCAGCTATTGGAGCTAGAGGCCTTTACCTCTTTTCTGGACCAGTCGGATCAGGTAAGACAACCCTGATGTATCAGCTAGTCTCTGACTATTGCAAGGAGCTTCAGGTGATCAGTATTGAGGATCCTGTGGAAATAAAAAATGACCAGCTCCTGCAATTACAGGTTAACGATAGCATTGGCATGACATACGATAATCTGATTAAGCTTTCCTTGCGTCATCGTCCAGATGTGTTGATTATCGGAGAAATTAGAGATACACAGACTGCTAGAGCGGTTATTAGGGCTAGCCTAACAGGAGCAATGGTCTTTTCAACCGTCCATGCAAAGAGTATTTCAGGCGTTTACGCTAGGCTGCTAGAATTAGGCATTTCTAGGGCAGAATTGGATAATAGTCTAGCAATGGTTGCTTACCAGCGATTTATTAGTGGAGGTGCTTTAATTGATTGTGCGCAAAAGGAATTTGAACATCATCAAGCCAACCGGTGGAATCAGCAGATTGATCAGCTTCTTGCAGAGGGACATCTCAATAGCAGGCAGGCAAGGCTTGAAAAAATTATCCAGTAAGCAGCAAGAAAAGCTTATCCAATTGCTCTATAACCTATTGTCTAACGGCTTTAATTTGACAGAGGTCATTGCTTTTTTGAGAAAAAGCCAGCTGCTACTGCCAGTCTATGTTACAAGTATGGAAGCAAGCCTATTAAAGGGCAACGGCCTTGCTGACATGCTAGCAGCCTTAGGTTACTCTGATGCTGTTATGACACAAATTAATCTGGCAGATAAGCATGGCAATATCAAGCTAACCTTGGAAAAAATTCAGGACTATCTGAGTCAATTTCGCCAAATCAAGCGAAAGACCATCGAGGCAGTCACTTATCCGATCATACTTTTGGGTTTTTTAGTGGTTATCATGCTAGGCTTGCGGCATTACCTAATCCCTCAGCTAGAGAGTCAAAATGCCTTGACTGACTTGTTGCTTCATTTGCCTCATTATTTCTTAGGCTTTTGTCTGCTTTTGCTGTCGCTGATTGGCTCTTTTTACCTATATGCCAGGTCCTGTAGCAGGTTAAGGCTATTTAGTCAGCTGAGCTATTATCCTATCATTGGGTCCTTATTGCGGCAATATTTGACAGCCTACTATGCTAGAGAATGGGGCAACCTCATCGGACAAGGCTTAGAATTGATCACCATTTTAGAAATGATGTCAAACGAAAAGTCACAGCTCATGCGAGAGCTTGCCAAGGATATCAAGCAGGGCCTGCTAGCTGGCCAATCCTTTCATCAAAGGGTTGCAGCTTATCCCTTTTTTAAAAAGGAGCTGAGCCTAATGATTGAATATGGCGACATCAAATCAAAGCTTGGTCGGGAGCTAGATATCTATGCCCAAGAAAGCTGGGAGACCTTTTTTAGTCAGCTCAATCGGGCAACACAATGGATCCAGCCGATTATTTTTTTAGTGGTTGCTGTGGTTATTGTGATGATTTATGCTGCTATTTTATTACCAATTTATCAACATATGGGAGATGTTTTTTAAATGAAAATGAGATTATCAACCTTAAAAGATCAAGCTGTTCAGGCCTTCACTTTACTGGAAATGCTTCTGGTTTTGTTAATCATTAGTGTTTTGATGCTGTTATTTGTTCCAAATTTAAGTAAACAAAAGGATAAGGTGACAGATACAGGCAATGCTGCGGTGGTAAAGCTAGTTGAAAATCAGGCAGAGCTTTATGAATTATCACATGGGGAAAAGCCAAGCCTGAAGCAACTGCAAGAGGATGGAAGCATCAGTGACAAGCAACAAAAGGCTTATCAGGATTATTATGCAAAGCATAAAGATGAAACTAAGAAGCTCAATTAAAGCTTTTACCCTCTTAGAGGGCTTACTGACGCTTTTTTTGATTAGCTTTATGCTGCTGTGCTTGTCATTACCGGTATCAGATAGCTATGCTAGGGTTGAGGAGCATCTCTTTTTCATGCGCTTTGAACAGGCCTATAGGCACCTACAGAAGCTATCGATATTACGTCAAAAAGAGCATGTGCTGGTCTTAAAGCCACATTATATTAAGGCCGAAGAAGCTATTTTGCCTCTGCCAAAGCAGGTCAAGCTAAAATCTACCCAGACCTTAACCATTGATAAACTGGGCGGCAATCATTCGCTGGCAAGGGTTGTCTTTGAAAATAGAGATCGGCAGATTACTTATCAATTTTATTTAGGGAGTGGTAATTATCAAAAAACAAGTCAAAGCCTACATCGCTCTTGAAGGCTTGATAGCAACAGGACTTATTCTTGTTATTGTAACACTGATCCTGTCAGCCCTGCATTATAGCCAGCAAGAGCTAGCAGCCTGTCGTCAAAAGCAAGAGCTATTGAATACAGCTGTGATGGCTATGCAGACAAAACAAAGGGTATTAAGCCTTAATGGTTGTCATATTAAGCTATTATCACATCAGAAGGGTATCGCTATTGTTGAAAAAGACCAAACGATTATTAGGATTGAAAGACAGTAGGTTAAAGGCTTTCACCTTGATAGAGTGCCTTATTGCCTTGCTTGTCATCTCAGGCTCTTTATTAGTTTATCAGGCCTTAACCAAGAGCCTTATGGTGAGTGAGAGGTATCTAGCAGCAAATGATCAGGACAACTGGCTTTTGTTTTCCCAGCAATTGCGAGCAGAGCTTTCAGGTACTACCTTACAGGGTGTCTCCAATAATAGGCTATATGTTGAGAAAGACAAGAAAACTCTGTCCTTTGGACAGGTCAAAAGCCATGATTTTAGAAAAGCAGCTGGCAATGGTCGAGGCTATCAGCCCATGCTGTTTGGCTTGTCAAGTAGCCAAATAACAGCAGTAGGTCAGCAGGTTATCATCAAGCTGAAGTGGCAAAGCGGCTTAGAAAGGACCTTTATTTATGCATTTCAAGAGAAGGGTTAAGGCAGGAGTGCTTTTGTATGCTTTGCTGATGGCATCAGTCTTTTTATTACTGTTACAGGCTTATCTTAGTCATATTAGCCAGCTACATCAGGAATATCAGGCTCAGATGGACTACGCAAAGGCTCAGCTAATGGCAGAAATGGTCTATCAGGAGCAGCCTCCTAGTGATGGTCAGATTGCCTTTAATTGTGGTCAGGCTAGCTATAAGTCGCATAAGCAGCATTTTATAATTGAGATCAAATTACCACATCAGCAGTTATATCAATTCAGCTATCCTAAAGTTCAGCAGGTCTCTCAGACTTCTAAAAAGGAGCCTGAGCTTAGGCAATCACTCCCATAACTAAGGGAGCCTGGCTAGTGGTATTCTTTTCATTTCAGCCTTATTTTGATATGATAGACGTATGAATTTTGAAAAGATTGAACAAGCCTATGAGCTTATATTAGAAAATAGCCAGCTGATTGAAAATGATCTAAAAACGCATATCTATGATGCTATTGTTGAGCAGAATTCTTTTTATCTGGGAGCCCAAGGAGCAAGTCCTCAGGTTGCTAAAAATATTGAGACGTTGAAGGCCTTGCAGTTAACCAAGGAGGAGTGGCGCCAGGCTTATCAGTTTGTTTTGATCAAGGCTGGGAAAACAGAGCCATTACAGGCCAACCACCAATTTACCCCAGACGCGATCGGCTTTATCATGCTTTATATTTTGGAGACCTTGAGCTCACAAGAGTCACTTGATGTGCTTGAGATTGGCAGTGGGACAGGCAATCTGGCTCACACCATTTTAAACCATTCACACCAAGCGATTCATTATTTAGGCATTGAGCTTGATGATTTATTAATTGATCTATCAGCTAGTATTGCTGAAATCATGGGGTCGTCAGCCCAGTTTATTCAAGAGGATGCTGTCAGACCTCAGTTGTTAAAAGAAAGTGATATGATCATTAGTGATTTGCCAGTTGGCTTTTATCCTAACGATGATATTGCCAGCAGGTATCAGGTGGCTAGCTCAGATGAGCATACCTATGCCCATCATTTACTGATGGAGCAGGCCTTAAAGTACCTGAAAAAAGATGGCTTTGCTATTTTCTTAGCACCGGTAAATCTTTTGAGCAGCCCACAAAGTCACCTCTTAAAACAATGGCTGAAGGGCTATGCTCAGGTTGCGGCCTTGATTACTTTGCCTGAGGCTGTGTTTGGAAATCCAGCTAATGCAAAATCGATTATTGTTCTTTGTAAGCAATCGAATCGCTTTGCAGAAACCTTTGTTTACCCCATTAGGGATTTGAAATCTGTTGATAATGTTCGTGATTTTATGGAAAACTTCAAAAATTGGAAACGGGATAATGTTATTTAACGGAATTTTTTGATATAATAGAAAAGCATTGCAGAAAACGATTTCAAGAGAGGTAAAACATGTCAAAGACAATTGCAATTAATGCAGGAAGCTCCAGCTTAAAATGGCAGCTATATCAAATGCCAGAGGAAAAGGTATTAGCACAGGGAATTATCGAACGTATCGGTCTGACAGACTCAATCTCTACTGTTAAATTCGATGGCAAAAAAGAAGAGCATATTCTTGATATTCCAGATCATACAGAGGCTGTTAAGCGCTTGTTGAATGATTTGATTCATTTTGGCATTATTGGTACGTATGACGAGATCACAGGTGTTGGGCACCGTATTGTTGCAGGTGGTGAATACTTTAAGGAATCTGTGGTTGTTGATGATAAGGTTGTTGAGCAGGTTGAGGAGTTAGCAGCCTTGGCACCCTTGCACAATCCGGGGGCAGCAGCAGGTATTCGTGCCTTTCGTAAGATTTTGCCGGACATTACGAGTGTTTGTGTGTTTGATACGTCGTTTCATACCACAATGCAAAAGCATACCTACCTTTATCCAATTCCTCAAAAATATTATACAGATTATAAGGTTCGCAAGTACGGGGCGCATGGGACTAGCCATAAATATGTTGCTGAGGAAGCAGCAAAAATGCTGGGTCGCCCTCTAGACGAATTAAAGCTCATTACAGCCCATGTTGGTAATGGTGTGTCTATCACAGCCAATTATCATGGTCAGTCAGTGGATACTTCTATGGGCTTTACACCGCTTGCTGGTCCGATGATGGGGACACGCTCTGGTGATATTGATCCTGCTATTATTCCTTATTTGATTGCTCAGGATCCTGAGCTAAAGGACGCAGCAGATGTGGTCAATATGCTTAACAAGCAATCTGGATTAGGTGGTGTGTCTGGTATTTCCAGTGATATGCGTGATATTGAGGCTGGCTTGCAGGCTAACAATCCAGATGCCGTCTTAGCTTACAATATCTTTATTGATCGTATCAAGAAATTTATCGGACAATACTTTGCGGTATTAAATGGTGCAGATGCCTTGGTCTTTACCGCAGGTATGGGTGAGAATGCGCCCTTGATGCGCCAAGATGTCGTTAATGGCTTGTCATGGTTTGGTATGGAAATTGATCCAGAGAAAAATGTGTTTGGTTATCGTGGTGATATTTCAACAGCAGCTTCAAAGGTGAAGGTGCTTGTCATCTCAACTGATGAAGAGCTGTGTATTGCGCGTGACGTTGAACGCTTGAAACAGACTATATCATAATCTGATAATATAATCTTAGCTCAGCTGATCACTTTTAAAAGGGTTGAGTTTGGGGCAAAAGACTAACGATCAATCTAAAAAAACACGAACAAAAGTATATTTCTAGTCAATAGGTTTATACTTTTGTTCGTTTTGCTATGTTAATCACTGTGGATCGAGGTTTCATAAAAAGAGTCTGAGACAAAAAGTCATCTCAGTCGAGAAAAATAGGCAATTATTTTTCGTGTAAGTTCCTATTTTAGTATTGAATCATTTTTTTATTGTACTTGATAAGAGTATTAGCTATAAGAACTAATCTCATATCAGTTTTAATCCGCTGTTTATCTATTAAATATTCTTTGATATTAACGATATGATCTTAGATAATAAGTTTAAAAGCAAAATGCTTACTAAAAATAAAGAGGTAATAGCATTAAAGCAATATTACCTCAAAGATTCTACAGATATGTTTTGGTTATTTATTTAAAAATCAATTTTATGAATATATAAACTAATATTGTGATAGCAATGACCTTACCAGCATTTGCCTTTACCTTTTGATCTTTCAAAAAGACTTGTGATAATATAAGACAAATTAATCCAGATATAATAGTTATCGCCATATGATTAACTACAAGCCAGTCGCAATTCCTGAAGCAATACAAACAAATGCTGCTGCACCACCTGTTATTGGACCTCCAGCTGCTGCAAGTAATACACCACCTATACAACCACCTATAGCAGAGCCAATGTTCCCACCTCCGCCGTATACATTAGTTAACGCTTGATCTTGTAATTCTAAAAAATTATTCATATACTTTTACCTTTATATTAGAATTTTATATTATTTCCTATCATGCCACCTATACAAGTTATTCCACCTGCAATCGCCCCAATATGAGCTCCAACAAATGCTCCAGCAGGCCCTCCTACACCTAATGTAACCAGACCTGAACCAACTCCTCCAGTTATAGCACCACCACTAATACCACCAATTAAATGATTTCTACAGTCAGTAGCATTATAGCCTCCTATAATATCGGCTAATTCTTCACTTGTTAATTTTTTACTTCGTTTAAACATATTTATTTAAAAAGCCTCCCATTCTATATTTGTCAAACTGCTGCAATCTAACAAACTAAATGTAGCACATCCTATCATGATTTGTCAATTTAGAAGCGGTTACATTAGAGTAAATAGAGTTTTTCTTTTTACCTAAATTAATTTTAATTTAAGTAAAAAGAATATTATGTTACTATTTGACCTATGGTATTATTTTCGTTTTATACCTAGAGTTATCACATGCTGATGAGGTCAATCAGTTTTTTTGATTATTTGGAACATTTTTGACGGTTATTACTCCAAAGAGTTTAAGCTTTGGCTTGGACCTGGAAAATCATGAGGTAACTGCTTAGCGGTAGGGGTGGATTTGTTTGCCCTTTATTGATAGTTAGAGGAGCTAGTAGCCTGTTTAGATTGGCTGGTCTGCAATCTTGAGCCCAAGGGCTGTTGATGGTGCTGGATAAGAAATTGTGCCCAATGGGGGCTAGTTTATTGTAATCGTTTTCGATAGAATGACTTTAGAAAGGAAATCAAATGGTTGATAGCAAAGCAGTTGTCATTTTGATGACTTTGATGACTTATCAAGACTTATCACTTTACGAGCTGAGTGTTAAGACAAAATTCACCATTAGAGAGATTAAGGACCGTATTGATGAGCTGAATGATTTTTTGGCTCAGCATGAGCTCTCAGAGCTGCAGACAACAAGATCTGGTTATCGGATCAGTCAGCAGCTTAAGGCTGAGTCAGATCATTTGTTTACGTTGATTAATGCTGAGCAGGTCTATCTTTCTCAGGCAGAGCGGATCAATCTTATCTATCTGTATACCTTTTGCCGTAGGGATTTTGTTTCAAATAGTCATTATCAGGACTTTTTAAAGGTCAGCAAGAACACAGCATTGACAGATATTAAGGCCTTGCGGCAGAAGCTGGCAGATGTTGACTTGGAATTAAGGTATACCAGAGCAAGTGGCTATACTCTAGTTGGTGATGAGCTTGATAAGCACCGATTAGCTTTGGCTATGATTGCTACTCTGCTTAAATCTCCTATTGGCTTGTGGGCCTTGGATTATATTTTGGCTTCTTGGCACTATCAGGTGTCGTTTGAAGCGCTTGAAAAACGTGTGAGCCATTTTTATCAGACCTTTCAGATGTCTCCAATCCTTGATCGTCTGCAGGCCTGTTTGTACGCTTTCATCTTTATTTTATGTCGTTACCAAAGACGGGTGGATAGAGTCAAGCAAAGACCGGTAGTAGTTTCTGAGCAGCTGGATCAGCTAACAGCCCTTTTGGTGTCAGAAATAATGCAGCAATTGTCTCTTAGGTATCAGCTATTTGAAGCTGATGAGGCCTATTTTCAATTGCTGTTAGCGGGCTGCTTTGAGGGTGAGGGGACTGTCAGTGATGATTTCTTTGAATCACTAACCGCTGCGATTGTTGATCAAATGCAGGGGGTTGCTTTACTAAGCTTCAGCCAATCAGATCAGCTCAAGGAGGATTTGAAGAGGCATTTGATCCCAGCCTATTACCGTTTGCGCTATGGTTTGCCAAGTGATAATGATTATACCTTGCGGGTTAAGGATAGTTATTCTGAGCTCTTTGACTTGGTAAAGCAGTCTCTGGAGCCTTTAGCCAAGGAGCTGGATAGTCCCATACCAGATAGTGAGATTGCTTATTTTGTTCTTCATTTTGGAGGCTATTTAAAGCAGCAGGGAAAAGATTTTCATCGTCAAGCCTATCGGGCTGTGATTGTCTGTCCTAATGGTGTTAGTTCTTCTTTAATGATCAAGGAGCATTTAAAGCTTTTATTTCCTGATATTGCTTTTCGGGGACTTTCAAGGCTTGATCAGCTTGGGCAATTAGATGAGAGCGGCTATGATTTGGTTTTTTCAACGATACGATTAGAGACTGATAAGCCCTTTTATTTGGTACCTATGATAATGACTGATGAGCAGGCTTTTCAGCTGGTTAGCTTGGTTAATCGTGATTTTCCAGATATTGGCTATCGGCTAGAGGTTGAAGAGCTGCTCCATCTTATCAGCTCATATGCGGTCATTCATCAAAAAGAAAAGCTGCGCTTTGCTTTGCAGCAATATTTAAGACAAGATGTGAAAAGAAAGGATATTCGACCAGTGTTACAAGACTTAATTACCAAGAAAACCTATCAATCAACCTCAGAGCAATTGGGGTGGAGAGAGGCTATTTATTTGGCGGCTCAGCCCTTGTTAGAGAGTGGGCAGATTCAAGCGAGCTACCAGGAGGCTATGATTGCTAAGGTTGAGGAGTTTGGTCCTTTTATTAATCTAGGTAAGGGGATTGCTATCCCACATGCGAGGCCAGAGGATGGTGTGAATCAGGTAGGTATGTCGATGCTTGTTTTAGAGCACCCGATTTATTTGTTAGATGATCCTAAGCAGGAGATTCGTTTGTTAATTTGTATTGCTGCTATTGATAATGAAACACATCTAAAGGCCCTGTCTCGGCTGACGACCATTTTAAGAGACAATGAGCAGGTAAAGGCTTTACTTGCGTCTAAATCATTTGAGGATATTAAAACTATTATTGCAGAGGAGGCATAAAATGGCATTGAGAATTGGTACAGCCTGTGGTTCAGGCTTAGGGTCTAGCTTTATGGTTCAGATGAATATCGAATCCGTATTAAAGGACTTGGGAGTAACCGGTGTTGAGGTGGAGCATTATGATCTTGGCGGCGCGGACCCCACAGCGGCAGATGTGTGGATTGTAGGGCGTGATTTGGCAGACTCGGCAGGGCATCTGGGAGATGTGAGAATTTTAAATAGTATCATTGATATGGACGAATTGACTAGTCTGGTAAAGGCTATTTGCCAGGAAAAGGGGCTTGTCTAGAAGGAGGATAAGATGACATTTTTACTTGATATTGTTAGCACACCAGCTATTTTGGTTGCCTTGATTGCTATTGTTGGTCTCTTGCTTCAAAAAAAGCCTGCTCCTGACATTGTTAAGGGAGGCATTAAGACCTTTGTTGGGTTTTTAGTGGTTTCAGGTGGTGCAGGTATTGTGCAAGGCTCACTCAATCCTTTTGGAACGATGTTTGAGCATGCCTTTCATCTGTCTGGGGTTGTGCCAAATAATGAGGCTATTGTTGCAGTTGCTTTGACGACCTATGGGTCAGCGACAGCTCTCATTATGTTTACAGGAATGATCTTTAATATTTTGATTGCTCGCTTTACCCGCTTTAAGTATATCTTCTTGACGGGGCATCATACGCTTTACATGGCCTGTATGATTGCTGTGATTATGTCTGTTGCAGGCTTTACATCAGTGTCCTTGATTGTGTTTGGTGGGCTGGCCTTAGGGATTATCATGAGTATTTCACCAGCTCTTGTGCAAAGATACATGATTCAGCTGACGGGACATGACAAGGTCGCTTTGGGGCATTTTAGCTCTCTTGGTTATTGGTTAAGCGGTTTTGTGGGAGGTCTTGTTGGAGACAAGACCAAGTCAACAGAGGACATCAATTTTCCAAAGAGCCTTGCCTTTTTGCGCGATAGTACGGTAAGCATTACCCTGTCAATGGCAATCATTTATTTGATTGTAGCTATTTTTGCAGGTCCTGCTTGGATTAGCAAGGAATTATCCTCTGGCACACATGGCTTGGTTTTTGCTTTACAATTGGCAGGACAATTTGCTGCAGGTGTCTTTGTGATATTAGCTGGTGTTCGGCTGATCCTAGGTGAAATTGTGCCAGCCTTCAAGGGCATTTCTGAAAAATTAGTGCCACATTCTAAGCCAGCCTTGGATTGTCCTATTGTTTACCCTTATGCCCCAAATGCAGTGCTAATTGGCTTTGTATCTAGCTTTATTGGTGGCTTGGTGAGTATGGCTGTGATGATAGCAAGTGGAACCACGGTGATTTTGCCTGGTGTTGTGCCTCATTTCTTCTGTGGTGCAACAGCTGGTGTTATTGGTAATGCCTCTGGAGGTGTGCGCGGTGCAACTGTGGGAGCCTTCTTACAGGGTGTTCTTATTAGTTATCTTCCTATTTTCTTGATGCCTGTTTTAGGTGGTCTAGGCTTTGAGGGCTCAACATTCTCAGATGCCGATTTTGGCTTATCAGGTATTCTATTAGGGACACTTCGTCAGATGGGCGGTGTGACAGCTATTGTGATTGGCATTTTTGTGATATTAGCTGGACTTGTTGGGCTTTCTGTTGTTGGAAAATCAGCAGCTAAGGAGGAATAAGTATGGCTTTGAGTGATGAGCAGCTAACAGATATGAAGCGATTTGCAGCAGAGATTCGCCTAAATACCTTGGAGACTCTTAATCACCTTGGCTTTGGTCATTATGGTGGTAGCTTGTCTATTGTAGAATTGCTGGCTGTGCTTTATGGAGAAATCATGCCTATGACACCTGAGCTCTTTGCCCAGTCAGATAGAGATTACTTGGTCTTATCAAAGGGACATGCGGGTCCTGCCCTCTATAGCACTCTCTATCTCAAGGGATTCTTTGATAAGGCCTTTTTACAGTCTCTTAATACCAATGGAACAAGCCTGCCCTCGCACCCAGATCGTCTGCTAACGCCTGGTATTGATATGACGACAGGCTCTCTTGGTCAGGGAATTAGCGTAGCAACGGGCATTGCCTATGCTCAAGCGCTTGAGCAGTCACCATATTATACCTATACTATCGTTGGTGATGGGGAATTAAACGAGGGCCAATGCTGGGAGGCTATTCAGCTTGCGGCCCATCAGCAGTTAAGTCATTTCTTTGTCTTTGTTGATGACAATAAGAAGCAATTAGATGGAACAACCAAGGCAATCTGTCGTCCAGGTGATTTTGTTGAAAAGTTTACGGCATTTGGCTTTGAAAGTTTGCGTGTAGATGGTAGAGATGTTCAGGCTATTTTTGAAGCCATCAGGGCTTTGCAGGCGTCATCGAGTCATAAGCCCAAGTGTATCGTCCTAGATACTGTTAAAGGTCAAGGGGTCAGTGAGCTAGAGTCAATGGCAGCTAACCACCATCTAAGACCAACAGCAGCCGAAAAGGAGATGCTTGCTGCCGCTGTCAGGAAGCTACGAGCTAGTTTGGAGGTGACAAGATGACTCGAGCAAGTCAAGAAATGCGTCATGTTTACCGAGATTTCCTCATTGCAGCCAACCAAGACCACCCTGAGCTAGTAGTTCTGGAGGCGGATTTATCAAGCTCAATGGCAACCAACCATTTGGATCAGGTCTTTGGAAAGCGCTATGTCAATGTAGGAATCATGGAGGCAGAAATGGTTGGTCTGGCAGCAGGCTTAGCCATTAAAGGCTATAAGCCTTACCTGCACACCTTTGGTCCCTTTGCTTCACGTCGTGTGTTTGATCAGCTGTTTATTTCACTAGGCTATGCACAGCTAAGCGCAACGGTTATTGGCTCAGACGCTGGCGTTAGTGCGGAAATGAATGGTGGTACTCATATGCCCTTTGAGGATCTAGGACTATTGCGCTTGATTCCAAAGGCTATTGTCTATGAGGTCAGTGATGACATTCAATTTAAAGCTGTCTTAAAAGAGACCTTATCACTTGATGGCTTAAAATACATTCGAACCATTCGCAAAAAGCCAGAAGCTATTTACCAAGGGACTGAGGATTTTTCTAAGGGTTATTGCCTATTGCGTCAAGGAAAGGACCTTGTGCTGGCTTGCTCAGGGATCATGGTCAAAAGCTGCTTGGAGGTGGCTGATAAAATGGCAGAGCAGGGCTACTCTATCGGTGTGATTGATGTTTTTAGACTAAAGCCACTAGCTGATGAGCTCAAAGACTTGCTGGCTGGGCATTTGATCTTGACCGTTGAAAATCATAATCGTATAGGTGGACTTGGCAGTGCTATCTGTGAGCTATTGGCCCAGGAAATCAATACGCCAGTCTATCGTATGGGGATAGATGAGCGCTTTGGTCAGGTCGGGCAATTGGAATACCTATTAGAGGAATACCAGCTAACATCAGCTGCCATCGAGCAGCAGGTCTTGAGGATTTTAGAGGTAGATTAGCTAAAAATAGCTATTCACTTTTATCAAATGTATTGCTCCCAAAAAACTGGACCTTACAGCTTAGGATTGAGCTCTGTATGAAATAGAGCTCAGTCCTTTTAATTATATGATTTTTAGTCTATTTCACTCCGCAGATGTGAAACAATGATTGGTAACTCTTGATTTCACCTTCTAATTTTAATGCCATAGAAAAATATCTCAAGCGTGAGGTTTTATCTTCAACTTTTTTGGTCAGGGCTGATAGGGCTTTTTGTTATTGCTGCTAAGCTTTTAGCAATTGTGAGGGCTGTTTTCATGAAGCTGGAGAAGAATCGTTTGATTTCTTAGTGATTGTTCAGTTTTTATGATCAATCTTACCTGATAAAAGAACCAAAGCAGCTAAGCGTTTACTATCTATGCCATGCGATACGAAGAATAAGCTTATTTTTTGAAGAGAAAGTTAATATAAAACGAGTATTTTGGTCGATTTTTTGGTAAAATGTAAGAGATTACATTATCAGGAATGAAATCAATCCTGACATAATGGTTTAACTAAAAAAAGGAGCTATTCATGACAACATATCAAGAAGATTTTTATCAAGCCGTCAATGGTCAATGGGCAGAAACAGCTGTTATCCCAGACGATAAGCCTCGTACAGGGGGCTTTTCAGACCTAGCAGATGAGATTGAGGACTTAATGCTGACCACAACAGATGCTTGGTTGGCTGGTGAGAATGTTCCTAACGATGCTATATTAGAAAACTTCGTCAAGTTTCACCGCTTGGTTGCAGATTATGACAAGCGTGATCAGGTGGGCGTAGCGCCAGCCTTGGACTTAATTGAAGAATACAAGGCCTTAGGATCTTTTGCCGAATTTGCTAGCAAGGTGGCTGATTATGAGCTAAATGGAAAACCAAATCAGTTTCCATTTAGTGTAGCACCAGACTTTATGAATGCTCAGTTAAATGTCCTTTGGGCAGAGGCACCAGGTCTTATCCTGCCAGACACCACTTACTATGCCAAAGACAATGACAAAGGCAAAGAGCTGCTTGCTATCTGGCGTGGCATGCAAGAGGAGCTATTGCCTAAATTTGGCTTTTCACATGAAGAGGTTAAGGACTTGCTGGATAAGGTTATCACGCTTGATAAACAGCTGGCAGATTATGTCCTTTCTCGTGAGGAATATTCAGAGTATGCCAAGCTTTACCACCCTTATGACTGGGCCGAGTTTACCAAGCTAGTGCCAGAATTGCCTTTAGATGATATATTTACTGTGATTTTAGGTGAAGTACCAGACAAGGTCGTTGTGCCAGAGGAGCGGTTCTGGACAGAATTTGCAGCTGACTATTATTCTGAGAAGAACTGGGAGCTGCTAAAAGCCTGGCTAGTGCTTACAGCAGCAGGTGCTTATCATACTTATTTGACTGATGAGATTCGTGTGCTATCAGGAGTTTACAGTCGTGCCTTGTCAGGAACTCCACAGGCTATGGATAAGAAAAAAGCAGCCTATTACTTAGCACAAGGACCATTTAATCAAGCTCTTGGGCTTTGGTATGCTGGTGAAAAATTTTCACCAGAGGCTAAGGCTGATGTTGAACACAAGGTAGCTAAGATGATTGAGGTTTATAAATCTCGTCTTGAAACTGCTGATTGGCTTGCACCAGCAACACGTGAGAAAGCCATTACAAAGCTAAATGTTATCACCCCACATATCGGTTATCCAGAAAAATTACCAGAAACCTATGCTAAAAAGGTCATCGATGATAAGCTTTCGCTTGTTGAGAATGCTCAGAATTTAGCCAAAATTTCAATTGCTCATTCATGGAGCAAGTGGAATAAGCCTGTGGATCGTAGTGAATGGCACATGCCTGCCAATATGGTTAATGCTTATTACGACCCACAGCAAAACCAAATTGTGTTCCCAGCAGCTATTCTGCAGGCGCCGTTTTATTCGTTGAGCCAAAGCTCATCAGCTAATTATGGTGGTATCGGTGCTGTTATTGCTCATGAAATTTCGCATGCCTTTGATACCAACGGTGCTTCCTTTGATGAGCATGGTAGCCTAAAGAATTGGTGGACAGACGAGGATTATGCCGCCTTCAAGGAGCGTACCGATAAAATTGTAGAGCAATTTGATGGTCTTGATTCTTACGGTGCTAAGGTCAATGGTAAATTAACAGTGTCTGAAAATGTTGCTGACCTAGGTGGTGTGGCTTGTGCCTTAGAGGCAGCTCAATCAGAGCCAGATTTTTCTGCCAGAGATTTCTTTATCAACTTTGCTACCATCTGGCGTATGAAGGCGCGTGAGGAATTCATGCAAATGATGGCAAGCATTGATGTTCACGCACCTGGTCAATGGCGTACTAATGTCACACTGACAAACTTTGATGAATTCCACCAAGAATTTGATATTAAAGAAGGAGATCCAATGTGGCGTGCCCCAGAGGATCGTGTGATTATTTGGTAATCATCGCTCAATAAAAAAAGACTAAGAGGATTTGTACGGTCTTCCTATCGTTAGAACGTGTAGTCTAGCTTGTGGAGGAAGGCATGCTTCTCTTAGTCTTTTTGTGTTGGATAAGCTTGAACAGCTCTTCTTTTAGGTGTAAAAAAAAGATTGAAGATAGCTCTTAAAAGCTGTCCTCAATCTTATATTTTATGATTAGACTAGTTATTAAGCGCAGCTGCCATTGTAGCTGCAACCTCTGATTCAAAGTCGTTAGCCTTTTTCTCAATACCTTCACCGACTTCAAAGCGAGCAAAAGCAATAGCCTTAGCATTGACTGAGTCAAGGTATGCTTCAACCGTTTTGCTGTCGTCCATGATATAAACTTGAGCAAGAAGAGTATAGGCTTGGTCAACCTTAGTGTTATCAAGCATGAAGCGATCCATCTTACCTGGGATAATTTTGTCCCAGATCTTTTCAGGCTTACCTTCAGCAGCAAGCTCAGCCTTGATGTCTTCTTCAGCTTGCGCAATCACGTCAGCTGATAATTGAGCCTTTGAACCATATTTCAAGAATGGAAGTGCTGGCTTGTTAACCATTGCACGTGATTCATTGTCCAGCTCAATAGCGTGGTTCAATTGTGCCAACTCGTCCTTGATAAATTGTGGGTCAAGCTCAGTGTATGATAAAACAGTTGGTTTCATAGCTGCGACGTGCATTGATACTTGCTTGGCAAGTGCTTCGTCTCCACCTTCAACAACAGAGATAACACCAATACGACCACCATTGTGTTGGTAAGCACCAAAGTGTTGGTCATCAGTTTTTTCAACTAGGGCAAAGCGGCGGAATGAAATTTTCTCACCGATTGTAGCTGTTGCATTGACATAAGCGTCAGCAAGTGTTTCACCAGAAGGCATGATAAGAGCAAGTGCTTCGTCGTTATTAGCAGGCTTACCTTCTGCGATAGCCTTTGCAGTTGCGTTTACCAATTCAACGAATTGAGCGTTTTTGGCAACGAAGTCAGTTTCAGCATTGACCTCAACAACAGCAGCAACGTTACCATTAACATAAACACCTGTCAAGCCTTCAGCAGCAACGCGGTCAGCTTTTTTAGCTGCTTTTGCCATACCCTTTTCACGAAGAAGCTCAATAGCCTTTTCCATGTCGCCATCTGTTTCAACAAGTGCTTTTTTAGCGTCCATAACGCCGGCACCAGATTTTTCACGCAATTCTTTTACAAGCTTAGCTGTAATTTCTACCATTTTTATTTCCTCCAAAATTAGAATCGGTCCTCTTAAAGCTCGCTTTAGCAGAGCCTTTGACCTGCTGGGTTTTCTTACTTAAAAAATAACGAGACAGAGCGGAATGCTTTGCCCCGTTAGACCATGTTATGAATAGCAAGAAGCTATCCTAGTTCAATAAGCCTGACTTAAGCTTCGTTTGAACCTTCAACAACCTCAACGATTTCTTCGATTGACTCTGCTTGAGTATCAGCTTCAAATGCAACCTCTGCGTCTTCACCTTGACGGCCTTCGATAACAGCATCAGCCAATTTAGCAGTGATTAATTTGACAGCGCGGATAGCGTCGTCGTTAGCTGGAATGATCACATCAATGTCATCTGGGTCAGCATTTGTATCAACCATTGCCACAACTGGAATACCAAGCTTCTTAGCTTCTTTAACAGCGATTTGTTCTTTGTGTGGGTCAACAACGTACATTACATCTGGGATACGAGGCATATCCTCAATACCACCCAAGAATTTTTCAAGACGAGCACGTTGCTTGTTAAGAAGTGCAACCTCTTTCTTAGGAAGAACTTCAAAGGTTCCTTCTTCTTCCATGCGTTTGATTTCTTTCAAACGAGCGATACGCTTTTGGATAGTTCCCCAGTTTGTAAGTGTTCCACCCAACCAACGATGGTTAATGAAGTATTGACCTGCACGGGTTGCTTCGTCAGCAACTGCTTCAGCAGCTTGCTTTTTAGTACCAACAAACAAGATAACAGCATCGTTTGCTGCTGCGTCACGAACAAACTCGTAAGCTTGATCAGCTAATTTAACAGTTTGTTGTAGGTCGATAACGTGGATACCGTTACGCTCTGTGAAGATGTATTTAGCCATCTTAGGGTTCCAGCGACGAGTTTGGTGACCAAAGTGAACACCAGCCTCAAGAAGTTGTTTCATTGAAATTACTGCCATGAGTAGTTTCTCCTTTATAGAAATGTTTTTTCCTCTCTTAGACGTCGGCTTGCAACTCCACCTGACGGCAACAGAATCACAATCGATCTAAGATGAGTATTTGTTGTCTGCACAACTACAACAGTATACCAAAAAAAGCTAGTCATAGCAAGCCTAAATACACTAAAACCCACGTCGTACGCATGAGGAAAATGCATGCCATTATTTTCTAACCATATGCATGTTTTCAATGCATTTTTGATATGTTGACGTTTTGACACGATCCATTTTTCAAGCGCAACTTAGTTTTACTATCAATCTTTCTGAAAAAGAACACATGAATCATGAAAAGATATCAGAGAACATAAGTTTCTTCAAGCATTTGGCGTACCCCAAATGCTTGATCTATCAGCCTTGCTGTTTATTAGGCCTCTAAAAAGCAAAAACCAGGGTAAACAGTTACCTTGGTTTTTTGCTAACTTACTGACGAATCAGGTAATCAAATGCTCCAATAGCAGCAGTAGCACCTGACCCCATAGAAATAATAATTTGTTTGTAGGCTGAATCTGTACAGTCGCCTGCGGCAAAGATACCTGGAATATTGGTTGAACCATATTTATCAACAATAATCTCGCCACGATCGGTTAAGCTGATACCGCTGTCTTTGAGCCAAGCTGTATTTGGCACCAAGCCAATCTGTACAAAGACTCCTTCAAGGTCAAGATGCTTTTCTTGATTGCTGTCACGCTCGATATAGTTAAGCCCTGTGACATGATCGTCCCCAACAATATCCTTTGTAGCAACATTTTTTAGAATAGTCATATTGTCTGTTTTAGCAGCGCGATCCTGTAGCACCTTGTCGGCCTTAAGCTCAGGTAAGAACTCAAGAACATAGACATGCTTAGCTAAGCCAGCTAAATCAAGTGCAGCCTCAAGTCCAGAGTTACCACCACCAATAACAGCAACGTTTTTACCTTCAAAGAGAGGGCCGTCGCAGTGTGGGCAGTAGGTTACCCCTTTATTTTTAAAGTCATCTTCGCCAGGGACATTGATACTGCGCCATTTTGCACCAAGCGCTAGAATAGCTGTTTTAGCCTTCAAGACAGCGCCATTAGCAAGAGTAACCTCAACAAGGTCTTTTTTCTCAATCGAAGTAGCCAACTGGGCTTTGATGATGTCAACATCATAGGATTTAGTATGCTCCTCAACCTGGGCCATAAGCTTTGGTCCTTCTGTATAGAGGGTCCCTATCATGTTTTCAATACCTACAGTTTCCATGACTTGACCACCAAAGGTTTCAGCCAAAAGACCTGTATTTAAGCCTTTACGAGCAGCATAGATGGCAGCACTATTTCCTGCAGGTCCTCCACCAATGACAAGGACGTCATAAACTCCTTTATCAGCAAAGGCCTCCTTAGATAGAGGTCCTGCGATTTGCTCAAGTAGCTGCTCAATAGTGGCGCGACCAGAGGTGAATTCTTCTCCATTCAAAAAGACAGTTGGCACAGACATGATTCCCTTTGCCTTGACTTCCTCTTGGAACATGCCGCCCTCGACCATAGTATGTGAAATGTTCTTGTTAAGAACAGCCATAATGTTCAAGGCTTGGACCACATCTGGGCAATTATGACACGTTAAGCTAACATAGGTTTCAAAGCTTAAAGGACGGTCAATAGCCCTGATGCGGTCAATAATATCCTGCTCAATCTTTGGTGCACGTCCTGAAACCTGTAGTAGAGCGAGGATAAAGGAGGCAAACTCGTGACCTAGAGGCAGTCCAGCAAAGATCACTCCGCTGTCTTGACCTTTTTGGGTAATCTTAAAGCTTGGTTGACGTGTTAAGGTAGTCTCCTCAATAGTGATGCGGTCTGACATGGCAGCAATTTCTTCAATGAAATCCTTGACCTTTTGTGAGCTATCGTCACTACCAAGATAAGCTTGTAGGACTAAGTCAGATTCCAAAAGATTAAGGTATTGGGCAAGCTGCTCTTTAATATCAGGACTTAATGCCATAGCTTTTCTCCTTTGCCTGCTTAAATTTTGCCGACAAGGTCAAGGCTAGGTGTTAGTGTTTCAGCCCCTTCTTTCCATTTGGCTGGGCATACTTCACCTGGGTGCTTACGAACGTATTGAGCGGCACGAATCTTATCAATCAAGCTGCTTGCATCGCGACCGATACCATCAGCGTTGATTTCCATCATTTGGATCACACCATCTGGGTCAATAATGAAGGTGCCACGTTGAGCAAGTCCGTCCTCACCAAGAACATCAAAGGCTTGTGAGATAGCATGTGATGGGTCACCAATCATTGGGTAAGTGATTGTTCCAACAACATCTGAATCATCGTGCCATGCCTTATGAACAAAGTGTGTATCAGTAGATACAGAATAAACCTCAACACCTAAAGATTTTAGTGTTTCATATTGCTCTTGAAGGTCACCTAGCTCGGTTGGGCAAACAAAAGAAAAGTCTGCTGGGTAGAAGCAAACAACTGCCCACTTCCCTTTAAGGTCCTCATTAGTTACAGTGATAAATTTTCCATTGTGAAAAGCTTGGGCTGAAAATTCAGCAATTTCCTTTCCTACTAAAGACATGTCATGTCCTCCTTTTTTACATTTGATACCTGTATTATAAGCTAAGAAATCCTATCTGTCTACTTGTAAACCCCTAGATTTATCAAGGTTTTTGATGTTCTTTTCTAATAATTTCGTATGTGAATTTAGTCACAATGTTTAAAACCATTCTAAATAATAGAAAACTCTGATGATACCAAAGATTCTTAAAAATAAGTTTTTCAAATAATTTTAATATTATTAAAATTGAGCTTTCTGATTTAAACTCTAAAAAATAGTATTAACCGAAAAAAGGAGGAGCTCGTTGAAAAATAGCTGCTATTTTATCTTGACGAATGCTGTCAACTAGGGTAAAATAGTTCTTGTTATGGCGGTATAGCCAAGTGGTAAGGCACGGCTCTGCAAAAGCTTGATCGTCGGTTCAAATCCGTCTACCGCCTTAGATTGTTAAAGCAAGGTCAGCATGACTTTGCTTTTTTACATTTTAGTAGGTGGAGTAGAAAAGCTGTCATTGTGAGGGGTATGTGTTGACAGTGGCTGCCATTCGTGTTACACTGAGCGAGTAAATTAGTTTTTGAATTAGTAGTTGTGTTTTGGCATCTTTATTTCTCTCTATGTTTACAAATGCGTTATAGAAAGGAAGTGGATGACTATGGCACAAGGTACAGTCAAGTGGTTTAATGCTGAAAAGGGCTTTGGCTTTATTTCAACTGAAAATGGTCAAGATGTCTTTGCACATTTTTCAGCGATCCAGTCTGACGGCTTTAGATCGTTAGACGAGGGACAAAGGGTGACGTTTGATGTTGAAGACGGACAGCGCGGTCCTCAGGCAGTAAATATCACTAAATTGTCTTAATCTAGTGAGCAGATAGTAGGGGATGGGTGTTGTCAATGACGCCTGTCTTTTTACATTCTAGTGATTTCCATTTGCTTTTAGTGACTGCTATTTGATATAATGTTAGTCAGTTTTAGTCAAAAATAAAGGCTTAAAGCAGCAAATGAATCGTTTTAGCAAAGGAGTGACGGCATGCCAACAAAAAATACTTCCGATAGTATCGAAGAATATATCAAAGAATTGTTAGCCCAATCAGGAATCGCAGAGATTAAGCGCTCCATGCTGGCGGATTCCTTTCAGGTAGTACCAAGCCAGATTAATTATGTGATCAAGACTCGCTTTACAGAAAGCAGAGGCTATGAGGTAGAGAGTAAGCGTGGTGGGGGTGGCTACATTCGTATTGCTAAGGTTCATTTTTCAGATAAGCACCACCTGATCGGTACGTTGATCGCTTCTATTGATGATCGTTTAAGCGAGCAGGCCTTTACAGATTCGATTCAGCTGCTTTTTGATGAGCAGTTATTAACAGAACGCGAAGGAAACATTATTTTAGCTATAGCGTCTAATGATGTTTTGGGACATCAAGCACCAGAAATTCGTGCTCGTATGCTTTATCGTCTATTGCAACGAATTGATAGAAAGGGAAGCAATTAGTGATGACTTATTCATTAAAGATGCAAGACATTTTTAATCAGGCTCAATTTCAGGCAGAGCGCTTTGATAGTCCCTACCTTGAGACCTGGCACATTTTATTAGCTATGGTAGCCGTTGATCATTCTTTAGCAGCCATGGTTTTAAGCGAATTTGAACGAAAGATCAGAGCTGAAGAGTATGAGGCAGCTGCCATTTTAGCTATGGGAAAAAGTCCCAAGGAGGTGACTTCTGTCCAATTCAAGCCGCAATCCAAGGCCTTATCAGAAATACTAGCATTTGCGCATGCTATCTGTCAGGTTACCAATGAGCATGAGGTTGGCTCAGAGCATGTGCTTTTTGCTATTTTGCTCAATCCGGACATTATGGCTAGTCGTCTGTTAGAATTGGCAGGCTATAGGCTTAAGGATTCTGGCAAGGGAGAGCCTAGGTTTGCGGATTTGCGTAAGGCAATTGAGCTAAATGCCGGCTATAGTAAGGAAACCATTAAGGCGATTCATGAGTTGCGTAAGCCTAAAAAGAGTAAATCAGTAGGCACCTTTTCTGAAATGATCAAGCCACAGAGTACAGCTGGTGAGCTATCAGACTTTACTAGAGACCTGACAGAGATGGCAAGACAGGGCTTGTTAGAGCCAGTTATCGGACGAGAAAAAGAAGTGTTACGTATGGTTCAGGTGCTCTGTCGTAAGACTAAAAATAATCCTGTTCTTGTTGGTGATGCTGGTGTTGGAAAAACTGCTCTAGCTTATGGCTTGGCACAGCGTATTGCAAACGGCGTGATTCCTTATGAATTACAGGACATGCGTGTCTTGGAGCTTGACATGATGAGTGTGGTTGCAGGTACCCGTTTTCGTGGGGATTTTGAAGAGCGCATGAATCAACTCATTGACGATATTGAAGCAGATGGCAAAATCATCTTGTTTGTCGATGAGCTACATACCATTATGGGATCAGGAAGTGGTATTGACAGCACTCTTGATGCAGCTAATATTCTAAAGCCAGCCCTTTCTCGCGGTACCCTGCATATGGTTGGTGCTACAACTCAAGAGGAATATCAAAAGCATATTGAAAAGGACGCAGCCCTTTCTCGTCGCTTTGCCAAAATATTGATTGAGGAGCCTAGTGTTGAGGACGCTTATCAGATTTTGCTTGGCTTGAAGCCTTCCTATGAACAGTACCATAATGTAACAATCTCTGATACAGCTGTCCATACTGCTGTGAAGCTGGCTCGGCGCTATTTGACAAGTAAGCAGCTTCCAGACTCAGCGATTGATCTGCTTGATGAAGCCAGTGCGATGGTGCAAAGTATGGTTAAAAAGACGCAGCCTGACTTTATAACACCGCTTGATCAAGCCCTGCTTGATGGTGATATGAGCAAGGTGTCAGCCCTTTTAGCCAAAGAGGATAAGCAACCAAAGCTAAAACCAACAGCAGTCACTGAAGATGATATGTTACACACCTTAAGCAAGCTATCAGGTATTCCCCTAGAAAAACTAACTCAGGCGGATAGTAAAAAATACCTGAATCTGGAAAAGAAATTGCATAAGCGTGTTGTTGGTCAGGAAATGGCTGTTTCTGCTATTGCACGAGCCATTCGTCGTAACCAGTCAGGCATTCGCACAGGCAGGCGTCCGATTGGCTCCTTTATGTTTCTTGGTCCAACTGGTGTCGGAAAAACAGAGCTAGCAAAGGCCTTGGCCGAATTACTCTTTGATGATGAGTCAGCCCTTATTCGTTTTGATATGTCTGAGTACATGGAAAAATTTGCAGCCTCCCGTCTTAATGGGGCTCCTCCTGGCTATGTTGGCTATGATGAGGGAGGAGAGCTAACCGAAAAGGTTAGAAATAAGCCTTATGCCGTTCTTCTTTTTGATGAGGTTGAAAAGGCTCACCCAGACATCTTTAATATCCTGCTGCAGGTCCTTGATGATGGTATGTTAACAGATAGTCGTGGACGTAAGGTTGATTTTTCAAACACGATTATTATCATGACGAGCAACCTAGGAGCAACTGCTCTAAGAGATGATAAGACGGTTGGATTTGGCGCTAAAGCGATCGGTCATGATCATCAAGCAATGGAAAAGCGTATTTTAGAGGAATTGAAAAAGGCTTATCGGCCTGAATTTATCAACAGAATTGATGAGAAGGTGGTCTTCCATAGCCTAACACAGGAAAACATGCGTGATGTGGTGAAAATTATGGTTAAGCCGCTGATTGCAGCCTTGGCAGAAAAGCATATTAGCCTTAAGTTCCAGCCATCAGCTCTCAAGTACTTGTCTGAAGCTGGTTACGATGTTGAAATGGGCGCTCGCCCACTTCGTCGCACCTTGCAAACAGAGGTTGAGGACAGGTTAGCAGAATTAATGCTGTCAGGAGAGTTATCAAGCGGTCAAAGCCTCAAGATTGGTGTATCACGTGGGAAGCTAGCTTTTGATATCGCTTAATGCTTGATATTAAATTAAGCTAAGAGCTTTGAGAGAGTCTGAGACAAAGTTTCTCAGGCTCTTTTTGTCGTATGGTGATGAAGTACTAGAGTGAGAGTTTAAAGCGTAGCAGACAGATAGGATTTAATTTTAATCGAATTTAGCGAAAAATAGGTATTTTGAAGATTTGGCTACCAATCTAGCTGCCAAAATAGTATCTCATTTGACTATTTTTCTTAGCTGAGATATAATGAAAATAGAAAAAGGGCAGTTGCTCGAAACAACTACCCAATGCAGAACCGTTTAAGACGGTAGCTTGTTTTTAGTTAAAAAATAACCGTTACTCGCTAAAGTTAGACGGTTATTTTTTATTGCTCATTTTTACGATAATAACAACTAAGCCAATGAGTGAAAGTAGAAAACTACCGAACCCAAGCATGAGTTGCATTGCCTCGTAAACGGACAATATTCGCTCCTTTCTCTTTGGATTTTAGCACTTACAGTCATAAGCACCACCACCTTTCAGAAATTAGAGCCACCGCCTTAACTTTTCTGTAGAAACCATTATACCATAGTCATACGAAATAGCTTTCTGATGTTGAAAATTCAGATGGCTTTTTTTGTGTCCTTTGCTTGCAGGGAAGAAATATACCCTAAAATCGTTTTTAAGCGATTGTTTGTTGAGATGGTATATTTTTTATCGAATACGACATAAAAATTGAATATGGTTATTCTATGACTTCTGATTTATTGTATACTATTATTAGAAATCGAAAGGAGAACTTTCATGAAAAAGTCGACCAAAGCTTTTATTGCTTTAATGATTCTAATAGGAGGGCTGTTTATGGTTTTTAGTTTGAATGGCAAAAGAACGGAAGAGCAACAAAAAAGGGATTTGGAAACCAGCATTGCTAAGCTGCTTGTTCATGACTATGAAGGGGTTAAAGAAATTAAGTTTACAGGCTGGGGACATTCTCGTGAAACAGGTTCGTGGGGAACGACGGTAGTTATAAATGGAGAAAATGAAATAGGCTTTTCGTTTGATGGTTTGTCAGGATTAGCGGACATTAGTGGGCGCTCTTATCATCCAGATACTTTTAAGTTAGTTGAGAAAAATAGTCTGGAAGAAATGGGGCCTGTGAAATATAGAATTAAAGACATTGAAAAAGTTTCTTTAGAGGGAGTGGCAATTACGTATTCTCATGAGAAAAGGAGTTAATATGATGATATCCGATAGTAGTTATAAGGAAATGGCTAAGCAAGTTTATAATATCGAACCTAGCAAAGCTAAGTCAAATGATGCCCCTATTGTTTTAAAGGGAAATCGTCTCATCGATTATAATACGGGTAAGCAATACCGAGTCCTCTTAGTTCAGGACAATAACAACGATGCCCATAAAACCAATGACAACGGTATGCAGGCAATGGCCGTAGCTCCTATTGTTCAAGGTGATGTCGACACCTCCCAGGTTGTGATTGCCTATGCAGGGACAAATGCTGTAGATTCCAGAGATCTTGATACGGATTGGCAGCTGCTCATTCGGGGAAATCAAGATGATTTAGTCAGCGGCAATATTGATGGCGGCAATTTTGTTATTGCCGAAAACCAATTACGATCTGCTCAAAAGTTTTATCAACAGGTCAAAAGAAAGTACCCTCATTCTGCCCTAACAACCACAGGTCACTCTCTCGGAGCCTATCTAGCACTTATAGTTGCTGCAGAACATAGGATCCCAGCAACAACCTTTAATGGTCCAGACCCTGTTCGCGGCATGTCAGCTGAAGCCATCACATGGGTTAAGGCTAATAGCAATATGTACAATAATTTCCGCATTAATTTTGATGGCATTGGCAATTTTGGCGCCTATTTTGGAACTGATGATTTAGCTATTTCTCGGAATGTCGATGCTATGCTCTTATCAGCCAACCTTTTGTATTATCACGATTTAGGAGCTTATCGTTTTAATCAAAAGGGTCAGATTGTAGACAGAGACGGTAAGCTCATTGTAACACAATACCTTGTGAGTCGGGCCTATTTAACTGTCCTTGCCTCAAAAAAGAGCATGTCAAGCTACCATAAGCTCAAAAAACACTGGCAGTCCACCGGCAAGGGGATCAGTAGCTCTGAGGAGCTCTTTTTAGATGCGGCACAGGGAATGATCCTAGGCTCGTCCATGGCTAAGGCTGCTCGAGAGGGGGCTGATGAGGCACTGGATCATAAAACGGTTGCCGACGCAAAGCTTATGGAAGTGTGGTCGGCGATTGATTTTAACGCTTTTCATGAGCTGCCCTATTATGAGGTGCAAGCCTTGTTTGCTTCTTATGGTATCACTTATGACCGCTTTGTCCAAGACTTTCAGAACTATACTCAATCCAAGGTCAGCAAGCTGTCAGCCTTGGCCACAGACTTTGAAAACTTGAATAGAGATATTCAGACGGTTATTGATAGCAAGCTTGAAACGGATCGTCAGTTAGCAGGAGAGTTTAGAGCATGGCAGACAGAATTGTAGAGGAAGTGGCTATTTATCGTAAGCTTCGGGAGATGGAAGATGCCGAGCAGGACTTTCTCCGCCAGAAAAAAGCCTATCAGAAGCGTGAAGACAGCTTATCTGAAAGAAGACATGTCTTAGATGATTTGATCAACTCTGAGTACCAGAAGATGGGTGCTTTTTTGAAGCGTTTAGACCTATCTGTCAACGCTGCGTCAGATTTTTTCAAGGAACTGGATCGCTTAAAGGATCAATCCAAGGCAGAGTTTCACCTCCATCGGGCAGCTCTTGAAGAGGAGCGAGCACAGTCAACCAAGACTTTTCGTCAAGAGCAGGCTCAAAGAGAGACAGAGTTATCAGATATGAGGAGAGCTTATGCTAATACCAATAAATGAGTACTATATCGAAGAAGAATACGCCTATGCCCTGAGGCTAATGCGTCAAATGCTGGAGCGTCAAAGGATTGCCACAGTCGCTAGGCTTGTAAACAGCCAAGGTGAAGCGATCAAAAAGGCGTTTAAAGACCAGATCAAAGCGACTGCCAGCCAAACCAAGGAAAGCCTTCAGATCATGGAAGGGCAGCTAGATACGGCTATTAAAGGAGCTGTTAGAGATCAGCTGGAACAGGTATTGAAGAAGAAGCTGCCAAAATACAACAAGCTATAGTCAAATGGTGTCACCTCTAAGAAACCATAGGGGGTCAATCAATACCCACCAAGCAAGTATTATCAAAAGAGGTTATCAGCCGCCAGAGCTTTTGTCCTGTTATTTTGAAAGGTGATAGTTGTATACAGGGTGACTGATAGCCAAAGATGGGAGAGGACCAGCTGGGTCTTTTCTTTTTTCCTAGACTTTTTTTCTTGACTATTTTTGACCAAGTGATAAAATAGAGAAGAAAGTTAGCACTCATAAAACAAGAGTGCTAACAAAATAGATAATCTAGTCATTATTGGAGGTACTATTCATGTTAAAACCGTTAGGAGATCGTGTGGTCCTAAAATTTGAAGCAGAAAAAGAGCAGACCGTCGGTGGCTTTGTTCTTGCTGCTAGTCACAAAGAAGCCACTAAAGTAGGGACAGTTGTAGCTGTTAGTGAGACAGGTATTCGTACTATTACTGGAGACATTGTTCCACCAAGTGTGGCTGTAGGTGACAAGGTTTTGGTTGAATATGGATCAGGCTTAGAGGTTAAAGATGGCGATCAAGAGCTTGTCATCTGTCGTGAAGCTGACATTCTTGCAGTTTTAGCTTAATTGTGAATCCCTATCATTTCAGGTAGGATTAACAGATATACATTCAAATAGGAATAGAGGAAATAAGATGGCAAAAGATATAAAATTTTCAGCAGATGCTCGTGAAAGCATGGTACGTGGTGTTGATATTTTGGCGGATACTGTTAAGGTAACCCTTGGCCCTAAAGGGCGTAATGTAGTCCTTGAAAAGGCCTTTGGTTCTCCTTTGATCACAAATGATGGTGTAACGATTGCCAAGGAGATCGAATTAGAAGATCATTTTGAAAATATGGGGGCTAAGCTTGTATCAGAGGTGGCTTCAAAGACAAATGATATTGCCGGTGACGGGACAACAACAGCTACTGTTTTGACTCAGGCTATTGTGCGTGAAGGGCTGAAAAATGTAACAGCAGGTGCTAACCCAATTGGTATTCGTCGTGGGATTGAAGCAGCGACAACGACAGCTGTTGAGGCTTTAAAGGCTGTTGCTCAACCAGTATCTGGAAAAGAAGCGATTGCTCAAGTAGCGGCGGTGTCATCACGTTCTGAAAAGGTTGGTGACTATATTTCTGAAGCTATGGAGCGCGTGGGAAATGATGGTGTTATCACTATTGAGGAATCACGTGGTATGGAAACAGAGCTTGAGGTTGTTGAGGGAATGCAGTTTGACCGCGGCTATTTGTCACAATACATGGTTACTGACAATGAAAAAATGGTTGCTGATCTTGAAAACCCATTTATCCTGATTACTGATAAGAAAATTTCTAATATCCAGGATATTCTTCCTTTGCTTGAGGAGGTGTTGAAAACAAGCCGTCCATTGCTGATCATTGCTGATGATGTTGATGGCGAAGCCCTTCCGACCTTAGTGCTTAATAAAATTCGTGGTACCTTCAATGTTGTAGCGGTTAAAGCGCCTGGCTTTGGAGATCGTCGAAAAGCGATGCTTGAAGACATTGCTGTCTTAACTGGTGGAACAGTTATCACTGAGGATCTTGGTCTTGAATTGAAGGACGCTACAATGGCTGCCCTCGGACAAGCGGCTAAAGTAACTGTTGACAAGGATAATACAGTGATTGTAGAAGGTGCAGGCAGCTCAGAGGCTATTTCAAACCGCGTTAGCCTGATCAAATCACAATTAGAAACAACCACATCTGAATTTGATCGTGAAAAATTACAAGAGCGCTTAGCAAAATTAGCAGGTGGTGTTGCAGTTATCAAGGTGGGTGCAGCTACTGAAACCGAGCTAAAAGAAATGAAGCTTCGTATTGAGGATGCGCTAAATGCAACACGCGCTGCAGTTGAAGAAGGCATCGTTGCAGGTGGTGGTACTGCTCTTATCAATGTCATGGATAAGGTTGCAGCCCTTGATCTTGATGGTGATGCAGCAACTGGTCGCAATATCGTGCTTCGTGCGCTTGAAGAGCCTGTGCGTCAAATTGCTTACAACGCTGGCTATGAAGGTTCAGTGATTATTGATAAGCTGAAAAATAGTGCTGCTGGTATTGGTTTTAATGCAGCAACTGGTGAATGGGTTGATATGATTGCTACAGGTATCATTGACCCAGTCAAGGTAACACGCTCAGCACTTCAAAATGCAGCCTCTGTTGCAGGTTTGATCCTAACCACTGAAGCTGTTGTTGCTACTAAGCCAGAGCCTGCTGCACCAGCAATGCCACAAGGAATGGACCCAGGCATGATGGGTGGCTTCTAACAAAAAGCCTGTTAGGATAGGCTAGTTGTTCTATCATAGGATATCAAAATAATTGATAAAGACTCCCCTGACGTTAAGGTGATATGATTATCCCTAAAACGCCCAGGGGAGCTTTTTTATTGCTTACCTTAGCACGCTTAACGGACATGTGACTTGTCTTTGTTTTAAATCATTGACAACAATTAAAATGACCAGTGTGAATTAGTGCTTTTCTGAAGACAAAAAAGCAAAAGCCCTGAGAAATCAAGGCTTTTGCAGGAGATTTATGAAAAAGAAAAATTTAGGATAATGTAAGTATAAGCTAGTTTCCTTAAGGAAAGCTTAACTGAAGCAATTAATCGTAGAGATGGGTGACTGTTTTGACGACTTTTTTCTCCTTGTCAGACCAATAATGAAGACGTTCAAAAGATCCTTGTCGCCAGTAGAGCGGTAGCCTTTGTCGAATATCCTCTTGCATGTCTAGCTTATCTAGATCAGCAATAGCATGCCATTGTGGTAGGCCCTCTCGTGATTCAGTTAGCAGCTTGCCTTCAAAATCTTCGCAAAGAAAGTCATAATAAACATAGCGCTCAGGCTTATCAGGATTGGTAAAGCCTGAGATTCCCTTTAATTGCAGGTTTAAGGCGGTTAAGCCGGTCTCCTCCTTTAGCTCACGCACTGCCGCTTCAAAAAAGGATTCTGAGATGTTAACCTTGCCACCCGGTTGAATCCAGCCAGGAAAGTCGTCATGCTGGCGGTTGAGGAGTAGGATCTTGTCGCCCTCCTTGACACAGATATTGACCCAATTTTTGATGACTTCAAGCATTAGCTACCTCGTTTTTAGTTTTATTATATCAAAAAAAGATCAGTATGAATAGCTGAGAGATTTATTGATATGGTCATAATGGCTTCAGATAGTTTTACTGCTGCTTTAGCCAAAGCTTGATTAAGATCTGTATAAATAACATAAAAATACTGGTTCACATCATTATTTAATAGATTTATTACCGTATTAATGGTATAATTATGTAAATATTAGAACTATAGGCAGAGAGAATGTAATGAATAATACAGATTTGATGAGCTTGGGAGAGCTCTATAAGGAGCTTCGTATTGCTCGTGGACTTAGGCTAAAGGACGTTGCTAGAGACAATTTATCAGTTTCACAGCTATCTAAGTTTGAAAATGGCCAGAGCATGCTGGCAGCTGACAAACTACTATTAGCTATTTCAGGAATCCATATGACATTTGCTGAATTTGGTCATGCTGTAAATGGGTATAAAGTCAGCGATTTTTTTCAGTTAGGCACTAAGGTTGCCGAGCTACAAACAGCATCAGATATAGATGGATTGAAGGAGCTTCTGAGCCAATATAAGGGTGATGACATTTTTTCTGTTTATAATAGATTAAATGAATTAATCATTAAAAGTGCTGTCTACTCACTTGATCCAAATGTTAAAATTGAAGAGTCAGACAAGCAATTATTGACGGAATACCTTTATAGTATTGAAGAGTGGACAGAATATGAGCTATACATTTTTGGTGGCTGTTTGGCCATTTTGTCTGATGAGGATATGATTTTTTTGGGAAAAGCATTTATCGAACGAGATAAGATTTTCCTTTCTCTTCCACAACATAGAAAGGCAGCTCACATCACTCTATTAAACATTATCATGACTTTACTGGAAAGAAGGCAGCTTTTTTATATTGACTTTTTTATCAAAAAGCTAGAGGAGTTGATTATCTATCAAGATATGTTCACTATAGTGAGCTTAAATTTTTTCAAGAAAATACACACTTATTTAAGTGAAGAAAGCAGTCATAAGAGTGATATTGAGGATTATATTAACCTTGTTAAACAGCTTGGCAACCCTCAGTTTGTCCAAATTCTACATCGGACGCTATCAGTGATTCTAGATAGCTAATACTAAAAAAAGAGGCCCAATCGTTTGGTAGTTAGAGCGGCCAAAGCCACCAAATGAATAAAAGGGTTGGTGAGAAAATAAAAACTTTTCGCATAATGTCTAACCTCCTTGGTAAGGATATTATACAGAGGGGAAGCCTCAATCTCAGCAATTCGCAAATATGAAAATATTAAAAAAAGTATCATCATATTTGCGAATATCGAGAATATGATGATAGTCGTGATATAACTACTGTGTTAATGACCTAGCTAAGTATTAATAAGTCTAAATATAAGCTACAGAAAGGTCGCTCCTTATACTAGTTTGAGGGCTAATGGTCTGGTTAGGAGGAAGCGTATGGCGACATTAGAACGACATCATAAAATGTTATTATTGTCAATGGCATTAGGGGCAGCAAGCTGGTTAGCACTAGGGCTCATTAGCTTGCCGGATCTTGCAGGTGCTTTAGGAATAAGTACTTCTAATGCTAGTACTACAGTTAATTTATTGAGTGCTTACAGTACAGTTTCTAGCGTTATTGCAATAGTTGGTGCTATTACGGGCGTAGGATCTATTGGAGCTGGAATGACAGCTACTGTTTATACCTTATCAAACACAAAGGAAAGGTTATTGCTATTTTCTGGCAGTTAATGATCTAATATGAAACATGTTTTTAAATACCATAACGGTAACATTTTAGGGTATCTCAATATTGTTGGGTTTACCCTTTTGTTTTATGGCTCAGTGATAGGTATGATAATGTTTAGGAATTCTTTGACCTATGATGGAGCTGGTTCTCTAATATCGACCTTTATTCTGGTATCAGGAACCTATCATTCTGTGAAATCAACATTTCCATATGAGGGGAAGCGTCATCCAACGTTTATACTAACACCCTATTATCTACTTAAGCATCTATTGCTTTCAGTTAATAAGGTTTATGCTTTGCAAATTCGAGTGGTTAGCATAGGAGTCATCTGTTTAGCTATAGCCTTTCCGGAGCAGCTTGCTTGGATAGCCTTGTCTTTGCTGGCAGTATTTATGTATTGGTTATCGCTTTCACTAGCGACTATTTTTCAAGTAGCTGGAAGAATCCTGAATCTTCTAATGATTTATGGCATGTACCTCCATCAGGAGTCGCTGGTCATTGCTTGTCTTTGTTTAAATGCGGTTATTCTTGTGCTTAATATTACTATTGATTTCCGTTATCCCTACCAATGGCTGGCAGCAAGAGCTAAGAAGACGGAAAACACAATTACTCTATTAAGGCTTGTTGTCAATATGATAACAGATCATTTAGCTTTAATGATTCTGTTTATCATCTTCTGTATAGCTACGACCTATTTCACGCAAAGGCTATTGTTGCTGTTTGATTATTCTAGCTTTAGCATACCAGTTTTTTTCTTATCTGCTACTACCTATATCACGTTACTAGAGGTTATGGTAGGTAAAGACATTAAGGAGCTTGAGTTAGACCGAGGCTTGGTTGTTTTACATTTTTTGAATAAGGATATCAGTGTTTACAACGCTTATCGTAACAGTCAATTCTTGCTTTCTGCTCACATCTTAGCTATTATTCATACGGGATGTGTCATAGGCTTACTACCATTTTTACTAAATGGTCAAGCTGCTCTTTTTCTATCTAACCTAGTGATGATCCCCTTCATATACTTTATATCATTTTGCTATTTCGTAAAATCAATAAAAATGGTTGCTGATGATTTGTCAGTGTTTAGGTGGGTTATTTTGGTTTTGTATTTTATTCTAGTGGTCATTGCAATGGTAGGTAGTCGTTTATGACAATGAGGAAATTTTTAAGGTACTATATCAGTTTTATTATTTTCTCAATAGTGATTGGGATTTTAATTGGTTTACTGATTACCAGTGATACTGTCATATTATCTAAGCCAGAGCGGGGCTGGGATTTTACTCTGGAGGTTTTAAAGAATAATAGTAATAATTTTTTGTCTTATATTTTCCTCTTCTTTTTGTCCCCAGCCTTGCAATTGATTGATTTGGTATCGGTTGTTATACAAATTACTTTAGGAATGAGGAAGTCTGGATTTCTAATAACTGCCTTGGGTTTGTTTCCGCATGGTTTGCTGGAGATCCCTAATTTTCTCTTTTATCAAGGCTTGAGTCAATATATGCTATGGACTGTTTTGACTGAAAAAAGCATGACGTCCTTCTTAGAAAGAGAAAGAAGATATGTAAGGTACTATCTTATATCGTATTGTGTTTTGTTAATTGCTGGTATTATGGAAGGGTTACTCGGATGAAAATAGTAAATGAAAGCAAGTCATTTTCAAACAGAAAAATCTTAAATCACATATCCTTTGACTTTAGTAAAGGGCTGTATAAGGTTGAAGGGAATAATGGTAGTGGTAAAACCACTTTTTTGCGCTTGTTAGCAGGCTTAGAACGGTTTGATAGCGGCCATCGCTTACAGCATAAGGGAGATATTCTATATCTTGATACTAATGCTATCGGTGTAGTTCCCTTAACTATTGAAGACAATCTGACATTATTATGGAAAACCTTTAATGCCTCTCCTGATGAGGAGACCTTGTCTGTGATTAATCAGTTCTTTGGAGAACGGTTACTAGATCATTATCTGACGGCTTCTGTAGGAACAAAGGCTAAGGTGGGCTTATCCTTGCTTTTTGTAAAGGATTGGGATTATATTTTCATAGACGAAGCCCTATCAACGCTTGATGGCTTTAGTCTTGATATGGTTGCAGGAAGATTATTAGCATTAAAAGAAAAGGCTACTGTTTTTTACGTTTCTCATAATCTATCACACCAGCAGCTATTGTCAGAATCACAAGTGATCTATCTTAATGGAAAAGGAGAAATCTATTGAAAGGTAATCCTTTTAATCGTAATCTTTCTTGGTTAATAGCCTATGTGCTATTACTTTCTTGTTATGTATTCATATTAGTAGATGGTGGTTTTTTAAAAAACAGCGTTCAAGAATTGGAAGTCCTGCTCGGCCAAACACCACTAGCTATAAAGCTGTTTTTGATGGTGATATCAATAGCTTTTAGCATCATATCTTTATTGGTTGAGTATTTTTTAAGCAAATTTTTAGTGCTGCTTTTTCTTGAAGCTGGCATCGTTTCTTTAAATGATGTTGTTATTGCTAAATCAGTGACGTTAGTGATCCATTTAGTTGCTTTGCTATTGAAGCTATCTCCCTCTCCACTTTTTCAGTTTGTAGTGAATGCTTTAGGGATTGTGATCATGTATGGATTGAGTATCAAGAGACAAGGAAATAGGACAACTGCTCTTTTGTTTTGTTTACCCTTTACACTGGATATTCTAGCAACATTGTTGCTTTAGTGATTTTGAGTTGGAGGAAAAGTAATGAAAAAAATCTTATATTTATCAGTACTTTTAGGAACGTCAATTCTAGCAACATTGATTAAAATTTATAACACTTTTTTTGCAAAGCTAAAGGCTTCATCAGGTCATTCAACTGGGAATATAGAGATTGATGCCCTTTTATCTGAGTCTAGACTAGTGTTGGAAAGGCAGCATGCCTTCACAACGAACGGAATCAATAAGCTATTCGTTATGATGATGAGTCTAATGCTGTTACTAGCCTTATACTATCTGATAAAAAAGGATTTGAAGGCTGTCTATAGTTATTTGCTTTACCTGGTGTTAACCTTGGTTCATGCGATTTATAGCTTCTTTTCGTTAAGTCCCTTGGCAAGGCTTTATTCTGATGATATGCTGAGGGCTACAATCCAGACGGGAGAGAAAGCTAAATTGATTTTTTCAGTGGTTCTTTTTCTTCTTTATCTGCTTATTGTGGTGGCCAATAATAGAGTAAAATCTAATGTAGAGCTGACTTCATCTGTTGGGATAGATGTGTAATACCTTTCACATTGTGACCTTTAAAGCCTTTTAGCTTCTCTAATTTTCAGAGTAACTAGGAGGCTGTTTGTGACGCTCTTAGCGTTTTTTCGTTTCTATCAAAGTTTATCTGCGTTAATGCTATCTATTTCCGTAGCTGAGATACAAGATATTATGATATGTGTTGTCATACCATAAAAAAACACCTTACAAGATATTTGATGATCAATCCTCCTTGAATTAAGCTTTCTTTAAGCAAGTGTGTGTATACTAACTGTAATCCTAAATAATTGGTTACCTAATGATAACTAATTTTTTCATAACCTCCTTCCTAAAAACGATGTCAGGGCAGTCGGGATTGATTGCTGTTATGGCATCGTTTTTGTTGCGCTTTGATAGCAAATCTAGCTGTATGTCAAATAGCTTATCGGGATTGATGAAGATGATCAGCAGGGGTCTCTTGGCTCTAGGTTATGCTGCTGTTTCATGAGAAACAGCTCTTGATGATCAATTTAGGTAGTATTAGTGGTGGTCATCTTAGCCTTTTAGGCTTTGAGCTGCTTTATGTTTGCTCATTTTTAATGTGTTAGTGTTTACACAAATAATTCTCATTTTTTGATATAATAGAAAAGGTAAGGAAGGGTAGGAGATAAGGATGACAAGATTTTTTCAAAAAAAACAGGCCAAAAGCTTAGCAATTGGTTTTGTGAGCTTGTTTGCTGTGCTCATTGGGTATGGAGCTTTTCACTATTCTAAGGCCAGTCGTATCAATGCCTATCTACAAGCAAGGTCATCAGGCTCTGGGCAGGTGCTTGAAAATATCAAGGAATACCTCGTATGGGCTGATACCAATGAGCAGCTGACCAATGATCAAGCAAGATACACCAGCTTTAAGAGATATAGTAAGGCAGAGCTAGTAAGTAAGCGTCATCAGCTGCAAACAGCAACTGCAGCTGATGATATGTATGTCAAATCGGTTGGTCGCAAATTTTTGATTTTCCCTGATTATCGCATAGCAGTGAAGCCTGTGGCCCTGACTATCAAGACCAATGTGCCAAATGTTGATATCTTGTTGAACCATAAAAAGCTTGCTGTATCACAGTCAGAGGATTTTAGCGCAACGATTGAAAGGCTTCCGGCTGCTGATTATAAGGCGAGTATCAATGGCTATTATAAGGATCGTAAGATTAAGGTTAGCAAGACCTATGATGGCAAGAACAATACACTGGATTTGAGGGTTACCTTTAAGACATTTACGGTAACCAGTAATGTCAGAGACGGCGAGCTTTATGTTGATGGTGAGCGCGTGGAAACTTTGAAGGATGGGCAGCTTCAGCTGGAAGACTATCCTGTGACAGAAACCGCAAAGGCCTATATTAAAAAGACCTTTCCTGATGGCGAGCTAACCTCCAGCAAGCATGCCCTTGCTCCTGTTGCTGAGGGCTCCCAGCTAGAGATTAACATTGAGCATCTCTTGACTGAGGAACAGGCAGGACAGGTGTTGGTGGCAGCCTTTGATCAATTGCTTACTTATCTCAATCAAGGACAGGATCCAGCGAGCCTTTCAACCGTTTTTGAGCAGGGGGCTAATAATGCTTTTTACAAAGGCTTGAAGGATTCCATCAAGGCAAAATTTCAAACTGATCCCAGAAAGGCTTCTCGTTTAAGCATTCCGTCTATTTTGTTAAGCAAGTTGACTCAAATTGGTAAGCAGTCTTATCTAGTAGACTTTACAGCTGTTTATGATTTTGTTTACGATAAGGAAACTGATCCTGAAAAAGGCACCTCAGGGAATGTTCGTCAAGACCTGACTGGTAAGCTGACCCTGAAAAAATCTGGGGATAGCTACCTTGTTAGTCAGTCTGGTCCTAAAAATATTACAGTTGCCAGTGAAAAAAATCAGGTTAAGCCGTCTATTTTCCCAGAGGGGCTAGTGGGAACCTGGATAGGACATCGCTCGGACATGACCTTTACAATGATATTGGCTAAGGACGGCAGTATCACAACAACCATTGGAAATAAAAATGGGAATGGCTCACAGACTACTAGGTCTGCTAAAATTACCAAGGTGGAGGAAAAAGGAGATGGCTTATTCCTCTATACCGTAGCTCCAGATACTGATATAGTAGCCCTTGTTCCAGGAGGTGGACTGGGTGGTGTCAATGTCAAATACGCTTTTGGTGTCAAATGGAGCGGAGATGTCGCTACGATAGTGGTTTGGCAGACAGCAAGCAATGCGGCGTTTGATTACAGTAAGCCAATGTTTGGTCCTGACATGAAAAAGCAATAAGCGCTTTACCCTACAAACCGGTTTAGCACTTCTAGCTAGGGGAATCAGCATAAGAAAAAAGCTTCTCTTTTTAACCCTTTGTGGTTAAGAAGAGAGGCTTTTTAGTATAGGGCTGACTGTATGAGGAGCAACCGATATAATCAATTTAGCTGCTGTAGTCCTTCTTCAAAGCTTTTAGACGGGGCAGTAACCCTAATCATCTCTTGGGTCAAGGGGTGTGTAAGGGTTAGCTGATGAGCGTGCAGCATGAGACGGTCAGCTTTTTGACTGCTATAGAGGGGATCACCAATTAGGGGGTGTCTATGATGTGCGAGATGTACTCTGATTTGATGTGTTCGTCCTGTCTCTAGGCGACAGTTGACCAGGCAGGTCTGATCAAAGGATTGTAATAAGGTTAGATGGGTGATTGCCTTTTGCCCATGCTTAGCATCAACCACACGCTTGCGCCTATCGTGGCGGTGACGTCCGATTGGATCGCGATAGGTTACTGTTTGCTGCGCCAGCTGACCTTCGATTAGGGCCCAATAGTCTCGCTTAATGTCTCGACGCTCCAATAGGCGATTTAAAATCGGAAGGATAAAGGGATTTTTGGCAAAGAGAATCGCTCCGCTAGTCTCCATGTCTAAGCGATGGACCACATAGCAGGTCTTGCCAGTATAGGCAGAGACATGGTTGAGCAAGGCTAGCTCAGTAGGCTCATTGCCATGTGTTTTCATGCCTTCGGGCTTGTTGACAATGATGAGGTGTTCGTCCTGATATAGGCAATCCACTAGGGCAGGCTTGCCCATTAGAATGCTTTTCTCAGGGTAGTCCTCTTGGTCAAAGCGTAGCTTGATGTGATCACCCTGCTTGACAGGGCTCTGCCAGTTAATCAGCTCATCATTGACCCAAACATGCTTTTTGATGCGCAAGAAATGTCTGATTTTACGGGGAATTAATAGCTTATCTTCCAATAACTCCTTGACAGTTGTTGCTTTATGAGGGTTAGTGAGGGAGACCTGAAAGCCCATCTCAGGCTTATTTGCTGTTGTCATTGAGCCAGTCATGGTATTTTTCAATCAAATTGATGGCCATTTGGGTTGCAAGAGCTACAGAGAAAGCTTCGGTTCCCTCGCGCTCGTCACTGGCAACCTCTAAGCGTGTCTCATCATAGACAGCCTTGAGGCTCTCTGCTGACAGGGTTTCTTTAAAAGCTTGAAATTTGTTCATGATCATGTCCTACCTTTCTAAACGTTTGTAACAATGCTATTATAACATGTTTTTCGTCAAAGCTAATCATTTGCTCGATGATTTGTGCTGCGCTAACAGCGTGATTCTTTTGAGAAAAGATAAGATTAGCTATTGTGAAATTGTCTGTCTTTTATTATACTAAGAATAGTCTGATAAATATATTATTTAAGGACACGATAACATTGGGATTATGAATCATTTAGGAGAATACTATTGAACAAGCCATTGATAAAATCCTGTCTGCTTGCTCTATTGATCTTGGCCGGCTTGACCAGTATGGCAGCACAGGCTGATGTCAACACTTACAACCAAGGTAGGACATATAACGATACACCCTATTATTCTGCTTATCATCACTACTATGACCACATGAGGGATACTGCTGACAATGGTATTGATAATTGGGGTCGTCTGACACGCTATCGCTATTACAGAGAGACCTATTATCAGCTTGAGGCTGAGCGTCAGCAGCTTGTTAGGACTTACTTGGAGTTGAAGGCTTCATATGATGATCAGGTGGCTCTTAGCAGTCAACGACTACAGCAGTACCAGTCTGGCTGGTCTGATCTCCAATCACGCTTTGAGCAGCTCAGGAAAACCAATCCTGTTGTAGGCGGTGATTATCGGATTGTTGAGCTAGAGGGCAATCTTCAAAGCTATCAGACCTTGCTGCAGCAGCTTTCTATGGCTGATTTTGTCAGCCAGTACAAAGATAGACTGGATGCCTTGACTAGACTTGATACAGAGCGAGCTAGGCTCATTGACACCTGGTGGGAAAGTGATAGCAATTACTCAGATCTCAATACCAATCTAACACTGGTCAATGGCTATATCAAGGAGCTGAATCAGGCTTTACAGGAGCTTCTTAAGGACCATCAAGGTAAAATGACATCAGATCTGCAGACCTTGGGTGACCGACAGGCCGAGCTTGCTAGACGGCTGACAGATATAGAAAGCATGCCTAAGAGACAGGCTACCAGTCAACCTCGTGGTTCACAGACACATTGGCGATCAGCCCCTAGAGCTGATGTTGCCTTGTGGAATGAATTGCGAAACGAAGGAGATTATGCTTCTGCTACAACAGACAATGCTTTGCCATCGCAGCCTTATCGAGCAGACTTAACAGCTGTTCATGATCTAGAAGCCTTGCAAGCACAATCTGACGAAGCACACCGCTTGCGGGCAAAGGAAATTGTCTTTACGCTGCAGCGTTCCAACATCAGTCGTCAGGGTGATATAGATTTGTCAGGGGCCATTACAGCATTTGTCAAAGAAAAGCTTCTTGTCACTCCAAATGCGCGTGGGGTATCATCTGGCTTTAGATGGCAAATGCAAACCTATGACAATGAATACTTAACCATCACTCTAATGCCTCAATATTATATGACTGATGATCAGTACAAGGAGTATTACGACCATCTCAAGGCTTGGACAGCTCAGCATATCCAGTCTACCGATACAGAGGTTGAGAAAATTGATAAGATTCAAGACTATATCATGACAAACTACCACTATGCGACCGGCAAGGTTGGAGGAGTGACCCGTACTGGCATTTCTGTGCAGACGCCATATGCCTTTATCAAGGACAGGGAGGCTGTTTGTCAGGCCTATGCGCAGATGTTTAAGGACATGGGACGACTAGCTGGACTTGATGTTCATTATATCCAAGGCTATGGAGACCCAGTTGGCGGCTTATCAAGTCTACATGCTTGGAATATCGTCAAGGTTGATGGCCAGTATTATCATATTGACCTGACTTGGAATGATACTATTGACAGCACCAATCACAATCATACCTACACCCTGCGAGGCAATGATTTTATGAGCAAAACACATTTGTGGAATGCTGCCTATGCGATCTCAGATAGTGACTATGCTGCTTATCCTAGAGCAATCTATTCAGCTTATGGCTCTGGTAGACTTCAACGTTCAAGGACTGACTATTTACCTTATAGGGGAATGGATTATTCGGTATCAAGATACAGCTATGCTTAATAACAGCTAATGTCATAGAAAACCCTGGAAAGCTTACTTGATTCTTTCAGGGCTTTTTGAGATGTCATGGTTTTTGGTATAGGATTTTGAAAGAAATTGTTATAATAGGGTAAAACGTTTATGTAGCAGGAGAAAATAAAATGAAAAGTATTAGACGCTATGATGTCAATGAAGAGTGGGCACATACTGGCTTAGTAGAGGCAGGCGATTTTTATTTTTTAAATTATTGTGTAGGAAATGTCGGTCAAGATATTGAGGCTCAAATTAACGGTGCCTTTGATGAAATGGAGCGTCGTTTGGGGCTGGTAGGCCTGACGCTAGAGGCCGTTGTTCAAATGGATTGCTTGTTTAGAGACATTTGGAATGTGCCAGTTATGGAAAAAATCATCAAGGAGCGATTTAATGGCAAATACCCGGCTCGTAAATCTCTTCAAACAGCTTTTGCTCATCAGGGTGGTCCAGACGGCTTGCTATTTCAGGTAGATGGGGTTGCTTATTCAAAGCATATTTCCGTATCCTAAACAATATGACTTGGAGGCTTAGTAGTATCATAAGACTATGACATTTTTAGAATTATTACAAAAGAAATTTTTTCCAAAAAAATACCAAGAAAAACAGGCCTTAAAGGAAAGGGCGGCGCAGCATATGGCTGACAAAGAGGCTGCTGTTGCTGCTTTGGTTGATCAGGAGGCACAAGCAGGGCAGGCAGAGGGGCAATCAGTCTTTCAACGCAGCAAGTCTTATGGGGCTAAAAGGAAAAAACAGCCGGTCTGGCTTCAAAGGCTAGAGGCGATTTTGCCATCGCAGCAAGGTCCTATTCGCCGTTTTCTTCGTCGTTACCATGTTGGTAAAATCCTGCTGATTTTGATGGGTACCTTTGTCTTGCTGCTGGGGTCTTACCTTTTTTACCTTTCAAAGACAGCCAAGGTTTCTGACTTGCAGGACGCTCTTAAGGCGACGACAGTCATCTATGACCGCAAGGGAGAATATGCAGGCAGTCTTTCTGGTCAAAAGGGGACCTATGTGGAGCTTGACGCTATTTCAGATGATTTGGAAAAGGCGGTTATTGCCACAGAGGACCGTACCTTTTATACCAACAATGGTATTAATTTCAAGCGCTTTTTATTGGCTATTGTGACCGCAGGCCGCTTTGGTGGAGGCTCGACCATTACTCAGCAGTTGGCTAAAAATGCTTATTTGTCTCAGGAGCAGAGCATTAAAAGAAAGGCGCGTGAATTCTTCCTCGCACTTGAGCTCACCAAAAAATACAGTAAAAATGACATTCTGACCATGTACCTCAATAATTCCTACTTTGGTAATGGTATTTGGGGTGTTGAGGACGCCAGCCAAAAATATTTTGGTACCTCAGCAGCTAATCTAACCTTGGACGAGGCAGCAACCCTTGCCGGTATGCTCAAGGGACCTGAAATTTACAATCCCTATTACTCAATCGAAAATGCAACTAATCGTAGAGATACCGTTTTGTCAGCTATGGTTGACGCTGGGAAAATCAGCAAGCAGCAGGCACAAGAGGCTCAAGCTATTGGTATGGGGAATCGTTTAGCAGACACCTATGTCGGCAAAACAGATGATTATCAGTACCCATCTTATTTTGATGCTGTTATCAATGAGGCTATCTCGCGCTATGGCATCTCAGAAAAGGATATTGTCAATGATGGCTACAAGATTTACACAGAGTTGGACCAAAATTACCAAGCAGGCATGCAGACCACCTTTAATGAGGATAGTCTATTTCCTGTGTCGGAGTTTGATGGTAGCTCAGCTGAGGCAGCTAGTGTGGCTCTAGATCCTAAAACCGGAGCTGTCAGGGGGCTTGTTGGTCGTGTCAATAGCACAGAAAACCAGCCCTTTAGAAGCTTTAACTATGCTACTCAAGCCAAGCGTAGCCCTGCTTCAACGATCAAGCCCCTAGTTGTTTATACTCCTGCTGTTGCAGCAGGCTGGTCACTGGAGCACGAACTGCCAAACAGCGTTCAGGATTTTGGCGGTTATCAGCCGCATAATTATGGCAATTACGAATCAGAAACAATTCCTATGTATCAGGCTTTGGCTAACTCCTACAATATTCCTGCTGTTTCAATTCTGGATCAGTTGGGGGTAGATAAGGCCTTTAGCTATGGTGAAAAATTTGGTTTGAAGATGAGTGATACCAAAAGGGAGCTTGGAGTGGCTCTTGGTAGTGGTGTCACCACCAATCCGCTTGAGATGGCACAGGCCTATGCAGTATTTGCCAATGGCGGTGTCAAGCATATTGCCCACCTGATTACCAGAATTGAAAATGCTAAGGGCAAGGTTATCAAGACCTTTACAGATAAAACCAAGCGGGTTATCAGCCAATCAGTGGCTGATAAGATGACTAGCATGATGCTTGGAACCTTTTCTAATGGTACAGCTGTTAATGCCAATGTCTATGGCTATACTCTGGCTGGTAAAACAGGGACCACAGAAACTGACTTTAACCCGGACCTTTCCGGTGATCAGTGGGTCATTGGCTACACGCCAGACGTTGTTATCAGTCAATGGGTTGGCTTCAATCAAACTGATGAGCATCATTATTTATCAGATTCAAGTGCGGGCACTGCCTCAGCAATTTTTAGCACCCAAGCCTCCTATATATTGCCATATACCAAAGGAAGCCAATTTAAGGTCGATAACGCTTACGCTCAAAACGGTATTTCAGCGGTTTATGGGATTAATGAGACCAATACGCAAGCAGGTATTGATTCTCAATCCATCATTGATAGTCTTAAAAAGTCAGCCGAGGAAGCTTCAAAGTCTATTTCAGAGGCAGTTGATCAATCTGGTCTCAGAGAAAAGGCGCAAAGTATCTGGAAGAGTATTGTTGACTACTTTAGATAGCTTGCGAAAATATCTAAATCGTGTTAGAATAATCACTACGGAGGCGTTATGGCACAGAAAAAAGCAAGCCTAGCGTGTGTAGAATGTGGCAGCCGCAATTATTCTATCGGGATTAGTAGCACGCCTAGACCAACACGACTAGAAGTCAATAAGTTTTGCAAATATTGTAAAGCATACACCTTACACAAAGAAACACGTTAGAGGAGAGCCTGATGGGATTCATTAGTGGGATTTTTAAGCTTTTAAGGGATACAACTTGGCCGGATCGTAAGCAGCGCTGGAAGGACTTTATTTCTGTCTTTGAGTATACAGCATTCTTTACGGTAATCATCTTTATCTTTGACCAGTTGCTATCAAAAGGCATTTTATCATTGATTAATTTATTCTAAGTCATTGCAATGATGAGACCTGTTATGATTAAAATTGCTTGGAAAAGCCTAGGCTGGAACAATCGTTTCGGCCTTTTTGAGTGCGATGGGCAGGTTGTACTCTGATAGATATAAGACCAATAGACCACCTACTATGCGGGTGCGTAAAGGGGTGATAGCTACCGATAGTCAAGGGCTATAGCAAGTAGAAAGGCTGGGCAGCTCAGCTGATCCGCTGTTATGACTAAAGGCATTGACCAGAAAGGTTCGTTGGCAGCCAACAAAGTGCTCTTACCCTGCTATGAGAGGCTATTAATGCGTTGACAGCCAATCCTTCTTCTATTATAATGAAAGTGTGATAACAGCAATGCAAAGGCCAACAGAGGCTTTTTTATAATGAAAGGAAGTAACATGTTAGATTCTTTTGATAAGGGCTGGTTTGTCCTTCAAACTTACTCAGGCTATGAAAATAAAGTAAAAGAAAACCTTTTGCAGCGTGCTCAGACCTATAACATGCTAGACAATATTCTTCGCGTTGAGATTCCTACCCAAACAGTAAATGTTGAAAAAAATGGTCAGGTCAAAGAGGTTGAAGAAAACCGCTTCCCAGGATATGTTTTGGTTGAGATGGTTATGACTGACGACGCTTGGTTTGTTGTTCGTAACACACCAAACGTGACAGGCTTTGTCGGATCGCATGGTAATCGCTCAAAACCAACCCCTCTGCTTGAAGAGGAGATTCGCGCAATCCTGTTGTCAATGGGGCAAACTGTTGATGTCTTTGATACGAATATCAAAGAAGGTGATGTGGTTCAAATCATTGATGGCGCCTTTATCGGGCAAGAGGGTCGTGTCGTAGAAATTGAAAACAACAAGGTCAAGCTCATGCTTAATATGTTTGGCTCAGAAACCTTAGCAGAGGTCGAGCTTTACCAAATCGCAGAGCTATCGTCCTGATAGGCTTCTAAAGCTATTATTCATACCATAAAAAATAAAAGGCTGGCATCGGCTCTCTAAAATACCGATGTTAGGCCTTTTTTGTTGGTCTTCTACAGCCAAGACTCAAATTAACCAGGCCCTAAAAAGAGTTATTGTCCCTTCGCTTTTAAGTCTCTAACCGATCGCCCTAGCTTATTTTTAATCCAGCAATCGCAACAGATCAAAAGTTAAATGATATCGTGCAGTTATTGATTGGTATAGACAAAAATACGCTCAAAAAAAGATTGGAATATACAAAAAAAAAAAACATTACCATTTTATCTCATTTATAAAATTAATATAATAGTCACGTGAGAATTTAGCTGATAAATGCTTACGAACGATAAAAAACCGAAGGTCGTTACTCAGTGTTAGTAGTTGTCTTTGGTTTGACAATGTCTAAAAGTAATAGAATTGTCACATAAAGTAATATAAAAGGGTTATAGAGGAGAGAAAATGGCAAGGAAGCACTTTAATAAATATGCTCGCCGATATGGGTTAACATCAGCCGCAATTGTCCTTATGGCCGCAGCCATTGGTTCAGGAACAAGTGTTCAGGCGCAAAAACGTAATTTACAAGAATTAAAACAGACAGTAGCTAAATTTCCTAAAGTTAAAGACACTGTTATGGCTTCTAGCTGGTATTATAACAATGACTATACGACACCTTCTATTAAGGATTATTTAGATAAGTTGGAACAATACTTTATAAAGTATTTTGAATTACTAAATAAAGAGCTTGAGCTTCCTGGCCCACAAGGTCCTGTCGGTCCTGCTGGTCCTGTCGGTCCTGCCGGTCCTGCCGGTCCAATCGGCCCACAAGGTCCTGCAGGACAAAATGGTATAAGGGGGGTGCCAGGTCTCCCTGGCCCACAAGGTCCTGTCGGTCCTGCTGGTCCTGTCGGTCCTGCCGGTCCAATCGGCCCACAAGGTCCTAGAGGTGATAAAGGAGAAAGAGGTGAACGAGGCGAGACAGGTTCCGTTGGCCCCCGAGGAGAACAAGGTCCACAAGGAGTGCCAGGTGCTAATGGTCGTGATGGCGAGCGTGGTGAAGTCGGTCCTCAAGGTCCAAAGGGAGACCAAGGTGAAGTAGGTCCTCAAGGTCCAAAGGGAGATCAAGGCGAAATGGGTCCTCAAGGTCCAAAAGGAGACCAAGGTGAAGTCGGTCCTCAAGGTCCAAAGGGAGACCAAGGCGAAATGGGTCCTCAAGGTCCAAAGGGAGATCAAGGCGAAATGGGTCCTCAAGGTCCAAAGGGAGACCAAGGCGAAATGGGTCCTCAAGGTCCAAAGGGCGACCAAGGAGAAGTAGGTCCTCAAGGCCCAGATAGTCCTCAAGGCGAGCAAGGACAGGAGTCTAAACCGGACATGCCTGCACCAAAAGTTCCAGAGCAAATCCCAGCACCTCAGGCACCAAGTACTGCCACAAAAATGGTTTCAAGGCCTCAAAAAGCAGCAGCTCTGCCGGCAACAGGAGAGACAAGCAATCCCTTCTTTAGTCTTGCCGCTCTTAGCATTATCGCCAGCGCTGGTATGCTAATACTTAAAGAAAAAAAGGATAGGTAATATAGTCTTGGTTTGCTTGATAGATGGTGGTTGGCAACCGACCATTCGAGTGCTTTCCTTAACTATAAACTCCTAATCAATTCTAGCGTTTAAAAAAAATAAGATTATTCTTGGAGAGAAGCAAAGGGCTTCTCTCCTTTTTGAGTTGTAGCATTCTTGATCCTGATCCTATAGATAGAGCCCTGTTTGTCGGACTATTGAGATGAATAGGGGTATTTATATAGTGACCATATGGTCTTACATAGGTGTGTATGGTTTAAGGCCTAAATACTCTTCAAGCTTAGTTCTTGGGCAGTCAGTTCGGATTGGCTGGCTGATTTTTAAGCCTTTAATGGCTTAGTAGTAAGACAAACCAGCTTACGTTTGCTAAAAAGCCCCTAAGGCTACAACCATTTTTTGTGACTAAGATAAAAACTAGACCTTTTGAGATTTGTAATAATTTAGATTATTGTTTTTAAAATTAGCAAATATTAAACACTTTTTTTATTGAAGATACAGATGATAGTAATGGCAGAGCTAAAAAATAAGAGAAAATAAAAAAGTCTACAATTTATAATGTAATAAAAAAATGAGCTGACTGTTGTGTTTTAAAGGCTTTTGTCTATTTGTAATCGGTTAATTTGCGAACAATTCTAAGGTATTTCTGGCTAATAGTATGCTATAATGCAACTCTATTCTACAACCGACATTAAGAGTTAATGAAATAGTGTTGTGTTGCGGTAAGTTTTTAATCAGGAAAAGTATATTTAGGAGCTAAATACCATGTCTATAGATAATCTCTTTACCAAGCAGCAGTGGCGAGAGCTTGAGTTGATTACCTTATTAAGTGAAACGAAAAATCCATTATATTATAAAGATGCTTGTCAGCTGTTGGATTGTTCAGTTTTAACGCTGCAATCGTGCATCACGAATTCTGTTTTTATGGAAGATTTAGGCAAGCTGTTCTACAAGGATTCTCAATTTCATATTCATTACAATCATCAAAGTGGCTTAAAGGAGGTTTATCGGAGAGCCTTGCTAGAGTCTCCTTCTCTTCAGTTGATGTCAGCCTTGTTTTTTGATGATTTTGCGTCATTAGATGATCTTGCAGAGGCACTTTTTATTAGCTTATCAACCTTAAAGCGTTTGATTCGTAAAACCAATCTTTATTTAAAAGAGCATTTTGATATTATCATTTCGGCTAAGCCTATTCGTGTGGTTGGAGATGAATACAATATTAGATTGTTTTATATCAAGTATTTTTCAGAAGCATATACTTTTTCTGAATGGCCTTTTGCTTCCCTGCTCAACGAAAATCACCATGAGCAATTTGTTCAATTAATGGCATCTTTGACAGAGGTTAAGATTGATTTTGCGATTTTTCGTCACCTCAAGCTATTAAGTGCGGTTAATCTTATTCGCTACCTCAAAGGCTTTAAAATTGGTAAGCATAAAGCACTGGGTAGTCTTTCGCTGGAGTTGTTACAGGATTCTCAGGAGATGAAAAAGCTATCGCATTTGTTTGTGCTTAAATTTTCAGTACCGCTTGATGATCTTGTCTTGTCAGAAATGTTTTCTAATTATTTAGATGATGATTTGGTATTAGGAAAGTCCTTGCAGGTAGATAAGGTTAAGGAGGAAGTTCCGGGCCCTCAGTCCTTGCTGAGCTGGATAGACTTGCTTAGTGAAATGGAGGGAGCTACAGGTATTGTATTGCCAAATAAATATGAGGTTGCCAGATATCTTCATGCCACTGTTATTTTAGGAGTGGAGGATATTAATGAAAGCTTTCTGATTTACGATTATAAAAAGGATTACTTGGCCTTCTTTAAGAAGCATTATACCTATGTTTATTTTAGGTTTACCGATTATGTGAAGAGGCTATTTAAGGACGGGGATATGGTGCTTGCCACTAATCTGCTCAACAATTTGGTTTATTCCTTGCTGATAGCTTGGGAGAATTTCTTTTTAACCATGTGTGAATTGATGAAAAAACCAAAGCTCTTGATTATAGAAAGAAGTCATGGCAGTACGGGAAGCTTTTTGAAAAAATACATTGGTGAATTTTTTGAGATTACCATTTTTGATAAATTAACTATAGAAGCCTTGTGTCTACAGCATGACTATGACGTCATTATCACTGATACGGTCATTAGGGGTTGTGAGCATGCTGATATCTTTTTCTTTAGTCGATTTGTGCCAACCGTTATAGTCGCCAAGCTTAACCATTATCTAAGAAAACGAATGGGTAGTATCTTTGAAACAAAAACAACCAACAAGCTTGGAAACATCGGCTATTGATAGATATCGGTATATTTCATTAAAATAGGCACAACTTATCATTGTGTAAAATTAGTGAGCTTTGTTAATCCTATAAAATTAGGTAGAATGTAGTTATAGGTTAACGTGTAACTCCCTTAGGGAGTAGGTGCTTTGGCCTGGGAAATAGGAAAATAAAAAGGAGAAACAAACAACATGAAGAGTCGTAAATCAGCCCTACGTAAGGCAGTTATGGCCGCAATGCTGGCAGGTGCTATCACAACCACAGGAGGAGTGAAAGCTAGAACTTCAAACCCACTGATTATTAAATTAATGACTACTATAGTTAATGCTAAAGTTAGTGGGGAAGTTAGAGAGTCTCCAGTTTTGGACGACCTAGCAGAAGAATTTTCTCGATTATCGGCGGACGAAATGCGTGAACTCCTTGATATGTTAGCGAAAGAGGACTCATCACTTAAGATGATTAAACATGCAATTGGTGATAATGAAGATCCCGATGTATTTCTACACGCTCTTATAGATGGTATAGAGACTCACGTTCAAAATGAAGAAAATCTCAGAGAAGAAAAAAGCAAGTTACAAAGTGATTTAGAAAGATCTATTAAAATTTCAGAAGAGTTGGTCAATAAGCTTTCTCAAGCAGAATCAGATCGTGATATGGCTCTCAGTGAATCTGCCGACCTTGCCAACAAACTTTCAGCAGCTCAAGCAGAAGTAGAGCGTTTAGGGCAGGCTGTTGATAGTCTGGGTCGATTGACTGAATCTGCTAAGCGTGAGCTCACAGAGAAGCTTGCTGAGATTGAGCAATTAACACAGGACAAGGCTAAAGCAGATGCTGACCTTGAGGCTGCTAATGCTAACATCACAACACTTCAAGAGGAGCTAGTAGACGTTAAGGCTGACGTTGACAAGCTTTCGGAGGAAAAAGCTGCGGCAGATCAGGCACTTGCTGAAGCTAATGCAAGAGTATCAAATCTTGAGCAAGAGATAGTAGCAGCTAATAATAGAGTGGCTGACCTTGAAGCGCAATTAGCTGAAAAAACAGCTGAGCTTGATATGGTTAAGGCAGACAAGGCTGAGCTTGAGGCTAAGGTCAAGGAGCTTCAAAGCCTACTTGAGCAAAAGGACCATAATAATGCTGACCTTCAAGCTGAGATTAAGCGCTTGAAGCAGGAGCTTGCTGATAAGTTTAAGGATCTGTCACAGCCTCGCGCTAAGACTCCTCAGGCATCGAACTCGGTCGCAAAGCAAAAAGCAAGTAGACCAGCCGCAAAACCAGCAGGTCAGTTGCCATCAACAGGTGAAGATGCAGCAAATCCATTTTTCACTGCTGCTGCAGTTGCGATTATGACAGGTGCAGGTCTAGTGACAGTCATGCCAAAACGTCAAAAAGATTAAGCTATTCTCAATTCTCTCCCCTTTAACTATTGGTTTATAGCATTTTACTAATGGACATTGGCATTCCTATAAGCTCTATTGAGCCTCTTATCTAATAGAAAGGATAAGGGGCTTTTTAGTAGCTTAGCAAGCACTCCTTGGTCAAGCTCAATACCTCTTTGAGAGCTTAAAACCAGAGCTAGATCAGATCTGAAACCAAGTGAGGTAATAGTGGGTATTTGGCTGTTTTATGAGTTTGCTCGTAAGGCTTGAGCTTATGCGTCGCAGAGACGCGCTATCTAGTCTAAAGGGCTTTAGCAATGTCGTGACAAACGCATGAAGACAGTGATGCTTTCTCGTAGCGAGTTTTCATCATCAGTATAGTTTTTTTGGCAATATGTTAGGAAATAGTCAAATAGAAATCGAGAAACTGGTGATATTGCAATGCAAAACCGCTGAACATAGATTAAAAAATGCATGTAGCTAGAAAATGGTTACATGCATTTTTGTGATGCCGACGTCGTGGCAGCAATATGGCTTGCCCATTCCTAAAAGCCTGATATCGTGCTATAATAAGAAGACTAGACTTTTTACATGGGAGAATTCACATGACATTTTACAATCACAAAGCCATTGAGCCTAAGTGGCAGGCCTTTTGGGCTGATAATCATACCTTTAAAACGGGGACAGACGCCTCAAAGCCTAAATTTTACGCTTTAGATATGTTTCCTTATCCTTCTGGTGCGGGTCTACACGTGGGGCACCCTGAAGGCTACACTGCGACTGATATTTTAAGCCGCTTCAAGCGTGCACAGGGCTATAATGTTCTCCACCCAATGGGCTGGGATGCCTTTGGTCTGCCTGCTGAGCAATACGCGATGGATACTGGGAATGACCCTGCTGAGTTTACAGCAGAAAACATTGCGAACTTCAAACGTCAGATCAATGCCCTTGGCTTCTCGTATGACTGGGATCGTGAGATCAATACAACTGATCCTAATTACTACAAGTGGACACAGTGGATCTTCACAAAATTGTATGAAAAAGGCTTGGCTTATGAAGCTGAAGTGCCAGTTAACTGGGTTGAAGAGCTGGGAACAGCTATTGCGAATGAGGAGGTTCTACCTGATGGCACATCAGAGCGTGGGGGCTATCCAGTTGTTCGTAAGCCCATGCGCCAATGGATGCTCAAAATCACAGCCTACGCAGAGCGCTTGCTAGCAGATCTGGAGGAAGTGGATTGGCCAGAGTCGATCAAGGATATGCAGCGCAACTGGATTGGTAAATCAACAGGGGCTAATGTAACCTTCAAGGTCAAAGATACCGATAAAGACTTCACCGTCTTTACAACACGCCCAGATACCTTGTTTGGTGCAACCTATGCTGTTTTGGCACCAGAACACGCCTTAGTAGATAGCATTACCACAGCAGAGCAAGCGCAGGCTGTTGCTGAGTACAAACGCCAAGCGAGCCTCAAATCTGACCTTGCTCGTACCGATCTTGCCAAGGAAAAAACAGGTGTCTGGACAGGAGCCTATGCGATCAACCCGGTCAATGGCAAAGAAATGCCTATCTGGATTGCGGATTATGTGCTTGCAAGCTACGGTACAGGTGCTATCATGGCAGTGCCAGCGCATGATGAGCGTGACTGGGCATTTGCAAAGCAATTCAATCTTGAGATTATTCCAGTGCTTGAAGGGGGCAATGTTGATGAGGCTGCCTACACAGAGGACGGTATTCACATTAATTCTGGCTTCCTAGATGGTCTTGATAAGGCTTGTGCCATTGCTAAAATGGTGGCGTGGCTGGAGGAGACTGGTGTTGGTCACGAAAAGGTCTCTTATCGCCTACGTGACTGGCTGTTCAGTCGTCAGCGCTACTGGGGTGAGCCAATCCCAATCATTCATTGGGAGGACGGTACCTCGACAGCAGTTCCTGAGCAGGACCTACCGCTTGTTTTGCCAGTGACCAAGGATATTCGCCCATCTGGTACAGGAGAATCACCACTAGCTAACTTGACTGACTGGCTTGAGGTGACTCGCGAGGATGGGGTCAAAGGGCGTCGTGAGACCAACACCATGCCACAGTGGGCTGGCTCAAGCTGGTATTACCTTCGCTATATTGATCCACATAATGATAAGCAACTAGCTGATAAGGACCTGTTAAAGCAGTGGTTGCCAGTAGATATCTACATTGGAGGTGCAGAGCATGCTGTGCTTCACTTGCTCTATGCGCGTTTCTGGCACAAGGTGCTCTATGATTTGGGTGTAGTGCCAACCAAGGAGCCATTCCAAAAGCTCTTTAACCAAGGCATGATTTTAGGAACCAGCTATCGCGACCATCGTGGTGCCCTTGTAGCTACTGATAAGGTTGACAAACGTGACGGCAGCTTCTTTCATATGGAAACAGGCGAGGAGCTTGAGCAGGCCCCTGCTAAGATGTCTAAGTCGCTGAAAAACGTTGTTAACCCAGATGACGTAGTGGAGCAGTACGGTGCAGATACTCTGCGTATGTACGAAATGTTCATGGGACCACTTGATGCCTCAATCGCTTGGTCTGAAGAAGGCCTGGAGGGAGCACGCAAGTTCCTAGATCGTGTTTACCGTTTGATCACGACAAAGGAGATTGTTGCAGAAAATAGCGGGGCTTTAGACAAGACTTACCATGAGACTGTTAAGGCGGTCACAGAACAAATCGAAGGCATGAAATTCAACACTGCTATCGCCCAGCTCATGATTTTTGTCAATGCAGCCAATAAAGAGGACAAGCTTTATGTGGCATACGCAAAAGGCTTTGTTCAGTTGCTTGCCCCATTTGCCCCACACTTGGGTGAAGAATTATGGCAGATCCTAACAGCTTCAGGCCAATCCATCTCGTATGTTGCATGGCCAACCCATGACGACAGCAAGCTCGTTGAAAATGATGTCGAAATCGTTGTTCAAATTAAAGGAAAGGTTAAGGCTAAGCTTGTTGTGGCAAAAGACCTCTCAAGAGAGGAGCTAGAAAAAGTAGCCCTAGCACATGATAAAATACAGGCTGAAATTGTAGGCAAGGAAGTGATAAAGGTTATCGCTGTTCCTAATAAGCTCGTTAATATTGTGGTGAAATAAAGACCCTTCTTTATAAGTTTTGAGCCCAATACTATAAAAAGCTGATAACCACTCGTTTACATGAGTGGTTATTCTTGTTTTGTAACACGCTATTAAAACTGATATTAAACAATCATAAGGACAATGATAGAATAAACTCCTAAAATATTTATTATGTATGGAGGATTTTTCAACATGAAAAAATTGGTTTTAGCCAGTGCAGCAGCACTTGTACTCGCAGGAGCAGTTGCAGGTACAGGGGAAGTAAGGGCTTTTAGTTATTATCGTGGAGTGGAGTATAATCCTTATTCGTATCGAACAGAAACCGAAAAATCACTAGAGAGAAGTAAGCAAGAACTTATAGAAAAAATCAAAACATTTGGTTTATCTGAAAAGACAGTACAAGATTTTGAACGTAGAATTATGTCTTTGACAGATGCTTCCCCTTTAAACGAAATTGAACAGGAAGCAAAATGGGCTAAACAAGGATTGAGTGATGAGGAAAAATTTGATCTAGGTTTGCAAAATCTGAAGCAAGAAATAGAAAAAATATCAGATTTATATCGAGTACATAAAAGAGCTATGAAAAATCGGTTAAGTGATTTAGAGGGTTTAAAGCACGATATTTATTTTTCAGGTAGACAAAAAATGGAGAAGTTACAAGAATTGGAAGAATGTGTTGCTAAACCAAGTTTAGCAAGAAGACAATATTGGTATCGTATTTATTAATCTGGTAACTTTTACAATTACTTTATAGAATATTTTTACCGCATATATTTTATGTGGTATTTTTACTATGCTAATCTGATATTTTGATAGTGGATCATAAAAGTATTAAACAGTAAACTAAGGCAAGTTCAGTTGTTGAACTTGTCTTTTTCGTATTTATTTAAGTATTTTTTATCAGGTCTAATTTTGAACACATTACTGTGTGTTTCTTGGTCTTTTTTAAAACGCTTACATCTTTTACAATTATTGTATAGAAAATATCATATTTATTAACTGTGAAAAGAGGTAGTTCTTATGGAAATGCTCCTAGCTCCCCTAAACTGGTTTTCGCAAAATATTTTGCAAAATCCGGCTTTCTTTGTAGGTCTTTTGGTTTTAATTGGCTATTTGCTGCTTAAAAAGCCCCTGCATGAGGTATTTGCTGGCTTTGTTAAGGCAACGGTTGGTTACCTGATTTTGAATGTCGGTTCTGGAGGCTTGGTTAACACGTTTCGTCCAATCCTAGTGGCATTGGGTAAGAAATTTGAATTAAAGGCTGCAGTTATTGACCCTTACTTTGGACTTGCAGCAGCAAATACCAAGCTAGAGGAGATGGGATTCATCAGTGTTGCCACCACAGCTCTTTTGATTGGCTTTGGGGTCAATATTTTGCTAGTGGCGCTTCGTAAGGTGACAAAGGTTCGTACGCTCTTTATTACAGGTCATATCATGGTGCAGCAGGCGGCAACCATCTCTGTGTTTGTTCTTCTTTTAATCCCTCAGCTTCAAAATGCTTTTGGTGCTTGGGCGGTCGGTATTATCTGTGGCCTTTACTGGGCTGTCAGCTCCAATATGACAGTTGAGGCGACTCAGCGCTTGACAGGTGGTGGAGGCTTTGCCATTGGGCACCAGCAGCAGTTTGCGATCTGGTTTGTTGACAAGGTGGCGCCTTTCTTTGGTAAAAAAGAAGAGAACCTTGACAATCTCAAGCTACCAAGCTTTTTAACGATTTTTCATGATACGGTGGTTGCTTCTGCCACTCTAATGCTGGTTTTCTTTGGTGCTATCTTGGCTGTGCTTGGCCCAGACATGATGTCTAATGCAGAACTTATAGGTGCTGGTGCCTTTAATCCAACTAAGCAGGCCTTCTTTATGTATATTTTGCAAACCTCCTTAACCTTCTCAGTTTATCTCTTTATCCTGATGCAGGGTGTGCGTATGTTTGTGTCAGAGTTGACCAATGCCTTCCAAGGGATTTCAAGTAAGCTCCTTCCGGGTTCATTTCCTGCGGTGGACGTTGCAGCGTCATATGGCTTTGGCTCTTCAAACGCTGTTTTGTCAGGATTTACCTTTGGCCTTATCGGTCAGCTAATCACTATTGCACTTCTTGTGATCTTTAAAAATCCAATCTTGATCATCACAGGATTTGTTCCGGTCTTCTTTGATAATGCTGCGATTGCTGTCTATGCAGATAAGCGTGGCGGCTGGAAGGCAGCACTTGCTCTATCCTTTATTTCCGGTATTCTTCAGGTTGCCTTAGGTGCTGTGGCAGTTGGTCTGTTGGGCTTGACAGGTGGTTATCATGGCAATATTGACCTGGTGCTTCCTTGGCTTCCATTTGGTTACCTCTTCAAGTTCCTTGGTATTGCAGGCTATGTGGTGGTATGTGCCTTCTTACTTGCTATTCCACAGCTACAATTTGCTAGGGCTAAGGATAAAGAGGCTTACTACCGCGGTGAAGCACAATAAGCTAGGTGACAATAGCTGCTTATTCGTCTTTTAGGAAAGGCTGGTAGGAGTTTGTTGACAGACTTCTACAGGTCTTTATTCATATCAAATCATATATATTCGGAGGAAAATAAAATGGTTAAGGTTCTTACAGCATGCGGCAATGGCATGGGATCATCAATGGTTATTAAAATGAAGGTTGAAAACGCACTTCGTCAGCTTGGGGTGACTGATATTCAGTCTGCTTCTTGCTCAGTGGGTGAGGCAAAGGGACTTGCCTCAGGCTATGATATTGTGGTTGCTTCTAATCACCTGATTCATGAATTAGATGGGCGTACAAAGGGTCATTTGGTTGGACTAGATAATCTTATGGACGACAATGAAATCAAAACCAAGCTACAGGCGGTGCTTTAGAGCGGCCCTGATGACATCAGTGCTGCTCATGGCAAATGATAGTGAGCCTAAGAGCAGCCACTTGGCTGTAAGCTAAGCTGTAGCAATCAACTTTCAGTAAGGATAGATGGAGTGAGAGTTGTGAAGAGAGGTTCCAGCTCTTTCTCTTTATCAGCTAGATAGGAGTGAGGCAAAAAGTGTCTAGCCAAAGAATTTGATTTAGAAAGGATAGTTATATGAATTTAAAAAAAGCATTTATCGAAAACAACTCTATTCGCTTGGGCTTGTCAGCAGCTAGCTGGCAGGAAGCGGTTAAGCTAGCTGTTCAGCCTTTGATTGACAGCGGGGCGGTGACCTCTGAGTATTATGACGCTATTATCGCATCAACAGAAAAGTACGGGCCCTATTATGTCCTTATGCCGGGAATGGCCATGCCACACGCAGAGGCTGGTGTAGGGGTCAAGCGAAATGCCTTTGCGCTTATCACACTGACCAAGCCGGTGACCTTTTCAGATGGCAAAGAGGTTTCGGTATTGCTAACCTTGGCGGCAACTGATCCTTCTATTCATACAACAGTTGCTATTCCACAGATTGTCGCCCTTTTTGAACTGGAAGACGCTATTTCGCGCTTAGTTGCCTGTCACACTCCAGCAGAGGTTTTGGCTTTGGTGGACGAGTCCAAAAATAGTCCTTATTTAGAGGGCTTGGATTTGGATTCTTAGACAAGCCATCATCACTAAACGAATCAAACACAACAGAAAGGATAGGAGCTCGCTATTAAGCATTGAAGGCGGTGCTACGGGCTCTTGGTAGAAAATCATGACACATATTCCAAAATTACAGGTTGCCTTAGATCATTCTGATTTGCAGGGGGCGGTCAGGGCTGCTGTTGCAGTTGGTCACGAGGTTGATGTAATCGAAGCAGGGACAGTTTGCCTGCTTCAAGTAGGCAGCGAATTGATTGAGGTGCTGCGTAGCTTATTTCCAGAGAAGATCATCGTAGCAGACACCAAGTGTGCAGACGCTGGCGGTACTGTTGCTAAGAATAATGCTAAGCGTGGTGCGGACTGGATGACTTGTATTTGCTGTGCCACTATTCCAACCATGGCAGCCGCACTGAAAGCCATCAAAGAAGAGCGTGGGGAACGTGGCGAGATTCAGGTTGAGCTGTATGGTGATTGGACCTATGAACAGGCACAATTGTGGCTAGATGCAGGCATTTCACAGGCGATTTACCATCAATCACGTGACGCCCTACTCGCTGGTGAAGTATGGGGTGAAAAAGATCTGAACAAGGTCAAAGCCCTCATTGACATGGGCTTTCGTGTGTCGGTGACGGGTGGCTTAGATATCAATACCCTCAAGCTCTTTGAAGGGGTTGATGTCTTTACCTTTATTGCAGGTCGTGGTATCACTGAAGCAGAGGATCCTGCAGCAGCGGCACGTGCCTTTAAAGACGAGATTCGACGCATTTGGGGGTAACAATATGGCGCGTCCTATTGGTATATATGAAAAAGCAACGCCAAAGCATTTTACTTGGCTGGAACGCTTGCAATTTGCAAAGGCATTAGGCTTTGATTTTGTAGAAATGTCTGTCGATGAATCAGATGCTCGCCTAGCGCGCTTGGATTGGAGTAAACAGGAGCGACTAGACATTGTCAAGGCTATTTATGAAACAGGGGTTCGTATCCCAAGCATTTGCTTCTCTGGTCATCGTCGTTATCCACTTGGCTCTAGCAATCCAGAAACAGAAGCGACATCATTAGAGCTAATGAAAAAATGCATTGTGCTAGCACAGGATCTTGGTGTGCGTACCATTCAATTGGCTGGCTACGACGTTTATTATGAAGAAAAATCACCTGAAACGCGTGCACGCTTTATCAAAAATCTCAGACAGGCCTGCACTTGGGCAGAGGAAGCACAGGTCATTTTGGCTATTGAAATCATGGACGATCCTTTTATCAACTCAATTGAGAAATACCTGGCTGTGGAAAAAGAAATTGACTCCCCTTATCTCTTTGTCTATCCAGATACGGGCAATGTCTCTGCTTGGCATAATGACCTCTGGAGTGAATTTTACAATGGGCATCGGTCTATTGCTGCCTTGCATCTAAAGGACACCTATGCTGTGACAGAAACATCTAAAGGGCAATTTCGTGATGTGCCATTTGGTCAAGGCTGTGTTGATTGGGAAGAAATGTTTGATGTGCTCAAGAAAACGCATTATCATGGTCCATTTTTGATTGAAATGTGGTCAGAAAACTGTGAAACTGTAGAGGAGACAAGAGCTGCCATCAAGGAGGCACAGGATTTCCTTTATCCACTGATTGAGAAAGCGGGGTTAAGCTAATGGCAAAAAGGCTACAAGAAATGCGTGAACGTGTCTGTGCAGCCAACAAGGCCCTACCGCTGCATGGGCTGGTGAAATTTACCTGGGGCAATGTCTCAGAGGTCTGTCGTGAGCTGGGACGTATCGTCATCAAGCCAAGCGGCGTTGACTATGACCAATTAACACCGGAAAATATGGTCGTTACAGACTTAGATGGCACTATTGTTGAGGGAGAGCTGAACCCTTCTTCTGATTTGCCAACTCATGTGCAATTATACAAGGCATGGCCAGAGGTTGGCGGTATTGTGCACACACACTCAACTGAGGCAGTCGGTTGGGCACAGGCTGGGCGAGATATTCCATTTTATGGGACAACGCATGCGGATTACTTTTATGGTCCGATTCCTTGTGCTCGCTCTCTAACTGCCGATGAGGTTAACGGGGCATATGAAAAGGAAACTGGTACAGTCATTTTAGAAGAATTTGCTGCTCGTGGTCTTGACCCCATGGCAGTGCCTGGCATTGTTGTTCGCAATCATGGTCCTTTTACTTGGGGCAAGACGCCTGAATTAGCGGTTTATCATTCAGTAGTGCTTGAAGAGGTGGCCAAGATGAACCGCCTGACAGAACAAATCAATCCTCGTGTGGAGCCAGCTCCAGCCTATATTATGGACAAGCATTACCTTAGAAAACATGGTCCAAATGCTTATTATGGCCAAAAAGGTAGCCTGCATTAAGCCAGCAGCTAGTGATTTAGTCTAGCTGCTTAGCTAGGCTTAAGGTCAAGGTGTTAGTCACTGTTGCAATCTGGGATAAAAAGCCTCTTGTTTTAGAAAAGTTTAATAATTAATTCAACTATTACAATTATAAAAGAAAAAAGCGAACTAATTAGGAATTTTATCTTCAGAAAACTAATGATCGTTCGTTTTTTACTATTTAGAGACTGACTTTGACCTAGTATTCTTTCCTACAGATAGGTAAAATGGTAAACTGATAAAGCTGTGTGGTCGTGATGTTTCATAGAAGGGAGGTATGAACGTGATTATTTTGGATAAAAAAAGCTATGATCTGCTGTCATATCTGATTCGATTGAAGGAGGCTGAGACAGTCATGGCGATTTCAGCTGCCTTGGGTCAGTCGCGTCGTAAAATTTACTATCATCTTGATAAAATTAACGAAGCACTGCCCAGCCATGTTGCTCAAATTGTCTCTTATCCTCGGGTTGGCATCTTGCTAAATAGTGAGCAAAAGGCTGCCTGCCAACAGCTCCTCAATGAAGTGACAGATTATCACTATGTCATGAAGGGTGATGAGCGCAGGAGCTTATCAGCGATTTATATTGCAGTGGCAACAGAGCGGGTGACGCTGGATAAGCTCATGATGATTAATGATGTTTCCAGAAATACCATCTTAAATGACCTTGCTGAATTGAGAGAGGAATTGTCTAGCTGCAACAATAAGATTCAGCTGCATGCCACCAAGGCCAAAGGCTATTACTTTGACTGTCACCCTATGGCTTTGATTCAGTACCTTTACAAGGTACTGGCAGGTGTTTATCAGGGAGGCAATAGCAGCTTTATTGAGCTTTTTGATCATAAGCTTTCTGAGACACAAGGCTTGTCAGCTTATTTTTCAAAGGAGGTTTTGGATTATTTTCACGAATACCTCTTTTTGTCTCAGGCTAGCCTAGGCAAAACAATTAATATTCAGGATAGTCAGTTTATGCTGCAAATTCTTCCTTTTATCCTGCTTAGCTATCGCAACATGCAATTGCATTCGGAAACTAAAACAGCGCTTAAAAGGGATTTTAACCTGATTTGGAAGCGCAAGGAATACCAGATTGCTAAGGCATTGGCTAGTGAGCTTTACCACAATTTCAAGCTGCATTTAGATGACATTGAGGTAGGCATGGTAGCCATGCTGATGCTATCCTTTAGAAAGGATCAGGATCACCATGTTGAAAGTCAGGATTATGAGCAGATGCGAGCTACCATTGGTGATTTTATTGCCCAGCTGGAGCTGCGCTATCAGCTGCATTTTACCCACAAAAAGGACTTGCTTAGACAGCTGACCAGACATTGCAAGGCCCTTGTTTATCGAAAGGCCTATGGGATTTTTTTGATCAATCCTTTAACAGACCATATTAAGGAAAAATACGAGGAGCTTTTTGCTATGGCCCAATCCTGTGCTGTGATCTTAGAGCAGGCTTGGCAGATTAGTCTAACAGATGATGACGTGGCTTATCTAACGATTCATCTAGGAGGAGAGCTGCGCCATAGTCATGCTGACTGGGACAAGACCAAGCTTGTGATCGTTTCAGATGATGGCATTGGGATTCAAAAGCTGCTGCTGAAGCAGTGTCAGCGTTATTTGCCCAATTGTCAAATCGAGGCTGTCTTTACAACAGAGCAATACCAGAGTGTCTTTGATCTGATGTCTGTTGACATCGTGGTATCAACAACAGACGCATTGGAGGCCCTTGTTCCCATACTGATTGTTAATCCTATTTTGAGCGATGATGATATTATTAGATTGATCCGTTTTTCAAAGCAGGGGCGCTTGAGTGACAGCTCTCGTTTTTCTCTTGAGCTAGAAAAAGCGATTGAGACCATTGTTAAGGACGATGCTGACCGCTATGCCTTGAAAACAAAAATTGAAAAGCTCATTCATCACGAGTTATTGTAAGCTTACTAGCTTGCCTATTGATAAGGACCCCTCAGCTATCTATTGGTTTAGGAGAAGGCTGGGGCTTTTAGTTTATTTTGAGCCAAAATTCAGTCCAGTTTTGAACACAAGAATGTGTGACACTTGGTCTTTTTATGAGAATAAAGAAGGTCTATACTTAGAGTATAGATAAAAATTCATTTTGGAGGAAACATAATGGCTAAAGTACAAGATATAACTCGTGAATCATGGATTCTTAGCACCTTCCCAGAATGGGGAACCTGGCTAAACGAAGAAATTGAAGAAGAGGTAGTGCCTGAAGGAAATTTCTCTATGTGGTGGCTAGGTAACTGCGGTATCTGGATTAAAACACCGGGTGGTGCCAATGTTGTCATGGACCTATGGTCCAATCGTGGAAAGGCAACTAAAAAAGTAAAAGACATGGTTCGTGGTCACCAAATGGCCAATATGGCAGGAGTTCGCAAGCTTCAACCAAATCTAAGAGCTCAGCCAATGGTTATTGACCCCTTTATGATTAATGAGTTAGACTATTACTTGGTGTCTCATTATCATAGTGACCACATTGATATCAATACTGCAGCAGCCATTATCAACAATCCAAAGCTTGACCATGTCAAATTTGTCGGCCCTTATGAGTGCGGCAAGATTTGGGAGAGCTGGGGTGTTCCAAAGGATCGTATCATCGTGGTAAAGCCAGGAGATAGCTTTGCATTCAAGGATATCAAGGTTACTGCTGTTGAATCTTTTGACCGTACCTGTATCGTTACCTTGCCAGTTGCTGGCGCTGAGGAAAATGGCGGTGAGTTGGCAGGACTCCCAGTGACTGACGAAGAATTAGCTCGCAAAACGGTTAACTACATTTTTGAAACACCGGGAGGAACCATTTATCATGGTGCAGACTCCCACTTCTCAAACTATTTTGCTAAGCATGGACGTGACTACGATATTGATGTTGTCTTGAACAACTATGGTGAAAATCCAATCGGTATTCAGGATAAGATGACCTCTATTGACCTACTTCGTATGGCAGAAAATCTCCGCGCCAAGGTTGTCATTCCAGTTCACTATGATATCTGGTCAAACTTCATGGCCTCAACTGATGAAATCCTAGAGCTTTGGAAGATGCGTAAGGAACGCTTGCAATACCAATTCCATCCATTCATTTGGGAGGTTGGTGGTAAATACACCTATCCACAGGATCAGGATCGTATCGAGTACCATCACCCACGTGGCTTTGACGATTGCTTCTTGGAAGACTCAAATATTCAGTTTAAAGCCCTTCTCTAAACCTATTTTGCCTCATCTAGCCTTGCTAGGTGGGGCTTTTGATTTATCTAGAGTGCTATTAGACATGACTAGCAGCTATATGGTCAAAGCAAGCTAATGCTTTGCTTAGCAGCTCTTATTGCTATTGGGAGCTTGCTTGGCAGTCTAAGCATTGGTTTGGTTGCAGGACAAGAGTCAGATAGGTCAATCAAGTCAGCTAGAGGAGGCTGCTGGGTAAACTCTCAAGGCGCTAAGTGTCAGAAAGGCCTGCTTGCTGTGGTCTGCTCAGGATTGTTAAGTGCTTGGTTGACTAGTGATATCACTACTTAGGACGATCCTGATACTTGGGGAGCAAGCGTCCAGCTTGACAAAAAGTGACCATATATTGTATAATCAATGTGTTCTGTTTAGGCAGACTCTTTTTTTAAGCAAAAAGTGACCCATTGTTTTAAAATTGTGGTGGCACTTTTAGAAATCTATTAAGCTAATTTAGCTTTAATCAAGGAAGAGAACAAGAGAGGAAAAGAATGGGAACTATTTTAGAGGTCAGGCATTTGAGTAAATTGTTTGGCAAAAAACAAAAAGCAGCTCTTGAAATGGTCAAGGCTGGTAAAAGTAAGAGCGCTATTTTTAAGAAGACAGGAGTTACTGTCGGGGTCTATGATGCCAGCTTTGAGGTTCAGGAAGGCGAGATTTTTGTGATCATGGGACTTTCAGGCAGCGGCAAATCAACGCTTGTCCGTATGCTTAATCGGTTAATTGAGCCCTCAACAGGCTCTATTTTATTAGAAGGAAAGGATATTTCTAAAATGTCTGTGGATCAGCTCAGAGAGGTTCGCAGGCATGATATTAATATGGTTTTTCAAAGCTTTGCTCTTTTTCCGCACAAGACGATTTTGGAAAACACAGAGTTTGGCTTGGAGCTGCGTGGGGTACCAAAGCAGGAGCGTCGAGAGATTGCAAAGCGTGCTCTTGATCACTCAGGGCTTCTTGAGGTCAAGGACCAATACCCTGATCAATTGTCTGGTGGTATGCAGCAGCGTGTTGGCTTGGCGCGTGCCTTGGCAAACAGTCCCAAGATTTTGTTGATGGACGAGGCTTTTTCTGCCTTAGATCCCTTGATTCGTCGTGACATGCAAGATGAGCTGTTAGAGTTACAGGAGACGACGAAGCAGACCATTATTTTTATCAGTCACGATTTGAATGAGGCCCTGCGTATTGGTGATCGTATTGCCTTGATGAAGGACGGTCAGATCATGCAAATTGGGACAGGTGAGGATATTTTAACCAATCCGGCCAATGATTTTGTTCGTGAATTTGTAGAGGACGTTGACCGCTCAAAGGTGCTGACTGCTCAGCATATTATGATTAAGCCTATCACAACGACAGTTGATTTGGACGGTCCACAGGTGGCTTTGAATCGTATGCACAATGAGGAGGTGTCTATGCTCATGGCAACCAATCGTCGTCGTCAGCTAATAGGAAGCCTAACAGCAGACGGAGCGATTGAAGCACGTCAGAAAAAGCTCCCCTTGTCAGAGGTTATTGATCGTAATGTCAGAACGGTCTCAAAGGATACTGTTATTACGGATATTTTGCCCTTGATTTATGACTCTTCTGCGCCAATTGCAGTGACAGATGAGCAGCACCGCTTGTTAGGGGTTATTATTCGTGGGCGTGTCCTTGAAGCCTTGGCTAATATTCCAGATGACGACCTTAATTAGAATGGAGAGACTGTATTTTGGAAAACCTATTACAAACAACTCTACCAGTGGCACAGCTGGTTGAGCAACTAACTGAGTGGCTGACAAAAACCTTTTCAGGCTTCTTTGATCTGCTGCAGCTTGTGGGCAATACTTTGATGGATTGGATCACGCAGACCCTTTTGTTTATCAATCCGTTACTGTTTATGCTATTGGTTACCTGTGCGATGTTTTTCTTGGCAAGAAAAAAATGGCCTTTGCCGATCTTTACCCTCCTGGGTCTGTTATTTGTCTATAACCAAGGTCTGTGGGCAGAGTTGATCAATACCTTTACGCTGGTTTTGGTAGCAAGCCTCATCTCTGTCTTGCTTGGTATTCCCTTGGGCATTTGGATGGCTAAAAGTAAGACTGTTCACCAGGTGATTAATCCAATGCTGGACCTTATGCAGACCATGCCAGCCTTTGTTTATTTGATTCCGGCTGTAGCCTTTTTTGGCATTGGTATGGTCCCTGGTGTCTTTGCGTCGGTTATCTTTGCCTTGCCGCCGACTGTTCGCTTTACCAATTTAGCGATTCGTCATATTCCGACAGAATTGGTTGAGGCTTCAGATGCCTTTGGCTCAACCCCTAAACAAAAATTACTGAAGGTCGAATTACCCTTGGCAAAGCATACGATTATGGCAGGTGTTAATCAGACCATGATGTTGGCTCTATCAATGGTTGTGACAGGCTCAATGATTGGTGCTCCAGGTCTTGGACGTGAGGTCCTATCGGCCTTGCAGCATGCTGATATTGGGCGTGGTTTTGTTAGTGGCTTGGCTCTTGTTATCTTGGCGATTATTTTGGATCGTATGACCCAGCATTTTAACGGTAAGCCACAAGAAAGGACGCAGACTGGCAAAACCAAGAAATGGCTTGGTCTAGCTGCTTTAGCTGTCTTTTTGTTGTCAGCTTTGGGACGTGGCTTTGCTGCGATGTCATCAAGCTCATCAGACAAGGGGCAAAAGGTGACCATTGCTTATGTGCAGTGGGATTCTGAGGTGGCTTCTACTCATGTTATCGCTCAGGTCTTAAGAGATGAGGGCTATCAGGTCACCTTGACGCCACTTGATAATGCTGTGATGTGGCAAACCATCGCAAATGGCGATGCAGACTTTTCAACAAGTGCCTGGTTACCAGTGACCCACCAGCAGCAGTATCAAAAATATCAGGATAAGCTGGACAACCTTGGCCCTAACCTGAAGGGAACAAAGCTAGGACTTGCTGTGCCAGCCTATATGAGCGATGTGAACAGCATAGAGGAGCTTTCTGACCAAGCCAATCAACAGATTATTGGGATTGAACCGGGAGCTGGTATTATGACTGCTGCTGATAAGACGCAAAGGGCCTATTCCAACTTGGCAGATTGGGAGCTCGTTGCTGCTTCAACAGGTGCTATGACCACCTCACTTGATCAAGCCATCAAGAAAAAAGAGCCGATCGTTGTGACGGCTTGGTCTCCTCATTGGATATTTGCTAAGTACGATTTGAAATACCTGGCAGATCCAAAGAAAACCTTTGGTTCAAAGGAAAATATCAATACCATTGCACGTAAGGGCCTAAAGGCCGATCTGCCAGCTGTTCATAGGATTGTTGATCACTTTTACTGGACTCAAGAGGATATGGAGGCTGTCATGCTTGACATCAATCAGGGCATGACACCAGAAGCCGCAGCCAAGAAATGGGTGGCCAGTCATGCTGATAAGGTGGCCAAATGGACTCAGTCATAAGGTTGCTCGCTTAAATGGAGCTTAGCCTAATCATGGATTTTGCAGAAGGCTTTCCGTCCATATCAGTTGAGGAAAGTCATCGTATAACAGATGATGTCATCAATTGGAGGTTGGAATAAAGTCTGATCCCAAATAGAACAAACGAACGGGTCTAGTTTTCTGAGATTTTGAAAACTAGGCCTGTTCGTTTGTTAATGAATTAGATAACAAAGGATATTAGTTAAGAATCTCTAAAGTGTCACTCTTTTTATCTCAGTCTCTTTTTTGGTAGAAATGTTTTGCTGATAAAGCAAAATTGGACCTTTTGATCAAGCTACGGGTATGCTGCTTTACCTGCTGGTGCTTGCAAAAAGCGAAGCTGGTCAGAGCAAAGCAGGGCACTGTGTGGTATAATAAAGGCATGGAAAACAAGAATAAATTACTTTTGATTGATGGCTCCTCAGTGGCCTTTCGTGCCTTTTTTGCCCTCTATAACCAGATTGACCGCTTTAAAAATCACAGCGGTCTTCACACTAATGCGATTTATGGCTTTCATTTGATGCTAGACCACATGATGAAGCGTGTTCAGCCGACGCATGTCTTGGTGGCCTTTGACGCGGGTAAAACAACCTTTCGGACAGAGCTTTTTGCTGATTACAAGGCAGGACGTGCCAAGACCCCTGATGAATTTCGGGAGCAGTTTCCTTATATTCGTGATATGCTGGGAGCGCTTGGTATTGCCTTTTATGAGCTAGAGCATTACGAGGCAGACGATATTATCGGAACGCTTGATAAAATGGCAGAGCGTACAGAGATTCCTTTTGATGTGACTATTGTCAGTGGTGACAAGGATTTGATTCAGCTGACAGATGCAAATACCGTTGTTGAGATTTCTAAAAAAGGAGTTGCTGAATTTGAAGAGTTTACCCCAGCCTACCTTATGGACAAAATGAGGCTTACGCCAGAGCAATTCATTGACTTGAAAGCGCTCATGGGAGACAAGTCTGATAATATTCCAGGAGTGACCAAAATTGGGGAAAAAACAGGTCTAAAGCTCCTGCACGAATATGGAAGCTTGGAGGGGATTTACGAGCATATTGATAGCTTCAAGCCTTCAAAAATGAAGGAAAACCTGCTTCATGATAAGGAGCAGGCCTTCCTCTCAAAGACACTTGCTACTATCAACACTAGCGCTCCGATTACGATTGGATTGGAGGATATTGTCTATCAGGGTCCAGATCTAGATCGCTTGTCACAATTTTATGATGAGATGGATTTTGTTCAACTAAAAAATGCCTTAGCTAGTCAGTTGCCACAGGAGCCGGTAGCTGAGATTGCTTATCAGGAAGTTACTGACATAAGGGCGGACATGTTTTCAGACGATACGGTGTTTTATTTTGAAGCTTTGAGGGATAATTATCACCGCGAGGAGCTGATTGGCTTTGCTTGGGGCAACCAAGACCAGATTTATGCTTCAGCAGATATTAGTCTCCTCACTACAAAGCTCTTTAAAAAGGTTCTTGAGCAGCCGATTGCTACCTATGATTTTAAGCGCAGTAAGGTTCTGCTTAGTCATCTGGGGCTTGATTTGCCGGCTGCCAGCTATGATGCCCGCTTAGCTAATTACCTCTTGTCAACTGTAGAGGACAATGAGATGGCTACTCTGGCACGTCTTTATACCACTATATCACTGGATACAGATGAGGTTGTCTATGGTAAGGGGGTCAAGCGTGCTGTGCCTGACAAGGCTGTTTTGTTAGGACATCTGGCGCGTAAGGTTCAGGTCTTGCTGGATAGTAGACCAGTCATGCTTGATAAGCTGGCAGAGCATGAGCAGGTTGATCTCTACACTGACATTGAACTGCCGCTTGCCAATGTCCTTGCGAAAATGGAAATCGAAGGCATTGCTGTCAATCAAGATAGCCTGCAGGAAATGGCAGAGCAAAATAAGGTGGTCATTGAGGAGCTGACACAGGAGATCTATGAGATGGCTGGTGAGGTTTTTAACATTAATTCTCCAAAGCAGCTAGGAGTGATACTCTTTGAGAAAATGCAGCTCCCTCTTCATTTGACAAAGAAAACCCAGACAGGCTATTCAACGGCTGTTGATGTCTTGGAGCGCTTAGCGCCAATCGCACCAATTGTTGCTAAGATTTTGGACTATCGCCAGATTACTAAGCTGCAATCAACCTATGTGATTGGACTGCAGGATTACATCATGGCTGATGGTAGGATCCACACCCGCTATTTACAGGATTTAACCCAGACAGGCCGACTTTCCAGTGTTGATCCTAACCTGCAAAATATCCCGATTCGTCTGGAGCAAGGGCGCTTGATCCGTAAGGCCTTTACCCCATCTCATGATGACGCTGTTTTGCTTAGCTCGGATTATTCGCAAATTGAATTGCGTGTTTTGGCACATATTTCAGGAGATGAGCATTTGATTGCTGCTTTTAAAGAGGGGGCGGATATCCATACCTCAACGGCAATGCGTGTCTTTGGCATTGAAAAGCCAGAGGACGTCACTGCCAATGACCGCCGGAATGCTAAGGCTGTTAATTTTGGCATTGTGTACGGAATTTCTGACTTTGGCTTGTCTAATAACCTTGGAATTCCAAGAAAGCAGGCCAAGGCTTATATTGACACCTACTTTGAGCGCTATCCTGGTATCAAGGATTACATGGAAAGGGTTGTGCGTGAGGCCAAGGATAAGGGCTATGTTGAGACGCTCTTTAAGCGTCGTCGTCAATTGCCAGATATCAATTCTCGTCAATTTAACCTTCGTTCATTTGCGGAGCGTACAGCCATTAATTCGCCAATTCAGGGCAGTGCAGCTGATATTCTCAAAATTGCGATGATAAATCTTGACCAAGCCCTAGTAGCTGGTGGCTTTGAGACCAAAATGCTGCTTCAGGTGCATGATGAGATTGTACTTGAGGTGCCAAACCATGAGCTAGCGGCTGTTAAAGAGCTGGTCAAAGAAACAATGGAATCAGCTGTCAATCTGGCAGTTCCGCTGCGTGTGGACGAAAGTGCTGGCAAGAGCTGGTATGAGGCCAAGTAGGCTAGATTAGCACTGGTGTTAAGTGGCAGCCTGCTTGGCTGCTGTTACATGATAGACGCGTGAAGGATTTTAAGTAAGAAAAGAAAGCTTTTTTATATTTCATGTTCAGCTATTTCAAGCATATGTCTTATTTTTTATAGATTTTACTATGGGAAAAATGTGAAAAGTGCCTACTTTAATTGATATTATCATTCGGAAATAACTGTTTCGCGCCTCTGTCGTAGCTACTATTATCTCTTGTGTTCCTCATTTTAAAAACTTATGCTATAATGAAGAGAAAAAGCGGCAGAACATGCCATGCTAGGAAGAGCCTTCTTTGAGCTTGTTAGCCAGATGGTTGGCTATGTCATGCTAGCAGCTACTGTCTTTCTCTGTTGTTGATGTGCTGTTAGGTGTGCTTGATAAAAAAGGAAGTAACTGATGACTGATACATTTCAAAATCCCTCTGATGAGACTATCGCCTCTTATCTTGAATCTGCCAAGACCATTGCAGTGGTTGGCTTATCTGATCGTCAGACCACAGCTGCTTATGATGTGGCTAGGTTTATGCAGGCTAAGGGCTACCGGATTGTCCCTGTCAATCCCAAGCTGGCAGGTCAGTCTATTTTAGGAGAGGTCGTTTATGCTAGCCTTGCGGCTATTCCTTTTGCGGTGGATATTGTTAATGTCTTTCGACGAAGTGAGTATTTGCCTCAGGTTGCTCAGGACTTTTTAGCTTGTCAGGCTCAGGTCTTTTGGGCGCAGCTTGGCTTGTATAATCAGGAAGCTGAGAAGCTTTTGCGCTTAGCAGGCAAAGCTGACATTGTTATGAATCACTGTATCAAGATTGACTATTTACAGCTGATCACTAAGCAGGATCAAGATTCCTGCTAGTTAGCGCCACAGTTACAAAAGGAGGAGGTTGTAAGCTTGGACATTCATTCACATCAGCAAGCTCTAAATGCCTATGAAAATGTCCTAGAGCATCTACGTGACAAGCATATTCGTATTACCGAGACGCGTAAGGCGATCATTTCGTACATGATTCAGTCCACTGAGCACCCCAGTGCAGATAAAATCTATCGTGATTTACAGCCTCAATACCCTAATATGAGCCTTGCTACGGTGTATAATAATTTGAAGGTTCTTGTTGATGAGGGCTTTGTATCTGAGCTGAAAATTAGTAATGATTTGACGACCTATTATGACTTTATGGGACATCAGCATGTCAATGTTGTTTGTGAGGTTTGCGGGACAATCGCTGATTTTATGGACGTAGATGTGATGGATATCGCTAAGGAAGCACACCAGCAAACAGGCTATAAGGTCACCCGTATTCCAGTTATAGCCTATGGTGTTTGCCCTAGCTGTCAGACGAAGCAGGGCAAGGACACAGACTATTGAGAGCTGGCCTTTTTGATCTTGACTGCTCGTGTAGCTGATGATATGGTACAAAGTCTAGAAGAGAGAGTTAGAGACTCGCTCTTTTTTGTTGGCTGAAAAACCTTTAGCGATCACTATTGACAATAAAAAATGTTATAGACCAGATTGGTGTCTTTATCTTTGTTATATTTTTAAAAAATTTAACAAAAAACCCGTTTGTATCTTGACTTTTCTTGAAATTTTTTGTAAATTATAAGTGATATTTGAGTGTCACAATCAGGCTAATATCAGAGTGGCAGCTACTAGTGATAGTAGCTGTGATATGACACATATTGCTATTGTTCGAGCTTGCTAGGGCTCTAGAAAAGGAAAAAGAAGAATGAAGAAATTCACGAAACGGTGTCTTAAGGGCTGCGGTCTTGTTGGATTAGTTTTCAGCACAGGACTGGTTGCCTTGTCGGATAATATTGATAGCGCTTTAACAGTAGGGGCGGAAGAAAAGATTGAAGCATTTGATCCACAAACAGGTCAACATGTGAACTGGCATATAGATATGCCCAAAAATTATGCAGTTGAATTAGGAGAACCAATTACTATCTCAGATCTTATGAGTCAAATTACAGTCACTCGTGAAGATAGTAACGGAAGGGTTAGTGAGGGAGAGACTTTTGATTTTATTACCAATGGAAAGGAACCAAGAATCATAGCAGCTCCTGGTGTTGATATATGGTTTGAATTCTATAGTGGTAATGGTCAAAAGCTTTTAAATGATGATATTTTAGCTTCAAGTGAATATAGTGTACCAGGAGGTTATTATACTATCCAAGTTCGAGTATACTACGGAAAACAAGACGTTAGGAAGTACTTTATCACTAGTTTACAAAATTCTAAGAGCGATAAAACTGAATTAAAACAATCTCTTGCTACTGCTAACGAAAAGTTACAGGCTCCTGAGGGAACGTATTCTGAGGAATCACTACAACATTTACAAGAATCAGTTTTCCTTGGTCAAACCTATTTGAACAGTGACCCTGATCAAACAAAGGTAAATGAAGCACAAAAGACTATTGACTCCGCTGTTTCTGGTCTTGTTGATCTTACTGCCTTAAATACTGCTGTTAATCAAGCAACACCATTGTTAACAGATGGCAAAGAGTATCCTAAAGAAGCGTATGACGGTCTTGTGCAAAAGCTTGCAGCGGCAGCTAAGCTTCAAAATTCATTTAACCCATCACAAGAAGACGTTAACAAGGCTACGGCTGATTTAACGCAAGCTCTTACGACGCTTAAGACTGCTGTAGCGCATGAAGCCTTAGATCAAGCCTTGGCTAAGCTGTTAGAGCTTTACCGAGAAAATCCAAACCTTGCTTTGACATCAGAGTCTTTGAAGGAATTGTACAATAAGGCCATTGAAGCAGCAGGCACCTTCTATAGAACTGTTAGCAATGATAAGAAGAGAGAGGGAATTTCCCTTTATGAGCTAGAGCGCTACACTACAGAAACAAACTCAGTTGTTGATACTATTTTAAAGGTAAAGGCTGCGATTGCCGAAGAAGGAAAGGCAAAATTGCGTTCTGCTTTAGACCAATTAAATGCTCTTATCGGAGAAAATCTAGACCTATCTCCATATACAGCAGCTTCTGCTCAAGCCTATACAGACCAGCTAGCTAAGGCTAAGGAGGTCGCAGCAGCGGGTGAGACAGCTTATGCTCAGGAGACAGAACCGACAGCTATTACTAACAGCTTGGTTAAGGTGTTAAATGCTAAGAAATCCCTCTCAGATGCCAAGGCAGCCTTGGTTGCTAAACCAGTCGACCCGGTCGATCCAATCGACCCAGCGGATCCAGTAAAACCATCAGATCCTGAGGTTAAGCCAGAGCCTAAACCAGAATCTAAGCCTGAAGCTAAGAAGGAGGACAAGAAAGCAGCTGATAAGCAGCAAGTGCTTCCGGCAACTGCTGATAGAGCTAACCCATTCTTTACAGCGGCAGCTCTTGCAGTTATTGCTTGTGCAGGCCAGCTTGCTATTGTGTCAAGACGCAAAGAATCAAATTAACTGTAGGCGATGATTTTCCCCCTTTAATTAATTTCCTATAGTACGATATCTTTGTTGGACTGATTATCAACTGTAATGGTTGGTGGTCAGTCTTTACTTTGCTTAAATGTTTTATGTTTAAAGGAGAAGACCCCATGTTCAAACCCTATACTGATGGTAAGCAGCGCTTTGCCATTAAAACCTTTAAAACAGGCACAGCTTCTGTTTTGGTTGCAACCCTATTTCTAACACTGGGGCTGACAACCGTTTCTGCTGATGAGCAGCAAGCAACAGCTAGTGCAGCTACAGCAACCGCGCTAGAAGCAGAGGAAGCTGCCAATCAACAAACAGCTGACCAATCAACAACCGCCGCGCAAGACACAGCAGCTGAGAGATCCTCAGAAACGCTGTCCGTAACAGTTACCGCCAATACTGAAGCAAATGACTCTAAAAGTCAAGCAGCCACAGCAGAGCAAGCTACTGAGGCTTCCACCGAAGAAACCACAAATCAGGAGCAGACAGAAGTATCACAAGCAGTAGAGACCACCGATAAGACTGAAACTAAGGACTATATCTACTTATCAGATGAGACACGTGTCAACCCGTCCAAGGTTGGGCATGGCAGCTTTTTACAGGACAAAAACCCTGCCGGTGGCACCATTACTCTAGTAGTTGATGGCGAGGTGCTTGCATTTGATAAGGGAATTGCTGTACATGCTCCTTCCCAGCTTTATTATGATGTTGAACAATACTCCAATGAATACACACGTCTATCAGCCTACCTAGGAGTTGATTACAGTAGACGTGGTAAGGGCGACGGTGTTAGCTTTAACATCTATAAGTCTAAGGACGGGAAAAATTGGGAAAGCCTGGTGACAACTGGTACAGTAACTGGAGCTAGTGAGGCTGTTTATGTTGACCTAGACATTACAGGTGCTAAATATGTAAAGCTAATTGCAAATTCACTAAAAAATAACGGTAATGACCACTCTGTTTATGCAGATCTCAGGTTGCTCAAGACAGATTATGATTTATCAAGCGAGGTGTCTTATGACAGGCTAAAGACAACTGAAGAGTATGATGCCCTTCTCAGCAAGAACAGTGTCACAGATAATTATGATAATCCAGACAATTTGGCATTAGTGCTTGAGCGCGAATTTGTCAATCGTGTCGGCTACCACACCATTCAATCTGCTGTCAAGAAAAATGAAAAGGTCAAGGTCGCTCTTGATTGGCTATTGTCAGATGAGGACGCTCTGTCACTGTTTTTAGAGGCAGGCTCGATGTTTAACGGCTCTACCCTAAAAACCTTGAACGCCTTAGGAGACCTTTATGCTACTAATAAGGCAGATTTAGAGGACAAGGAAAATGGCTATGTCTACAAAAAAATGATGCTGGCGACCGCTGTTGCTTACTGCAAGGAGATCAAATCCTTTGTGGTTAACTATGGTGGTGCCTACCTTGCTTCTGACCCAGTGCTGAAATATCAAGCCTTTAAGGAATTGTATCGCGACAACGAATTCTTAAGGAAAGAAGAATTCGCCAACTACAATATGGAGTTGGTGCGTGCTGTTATGGATGCCAAAATAGATGACGAGGAAATTCTATGGCTGCACCATTACGCCGAACAAAAATATGGAGATAAGGTTGCTAGCTATACCAGTGGCTACTCTTATACGAAATACAAAAACATCGGCTATGGTGGTGCAGACATGCGCAGCGCTGACAATCAAGCTCAATGGACAGAAAAATACCAGCTCGTTGGCACCCTCAATGACGATGCCTTTAATGTTACTTATGACAATCGTCATCGGATCTGGATGCTGATGGAAAAAGGAGCTATTTGTTGGGGGTTATCAAACTTAGGTGTAGCAGTCAATGAGGTCTTTGGTATTCCAGCGGTCAATATTTATCAAAAAGGTCACGAGGCTTATTTGGTTTACCGTCAAGATGATCAGGGCAACGGGATTTGGGATATTAGAGACAGTGTTTATGGTAATCGCTGGGCAATCTCTTATTCTCGTTGGGGAACCACAACAGCAACAGAGGCTAGACTCTTGCTTGGCTGGGGCCTAAAATCCTACAATGACATTCATAAAAACGCTAGCTACATGCTACTGGCGCAAGCAGCCTTAAACCAATACGATAAGTTTAAGGAATCGCTTTATTATAATCTCATCGCTAATGTCTACAAGGCTGGCAGTGATCAACAGATTGAGGCCTACAGTAAGGCTTTAGATGTACTAGAGCTTAATCTAGATACTTACGATGGCTTGATAGAGGCCTATGCAAAAAATGGCCAAAAAACAGATCAGGACTGGCTGGACTTAGGAAGGCGTGTCATTGCAGCTTACACCTACTATCCACAGGTCATGGTAGAGGCTATCAAGCGTATCACGCCTAATATCAGCGATCAAGCAGCTAAGGCTGAGCTAGATTTACTGAGCTATAACGCCCTAATCGCAGCCAAAACAGCAACTGATAAGGAAGTGCTCCAATCTAATGAGGTTAGAATTATCGCCAACTATATCCTAACGGGCAATCCAATCGAAACAGCAAGCTTTAGCTTTGATGACAAGACCCTTCGTTTGCATGAGAATTATCAGGATACAGATTTGACAGTCCGCTATTCTATTGATAATGGAAAAACATGGCTTGAAACCAAGGACAAGGTTATCGTTTTTAGTGATGATCTTTTGACTAAGCTTAATGTAGAGGACGGTATTTTAGTTGGCTTTGACGCGGTATCGGCTACCTATAGGATTGACCTGACAAAAGCAGCAGCACCGACTAACAGCAGCCTTTATGGCAATGACTTGGAAAATCGCTTGATTGGTGCTATTGAGTATTTGGAGGTTAGTCTAGATAATGGACAATCTTGGCAGGCTTATGATGGCACAGAGCGCTTCAATGACAACATCACAGTTCTTGCTCGCTATCAGGCTCATGGTACCAGTCTAGCAAGTGACAGCGTTACTTATACCTTTACCACAGACAGCACTGATGCTACAATGCACTACATCTCGATTGATGATATTCAGGCGGTGACCTATGCTAATGAGCAATCAGGCAGATCTGGCAAGCACATGGTAGATGGTAGAGATATGGCTACCCAATGGCATACCTTATTTAATCAGGTTACTGAGGACAAGTCATATACTGTTGAGTTTAAGGACGATAAAAACTTCTCTGCTATTGCCTATCTCCCAGGAGGTGTTAATGGTATGATCCATTCTGCAAAGGTCGACATCAGCTCAGACGGTAAGGTCTGGACAACGGTTGTCGATAGCACTGATTGGAAGCAAAATACTGAGCTAAAAACAGTCAGCTTTACACCAACAACAGGTCGATTTGTTAGAATAACTGCCTTAGACACCTATGGAAAGAGTAGTGGACAGGCCAATAAATTTGTCAGCGGCTCTGCTTATCGCTTCTTTGAAGATATCTCTAGCCCCATTGCAGCACCGGTTAGAAATGACATTCTAGCGCTTAAAGACGGTATTTTAACCATTCTAAAAGAGACCAATACAGCTACCAAGGAGATTGAGAGCTTTGCTATTACAAATAGTGGTCTAACAGCGGCAACAACTGAAAAAAATCAAGCAATCCAAGGCAAGATTTTAGAGACAATCAAGGACTTAGAGCTCACAGGGACTTATTACATTACTCTTGAGAACACTGGTACTTATGATGACTTAGCTGATTTGCTAAACCATCAGCTTGTTATTACTTATCAGGATAAGACAACAGGTCCATTATATGTATTGGCGATGAACAGCCTGTCCTCAGGCGATCAGGCCTTAGATGCTGAATATAGCTTAGGCTTGATCAAATCAGCCTTAAAATCAGTCTTAGAGTCAGAGCACGTTGACCTCAAAGCCTTTAAGGGCTTATCAATCTCTAGTCAATTACCAGCAGCAAAGACAGCTGTTAATACCGCCTTAATGGAAAAGCTACATCAGCTTCTTCCGGGAGATTATTTTATTGACCTAGCAGGCCTGCCAACAGCAGCCTCAATTGATGAGCTATTAGATAGCCAGCTCTTTATTTACTATCGTGAGAGCCATTGGACGACTGGCTATGCCTTAGACCGAGGTGCTTTTCAGCAGCTCTAGGATAGCCTTGGATTAACATTGCTAAAAGAGGGCCTGTAAGTACGCCTTCCAACCGTTAGATGTGTCATCTAGCTTTGGATAGGCAACTGATGGGCTCCTCTTTTTTACTATAAAAAAGTTATCAAAGGTCATGCAAAAAACCTCTATGTCTACTCTGAACAAGGTCATGAGAGACATAGAGGCATATCGTTAAGGCTAGCTAATAGCAGATGGGGCTTCTTTTGAGCCTGTGATAGTGAGTCTTTCAGCATCTATCGGCAGCTCTGTTTCATCGTGAATGTGCTTTAAACGGTGGTAAAAGGTCACATCAGCAGTGGTGTAATAAGGCAGTACGTAGATATAGAGCAGGCCAAAAGACAAGATCACTAGGATAAACCAGCCAATAAAGCTAAGGTGCAGTAAAAAATACTTTCCTTTGTAGCCTGAGATCATGTCCTTGCTCTCTTCGATTGCCGTAATAGCACCCAAATAGGTGCCTTCCTTGACCTTGTCATAGAGAATGTACTCAGCCATGCTGTAAGCACAATAACGATTCATATAGACAATAAGTCCGACAATAAAAATCACAAGACCAACAATCATAAAGATGATTGGAGTCATCACAGCAGCACCAGTATTGTAGCTTGTCAGTAATGCCGCAGAGCTAATCGTTAGGATAACCAAGCCAACAATCCAAATCAAAGACCATAGGACAAATAAAAGCCATTTGATGATCAACAAAACAAGAACCTTGCCAAACAAGTTTCCAGAAAAAGCTATCGTTGCCTCTGAAAAAGAGACCTCACGACGATAGTAGCGGATAACCTCTAGCATGGTATAGGCTGCTGATAAGGTAAAGACCGTCAGCATTATCAGAACAATCAAAGGAAAGTAGCTTGCCCCGACTGATACCTCAATCCCCTGAGTAGTCACATAGGTCTGATGAACCTCAATTCCTGAGTAAAAAATAGATAAGATAATCGGTACTAAAAATAAGAGGTATTTCCCCTTTAGTCCCTTTAAAGTCTGCCTAGCTTCACGTTTTATTTCTCTAATTGACATCGTACAACTCCTTTGGTACATTATACCATATTCTAGGAGCCAGTGATACCCATACCGTCATTGTTCAGAGCTATTGTCTCTTTGAGGGCATGACAAGTCAGGGATTTTTTGATAAAATGATAGGGCTCTAAACAAGCCCATACCGCTTGGCTAAGTGCTTTGTAAGTGGTATGCAAAACGCTCAAGACTGTTTATCTTGATAGCAAGGAAAAAAGAAACAATGACTAATTATCCTATTACTTATCGTTTGATTAAAAAGGAAAAGCACACAGGTGCTCGTCTCGGTGAGATTATCACCCCGCATGGGACCTTTCCGACTCCCATGTTTATGCCGGTAGGGACACAGGCGACGGTTAAGACACAGTCTCCTGAGGAGCTCAAGGAGATTGGGTCAGGTATTATTTTATCAAACACCTATCACCTATGGCTAAGACCAGGAGATGAGCTGATTGCGCGTGCAGGTGGTCTCCACAAATTTATGAACTGGGATCAGGCAATCCTGACAGACTCAGGCGGCTTTCAGGTTTACTCCTTGGCAGACTCCAGAAATATCACTGAGGAGGGGGTGACCTTTAAAAATCACCTGAACGGCTCAAAGATGTTTTTATCACCAGAGAAGGCTATCTCTATTCAAAATAACCTAGGCTCTGACATTATGATGAGCTTTGATGAGTGCCCGCAATTTTACCAGCCCTATGATTATGTGAAAAAGTCAATTGAGCGCACCAGCCGCTGGGCAGAGCGTGGTCTGAAGGCCCATCGTCGTCCTCATGACCAAGGCCTCTTTGGTATTGTGCAAGGGGCAGGCTTTGAGGATCTGCGTCGTCAGTCTGCTGCGGACCTGGTGGGCATGGATTTTCCGGGCTATTCTATCGGTGGCTTGGCAGTTGGGGAGAGCCATGCTGAGATGAATGCCGTCCTTGATTTCACAACGCCCCTTTTGCCTGAAAATAAGCCACGCTACCTGATGGGAGTCGGTGCGCCTGATAGCTTGATTGATGGGGTGATTCGTGGGGTTGATATGTTCGACTGTGTCCTGCCAACGCGTATCGCTCGCAATGGTACCTGTATGACAAGTGAGGGACGCCTGGTGGTGAAAAATGCCAAATTTGCAGAGGACTTTACCCCACTGGATCATAACTGTGACTGCTACACCTGTCAGCATTACACGCGTGCTTACCTGCGTCATCTCTTAAAGGCTGATGAGACCTTTGGCATGCGCTTGACCAGTTATCATAACCTATACTTCTTGGTCAACCTCATGAAGCAGGTGCGTCAAGCTATCTTGGACGATAACCTTTTAGAGTTTCGTCAGGATTTCCTTGAGCGCTATGGTTACAATAGCTCAAGTCGCAATTTTTAAGCATGACAGGGCCAAAGAGCAGTGAGATCTAGTCTTAAATCGTATAAAGGTCTAGGCTTTCGCCTAGGCCTTTTAAGCTTGCCTATCAAAAGAAGGCTTTCTTTAAAAGTCATCAGGTATCAAAAAACATTAAAAAATCTAACAACAGTAAAAGACAAAGCCAGATTATCCTCGTTGCTTACCCTTTATCAAAACGGATAAGCTAATGAAAAGCTCGCTAACATAGGCAGTCTTCCTAAGCTAAAGGCCAATGCCAAAAGACACTAGCGTCAGACAATTGACCCTTTGATTAGAAAAAAAAAAAAAAACGAAACTACGGAAGCGAATTCCTCAAAACATATTCACAGCCCGCAAGTGTCATGTTAAGATTTTCTTTGGAAGAAAAAAGATTAGAAATCGTTAACATTTCTAAACTAAAAGGAGAGAAACATGAAGAATAAGAAAACAAGTATCAGGCTTGTTCAGAAGTACGGTATCTGCTCGGCAGTTGTCGCCCTAGCAACCATAGCTAGCTTAGGGGGAGCCGGTAACGTAAAAGCAGAAGACTTTACGTATCCTTCGATGTATAATCAAGGATATTTCTTTCAAAAGTTCATAAAAAACGAAATACTTAAGCCTGGTTCTGGTAGCTCAAGTGACTGGGAAACTTCGACACATTATAACAATGGTCGAATGTTAGAAAATGTTTTAAGATATCTATGGCGAGTGGAGCAATTTTTAAAAAAATCGACAGGCCAATCAGAGCAATTATACAAATTGTATGAGAAAGATTCATTAGGGATACCAGGCCCTCAAGGTCCAATGGGTCCCGCAGGTCCGCAGGGCTTAAAGGGTGAGCAAGGTCCAGTAGGCCCTGCAGGTCCTCGAGGCGAACGAGGTCCACAAGGAGCGCCAGGCCAACAAGGACCAAAAGGCGATACTGGTCCACAAGGAGCGCCAGGCCAACAAGGACCAAAAGGCGATACTGGTCCACAAGGAGCGCCAGGCCAACAAGGACCAAAAGGCGATACTGGTCCACAAGGCGAGCCAGGTCAACAAGGACCAAAAGGTGATACTGGCCCACAAGGCGAACCAGGTCAACAAGGACCAAAAGGCGACACCGGTCCACAAGGCGAGCCAGGTCAACAAGGACCAAAAGGTGATACTGGCCCACAAGGAGCCCCAGGTCAGCAAGGACCAAAAGGTGACACCGGTCCACAGGGAGAATCACAAAAGGTGCCAGAAATGCCAAAGGCTCCAGAAACACCGGAGAAACAAGAGCAGCCACAAGCACTAAAAAAACCAGAGACTCCAAAAGTACCTGAAAAGACTCCTGCACCAGAAGCTCCAAAGGCTTCAGAGCAGTTAGCTGGCCCTAAAGCACCAGCTCCTAAATCAGCACCAAGTAAATCAGCGTCCCCAACAGGTCAAAAAGCAGTCCTACCAGCTACAGGAGAAGCAAGCCATCCATTCTTTACTCTTGCTGCGGTTAGCGTTATTGCCAGCGCAGGTGTTCTAAGCTTAAAGAAAAAGCAAGATTAGTCATTGCATATCTCTCTAACAGATAGCTATAAAAGAGGGTCACAGGACCCTCTTTTAGTGATATGTCAGGTAGAAATAAAGGATTTTTTCGAATGCTCAGGGAAAAACAAAAGCAATTTAGACGAAATGCCAACTTGCCTCCGAAACAGTAACTGAAAAAAGAGAGGGGGCTATACTCTGTGAGAAAGAAGACCTCGTAGTTCAAATGGACAGCGCCTAAGACATCTAGCATCTTCTCTTCAGACCTATAGTCAGAGCATAAAAAAGCCGCCTGATTAGTTTAAGATTTGACGGATTATTGTGTGACTATGATATAATGGTTTTTGCAGAAAAGTTAAGGCGGTGGCTCTTATTTCTGAAAGGTGGTGGTGCCTATGGGCAATTCATCAAAATCCAACAGAAAGGAGCGATTTATTGTCTACTTACGAGGCCCTTCAGCTCATGCTTGCTTTTGGTTGCTTCTTACTTACCTTAATCAGCTTAGTTGTTGCAATCGTCATATTAAACAATAAAAAATAACCGTCTGAACTTTGGTAGGTCGACGATTATTTTTTAATAATTAAAGATATGCCACCGTCTTAAACGGTTTTGCACAGGGTAGTTGTTTAGAGCAACTGCCCTTTTCTATTGTCATTATATCCCAATAGGGAAAAATAGTCAAACGAGACCCCGTATTTTGGCTAGCTTGTTTGTTAAATTCAATTAAAGCTGAGCCTTATTAATGGATCTTTATAATCATGTTAGACTATGTTAAATTAGCCTAGCTTTCTCATGTGATTGTGATATAATGATCATTGCAGAAAAGTTAAGGCGGTGGCTCTTATTCTGAAAGGTAGGTGGTGCCTATGGACAATGCATCAAAATCCAACAGAAAGGAGCGATTTATTGTCTATTTACGAGGCCCTTCAACTCATGCTTGCTTTTGGTAGTTTCTTACTTACCTTAATCAGCTTAGTTGTTGCAATCGTCATATTAAACAATAAAAAATAACCGTCTGAACTTTGGTAGGTCGACGATTATTTTTTAATAATTAAAGATATGCCACCGTCTTAAACGGTTCTGCATAGGGTAGTTGTTTAGAGCAACTGCCCTTTTTCTGTCCTCATTATATCTCAATAGGGAAAAATAGTCAAACGAGACCCCGTATTTTGGCAGCTAGATTGGTAATCTTTTTCCCACACTCGGTTAAATCTGAACCTTCTTAAGCCAACCTTTATAGTCATATAGCTATTTGTGTGGTGCTGGTAAGAAGCAGCCGCCTATGAGGACTACCTTATGCTTTTTTGGTGTTTTTTAATGCTTTTAGTAACCCTATCTGTAAATATAGGTTGACAAAATAAAACGAATGCTTTATCCTTTTAATAAGAGGATAAGACATGAGGAACTGTTTTGGTATCGCGCTTGATCAGGAGTATCGCTGTGTGCATTATCACACAGTGTTGGATATTGTCGGCTTGAAGTGTGCTCGATGTCAGGCTTATTATGCCTGTTATCATTGTCATAACACGCTTCAAGATCATGCTTTTGAGCCGACAGATCACAAGGAGGCCTATCCGGTGATTTGTGGTCATTGCCGACAACTGCTGAGAAGATCTGATTATGAGTGTGGCAGCTGTCCTTTTTGTTTTAGCCCTTTTAACCCAGCTTGTCATAAGCATCAGGATATTTATTTTTCAAAGGAGTTATGAGATATGTTGTCAACCAAGGACTTGGTGAAGGTGGCAATGATGACCACCTTAATCATTATTTTAGGTCTTATTCCAGCGATTCCTCTAGGCTTTGTTCCAGTGCCGATTGTTTTGCAAAACTTAGGAGTCATGCTTGCTGGCTTGATCTTAGGTGGGAAAAAAGGAACCCTGTCTATCTTGCTTTTTCTAGTGATTGGTCTGTTCTTGCCAGTATTTTCAGGCTCTAGAACAACTGTTCCAGTCCTAATGGGACCATCGGCTGGCTATGTTTTGGCCTGGCTCTTTGTTCCACTAGTTTTTGCATTCTTGTACCGCAGCTGGCTAGCAAGGTATCGGTCTCTTGCTTTTTTAGCAATCTTTATTTCTGGTGTCCTGCTGGTGGATCTGTTGGGGACTATTTGGCTAGCGGTTTATACAGACATGCCGCTTACTAGATCGCTCGTTGCTAGCCTTGTCTTTATCCCAGGAGATACTATTAAGGCAGTCATCGCAACGGCGCTTGCTGTTAGCTATAAAGACAGCTTTTTAAACACCAACAACTAAATACCAAGCCTGTAAGTCCTAGCTCTTGTACACTAGGACTTATTTTTTGCTGCTATTTTTTGTTATAATAAGGGCAAAGCATGAAGGAAGGTTTTGTGATGAAGTTAACAACACTTGGTTCCTGGGGAGCCTACCCCTATCAAGATGCTGGGACGACAGCCTATCTTGTGACAGGGCATGACGGTTTTCAATTATTGATGGATGCTGGTAGTCGTTCTCTTAATGAATTAGAAAAAGAAATCAATCCGCTGGATTTAGATGCTGTTATGATCAGCCACTATCACCCAGACCATGTGGCAGACCTGGGTGTTTTGCGTCATTATTATCAGCTCTATCCCAAGCATCTTGGCAAGCCAAGGCTACTGCCTATTTATGGGCATGACGAAGATGAGGCTGAGTTTGCCAAGCTAACTCTGCCAGGTGTCTCAAAGGGCATTGCTTATCAGGTTGATGGGGTTGAAGCTCTTGGACCTTTTGACATTACCTTTATTAAGACGGTTCACCCGGTTGTGTGCTATGCTTTTCGTATTGTGGAAAGAGCAACTGGGCAGGTGCTTGTCTTTACAGGAGATACAGGTTACTTTGAGGAGCTGGCTGATTTTGCTGCGGAGGCTGATGTGTTTTTAGCAGATGTGTACCTTTATGAGGGCAATGAACATCATATGGCGCATTTGACCTCAAAAGAGGCTGGGCAGCTTGCCAGTCGTGCTAAGGTGAAGCGCTTGGTCTTGACCCATATGCCGCCTCTGCCGCCAGAGGGGATTGATCCTAAGAGGCATTTGGAGGTGCTGCGACAGCAAGCTCAAGGCTATGCTGGTCAGATTCCTGTTGATCTTGCTCTGCCACATAGGGCTTGGGATTTGGGGAGCCTATCTCAATGAGCTATTCCAAACAAGAGCAAGAGTATTTTATGCGAGAAGCCCTCAAGGAGGCTGAGAAATCGCTGCTAAAGGACGAGATACCGATCGGCTGCGTTATTGTGAAGGCTGGTCACATTATCGGGCGTGGTCACAATGCTCGTGAGGAGCGCAATCAGGCGATTATGCATGCTGAGATCATGGCTATTAGTGAGGCCAACGTGCATGAAGGCAATTGGCGTCTCTTGGATACGACTCTTTTTGTGACGATTGAGCCTTGTGTCATGTGCAGCGGAGCCATTGGGCTAGCTCGAATTCCTCATGTGGTCTATGGGGCCAGCAACCAAAAGTTTGGTGGTGCTGGTAGTCTTTATCAGATCTTAACCGATGAGCGCCTGAACCATCGTGTACAGCTTGAGGCAGGTCTTTTAGCTGATGACTGTGCCAAGCTCATGCAGACCTTTTTCCGGCAAAGGCGTGACCAGAAAAAGCAGGATAAGGAAAGTAAGGTTTAGCCCATTGAGCGATTAGCAAGAAAAAAGCCCCTTGAGAGCCTAGCACAGCTCTTTAATGGCTGGTAGAGCCATGCCATAAGCGCTTGTGCTTGTCTGTCAGGGTATTAGGCTATTGCTGATTGATAAAGCTAATGCTAAAGGTGCTGGGGTGTAGACTGTAGAAATAGCCAGCAGCATTAGGCCAATAAGCTTGAAACAGGCTATGGTAGCTGTCAGAATGCTGCTCAAGATCACTTACCATTTGGTTGTAGAGGTCCTGATTAGCAAATTGTAAGCTGGTCTGTGGCTGATTAGTCCTTAATTGCTGCTCAAGACTGGCCAGAATGTCTGGTCTATCAAAGGCAGTAAAGTAGCTGTGATTGAGCTTGGTATAGAGCAGAGAATCGTCTGAGCACTCAGGAATTGTCCAGACATCGGTCAAGGTTTCTGTCTGATTGATCACAATATCCCTGCTGGCTTGATGCGACTGCTTCATGAGCTGGTCTGGCAAGCATAAAAAGTTATAATTAACCTCTAGTTGTTTAATGGATTCGTTTTGATCAAAGACGGGATCTCCAAAGGTTGTGTCAACAGCATAGTTCTTGCCTGCAATCTGAACAGTATTCCAAGCATGAGTAAAAACGTCCTGTGATCGATCAAAGGTGACTGACCCTCGAATATAGGTGACGGGAATACCGGCCTTTTGGCAGAGAAACTGAAAGGCCTGTGCATAGCCGTTGCAGACAGAAAGATGATCAAGAAAGACACTGCGAATGTCTTGATTAGAGGCTATCAAGGCCTCATGACCCGATTGATATGCCTCAAAGGCATCTCTATTGTAGTCAGTTTGCTTGATGATCCACTCATAAAAATACCTCACGCGCTCATAGTCATTGGTTGCTGGCATGTCAGCGATGATATCATCTCCAATGGCTTGAAGCCTGTGATATGTTTGTTCGACCTCTTCTGGCAATGGAAAGGTAACAAAAGCTACCTGATCTGAACGCTCCAAGCGGTAGTTGGCTGAGGTAATCCAAAAAAAGGCAGGATTATCCATCATAAAGGCATCAATGGTTTTCATCAAGCTATGCTTAGAAGCTGGTGCTAGGCTAGTCACCTCGTGAAAGGCTGAGAGGTTATCATACAAAAGAAGGTAATTTTCCTTTTCTGCCTGACTAAGCTGCTGGTAATAATAATGTTGATCGACCTGATTAAGCACCTGCTGACGTCTTGCTCCAGTCAGGCTGAGCTGTTGCTCCTTGTCAGCAAGAGGATTGGATCTCCATGCACAGGCTGAGAGACCGACTATAGTAAGTGCTGCCAGCAGGAATAGGCTAAGCTTGTTTTTCATATCATCTCCACTCAGGTTTGTTAGTACCATTATAGCACAAGTCTAATCGAGCTTGGCTTTAAGGTATGGCCTTATTGATAGCGTTTGCTTGTTTGTTTTGATCAGCTTTGCCAGGCCTACTGCTGAGCTAATTAAGCTTTATGAGCCAGATGTGAGACGTTTTTGAAATAGGACTTGTTTTAGGGTACAACATATGCTACAATAAAAGTGGAGCAACACTTGTGCGTGAAGTGGGTCAGGGGAGGAATCCAGCAGCCCTAAGCGATGTCGGGTGTGTGCTCTTTTTTTATTTTCAAATAATGGCATTTTTTATATAATAGTGATAAGGAGTTGCTATGAGAAAATATTTGCAGATTAGGTTGTATGAGCTATCTCATTATGTTGAGATCATTATTTCCATCATCTTGGTGATTTCGTTACTAGTGCTGACAGGGCGCTTGGCCTTGACCTTGACAGGTATTTTTACCATAAAAAGTGGCATTGATACCTATTTACAGAGCTTTTTAAACCAAGCCATGAGTATTGCTATTGGTGTCGAGCTGATTAAAATGTTGAGTAAGCATACCTCAGGGACCATTATTGAGGTGCTTTTGTTTGCGATTGCTCGGCAAATTGTTGTCGCTCATGGCTCTGCTAAGGATTCTTTGTTGAGTGTCATAGCTCTTGCTATTTTATTTGCGACGCGAAAATACCTCTTTACAAGCTTTGATGATACTTCAAGCATTATCGTTCGGGGCAGTCAAAAGGTCAAAATAGCTAATGTGCTAGCGCGTGTCGAGCTGCCGGTTATTAACAAAAACGAGCTAATGCGTGATTTAATGCTGCGCCATTTGGAAGAGGAAGGAAAAACTGCAACGATTGGGGCATCTATTGCTTTTTCTGATGTTGCCTTAAGAGTAGATCATATGCATGAGGGGGTTATCACTCGCATTGAGATCATCAAGTCTCTAAAGTAACCTCTTGCCCTTATCCGTTAAGGAGCTCCTTATAGAATTGCTTTGTTACCAATATGAAGTGGCCTGATAAGGGCTGCTTTTTTGATGTCAAAAAAGAGAGCGAAAAGCGGCTGTCCAAAGCGCCTTGGTTTTGGACGGGCCATTTAGCTGCTAGCAGCAGCCACAGACTACCTCAGGTGTTATTTGTCTTTTGTAGGGAATTGATGACTGGGTAAGCATAGGCAAATCTTAGAAAAAGCTGTAATGACACTAAGATTAATCTATCTTTAATAGAATGGTAAATTAATGACCTTGTTTGCTTGCTGTGACAGATAGTATATTATGGTTAGCGTTTAAAGGCAAATTACAAAGCGCAAGAAAGGAACAATCCAATCACTATGGGAACTTTAAAAAACCTCATAACTGTTGTGGCCTTTAGTATCTTTTGGGTACTGTTGATTTACGTCAATGTTTATCTCTTTGGTGCTAAAGGAAGCTTGTCAATTTACGGCTTTTTGCTGATAGCTTATTTATTAGTCAAAATGTCCTTATCCTTTTTTTACAAGCCATTTAAGGGAAGGGTTGGGCAATATAAGGTTGCAGCCATTATTCCCTCTTATAACGAAGATGCTGAGTCATTGCTAGAGACCTTAAAAAGCGTTCAACAGCAAACCTATCCTTTATCAGAAATTTATGTTGTTGACGATGGAAGCGCTGATGAGACAGGTATTAAGCGCATTGAAGACTATGTGCGTGAAACTGGGGACCTATCAAGTAATGTCATTGTTCATCGGTCAGAAAAAAATCAAGGAAAGCGTCATGCACAGGCTTGGGCCTTTGAAAGATCAGATGCTGATGTCTTTTTGACCGTTGACTCAGATACCTATATCTATCCTGATGCTTTAGAGGAGCTGTTAAAGACCTTTAATGACCCAACTGTTTTTGCTGCGACGGGTCACCTTAATGTCAGAAATAGACAAACCAATCTCTTAACACGCTTGACAGATATTCGCTACGATAATGCTTTTGGCGTTGAACGAGCTGCCCAATCAGTTACGGGTAATATCCTTGTTTGCTCAGGCCCACTTAGCGTTTACAGACGCGAGGTGGTGGTTCCTAATATAGACAGATACATCAACCAGACTTTCTTGGGCATTCCTGTAAGTATCGGTGATGATAGGTGCTTAACCAACTATGCAACTGATTTAGGAAAGACTGTTTATCAATCCACTGCTAAATGTATTACAGATGTTCCTGACAAGATGTCTACTTACTTGAAGCAGCAAAACCGCTGGAACAAGTCCTTCTTTAGAGAGTCCATTATTTCTGTTAAGAAAATCATGAACAATCCTTTTGTAGCCCTATGGACCATACTTGAGGTGTCTATGTTTATGATGCTTGTTTATTCTGTGGTGGATTTCTTTGTAGGCAATGTCAGAGAATTTGATTGGTTAAGGGTTTTAGCCTTTCTGGTGATTATCTTCATTGTTGCTCTTTGTCGTAATATTCACTACATGCTCAAGCACCCTGTATCGTTTTTATTATCTCCATTTTATGGTGTGCTGCATTTGTTTGTCCTACAGCCCTTGAAATTGTATTCTCTTTTTACTATTAGAAATGCTGATTGGGGAACACGTAAAAAATTATTGTAGACCAGTTGACCTATGCTCTGATAAAGGGACTAAGCTAGGGAAGAACAAAGAGTTTTGATCCGACTCGAGCAGCTCATAAACGAAAGCTATCCCACTTGTAATTGAAGCTAAGAGCTTTTAGCTTGCAGCTCTATAAAGACGAACCAGAGGCTGAGTGTCAGCTTTGGTGTGAGGGCTAGGTCATTATGATCCTTCAGGTGTGGCACCTGAGCTCCGGCAGTAGCTAACTGTACTAAGGTATCAAAGGAAAAAATGAAGTGAAAATTTCTGTAGCAGGCTCAGGATATGTCGGCCTATCCTTGAGTATTTTACTGGCACAACATAATGACGTCACTGTTGTTGACATTATTGATGAGAAGGTGAGATTGATTAATCAAGGCATATCTCCAATCAAGGATGCTGATATTGAGGAGTATTTAAAAAATGCGCCGCTAAATCTCACAGCGTCGCTTGATGGCGCAAGCGCTTATAGCAATGCAGACCTTATTATCATTGCTACTCCGACAAATTATGACAGCGAACGCAACTACTTTGACACAAGGCATGTTGAAGAGGTCATCGAGCAGGTCCTAGACCTAAATGCGTCAGCAACCATTGTTATCAAATCGACCATACCACTAGGCTTTATTAAGCACGTTAGGGAAAAATACCAGACAGATCGTATTATTTTTAGCCCAGAATTTTTAAGAGAATCAAAAGCCTTGTACGATAACCTTTATCCAAGTCGAATCATTGTTTCTTATGAAAAGGACGACTCACCAAGGGTTATTCAGGCTGCTAAAGCCTTTGCTGGTCTTTTAAAGGAGGGCGCTAAAAGCAAGGATACTCCGGTCTTATTTATGGGCTCACAGGAGGCTGAGGCAGTCAAGCTCTTTGCGAATACCTTTTTGGCCATGCGGGTGTCTTACTTTAATGAATTAGACACCTATTCAGAAAGCAAGGGTCTAGACGCTCAGCGCGTGATTGAAGGAGTCTGTCATGATCAGCGCATTGGTAACCATTACAATAACCCTTCCTTTGGATATGGCGGCTATTGCCTGCCAAAGGACAGCAAGCAGCTGTTGGCAAATTATAGGGGGATTCCTCAGTCCTTGATGTCAGCGATTGTTGAGTCCAACAAGATACGAAAATCCTATTTAGCTGAGCAAATATTACACATGGCATCTAATCAAAAGCAACCTGGCCTACCATTGACGATTGGCTTTTACCGCTTGATTATGAAAAGTAACTCTGATAATTTCCGAGAAAGCGCCATTAAAGATATTATTGATATCATCAACGACTATGGGGTTAATATTGTCATTTACGAACCAATGCTTGGTGAGGACATTGGCTATAGGGTTGTAAAGGATTTAGAGCAGTTCAAAAACGAGTCTACAATCATTGTGTCAAATCGCTTTGAGGACGACCTAGCAGATGTCATTGACAAGGTTTACACGAGAGATGTCTTTGGAAGAGACTAGTCAAAAAACAAGTGGCACTCATAAGGAACCACAAATCAAGGAGGAACTCATGACAAAGGTCAGAAAAGCCATTATCCCAGCCGCCGGCCTAGGCACCCGCTTCCTACCTGCCACTAAGGCACTGGCCAAGGAAATGCTCCCAATCGTTGATAAGCCAACCATTCAATTCATCGTCGAGGAAGCCCTAAAGGCAGGTATCGAGGAGATTCTTGTCGTCACCGGCAAGGCCAAGCGCTCTATCGAAGACCACTTTGACTCCAACTTCGAGCTTGAATACAATCTCCAAGCCAAGGGCAAAACCGAGCTACTCAAGCTCGTTGATGAGACCACTGCCATCAACCTGCACTTCATTCGTCAAAGCCACCCTAGGGGGTTAGGGGACGCTGTCCTCCAAGCCAAGGCCTTTGTTGGCAATGAGCCCTTTGTGGTCATGCTAGGAGACGACCTCATGGATATTACCAATCCTAGTACCAAGCCCTTGACCAAGCAGCTTATCGAGGACTATGACTGTACACACGCCTCAACGATTGCTGTGATGAGGGTTCCGCATGAGGAGGTTTCTAATTATGGTGTGATTGCACCGCAAGGAAAGGCTGTTAAGGGCTTGTATAGTGTAGAGACCTTTGTTGAGAAGCCAAGTCCTGATGAGGCACCCAGTGACTTAGCGATTATTGGACGTTATTTGTTGACACCTGAGATTTTTGCCATATTGGAGAATCAGGCACCTGGTGCTGGCAATGAGGTTCAGCTGACAGATGCGATTGACAAGCTCAATAAGACACAGCGGGTTTTTGCGAGGGAGTTTAAGGGAGAGCGGTATGATGTTGGGGACAAGTTTGGCTTTATGAAGACCTCACTTGACTATGCTCTCAAGCACCCTCAGGTCAAGGACGACCTCACTGACTACATTATAAGGCTCAGTAAGCAACTGAACAAGGACGTCAAGAAATAGGCGTTTATTGATCAGCCATTGCAGAGCTATTTAAAAGCATTTAGAGCTTTAAGGTGGGATACTAGAGGATTGGTATCTCACTTTTTAGGCTGACTTGTATTAATACCAAAAGCCAAAACCAGGCAGATAAGCATAAGGAATTAGATTAAAAATAAGGAATCAAAACATGAAAAACTACGCCATTATCCTAGCAGCTGGAAAGGGAACGCGCATGAAGTCAGCGCTTCCCAAGGTGCTGCACAAGGTATCAGGCCTAAGCATGCTGGAGCATGTCCTCAATAGCGTCTCAGCCCTAGCTCCTCAAAAGCAGCTCACAGTGATCGGCCATCAGGCAGAGCAGGTACGTGCCGTCCTAGGTGATCAATCACTGACAGTGGTGCAAGAGGAGCAGCTGGGAACAGGTCATGCAGTCATGATGGCAGAAGAGGAGCTATCTGGCTTAGAAGGGCAGACCCTAGTGATTGCAGGTGACACCCCCTTGATCAGAGGAGAAAGCCTCAAGGAGCTGCTAGACTATCATATCAGAGAAAAGAATGTGGCAACCATTCTCACAGCCAGTGCCAAGGACCCCTTTGGCTACGGCCGAATCATTCGCAATGCATCAGGAGAGGTGGTCAACATCGTTGAACAAAAGGACGCTAATGAGGCAGAGCAAGAGGTCAAGGAGATCAACACAGGGACCTATATCTTTGACAATAAGCGCCTCTTTGAGGCTCTAAAGCATCTCACGACTGATAATGCCCAAGGGGAATATTACCTAACCGATGTGATCAGTATTTTCAAGGCCAGCCAAGAAAAGGTTGGGGCCTACCTGCTGAAGGATTTTGATGAGAGCCTAGGGGTTAATGATCGCCTAGCCCTAGCTCAGGCCGAGGTGATTATGCAAGAGCGGATCAATAGGCAGCACATGCTTAATGGGGTGACCCTGCAAAATCCAGCAGCTACCTATATCGAAAGTAGTGTAGAGATTGCGCCGGACGTCTTGATTGAAGCTAATGTGACCTTAAAGGGACAGACTAGAATTGGCAGCAGAAGTGTTATAACCAATGGGAGCTATATCCTTGATTCGAGGCTTGGTGAGGGCGTAGTGGTAAGCCAGTCGGTGATTGAGGCTTCAGTCTTAGCAGATGGAGTGACAGTAGGGCCATATGCCCACATTCGCCCAGACTCTCAGCTTGATGAGTGTGTTCATATTGGGAACTTTGTAGAGGTTAAGGGGTCCCATTTAGGTGCCAATACCAAGGCAGGGCATTTGACTTACCTGGGGAATGCCGAGATTGGCTCGGAGGTTAACATTGGTGCAGGAAGCATTACGGTTAATTATGACGGTCAAAGGAAATACCAGACAGTGATTGGCAGTCATGCCTTTATTGGGAGTCATTCGACTTTGATAGCTCCGGTAGAGGTTGGGGAGAATGCTTTAACAGCAGCAGGGTCTACGATAGCCCGGTCAGTGCCGGCAGACAGTGTGGCTATAGGGCGCAGCCGTCAGGTGGTGAAGGAGGGCTATGCCAAGAGGCTGCCACATCACCCAAATCAAGCCTAGTCGTTCAACCAAAAGAGGTAAGTGAAAAAGCCCATGCCATTAAAAAAGCTTTTGAAAAGAGATGATTATCGGGTAGCTAGGGGTAGCCATCTGTTTCTTAAATATAAAAACATTGAAATATTGAATAGAAAAGGTTATGATACTAATGAAACTTTAAAAGTTAAGGGAGTAAAATAATGTCACATATTACATTTGATTATTCAAAGGTTCTTGAGCAATTTGCCGGACAGCATGAAATTGACTTTTTACAAGGTCAGGTAACAGAGGCTGACCAGGCACTACGTCAGGGCACTGGACCTGGATCAGATTTCTTGGGCTGGCTTGAGTTACCTGAAAACTATGACAAAGAAGAATTTGCTCGTATCCTTAAAGCAGCTGAGAAGATTAAGGCTGACAGTGACGTTCTTGTTGTGATTGGTATTGGTGGCTCTTACCTTGGTGCTAAGGCTGCGATTGACTTTTTAAACAGCCATTTTGCCAACCTACAAACAGCAAAAGAGCGCAAAGCACCACAAATTCTTTATGCTGGTAACTCCATCTCATCAAGCTATCTTGCTGATCTTGTGGACTATGTTCAAGATAAGGATTTCTCTGTTAACGTGATTTCTAAGTCTGGTACAACAACAGAGCCTGCAATCGCCTTTCGTGTCTTTAAAGAATTACTTGTTAAAAAGTACGGTCAAGAAGAGGCCAACAAGCGTATCTATGCGACAACTGATAAGGTCAAGGGTGCCGTTAAGGTTGAGGCTGATGCAAATCATTGGGAAACCTTTGTTGTGCCAGATAATGTTGGTGGCCGTTTCTCAGTGCTGACAGCTGTGGGCTTGCTACCAATTGCAGCATCAGGGGCTGATATTACCGCGCTGATGGAAGGAGCAAATGCAGCTCGTAAGGACTTATCATCAGATAAAATCTCAGAAAACATCGCTTACCAATATGCTGTGGTCCGCAATATCCTCTACCGCAAAGGCTATGTGACTGAAATTTTGGCAAACTACGAGCCATCATTGCAGTATTTTAGCGAATGGTGGAAGCAGCTGGCTGGTGAGTCTGAAGGCAAGGACCAAAAGGGTATTTACCCAACCTCAGCCAATTTCTCAACAGACCTGCATTCTCTTGGTCAATTTATCCAAGAAGGCTACCGTAACCTCTTTGAGACAGTGATTCGTGTGGACAAGCCACGTCAAAATGTGATTATCCCAGAAATGGCTGAGGACCTTGATGGCCTTGGCTACCTACAAGGAAAAGACGTTGACTTTGTCAACAAAAAAGCAACAGATGGTGTCCTTCTTGCCCATACAGATGGTGGTGTACCAAATATGTTTATCACGCTTCCAGAGCAAGACGAGTTTACACTAGGTTATACGATCTACTTCTTTGAGCTTGCTATTGCCCTTTCAGGCTACCTCAACGGGGTCAATCCATTTGATCAGCCAGGTGTTGAAGCTTACAAGAAAAACATGTTTGCCCTTCTTGGTAAGCCAGGCTTTGAAGAGCTAGGAGCAGCGCTCAACGCACGCTTGTAAGCCTTGCTTAGCCAGATCAAGCACGCTAAAGCATAACAAAGAGTCTCGTGAGAGGCTCTTTTTTTTGCTTCTTTTCAAGGTCGGTCAGGTTTGTCAAGGCAAGTAGTGCGCTAGGTTATTGTTCCTGAGGGCTCTTGTCCTATTTTGAATACTATTTAAGTCAGGCTTTTTGGGGTCTACGCTTAGTAGGATCAGTCTCAATGGCTGCTCGTTTAATATGCTGCTGTTAGCTGTAGCTGCTGGGCTGTGACTTTGTGAAAAGAAGGTGTCAAACGCTTCAAATAGCATTGGTCAGGCGATTTAGCTGGTGATTTCCATCAGGCAATCCAGCCCTTCGCCTATGCTTACAGGAGGCTTAAGTGATCAAGAATCATATCATCAGCTTGTCTAAGAGCTGTTTTAGAGTGCTATGGGCTGTCATTACTTCGTAAGGGCTAATCAATTAGTTCATGATATTTTTAGAATATGAAAAAAAGTCTGTCTTAATATCATCTTGTAAGCGTTTTATAATAAAGCTGTTAAAATCTTTTAAAGGAGGCTGTTATGACAGATTGGTTAAACATTTCAGGTAAGACAGTGATTGTCACTGGAGGCTCATCAGGCATTGGTCAAGCCATTGTTGATGAGCTATTGGCCTTAGGCGTTAAGGTGGCTAACTTTGATATTGTTGACAATGGCAACAGGCATGATCACTTGCTGTTTATCAAGGTTGATGTGACGTCACGTCAAGAGGTAGAGGCAGCTGTGGATCAGGTGGTAGAGCATTTTGGAACGGTTGACGCTCTGGTCAATAATGCAGGAATCAACATTCCAAGATTGTTAGTTGATCCTAAGGACCCTCATGGGAAATATGAGCTGGACGATAAGACCTTCGAGAGAATAACAATGATTAATCAAAAGGGCTTATATTTGGTTAGTCAGGCTGTTGGACGTATTTTGGTTGCTAAAAAAGCAGGTGTCATTATTAACATGGCTTCTGAGGCAGGTTTAGAAGGCTCAGAAGGGCAAAGCGCCTATGCGGCAACTAAGGCGGCTGTTTACAGCTATACACGCTCTTGGGCTAAGGAATTAGGCAAGCATGGCGTTCGAGTTGTCGGCATTGCACCAGGTATCATGGAGGCGACAGGACTGCGGACATTGGCTTATGAAGAGGCTTTAGGTTATACTAGAGGAAAAACCGTTGACCAGATTCGTGCGGGCTATGCTTCGACCAGTACAACACCTTTAGGACGAAGCGGTAAATTAAGTGAAGTAGCAGACCTTGTTGCTTATTACATATCAGATCGCTCAAGTTATATTACGGGCATTACAACAAATGTAGCAGGTGGTAAAACGAGAGGCTAGTATCTGACAAGAGAGGTAGGACGTGACATTAGTTAATCGTTGGTATCGCATTTTAGAGCCCTTAGTTGCCCAAAATCAAATGGCCTTTGAAGAGCTGCGGCTTCAATTAGATGTAAGTGCACAGACCCTTGCTAAAAGCATTGAGCAGCTCAATGACATTCTTGATGGAGATGCGACCATCACCCAACAAGGCGCCTTTTTGCAGCTGCAGGTCTATGATTATGTTAGATTAGAGACGATATTAGCTGGTAGCTTACGTAAGGCTAGTGATTTTAATTCCGCTAGCAAGCGAGTAGCTTATCTTCTAAAAAGACTGCTGCAAAGCTCCTCAGCCTTAGTCATTGATGATTTGGCTGAGGAGATTGGCGTCAGTCGCAGTACGATCAATAAAGACCTAAAGACAGCCAAGGCCCTTGCTAGGTCTTATTCGGTCATGATTCAAGGCAAGCCCAATCATGGCATACAGGCTGTTGGCACTGAGTTGAACCTTCGGCTGCTTTATGTTCATGAGGTTTACAAATACTTTGAGCCGCAGGGCCTGTCTGGTGATAGCTTGTTTTTTCTAGACGAGCTGTATCAGACCTACCAGCTTCCACGCAAAATCCAAGAGCTTTTGACCAAGAGCCTTGCGATAACCATTGAGCGAATGCGTCAGGGGAGGTATCTGACAGACCCTATTCCTTACTACAGCAATGAGGTTGATTCCAATGCCTTTATGGAAGAGCTGGTCTATCACATCGAGCTAGCCTACCAGCTGTCACTGAGCCAATACGAGCGTCAGTTTATGAGCTTTCCCTTGAATATCCAATACATCGAGGGCCTAGCTTATCAGGAAAGGCCCCTGCAAGAGAGCATTGTCAGGCTTTATTCAAAAATGATTGAGCAAATCAAGGCCAGTCTCTTGGTGACTATTGACCAAGACAAGCTTTTTGTCGCTTTGCATACGCATTTAAAGCTCTTAGTGAATCGTTTGATTTTTCATGTTCAGGCCAATGATATTTTTCATGGAGAAATTAGATACAAATACCCCTTGGCCTTTGATATGGCCAATGTCGCAGCTCAGGTCTTAGCAGAGGAGTTTGACTGTGCCATAGAGTTATCTGAGTGCAGCTACTTGGCCCTTTATTTTGAAATGATGATGCAAGACGCTGAGCATGTGACAGAGCCAACAGTGAAAAAAATTGCAGTTGTCTGCACGACAGGTCGTGGCACTGCCAATATGATTTGTCGTCGCTTGAGCAAGGTGCTAGGTCCTGATTTGCTGATCTCACAATTCTCTGAGGAGCAATTCAATCCGGCTGATAATGATCACTATTTTGCCATCTTCACTACTGTGCCACTAAAGTTTGGTCAGCTAAAATCTCCTGTTGTCCAAATCACGAATCTGTTTGATGACCAGTGGCTGCAAAATGAATGGCGCAGGGTACATCATTATCACCAGAAAAACCTAACGACCATCACCCTGCACTTTGCTCGTCTGTCAAAGGGGAAGGCTTATACTGACTACCTGATTGAAATGGCGGAGCTGCTTGAGGACAAGCAGCTGGTTGACAGGCAGTTTGGCCAACGCCTGCTAGAGCGTGAGGCCCTGCAATCAACCTTATTTGGTAATCGCATTGCCTTTCCACATACGATTAATGACAAGGAAACAAAGACTGTTCTGTTGCTAGGCCTATTAGATGAACCTTATCGTGAGCATGACTGTCTGGTGGAGTTTATTTTTCTAGTGGCTATTCCCAAGAGGGTTGAAGCGCAGATGGAGGCTGATCTCTTGGACATTTATGATGATATTTTCAAAATAGCAAGCGACGATAAGCTTCAGGCGGAGCTAAGAGGCCTAAAAAATCAAGCTGATTTTATCGCATTTACCAAGGAAAAAGGAGTTTTTTAATGAGTTTCATGGTTATTTTTGGACTATTTGTCATAGCTGCTTACCTTTTTCAATTATTGTTAGGCCTGAGACAGCTTAAGCACTTCAATGCTGTTTATGCCAGCCTTAGACGACAGGGGCGCGTTGCCATTGGCCGTAGAGCCGGGAAAATCAGGGCCGGAACCATTGTCATGTTTGCCTTGGATCAGTCAGGTAAGGTATTAGATGCTAGACAAATGCAGGGTGTGACAGTGGCCGCCAGGTTTAAGCCGATGCAGGCCTACATTGGTCAGGATATTCATTACTTTGATCGCTATAATCCCCTGATTAGACGAGAAAATAAATTGCTGCGCCTAGCCATTGAAGATGCAAGAGAGGTCTTCTTGAGGGTTGAGGCAGGTGTCTATGAGGACGCCCCAAAGTATGCCTCAGCCTTTGATTGGACCCTGCAGGCCAAGCAGCTGCTAGCACGCTTCAAGTAAGGCACCAAAAGCAAGACTGATTGCTTGTCCTGTCAACATAAGAGCTATTTTGAGTTCAGCTCAAGCAGCTATTATCCAGCAGGCAGTGTGTCTATATTGCCTTACTTATCTCAATGCTTTTAAGTACATCATATGAGGAGTTTATTTATGGAAATGATAACAAGATTTGCGGAAGGCTTTATGAAGCTCTTCCAGCTTGGTGGTGAAACCTTTGTCAGCTGGATGACTGGCATTGTGCCGGTGGTCTTGATGCTGCTGGTTGCAATGAATGCCTTAATTGGTATTTTAGGAGATCAAAGGGTCAATCAATTGGCGAAAATCTCTGCTAAAAACCCTATCAGTCGCTACATGATATTACCTTTTATTTCAGCCTTTATGCTGGGTAATCCAATGGCAATCAGTATGGGACGTTTTATGCCTGAGTATTACAAGCCAAGCTATGTTGCCGCTCAAATGCAATTTTGTCATACGTCAAACGGTGTCTTTCCACACATTAATCCGGGAGAATTGTTTGTCTGGTTAGGTATTGCCTCAGGTATCAAGACGCTAGGCTTGAGCCAAATGGACTTGGCGATTCGTTACCTCTTGGTTGGGCTAATCATGAACTTTGTTGGTGGCTGGGTAACTGACTTTACGACAGCCTACGTGGCCAAGCAGCAGGGCGTAACATTAAGCAAGACGATTGAGTTATAGAAGAGAGGTAGCATGATGACTTATCACAGTATTACAGTTGTTAAGGGGAGCGGTGGCTATGGTGGGCCGCTAACCATTACACCAACAGAAGCTAAGCACAAATTTATCTATATTACTGGCGGTGGAAAAAAGCCTGACATTGTCGATAAAATTGCTGCCCTAACAGGTATGGAGGCGGTCAATGGCTTTGTTACCTCAATCCCTGATGATGAGATAGCCTTAGCTATTGTGGATTGTGGCGGCACCCTACGCTGCGGTATTTACCCTAAAAAAGGCATTCCAACCATTAATATCGTGGCGACAGGTAAAAGCGGTCCCTTGGCACAGTACATTACCGAGGACATTTACGTGTCTGCTGTAGGTCTTGAGCAAATCACAGCCAGTGACGCTCAAGCACAGACCATCAAGCCTGAGCCTGTAGCTCCAAAAGCTGCCAGCTATGACACCAACAAGAAAATAACAGAGCAGCGTGCAGAAAACAGCTTTGTGGCTCGCATTGGCATGGGAGCAGGTAAGGTTGTTGCGATCTTCAACCAAGCGGCGCGTGAGGCCATTCAGACCTTGATCAATACGATTCTGCCATTCATGGCATTTGTCTCTCTTTTAATTGGTTTTATTCAAGGCTCTGGTGTTGGAAATTGGCTGGCTAAGCTCATGGTACCATTGGCTGGTAATATTTGGGGCTTGATTATCATTGGCTTTATCTGTTCGTTGCCATTTTTATCACCGCTGTTAGGACCTGGTGCAGTTATTAGCCAAATCATCGGAACGCTCATTGGTGTTGAGATTGGAAAAGGCACTATTCCACCACAAATGGCTCTGCCTGCGCTTTTTGCCATTAACACGCAAAATGGCTGTGATTTCATTCCAGTAGCGCTTGGTTTATCAGAGGCTGATGCTGAGACAGTAGAGGTTGGTGTGCCATCTGTGCTTTACTCACGCTTTTTAAATGGTGTTCCTCGAGTTGTTGTTGCTTGGATTGCAAGCATTGGTTTGTATCAGTAAGGAGCTATCGTGTGATAGGAAGAGAGAATGTATGATAAAAGTATTTGAAACAAGAGTTACCGCTATTGGATCGGAGGCGGCAGACATGATTAATGCTGCCAATATGCTTATTCTTTTTGGTCAGGGAGCACCCGCAGACTTGGCAGACTTTTGCTATACGATTGACAACAAGCAAGTGTCTGGGCCTATCTCTGTTGGTGGTCAGCTGGTCATTGATCAAATGGCATATGACATCACAGCAGTAGGTGCTGTTGTTGAAAAAAATCTTGCTCAGCTAGGGCATATAACCATTTCTTTTGATGGCTCCACAGCCAGCTCTCTTCCCGGTACTCTGCATGTCAAGGGCAAAGGGCTGCCGCAGGTCAGACAAGGTAGCCTGGTACAAATCTTTGCTTAGCTTAGGTGCAGCTGAGACACGCCGTAGACCAGCAGGCTAAGTGCTGCTATCCTTGCAGGGCATTTCCTTTAGCTGTAGGCATGAGCCAAGCTAATGTCAGGTGATAAGGTCATCTCACAACTTGCTTTAGCAAGAGCTCTGCTAAGGGGGGGATTGTGTCATAATAATGATAGGTGCTAATAACGCTGTTCAATCAAGGATTTGATCGTTCTACAATCTAGTGAAATTGATAGTATAAATAATTTTTACAAATGTCAAAGCTAGTCGAAAAAAATCAATATTAAATTTCGAATAATAGAGTCTGGGACAATAATAGTTCCCGACCAGACAAAAAGCAACGGTTTTAATGCCGTTGCTTTTTGCTTTCATGAGTTAACCTTGATACAATATAGTTGTCAAGAAAATATTAGAAAGGTTTTCTCATGTACAGTCACTATAACACAAATCAAACGACTTTACCACTAGAAATCCGTTCCTTCTTGCCCCAAAATCATTTAGTCTTTACGATTGAACAGGTAGTGAACACACTTGATGAACGAGTGTTTGAGAACTGCTACCATGAAGTCGGTCGTCCTTCTTATCATCCTAAAATGCTTCTGGCTTCTCTGCTATTCGCCTACTCTCAAGGCATTTTTTCTGGGCGAAAGATCGAAAAGATGATGATTGAAACTATCGCCATGCAGTATCTAACAGGTCAGTTGGTGGTTTCCTATCGGACGATCAATCGTTTTCGAGTAGCTACTGGAATGAAAGACTTGACTCGTGATTTGTTCATTGACCTTAATCTTCGCTTGAAAATGGAAGAATTAGTCACTTTAGACTGTCTCTATATTGACGGGACTGAGATTGAAGCGAATGCCAATAAATACAGCTTTGTTTGGAAAAAAGCCACTGATAAGTTTTCAGCTAAACTCCAGACCAAATTGAAAAGCTATTTCCAAGAAGAAATCACTCCACTTATTCAAAAGGCTATCATTTTAGATGAGGAGGAGCCTGTTACTTCCCAACAGTTATCAGAATTTGCTCAGCTCTTGGAGGATGAGTTACAGGCTGTTAACCAAACTATTGAAGAAAATCCTATTAAAGGCAAGGACGAGCGAAAGACGAAACGTCGTAAACTCAAGAAAGTCCTACGAAAAGTGACGGATGATTTTTCAGTGCGCGCTAAAAAATATGAGACCCATCAAGAGACGTTTGAAGGGCGTAACAGTTTTTCTAAGACAGACACAGACGCTACCTTTATGCGCATGAAAGAAGACCACATGAAGAATGGTCAACTCAAGGCTGGCTATAATCTTCAAATCGCAACGGAAAACCAATTTGTTCTTCACTATGATGTCTTCCCAAATCAGGCAGATACTAAAACCCTTTTGCCATTTCTCAAAACTTATCCACATGACTTAAAGACAGTTGCCGCAGATGCAGGATACGGAAGCGAAGAGAACCTCCTTCGTTTGGATGAAAGCAATGTGAACCATTTGATGAAGTATGCCATGTTTGATAAGGAACAGAAGAAAAGGGACAAACAGTCGGCTAGGAACTTGGCAAACTGGCACTATGATGACAAAGAGGATCGCTATACACATCCTGACGGGTGGTGCTATCGTTTTCATCATATCAAACACACGAAAACACAGACGGGCTTTGAACAAGAAATCAAAGTCTACTACGCTGATGATCCTGAATCAACTCCTCAAAAGGGATGCTATATTAATGAACGCTATCAACAGTTAAAAGCTAAAGAATATCAAGCGCTTTTATCTCCCGAAGGTAGACGGATTTTCGCTCAACGCAAGATTGATGTGGAACCTGTCTTTAGGCAGATAAAGGCTTGTTTGGGGTACAAGCGTTGTCACCTGAGAGGGAAGCGTCAGGTAAAAATTGACATGGGATTAGTACTCATGGCTAATAATCTCCTGAAATACAACAGGAGAACCGCTCAAAACTAAAAAGCTAGAGGTCCACCATTGGGAAGCTCTAGCTTTTTTGTGACTGAGAACTATTTTGGATCAGACTCTATTTTTTGAACTGAAACTCCTTTTGTCCCAAACTCTTGAAATTATGGTATAATAGTAGCGAGAAAAAATCTCGGAGGCAAAATATGCTAATAGAATTTAAAGTTAAGAATTTTACATCTTTTAAGAAGGAAGCTACATTTAGTATGGTTTCTTCGGAAAAGTTGAATGAATTATTGGATAATAGAATTGAAATGGAAAATGATTTTCATTTACTAAAGGCTGCAAGTATTTTTGGAGCAAATGCCAGTGGTAAGAGTAATTTACTGAAGGCTTTAGGGTTTATGGTTGCTTTTATTGAGCGTTCTATGAGAGATTCACAAGAAGGGAAAAGAAATTTTAAAAACTTAACTTTTTCATTGGACAATGAAAGTAAAGATAAAGCAACTGATTTTGAGATATCATTTCTTATGGAAAATCAAATTGTAACATATAATTTTTCTCTTTATAAAGGAGATATAGCTTCAGAAAGTCTAACAGTTGATGATTTAGAGATATTTAGAAGAGATGCTAGTGGTATAGTAACATACTCTGAAAAAATCTTTCACACAAAAGATGAACTAAATCTGAAATTTAGCTTAACAAATTCTAATTCATTATTTTTAACTGTTCTGTCTGTGACAAATACAAAATTGGCAGAAGATATTATTAAGTATCTTACAGGAAATATTACTTTTTTATCAGGATATGGAAATAATGCTAAATTTACTAAAACAGTTATTAAGGAAGATGACAGTTATAAGATAAAAGTATTGGATTTACTTAAAGTAGCAGACTTTAATATTACTGGTTTAGATGTTAAGCAACATGAATTTGAGATAAAGCCATTGGGACAATCTGATGAAGAAATTCCTGAGGAAGCTCGTGATAAAGCGAATCGTCTTTTATCTAAACATAATATTTATGATTCCAAAGGTATGATTGTAGATAATAAGTTATTTGATGTTGATAGCTTTGAATCTAGCGGAACTAGAGTGTTTTTAAGTTTAGCGGGTCCAATAATTAGTGTATTAGAAAAAGGTGGTGTCTTAATAATTGATGAAGCAGATGCATTATTACATCCTCTAGTTACTAAGTATTTAATTGAACTTTTCAATACTACTGAAAATAGTAAATCTCAATTAATTATTACGAGTCATAACTCAAATATTCTTGATCAGGAGTTGTTGAGAAGAGATCAGATTTGGTTTGTAGAAAAAGATGAACTAGAGGTGAGTCATTTAACTTCACTTTCAGAATATAAGTTCAATGGCTCAGTTGTTCGTAGTGATGAAAGATATGCTAAAAATTATTTAAGAGGTAAATATGGAGCGATTCCCTATATTAAGAATGATATGATTCATAATATCTTTAAATCTGGATTGGGAGATTGATTTATTATGGGGAAGAATAAATTTTCACGAGATAAAAAGACTGGTAAAAAAGAACAATTGCCAATCATTTTGATTGTTTGTGAGGGTGAGAAAACAGAACCTAACTATTTTAAGCAGTTTGAAGTAGCTAGTGTAAAAATAGAAGCTAGAGGAATTGGAGATAATACTAGAAGACTGGTAAAATATGCTATTGAAGAATCAAAAAAAGGTTCTTACGATCAAGTTTGGTGTGTGTTTGATAAAGATAGCTTTCCAGATAATGATTTCAATACAGCAGTAGATTTGGCTCGAAATAAAAATTGTGGAATCGCTTATAGCAATGAATCGTTTGAACTTTGGTATATTTTACATTTTGAATACTTAAATTCTCAAATTGGTCGTGATTCGTATATTGATAAATTAAATAAAATATTTAAATCTAAACAATCAGAAGGATTTCCAGATTCTTATAAAAAGAACGATTCAAATATATATAGAATGTTAAAACCATATCAAAATACGGCTTTGAAAAATGCAAAAAGATTATCCCAAGATTATCAAAGTGAGGCAACTCCATCAGCTGCTCAACAATTTCCTGTAACTTATGTATATAAGTTAGTTGAAGAGTTAAATAGGTGGATTCCTTCAAATAGGCTTGATTAACAAATAAAAATTAACTTTTAAAAGTTTTCATAGCTAAGTGATTTTTATTTGTGATATCTTAAAGATAATCTTAAAATAATTGACATTGGTTTAAAGCTCTTTGCAATAAGTGGTATTTTGGGGAAATAGAGGTCTCATGAAACTGTCATCAGTTAGTTTTTAAAAGCGAGGGATTTGACCAGTAGTATGGTACCGCTGGTTAATGTTAATCATTTTTCTGAATAGAGGAAGATTATATTATTTATAACTCCTTAAAAATTGGTCTCTATCAGGCGGAGCATTGGACTTATCTATATCATAAAAAAGAGGCTGGTGATAGCCTCTTTTGTGGTCTTAGGTCATCTTTTTAGGCTGTTTTTGCTAAAAAAATGAGAAAAGCTGTTATGAGCTCATTGCCTAATGGGAAAGGTGCAATAGCTGGTTTAGTCTTTCTTTCCTTTTAGTGTTAGCACACCAGCGCTAGCGATAACGCTAAGGGCTGCAATGGTAAAGAATGGGTTGTTTGCTTCTCCTGTTGCTGGCAATGCTGCCTTTTGAGCTGCTGGTGCCATAGCTTTAGGTGTTGCTTTTGGAGCAGGTGATTTCTCAGGAGCTTTAGGTGCTGATGGCTTGCTGTCTTTGCCATGTTGACCTTTGTGTCCTTGTTGGTCTTGCATGCCCTGCTCACCTTTATGGTGCATGTGACCTTGCTGGTCTTGCATGCTTTGCTCACCTTTATGGCCCATGTGACCTTGTTGGTCTTGCATGCCTTGCCCACCTTTATGGTGCATGTGACCTTGCTGATCTTGCATACCTTGGTCGCCTTTTTCGCCCTTAGGCCCTTGCTCACCTTGTATGCCTTGGTCACCTTTTTCGCCCTTAGGACCCTGCTCACCTTGCATGCCTTGGTCGCCTTTTTCACCCTTAGGTCCGGCAGGTCCTTGAGGTCCCATTGGTCCAGCTTCCCCTTGAGGGCCTTGGATACCTTGGTCACCCTTTTCACCCTTAGGCCCTTGCTCACCTTTTTCTCCAGGTGCGCCCTTTTCACCTTGAGGTCCTTGAGGCCCCATTGGTCCAGCTTCGCCTTTTTCTCCTGGATCACCTTTATCACCCTTTTCGCCTTTTTCTCCTTTAGGTCCTTGAGGTCCAGGTTCTTTAGCTTGTTTTTCTAGGTCTCCTAAATAAGATTGTAGAAATTCATGTAGTTCGTTAAGATATTTTCTAGCTTCCCAGTCACCTGTCCAAGTATAGCGAATTTTTTTAGCAGGATCAGGTAATTGTTCTAATTTTTTCGCTTCCTCAGCTTTGGCGCTGCCAGCTGTTCCTAAGCTTGCTACTGTTGCTAGGACGATAGCTGCTGAGCCTAATCCGTACTTGCGAGCACGCTTGCTCTGCTTAAGTGTATGTGTCATGTTTCTCTCCTTTTATGGTAGAAATGGTAAAGTTTTTCTATAACTTCCTTTCCCAAAGGAGATTTTAACACGCTGGCTATTAGGGAGGAAATAGTTGTCTATTGGTTTTAATCCTTGGTTTTGTTTGTTCTAATAGTTAATTTAAGGATTAATAATTTTGATTTATCATTAAATTTACATTAATATCATCTTATCATGAATGAAGCGCTCTAAGAGCTTGCCTTAATAGCAAGAGCTGATCGGTTCTTGAGCTTTTTTTCTAATGTTTTGACGATGAAATAATCTAATGCTAATTAGCCTTGTCTTGCTTTTTTCTGATCAGCTTCACATTGGTACAGGTAAAGCCTAAAAAGGCACCTAGCACAAATGTACCAGATGCCCGGGAGATTATGAAAAGGGAAAACGAGGGATTCCATTCTCCCGGCAGTCTTTAAAAGACTGCTCTATTTAGGATAGCTGTATTATATAGCAGAAAGCTTAAACTTTCCTTAACCTAGAAAAAGGATTCTTTGACCTTCTGAACTCAAAATCCTACTTCAAGAAGCAAGAAGAACATTCACTGATTGAGTGGCTGTCTGTTTTGTCAGGATAACTAAGGAAAGAGTCTTGATGGTGGCCGATCCTTGAATAGTAGCTGCGCTTTGTGTTATGATATGGGCATGATTAAAAAAGACTATCGCCAACGGGTGCTTCAGCGCCTAGCTATGATGACCCCGGAGGATAAGCTGCAAAAGGACTTAGCTCTGCTATCAGCAGTGGTTGCTAGCAGCAGCTATCAAGAGGCGCAGACCCTTGCGACCTATCTGCCCTTGCCACATGAGTACCAAAGCCATCTACTGATTGAGCAAGCCCTGCAGGACGGCAAGACCATTCTTGTGCCTAAGACCCTTTCTCATGGGGAGATGGTGTTTGTGGCCTATGATCCTTGTGATTTGGTGCAGACGGCCTTTGGTCTTATGGAGCCTAGGAGTGCTTTGGGTGTTGACAAGGCAGAGATTGACGCCATTCATGTGCCGGGGCTTGTCTTTCACCCTGCGGGCTATCGTATAGGCTATGGTGGCGGCTATTATGATCGTTACTTGAGGGATTATCAGGGTGCTACCTTTAGCACGATCTATGCCTGTCAACGGGAGGATTTTGTGGTAGAGGCACATGATATTGCTGTGAAGGAGGTGTATTGCCAATGAGACTGATGATCAAAAAATACCCGATAACATTCTTTTTCTTGGGCTTGACTGGTTTAGTTTTTCTGATAATGCAGCTGGTCTATGGCCAGTTTGCTACGCACCCTTATGCTGTTGTTATATTTGGTGGCATGAATGGTTTAGTTGTCAGAGCAATGCCTGGTCAGCTGTGGCGCTTGGTGACACCGATAGTGGTTCATATTGGCTTTGGGCATTTTTTCATTAATGCTTTAACCCTTTATTTTGTCGGGCGGCTGGCTGAGTCCATTTGGGGCTCAAGACAGTTTTTGCTGCTGTATGTGTGTTCAGGGATTATGGGGAATGCTTTTATCATGTGGCTGACACCAGATACCGTAGCAGCAGGTGCTTCCACCTCTCTTTTTGGTCTTTTTGCGGCGATTGCTGTCTTAGGAATGGGAGGAAACAGCCATTCCTTGAGAGAGCTAGGCAGATCCTATCAAGCCTTGATTGTGATGAACCTGTTGCTCAATCTGTTTATGCCTAATGTGAGTATTGCTGGTCACCTTGGAGGTGTTGTCGGTGGCGGGCTATGCGGTGTTGCCTTGTCCAATCAGCTGCCAAATCAAGCCTTTTCGATCCGGCAAAGAAGGCTGGCAGCCTTGGCTTATGTAGTGATTGTGGTAGGCATAGTAAGCCGTAGCTTTCTGTCCTTGGCTAGCTAGCAGGCGCTCTTAGTGACAGCTGGTTGCTAGTTACCAGTGCGTTAGAACATCGTTGCTGTAGCGGTGCTGATGTGAGCCCTAAGCTCTGCCAGCTGGAGCAGAAGCTTCTAGGCTTAGAGTGCTAAGGTTTTCTTCTACTGTTTTGAGCTACTCCAAAAAAGATCAATAAGGTCTTTGCCCCTCAAGCTTATGACAGCTAGGACAGGACTGTCCTTGACTTAGACAAAAAGCAACGGTTTTGCTGCCGTTGCTTTTTAATGCTTCTAGGAAGGTTGTCTTAGTTCCTATTTTGTTTGCTGTTGAGTGCTTTCTAATGCTTTACCCAGCTTTATAATGTAGTCAGTGAGGTCGTCCTTGACCTGAGGGTGCTTGAGAGCATAGTCAAGTGAGGTCTTCATAAAGCCAAACTTGTCCCCAACATCATACCGCTCTCCCTTAAACTCCCTCGCAAAAACCCGCTGTGTCTTATTGAGCTTGTCAATCGCATCGGTCAGCTGTACCTCATTGCCAGCTCCAGGCGCCTGCTTCTCCAATATGGCAAAAATCTCAGGCGTCAACAAATAACGTCCAATAATCGCTAAGTCACTAGGTGCCTCATCAGGACTTGGCTTCTCAACAAAGGTCTCCACACTATATAAGCCCTTAACAGCCTTCCCTTGCGGTGCAATCACGCCATAATTGGAAACCTCCTCATGCGGAACCCTCATCACAGCAATCGTTGAGGCGTGTGTACAGTCATAGTCCTCGATAAGCTGCTTGGTCAAGGGCTTGGCACTAGGATTGGTAATATCCATGAGGTCATCTCCCAGCATGACCACAAAGGGCTCATTGCCCACAAAGGCCTTGGCCTGGAGGACAGCGTCCCCTAGTCCTCTAGGGTGGCTTTGACGAATGAAGTGCAGGTTGATGGCAGTTGTCTCATCAACGAGCTTGAGTAGCTCGGTTTTGCCCTTGGCTTGGAGATTGTATTCGAGCTCGAAGTTGGAGTCAAAGTGGTCTTCAATAGAGCGCTTGGCCTTGCCGGTGACGACAAGAATCTCCTCGATGCCTGCCTTTAGGGCTTCCTCGACGATGAATTGAATGGTTGGCTTATCGACGATTGGGAGCATTTCCTTGGCCAGTGCCTTGGTGGCAGGCAGGAAGCGGGTGCCTAGGCCGGCGGCTGGGATAATGGCTTTTCTGACCTTTGTCATGAGTTCCTCCTTGATTTGTGGTTCCTTATGTGTGCCATTCATTTTCTGAGCGAAATTCATTTGACATCATGCCCAGAATGCTTTCTTTAATGTCAGCACCTTCGTAGATAGACTTGTAAATCGCGCTGGTAATTGGCATATAAACCCCTAGCTCTTGGGCAATTTCGTAGGCTACCTTGGTTGTGGAAATGCCTTCAATCACCATGCCCATATTGTTTTCGATGTCCTTGAGCTTTTCGCCGCGACCAAGAGCAGCACCAGCTCGCCAGTTGCGTGAATGCACAGATGTTCCTGTGACAATCAAATCACCAACACCAGATAGGCCGCTATAGGTCAGAGGGTCTGCCCCAAGCTTGACCCCTAGTCGTGTGATTTCTGCAAGACCGCGTGTGATGACAGCAGCCTTGGCATTGTCACCATAGCCAAGGCCATGCAGAGCACCGGCTCCAACAGCAATGATGTTTTTGAGAGCACCAGCGGTTTCAACACCGATCACATCAGTATTGGTGTAGAGACGGAAGTAGTGGTTGCTAAAGAGGGTCTGAACATACCTAGCAGCTGTGATGTCCTTTGAGGCTGCAGTGATTAGGGTAATGTCACGAACGATGGTCTCCTCGGCATGGCTAGGCCCAGACACAACCACGATCTCACTGCGCAGCTGGGCAGGGATCTCCTCTTCGAGGATCGTTGAGAGGCGCTCATGGGTCTCAGGCTCTAGTCCCTTTGAGGCATGCATGACAATAGCCTTGTGATCTAGGACCTGAGCGACCTGCTTAGCGACTAGACGGGTCACCTTGGTAGGGACAACAAAGAGGATAGCATCAGCGTCTGCTAGAGCTTCCTTCAAATCAAGAGTTGCCTTGATGGCTTCATCTAGGACGATATCCTTAAAATAATGACTATTGGTATGGCATGTATTAATTTCGTTGATTTGTTCAGGGATATTTCCCCATAGTCGGACCTCATGTCCGTTGTCATTTAGGACCTGTGCCAGGGCTGTGCCCCAAGAGCCAGGTCCCAAAATGGCTACCTTTTGTTTTGGCATTTTTATTCTCCTTTAAGAGCTAATCACCTTATTATATCATAAGACAAGGCCTAACTCTAATAGAAAAGGTCTGCTGGCCTAGCCTGTCAGCTTAGTGGTGCTAGCAAGGGGTAAGTAGCAGGGAAGATAGTCAGATCGTAAGCCTTTTTGGTTGACAATAGTTTCCAAGAGAACTAAAATGGTTATCATGAGAACTAAGGAGGAAGGAAATGCCAAGAATCATTGCTGAGCTTCGTGAATTGACCCATCAGGTTGAGCAAATTAGCGAAGAAATTGCTAAAAAGTATGACCTTCAGCATCTTGCTGGTCCACAGGGGCATGTTCTTGTCTTTTTGCATTGCCATCAAGACAGAGATATTTTTGTCAAGGACATTGAAAAGGAGCTTCAAATCTCAAAATCGGTTACGAGTAATCTGGTGAAGCGTATGGAAAAAAATGGCTTTATTCGAGTTGTTGCCTCGGCTACAGATAAGCGCTGCAAGCAGGTTGTCTTGACCTCGGCTGGTAGGGCTAAGCTGCCGGTATTAAAGGAGTGCCGCAGAGATATTGAGCGCTATTTTTTCAAGGAAATTTCAAGAGAAGAGCTGCTGACGGTAAAAAAAGTTATCGATCAGCTGAAACAAAATATACGAGCTTATAAAGGAGATACAGATGCTTAGAAATGCTGTGATGAAGTATAAATGGTATGCGGCTCTGTCCCTGGTGATGATCTCTGGGGTCGTAGCCAGTGCTCTGCTCCAGCCGCACTACCTCAAAGATGTTCTAGCTGCTATTATGGAAAATGATAAGGCAAGGATTGCAGAGGTGGGCTTTTGGCTGTTAGTGATAGCAGGGATTGGCTTGGTGTCAGGTGCGGTCAATACCGTCTTGTCTGCCAAGATTGCTCAAGGGGTATCAGCTGATATTCGTGAGCAGACCTTTAGAAAGATCCAGTCCTTTTCCTATGCTAATGTGGAAGCCTTCAATGCTGGAAATCTTGTCGTTAGAATGACAAATGATATTAACCAAATCCAAAACTTTGTGATGATGCTTTTTCAGATATTGCTGCGCCTGCCGATTTTATTTGTCGGCGCCTTTATTTTAGCGGTACAGGCCTTGCCCAGTCTTTGGTGGGTCTTGGTGCTTTTGGTTGTGATGACAATGGTGGTCATTGGGCTAGTGATGAGCCAGATGGGCCCTCGCTTTGGAATCTTTCAGCGCTTGATGGATAGGATCAATCAGATTGCTAAGGAAAACCTCCGCGGTGTGCGGGTAGTCAAGTCCTTTGTTCAGGAAAAAAGCCAGTATGACACATTTAAGGAGGCTTCAAATGACTTGCTAGGTCTGAATTTATTTATCGGCTATGGCTTTTCAATCATGCAGCCTATTTTGATGCTGGTGTCTTACATGGCCATTTATTTGTCCTTGTATCTGGTTTCAGGGCTGGTCAAAACAGATCCTGCTGTTATTGGGAATATGGCTTCCTTTATGACCTATATGGGACAAATCAGCTTTGCGATCACGATGGTTGGCTTTATGGGTATGCAGGCAAGTCGTGCCTTGACCTCGATTGGTCGGATCAGGGAGATTTTAGAGACAGAGCCTGCTATGACCTTTGTTAACCAGCAGCATGAAGAGTTGACAGGTAGCATTGTCTTTGATGATGTGAGCTTTACCTATCCAAATGACAGTGAAGCCACCCTGAAGCATATTTCGTTTGAGGTTGAGCTCGGTCAAATGGTTGGTATTGTTGGTGCGACAGGTGCTGGCAAGTCAACCCTTGCCCAGCTGATTCCGCGCTTATTTGATCCGCAGGAAGGGCAAATCCTGATTGGTGGAAAGGCTCTGCCAACTATCAGTCAAGAGACTTTGCGCGATACAGTCTCTATTGTGCTGCAAAAGGCTATTCTTTTTTCTGGGACTATTGCGGACAATCTGCGTCAGGGCAATCCCTATGCTGACCAACTGGCTTTAGAAAATGCAGCACGCATTGCGCAGGCCAAGGAATTTATCGACCGTATGGACGCTGGCTACCAGAGTGAGGTAGAAGAGCGCGGCAATAATTTTTCTGGCGGTCAAAAGCAGAGAATGTCAATTGCTCGTGGTGTGATTAACAATCCTAAGATTTTGGTGCTTGATGATTCGACATCAGCTCTAGATGCCAAATCTGAAAAGCTTGTTCAGGAGGCCTTGAATAAGGAGCTCAAAGAGACAACAACAGTCATCATCGCACAAAAAATATCGTCAGTTGTCAAGGCAGATAAGATTCTTGTTCTTGATAATGGTCGATTGATTGGAGAAGGGACACATGCTGAGCTGGTTGCTTCTAATCCGATTTATCGTAAAATTTACGAAACTCAAAAAGGAAGAGAGGAGAACTAATGAAGACACTGCGATTTTTCTGGTTTTATTTTAAACGTTATAAGCTCTCTTTTGTTGTGATATTTCTTGCCATTGCCCTAGCGACCTATCTGCAGGTTAAGGCCCCTGTCTTTTTGGGAGACTCTCTAGCTGAGCTGGGAGAATGGGTGCAGCGCTATTATAAGGCTCAGGCTCTTAGTAAAATGACTGGCCAGCCCTTAGTAGAGCCGTCTATGGCTCCTTTTAGGACTGTTATGGGCAAGCTATTGTTGACCTATCTCTTTACAGCAGCGGCCAATCTTATTTACAGTATTCTCTTTACAAGGATTATTTCGCATTCGACCAATCGCATGCGTAAGGGCTTGTTTGGCAAATTGGAGCGCTTGACTGTCGGCTTTTTTGATAGTCACAAGGACGGTGCTATTTTGTCACGCTTTACCAGTGATTTGGATAATATCCAAAACTCCATGAACCAGTCTCTGATTCAGGTCTTGACAAATATTGCCTTATATATTGGTCTAGTGCTGATGATGTTTAGGCAGGATAGTCGCTTGGCTTTGATAACGATAGCCTCAACCCCTGTGGCTCTTATCCTTCTTGTTGTCATCATTACAATGGCCCGCAAATATACTGATTTGCAGCAAAAGGAGGTCAGTGCTTTAAATGCTTACATGGACGAGAAGATTTCTGGCCAGAAGGCTATTATTGTTCAAGGGGTGCAACAGGATGCTATTGATGGCTTTATTGAGCACAATGAGAGGGTGCGTGCAGCAACCTTTAAGGGACGCCTTTTTGCTGGTCTGCTGTTTCCTGTGATGAATGGGATGAGTCTTTTGAATACAGCTATTGTCATCTTTGCTGGCTCAACCATTGTCCTTGGTGACAAGTCCATGTCAACAGCAGCTGCTCTTGGCTTGGTGGTGACCTTTGTTCAGTATTCACAGCAGTATTATCAACCGATTATGCAGATTGCCTCTAGCTGGGGTGAATTGCAGCTGGCCTTTACAGGTGCTGGTCGTATCCAAGAAATGTTCGATGAAAAAGAAGAGGTTCGCCCTGAGCATGCTCCTGTCTTTACAGCATTAAAAGAAGGGGTTGAGATTAAGCATGTTGACTTTGGTTATCTGCCGGGACAAAAAATTCTGTCAGATGTGTCGATTTCAGCTCCAAAGGGGAAAATGGTTGCTGTTGTTGGACCGACAGGGTCTGGCAAGACCACGATCATGAATCTGATTAATCGTTTTTATGATGTTGATGCCGGCTCAATTACCTTTGATGGGCGTGATATTAGGGAATATGACTTGGATAGTCTGCGTCAGCAGGTTGGTATCGTCCTACAGGAGTCAGTCTTGTTTTCTGGGACTATTGCTGACAATATTCGCTTTGGTAACCAGACGATCAGCCAAGAAGAGGTTGAGACAGCAGCGCGTGCGACCCATATTCATGATTTTATCATGTCCTTGCCTGATGGCTACCAAACTCAGGTATCTGATGATGAGAATGTCTTTTCAACAGGTCAAAAGCAGCTTATCTCAATTGCTCGTACGCTGTTAACAGACCCACAGGTGCTCATTTTGGACGAGGCAACATCAAACGTTGATACCGTTACCGAAAGCAAGATTCAAAAAGCTATGGAGGCTATCGTGGCAGGCCGAACAAGCTTTGTGATTGCCCACCGCCTAAAAACCATTTTAAATGCTGATGAAATCATCGTTCTAAAGGACGGTAAGGTTATTGAGCAGGGAAATCACCATGAGCTGCTAAGGCAAAAGGGCTTTTATGCCGAGCTTTATCACAACCAGTTTGTGTTTGAGTAGCCCCTAAAAATAGGCTGCTATTGTTACGCTTAACAAATATCAAAGCAGCTTTTGCTGATTGACTCCGCTTTGGCGGAGTTTTTTGATGAAAAGCATGTCAAAGCAATGTGCTATAATAAAAGAGACAGACAATAGAAGGTAGAAGATGTAATGATTGACTTGCAAGAGATTCTAGCTAGAATGAATCCAAACCAGAAAATAAACTATGATCGGGTCATGCAGCAGATGACCAAGGCCTGGGCTAGAGAGGACGTGCGCCCCAAGATTTTGATGCATGTCTGCTGCGCTCCTTGCTCGACCTATACGCTAGAATATTTGACCCAGTATGCTGATATTACGGTTTATTTTGCCAATTCAAATATTCACCCCAAGGACGAATACCATCGTAGGGCCTATGTTACTCAGAAGTTTGTAGCAGAGTTCAACGATAAAACAGGTAATAGCGTGCAGTTTATCGAGGCAGATTATGTTCCAAATGAATTTGTCAAGACTGTCCGAGGCTTGGAGAAGGAGCCTGAAGGGGGCGATCGTTGTCGTGTTTGCTTTGATTATCGCTTGGACAAGACGGCACAAAAGGCTGTTGAGCTGGGCTTTGATTATTTTGCTAGTGCTTTGACCATCAGTCCCCATAAAAACTCACAGACGATTAACGATGTGGGCATTGATGTTCAAAAGGTTTACACCACCAAGTATTTACCGAGCGATTTTAAGAAAAATAATGGCTACCGCAGGTCGGTCGAAATGTGTGAGGAATATGATATTTACCGTCAGTGCTATTGCGGCTGCGTCTATGCTGCAAACATACAAGGGATTGATCTGGTTCAGGTGAAAAAGGACGCCAAGGCTTTTATGGCAGATAAGGATTTGGAGGCTGATTTTCCAAGGATTCGGTTTAGCTATGCCGGCAAGGAGATTTAGCTTTCCTTTACTTTTCCTGGGATCTGCTGGTAGGTGCTGCTGATGTTTTGCGGTGTCCTTACTTTTTTGCTATTCTTTTGCGAATATCTTATAATAAGAGGACTAAAAAAGAAAAAGGAGAAGAGAGCTTTTGTTAGCTGTGCTATCAAGTAGCCTTAGAGCTGCTGTGGTGACTAGCCAAGGCTCTTGGGATTAATCATGACAAAGATTCGAGGCTTTGAGCTTGTGTCAGGCTTTACTGATACTGAGCTCTTACCAAAACGTGAGACTGCTCATGCAGCAGGCTATGACCTTTCTGTTGCAAAGGAGGTTAGCATTGCACCGGGTGAGATTGTACTTGTGCCAACAGGGGTCAAGGCTTATATGCAAGATGGTGAGGTGCTTTATCTCTATGATCGCTCTAGCAATCCCCGTAAAAAAGGCTTGGTGCTGATCAATTCTGTTGGTGTTATTGACGGTGATTATTACAATAACCCTGCAAACGAAGGGCATATTTTTGCTCAGATGAAAAATATTACGGATCAGACCATTACCTTGTCAGCTGGTGAGCGCATTGTTCAGGGGGTGTTTATGCCTTTTTTGATTGCTGATGGTGATCAGGCCAGCGGTGAGCGGACAGGTGGCTTTGGTTCGACAGGAAGATAGGGAGTCAGTGGGCTGTGTCAGCAGTTGCAGCCTATTAGTGTTTAGGGTCAAGGAGGGAATGTGCTATAGCTAAGAAAAAGGCAAGGTTTATCTGTGGGGAATGTGGCTATCAGTCACCCAAATATCTGGGGCGTTGCCCTAATTGCTCTGCCTGGTCTTCTTTTGTAGAGGAGGCTGAGGTCAAGGATGTCAAAAATGCCCGTATTAGCCTGACTGGAGAAAAAAGTAAGCCCATCAAGCTAAAGCATGTCAATGGCGTTCGCTACCAGCGTATCCAGACTGAGATGAATGAGTTCAATCGTGTGCTGGGCGGAGGTGTTGTGCCGGGGAGCTTGGTGTTGATTGGTGGTGATCCTGGTATTGGTAAGTCAACATTGCTTTTGCAGGTATCTATCCAGCTTGCAGATAAGGGAACTGTTTTATATGTCTCTGGAGAGGAATCGGCAGAGCAGATCAAGATGCGCAGTGACCGCTTGGGACAGACCGACAATGACTTTTACCTCTATGCAGAGACCAATATGCAGGCAATTCGAGCAGAGATTGAAGCCATTCAGCCGGACTTTTTGATTATTGACTCCATTCAGACCATTATGAGTCCTGATATTTCCGGTGTTCAAGGCTCGGTTAGTCAGGTGAGAGAGGTCACTGCCGAGCTGCTCCAGCTAGCTAAGTCTAATCATATTGCAACCTTTATTGTAGGACATGTCACCAAGGAAGGTACCCTAGCAGGGCCTCGCATGCTGGAGCATATGGTTGATACGGTCCTTTATTTTGAGGGCGAGAGGCATCATACCTTTCGTATCTTGCGAGCGGTTAAAAATCGTTTTGGTTCAACCAATGAGATTGGTATTTTTGACATGCAATCAGGTGGCTTAGTGGAGGTTCTCAACCCCAGTCAGGTTTTCTTAGAGGAGCGTCTGGACGGCGCAACAGGCTCTGCTGTGGTAGTCACCATGGAGGGGAGCAGACCGATTTTAGCTGAGGTGCAGGCCTTGGTGACACCGACTGTTTTTGGTAATGCTAGACGAACGACAACTGGGTTGGACTTTAATCGTGTTAGTCTGATTATGGCTGTTTTGGAAAAGCGCTGCGGGCTTTTATTACAAAATCAAGATGCCTATCTCAAATCAGCAGGCGGTGTTAAGCTAGATGAGCCTGCTATTGACTTGGCAGTTGCTGTGGCGATTGCCTCTAGCTACAAGGAAAAACCGACCAACCCTCAGGAGGCTTTTTTAGGAGAGATTGGCTTGACTGGTGATGTTCGGCGTGTGACCCGTATTGAGCAGCGGATCAATGAAGCTGCTAAGCTTGGTTTTACCAAGCTTTACGCGCCTAAAAGCTCATTGCAGGGGATTGATCTGCCAAAGGGGATTGAGGTTGTTGGTGTGACGACAGTAGGAGAGGTTTTAAAGGCAGTCTTTGCTTAGGCTTGCTGCTTTTGATGTGAGGGTTAGGACAGTTATTTCTAGCCCTTTTTGGTTTGCCAGTAGCTATTGGTAGCTTTCTTATGGTGTCTCATAAGGCTAAAAAGCCCTTAGAGAGCTGGTCTCTAAGAGCCTTGTGATATGGATAGCGTATTAGTAGATCTTAGAAGCTTTTAAACCACTGCCATATAAAGTTAAACCAGCCTGAAATCCAAGTGAAAAATGGCGATCGTGAAGGTGCTTGGTAATCTTGATTAAAAAGAATGTCCCATCCTCCATTATCCTTAGGACATTTAAACCATCCATTACCTAGATCAATACACTTGTCTCCACTAACCTGACTGGCATATACGGTCTGTGGTTGTGTCTGGCCTGTGCTGAGAGGAGCTAGGGTTAGGACCGCAGCAGCAGCCAATAAGCAGATTCTTTTTATTCGTTTCATTGTTATTCTCCTCAATTTAGTATTGTTGGCTTAGCAGCTAGCGACTACCAAGGCCTTCTGAGAAGAGTTTAACATGCTGGTGAATCCTGATAAACAGCTTCTTATCAGCTTTTCTCCGTAGTTTCGTTTTTTTTTTTTTTTTTTAATCAAAATGACAATCGTCTGATTTTGTTACATAAGCTTGGTCTTTGTTTGGCTACCTGAGCTAGGCTGTTTTGCTCTACTAGCAGAAAACAGCAGTTCAAGAGTCAGACATTTCAGGCAAAAGATGGTAAGATAGACAGACAGCTCAAGGCTGAGATAGCTTAGAGATTAGTCTGGGAGGACCTTATTCATGTCATATTTTGAACGCTTTTTATCTGCTAACAAAGCCTATGTCGCCTTACATGGGACCGCCCATTTGCCCCTAAAGCCTAAAACTAAGGTAGCTATTGTGACCTGTATGGACTCAAGGCTACATGTGGCGCAGGCCTTGGGCTTGGCGCTTGGTGATGCTCATATTTTACGCAATGCTGGTGGTCGGGTAACCGATGACATGCTTCGGTCTCTTGTGATTTCTCAGCAGCAGCTGGGGACGCGTGAGATCGTTGTTCTTCATCATACGGATTGTGGGGCACAAACCTTTACCAACGAAGCCTTTAGACAGCAGCTTCACACTGCCTTGGGGGTGGACGTGTCGGCTTGTGATTTTCTCCCCTTTACTGATGTGGAGGCAAGTGTTCGTGAAGATATGGCTATATTGCAGCAATCACCGCTGATCCCAAAGGACGTGGTCATTAGTGGTGCGGTCTATGATGTTGACACTGGACGCATGTCTCAGGTGGCGATGCCAGAGTCGTGACAGCTGACTGGCTTGTGGTATGGCTTTGAGACGGTGTAGGAATGGCAGAGACAGTAGCTAGTGGACAATGCTGCCAAAAAAGGCTATACTTGATTGTATCAACAAAATCATACAAAGGAGTGGTGTTATGGCCTATAATCGAATGACCTATACTATTGACAGCAGCATGCAGTTTCCTCTTGTTGAAATTGATTTGGACATGGGGGAGTCTGTCTTTCTACAAAAGGGCAGTATGGTTTACCACACACCATCAGTTAGCTTAAATACCAAGCTCAATGGACGTGGCTCAGGTCTTGGCAAGCTGGTTGGTGCGATTGGCCGTTCAATGGTTTCAGGGGAGTCCATGTTTATCACACAGGCAATTGCTAATGATGTTAGTGGCAAGCTAGCTCTTGCTCCTTCAATGCCTGGTCAGGTTATTGCTCTTGAGCTAGGAGTGGACCAATACCGTTTGAATGACGGAGCCTTCTTGGCTTTAGATGGCTCAGCTCACTACACCATGAAGCGCCAAAAACTTGGTAAGGCCTTATTTAGCGGTCAGGGGGGCTTTTTTGTGATGTCGACACAGGGAGAAGGAACCCTGCTGGTCAATGCTTTTGGTTCAATTAAAAAAATCACGCTTCATGGTGACAGCATGACGATTGATAATAGTCATGTGATTGCTTGGAGTCAGGATTTGGACTATGATATTCATTTGGAAAATGGCTTGATGCAGTCTATTGGTACAGGTGAGGGAGTGGTCAATACTTTTAGCGGGTACGGAGATATCTATGTGCAAAGCCTGAATCTTCAGCAATTTGCTGGAGTTTTACAGAGCTATATTGTCACAGGTAGTCATTAAACAGCTGGGAGTAGACCAAGCCTTGCCAGTCGGTGGATTGAAATAGTTGGAGTTATTGGAGCACCTAGTAAAAGCTTTAGTCTCGCCTTTCATGGGCGAGTGGATTAAAATGGATATGATAGGTTCGTGGTTGCCAGACTATATTGTTGCTCTCTTTGTGGGGGCTTAGATTGAAATGTTATTCTGCTCTGCGACCTAACCCAAATAGCCATGTTGCTGCCTTTTCTGGGGCATAGCTGGAGATCAGGAGCTTTTGCAGGTTAATGGCCTTTTGTCAATGGTCTGGCTAACGTCTATAGCCAGGCATGTATGAAGCTGTTGAAAGAGGCAGCACTGCTTGCCAATGAGCTGCTTATAGAGCTATCCTAGCTCTAGGCCACACCAAACGCATAAGGAGCTTTACGCTTCTAATAGCGATTTTGGTCATTATTAGTAAGGTCTTTTTTAAGTCAATTCAGGCTACACTTAAGCTGAATGTGACCAGTTGATGATATCAAAATGTTAGAAGTAGATTAAAAAATGCATGTAGCTAGAAAATGGTTACATGCATTTTCGTTATGCAGCTGTTCTAAGTTGATTTTTGTCGCCCAATGCTTGAAGTTGTGCTATAATAGGAGCGATTGAAATCTTTAGATTTCCAAGGGATTAGCTGTATTTTTGTTCCTTATCGACCATTTTCTCATAGAGCAAGCCTACCGTAGGAACGGTTTATAGCCCAGGATCCCTTCTTTCAATGAAACCATAGGAGAAAAAGAATGTCTAAACCAATTCGTGTGCGCTATGCACCAAGCCCAACAGGCCTTTTACATATCGGAAATGCGCGGACAGCGCTCTTTAACTATCTTTATGCTCGTCATCATGGCGGTGACTTTATTATTCGTATTGAAGATACTGATCGTAAGCGTCATGTCGAGGACGGCGAGCGTTCTCAGCTGGAAAATTTAAAATGGCTTGGTATAGATTGGGACGAAAGTCCTGAGACGCACGAGCGTTATCGTCAGTCAGAGCGTCTAGCCCTTTATCAACAATACATTGACCAATTATTGGCAGAAGGCAAGGCTTACAAGTCTTATGTGACTGAGGAGGAGCTGGCAGCAGAGCGTGAGCGTCAAGAGGCAGCCGGTGAAACACCTCGCTATGTCAATGAATACCTTGGCATGTCAGCAGATGAAAAGGCGGCCTATATTGCAGAGCGTGAAGCAGCAGGTATTGTGCCTACGGTTCGTTTAGCGGTCAATGAGGCTGGCGTTTACAAATGGACAGACATGGTAAAAGGCGATATCGTATTTGAGGGTGGCAACATCGGTGGTGACTGGGTTATCCAGAAAAAAGATGGTTATCCAACCTACAATTTTGCTGTCGTTGTTGATGATCATGATATGCAAATCTCACATGTTATTCGCGGAGATGACCATATTGCTAATACGCCAAAGCAGTTGATGGTTTATGAGGCGCTTGGCTGGGAAGCACCTGTCTTTGGTCACATGACCCTTATCATTAATTCTGAGACAGGTAAAAAGCTCTCAAAGCGTGATACCAATACCCTACAGTTTATTGAGGATTACCGTAAAAAAGGCTATATGCCAGAGGCAGTCTTTAATTTCATTGCCCTTTTGGGCTGGAATCCTGGCGGGGTGGCTGAAATCTTTTCTCGTGAGCAATTGATTGACTTGTTTGATGAGAGTCGTCTTAGCAGGTCGCCAGCAGCCTTTGACCAGAAGAAAATGGACTGGATGAGCAATGAATACCTTAAGCATGCTGATCTTGATGAAGTATACGCGCTTTGTAAACCGTTTCTTGAAGCAGCAGGTCGCTTGACTGAAAAAGCAAAGAAGCTAGTCGAGCTGTATCAGCCTCAATTAACCTCTGCTGATGAGATTGTTCCATTGACTGACTTGTTTTTCCTAGATTTCCCAGAGCTGACCGCAAAAGAGAAGGAAGTGATGGCAGTTGAGACTGTTCCAACAGTTTTGAAGGCCTTCAAGGAAAAGCTCGAGGTGATGTCAGATGAGGACTTTAAGCCAGAAAACATCTTCCCACAAATCAAGGCTGTCCAAAAAGAAACCGGCGTCAAGGGCAAGAACCTCTTTATGCCAATTCGTATTGCTGTCTCTGGAGAAATGCATGGCCCAGAGCTGCCAAACACCATTTACCTCCTTGGACGTGAAAAATCAATTGAGCATATTGCCAATATGCTTTAAGCACTATCGTAGCTAACAGCTTGGTTTAGCTGGCTATCGCCCATAAAGGTAACATCATGAATGAAGCAGAGATGAGATATCTGATGTTTGCTTCATTCTTTTTTTTGTGTGCTTGAGGCAGCAACGTGACGTCCAGTAGCGCGCAGCTAGATATCATAGTCAAGTAGGCTGATCTGCTTGATTTGTGATCATTATGGAATATATTATTAAAATAAATATTAAATTGTCACTGGTTTTCTTAGATTATTTGTTATACAATATTTTTTCCTAGATAGGGTAAAGCTGGTCAGGCATTTTGATTTGCTTTAATGATTGGCAGCTGCCTTGTGAGCCTTGTCATAAACAAGCTGTGAGCTGTTTTTACGCTTGTCACTGCTTATATAAAAAATTCGTATAATAAGGATTGACACAAAGTGTGTTAAAATAATAAAGTTGGTAAGGAGGCAGAATGACTGATATTTATTATCTCTTTTTATTACTATCACTGATGATTTATTATGTGACAGAAATTAGTATTTTTTCCTTTTTATCAGACATTAAGCTGGCACTTTGGAAGCAGATTTTTGTCTTGGCGGGAGCTCTCTTTTTGAATCAGTTTGCTTTATTGCCGCCCTTGATGATTGATCCTTTTCTGCTACTAGCTGTATTGGCCTTAGAAAAGCGGCCCTGCTTTAGCTTAAAGGCCTTATTCTTAGCCTTTGTTCCTGGAGTGTTTGTTGATTTATTATCGCGCTTTATTTTAGCGATTGTGCTTCCTTATATTTTTTCAGTTAATGGCGGCTATGTTAGACACCTTGTCCTAGACTTTATTGCTTATGTGATGATTTTCCCAAGCTTTGCCTTGATTAATTATTTTGTAGGAAAGGATTACAAGCAGATTGTTAAGGCCGATAGGTTTGAGAAGGCCAGCAGCTTTTATAGCTTATTTTTGCTCTTTAGTCTGGCCTACTATATTGATTTATTTATGATTTTGGGATTTACTGATCCCTTTCTTGACCTTAAGTCTCCGATGATGATGTCAACGTCTTATAAGGTGCTGTTTCTCATCTTTACTTTATTGTTGATTTATTTACTATCTTATTTTAATCATCAATCCAAGGAGTACCTCAAACACGAATTGAAAAAGGAGCAGCAGGCTTATATTGCTAATCTGGAAACCTACGGAAAGCATCTGGAAAAGCTCTATAAGGGTGTTAAGGTATTTCAGCTAGATTACCTCAAGAGGCTAGAAAGGCTGGGGCAGGCTATTGACTCTGGCTCTGTGTCAGATGTACAGACTGTCTATGCCCAAACAGTAGATGAGGCGACAGATTATTGGGACGATAAGCACTACAATATTTCAAAGCTCAGTAAAATCAGTGTATCCTCGATAAAAAGCTTGCTATCATCAAAAATCATTAAGGCTGAGAAGGCAGGAATCGCCTTAAGCTTAGAAGTTCCAGATCGGATTCGGGATAGCTATATCTCAGAGCTGGATTTATTGCTGCTTGTGTCTATTTTTTGTGACAATGCTATTGAAGCTGCTCTAGAGACAGCCCGGCCAGCAGTGGCGATAGCCTACTTTTTATCTGATAATCAGCAGATTTTTACCGTCACCAATACGACCAAGGACGAAAGGGTCATGATTAATAAGATTTTTGAAGAGGGCTATTCCTCAAAGGGGAGCGGTCGAGGGATAGGCTTGTCTAATGCCAAGCGGATTTTGCAGAAATACCCTCAGCTATCCTTGCGCACCAAGAGTCATGATTATCAGTTTAGTCAGACCCTAATCATGCCAAAAATAGAGAAAGAGTAGAGTTTTGTTTTATGCTAGGTATGTCATTCTTTTATGCTCTGATCTTTGTGAATAGCTGGGTCATCTTTTCGACGTTTTCAGGCATTAAGCTAGCTGTTAGATCATTGCTTTTGGTTGGTGCCTGCTTTGTTGTGGCTAATCTGCTGCTAGATCATGTGCTGTTAGTTGATCAGCTGGTGTTTGTTGCTATCAGTGTTGGCTTTGCGCCCCATAAAAAGGCTTCTGAGCATCTGTTTAATGGCTTGTTTGCGATTATGATTGTTGAGCTGCTCTTTCGTATTATTGGTTCTTTCCTTTTGCCAGCGGTTTTAGGCTACAGCATTCATCAAATCAATAATGACATAAGTCTGTTGATGATCTGTCATGCCTTAGTTTTGCCGGCCTTTTACCTGTTTAGCTATATTTTTAGCGTTGATTTGACCCTTATCAAATTTATCAGCGAGGACAAGCTAAAGAAGTGGGTCTTTTGGATGAATGCAGCCTTGCTGTTCTACTATGTTATGGTTCATTGCATGATCAATATCCAAGGTGATTTTCTCAAGTTTTACTTTCGTTACCGCTCTGTCATGATTTTTCTTTACCTCATGCTGCTCATCTGGGTCATTGTCAAGCTGGACCGTTTTGCTAAGGACCAACTAGCTCAAAAATTAGCGCTGGCACAAAAAGAGCGTGTTGCCTACCTTGAAAAGCACAATCAGTATATTGAGCGGCTTTGTCGTGAGATTAGGGCCATTAAGCATGATTCAGAAAATATTCTAATTAGTCTAAAGGACAGTATTGATAGTGGAGATATAGCTGCTATCTCCAAGGTTTATCAAACAGTTATCCAAGAATCAGCAGCCAATATCAGTCAGCTAGCCCCTGAATTATCAGCCCTTGATAATGTTCAGGATTCGGTGATTCGCAGTCTCTTGCATGCCAAGCTATTAGAAGCAAAGCTGCAGGGCATTGATGTTTACATCGACATTCCTGAAACGCTTGCTAGGTCTTCTGTCAGGCTGTTAGATGTCATTGTTCTTTTCAAGGTAGTTATTGATAATGCTATTTTGTCAGCTAAAGGCAGCTCTCGTCCTTTTTTATCCATTGCCTATTTTAATCAAGATGGCAAGCGATTTTTTATCATTGAAAATAGTACAAGGCTCAAACGGGTTGATATTGCCAAGCAATTTGATGCTAGCCGATTGGAGCTAGGAAGCCATGCTCATAAGCGCCTGCTACAGTTCTCGGCTGTGTTAGAGCGTTATCCCCACATCACCTTTTCAACCAAAAGTGATCACTACCGTTTGAGACAATTGTTAGAAATGAGATAAGCCATGCTAAACATTTTTATTTTGGAAGACAATTTGATTCAACAAAGTCGTATTGAGGCCATTGTGGCGTCCATATTAGAGGAGGGTAAGATTCCTCATAACCAATTAGAGGTGTTTTCAAATCCTCAAAAGCTGTTTGATAGCATTCAGGAGAGAGGCGATCATCAGCTGTATTTTTTAGATATTGAAATTGGTGACAAATCAAGAAGTGGGCTGGAGCTAGCTTCAGATATTCGCCAGAAGGATCCCAATGCTGTGCTTGTTTTTGTCACGACGCATTCAGAGTTTGCGCCGATTTCCTTTAGGTACAAGGTGTCTGCCTTGGACTTTATTGATAAAGCGGTTGACAGTCAGCAGTTTAAAGAGCGCATTGAGGAGTGCATTCGCTACACCTATGAGATGATGTCGAGTCGTCAAGTAGAAGAGATGTTTTTATTTGAGACCCCGCAGACCCGCCTAAAGCTGCCTTATAAGGACATTCTTTATTTTGCAACTGCAACAACGCCTCACAAGGTGTGCCTGTGGACGCAAACAGAGCGCTTAGAATTTTATGGGAACTTATCTGAGATTCATGCGGTAGCTCCTAAGCTGTTTTTATGCCACCGTTCTTACTTGGTCAATCTTGACAATGTTGTTCGAATTGATAAGGCTAAGCAATTGGTGTATTTTGAAAATGGTGATTCTTGTATGGTCTCTCGTTTGAGAATGAAACAGCTTTTTGAAAAGTGGAAGTCTTTTCGCTAAAAATTAAGTTGAATGACATTTTAGGACGAAAAATGAACATTTCAGGAAATTGTCATCTTTTTTAGTGATTTTTCGCTATAATGTCTAGTATGAATAAAGATTTACGAAATCATTAGGTAATGGAGTGGTCCATCCCCAATTCAATCAAAATATTGTTTTCTCTCTCTCCATAAACAAATAGTATTTTTGATATGGCTGCTTGTTATTAAAATGATTGTTTCAGTTGTCTTTGTTTGGATATCATATTTGCTGATGCTCAAGTCAGCGGAGATAAAGCTCGGTTTACCGGGCTTTATTTTTTTCTCTCTCACTTGATTCATGACCAAGCAAGCGTTGAACTGTTTGTTAGAGTAAACAGTTAGCTCATTACCAGCAGGTGATAGAGGCTAGCGCTTTTGGATAACAGAAGTGAGTGATACTAATATTTTGGAGATTGTCAATGACACGATAAATACCTAGGAAAACATCATATTCTAAATGAATTTTCGGTAAAGTAATCGTTAATTTTATTAAAGCATCATTACAAGCTATTATTAGTCATGATATGGATTGGTTATTTTACTGCCTCTATATGGTAAATGTTAGGATAATAAAAAATATATCGACAAATTTGATGTGTTTATGTTAGAATAAAATTAGTAAAACGGTAAATAAGTTCAATACTGTAATATTTTTTATCGGTTTTATTAATCATAGATTATAGAAATTTAAGTGTAGTTTCTTTGGACTGTCATTGATGAAGACTTTATAGTGTTGGTATGATAGGACGGTAATGCGATATGTTGTAAAGTATTATTGATAATTAGTATCAAGTAGAAAAGAGGTTATTTTAATGGTTTTAAATATTTTTGATAGTATTGATTTGTATTTATCTAATAAGCATACGACAACTGTTCGTAATCATGCTGCCTTATTTTGGATTTTTGTTCTATTGATAGTTTTCTACTTTGGGTATGCCTATTATTGTACTAGTCGTGGTTATAATTTCTCAGGGATAGCAAACTTCTTTAGTGGTGGTGTTAACATTGGTTGTTATAGATAACTGTTAATATTTCATTTTTAGATTAGTATTTAATGAGTTGTAAACACGAGTGAGCTAGTTTCTAGAGAGTCTGTAGTTTATTCGCTTTTCGCTTTTAATAGCCCATCATGTCCTATTCTCAGACAGCAGATTATTATCTTAGGAGGTCGTATGCTTGAAGTCAAAAGCCTGTGTAAATCATTTGGCAGTCATTGTGTTTTGGATCATTTATCAATCACACTTGGAACAAGAGGGATTACTGTTATTGTTGGCTTGAACGGTTCGGGAAAGACTGTTTTTCTAGATTCGGTAGCAGGAATAATCCAGTATGACAAAGGAAATGTCTCACTAGATGGGCATGCGAGTGGCAGTGATGCTTTTAAAACAAATAGCTTTTATATCCCATCAGATTCTTATCTGCCAGAATATCTAACCGGTCGTGAATATGCGGCATTTATCCAATCACGCTACGCTAATGCTAATGGCTCTGTATTTGTTGAGCTTTCCCGTCTTTTGGATATGACTGAGGCATTAGATAGACCAATAGAAGCTTATTCATTTGGTATGAAAAAGAAGCTTCAAATTGCTCTGGGGCTTTCTTTGAATGTGGGATATCTTCTTGCAGATGAGGCATTTAGTGGATTAGATTTAGAAACGGTCATTCTTATTCAGGAATTGTTTAGTCTTTATGCCAGAGAGCATAAGCTTTTGCTTGTTTCTCATGAGCGACATATTATCAATCAATTTTCGACTGATATTTTATTAATGGAGAAAGGGAAACTAACTGAGTTTAGAGGTACAGCAGATGAGCTTTCTGACTATATTTATCAAAAAGGAAGGATTACTGAGAAGCTTCAAAGAATTGCAGAAATCCTTTGAGTTAGTGTCTTTTTATTATAACGACGCTTTAAATGGCTTTTTAAATAGGCCTTTTTTTAAGAAAAAGAAAAATCAGTACCTTGTAGCGATTGTTGGCTTTGTTTTATATTTTGGGTATTTTTTAGCAAATGTACGTGAAATTGGGCGATTGGGTTTTGGGGCAAGGCAGTTGGATACAGAGACGCTTATTGCATTAACACGCCTAACAATCATGAGCTACATTAATATGTGTCTTATTATCTCAATTGCTTTATTTGTATTTGTGAACTCGGTAATTTCACTTACTAAAAGCTCGGTTTACATTACTAATATCCTTCCCTACAGCAAAAGAGAGATTTTAATAGCTCAAAAAATGTTTAAGATGGGAGTTGCACTGATTGGATATGAAGCACTGTTACTTTTAGTGTTTCCTTTGTTTGGCCAGCTGCCAATTATTAAGCTAAGCGACCAGTTCCTCTTGTTATTGCTCTTTCATGTTCTTTTTATAGCAGTATTTTTGATAGTAGATGCCTGCTATGCAGTGCTAGCAAGAGCAACAGCAAGGTACAAAAAATGTTCAATAGGCTCACTGGTCTTCGGCTTAGATATCTTTTTTACCTTATTTTGTGTAGCCTATTTGGTTTATTTTAAAATAGGGATTGATACCTTCATAGGAAAACTTCCAATAGGGTTGACAGCGTTAATCGTACTTGCATTACTGATAGCTAGCTTTGTGCTTATTGTGGTATCACAATTAAGCTATCGGTATGCTTTGACTATTCAGCATTATAAGAAGTCATCTTATGGCTTAGTTAGATTACCAATGATTAGGCTTAACCTAATGACAACCTTTCCGGCAATTTATAGACACAAGAGCTTTATTCATTCACTAGCCTTAATTACCGTTTTTTCACTGATTATCTCTTACCAATTGGGGCTTAAAAGTGGGTTGGAAACCTTTGCTAATTTAAATGCTCTTTTGACCTTTTCAGCGGTTAATTATGCAGATGCAACAGCTAAGATAAGGAAATATTACCATTTTTTCAGGGTTAGCTTAAAGGAGGAGGTCCTTTCGCTAGTTTTAGGGGGAATTGTGGTCTCTATGGCGCCTTTTCTGATTTCTCTTTATTTTGGTGGCTCAATGCTAGCCTTCTTCTTATCAATGGCAATATACTTATGTGCTGTGATAGCAGGTCTTCTTTTTCCAACGACACAAGGTAATTTGAATGAGGCTGCTTCGACGACGACAACGATTTTTTTATCAATAGCATTATATCTGATACTAAAGCATGATAGCCTTTATATTTCATCAGCAATTCTATCAGTGCTAGTGCTTGTATTGAGTGTATGTTTGGCAAGAGAAAGAAGAGGTTAATATGGGAAAAAGGATAATGACTGATATCAAATGGGGCAGTATGCTTTATCTGTTTTTAGTAGTTATTGATTTAATGATAGAGCTTTTTCAAATTGATGAGAGTGGCACTGTGATAACACTTTTTGGTATAAAGATTATTAGTCGTATAACGCTACACGAATTAAACACAACATTCTTACTAGATAATAGGCTTTTGCTTTCTTATGCTGTGACGATCTCGCTATGCTTATTGGTTGGTTATTTTTGGACTCGTAGAGGATCAAAGGAGCCCTTGAAATGACAACGGTAGAGCTTGTTCTCCAATTGCCACTGGCTTTGTTGACCATAGCCCTTCATGAGCTTCTTCATTATCTGGTTGCTTACTTGCTTGGCTATAAGCCCAAGTTTGGCTGGGAGAGGAAACTGATTCCTTTTGTGTCGTTTCCTAATAAAAATAGAGATATAGATAACCTTTTGATTGCTTTAGCTGCTCCCGTAGGCCTTTTTGTCATTGGTATGTTAATTCCAAGGTCTATTGCTTTTTTATCACTAGTAAGGATCATTTGCCTTTTAAATATCTTGCATGTTTTTCCATGGTGCACAGATGGGCAGGTTATTTTACTATCATTGATTCACTGTTGTCAAAAAGGAGGACGAGTATGAGAAAAAGTATGAAAGCTTTAGCTATTGGTATTGTCATGGTAATATGCCTTGTGGGAGGATATTATTGGGCTATTGGTAAAGCAAAGAAGCCTGCTTATGCTGTTAATACCCCTCAATTTATCCATGAGAGGCCTGATGTTGTGCTTAGGAGGCTTGAAAATGGTGAGCAGGGAGTTTATTACTTTGGTTTTGCTGATTGTCCTTGGTGTGTTGAACTGCTTCCAGTTTTGGACGAAGCTTTAGCGGTGTCAGACCTGCAGGCCTATGCTGTAGATACCAAAGGTAAAGATTTTACAGAGACCCTTCGTTCTCGCTTGTCTCGATTTTATGCCCGTTATTATCAAAATCACCTCTCAGTTCCTTTTTTAGTTACTATTCTGGAGGATGGAAAAGTTCAAACCCATGTTGGTACACTTGAAAAACATAATGCTCATGAAGAGCCACTGACAGATAAGCAAAAAAAGGAACTGAAAAAAATAGTATTAGCATTACTTCGGTAGCTATAGCTGATCTAAAATACATCAGGTAAGGCTTGGTGTATTTTTTGTTTATGGCTAGTGTGAGCCATGACTGTATCAGAACCATACAGATGCTGCTATCCTCAAAGGCTCTCTTTTTTCTAGCTTTGACTGGTAGTCCGTTAATCTGTCATTAGGCTAACGTGATAAGGGTTGAGGCTTTTTAATGTTTTATGGTATAATGGTAATAATTTAGATATGGGAGTTAAGTTTTGAAAAAAAGCTATCGTGTCAAGCGAGAGAAAGATTTCCAGGCGATTTTTAAGCTTGGTCAGAGCATGGCAAATCGAAAATTTGTCATTTACCATTTGAAAGGGGAGCACAAGCATTTTCGAGCAGGGATTTCTGTTGGCAAAAAGCTGGGAAATGCTGTTACTCGAAATGCGGTAAAGCGCAAGATACGACACGTTTTAATGGAGCTGGGTGATCACCTCAAGACTGAGGATTTCGTTGTTATTGCTAGGAGAGGTGCAGAGGAATTAGATTATCAAGCAGTCAAACAAAATTTACATCATGTTTTAAAGCTAGCAAAATTGCTTGAGGAAGGTTTTGAGATTGAAAAAAAGAGTTAAAACAGCAGCCCTAGTGCCGCTTGTCTTGCTCCTAGTAGCCTGTGGGCGTGGAGAGGTGACAGCACAATCATCTAGCAGCTGGGAGCAATTGGTTTATTTTTTTGCCAAGGCGATCCAATGGTTGTCCTTTGATGGTTCGACTGGGATTGGGATTATCCTATTTACGATAATTATTCGCTTACTTTTACTGCCATTGTTTAACATGCAAATCAAGTCAGGGCAGAAAATGCAGGACATTCAGCCAGAGCTAAAGGCCCTGCAGAAAAAATACGCCGCTAAGGACACAGCAACTCGTATGAAGCTAGCTGAGGAAAGTCAAGCCCTGTACAAAAAGTATGGTGTCAATCCTTACATGAGCCTTTTGCCCTTGCTGATTCAGATGCCGGTGATGTTCGCCTTGTTTCAGTCCCTGTCTCGTGTGGCCTTCTTAAGAGAAGGAACCTTTTTATGGGTTGAGCTAGCGCGACATGATCATCTCTTTATTCTGCCTATTTTAGCGGCTGTCTTTACCTTTTTATCAACATGGCTAACCAATCTAGCGGCTAGAGAAAAGACGGCCATGATAACGATCATGACCTATGTGATGCCTGTGTTCATCTTCTTTATGGGCTTTAATCTGGCCAGTGGTGTGGTGCTTTATTGGGCAGTTTCCAATGCCTTTCAGGTTGTTCAGCTCTTGCTGTTTAATAATCCCTTTAAGGTTATTGCCGAAAGGCAACGTTTAGCAGATGAAGAAAAAGAGCGTCGAGCTAAGGAACGTCGCGCTCGTAAGAGAGCAATGAAAAGAAAATAGGAGTTTAGGATATGGTATTGTTTACAGGTAAGACTGTTGAAGAAGCAATTGAAAAAGGACTTCAAGAGTTAGGGTTGTCACGTCTAAAAGCACACATCAAGGTGATTTCAAAGGAGAAAAAGGGCTTTTTGGGCTTTGGTAAAAAGCCAGCTCAGGTTGATATTGAAGGCATTAATGAAAAAACAGTCTATAAGGCTGATAAAAAAGCCGTACGTGGTGTTCCAGAGGAGATCAACCGTCAAAATGCACCGGTTATTAACCCCGATGAGGTGGAGCTTGAGGAGATGAAGGCTGTTCGATCAGAAGGCAGAAGGGCTGCTGAGTCTGATGCTCATCAGCCAACAGGTCCATTAAGCACAGATCAGTCAGCTCCTGCTCAGTCAAAGGCACAGCCTGTGTCGTCAGCTGCTGGTACGAGTCAGCTGGATCCAGCTGCAGCGGACATGAGTAAGGATATTGAGCTAGCTGCACAGGAGGTTTCTGACTATGTGACCAAGATTATCTATGAGATGGATATTGAGGCCTCTATTGAGAGGACCAACAATCGTCGTCAGATTAATCTCCAGATAGAGACACCAGAGGCAGGTCGTGTTATTGGCTATCATGGCAAGGTTTTGAAATCACTGCAATTGCTGGCCCAGAATTTCCTGCATGACCGCTATTCTAAGAGTTTTTCTGTCTCCTTAAATGTTCATGATTATGTAGAGCATCGGACAGAGACCCTGATTGACTTTACCAAAAAGGTATCTAAGCGTGTGCTTGAGTCTGGTCAGGATTATACCATGGACCCTATGAGTAACAGCGAGCGAAAGATTGTTCACAAAACGGTTTCTGCTATTGATGGGGTTGAAAGCTATTCAGAGGGCAACGACCCTAACCGCTATGTCGTTGTCTCACTAATCCACGACTAGTATCATCAAAGAGGCTCTTTGTGTCTTTTTGTCAACTGTAGTGGGCGACTTATAGCTAAAGACGAGAGGAGACAGCTGTTGTCTTCTCTTTTGTCATGTTCAAAGTGATAAAGATACATTTTTGAAGCTGTCAATCTTGTGGAAATTAAAGGTATTAGGCTTCATGTCCTTGATAGGTTTGTTCCTTGCTTCTAGCTTAGCAGTTGAACCAGGAAGTTGAATAGCGTTAGCGATATATTTTTGCAGCGAATAAAGGTACTTAGAGCTGTTTTAAAGTCTGATGGACCAAGCACAAATGGTCTTTGAACAGTCCGAAAAACTTGGTTACCCGCTTTTTTTGAAAATGAAAGTGCCAGAGCTGGTAAAGGTTGCAGTGACCTCGTAGCTCATCTGAGAAATCAAGTGTCTTTTGGCTGGCTTCTCTAGGTGCTACGGTTTGTCTAAAAGTTCGTGAATAGAAGCACTGATTAGAAAGCTTACGACTGTCCTGCTGGTTGCCGCTTTATCATTGCTTTCTTGCTAAACCGCGCTGTTAAAGTTCCCTCCCTATGCCTTTTGGTCATTTTAGATTGGCGCTGGTTCTTATTTCTCCCCTTGCCATCATAGGCTTTGTCAGTTTTCACTATGGTGCTATGTTCAGAGTAAAATTATTTGGAAATACACTACTTGTAATATACCCTCTAACAAGGTTGATAAGCTATATTTTATTAACCTCCAATACCATTAATTTAGTGTGATAATCATTAAGTTTTTTGATATAATAAAAGAGGTATATTAAGGAAATATATTGCTATTATTGGTGAAACACTTTGATATCATACTAAAAAGCTAGGAGGAGAAATGAGCTACAGCATTAAATTTGACGAGATCAGTGCCGCCCAACAAAGCACCCAAACCACGATCAGTGCTTGGGGAGATGGGATGACGAGTATCCAGACCGCTATGTCAGCCTTGATTGGAGACAGTCGCCTTCAGGGTCAGACCGCTAGCTCGATCAAGAGCTACTTGAGTGAGGTGCATGGAACTCTCTTACAAACCCTGCAAAGCCTGATGAATGATTACTCAGCCAGCCTCCTGCTGTATAAGGACGGCTATTACCAGATAGACAGTAACAGCCATGCCCAGTTACCAGGTCAGGTCTTTAAGACCCTGCAGTCAGAGCTTCGGATCTCGCAGGCTCACCTCAAGGATCAGCTTGAGTTACTACAGAATGCCAGGGCTAAGGTATCAGACCTAGTACACTACTCTGGTGTCAGTCATGCCAAGACAGTGGTGGATTATAGCGAGCTAATCACTGATATCAATCGCTTGGACGAGGCCATCATTCAATACGAAAGCAATCATGCCAGTCAGGACTTGGCCGCCTTCAAGGAGCTTTTGGCTTCGACCAAGGCCTTGATAGCAGAATACAGCAGTAAGCCCAAGCGGGCTGGGAGCTATCAGGTTTAGGACAGCTCAATACTATAAAACGCTTTGCGACCGCTTATCAGGGGGTGGCTCGTCACCTTGAGACCAATGCCAAGCGTCTCCAAGCAGCGCAGGAGCGGGATCAGGCTCGTTTTGAGGCAGTAGCTGCAGAGGATAGGGCCAAGCAGGGCTGGATAGATCTAGCACTCAGCCTTGTGACAATAGCGGTTGGGGTAGCGGCTATCGTTATGACAGCAGGGGCAGCGACTCCCTTGGTGGTTGGAGCCTTTGTTGCTGGCAGTGGTACAGTTGCTTACGGGGCGTCGAATCTGTATGAGGCTGGCCACAACATTTATCTAGGCAGCGTTGGCGATGGGCTTACAGTGGCTACCAATCCTATTCGGGATACCTTGTTTATGGGGAATGACAAGCTGTACCACCAGGTTGGTGGCTTGTTTACAACAGCCAGTGCAGTCCTAATCCCGATCGGACAGACCAAGAGTGTTGCTAAGGGCTTAATGGAGTTCACGATCGGGGAGGTTGGCGGCTTTATCAGTGGTCAAGCCAGCTATCATGGCACCAAGCTCTTAGGCGGCAGCGAGCAAGACGCCCAAAGAGCTACCCTAGTAGGGAATATCCTAGGAGGACTTGCCGCCTCAAGTGTTGCCAGAAGGTTCAGCTTGAATGAGCCAATAGCAGCTAGGGTGACGAAACCAGCCTACAACCGCCAGCAGCTCTTGAAGAACCTTGAGCACAGCAGGCTGGCAAGAAAGAGCTCAAGGTTTGACGATTACCTTCGAAGAGAATACCAGTTAAAGGGAAGGTATTTTGCAGAAAGAATCACCATACCAGATGGAAAATATGCTTATCTGTCCAATGACATTGATAAAGCTACCGGAACACCAATTCCTGTCCGATATAGAAATTACCTTAAGGCTAATGGTTCTATTAATTGGCCAAACTATAATGGCTTTAGTCTTGATTTAAAGGGAAGGCCTATCATGGCTCCAGCTTTCCTAAAAACAGGTGATTTACTTGATAGATATGGAGAATCTGGAGGAACATTCACAAGTCCAATCGTTGACCATAAGGTTATACCATTTAACAAGCGAGGCTTACCATACCCAGAGGGCTATCAAAATTATCATCAATATAAGGTTCTTGAGGATATTACAATAGAAAATGTTAAGTTTGGCTATGATAATCTAGCTTATAAAGATAAATTTATTTTAGACAAATTAATGAAGGATTATAAATTCTCGTTAGATGACATAGCAACTCCACAAAAAGGAATGATTGATCTTGTCTTTGGCTCTGGTGGAGGTATCCAAATAAAGTTAGGAACTTCTGTAAGTTGGTATGAAAAATTGGGTTTAATTAAGGAGATAAAGTAGATGAAAAATTTAGATCATCAAAAGGCAGAACTATTAGAAGCAATCCATCAATTAGGTTATGATAGTCTAAGGTATTCCATTTTTTCTAAAGAGAGACCAGGAGAATGGGAAGTAGTTATTGAATATGATGATACTAGTGGAGTGTATCTTGTTTATGGAACCATGGATAGAGGTAGCTATCATGGAAAGACAGCGTATCGTAAATTTAATGCTGCAAAGGAGGGCTTCATGACATTTTTAGAAGATATTGTGATGATAAATAAATACTATGTGGAAGAGGGCATGCCTGTAAATTACGATTCTCCTTTGTGGTCAAACAATTAATACAAAGAAAGGAGATCACACATGGAGCGTAGTCAATTAACATGGGAAGATGTTAGTCAATATGAGGAAATCAAGGGTTATGGCCAACAGGTGTGGAAGCATCAGGGAGAATATTATCTAGTGACTAATGAAGGCGGTATAGCTGAGCAGCGAGTAGTATATGAGCTGCCGTATGATTTATTTCAATTATTGGAGCAAGGAAAACGGAATTTAGGGGAGATTGCTTTTAAATTACAAGATGGTTATTGGCCGCCGACAGAGGAGGAGAAGAGAGAAAGTGAGAAACAATTTGTGGAAAAAGGGTTAACCCCTTTAATTGCTAATCCTAAAAGTAGAGATCTGTTTACCCAGGAAGAGTTAAGAAAACTAATTCCAATTGCGGAGCAAAAATGGATAGATTGGAAGGGAAAGCTGCCAGATGATTATATTAGTCCTTTGAAATAATGTTTAAGATAGCGGAGCTGGGATCAGTTCTGCTATTTTAAGACTAGTTTTGCGACCGCCTATCAGGGAGTAGCTCGTCACCTTGCGACCACTGCCAAGCGTCTCCAAGCAGCGCAGGAGCGGGATAGGGCCCGTTTTGAGGCAGTAGCTGCAGAGGACAGGGCCAAGCAGGGCTGGATAGATCTAGCACTCAGCCTTGTGACAATAGCGGTTGGGGTAGCGGCTATCGTCATGACAGCAGGGGCAGCGACTCCCTTGGTGGTTGGGGCCTTTGTTGTTGGCAGTGGTACAGTTGCTTATGGCGCGTCGAATCTATACGAGGCTGGGCACAACATTTATCTAGGTAGCGTTGGCGATGGGGTTACAGTGGCTACCAATCCGCTTCGGGATACCTTGTTTATGGGGAATGACAGGCTGTACCACCAGGTTGGTGGGCTGTTCACAACAGCCAGTGCAGCCCTAATCCCGATCGGACAGACCAAGAGCATCGCCAAGGGCTTAACGGAGTTCACGATCGGGGAGGTCGGCGGTTTTATCGGTGGCCAAGCCATCTATCATGGCACCAAGCTCCTAGGCGGCAGCGAGCAAGACGCCCAAAGAGCAACATTAGTTGGGAATATCTTAGGAGGACTTGCTGCCTCAAGCGCCGCCAGAAGGTTCAGCTTGAATGAGCCAATAGCAGCTAAGGTGACGAAACCGATCTACAAGCGCCAGCAGCTTTTGAAGAACATTGAGCACAGCAGGCTGGCAAGAGAGAGCTCTAATTTCGGGGGCTATATAAAAAAAGAAAGTGTTACAAAATATCCAACTCAAATAGATAATAAAGTAACAGTGGGGGCTAAGGAAAATCTTCCTAGTTGGATTGCGGATTCATTTACAGATAGTCACTATAGAACAGTTATTACAGGTGAGGAAATAACACTTTATAGGACTTTTGGAGGGGCGTCAGATGCTGGAGGTGGTTTTGTCACAACGGTGCCTGCAACTAATCGTATACAAGCAAAAATAGATACAGCTTTACTTCCAGAATGGAAAAATACTAGACAATATGAGGCTGTAATTAAAATACCAAAGGGGAGTCAATTGAATATTGGCAAGGTTGCCCCACAGACGGTTAAATCTTCAGGAACAACCTTAATTGGAGGTGGAGATCAGGTCTTACTTCCCAATCGGTGGCCATTGGAGTGGATTCAAGAAATAAGGATCATTCCTAACTAAAAAAGGAGAAATTTATGGATAATAATAACTGTTTTCAATATACACAAAGGCTTAGAGAGTTGATAGAACTTGAGTATCCCGAGCAAAAAAACTATTCAGGAGTATTGCGAGATATTTATATTTTGACTAATGATATTGATAATAATCGGATTGTTGGGAATATTAATTTTTCAAGTTTAGCTAGACAATTTGTTGACGATACAACACAGTATGATAGTCCAATTTTAAAAGCTTTGAAGGACTTAGAAGTATGCCTAAATAAGAAGAGGAGATGATGAGTGAGATTAGATTGCTCGAATTGATTAAATTTTAAGATGAAATTATGATAAAAAACTGAAGAAAGGAGGAACAAGAGTAAGCTGACTATGCATCAATCTTTTATGAAAGCTTACTCGGCTTTGATGAGGGTTATCTTGGCAAAGATCCGCTCTATCGCTTGGATCTTTCGCCCAAGATGGTTTCAAAAAAAGGTGTTTCAATACCAAGTGGTAATGAAAAAGGGGCAAATAGCTGGTGGCGTCCTGGAGGTCGTACTTATTCGGGTGATATGCCAGAGGGAGTTATGAAAGATATCAATACAAGTAAAGGAGAACACACATGGAGCGCAGTCAATTAGAGTGGGAAGATGTTAATCAATATGAGGAAGTCAAGGGTTATGGTCAACAGGTGTGGAAGCATCAGGGAGAATATTATCTAGTTAGGGAAGAAGGAGGAATTGCTGTACAACGAGTAGTGTATAAACTACCTAATGAGCTTTTCCAATTACTGGAAAGTGGACGAAAATCGTTATTAGAAATAGATTTTTATGTCAAAAATAATTGCTGGCCACCGAATATAAGTCAAGAGGAGGCAAATAGACTATTTTGGAGAAAATACCCTGAGGTTTTGAAAAATAATAAAAATGCTCAAAAGCTCTTTACGCGAAGGGAGCTAGAGGAGTTATTGCCAGAAGGCAGCCCTATTTTAGCAAGCAGTGATAGCGATTAAGGTAATAACATGGGAATAACGCAAATGACGTGGGAAGAATACGAAACATTTAACAAAGTAGAGACACCTGATAATCTTTATATTCGTGAACACCGAGGTTATTATTATACTTTTTTTGAATTAGGAGTAGCTTCTGTTCGCCGAATTTTTGAGCTTAGTGCGGCTGATTTTGAAGAATATTTAAAAGGTCTTTGCACAGCAGACGAGATTCTCTTCAAAGTTCAAAACGACTGCTGGCCACCAACGGAAGAAGAGAAAAGAGCTAGTGATAAAGCATTTTTACAAAGATCCCCAATAGCCTTAATTGCAGATCCAACCAGTTGGGAACTTTTTACCCAAGAAGAGCTAAGAAAACTGATTCCAATCGCAGAGCAAAAATGGATAGATTGGAAGGGAAAGCTGCCAGATGATTATGTCAGTCCTTTGAAATAATGTTTAAAATAGCGGAGCTGAGGTCAGCTATGTTAAGGGCTCATTGTCAGCTGTATTAGGTAGGTGAAAAGCGGTTATTTTTGGGTACAATCAAAAATCTTATATATAATGCTTGCGGTGGAGTTACCCACTACGGGTATTGTAGAGCCTGAAAAGCTAGATGTGAGAGAGGATCGGATTGGTTCTCTCTTTTTTGTCTCTTTATCAAGCTTATCAAGCAATAATAGGGCCTAAGATAATTCTTGTTGAGAAATACTGCCTTATTTGGACTTAGCTGGCTAGCAAAAAGGTTTTTATGGCAAGAAGGTATGTCTTGTAAGGTTTTGCTGTTGTTGTATCAGCTCGTAAATAGCTCAAATAGGCTAGCTCTTTGGCATACTTAAGGCTATTGAATATGCTTTCAGAAAACAAGGATTTTTCTCTGAAAATGAAAGTACTTCCTAAAAGTGGGCTGTCTATTGAAAGTGTTTTAATATCTGCTACAATAAAGATGTGAACGTTCTCTAAAATTAATAAAAGGAGTAGAAACTATGCCTGAAAAACCAAGCAAGGCAGAGCTGCTGTCAGTTCTGAAGGACGGGCTGATTGTTTCCTGTCAAGCTCTACCAGGTGAGCCTCTCTATTCAGAGGCAGGAGGCATCATGCCTCTGATGGCAAAGGCAGCAGAGGAAGCAGGAGCAGTAGGCATAAGAGCTAATGGGGTTCGAGATATTAAGGAAATTCAAGCGGTGACAGCTCTGCCGATCATAGGGATCATCAAAAAGGACTATCCCCCTCAATCTCCCTTTATCACGCCAACTATGGCAGAGGTAGATGCCTTAGCGGCCTTAGATGTAGCAGTGATAGCCTTGGATTGTACGCAGAGGGAGCGCCATGATGGCTTAGCGATAGCGGACTTTATTCGAGCGATAAAGGAGAAGTACCCAGATCAATTGTTTATGGCAGACATCAGCACGCTTGAAGAGGGGCTAGCTGCCTATGAGGCTGGTATAGATTTTGTAGGGACGACCTTATCAGGGTATACGCCCTATAGTCGTCAGGGGACAGGTCCGGATATGGAGCTGATAGGTGCCTTGTGTGAAGCAGGGGTATCAGTGATAGCTGAGGGCAAGATTCATAGTCCAGAGGAGGCTAGGGCTGTTCAGGCCTTGGGAGTAGCTGGTATTGTGGTTGGTGGTGCTATTACCAGACCAAAGGAAATTGCAGAGCGCTTTGTGGCGGCTCTCAAGAAGGAGGAGTAATCAAATGGATTTTAAGAAATTTTCAAAATTAGGTCAGGCCTTTATGCTGCCGATCTCAATCTTACCAGTTGCTGGTTTGTTGTTGGGGATTGGTGGTGCACTGTCAAATAGCAATGCCATTGCACAATTTCCGATATTAAATCAAGCATGGCTACAGGCTATTTTTACCATTATGAGCACAGCAGGTAACGCTGTTTTTGCTAATATTGCCTTGATTTTTGCGATTGGTGTTGCTGTTGGCTTAGCCAACGGTGATAAAGGAACAGCCGGTCTTTCAGGCGCTGTGGCTTATTTGGTCTTTACTGCAACCATTAGTGGCTATTTAACCCTTTTTTCAGCAAAGGACGCTCAGATTGATACGGGTGTTTTAGGGGCTTTGACGGTTGGTTTAGTTGTGGTTAGCCTTCACAATAAGTACCGTAAGATCGAACTGCCAGCCTTTTTAGGCTTCTTTGGTGGCTCTCGTTTTATTCCGATTGTTTCTTCATTGGCAGCGATTGTGATTGGTAGTGTTTTCTATGTCATTTGGCCACCTATTCAAAATCTCCTGGTAGTGTTTGGTGAAAAAATTGCTGATATGGGAAGCATTGGAACATTCTTGTACGGTTTCTTTTTACGGTTGACAGGAGCAGTAGGACTGCACCACACCATTTACCCAATGTTTTGGTATACATCACTCGGTGGTAGTGAGGTTGTAGCAGGTGAGACTATCCAAGGAGCACAAAATATTTTCTTTGCGCAATTGGCTGATGCTAATCATACTGGCTTGTTTACTTACGGGACACGCTTTTTTGCAGGACGTTTTGCAACCATGATGTTTGGACTACCTGCTGCCTGTCTTGCTATGTATCACGCTATTCCAAAGGCTAATCGTAAAAAGGTTGGTAGCTTTTATTCAAGTAGTGCCTTGACTTCATTACTAACAGGGATCACAGAGCCTATTGAGTTTGCCTTTTTATTCGTAGCACCTTGGCTCTATGTAGTTCACGCTTTCTTAGATGGCTGTTCCTTCTTAGTTGCTGATTTATTAAAGATTCGTATCGGTAATTCCTTCTCAGGTGGTCTGATTGACTTTTTAATCTTTGGGGTGTTCCAAGGAAATGATCATACCAACTGGCTACTTGTTATCCCTGTTGGTATCGTGTGGTTTATGGTTTATTACTTTGTCTTTAAATTCTTTGTGAGCAAATTCCAGGTTGCTGTACCGGGAATGGTAGCTCAGGTAGAAGCAGAAGGACAGGCAGAGACTACTAGTGCTCAAGGCTCATCACTTCGTGAGGCGTCATTAGCTATTATTGAAGCCTTGGGAGGACCAGCTAATATCGAAGATGTAACCGCTTGCGCGACTCGCTTGAGAGTGTCTCTGTCAGATAGTAGCTTGGTCAACAAGAATGTTTTAACCTCACTGGGAGCAACAGCTGTATTAGATGTTAAAAATGGCATTCAGGCTATTTATGGTGGTAAGGCTATCTTGTATAGTCAAGAAATCAATCAACTATTAGGTAAAGAAGATTAACATGATAAAGAAGTGGAAGCAATTATTGTCAGCCAAAAAAGCTGATGCGTTAAGTGATCGTGTGCTATCAGTGGCTAAGGGACAATTAGTTCCTATTACCAGTGTCAGTGATCCTGTCTTTTCAGAAAGGCTAATGGGCGATGGCTTTGCTGTGATTCCTCAGGAGGGTGCCGTTTATGCTCCTGTGACAGGAAGGGTAATGACGGTTTTTCCAACCAAGCACGCCTATGGCATTGTCACTCCAGCTGGTCTTGAGGTATTGGTTCATATTGGTGTTGATACTGTTGAATTAGGAGAGGCTGCTTTTAGCTCTGATATTGTTGCCGGTCAGGAGGTAGTAGCTGGGCAGTTATTGGCTCAGGTTGATTTGCCGGTGCTTGAGGCTGCTCAAAAAGACAGCACCGTTATGGTTGTCTTTACCAATTCACAGGCTATTGCTGATATGAGTCTTGCTGCTGCTGGAACAGTTGCTGCTAAGGCAGAAGTCGGCCAAGTTAGGCTAAAGGCTACTCCCTAGCTAGAAGCTATCGATCCAGCTCTTGATTACAACTAAAAGGTCATATGAAAAAACTGCACCCCAGCACTTGGCTAAGTCGGTCAATGCTTTGGGGTGCTTTTATTATTGTCAGCAATCAGCAGGCTTTGATTGTCCTATCTTTTAACCTCTATTTAAATGTTAACAGCTGTCGTATGTGTCTTGTGGCAGACAAAAGAAAGGCTCTGCGACCTATTTTCATATTGCTTAGCACACTTTATTTTAGATGTGCTATTATATTCTCTTCAGTATTCAAGGGCTGAAAAAGGAAAGTAAGTGGTAAGAGTTTTTAGGTAACGTAAAATGTTGATATATAAGGGAGAACAGACAATTGTCTGTTCTCCCTTTTTTTCTGAAAAAAATAATTAAAGGAGCTTGAAAATGTCAAATCATTTAGAAATTGTTATGGATATTGATACATTAGAAATCTTTGAAGTCATTAATCATGACGAAAACAGTGATGATGTTGAAATTGAAGAGCTTGCAGTAGACAGTGATTCTGTTTTGATGTCACAAGAAAAGAAGGTTCAATCTAATAAACAGAGTAAGACAGCAACTCTTGCTACGGAAAGATATGTCCAATTAACATTGTTTGACACTATTTTAGACAGTGATTTGATTGGACAGAAAATAGCTTATTTCAATGATTCTTAAAACCGACAAACGGTTATTAGGTTTTCTAAGTATCGCAAACAGAACCGTTAACAACAAGGTAAAAAAGGCGATTGAGTTATGGATAAGGAGTCAGTGATGACACAACACATGCTGAAATGTTACCCCAAGTATTTTGAAGCGGTCAAAGATGGTACAAAACCTTTTGAATGTCGCTATAACGATAGAGATTTCAAAGTTGGTGATGAACTATTATTGAGAGAATACGATCTAAAACGAGGCTATACCGCTCGATGTATTGTTAGAAAAGTAACTTATATTCTATCTGATTTTATTGGCTTAAAAGAGGGTTATGTGATTTTAGGAGTGACAAATGAGCCCATTGATTATTTTTAATATGTATTTTCTAACGGGGGATTAAGATATGGCTATTAAAGAAAGCTATTCTTAGAAACTTTAAAAGATGCTAGAAGCAGAGTTGTCCTATTAGATCGACTAAAGTCATCCATACTTGACAATACAGCAGTCGATTTAGAAACCGTTCCATTTGCAGGGAGTAATTCTACCAATCTAGATGAAGCTATCCAATGCTACATTGACTATGGTGAATTGCCGCTAATTGGAAAAATAGAAGATTTTTGGAAAGCCTATGAACAAGGTCTACAAAAAGAGAACTCAGAGGATGGATGTTGATTTCTCTTGAGTGTTGGAGAGTAAAAGGAATAACTAAATAGGCTAACTGCTTTGAGAAAGGGGGAAATGATGTCTCAAAATCCATATTATGATCAATTAGTGTCCAGTGAACCATTAGGCTTTATTGATCCTTTTGAAGATTTAGGAACGTTTGATGCCTACCATATGCGTTTCAAAGAATCTGTTCGAGAACTCATCAACCCCCACTCAGGCAAACCTTATTCCCCAAAATGGCAGACTAAAATTCAGGAAATGAGAAAGCTCTATATCAAGTATCAAGCGAGTCTACGAGAAGAACCACATCATGAATTGAGTCATCGTATGAGAAGTGAGGCTAACCAAGCCTACGTTGACAAAATAATAACCACTTATTTGACATTAGGCTTTCACTTTAGCGAGATTGAACGACAGTTATCAGTATCTAGTAAAAATCTTAGAGCAAGATACAAGCGCAGTGATTATATAAAGATTAATTCTTTGGAAGTTTATGACAAGCAGGATTTATCAGACGGCTATATGATGGCTAAAGATTATATCCCTGAAAACAAAATGATTAAATAGGGAAGATTATGTATTTGAAAGATATTTATCAACTCATCCTTAAAGATGGACTAAGACAAACCAAATTCAAAAATAGTCACATGAAACTAATCTCTTCAGCTGAAGAGAAGATGAAAGGTTCCATCTTTGGTTTTCGTTCTAAAGCTAATATGGTTAAAGCCCGTGGTATTGTTCTGACCTCACTAGAAGCAGTCTTAGAAAACCAAGCTAACTTTACCCACTGGACACCAAATGTCTATTGTTATGGCTCTTACAGCGATGAAACACGCCAAATCACATGTGGGCATTCAGAAGATAATTTGAGACAGATTAATACGTTCTACATCGATTTTGATATTACTTCTTCAGCTGAGGAGATGACGACAGGAGATATTCTAACCGCTGCTATCGATCTTGGCTTTATGCCTACCCTAATTTTGAAGACAGATAAAGGCTATCAAGCTTACTTTGTACTGTCTGAAGCAGCTTACGTGACAGCTCATTCTCATTTTAAAGTTGTCAAAGTTGCTAAAGCTATCTCTCAAAATTTGCGAAATCACTTCAATCAAACCTTACCAGTCGATTTGACCTGCAACCATTTTGGGATTGCACGTATGCCACGAACGGATAATATTGCCTTTTTTCATGCAGACTACACTTATTCATTCCAAGAGTGGCTAGATTGGTCGATGAAACAGTCTGGTCTCCCATTTCCAAGCAAAAAACCAAATCTAACTGTCATTTCTGGGACAGAAGGGATCAAACAAGTCGATGAGCCTTGGTATCACATGCTTTTGAATGAGTCTAATATCAAGGGGGCTAAAGCTCTGATGGGGCGAAACAATGTTCTCTTTACACTAGCACTTGCCAACTTCTCAAGTGGTGTTTCTCAGGGCGATTGTGAGGTCGTTTTAAATGACTTTAACCTAGGATTGGACGAACCAATCACGACAAGCGAGCTTCTCAAACTCGTTTCAAGTGCCTATTCAGGTAAATATGAGGGAGCTAGTCGTGACTACATCACCTTACTCTGTCGAGCATGGGTCGATGAGAAACTGAAACATACTGACTTCTTTACGCATCAGAGATGGTACAAATTCAAAAAGAAACGTTCAGAACGTCAAAAAAGCCACTTGCATGAATGGAAAGCAGATGTCATGGCTTACTTGGAAAAAGAAGGCCAAGAGACCCCTTTTCTTCAGACGACTAAAAAGGCTATTCATGAAGCGATTGGTATTCCTGAACGCAGCTTAGTCAGAGTCCTAAACGTTTTGAAAGCAGAAGGTAAAATTTTTTACCGGGTCAAACGGGGCCGAAATGGTGGCTTACGCTTGGCAGCTATCGTCTCCATCTTCCAGTCTGTGATTCGGTTAAAAAAAGAACGACAGGAGGCTTATTTGGCGAGCATTTCAGGTTTCTTTAGCGAACCCCTAACCCTTGTAAAACAAACCGTTCTAGCCCTTGAAACAAGGTTAAAAAAGGGACAACAATTGTCGCTCTTTGAACGGGATATTGGTTAAAAACGAAAATGTGCCAAGTGCCTTACATTTATATCTACGATACGAGAGATAGAAAAGAGAGGAATGGCTCATTTCATAGTATTAGTATTAAAATACTAAATGAAAGAAAATGCTAAAAACATAGAAAGTGAGAACTAATAGTATGGATTATCTGATTTTTAATTATCACGACGGAGAATTTCTTTGTGCTCAAGGAAGGTTGCTTCGTTTTGCTAGTCAAGGATTGGCTAAGCAGTACATGACGAGTCATTACCAAGTGCCTCGACCTGAAGATGTCACGAAAAAAACACTAGAGGTCAATCATTATGAATTTCCATTTAAAATTGTGAAAGCGAGGAGTTGTTCATGAGAACTATACAAAAAGGGGATTATCAGCTCCTTAGGGGTTACTACTTGACTGGTCTTGGTCAAGAAGGAGATGCTTATTATTTCAAGCTGTCAAAAGAACATCCCTTATTTCAAAAGTTACAGGCAGGTGATGTTATCGTGAGTTTCTATCAGACCAAAGAATTGATAACGAGTATCCCAGCTTTAGTCAGGGTTGACGGTGTCATAGAAAACTTAATGACCATCAAAGCGACACTTGCGGAGGAAGAGAAAAAGCATGTGCCACATCTCCCCGTGATTAGAGTCTATGAAGGTTTTGATCCGCTTCACTATGCCCAGATAATGGAAAGCTATCAGGACTTGAAGAAAGAAATGAGACAATTAACTCAATTCCAAGTGGTTCAAAGTAGTCTCTTTGATATGGATGAGGGGGAATGTTATGAAAGTTATTAAATTATCTAGTCTTATAGTCATTGTTGTAGCAGTCTTGTCCTTTGCAGGATTAGGAGTAAAGACCTTTTGGCAAGAGACAGTTGACTTAGATTATCCTAGCCATTTGACAGCTAAAAGCTACCAACAACTAGTGGAGACCGGGGATTTTAATCTTGTCTTTTTCAAACGAGGGTGTCCGATGTGCCAAGCAGGAAAACAAGCGGTTCTAAAAGCCAGTCAAAACAGCCCTTATCCAAGTGTGATGGTGGATGTGGAAACTGATGAAGGTCAAGTTCTTGTTAGACAATATGGTGTGACCAAAGCAGCTAGCCTTGTACTTAGTCGTGATCATCATATCCAACAGTATCGCTATGTCATCAAAGCTCATGGTGGGCAATTCATGCCAAATCAAGAGGCACTCAAGGCTTTAACAAAGGAGACGACACATGCCAAAATGGAGTAAACAATGGTGGGAAAAAGCTAAGACATGGTCATTTGTTAGGCAGATGCTCACACTAAAAGTATGGTTTGAGGATCATACAATTCATCGTAAAGTCTTTACCTTTTTTGCCCTCTTGTTAGCTTGGTTGAGCTTATTGGTTGGGGCACTGGCTTCCCCTGAGAGGATTCGCTACACCAAAGAAGAATTGAATACACGGCAAGTCTTTGGCAATGGTAGTGGTGAAGTGACCCTTGTGAGTCAAGTCTATTCCCCAAAAACGAAGATGATTGTTTTGTCCTTTCAAACCAAGGATAGTACGTCCAGTGTTCGAGAAGGGATTGTGAGTCAAGAGTTAACATGGCATCTTTATGGCAAGAAAAAAGGAACACAGGCAATTATGGAGGTAATTCCTGTCACAGATAACAAGCTGTCCGTTGTTATTCGTCATGTGCCAAGCGACTTTGATACCTTTGCGGTTGAGATTACGAATCATACGGCACTCTCTAGTAGCGTAGATGTTGATATTGCTTCGTCAAAAGATAGCAGTCAAACATCATTAAAGCAGAAAAAAACGAACGATAATAGTGTTCAGTTCTATATCACGACTGCGAACAAGGAGCTGAAAACCAAACAAATCACATCGGTCTCTCGAGAGGCCGTTGCCTTAGCTGCTGTCAGGGAGGAAAAAGAATTTCAAGAAGACCAAATGCAAAAATTGAAGTCCTCTATTGAACAATTGAAGCAATCCATCAAGACGGACCAAACCACTAAAGAGAGCTTGGAAATTGAAAGCAAGTATTTATCTGGTTCTGATTTAGAAACTAATCAAAAGAAAGTAGAGACCCTAGAAACTGAGATGACGACTAAAACCAAAGCCATTGATAAGGCCCTGTCCAATATCCAATTGGTTGATGAAAAACTAGCTAACCTGACTAAGAAGGAAACAGCTATCAAAGACGGTTCTTTCCAATTTACAGACGCCATTAAAACCATTGAGATGGAATAAGGAGGTTTCCCTATGACAAAAGGAGTCTATAAAGGCAGTTTATTAGCCCAGAAAATTTTAACGGAAAAGTTGGAAAAGACAATGACTAAAGAGAGAATGTTAAGGGAGATGAGTCCTCGTTATAGGCGATTAGAAAACGTTCAACTAGTAGGAGTGGTTTTAGTTGGCCTAGTGTTTTGGTATTTTTTTAGTTTATTGCTATTCACAGTCGTAGGAGTTCTACTCGTGAAACTACATAACCATTTTCCTGCTGTGAATGCAATTCCTCTTGATACCCCTATAACCATCTTATGGCTGGAGAATTGGCAGGTCAATATTACCTTGGTAGCGATAGGAATTTGTTGCCTTTGTCTGAGTAAAACGATGACTGATAAGATGGAAGCGCTCAAAAGGCAGCAGATGACAAGCAACTCACGAAGGATTACCTCACTTGGAAGGAGAAACTAGAATGACAACGCTTGAAAAAATTGAACGCTTTTTAGGTCGTCCTCTTGGAAAAGATGAAGGAGTCATACAGATTCAGTATCAGATGTGGTGGCCGTCTTATTTGGTAGAAGAGGGGGAACAGATAGAACTACAAGTCCATATTCTTGGTGATGATGAGGATATAGAGCAACCGCCGCGACAACGTTCTAAACGTTTCAGCGATCCCATTTTCTATGCCTTGTCATCGCAAGAAACAGTCAATGCGGTCACAAAGCGACCGTTTCCCAATAAATATTACGTGTCGTTAGCGAGTAAAAATAGTCGTAAACATCATAACGATGGTTATCTGATTGTTGGAGAAATATATAAGTTACGGACAATCCGCTACCTTCAATTTTCTGCCTACGGGAAGCAGAGTGGACTAGATAAATGTTTTGTCTTTTCCGTTGATACGTCTGCTTTAAACCCAACAAAACCGCTCATGAAGATCAGGTTTCAAGATATGGCTTTCTTTAATAGAGAGTGTATGGACGAAGAAAGATGCTCTCAATGTGTACCAACTTTGACCGTGTCCAATTCTCAGATGATAGGTGATACAGATAAATCTAATGGTTACCATCTTACTAACTATATTTACTCTCCTTATCAGGATGTCCTTGGAAAAGCACTTAATCAAACGTGTGAAAAAGAGCTAATGATTCCACTAGCAATAACAGATGAAGGGGTATCTGAAGTTTATGAATCCGTCGATGAGCAAGGACAAGCAACTTGGATACCATACCCAGAACCTTTATTTACTTGGTATGTTTATTTTCTAACTGAAGCGGTAGTATTAGGTGCTTTACCCTTGACAACTTATTAACTAATAGTCAGATCAGAAAGGTATTTAACCAATGAAAAAACATACTCGAAAATGGAAAACACTAAACAAAAATAGTCTCAAATTATCGTTGATTTGTGGGATAAATTGGCTCATAAAAATTGTTTTCATGGGAGAATTTTATCTTTTATCAGCTACCTTTTTAGGCTTATTGACGTATTACATGCCACAGGATATTCAATTCTTTACAGTGAGAGTTTTGGAATCGATAGTTATGCTCAAAATAGTCATAGATGTTACCCGTACACTTCTTTCAAGAGAGATGCAATGGATAGTAAAATCTCTCCGATTAGGGGTAATGTATTTAGCTTTTCTAGCTGGCAATACCTATATCAAGCAAAATAATTTGACAGAAATGTTGGTCAATCGCCTGTTGACGTTCTGGCTCATTAGTCTTGTTCTAGCAGCTCTTGTAGCGTTCATTCAGCCGAGATTATTTAAACATTATCTTTTCAAAAATGTTATTAACAAAGAGTATCTAGGTATCCGAAAACTAACAGATCAAAAATGTTATTAACAAAGAGTATCTAGGTATCCGAAAACTAACAGATGAGCTACCGCCAATATCTAATCTTTATGTAGATGTCAAAGAAGTAGATGCGGACAAACGGATGCGACTCATTAACCAGAATGTCATCAAGCCACCTTATCAAGATGCGGTCGAATTGAGCTATTTAAATAGGGAAGTTATCACAGCTATTAGTTATAAAGTAGTTCCATTTAACAAAGAAACTGAACGTACTTTTATAGACGATGATAGTATTTATTATCCAATATTTACGGTTCACCCTTTTGGAAGTTTGGAAGGGAAATCAGACTTTTATCACACACTAATTAAACTTAGACTCAGTCAAAAAGATGCGTTTACGGCAATAGGAGTCAGAGATTTTTAACGAAAAAAACCATTCCATTTAGTTTATTTGGGATGGTTTTTTAGTGACTTGCCCATTTAAGAACAGAAGAATGGTTTATCCCTTATGATAGATTTATCAAAAAGAAGGAGGCCACCTTATGGCAAAAAAAGCAATTTCAAAAATCGAACAAGACCTTGAACAAGCAAAAGCTCGTGTATCTGAATTAGAAGAACAACGCAAACTAGCTTTGGAAGAATCGGACAAAAAAATTGGTCGTACTTATGTCCAATTGAAGCAGTTAGAAAACAAGGCCTTGACTCGTGAGGCTATTTTAGCCGAACTCAAAGAAGATTTATTGCTGGCAAAAGAATATCAAAAAGAGTCCAAAAAACCGCAAAGCACATCACAAGAAGTGTCTGAACAAGACCAATTGTGAAGCCAAAAATCACTCGTTTTCAGCTGAAAATGAGCGAAAGAGAGCCTTCAAAAAAGTGTGCGCAAGTATGTTAAGAGTGTATGTAATAGTGTGCTTTAGTATGATGTTGTATGCTTTGTAGGTGTGCGGCGGTATGTTTTAGTATGTTATTGTATGCTAAGAGTGTATGTCAAAAGTAGGCGAAGCCGAGAAAAATACCGGTACGGGAAACGTTGATACTATCAACATATCACGGTATGTGATATCAGTTTCCCTTATGCTCTTTTCAGTCAGTGATCAGTTTGAGATGACAGACTGATCATCTGAAAAAACAGAAAAACAACTTTTTCGTTATCTTGTGAGATTTGGCTTGTGTTTGCTCTTTTTACTCAAAAACAAAAAAGCAGAACAGACTATTTTTCAAGAAAGGAATATCACAATGAATTCTAAATATCAAAATCGAATTGAGATAAGAGGGCTAAATGACTCTGAGATTGATTATCTAAAAACGCTCGCTAACCAACAAAAGGCAAAATCCTTTAATCAGTTTTTAGTTGACCTGTGTCGGGAAAAAATCCGTCATGGGAACTTTAATCGTGCAGAACATTTGTATGTTGTGCCACTTAAACAAATGGCAGAGGCAAACCAATTTCTCGTCCAACAAACGACCCAACAAAGCCAAGACCTTGAACAGCTAACGGCGCAAATGGGAACCTTTGCTTATCACATTGCTCGTTGGTTGAAGTATGAAGGAATGGAGGAAATTGATGAGTAAACAATTGATGATTCGTAATCTTTCTGACGATACCTTTTTACAATTAAAGAGCCTATCTAAACAATTAGGTTATGACAGTTTTAATCAATTTATCTTATCGCAATTGGAATTAATCGCAAGTAATAACGGTTTGACCCTTTACGATAATGCCTTTGCGGAAGAATTGATAACGATCAAATCAAATCAAAAACAGTTACTCGCTAACCAACACCAAATTCAAATCAACCAAGTGGCCTTGTTAGCCAAACAAAAAGAAGTTGGGGAGTTGTTGGAAACATGGTTACAGTTCATGGATGAGGTGGATGCCATTAACCAACGGGATATGTTGTAAGGGAGTGAGCTATGAAGAAAAACAAATCATTTGTCCTTGTCTTGATTTTTACCCTTATCATTTTGGTACAACCGCAAAGTTGGCAATGGCTTAAAACAACCTTCACGCAAAAAGATATTGCCCAGCAATTAGCCTTTACGAATGCAACGGAAGAAAAAAATGAGACAGAAGATGAGCTGCACCAAACCGAAAATCAAAAACTCCTTGAGTTGTCTTATCAAGGTCAATCGGTCATAAAGGTTCATGACAAAGCGACCTTTACGGACACAGACTTATCTCTTGACAAGAGCAGTTGGGAATCTTACAAGCCACTTGATTGGCTCAATCGTGTCGGAGAAGCCAATGCTCTTTTAGGAAAAGAGTTGTTACCTCAAACAAGACGAGGGGATATTTCATCCGTTAAACCAACGGGCTGGAAAAATAAAAAAATTATCTTTAATGGCAAAAACGATTATCTCTATAATCGTTGTCATCTGATTGCCTATGAGTTGACGGGACAAAATGATAATCCCAATAATCTTTTTACAGGCACACGTGCCTTAAATGCTAATTTTCAAGATCAAGATTCATCCATGCTTTACTATGAAAACCTCATCGCAGGTTATATCAAACAAACAGGTCATCATGTCCGTTATCGAGTAACCCCCTTATTTAGAAAGCTTGAGTTAGTGGCACGGGGGATCAGACTGGAAGCCCAAAGTGTTGAAGATGAGACTATCTCATTTGATGTCTATCTCTTTAACGTGCAGCCCAACTATCGCATTAATTACTTAACAGGCTCATCTGAAAAAATCAAATGAGTAACTTATAGAAAGAAGAGGAAAAATCATGACCCCAAAAACAAAGCGACAAGCTGTTTATTTTACCCAACACCGTAAAGAACAAATGGAAAAAATTAAGAGCTATCTAAATGATTCCTATGTGATTTCAGATACTCGTAAATTTTCAACAGTAGTGGGAATTTTGATTGATACGTTTGAAGAACTGTTTTTAGAAGATAACACACTACCTTATTATGATCGTTTGGCAGATTTGAAAGAACGGCCATCAAGCAAAGATGCGATTTCCAAAGAACTGAAATTATTGGCCAAACAATTAGACCTGATTACTTATTTGGGTCTAAGTAATTTCCATGCGACAACCAGTGGACCGATGTGGAACATTGATGATTTGACCGCTATCCATTCCATGGATGATCCCCACCAAACCCAATTACTGTCTCATATTGAAGACCTCATTCAAAAAGACAAAAGTCGTGGGCAAGTGATGAAACATTCTTAAACCATTGAGGAGTTAAGTCGACATGAACATGACCAGTCCTGCTATTACGTTTATGATGCAGTACACTAAGCCCAATACTCGTTATGTGGATTACACTAACCGTGAAGAAGCCACAGAAGTTGAGAATGAATTAGCCTTAGAAAACCAACGTCAGACTACCGAAGCCCTGACAGAAGAACAAGTACAAGCTATCTATGATCAAGTACCTGAACAGGATTTAAGCTTCAAAGCCTACATTGATTACATGAATCGCTCCTATGCGACTGAAAACCAAAATGAAGAAGTGACTGCCATCTTTACACAAGAGACAAATTATTTGGAACGAGAGAAGGTTTCTCAGTTGAAAGAAAAATTACAAGAGGCCTATCGCAACGAGTCGCTTTTATGGCAAGGGGTAATTTCCTTTGATAATGCTTTTTTAGCGGAACAAGGACTCTACAATCTTGAAACCCATCAGGTTGACCAAACAGCTTTGAAACAAGTCATGCGTGAGACGATTCCTCAACTCATCAAGGCAGAAGGTCTATCGGAAACGGCTTTTTGGTGGGGGAACATTCATCTCAATACTGATAACATCCACATTCATTTTGGCTTGTCTGAGCTAGAGTCCAATCGTGACAAAATCTATTACGAACCAAGACAACAATGGGAATACAGGGGCAATTTCAAACAAAAAAGTCTCAATCAGGTCAAGTCTACTGTTTATCATGGCTTGCTTAAGGAAAATGCCAAAGAAGACTTACTTCGCCAAGAACAGATTTTAGCCAATCTCAAAACAAAACTTCTTGGTCAAGTGATGGAATCAACTCGTCAGGTTTCTTCAGCTGAAAAAAATTTTTTGGAACAGGCTTACCGTCATTTACCTAAGGATAAGCCATGGCGCTATGGATCGAATGCCAAGGATTTTGCGGTCAGTAAATTTTTCTTAGACAAGTATATGGATGCCTATTTAGAACAAGACGGTAACGAAAACTATCAAGCCTTTTTAGCCCAAACAAAAGCCTTTCTCCAGAACTTTGAGGGAGCTTATTCAGCTGAAAAAAACAATAGCTATGATCCAGAGCGATTAGTGGCTAAGCGTGTTAATGAGTTGAGAGAGCGTCTCGGCAATCATATTCTGCGTTACCTCAAAGAGCATGCGGATGATGCGTTGATCATGACACAACCTTCTAACCTATCACAATTGTCAACCGCAAACCAAGAACGAATTTTAGCACAATTTCCAGAGGCCTCCTTTGTTCAGTCTCGTGAGTCTTGGGAAAAAGAAGGTTATACTGTTCCTGAAACGGCTATTCCTCTTTGGATCATCAAACCAAGCTATCAAGAGTATGACAAATACGGCAATGGAATCGGCCAACCAAGTTTTGAGGAAGTGGCTATGTTTGATATTCGACACGTTGATGGTAGTCACCGAACAGAGCGGTTGAGTCTGAGTCACCTTGCTGATTTAAGTAAGACCGATCTTGAAACCTTAATAGGGCTAACTAAAGATCAAAAAGAACTGTCAGACAAAGACCGACAATCATTAGGCTTGTATCGATATGCTTTGAAACGCTATCATCTTGAAGAAAAGCAAGTTGAACTAAGGCTCAAGGAACGCTTATTGCATCAATGGGAAGCCAAAGGAAGTGATGTTTTATACAAAGAGTGGAAACTAGCGGATATTCGTCAGGAGTTAAGCTATATCCAGTTACAATTAACTCCTAACTATCAACTGACATCCTCTGATATTAGTCATAAAGAAGCCCTAGCAATGGCTTATCAAGATCCTAAAGCCTTACCAATTGCTAAAGCGACTCAAGAAGCATTAAGCCCCCTTAGAGAGCGTTTATCAGCTGAAAAAAATTTAGTGGGGTTATTACAAGATAAAACCATTTTAAGTCTCTTAGAAGGTCAGGAAATAACACCAGCTATAGTGATTAAGCAACTTGACAACCGATTATCACTCCTAGATACCAAGGCAGCGATTCATCAAACCAATCAAAAAATCGCCCAAACAGACGATAGCGAGTTTCAAAAACAACTGAAACAAGAAAATGGTCGCTATTTTGCACAACTGAAACAGTTAGAAAAAGAATTCACATCAGTTTCTTCAACTGACAAAAACAATCGGCTCAAACAATCCATACAGAATCAGCTTCAACGTCAAAAACAGTCTTATGCTCAACAGCGTATGAACTCTAGTGGAAAGTTTTCGACAGCTTTTATGAAGGGCATGTCCATGAGCTTGAGAAATCTTGGAACAAGCCAGAAACGAGCGCTTCAAGCAAGACGTCGTCAAGAAGAGCGAGAAGAAAGAGAAAAGCAAAATCGTTAAGGTATGGTTGACGAAGCTATCAAAAGAGGTTCTGATGAATCTCTTTTTTATTCAGTGACTTGCCTATTTAAGAACATGATTATTGATTATCCCTTATGATGTCCTTAGAAAAAAGAAGGAGGCAGATGCATGCGAACATATTTTCCAAGTACAAGGCATGAAGACCTTGATATGACTGAAGAATGGTTGGTTCAAAAGATAGATGAACTAACCCAAACAGTCCTTTTTGAGGGACGAGGTGTGAATGAGAAGCTAACGTTGGAGGTTGACTACAGTCAAAACCTCAAAGCCTTTTCACAGTTAAGTATCGGTGAGTTAGTTGCTCTACCAAAAGAATGGTTAGTGACAGAGGCAGTTGGTCGTTATCAGTCAGATTGGGAATGGTTTTAGGAGGGCATCATCATGGCAGAGAAAACATGGGAAGAAAGCGTTCAGTATGCTAAATCACGATCTATTTTAGACGTGGCAGCGAACCTAAATATGGAACTATATCGTCAGGGAAAAGAGTATCGATGGAAAGAACACGATAGTTTGGTTATTACTCCCTCTAATAATCTGTGGAATTGGTTTTCGAAAGAAGATGTTGGTGGTGACGTTATTGAATTAGTTCAAACGATCAAAGAAGTCGACTTTAAACAAGCTGTTTCTTACCTGAATACTGGAGATTTTAAACAGGTTGTCGCTCAAACACAAGTATCTCAAGAAGCCTTTCGTTACTATCTTGCACCTTATGAGCAGCCTTTTGATGAAGCGCGACGTTATCTAAAAGAGGAACGAGGCTTATCAGATGATACTATAGATTTCTTTTACGACAAAGGTGTCCTTGCCCAAGCTAATGCTAAGGTAGGAAATGATATTGAACCTGTTTTAGTCTTTAAAAATTTGGATGAGAATGGTCAAGTGGTTGGTGCGGCCTTACAAGGTTTAGTGGCTAATCCTGATAAGTATTTCGGCCGAGGTTACCTCAAACAAATCATGAAAAATTCCCAACCTTACAACGGAATGCATGTCGATATTGGCACACCAAACAGACTTATCTTTTCGGAAAGTAGTATCGACCTCATGAGTTACTATGAAATCCATAAGGATAGCTTATCAGATGTTCGTTTAGTTTCTCTAGAAGGATTAAAAACAGGAACAATGGGACGGCATTTGGTTCAGTTAAGATCTGAAATGGAAAGGCGACAACTATCATCTAGTTGGACGGATGATATTCTATCTCAAGGCTTAGATGAGGCAGTAAAACAGGGGTATTTCAAGGATGGCAAGAATAGTCAACTCCTAACCTTAGCGGTTGATAATGATCCCAAAGGTAAGCAACTAATTCAAGGATTGAAAGACAAGGGGATTCCAGTCATTGATGCGACCCCTCCTAAACAAGAAGACCAATCTAAGATGGATTGGAATGATTATTTGAAGCATGAAAAACTAGGGGACAATCTTACTGAGATTCCAATTGAACACCTGATAACCGTTGCAAGGAAAGAGCTACCTGCTAATATTCAAAGCAATGAAAAAATCCAAGACTTACTTGGACAAGTGGAGGAATTGGGACAGACAGCCTATTTTTGGGTAACGGAGGAAGATATTGGTCAACCTAGGGAAATTGTTTCTCAACTTGATAACTGGTTTTCATCTGGCAAGGTGGATGAGAATTATACGAGCGAGAGATTTGAACTGACGACAGGGGATAATACCTATATGATTGAATTCAAAGATGGTAATCAATCACTTCAAAATATGGAAGATTATGTTCAATATATTTCTGAACAGATTAAAACTGAGGGGGTTGGAAGTGTCCAATCAGAGCTTGAAATGACCATCTATGATTTCAATCAAGTGAAAGAAGCTATTACTAAAGCAATGGATAGTCAAATAGATGAGCTATCTATCATCTTTAGTCAACAAGAAAAGTCCCTTGATGATTATCAAAAGACAGGACTTGGTTCAGAACAACAAAAAAACGAGAGGACGTCTCAGCGCAAGGGTTCTTTACAGCCCGAAGCTGAAGGTAGCACCTCACCCGTACTTGAAACAAGTACCTTTGATCGCTCTGTTACCAGTCGACCTACTAGATCCTCTCATTACTTAAAGTTTACCATAAAAGATGGCTTTAAGTCAAGAAAAACAAGGGTAGAGAAGTCTATTGATGCTTATCATTTAGGTAAATTGAACCGAAGGGGATATGACCTTCAAGAAGCGGCACAATTTTATTTAACGGAATTGGCCAATAGTACCATTCATTACTTTACTATGGATGGTAGCTTAGTACAAGTCAATTTTTGGAAAGTAATTTTATGCATCTAACGGGCTTGAAAATAGTTGGTGAAGGAGCTACACCAGAAAGTATATTGCATGACTTTGCTAGAGGTGGTGAGCTTAGCTATGAGGACATTCGTCTAAAAAATACGGAGTCTCCTTTTGATAAAATCAAGGTGCTACCTGATTTAGAGACAGTCCTTCAAACAGATTCATTCTATTTTGATCAGTTACAGAACATATCTAGATATGAAGGTCGTTTTGATAGCTTAATAAAAGCAGATGATAGTGATTTGATGGTTCTCTTTCGTATGAATACGGAGGATGGGACAGTTCCTGTTTCTGTTTTTAAAGCAAGACAAATTTTGAGAGATGAGTTGAAAGGGACAAGAAAGAATGAAATCTTAGGTATTTTCCGTGAACGAGACGGTCAGATAGAACAAATTGCCGTCAACAGCTCCTATGTTAAAGACGGCGGTCAAGAAATGCTTCGCTTATTACAAACCAACAGCGTTCAAGAAGGAGTATCAAGTCCTAAACCTGCGATGACTAAAGCCCCCCTATCTCCAAAGTCGAAAATTAAGGAGGCCATCCAACGTCAAGCCAAACAAGCCTTGACTGACTTGACGGTTTCTTCAGCTGAAAAAAATAAAGGTTTTGATTATCATAAGGCATCGGCTTATGAGTTAAGCCAACAAGCTATTCAAGATATCAAAGCCTTTACAGAGTCTCCTGAGGACTTAAAAGCCTATCTTGATTTTATGAGTCGTTTCCCTCAGTTATCGCCAAGAAATGCAGCACTCATCCAAGCACAGTGGCCGGGCGCAAATGCGGTTGCCACCTTTAAACAGTGGCAGGAATTAGGAAAAGCACTGGACTTAGGGGATGCTGATGTCATGGCAAGCAAGCGAACCTATACCAATAAGCGTACTGGGGAAAGTAAAGAAGTGGTTGACCATAACCTCTCCGTCAAAGCAGGGGAAAAATCCCAAATCACTCTTTTTAGACCGGTCATGGTAGCCATGATACCAGTCTTAGATGATAAGGGAAAACAAGTCATCAATCAAAAAGGGAATCCTAAGTTTAAACCCTTATCACAAGCGACTCCTGACGAAAAAGCCTTAGTCAAGGCTCAAAAGTTGAAAGTCTCTCATTTTCAAGATGTCGATGTGAAAGGCAATCGCAAATTTATGACTTATAAGGTGTTTGAACTGTCGCAAACGACATTGAAACCTGAGTCTTACCCCAAAGCCATGCCGAATCGTCATTATGATTTTAATTTGGATCAGGTCAAGACCAAAGAAGTCCTACAAGGCTTACAAGATTATGCCAACTATATCAAGGTATCCATTGCCACAGACGGTCAAAATGGGCAAGACAAACAATTAGGCAATGCTAAAGGGGCTTTCTATCCTCTGGAACAGAAAATTTTACTCAATCCATCTAATACCCAAGGGGAAAAGATTAGCACGACCATTCATGAACTAGCACATGCCACACTCCATAACCCACAATTAACCCAAGGGAAACAAAACGATTTGACCAAACCTCAAAAAGAATTAGAAGCTGAGATGACAAGCTATTTAGTATCCAAGCATTTTGGCTTGGATACGGCTGAAAAAGCTATTCCTTATATGGCTAAATGGACCAATCAATTGAAAGAGATGACCGAGGAGGACTTATCAACGGCTATGACGAGAGTCCATAAGACGGTCGCTCGTATGGTATCAAGTGTTGAGACTTACACTAAACCCTATGCGCTAAAAAAGTCACAAACACGACCACAAGCACCAGTCAAAAAGCCACCCAAAGGCAGAAAGCTATAAGATGATGACCCCTTATTAAGGGGTTATTTGCTTTTTTAAGTGAGTTGCCCATTTAAGAACATGGTTTGTCATTATCCCTTATGATGATGATAGAAAGACTAACTATCAGGAGGAGTGGATGCATACCTTATTATTAGCTGAAAAAACAGAACAAGCTAAGGCTTATCTATCCTGTCTAGGTCAAAGCAAGAAAGAAAAAGGCTATTTTTCAATCATCAGTACCCCCTATTTTTCTGGTCAAGTGCGAGTGGTAGCTTCAGAAGGGCACCTCTTTGATTATACCTTGCCTGAAAACAATTGGGATTTGGGTCAGCTCCCTTTGACAGACGTTCATTTTAAGCAGGTATTAAAGGCTACAAAACAAGCCAAAGCAACCTTTCAAACCATTTATCATCTTGTGGAATGGGCTGATGAGATTGTGATTGCAACAGATAGTGACCGTGAAGGAGAGCGAATCGCCTATTCGATTTTATCACATATCCCTCAAGGTCTAGAGAAAATAACCAAACGTTTATGGGTGAATTCTTTGACCAAAAGAGGACTCGAACAGGCTTTTTTGAACTTGAGAGATCCCAGAGAAACCTATGACTATTATTTGGAAGCTGAGGCTCGCAGTCAAAGCGATTGGTTGGTAGGCATGAACTTATCACCTCTAGTCACTTTGAGCCTACAAGCAGAAGGGCATCTGGCTCAGAAATTATCTGTAGGTAGGGTTCAGACCCCTTTAGTTCGCTTAATCTGTGAGAATGATGTGGCTATTCGTGATTTTGTGCCAAAAACTTATTTCAAAATAGTGCTAGAAGACAAAAAAATAGGACAACTGTTTGTGTCAGAAGACAAATGGTTATCCAGTGAAGCGGTGCTCTTAGCGAGTCGACAGTTAACTAATAGTGCTATCATCCGAGAGATTCAAGGAGAGGAGGTTCGAAAGCTAGCACCACAGCTCTTTAATCTGTCAGATCTTCAAAGTTATAGTGCCAAGCATGCAGGACTAAGTAGCCAAGAGACCTTGCAAATTGCTGAAAAACTCTATTTGAAAGGCTACCTGTCTTACCCACGAACCGATTGTCGTTATATTAGTGCCTTTGAGTTTAGTTACCTAAAGGATCACCTACTCGAATATCAAAAAGCCACGAACACAGTATTTGATCCTGCTTATCTGAGTCAGCGAGAGACTTATGTTAATCCTAAGAAAATCCAAAAGCATTCTCACCATGCCTTAATTCCAACGGATAAGATTCCTGATTTAACCTCTCTCAGCCGAGAAGAACGGTTTGTCTATGAAGCTGTCACTAAGCGAAGTTTACTCATGTTTTCGGCAGACTGTCGTTACCACATCACTAGCATCAGTCTTGAGAATAGCGGAATCATCTTTAAGGGGCAAGGGAGACAATTAATCGATAAGGGGTGGACCGCTCTTGTGCCATCTGGTATTCGAAAAGATAAGGTTCTCCCTGATTATCATGTGGATGACTCTGTTTTAGTGGCATCACGGATTGTGGAAGGTAACACTAAGCCTCCTAAACGCTTGACAGAAAGTCACCTCATCGGCCAAGTCATGCCTAAGTATGGACTAGGCACACCTGCCACAAGGGGAGGAGTGATTGAAACCATTCAAAAACGAGGCTATGTGACGAAAGATAAACAGACCGGTCAACTCTTTCCGTCCTCTCTGGCCTATATCTTGGTCAATGCATTGTTAGATAATGAGTTTTCAGATCCTGAAACGACGAGTGGTTGGGAACTCTTTCTCTCCCAAATTGGGGAGGGACGATTAAATCCGAGAGAGTTTGTGGATGGCATCAAAGCAAAGATTAATCAAGAAGTTGAATCAGTTAAGGAGGAAATGAGGAATGACCGTCACTAAAACCCCGTTTTTGGATCGGTACACGACCAATGAAACCCAAAAAATCGCTGAGTTAGCACACTTCTATCCTATTTATGGCAGGGATAAGGAAATAGAAAGCCTCATTGTCTCACTGCTCAGGCGAAGCAAGAATAATCCTGTTTTAGTTGGCGAAGCTGGTGTTGGAAAAACAGCGATTGTTGAAGGTTTGTGTCAGGCAATTTTAAAAGGGAACGTGCCTAAAGAACTAAAGAGTGTCAACGTTCGTTCTCTTGAATTAGCTAGTTTGATGGGACAAGACGAAGGATTTATCCCAACCTTTAAAGCGATTCTACAAGAAGCTATGGCGACCAAGGGGGAGAACCTCCTCTTCATCGATGAATTTCATACCGTAGTTGGAACAGGTGGCTCAGAGCGCTCTGCCCTCGATGCAGGGAATCTCCTCAAACCTGCCCTTGCTAGAGGAGATATTCAACTAATTGGGGCAACAACACTCGATGAATTTCATGAGTACATTGAAACCGATAGGGCTTTGGAAAGACGGATGCAGCCTATTATGGTAGAAGAACCCACTCAAGAAGAAGCCATTCAGATTTTGGAAGCTGCTAAAGGGGCTTATGAAAGGCATCATCAGCTGACCATCACGAGGGAAGCCATTCGTCAAGCGGTTCATCTTTCTGTTCGCTATATCCCAAGTCGCTTTTTACCAGATAAGGCTTTTGACATCATCGATGAAGCGGGAGCTATGGTGGCCAGGAAAGGGCAATCTTGTGTCACAGAAACAAGCGTTGCGACTGTTTTTCAAGAAACCTTAGGGATTCCCATGACAACCCTCTTGAAAGAAGAGAGAAAAAGTCTTTTGGAGTTGGAGGAAAAACTAAAAGAGCGTGTTAAAGGTCAAGAGGGGGCTATTGAGATGGTGGTAAATAGCCTTTTAATTGCTCAAGCAGGCTTGCAAGATTTAAGCAAGCCCCTAGGTAGTTTTCTCTTTCTAGGGACAACAGGAGTCGGTAAGACAGAACTGGCTAAAGCATTAGCCCAAGCCCTATTTGGCGATGAGGAAGCTATGATTCGCTTTGATATGAGTGAATATGCTCAAGAAGGCGATGCGAAAAAGTGGATTGGCGATGCCCAAAAACGAACCAAAGGCCAATTAACCGAGAAAGTCAAAAACAAGCCTTATGCTGTGGTCTTGTTTGATGAAATCGAAAAAGGTGCACCAGAAATGTATGATTTATTGCTTCAGGTATTGGATGATGGTCGCTTAACCGATAGTAGTGGTCGACTCGTTTCCTTTAAGCACACGGTGATTATCATGACAACCAATCTAGGTGCACCAAAAATTATCAAACAGACCGAATTGAAAGGGCCAATTGATCACTTGAATGATAGGGATTACAAACAGTTTTTGGCTAGTATGATGGGAGAATTGCAATCTGATTTTCGTCCTGAATTTCTCAATCGGATTGAAGGGATGGTTGTCTTTAATTTACTTGATCAAGCTATTATTCGTGAGATTGCGCAGAAGCACCTTGACCACTTAAACCAAACCTTGAAAGCAAGAGGCTTTAATCTCATCTATGATGACCAACTGGTTGACTACCTCGCAGAACTGGGGACTGATATTAAAAATGGAGCAAGACCGCTTGAGCGATTTATGAAAAAACACTTACTTGCCCCAATTGCCAAAACCATCTTACCACTCAAGCAGGAAGGCTATGATCTGCTTGTTAGTATTGAGGGCGAGTCACCAAGCCCCAATCATCGTTTCGATAAACGAACAATCAAGGTTCTTATGAACCCTAAAAAGGATTCTTAAAATGAGTTGCCCATTTAAGAACATGGTTTGTCATTATCCCTTATGATGATTCTAGAAAAAAGAAGGAGGCATGTATGCAATATCATCTAACACCATTTTTCAAACAGCTAAAAGAGAGTCGAAAGCGCTATTGGCTTAGTTTGTCTCTTTTTCTGACAAGTTTACTCAGTCAAACGGCTTATGCGGATGACCCTTTTGCTAAAACGCAGAATCTGGCTAATCAAGGCATTACCAAGTTTCAAACAGTTAGTGTCGCTGTCTTTGGAGTGGCTTTAGTTGCAACAGGTCTTGTCTACGGCTTCAGTGGACGAGAAACTAAGGCATCTATCAAGAAGCACTGGATTCATATTCTAGTTGCCATTGTAGTGGTCACGCTTGGACCTGCGATTGTGCAATTTATCATTGATTTTGTCAAGAGTTAGGAGGTGGCAAGATGGGATTTTCCCTTTTTCAAACCTTTCCTAATCTATCAGATGACTTATTTGTGGAGGTGACTTGGGGCAAAACCCTTTCACCAGAAACCGATGAGGACTTGGAAGAGTTGGTTGCGGACTTGGACCTGATGGATACCTTGCCTTATTTAACCTTTTATCAGGCAGAAGTCTTATTTCAATCCCTCAAAGATAACTATCAGATATTTGAATTGAGCCGAATTTCAATTTGCCATCAAGAAGGAGGGAAACCCTCATCAGAAGGAGAAGTTTTTAGCGAACCCTTTGTTATTAATCAAACCTATACCAATCTCTTGAACCCCTTAATGGATGTCATTCTAACGCATCCAGCTTTTTCTGATTATCCTTATTCTGAAAAACGGGATTACTTTGTAGGACAGGTCTTTCCTGCCTACCAAGCAAGTTTAGGGCTATCGCTAACTGATTTACCTGATTTTCCCCTTGAAGAACCCCAAAAGCAAGGGTTATCAAAGCAAAGTAGTAAGTCTAAGAGCGTTGCTAAACCCTCTAGAGCTTCTCCTAATGAGCAAGGAAAACTAGTCAAAAAGCAGGTCTTTATCTGGTTGTTGCTGATGGGAATGATTAGTTTAACTAGCTTAGGAATAGCTCTGAAATCGTATTATCAGTTGTCAAAACAAAATGAAAAGATGACGTATCTTTATCAAGAATTAAAGGACACTAAGAACTTAGCGAACAGAGAACATCAAATAGATGTTTTCAGTCGTTACTTCTTACCAAATTACTATTCTGGTAAAAAGGAAAACTTGAATGATTTTCTTTCTGATGGTGATGCCAAGTACACTGTTCCAAAAGAAGGAAGCTTGCAGTCAGTTATCCTAGAAAAAGTGACATATAATGCAAAAACGAAACACTATCAGCTAACCTATGTGTTAACGATTAAAGCAAAAGAGCAATTAACCAGTGTTCGTCTAGAGTTTGAGGTGAAAGAACAGCCTTCAAGGAAATATGGCTATGTCGTTACCTCTGAACCCAAGGAAACCCCTTATCTAATGAGAAATTAATGCAGGAGACACTCATGAAACAAGTAAAAGTATTAACAGGAATTGCAGTCGCAGCTTTATCGACAGGCACAGGTCTTGTGCAGGCAGATGATTTATCAAACACACGACCAGTTATAGCATCTGAAGTTGTGACACATACTGAAGTGACAGAAAATCAAGTGGCGGACGCTAAAACAAAAGCCGATCAAGCAACCCAAGCCGTTAAGGATCAAGAAGTTAAGGTTAAGGCTATTGAGGCAGAAAAATCTCAAGCCCAACAATCTTTAGTTGAGGCGACAACAGCAGTTAATGATACCGAAAAGTTAGCCAGTGAAGCAACGCCAGAAGGTCTAACAAAAGCCCAAGAAGAGACTGAGGCTAGTCAAAGCGCTGTTATTGATGCACAAGCACAACTTGAAGCAGCTCAAGAGGCTGAATCAACAGCTCAAACAGCAGTTGACCATCAGAAAGAAACAGTCGCCAAAGCGTCTCAAGCAGTTGTTGAGAAAGAAGCTACAGTGACAAGTGCTACTCAAGCTGTTAATCAAGCCAAAGCAGCTCTCACGACAACTAATCAAGCCGCTGATGTTAGTGCAGCAGAAGAAAAAGTGTTAGAGGCTCAAGAAGCGGTTACGAAAGCAGAAACACAAGTTAGTCAGGCTCAAGCAGCAGATGCTAAACATGAATCTGATGTGAGTCATGCTAAAGCAGAGCTTGACCTTAAGTCACAAGAGTTAGCAGAAAAACAAACAACTCTAGAACAAGTCATGGCTGCGATTGAAGCAGAGCGTCTGACTAAACCTGTTGAAAATGGCACTTACTTTAACCAAAGAGATAACGAGTGGCAAAAAGCTTATGGTAATCAAACCTTTGCAGCAACTGGTTGTGTACCTAGTGCCTTGGCTATGGTTTTTTCAGATTTGGCTAAAAGAGAGGTGACACCGACTGAGGTTGCTGATTACTTATGGCATAACACAGATGAGTTTAATAAACATTATGGAGGCACGAGTGGTAAAGGACTTGTAGCTGCTACTAATCGTTATGGCTTTGTTTCAACACATTTAGATAGTCAATCAACTATTATTGCAGCTTTGCAAGCAGGTCATCATGTTTTGGCCGCAGTACAGAATAATAAATTTAGTCCTTGGGGACCACAATATAGTCATGAAATTGTCTTGCGTGGGTACTCAAATGGAAATACTTATGTCTACGATCCATATGAAAAAGCAAATATTGGTTGGTATCCTGTAGCTAACCTTTGGAATGAACAAAGTCGTGATGCTATTGACACAGCAGAGGTTGGAGTACCTTTCTTTAAAATAACAACTCAAAAAATGGCACAACTCGAAATGGCAAAAGCAGTAGCTAATGAAGGCTTAGATGAAGCTAAGCAAGCTGTTAAACAAGCGGAAGCGAATGTAGAAGTCTTAGAACAAGTTATTTCTCAAACCTCACAAGCCAAAGAACAATTAGCTGCAGCTAACGCTAACTTAGTCATAGCCAAAGATATGCTGAATAAGGCTAAACAAACGGCTAAATTAGCAGAACAAGACCTAGAAACGAAAACAGCTAATCTTAAGCAAGCTCAAGAACATCTAACCCTTAAACAAGATGACCTAGCTAAAGCTCAAACAGTTCTAGCAGCTCAAGAGAAAAGCTTAGAACAGTTAACTCAAGTGCTTTCATTAGCTCAAGAAAATCTTGGCCGTGCTACAAAAGCAGTTGAACAGGCTAAGGCTGACTTCACCCAAAAACAGGCTTATGTGACGAATCTTAAGCAAGTGACAAAACTGAGACAAGAAAGTCAAGCCAAAGTAAACCAAGTTAAGGCGGTTCTCAGTGAAGCAAGTGCTCGTTTAGAACAAGAACTTGAGACCTTAAAAACCTTACAAGCCAAAGAGGCTGACCTAACAGCACAGTATCAAGCCATCTTTAAAGCCTATCAAGCTGTCATAGAAGCGACAACCAAACAAGAAGCTAACACAACAGCTATTGATCAAGCGATGGCAGAAAACAAAGCTATTGCTCAAGCCAATCGTGATGAAAAAGCTAGGGTTGATGCTCTTAACGCTAAAGGAGAAGAAGCTGTTCCTGTGGTCAATGAAGTAGGACATGTAACAGATTACGTGTCTGGGACAACACAGTTGGTTGATACTGTAGCAGTGAGAACAGAAGAAACATCATCAAAAACAATGAACACTTCTCTTGTTAGCGTACAACCGATGGACAAGCAAGGTCATCAAAGGGTTCTTGGTGCCACTACTTCTCAAAGTAGCCTTCCTCAGACAGGTGAGCAGTCCTTATCGCTTTTAAGCCTATTAGGAATGAGTTTTCTTTCACTCTTGAGTTTCTTGGGACTTAGAATGAAGCAACAAAAATAATGTACGGAACTAGATAGATCCTAAAACAGACTAAGCTTTTAAATTAGCCCCTTTACAAAATAATTTTTATAGGAGGTCATTCTTATGACAAAAAAACAATTACTTAGTGTCCTCACAGCGACCACAGTGGCCCTACTCACAACCTCTCTTGCTTACGCAGATGAGCCCCCAGTGCCAGTGGATCCGACTGCTCCCTCTACAGAGGTAGTCACTCCAGCTCCAAGTCAACCTGAGAAACTACCAGACACCTCAAAACCAGCAGAGCCAGAAACTCCAAAAGAAGAACTACCAACTCCTGTGGATCCGACCACCCCATCAGATGGTAAAGAAGACAAGCCAGAAACTGTCCCAGGTCAGGCTGAAACGCCTAAAGAGGAAACAAAGCCCAAAGAAGAAGTAAAACCTGAACCCCCTAAGCCTAGTGAAGACAAGAAAAAAGAAGAGCTTGTCCCAGATAATGTCTCAAAAGACATTATTGAAAAGGTGGATACCACGACAGGTGAGGTGGTCTTTAAACCGATTCCAGTCACACCAGACAAAACAGTTATCGGTACTAAGGACAGTCAGTTGATTATTCGTGACCAAGCAGGCCGGACACAAGTCGTTACCCCTGAGAGCCTTGGTGGTCATGTTAATCCTAATGGGACAGTGACCATTACAGATAGTACAGGCGCTAAAAAGACCTTGCCAAAAACAGGTGATAAACAAAGCGTGCTTGGTTACTTGGGCATGATGTTAATTTCGGTTTTAGGCTACGCTGTCAAGAAAAAAGTATCACACTAATTACATGACCTGGGAATGTCTTTAAAAGCAACTTAGAAGAGAGAAATTAAAGATGAACACATTGAAACCGAAAGGACACGGCTATTTCCGTAAATCCAAAGCCTACGGTTTAGTTCCAGTTATTGCTTTGGGGAGCCTAGTTCTTATGGGCACAACAAGTGTTTCTGCGGATGACGTAACTCCTTTAAATCCAGCGACTAACTTAACAACGCTACAAACACCTCCAACAGTTGATCAAACACAGCTAGCTCATCAAGCTGGCCATCAATCAGGGGAGTTGGTATCAGATGTGAGCAATACTGAATGGGATAATGCTGTCACAACAGCTCAAGAAGCAGGTGTTACTGTCAAACAGTCTGATAAGGTCACGCATGATAGCTTATCATCTGCGCAAGCCGATTTAGAGAAACAAACTCAAGCTGTCACAGAAGCGACAACTAAACAAGAAGCCAACACAACAGCTATTAATCAAGCAGTTTCGGAAAATAAAGCTATTGATCAAGCTAATCGTGATGAAAAATCTAGAGTTGACGCTCTTAATACTAAAGGAGAAGCAGAGACCAAAGCTAAAAATGAAGCTGGTCAAGCCCAAGTAGATGCACAAAACAAACAAGCCCAAGAAGCGGCTGATGCCATGAATGCTAGGTTAAAGGCAGACTATGAGGCCAAGTTAACTGAAATCGAGCGAATCAAGGCTGAAAATGAAGCTATCCGTAAACGCAACCAACAAGCTAGTCAAGCGACTCATCAAGCTAATCAAGCAGCCCAAGCTGCCTACCAAGAAAAGCTAGCAGAGATTGAGCGCATCAAAGCCGAAAATGCTGCCATTCGTGATCGTAATGCTAAGGCCCAACAAGAAGCAGAGCGACAAAACCAAGCGCTCCAAGCAGCTTATGAAGCAAAATTGGCAGAAATCAAGCAGATTGAAGCAGAAAATGAAGCTATCCGTCAGCGTAATGAACAAGCAGGTCAAGCGACGAATCAAACCAATCAAGCAGCTCAAGCTGCCTATCAAGAAAAGCTAGCAGAGATTGAGCGCATTAAAGCTGAGAATGCCGCCATTCGTGATCGTAATGCTAAGGCTCAACAAGAAGCAGAGCGTCAAAACCAAGCGCTCCAAGCAGCTTATGAAGCAAAATTGGCAGAAATCAAGCAGATTGAATCAGAGAATGCTGCTATCCGTAAACGTAATGAACAAGCAGCTCAAGCGACGAATCAAACCAATCAAGCAGCTCAAGCAGAATACCAACAAAAATTAGCGGAGATTGAGCGCATTAACGCCGAGAATGCCGCCATTCGTGATCGTAATGCTAAAGCTCAACAAGAAGCAGAGCGTCAAAACCAAGCGCTCCAAGCAGCTTATGAAGCTCAATTATCAGCCTACCAACAAGCACTACAGGCTAAAAAAGAAGCTGAAAACAAAGCTATCGATCAGGTTGTCTTTGGAATTGATGCAAAAGCCAACGGTGTTGATAATGCAGAATATGGTAATTCAATCATGACTGTTACAACGCAACCAGATGGTACTTTTGTTTTTAAGCATGACATGATCGATGGTGTTAAAACAATTGGGCATGGGACTTTAACGGGTAAAATTAATCATCATTATGAGGCTAATAAAGATGGTAGCATTACAGCTTATATTGATAGTGTAACATTTGATAAGTATGAATATCAAAATGTAGCTAAAAATGACGCAGTTGATAAAAATATTGCTTTTCGTATTTTAAGTGCCACAGGTCAAGAATTATTTGTTAAAGCCCATGATGGTGATAAAACTTTTAGTGAAACTTTAAATAAGACAGTGTCTCTTAAGTTAACTTACCAACTAAAACCGCATGAAGCTGTAAAAGATATCAAAGTATTTCAATTGCATGATGACTGGGTACACGACACACATGGTTCTGCTTTAGTTTCTTATACTAATAACAATGATGCTGTGCCACATGTAGAGGTACCAGACAAGCCAGTACAGCCTGATATAGTTACACCAAAAGTTGAGCAAGAAAAACCAGTACCAGAGGCTCCTCAAAAACCAACAGATGGTGTTCCAAACTTAGAGAAGGAAAAGCCGGTTCCTCCAACCCCAGTTAAACCAGAGGCAGTTAAACCTGTTTTAGAACAAGAAAAACCAGTACCAGAGGCTCCTCAAAAGCCAACAGATGATGTTCCAAACTTAGAGAAGGAAAAGCCGGTTCCTCCAACCCCAGTTAAACCAGAGGCAGTTAAACCTGTTTTAGAACAAGAAAAACCAGTACCAGAAGCTCCTCAAAAGCCAACAGATGATGTTCCAAACTTAGAGAAGGAAAAACCAGTACCACCAACACCAGTTGAACCTGAAGCAATTAAGCCAGATCTCAAGAGCTTTACGCCAGAGATTTATAATCCGATTAAACCAGTTGTGAAACCCCATGTCACGGTTCCTGAAAAGGTCGTCTATGAGGTTATGGTTCATCCTGTTCAAGTGAAACAAACGCCAACAAATGTTAAGTCTGTTACTAATAGTGATCAGGTTAATATCGATGGACAACTGGTACCAAAAGGATCAACGGTAACGTGGGAGCTTGTTAATGCCGCTCTCAAAGCTGGTCGTCAGGATATCACAAGCTATGAACTAACTGATCCACTACCAGATGGTTTTGAGTTAGATGTTACCGCCACACAAACCCTCTCTCCTGATTGGGTGATAACAACGGATGAAGCAGGCAAGGTTAGTCTTAAGGCTTCTCAATCCCTTTTAGATGACCTCAATAAACGTGACCAAGATGTAGAAGTCCCTAAGGTATCACTGGTTGGTCGTTTACTGAATGATGCGGGGACTTATCACAATACCTTTAAGACGGTGGTCACTACTCCAACTGGTAGCTATACGGTAACCTCTAACACACCAGTTATCTATACACCAGGGAACGATCCAAAAACACCTCGTAACCCAGGAGGAGATAATCCAACACCGCATGATAATCTGATTCAGCCAACTAAAACCATTGTGGATGACAAGGGTCAGTCCATTGATGGGAAGTCTGTCTTGCCAAACAGCACGCTGACTTACGTGGCTAAGCAAGATTTTGATCAGTACAAAGGGATGACAGCTGCCAAAGAAAGTGTCATGAAAGGCTTTATCTATGTCGATGATTACAAGGATGAAGCTATCGATGGTCATTCACTCGTTGTGAATTCAATTAAGGCCGCTAATGGAGATGATGTGACCAATCTCTTAGAGATGCGCCATGTGTTATCTCAAGATACGCTTGACGATAAGCTAAAAGCACTGATCAAGGCATCAGGCATAGTCGGTGAATTCTACATGTGGGTAGCTAAAGACCCAGCAGCCTTTTACAAAGCTTATGTTCAAAAAGGACTAGATATTACCTACAACTTGTCCTTTAAACTTAAGCAGAACTTTAAGAAAGGTGACATTACTAATCAAACCTATCAATTAGATATGGGGAATGGCTATTACGGCAATATCGTGGTTAACCACCTACCTGAACTAGCTGTTCATAAGGATGTTTTGGATAAAGAAGGTGGTCAATCAATCAATGCTGGCACTGTTAAAGTTGGTGATGAGGTCACCTATCGCTTGGAGGGTTGGGTTGTTCCGACTAACCGTAGTTACGATATTTTTGAATACAAATTTGTGGATCAATTACAACAGACACATGATCTTTACCTAAAAGATAGTGTTGTTGCAAAAGTAGATATTACTTTATCAGACGGTACGGTTATTGCCAAAGGATCAAACCTAGCTCAGTACACAGAAACAGTTTACAACAAAGAAACAGGACAATATGAATTAGCGTTCAAGCAAGACTTCTTAGCTAAAGTTGTTCGTTCTAGCGAATTTGGTGCAGATGCTTTTGTGGTTGTTAAACGCATCAAAGCAGGTGATGTGACAAATGAGTACACTTTGTATGTCAACGGTAATCCTGTGAAGTCTAATAAAGTCACCACTCATACGCCAGAACAACCTCAACCTGTGACACCGAAAGCATCAGCTTTACCATCCACAGGTGAGCAAGGGGTATCTGTCCTAACAGTGCTTGGGGCAGGTTTACTATCACTTTTAGGCCTTGTAGGGCTTAAAAAGCGTCAACAGTAACCAAGTTAATGGATAAGCCATAAAAGGAGTTTACCTTGGGTCTATCCATTCTCTCTAGCAAGTAACTATTAGGGGGATCTCCTTTCCCTTCAAAAAACTAGCCGAAAAAGTTTACTATTGGTTACTTGTTAGGGTGAGTGGATAGATCTTGGCTAATTCCAAAACTTTAATAAGGAGATTTGTCATGCAAGAATTTATTGCGAATGGCCGTGTATCGAATATTCCAAATGATGCAGTTGGGAGAACAGCCAATGGGCGTGTCAGTTTTAAGTTTGATTTTGCCTGTGACACCAGTTTACAGGATAATGATGGAAAACCATTGACGAGTTTCTTCCACGTACAAGTTTATGGTAAACAGGCTGAAGTTATGGCACAAAGTTTATCAAAAGGTTCTCCAATTCTAGTTAAAGGCGAAATTATTCAGCGACCTTATACGACTGAACAGGGACAACGTCGTACCTTCCAGTATATTTCTCCAAGCCAACATGATGGTATCACTTTCTTAGAAGGTAAAGAAGCAGCTCAAAGACGTAAGCAAAAAAACTTTAATACTTCTCAGGTAGCAACTCCAAAAGAAGAACTACCAGCGCCAGTGGATGCGGATGAGCCTTTTTAAGCACTATAAAAGTGGATAGGAAGACCTATTCACTTTTTTGACAATGCAGTTATGAAAGTGAGGTTTAGAATGGAAATAGAACGATTGTCCTTGAAAGAACTCATTCCTTATGAGAAAAATGCCAAGAAACACCCACAATACCATGTGGATCAAATCAAACGTTCAATAGAACAGTTTGGGAATATTGATCCCATTGCCATCGATGAAAACAATATGATTTTAGAGGGGCATGGTCGCTATCTAGCCCTAAAAGAATTAGGAATGACAGAAGTGCCCGTCATTCGGATCAAGCACTTGTCAGCTGAAGAAAAAAAGGCCTATATTCTAGCCCATAATCAGTTGACGCTTAGCACAGGTTTTGATTTGCCCATACTAGAAGAAGAACTAAGTGACATTGCTAGCCTTGATATGACGGACTTTGGCTTTTCAACACGCTTTTGGGAGCGTCCTATTCTCGATAGTCATTCGGATGAAACTGATTTCTTTATAAAAGAGGAAGAAGACAAGGTAGAAACATCCGTTGACGAGGGGGTGATTTATCAATTAGGAAGACATCGACTCATGTGTGGCGATGCGACCAATCCTGAACATGTGGCGAAGTTGTTAGAGGGTCAATGTATCGATTTATATGTCACCGATCCCCCTTATAATGTCGCTTATGAAGGGAAAACCAAAGAGGCCATGACCATTCAAAATGATCATTTATCTAGCCCCTCTTTTGAGGCATTTCTAGGTCAGGCTTTTTCAGCGGTTGATGCTCACCTTAAAGCAGGAGGTGCTTTTTACATTTGGTATGCGGATAAAGAGAGACTATCTGTCTCAAAAGCCTTGGATTCGTGTGGGTGGGACAACAAACAAACCCTGATTTGGGCTAAGGACCATTTTGTTTTAGGTCGACAAGATTACCAATGGCAACACGAACCTTGTATATATGGTTGGAAAAGCGGTGCTAAGCATTATTTTATCAGTGATTTTAGCTTAAGTACTATCTTTGAGTCCTCTCAAAGTTTATCTCAGTTGACAAAAGATGAGCTGATAGCACTGATACAAAGCTATCAAGAAGAGACACCAACCACCATTTTACGAGAAAGAAAACCGCTTCAAAATAAGGAACATCCAACCATGAAGCCGATTCCTTTGATGGAACGATTGATTCGCAACTCCAGTCGTCAAGAAGAGCTGGTTTTTGATTCATTTTTAGGCAGCGGCACGACTTTGTTAGCTTGTGAAAACCTTAATCGCAGGTGTTATGGTATGGAGCTAGATCCAAAGTATGTTTCAGTCATTCTGAAACGCTATGAAGAGTTGACGGGTCAAAAACCACTAAAATTAAGTTGATATCAAGGAGGGGGAAGATGGCAAATGAGAACAATCTCATCCCTATTCGCAAACGAAGCTCGAGGGAAGCTCGAGAAATGGGAAAAAAGGGTGGTATTGCTTCAGGAAAAGTCAGACGAAAAAAGGCTAATTTGAAAAAGGCATTTGACACACTTCTTGCTTCTGAAGTGAGCAATGATGACATGAAAGTCTTTTTGACAGAACAGGGCTTTGAACCATCCAATGAGATGGCACTGGCCATGGTCGTGTTACAAAAAGCCTTACGAGGCGATGCCAAGGCCTTGGATCAAATCATGGACATTTTAGAACGTCACTAAAAAAAGTCACCCCCTCGTAGAGATGACCTTGCCATCATTCTAAGGTTAAAAGCGATAAACAAAGAATGATACCATGATTATACCATAACCGTCTTAATGATCTGCCCCTTTAAGAGCAGACTTTTTCATTATCTCTTATACTAACTCAACAGAGATAGAAAGGACTTAATAATATGTTATCAAATGACCGCTTAGATGACTTGATGAGCGAGTCTCTTTACATGAGACGGTTAGTCTCTCGTTTAGGGACGCTTACAGAACCGCCACAGACAGATGAGGAGAAATGGTTTCATGCCTTTTTGGAGCGGTATTGGTTGCTTACGATGGCAGAACGCTATCGCTTATTTTGTTTTTCTTGTTTCTATATGCGAGAGGAGGAGTCATGGTGATGCTTGATTATGTGGTTTATGTGTTTGGTCGGTTGTTGGCCATCAATCCCATCTTAGCGATTGTCGGTACAGGAAGTATCAGTTATGGCTTGTGGGGGATTCTAAAGAGAAGTTGGTCTAGTTTCACAAATGGATGGCGACATCGTAAAGTCTTTTTGAAACGTTACAAGCATTTTATCTATGATCTACGCTCTAGCCTTTCTCAGCTGAAAACAATGAAACCCAGTCATTTCGCAAAATCCTTTGGCTGTCAATCGATCAAATGGATAAGAATGATTCCTCAGTGGCTCTTTAGTTTCCTCTTGTTAGTTGTTTGGAATCTCGTGGTAAGGGTTTTAGACTATTTACCATTCATTCATCGGGAACGCAAACGCTTTGCCAAAGAAATGCGCCCTATCCTTTACTTCAAGACGCCACGGAGCTTTGTGGTGATGGGACTTGCTTTTAGTGTTATTGCGCTCATGTTAACCAATTATGTGGTGGCTTTGCTTCGATCCTGTTTTCATTATCTGTACCTAACGCTTCAAAGCAAATCATTAGAAATAGCTTTTGATCAGACTGGTCTTGCTTTTTCCAACCTCTGGTGGTTTGCGTCGTTCTCAGTTGCCCCTATCTTAGCTGTTCCCATCTTTTTGCTTGGTCTTGGTTTAGCTTGGCGCTCTGCTTGGATTAATTTTGAGCAGTATCGCAATTACAATAACAACGAAGAAGGGGATGACCGTTTTGCGACAGAACAAGAAATCAAAGACCAATATATCAAAGTGCCTAATAAGGCAGCTTCTTTTGAGGGAAATGGAGGCATCCCTGTTTTCCATGAAACCAAGAAGAGCCTAGGAGGGGTAACCTTAAGAAGTCATATCATCTGGCAAAATCGCAAGATTAGCCCAATCATCACCCATGCGCAAAAAATCCTTGGTATCTATGGCAAACCCTCAGGCTATTATTACATTGAAACCAATCCCACTAATATGCTTGGTTTAGGAACAACTCGATCTGGTAAGGGAGAGGGATTTATCACAGAAACCATTGACATCAATAGCCGAGCTAAGGAAAAGCCCTCCATGGTTATCGCAGACCCTAAAGGGGAACATTATCAATCCTCTTATAAAACCATGCGACAAAGAGGCTATGACGTGGAAGTTCTGTCATTTCAGAACATGGATTGGTCGATGTCGTATAACCCTTTAGCCCTTGCGATTGAAGCTGCTAAAAAGGGCTATTATGAAAAGGCACAGACTTATGTCAATGCGGTCGCAGAAGCCATTTATCGCAAAACCAAACCGGGTATGGGTAATGGCAATGCCAAGTATTGGGAAGACACCTCTATTTCCCTCTTTAATGCCATTACGATTGCCCTCTTTGACCGTGCCAATGAAGCTCTTCAAAATGGCGAAGACGATGCTTGGGATACGGTAACCATTCGAAACGTGGCTAAATTCTTGACAGATTTAGGCTCAGAAGAAGTCTTGGTAGACAGTAGTGGCATGATTGTGGAAGAGCCAATGGACGACCAAATCCTAACTAAAAAATCAAAACTCACGGTGTATTTTGATAACCTTAGACAGATTAATCAGAGACGCTTTTCCAAGTTTCGAGAAATGGCTGATATTAATTTCAGGGCTTCTGACTTTGCTTCAGAAGAAACCAAAGGCAATGTTTTCTCTAGCATGATGGCAGGGATTACCCTCTTCTTACAAGATAATGTGGCGAAATTAACGTCTAAGAATGCCATTGATTTGACCTCTGTTGGTTTTCCAAGACGCTTAGCCATTCGCTTTCGATCTAGTCATAATCGTCAATTGAAGAATGCCTTTTTGCATCAAACGGCTAAGATCACGATGACGAGCCACAAACAATGGGGGAAATCGCAAAAAGAGGTGGTTCATGTCAAGGAAGCAACAGCTCTTGTCGATGAGGCAGGCTATTTGACCTTTGTCATTGCCCCTAAACTGCCTGATACCTTTCAGATTAGGATTGATTTCAATCATGATGCCAATGACGAAGCTGTGAAAGACCAAGTCTTTCTTCTACAAGGGACGAAGGTTTATCAAAAAGCAGGTGGACTTGGCAATCGTCCTAAGAAAGATCCTTATAGCGGAGAAGCCACGCTTGATAAGGTAGCGCTCACGATTCAAGAAGCGCCTAAAGGGTCTCTTCTTCAGCTGGAAGACATTGAGTTGACTTATTCCGATAAGCCTAAAGTGATTTATTTGGTCACACCTCCTAATCAGGTGGCCTATAATGCCTTGGTGTCACTCTTTTTGGATCAACTCTTCAATGCCAACTATGAGATGGCACTCTCAAGTGGTCGAAAAACCGTTCATCGGATTGTTCATGTCCTTGATGAGTTTACCAATATTCCAATGATCCCTCACATGGAAACCAAGATTTCCATTGGTCTTGGGCAAAACATTCTCTATTATCTCTGGATTCAGAACCTTGAGCAATTAAGTGATAAGTATGGCGATAATGTTGCAGCAACGATTCGAAGCAATTGCTCAATTGAAGTCTATATTAAATCCAATTCTGATAAGACCAATAGTGCTTATAGTAAGGCACTAGGCACACGGACGATTACCTCTCGTCACCGTTCTGCTAATATCATTGATGAAGCTAATCCAAATGTATCTGTCACGCAGAAGAAACAAGAGTTATTGACCCCAACCCAGCTCTCAAAACTCCAAGAAGGGGAAGCGGTTATCTTGCGTGGGGTGAAGGGACGAGACAAGAAGGGACGTAAAGTGACCACTGACCCTATTTTCCTAAGGGAAAAGACTAGTTTGCCTTATCGGTACATGTTCTTAGAAGATGCATTTGATCAAAGCATGACTTTGTCTGATATTCCAGTCAAGAGTGGCCACAGGGGACTTGATTTGCAGGATATTGCCGTGGATGCCAAAACCAATTTTAATCATATGATTGCATGGCGCTATGATTTAATCAGTAACTCTGAAAGTCGTTTGGCAGGACGAAAACGTCCGCAAGCTCCTAAACAATTTGAGTCTATGGACGATCTATATGATCAGACAGCGATTGATCTTTTTCAAGAGGATAGTGACTACACGATGACAGACGTGTCGTAAGCCATGATGTCAAAAATGACGTAACAAGATACGTCATTAGTTGATGATGTGATACAAACGTGCTATAATGACGGTAAACATACCATTGAAAAAGAGGGATTTTGGGATGATGAAATCAAGAAAAGTAGTGGGCTTGTTTATGGTGTTACTAGCCAGTATCTTATTAGTAGCTTGTGGTCAAAAGACCAAAGACGGTGTACCAACCATTCTCCAAGACAAGTATAGTGGGTATTCGAATGTACTAGGAACAGATGGACCGTTTGCAGAAGGAGGAAGTGAACTTGCTTTTGATAAGAAAAAGAACACCATCGTTAATCTCTCAGATGAAAATGGTAAGTACATTTATTATTTTCAAGTAGTTCCTGAAGATAAACTAACTTCCAAAGAAAAAGGGATTTTAGCTAAGCATAAGTCCGAATTAGAAGGTAAAGACTATTTTCTAATGAAGGTAGACAGTGATAAGTCCTCTTTGCCAAAGATTGTTGATGAGAAAATAGGTGTTACTTATGGCGTTGTATTGAATGACGGTGGCAAGTCCATCCACATCTTCGAATTTGAATGGCAAGGGTATTCATCTGACAAGTATTATAATTTCACAGGTCAAGCCACCAAATAAGATTTTTCAAAGGGATTCAGATTTGAATCTCTTTTTTTGTCGCTAAACGAGTTGCCCATTTAAGCACATGATTTCCGATTATCCCTTAGACTAAAGTAGAATTCTAACAGAAAGAAGGCTACTTTATGACTTATGAGACCTTTTCAGACCTAGTTAGGGATCTTGAAAAGCTAGATGGAGAAATTACTGGAGAAAAGGGCCAAAAATTAGCGAGTTTTTACCAGTACTGGCATAATTATTTGGATGCGACCCCTGCTGTTTTGACCGTGATAAACAAGCTGTTGGGAGGAATAGCTAAGGCACTCTATATGATGACCCTTAGTTTAGAACACGTCTTTAATAACCTTTTTAAGCTCTTTGGCCTGTTTGGCTATCTGACTGATTCAAAGACGGTCATTGGTCAATTTTATCAATCCTTTCAGACGCTAGGTTTGGTCATTTTTGTCTTAGTCTTAATTGTAAGTGTGATGGCAGGAGTTTTTACCAAACCTGTCAAATATAAGGAAGCTGTCTTAGCCTTCCTCTTGGTTACCTTGGTGACCTCAATCTTACCCATGACCTTGACGACAGTGGCCACAACACTAGCACAAGATGCGGTTACCATTCAATCCACTAATGGGAAAGGTGAGTCCAATTATTCGTCATTAGCCATTCAACCGCTGAAAAATAATGTGGTGGACCTTAAAGTCTTGGTAGATAAGAACTTTGACACCAATCTCTTTCCCATGGATGACCATGGCTACATCATGCCTGTGGTGGATGGGGCCATTCCACTGAACAAAATAACAGATGATGTCAGTCAGAAAGACTCAACCGATTTTGTGACGCAATTGGATTTTGGGGCCAGCTATGGAGTTACTAATGCGAACTATCTAAAAGATTGGCAAAAAACTTCAGGTAAAAATGGATTAAAAGGTTTATTTCAACACCAACTCAATGCCAATCGAGATGGGGTGGTGTCTATGAATGAACGTTCCCCTCTAAAGGCTTTAGAAGCTGTCTATCCTCGATACAAGGTGAACTGGACGGCGGTTTTTGTGCAATATGGCATTTTGTTGGTGCTATTAATAAGCATGTCAATCAAGTTTGTCAAGTCGGTGGTAGACATCCTGATTCAAGGGATTATCTCACCCATCCAAGGCTATAGCTCGCTCAACCGTAAGAAATATGTGGAGCTGTTGAAAACGATCGGAGGCGCTCTCGCAGGGATCGTTTTTGAGGTCATGATTATGCGCATTACCTTAGAGATTTGTCGGGATTTTCCGGGGCTATCCCTATCGACAGTCGAACAATTTTCCGGCGCATTCACAACAGGTATGAACGGTTGGGAACAATTCCTCGCTTGCAGCATCGTCTATCTTGGTATCTTTATGGCCGCCATGCAAGGAGTCACCATGATTGAACGCTGGCTTGGTGTTTCAACGGGTCATAGTGAGACCGCCCAACAATTGATTGGGGCGATGATGGCAGGTAATGCCTTTGCGAGCGGAGTTGCTGGAGTTGGTAGCCTCGCCTTAGGGGCGGGTAAAATGGGGGTTCACGCAGTTAAGAAAACCCCAAGTGCCATTGCCGGAGGGATTGCTAAGACGGCAGGAACCTTTGGAGGCATAACCGATATTTGGAAAGACCAAGGAACGGCTGATACGGTTAAAGGTGGGATTAGTAGTGGGATTGATGCGGCGACAGCTATGGCTAATCAAGCTTTAGGTCATCCTACTCAAAAAGCCAAACAATCCCACGATAAAGCTTACGAGGCTCTGAAACACCAAAAGGGTACTAAAGATGCCAACAAGCAAGGGCAACAAAATGAACCACCACTTGGTACACCCCAACAAAACCAACCCCATCAAGAAGGCGAAGGCGGTATTACTGATCCAACGCTACCAACGGCTATCATACAGGAACAAGGATCTGCCAGCCAGTCTGATCAAGACCTTTCTTCTCCCTTATTTCAATCGACAGAAGGCGGTGTTACCGATCCAACGTTGCCACAAGACCTGACACAAACTCAAGAAAATCCTAGTCCGTTTAACCAATCGCCTGCCTCAGCCTTATCTCAGTCGAAAGAAGCGGTTATCTCTGACCCCTTGTCAAAACCAAAAGTGTCGTCAGGCTTAGGTCACTTGGCTAAGTCTAAACAGGGCCTGACACAGGCCAATCAATACCTTAACCAACAAAGCCATATCAAAGGGGCTGAGAGTGATGAGGAGGAATAGCCAATGGAGCTAAAGGACAAGCACGTCGTCATTACAGGAAGTCTCAGACCCCTGAAACGAGTTGAAGCAATGACCTATTTAGAAGATGCGGGCGCTATTGTCCAAGGCTTTGTGTCTAGGAAAACGGATATTCTCATTGTGGGACACAAACAATTGTCGCTCTTTGAGCCGGAGAAACAGTCTCGAAAGCTCCTTGCGGCGGAAGCTTTAAAAACTCAAGGGTACGCCATTAGGCTTGTTACAGAAAGTCAATTTTTTGAGTGGCTCAGAGCATCTCACCGTTGGTGAGGTGTTTTTTTAGTCAGTTGCCCATTTAAGCACATGATTGTCGATTATCCCTTAAGATGGTTTTATTAGGAATCGAGGAGGTATTTTATGAAAGATAGTTATGGTGTGCCACGTGATATTTATGCCAAAGTTAAAATTCTAGGTGTCTTTCTGATGGACATTGTCTTTGTCAGTTTAACGGGTATCTTAGCTTTTACCTTTGGAATGAAAGTCTTTCCCCCACAAGAGTGGCCAGTCTTTTTAGTCTTTTGGCTCTTAAGTGTTACTTTGGTCGTGTATTTATTATTACCGGTCAAGGGTGGCAAGAAAAACTGGCAAAGCATCCTCTTATTTTTCAGCCGAAGATGTAAACGCTACATCAGTATCAATCACAGGCAAGGAGGCAAACATGGCGCTTAGAAAACAAGCAACAATAACTGACAACTCAATGAAACGACTAGGCAAGAAAGAAGACCGATCTCAGCGAAAACGCTTTGGCTTAACCAAATCAACACTTGAGCTACTAGCAGTCAAGAGGATTCTCTCTCAGCCTCCTCACTATATTCAGCTGAAAGATGATACTTACCTTGAGCTGATGGAAATCTCAGGCAAGGACCTAGATTATCTCAGTGAGAGTGAGATCAGACGTACCTTGATGAATTTTGAAACGTGGCTTACTAATGTACACGCGGATATTCAGGTAGAAACCACACGTCTTCCCACCAATACCGATCCACAAATTGCTCATCTCAGACATCATTTAGAGGCCGTCAAAATGGAGTTGGGCCGCCCCTCTCTTTCTGATAGGCGACAAAAACAATTAGGAGATCGTAAAGCGCTGTTGGAAACGAAGATTCGGATTGAAGAACAAATTAAGCAAGAAATTTATAATGCGGAGTTTATACTTTGGCTTTTTGCACCAACCATCACAGATATGGATACCATAGTGCGTAAAGTTCAAACCAGTGGCAATCAAGATTTTGTGCCTGAACCGATTCGGTTGGAAAAGAAAAAGCAATTGTTGACCCAGTTTTATAACATGTTAGATAGTCTCTAGGAGGAAACCATGCCATTATTATCGAAAAGACATGAACGACAACTGATGAAGGACGGCTATGATTTAGCCCTGTTGAGTACCATTCAGCCGCAAGGAAATCTCACCTTTCGAAAGTCTGATCGCTATTTTGAAGCTGGCGATGGGTTACACACGACCTTGCATTATTATGGCTACCCTGCTTCTGATCTGCCTCGCTTTTGGTTGACAGACCTTTTGCAACTGCCTGATACGATTGCTTTTTTAAGTCTCTATCGTCAAGACAATCAAGAAATCAAAACGGTCTTGGAGGATTCCATCGAAGAAAAAGCGACACGTCTGTCAGACAATGCCAAGGTTGTTGCTAATCAGACCGAACTATCACAAATTCGTGAATTGACGCAACTTCACCAAGAGATTGAACGGACCAATTTAGCGACTTTTGGTATGTACACACGGGTTTATGTGTCTGATCAGACCAGAGAAAGTTTGTTTGAACAAGTGACTGACCTCAAGAATAAGACCTCTAAATATAAGGCAACGATTTTGTTGGGGGAACAAGACTTAGAATACCAAGCGCCTTTTGTGCCAGCTTCGCTCCAACAAGATTTGCCCAATCATCGCAAAGGTACCTTCATTCGAGTGGATGACCTTGCAGGAGGCTACCCTTTTAATCATACCAAGCTAGAAGATGAAAGGGGATCCTATTTTGGGTGGACACCAACCAAAGGGGCTGTAAACTTTAATTTTCTGCACCGTGATGATCGCAGGACACGATCTTTTATGATTGTGTCAGGTAATCCTAAAATGGGGCAACGCTCTTTTCTCTTGAAACAAACCGATGACCTCTATGCCAAGGGGCACTTCATCCGAAACCTTGACGCCAGTGGGATGTTTACAGATCAAACTAAACAACAAGCAGGTTTAGTGCTTGACTTATCGGGTGAAGCTAATCGGATTAACCCTTTTCAAATTTTTCCAACAGTAACCAAAGACAATGGGATTGAAGTAGATGAGGAAAAATCTTACCAACAACACCTCCAAAAGCTAAAGAACCTTTTTCAGCTGCTTAATAGTGAGGTAACAGGCGATGACCTTGCGACCTTTGGGAAATTGGTCAACGATTTCTATATTGATGAGGTAAGGATTTGGTTTCGCAATCCTGCTCTCCATGAAGGAGAGCTGCGTGCTACGCAATTGGTGGCAGAAGAATATCCGATTTTGTCCGATTTCATCCTCTTTTTAGAAGATAAAAAACGGCAAAGTCAAGCTCGCAAACACCCTGATAAATTGGAGTTAAAAACCATTAATCGAGCGCTCAATACCTTTGAGGAACTCTTAAGTTCCCATGCGGCCATTTTTGAAGGGACAACAGCTTTTCGAGATATTTCAACAGAACAAGTCGTGACCTTTGACTTATCAGGTTTAGTGGATAGCCCTCATCTCCTTAATGCACAAGTCTTTTCCTTGTTATCGTTGATGTCGGCCGATATTGTCAATAACGGTAAACAATGTCGTCAGCGCTTAAAAACGCATCCGCACTTGACCGAGATGGATATGCCCCACTACATTGTCACCATTAGTGATGCTCAGACATTGATGACTCCTCAGTATGAACAAAGTGTCTCGCTTCTAGCAAGCGTCATTGATCGGATGGGCTACAATTTTGCGGGGGTCATCTTGTCTGTGCACTCACTTGAAGGGATTTTACTAGAGACCAACCAAACCTCTGCCAAAGATCCATATGTTTTAGCTGTGAGACGAATATTTGGCTTAATGCAGTACCGGGTCTTTGCCCAAACGGATGAAACCAGTATTGGTCTCTTATCCAATGCCTTACACGGGGCAATGAATGCTTCAGAGCTTGAGACCTTGCCACGATTGGCTAAGGGACAGCTCTTGATGAACATTGCAGGGGTTAAAAATATCGTCTTTAATCAACAATTTTTAGCGCAAGAATTAGAGCGTTACGGTAGTATTCAATAAAAGAAAGGGTGTTGACTAATGAAATCTAAACAAGGCTTTTTCAGCCGACAAAAGCTAGCCCTGGAGGCTTATGTGGCGCTTCGTAAAGAGCGGATGCGACAAGAACGGGAATACTTCGCTTCTAGCGGACCATCTGATCCAGAGCGATTGCAGGCACAAGCCGAGCGGAATCGTCAATTTCTCAAAGACTTGAAAAAAGTTGGCATTGTGGTATTTACTTTCCTACTTGTTTATGCCATCATGCGCACGATTCTTGGGTTATGGTAGGAGACTCAAATGAAAAAAACAGTAATGACAGTTGGTAGTTTGTTCTTACTGGGTTACATGGTGATTGTTGCTTTTGCCAGCCTGTTGATTGGTGCGGTAGGAGATGGAGCGTCACCTTGTGATGTTAGTCCTCAGACAGCTTCAGTACCTACGGATGCTAGCAACGCTTCGATTGATGTCTTTGTCAAGCAATATGAGGAGGCTTACCTTTTGTCGTGGAAAGCGGGAGGTTTTCTGCCCTCTGCATCCATCACCCAGACCATGATTGAAAATGGCTTCAATTTCAGTAATCCCAATGGAACTTCCCTCTGGCAAGCTCATAATATGGGCGGTGTGAAAACCTCTAGCCTATCTAACTTTCCAGTGACCCTAGCAACTTATGGTCAAGATAGTGTTGACCTTTCAGGAACGAAACCAGGATCTCGTGTTGGTGATGGTACAGGTGGGGCATACACGTGGTTTTCTAGTTATGATGCAGGAATTGTTGGCAAGGCTGAATTTATGGCCCACCAAACCTTGTATCAAAAAGCGATTAATAATACCGATGGAGTCGCAACGCTTTCAGCCATTGCAGATGGCGGTTGGGCGACCGATGGATCGTATAAAACAAAGTTAATCGCCATGTATCAAACCTTAGGCAAAAAGTATCAATGGTTAGACCAAAAAGCGATAGAGCAATACGGGGAAAAGCCCTATCAAACCTCCCAATCCTCTTTCTCAGTTGACACTAAGCGAGACACTAGTAGTGATGAAGGCGCAGTTGAGGAATCTAGTGATTGTAGCGATGGGGCTTCAGGTGATTCGGTAGACGGGACAGGGTCTGTTCCAGTCGATGCGACGGCTTGGGGCTATAAACCAGATAATCTTCCTCAAAGTCTAAAACCATACATCATTGACCCTAGTCAAAATGGCTTGGTCTATGGTGGAAGCGGCTGGGTCGAAAACTCAGGTCAGTGTGTTGACTTAGCGGTTAGTTTAGGCAATCGTTTGTGGGGGCGTTCAGGAACGGTTGTTGGTAACGGAAAAGACCAAGCAAGAGCTTGGGCAGCTATCTTTGGCAACTCGGTTAAAACAACTCCTAAAAAAGGAGCAATCTTTTCGACTCAAAATGGAGGTGGTGGATATGGACATACCGGTATTGTCTGTCATGTCTTTGAAGATGGTTCTATTTTGATTGTGGAACAAAATACTCCTTTATCGGGCCACGATTACTTCCATCAAAACAACACATGGAACTACCGCATTTGGACACCTGCCCAACAAAAAGCAGAAATCACCACCTTTGCCTATCCAGACGGTAAAGAAGCGAATATCAAGTAGAGAGAAGGAAAAGAGATGATTAAATACGTTAAAGAGTATTGGATGTTTGTAGGGATTGTGTTGTTGGTTGTTCTTTTTGTTGGAATGTCATTCTTACATCCTCATAAAAAGTCTTCCCAAACAACCACCGCACCAACGGAGAAGGTGATGAAAGATAAGGGGTCATCATCCGAAGAGCTGCCAACTGAAACTGAAAACGAAAAAAACTATCGACAGGCTTTTCTTGCTTTAGAGAGACCCTACGGAAGTGTTCATTCATCTGAGAAGGAAAAGCTCTCAGCTAGTCTTTTCCAAGGACTTCAAACGCTAACAGCTGCCCAAACCGTCTCAGATGTCACAGGGACGGTTGAGAATCACTTGAGTATGACGAGTCAAGCTATGCTTGAGACGGTGGGGATTGCTTTTCTGGTCAATCACTATCAAGTGGATCAGGAGAGTCTCTTAGTAACCCCCTCTAAAGCAGAGGATGTCCTTCAGTTTTTAGTCGTTTTGAAAAAGGAGAATAGCCCCAATGCTTACCTGATTGGGAATTGGAATAAGACGGTTGACCAGCTTCAAATCGTTCAGATTATCGGAGGAGATATTGGAGCAACTTACGGATAAACTTACTTCATAAGTGACGTAACTTTATTCATAAGAAAGAGGGTAAATTCTTGAAAAATCACATGAATAGTGGTATAGTGTGGTTAAATAATAAGTTATGTAATAAGTTGCGTAAAAAACAGCGTTGTTATTTGGAAGTAGTAAGGAGAGCAGTATGAAAATCATCACGATTCATTTGAACAAGGGTGGTGGTGGAAAGTCCACAACGGCTTATAATTTAGCCGATTATTTTGTGACAGAAAAAGGGCAACGTGTCTTACTCATTGATGGTGATCATTCTTGTAACCTAAGTCACTCCTTTGAAGTGAGTAGCTCCCATACACTCTACGATGTGATGACAACAGGAGAGGCTGATATCGTTTCTGTTACAGAGCAATTGAGTCTAATTTGTGGCGATGCTCGCTTGACAGATGCTCGGTTAGACTTGATGAACCGAAACAATCAGTATCTCCAACTCTTCATGTGGTTCAGTAAGTACTATGAGGCTTTGGATAGCCAGTTTGATGTGGTCATCATTGATACCCATAATGATGAGAGTTTGCTTACGGCTAATTTGATTGCGGTGTCTGATATGGTAGTTGGAGTGACCGACCCCTCAACCAATGGGTATCGAGCTTGGCTAGGTTTAAAAACCTTCATAGAGAAGATTCAAAGTGAAGCTATTGAGGTTGTGAGTCGACAGAGTTACGTCAAGACCAAGCCCTATCTGTTGGCCAATAAAATTGACATCGTTGGCCAAAGATTGACAGAAACTTCTGCTCAATTTCTAGATGTTGTTCGTCAAGAAAATACTTTTGTTGGAGGGGTGAGGAAGAAAGAATTGTTGGCTAGAAGCTTGGTTTATAACCAACCTATCTTTTCTCTTTGGAAGTCTATGACTCCTAAAGAAAAAGAAAAGCAGGCTTCGTTTTATCAAGATATCAGAGCGACTTATCAAACGATCTACACTGAATTAATGAAGGAGGCTATCCATGAGTAATAACCGTTTTGCGCAAATCAAAGATCAATTTCAATCACAACCGGCCAAACTCGTTTCCTCCTCGTATCAACGAGGAACGGCTTCCCCTAAGGAGTACGAAAAAAAGAAACGCTATACCTTGGCATTTTATCCCTCTACTCGAGAGGAGAAGTTGGAACATTTAGTTCGCTATCACGGAGCGAAATCGGCTTCAGAATATTTAGAGCAGTTGATTGAACGTGAGTGGCAAAACATCAAAGACATTTGGAGGAGCTAGTCTATGTATATCATAAATTTTCGCTTTGTAAGTACCTGTATCACCTTGTTCCTTGTGGCTGGTATTTGTGCGGCGTTATTCGGAAAATTTGGCTTTCAAGTCTTCTTTCTCTTGTGTTTGTATGGGTTATTTCGAAAGTTCTTATCGGACGGGGGAACCATTATTGCGATTCTCATTCTTCTAGTCTTATGCGGTGGTGGACCGCTCCTCTTATCAGCGGCAGTTAGCTTGTTTTTCATTGCGCTATTAGGTGTAGTAGGCATTATTGCTTTGATGTGGCTGTGGGTAGCCTTGACGAAAAAGCATCGCAAGTTATAGTTGGTATTAGGGATAGTCAATAAACCTCTTGGATAAGTCATCCAAGAGGTTTTTGGCTGCGAAAAAAAAAAGAAACTTGAAGCCTTTTAGGAGAATCAGTAGACTAATAAGTTAGGAATAATTTTCGGAGGGCTTTACTTAAAATGATTGATGAGCGAGACCTAAAAGTGCAGTGTCAAGAAGTAGCGATGCAACATTTCCATCGGTTGGTAGAAAAACATGATCAAGAGATGATTCCCATTATGAAACAAAAAGGCTACACTTATGTGCATTCGACGGAGCGAACGGTTACCTTCACCTTTGGGGAAGTCCGTTTTAGGCGGAGACGTTGGCAGAAGGGCAATCATTGGGTGGTTCCTGTAGACGAGCATCTTGGTTTAGAGCCTTATACAAGGTATTCTAAGGAATTTTTGTATCAAGTGGCAGAACTATCTACTATGATGCCTTACGCCAAAGTAGTCCACACGGTTAAGATGACTTATAATATTCATATTACGACCTCTACAGTTGTCAAAGCCGTTAAACTCGCTCATCGGTTACTCGAAGAAAGGGAAGATTATCGCTTTTTTGAAGAAAGAAAAGCCCCTCAAAAGCAACAGGTTGATATGATTTATATCGAAGGTGACGGGGTTATGGTTAGGGTTAGGGATGAAGCCAGCGATCATAAACATTTCGATTTGTCTCATTTTATGGTTCATACGGGAAGTCAACATGTCGGAGGAAAACGATTTGAGCTTCAGAAGAAAAAAGAATTTGTCTCTCTAGATAATCGCCTGACTCGAGAGCAGGTGCTTGATTATCTCTATAATCACTTTGAGATAGATCATCATACGCTGCTCGTTACGAATTCAGATGGTGGTCATGGCTATACCCCCTACATCTTTAAAGAAATTGCCAAAGCATTGGGGATTAAGCATCATGAACATTTTTGGGATGAGCATCATTATAAAAAAGAACTCACTAATTTCTTTAAGCTCTACTCCACAGAGTTGTTAGAACAAGCCCTTCAAGCTATCCAACAGCACGATAAAGGACAGTTACGACTGGTTTTTGATAATACAGCATCTCTTCTTGTCACAGATGAGGAGCAAGAGGCTTTTGAGAAGCTCAAGCGAAAATTTATGAACAATTTTCAGTACACTAAACCAGCAGAACTTAGAGGATTTACGCATGCCGGTATCGGTGTGATGGAATCGCAACATCGGAAAATCACATATCGCATGAAAAAACGGGGAATGTACTGGACATTTTGGGGAGTTGAGACGATGGCTCAATTAATTATCAGATTGTATGAGGGTGATTTGAGGGAACTCTTTTTTGGGAATTGGCGAGAGCAGTATCAAGCGATTTGTCAGATGTCTGAAAAGATGATTAGGGTTGACAACAGCTCAAAGCCAGACTATTTTCCAGAACATCGCAGACCAGGGACAAGGGATTATCAGCGTGGTTCACGTTAATAGCACTACTGTATGAAACATAAAAAAACTTTCGTCAGAAGGTCTTTTTGTCGTGCTTTTTTCTGATATTAGGCTTGTCAAGTGTGCCTTGGTGTGCTATAATGAAGACAAATTTACGAATAAAAAAAGTCGTAAGAACGGACATTCTTACGACACCGAGTAAGGAAGTAGCAGTTTCTTACTCAGTCACTTACCTACTATAAGGGATAACAGATAAACTGTCAAGGGGCTGAGCAAGAAAAAAGTGCTTGCCCTTTCTTACTGACCTTATTTTTTGTTCTCCCTTTTATCAGCTATCCGTTACCTAAAAAATTTGAACACATACCAAAGGAAAATAGAGCTTGACAGGGTAGTCTGATTATTATAGAATAGTAGGGTATGTTTAGTAACTGATATCACAAATAGCCGGCTAAACGAATACGAAAATCTATGAGGAGGTATTCACTGTGAAACGTACTTATCAACCAAGTAAGATCCGTCGTCAGCGCAAGCATGGCTTCCGTCACCGCATGTCAACAAAAAATGGTCGTCGTGTGCTTGCTAGCCGTCGTCGCAAAGGACGCAAAGTATTATCAGCATAATTGCAGAATACATCAATTAAACAAATCAAGAGTGCTCGAGGCTCTTGGTTTTTTTATTGTTCAAGAGTGCTAAGAGCAGCTTGATATGGGCTTATAAGGCAGGAGATAGGAGCTAAAAAGGGGCTGCTTTTTTAATGGCTTTATCTGAATACGTTTTCAAAAATAGCGGAAATAGGTCTAAAAATGAAAGTAGTTTCTAAAACCAGAGGAGGTATTGAAAACGCTTTAATATCTGCTACAATAAAGATGTGAACGTTCTCTAAAATTAATAAAAGGAGTAGAAACTATGCCTGAAAAACCAAGCAAGGCAGAGCTGCTGTCAGTTCTGAAGGACGGGCTGATTGTTTCCTGTCAAGCTCTACCAGGTGAGCCTCTCTATTCAGAGGCAGGAGGCATCATGCCTCTGATGGCAAAGGCAGCAGAGGAAGCAGGAGCAGTAGGCATAAGAGCTAATGGGGTTCGAGATATTAAGGAAATTCAAGCGGTGACAGCTCTGCCGATCATAGGGATCATCAAAAAGGACTATCCCCCTCAATCTCCCTTTATCACGCCAACTATGGCAGAGGTAGATGCCTTAGCGGCCTTAGATGTAGCAGTGATAGCCTTGGATTGTACGCAGAGGGAGCGCCATGATGGCTTAGCGATAGCGGACTTTATTCGAGCGATAAAGGAGAAGTACCCAGATCAATTGTTTATGGCAGACATCAGCACGCTTGAAGAGGGGCTAGCTGCCTATGAGGCTGGTATAGATTTTGTAGGGACGACCTTATCAGGGTATACGCCCTATAGTCGTCAGGGGACAGGTCCGGATATGGAGCTGATAGGTGCCTTGTGTGAAGCAGGGGTATCAGTGATAGCTGAGGGCAAGATTCATAGTCCAGAGGAGGCTAGGGCTGTTCAGGATTTGGGAGTAGCTGGTATTGTGGTTGGTGGTGCTATTACCAGACCAAAGGAAATTGCAGAGCGCTTTGTGGCGGCTTTGACATCGTCATTGTCTATAAAAAATAATTAATATAAAGGAGAATTTACAATGAAAATGAAGAAATTAGCTTCATTTGTGATGCTTGGAGCATCTGTTTTAGGATTAGCAGCCTGTGGCAGTAGCAGTGGCAAGGAGGCTGACAAATCGGATTCAACTGCTAAGACAGAGATCACCTGGTGGGCCTTTCCAACCTTCACTCAAGAAAAGGCTGATGATAGTGTAGGAACTTACGAAAAGAAAATCATTGCAGCCTTTGAAAAGGCCAATCCAGACATCAAGGTTAAGCTAGAAACCATTGACTTTACCTCTGGTCCAGAAAAAATCACAACTGCGATTGAGGCAGGTACAGCACCAGATGTGCTTTTTGACGCTCCGGGTCGTATCATTGAATATGGTAAAAATGGTAAATTAGCCGACTTAAATGACCTATTTACCGATGAGTTTATCAAGGACGTCAACAACGATAACATTATCCAAGCTTCTAAAGCAGGGGACACAGCTTATATGTATCCTATTAGCTCAGCGCCGTTTTATATGGCCTTAAACAAAAAGATGCTCAAGGACGCTGGTGTTCTTGATCTTGTCAAAGAGGGCTGGACGACTGATGATTTTGAAAAGGTCTTAAAAGCTTTGAAGGATAAGGGATACAATCCTGGTTCATTCTTTGCCAATGGTCAGGGTGGTGACCAAGGTCCTCGTGCCTTCTTTGCCAACCTCTATAGCAGCCGCATCACAAATGACGATGTGACTAAGTACACTACTGACGATGCTAATTCTGTCAAGAGCATGGAAAAAATCGCAGGCTGGATTAAGGATGGCCTTCTAATGAATGGCTCTCAATATGATGGCTCAGCTGATATTCAAAACTTTGCTAACGGTCAAACCTCATTTACAATCCTATGGTCACCAGCGCAAGCAGGAACCCAGGCTAAGCTGTTAGAAGCAAGTAAGGTTGATTATGTTGAGGTTCCATTCCCATCAGAGGACGGCAAGCCTGAATTAGAATACCTAGTGAATGGCTTTGCGGTGTTTAATAACAAGGACGACAAAAAGATTGAGGCTTCTAAGAAATTTATCCAGTTTATCGCAGATGATAAAGAATGGGGACCAAAAAATGTTGTTCGTACAGGCGCTTTCCCTGTAAGAAGCTCTTATGGCAGCCTTTATGATGATGAACGTATGGCAATGGTTTCTAAGTGGACACAATACTATTCACCATACTACAACACTATTGATGGCTTTGCTGAGATGAGAACACTATGGTTCCCAATGGTTCAGGCGGTATCAAATGGAGATGAAAAGCCTGCAGCAGCCCTAAAAGCATTCACTGAAAAAGCAAACAAAACCATCGAAAAAGCACAATAGTGTGAGATAAAAGTGGCTCCTTTTCAATGCACGTGTCCAATGGTCACTGGTAAGGAGCCTTTCCTTTTAGGAAAATTAATAGAAAAAGAGGTATCTTTTAGTGAACGTCAATAAGTTAAAAATGAGAGAGACACTCGTTTCATATGCTTTTTTGGCCCCAGTCTTGGTTTTCTTTGTGGTATTTGTTTTGGTACCAATGATTATGGGCTTTGTGACTAGCTTTTTTAATTATACAATGACAGACTTTACCTTTGTCGGTCTTGATAACTATGTGAGAATGTTTCAGGATCCTGTGTTTATAAAGTCTTTGATTAACACCCTTATTATTGTAGTTGGTTCAGTACCGATTGTCGTTTTCTTTTCCTTATTTGTAGCGACAAAAACCTATAATAAGCATGTGATTTCGCGTTCTTTTTATCGGGCGGTTTTCTTCCTACCTGTTGTAACAGGTAGTGTTGCGGTTACTGTTGTTTGGAAATGGATCTATGATCCTATGTCAGGTATTTTGAACTATGTGCTAAAGTATGGGCATGTCATTGAGCAAAATATTAGCTGGCTTGGAGACAAGCATTGGGCTTTGCTGGCTATTATTGTGATTTTATTAACAACCTCTGTTGGGCAGCCGATTATCCTATACATTGCTGCAATGGGAAATATTGACAATTCCTTGGTAGAGGCGGCTCGTGTTGACGGTGCGACTGAGTTGCAGGTCTTTTGGAAGATTAAGTGGCCGAGTTTATTGCCAACCACTCTCTATATCACTGTCATCACAACGATCAATTCTTTCCAATGCTTTGCCTTGATTCAGCTGTTGACCTCTGGTGGTCCAAACTATTCAACCAGCACCCTGATGTACTATCTTTACGAAAAAGCCTTCAAATTATCAGAATACGGTTATGCTAACACGATGGGGGTTTTCTTGGCTATCTTGATTGCACTGATCAGCTTTGCCCAATTCAAATTCTTGGGTAATGATGTGGAATATTAAAAGGAGCTTGACATGAAGAAAAAGAAATTAACAGCATCAGATATCCTAACAACAGCCATTCTATGTTTATTAACAATATTATTTATTTTCCCCTTTTATTGGATCATGACGGGAGCCTTTAAATCCCAGCCGGATACTATTGTTGTCCCACCACAATGGTGGCCAAAGGCACCTACTGTTGAAAATTTTAAGGCCTTGATTATCCAAAATCCAGCCCTTAAATGGCTATGGAATAGTATTTACATTTCTGTAGTGACAATGCTTTTGGTCTGTGGCACGTCCTCTCTGGCCGGCTATGCTCTAGCTAAGAAACGGTTTTATGGGCAGCGTTTATTGTTTTCAGTATTTATTGCTGCTATGGCCTTACCTAAGCAGGTTGTCCTAGTGCCATTGGTTCGTATTGTTAATTTTATGGGCATTCATGACACCCTAGCAGCGGTTATTTTGCCATTGGTGGGCTGGCCTTTTGGGGTATTCCTGATGAAACAATTTTCAGAAAACATACCAACAGAGCTGCTGGAATCTGCCAAAATTGATGGCTGTGGTGAGATTAGAACCTTCTTTAATGTTGCCTTTCCTATTATTAAGCCAGGCTTTGCTGCCTTAGCGATCTTTACCTTTATTAATACTTGGAATGACTACTTTATGCAGCTCGTGATGCTCACATCACGCGATAACCTGACCATCTCTCTAGGGGTTGCCACCATGCAGGCTGAGATGGCAACAAACTATGGTTTGATCATGGCTGGTGCAGCTCTTGCGGCAGTTCCAATTGTTACAGTCTTTCTTGTGTTCCAAAAATCCTTTACCCAAGGTATCACCATGGGAGCTGTCAAAGGTTAGAAAGGTCAGAAGATTATGCTTTATGATGTCTTAGAACATATTGAGCGCTACAAGGGGATCCATCATCATTTGGATTTAGCCATTGACTTTTTGATGATGACAGATTTAACATCATTAACAGACGGTAAGCATACCATTTTAGACGATAGGGTTATCCTTTTTATTCAGCATAATTGTCTCAATAAAGAGGATAATGCCTTGCTTGAATACCATAAGCGCTATGCCGATTTGCATCTACTAGTCGAGGGGAATGAGCGAGTACGCTATGGCTTGGGCCAGAGGCAGGAGGCTGTTAGCTTTGATGAGGCATCAGACATCGGCTTTGTGACCTGCGAGAGGACTTATGACTTGGACTTGGGAAATGATTGTTTTTGCTATTTCTTTCCCAATGAAGCTCATCAGCCTAATGGCTTTAACGACGATGGTGATGCGGTCACAAAATGCTTGATTAAGGTGTTGATGGAAGATTAACTAGAGAGGATAGGGAGTAATGATATGAGCAGCAAAAAAAGAAAGCTAATGCAGTCCGTTTTTAGCTTGGATAGCAAATGGCTGAGGGCTAGTGCTACTATCTTTGACCTTATCATACTCAATTTACTTTTTGTGCTGTCTTGCTTGCCTGTGGTAACGATTGGCATTGCCAAAATGGCCTTATATGCTAGTCTGCGAGATTACCGTCAAGGAGAGGTAGGCTCTGTTGTAGGGGTCTACGGCTCTTATCTACGACGGTTTGCCAAGAAAGGCCTTCAATTGGGAATCCTAGAAGTGCTCTTGACGAGCTTTATCTTGGTTGACCTTTATCTCGTTCAAGCTCAGGAGTCATTTTTCTTTCAGCTGTTTAAGATTAGCTGTATTGCTATATTATTTGTAGCTATTATGGTCTTTTTGTATGCTTATCCTTTAGCTATGCTGGGTGATTTGCCTCTTATGTCATTATTTCAGCGAAGCTTTATCTTGCTTAGTCTTTTCTTCCCCTTTAGCTTTGCGTTTTTAGCTGTTATGCTACTAGTGGTCTTTTTGCTGCAGCTATCTTCGCTAAGTCTATTAGGAGGGCTGTCGCTTTTAGCCATTATTGGCATTAGCAGCCTAACCTATCCTTATGTCGTCATTATGGAAAACCTCCTTCAAAAGGTACAACTTCATTAAAAATAAGATTTAGAAAAAGAGTGTCATTATGAAAACTTTAACCAAATATCAAGGGATTATCCCTGCATTTTATGCCTGCTACGACGCTGAGGGCAATATCAGTCCAGAGCGTGTTCGTGCCTTGACACAATATTATCTTGATAAGGGTGTGCAAGGGCTTTATGTGAATGGCTCATCTGGCGAGTGCATCTACCAAAGTGTGGCTGATCGTAAGCTTGTTTTGGAGCATGTGATGGCAGTAGCCAAGGGTAAGCTAACAATCATCAATCATGTTGCCTGCAACAATACCAAAGACAGCATTGAGCTGGCAAAGCATGCTGAGGCCTTAGGTGTTGATGCTATTGCAGCCATTCCGCCGATTTATTTCCGTTTGCCAGAGCATGCGGTAGCTGCTTACTGGAATGCGATTTCAGCTGCTGCTCCTAATACCGATTTTGTGATTTACAATATTCCGCAATTGGCTGGTGTTGCCTTGACTCCAAGCCTCTATCAGGAAATGCTAAAAAACGAGCGGGTCATAGGAGTCAAAAATTCCTCCATGCCTGTTCAGGATATTCAAACATTTTGTGCTATCGGAGGTGATGATCACCTTGTCTTTAATGGACCTGACGAGCAATTCTTAGGGGGACGACTCATGGGAGCCTCTGCTGGTATTGGTGGTACCTATGGGGCGATGCCAGAGCTCTTCTTGCGCTTAAATCAATTGATCAAGGACAAGGACCTAGAGACTGCCAAGGCCTTGCAGTACGCTATCAATGATATTATTGGACTGTTGGTATCAGCTCATGGCAATATGTATGGTGTTATCAAGGAAGTGCTGCGCCTTAATGAAGGGCTTGATATTGGCTCTGTTCGGTCACCCTTACCAGAGCTAACAGAGACTGATTTGGTGATCTGTCAGCAGGCTGCAGCCTTGATTCAGCAGACCAAGGAACAATTTTGCTCTTAAAATGAGGTGATCAAATGAAGCGTTATCTTTCCATTGACATTGGCGGTACAGCCATCAAATATGGTCTTATGACAGAGACAGCAGACATACTTGAAAAGCACGAAATGGCCACTGAGGCTCATAAGGGCGGTCCTGCTATTTTAGACAAGGTCAAGGACCTGGTTGCAGCCTATCAGGAGGCTGGACTAGCTGGTGTTGCGATTTCTTCAGCTGGCATGGTGGATCCTGATAAGGGTAACATTTTTTATGCGGGACCACAGATTCCTAATTATGCTGGCACGCAGTTTAAAAAGGTCATTGAAGAGACCTTTGGCATTCCCTGCGAGGTTGAAAATGATGTTAATTGTGCTGGTCTAGCTGAGGCTATTTCTGGCAGTGCCAAGGACTGCCCTATAGCCCTTTGTTTGACAATTGGTACAGGGATTGGTGGCTGCTTGCTAATTGATTCGCAGGTTTTTCATGGCAGCAGCTATTCTGCCTGTGAGGTAGGCTATATGCAGCTGTCAGATGGTGAGTTTCAGGACTTGGCCTCAACAACAGCCCTTGTCAGAGATGTTGCTAGGCGTCATGGTGACCCAGTCAGTGCTTGGAATGGCCGCCGTATTTTTGAGGAGGCTAAGGCAGACAATAGCAGCTGTATCAAAGCCATTGATCGATTGGTTGACTATCTAGGTCAAGGGATTGCTAATATCTGCTATGTCGCTAATCCAGATGTCGTTGTCCTAGGTGGTGGTATCATGGCTCAAAAGGACTATTTGCAGGATAAAATCCTAGCCGCGCTCAATAAATACCTGGTATCCAGCATCGCAGAGAAAACCCAGATTCGGTTTGCCAGCCATGAAAACAATGCTGGTATGATTGGTGCTTACTACCATTTCAAGCATAAGGAGCAAATCTAATGATAGAAACCATGTCACTTGAAGAGATGATGTCCTACAGGGGGCGTCACGAGGTGCCCAAGGATTTTGATCATTTTTGGGAGACCTGTATCAAGGAAAATCAAGCTGCCTCTTATCAGCTTGATCAAAAGGATTTTGGCCTTGATTTTGCTGATTGCTATGAGTTGCGTTTTAAAGGGAGCAATGGCTCAACCATCTATGCTAAATGTGTCTTTCCAAAGGCCAAGCAGCCAGTCCCAGTTGTCTTTTATTTTCATGGCTACCAGGGTCAGAGCCCAGACTGGAGTGATCAGTTTAATTACCTAGCGGCTGGCTATGCTGTGGTCTCAATGGACGTTCGCGGACAGGCAGGCTATTCTCAGGATTTAGGTCAGTTTGATGGCATTACCGTCAAGGGACAGGTCATTCGCGGCATGACCTCAGGGCCTGAGCAGCTCTTTTATAAGGACGTTTATTTAGATGTTTACCAGTTGATCGATATAGTGTCTGCTTTTGCTCGTGTTGACGATAGTCGCTTGTATAGCTATGGCTGGTCACAAGGAGGTGCGCTATCACTCATTGCAGCAGCTCTGCACCCCAAGATTGCTAAGACAGTTGCTGTTTATCCTTTCTTGTCGGATTTTAAGCGTGTCTTAGAGCTAGGCAATCATAGCGAGCCTTATGATGAGCTGTTTCGCTATTTCAAGTACCATGATCCTTTTCATGATACTGAGGCTGAAATATTGGGAAACCTTGCTTACATTGATGTGAAGAATTTTGCTCACTTGATTACCTGTCCTATTGTCATGCTGACCTGTATGGAGGACATTATTTGCCCACCGTCTACACAATTTGCCATCTTTAATCGATTGGCAACAGCTGACAAATGTCATAAATTAATTCCTGATTACGGTCATGACCCAATGGGCGTTAAGGTTAAGGACTTTATTTTTGATCAGCTGACAGGCAGTCACTTTACCAAAGTCTAGCTCCTGTTCTGGCTGATTTACTTTTTTGTTAACCATGAGGCTTTTGAAAAAGCTTACCCATTCGCTTTTATCACTCCTTGCCTCTAATATAAAAGCCCCTCAAAGGCTCTAGCTAGTCCTTGAGGGGCTTTTTGGGTTTGAATGAATTCATCAGCTTGTGACACAAGGCCTTTGTTCAGCAGCTGCGGACCTTTGCTGTATCATTTGTCTGAGTGATTGATGATTGTATCTTGGAAAATTTTTGTCTTTCCTTCCTTATTGATCTCTAAAAAGTAAGCGTAAATGATGTCAGTGACAAAGAGCATTGGAAATTGTGGTGAGATACGATTGCCATAGTTAAGGTGACGAGCTGTAGCGATATGCACAATTTCGTCAAGCTGGTAAGGGATCTCATCGGTCTGGGTTGTGAGCAGCACTGTCTTGGCACCACGTGTCCCAGCAGTTTGCAGAGCTTCTAAGACGGACGCTGTTTGAGCAGAGAGTGAAAAACCAATAACCAAGCATTTATCTGTAATGCTGCTGTTAACCCAGGTGAAGCTATCAGTGTCATCTAAGGCCTCGCAAATAACACCAAGTCGCATCAGACGGAGCTTGAATTCTTTGGCGGCAAGAGCTGAGCTGCCCTTACCGTAAAAATAAATCCGCTCGGCATTTTCAATCCATTGTGCAATGTCCTGTAGCTGCTTTTCGTTGATCAGCTCGGTAGCCTTTTCGATCAATTCGCGGTAGTTCATAAGGACCTTTTTGGTGTTGGAATTTTGCAGGTTGGGTGCCTTTTGATCCATTGCCTCACGACTTTTTTGACATTCAAAAACAAATTCGCGATAACCGGTAAAGCCACATTTTTTGGCAAAGCGTGTTAAGGCTGCCTGCGAGACGTGAAGCCTTTTAATCATGTCTGAAGCTGTTAACTCTTCGACCTTTAGGTCTGTTTCCATAAAAAATTGAGCGATGCTTTTTTCTAAGCTAGTCATGCTGTCTAGTGCAGCTTCCATTTTGCTGATTAAACGGTGATTGTGTATCATATGAACTCCCTGATGTAAGGCTGTCTATTATAATAGTATATCATAAAAAGGAAAAAGATAAAGAATACAGATAATATAATAATATGAAACTGACATGGCTTTCATTGCCAAGGCTGACTATTTAAGTAAAGCAAAAGCTATGATAAGACTGAAGTAGCTGGTAAGATATGGTATAATAATCAAGCAGATATCCCCTTTAGGGCAATACAAGAAAGAGGAATGACTAAGAATGATAGAGATTTTTGATACCCACACACATTTGAATGTGGATCATTTTAATGGCAAAGAGGACGAGGAATTAGCCCTTGCCAAGGAGCTGGGCGTTAGCTACCATAATGTCGTTGGCTTTGATCAGGAGACTATTGACCAAGCCCTTTCCTTAGCTGATGCTTATAGAGAGGTTTATGCAACGATTGGTTGGCACCCGACTGAGGCAGGCTCTTACACACAGGCTGTTGAAGACAAGCTGATAGCTCACCTGAAGCACTCAAAGGTTGTTGCCTTAGGAGAGATTGGCTTGGATTATTATTGGATGGAGGACCCCAAGGAGGTACAGATAGAGGTTTTTAAGCGTCAGCTGCAGCTTGCTAAGGACCATGACCTTCCTTTTGTGGTGCACACGCGTGATGCCCTTGAGGATACCTATCAGGTTTTAAAGGAGGCTGGAGTAGGGCCTAGGGGTGGTATCATGCATTCCTACTCAGGCTCGCTTGAGATGGCTCAACGGTTTGTAGATCTGGGTATGCTGATCTCCTTTTCAGGGGTTGTCACCTTTAAAAAGGCGGTTGATGTGCAGGAAGCAGCAAGACAGCTGCCGCTGGATAAGCTCTTGGTGGAAACAGATGCTCCCTATCTCGCTCCAGTACCAAAGCGGGGACGTGAAAACCATACCGCTTATACGCGCTATGTTGTTGAGAAAATTGCGGAGCTACGCGGTTTATCAGTAGAAGAGATAGCTGCAGCAACGACTGCCAATGCAAAGAGGGTGTTTAGGATTGACTGAGAAGCTAAAAATTCACGAGGTTATTGTGGTAGAGGGTAAGGACGACACCGCTAATTTACAGCGCTTCTATGATGTCGATACCTATGAAACAAAGGGTTCTGCCATCACTGATGAGGACCTAGAGCGCATTGATCGGCTTAACAAGCTGCGTGGCGTGATTGTCTTTACGGATCCAGATTATAATGGCGAGAGGATTCGTAAGCTGATTATGGGAGCTGTCCCAACAGCTCGTCATGCCTTTTTACATCGACATGAGGCTAGGCCAAGGTCCAAAAGCAAGGGGCGTTCTTTGGGTGTGGAGCACGCTAGCTTTGAGGACCTGCAAAAGGCCCTGTCTCAGGTTACTCAGTCCTTTGATGACGAGAGTTATTTTGACATTAGTCAGACAGACTTGATTCGTCTAGGGCTTTTATTGGCAGCTGATAGCCGCAAGCGCAGAGAGTATCTAGGAGAAGGCCTTCGTATCGGCTATTCCAACGGGAAGCAGCTCCTAAAGCGCCTAAAGCTATTTGGCATTACCCTATCAGAGGTTGAGGACGTGATGAGCTCCTATCAGGCTGAGCAATAGCTTGGTCTTGAAGAGCCAGCCCGATAGGATCAAAAGAGCCTGAAGACTTGTGTCTCAGGCTCTTAATTGCTCAGCTAGTAGCTGATGTGCTGTCGTTCTGATAGGCTTCTAAAAAGCTGATCAGGGCTTTGTCGTCCGTATTGGTATTGTCAAATGCTTTGATAAGTCTTCCTTGTCTGAGCACGAGTAATTTAGGAATGCTATGAATGTGAAAACGATCAGCAAACTCATGAAGTGCTTTGCTTTTATGTTCAGTATCTAAATAATAGACCTTAGCTTTAGTGACTTGGATAGCGTCAGCCAGCCTAGGACAAAAATCTCGGCAAAAAGGACAAGATTCCCTCCCGACATAAAGAAGGTAAAACCTATCCTCTGATGATTGAGAGTTGATCTCCTCTAGAGAGGCCTTGGTCAGTGATTGCACACATGTCCTGTAGCTATGATCTCTTGATGTGACGGACCTAGTGCTGGTAGTGGCTTGCTTAGCGGTCATGCTTGCTGGTTAAGCATGAGCTGGCTTACCCCAAAGCAAATGGGGAGAAAAGAAATGATGATATAGAAGCCTTTTTTGTCGCTAAGGACATTGGGATAACGATGCTTGAAAGCCAGCAGAATACCATATATGATTGCTGTTCCAATGATTGGCAACCAAAACCGCAGCGAGTTATCCCAAAAGATGAGGTACTGTATGCCGATAGGAGCAAGGGGAAAGACATAAGCTAAGTTTGGTTTTTTCATCACAGTCTCCTAACTAGTGAGAGAACTAATCTATATATGATTACAAGCAGACATGGTTTTCCACGTGTTTATTAGTATGATAGCTCCCCCACCCACAGATACAGGTATGGCAGCAGCGGTAAATGGTAAGGAATAAGCCGATAACACGCATTGCCACTGATCTTTGTTGAGCTAGATTTTTCCTCCTACAGGTCTGCCAGCAATATAGCTGCAACTTCTTGGGGATAGCTTTCCGTATCGAACGAGCTCTTCACAGGTTCCTCGACGTCTGAAAGCTTTGCTCGGTGTACCTAAAGGGTCACTCACTGTTGAAGTGCTTGCATGCTCTTGTGGTAGGCTGGTTAGGCTATTTGCATAGGCTATACTTGGAGTAAGAAAAGAGATTAGCATAAAGCTAACGAGCATTTTCTTGTCTGTTTTTAATATTTTTTCATGTTGTGAATCTTTTCTTTGCTGATCAAAAAGCAATGTCGATAAGATGACAACTTTTGTTGGTTTATGTGGTTAACCTTACAAAAGTATTATAAACTAAAAAAGAAAACGCTGTCAACGCGTTTTTTGTCTCTTTTTTTGCTGTGGCTCTGATAAACAATAGAAATATGCTACAATAGATATAAAACAATGAATAGGACATCAACATGAGAATTGCAGATTACAGTGTGACCAAGGCTATCCTTGATCGCTATGGCTTTACCTTTAAAAAATCATTTGGTCAAAATTTCTTGACGGATACTAATATTTTACAGAAGATTGTTGATACGGCTGAGATTGACAAGTCAGTCAACGTCATTGAGATTGGTCCTGGTATCGGGGCTTTGACCGAATTTTTGGCAGAAAGGGCTGCAGAGGTCATGGCCTTTGAGATTGATGAGCGCTTGGTGCCAATACTGGCTGATACGCTTCGTGATTTTGACAATGTTCAGGTGGTGAATCAGGATATTTTAAAGGCAGATTTACAGACCCAGCTAAAGCAATTTAGCAATCCGGACCTTCCTATCAAGGTGGTAGCCAATTTGCCCTATTACATCACTACACCCATTTTGATGCACCTGATTGAAAGTAAGATTCCCTTCCAAGAATTTGTCGTCATGATGCAGCGCGAGGTGGCAGATCGGATTTCAGCTGAGCCCAATACCAAGGCCTATGGCTCTTTGTCTATAGCAGTCCAGTATTATATGACCGCTAAGATAGCCTTTGTTGTTCCTAGGACTGTTTTTGTGCCAGCACCAAATGTGGATTCGGCAATTCTGAAGATGACTCGTCGTGACCAGCCCTTGATTGAGGTTCAAGATGAGGATTTCTTTTTTAGGGTGTCACGAGTTGGCTTTGTGCATCGCAGAAAGACGCTTTGGAATAACTTGGTTAGCCATTTTGGCAAGGCTGAGGACACAAAGGCAAGGCTTGAGCAGGGACTAGCTCTAGCTGGAATCAAGCCTTCTATCCGAGGAGAAGCGCTGTCTATTCAAGATTTTGGATGGTTAGCTGATGCCCTAAAGCAAGTAGGCTTATAGTGCCTTGGTTATAATTGTAGCTTGTCACAGCAACCCTGCTGTGGCTCTTTTAGATAGTGGTGGGTTCATCCTATCTTTGGTGAAACTTGGGCTAAACTGCTGAATTCGAATGATTTTTCTGATATAATGGCATTATTCTAGGATAAAAAAAGGAGTTCATTTGCAAGGTAAAATCATTAAGGCTCTGGCTGGCTTTTACTATGTTGAGTCAGAGGGGCAGGTTTATCAAACGCGGGCGCGTGGCAATTTTAGAAAGCGTGGTCAAACACCCTATGTAGGAGATTTAGTGGAATTTTCTGCTGAGGACAATTCAGAGGGCTATATTTTAGCCATCTATGAACGAAAAAATAGTCTAGTGCGTCCTCCTATTGTCAATATTGACCAAGCAGCTGTCATTATGTCAGCCAAGGAGCCTGACTTTAATGCCAACCTTTTGGATCGCTTCCTCATTTTACTTGAGCACAAGGCTATCCACCCTATTATTTACATTTCAAAAATAGACCTGCTTGAGCAGCCAGAGAGTATTGAAGCCATCGGTCAGCACTATCGTGCGATTGGCTATGATTTTGTGACGAGCTTATCACATCTCCTGCCATTATTAGCTGGTAAGACAACAGTATTTATGGGACAGACAGGGGTTGGAAAGTCCACTCTGTTAAACCGTATCGCACCAGAGCTAGCCCTTGAAACGGGTGATATTTCAGACAGTCTGGGACGGGGACGCCATACCACTAGAGCTGTTAGCTTTTATGACGCTTACAATGGCAAAATCGCAGACACACCCGGCTTTTCGTCCTTGGACTATGGCATTGATAATGCTGAGGACCTCAACGAAGCCTTTCCAGAGCTTAGACACCTTAGCCATAGCTGCAAATTTCGCTCCTGTACCCATACTCATGAGCCCAAGTGTGCGGTTAAGGAAGCCTTGGAAAATGGTGAGCTCTGGTCTGTTCGCTATCAGAATTACCTTCAATTTCTGAGTGAAATCGAAAACCGTCGGGAAACATATCAAAAAGTTAGTAAAAGAAAGTAGGTTTAACCATGTCATCTCTGAAAATTGCACCATCTATTTTAGCAGCCGATTATGCTTGCTTTGCTGCTGAGCTGGCTCGTATTGAAAAAACAGATGCTGAATACGTTCATATTGACATCATGGACGGTCAGTTTGTGCCAAATATCAGCTTTGGAGCAGATGTTGTTGCTAGCATGCGCAAGCACAGCAAGCTAGTCTTTGATTGCCACTTGATGGTTGTGAATCCTGAGAGATATGTCGAGGCCTTTGCTCAAGCAGGAGCTGATATCATGACCATTCATGTGGAGAGCACTCTTCATAGTCATGGCGCCTTGCAAAAGATCAGGGCTGCCGGCATGAAGGCTGGTGTGGTGATTAATCCTGGGACACCTGTCTCTGCGGTTGAGCCTTTATTAAGCTTAGTAGACCAGGTGCTGATCATGACTGTTAATCCAGGCTTTGGGGGACAGGCCTTTATCCCGGACTGCTTGGAAAAGGTTGCAGCTATTGCTAAAATGAGAGATGAAAGAGGCTTGAGCTTTGATATTGAGGTTGATGGTGGTGTTGATGACAAGACCATTCGTGCTTGCTATCAAGCAGGAGCTAATGTCTTTGTAGCTGGCTCTTATCTGTTTAAGGCAGTGGATTTGGCAGCTCAAGTGCAAACATTGAGGGCGGCTCTTAATGGTTAAGGTGGCCCTCTTTGCAGGCGGGGATTTGTCCTATTTTACCTGTGATTTTGATTATTTTGTTGGAATTGATAGAGGAAGTCTATTTTTGTTAGAAAATGGGCTTCCTTTGAATATGGCTGTAGGCGATTTTGATTCAATCTCCCAAGCAGCCTTTGAGGTTATCAAGGAGCAAGCAGAGCTTCTTGTTCAGGCTAGTCCTGAAAAAAATGATACGGACACTGAATTAGCTCTCAAAGAGGTATTTACCCGTTTTCCAGAGGCAGAGGTCACGATCTTTGGTGCTTTTGGCGGTAGACTAGACCACTTGTTGTCCAATGTATTTTTACCAGCTGATCCAGAGCTTGCCCCGTTTATGGCACAAATTTGCCTGCAGGATCAGCAAAATGTCATCAGCTATAGATCCTCTGGCTGGCAGACGATTAGGCAGGATAAGGACATGACTTATGTGGCCTTTATGGCTGATGGTGATGCAGACTTGACCATTACAGGTGCCAAGTTTGATTTGATGACTTCCAATTTCTTTAAGAAAAAGGTATACGCTAGCAACGAGTTCATTGATCAGCCCATCAGGGTTCATGTGCCAAAGGGCTATTTAGTTATTATTCAGAGCAAAGATAGGAGTTAGTATGGACCTTATTCTTTTAGTGTTAGTGCTTGCGTTGATAGGACTTGCTGCCTATTCATTTGTTAGCATAAAGCATTTGCAGAGCAGGCTAGAAAAAGCCTTAGACAATAATGCTGATAATCTATCAGATCAGCTAACCTATCAGCTTGATATGGCAAATAAAACTCAGCTGCTAGAGCTGTCAACAGTGATGAATCGTCAGCAAAATGAGCTTTTTCAGCAGCTGATGGATATTCGTGATACGCTGCATCAAGGCTTGGCTGAAAATCGTGACCGCTCAGATCAGCGTTTAGAAGTAATGACGCAAAGCCTTAGTCAATCTGTCAAGGACCTACAGGATTCTAATGAAAAGCGGCTGGAGGAAATGCGCCACACCGTCGAAGAAAAACTAGAAAAAACACTGAAAAATCGGTTGCAGACCTCCTTTGAAGCCGTTTCAAAGCAGCTAGAAAGTGTTAATCAGGGTCTAGGAGAAATGCGGACCGTAGCTAAAGATGTCGGTACCCTAAACAAGGTCTTATCCAATACCAAAACCAGAGGAATTCTAGGGGAGCTCCAGCTTGGTCAGATTGTTGAGGACATCATGACAGCTAACCAGTATGAAAGAGAGTTTGCCACAGTTTCTGGCTCAAGCGATCGTGTCGAATATGCTATCAAGCTACCTGGAAATGGGCAAGGAGACTATATTTACCTACCTATTGACTCCAAGTTTCCCTTGGAGGACTATTACAGGCTGGAGGACGCCTACGAGGCTGGTGATAGAGCTGCTATTGAGACTAGCCGAAAGGCTCTTCTTGCGGCGATTAAACGTTTTGCTAAGAGTATTCATAGCAAATACCTGAATCCACCTGAAACAACCAATTTTGGGATTATGTTTTTACCAACCGAGGGACTCTACTCAGAGGTGGTGCGCAATCCGGCTTTCTTTGATAGCCTTCGTCGTGAGGAAAATATTGTTGTGGCAGGCCCATCAACCTTATCAGCCTTGCTTAATTCCTTATCTGTTGGCTTTAAAACCCTTAACCTGCAAAAAAACGCAGACGATATTAGCAAGATTTTAGGCAATGTTAAATTAGAATTTGAAAAATTTGGCGGTCTGCTTGCTAAGGCGCAAAAGCAGCTTAACACTGCTAACCATACCTTAGATCAGTTGATGTCAACTAGAACCAAAGCGATTGTTCGTGCTCTGGCTACTGTTGAAGACTACCAAGATCAGTCAACCCAATCCTTATTACATATACCCTTATTAGAAGAGGCAGACGATGAAGATTAACCAAATGAAAAAAGATCAACCCTTTGAAGGCTTTTACCTGATAAAATCAGCAGAAGTCAGAAAAACAAGAGCTGGCAAGGATTTTATTGCTTTTACCTTTCAAGATGATACTGGTGAAATTTCAGGCAATTTGTGGGATGCTCAGCCTTATAATGTTGAAGAATTTGTCGCAGGTAAGATTGTCTTTATGAAAGGCCGTCGAGAGGTCTATAATGGTACTCCTCAGGTGAACCAAATTACCCTAAGAAATGTCCGACCAGGTGAGCCTAATGACCCAAAGGAATTTAAAGAAAAGGCACCTGTCAGTGTTACTGAGGTTCGTGACTACCTTGATCAGATGCTCTTTAAGATCGAAAATGCGACCTGGCAGAGGATTGTTAGAGCACTTTACCGCAAATATGATAAGGAATTCTTCACTTATCCAGCAGCCAAAACCAATCACCATGCCTTTGAATCGGGCTTGGCCTATCATACAGCAACGATGGTTAGGCTAGCAGACAGCATAGGAGATATTTACCCGGAGTTGAATAAAAGCCTCTTATTTGCAGGCATTATGCTGCATGATCTAGCCAAGGTGCTTGAGCTGACAGGCCCAGACAATACCGAATATACTATCCGAGGCAATCTGATAGGACATATCGCCCTCATCAACGAAGAGATTACAAAGACCATCACAGAGCTGAACATTGATGACAACAAAGAAGAGGTCACCGTTTTACGCCATGTAATCTTAAGTCATCATGGCCAATTAGAATACGGCAGCCCTGTTCGTCCACGCATTATGGAGGCAGAGATTATTCACATGATTGACAACATTGACGCCAATATGATGATGATGTCAACAGCTCTCAGTCGTATTGGCGAAGGAGAAATGACCAATCGTATTTTCGCTATGGATAACCGATCCTTTTATAAACCTAAATATTAGCAAGGATCATAATAAAAAACGAACATTTTGCAGTTGAATGTTCGTTTTTTCGTTATGTTATGATATAATAGTAGAGAATATATAAATAATGGGGAACATATGAAATTAAGACGAAGTGAACGCATGGTTGTTATTTCGAATTACCTGATTAACAACCCTTATAAGCTAACGAGTTTAAATACCTTTGCCACAAAGTACGAGGCGGCTAAATCATCTATTTCAGAAGATATTGCCATTATCAAAAAAGCCTTTGAAGAATCTAATATTGGAGAGATTGACACTCTAACAGGGGCAAGTGGAGGTGTCATTTTCACGCCAAGCATTTCAGAGGCAGAGGCTCGCTCAATCGTAGAAGAGCTATGTCAGCGGCTTTCAGAAAGCAACCGCATTTTACCTGGTGGCTATATCTATCTGTCTGATTTATTAAGCACACCAAAGCTCTTGCAGAATATTGGTCGCATTATCGCCAATGCTTTTAAGGGGCAAAAAATTGACGCGGTGATGACAGTTGCGACTAAGGGGGTTCCCTTGGCTAATGCGGTTGCAAATATTCTGAATGTACCCTTTGTGATTGTCAGGCGCGACTTAAAAATCACAGAAGGTTCAACCGTCTCAGTCAACTATGCTAGTGCCTCAAGTGATCGCATTGAAAAAATGTTTTTATCAAAGCGAAGCTTAAAGCCAAACAGTCGAGTCTTGATTGTTGATGATTTTTTAAAGGGTGGTGGTACAATCACAGGCATGATGAGCCTGTTAACGGAGTTTGATAGTACATTGGTGGGTGTAGCTGTTTTTGCAGAAAATGCACAATCAGAGCGCGAACAAATGTCCTTCAAGTCACTATTAAAGGTCTCCGAAATTGATGTCAAAAATAATAGGGTCGTTGTTGAAGTAGGAAATATTTTCGATAAATAAATCGAACGTAGGTGGAAAAATAAAAGGGGATTAATCATGGAACAAGAAAACTCAAGAACAAAGCATGTTAAAAATACCATTGCTTTGACATCAACCATTGCCCTATTAGGGACAAGCGTTGGTGTATCACATCAGGTAAAGGCAGATGATACTAAGTCAGGCGATGCCAATACAAGTAATACCAGTGAAGCTACGCTAGCTAAGCCGGAAACGCTTGAGGAGGCAGTCCTTGCGGTAAAGACTACAGAAGAAACACTCAGTGAGCAGAAACAGCAATTAGCTGAGACTAATACAAATATCGCAGAAACAGAGGGCGAAATCGCAAAGTTAGAGACCGCTAAGGAGGAGCAGACAGCTGAGCTTGCCAAGGCTGAGGAGCTACTTGAGACTTACTCGTCCATGAGTGAGGAAGACCTAGCCAAGTCAATTGAAAAGCATGAGACAGAGCTAGAGGCAACTAACACAGAACTAGAGAAGGCGACTACTGAGAGTCAAGTTCAGGCAGAGGCAGTGGCTAAGCAGCAAGAAACAATCGCAGCAGAGGCTACAAAGGCCGACCAGCTAGCTACCCAGCTAACAGCAGCAGAGCAAAAGGTCTCAGACCTTAACACAATGATTAGCCAGCCGGAAGCTATTGTCTCAGAAGCTCAGGCTGCAAAAGAAGAGGTCAAGCGCATTTCTGATGACCTAGCAAAGGCTAAAGCTGATCTAGCCACTGTTAAGGAGACCGTCAGCCAGCAGCTAGCCTCTGACTTAGCAGCGAATAAAGCGGCTCTAGCTGCTAAAGAGACAGAGTTGCAAAAGCTTCAAGATGGAACTGCCACTGCTCAATTGAATGTCGCTGGCAGCAATAAATTAGTCTTGCCTGAAGGCTACCCAATTGAGGAGATTAAAAAGCTAGCAGCCAGTGGTTATATCGGAACAGCAGCATATAATCAATATTATCAGGCAGTTAAGGATACAATGATTGCAAAGGCAGAGCCGGGTGCTGCCATGAATCAGTATGTTGATATCCCTGAGGACCTCAATCGTGTTGTTGACCCTGACAACCTATCACAAGAGGTTCAAAATGAGCTAGCTCAGTTTGCAGCTCAAATGATCAATGATGTTCGCAAGCAGCTAGGACTTGTCCCTGTAACAGTAACAGTCGGCTCACAGGAGTTTGCTCGCCTGCTAACCAAGAGCTACAAAGCGACACATCAAAATACTCGACCTTCCTTTGTCTATGGACAAGTAGATGCTTCAGGTCATCGCGGTGTAGGTCCGCATGATCAAACGATTATTGAAGAATCTGCTGTAAAGGTAGGACTTCGTCAAAAAGATGACAACATGTACGAAAACCTTGGTGCCTTTAACGAGGTTCACACTGTCAACGGTATCAAGCGCGGCATCTATGACAGCATTAAGTATATGCTGTTTACAGATCACCTGCATGGAAACACCTATGGTCATGCTGTTAATTTCCTGCGTGTTGATAAGACTAACCCTAATGCACCTGTTTACCTAGGATTTTCAACAAGTAATGTTGGCTCCTTAAATGAGCATTTTGTGATTTTCCCAGCGTCAGATATTGTGGACGCTACTCGTTTTAGCACGACTGAAATTCCAAAATCAGGTCAAGTGATTGATCGCTCAGCAAGCATACAGGCATTGACAAATGATATTGCCTCTATCAAGGGCAAGATTGCGTCTCTTGAAAGCAGATTAGCTGATCCTTCCTCAGAAGCTGAGGTCACAGCTGCCCAGGCAAAAATCAGTCAGCTGCAACATCAGCTAGAAGCAGCCCAAGCCAAATCTCATAAATTGGATCAACAGGTTGAGCAATTAGCCAATACAAAAGATTCTCTACGCACACAGTTGCTTGCTGCCAAAGAAGAGCAGGCACAATTGAAGGCTAATCTAGATAAGGCCTTGGCCTTGCTAGCTTCTTCAAAGGCTACGCTTCATAAGCTTGAAGCAGCTATGGAGGAGGCTAAGGCAAGAGTGGCTGGCTTAGCTAGTCAGAAGGCTCAGCTTGAGGATCTGCTAGCCTTTGAGAAAAATCCTAATCGGATCGAGCTTGCACAGGAAAAGGTAGCCGCAGCCAAAAAGGCTTTAGCTGATACAGAGGATAAGCTCTTAGCTGCTCAGGCCAGCCTGTCTGATTTGCAGGCTCAAAGAGCAAGACTCCAGCTTTCTATTGCGACAATTGAACAACAATTAGTACTATTGAAGAATTTAGTCCAAGAAAAGCAAAGGCTCAGACTTGAGGCTGAAAGGCTAAATAGCATGTCAGAAACAAGACAGCTTCTCAATCAGCTAGCGCCGCAGGCTGCAAAAGCAGGTGTCGGCTCAGAATTGGTTGCTACAGGTCTTCTTGTCTCCAAGGTTGCCTCAGCTATCGCTAAGCAATCGCCAACAAGCCATTCCTATGGAGCAGGAGCAGCATCACATGCAGCTGTTGATGACAACACACAGCGTGCTGTTCAGGCTGGTATGGTCATGCTGGCAGCTGCCGGCTTAGCAACGGTTAAGCTCAAAAAAGGCAGCAAAAAACGCTAAGCCTAGCTTAAAAAGCATTTGACACAAGGTATCGTCTATGTTATTATATTAGACGGTACTTTTTACTTTTGGTCTCTCAAGAGTGTACAGAGACGTGCTGACAATTGTTGCAAAAAGTGCACCGGATATAGGCTGTCACCAAGTGCTATATCAACCAAAATTAAAAAAACAGGAGAATGTAGATGCCTACAATTAACCAGTTGGTACGTAAACCACGTAAATCTAAAATTGAAAAATCAGATTCGCCAGCTTTGAACATTGGCTACAACAGTCATAAAAAAGTTCAGACGAAGCTTGCTGCTCCACAAAAGCGTGGTGTTGCGACTCGTGTTGGAACAATGACACCTAAAAAACCTAACTCTGCCCTTCGTAAATTTGCGCGTGTACGCTTAAGCAACCTTATCGAAGTAACAGCTTATATCCCAGGTATTGGCCACAACCTACAAGAGCACAGTGTTGTGCTTATCCGCGGTGGACGTGTAAAAGACCTTCCAGGGGTACGCTACCATATCGTTCGTGGAGCACTTGATACTGCAGGTGTTGCAGACCGTAAGCAAGGTCGTTCTAAGTACGGTGCTAAACGTCCAAAAGGATAATAGAGGGGGGATAAGAAACAATGAGTCGTAAAAATAGAGCGCCAAAACGCGAAGTATTACCAGATCCATTATATAACTCAAAGCTTGTAACGCGTCTTATCAATCGTATTATGCTTGATGGAAAACGCGGAACTGCGTCATCAATCGTTTATGATGCTTTTAGCGAAATCAAAGAAGCAACAGGCAACGATGCTCTTGAAGTATTTGAAACAGCTATGGACAACATCATGCCTGTCCTTGAAGTGCGTGCACGTCGTGTTGGTGGTTCAAACTATCAGGTTCCAGTTGAGGTTCGTCCAGAGCGTCGTACAACACTTGGTCTTCGTTGGTTGGTAACTGCATCACGTGCTCGTGGTGAACACACTATGAAAGATCGTCTTGCTAAAGAGATTATGGACGCTGCAAACAACACCGGTGCGTCAGTCAAGAAACGTGAGGATACTCATAAGATGGCTGAAGCTAACCGCGCCTTTGCACACTTCCGTTGGTAAGAATAAGATACGAAGGCGTACAGAACGCATAGTGAAGATAGGAAGCTTGACGAAGAGATTTTTATCTCTAGGAAAGCTTACCTTTTTCACAAAGCGTTTAGCCTGAGTTCAGTTTTAAGTTGTTTTAGTGTGAGACAAATGCTAGCCCAAATCGGGAAATTGACGCAGAAACGGTCATTCCCAGAAGATTTTATCTTTTTGGCAGACATTTGTCGCTAAAATTCAGCTAATCTAAGATGTGAGAGTGTTAAGCAAGTTCTAGACAAACTGATCTAGCATCTTTTTTGTCAGTGACTTGCAGCTCAAACTCACTTACAATCAAGATGTATAGACAAAGAGAGCAATATTTTAATAGAAAATCCTCACCTTCAAGATGAGTTATTGTTTTGATCGGATTGCTCTTAAGTCGGGTTTTGGTTTGCAAACATACTAAATGCTATCTATCAAACATATCTTAGGAAACGGGTAGGCCTCTGCCTATCCGTTTTTAATGAATAGTGTTATAATAAGATGTAAATAAAAAATATAGGAGAAAAAACCTAATGGCTCGCGAATTTTCACTAGCAAAAACTCGTAATATCGGTATCATGGCTCACGTTGATGCTGGTAAGACAACTACAACAGAGCGTATCCTTTACTACACCGGTAAAATCCATAAAATCGGTGAAACACACGAGGGTGCATCACAAATGGACTGGATGGAGCAAGAGCAAGAGCGTGGGATCACAATCACATCTGCTGCTACAACAGCGCAATGGGATGGACATCGTGTTAATATCATTGACACACCAGGGCACGTGGACTTCACCATTGAAGTACAACGTTCGCTCCGCGTTCTTGACGGTGCAGTAACCGTTCTTGACTCACAATCAGGTGTTGAACCTCAAACAGAAACTGTTTGGCGTCAAGCAACTGAATACGGTGTTCCACGTATTGTTTTTGCCAACAAGATGGATAAGATCGGTGCTGACTTCCTTTACTCAGTACAAACCCTTCACGATCGTCTTCAAGCAAATGCTCACCCCATTCAATTACCAATCGGTTCAGAAGATGATTTTCGTGGTATCATTGACTTGATCAAAATGAAGGCTGAAATCTACACCAATGACCTTGGTACAGATATTCTTGAAGAGGATATTCCTGAGGAATACCTAGAGCAAGCTCAAGAATATCGTGAAAAGCTTATCGAAGCAGTTGCTGAAACTGACGAAGATTTGATGATGAAATACCTTGAAGGTGAAGAAATCACTAACGAAGAGCTTGTTGCTGGTATCCGCAAAGCAACAATCAACGTTGAGTTCTTCCCAGTTCTTTGTGGCTCTGCCTTCAAAAACAAAGGAGTTCAATTGATGCTTGATGCGGTTATTGCATACCTTCCAAGCCCACTTGACATTCCAGCAATTAAAGGGGTTAATCCTGATACTGACGCTGAAGAAGAGCGTCCAGCATCTGATGAAGAGCCATTTGCAGCCCTTGCCTTCAAGATTATGACTGACCCATTTGTAGGTCGTTTGACCTTCTTCCGCGTTTACTCTGGTGTTCTTAACAGTGGTTCATACGTGATGAATACCTCAAAAGGTAAGCGTGAGCGTATCGGACGTATCCTTCAAATGCACGCTAACAGCCGTCAAGAAATTGAAACAGTTTACGCTGGTGACATTGCTGCTGCTGTTGGTTTGAAAGACACTACAACTGGTGACTCATTGACTGATGAAAAAGCAAAAATCATTCTTGAGTCTATTGAGGTTCCAGAGCCAGTTATCCAATTGATGGTAGAGCCTAAGTCTAAGGCTGACCAAGATAAGATGGGTATTGCTCTTCAAAAGCTTGCTGAAGAAGATCCAACCTTCCGCGTTGAGACAAACGTTGAGACTGGTGAAACAGTTATCGCTGGTATGGGTGAGCTTCACCTTGATGTCCTTGTAGACCGTATGCGTCGTGAATTCAAGGTTGAAGCTAATGTAGGTGCTCCTCAGGTATCTTATCGTGAAACCTTCCGCGCTTCTACACAGGCTCGTGGCTTCTTCAAGCGTCAGTCTGGTGGTAAGGGTCAATTCGGTGACGTTTGGATTGAATTTACTCCAAATGAAGAAGGTAAAGGATTTGAGTTTGAAAATGCTATTGTCGGTGGTGTGGTTCCTCGTGAATTTATCCCAGCCGTTGAAAAAGGCTTGATTGAGTCTATGGCTAATGGTGTCCTTGCAGGATACCCAATGGTTGACGTTAAGGCTAAGCTTTACGATGGTTCATACCATGATGTCGACTCATCTGAGACTGCCTTCAAGATTGCGGCTTCACTTGCCCTTAAAGAAGCAGCTAAAACAGCACAGCCAGCTATCCTTGAGCCAATGATGCTTGTTACAATCACAGCTCCAGAGGATAATCTTGGAGATGTTATGGGACATGTGACAGCTCGTCGTGGACGTGTTGATGGTATGGAAGCACATGGTACTAGCCAAATTGTTCGTGCTTATGTGCCACTTGCAGAAATGTTTGGTTATGCGACTGTTCTTCGTTCTGCAACGCAAGGACGTGGTACATTCATGATGGTATTTGACCACTATGAGGACGTTCCTAAGTCAGTTCAAGAAGAAATTATCAAGAAAAATAAAGGTGAATAATCACCCCTAAGAGGCTGTGGATAGTATCCCAGCCTTTTTGATGTGCTACAACAGATGGGCGGTGCAGCAATTGATCAAAGCAATGACAGAAAAATCAAGCCCTATCAGGCATAAAAGTTTAGAAAAAGGTCTTAAGAAAGCGCTTTTAACAACATTAAGCGACACTTTTAGCTGCCCTAAAAAGCTCTTTGCTGTCTTAACATTGATGGAGAAGCAGTCTTTTGAAAATGGGTAATATGTTTGCATTTTTTCTGAAATAGTTATATAATAGTTACGTTGAAGGGTTGTTGCAGGAATCTGCAAGTTAATCTTTTCACAATAGGTAGGGATTAATCCCTTTAATAATAATTCTTTTGATTTTCATAAGGAGGAAATCACTAATGGTAGTTAAAGTTGGTATTAACGGTTTCGGTCGTATCGGTCGTCTTGCGTTCCGTCTTATCCAAAATGTAGAAGGTGTTGAAGTAACTCGCATCAACGACTTGACAGATCCAGCCATGTTAGCACATCTTTTGAAATATGATTCAACTCAAGGACGCTTTGATGGCGACGTTGAAGTAGTAGAAGGTGGATTTAACGTTAACGGTAAATTTGTTAAGGTTTCTGCTGAAGCTAACCCTGAAAACATTGACTGGGCTTCACAAGAAGTAGATATCGTTTTGGAAGCAACTGGTTTCTTCGCTTCAAAAGCTGGTGCTGAAAAGCACTTACATGCTAATGGTGCTAAGAAGGTTGTTATCACTGCTCCTGGTGGAAACGATGTTAAAACTGTTGTTTTCAACACTAACCACGAAATTCTGGATGGTACTGAAACAGTTATCTCAGGTGCTTCATGTACAACTAACTGTCTTGCACCAATGGCTAAAGTTCTTCAAGACCAATTTGGTGTTGTTGAAGGATTGATGACAACTATCCATGGTTACACTGGTGACCAAATGACTCTTGATGCACCACACCGTAAGGGTGATTTCCGTCGCGCACGTGCTGCAGCTGTGAACATTGTTCCTAACTCAACTGGTGCTGCAAAAGCTATCGGCCTTGTTATTCCAGAGCTTAATGGTAAGCTTGACGGTGCTGCACAACGTGTTCCAGTTCCAACAGGATCTGTTACTGAATTAGTATCTGTACTTGAAAAAGAAGTTACAGCTGACGAAGTGAATGCTGCAATGAAGGCTGCTGCAAACGATAGCTTTGGTTACACTGAAGATCAAATCGTATCAAGCGACGTTGTAGGTATCCACTATGGTTCATTGTTTGATGCAACTCAAACTAAGGTATTGACAGTTGACGGTAAACAATTGGTTAAAACTGTTTCATGGTATGACAACGAAATGTCATACACTGCTCAGCTTGTTCGTACACTTGAGTACTTTGCAAAAATTGCTAAATAATGACTAGAGGGCCTGGTTTACCTAGGCTCTTTTTTGTGTCATGATAAAGGTTGCTTATCCATCATTGGCTAGCTTATTGCTGAACTTGCATTTAGGCTTAAGCTGCACATAGGATAAGTTTTTTTTGCTAACGCTTTAGTGATTAGCTGTTCTCAGAGAGGGTCATTTTAGAAACTTTCTTGAGGTGATATGGCTATCAAGCCGCCTTCTTTGAACTGCTACGCTTAGGCTTTGAATTTAGGTCTTAAAAGCTTTAGCTGGGCTTTTTGCTATAATTACTGCGTAAAGCATGGCTTTAAGCTCATTTTCAGCGCAAATCCCCTTCTTTGCGAGATGTCAAAGAGGAGTGCTGTAATGGTCCAGGCTTATCTACATTTTTTGCTCAGCTATTTTTAGCTGTTTTTTAGCTGTGGCTCTATGAAATTGTGAAGCGTTTTCATTTTTATTGCTTATAGTCTTGACAATCTGAAATGATGGTAATAAAATGAGAGGTGGATAAATAACCGTACTTAATAATGTATGGAATATTAGGAGGATTTTATGACATCTAAAAAAATTCTTAACCTTGTGTCTTTAGGGTTATCGTTGGTTTTAATCTCTGGTTGTACGACAAATGGAGAGAAAAAAGCAGCTCCTAGTCAAGACAAGGATAAGCAAGAAAAGGTTGTCCGTCTAACCAATGATCAGCTAAGGGCCAGAGAAAATACCATGGCCACACTCTGGTATCAGCAGTCTGAAGAGGCTAAGGCTCTTTACTTACAGGGATACCAAGTGGCTAAGGAGCGCTTAGATACATTATTGAGTCAAGCAACTGATAAACCATACTCTATTGTTTTGGACATTGATGAGACAGTGCTCGATAATAGTCCTTACCAGGCTAAAAATATTAAAGAGGGCACAGGCTTTACGCCGGATTCTTGGGATAAATGGGTCCAAAAGAAATCAGCCAAGGCAGTAGCAGGTGCTAAGGACTTCTTGCAGTATGCAAATGACAAGGGCGTTCAGATTTACTATGTTTCTGATAGAACGACTAAGCAAGTAGAGCCGACTATGGAAAATCTTGAAAAAGAAGGTATTCCAGTGCAAGGCAAGGATCATTTCTTGTTCTTAGAGGAGGGGGTAAAATCAAAAGAGGGCCGTCGTCAAAAGGTGCAAGAAACAACAAATCTAGTGTTGTTATTTGGTGACAATTTGCTTGATTTTGCAGAGTTTTCTAAGACCTCTCATGAGGATAGAAGAAAGCTTTTGGATCAGCTGCATGCAGAGTTTGGCAGCAAGTTTATCATCTTCCCTAACCCAATGTATGGATCATGGGAAAGCAGTGTCTATAATGGCCAAAAATTAGACAGTGAAGGCCAAATCAAAGCACGTGACAAGGCTTTAGAGGCTTATTAAAAGCCCTGATTTGCGTGATTGCTATGACTATGTTGTGGCTTGCTGCCTGCTTAGGTGATTGTGATCTGCTAAAAAGAGATTTCCTCAAGGGATTTTTTAAGCGCTTTGAAAAATTGTGAAATAGTTAATTTATTGTTTTCAGATTTTATCCTTATCAAAAGAATTGTGTTATAATAGAGTGTACTAAAAAATATTAAGGAGTCTATGAAATGGCTAAATTGACTGTTAAAGACCTTGACCTAAAGGGTAAAAAAGTGCTCGTTCGCGTTGACTTTAATGTCCCTTTGAAAAATGGTGTTATTACAAACGATAACCGTATTTCTGCAGCACTTCCAACAATCAAATATATTATTGAGCATGGTGGTCGCGCTATCCTTTTCTCACACCTAGGACGTGTGAAGGAAGAGGCAGACAAGGAAGGCAAATCATTGGCGCCAGTAGCGAAAAACTTGGCTGAAAAGCTTGGTCAAGAGGTTATTTTCCCTGGTAGCACTCGTGGGGTAGAGCTTGAAGCTGCTATTGATGCTCTTGAGGATGGACAGGTTCTTTTGGTTGAAAACACTCGCTTTGAGGATATTGACGGTAAAAAGGAATCTAAAAACGATCCAGAGCTTGGTAAATACTGGGCATCACTAGGAGAAGGAATCTTTGTTAATGATGCCTTTGGTACAGCTCACCGCGCTCATGCGTCAAACGTTGGTATCTCTGCAAATGTTGAAAAAGCAGTGGCTGGTTTCCTTCTTGAAAATGAAATTGCCTATATCAAGGAAGCTGTTGAGACTCCGGAGCGTCCATTTGTCGCTATTCTTGGTGGTTCAAAGGTTTCTGATAAGATCGGTGTGATTGAAAACCTTCTTGAAAAAGCTGATAAGGTGCTTATCGGTGGTGGTATGACCTATACCTTCTACAAAGCTCAAGGTATTGAAATTGGAAACTCACTTTGTGAAGAGGACAAGCTCGATGTGGCAAAATCACTTCTTGAAAAATCAAATGGCAAGCTTGTTTTACCAGTTGATTCTAAAGAAGCAAACGCTTTTGCAGATTACACTGAAGTGAAGGTAACTGAGGGTGAAGCAGTTGATGCAGGCTTCCTTGGTCTTGACATCGGTCCAAAATCTATCGCTAAATTTGATGAAGCCCTTACAGGTGCTAAAACAGTTGTTTGGAATGGTCCTATGGGTGTCTTTGAAAATCCTGATTTCCAAGAAGGTACAATTGGTGTGATGGACGCTATTGTGAAGCAGCCAGGCGTTAAGTCAATCATCGGTGGGGGTGATTCAGCAGCGGCAGCCATCAACCTTGGACGTGCAGATAAGTTCTCATGGATTAGTACAGGTGGAGGTGCTTCAATGGAGCTTCTTGAAGGTAAGGAGCTTCCAGGCTTAGCAGCTCTTACAGAAAAATAAGCTGATACCATTTCGGTGCTGTCAGTCGCAGGCTGCTATATGGTCTGTTAAGGGCTAAGACAGCTGAAGGCTCACAAAGGTGGCTTATGTTGCTGGCTGTGCTTATGCTAATTGTTATGATTAACAAGCTGTCAAAGGATAGGCTAGAGCCTGCTGTACCAGTCTATCAGGCCTTGCTGTCAGCTACTAAATGAATGAGTCAGAAAAAGGTGCTATGTAGGTACCTTTTTCTGCGTTTTGCTTTGCTTTAGGCTGATAGTGAGCTTGCTTGACGTCAAGACTGGCTTCATGCTGGTTTCAGAGTCTTTGCTAGGAATGCTATAAGGTGGGTTCTGAGCTCATCCATTTAGGATATGTGACAAATGCTGTTAAAATATGTTACACTAACATTAGCTTTAATTTCAATAGAAAGTATCTGATATAGGTTATGAATTATCATTTTGATGCCTCTAAGTTAAAGTTGGGCATGCGTACGTTTAAAACTGGCTTAGCTGTATTTTTTGTTTTGCTTTTGTTTCATTTTTTTGATTTTCAGGGCCTGCAGATAGGGGCCTTGACAGCTGTTTTTAGCTTGAGAGAGAGCTTTGATAAGACGATCTCCTTTGGCACCTCTCGTATTTTAGGAAATTCGATTGGTGGTTTTTTTGCGATTATATTTTACCTGCTTGATACTCTTTTTCAGGGCGCATTTTGGGTTACCTTGGTTTTTGTTCCGATATTGACGATGCTAACCATTATGTTTAATGTGGCTTTTAATAATCAATCTGGCATCATCGGTGCAGTTGCTGCTCTTTTAATTATTACCTTGTCTATTCCTACTGGGGAAGCTTTTATGTATGTTATTGCTCGGGTTTTTGAAACCTTTTGTGGGGTTTTTATTGCCATTCTTGTCAATACAGACGTGGAGCTGATTAGAAATAAGTGGTTGAGCAGGAAGCTCAAAAAATGATGTCAGGAAATATAACATGTGACCTTGACAGTTTATTAAAATCAACCTATAATAGGGGTGTGAAAGGAAGTTTTCATGAAAGAAAAAGAACTTAGACGCTCAATGGCAGTCTTTCCGATCGGTGCAGTCATGACCTTGACAGATCTATCTGCTCGGCAAATTCGCTATTATGAGGATCAGGAGCTGATAAAGCCTGAGAGAACAGAGGGCAACCGGCGCTTGTTTTCCTTAAACGATATGGATAGACTTCTTGAAATCAAGGACTTTTTGGACGAAGGATTAAATATTGCGGCAATTAAGCGAGAATATGCTGAACGTCAGGATAAATTAATGCAAAAGCAAAAGGTCTTGACAGATGCTGATGTGAGACGGATCTTACATGATGAGCTTCTTAATCAAGGTGGCTTTTCCACCCCTTCACAGCATATTGGGAATTTTCGTATCTAGCATACGACTGGCATGAAAGAAAAAGGAGATTGATTAATGGCAATCACAGCAGCTGATGTTCGTCGCGAGGTCAAAGAAAAGCATGTGACCTTTCTTCGGTTGATGTTTACGGACATTATGGGTGTTATGAAAAATGTTGAGATACCTGCAACTGAAGAGCAATTAGATAAAGTCTTATCTAATAAGGTCATGTTTGATGGCTCCTCGATTGAAGGCTTTGTGCGTATCAATGAATCAGATATGTACCTTTATCCTGATTTAGAGACTTGGATTGTCTTTCCTTGGGGAGATGAAAATGGAGCTGTTGGTGGCTTGATTTGTGATATTTACACTGCTGAAGGCAAGCCCTTTGCTGGTGACCCACGTGGAAACCTAAAAAGAGCCTTGAAGCATATGAATGAGGTTGGCTATCAGTCCTTTAACCTTGGTCCAGAGCCAGAATTTTTCTTGTTTAAAATAGATGAAGCTGGAGAACCAACGCTTGAGGTCAATGACAAGGGAGGCTATTTTGACCTTGCTCCGATTGACCTAGCAGACAATACACGTCGTGAAATTGTTAATGTCCTGACTAAAATGGGCTTTGAGGTCGAAGCCAGCCACCATGAGGTAGCTGTCGGTCAGCATGAAATCGACTTTAAATATGCAGATGTCTTGAAGGCTTGTGATAATATTCAAATCTTTAAGCTTGTCGTCAAGACAATTGCTCGTGAGCATGGGCTCTATGCTACCTTTATGGCAAAGCCAAAATTTGGCATTGCTGGATCTGGTATGCACTGCAACATGTCCTTATTTGATAAAGAGGGCAACAATGCCTTTTATGATGAAAATGATAAGCGTGGCATGAAGCTATCAGACGATGCCTATTATTTCTTAGGTGGGCTGATGAAGCATGCTTACAATTACACCGCTATTACAAATCCAACAGTTAATTCTTACAAGCGCTTGGTTCCTGGCTATGAGGCTCCTGTTTATGTTGCCTGGGCAGGAAGCAATCGTTCACCTCTTATTCGTGTTCCTGCTTCTCGTGGTATGGGGACTCGTTTAGAATTGCGCTCGGTTGATCCAACAGCCAATCCTTATTTAGCACTTGCAGTTTTACTAGAGGCAGGCTTAGATGGAATCATTAATCGCATTGAGGCACCAGCACCGATTGAGGCCAACATTTACATGATGACAGCAGAGGAGCGTAATGCTGCTGGTATTGTTGATTTGCCATCAACACTCCATAATGCTCTAAAGGCTCTTCAAAAGGATGAGGTCATTCAAAAGGCTTTAGGTGACCATATTTACACCAACTTTTTAGAGGCCAAACGGATTGAATGGTCCTCCTATGCGACCTTTGTTTCGCAATGGGAGATTGATAATTACTTACACAACTATTAGAAAAACAAAACTCACTCAGCTTTTTGAGTGAGTTTTTTATGCTTTTATTCAGTAAATATGGTTATTTATGATTATCGTTCCTTTTATACGCTATGATGACAGAAGTGTCTGGTTTATCTATTTATAAAAATAAAATCAAAAATTTTCAGATAAATCTATTTCCTTTTTTCAGAATTATGGTATAATCTAATTTAATTATTTTAAATAACTATTTTGTTAGGAGGAAGGTTATATGACAGTACTAGGAACAAAAGCATGTAAGCGTCTGGGCTTAGCGGCAGTTACGCTAGCCTCTGTTGCTGCCTTGATGGCTTGTGGAAGTAAGCAATCAGCGTCAACAGACAAAAAGAGTGAGATTAATTGGTATACGCCAACTGAGATCATCACACTTGATATTTCAAAAAATACAGATACCTATTCTGCTTTGGCTATTGGTAATTCTGGCAGTAACCTTTTGCGTGCTGATGCTAAAGGGAAATTACAGCCTGATTTGGCTGAAAAGGTTGATGTGTCAGAGGATGGCTTGACCTATACAGCAACCCTGCGAGATGGCTTGAAATGGTCTGATGGTAGTGATCTAACAGCAGAGGACTTTGTGTACAGCTGGCAGCGAATGGTCGATCCTAAGACAGCCTCAGAGTACGCTTACTTGGCAACTGAGTCACATCTGAAAAACGCAGAGGACATTAATAGTGGGAAAAATCCTGATCTAGACTCTCTAGGGGTAAAGGCTGATGGAAATAAGGTTATTTTTACCTTAACGGAGCCAGCACCACAATTTAAGAGCTTGCTGTCCTTCTCTAACTTTGTTCCTCAAAAAGAATCCTTTGTCAAGGACGCTGGCAAGGACTATGGGACAACATCAGAAAAACAAATTTATTCTGGTCCTTATATTGTCAAGGGCTGGAATGGCACTAGCGGAACCTTTAAGCTAGTAAAGAATAAAAACTATTGGGACGCCAAAAACGTCAAAACTGAGACAGTTAATGTTCAAACGGTTAAAAAGCCAGATACAGCTGTTCAACTATACAAGCAAGGTAAGCTAGACTTTGCGAATATTTCTGGTACGTCAGCTATTTACAATGCTAACAAAAAGCATAAGGACGTTGTTCCAGTTCTTGAGGCAACAACAGCTTATATCGTATATAACCAGACAGGAGCTATTGAAGGTTTGAGCAGTCTTAAAATTCGTCAAGCCTTGAATTTGGCAACAGACCGTAAGGGAATTGTATCTGCGGCTGTTGATACAGGATCAAAGCCGGCTACAGCGCTTGTTCCTACAGGTCTTGCTAAATTATCTGACGGAACAGATCTAACAGAGCATGTAGCACCTGGCTATAAATACGATGACAAGGAGGCAGCAAAGCTCTTCAAGGAAGGCTTAGCAGAGCTGGGCAAGGATGCCTTGACAATCACCATCACAGCTGATGCTGATGCGCCGGCTGCCAAGTCTGCAGTGGATTACATCAAGGAAACCTGGGAAACAGCTCTTCCTGGCTTGACCGTTGAAGAGAAATTTGTTCCTTTCAAGCAACGTCTTGAGGATACTAAAAACCAAAACTTTGAGGTTGCAGTTGTTCTTTGGGGTGGTGATTATCCAGAAGGGTCTACCTTCTATGGCTTGTTTAAATCAGGGTCTGCTTATAACTATGGTAAATTTACGAATGCAGACTACGATGCGGCCTACAACAAGGCTCTAACAACAGATGCCTTGAATATTGATGCGGCTGCTGATGACTATAAGGCAGCAGAAAAAGCCCTTTATGACAATGCCCTTTACAATCCCCTTTACTTCCGTAGTGGTGAGGGCTTGCAAAATCCAAGCATCAAAGGTCTTATCCGTAATTCAACTGGTCTAAATGTTGACTTTACTTACGCTTATAAGGAATAACAATAATATTATCGTAAGCTTATACTGACCTAGCAAGGCCACAGCTCCTTGATGGGAAGTGTTTAAGAGAAGCTTAGGGCTAGCTAGGAGTGTCTATCCTGTAGGCCTTGGCAAGCATATTGCAAGAATTGGTCTTAACCAGTTCTTGTTTTGGTTAGAGGAAAAATATGATTAAATATCTTTTGAAGCGAGTTGCTATTTTAGTAGTGACACTTTGGGTGGTGATCACCTTGTCCTTCTTTTTGATGCAGGTGATGCCTGGAACACCCTATAACAGTCCTAAATTAACTGATGACATGATTGCTATGCTGAATCAGCAGTACGGCTTAGATAAGCCTCTTTGGCAGCAATATTTAAAGTATTTGTTTGATATTCTTCATGGTGATTTTGGCACCAGCTATCAGTCGATTAACCAATCAGTGACAACCCTGATCTCGCAGCGTCTGGGGGTATCTGTACACTTAGGAGTACAGGCGCTTATTGTTGGTATTAGCTCTGGTTTAGTTGTTGGTGCTGTCTCAGCGCGGAATAAAAATAATATCATTGATGCCATTTTAAGTGTTATCTCAACGCTTGGTATTTCTATGCCGTCCTTTATCATTGGTTTACTGCTGTTGGATTATTTGGGCTTTAAATGGAATTTGCTTCCCTTGTCTGGCTGGGGAAGCTTTGGGCAAACGATTTTGCCGACGCTTGCTTTAGCTATTCCGGTCTTTGCTCAGGTGACCCGTTTTTTCCGTAGCGAGATGATTGAGACCTTATCGACAGATTATATTCAGCTAGCTAGAGCGAAGGGCTTGACTAAGCGTCAGGTGACTCGTCGGCATGCTTACCGCAATTCGATGATTCCTGTGTTAACCTTGGTTGGTCCGATGGCTGCTGGTATTTTGACGGGATCAGCCCTGATTGAGCAGATTTTTTCCATTCCGGGGATTGGGCAGCAGTTTGTGACCTCTATTCCCACCAAGGATTACCCGGTGATTATGGGAACAACGATTGTCTATGCGCTAATGCTGATGGTTGCTATTTTGGTAACTGATATGATCATTAGTATCGCAGATCCACGTGTTCGTTTGGGATAGGAGAGTGCTATGCTAGAAGAAACAAAATCATTTAAGCTTGTTGGAGCAGGGAGCTTAGCGACACAAGAAAAAATTGAAAAGCCGGCGCTTTCCTTTCTTCAGGACGCTTGGCGTAGGCTAAAGCACAATAAACTAGCTGTTATAGCGATGGGGTTTTTAGCTGTGCTGCTTTTGTTTTCTATTGGTTCTTTATTTGTTGTGTCTACAGATGATGCCAATAGCTTTAACAGTAAGGAGGTAAGCATATACCGTAACCTGCCGCCAAAGCTAAGCAGCAGCTTGCCATTTTGGAATGGGACCATTACCTACGCTGGTAATACAGAGCCCAATGACGCTTATGCGGATCAAGGGGTCCCAGAGGACAAGGCCTTCTTACTCGGGACGGATAATCTGGGGCGCAGTATTGGAAAACGTATTACGGTAGGGATTCGTATTTCTCTTTTGATTGCTATTGTCGCAACCCTGATTGATCTAGTGATTGGGGTAACCTATGGCTTGGTCTCAGGCTTTGTTGGTGGCAAGACTGACATGGTGATGCAGCGGATCATTGAGATTATCTCCTCTATTCCAAACCTTGTTATTGTGACCATGCTTGGTCTTTTGCTTGGCAATGGTGTGACTTCAATTATTATTTCAATTGCGATTGTAGGCTGGACCTCAATGGCTAGGCAGGTCCGCAACCTAACCCTGTCCTATCGAGAGCGTGATTTCGTCCTTGCTTCTCGTGCCTTGGGAGAAAGTAATATCAGGATTGCCTTTAAGCATGTATTGCCAAATATTTCAGGGATTATTATTGTTCAAATCATGATGACTGTTCCGAGTGCTATCATGTATGAGTCAGTGCTATCTGCGATTAATTTAGGTGTTAAGCCACCGACAGCTTCGCTTGGTTCATTGATTACTGATGCACAAGAAAGCCTGCAATATTATCCTTATCAGGTGCTGCTGCCGGCTTTTGCCTTGGTGCTAATTTCGTTGGCCTTTATTCTGTTGGGTGATGGCCTACGTGACGCTTTTGACCCAAAATCAAGTGATGAGTAGAGGGGAGATAAAATGACGAATGAAACCATTTTAAGTGTCAAAAACCTCCATGTTGATTTTAAAACCTATGCTGGAGATGTTAAGGCGATTCGTAATATCAGCTTTGAGCTAAAAAAGGGAGAGACTCTTGCTATTGTGGGAGAATCAGGCTCAGGGAAATCTGTAACCACTCGCACGCTGATGGGGTTGAATGCTAAGAATGCAAGTATTTCTGGAGACATTTGCTTCAAGGGCAAGCAGCTCAATGAGCTGAAGGAGGAGGAATGGGTGAAGGTGCGTGGCAATGAAATTGCGATGATCTTCCAGGATCCGATGACCAGCCTTGATCCTACCATGACAATTGGCATGCAGATTGCAGAGGCAATAATGATTCATCAAAGTATTCATAAGACAGAAGCCTTGAAGCGTGCTTTAGACCTGATGCGTCAGGTTGGTATTCCAAATGCTGAGGAGCACCTTAAGGATTACCCACATCAGTGGTCTGGGGGCATGCGGCAACGGGCTGTTATTGCCATTGCTCTAGCTGCCAATCCTGATATTTTGATTGCAGATGAGCCGACAACAGCTCTTGATGTTACCATTCAGGCCCAGATTTTGAAGCTGATGAAGGATATTCAGTCTCAGACCGCATCATCGATTATCTTTATTACGCATGACCTTGGTGTTGTTGCTGGAATGGCAGATCGCGTTGCTGTCATGTATGCTGGAAAAATTGTTGAATATGGAACGGTTGATGAGGTATTTTACCACCCACAGCACCCTTATACCTGGGGATTGCTCAATTCGATGCCTACAACAGCTACTGCAGCAGGTAGCTTGAGGTCTATTCCCGGAACGCCACCAGATTTATTAAACCCTCCAAAGGGTGATGCATTTGCTGCCCGGAATGAGTTTGCCCTAGACATTGACCATATCAAAGAGCCTCCAATGTTCAAGGTAAGTGACAGCCATTACGCGGCAACCTGGCTGCTAGATGAGCGCGCTCCTAAAATAACCCCTCCATTACCAATCCGCAAGCGTTGGGCAAAATGGCAGGAAATGGAAGAGAGGAAGGCTTAATGACAGAAGCTCGTAAAAAATTAATCGAAGTAAAGAATGTTTCCTTAACCTTTAACAAGGGGAAGAAAAACGAGGTTAAGGCTATTGATCGCCTTAGCTTTGACATTTATGAAGGGGAAGTATTTGGCCTTGTTGGGGAATCAGGCTCAGGCAAGACAACAGTTGGTCGAGCTATTTTGAAATTGTATGATATTAGTGATGGCGAGATTATCTTTAATGGAGAAAACGTCTCCCAATTAAAGGGGAAAAAGCTGCATAGCTTTCGTAAGCATGCGCAAATGATCTTCCAAGATCCTCAGGCTAGTCTGAACGGTCGCATGAAAATCAGAGACATTGTTGCAGAGGGCTTAGACATTCATGGCTTGACAGCCTCAAAGGCAGAGCGTGAGGCAAGAGTCCAAGAGCTGTTAAAGCTTGTTGGGCTTAATCAGGATCATTTGACGCGGTACCCACATGAATTTTCTGGTGGCCAACGCCAGCGGATTGGCATTGCGCGTGCCCTGGCTGTGAAGCCGACCTTTATTATCGCAGATGAGCCGATTTCAGCGCTTGATGTGTCGATTCAAGCACAGGTAGTGAGTCTCATGCAGCAATTGCAAAAGAAGCGCGGCTTGACCTATCTCTTTATCGCACACGATTTGTCTATGGTCAAATACATTTCAGACCGTATTGGTGTGATGCATTGGGGCAAAATGCTTGAGATTGGAACATCTGATGAGGTTTACAATCACCCGATTCACCCTTATACGAAAAGCTTGATCTCGGCCATTCCTGAGCCGGATCCTGAAAAGGAGCGTAGGCGCATTGCAGAGGTTTATGATCCTAGTCAAGAGCTAGATGGCCAAGAGCGGCAAATGTATGAAATCACTCCTGGGCATTTTGTCTTAGCGACGCAGGCCGAAGCCGATCAGTATCGAGCAGAGCGTGGCCTCTAAGGCATTAGCATAACAGTAGCCTGCTAAAAAGCTGATGTGATCTGGTCTTTTTAGACTTGACCGACCAAAAGTTGTATGACCTTTGCCGATCAAAAGCAGGTGCCATGCGATTTTGTTGGTATGGTGGGGCTTTGTCAGCCAACCTAGACTGTACAAAAAACTCCTTATGATAGAATTTGTAGCATGAGGCTGGGACACAAGTCTACCCTAAAATAAACCAAAATAAAACAACCGAACAGGTCTAGCTTTCTGAGATTTTAAAAGCCAGACCTGTTCGCTTTTTAATGAATGAGACTAGATCATAAAGTATCTTAGTTAAGATTGTCTAAAGTGCAGCTCTTTTTGCTGTGCTTGCTGCTGTTTTTATAAAATGACTTGTGGGAATCAATCAGCCTGTAGTCAAATGTTATCGCTCTCTTTTTGAGGTGTGGTTTGACAGGTTTGCTAAGCTCAGCAGGCTATTTTTAGTAGTATAGCTAGACAAGGCTCTTAAGCTAGCTCAGCACGTCACTCTGTTAAGCTTAGCTAACAGCACGTGTTGGGCAAGTAGTATGCCTCATAGCCTTGTACATCAGTCATTGACGTTGACGCAACAAAAAAACACGAGCCTCTAAGCTCGTGTCAAAGATCTATTGGCTATCAGGTGTTAGAACCATTGGAATGATAATGGGCTCGCGCTCTGTCTTTTCGTAAAGGAAGGGACGAAGCGCATTAACGATAGCACCATTGACAGACTGGATACTAGCGTCCTTATTTTTCAGAGCGATACGAATCGCATTGAAAAGCACACGCTGACTCTCTCTGATGAGCTCGCCTGACTCGCGCATGTAGATAAAACCGCGGCTGAGAATATCTGGTCCGGCCAAGATCATCTGTGTCTCAAAATCAACAGTCGCCACTGCAAGGACAACCCCGTCTTCTGAAAGATCACGACGATCGCGAAGAACCGCTGTCCCAATATCTCCAATGCCATTGCCATCTACGTAAATGTCCTGAGCATTGAAATGACCGGCTATACGAGCGCTATCGCTGGTCAAGGCCAACACGTCACCATTTTCCATGATAAAGATATTTTCTTCTGGAATCCCAATGTCAACAGCAAGCCCAGCATGAACCTTCTGCATACGGTACTCACCATGAACAGGCATAAAGTATTTTGGCTTAATAAGGCTAAGCATCAGCTTTTGCTCCTGTTGGCCACCATGACCGGAGGTGTGGATATTGTTGACCTTTCCATGAATAACGTCAACTCCAGCCTCCTGAATCGTATTGATTAGCTTATTGACGCTGACGGTATTACCAGGAATTGGACTTGATGAAAAGATAACAGTGTCTCCAGGCTGTAAGCTGACCTGTCTGTGGGTACCATTGGCAATCCTAGCAAGGGCGGCCATAGATTCCCCTTGACTGCCGGTACACATGATCAAAATCTCACTAGCGTGGTAATGTTTAATCTCATTAGGCTCAATAAAGGTTCCCTTTGGGACCTTGATGTAGCCAAGCTCAATACCGTTAACAATAGCCTTTTCCATTGAACGACCAAATACGGCAATCTTACGCCCTGTCTTAACAGCGGCTTCTGCAGCCTGCTGCAAGCGGTAGATATTTGAAGCAAAGGAAGCAAAAATGATACGTCCATGAATGCCTTCAATAATGTTCATGATTGACTGACCAACGACCTTTTCAGAATTCGTAAAGGTTGGTATCTCGGCATTTGTCGAATCGGACAATAGACAAAGAACTCCGTCCTTACCAAGAGCAGCCATGCGATGTAGATCAGCCGGATCACCAACAGGTGTAAAGTCAAACTTGAAGTCGCCAGTACAGATGACCTTCCCTTGTGGGGTGTGGATAACAATCCCAAGTGGCTCTGGAATAGAGTGAGTTGTTTTAAAGAAGGTAACGCTCATATGCTTAAAGGTGAGCTCGGTATTGTGATTGATCTCATAGAGCACAGCATCGCGTAAGAGACCATGCTCCTCCAGCTTTCCTCGGATAAGAGCTAGGGCTAAGGGGCCTGCATATATAGGCACATTAGCTTGCTTTAGTAAAAAAGGAATACCGCCAATATGATCCTCATGACCATGAGTAATCACAAGAGCCTTGACACGCTCCAAATTGTCAACAATATAAGAGTAATCGGGGATAACATAGTCAATCCCTAGCAAATCGTCCTCTGGGAATTTGATACCGGCATCAACAATGATGATTTCATCTTGATACTCAATACCGTAGGTGTTTTTGCCGATCTCTCCCAGACCACCAATCGCATAAACCCCAACCTCATTAGGCCTTAAACTGATATTTGTCATGTTAAAACTCCGTTAATGTGAAAACACCAGTTTCTTTTTCGTAGTCTAGGTGCTTGTCTGAGAGCAGCTCGATGAATTCGACATTGTAATTGGTGTGCTCTTCAACCATCTTGCGGGCCTTGATACGCCCCTCAAGCTCACTTGCAGCGTCTATATCTAGGTATAGGGCCTGTGTGTTTTCACGACGCGGACTGCGTTCCTTTGTTTCTTGGTAGAAAACTTTATAGATCATTGATGATATCTTCCTTTCATGATGAATCGATTATCCAAACAATAACAAATAGGTCAAAACGAGAAGGCCTCTGTTTTGACGATTACCTATCATGTGATTATTGTGTAATAGATTTAAACCTGATTCTGTGCAATTACTAAGATTATATCATACTATCAGCTTTTAGTAAAAAGTTTCGATAAAATTATTCGCTTGACCTGTGATGAGACTGTAGGTGTCTCTTTTTCATGGCCTTTATTTTATGTTATAATTGTGGAATAGAAATGACTTGAGAAGGACTTAATATGAAGACACTTGCATTTGACACATCAAATAAAGCATTATCTGTTGCTTTATTAGACGATGACACATTATTGGCTGATCTTGCGATTAATATTAAGAAGAATCACAGCATTAGTCTGATGCCGGCTATTGATTTTTTAATGTCCTCAGTTGGCTGGAAACCAAAGGATCTTGATCGGATCGCAGTAGCAGAAGGACCAGGCTCATATACTGGCTTACGTGTTGCCGCTGCTACAGCAAAAATGCTTGCCTATAGCCTAAGTATTGACCTTGTTGGCATATCAAGCCTCTATGCTCTAGCGGCCTCTGTTTGCCGCGAAAATCCTGACAGCTTGGTTGTTCCTTTGATTGATGCTAGACGACGCCATGTTTATGTGGGCTATTATCACCATCAAAAAGCTGTGAAACAGGATAAGTATGCGTCCTTTGATGCTGTCTTAGCAGATTTGGTCTCTTATAACAATGTAATTTTTGTTGGAGAGGTGGAGGGCTTTGTAGAGGATATTCGAGTGGCCTTGCCAGAGGCTAAGATAAAGCCAAGTCTGCCATCAGCCTTTGAGCTTGGTCTGCTAGGTAGCAATCTTTCAGCTGATAATGTGGCAGCCTTTGTCCCACAATATTTGAAGCGGGTTGAGGCAGAGGAAAATTGGCTCAAAACTCATGCTGTCGGTGATGACAGCCAGTATGTCAAGCGAGTTTAGCGATGATTTCTATTCAAGAAAAAGCAGCAGCTGTCTATCAGGTGCTAAAAGAGGTCTATGGTCAATCCCCTTGGACCTTAAAGCAGATACTGTCTGATATGCAACAGGAGCATGTTGATTATTTTACCTTTTATCATCAAGAAACCCTGCTTGGTTTTTTAGCGATTCAACAGCTGCCAGGAGAAATGGAAATCACTAATCTAGCTGTTTTGCCAAGCTATCAGGGGCAGGGTATTGCCTCTTGGCTCATGGGACAGCTAGATGGCTTTGAGGGAAGGATATTTCTTGAGGTTAGAGCGTCAAACCACAGGGCGCAGCAGCTTTATCTCAAGCATGGCTTTGAGGTGATAGGCCAGCGTAGCAATTATTACCATGATCCAATAGAAGCAGCCTTGATCATGAGGCGGGAAGGAAAGAATGACAGATAGATATATTTTAGCAGTAGAGAGCTCTTGTGATGAGACAAGTGTTGCTATCTTAAAAAACGATAACGTCTTATTGACCAATATTATTGCTAGTCAGGTTGAAAGTCACAAGCGTTTTGGTGGGGTGGTTCCTGAGGTAGCAAGTCGTCATCATGTGGAGGTGATTACGACTTGCTTTGATGACGCACTCAAGGAGGCTCAGCTTGAGGCTGCTGACTTGACTGCGGTTGCGGTTACCTATGGACCAGGTCTGGTGGGGGCATTACTAGTCGGCCTAGCAGCAGCCAAGGCCTTTGCTTGGGCTAATGATTTGCCCTTGATTCCGGTCAATCATATGGCAGGTCACCTGATGGCGGCCCGCGAGCAAGGAGAGCTGGAATACCCTCTTATGGCCCTCTTGGTTTCCGGTGGGCATACAGAGCTTGTCTATGTGACAGAGCCAGGAGAGTATCATATTGTCGGAGAAACACGTGATGACGCAGTTGGTGAAGCCTATGACAAGGTAGGACGCGTGATGGGCTTGACCTATCCTGCTGGTCGTGAGATCGATCAGCTAGCGCATCAAGGGACAGATACTTATCATTTTCCTCGTGCCATGATTAAAGAGGAGCATTTGGAGTTTTCTTTTTCAGGCCTAAAATCAGCCTTTATCAATCTGCACCATAATGCGCAGCAAAAGGGTGAGGAGCTTGTGCTTGAGGATCTCTGTGCTTCCTTTCAGGCTGCGGTGTTAGATATATTATTAGCAAAAACCAAGAAGGCACTCAAGCAATACCCATCAAAAATGCTAGTCGTCGCTGGTGGAGTAGCAGCCAATCAGGGGCTTCGTGAGCGTTTAGCCAAGGAAATCAAGGACTTAGATGTGGTTATGCCTCCTTTAAGATTGTGTGGGGATAATGCTGGTATGATTGCCTTAGCAGCAGCTGTTGAGTACGATAAAGGGCATGTGGCAGGCTTGGACCTAAATGCTAAGCCAAGTCTAGCCTTTGAGAGCTTTCATCAGCAGTAGCATTGGTATGAGGAGATTGTCATGTTTTATTTATTGCTTCTTCCATTGATTTGCAGCGTGGTGTTTTTGGCTGTTTATGTTAAGGAGCCAAGAACCCTGTGGCTAGGAGCCAGCTTTGTAGCAACACTAGGTGTTAGTCTCTTGTGTGCTATGATTTACATTTTTTCAATCGAAAACAGGCTTCAGGGTGTTGGTATCCTGGTGCTAGGTGTCATTGGCTTTCTTGCGATTGTATGGTTGATGTCAAGTCCCTTTATACTCTTGCTCTTTCTAAGCTTTAATGGCATTAGGCTCATCAAAAGAGAAGGACTTTCCTTGCGGAATTTATTGCTGATTGGCTCAGCGGTCTTGTTGTTTGTGCACCCTTTTGTCAGCAGACTATTGTTAGAGAGTATCGGTGACTCAAAGCTTTTAAGGATCATGTATGAGACTAGTGATTTGTTAATCCTTTACCTCTTGCTAATCGTATCAGCCTACACCATCTCAAGCATACTGAATACCTTTTACCTCAGAAAAACCAAGGAAGACTATATTATTGTGCTGGGGAGCGGTCTAAATGGAGACCAGGTCACTCCCTTGCTAGCCAGCCGTATTAATAAGGGCATTCAGGTTTACCGGAAAAATCCTGGCAGCAAGCTGATCATGTCTGGTGGCAAAGGGGCTGATGAGCTAATAGCTGAGGGTGAGGCGATGTGTCGCTATGCAGTCCAGCAAGGAATCAAAAGCGAAGATATATTAGTTGAAAACCAATCCAGAAATACCAGAGAAAATATCCTGTTTTCTAAGCAATTAATACCAGCTGGGGCTTCCTTTTGCTTGGTCACCAATCGTTATCACCTGTTTAGAGCCTTATTGCTGGCCAAGGAGCTAGCCTTGCCTTGCAGGGGCTACGGGGCAAAAACAAAGCTCTACTTTAGTATGAATGCCTTTATCAGAGAGATTGTTGGCTATCTCCAATTAAAGAAAAAGCAGCACCTACTGGCAATGCTCATCTTAACAGTAGGCTATATAGCCATAAGAGTGGTGATGATCTATATGCTGCATATTTGATGTCATTGGCAAAAAAGCTAAGGCTAGTCACCTCGTCTTGGGCTGAAAAAGTCTCTCTTAGGTCCTTTTCTTAGATGCTATGAGCAAGCAGCCTTTTTAAAAAGGCTACATCTAGGATTTTATGGAGCTTTAGAGCTTGTTGTAGGAGATATTCACTGGAACCAATCACTGCTGTCACAGCAAAAACAGGCCTTTAGGAGCGTTTGCTTTGCTTGAGGGCTCTTTTCCTTGCAGAGGCTAACTGTACCAGTCAAAGGCTAAGGTAAGTGATTTAGCCTGTGATGATTAAGGAGTTTTAAGACGTAAAAAAATAGCTCGGTATCTTGGCATACCGAGCTATTATGATAAATTGGCTTCTATGATTACTAAATCTTAAACAAGGTGAGTCAAGCTTACCAGCTAGCCTTAGTGATTCCTGGTAGTTGGCCTTTGTGAGCTAGCTCACGAAAATTGATACGGCTGACACCAAACTTACGCATGTAAGCATGGGGACGACCATCAATTCTATCACGATTTTTCAAGCGATTTGGGTTTGAATCACGTGGCAATTTGCGCAGTGCTTCATAATCACCCTTTGCTTTAAGCTCGCGACGAAGGTCAGCATACTGTTCAATCAGTTGGAGCTGCTTATGGTATTTAGCAATTTTTGACTTCTTTGCCATTGCTTTCTCCTTCTTAATATTTAATAATCTCAGAGCGTTATCAGCGCCCTGAATTTCCTCAACTAGTCATTAACCAGTTAAGGAAACATAGTCTTATTATACACCAATTTCAGCCAAATGCAAGAAAAAGATGCCCTGATTAAGGGGATAATGACAAATAAGCCTATCAGTCAATCAGCTAATAAGCTTATCTTAATCAATGTGGGCTTCCTGCCACCCAGCCAGAGCAGAGAGCAGCTGTAATGTTAAAGCCACCTGTATGAGCATTAATATCTAAGACCTCACCAGCAAAGTAAAGTCCCGCGACCTTCTTGCTTTCGAGGGTTTTAGGGTTGATTTCTTTTAAGTCAATGCCGCCCTTGGTTACAAAGGACTTGGCCAGAGACATTTTTCCTGTGATTGGAATCGGTAATTGCTTAATCTTGTTGACGAGCTCCTGGGTCTGTGTGGGAGTTAGCTGCTTTCCTTTTTCCGGATAGCCCTTTGTTAAAAAGTCAGCAACTCGCTCAGGCATTAGAACCTTGAGTGCATTTTTTAGGGCTTTTTCCCGGTGCTGCGCCAAATAGCTGAGCAGCTCAGCTACAGAGGTTTGCGGCAGCAGGTCAAGCTCTGCTATGTCACCTCCCTTAACAAAGGAAGAAAGCCTTAGAGCAGCAGGACCTGACAGCCCAAAATGGGTAAAAAGCAAATCGTGGGTGATCTGATGCTTCTCATAGCTAAAGGTCACATCATCAAGGGAAATTCCCTGTAAGGCCTTATGTGGAAAGTCTGTTAATAAGGGACTTTCGGCAGCCTCTAGCTCGGTGACAGCTATGTTGAAGTGGCGAGCAATATCATAGCCAAAGCCTGTCGATCCAGTAGATGGATAGGATTTGCCTCCTGTTGCCACGATAAGTCTCTCGCAGCTGAAGGTCTGATCAGCTGATTTGAGGTAAAAAAGGTTGTCTCGCTTTTTGACCGAGACAATCTCGGTACTGGTCAGCACCTGAGCTCCCAGCGACTTGATTTTTTGCTCCAGCGCATTAATAATCGTCTTTGATTGATCGGTTGTAGGAAACATGCGTCCATGATCCTCTTCTTTGAGGGTCACGCCGTTTTCTCTAAAAAAAGCAATGATGTCATGATTATCAAATTGGGAAAAGACGCTATAGAGAAAGCGGCCGTTACCTGGAATGCCAGCGATTAGCTCATCAAGGCTTCCGCTGTTGGTGACATTGCAGCGTCCTCCTCCAGTCCCAGCCAGCTTTTTGCCTAGGCGTCTGTTTTTGTCAAGCAGGAGTGTCTTGTGGCCATAGTAGCTGCTAGAGATGGCTGCCATCATACCAGCAGGACCACCTCCAATAATAATCGTATCGTATGGTATCATGTGCTTATTTTAGCATAACATCAAGCGATTTAACAGTAATGTAAACTAGGCTAAATTGACAGAATTCTGGTATTGTGTTACTATTTTTAATAAGAATATTCAGTTACAGTAATAAAGAGGAAATTATGGCAATAGAAAAGACAGTTAGTGAACTAGCTGACATTTTGGGAGTGAGCCGTCAGGCTGTCAATAATCGTGTCAAGTCCTTACCAGAGGAGGACCTTGATAAAAATGATAAAGGAGTCACTGTCGTTAAACGTAGTGGCTTAGTTAAGCTAGAGGAAATCTACAAGAAAACGATTTTTGATGATGAGCCAATTAGTGAAGAGACCAAGCAGCGTGAGCTCTTAGAGATTCTGGTTGACGAAAAAAACACTGAAATCACTCGCTTATATGAGCAGCTAAAGGCAAAGGATAGCCAGCTGGCTGCTAAGGACGAGCAGATGCGTATTAAGGACGTTCAGATTGCCGAGAAGGACAAGCAGCTGGATCAGCAGCAGCAGCTGACAGCCAAGGCTATGGCAGACAAAGAGACCTTGAAGCTGGAGCTTGAGGAAGCAAAGGCTGAGGCTGATCAGGTACGATTGCAAGCAGAGGAGATACAGTCTGAGATGGGACCTAAAAAAGGTTTTTTTAATCGTTTATTTGGTAAATAACAGCATACCAAGACCCTCTAAGGGTCTTTTTTGAGGAGATAAGAATGAAACAATTAGAAGCTTATATTGCCTTTGATATGGAATTTAATACTGTCAATGAGGTTAGTCATATCATTCAGCTTTCAGCGGTCAAATGGCACAAGCATCAGGAGGTTGACAGCTTTGACAGCTATGTTTACACTGCTGTTCCCCTGCAAAGCTTTATTAATGGCTTAACAGGCATTACCTCAGATAAGATTGTATCAGCACCCAAGGTTGATGAGGTGCTTGCTGCTTTTAAGCAATTTGTTGGTGATACACCTTTGATAGGCTATAATGCACAAAAGTCTGATTTGCCTATTTTAGCAGCAAATGGCTTGGATCTGTCAGCGCAATATGCAGTCGATGTCTTTGATGAAGCCTATGAGAGACGCAGTAGTGACCTAAATGGAATTGCTAATCTTCGCCTGCAAACAGTTGCTGATTTTTTAGGGATAAAAGGAAGAGGACATAATAGCTTAGAGGACGCTCGTATGACAGCGCGTGTCTATGAGGCATTTGTGGAATTTGACGATAACAAGTCTTACCTAGATAAGCAAAAAGAAGCGATTACAGACAACCCCTTTGCAGCTTTGGGAGGGCTTTTTGACGAATAGCCTTTGCCATGCTCTAAAAAGTTTAGCCTTAGGGCTTGCTTGTGACCTTGGGTCATGTCCTATAATGAGGACAGAAAGGAGGTGACAAGAATGTCTGATATCTATTCAACCGGTGAGCTAGCAAAAGCAGCAGGTGTCACTATTAGGACGGTGCAATATTACGATAACAGAAACCTCCTATCCCCATCTGCTATCACAGAGGGAGGAAGACGCCAGTACACGAGTGCTGACTTGAGCCAGCTCAAGCGTATCCTCTTTCTTCGAGAGCTAGATTTTTCAATCGAGAGGATCAAAAGGATCTTTGCCGAGGATAATACAGACCAGGTCTTAGAGCTCTTGCTTCAGGAGCACATCAGGCAGCTAAGAGCAGAAGCTGCTGATAAAAAGGCTAAGCTTGACAGGGCTGTCAAGCTCTTAAAAGAGGTTGAAAAGGACGCTTGTCAATCACTTGACGATCTTTCAGACCTTGCCTTGAGGATAGAAAATCAAGAAAGCTGGCGTCAGCTCCAGCGCAGAACTTGGCCACAACTCATTTTGGCAATCATAAGCTATGTTCTAGTCATGGTATTAGCTACTTGGCTTCGTCAGATCTGGTTGATCTGGCTTGGAATGTCACTGTTTATCTTGGCAGTGAATGGTCTTGTTTGGCATTACAAAAAGCAGGTGCTCTACCTTTGTCCCAACTGTCACAAGATCTTTGAGCCTACCTATAAAGCCTTTAGCTTGGCAGGACACACTCCAAAAACCAGAAGATTACGCTGTCCTCATTGCCAGCAAAAATCTTTCTGCCTTGAATTGGCCAAGGAAAAATAATTAAAAATCTCCGCTGGATACCCAGTGGAGATTTCTTGCTATTAAAATGGTAGCTTGCCGGCAAAGGCCCCCAAGCTTTTCTTGGTTGCCTCATCAATTTGAGTAAGGGCGTCATTGATGGCTTGAGTGGTCATGTCTTGAAGCGTTTCGATATCCTCTGGATCCACAACAGCCTCCTTAAAGGTGATATTGACCAGGCGTTTGTCACCAGTAAAGGTTGCTGTTACCAGCTCTTGGGCAGATTTGCCTGAAAATGAGGTAGCAGCTAGATCAGCTTGCTTTTGTTCCATTTGCTTTTGAAGCTTTTGCGCTTGCTTCATCATGTTTTGCATATTCATCATAAGTTCCAATTCTCCTAAGTTTTGATACTTAACTATTATAACACATCAGACAAGACTTCAAAAATGTGACCTCTTAAAGCTAGCGAAAAGGCTGTGCTGGTCTGCAATGCTTTGATGAGCTAGTGATTAACAAATAGGTCATCTTTTTTAAATAGTGTTTTCTTGTTGGGGGTTATAGCTGGTGCTTGTTTTTGTGATGAGCTTACGTGAAGCTGTCCTTAGCCTTGTCATCATTTTTGAGGTAGTTTGATGTCATTATTAATCAAAAAAGATCATTTTATACTTTTATAATAACAACTTAAGAATTAGTTTAACTTTAGCTTAATGTTGTTTTATATTTGATTGCTATACTTAGTCCATAACATTGATAATCAAAAAGAAAGAGGTAATTGTTATGACAACAATGACTACAGGAAAACAATCAAAAACAACTTTAGCTGCTAACGCTTTGAAGCTTGGTCTTACTTCAGCACTGTTTGCTGGAGGTGCCTTTCTAGCTCTGGGCCAAGCACCGGCCGTCTCTGCATCCACCCATGCTGGTAATGAGCAGTCAGTAACTCAACGCTTAACTGACCAAGAGATCTATGAACGCGCTCAAAAGCTTGAACTACCAGACTACATCAGCGGCTCAATCTACGGTATCCTTAACCAAAACTCAAGTATCACTTATCCAAAGGATATAGCTGGTCAAGCGCAGCCGATAGCCTATCAATCAGAAGAACGACCATTAGCTGATCAAGAGATCTACGAGCGTGCTCAAAGGCTTGAACTGCCAGACTACATCAGCGGCTCAATCTACGGTATTCTCAATCAGAATTTAAGCACTATTTATCCGAGCGATTATTAAGCACCTAAGATGATTAAGGTGCGACAATCGACGATTAAAATGATTGATGAGTTAATGAGATTAGAATTATTTGGCTAAGTTAAGAATTAGTGTTATACTTGAGAGAGTGTAGCACTAATTTTTTAATCAAGGAGGAAGCATGACCTACAAGATATTATTAGTGGACGATGAACCGGAAATCACTGATATTAACAAACGTTATTTGCAACAGGCCGGCTATAGTGTGACCGTCGCAAGCGATGGTCGTCAAGCCTTGGGGCTCTTTGCCAAGGACCAGTATGCTTTGATTATCAGTGATATCATGATGCCCAATATGGATGGCTATGATTTTATTGGGGAGGTGTTGCTGGAAAAGTCTGACCAACCCTTTCTTTTTATCACAGCAAAGACATCTGAGCCTGACAAGATTTATTCGCTGAGCTTAGGGGCAGATGATTATATTTCCAAGCCCTTTAGTCCACGTGAATTGGTCTTACGGGTCACCAATATTTTACATCGGATTTATGGCAAGGCTAACCAAGACCAGCCCTTAGTTATTGGGGATTTGCTCATGGATCATAGCACCCGGAGGGTGACGGTAGCCAATCAAGACCTTAATCTGACCAATAAGGCTTTTGATTTGTTGTGGATTTTGGCCAATCATCTGAATCATGTCTTTTCAAAAACAGAGCTATATGAGCGTGTGTGGGAGGAGGAGTATCTGGACGATACCAATACCTTGAATGTTCACATTCATTCCCTGCGCAATGACTTAGCAAGATACAGTACTGACCAAACACCAACCATTAAAACGGTTTGGGGACTGGGCTATAAATTAGAGGGGTAATATGCGACTAAGAACATACATTGTGATCGGCTATGTCATGTCTATGCTGATTACCATTGCAGGCCTGATTGTTGGTTTGAACCAAATGCTCATTACAGTTGAGGACATTTCCTATATTTTGGTAATAGCTCTGATTGCCTCAATGGCAGGAGGGGTAGTGAATATGATCCTCTTGAGTAATGTCTTTTCATCACTTAATACCTTAAAGAAAAAGATACAGGCTATTTCTCAACGAAACTTTGACAGTGGTCATCTTATCACATGCCCTTTGGAATTTAAAGATTTGGAAGAAAGCTTTAATCAGATGTCATTGGAGCTGGAAGCCAGCTTTGCGTCACTGAGTGAGAGTGAGCATGAGAAATCCATGATGATTGCTCAGCTGTCGCACGATATTAAGACACCCTTGACCTCTATTCAAGCAACTGTAGAGGGGATTTTAGATGGCGTTATTCCAAGGGAAGAGGAGAGGCACTATCTAAACACCATCTCACGACAGACCAACCGTTTGAATCAATTAGTTGAAGAATTGCATGTGGTCAGCCTGAATAATCAGCAGCAAGAACAGCGCCCCCTTCAAATCATCTATCTTGAAGAGCTTTTGATTAACATTTTATCAGAATTTCAATTGACCTTAGAGCAAGAAAAGCGTTCCGTCCACATTGAAGTGGCACCAGAAGTGGTTAAGATCAGCAGCAGATATGATGCCTTGTCTCGGATTATGCTGAATTTAGTCAGCAATGCGCTTAAATATTCAAAGTCCAATACTGCCTTGACCATTAAGGCCTACCGACAGGCTCAGTCTATTCGAGTTGATGTTATTGATCAGGGGCAAGGGATCAGAGCGGAGGATTTGCCCTTGATTTTCAAGCGCCTCTACCGCGTCGAAGCCTCTCGCAATATGAAAACCGGTGGTCATGGGCTGGGGCTCTATATTGCTAGGCAGTTGGCTCACCAATTAGGTGGGGATATTGCTGTTGAGAGCCAGCTTGGAAAGGGGAGCTGCTTCTCCCTGCTTTTGCCAGCTAGCCCGCTATTAGGAGACTAGACCCTCAGGTAAAAGGCATGTGGTTATACAGCTAGGACATCACAAAAAATGTATCAGTAGGTTCGGAGCAAGCATCAGCAGCAAGGCTGGTGCTTGTTTTTTGTATCAGCTTTTCTCTAGGGCTGCACGACGAGTTGATAGCTTATGGTAGCTGCGCATACCGCTAGTGTCAGTAGAGATAGGGCAAAAAGGAAGCGGTACTGTTTAGTGTCTTCTATTATAATGTAAGTGTCAAAAAAGCCCCCCAAGAGTTAGAGCGCTTGTCTAATCTTTGGGGAGCAGTTTATTTCTAGGCATTTTTGTTGTAAGGTGTTCTAAGAGGGTGTGAAGCCCACTTGAGATGGACCTTAATGCCTTATGCCACCTGTCAGTGTGGGTTAGTCTTTTTTAGATGGTCGCTTGAACAGTGAAAGGCCTAGAACCAGTAGCATTGACATGGCGCCGATGATGCTTAGGGTTAATTGCTTGAACTCACTTGTCTGTGGCAGATGAGTGCCTTTGTTAGGCTTTTCGTCATTAACAATTGGTGCAGGTTTAGGCTTAGGTGTAGGCTTCTTGGTGTCTTCGACAATTGTAGTGTCACCAGACTGTCCAGACATACCCGGTTGGGTGTTTTCAGAGAAGTCGATGATTTGCCCTTGCCCGCCAATGATTATCTCAGACTTCTTGGTGTCTTCAACAATCGTAGTGTCACCAGACTGCCCAGACATACCTGATTGGGTGTTTTCAGAGAAGTCGATGATTTGTCCCTGACCACCAATCATGACCTCAGGTTTCTTAGTGTCCTCTGACTCGATAGTACCGCCAGATTGTCCAGACATGCCTTTTTGTGTGTCCTCTGTTGTCTCGATGGTTTGTCCCTGACCACCAATCATGACCTCCGGCTTTTTGGTGTTTTCTGACTCGATAGTACCACCAGATTGTCCCGACATGCCTTTTTGTGTATCCTCTGTTGTCTCGATGATTGGTCCATGACCACCGGTTTGTCCTGGTAAATCAGGTTGTTCTCCTTCAAGCCCATTTAATGGTTTATCATTTTTACCAAAGGTACCAGGTTTATCAGGCGCTCCGGCCTCACCGCCTGATTCTGGTAAATTAGGTTGCCCTCCTTCAAGCCCATTTAATGGTTTATCATTTTTACCAAAGGTACCAGGTTTATCAGGCGCTCCGGCCTCACCGCCTGATTCTGGTAAACTAGGTTGTCCTCCTTCAAGCCCATTTAATGGTTTATCATTTTTGCCAAAAGTACCAGGTTTATCAGGCGCTCCAGCTTCACCACTTAATCCTGGTAATTCTCCTTTAAGACCATCTAATTTATGGTGATTCTGACCACCAAAACCATCTACTTTAGGAATTAAGGTAGAGCCAAGAAGATTTTGGTATCCACCACTATATCCTGTTCCACCTGATTTATAAATATACAAATCTAAAGTCTGTTTCTTTTGAGCTTCACTTAAATCAGGATTTTCTCCAGCCTTTATTAAGTTTTGTAGTGCTTGATCTTCTTCAGAAGTTAAACTATAAGTTGTTCTAAAATGTTCTTTTGAAAAGCTGTCACTAAAATACCAGATAGCTAATTGGGTAATCTTTCTACTTTGATCTTCGCGAAGATTCTCGATATGCTTAACGTTAGGATAACCTTTGCTTAAAACAACTATCAATGATTCTATTAGCTTATCGCTTTTCTTAGGTGTAGTTGCTGTTTTTTTAAATAATTCGTTTGTACCTACTTCTTTATTGTATAGTGGTAAAGAAGTAGGTGAAGTTCTGCTAGACTCCCAATTGTCTGGCCAATGATTGTTTCTATTAAAACAGTATACAATAGTTTCTAGTTTTCTTTGGCTTTCAGTAGTAGGCGTTGCATATAAAAAGAACGGTGAATCTTGTCTCGTTCCATCATTCCACCCATAATAAAGCTGCTCTGCCCAGACGCGTAGGGTTCCTCCGGCAAAGCTTGTTGCCAGCACAATACAGGTAGCTGACGTCGTCAGTACCTTTCTAAATGATTTTGTTTTCAACTCTCTTCTCTCCATTATTAAGTTTTTAATGTGTTTTCCGTTAGGAAACCTGAATAACTATATCATATGAGATGAGAATGTGTAATAGTTTTAAGCTGATTTCTTTATCGTTTTACCTGGCTCAAGCTTTTGTGTTATAATAAAGGGTATCAGAAAAATCGTCCTGACATTAAATATTTTTTGTCGCTTTTTTTTTGGTGAAAACTGTTATGATAATGACGCTAACAAAATGGTTTGAGGAGGGAAAAGTGTTTTGCTTGAAGAGTATTTGGAACCAGTGATTAATCATCAGGCTTTGCTGCTGACCATACTACTTGCTAAAAAAAGGATCAGTTTCCACGCCATTCAGCAAAAAACAGGCTTTAGCCTAGCTAACATAAAGCGCTATATCCACCAATTAGAGGAGCTTTTCCAAGGAGATATTGCTTTTGAGTGGGATAGCACTATTGTCCGCTGCACCGTTTTGAAAAGGGGCAAGCCGTTTTTGAAGACGATTTACCGCCAATCGGTACGGCTTCACATTCTTAAATTTCTCTTGATGAAGGCACCTTGCTATAAGGTTAAATCTGTCTCAGGCTTTGCTAAGGAGCATTTTATTTCCACACCGTCAGCTTATCGGCTGATTCAGCACATGAAGCCCTTTGTTGAGGAGTGCGGCTTGGCCTTAGAGGATAATAGTGTTGTTGGCGAGGAGTGGCGTATCCGCTATTTGATTGCCTTATTGCATGACAAGTACGGGATTGTCATCTATGAGCTGACTGATCATGATTTGGATATTGTGCATGATGTTATCTTCACCATTAAGCAGCAAAAAACGCCTCACCCGTTACTGGATAAGAAGTTTCGCTTTTTTGATGTGCTCTTGTCGCTGTCTTGGAAGCGTAGAGAGTTTGACATTGCTATCCCTCAGGAAGGGATTTTTAAACGTTTAAAGGCCTTAACGCTCTATAGGGATTTGGAGGACTTTTTCAAACGCAAGGGGAAATTACTGCTTGATATGGACTTTCCCAGTAGCGAGATTGATTATCTTTTTCTTGTTTATCTGACGGTTAACAACTCTTTTTCGATCACAGAATGGTCCGAGGAGGATTCTTCGGCCTTATTGACGATCATTCAGGAGGATCCTGCTTACCAAGAGCTGCTGGGTGAGCTACGCCACTTATTTGACCACTATATCGTCTTTGACAAGGCCTGTATCCAGACCTTGATTCCTTATTTTCGTAAGACCCTGTTTGATTTGCAGCTGCTTATCCCGCAAAAATATTATTATGCTGAGGAATATCAGGGCAGTAAGCCCTTAGCTAATCGTATCGAAGGCCTGATTAATAGCTGGGCAGATCGGGTCTCTGGTCGAGGTCGGCTGACAGGCTCTAATTTGCATTTGCTTTGCACGCGACTTGAGCAGCTTGTTAGAGAAGGGCTGCCGCCTTTAGCCATAGCAGTGATCGAAATCAATAAGAAAAACATTGATATTTTATATAGCTTGGTCCTGCAACAGGTGAGTCCTTGTGTTGCAACGGTCTGTCGCTTTAATATTTTGTCAGAGGCTGAATTGCTTTGGGCAACTGATTTTGACTTGATTGTGACAACAGCTGAGATGACTGCTTTTATCAAGGAGAAGCTATCACTGAATGATAACACCAAAATTCTGGATTTCAATTTTGACTTTGTGATGTATCAGGCAGAGTATCTATCGCAGGTGATCAGAGAATTACGAGACAAGCAATATCAAGAGTCCTTGGTGGCGTCTGATTGGTGTTTTTAAGCTGCTTTTTTGCTGTTAGTACTCAAATAGGTCAGGTTAGGGGCTTTTATAGTTGGCAGGGATATGGTAAGATGGTCTTGTTCTGTGTGATGTTGGATTGATAAGTCTGTTGACTCAGCTGGGTCAGGCCTTTGACAGTTCTGATGAGCGCAAGGACTATTAGAAGATAGCTTTGTTGAAGCTAGAGTAGGGCTGTCTGTCAGCTTTACCAATTCAAAAGTTGAGTGCTTGTAAATTAGTCACATTTAAGATCAAGATTAGCTGATGGCAATACAGCCTAACTAATCTGACAATTATTAGAATTGAGGAAGAGTAATTGGATACCATAAAACGTCATCGTGCAGCTGTACTGGTCGTGCTGTATATCATTGCTGTGTACCTTTACAGACAAGTTAGCAATGCAATCGAGCTTCCACCCGTATTGAATACCTTTTTATTTTACGGGCGCCATTTGCTTATGTTTGCGCTTGGGATCTGTTGGCTTTATCGGGCAGATTATCAGAGGGACTGGCAGCAGTTTTCAAAGAAATGGGTCAAAAATACCCTATGGGTCTTGGTGATTTTTGCGGTGCTTTATGCTGCAAATATTGTGCTTAGCAGCCTTTCCTTGCAAGCAAGCAGCAATGCGGCTGTTTTAGCTAATCGCTACAATGCTAGTGAGGGCTTAGAGACTGTTCTCTTTATTTTGGTGGTGAGTGTTATTGGCCCCTTTAATGAAGAGCTTATTTTCCGCAAGATTATCATTGGTGAGGAAAAGACCAGCACAGGCTTGGTGCTTGCCCGCCTGTTGCTATCAACACTCTTATTTGGTTTGGTTCATATTTATTCCTTTGCTGATCTGTCATCTATTGTGGTGTACAGTGGCTTGGGGCTTTTACTAGGCTTGGTTTACATTTGGAAGAGAAATATCTATTTTTCAACAGCAGCTCATATCTTAAACAATGGCATTGCTTATGTCTTTGTCTTACTAGAGCTGTTGGGTGTCCTTAGATAAGCTTGCTAAAGCTCGCAGCGCAGCTAGCTTATCGCAAAAGGCTTAGCTGATCTATTTGATCAATATGAAAAAACAAAAGGCTGTATCAGACTAATGCATTTAAAGCATTAATCTGGTACAGTCTTGTTATGTGTGCTGGTATGGCAGGTGTGCGTGTAAGTCTTAACATCGGCTAAGCAAGAATGAGCAGTGAGGGGAAATAGGCAGACAGCCCACCAAGAGCATAGCCTGTTGTGTCTGGGATTGAACACTAAGCAAGTAAGCCTAGGTGCCAGCCTAGCTAATCTTCAGATCCCCTCAAAAGGGCTATAGTGATCAGGATTAGTCCTTGCTCTTTTCTTCTTTATCCTGATGAGATAAGAGATCCTGACCAAAATCCAGCCATTTGTTATAGTTGTTTTCAGATAGCTGCTCTGAAATCATTACTAAATCTCTTTGGGGAAGCTGATAAGTCACTCCCTTATTTTCCAGTGTTAAATCCTTTTCCATGAGGTCTGTCAGGCTGACATCAAAGATGGCAGCAATATCACTCAGGAGACCAGATTTTGGAGTGTACTTTCCTCTTTCCCATTCGCTGATTGAGGAAGAGCTTTTTCGTCCTAAAAGGTTAGCAAGTTCTAATTGTTCCATATTCTTTTTTAGCCGAAGATATTTTAAATTAGTTGCAAAAAATGTTTTCTTTTCGGACATTTCCATTCTCCTTTATTTCTATATAGGATATGATACCACAAATCAAGCTAAATCAAAAGATTTAGAAAAAGAAGTGGGGAAAGTGCTGTAAAAGACTTGACTTCATAAAAACCGAAGTCTATAATAAACTTATCATCTGTCATTAATATTACCTGAGATGAGAGGCGGAGGAAAAATATTGTCAAAAGCAACGTTAAAGGAATTGAGGATTGCTCAAAAAAAGACCCAAAAGGAACTGTCAGCTTTAACTGGGATTTCTGTTAGAACACTAGCCAGATATGAAAAGGATATTCAAAAGCTTAGGCGAGCTAAGTATGAAAAATTAAGAGGTATTGCAGAGGCATTGACCATATCAGTTGATGATATTTTTTTGGGCGACGATTCGGATTTTATGAAATAAAGAGTGCTTGCTAATCGCTTTTTTACTGTGATCAAGGATGATGGCTAGATAGCGAGAATCATTCTAATCTTAAGTAAACTGTAAAACTTTTTTAAGCTAACCTATTTTTGTCGGCTTTTCTGCTTAACTATGCTATAATCAAAGCGTAGTCAGCTGACTATAGTAACGATTAAGAGGAGATTATATGTTAACAGAGGAAATGAAAGACATGATTGCTGAGCAATTAGCAATGGTCGCAACTGTGGATAATGATGGTAATCCCAACATTGGTCCAAAGCGTTCGATGAGACTATTAGACGATGAAACCTTGGTTTACAATGAAAATACTGGCGGCCAAACCTATTCAAATATTCAGGCTAATGGCAAAATTGAGGTCGCTTATGTCAATCGTGAGCAATTGCGTGGTTATCGCTTTGTAGGACGTGCGGAAATCATTACAGAGGGTCCTGTCTTTGAGGCTGCCAAGGAATGGGCAGAAGGTAAGATGGGCGCACCAAAGGCAGCCGGCTTGATTCATATCGAGTCAGTCTATAGCCTGCATTCTGGTGCTGAGGCCGGTAAAAAGGTTTCCAAATAAGGAAAAGAGCCTAGAGACTTTTGTGTAGAGCTCCCTAAGAGGTTAGACAGGAAATCTAACGTTTTTGGGGGGCAGGTCACTTTTGTCTCTGGCCTCTTTTTTTATGGTTGGCTAAAGGGCTGCTGACTTAGACGCTTTGTCTTGAGGAGTCCTCATCGGTAGGGATTAGGAGATATGATTGCTCCAAATCTAGGGTTAGGGCATAGTTGCTATTGTCGCGGATTGTATGCTCAAAATCAGTCGTGTAAAGAACGACTCTTAGGGTGTCTCCCTTGGCCATATGATAGATGGTTGGCTGCAAGTGGAAGGTTATGCTTATCCATTGGTCATTTGGAATATCCTCGATGGTCAATAGGCCGCTGCGGTGCTGTAGGTTTAGGACACCCTTGGTAACCACACGATAGGGACTGTCCTTGAAGGGAAGCTCCTTGAGGGCTTCACGCGCAAATTGTTGCCCGTTGTCAATACTGTCTAGCTCAAGAATGGCAGGTAAATCACCAAAGCGCTTTTTCTTGCCATAATCTAGGAGCTGTGCAGATAAAATCCCTTTGTTTTCACTTGATTTTAGCTTAAGCTTAAGGCAGGCTTGCCCGTTGATTGGTAGATCCTCTTCTAACAGAATATCAATGACTGCTTGATTTGCCTTGCCTTCAAAAAGCTCAGCTTTAAAGGCACGAAAATCCTTGCCATAGCGCTTAAAGTCCTCTTCGCCATAGTGATTGTCAATCAAGACATGATCCTCGCCTAGGGCAATCTGACGCTTGCTGTGACCGCCAAAGGCTGTTAGCTCTTTCCAGGTTTGTTCTTTTTGGTTATCCTGCCAGATGATTGTTGGTAGGGTAAAGCCATTATTTTGTCCTAGCATTTTTTGACAGAGCAGGGCATTCATGGCCTCACGAAAATCAATTGACTGCCAGTTGTGCATGTAGACATGCTCACCATGATGTAGGAAAAGGTGCTTTCCAAGGCTATCAGGCAGGGCATTGAAGATATTGTAGACCTGTCTAGGCTTCACATTCCAGTCCTGTAGGCCATGCGTGTAGACGACCTCACACTTGATGCGATCAGCCTGTGGCAGGTAGTTGCGGTCATGCCAAAATTGATTGTAGTTGCCTGATTGGCGCTCGAGAGCTTGAGATTGTTGGCTCAGCAGCTGTTGATAATGGTCGTTGTGACGTAAGTAATCACCTGGCAGCAGGTTACGCGAGTAGGTGAGCTCTGTCAGCACATCGAGATCCTCTCCTGGGTAGCCACCAGGACTGCATACCAGCCCATTTTCACGATAATAATCGTACCAAGAAGAAATGGCAGCTTCAGCAATGATGACTGCTAAGCCATCAACACCTGTTGTAGCCAGTCCTGTTGACATGGTACCAAGATAGGATTTTCCAGTTGTTGCGACTAAGCCATTTGACCAATCAGCCTTGATTTGATAGTCACGCTTGTGGCTCGTGTAAGCAGTAGCTCTGCCATTTAGCCAATCGATAACAGCCTTAAAGCTTTCGATCTGGGCGTAGTCACCACTTGTCATAAAGCCAGTTGAGCCTGCTGTTCCCACTCCTGAGACATAGAGATTGGCAAAGCCACGCGCTAGAAAATAATCATTTAGTGTGTAGGAGCTGATATGGCTGAAGGTCTCTTGGCACTCATTGACAGGAAGCCTTGAGGGCTTGGTGGCAAGCGGCTGAAAATCAGTTGGCTCAACGGTAATCCTACGAGGAGCCTTAGGGCTAAGCTCACCTTCCATGCTATGGAGCTTTTTATCGTTGGCGGTCTCATTAATTCCTTGGTGATAAGGGCTGGCTGTCATCATGCTTGGTATAGCAGTGCTGGCCTTGGGGCGGATAATGTTGACCTTGATAAGGTCCAGCTGTCCGTCTTGGTCGGTGTCTAGTGGAGCTTCGACATAGACCACCTCGCGAATGAGGCTAGTAGTGTCAAAGGTTGCTAGGGCTTTTCCATTGAAGTAGTGGTAGCAATTATCCATAGGAAGCAAGCCCTGACTAACAAGGCTATCAATCAAGGTCACACCGGACTTCTGCCGGGTTGCAAGCAGCTGATGTAAATTGAGTAGTAATTGCTGGCTGTCAAAAACAATCGGAAAGCCAATCTTTTGTATAAAGTCCTGTGTATCGGTAAAGTCAACAGCAGGAATAAAGCCAAGGACCTGTAAGGCCACTAAATCAAAAACCTCTTTTGTCAGCGTTGCATCAGATGTTAAAAAGGTCAAGAGGTCGAGATCCTTGCTTGCAATCATATGGCTCAAGGGATAATCGGTATCCTGAAAATGAAAAAATAGCTTTCTAAGGAAAATAGCGAAGCTCTCCTTGGGTGCTTGCTTTTGCTGGACAGCAAAGCCCAGGGCCTGAAGCTCAGCTACAGCTGTTTCTAGACTGGTGGGAATGTAAGATAATTGATTATAGCGCATGGGACGTCCTTTCTAAATCATTAAAAAACAATATTATCCTTTAGCTTCTCTAAATTGGTAATGATGATATGCTGGTCATTGATTTGAATAATGCCCTCTTTTTTGAGCTGCTTTAGGAGACGACTGACACTGCTGGCAGTCGAAATGCCGCAGAATTTGCCCAGCTCCTCATTTGTGATGATAAAATCAATAAGGATATGGCCATTAGCCAAGGGGCGTCCAAAAAGGGTCATTAAATCGTAAATCTGAGTAGAGATAGCGCCGATACGGCCATTTGTCAGCATACACTGCATTTTTTTCATTGATTTTTGGAGGCGGTAGTGATAAAAGTCCTTGACATAGCCCTGCAGCTCGATATCCTCGCTAATATCCCTTAAAAAGGTAGAATGACGAACCTTATAAAAGCTGGCAGTCTCAGATTCGATGCGAACATTGTAGGGCTCTCTCATGTCCTTGGAATAGCCGGTATTAAGCACAGAGGTGATCTCAAGGCCTGTGACGTACCTGAGGTTAAATTCCATGCCATATTTTGACAGAACGCTTTGCTTGACAATGCCCTCCTTTAGGATATACGTAAAATCCTCCTCTAAGCTTTCAAAGGTCAGGTATTTGTGGTAGCCCTTTTCGATAATAGGAAAGTTATGACTGTCAATATAACGCTGTAAGATTTGATGGTTCACGCTTTTCTCCTAGAGGTGTTTCTGATATCATTATATAATTTGTTGTTGCAGCAATGCTTAGCATTTGCTAATGTCGTTTAATAGTATCACCTATATTATACCATTGAAATGGGGCATTATCTGATTTTTTTGTAAAATGTTAATGAAATAGAGAGGAGCTCATTTTCAGTGGAAGACAAATTATTTAACAAGCATTTTATAGGGATCACAGTATTAAATTTTATTGTGTATATGGTCTATTACTTGTTTACGGTGATCATTGCCTTTGTTGCGACTAAGGAATTAGGAGCTAAGACCAGTGAGGCAGGTCTGGCGACGGGGATTTATATCCTAGGAACCCTGCTGGCTCGACTGATCTTTGGCAAGCAATTGGAGGTTTTTGGACGACGCTTAGTGCTAAGAGGGGGCGCCATTTTTTACCTCTTGACCACTTTGGCCTACTTTTTCATGCCAACGATTGGCATGATGTATCTTGTCAGGCTGCTAAACGGCTTTGGCTATGGTGTTGTCTCAACAGCGACCAACACTATTGTTACGGCCTATATTCCAGCTAGAAAGCGTGGGGAGGGGATCAATTTTTATGGCTTATCAACTAGTCTAGCAGCAGCTATTGGTCCTTTTGTGGGTACCTTTATGCTGGATAATCTGCACATAGATTTTCGATTGATTATTGTCTTGTGTAGTGTCTTGATTGCAGTGGTTGTGGCGGGGGCTTTTGCCTTTCCTGTGACAAATATTAACCTTAACTCAGAGCAGCTAGCTAAAACGAAATCCTGGACGGTTGATAGCTTTATTGAGCAGAAGGCTCTGTTTATTACCCTCATTGCTTTTTTGATGGGGATTGCCTATGCGTCTGTCCTAGGCTTTCAAAAATTATACACAACAGAGATTCATTTAACGACGGTAGGGGCTTATTTCTTTGTGGTTTATGCCTTGATCATCACGATAACTCGCCCTGCTATGGGACGCTTGATGGACCTAAAGGGAGACAAATGGGTGCTATACCCTAGCTATCTCTTTTTGGCGCTGGGGCTTTTCTTGCTTGGTAGTGTGACAAGCAGTGTCCCTTATTTGCTTTCAGGTGCTTTGATAGGCTTTGGCTATGGGACCTTTATGTCCTGTGGGCAGGCTGTGTCCATTAAAGGGGTTGAAGAGCATCGCTTTAATACAGCTATGTCTACTTATATGATTGGGCTAGATTTGGGCTTGGGTGCGGGACCTTATCTGTTGGGACTCATCAAGGATATGCTTCTTGGGTCTGGTGTGCAGTCATTTCGCCAATTGTTCTGGCTAGCAGCGGTCATTCCAGCTGCCTGCGCAGTCATGTATTTCCTAAAGACACAAGCAAAGGCTATTGAGAAAGGCTAATCAACGAAAGGAGACAAAGATGATAAGCAAATATAAACGGATTCTGGCTGCTGTAGATGGCTCTTACGAATCAGAATTAGCTGTTGAGAAGGCCATTAATGTTGCCCTTCGCAATGATGCGGTCTTACTGCTGGTTCATGTTATTGATGTTAAGGCCTATCAGGGTGATGCAATGGTTAGTGACTATGTCTTTGACACACAAGAGGAGCACGCCAAGGAGGTGTTGCGCTATTACGAGAAAATGGCTAGGGATCGGGGCGTTAGCAGCATTAAAAAAATCATCGAAAGAGGTAACCCTAAAAAGCTCTTAGCCAGTGACATTCCTGAAAAGGAAGAGGCTGATTTGATCATGGTAGGAGCAACTGGCTTAAATACCTTTGAGCGGCTACTGATTGGATCGACCTCAGAGTATATCCTGCGGCATGCTAAAAAAGACTTATTAGTTGTCCGTAATTGTGAAAAAACACTGTAAAAATTAAGTAGGGAATATCTTAATAATAGGCTTTACAATAACTAGTATCCTTGATAAAATGGTATCTGTTATACTTATCATTTGGAGGAAACTAGAGAATATGGAAATAACATGGACTGTGAAATACATCACAGAGTTTATTGCCACTGCATTTTTGATTATTTTGGGAAATGGAGCAGTTGCCAATGTTGACCTAAAGGGAACAAAGGGCAATCGCTCAGGCTGGCTTGTTATTGCCTTTGGCTATGGCCTTGGTGTGATGATGCCGGCACTTATGTTTGGTAATGTATCTGGAAATCATATTAACCCAGCCTTTACCTTTGGCTTGGCAGTTTCAGGCTTGTTCCCTTGGGCACACGTTTTACAATATGTTCTTGCTCAATTGCTAGGGGCCATGTTTGGTCAATTAGTGGTTGTTGCAGTGTACAAGCCTTATTTTGTTAAGACAGATAACCCTAACAATATTTTGGGATCCTTCTCAACGATTTCAGCTGTTGATGATGGTGACAAGAGCAGCCGTAAGGCAGCCTATATTAATGGCTTTTTGAACGAGTTTGTTGGTTCCTTTGTCCTCTTTTTTGGAGCAATGGCCTTAACAAAGAATTACTTTGGGGTGGAGCTTGTTGGTAAGCTAGTAGAGGCTGGTTATGACCAAACAACAGCTGCAACGCAAATCTCTCCTTATGTGACAGGCTCACTTGCAGTAGCTCACTTGGGGATTGGTTTCTTGGTGATGACCCTTGTGACCTCTCTTGGTGGTCCTACTGGTCCAGCGCTCAATCCAGCGCGTGACTTGGGTCCTCGTTTGGTTCACCACTTCTTACCAAAATCAGTCCTTGGACCAGCCAAGGGCGACTCAAAATGGTGGTACTCATGGGTACCGGTTGCTGCCCCAGTGCTAGCAGCAGTAGCAGCAGTAGCAGCATTCAAATTCCTTTATATCAAGTAAAAAAGAAGGCTTAGGCCTTCTTTTTTGTGATAAAAGCTTGCCAGCAAGAGCCAGCTGAATCTGGTCTGAGCTAAGCTGGTAGTATCCTTACTAATGCTGAAGATAAGGTGCTTTTGAAGTTGCGCGTGGATAAGAAAATCTGGGCAATTTCAGTTATCATCTGTTATTGAGGAGAGCGAAATCACATTTCAAGAGTGTGATTGTTACTGTGAGAACTAAAAAAGGTTCTCACTTTTGGTTAAGGAAAAGTCAGATTAAAGAGATACTTCATGTGCTATTTTGAAAAAGTCGCATTTACCAATATGTGCATGAGTTACGCTAAGAAAAGGTGCTTGTGATAGAGCGCACGAAGAAAGAGTGGACTGGCTAAGCCTGGTGGTTATGAGCTCTATCTTGCCTTAGTAGCGCGTGATAGGCGGTTAGAAAGCATATAATTCCTTGTCAAAAATTGGAATTTTGTCTATAATAGCAGAGGATTAGGAGGAATATATGACTTTATTTGACAATATTGTCTTTAAAACCCCAGTATTACGTGTTAACAATCGCGACCTTAATATTGCCTTTTACCAAAAAAATTTAGGCTTAAGGCTAGTGTCAGAGGAAAACGCGATATCAATTTTTTCATCTTGGGGTCAAGGACAAGAACGCTTTGTAATTGAAGAATCTCCAGCAGCAAGAACACGCGCTGTAGATGGTCCTAAGAAAGTAAACACGATTGTTATCAAAACAACTGCCCCTAAGGACATTGAGCAGCTCCTGGCTCATGGCGCTGACTATGATCTGGTTTTCAAGGGGAAAAAAGGCTATGCCTTTGAAGTCACCTCACCAGAGGGAGATCGCTTCTTACTCCATGCAGAGGACGATATTAAAGAGCTTGACATTATTGATTTCCCTGCAATTGACAAGGAAGCTGACTTTAGAGGGCTGAGTCAATTTAGCTTTGATCTGATTGCCTTAAATGTTTTAGATGATGAGCAGTCCAGAGCCTTTTACCAGTCTATTTTTGGCGATTGCCTACCAATCACGCTTGAGTTTAATAAGGAGACTGGTCAGGATTTGACCATTGCACCGCATGTCACATGGGATTTGGAGATTTTAGAATTTCAGGTGCCAGACAGCTATGACTTACTTGCCTTAAAGACCTATCTTGAGGACAAGGGGTGTCAGGTTTATTTAGACAAAAAGGCTAGAGTGCTTGTCTTTTCAGACCCAAGTCAGCTCGAAATTTGGTTTGTCAAATGACACTAGAGGTCATAGAGAAAGTAAGCCAGCAGATTCAGAAAGGCTTGTATCATGGGGCTAGCTTAGCCCTTTTTCGCTCGGGCAGCTGGCAGGAGCATTATATCGGCACTCTTGATGGTCAAAGACCTGTTACCAAAGGCTTGGTTTATGATCTAGCCAGTGTCTCTAAGGTTGTTGGAGTAGCGACTGTTTGTGTAGATATGATCAATAGTGGTGCTTTAGCTCTTGATAGTCCCCTAAGGCATTATTATCCTGACGCTCAAAAGCTAGAGGTCACACTGCGGCAGCTACTCACCCATACTAGTGGCCTTGACCCTTATATTCCCAATCGAGACCAGCTCAATGCCCAGCAATTAAGACGAGCGATGCATCAGCTCCAGGTCAAGGAGGATAAGACCTTTCATTACACAGATGTGAATTTTTTACTGCTTGGCTTTATGTTAGAGTACCTTCATGGAAAGTCTCTTGATAAGCTCTTTCAGGAGATGGTTTTTACCCCCTTTGGAATGACTGAGACCTCCTTTGGTCCAAGGCCAGAAGCAGTTCCAACAGTCAAGGAAGTGACTGGTGGAGAGGTACATGATCCCAAGGCTAAGGTTTTAGGGACAGCCGCAGGATCAGCAGGCCTATTTTCAACCCTGAGAGATTTGGAGCTGTTTATTGAGCATTACCTGAGGGAGAGCTTTTCAGATAGACTTTTTCAAAGCTATAGCAGACAGGAAAAGCCTAGATCTCTGGGCTGGAGCCTAGAGGGTGACTGGATTAGTCATACAGGCTATACAGGCCCCTTTATCATGCTCAACAAAAAAGAGCAGCTGGCAGCGATTTTTCTGACCAATAGAACCTATGACAAGGATGACAGGGCTTTGTGGATCAAAGAGAGACGACAACTTCGGGACGTTATTTATAGGGCCTTTGACACCGATAGTCCAAAATAAGAACGAGAGCACAAGCAGGCTTTTCAGGTGATATACTTGATAGGCCTGCTTGTTTTTGGTGTGCTTGTCTCTTGGTTTTTACTTATCAGAATAGCAAAAAGCCCTTAGAGCTTAGTTCTCTAAGAGCTTATTTTTGCTATTTGAGGATTAATTGAGCTAAAGCTTAAAAAAGCCTACTTATAGCTCCCCATAGAGACAAAGCAAAGCCCAACAATCCTCCCAAAAAGGACTGCTGATTTGACTTATAATTTTCGTCAAAATGCCAAGTCCACCCTCCATGTCCATCGGGACATTTAAACCATCCGTTACCAGTGTTCGTACAAAGATTTTGATGGTTTTCACTAGCATATACGGTCTGTGTTGTTGTCTGGCTTGTGCTGATAGGAGCTAGGGTTAGGGTTATAGCAGTAGCTAACAAGTATAGGGTTTTTAGTCGTTTCATTGTTATTCTCCTTAATAGATAATTGTTTAGCTTAGCAGTTAGTTATTGTTAACGCTTCCTAAGAAGAATTTAACATGTTGACTGATAGCCTTAAAGAGCTCCTCATCAGCTTTTCTCCGTAGTTTCGTTTTTTTTTTTTTTAATGAAAAGGTTAATCGTCTGATTTTCACAATGATAATGATAGGCTTGCTAGTAGTTTCAACCAGCTCTGCTGGTTATTTAGCTGCTGAGGTGCATGTGTGATAAAAAAAGAACCTGTCAACAGACAGGCTCTTAGCTAGCTAAGATTAGCTTATTTTCCTGAAATAGCTTCAGCGGCATCGTCCATTGAAAGCACTTCGTGGAAGACACGTTGAGTTAATTCAGTTTTTTGTTCTGGTGTAAGGTATTTGGTATTGACACAGTATCCAGAGATACGGACAATAACGTCTTCACCAGCCATGATTTTATCGTAAACGTCGTTTAAGTCCATAACGTTTAGGTTGACGTGTTGACCACCATTTTCAAAGTAACCATCAAGGATAGTAACAAGGTTTTCAACCTGTTCGTCATGTGTCTTACCAAGCGCACGAGGTGATACCTGAGTAGTTAGTGAGATACCATCTGCGGCATATGAGAAGTCAAGGCTTGCAAGTGAGTTCAAGTTTTGCAGCCAGCCACCCTTAGCCTTGTTAGATGGGTTAGCACCTGGTGAGAAGAATTCAAGCTGTGATAGGTTAGTTGTACCATCTTCGTTGAGGTAAACACCGCGGTGAACCGGAGAGTTACCAGTTTGCTTAGAGTAAGCAACGTTTGAAGTGATGGTAAGCAATGACACAGTTGCTTCAGCGTTTTTGTAAAGCTTGTGGCTGCGTAGGCGTGTAGTGTAAGCCTCAATCAACCACTCAGCTAGCTCGTTTGAGCGAGGGTCGTCTTCACCCCAACGTGGGTAGTCGCCGATTGTTTCGTAGTCATAGATGTAACCATCTTCGTCACGAATTGGCTTAACAGTTGCATACTTAATAGCTGATAGGGTATCAACAGTATTTGCGAAGCCACAGATACCAAATCCCATGTTAGCACGTTGATGTGATGGTAAGAATGCCATTTGAACAGCTTCGTAGTTGTACTTGTCAGTCATGTAGTGAATGATATTAAGCGCATCTACGTAAGTATCAGTCAACCAATCAAGTGATTTTTCAAAGTTAGCCTTAACAGTATCAAAGTCAAGGACATCATCAGTAACAGGGTCGATGTCAAATACCTTGTAGTCCTTGTGCACATCATCGTAACCACCGTTAAGTCCAGTAAGAAGGGCTTTAAGCACGTTCACACGAGCACCGAAGTACTGAATGTTATGACGTTGCTCTTCATTTTCTGGGTCAAGTGGTGACACACAGCATGAGATACATGACATTTCACCGTAGCCGTCCTTAGCCATTGTTGTCACACCCTCATATTGGATTGAAGAGTGCTTGTGACTCATGTGCATACAGTAGCGACGGAAAGCATATGGTAATTTATCAGTCCAAAGAACGGTTAGGTTTGGCTCTGGAGAGTTACCAATATTGTCAAGTGTGTTTAAGAAGCGGTAGTCCATCTTTGTAACGCGGTGACGACCGTCATTACCCATACCAGCCATAGAGGTTGTGATGAAGGTTGGGTCACCTGAGTAAAGAGCGTCGTAAGCTTTTGTACGAGCAAACTTAACGGTACGAAGCTTGAGGACAAAATCATCAACGAATTCTTGAATTTCTGATTCGGTGAAGGTACCACGCGCAAGGTCACGCTCAGCAAAGATATCAAGAACGATCGGCACACGTCCAAGAGAGGTAGCAGCACCATTGATCACGCGGCAAACAGCCATAAAGGCAATGTTAACCCATTGGATAGCTTCTTTGACATTTTCAGCAGGACGACGAACATCAACACCGTAAAGATCACCTAACTTAACCACTTCGCCAAGTGCTTGGTATTGCAGGTTGATTTCTTCACGTAGGCGGATTGATTCTTCGTCGATTTCAGTGATGGCATTCCAGTCGTTGACCTTTTCTTGCATCAGGTAGTCTGCTCCGTAGAGGGCAAGACGTGCGTAAACACCGATGATACGACCACGTGAGTAAGCATCTGGCAGACCAGTTACAGTGTGGGCATGGCGCGCACGACGAATGTTTGACGTGTAAGCGCGGAAAATACCGTCATTAACCGTTGTCACATGCTTAGTGAAAATCTCATGTACAGCAGGATCTGGCTCATAGCCGTTTTCCTTAAGCGTTGTTTCCGCCATACGGATACCACCCTTTGGCATGAAGTTCAATTTGAATAGCTCATCGTTTTGGATACCAAAGATTAATTCCTTATCCTTGTCAATAAATCCGGCAGGAATGTCAGCAATTGAGGTTGGACGAGTATCGTATGGGAAGCGTGTTGCTTCGTAGTGAGCTTTAGTCTCCTCAATGACCTTTTTGATGTGCAATGAACGCTCAGTAACACCTGCTAGGAATGACTCATCACCATCATAAGGTGTGTAGTTAGCCTGTACAAAACGAGATATACTTGCTTTTTCCTTCCAGTCAGTTCCCTTAAAGCCTTCCCAAGCTTTTTCAAAAACATCTGCATTAGTTTTAACAGTTGCCATAAGTTTCTCCTTAAAATCTAGTAACAAGTCCAATCTGTTACATTTACAATCTAAGTTTACCATAGGGGAAACGTTTTCCCAAGCAAAAATCTTGACAAATACAAGATTCTTTTATATTACAGTTTGCTGAAACAGTTGAAAACTGTAATACAATGCGCTATCTTGGCTTTAAAGGCCTAAAGGAGTATAATGTAGGAGGGAGGGACCTATGCTTATTTTTCCGCTGATTAATGACACCTCACGCAAGATTATACACATTGACATGGATGCTTTTTTTGCTGCGGTGGAAGAAAGAGATAATCCCGAATTAAAGGGCAAGCCGGTGGTGATCGGTAAGGACCCTAGAGAAAGTGGTGGACGGGGCGTTGTATCAACCTGTAACTACGAGGCAAGAAGGTTTGGCATTCACTCTGCAATGAGCTCAAAGGAGGCCTATGAGCGTTGTCCTCAGGCTATTTTTATCTCTGGAGATCATGCTAAGTACCGTAGGATTGGCTATGATATCAGAGAGATTTTCAGGCGTTATACGGATCAGGTGGAGCCTGTGTCTATTGATGAGGCTTATTTAGACGTGACAACCAATAAGCTGGGCATCAAGTCTGCCTTAAAGATTGCAAGGCTGATTCAGTATGATATTTGGAACAGTCTGCATTTGACCTGCTCTGCAGGTGTTTCCTATAACAAATTTTTAGCCAAGCTGGCTAGTGATTTTGAAAAGCCACATGGTCTGACCCTAGTGCTTCCTGATGATGCTCTGCCATTCTTAGAAAAGCTTCCGATTGAAAAGTTTCATGGCGTTGGTAAGCGAACAGTTGAAAGGCTGCATGAGATGGGGATTTACACTGGGCAGGACCTCTTGCGTGTTCCTGAGATGACCCTGATTGATCAGTTTGGGCGCTTTGGCTATGAGCTTTATCGAAAGGCTAGGGGGATTAGTCATTCGCCAGTCAAGCCTAATCGTATGCGCAAATCCATCAGCAGTGAGCGTACCTATGCTAAGCTCCTCTACCAGGAGGCTGATATTAAGGCAGAGCTTTCTAAACATGCAAGACGGGTGGCTGATTTGCTTGAGGCGAATAAAAAGCTAGGAAGGATCATTGTTTTGAAGGTTCGGTATGCGGACTTTACCACCTTGACCAAGCGAGTCAGCCTACCTGAGTTAACAAGAGATGCTAGGATCATTGATCAGGTGGCTAGAGAGCTTTTTGATAGCTTGGAGGAGCATAAGGAAGGAGTCCGCTTATTAGGAGTCACAATGACCGGACTAGAGGACAAGGTGACAGATATTTTGTTGGACCTGTCATTCAACTAACAAAAAAAGCAAGAGGACATTATGAACTGCACCCCAAAAGTTAGACAATAAATCTAACTTTTGAGGTGTTTTTCTATGAAATTAAGTTATAACGATAAAATTGAAATCTATCAAATGAGACAATTAGGGTGGACTTGGTCACGTCTCAGTCAAAAATTTGGTGTCCATGACTCTCTTCTTAAATACATGATCCGTCTTATTGATAAGCACGGACTAGAAATTGTTCACAAAGGGAAAAATAGGTACTATCCTCCCGAACTAAAGAAGCAAATGATTAATGAGGTCTTAATGAATGGGAGGTCAAAATTAGAAGTTGCTCTAGATTATGGTTTACCTAATTGGGGGACACTTGTCAATTGGATAGCGCAATACAAGAAAAATGGGGATACTATTGTTGAGAAAACAAGAGGGAGAGCTGCTAAAATGGGACGTCAACCAAAGAAAACTTTAGAAAAGATGACAGAATTGGAGCGTCTCCAATATGAAAATGAATACCTTAGAGCGGAGATTGCTGTGCTAAAAAAGCTGAGAGAATACCGCTTGAGGGACGAGGCAAAGCTCGAAGAGCAACGGAAATCATTCAGGGATTGATCAAAGAATTTAACCTAAGAATATTGCTTGATATTCTGAATCTATCTCGTTCAACGTATTATTACCACCTTAAACGGTTAGCTCAAAAAGATAAAGATAGCGACTTAAAAGAAACAATTCAAGATATCTATGCCGAGCACAAAGGGAGATATGGCTACCGTAGAGTACATCTTGAGCTTAAAAATCGAGGGCTTTATGTTAATCATAAGAAAGTTCAGCGTTTAATGACTGAACTTGGTTTGAAAGCTCGGATTCGTGCGAAACGTCGCTATAATTCCTATAAAGGAGAAGTTGGTAAGAAAGCTGATAATCTGATTAAGCGTCAATTCAAAGCTACACAACCACTTCAGAAGTGCTACACAGATGTGACTGAATTTTCCATTCCTGCTAGTGACCAGAAGCTCTATCTCTCACCAGTTCTTGATGGCTATAACAGTGAAATTATTGCTTATAATCTCTCTGTATCACCGAACTTACAACAACTACAAACAATGCTTAACGAAGCCTTTCCTGAAAAAACTTATCAAGATACTATTTTGCATAGTGATCAAGGTTGGCAGTATCAACATGTTTACTATCATAATTTTCTTGAGAACCGTGGAATGAAACCTTCAATGTCTCGTAAGGGAAACAGTTTAGATAACGGTATGATGGAATCATTCTTTGGAACGCTGAAGACAGAAATGTTTTATGGATTTGAGAAAGAGTTTACTTCTCTTGAGGATTTGGCAATAGCTATTTCAGAGTATATTGATTATTACAACAACAAACGAATCAAACTAACATTAAAAGGACTGAGCCCTGTACAATACAGAACTCAATCCTTAGCTTAACTATTTTGTCTAACTTTTGGGGGTCATTTCATTATCAATTTTCCTCTTGCTTTTTTAGTGGTTAAAAAAGACCCTTTGTCAACCGTAGTGGGCTGACAAAGAGCCATATTTGAAGGCAGACAGGAAGTCTTGTTATCATACCTTTATGGCCTGCTTATTCTTCAATGCTTTGGGGCTTGTCCTTGTCTTTTTCATTAAGGGTTTTAGCCTTGTAAAAGGCAAAGCCGTAAAGCGCAAGCTCAGCTAGGACAATGATTATTGAGACAGGCTCAATTTGGCTAAATAGTTGGCTTACGATACTAATAAGATAGAGCACAATCCCTATAATGTAAGGAACATAGCTGACAGTGGTGCCTTGTTTGATTTTTGAGAGGTTAAAGCCACAAAGCACAGTGGTCAAAACAACCAATCCAAGGCTAATCACTGACATAAAAATAGTAAAGGGTGATATGCCAACCTCAAATAGGCTTAGCTGCTCAGCTGAAAATTGTGCACGAAATTCAGGTTTATCCAATTGAGACTTCAAAAAGAAAATGCCAGCAAGTCCAAACAAGGTGATAACCATGCTGATAGCATTGATGATAATGATCGTAATAGTTGATGTTCTGAGTGCTTGTCGTACTTGTTCGTATGAAATCATATAAGTCTCCTTGAATGTTATGTTATTGTACTTTTAAGATGATACATGGATATTATAGCATAGGAATAAGGATTGTGCCTTACTTTTTTAATATATTATGATTTTTTCTTAAAAAAGGTTAACATATCATCTTCGGTTAGACCAATCATGGGGTCTATAGCTAGGAAATTATGAGGGGTGAGCAGATAAGGAGGCTGCTCTTGTTCCTTTTGTGGGCTGGTAGCTGGCATTACAGATAGGCTAGACTCATTTGATTCATTTGCTGAAGCAGCTGCTATATGGTTATCAGCTTCCTCAGCTTGAAGCCTTTGTACGAGATAGGTGTGTCGCTTGTCGCCTTCTTTTTTGATAGCCTCCTCAAAGGCGGCTATTTCTCCAAGCATGATGAGCTTACTTTTTGATCTGGTGATGGCAGTGTAGATGAGATTTCTCTGCAAGAGCCGACCACTCTGGCGGGTGACAGGCAGGATCACCACCTGAAATTCACTGCCTTGAGATTTGTGAATACTCATGGCATAGGCAAGGGTGATTTTTAACCATTCATTTCTTGGGTAGACAATCTCTGTACCATCAAAGTCCATGACAATTTCGTCCTGTTTGGATTCGGTATATTTGGCTGGAATGAGGTCTGTGATATAGCCAATATCACCATTGAAGACATTAAGCTGAGCGTCATTGACAAGGTGAAGTACCTTGTCTCCCTTACGAAAGGCCGTCTCGTTAAAGAGAAATTCTGTCTGATCAGCTAGAGGATTCAGGAGATTTTGCATGAGCTGGTTGAGGCTGTTGATGCCTGCTAGTCCTTTGTACATAGGGGCTAGGATTTGAATTTCCTCAGCTGGGATGCCACTTTTTAGGGCAGCCTGTACGATCTTTGTCATCATGCCGGGAATGAATGGCGCTTGCGCTTCAAAGTAGGAGCGATCAGCCTTTTTCTGACAAAAGTCAGGGGCAAGAATGCCTTGACGTATGTGATTGGCTAAATCAACAATGGTTGACTCCTCTGATTGACGAAAAATCTTATCAAGGGTAATGTGAGGGATCCGATCAACCCTTAGCAAGTCAGCTAGTACCTGTCCAGGACCGACAGAAGGCAGCTGGTCGCTATCTCCTACGATGATCAGCTGGGTGTTAGAGCTGATCGCTGTTAGCAGCTGATTGGCCAGCCAGGTATCAACCATGGAAAACTCATCAACAATCAGCAAATCACAATCTAAATAATCCTCCATTGCCTGGTAATCATTGTCTCCGTTTAACCCAAGATGGCGGTGGATCGTCGCGCTTGCTAGACCGGTCACTTCATTCATGCGACGAGCAGCTCGACCAGTTGGAGCTGCTAGGATAATGGGAATATCCTTTTTTTTCAGGTCAATCTGATGTAGGCTGGCATAGGCCTGTAAAATGCCCCTGATAACGGTTGTTTTTCCTGTACCTGGGCCTCCTGTTAAAATGAAAACCTTACTGGTCAGTGCCTGGCTGATGGCCTGCTTTTGGATCTCGTCATAGGCTATAGCAAGCTCCTCTTGTATGGCTTGGATTTCTTGGTCGATGGTATCTTGACTAAGCTCCTTGGTCAGGGGCTGCTGCAATAAGCGTGTCAGGTGCTTTTGAATGCCCTCTTCAGCATAATAAAGGCTGCTGTCAAAGACACGCGTGCCAATGGTCATAACCTTGCCCTCGTCGATGAGCTGGGTTAGCTGATTGGCGACAATAGCCGGGTCGCATTCGACTGGCCTTGTATTCTCCAATAGGCTAATGGTCAGCGCTAAAAGCTCACGTGCTTGGATATAGGTGTCGCCTCGCTTGATGGATTGCTCCAACAGGCAATGAAGCAGGGCTGCACGAAAGCGCTTGGGGGAGTCACTCTCGATCCCCAGCTGCTCAGCTAGGCTATCAGCCATCTTAAAGCCAAAGCCCTGAATGTCCTCAATGAGCTGATAAGGATTGTCCTTGACAATATGAACAGCCTCTTCCTTGTATTTGTCAAATAGCTGAAAGGCAAAGCGATTGGCTAGTCCTAGCTCAGCTAAGGCAGCAATCACCTGCTCAGTGCCATAATTGGCTTTGAGCTTTGCCACAAAGGCTTCACGATTAGCCTTAGAAAGGCCAGAGATCTCATTAAGCCGACTGGGATTTTTTAAAATGTCATCAATAGGGTTATTACCGTAAAGGGCAATGATTTTTTCAGCTGTTTTTTGACCAATGCCCTTGAAATGCTCGCTCGAAAAATAACTAACAAGACCTGCTGAGGAGGGCTTAGCCTTTTGATAGCGGCTTAGGCGCAGCTGCTGACCATATCTTGGGTGCTGGGTCAGCTCACCCCAAAAGGTATAGGCCTCGCCCTCTATGATCTCAGCCATAGTGCCTGTAATGACAATGTCAGCCTCATCAAAATCACTATCAGTATCCTCTATAGCCAGTAATAGAATTTTGAAAAAATTTGACGCATTGTCAAAGATAATCCGGTCAACAGTGCCCGTAAAAAAATGTTCCATGACAGTACCTTTCTGTGCAAGATAGTCGAAAACCTGCACAGCGGCAGGTTCTAGAACGTTAACAATAGCTGCTTCTCTAAAGCTAGCTGAGTGCTTGGATAGCACATCAAGCCTCTTGGTATGGATAGATAAGCAGATATAGATAGAGGCTATTGCTGCCCTGAGTCTTTACTGCTGTGGGCATAGAGCCTATATCAGCCCTGCTAGAAAATAGCTTTAGCTTGCCTGCTATCTAGGGAAGAGATTGATTTTATTGAGTGGCCAAAAGCGGAACTTAACCTCACCAACGATGTCCTGCTTTTTAAAGGAGCCGACCTCGCGGCTGTCACGAGATACAATGCGGTCATCACCCAGTAGGAAATATTCGCCCTTTGGAACAGTGATGTCAAATTCTGTTTTTCCTTCGGAGTTGACGGTAAAGGCAGCAGCATTTTCAGCCAGCTCTTGGAAGAGATCACTGTAAGCATAGGTTGATTGTAATTTGTCCTTTTTAAAACTTGTCAGGTAGGTATCAAGATAAGGCTCTTTTGTTTTCTTGTTGTTGATATAAAGAGTGTCATTTCTATAAGACAGCTTATCACCTGGCATGCCAACAACACGCTTAACAATCTCTTTTCTCTGTCCGTTCTCGTCCTCCTCACTGGCAACAACAATATCAAAGCGATCAATCTTAGCCTTGTTGAAGATAATGAGCCTCTCGCCATGTGCTAGGGTTGGGTCCATTGAGTGGCCATCAACCTTGACAGGCTGCCATAGGAATAAACGTGAGAGTCCAAAAAGTAGGATAAAAAGGGTAAAAGCTCCCCATTCTTTAATAAATTGTTTCATGACTTTTCCTTTATTTTTCTAAGATTATTGGTTTTTTAGCAGCACTTGGGCTTTTTTGGTGTTTGCAAAGTGCAGCTTAGCGCAATGCTCTAAACCTGCCATACCATAGGCGGCTAAGACTTGACTGGCAATCTGATCAGATGGACGCCCAGCACCACTAGGCAATCGGTAGCCCAGATCTTGACTGAGCTTGTCAAGATTGTCTAAAAATAGCTGCCTAGCAATGATAGAGCTGACAGCAACTGCCAGATATTTGCCTTCGGCCTTCTCCTCAAAGGTCAAGGGATTACGAAAGTGATTTTTTTCTTGCTGTAGGTATTTGTCATAATTGGCCTGACTTGTGAAGGCATCAATGACAATTTTTTCTGGTCTTGCTCCGTCGTTTAAGAGCAGAAAAATCGCTTGATTATGAAGAGCAACCTTGACAGAAACAGCGTTGTAGGGCTTCCCCTTGCCTACCATTTCATTGTATTTTTTAGGCGACAGCAAAAGTGCCCTGTGTTGAATATGCTTTTTTAGGACAGGAGCTATCTGGACGATGCTCATATCACTGAGGTTTTTAGAATCATCAACACCGAGCTGTCTGAGCAAGGCGTGATCCTCTGGCCGCACAAAGCTGGCAACAACAGCAATGCCTCCAAAATAAGAGCCATTTCCCACCTCATCACTGCCAATTAAGGGCATATCCTGTGCGCTAGAGGGTGCGGGTCTTTGATCAGCAGCAGTCTCTTGTAATCCAAGCTCCTGAGCCAGTCCTGCCGCTTGTCTGCCCTGCAGCACCAGCTTGCCTGAGCTATACAGCATCAGTGTGACACCATCTTTTTTGGCAGCTAGCCTAACGTAGGGGCTGGCATTGCTTATGCGGTATGGAGCTAGCTGCTTGATCAGGCTGCTGCTCACTTGGGAATTGATTTTGAAAACTAAGGTGTCCATGAACATTATTTTAACATAAAATGTCCTGTTATGGGAAATCATTCCCTGCAATCTCAGATTAATTTCACAATTTTACGAAAAGTCATTTTTAGGGTATAATGCTAAAGAGGTGAGCCTATGAAGAATATTAATCGTTACAAATTAACATTTGGTGAGAAGACATTAACATTGACAACGGACAAAGACAACCTCTTTATGGAAGAGGTTGATCGTGTGGCAAAGGAAAAATATCAAGCCATCAAGGAGCGTCTACCAGAAGCAGACGACGAAACCGTTGCTATTTTGATGACCATCAATACCCTGTCAGCCCAGCTGAGTAGAGAAATTGAGATTGAGAAAATCGAGGCTGAGATTGTCGAGCTGCGTGAGAAGGCGCTGGCAGGTATTCAGGAAAAGGCTAATCAAGCAGATACAGATGAGGTGTCATAATGCTCTCAGTGCTTATATTGTTGCTGCTTTCATGGAGCTTTTATATCGGCTACAATAGAGGGATTATCCTTCAGACCTTTTATTGTCTTGGGGCCTTGGTGTCGCTCTTGTTTGCTCATCATGGCTATAAGGCACTAGCTGGCAAGCTAGCTCTATGGGTGCCTTATTCCAATCCTGCTGAGGGAGTAGCTACCTTCTTTTTTAAGGACATTCCTATTTTTGAGTTAGATAAGGTTTATTATGCAGGGATAGCATTTTTTGCTCTGTTTATAGTAGGCTATGCTGTGGTTCGGCTGGTGGGTGTCTTGGTGCACCTTGCGCCGGTGGATTATTTTGATGGCTTTGAGGCTAAGCTAGCCAGTGGCTTGCTGGCGGTGCTGGTTTCGGTTTTGTTTTTAAGTATGGCGTTGACCATTCTTGCTACCATTCCTATGCCTTTGATTCAAGGGCGCTTACATGGCAGTCTTTTGTCTCGCCTCTTGGTTGAGCATTGTCCCTTTATCTCAAGCATTATCAGGCAATTATGGGTAACAGCTATTCTTTGAGGTCAGAGTCTCTCTGGTCTCTTTTTTGTTTAGTGTCCCACATTTTAAGTGATTTTTAGGTATAATAAGAACTATGGAAAAAAAGATTTTAGAACAGTTAGAATTTGAAAAGGTTAAAGAGCAATTTTGGCCTTACTTACAGACAGAGCAGGGACAGCTTGAGCTTGATTTGCTGGAGCCTATTGCTAATAAAGACAAAATACAGGCTTACTTTACAGAGCTTGAGGAAATGGCGGCTATTTTTGTAGAGCACCACCATTTTGCCTTGGGAGGGCTGTCAGATGTGTCACAAAGCATGCAGCGCTTGGATTTGGCGGCAGATCTGAGCATTCAAGAGCTTTTAGCAGTCAAAAAGCTCCTGCAGGTGTCGGCAGAGGCCTGTCGTTTTTATGCCGATTTGGAAAATGTTGATTTAGTTGCTCTAAAAGCACTCTTTGAAAAAATAGAGAGCTTTCCTAGCCTACAGGGGAGTCTTCAGGCAATTAATGACGCAGGCTTTGTTGAAGGCTTTGCTAGTCCTGAGTTGGAGAGCATTCGTCGCCAGATATCAAACAAGGAACATGCCAGTCGTCAGCTCCTGCAGGATATCCTAAAAAAGCAGGCGGCTTATCTGTCAGAGAGCTTGATTGCTAGTCGTAACGGCCGAAGTGTCCTGCCTGTCAAAAACACCTATCGTTATAAGGTAGCAGGAGTTGTGCATGACATGTCAGCATCTGGCAGTACAGTCTACATTGAGCCTAGAGCGCTTGTAAGTCTCAATGAGGAGCTGACTCAGCTACAGGCAGATGAACGCCATGAGATCGGAAGAATCTTGCATGAGCTGTCAGAGCAGCTGCGTCCGCATAGCCGATCTCTTAGGAATAATGCTTGGCTACTAGGACATCTAGATCTTGTAAGAGCAAAATACCTTTATATGCAGGCCAAGCAGGCAACTGTGCCAGTGATTTCTAACGATAAAAGCTTACAGCTGCTCAATGCGCGCCACCCCTTGATTCAAAATCCTGTGGCAAATGACCTGCATTTTGCAAATGACCTAGCGGTAATTGTGATTACCGGTCCTAATACAGGTGGTAAGACCATCATGCTAAAAACCTTAGGGCTGGCTCAGGTGATGGCCCAGTCAGGGCTGCCTATTTTGGCTGACAAGGGCTCCAGGGTGGCAGTTTTTAATGGTATTTATGCTGATATTGGAGATGAGCAATCCATTGAGCAAAGCCTGTCTACCTTTTCCAGTCATATGACTCACATTGTTGAGATTCTCAAACAGGCAGACAGTGACAGCTTGATCCTCTTTGACGAGCTAGGAGCAGGGACTGACCCGCAGGAAGGAGCCAGCCTTGCTATGGCTATTTTGGAGCAGCTGCGTCTGACCAATATCAAGACGATGGCCACCACCCATTACCCAGAGCTAAAGGCCTATGGGATTGAGACAGCCTATGTTGAAAATGCCAGCATGGCCTTTGACAATGTCAGCCTAAAGCCTACTTACCGCTTTATGCAAGGAGTGCCTGGTCGCTCAAATGCCTTTGATATTGCAAGACGATTAGGCTTGGCAGAGCATATCGTCAAGGAAGCTCAGGCAATGACCGCAACTGATCATGATGTCAATCGTATCATTGAACAGCTGGAGCAGCAAACGCTGGAGAGCCGCAAGCGCCTTGAGCATATCAAGGAAGTCGAGCAGGATAACCTCAAATTCAATCGTGCTGTCAAAAAGCTCTATAATGAGTTCTCCCACGCTAAGGACAAGGAATTGGAAAAGGCAGCCCTTGAAGCGCGTGAGATTGTGGATATGGCCTTGGCCGAAAGTGACAGCATTTTAAGTCAGCTGCATGAAAAAGCAGAGCTAAAGCCGCACGAAATTATCGAAGCCAAGCATCGCCTAAAGCAGCTTGCGCCAGAGCAAAGCCTGTCGCAAAATAAGGTGCTGAAAAAAGCGAAAAAATGGCGGGCTCCTCGTGTGGGTGATGACATCATTGTTACCGCCTATGGGCAAAGAGGCACCTTGCTTGCCCAGTTTAAGGACAAGAGGTGGGAGGCTCAGGTTGGCCTGATCAAGTTGACCCTCAAGGAAGACGAATTCAGCTTGGTTAAGCTAAAAGAAGAAGCGCAGCAGCCTAAGCAAAAGGCTGTTAAGGTCATCAAAAAAGCAGCTACAGGAAAGGGACCACGCGCTCGCTTGGACCTTCGAGGCAAGCGCTATGAGGAGGCCATGCAGGAGCTAGATGCCTTTATTGACCAAGCCTTGCTTAACAACATGAGTCAGGTTGACATCATACATGGTATTGGTACAGGTGTTATACGTGAGGCAGTGGGCAAATACTTGCGACGCAACAAGCATGTCAAAAGCTTTGGCTATGCCCCGCAAAATGCCGGTGGATCAGGCTGTACCATAGCTAATCTAGGCTGATTGATCCTCTTGATTCAAATAAAGCCCCTTTTTACTCAAACTGATTGAGCCCTAGGCCCCAAAGAAAGCTGCTCTGTGCTTGCTGCTGGTGTCTCAAAGGAGGCTTCTTCATTATGGCAGCAGCTAGCGAGTCTTGCTTAGCTTTTGCTGCCAACGTGTCCCAGCCTGGCTAGTTCCTTTAGACCATGAGCAGTTGCTAGCCTGCTGATTGGATAGCAGAAAAAACAAGCCCTTTTTGCTAGCCGTAGCCAAGTGGTCGGCAACCAAAGAGGAGCTTGTTTTTTATAGCTTAGCTGTTGTCCCTGCTATGCAAGTAAGGTTGAGGTTCCTTTAAAGGTTAAAGATATCATTAAGATTTTCAGCCATTGACGGGTGGGTAAAGAGCTGGTTTTTGAGATAGGTATATGGAATCTGGTTATCCATAGCCATCTTAATCAGGTTAATGTATTCGTGAGAATTGTTAGCAAATAAGGTTGCCCCTAGAATTTCATTAGTCTCTGTATTGACAATGACCTTAAAAATCCCCCTGAGGTCGTTATTGACATGGGCGCGTGGCATATTGGCAACCAAGAGCTCATTAGCCTTGTAGGGCAGTCCCTGCTCTTTTGCTTCTTTTTCTGTTAACCCGATTTGTGAGAGCTGTGGCTCGATAAAGACTGTTGTTGGCAGATAGCCCCGATCCTTGTGGCTGTACTGGCTTGTCCCTGTTAGCTGCCCAAACACAATCCTAAAATCATCTAAGGACGTATAGGTAAATTGAGGCCCGCCATTAACATCACCAACCGCATATACCCCCTCGACAGTGGTTTGACAATAATCATCTACCACGACAGCATAGCGATCATCAAGCTTAATGTCAGTGTTTTCTAAGCCAAGCCCTTGAGTAGCAGGCCTGCGTCCCATAGCATAGAGGAGACAATCAAAGGCTTCTGTCTCGCCATTCGCTGTTACTAGAACCTTGCCATTGTCATCATTAGCAATCAAATCAACAGCTGCAGAAAGCTTAAAGGTAACCCCAGCTTTTTCCAGATAATCCTGTGCCAGCTCAGCGACAACCGGCTCATAGCGCCCTAAAATAGCAGGGGCAGCCTCATACATAGTAACCTTGCTGCCTAAGCTGGCATAAAGACTGGCAAACTCTAGCCCGATATTACCCGCACCGATAATAGCCAAGCGCTGAGGCTGCTCAGTGAGAGCCAGAATCCCTGTGCTATCAACCACATGCTGACTATCTGCTAGACCAGGTATCGGAAAGCGATTTGAAACAGCTCCGGTATTGATCACGATATGCTTGCCCTCTAAGAGGATCCGCTCCTGCCCAGCCTCTACTTGGATGATCTTATTAGAAACAAAGCTTGCCTTACCGTTGTAAAGTGTCACGCCAGACTGAGTCAGCAGCGACTCATTTTTTTGGCGAAGACGATGAACGACAGTGTCCTTGTGCGCCATAGCCTCTGCAAAGCTAGCCTTGTGCTCAGCAGCAGTGATTAGGGCCTTTGTTGGAATACAGCCGATATTAATACAAGTCCCGCCATACATAGTAGGACTCTGCTCAATAAGAGCAACTCTTTTTCCTAGCTGCGCCATTTTGGCAGCCAAGGTTTTCCCAGCCTTACCAAATCCAATCACAATAAGCTCGTATGCTTTCATAATAGCCTCCTTTTAATGGTTAAGATAAGGTCATTGTAGCAAAGGCTAGCGCATTTGTCTTAAAATGGCTACGCCAGATTTTTCCTAAATCATAAGACCAAGTGCTTGCATATCAGATTCTTGCATTATCAGTCGTTTTCCCCTAAAATAGGCTTATAAACTATAAGAACGGAGATTACAATGGCACATATCGTAACAGATGCAACATTTGAAGCAGAAACTAATGAAGGCCTAGTCCTTGTGGACTTTTGGGCAACCTGGTGCGGCCCTTGCTTAATGCAAGCGCCAATCCTTGATCAATTAGCAGCAGAGATGGACGAAGATGAGCTTAAGATTGTCAAGCTAGACGTTGATGACAATCCTAACACTGCTCAACAATTTGGCATTATGTCTATCCCAACCCTGCTGTTCAAAAAGAACGGTAAGGTTGTCAAGCAGGTAGCAGGCGTCCATACTAAGGATCAAATCAAGGCGATCGTCGCAGAATTAAGCTAAAGCAGTAAGCCAACAGTCTCTTAGAGGGGCAGCAAGCCTCAAGAGCTGCTGTTGGTTGTATGACCAAAAAAAGATTGAAGACCTAATAGGCTGTGTCTTCAATCTTTTTTGTTGTCAGCTGCTATCAGAGCTGGTGTAAAAAGTATAGTAAAAGCAGTAGCCGCGCGACTGGCTACTGCTTTTGAGGTAGACACAAGTAGGGGCTTGTGTATCATTGTTGAAATATGGGGATTGTTAATTTGTTTAGTCTTCTTTCTTGCGTTTTGGAATGGCAATGGTACCTGCTGCGATCATAATAGCAATGGCTGCAGGTGTGAAGAATGGATTTCTGATGTCACCAGTTGATGGAAGTGATTGCTCAGGCTTCTTAGCTCCTGGTTTAGTCATTGGTTTAGGTTGTTCAGGCTTTTTAGCTTCTGGCTTAGGCTCTGGCATTGGTTTTGGCTCAGGCTTAGGCGTATCTTGACAGTGCTTGAGCTTCTCAATCTGAGCCATCAATTCATCAATTTCTTTTTGAAGCTTAGCGTTAAGCTCTTCCTGCTTAGCTAATTTTGCTTGTAACTCAGCATTAAGCTTTTCTTGATTATTTAATTTTTCTTGTAATCCATTTTTTTCAGCTGTTAGTCTATTTATTTCAGCTTCAGCTGTGCTCTTTGCCATTTCAAGCTCTTTAATCTTTTGATTTGAAGCCTCAAGTTGTGCTTGTAGCTCTAATTTCTCTTTTTGATGTTTTTCATCAAGGTCATGAATTTTTTGTTGGCTTAGTTGTAGCTCAGCTTCTAGTTTTTCTTTCTTTTCTTTTCTTTTTCAGACTGATAAAGTTTATCAGTAAGAATTAACTGTTCTCCATAGAAATTTTTAGTTTTTTCTGTAGTAGCTAAGTCTTGTTCTATTTGCTCCCTAATATTTCTGTACCCATCAAGTATAAGGGAAAGTTCTTGCAAAGTAATTTGACCAGATTTCTTTTGCTTTGCGTAATCTTTAAGCTTATTAGCGAATTCTTCAACTTTAGCTTTATCTTTCATATTTAAGGTTAGAACCTCAGCCCGTACTTCTGTTTGTCCTGCTAGGGTAGCTGCTGCGCCCACACCCAGGGTTAAGGCACTTGTCATCGCAAGCTTCGTGATAAGATTCTTACGCCTGCGTTTTGCTGATTTTTTGTTCATTTCTCTCTCCTTTAATGATAGACATATTAATTTTGACTGAAGATATTTTAACACAGTCATCAAGATAGAGAAATAGTTGTCCGCTACTTTCTCTCCTAGATTCGTTTGGTTTTTGATTTTAATGAAAAGCCTAATTGTCTGATTTCTAGTGATTCAGCAGCCATTAGCAGAGCTGGTAAGAAAAGCAGGCCGATATTAACACGACCTGCTTTGCTAATTATTTGAACACTCTATTCAAGGTACTCCATACAGAATAAAAGGTATAAAAGGATCGACTAACCCATGAGTAGAGTGAATTTTTATCATACTTTGGATGATAATATATCTTGTCACCACATTGAATGTGTCCATGACCAAGAATGGTACATTTGCTTTCATCAATAGGTTGCTTTGTCCGTTGCCTTGCTAAAACAGTGTTTGTTTGTCCATTGCTTGTATTGATTGGTGCTAGGGCTAGGGCTGCAGTAGCGGCTACTAGGCATAGGGTTTTTGTCAGCTTCATTGGTTTTCTCCTTTATTAGTTATCATTGCCACAGCTTTTTGTTGTGACTGGTTTCTAAGGCCAGTGTAGCACGATAGCTGACGACAAGACATAGCAGTGCCCCAATTTGTCTCCGTAGTTTCGTTTTTTTTTTTTTTAATGAAAAGGGTAATCATCTGACTTTGTTACGATAATAGCAGAGGTTTCTTGTGTGATTCAGGCCAAGTAGGCCACAAGTAAGTTCCTTGGTTAAGCAAAAAAGCCCCTAAAGCTCAGCCTTAAGGACCTTATCTGATTGCTATGAGCCGCTTAGCTTTGTTTGCTTAGGTAGGTCTCTAGCATTTTCTTTTGCGGTGTTGCCATTGGATAGGCAGCCATATCCTCTGTTGCGACCCAGACAAGCTCTCTGTCAGGGGCTAGGGGCATGCTGTCTGCAAAGCCCTCGCAAAGCTCAATGGTCCATTTTTGGTGACTAAAGGTATGCTTGACCTGAGGAAAGGCCACCTGAGACCAGTCAGGCACAAGCCCGTAACGCTCCTCAAAAAGGGCTGTCTGAGACATGGTCTCAAGCACGACAGGATTGTCCTCAAAGAGGGTCAGCTGTTGGCTGACAAAGTCAGTCTCTATCAATGGAAAGGACCAAAAGCCACCTAGCAAGCGCCCTTGCGTATTTTTTTCGAGCAAAAGCCGCCCTTGGCTGTCACGAATCACAAAGGCCTGCACCTGAATAGGCCGGGGCTTTTTCTTTGGCTCCTTGATGGGGTATTTGTCGTAGGTGCCATGTCGGTAGGCTGCACAGAAAAAACGAACAGGAGACTCATCAGGTCTGGGATTTTTAGCCGCTTCAATATCAGTCCCCAGATCCATCAAGGCTTGATTGAAATCTCCGGGTCGCTCCGGATCGATAAGCACCTCCATAACAGCTTGAAAAATCTTGCGGTTCTTTGGGTCTCCAATATCGTAGTTAATCTCAAACAGTCTGGCCATGACTCGCATGACATTGCCATCAACCGCAGGCTCAGGCAGATCAAAGGCAATGCTTGAGATAGCGCCAGCTGTATAAGGGCCAATGCCCTTTAGCTTAGTAATATCAGCGTGTGAGCTTGGGAAAATCCCGCCAAAGTCAGTCATGATTTGCTGCGCAGCCTTTTGCATATTGCGTACACGAGAGTAGTAGCCCAGTCCCTCCCAAGCCTTGAGCAAGCGCTCTTCGTCAGCGCAGGCGAGGGCCTCTACCGTTGGAAACCAATCCAAAAATCGCTCGTAATAAGGAATAACGGTAACGACCTGCGTTTGCTGGAGCATGATCTCTGAGACCCAGATATGATAAGGGTCCTTTGTGCGACGCCAAGGCAGGTCTCGCTTTTCCTGATCGTACCAAGCCAGCAGCGTACGACGAAAGGAGGCAATGGTATCTTGATCCCACATGGTAATGCCATAATCATTTAAATCTATCATAATCCTATTGTAACACAGATTGTCTGAATTGGTTGAGCCCTATGTCTGATAGGATTTGTTAAAGCATGCTTTGTGATTTATACCTTATGAAGAGGCTGTGACAACTGCTCATGACATGTTAGAAAATGTTCTTGCTGCTTATATTGGTTATAGTCTGGATTTACCAGTTTCTACAAGCTGATTCAACACCATTTATCAAAAATAATAAAGCTATTCGTAAAATGACACCGTTTTTAGAGTGATTGGCTAGATTAGCCGTCCGCGAAAAAGGTTAATTAGTCTGAGGTACTAACAAAGGCACTTAAATGTAAACGACAAGTATAACAAGGTTCTCAGTTTTTGCTGAGGGTTTGTGTCTTATCGTGGAGTTTTAGTTGCTGATATTTTATCAAAAAAGGAGCAAAAAGCTTGACTTTAGTAACCGCTTACATTATAATAAAGATGTAGATAAGGACGACCGATGACACTGGAGTTATAGGAGGATATCTGATGATAACAAGACATGTCGCGCGGTACAAAAATGGAGATTAAGAGCTCCAACAAACGGTAGGCAAAACCAATTTTACAATTTAATATGTGATCACATGTGAAGGCTTATCAAGATTACCAGCTTTGGCCAAAGGAGCGCTCTAAACAGTATAAGCTTGAAATTCCCGTTATTGAAAGGACGTATGCTATGCTAAGATTCAATAAAGGACGCTATAAAAATGGAGACTAGTTGCTGTGTCACTAGTCGTCCTTGATATTGTTATTGGCACTCAGGGTAAAGGATTGAGCTTATTTGAAAGGTAGCTATCATCAGATAGCTAGTGAGCTTTTCTAATAGGAGGATCTTATGTACATCGCAAGATATAAAAACGGAGACATTGAGCACGACAGCAAAAAATAGCTGAAGGAGTGAGTCCAATGTAAGCTGAAATAGCATAGTGCTAACAAACGAAACTCAAGAACAGTCATATTCCTTTAATAACCGTTCATTTTGTTAAACAGAAAGGAGACGACTGATTAGACAGATAAGTATGTGTTCCTCTTTAGAGGAACAATTGACAGGTGAGTCCTTATGAAATGGCAGATAGAAGGGAGAATAGCACTCAAGACATGATAAGGACACCCGGTTGGGTGTCCTTTTTGCTGGTGTCTGGATTTGACCTTGCCACTAAGACCTGCAAGTCAGGTGACTAAAGGTCATTTCTATAGAAGTGGCTTTGCTTTTTATGGAGCTACGAAGGGATCTAAAAAGGTCTTTTAGTCAACAGAAAGGTCAACATTTTGCTTGCTTTTTACCTTTGTTTATTGTATACTGTTAATCTGTGAGCATACCTCACTTACCTAGATGTGATCGTCTAGGTCATTAGACCAAAAGGAGGAAACTATCAATGGCTAAATACGAAATTCTTTATATCATTCGTCCAAACATTGAAGAAGAAGCTAAAAACGCTTTGGTAGCACGTTTTGACTCTATCTTGACTGACAATGGTGCAACTATTGTTGAATCAAAAGATTGGGAAAAGCGTCGTCTTGCATACGAAATCAATGATTTCCGCGAAGGCCTTTACCATATCGTAAACCTTGAAGCGACTGACGCTGTAGCTCTTAATGAGTTTGACCGTCTGTCAAAAATCAACGGTGACATTCTTCGTCACATGATCGTTAAGCTTGACGCTTAATTGTAAAGTAGGTAGTTTATGATTAATAATGTAGTACTAGTTGGTCGTATGACCAAGGACGCAGAGCTTCGATACACTCCAAGTCAGGTGGCAGTTGCTACGTTTACACTTGCTGTTAATCGCGCCTTTAAGAGCCAAAATGGTGAGCGCGAGGCAGATTTCATTAATTGTGTGATCTGGCGGCAGCAGGCTGAAAATTTAGCTAACTGGGCCAAAAAGGGTGCCTTGATTGGGATTACAGGACGTATTCAGACCCGTAACTACGAAAACCAACAGGGGCAGCGTGTGTATGTAACCGAGGTTGTTGCAGATAATTTCCAAATGCTGGAAAGTCGTGCTACACGTGAGGCGAACTCGTCTGGCTCATATGGTGGTGGTTTTAATAGCTCACCGGCAACCAATAGCTATTCAGCGCCTGCTCAGCAAACACCTAACTTTGGCAGAGATGAAAGTCCATTTGGCGGCTCAAATCCAATGGATATTTCAGATGACGATCTTCCATTCTAAGCAATGGAAAGTGGACTGACATGAATTGCATAGATTTGCTGGTAGCTTGGGAGACAGAGGAGTTGCTTTCAAGCACAAAAGATTGAGGCCTCTTTCTGGCGTCGGTTTGCTTATTAGGCGGCAAATTTATCGTTTGAATAATATAAAGGAGATAACACATGGCTCAACAACGTCGTGGCGGCTTTAAGCGCCGTAAAAAAGTTGACTTTATCGCAGCTAACAAAATTGAATATGTTGATTACAAAGATACTGAGCTTCTTAGCCGTTTCGTTTCAGAACGTGGGAAAATCCTTCCTCGTCGTGTAACAGGAACATCAGCTAAAAACCAACGTAAAGTAACAACAGCTATCAAACGTGCTCGCGTTATGGCACTTATGCCTTACGTAAACGAAGACTAATATCTGAAACAGTCCTTAAGGGCTGTTTTTTATGTGGTCTGAAGTCAGCTGAGCAGCGTCGTCAAGCCTTAGCCTGTGATCTGATTGAGAGTGTGGTATCTGGTGGTGTTTGATGAAGCATAGGGCTAAAGAAAAACTCCTCATCTAAGGGATTGAGGAGTGTCGATTGTAGATCAGTGTCTGGTGTTGCCAGCAATATGGTATGAAAAGGCTAACTGCCCTCAAGAGAGAATAGGGAAGTGCTTCCTCAGGCAGTGGAGCTGCTGCTAGCGCTGTGGTGCCATAGTGTTTTGGATATTGTATTTGCGCTGCAAGAGGTAACGCAGTCCGATAGCTAAGGCACCGGTAATGAGAAGCACTACAGGAGGTAATTGTGGGTTGAGCGCCTTTGGTAAAAAGGCCGTAGCGGAATAGAGGGTTATCCAGGCCAGCATTGCAAGTGTCAGAGCACCAATAACCTTAAACCAGCTTGGACGAAGGCTCTTGTCCTTGCCCATATGGCGATAAACAAAATAGTAGGTGGCGTACATGGAAGCACCCCCTCCAAAGCCAAGAGCAAGTAAGGATACAAGTCCGGTAACGGTAGCGTTGGTGTTAAAGAAGGTCATGACACTGTTTAAAAGAGCAACAATACCGATGAATAGAAGCGAGGTATCAAGCCACATCAGCCATGGATTGGTGTTTTTTGGTGTGGCTTCTTTTTGATTTGCCTCTTTGCTAAAGGAAGCTGCCCAGGTGGTTGGAGCACCATATAAGCTTCTTGCAGTGATGCCTTTTTTCTGGTTTTCTAAAATGGTCGGAATGACCTCCTCAAGAAGTGTCTTGATGTCCTCATCAGTTTTACCGTCTTTGATGAGCTGATTGGTGGCGATATGAATAAATTCTTGATTTTTTTTGGTAAGCTGTTGTAGGTCCATGACAGGGGATTCTCCTATATGATGTGATGATTGGAAGCAAGGCTAGCCTGAGCAATGCCTTAAGAGCGCCTTGCTGGATTGCTTTGCCAGCTAGTTAGTATGGTAGCTGATCTGTTGCGGTTGATTATACTACCTAGCAGTAGTAGCTATCATTACTTGCTGGGGTGATTGTTTGCTTTAGCAGCAGTAGTGCTTGCTTTAGCTGCTGAGCAGCTGTCTACAGGTAGTAGCTTTTTCAGCTGGAAATGGGGTTATTAAAACCATTTTTTTCTAATAAAATAAATAACAACAAAGCTGCTGAGCAGGGTTGCCAACAGGACAATATACCAGAAGGCATGGCTAAGCCCATTGAGTGGCAGCCAATTATCCTGAAAGTTCATGCCATAGGCTGAGAAGATCACCGTCGGAATATCTAGGGCCATCGTCATCAGTGCCAATGTTTTCATGATGGTGTTCTGATTGTTGTTAATGATTGAGGCGGTTGTTTCGGTCATAGCATTCAAGACATTTTCGTAAATGCCAGCCATCTCAATAGCCTGTTGGGTCTCAATCAAGGTATCCTCAAGCAGGTCCTCGTCCTCAATATATTTTTTGAGTGAGCTGGTTGAGCTGGATAATTTCTTGACAATGCGCTCATTGAACTTTAGGGAGGCTTTTAGGTAGACGATGGATTTTTCAAGCTCCATCATGTCGATTAATTCTTCGTTTCGGGTTGCCGCTTCAAGCTGAGCCTCCAAGCGTTCGCTTTGTCGGTCAATTGTTCTTAGTGCGGTTAGGAAAAGCTCGGCATTGCGGTAGAGAATTTGAAACACAAAGCGTGTCTTCATAAAGGTATAGAAGTTTTTAACCTTACGCTTATGAAAATGATCAAAAAGTGTCATGTCATGCAGGCAGGTAGTGATTACTGCGCTTTCAGTGACGATAATTCCCAAAGGCATGGTCACATAGTAGCTTTTGTTGTTGCGCTCCTCATAGACTGGAACGTCGACGATAATCAAGGTGTAGTCGTCCTCAACAGCAATACGTGAGGTTTCTTCAACGTCCAAAGGGGCACGCAGGTCAGAAATATCAATGTTAAATTGATCGGCAATGGCGATTGACTCTTCCTGGGAGGGGTTGACCAATTTGATCCAAGCACCTGGCTCGAATGTTTCGATTTCTTTGAATTCAATTGCCGATGAAAGAAACATTTGTTTCATGACAAGCCCTCCTTTTGGTGATTAGTCGGTATTGGAGCGGTATCATTTCGGTCAGGCAGCTGGAGCCTTTTTGAAAAACACTCAATACCTGTCTATTATACTACAAATTCATGGTGTTTGGGGCAACTGATTATTAGAAATTTTTGTTATAATGGAATAAATCTCGATGAGGAGGGTGCCTGAGGGCACAAGAGCATGCAAGATAAATTGATTATTCGTGGGGCGCGTGCCCACAATTTAAAAAATATTGATGTGGAGATTCCGCGTGATAAGCTCGTTGTGGTGACCGGCTTATCAGGATCTGGAAAATCTAGCCTTGCTTTTGATACCATCTATGCTGAGGGCCAAAGGCGTTATGTGGAGAGCTTGTCAGCCTATGCTAGGCAATTTTTAGGCAACATGGAAAAGCCTGATGTGGACTCTATAGACGGGCTTAGTCCTGCTATTTCTATTGACCAAAAAACAACCAGTAAAAATCCCAGATCAACCGTTGGTACGGTGACAGAAATCAATGATTACCTCAGGCTTCTTTATGCGCGTGTGGGGATTCCCTATTGTATCAATGGGCATGGGGCTATTACGGCTTCTTCGGTGGAGCAGATTGTTGAGCAGGTGCTAGAGCTGCCTGAGCGGACGCGTATGCAGATTTTGGCGCCTCTTGTCCGTCGTAAAAAGGGTCAGCACAAGACAGTGTTTGAAAAAATTCAAAAGGACGGTTATGTGCGCGTGCGTGTTGACGGAGAGATTTTTGATGTGTCAGAGGTACCAGCATTATCCAAAAGCAAAATGCACAATATCGAGGTCGTCATTGATCGCTTGGTCAATAAGGACGGGATCCGCAGTCGTCTTTTTGATTCGATAGAGGCTGCGCTTCGCCTGGGAGATGGTTATCTGATGATTGATACGATGGACGGCAATGAGCTGCTGTTTTCAGAGTATTATTCCTGTCCGGTATGTGGTTTTACAGTGCCAGAGCTAGAGCCTCGTCTTTTTTCATTTAACGCGCCCTTTGGCTCTTGTCCTACCTGTGATGGCTTAGGGATCAAGCTGGAGGTGGATTTAGATCTAGTTGTTCCTGATCCTAGTAAGACCTTGAGAGAGGGGGCTCTTGCTCCTTGGAATCCTATCTCGTCAAATTATTACCCAACCATGCTTGAGCAGGCAATGCAGAGCTTTGGCGTTGATATGGACAAGCCCTTTGAGCAATTGAGCGAGCAGGAAAAGGAGCTGATCCTGTATGGCTCAGGTGATCAGGAGTTCCATTTTCACTATGTCAATGATTTTGGTGGCGAGCGCAGCATTGATATTCCCTTTGAAGGGGTTGTGACAAATATTAACCGCCGTTATCACGAAACCAGCAGTGATTACACCCGCAATGTCATGCGAGGCTATATGAACGAATTGACCTGTGCGAGCTGTCATGGCTATCGCCTCAATGATCAAGCCCTGTGTGTGCGTGTTGGTGGTGAGCATGGCTTGACGATCGGTCAGGTGTCAGAGCTATCTATTGCAGACCATCTGCAGCTGCTAGATCGGCTTGAGCTGTCAGACAACGAAAGCACCATTGCAAAGCCAATTATCAAGGAAATACATGATCGGCTGACCTTTTTGAATAATGTCGGTCTGAATTATCTGACCTTGTCTCGCTCGGCAGGCACCTTGTCTGGTGGAGAGAGTCAGCGTATCCGTTTGGCAACGCAAATTGGCTCTAATCTTTCGGGCGTCCTTTACGTTTTGGACGAGCCTTCTATTGGTCTGCACCAGCGAGATAACGATCGCTTGATTGATAGCTTGAAAAAAATGCGTGACTTGGGAAATACCTTGATTGTGGTTGAGCACGATGAGGATACCATGATGCAGGCAGATTGGCTGATTGATGTGGGACCTGGTGCTGGGGACTTTGGTGGACAGATTGTTGCCTCTGGAACGCCTCAGCAGGTTGCTCGGCATAAAAGGTCTATCACTGGTCAATACCTATCTGGACGCAAATCAATACCCGTTCCTCTAGAGCGACGTGCTGGCAATGGCCGATTTATTGATATCAAGGGAGCAGCCCAAAACAATCTGCAGAATCTTGATGTGAGGTTTCCTCTGGGGAAATTTATTGCAGTGACTGGGGTCTCTGGCTCAGGAAAATCAACGCTGGTTAATAGCATTCTCAAAAAAGCAGTGGCTCAAAGGCTAAACCGTAACTCTGAAAAGCCAGGCAAGCATAGGTCTATCACTGGCATTGAACATTTGGAACGGTTGATTGATATTGATCAAAGCCCAATTGGGCGGACACCGCGCTCTAATCCTGCTACCTATACCGGTGTGTTTGATGATATTCGAGAGCTCTTTGCCCAGACTAATGAAGCCAAGATTCGTGGCTACAAAAAAGGGCGCTTCTCCTTTAATGTGAAGGGTGGGCGCTGTGAGGCCTGCTCTGGAGATGGGATTATCAAGATTGAGATGCATTTTTTACCAGATGTCTACGTTCCATGTGATGTTTGTCATGGCAGACGCTATAATTCAGAGACGTTGGAGGTCCATTATAAGGGCAAAAACATTGCTGAAATCTTGGATATGACGGTAGATGATGCTCTGGTATTTTTCTCAGCTATTCCAAAGATTGCTCGTAAAATTCAGACCATTAAGGACGTTGGGCTTGGCTATGTTACTCTAGGGCAGCCAGCGACAACCCTATCAGGTGGCGAAGCCCAGCGCATGAAGCTGGCTAGTGAATTGCACAAGCGTTCGACTGGTAAAAGCTTGTATATTTTAGATGAGCCAACGACAGGGCTGCATACAGATGACATTGCGCGATTACTGAAGGTTTTAGAGCGCTTTGTTGATGATGGCAATACTGTTTTAGTGATTGAGCACAATTTAGATGTCATCAAGTCGGCAGACCATATTATTGACCTTGGTCCAGAAGGCGGTGTTGGTGGAGGTCAATTGGTTGCAGCTGGGACTCCTGAAGAGGTTGCCGCTGTTGAGGAAAGCTACACAGGGCAGTACCTGAAGCTGAAATTGTAAAGTTGCAGGCCTGAAATCAATTGACAGAGTGATCTTCGAATGAACGATGATAGGGCATGGATTGAAATGAGGGGTGATTTTAATTTAAATAATAGATAGCCAGTAGCTCTTTTCGCAGGAGTGCGGGGTGATATTTAAAAGGTATTTTTGGTAGTGGCGGCTAAGCTGATTAGCCTTTTGGTCCACTGTCAGAAATGCTTTTTTGTTGGCTGTCTCTAATGGGTCTTGCTTTTAAAAGCGTTGAAATCATGGTAAACTTAAGGTAGTTTTGTCGATAAAGGAGATTACCATGTCATCATTTTTAGCACAGCGCTTAAGCAATTGCCAAGCATTACTGGAAAAAAAGGGCTTGGAGGCTATTTTAATTACTAATCTGACTAATATTTATTACCTGACAGGCTTTTCAGGGACCTCAGCTACGGTCTTTATCAGTCCAAAGCGGCGTGTTTTTATTACAGATTCGCGTTATACCTTGATTGCTAAGGCTAGTATTGAGGGCTTTGATATCATTGAGAGCCGCACACCGCTGGCTGAAATTGCTGCAATCCTACAGGCGGACAAGCTTAGCAGTCTAGCCTTTGAGGATCAGGTGTCCTTTTCCTTTTATCAGCATCTCCAGGCTACTTTTGCTGGGGTGAGCTTGCTGCCGCAATCAGGCTTTATTGAAGCGCTTCGTCTGATTAAGGACGCTTCTGAGATTGACATTATTGCTAAAGCCTGCTCGATTTCAGACAAGGCCTTCTGTGATGTCTTGGACTTTATTAAGCCGGGGCAGACAAGTGAGCTTGAAGTGGCTAATTTCTTGGATTTTCGCATGCGTCAATACGGTGCCTCAGGCATTTCCTTTGACACCATTGCAGCCTCAGGCTATCGTTCTGCCATGCCTCATGGTCGTGCTACAGATAAAATCATTCAGCAGGGAGAGACTTTGACGCTTGACTTTGGCTGTTATTACCAGCACTATGTCAGTGATATGACAAGGACTATTCATATCGGACAGGTGACAGATCAAGAGCGTGAGATTTATGAGCTGGTTCTTGCAGCTAATCAGGCTTTGATTGCAAAGGCTGGTGCAGGCATGACCTATCGTGAGTTTGATGCTATTCCTCGTCAGCTCATTACTGAGGCAGGATATGGCAGTCACTTTACACATGGCATTGGTCATGGGATCGGACTTGATATTCATGAGGATCCATTTTTTGCTAAGACAGATCAAAGGCTTCTAGCTGGTATGGTGGTGACAGATGAGCCAGGTATCTATTTAGACGGCAAATACGGTGTGCGTATTGAGGACGATCTTGTCATCACAGAGACAGGCTGTCAGGTCTTAACTCAGGCACCAAAGGAATTGATTGTTTTAACGTAGGCTTGTTAGCTGCTGTGAGTTAGAAGGGATTAGGAGACAAAGCATGACAGATAGGCTATCATGGCAAGATTATTTTATGGCAAATGCAGAGCTGATATCTAAGCGATCAACCTGCGATCGAGCATTTGTCGGTGCAGTCTTGGTCAAGGACAATCGCATTATTGCAACAGGCTATAACGGTGGCGTGTCGGCGACTGATAACTGTAATGAAGCCGGTCATTATATGGAAGAAGGGCATTGTATCAGAACTGTTCATGCAGAGATGAATGCTTTGATTCAATGTGCTAAGGAGGGCATTTCAACTGCTGGAACAGAGATTTATGTCACGCACTTTCCTTGTATCAATTGCACTAAGGCTCTCCTTCAGGCCGGTATTTGCAAGATCACCTATAAATCCCATTATCGTCCCCACCCTTTTGCCATTGAGCTAATGGATAAAAAAGGGGTTGCTTATGTTCAGCATGACGTGCCTCAGATTATCTTGGGTGGTGCTGTTGAGCCTTAGGCCGAAGGCCGATAATGGTCAGAAAACATTTGAGCCTACAGCCCTTTTGTGGTAAAATAAGACGATAACTATTTTAGTAAGAGGTAATAACAAATGATTGAAGCAAGCAAGCTTAGAGCAGGTATGACGTTTGAAGCAGAAGGAAAGCTAATTCGCGTACTTGAAGCAAGCCATCATAAGCCAGGTAAGGGAAATACCATCATGCGTATGAAATTACGTGATGTTCGTACTGGCTCTACATTCGACACAACCTATCGTCCAGACGAAAAGTTTGAACAGGCTATTATTGAAACAGTGCCGGCTCAATACCTTTACAAGATGGACGACACTGCTTACTTTATGAATACTGAAACCTATGACCAGTATGAGATTCCAGTAGCCAATGTTGAGCAAGAGCTATTATATATCCTTGAAAACTCTGACGTGAAAATCCAGTTTTATGGAACAGAGGTGATCGGAGTTCAGGTACCGACTACTGTTGAGTTGACTGTTACAGAGACCCAGCCATCAATCAAGGGAGCAACTGTTACAGGCTCTGGTAAGCCTGCAACCCTTGAAACAGGACTCGTGGTAAACGTTCCAGACTTTATTGAGGTAGGACAAAAGCTAATCATCAATACTGCTGAGGGGACTTACGTTTCTCGCGCTTAATTCGCTTTCCGGAATTAGTCTAAGAGAAAGAAAGGAAATGCTATGACAACTGAAAATATCGGTGAAATTGTTATTTCGCCACGAGTTCTTGAGGTTATTACGGGAATTGCTACGATGCAGGTCGAGGGTGTTCACTCGCTTCACAATAAAAACATGGCAGATACCTTTAATAAAGCTAGTCTTGGTAAGGGCGTCTATCTTCAGACGGAGGAAAATGGAACAGTCAATGCAGACATCTATGTTTACCTGCAATATGGTGTAAAGGTTCCTGCGGTGTCAATGGCTATTCAAAGGGCTGTTAAGTCAGCTGTTTATGACATGGCTGAGGTTACCATTTCTTATGTTAATATCCATGTTGAGGGGATTGTTCCTGAAAAGACACCAAAGCCAGAAATGAAATCATTGTTTGATGAGGATTTTTTGGATGACTAAGCATTTTCAACATTCGAGAAGAGATTTGCGTGAGCGTGCTTTTCAAGCTTTATTTGCTATGGAGATGGGCGGAGATTTTCTGCCTGCCTCACAGTTTGCCTATGACTATGACAAGGAAGCAGCTGATGACAAGCAGCCTTCTGAGCTTCCTGTTTTTCTGTTAAATCTTGTCAATGGCGTTATGGATCATAAGGCTGAGCTTGATGAGGTTATCAAGAAAAACCTTAAAACGGGCTGGTCCATTGAGCGCTTGACAGTGGTAGACAAGACAATGCTGCGTCTTGGGCTCTTTGAGATGACCTTGTTTGAGGAGACACCAGATCGTGTAGCCCTAAATGAAATCATCGAAATTGCTAAAAAATATTCTGATGATACTTCAGCTAAGTTTATTAATGGCTTACTTAGTCAGTTTGTTTCTGATGAGTCAGTTGCAGTGACAGACTAACAAGCTAATGACAGCTTCTTAAATTACTAAAGCCCTATAGTTCTGTAGTAAAATCACCTACTACAGAACTATAGGGCTTTTTGAATACGCAAAAACATCTCATCTGGTTGACAATGTCAATGAATTCCCAAAAAAATTCGGTCAGTTGCTCTTATTTAGGTAAGAGCTGCAACCACAATGGCTACTATCCTGTGATATAATGAAAGACACAATGGTTATAAAGGAGAGATTGTATGAGTGATACCATCACATCAAGCCCTGTGGCTGCCTCTGCCGCTATTAGCGAATTGGTAGGTGTAGACACCAGTAGGGTTCACCAACAGTCCGTTGCATTTAGTGTGACCAGCGGTATTGCAGGAATAGAAAAGGGACGTCAGGTCTCTAATCAACTGCTGCAGGCTGTTAGCGACTTTAGTCAGGCAGTCCTTATTCAGGCCAATAAATTTCCTCAGCTTGCGGCCAAACTAGAGAAAAGAGACCTAGAGGAAGCAACAAGATGGGGGAATCAGTCATGATCAAGGAAGAATCTGAAGACAAATTTCTTGCCCTAACCCAACAGATCAACCAGCTGGAGTGGCTAGAGGAGGATCTTTTGTCAATGAAACGGCAGCATGAACAAGCAGTCTCGGAGCTCCAAGCAGACTGTCGGCACCTCTCTTTTGCCCTTGAGTCCCTATTGAACCATATGCCTGAGGACTATGCTGGAAAGTACGCAGAGCAAGAGGCCAATGACCATTTGCTCAGACAAATGGATCGCTATGTTGATGAGCATCTGGATCACGTGTCGACCTATATCATGGGAGTCCGTCGTCAACTAGAGAGGGACCAAGAAAAGCTTATCGGTGAAAGGAGCCGTTTACGATGGGAGTAACCTACAGTGCAGCAGAGTCAAAGGCCTTGATTCAAGCTATGACAAACAATATCCAAATAGCCAATGAGATAACGGACAGGTTATCAAGTGGTTGCGACCATCTCATTGCTAGTCTGGATTCGGGATAGCTACAGGGAGCAGCCTATACAGCAGGTAAGGGACTTTTTACAGCGATCATCATTCCCTCTATCAAAAAGTTACAAGCAGCGATTGATGCTATCCAGGTGGAGTTGACCACCTATTCAAAGGGCAGATGCTCAGATTTCCAGATACGGAACCCTGGATCGTGATCAATTAACCGAGCTGAAGAGGCTAAGAGAACGGCAAGTGCAAGTGATCCAAGCACAGATTGATGAAAACGAATCGTTTATGAAGCAGGTCAGTAGTCTTTTAACCGGAGACTATGGCACCCTTTGGTCTGATACCTCTACACTATACCATGCCCAAAACCAGCTGGAAATAGGGATTCGAGAGGTTACGACCAAATTGGAAAGCCTTGAATGGTTTCTAACTCAAACCTCAGACTGCTTTAGGGACAGCTTAGTTATTTTGCAGTTAGCCATTCAGGGCGCAACACAGCTCAGTCAGGTCTTCATGAGCAGCGACGGCAGCTACTCGACTGCCGGCCTAGATATGAGCTGGGTGGCTAGCCTGAGGAATCAAGAGATTAGCCCTGTCAATGCCTCAAAGTACACTCAAAACCATTATCACAACATACTGACTCAGACCATTAAAGCCATCAAAAGCAGCTCTGAAAGGCCGCTACAAAAATCAGAGCGACTTGTAGCTGCCTATGAGGATTACCTCTATTTTCTCAATAAGCCAGCCTTTGATGACTATTGGAAGGTGAGAAGCAATTATGATGGAGAGTGGGATCCCAGTGTGAAAGGAAGTTATGCAAAGAAAATTGAGCGACTTCTAGGGCTAAAATTACAATCGTCGGGCATTGATTTTCGTTTGATTATCAACAAGATGGGAGATGATATCTTATCGGTTAATGTTAATGCTCCCTACCTTTCACAGGTAGCTGGAAGTCAATTAAGTGCTATAATACTTGACAACAAGCAATTTTATGATCTTGTCAATACGGGTCAGCCCTTGGATTTGAAGTCAAGAACCTATCATGGCCATAACTATTCTGTCTGGTCAAGACAGTGGGAATCAGAATTGCCAGGCGACTACGCTGGGAACTACCTCTATGGTTATGTTGGTACAGGCTTTTTAGATGCTTCAGGGACTTATTTAAAAACGGCAGCCGGGATTGCCCAGGTCTTTTCTGATAAGGATATACCAAAGTGGTTTGAGAATTTATCATCAGGTCACTATGGAGACAATGAGGGTGATACTCAAATGATCCAAGCCGGTATAGATGGTTATATGGAAAGGAAGAAGTCAAAATGAAGCGAAAAATCCTGTTATTAATGATGTTGCTGGTAGGTGTTTTCATCTTCTCAAAACGCTATGAGCTTTACTATTTCTTTCAGGGAAAGAAATATCTAAGGCCAAATGAGAGTATAGAGCTTGCGGTGAGACCAAAGTATGAACAAATAGAATATTCCTCTGATCTATACCTAGAAAGCGACGAAAAAGTGCTACTGAAGCTAGAAGGTCGTGATACATGGCACGAAAATTGTGGTTGGACATATAAGAATATGGGAGATATAGGATATCGGTATTCTATAACAGAGCGTGTTATTAAAAAATACGACTCCAATACAGATAATGGCATAATCGTAGCCACTGGACACAAGGGAGCTACTATTGATGGAGATGGCCTCATCGTTCCCTTGAAGGGGAAGAGAAAATATAGTGTGACAGAAGACCATGATTATACTATCACCATTACCAACCTGTCCGATCAGCCTGTTGCTTTTTATGCGAGAGTGTCAGATAGGTAGTATGTGCGAATGAACTGCTTTAGGTTTTTCTGTTATTGATTTTAGATTTTTGTTAGGCATAGAAAAGCTCCCCTTATAGCTTCTAGTGATGGTTTGTTGGGTCACTGTTTGCTATAGGAGGAGTCTGTCACTTGCTGTTACATGTGTTTTTGGTGGCATTGTTAGGAAAAGGGGGCAGAGGACAGCTTGAGGAAGCTTTCCTTGTGTGCAGGTTTTGTTAGGTGGTCAGGCTTATCAAGCTTTCTTTTGGGGCCTATCTGGGTGTATCCTAGCGATATAGGTTTTCTCACTTTGTGCTTTGGTTTTTACTTTAGTGCCCTAGTAAGGGAGAAGCTAGAGGAAAGCTGCCAATCACAGAAGAAGAGCTACTACCCTTAGAGGCTTGCTCCTGGCAGGAGGGTAATTGGTAGAACATAATCCTTGCTGGTCTTTTCTTGCCTTATTTTTTTGAGGAGGATTTCTACGGTTAAGCTGGCAATTTCCTTGATCGGCTGTTTGATGGTGGTGAGCTGTGGGAAATAATGCTCAATAAAAGCCGTACCGTCATAGCCGATAAGCTTCAGGTCATCTGGAATTGCTATGCCAAGCTGGCCAGCAACCTTCATGATGAGGATAGCTGTCAAATCATCAGAAGCAAAAATGCCGTCGGGCTTTCTTGTTGCCAAGATAGACTTGATTTCCATTTCGCGGCGAATACTGGAAAGATCATTTGGTAGTTTTATAATATCAGCACTTTTTTTGAGCTGGTAATTAAAGCCTAACTGTCTAAGACCTGTTGGAGAGTCAGAATGATCATTTCCTGTAATCATGATCATTTTTTGGCAGCCATGCTTTTGCAGGGTTTTTGCGGCCAATTTCCCTCCTTCAAAATTATCAGAGGATATGATGGGAATATGAGGAGCGAGGTTTCTATCAAAGGCGACGATGGGTGCCTCGACACGCTCATAATCATCAATACCTAGGTTATGGCTTGATGAGATAATGCCATCAACCTGATTGGCAGCCAGCATTTCTAGATAATCTCGTTCTTTGATCGGGTTGTTTTCACTGTTGCAGATGATGGCTTTATAGCCTTGCTTGAAGAGCTCGATTTCTAAATGCTCAATCAATTCCGCGTAAAAAATATTACTAATGTTAGGAAAGATCAGCCCAATGAGCTGAGGAGATTTGCCCTGCAGGCTTCGTGCGAGGTTATTTGGCTTGTAGCCAAGCTCTCGCATGGCTTTGTTAACCTTATCAATGGTTTTCTGGGACAGATAGCCCTTTTTGTTAATCACACGTGAGACTGTTGTTGGGCTAACACCGGCTAATGCTGCAACATCTGTTAACTTTGCGACCACTTGTCTAGTACCTCATTTCATAATAGTAGCCACTCACCTGGCCCTTTAGCAGCTCAATGCCAGACTGCTCCTCATTGGGAAAGACACGACTCGTGAGGACTGCTTCGCCTTGATTGACAAAAATCTCTAGAATAGACTTGTCTACGTAGATATTAAGTGTAGCACGATTGACAGGAATTTGGCAAGACCGCTTTGCTCCAAATTCTTGGGCATACTGGGCGCCTGCCTTGCTGCGATCAATTGTTAGCTGTCCTTTGCAGGTGTCAACGGTTAGTTTCAGCCCCTTGTGCTGTGTATCGGCAAAGAGCAAAAGCTCTGCTGCTTGCTGTGCTTCAACGGTCAAAGCCAGCTCATAGCAGTTTGAGCTGTTTTTTTTGTTCTGAAAGGGCTGGGCTTTGTCTCGTAGCTTACTGAGATCAGGTACTGGTGCTTGGTGTAGCCTTCCATTTTTGAGTCGTAATTCCTTGACTAGACTAAGCGCTCCCTGGTAGGCATATTTATCGGTTGGGTAGTCGATGTCCGGTAGGCCAATCCAAGAAACTGCCAGCACCCTACCATCAGGGCTATTAAAGGCCTGTGTCGCATAAGCTTCAAACCCAAAATCAAGGTTTTGAATTGGACCTCCCCCAAGGAGCCTGCCTCTTTTAGGATCAAAGGTCTGAAACACCTTATAGGTATTGGGATAAATGTTTTGGTAATCAAGCTCTGATTTGGCAAGCCCCTGAGGACAGAAGATAAGCACAGGCTTATCTTCGATGAAAACCAGGTTAGGGCATTCGATCATGTATGCAGTGCCTGAGTCATCAAAGTCCAAGTCAGCAACAAACTGCCAGCTGGTGACATCATTGTTGTTAGCCTTGTAGAGCTTGATTATACCTTGGTTTTGCAGGTTTTGCGCACCGATGATGGCATAAAGCTGATCTTGGTAGGTAAAGATCTGGGGGTCACGAAAATGCTCTGTGACATCATCTGGCTTGTCAATAAGCACCTGCTCATATTTTGTGATGTGGCCTGATTGGTCCATCCAGGCACCAATTTGTAGTGGGTGGCGTACCCAATCCTTGCTGCGGACATTTCCTGTATAGCATAAAAAGAGTTTGTCACCAATAGGATAAGCAGAGCCGGAATAAGCGCCATGACTATCGTTTTGATGATCCGGCAGCAACCGAGTTTTGGTTTCTGTAAAATGCACCAAGTCAGTTGATGTGGTGTGTACCCATTGCTTTAGACCATGAGCTGCTCCAAAGGGCCAATTTTGATAGAAAAGCTGAAAGCTGCCAGCAAAGTAAGAAAAGCCATTTGGGTCATTGAGGAGACCTGTACGAGCTTCTATATGGAAATGGCTGCGCCATAAAGACTGGGCCACCTTTTGTTGGATTGCTTGATAGGCTTCCTTGCTCCATTCTTGATATGGTCGGTAGCGAATAGATCTTGGTAAATCCATGTGAGGTCTCCTTAGGTATTGGTCATTGTTTTATTCATATGATAAACGTTTTCTGTTTAAAAATCAACTTTTTGATGGCATTTAATAAAATATATGTCAAACGATTGACATAAAAAATATTAGTGTTAAAATGATAGCAAGAAGTGAAGCGGATTCACAATAGTAGATTGAAGGGTCATGTTGAGCTAGCCAGCAGGATAGGTCAGTTGATGTTGGATAGGCTCAAGAAAAGCTATTTCAATAGACTATAATAGACAAAAAAGGAGATGCTATCGGTATGGATAATCATCAGATTGCAAAAGAGGTTATTGAGGCCTTGGGTGGTCGTGAAAATGTCAGAAGTGTGGCTCATTGTGCGACGCGGCTGCGGGTTATGGTTCATGACGAGAGTAAGATCAATAAGGAAAAAGCAGAAGCTATTGATAAGGTTAAGGGTGCTTTTTTCAACTCAGGCCAATATCAGCTGATTTTTGGGACAGGTACGGTTAATAGCATTTATGATGAGGTTGTAGCTCTAGGGCTTCCGGCTGCTTTGGCAGGTGAGCAAAAGGAGCAAGTGGTCAAGTCTGGAAATGCCTTTCAACGGGCTATTCGTACCTTTGGTGATGTCTTTGTTCCGATCATTCCTGCTATTGTGGCGACTGGGCTGTTTATGGGTGTACGGGGTCTCTTGACGCAGCCAGCTGTTATGGAGTTCTTTGGCATTCATGACTATGGCAACAATTTCCTCATGTACACTCGGATCTTAACAGATACGGCCTTTGTTTACCTACCGGCCTTGGTTGCTTGGTCAGCCTTTAGGGTATTTGGTGGCAACCCTATCATTGGGATTGTCCTTGGCTTGATGCTCGTCTCCAATGAATTGCCAAATGCTTGGGTTGTAGCCTCAGGAGGTGATGTTAAGCCCTTAACCTTCTTTGGTTTTGTTCCAGTTGTTGGCTATCAAGGAACGGTACTGCCAGCCTTCTTTGTTGGTCTGGTTGGTGCCAAGCTGGAAAAGTGGCTGCATAAGCGGGTGCCTGATGCACTTGATTTGTTGGCAACGCCGTTTTTGACCTTTGCTATTATGAGTGCCTTGGGGCTCTTTGTGATTGGGCCTATCTTTCACTCCTTGGAAAACCTTGTTCTTGCAGGGACACAAGCAGTTTTAGGCTTGCCTTTTGGGATTGCCGGTCTTGTTATTGGAGGTGTTCAGCAGCTAATTGTTGTGACAGGTATCCATCATATTTTTAATTTCTTGGAAGCGCAGCTAGTTGCCAATACAGGAAAGGATCCCTTTAATGCTTATTTGACAGCTGCTACAGCCGCTCAAGCAGGGGCAACCCTAGCAGTTGCTGTTAAAACCAAATCTGTAAAATTAAAGGGTTTAGCCTTTCCATCAGCTCTGTCAGCTCTTTTAGGGATTACTGAGCCAGCTATCTTTGGTGTTAATCTCCGCTATCCAAAGGTATTTGTTTCAGGACTTATCGGGGGCGCAGCTGGAGGCTGGGTTGCAGGGATTCTTGGCATTGCTGGTACCGGCTTTGGGATTACTGTTTTGCCTGGTGCACTGCTGTATCTTAATGGTCAGCTGCTACAGTATTTTGTGACGCTGCTGGTTGGGCTTGGTTTAGCCTTTGCGATTGCCTATATTTGGGGATTCAAGGACAAGAGTGACCAGGCAGCACCGGCTACCCAAGCAAAATCAGAGCCTGCGCAAAAAGTCTCTGCTGCTGAGGAGCTGCTTAGTCCAGTGGCAGGAGAGCTGATTGATTTGTCAGAAGTTGCTGATCCTGTCTTTTCGTCAGGAAGCATGGGCCAAGGCATTGCCATCAAGCCTGAAGGGCGCATTCTCTACTCACCGGTAGATGGCAGGGTAGAGGCTGCCCTTGAGACAGGTCATGCTTACGCTATTAAATCAGATAAGGGAGCAGAAATCTTACTGCATATTGGTATTGACACTGTTTCAATGGCGGGTGATGGCTTTGAAGCCTTTGTTAAGGTTGGTCAGACAGTCAAGGCTGGTGATGCCCTTGGGAGCTTTGATATTGCAAGGATTCAGCAGGCAGGCCTTGACGCTACAACCATGCTGCTTGTCACCAATAGTGCAGATGTTCATGCCGTTCAAGTGCTGGCACAGGGTAAGGTGGCTGTCGGCAGTCCAGTGATCCTTGTAAAATAACTTGAAAAGAGTTGATGATTTCAGCTCTTTTTACATGTAAGATTAAAATATTCGACATAAAATTACAGAAATTAAAAGACCTTAAGTTTCTTTTATTTTACCTATACTTTGTGCATTGCTTTTGATCATGAGGTCTACTATACTTTAGATGAACACAGAGAATGTGCTTACATTTTTGGTTAAACAAAGATTTGGCCATTCTTTGGTATCAAAATAAAGGAGTGTCCCAATGGAAAAACAGGTGTTAGTCAAGAAAACACTGAAATGTGTTTGTGCTGCAGCGTTAATGGTGGCTATATTAGCTGCCCAACATGATTCACTCATAAGGGTCAAGGCGGAGGATAAGCTTGTGATAACAGCCGCTAAAAATGTGGGTGCAAAACTAGTTCACGAGATTCGTGAAGGTAGACGTGGTCCACTTTATGCAGGCTATTTTAGAAGTTGGCATGATAGTGCTTCAACAGGATTAGACGGCAAACAACATCACCCAGAAAATACAATAGCCGAGATTCCTAAAGAGGTTGATATTCTATTTGTCTTTCCTGATCATACAGCTCCAGAGAGTCCATTTTGGTCAAAATTAAAAGATGGTTATGTTCATAAGCTACATGAACAGGGAACGGTTTTGGTACAAACAATTGGTGTTAACGAATTGAATGGTAGAACAGGCTTATCAACAGATTTTCCTGATTCTCCCGAAGGTCATAAAGCCTTGGCTAAGGCCATCGTTAAAAAATTTGTCACTGATCGTGGCGTAGATGGCTTAGATATTGACGTTGAGCGTGATTTTGAGAAACCAAGGACGGAAGCTGAAGACCTTCGTGCGCTAAATGTTTTTAAAGAAATCGCTAAGATAATTGGTAAAAATGGATTAGATACCTCTAAGTTTCTTATTATGGATACTACTTTAAGTGTTGATAAGAATCCAATATTTAAAGGTGTTGCCTCGGATATTGATTTTCTTCTTAGACAGTACTATGGGCCACAAGGTGGTAACGAAGAAGTGGATATTATCAATTCAGAGTGGCTTCAGTATCAAAAATTTATTGATGCAAGTCAATTTATGATTGGATTTTCTTTCTTTGAAGAGTCGGCGCCTAAAGGAAATTTGTGGTTTGATGTGAACGAATATGACCCTAATAATCCTGATAAAGGCAAAGATATTGATGGAACTAGAGCTAAAAAATATGCTGAGTGGCAACCTAGCACAGGTGGCTTAAAAGCAGGTATTTTTTCCTACGCTATTGATCGTGATGGAGTAGCACATGTGCCATCAGCTTATAAAAACAGGATAGATTCCAGCCAGCGGCATCCTGTTGTAGATAATATTTCACATACTGATTATACTGTTTCACGAAAGTTAAAAAATCTAATGACTAAGGATATTCGTTATGGCTTGATTGATCAGCAAGATATTCCTGATGCAGCTCTGAGGGCAGAGGTTATTAAACAGGTTGGGCAATATAAAGGAGACTTAGAACGTTATAACCAATCCTTAATTCTGACAGATGAGAACATTAAAAATTTAGAAGGATTAAATAGGCTCAAAAAACTACAAAAACTTGAACTTCATAATCTTTCTAAAGTGAAGGAAATAACTCCAAGTCTTTTGCCAGAAAGTATGAAGCAGGATGCTGAATTGCTGATTACAGGTTTGACTGGCTTAGAAAGACTCGATCTTAGAGGATTAAATCGTCAGACTCTTGAAGGGATTTCTGCTGATGGTTTAGTAAGTCTTAAAGCTTTTGATTTATCTCATAATAGTCTTGATTTATCTGAGCAAAGTGCAGATCGTGATATTTTGATAACCCTGATGCAACAGGTGAAAAAGAAAAATCATCAGGGTTATTCCGAAAATACTGCTTTTGAAAATCAGAAGCCAAAAGGATATTATCCAAAAGAATATGAGACTAAAGAAGCTCACTATGATGTTGACTATAGAGAACATGACATTTTAAGAGATTTTGTTTTTGGAACAGTTACTAAGCGAAACACTTTTATCGGAGACTCATCAGATTTTGAGGATTATAAAAAGGGAACGATTGATGGTCGACAGTACGTTGCAAAAGACTATACGTATGAAGCATTTCACAAGGATTACAAAGGATACAAGGTTCACCTAACGGCTTCCAATTTAGGAGAAACAGAAACTGCCAGACTAAAAGCCTATAGAGATGAAACTTATTCAGTAGTTGTTTCTAACGGTGAGAAAACCGTCCATACAATGACTATTAATATTGGTATCGGTGCACCAATAATGGAAAATCTTGCTAAAGATGCTAAAGTAATCGGTACATCCTATAATTCCAAGGATGTTAATGAGTTAGCTAATAAGGTGTTTGATGGTTTTTATCAAAATAGCTTTAGGACGTGGGATCCAACTAACTGGATAGTGTTTGAAATAGAGAAACCTGTATTGATTAAGGAATGGAGACTATTTAATGGTGAAACTAATCCTCAATTTAGAAGAAGTAGTGACAATGTTAGTCAAGGACGACTTCAGGTTTTAAAAGACACAAGTATTGATTTAATGAGTTTGAATAGTGATGATCTAAATAATTATTTGAAAGACGAACAGAACTGGCAAACTGTTTCTGAAATTACAAGCGCTCAAAAAATTTATAATGGAATAGTTGGAAATGTTAGTTCACGCTATTGGCGTTTCTGTGTTGATAGTCCAAATACTTCATACACTGAGCTTCAAATTCTTGGTTATCGTTTGCCGCTAGTACATTAAGCTTTAGAGATAAGGCGATGAACACACCATTAAAAGCAATTGTTTGTGCTGCTTCTTGGTGGCAGCTCCTGCTGCCAAGGCTTCCCTCCTAAACGCAATTGCCTTGTCTTTTAAAGGTATGCTAAAAATCTGAGATCGCGCTATCCCAGATTTTTGGTCTTTTAGCGCCCTTGACAGCAGGTTAGTAAGGCGTTAATGTTATGAGCTCTTAGCGCTTTGTATGCTAAGGCAGGTATGAGGTGGTATGATTTTTTGAGCTGGGTTAGTCTGACTAAGACAAGACGCATCATTTACTAAGGAGAAAAGATGAAAACATTATTTGGAAGTATTGAAGCAGGCGGAACAAAATTTGTCTGTGCTGTTGGTGATAGGGATTTTGCGGTTGTGGATAAGGTGCAATTTTCAACGACAAGTCCAAAAGAGACTATTGGGCGTACAATTGCTTATTTTAAGCAATTTGAGGCCGACTTGGCTAGTATTGCTATTGGCTCCTTTGGACCGATTGACATTGATCCTAAGTCAGCTACCTATGGCTATATTACCACAACACCAAAGCCTGGCTGGGCAAATGTAGATCTGTTAGGGCAGCTAGCAGCAGTCTTTGCAATTCCTTTTTATGTGACAACTGATGTTAATAGCTCTGCTTATGGAGAGGTCATCTCTCGGCCTGATATTGATAGTCTTGTGTATTATACGATTGGAACGGGTATTGGTGCTGGAGCCATTCAAAAAGGCGAGTTTATCGGTGGGCTAGGTCATACAGAGGCGGGACATACCTATATGATGTTACACTCTGATGATGTGGCGAATGCATTTTTGGGCGTTTGTCCCTTTCATCAGGGCTGTTTAGAGGGCATGGCAGCAGGTCCAAGCCTTGAAGCAAGGACAGGGATTAAGGGTGAGCTCCTTGATCAGAAGGCAGCTGTTTGGGATATTCAGGCCTTCTATATTGCTCAGGCTGCTGTACAGGCAACGCTGCTTTATCGACCTCAGGTTATTGTGTTTGGTGGCGGCGTGATGGCACAGGAGCACATGTTGGCGCGTGTTCAGGAGGCGTTTACCAGACTGATTAATGGTTATTTACCAGTACCTGATGTTAGAGAATATTTGGTCACACCAGCAGTTGCAGGTAATGGCTCAGCCACTCTTGGGAATTTTGCCTTAGCAAAGCTGATTGCTGAAAAGAGCTAGATACTTGAGCTTATCTGATAAAAGTCCTAGAGTCATTTGCAAAATGTGCCTGAAATTGGTAGAATTGGGGCAACGAACTGTAACCATAGGCTAATGAAAAAGGAATGAGGATTATTATGTCAGAACCGTTATTTCTAGTATCATGCATGCATGACAAGATCTGGGGCGGAACAAAGCTAAGAGAGGTGTTTGGGTATGAGCTTCCAACCGAAACCACTGGGGAGTACTGGGCCATATCAGCCCACCCTAATGGGGTATCAAGGGTGAGTAGTGGCAGCTATCAGGGACAGCGGCTAGATCAGCTCTATGCAGAAAAGCCTGAGCTATTTGGATATCCAAAGGAAAAGGTCTTTCCGTTGTTGACGAAGATTTTAGATGCTAATGATTGGCTCAGTGTTCAGGTCCACCCAGATGATGCTTACGGACTTGCGCACGAGGGGGAGCTTGGAAAGACGGAATGCTGGTATATTATTTCGGCTGAAGAAGGCGCTGAGATTGTTTATGGTCATCATGCAAGCTCTAAACAAGAGCTTCGTGCGATGATTGAGGCGGGGAACTGGGAAGAGTTGTTGACGCGAGTTCCGGTTAAGGCTGGTGATTTCTTCTATGTTCCAAGCGGCACGATGCATGCCATTGGTAAGGGAATTTTGATCTTAGAGACGCAGCAATCCTCAGACACGACCTATCGCGTTTATGATTTTGATCGTCGAGACGCTGAAGGTCAGCTTCGTGAGCTCCATATTGAGAAATCTATCGATGTCCTAACTATTGGCAAGCCTGAGAACAGCACGCCAGCCACACTAGAACTTGAGCACTTGGTCTCTACCTGCTTAGTATCTAATCCCTTCTTTACAGTTTACAAATGGGAGATTGATCAAGCAGTCAGCATGAAGCAATCAGCCCCTTACCTGCTTGTCAGTGTGCTAGCTGGTCAGGGAAGCCTTACGATTGATCAAGCTGTTTACGAGCTTCAAAAGGGTATGCATTTTATCCTGCCAAATGATGTGACGTCATGGAGCTTTGATGGTCAGCTGGAAATGATTGTCAGTCATCCTAATTAAGTACAGAATACACGAAAACACCAAGAAAGACTGTTTGGACAAGCGGCCTTTCTTTTTCTGATATCTTATCACGACAGACGCATGAAGAAAAAATTTCCAAGATATTTCTGAATGCGAAAACTTATTCTGAAAAATAGGAAAGCCATAGCGATAGTTGCAGAAAAGAAATTTTTCAAGAAAAGTTTATAGAGGGAGAATATAACAATTCAGGAAACACTCTGTCAAATACCCTAAAATGGCTATTTTGCTATTTTCACAACTTTTTCAATAAATGATTTTCTTCATGCGTCTGTCATGGATATCTTATGATCATTTCTTGAACTGCCTGCCTATTTATGTTAGAATAAAATGATTAGTCGATCGAAAGGAAAGAGAATGAGCAATATTCTACGCAAAGTCATTGAAAATGATAAAGGCGAATTACGAAAATTAGAAAAAATTGCGAAAAAAGTAGAGTCCTATGCTGACTATATGGAGTCCTTGTCAGATAAAGACCTACAAGCAAAAACGCCCGAATTTAAACAACGTTATCAAAATGGGGAAACCCTTGAGCAGTTATTACCAGAAGCATTTGCGGTTGTCCGCGAGGCGGCTAGACGTGTGCTGGGACTTTACCCTTATCGTGTTCAGATCATGGGGGGGATTGTCTTGCACAATGGAGATGTCCCTGAGATGCGTACCGGTGAAGGTAAGACCCTTACAGCGACCATGCCTGTTTACCTTAATGCCCTTGCTGGCGAAGGGGTACACGTTATCACTGTTAATGAATACTTGTCAACTCGTGACGCGACAGAGATGGGAGAGGTGTATAGCTGGCTAGGGCTTTCAGTCGGTATCAACCTAGCAGCCAAATCACCAGCTGAAAAGCGTGAGGCTTATCTATGTGATATTACCTATTCAACCAACTCTGAGGTAGGCTTTGACTACCTGCGTGATAATATGGTGGTTCGTCAAGAGGACATGGTTCAGCGACCACTGAACTTTGCCTTGGTCGATGAGGTTGACTCTGTTTTGATTGACGAGGCAAGAACACCTCTGATTGTATCTGGTGCTGTGAGCTCAGAAACGAATCAGCTCTATATTCGTGCAGACATGTTTGTCAAGACCTTGGATTCAGTGGATTACATCATTGATGTTCCGACCAAGACGATTGGCCTAAGCGACTCAGGTATCGATAAGGCAGAAAGCTATTTCAACCTCAGCAACCTATACGATATTGAAAATGTTGCCTTGACCCACTTCGTGGATAATGCCCTTCGTGCTAATTATATCATGCTTTTGGATATTGATTATGTGGTTAGCGAGGAAGGCGAGATTTTGATTGTAGACCAGTTTACAGGTCGTACAATGGAAGGACGACGCTTTTCAGATGGCTTACACCAAGCTATTGAGGCAAAAGAGGGCGTTCGTATTCAAGAGGAATCAAAAACAAGTGCCTCTATTACCTACCAAAACATGTTCCGTATGTATAAGAAATTGGCAGGTATGACCGGTACAGCAAAAACAGAGGAAGAGGAATTCCGCGAGGTTTACAACATGCGTATTATTCCGATTCCAACCAATCGTCCTATTGCTCGTATTGATCACACAGACCTTCTTTATGCAACGCTGAATTCAAAATTCAAGGCAGTGGTTGCAGATGTTAAGGCTCGCTATGAAAAAGGGCAGCCCGTTCTAGTTGGTACAGTTGCTGTTGAAACCAGTGACCTGATTTCTAAAAAGCTAGTAGAAGCAGGCATTCCGCATGAGGTCTTAAATGCTAAGAACCACTTTAAAGAAGCACAGATCATTATGAATGCTGGTCAGCGTGGTGCGGTAACGATTGCGACCAATATGGCTGGTCGTGGGACAGACATTAAGCTCGGTGAGGGTGTCCGAGAGCTCGGTGGGCTTTGTGTTATCGGGACAGAGCGTCATGAGAGCCGTCGTATTGATAATCAGCTTCGTGGGCGTTCAGGTCGTCAGGGAGATCCAGGGGAGTCACAATTCTACCTCTCTTTAGAGGACGAGCTGATGAGGCGCTTTGGTACAGACCGTATTAAGGCCTTCTTGGATCGTATGAACAATGATGACGAGGATATTGTCATCAAGTCCAGAATGCTATCACGTCAGGTGGAGTCAGCTCAAAAACGTGTTGAGGGTAATAACTATGACACACGTAAGCAGGTCTTGCAGTATGATGATGTGATGCGTGAGCAGCGTGAGATTATCTACGCTAACCGTCGTGATGTTATTACAGCAAATCGTGACCTAGGTCCTGAAATTAAGGCAATGATCAAGCGCACGATTGATCGAGCGGTTGATGCACACTCACGTACTAATCGTAAGGACGCCATTGATGCCATTGTGACCTTTGCAAGAACATCACTTGTCCCAGAGGAAACGATTGGCGCTAAGGAATTGCGTGGCCTCAAGGACGATCAGATCAAAGACAAGCTCTATCAGCGTGCCCTTGAGATTTACGATAAGCAATTGTCAAAATTGCGCGATCAGGACGCTATCTTGGAATTCCAAAAGGTGCTGATTCTGATGATTGTTGACAACAAATGGACAGAGCATATTGATGCCTTAGACCAGCTGCGTAATGCGGTTGGCTTGCGTGGCTATGCGCAAAATAATCCAGTTGTTGAGTACCAAAGTGAAGGCTTTAAGATGTTCCAGGATATGATTGGTGCTATCGAATTTGATGTCACACGTACCATGATGAAGGCACAGATTCATGAGCAGGAGCGTGAGCGTGCAGCTCAGTATGCGACAACAACTGCAGCACAAAACATTCAGTCGCAGGCTGTCGGTACTGATTTTGACGCGTCGACTGATTTCTCAAGAGTCGAGCGTAATGATGCTTGTCCTTGTCATTCTGGTAAGAAGTTTAAAAACTGTCATGGTCGTAAGGCTTTTTAGATAGCGTGATGGCCATGTTGAAAACCTGTGAGAAGCTGAGATTTGTTCTCGGCTTCTCCTTGTTTAGGATTTGTTTCCCTAAATTAAAGTGAAGGCTGGTAAAATAAAGGCAAATGATTGTTGGACATGGGATAGATTTACAGGATATTTCGGCTATTGAAAAGGTTTATTTGAGAAATGCTAGATTTGCTAGAAAGGTTTTGACGGACAAGGAGCTAGCGCTGTTTGAGCAATTTTCCCATAATCGAAAAATGACCTATCTGGCCGGCCGCTGGGCTGGTAAAGAGGCCTTTTCAAAGGCAATGGGGACAGGGATTGGCCAGCTAACCTTTCAGGATATTGAAATTATCAATGACAGCAAAGGGCGCCCTATTATTACGAAATCTCCCTTTCAGGGAAAGGCCTTTATCAGTATTTCACATAGTGGGGGCTATGTTCAAGCGAGTGTTATTTTGGAGGATTTGGCATGATTTCGAGCTTACATCGGCCAACAGTGGCTAAGGTTGACTTAGAGGCTATTCAGGCAAATATTGATAAGATTCAAAGGCATCTCCCTAAAAAGGTAAAGACATATGCTGTCGTCAAGGCCAATGCTTATGGTCATGGTGCAGTTGCGGTGTCAAAGGCAGTTGAGGATCAGGTTGATGGCTATTGCGTATCAAACCTTGATGAAGCCTTGGAATTACGTCAGGCAGGCATTGATAAGGAAATCCTGATTTTAGGAGTGATTTTAGCAAGTGAATTGCAGCTAGCTATTAAGCATCAGCTGACGATAACGGTGGCCAGCTTAGAGTGGCTAGAGCTTGCCAAAAAGGAATCGGTTGATTTTAGTCAGCTTCATGTGCATGTCAAGGTTGACTCAGGAATGGGGCGCATTGGTGTCAGATCACTTGTTGAGGCCAATCAGCTCATCTCAGCCTTATCTGATATGGGGGTGCAGCTTGATGGGATTTTCACACATTTTGCAACCGCAGATGAGTCTGACCATACCATGTTTGATAAGCAGCTGACCTTTTTTAAGCAGCTGGTGGCGCAGCTGGATAAGAAGCCTGCATTAGTGCATGCAAGCAACTCTGCAACAAGCCTTTGGCATAGTGAAACAATTTTTAATGCCATTCGCCTTGGTATTGTTATCTATGGGCTCAATCCAAGCGGCAATAGCTTGAGTCTACCTTGTCCCTTAAAGGAAGCCTTGTCCTTAGAATCACGTTTGGTTCATGTGAAGCAAATTCAGGCAGGGGATAGCGTTGGCTATGGAGCTAGCTATGTAGCAGCAGAGCCAGAGTATGTCGGGACCTTACCTATCGGCTATGCTGACGGTTGGACTCGAAATATGCAGGGCTTTAAGGTATTGGTAGAAGGGGAATTTTGTGACATTATTGGTCGTGTGTCGATGGACCAATTGACCATTCGTTTGCCTAAAGCCTATCCTATCGGCACTAAGGTGACCTTGATTGGGCAGCAGGGTAAACAAGTGATCACAGCAACCGATGTTGCCGATTATAGAGGTACGATTAATTATGAGGTTCTTTGCTTGCTGAGTGATCGTATTCCTAGAGAATATTAGGAAATTGAGCCTAGGCTCAACTATTGACTGGCCTCAAGGCTGTCTTTCAAATGATCAGCCATGTAAAGGTCTTGAGACCTCAGGCTAACAGCATAGATAGAACAGATTAAGGCAGGTCTTGTTTTTCTGCCGGTTAAGAAAAAGAATAAGGAAAGGCCCTTACCTTTATCCGAGTATTAAGGCATTAATACAAAAAATCTTGCATTTTATTTTGCTTCAATGTTATAATGTAAGTTAGAATAGAGCAGAAAGAAGTGATTGAATACTAAATGAGAAAAAATAAATTATTAAGAATGATAATGCTGATGACTCTTCTGGCACCTCATTTAGAGACTGCAAGAGTATTGGCAGAGGGTACAGGAGCTGAAGCCAGCCAGGTTTCAGGCACTGCTAATGAGGCTGCAATCGCTCAGACTGGTGATTCTACTTCGACAGCAACAGCTACCTCAGCTACTGACAATTTCTCATCAACCACTGAGACTACTACCAACAGTGGAGAATCTGGAGCAACAGGGTCATCAAATAGTACAGCTAGCTCTGGATCAGCTTCTAGTTCTACTGGACAGCCGACTCCTACTAGTCCAGCAGCTAGCCCTCAGCCAGCCCCTGAAGCGGCTACACAGGCATCTCAGCCGGTACTGAATATTGTTCCTGCTGCTCCTACAGTTGATTTGTCCTTGACTCTGGCCCTGCCTTCTGTAAATACCTATGCTGCTTATGTGGCGCATTGGAGTGGTCAGAGTGCTTATACCCATAACCTCCTGTCTAGGCGCTATGGAATCAAGGCAGAGCAGCTTGATAGCTTTTTAAAGTCTACCAAGATCAAGTATGATGAGAAGCGAATTAACGGTGCTGCCTTGCTGCAATGGGAAAAAAAGAGTGGGCTAGATGTGCGGGCGATTGTAGCCATTGCAATGACAGAAAGTGAGCTAGGAACCAAGGGAAATGCAACCTTACTAGGCTCTAACATGTTTGGCTATGCGCTTTTTGACCTTGACTCGAAAAAGCCAAATCAGTTTAATGATGAGCTTGCTATTGTTAAGCTGACACAGGAGACGATTATCAAAAACAGCAACCTTAGTCTTGAGCAGCAGGATCAAAAGGCTGATAAATTTGCCAAAAAGCAGCTGAACTTTGCTAGTGATGGCGGCCTTTACTTCACAGATACCAATGGCATTGGCAAGCGTCGCGCTAAGATCATGGAAGAATTAGACGCTTGGATTGATCATCATGGAGGTACGCCAGAGATTCCGGCTGAGCTGAAAATTCAATCCTCTTCAAGCTTTGCTGTTGTTCCTACAGGCTACAAGCTGTCTAAGAGCTACGATATTTTAAGCTACCAGGCGTCAAGCTATGCTTGGGGGCAGTGTACCTGGTATGTCTATAATCGCGCTAAGGAGCTAGGCTATCAGTTTGATTCCTTTATGGGAAATGGTGGTGACTGGAGGTTTAAGTCAGGCTACAGTATTTCTAAGGAGCCAAAGGTAGGCTATGCGGTTTCCTTTGCTCCGGGTCAAGCGGGTGCTGACGGTCTTTATGGTCATGTCTCTATTGTTGAGGATGTCAGAAAGGACGGATCCATCCTGATTTCAGAGTCAAATTGTCTTGGCTTAGGTCAGATTTCATACCGCACCTTTACTGCTGAGCAGGCCAATCAATTGACTTATGTTGTTGGCAAATCATAAGTATTCTTCTTGCTTTAAAGGCAAAGGAGTAGAGGACTTCTATAAGAAAAATCCAGCTCTGTTGAGGGGCTGTTTTTTCTTTGCCTTATTGTGAAAAAAATCTCAAAATCAATCTTGACAAAGACTTGACAACATGATAAATTAAGTGAGATTAATAAAATAATTAAATGGCTAATAACATTTTTAGAAGGTTTGAAATCATGAAAAGTATCAATAAGTGCGCCATTCTTGCTTTATCAACGCTGGCTCTTGCTCAGTCTGCCCAGACGGTCCGCTCAGAGGCTGCTCAAGTCTCTTCGAGTCTAGTGACGACTGTCAAGCTTAAGGATAATATTTTATTGTTCGAGGAGATTGGTCCCTATGCGGATAAGTCAGAAGGGAAGGTCTATTATAAAAATATTGAGAAAATTATCATTGATGATAAAGAGTATGTCAATAAGCTGGAGGGTGACTATAGCTATGACATCAACTACCAAGGGATCAAGGTAAATGCTAAGGACATCAAAGAAGGACAGCATCAGCTACGCATCGTCAATAAGACCAACGGAGGCATTCTTGTGGTCTTTGACAAGAAAGGAAATGATGTCACCTTTGTTTCTGCCAAGCCTTCAGATGATACTGCTGCTTCACTGCAGGCAGCTGCTAAGACAGAAAAGCCTGCTAAGGCAGCTAGCCATGATGGTCTAGCGACCCTATCATTTATCACTAAGCTGGAAGCAACAGAAGGAGAGCTGCTTTTTCCGGAAATTGATCGTTATTCCAGCACAAAGCAAATTAAGGAATTAGCTCATCAAATCACAAAGATCAAGGTCAATGACCAGGACTATAAGGATTTGGTCTATGATTCAGTAAAGGACAAGTCTGGCTATGTGTCTGACCTGAAGGGACTTCATCTTGGGACGACAGCTTTCAAGGAGGGAGAAAACAAGATTGTCATCTCCTCACAAAGCTTTGAAGATGTCATCATTACAGTGAAAAAAGAGGATAAGCAATACACCTTTGTTTCTGCTAAGCAAAAGCAGGGACAAGGATCCCAGCAGGAAGTACCGCAGGGACTTGATTTTACTAAGCTGGAAAGTGCGATCAAAGAGGCTGAGCGTATCATTGCTAGCGAGGCCAATAAAGAACAGGTCAAGGACTTGTCTAGCAAGCTTCAGGTGATCAAGGAGTCCTATCGTCATATTGATAATGAAAAATTGCTCAAGGAGACCTATGAGCTTTTGATGGATAGTATCAAGTCCTATCAGGGAGCTGATCTGGCTGTTACTGATTTGAAGGCAGGAACCTATACCTTAACCTTTAAGGCTAATAAGGAAAATACAGAGGAAGCCTCAATGCTGCAGGGAGCATTTGACAAGAAGGCCAAGCTGGTCGTCAAAGAAGATGGCAAGATGGAAATTTCATTGCTCAATACAGCTCTAGGGCAATTTTTGATTGACTTTTCTATTGAGAGTAAGGGACAGTATCCAAGCTCTGTTCGCACTCAGGTTGGTGAACGCGATATTAACAATAACTACATTAGAAGTGAATTTACCCTACCGATTGAGGAGCTGGACAAGCTTCACAAGGGGGCTGTGCTAGTATCAGCTATGGGTGGTCAGGAAAGCGACCTACATCACTATGACAAATACACCAAGCTGGACATGACCTTTAGCGCTACAGCAAGTAAGGGCTGGACAGGCTATCAGGCTGAAATCGACGACAAGGAAAAAGGAATCGGCTCTGAACGTCTTGAAAAGGTTTTGGTTAAGCTTGGAAAGGATCTTAATGGTGATGGAAAAATGTCACCTGAAGAAATCGCAAAGATTGAAGGTGAGCTGCGCTTAGACCACTATGATCTGACAGATATTTCACTCTTAAAGCATGCTAAGCATATTACTGAGCTGCATTTAGAGGGCAATCAGATTTCAAGCATTCCAAAGGAAACCTTCAGTCAAATGAACAATCTAAGGTTCTTAAATCTTCGCAGCAATGTGATTACAACCCTAGATAAGGATACCTTTGCTCATAACAGCCAGCTAAAAGAGCTCTATCTCTCAAGCAACTATATGCCAAGTCTGGAGGAGGGGCTGTTTAGAAATCTTGCTCAGCTGGACCAGCTAGACCTGTCAAAAAATAGAATCAGCGTGATTCGAGATGGTGTCTTTAATGGTCTATCTCGCTTGACCTCCTTGGCCTTGGCTGAAAATATCATTACTGAATTTTCAGAAAATGCTCTAGCTTCACTTGATAATCTAAACTTCTTTGATGTTTCTGAAAACCAGTTGGGCAGCCTGCCAAGCTCCTTGAGTAAGCTAACTAAGCTTTCTTATATCGTTGCCAATCGAAACCAGATTTTAGATATTGCTAATATTGACTTTAGTCATATGCCAAACTTATTAACCGTTGACTTGGCATCAAATGAGCTAACTAAAATCCCACAGGGAGCCTTCAAGGCCAATAAGCAGCTATCAAAGCTTAATGTCTATAATAACCTTTTAACGAATATTAGCGAAGCTGATTTTGCAGATCTAAAGGCATTGGATCTTGATCTTAAATTTAACTGCCTAAGTGGCGTTAGTGATAAGCTTAGACAGCTCATGGGGACAAATAAGCTAAACCCACAAAAGCAGCTGGCTAATCTGTCTGCGGCCTTAAATCACCAAGCAATTACCTATCATCAAGGGTTTAGCTTGCTTGATTTGTACTATTGGGAGCAGCAGACACTCTCAAGCACCGAAGCAGAAATTAGCTCTATCGAGGATTACAATAAACGCTTAAAGGCAAGCTCGTCAGACGTCATTGCCTTATTAAATGAGCGTTATGCTGACTGGGATATTGTCATACAGCTACAGAAAAAAACATCAACCGGTCAATATGTCACAGTTGATGAGAGACGTCTGAACAACGATCCACAAGATGAGCTTCAAGGCTCCTTTGACCTAAAGGGAGCAGGCGTTTATCGTGTGCGTAAGGCTCTTATCACCAAGGAATTTGCTAAGAAGCGTGAGCATATCTATCTGACCTCTAATGATGTTGAGGTCAAGGAGGACCAGCTTGCAGGCAGTGGCCAGTCTAAGGGCTTGGATATTAATAAGCTTGAAGATGGTATCTACTATATTAAGGCAAGCATGCTTAAAAATGATTTGCAGTCAGAATCAATGTCTAATCAGGCGATTGACCACCGCGTCAAATTGATTGTGAATAAGGGTGTCTATGACCTAGAGGTGACCTTTAAGGGCATGAAGGTTGGTAACCTGACAGGGTATCTCGGAGAATTGAGCTACTTTGTTGATGGCTATCAAAGGGATTTGACTGGCAGACCGGTTGGTAAGACAGAAAAAGCAGAGGTTGTGTCCTACTTTACAGATGTCACAGGCAAGCCTTTATCAGATGCTTATGGTAGCAATTACCCACAGGTGTTGAGATTTAGGCTGATTGATCAGGCTAAAAAGGATGGCTTGGTACCCCTTCGCGTCTTTGTGCCAATTATGGACGCTATCTCTAAGGGAACAGGCTTCCAGACAGTATTTATGAAGCTGGATCTTCAAAGCCTGACAAAGGATAAGGCACAATTGCCACAATCAGAGGACAATCATGGACATGGCACTATAGGTGAGCTCTTGCAGCCTCATACAGATATCATTGGTGGTCATACAAGTCCTGCTATTCCTAATTTGACCAATCTTTTGGCTAAGAAGTCAGCTACACCAAGCAGTAATGCCAAGGAGGCTACTAAGACTGGTACAGATAAGCTTAAGAGCCTGATTTCTTCACATAAGGCGTCTAAGGCTGGTACAGGCAAGGCCTCTAAGCAGGCTGCCAAAGCCAGAGCTAAGGCTAAATCTAAGGCTGCTAAACATAGCCAGGAGCAGATGAAGGCTGATCATCGCGGCCATATCATTATCGGTCTAGCAAGCTTTATTGTCATAGCAGTTGGTCTCATTCTTGGTAGGAAAAAATTATTTTAAGTCAGTAGAGAGCCTGTTTGATGCACTAAGAGCTTGGTTTAGTCGCTTGTAGTCATCAAGGCTTATCAACGATACGTAAAGGCATGCCTGTTTCTAATGATTTCTTAAGCTTACCCTTGGTAAGTGAGGAATGGGTATGCTTTTCGTATTTGAGGTGTTATAATAGTCAAATAAGAGTAGGTCTTGGCCTGTGTCTAAATCTATGCCTTATTTGATTGTCGTAAGGAAATGAAGATCATTAATGAGGAACATATGATAAAGAGATTATTCAAAAAATTAGTGGGTGGCTTGGCGGTATTGCTCATTTGCCTAGCAGCTGTAGGAGGTAAGACCTATGCTGATAAGGGTGAGCTTTATTCCTGTGTGATTAGGCGAGATTATCGCCACCCAGTTTCAGGGCAGATTGAAGATAGCGGTGGTGAGCACGCTTTTGAGATTGGCCAAGGCATGGTGGAAGGAACAGTCTATAGCAATGGTATGCTAGAGGTAACCTCGGCGGGGGATTTGTATCTGACCTTTCGCATGAGTCTAGCTGATTTTTCAGGTAACTACCAATTTTGGGTTCAGCCGGGTGGTACAGGGACTTTTCAGGCGGCAGCCTACAGTGTGACTAAGGTTGGCACTGATACCAATGGCACAACAAAGGATATTGCGATTGCTTTGCCTGATGTCAATACGGTTGTTAGAGGTAGCATGTACGTAGAGCCTATGGGCAGAGAGGTTGTCTTTTACCTTTCACCTTCTGATCTACAAGAAGGCTACAGTGGAGATATGGTAGCTAGCTTTGCAGCAGGAGAAGCCAAGGCAGATCATGCGGTGACAGCTCCTGCAAAGGCAGATGAGAAGAAAGCTCCTAGTAAACCGGACTCAAAAGACGACAAGTCAGCTCCTAATCCATCAACAAGGCCAATTGGTCAATCAAGTACTCTAAAAAAACAGTCAAGTCCCTCTAAGAAGGGTCAGGCAGCTGGCTTAACCACTTCGCTAGATAAAAGTAAGCCAGAGTCGTCTCAAAAACCAGTAAACAATCCATTGTCAGTTCTGGTTTACTATATACCAACAGCTCTTCTGCTGTCAGGAGCCTTGGTCTTGTTTATAAAGAAAAAGAGAAAAAACAATGAAGAAAGTCATTAAGCTTATCGGATTAGCTGTTTTGTCCTTGGTACTATCTGCTTGTGTGGATCAGCATCCTAAGGCAGAGAAAAAGGCTGATAAGGAGAGAATCGTTGCCACCTCTGTGGCTGTTGTTGATATTTGTGATCGGCTAAGCCTAGATTTGGTTGGGGTCTGTGACAGTAAGCTATACCAATTGCCAAAGCGTTACGATGCTGTCAAAAGGATCGGTCTGCCGATGAATCCTGATATGGAGCTTATTGCTTCTCTAAAGCCAACGTGGATACTTAGTCCCAATTCTCTGCAAAATGATTTAGAGCCTAAATACCAGCAATTGGATACGGAATATGGCTTTTTGAATTTAACTAGCCTTGAAGGCATGTACCAGTCGATTGATGATTTGGGGGACTTGTTTGATCGCAAAAAGGAAGCTAAGCGCTTGCGGGCTGATTATGAGAAGTTTTACCGGGCCTTTAAGAAAAAGCATAAAGGGCAAAAAAAGCCTAGGGTTCTTATTTTGATGGGGCTTCCTGGCAGCTATCTGATTGCTACAAATAAATCCTATGTTGGCAATCTGCTTGAGCTGGCTGGTGGTGAGAATGTTTATCATTCTGAGGACAAGGAATTTTTGTCTGCCAATCCAGAGGACATGCTTCAGCAGCAGCCTGATCTGATTTTGCGTACTGCCCATGCCATTCCAGATAAGGTTAAGGACATGTTTGATAAGGAATTTGCTGAAAATGATATTTGGAAGCATTTTGAAGCTGTCAAATCTCAGCAGGTTTATGATTTGGATAATACCCTTTTTGGCATGAGTGCTAAGTTTAACTACAAAGAGGCTTTGAATCATCTGTCACAAATCTTTTATGGAGCAAAGGAAGTCAACTAAGATGCAGCAAGGTAGTCAATATTCTGATCAAGTCACAGCAGCAAGAAAAAGAACCACTAGACTGGTTTATATGATTCTATTACTCATGCTGCTGTTTGGCTTAATGCTATATGCGGTCTCTGTTGGGGGCTTATCTGTTTCTTATCAGAGGATATTTAGCGGCTTATTTGTAGCATATGATCCAGAGGTAGCCCTTATTTATGATTTACGCTTTCCAAGGATTGTGATTGCTTTACTGGCTGGGGCAGGTATATCAACATCTGGGGTCCTGTTTCAGGCGATTTTAAAAAATCCTATTTCAGATCCGGCGATTATTGGGGTTTGCAGTGGGGCTAGCTTTATGGTCTTGTTATCTAGCCTGCTATTGCCGCAGCTCTTGTTTTATGGTCCTTTGTTATCATTTGTGGGAGGCTGTGTTTCTTTTTTGATGATTTATACCTTGTCCTGGAAGAAGGGCTTGCAGCCGATACGTATCATTTTGACAGGAATAGCTATCAACGCCTTGTTTTTAGGCTTGTCTCGTGCGATTACTGATTTTTCAAAAACCAGCAATCCCTTTGTCAATGCGCTGCTGTCAGGAAATATTAGCCAAAAAACCTGGGTAGATGTCGGTGTGCTGTGGCCTTATACAGTGCTTGGCTTGCTGCTTGCGATAGGTCTAGCAAGGCAGTGTGATTTGTTGCTGCTAAACGATGGCTTGATTCGTAATTTAGGCATTGATAGTAATTACCTGCGCTTAGGAATCTCACTGGTAGCGGTCTTACTGGCTGCTGTTTCTACCTCAATTGTGGGTGTGGTGTCGTTTTTAGGCCTGATTGTGCCGCATATTGGCCGCCTTTTAGTTGGTAGTAAGCACAGCTATCTCATTCCTTTTTCTGCCCTGCTTGGCGCCTTTGTCTTTTTGCTGGCAGATACCTTAGGAAGACAATTGTGTTATCCTTTGGAGATTAGCCCAGCTGTTATCATGAGCATTGTCGGGGGACCTTATTTTATTTATCTGTTAAGGGGGTCTGATCTGATATGAGGCATGAGCAAGGCTTGATTAGTGTAGAGGATTTGTCCTTTACTTATCGTGATAGGCTTATTTTAGATAGGCTGAGCTTTACCATTCCAAAAGGCAAGATAACGACAATTATGGGGGCAAATGGCTGTGGCAAATCAACCCTACTGGGGTTGCTGACTAAAAATATCCCCGTTAAGTCTGGGCAGATTTTCCTAGAGGGACAAGCTATTAGCTCCATTAGTCTTAAGCAGTTTGCCCAAAAAGTGGCTGTTGTGCATCAGGATAATCAGGCGGTAGCAGATCTTCTGGTGGGTGATTTGGTGGCTATGGCAAGACAAGCCCATCGGCGTTTTTTTAAGGGCTCAAGTCAAGAGGACGATGACATTGTTGCTTGGGCCTTAGAGGTGACTAATCTAAGGGAATTGGCCTTTAGGGAAATGCAGGAGCTATCTGGTGGTGAAAAGCAAAGGGTCTGGATTGCTATGGCGCTTGCCCAAAAAACAGGTGTTTTAGTGCTTGATGAGCCAACCACTTATCTTGATATTAAGTACCAGCTGGATATCTTAGCCCTCATCAAAAAAATCAATCAGGAGCTAGGAATGACGATTATCATGGTGCTGCATGATATTAATCAGGCCTTGGCTGTTTCGGATTGTGTGATTGGGCTGCAAAAGGGTGCCATCTATGCTCAGGGCAGTCCACAGGAGATTCTTGATCAGGCTTTTGTGGAGGCAGTTTTTGGGGTGAGCTTGCCCTTTATTGAAAAGCAGGATAGGCGATTTGTCCTTACTACTTTATGAAACAAAGAAAAAATGAATGATAGATAGGAATAAGGCGACGATTATATGAATGATACAACTGAAAAAATATCACGCGCAAAGAAAAAAATGCTTTTAAGGCGTTTAAAGGAGCGCATTGCTCCTAAGCGGTTTTTGCTTTATTTGTCGGCCTTTTTATCTTGGCTGCAATTTTTGATGCGTTTAATGAGCTTTTACTTAATTGCTAAGCAATTCACAGCCTTTTTAGCAGGTCAAGCCCTGCAATTGACAAGGCTTCTTGTTATTCTTTTGATTTTAAATGCTGTTGGCTTTGGCTTGGCAATGATAGCAAAGCAGCTACAGGGCTTGGCTTCGCAGTTTGCGCGTGACTCGCTCAAGCAATCCTTTTTTGATGCCTTTATTGCTATGGACGGGCAGTTTGATCAGCAGTCAACAGTGGCTGATGTGTTAACGGTTGCTTCACAGGGGATTGATAGCCTGGATACCTATTATTCCTATTACCTATCGCTTGCGATGCGAACAGCTTTTAATTGCACAACGGTCCTGCTGCTTGTTTTTTTGATCTATCCTATAGGGGGCTTGGTCTTTATCTTGTCATTGCCCCTGATTCCCATATCCATTGTTGCTATGCAAAAGCGCTCTAAAAGGATCATGAACCATTACTGGTCAACCTATATGGACGTTGGTAATCTGTTTATGGACGATCTCAAAGGGCTAAATACCCTCTATTCCTATCAGGCAGATGAAAGGTATGAGGAGAGCTTTGTCAATAAGGCAGAGGCCTTTCGTAAGGCTACCATGCAGCTCCTGGGCTTTCAGCTGCAGGCGGTTGGCTATATGGACGCTGTCATGTATCTGGGAATTGGTCTGTCTGGCTTTTTAGCGGTTCAAGCTCTATCAGCTGGCGGTATCTCCTTTTTTGACTTTCTCTTTTTTATCCTGATTGCAACTGAATTTTTTGCCCCTATTAGGGAGCAGGGCTATGGCATGCACCTAGTCATGATGAATACTAAAATGGCAGACCAAATCTTTGGCTTTTTAGATAGTGTTGAGGCTGTTGACCAAGACAAGGGATTGGCCCTACCGGCCTTTGATCGTATTGGTATTCAAGATTTGTCCTTTTCACATGGGGAAAAGGCTTTGCTAAGGGACATCACGATGACTATCAAAAAGGGGGAGCTGACAGCTATTGCAGGTGTTTCAGGGCAGGGTAAAACTAGTCTTGCACAGCTCCTGTTGAAGCGCTATCAGGCAGATAGTGGCCAGATATTCCTTGGCGATGTAGCGATTGATCTGGCTTCTAAACAGGCCATCAACCAGGAGATACTCTATGTTTCTGATCAGTCAACGCTGCTTAACATGAGTATTTATGAGAACCTTGCTATGGCAGCTCAGCTGACAAGAAAGGAGCTGCTTAGCTGGATTGATGAGCATGGCATTTTAAGCTTTATTTACTGGCTACCTGATGGGATTGATACCATTGTTGGAGAAAATGGCTGTCATTTATCGGCAGGGCAAAGACAGCAGGTGATTTGTGCTAGGGCTTTACTAAGTCAGCGCTCTTGTTATATCTTTGATGAGGCGACCTCTAGTCTTGATGCTGACAATGAGACTGCTATTTACAAGCTGCTTCAGCAATTGGCTAAAAGGGCTATTGTGATTGTCATCACCCATAAGATGAAATATTTAAAGCAGGCAGATCAGGTGCTCTTTTTAAGTCCTGGGCAGTCTGCTAGCTTGGCTAGCCCAAGAGAACTTTACCGACACCATTTGGCCTATCGTCAATTGGTTGACACACAAGCAGAATTGGAGGCAAATCTTTATGGTTAAGAGTGATTACAGCACCTACCGGCTTGTTTTACGCTTACTTGCTATGATGAAGCATTTGCTGGCCTGGATAGCTTTGGCAGTTGTGTTTGCGGTGTTAGGCTTTATGCTTACGGTCAGCATTCCTACCAGCTTAGCCTATTTGGGATTAGAGGTGATGGCAGGCCATGCTATAGACCTTAAATGGCTTTATCTATTTATTGCTATGGCACTGCTAAGAGGACTTTTTCGTTATGGAGAGCATTATTTTGGGCATTTTGTTGCCTTTCATAGCCTAGCGGCCTTTCGCAGGATTGTCTTTAAAAAGCTAAGGGCACTCTCGCCAGCTCGCTTAGATAGTCAAGACAGTGGGCACCTCTTAAAGATGATTGGCGAGGATATTGAGGCCTTGGAGGTCTTTTTTGCCCATACGCTTGCGCCTATTTGTACAGCTCTTGTTTCAGCTAGTCTGATGGTCTATTGGTTTTTGCAGGTTAGCTGGAAGCTGGCCTTAGGGGCTATTGTGACCTATGTGCTTTTGGCTGTCATCATTCCAGTATATTTTTCAAATGTCCTTCAATCACTGCTCAAAAAGCAAAATGAAGGGCGCAGGACTTATGTGTCAAGCTTTTTAGAGAGCCTCAGGTCTGTCAAGGATTTGCTGCAATTTCAAAGCATTGAGAAGCGCTTTAAGCTCTTGGCTGATCAGAGCAAGCATGTTAATGCGCTTGATCGTCAGGTGGCACAGGCTCAATTTTTGCAGATGGCGATAACCTTTTTAGCTCTTGGTTTGTCTATTTTGACCTTTGCTTATGTCACCCTCTTTGAGCTGAGTCAGCAGACAGTGACATTTGCTGGTGGGCTACTGGCTTTTGTCGCCTTTACAGCCTCCTTTGCCCCCTTTTTAGAATTAGGGCGTCTGCCGCTTGGTTTCAAGCGTGCCATGAATGCTGCTAGGAATGTCTTTCAGCTTTTAGATGAAGAAGCGTTAGTAGATAAGGGTGATCAGCGTATATCGTCGGTCACAAGGATTGCTATTGATGATCTGACCTTTGCTTATCCCAAGCATCAGGAGATTGTTTACCACCACTTATCCGTCGCTTTTGAAAAGAAAGGCATTATCGGTATTCAGGGAGAGTCAGGCTCTGGGAAGTCAACCCTGATGAAGGTTATTATGAAATGGTACAGCTGGCAATCTGGTCATATTTTCCTGAGTGAGGTCGACAGTCAACTGTTAAATGCTGCTTCTCTACAGGCTAACTTTGCCTATGTCCCGCAGAATGCGCAGCTATTTCAGCAAACGCTTCGCGAAAACCTCACACTTGGTCGTAAGGACATTTCAGATGATGATATCATGGAACTTGCTGAGGCCTGTGGCATGAAGGAGCGTATCCTAGCCTGTGATGAGGGGCTAGATACCCTAGTGAGAGGATCAGCAGACTTTTCAGCTGGTGAAGCCCAGCGCTTGGAATTGATGCGAGCCTTGCTAAAGCGGGCAGATTGTTATATTTTTGATGAGCCAACGTCAAACTTGGATTCGCTGAATGAAGCCATCTTTATTGATTTGATTAAAAAGCACTGCCTGGGAATGGTCTTTTTGATTTCACACCGGCCGTCTACCTTGGCCTGTGCAGACCAGCTATTTTGTGTGAGAAATGGTTTTTTGAAGGAGGTAAATAATGAAAGGGTTAACCATTAAAGATATCATGACAACAGGCGCCTTTGCCGCCCTTTATTTCGTTTGTGTGGGGCTTGGAGCTATGCTGAGCATTCTGTTTGATCGCTCAGGCAATATGCTCTATGCGCCAGCCTTTGCGGCCTTGCTTGGCGGGCCTGTTTATATGCTATTAATCGCTAAGCTGCAGACCTTTGGACCGATAAGCCTAGTAGGGATTATTATGGGAAGCTTCTTCTTTTTGACGGGTCACTTTTTTGCTTCAATGCTGCCAGCTATTCTTTTTGGTTGTTTGGCAGATGGCATAGCCCTTTTAGGAAAATATCAATCTAGACTAGTGAATCTCTTGTCTTATCTTGTTTTTGCCTTTGTTAACAGTGGTCCTATTATTTTAATGTGGCTGTTGAAGGACGCCTATATCCAGAGTCTTTTAGCGCGTGGTAAGGACATGGCATATGTTAACCGTATCATGTATGACTTTACCGTTGCAAATGTCAGCTGGTTTGTTGGTGTTGTCCTTCTTTGTGCCTTAGTAGGTGGCCTTTTTGGTCAATACTTGCTGAAAAAGCATTTTGCTAAGTCAGGAATGCTTTTATGAGGCTTGATGTTCGCACAAAATTGCTCCTGTTAATTCTAGCTAATGCCTGCTTCTTTTTTCGGATTGATGGCTGGCTGGGGACGATGATTATAGGCGTTTTGCTTGGTATTTTGTTTTGGCTTGGTCAAGGGCGTCTGGCAATCGGTATGGCACTGCTTTATGCCTTATTGCTTGGTTTGTCTGTATTGCCGCTTCATGTGCTGCCAGCCTATCTGTTTAGGCTGCTGAGCTTTGCAGCTGTTGCTGGTCAATTGCTTTACCCATCTGTGCTTGCTGCCTTGATTTTTGTTAAGACAACAAGTGCCTACGAGCTTGTGCATGGGCTGCGAAAATGGCATGTGCCAGAGGTTTGTCTGTTGACCCTCGCTGTCATGTTGCGCTTTTTACCTAAGATCAGGCAGGAAGGAAAGGTTATTCGGCAATCTCTGAAAATCAGGGGCATTTTCTTGGACAGCTGGGCTATTGTCAGGCAGCCGAGGCGGTATATGGAGTATCTCTTGGTACCACTGTTGATGTCATTGCTGAGAAGCAGTCAGGACTTAACCATTGCTAGCCTAACAAAAGGGCTAGCAATCAAAAAGGGAGCAAGTGAGTGCTTCGTATCACATCTATCATGGAAGGATTGGGGGGTACAGATTTGGATATTTGTGACGATAGCCTACATGGTTCTCCAGTGATCAAGGCAAAGCAGCTGCAGTTTTCCTATACCAATCGTAGGCAGACTGCCTGTGAGCTCAGGGATTGTCAGATAGAGGCAGGTCAGTTTATCGTGCTTTGTGGTCAGTCAGGCTCAGGCAAGTCAACCTTTCTTAAGCTGCTCAATGGCTTGATTCCAGACTATTTTTCAGGACAATTACAAGGAAGTCTGAAAGTACTGTCTCATCAGGCTGGTCAGGCTAGTGTTGAAGTGCTGTCAAGGCAGGTTTCCTCTGTCTTTCAAAACCCAGCCAGTCAGTTTTTCTATCGTGAGGTCAAGCATGAGCTTGTCTTTCCTTGTGAAAATCAGGGCTTAGAGCCAGCTCTTATCCTTGAGAGGCTGGAGACCTTAGCAGCTGACTTTGACATCAAGGACTTACTAGAAGCAGATATGCTTAAGCTATCTGGTGGTCAAAAGCAGCGGGTGGCTATTGCAGCAGCTATCATGCAAGGGACAGCTATCATGGTTTTTGATGAGCCAACAGCCAATTTGGACCATGCTGGTGTAGCAGCAGTCAAGGCTTATTTAAAGCAGCTTAAGGCTGCTGGCAAAACGATTATTGTCGCTGAGCACCGCTTGCATTATTTGCTGGATTTGGCAGACCATTTTTACTATTTTTCAGCTGGTAGACTAGAGCGCGTATTAAGCCCTAAGGAATTGCTAGCTTTGCCAGATCAGGAGCGTGAGGCATTAGGGCTAAGACGATGTGATTTGGCCGCTGTGACTAAGGCTTTGCGGGCAAAGACTGTTTTTGAGCATTATGATCCAAAGTATGCCCTGCAAATCAAGCAGCTAGAGGTCAGGGCAGGCAGCAGGGTTTTGTATCACCTCAATCAGCTCAGCTTTGGTGCAGGACAAATCACTGGCATTACCGGAGCTAATGGGTTGGGAAAATCACAGCTGGCTTTATATCTGGCAGGTATTTTTGAAGCAAAAGAGGCCAAAATCAGCTATCTGGGCGTCCCTCTGTCTGCTAAGGAAAGGCTTTCAATCACAAGCCTAGTGCTGCAGGACGTTGGGCTACAGCTATTTGCAGAGACGGTAGCAAGGGAGCTTAATCTGGGGCATCATAGACATCAGGCTACTGATGATCTGGTGAATAGGCTTGGGCTTTCTCAGCTTCTAGACAAGCACCCTGCCAGCTTATCAGGTGGTGAGCAGCAAAGGGTGATGATTGCTGCTAGCCTCTTGTCTGATAAGGAGATTTTCATTCTTGATGAGCCAAGCAGCGGCTTGGATCTGCTTCAAATGCAGGCTCTGGTTAGTCTTTTAAAGGAGCTAAAGCAGCAGAAAAAGGTAGTGATTGTCATCTCTCATGACGAGGAATTACTGGATCAAGCCTGTGATAGTATCTATCAGTTGAGCAGGTAAAGGCCTAGCCTTGCTCAAGCGGTCTGGTGCTGTATTGGTGATGGCTTTATCGCTCCTTGGAGCAGCAGGTGTTCCTGCTTGATCTGATAACCACTAGCTGCGATTGACCAATCACAAGCCTGAGGCTTTTTTAGCCAACTCTTGACAAGCTAGCAGTAGCTATCACAGTGCTAGGGCATATCTTGGCCTAGCAAGCAGTGCTGAATTGTTTATATGCTGTTTTTTATCTTTAATGAGGTAGCCCTAGCGTGTGCTAGGACTGGCTAATATCTCAAGGCACCTACAATAAGAAAACGAGCCTCTTCCTTTTTGGAGAGGCTCTTGATTTTTGATATAATAATGAAAAAGAAAGCGAGGTTGAGATGCTGTTAAAGAGTTCGATTGCTAATTTGAAGGGTCTTGGTCCAAAGTCAGCTGAGAAATTTCAAAAATTAGGCATTTATCAGATCAAGGACTTGCTGCTCTATTATCCTTTTCGCTATGAGGATTTTAAGAGCAAGTCAGCCTTAGAGCTTTTAGATGGTGAAAAGGCTGTCCTTACAGGTAGAGTTGTGACCCCACCAAGCGTTCAATACTATGGATTTAAGCGTAATCGCTTGAGCTTCAAATTGAAGCAGGGAGAGCTTGTGATTAGTGTCAGCTTTTTCAATCAGCCTTACCTACTTGAGAAAATCGTCTTGGATCAGGAAGTGGCTATCTTTGGCAGGTGGGATCAAAAAAAGGTGGCCTTGACAGGCATGAAATTACTCATGACCTTAGAAGATGATTTGCAGCCAGTTTATCATGTGGCGCAGGGGATTAGTCAGCCCGCCCTGATTAAGGCGATCAGATCAGCCTTTGATAGCGGTGCCTTAGCTCAGCTGGAAGAAAATTTACCAGAGCCCTTGATTCAGAAATACCGCCTGCTGCCGAGACAAGCTGCTGTTTATGCCATGCATTTTCCTAAACATATAGAGGATTATAAGCAAGCCCTGCGTCGTATAAAATTTGAAGAATTTTTCTATTTTCAGATGAATCTGCAGGTCTTAAAGCTTGCTAACAAGGCAGAGGGCAACGGGTTAGCTATTGCCTTTCATCAGCAGGCAGTGGCAAAAAAGATTGCTGATTTGCCCTTTTCACTGACCAGAGCTCAACAAAGAAGCTTGGAGGAAATCCTAGCAGATATGGCATCAGCGGCTCATATGAACCGTTTGTTGCAGGGTGATGTCGGCTCTGGTAAGACCGTAATCGCAAGCCTTGCCATGTATGCTGCCCAAACAGCGGGATTTCAATCGGCACTCATGGTGCCAACTGAGATTTTGGCTGAGCAGCATTACGATAGCCTTTGTCAGCTGTTTCCGGATTTGTCTATTGCTCTATTGACATCGGGTATGAAAGCAGCTGAAAAAAGAGCAGCTTTATCAGCTATTGCTGATGGGTCTGTAGATATGATTGTTGGGACACATGCCTTGATCCAGGACACAGTAACCTATCATAAGCTAGGGCTAGTGATTACTGATGAGCAGCACCGCTTTGGGGTCAACCAGCGTCGCTTGTTTCGCGAAAAAGGCAACAATCCAGATGTTTTGATGATGACAGCTACTCCCATACCTAGAACCCTAGCCATAACTGCCTATGGTGAGATGGACGTTTCCATTATTGATGAATTACCGGCAGGGCGAAAGCCAATCATCACTCGCTGGGTCAAGCATCGGCAATTAGATAGTGTGCTGGCCTGGGTAAAGACCGAGCTTGCTAAGGGGACACAGGCCTATGTTATCTCTCCTTTGATCGAAGAATCTGAAACGCTGGATTTGAAAAATGCGGTAGCTTTAGAGGTTGAGCTGAAGGATTATTTTAAAGCTTCAGCTAGCATTGCCTTGATGCATGGCAAAATGAAGGCAGACGACAAGGAGATGATCATGCAGCGCTTTAAGGCTAAGGAGATTGATGTCTTGGTGTCAACAACTGTTATTGAGGTTGGTGTCAATGTGCCAAATGCCACCATCATGCTGGTCATGAATGCTGATCGCTTTGGCCTTAGCCAGTTGCATCAGCTGCGTGGTCGTGTTGGGCGAGGCAGCAAGCAATCCTATGCTATTTTAGTGGCAGATCCTAAGACAGACTCAGGCAAGGAGCGTATGACCATTATGACAACTACTAATGATGGCTTTGTGCTGGCAGAGGCTGACCTCAAGCTGCGTGGCTCAGGAGAGATTTTTGGGACCCGTCAATCAGGTTTACCAGAGTTCAAAACAGCTGATATTGTAGAGGATTATCATATCCTAGAGGAGGCAAGACGAGTAGCTGCTGAGATTGTTGCAGCTAAGGATTGGCAGTTAGATCCTAGATGGGCTCCGATTTTGGCTAATCTTCGTGTTGCTGATCAGTTTGATTAGATGTGAGGCTGACTTGCTAGACAGAGCTAATATAAAAACACGACAAGAGGTTCTTAGCTGACCGAGTCGTGTTTTTTGCTATAGCTGAGGAGTAGTAGCCTTGCGATTATGGTAGAGCTTAGCCTTCAATGTAATTCTTCAGCTCTTGACCTGTAAGTCCGGCGTTGAGGGCGATGAGCAATTTTAACCTGGCCTTAGGAGCATTTAGCTCCTTGACAAACATGACACCAGCCCTTTTTAAGCTGGCACCGCCTCCACGATAAGCATAAACTGGCTCTGCTATGCCATTGAAGCAGCGCGAGACCAAGACAACAGGAATCCCAGAGGCGATTAATTTTTCGAGTTCAGATACTGCTAGGGGAGGAACATTTCCAGCGCCGAGGGCTTCAATCACTAGTCCCTGAATCCTATCAGGTGTCAAAAGGCTTAAAATACTTCCATCTCCCATACCAGCATAGGCCTTGATAATCGGAACTGTTCCAGAAATATGACGAAGCTCAAAGCGAACCCTTGGCTCAGCAGTCTTAAAGAACAGTAAATCGTCCTTCATGACGATTCCTAAAGGGCCATGAGTCGGTGTTTGAAAGGTCGAAACATTGGTGGTATGTGTTTTGGTGACATACTTAGCAGCATGAATCTCATCATTCATGACAACCAGCACTCCCTTGCCCTTGGCTTTCTCATGGCTGGCTACCCTAAGTGCTGTTAGGTAGTTATAGATACCGTCGCTTCCAATCTCGTTGGCCGAGCGCATAGCACCTGTGATAACAATAGGCAGCTCTACAGGCAGCACCATCGTGTCTAGAAAATAAGCAGTCTCTTCTAAGGTATCTGTACCATGTGTGATGACCACTGCATCAAACTGACTCACCCTTTGTTGAATGTAATGATACATCTTGAGCATGTGGTGAGGGGTGATGTGTGGGCTTGGCAGATTTAAAAAATCCACAACAGTTAAGTGGATATGCTCCAGGCTAAGGCCAACCTGAGTCATTGGATTGTTTTGATTCGGGCTCACCTTGCCTGCTTCATCGGCCTGCATTGAAATAGTGCCGCCGGTATGTAAGACGAGGATTTCTTTCATTTGATACTCATACTTCTTTCAATTTGTGATATAATTTATTCTATCACAAATAGAAGAGAGAACAGAAGGATTTGACAATAAAAGCAGTCTTTTTCGACATTGATGGCACCCTGCTTAATGATCGAAAAAATGTTCAAAAAACGACGCAAAGGGCTATTCAGCAATTAAAAAAACAAGGTATTATGGTTGGGCTGGCAACTGGTCGTGGACCTGCTTTTGTGCAGCCCTTTTTAGAAAATTTTGGCTTGGATTTTGCAGTGACCTATAATGGGCAATACATTTTATCGCGTGATAAGGTCTTGTATCAGAACCAACTGCCAAAGTCAACCATTTATAAAATCATTCGCTATGCTAGCGACAAAAAGCGTGAGATTTCCCTAGGAACAGCTTCAGGTCTTGCTGGGTCTCGGATTATTGATATGGGGACCAGTCCATTTGGTCAGATGGTTAGCAGTATTGTGCCAAGGAGTTTGGTCAAGACAGTTGAGGGCAGCTTTAAAAATCTCATCAGGCGTTTTAAGCCGCAAAGCTTCAGCAATCTTGTTACCATTATGAGAGAGCCCATTTATCAGATTGTCTTGGTTGCCTCTGTTGATGATACCCAAAAAATCAAGGAAAAATTTCCGCATATCAAGGTAACCAGAAGCAGCCCTTATTCCTTAGACTTGATTTCTAGCGGGCAGTCTAAAATCAAGGGCATTGAACGCTTGGGCGAGATGTTTGGCTTTGAGCTCTCAGAGGTCATGGCCTTTGGAGACTCTGACAATGACTTAGAAATGCTCTCAGGCGTTGGTGTCGGTGTTGCGATGGGAAATGCCGAAGCAGTGGTTAAGAGCGGAGCGCATTTTACAACAGCTTCAAATAACAATGATGGTATCTCTAAGGCGCTAGCGCATTATGGCTTGATTCATTTTGATGTGGAAAAAAGCTTTAAAAGTCGCGATGACAATTTCAATAAGGTCAAGGATTTCCACCGTCTAATGGACGGAGACACGATTGAAACACCAAGAGGCTATTCCTTAAAGGAGGCTGGTTATCGAGCGGATTTCAAGGTTGAGGAGCTTGTGGAATTTCTTTATGCAGCCAGTCAAGGAGATAAGCATCGCTTTTCTCAGGCTTTGATAGACCTCCATGCAGCCCTTGATAAGGCAGCTAAGAAGGTGCAGGCCAAGGAGCACCCAGAGTCACCCCTGGTTGGGCAGGTTGATGCTTTGACAGATCTGCTTTATTTTACCTATGGCTCATTTGTATTGATGGGAGTGGACCCTCAGCCTATTTTTGAGACCGTCCATGAAGCCAATATGGGGAAAATTTTCCCTGATGGGAAAGCGCATTTTGATCCCATAACGCATAAAATTCAAAAGCCAGATGACTGGCAGGAGCGTTATGCACCAGAGTCAGCCATCAAAAAAGAGTTGGACAAGCAGCTCCAAAAATCATTGCAGCGCTTGGAAAAATAGGATTGTCTTTATTTTAGAGGCATTAAAAAGCACCTTGAGCTGTGAGTTGATCTCCTAGCTGTTAAGCATTTGGCCTAACACTTGGGGTCACTTCACTTATTAGCTCAGGGTGCTTTTTGATGTAGACTAGACACCCTCAATAAAAGGGCACTTAAAGTCTAGCTAGTGGTAACTAGTATATGAGAGCAGTGGTCCTTTAGCAGCCTTGTGAGCTGAGGCTAAGGGCTAGGTATGGTTACTTCACTTAGGCTGCAAATGCTTCTGACAGCTGAGAGAGTTCGTCTTGCTACAGGGTTTTGTCATGCTCTCGAACCACTAATAGGTCAACCTTGGCATGACGAAGGATATATTCAGATGATGATCCAATAAGCAACCGCTCAAAGGTGTTCAGACCAGTTGCGCCAACCATAATCAAGTCTATCTTTTCTTTGTCAGGAATATCGTGAGCCAGCAAGGTTTTGGGATTGCCAAATTCAATCACCTGCTTCACCTCAGTTAGTCCAGCCTCACGTGCTTGTTTTTCAAAATCCCCCAAGACCTCTTTAGCTTCCTGCTCCAACTTGTCATAAATGTAGCTATCAAAGGTTGCAACGCTTTGCAGCGCACGTGTATCAACAACATGGGTCAAAATCAAGGCAGCACCATTACGCAAAGCGACATTAACCCCCTTGTGAAAGGCTAATTCGGAGCCATGAGAGCCATCAATAGCGACCATGATACGTTCATATGTTTGTGACATCGGTTTATCCTCCTTTGAACTTTATCTCTATAGCTATTATACCCTTTTTGAGGAGAAATTGAAAACGTTTTAATGATTTTCTGAGCTATTGTTCACCAAATAGCCCAGCTATTCCCTGAGGTGAGGATACCTTGAGCTAGAAGCTAGCTTAGATAGCCTTATTAATAGCTGCTGCTTAGCTTGCTTAGAGCTTTTGGCGCTCTTTAAGCTAATAGAAAAGTGCTTTCTATTTTAATTGTTTTGGTTTATAATATGGGTTACGAGGTAATGAGACTATGAAAATAATTGAAAAATCATCAAAATTAGAACACGTAGCCTACGATATTCGAGGTCCAGTCTTGGACGAGGCTAATCGTATGATAGCTAATGGTGAAAAGATCCTTCGATTAAATACAGGTAACCCGGCAGCCTTTGGCTTTGAGGCTCCGGATGAGGTTATTCGTGATTTGATCCTCAATGCTCGCTCTAGCGAGGGCTATTCTGATAGCAAGGGGATTTTTTCAGCCCGTAAGGCCATCATGCAATATTGTCAGCTAAAGGGCTTTCCTGATGTTGACATTGATGATATTTATTTGGGAAATGGTGTCTCAGAGCTGATTTCGATGTCTCTTCAGGCCTTGCTGGATAATGGTGATGAGGTGCTGGTGCCAATGCCTGATTACCCCCTTTGGACAGCCTGTGTCAGCCTAGGTGGTGGGCATGCGGTGCATTACCTGTGTGATGAAGAGGCTGAGTGGTATCCTGATATTGCTGACATAAAAGCCAAGATCACTGAGCGTACAAAGGCTATCGTCATTATCAATCCTAATAACCCAACAGGTGCTCTCTACCCTAGAGAGGTCTTAGAGGAGATTGTTGCGATTGCCAGAGAGCATCAGCTCATCATTTTTGCAGATGAGATTTATGATCGTTTGGTCATGGACGGTGGTGAGCATATTGCGATTGCCAGCCTTGCGCCTGATGTTTTTTGTGTGTCAATGAATGGGCTGTCAAAATCACACCGTATTGCCGGCTTTCGAGTGGGCTGGATGGTTTTGTCAGGTCCTAAAAGACATGTCAGAGGCTACATTGAAGGCTTGAACATGCTGGCAAATATGCGCTTGTGCTCCAATGTGTTGGCGCAGCAGGTAGTGCAAACCTCCTTAGGAGGACGTCAGTCTGTTGATGAGCTTTTACTGCCTGGCGGTCGTATCTTTGAGCAACGTAACTTCATTTACCAGGCCATTAATGCCATTCCTGGTCTATCAGCTGTAAAGCCTAAGGCAGGCCTCTATTTGTTTCCGAAAATTGATCGAAATATGTACCGCATTGATGACGACGAGGAATTTGTCCTACAGCTTTTGAAGCAAGAAAAGGTCATGCTGGTACATGGGCGTGGCTTCAACTGGAAGGAGCCTGATCATTTTCGCGTGGTCTATCTGCCAACAGTAGAAGAGCTAGCTGACGTGCAAGAAAAGATCACGCGTGTTCTCAAGCAATACAAGCGCTAATATGATTCTCATACAAAAATTGGATCGCGAGATCCTTTTTGTTTTTCAGCAAAATAAGGCTCTGGCCTCATCCGAATTGTAGGTATAATAGCCAATTTTCTGATAATTCCTTGCAAAAGCTAGGGTCCTTTGATATAATTGTAACGCAAATAATTAAAAGGAAAAGAAAAAATGCCAAATTTATTAGAAAAAACTCGTAAGATTACTTCTATTTTGCAACGTTCTGTAGACAGCTTGGAAACAGAGCTACCATATAATACGATGGCTTCACGCTTAGCAGATATTATTGATTGTAATGCTTGTATCATCAATGGTGGTGGCAGCTTACTTGGCTATGCGATGAAGTACAAGACCAACACAGACCGCGTCGAGGAATTTTTTGAAACAAGACAGTTCCCAGATGCTTATGTCAAGGCAGCTAGTCGTGTTTATGACACTGAAGCAAACCTTTCTGTGGAAAATGAACTAACGATTTTTCCTGTTGAGTCAAAGGATATCTATCCTGATGGTTTAACCACGATTGCCCCTATCTATGGTGGCGGCATGCGCTTAGGTACCTTGATCATCTGGCGTAACGACAATGAATTCAGTGATGATGACCTTGTTTTAGTTGAAATCTCAAGCACTGTGGTCGGTATTCAGCTGTTAAATCTTCAAACAGAAAACCTAGAAGAAACCATTCGTAAGCAGACAGCTGTTAATATGGCAATCAACACTCTATCTTACTCTGAAATGAAGGCTGTTGCAGCTATCCTTAGTGAGCTAGATGGCAATGAAGGACGCCTGACCGCTTCAGTGATTGCAGATCGTATTGGAATCACACGATCTGTCATTGTTAATGCCCTTAGAAAGCTAGAGAGTGCAGGTATCATTGAGAGTCGCTCTCTAGGAATGAAGGGTACCTATCTCAAGGTGATTAACGAAGGTATCTTTGACAAGCTAAAGGAATTTTAATAGCTCAGATGTCGGCAATCGTCTGCTAAGCCCAAGGCTTGCCTCTAGCTCTGCTAGCTGTGATGAGTCAGAGCAAGTAGAGAAAGCTCTGACACTATGTTTAGCTATGATCAAAGCCTTGCTGTCTATAGCGCAAATCAGTCAGGGCTCTGCTTGGTAAGGGCTAGACTTGGTTTTTAGGATAGCTTATCGGTGTTTCTTAGCAGCTGTGGAGGACTTCACACATTATTATAGCGCCCCCTCAAAGGTTCTAGCATTGGCTGGCTTTTGAGGGGTATTTTTTGTATTTTTGCTGTGATTCAGCATGAGATGAACATGACAGACGCATGAAAAAGTTTTAGCAAGAAAATAAGGCTTTCTGTATTTCAATGTTCAGCTATTTCAGGAATATATCTTATTTTCATATAGAAAAAACGTTGAAAGTGTCTACTTAAATCTATACTATAGTTCAGAAATAACTGTTTTTCGCCTTTATCGTGTATAAATCAATCTACTGTCTTGACAGCTGTCGTGTTTAGTGGTAAACTATAAGTGTCTAATCATACTGAATATTAAAAGCAGGCTTAGTTCTTATGGCTTGCTGTCATGCAGCTAAGAGAGCATAAGCTTTTTGGGGAGGGATAAGCTGTGAAGGCCTTGATTTCTATTGATTACACGAATGACTTTGTAGCTGATGATGGTAGCCTGACGGTAGGAGCACCTGCTCAGGTGATTTCAGAGGCGATGGCTAGCGTTGTTGAGGCTGCCTTCGAGGCCGGCTACTATATCTTTTTTGCGATTGATGCCCACGAGGAGGGAGATAGCTTTCATCCGGAGGCAGCCTTGTTTCCACCGCATAATATTATCGGGACAAGGGGTCGGGACCTGTATGGTCCTTTGATGACTGTATATACCAGATACCAGCAAGATCAGCGGGTCTTTTGGCTGGATAAGCGGCATTATTCTGCCTTTTCGGGGACTGATTTGGATATTCGTCTTCGTGAGCGTGGCGTCACGACGCTGGTCTTGACAGGTGTGCTGACGGATATTTGTGTCCTTCATACAGCGATTGATGCCTATAAATTGGGCTACAAGCTTGAGATTATCACATCAGCAGTGGCGAGCAATTCAACAGAAAATCACCAGTGGGCGCTGAACCACTGTAGGACTGTCCTAGGAGCAAAGCTTCTTGATCGGCTTTCTTAGGCGATCATTCGATCAGCTGGGATAGGCTAATCAAGTAAGGCAGTATTAGCTGCTGCTTGGCTCAGCGCTGATCTTAAGGGCTTCTTAGTGAGATCTTTTGGTCTTGGCTAGGAGGCTTTTTGTTATTAAGTTTTTCGCTAATCCCAGCTACGCATACACGTGAATAAAATGCAGGTAGCTATGCTCTAGCCACATTGCCCTTTTAACCTCATCAATTGCTCAAATGCAGTTTAGTTATAGCCTGGCTGTTCTTGAAAAAAGCAGGTTGAGCTTATGAAAAACGTTATCAGAAAACGTCAGTTGCCACATGCATTTGACGTGAAATCCCAGCAGTCCGCTATGGTAAATAAAGCTAATTATGATATAATGGTTAAGACTATGTAAAATTGGGTTATTCAGGCTATTATCAAGCGTTTGAAACAGCAAGGCCTTTGTGGCTGATGATGGTCTGCTTTACCTTGGATAGGAGAATTCATGAAAATTTCTGAAGAAGAGGTCCGCCACGTTGCGGCCCTATCAAAGCTATCCTTTTCAGAAAGTGAAACAACTGAGTTTGCGACAACATTATCAAAAATCGTTGACATGGTTGAATTGCTGAATGAAGTGGATACGACAGGTGTTGCCATTACCACCACAATGGCAGACAAGAAAAATGTCATGCGAGCTGATATCGCTGAGGCTGGAGTGGATCGCAAGCTCCTGTTTCAAAATGTTCCTGAAAAAGAAAATCATTTCATCAAGGTACCAGCTATTCTTGATGATGGAGGAGATGCCTAATGTCTTTTAATCATCACACTATAGAAGAATTACATGAGCTTCTTGTTGCAAAGGACATTTCTGCAGTTGAGCTAACAAAAGCAACCCTTGAGGATATCAAGGCGCGTGAAGAGGCTGTGGGTTCTTTCATTACCATTGCTGAGAAGGCAGCCTTGAAGCAGGCTGCGGCACTTGATGCCAAGGGGATTGATCCTGACAATGTGATGTCAGGAATACCACTAGCTGTCAAGGACAATATCTCAACCAAGGGAATCCTGACAACTGCTGCCTCTAAGATGCTTTATAATTATGAGCCGATTTTTGATGCGACAGCAGTAGCTAATGCCTATGATAAGGATATGATTATCATCGGTAAGACCAACATGGACGAGTTTGCTATGGGTGGCTCAACAGAAACGTCTTATTTCAAGAAAACCAAAAACGCTTGGGATCATAGCAGGGTTCCTGGAGGCTCATCGGGTGGCTCTGCAACAGCAGTAGCTTCAGGTCAGGTTCGCTTATCCCTTGGCTCAGATACTGGAGGCTCTATTCGTCAGCCAGCAGCCTTTAATGGTGTTGTCGGGCTGAAGCCAACCTACGGGGCTGTTTCTCGCTATGGCTTGATTGCCTTTGGCAGCTCGCTGGATCAGATAGGGCCTTTTGCGCCAACGGTCAGAGAAAATGCTCAGCTGCTGACTGTCATAGCAGGGAGTGATCGTAAGGACTCAACCTCTGCACCTGTGCAGATTGCTGACTATACCAGTAAAATTGGCCAAGATATCAAGGGCATGAAAATTGCACTACCTAAAGAATATCTAGGCGAAGGCATTGATCCTAAGATTAAAGAGACGGTTTTAGCTGCTGCTAAGCATTTTGAGAAGCTGGGAGCTATTATTGAGGAGGTCAGCCTGCCGCATAGCAAGTATGGGGTGGCTGTCTATTATATCATCGCTTCATCTGAGGCCTCGTCAAACCTACAGCGCTTTGATGGGATTCGCTATGGCTTTCGTGCTGATGATGCCAAGAGCCTTGAGGACATCTATGTCAAGACGCGTAGTCAGGGCTTTGGTGATGAGGTCAAGCGTCGTATCATGCTGGGTACCTTTAGCTTATCATCAGGCTATTACGATGCTTATTTCAAAAAGGCTGGTCAGGTGCGTACCTTGATCATTCAAGATTTTGAGAAGGTTTTTGCTGATTATGACTTGATTTTGGGACCAACAGCACCGACAGCAGCCTTTGAGCTTGATACGCTGAATCATGATCCTGTTGCTATGTATTTGGCTGATCTTTTGACCATTCCGGTGAATCTAGCAGGTTTGCCTGCGATCTCTATTCCAGCAGGCTTTGCAGATGGCTTGCCTGTCGGGCTTCAATTGATCGGTCCAAAATATAGTGAAGAGGTCATCTATCAGGCAGCGGCAGCCTTTGAAGCGACTACTGACTACCACAAGCAGCAGCCTATGATTTTTGGAGGTGACAGCTAATGAATTTTGAAACCATTATTGGACTTGAGGTCCATGTTGAGTTGAATACCAATTCTAAGATTTTCTCGCCTTCATCAGCTCATTTTGGAGAGGATCCCAACGCCAGCACTAATGTGATTGACTGGTCTTTCCCAGGTGTCCTCCCAGTGATGAACAAGGGAGTCATTGATGCGGGAATCAAAGCAGCACTTGCTCTTAACATGTCTATTCATCAGCACATGCATTTTGACCGTAAGAATTATTTCTACCCAGATAATCCCAAGGCCTATCAGATTTCACAGTTTGATGAGCCGATTGGCTACAACGGCTGGATTGACATTACTCTTGAGGACGGCTCAACCAAGAAAATCCGTATTGAACGTGCTCACCTAGAAGAGGATGCCGGCAAAAATACGCATGGTACAGATGGCTATTCCTATGTTGACCTCAATCGTCAGGGAGTGCCCTTGATTGAGATCGTCTCAGAGGCTGACATGCGCTCTCCAGAGGAGGCCTATGCTTACCTGACTGCCCTAAAGGAAATCATTCAGTATACTGGTATTTCTGATGTTAAGATGGAAGAGGGGTCCATGCGTGTGGACGCCAATATCTCCTTGCGACCATACGGACAAGAGGCCTTTGGTACAAAAACAGAATTGAAAAACCTGAACTCATTTAGCAATGTGCGTAAGGGGCTTGAGTTTGAGGTAGAGCGTCAAGCCAAAATCCTACGCTCTGGCGGTGTTATTCGTCAGGAGACACGTCGTTATGACGAGGCAAGTAAGGGAACGATTCTCATGCGTGTCAAGGAGGGGGCAGCAGATTATCGCTATTTCCCAGAGCCAGATTTGCCCTTGTTTGAGATTGATGACGCATGGATTGAGGATATGCGTGCAGAGCTCCCAAGATTTCCAGCAGAGCGTCGAGCAAGCTATATCAATGAGCTCGGTTTATCAGCCTACGATGCAGGTCAGCTGACAGCAACAAAGGCTTTATCTGATTTCTTTGAGCAGGCTGTGGCACTTGGTGGTGACGCAAAGCAAGTGTCCAATTGGCTACAGGGTGAGGTGGCTCAGTTCTTAAATGCTGAGGGCAAGACGATTAATCAGCTTGCCTTGACACCAGATAGCCTTGTGGAAATGATTGCGATCATCGCTGATGGCACGATTTCATCAAAAATAGCTAAGAAGGTCTTTGTTCATTTGGCAAAGTATGGCGGCTCAGCGCGTGCTTATGTGGAAAAAGCAGGTCTGGTTCAAATTTCAGACCCAGCTGTCTTGATTCCAATCATTCATCAGGTGTTTGCTGACAATGAGGCTGCTGTGGCAGATTTCAAATCAGGCAAGCGTAATGCTGATAAGGCCTTTACTGGTTTTCTGATGAAGGCCACAAAGGGGCAAGCCAACCCACAGATAGCTCAGCAATTGTTAGCCAAAGAATTGCAAAAATTGCTGGATTAAGGAGTCGTTATGACTGGCATTGAGTCTGAAACAGAGTTTTCAGGCTCTTTATGATGGTAGGCTCTTTAGGACAATTCTGTGATAATACCTCGCTATCCGAAGCTGTAAGAGGTAGCTTATCGGTCTGTTGTTAATGACTGTTAAGCAGGCTTGGTGAAGTCTAGGCTAGAGCTATCAAGGTATTATGAGTGGCCTTATCATGGCATGGATTAAAAAGAGGAAGATAATATGTCAAGAAATGGAAAAGGCAGTACCATGATTTTACTAGCCGGAATCGCCTGGGGTCTCTCAGGGGTGTCAGGGCAATATTTAATTGCTCATGGGGTCGGCATCAATGCCTTGACCTCACTAAGGCTCATTATTTCAGGGCTTGTGCTATCAAGTATGGCCTATATGCGACAGCGAGACGCTGTTATCCGACTGCTCAAGGACAAAAGGCTTTTAAGAGAGCTATTGATTTATAGCCTATTTGGCCTCACGCTGAATCAATATGCCTATTTGCTGGCTATTCGTTACTCTAATGCTGGTACAGCCACAGTCCTGCAATACCTTTCCCCCATTTTGGTGCTGGTCTACCTATCGTTCAAATCAAGACGCCTGCCGGCTGTGGGAGAGAGCTGTGCTATTTGCCTAGCGATCCTAGGAACGGTTATCATGGCCTGTCATGGTGATCTTTCCCATCTGGCAATCAATCCTATTGGACTTTTCTGGGGGCTTTTTGCAGCGGTGACCTATGCTTACTGTGTCATCAAGCCTGCTAAGCTGATTGCCGACTGGGGGAGCTTGCTGATTGTTGGTCTTGCCATGCTGATGGGAGGAGTGATTTTTCCGATCCTGACAAGAGCATGGCAGTACCCATTGGCAATGACTTATGGGAATCTACGGGCCCTGTTTGGCATTATCGGTATTGGGACAATTTTTGCCTACACCTTTTTTCTAAAGGGGGCTTCAATCATTGGGCCGATCAAGGCTACCTTGCTGGCTTCAATTGAGCCGGTTGCTTCAGTCTTTTTTGCGATTATCCTGATGAAAGAGACTTTTCACCCTATTGACCTGTTAGGGATGGCATTGATTTTAATAGCAGTGCTTGTGATATCGCTGAGAGACTTACTGCTTGCTCAAAGAAAAAAGCAGCTAGCTCTTAAGCCCAAGCGACTACCATCATCTGACTGATATAGAGCAAGGGTGTGCTATAATAAGAAAAAGAACAAAGGAGATTTGCGATGATTTGGTCATTAATTGTTGGTGCCATCATTGGTATGATTGCAGGCAGGATAACAGAAAAAAGCCATTCGATGGGCTGTTTGACAATGACTGCTGCTGGTTTGATAGGCTCTGCAGTTGGTCAAAAGCTGTTTGGCGACTGGGGTATTCAGCTGGCAGGAATGGCTGTTTTCCCTTCAATTCTAGGAGCAGCTATTGTGATAATTGTTGCTTCAGCGCTCTTTGGCAAAAAACAATAAGCCAGGAGTACTTGTGACGTTCAAATATATAAAAATCCTTGTATCAGTATGATACGAGGATTTTTTGGTTATCAGATTTGTAAAAACAATCGAATATATCAGATGATAAAAATTTAAAAGAAATATGATAAAGTCTTGACAATATATATATATATATATATATATATATATACTATTTCTTGGTATTTTTACCAAAAAATATGGAGAGAGTTAAAAAAGTATGAGAAAAACAGAAGGACGTTTTCGCACATGGAAGTCCAAAAAACAATGGCTATTTGCCGGTGCAGTGGTGACCAGCTTGCTGCTGGGAGCTGCACTTGTCTTTGGAGGTTTATTAGGAAGTCTTGGTGGCTCATCCCATCAAGCGAGGCCAAAGGAGCAGCCAGTCAGCTCGATTGGAGATGACGATAAGTCGCACAAGAGCTCATCAGATTCAATGGTCAGTCGGCCACCGAAAAAGGATAACTTGCAGCCTAAGCCTTCAGATCAGCCTACTAATCATCAGCATCAGGCTACTAGCCCGTCCCAGCCGACAGCAAAGAGCTCAGGTCATCATGGGAATCAACCTCAGTCTCTCAGTGTGAACAGCCAAGGAAATAGTAGTGGACAGGCCTCAGAGCCTCAGGCTAGTCCTAATCAAGGGCCTTCCCAGCCACTGGGGCTGAGAGGAGGTAACAGCTCTGGTTCAGGTCATCACCATCAGCCACAAGGAAAGCCACAGCACTTAGATCTAGGTAAGGATAATTCTAGCCCGCAGCCTCAACCAAAGCCTCAGGGCAATAGTCCCAAGCTGCCAGAAAAAGGCTTGAATGGTGAAAATCAGAAGGAACCGGAGCAAGGTGAACGAGGTGAGGCTGGTCCCCCACTTTCAGGGTTGAGTGGTAATAATCAAGGCCGTCCTTCGCTTCCAGGCTTGAATGGCGAGAATCAGAAGGAACCAGAGCAAGGCGAACGAGGTGAAGCCGGTCCCCCACTTTCAGGGTTGAGTGGTAATAATCAAGGTCGTCCTTCGCTTCCAGGCTTGAATGGTGAAAATCAGAAGGAACCAGAGCAAGGCGAACGAGGCGAGGCTGGTCCACCATCAACTCCGAATTTAGAAGGAAATAATCGTAAAAATCCTTTAAAAGGATTAGATGGAGAGAATAAGCCAAAGGAAGATTTAGACGGTAAAGGCTTAAGCGGAGAAAATGATGAATCACCAAAACTTAAAGACGAACACCCCTACAATCATGGTCGTCGTGATGGTTACCGAGTTGGCTATGAGGATGGATATGGTGGCAAAAAGCACAAAGGAGATTATCCTAAGCGGTTTGATGAGTCTAGTCCAAAGGAATATAATGACTATAGTCAAGGGTATAATGATAATTATGGAAATGGCTATTTAGATGGTCTAGCTGATAGAGATGGTAAGAGAGGATACGGCTATTCTTACAATCCCGACTAATCTTCTGCTATCCCTTAATTAACCTACAAAAAAGCTGGTATCCTTTTAGGCCCAGCTTTTTTGGCAGCTTCAAACGTCTTATCTTTTATTAGCTGCTATTATATTATAAAGTCTAAATATTAATAAACGGTATCAATTGGATAACAAACTCTTTTTTCTGGTACCCATTGTTCTATTTTTGCAAGGGGCTACCAGACCTCTTATCTCTGATAGCTTTCTCTTTTTGTTTGTGATAAAATATAACACATATTGAGGAGGTGTGCCATGAAAGCTATCATTACAGTTGTTGGTAAGGACAATCAAGGGATTGTCGCAGGTGTTTCAGGACAAATTGCTGCATTAGGGTTAAATATTGATGACATTTCACAGACCGTTTTAGATGATTATTTTACCATGATGGCCATTGTCTCAAGCAGTGAAAAGCAGGATTTTGCCCATTTGCGTGAGGTGCTTCAGGCTTATGGAAAGCAATTGCAGGTGACGATTAATATTCAAAGCGCAGCGATTTTTGATGCTATGCACAACATATAAGGAGCTTGACCATTATGGATATTAGACAGGTTCGTGAAACGGTTGAGATGATTGAGGAGCAGCATTTTGATATTCGTACCATTACGATGGGGATTTCCTTGCTGGATTGTATTGATTCGGATATTGATAGAGCTGCCGCTAAGATTTACCAAAAGATTACGACAAAGGCAGCCAATCTTGTGGCGATTGGTGATGACATTGCAGCAGAACTAGGTATTCCCATTGTTAATAAGCGTGTCTCTGTAACTCCGATAGCCCTTATTGGGGCGGCAACAGACGCAGAAGACTACCTGCCGCTTGCAAAAGCTCTGGATCAGGCTGCCTGTGATATCGGAGTTGACTTTATCGGTGGCTTTTCAGCTCTTGTGCAAAAAGGCTATCAAAAGGGTGATAAGATTTTGATTGAGTCTATTCCTCAGGCTTTGGCTCAAACACAGAAGGTCTGCGCTTCGGTTAATGTTGGATCAACAAGGTCTGGTATTAATATGACAGCAGTTGCAGATATGGGGCGTATCATCAAGGAAACCGCCAAGGCTTCTGAAATGGGGGCAGCAAAGCTAGTAGTCTTTGCTAATGCTGTTGAGGACAATCCTTTTATGGCAGGAGCCTTTCATGGTGTCGGTGAGGCGGATACGGTGATTAACGTTGGTGTTTCAGGACCTGGTGTGGTCAAAAGAGCCTTGGAAAAGGTTCGTGGTGAAAGCTTTGACGTTCTAGCCGAGACAGTCAAAAAAACGGCCTTTAAAATCACGCGTATCGGTCAGCTAGTGGGACAGATGGCAAGTGAGCGGCTAGGTGTGGGCTTTGGTGTTGTGGATCTGTCGCTAGCTCCCACTCCAGCAGTTGGTGACTCTGTGGCACGTGTCTTAGAGGAGATGGGACTTGAAATGGTTGGTACACATGGCACAACTGCTGCCCTAGCTTTACTTAATGACGCAGTCAAAAAGGGTGGTGTTATGGCTTGCAACCGAGTGGGCGGGTTGTCAGGTGCCTTTATCCCTGTATCAGAGGACGAGGGCATGATTGCAGCAGTGCAGGGAGGCTCGCTTAATCTTGAAAAGCTGGAAGCCATGACTGCCATTTGCTCAGTTGGCTTGGATATGATTGCGATCCCAGAAGAGACACCATCTGAAACCATCGCAGCTATGATTGCTGATGAGGCAGCTATCGGGGTGATTAACCAAAAGACAACAGCTGTTCGTATTATTCCAAAGGGTAAAGAGGGTGATATGATTGCTTTTGGTGGCCTTTTAGGTACAGCCCCAGTCATGCCTGTCAACCCACATTCGTCTCTTGAGTTTATCGCGCGTGGTGGGCAGATCCCTGCACCTATCCATAGCTTTAAGAATTAACTGCTAGCACTTGCATGGTTTTGCAAGTGTTTTCTTTTAATGCTATAATAGCAGAGAGACTTTGGAGGTTCATTATGACAAAAACAAGATTATACATTGCCAGACATGGCAAGACGATGTTCAATACCATTGGTCGTGCACAGGGCTGGAGTGATACCCCCTTGACAAAGGCAGGAGAAGAAGGCATTCGTGAATTGGGACTTGGTTTGAAGGCTGCTGGTATTCCATTCAAGGCTGCTTTTTCGAGTGATTCAGGTCGTACCATGCAGACAATGGAGATTATTCTACGAGAGTCTGACAATGAGTTTTTACCCTACACTAGAGATAAGCGGATTCGTGAGTGGTGCTTTGGTAGCCTGGATGGGGCTTATGATTCTGAGCTGTTTTTAGGTGTTCTTCCTAGAACAAAGGCCTTTGAAAATCGTGACAATCTGCGTGATGTGCCTTATTCAGAATTAGCAGAGAGTATTGTCGAGGTTGATACTGCTAACTGGGCAGAGCCCTGGGAGGTATTGAGCAAGCGTATCTATGAGGGCTTTGAGGCTATCGCGCTTGCTGTTGAAAATGCAGGAGGTGGCAATGCTATCGTGGTTAGTCATGGCATGACCATCGGTACCTTTATGTGGCTAATTGACCCAGATAGGGAAAAGCAATACATTGACAATGGAAGCGTCACTGTTGTGGAATATGAGAATGGGCAGTTTACCATCAAAACGATTGGAGATATGAGCTACCGCTATCGTGGTCGTGAGATAATTGAGTCAATAAGAGATGAAGAATAACACTATAAGAGTCCTTTTACAGGCCTTGGTCGTCCTGTTGTTTTTATCAGGGGTTTACCTCTTTATCAAGCCTGAAAAACAGGCTGTAGGCCCCAAGGCCAATCAAACAGTACCTGCCCCAAAGGCAGCTAAGCAGGCTAAAAAGACTACTGATCTGCCAAAGGTATCAACTACGGACTGGCAGCTGGTCCTTGTCAATCGCGATCACCCTCAAGAGGAAATGAGTCCTGAGTTGGTTGAGATTAATGGGATTCCTATTGATAAGCGCATTGAGCAGGAGACGGCTGATTTTCTAGCAGCGGCGCAGACGATTGAACCTCAGGAGCACTTGATTGCTGGTTATCGTTCGGTTGTCCAGCAAGAAGAGCTTTATCAGTCTTATATTGCCCAAGAGCTGGCAAATGATCCTAGCCTGACCCAAGAGGCAGCTGAAGCCTTGGTTCGGAAATATGCCCAGCCAGCAGGCACTAGTGAACATCAGACTGGTCTAGCCATTGATATGAGCACAGTAGATAACTTAAACGCTAGTGATCCTAAGGTGGCACAGGAGATTCAAAAAATAGCTCCACAATTTGGTTTTATTTTGCGCTATCCAAAAGGGAAGCAGACTAGCACAGGGATTGAGTATGAGGACTGGCATTATCGCTATGTTGGTAAAGCCTCTGCCCAATACATTACCGCTCATAGCCTCAGCCTGGAAGAATACCTAACACGATTGAAGGAGAAAAAATGAGAAAACGACTTAAATTTTCCTATTTTCTAGTGTTTTTAGTGTTCATTATGGTGGCTTTGATTGGTCCCTTGTTGTTCAATGCCAAAGGCACATCGGCCAGTCAAGAAATGCCTGTTCCCTATACAGAGAAGCAATTTATCCAGTTGGTTGCTAAGGAGGTCAAGCCATTGGCCAAAAACTATGGCATTCGTCCTTCTATTTTGGTTGGTCAGATTATTTTAGAAACCAATTATGGCAGAACCCTGTTGGCGGCCAAATACCACAACCTTTTTTCACTGCAGCCAGCTCCAGGGCAGGCTTCCATTAGCCTCAAGAAGCAAGCAGCTTCAAAGCACAAGACAGTCTATGCTATCTATCGGGACAGAGAGGACTCTATCAGAGCTTACTTATCATGGCTTAGTCAAGGCACAGGCGAGGAGAAAAAGCTTTACCAAAGCCTAGCAACTGAAAAAGGGTATAAAAAACCTGCTAAAAGTCTGCAGACCTATCGCTATTCTGATGATAAAGACTATGCCCAAAGGCTTGTGCAGCTGATTGAAGTAAGAGGTTTGACAAGCTATGATGATTGAGGAGATGAAAAAGACACCGAAACAACTGGTAAGCTCAGGTATTTGCTTTAGTAGGTATTGCAACTTTGTATCAGCTTGAAGATGTAAGCCTTAAGAGTAGGAGCTGTGAGCACGCAGCCTGATTTATCCTACTCTACTAAAGGCTTGATTGTTAGGCCTTAAGGCTTCAGGCAGTTAAGCTAATCCCCCTTACAGCTTAGCGCTCCTTTTAGCTAGCGAGTCGGGAGAAGCCAATACCAGTCTGAGAGGTAGTAAGTGGCTCTCTATTACTTCTTTCAAGCATAATGTCAAAGGCAACACTGTCAATGTTTTATAAAAATTAGCACTCTAAAAAAAGAGTGCTAATTTTTTGAGTTTTTTTCTTGACATGCTAGTTTAAAAGGATATAATAGAACTATAAATTAGCAGTCCAATGTATAGAGTGCTAACAGAAAGGGAGTGATTGGTTTGTGATCACAGAGAGACAATCTAATATTTTGAATCTTATTGTAGATTTATTTACACAGACCCATGAACCAGTTGGCTCTAAGGCTTTGCAGTCACTTATTGCTTCTAGTAGTGCCACTATTAGAAATGACATGGCAAAGCTTGAAAAACTAGGATTGCTGGAGAAGGCTCACACATCAAGTGGGCGCATGCCAAGTGCGGCAGGCTTTAAATATTTTGTAGAGCATTCTCTTAATCTTGGCAGCATTGATGAGCAGGACCTTTATCAGCTGGTCAAGGCCTTTGATTTTGAGGCCTTTAAGCTGGAGGACGTTTTGCTAAGAGCCAGCCAGATGCTATCGGATACGACCGGCTATACGGCGGCGATTTTAGATGTTGAGCCTGCAAGGCAAAGGCTGACAGGCTTTGATATTGTTCAGCTATCTAGTCATGATGCCTTGGCAGTTTTGACCTTAGATGAGTCCAAGCCGTTGACCGTACAGTTTGCCATTCCTAAGAATTTTATGAATCGTGATTTGCTGGTGCTTAAGGGCATTGTTGCTGATCGCTTACTTGGCAAAGATGTCATGACTGTTCATTACAAGCTGCGAACAGAAATCCCTCAGATTGTTCAGAAGTATTTTACGGTGACGGACAATGTTTTGGATTTGTTTGACTATATCTTTGTTGGGCTTTTTCGAGAAACGATTTTTGTCTCTGGCAAGGTTGCTGCTCTTGATTATGCTGGCCTTGCGACCTATCAGTTTCTTGATGAGGAGCAGCGCTTAGCCCTATCCATCAGACAGAGTCTATCAGAGGAAGAGATGGCAACGGTTCAGGTTGCTGACAGCAGTGAGTCAGCCCTAGCAAACGTGACCTTGCTGACCTACAAGTTTTTAATTCCATACAGAGGATTTGGCCTGTTAAGCTTAATTGGGCCGGTTGATATGGATTATCGTCGTAGCGTTAGCTTGATTAATGTGATTGGTCAGCTGCTGGCTGTGAAGCTAAGAGATTATTACCGTTACTTAAACAGCAACCATTATGAGGTTCACTAAGGCCTTAATATGATTTAAGAAAATGTAAGAAAGGGGTAGACACCTTGTCTAAAAAACCAAAAGAAGAGCTCAAGGATCAAGAGGACATTCTTGATGAGGCTGCTGAGGAAGCAGTAGAGCCAGTTGAAGAGGCTGATCAATCAGCTGATACTGTTGCTGATGAAGCAGCCAAAGAGATATCTGAGCTAGAGTTGGCTCTCCAGCGAGCAGAGGATTTTGAAAATAAATACCTCAGAGCTCACGCAGAAATGCAAAATATTCAGCGTCGTGCGAATGAAGAACGCCAAAGCTTGCAGCGCTATCGTTCACAGGATTTAGCTAAAAAAATCCTTCCAAGCTTAGATAACTTGGAGCGTGCTTTGGCTGTTGAGGGTCTGACAGATGATGTCAAAAAAGGCCTAGAAATGGTGCAAGAAAGCCTTGTTCAAGCCCTTAAAGAAGAAGGTATTGAAGAGGTTCCTGTGGAAGCCTTTGACCACAATCTGCACATGGCAGTCCAAACCCTACCAGCAGATGATGACCACTCAGCAGATAGTATCGCTCAGGTTTTCCAAAAAGGCTATAAGCTTCATGAGCGCTTACTAAGACCAGCGATGGTGGTTGTGTACAACTAGTCACTAATGATGGCTATTAAAATGGCTCGTCATTAGACGGCAACCGCTGTGGCGGCTTGCCTAGACTCCTTACTAGCTCAATAGCAAAATGGTATCGATTTTGCTATCTCACGTCGCAATTATCCCGTGATGATAGCTAATCAATAAAATGAATCATGTCCGAAATGACGGTAAACTATGAAAATAAGAAATAAGATTGCTGCTTTTTGCGCTAGCAAAAGCGAACGAAGTGAGCATTACCGATACTCTTCGCCGTGGCAAAAGTCATAAAACATTAGTGTTTTATGACTCGGAAAATTTGAGACTTTAGGCTCAAATTTCAGCTATGAGATTCCATAGGAAGCTGCTAGCGTCCGTGCCACATAAGAGGAGTATCATAAATATATAAAAGAGGAAAAAATATTATGTCTAAAATTATTGGTATTGACTTAGGAACAACAAACTCAGCAGTAGCAGTTCTTGAAGGAACAGAAAGCAAAATCATTGCCAACCCAGAAGGCAACCGCACAACCCCTTCAGTAGTGTCATTTAAAAACGGTGAAATCATTGTCGGTGACGCTGCCAAGCGTCAAGCAGTGACAAACCCTGATACTGTTATCTCAATCAAATCAAAAATGGGAACCTCTGAAAAGGTTGCTGCTAATGGTAAAGAATACACACCACAAGAAATCTCAGCAATGATTCTTCAATACCTTAAAGGCTATGCAGAGGACTACCTTGGTGAAAAGGTAACAAAAGCTGTTATCACAGTTCCTGCCTACTTCAACGATGCACAACGTCAAGCTACTAAGGACGCAGGTAAGATTGCTGGGCTTGAGGTAGAACGTATCGTCAACGAACCAACTGCAGCAGCTCTTGCTTACGGTCTTGACAAGACAGATAAAGAAGAAAAGATCTTAGTCTTTGACCTTGGTGGTGGTACCTTTGACGTGTCTATCCTTGAATTGGGTGATGGTGTCTTTGATGTGCTTGCAACTGCTGGTGACAACAAGCTCGGTGGTGACGACTTTGACCAAAAAATCATTGATTTCTTAGTAGCAGAATTCAAGAAAGAAAACGGAATCGACCTATCACAAGATAAAATGGCTCTTCAACGCTTGAAGGACGCTGCTGAAAAAGCTAAAAAAGATCTTTCAGGTGTCACTCAAACTCAAATTTCATTGCCATTCATCACTGCTGGCGCTGCTGGTCCTCTTCACTTGGAAATGAGCCTGTCTCGTGCAAAATTTGATGACCTGACTCGTGATTTAGTAGAGCGTACGAAGGTTCCTGTTCGCCAAGCGCTGTCTGATGCAGGCTTGAGCTTATCAGAAATCGATGAGGTTATCCTTGTTGGTGGTTCAACTCGTATCCCAGCTGTGGTTGAAGCTGTTAAGGCTGAAACTGGCAAAGAGCCAAACAAATCAGTGAACCCTGATGAAGTTGTAGCGATGGGTGCTGCTATCCAAGGTGGTGTGATCACTGGTGATGTTAAAGACGTTGTTCTTCTTGACGTGACACCATTGTCACTTGGTATCGAAACAATGGGTGGCGTCTTTACAAAGCTTATTGACCGCAACACAACAATTCCAACCTCTAAATCACAGGTCTTCTCAACTGCAGCAGACAACCAGCCAGCTGTTGATATCCACGTGCTTCAGGGTGAACGCCCAATGGCGGCAGATAACAAAACACTTGGACGTTTCCAATTGACAGACATTCCTGCAGCCCCTCGTGGTATCCCACAAATCGAAGTAACCTTTGACATCGACAAAAACGGTATCGTTTCTGTTAAGGCAAAAGACCTAGGTACTCAAAAAGAACAACACATTGTCATCAAATCTAACGATGGTCTTTCTGAAGAAGAGATTGAACGCATGATGAAAGACGCTGAAGCCAATGCTGAAGCCGATGCAAAACGTAAGGAAGAGGTTGACCTTAAAAATGAAGTTGACCAGGCTATCTTTGCAACTGAAAAGACTATTAAAGAAACTGAAGGCAAAGGCTTTGACACAGAGCGTGATGCTGCTCAAGCAGCTCTTGATGAGCTTAAGAAGGCTCAAGAGTCAGGCGACCTTGATGATATGAAAGCTAAGCTTGAAGCGCTTAATGAAAAAGCACAAGCCCTTGCTGTTAAAATGTACGAGCAAGCAGCTGCAGCACAACAAGCCCAGGCTGGTGCAGAAGGTGCAGCAGATACAGGCTCAACAAACAGTGGCGATGATGTTGTAGATGGTGAGTTCACTGAAAAATAAGCTGTGAGGAGCTGAGGCCGCTCAGTAAAGCTAGAAACTGAGGCGATAGTCCCCTCCCCTAATTGCTAGAAAATAGCATAGCAAGGCTAAATAAATAGAAATCAAATAGGCGGGGCGCCTCGCTCCGTCTGTTTTTGTCAATGAAGGAAAGAATAAATGAATAATACGGAATTCTATGATCGTCTTGGAGTCTCAAAGGACGCTTCAGCCGATGATATTAAACGAGCTTACCGTAAGATGTCTAAGAAATACCACCCAGACATTAATAAAGAGCCGGGAGCTGAGCAAAAATACAAGGACGTGCAGGAGGCTTACGAGACCCTAAGCGACTCACAAAAGCGCGCAGCCTATGATCAATACGGTGCAGCCGGAGCAAATGGTGGCTTTGGTGGTGGAGCAGGAGGCTTTGGCGGCTTTGATGGCGGCGGCTTTGGTGGCTTTGAGGATATTTTCTCAAGCTTCTTTGGTGGCGGCGGTATGCGTAATCCCAATGCCCCACGTCAGGGTGATGACCTTCAATACAGGGTCAACCTTTCCTTTGAGGAGGCCGTTTTTGGGACTGAAAAGGAAGTCAGCTACAATCGTGAATCAACCTGCAGCACCTGTGCAGGCTCAGGAGCTAAGCCTGGAACAAGTCCTACAACCTGCCGTAAATGTCATGGCTCAGGGGTTATCAATGTTGATACGCAGACCCCACTTGGCATGATGCGTCGTCAGGTGACCTGTGATGTCTGTCATGGCAGCGGTCAAGAAATCAAAGAGCCTTGCCATACCTGTCATGGAACTGGTCATGAAAAGAAGGTTCATAAGGTTTCAGTAAAAATCCCAGCAGGTGTTGAAACCGGCCAACAAATCCGCCTACAGGGTCAGGGTGAAGCAGGCTTTAATGGTGGACCTTATGGTGATTTGTTCGTTATTTTAAATGTGCTTCCAAGTAAACAGTTTGAGCGCAATGGCTCTACTATTTACTACAGCTTGAATATTTCATTTGTTCAGGCTGCTTTGGGAGATACAGTAGATATTCCAACGGTCCATGGTGATGTTGCCATGTCTATTCCCGCTGGAACACAAACTGGTAAGGTATTTCGCTTGAAGGGCAAGGGGGCTCCTAAGCTTCGAGGCGGAGGCCAAGGAGACCAGCATGTAACTGTAAACATTGTAACGCCTACCAAGCTCAATGAGGCTCAAAAGGAGGCCTTGAAGGCTTTTGCGGAGGCTAGTGGCGAAAAGCCGATTGCTCCAAAGAAAAAAGGTTTCTTTGACAAGGTCAAAGACGCTCTAGAGGATATTTAAGCGGGTCTTGTTTACACACTCTATGAGCGATTGATCACAATTGTATAGAAATGGTTGAGCATAGGTCATGCTAAAGCTGCAGAGTCTGAGACATTTTTGTCTTAGGCTCTTTTTGTTAGAGGTATAAGGGCTGTGCTGGATCTAAGCTTGGCTTTGGAACTGAACTTTTTAAATTGCGTATATAATTTTAATGTATTTTTTACAATCTTTTTCTTGCATAACGACTGATTCTAGTGTACTATAGTCTAGTAATTAATTTGATTGTCAAATTATTTGGTCATAAAATTATTTGTTCATCAAATAAGCTGTCAGAAAAGAGGAGTGATATGACGTTTCAAAATATCATTTTTGAGCTTGAAGAGGATTTGGCCATTTTAACCTTAAATCGTCCAGAGGTTTCTAATGGCTTTAATATTCCAGCCTGTCAGGAGATTCTTGAGGCTATCCAGGTGGTTAAGGATAATCCCTCTTTGCGCTTTTTAGTGATTAAGGCAAAGGGTAAGGTCTTTTCAGTCGGTGGTGACTTGGTTGAGATGCAAAATGCTGTTGAAAGAGATGATGTCCAGTCTCTGGTCAAGATTGCTGAGCTGGTTCAGGACATTTCCTTTGCTATCAAGCAATTGCCAAAGCCTGTTATCCTCTGTGCTGATGGTGCGGTGGCTGGTGCGGCCTTTAATATTGCCCTAGCGGTGGATTTTTGTATTGCTAGCACCCAGACAAAATTTATTCAGGCCTTTGTTAATGTCGGCTTAGCGCCAGATGCAGGCGGTCTTTTCTTGTTAACACGTGCCGTTGGCCTAAATAGAGCGACTCATCTGGTGATGACCGGTGAGGGGGTGACAGCAGAAAAAGGGCTTGAGTACGGATTTGTCTATCGAGCTGCTGAGTCAGATAAGCTTGATAAGACCTGTAGTCAGCTGTTAAAGCGTTTGAGGCGTGGCTCTTCAAATTCCTACGCCGGCATGAAATCTTTGGTATGGCAAAGCTTTTTTGCAGGTTGGGAGGATTATGCTCAAAAAGAGCTTGCTATTCAAGAGGAATTGGCCTTTAAGGAGGACTTTAAAGAGGGCGTCAGGGCTTATGGAGATAGGAGGCGGCCAAATTTTCAGGGGAAATAGCTCTTATGTGCTTGCAAAATACTTTGATGTCTGATATACTTTGAAAATCAAAGTATTTTACAGCTAGGGAGGTGTTTACTTGGAATATAATAAGATTAATCAATATTTAGTTGATATTTTCAACAGAATTTTGGTTATTGAGGAAATGAGCTTAAAAACAAGTCAATTTAATGATGTTTCTCTAAAGGAGATGCACACAATTGAGATTATTGGAAAATATCAGCAGGTAACGCCAAGTGACATCGCAAGAGAGCTCATGGTTACCTTAGGAACGGTTACCACTAGCTTAAACAAGCTAGAGCTAAAGGGCTATATTGAAAGAACAAGGTCAAGCGTGGATAGACGGGTTGTTTACCTGTCACTGACCAAAAAGGGGCGTCTTCTGGATCGTCTCCATGCAAGATTCCATAAAAATATGGTCGGTCATGTGATCGCTGATATGAATGAGGACGAAATGCAAGCCCTGTTACGTGGCTTGGGGAACTTACATCAGTTTTTGGAGGATTTGGTTTAATGGTCTTTTCAAAAATTAGTCAGGTGGCTCATTATACGCCTAAGCAGGTTATTAGTAATGACGATCTGTCGCAAATCATGGACACCAGCCACGAATGGATTTCGTCACGGACTGGGATTGAGAAGCGTCACATTTCCACTGTGGAGATGACCAGTGATTTAGCCATTCGGGTAGCAGAGCAATTGTTAGCAGGGTCAGGATATGATGCGACTGCACTTGATTTTATCATCGTTGCTACGATTAGCCCAGATGCTAGCATGCCATCGACGGCAGCAAAGGTTCAGGCTGCTATCGGTGCTACTAATGCATTTGCTTTTGATATGACAGCGGCCTGCAGTGGCTTTGTCTTTGCCTTAGCAATGGCGGATAAGTTGATTGCATCAGGGGCTTATCAAAGAGGCTTGGTTATTGGAGCAGAGACCCTGTCTAAGATTATTGATTGGCAGGATAGAAGCACAGCTGTTTTATTTGGAGATGGTGCTGGCGGAGTCTTATTAGAGGCCAGCGAGCAGCAGCATTTTCTAGCTGAGGCCTTACATACTGATGGTGCGCGAGGTCAAAGCCTGACATCAGGTCAGAGCAGTCTGCGCTCACCATTTTCTCAAGGACAGGAGGTCAACTCCTTTCTTCAGATGGATGGTCGTGCTATCTTTGACTTTGCGATTAGAGATGTTTCAAGAAGCATTACAGCAATCATTGAGCAATCAGGATTGGCCAAGGAGGAGTTAGACTATCTGCTTTTACATCAGGCCAATCGGCGTATTTTAGATAAGATGGCTAAGAAAATTGGTATGCCAAGAGAGAAATTTCTGGAAAATATGATGCACTATGGCAATACCAGTGCAGCTAGTATACCAATCTTACTATCTGAATCAGTCCAGAATGGACAGCTTAAATTAGATGGCAGCCAGCATATTTTACTGTCGGGCTTCGGCGGAGGTTTGACATGGGGCAGTCTAATTGTTAAAATCTAGTTATATCATGTGCCTAGCACATTTATAAAATAAATATTTATATTAAGGAGACATAAAATGGCAGTATTTGAAAAAGTACAAGAAATTATCGTTGAGGAGCTTGGTAAAGACGCAGAAGAGGTAACCCTAGAAACTACCTTTGATGATTTAGATGCTGACTCACTTGATGTTTTCCAAGTGATCTCAGAAATCGAAGATGCCTTTGACATTCAAATCGAAACAGAAGAAGGCTTAAACACAGTTGGTGACCTTGTTGCCTACGTTGAAGAAAAAACAAAATAAAGCTCAAGCAAGTGAGAATACTGATTAACCAGCCTGCTGATTAATGAACTGCTTTAGTTGGTCAATTGATATGTAATAATCGAACCATCAGGGTGAGATTAGACCCTCTTTCAGGCTCTAACTCGCTCTTTCTTCTTATTATGATAGTTTGATTATCAAATTATTCTCCTGATTTCTTTGCATAGAAGGTTATTATGAAAACACGTATTACAGAATTACTTAATATTGATTATCCCATTTTTCAGGGAGGTATGGCCTGGGTGGCTGATGGTGATCTAGCAGGTGCTGTCTCCAATGCTGGTGGTCTTGGGATCATTGGTGGAGGAAACGCTCCTAAAGAGGTGGTCAAGGCAAATATTGATCGTGTCAAAGCGATCACAGATAAGCCCTTTGGGGTTAATATCATGCTGCTATCTCCCTTTGCAGATGACATTGTCGATTTGGTGATCGAAGAAGGTGTCAAGGTGGTGACCACTGGCGCTGGAAATCCAGGGAAATACATGGAGCGCCTTCATGAGGCAGGTATTATCGTGATTCCAGTTGTTCCTAGCGTTGCCCTGGCTAAGCGCATGGAAAAATTAGGCGTTGATGCTGTTATTGCTGAAGGAATGGAGGCTGGTGGCCATATCGGTAAATTGACAACGATGACCTTGGTTAGGCAGGTGGTAGATGCTGTTTCTATTCCAGTTATTGCAGCAGGTGGGATTGCAGATGGTCGAGGTGCAGCAGCAGCCTTTATGCTGGGTGCTGAGGCTGTTCAGGTTGGAACTCGATTTGTTGTGGCAAAGGAATCTAATGCTCACCAAAGCTTTAAGGATAAAATTTTGAAGGCTAAGGACATTGATACTGTCATTTCAGCTCAAGTTGTTGGTCATCCGGTACGCTCTATCAAAAATAAGCTAACATCAGCTTATGCTAAGGCTGAAAAAGAATTTTTAGCAGATCGTAAGGCTGCTAGTGACATCGAAGAAATGGGAGCAGGAGCTCTGCGCAACGCTGTGATTGATGGTGATGTGATCAATGGCTCTGTCATGGCAGGGCAGATTGCAGGCTTAATTAGAGCAGAAGAAAGCTGTGAAGCCATCCTAAAGGATATCTACTATGGTGCAGCAGCAGTGATTAGTCAAGAAGCTAAGCGCTGGCAAGCTCTTGCAGCTGATGACAAAAACGAAACGATATAAATAAGGAGAAGTATGACAAAAACAGCCTTTTTATTTGCTGGTCAGGGTGCTCAGACACTAGGCATGACAAGAGATTTGTATGACCAATATGCCATTGCTCGTGACACCTTTGATCAGGCTAGTCAGCTTTTAGGCTATGATTTACGCAAGCTCGTTGATACCGACCAGGATCGGTTGAACCAGACAGCCTACACGCAGCCAGCAATCTTAACCGCTTCAGTCTCCATTTACCGTATCTTAACTTCTTACGGGGTTCATCCTGATATGGTGGCGGGGCTTTCTCTTGGAGAATATTCTGCTCTAGTTGCGGCAGGTGCTCTGAGCTTTGAGACTGCTCTAGAGTTAGTTGCAAAAAGGGGACGCTTTATGGAGGAAGCAGCGCCTGCTGGCTCTGGTAAAATGGTGGCTGTGATGAATACAGAGGCTAGGCTTATTGAGGAGGCTTGTCAAGAGGCTTCCTCGGTTGGTGTTGTGTCACCTGCTAACTATAATACGCCAGGACAGATTGTTATTGGTGGGACAGCTGAGGCTGTCAATGCAGCACTTGAAATCTTAAAAGCAAAGGGAGTGAAGCGTTTAATTCCGCTGAATGTCTCAGGACCTTTCCATACAGCACTTTTAGCGCCTGCTAGTCAAAGGTTGGCAGAGGAGCTCAGCAAGATTCAATTTCAGGACTTTGATCTGCCACTGGTTGGAAATACAGAGGCTAAGGTCATGGAAAAGGATCGGATTGCAGAATTATTGGCGCGTCAGGTCATGGAGCCTGTTCGTTTTTACGACAGTATTGAGGTTATGAAGGCTAACGGTGTCAATCAGTTTGTTGAGATTGGCCCTGGCAGGGTTTTAACAGGCTTTATTAAAAAAATCGACAAAAAGCTGCTATGCAGCAGTGTTGAAGATGTGCCAAGCCTACAATTGTATTTGGGAAAATAGGAGGGAATGCTAAGCTATGGAAATTAAAGGAAAAAACGTTTTTATCACAGGGTCAACAAGAGGTATTGGACTAGCAATGGCTCACCAATTTGCAGGACTGGGTGCAAACATTGTTCTCAATGGTCGCTCAGCAATTTCTGATGAGCTGGTGGAGACGTTTAAGGATTACGGTGTGAAGGTTGTGCCGATCTCAGGAGATGTTTCAGAGGGTGCTGATGCTAAGCGAATGGTTGATGAGGCTATTGAGCAGCTTGGCTCTGTGGATATTTTGATCAACAATGCTGGTATCACTAATGACAAATTGATGCTCAAAATGTCAGAGGAGGACTTTGAGTGCGTCTTAAAAGTCAATCTGACAGGAGCATTTAACATGACACAATCGGTCTTAAAGCCGATGACAAAGGCTCGCCAGGGTGCTATCATCAATGTGTCTAGTGTTGTCGGCCTAACAGGAAATATCGGTCAAGCAAACTATGCAGCGTCCAAGGCTGGCTTGATTGGCTTTACCAAATCAGTTGCTCGTGAGGTTGCGGCGCGTGGCATTCGGGTAAATGCAATTGCACCAGGCTTCATTGAATCTGATATGACAGGTGTCCTTTCTGAAAAGATGCAGGAGCAGATTTTAAGTCAAATTCCAATGAAGCGTATTGGTAAGGGGCAGGAAGTTGCTCAGGCAGCAAGCTTCCTAGCTAGTCAGGATTATATTACTGGTCAGGTGCTTGCCATTGACGGCGGCATGACAATGCAATAAAATAGAGGTATTAAAATGACATTAAACAGAGTAGTTGTAACAGGTTATGGCGTGACTTCCCCAATTGGGCATACTCCAGAGGAGTTTTGGTCAAGCTTAAAGGCAGGTCATATTGGTATTAAGCCTATCACAAAATTTGATACGAGTGACTTCGCTGTTAAGAATGCAGCAGAGATTCAGGATTTTCCATTTGATAAGTATTTTGTCAAAAAGGATCTAAATCGCTTTGACATGTATTCCTTGTATGCCTTATATGCTGCGACAGAGGCGATTGAACATGCTGGCCTAGATATTGAAGCGATTGATTCTGACCGCTTTGGTGTTATTGTAGCGTCTGGTATTGGAGGCATTCAAGAGATTGAAGAGCAGGTGATTCGGTTACATGAAAAAGGGCCAAAGCGTGTTAAGCCGATGACTCTGCCAAAGGCCTTGCCAAATATGGCGGCTGGTAATGTTGCCATGAAGCTGAATGCCCAAGGCGTATGTAAGTCAATCAATACAGCCTGTGCCTCTTCAAACGATGCTATTGGCGATGCCTTTCGTACAATTAAGTTTGGTCTTCAAGATGTGATGATGGTTGGAGGATCAGAGGCAGCCATTACAAAATTTGCCATTGCGGGCTTCCAAAGCTTGACTGCCTTGTCAACAACTGAGGACCCAAGCCGCAGCTCTATTCCATTTGATAAGGATCGAAACGGTTTTATCATGGGTGAAGGATCAGGTATGCTGGTTTTGGAAAGCTTAGAGCATGCTCAAAAGCGCGGTGCGACTATTTTAGCTGAGATTGTTGGCTACGGCAATACCTGTGACGCTTACCACATGACCTCACCACACCCAGAAGGACTTGGTGCTCGTAAGGCCATTAATCTAGCATTGCAGGAGGCTGGTATTGATGCAGCAGCTATTGACTACGTGAATGCTCATGGCACCTCAACTCCTGCCAATGAAAAAGGAGAAAGTCAAGCTATCGTTGCAGTACTTGGCAAAGAGGTTCCTGTCTCATCAACCAAGTCCTTTACAGGCCACCTACTAGGGGCAGCTGGTGCTGTGGAAGCTATTGCAACGATAGAAGCAATGCGGCATAATTATGTTCCAATGACAGCTGGGACAAAGGAACTGTCAGACGACATTGAAGCAAATGTTATTTTTGGACAAGGAAAAGAAGCCGATATTCGTTATGCCATTTCAAATACCTTTGGCTTTGGAGGTCATAACGCTGTATTAGCCTTTAAGCGTTGGGAGGATTAAAATGAATATTCAAGAGATAAAGGATTTGATGGCACAGTTTGATGCTTCAAGCCTCCGCGAATTTTCATTCAAATCAAGTGATGGGGAACTGTTATTTAGTAAAAATGAGCATCGTCCGGTGGCAGCACCAGCTCCTGAGCCTGTTACCTTGCATCAGGAGGTAGCACCTATTAGCCTTACGCAGGAGATTGTCTCTAGACAGGAATCACTCCCTGCTTCTTCAGATCTGCAAGAGCCAGAAGGAGAAGTAGTTGACAGTCCTCTTGTTGGTGTGGCTTATCTTGCAGCTGGTCCTGACAAGCCTCCATTTGTTACTGTTGGAGATAGTGTCAAAAAGGGACAGACATTGTTAATTGTTGAGGCGATGAAGGTCATGAACGAGATTCCTGCTCCCTGCGATGGTATCGTGACAGAGATTTTAGTGGCCAATGAGGACGTGGTTGAGTTTGGACAAGGATTGGTACGCATTAAATGATGGATATAAAACAGATTCAAGAAGCACTGCCACATCGTTACCCAATGCTGCTTGTTGATAGGATTTTAGAGGCTTCAGACGATGAAATTGTTGCCATCAAAAATGTCACTATCAATGAGCCCTTCTTTAACGGTCATTTTCCTCAGTATCCAGTCATGCCAGGTGTTTTGATCATGGAGGCCTTGGCACAAACTGCTGGCGTCTTGGAGCTATCAAAAGAGGAAAATAAAGGCAAGCTTGTTTTTTACGCTGGTATGGACAAGGTAAAATTTAAAAAGCAGGTGGTTCCGGGAGACCAGCTAGTCATGACAGCTAGGTTTATTAAGCGTCGTGGGACAATAGCAGTTGTTGAGGCCAAGGCAGAGGTTGATGGCAAATTAGCAGCTAGTGGGACCTTGACCTTTGCTTTTGGGCAGTAAAAGACTAATCGTCTGTGGAGGAAAAAAGAAACCTATGTTTAACAAAATCTTAATTGCCAATCGTGGTGAAATAGCAGTGCGGATTATTCGTGCAGCACGAGAATTAGGCATTTCCACAGTTGCTGTTTATTCCGAGGCTGATAAAGAGGCTTTACATACGATCTTGGCAGACCAGGCCATCTGTATTGGACCGTCAAGATCAAAGGAATCCTATCTCAATATGAATTCTGTCTTGTCGGCAGCTATTGTGACAGGGGCGCAGGCTATCCACCCAGGATTTGGTTTTTTAAGTGAAAATTCAAAATTTGTGACCATGTGCGAGGAAATGAACATCAAGTTTATTGGCCCCTCAGCAGCTGTCATGGATAAAATGGGCGACAAAATCAACGCCCGCGCTGAGATGATTAAGGCAGGTGTTCCTGTTATTCCAGGCTCAGACGGCGAGGTTTACAATGCCCAAGAGGCCCTTGAGGTCGCAAGGCGGATTGGCTATCCAGTGATGCTAAAGGCTGCTGCAGGCGGTGGAGGTAAAGGAATCCGAAAGGTTGAATCCGAGGCTGATTTAGAGGCTGCTTTTAATGCTGCTAGTCAAGAAGCTCTAGGAGCTTTTGGTAATGGTGCCATGTATTTGGAGAAGGTTATTTATCCGGCAAGGCATATTGAGGTGCAAATTTTAGGTGATTCACAGGGGCATGTGATACACCTTGGAGAGAGAGATTGCTCCTTACAGCGTAACAATCAAAAGGTACTGGAGGAAAGCCCTTCGATTGCGATTGGCACAACACTGCGTCAAAGGATGGGTGAAGCTGCTGTTCGTGCTGCCAAGGCGGTGTCCTATGAGAATGCTGGCACAATTGAGTTCTTATTAGATGAAGCTAGCGGTGATTTTTACTTTATGGAGATGAATACGCGTGTTCAGGTAGAGCACCCCGTAACAGAGTTTGTTACAGGCGTTGACATTGTGAAGGAGCAATTGCGGATCGCAGCAGGTCTTCCTTTATCAGTTCGCCAAGAGGATATTGTGATTACAGGCCATGCTATTGAGTGTCGTATTAACGCAGAAAATCCAAGCTTTAATTTTGCTCCAAGCCCTGGTAAGATTACAGATCTTTACCTACCAAGTGGAGGTGTTGGGCTTAGGGTTGATTCTGCTGTCTACAGTGGTTATACGATACCGCCTTATTATGATAGTATGATTGCTAAGATTATCGTTCATGGAGATAACCGATTTGATGCTTTGATGAAGATGCAAAGGGCTCTGTTTGAGTTAGAGATTGAAGGGATTATGACCAATATTGATTTTCAGATGGACTTGATTTCAGACAAGCAAGTGATTGCGGGTGATTACGATACCTCATTTTTGATGGAGACCTTTTTACCCAGCTACAATAAAGATTAGGAGTAGGTATGGCCTTATTTAGTAAAAAAGACAAATATATCCGTATTACTCCCAATAATTCTCTCAAAAGCTCTGTCAGTCGTAATGTTCCAGAGGTGCCAGACGAATTATTTGCCAAGTGTCCTGCCTGTAAGCACATGATTTATCAAAAGGATCTAGGACCGGCAAAGATTTGTCCGACCTGCTCCTATAATTTTAGGATTTCTGCTCAGGAGCGCTTGGCCTTAACCGTCGATGAAGCCTCCTTTCAGGAATTGTTTACAGATATTGAAACCAAGGACCCATTAAGATTTCCAGACTACCAAGCCAAGCTACAAAAGGCAAGGCAGGCTACTGGCTTGCATGAGGCTGTGCTGACTGGAACAGCTCTGGTCAAGGGACAAAGGCTTGCCTTAGCCATCATGGACTCGCATTTTATCATGGCAAGCATGGGGACCGTTGTTGGTGAGAAAATCACTCGCTTATTTGAGCTGGCTATTAATGAGCGGCTCCCAGTTGTTATTTTTACGGCGTCTGGTGGAGCCCGTATGCAAGAGGGCATTATGAGTCTGATGCAGATGGCTAAGGTTTCTGCAGCTGTAAAGAGACATTCAAATGCTGGGCTTTTTTACCTGACTATCCTAACTGATCCGACCACAGGTGGTGTGACAGCGAGCTTTGCAATGGAGGGTGATATGATTATCGCAGAGCCTCAGTCCTTGGTTGGTTTTGCAGGTCGACGCGTCATTGAGACGACAGTTAGAGAAAATTTACCAGATGACTTTCAAAAGGCAGAGTTCTTAAAAGAGCATGGCTTTGTTGACGCTATTGTGAAGCGGACTGACCTGCGTGATCGGATTGCTCATTTGGTGGCATTTCATGGAGGTGTATCATGACAGACGTCGCAAGAATATTAAAGGAAGCGCGTGACCAGGGTCGAATGACAGCTCTAGATTATGCCAGTTTGATTTTCGATGAGTTTATGGAGTTGCATGGGGATCGTCAGTTTGCTGATGATGGCTCTATTGTTGGTGGAATTGCCTATTTGGCTGATCAACCGGTCACAGTGATTGGTATTCAAAAAGGAAAAAATCTTCAGGATAATTTAGCTAGAAATTTTGGTCAGCCACACCCAGAGGGCTACCGTAAGGCCTTACGCTTAATGAAGCAGGCTGAAAAATTTGGCCGTCCGGTGATTACCTTTATCAATACAGCAGGGGCTTATCCGGGCGTCGGTGCTGAGGAGCGCGGTCAAGGTGAAGCTATTGCCAGAAACTTGATGGAAATGAGTGACCTCAAGGTTCCTATCATTGCTATTATTATTGGCGAGGGCGGATCAGGCGGTGCTTTAGCTTTAGCTGTTGCTGATCAGGTTTGGATGCTGGAAAACACCATGTACGCTGTTCTTAGTCCAGAAGGCTTTGCCTCTATCCTCTGGAAGGATGGCTCTAGGGCTACTGAAGCTGCTGAGCTCATGAAAATTACCGCAGCTGAGCTGTATCAAATGGGTGTCATTGATCGGATTATTCCAGAGCGGGGTTATTTTTCGAGTGAGATTATTGAGATGATAAGATCACACTTAATTGACGAAATCACTCAGCTACAGGCTAAGTCCTTGGAGGAATTACTGGATCAGCGTTACCAGCGCTTTAGAAAATATTAAGGACATCAAAAAGACCTCTGTAAGGCTAGCAGTTAGCTAGGAGTTACAGAGGTCTTCTTTATTGTTAGGATCAATCTCATTAATCGGCTCTTTGTCCCCCTACAATTGATAAAGAGCCTTTTTTTGTACATAGGAAAAGCTCTATCATTTCTGCTGTGGCCTTACCCACTATAGAAAGATAGAGCCCATTAATTGTCGTGCTGACGCCTTATTCGGTCAATCTTTGGCTTTAGCGTGGCTTGATAAGCTCTAGTCCTCCCATATAAGGACGAAGCACTTCTGGAATCGTCACTGAGCCGTCCTCATTTTGGTAATTTTCTAGGATAGCAGCTACGGTACGCCCGACAGCAAGCCCAGAGCCATTTAGGGTGTGTAGCAGCTTAACCTTGCCGTCTGCCTCATCGCGGTAGCGAATTTGTGCGCGTCGTGCTTGAAAATCTTCGGTATTTGAGCAGCTTGAGATTTCGCGATAGGTGTTTTGAGCAGGGATCCAAACCTCTAAATCATAGGTTTTAGCGGCCGAAAAGCCCATATCCCCAGTACAAAGAGCCAAGACACGATAAGGGAGCTTTAGCTTTTGGAGAATATGCTCGGCATTGGCGGTCATTTTTTCCAGCTCATCATAAGATGTTTCAGGCTTAGCAAACTTAACCATTTCGACCTTATGGAATTGGTGTAAGCGAATCAAGCCACGAGTGTCGCGGCCAGCAGAGCCAGCCTCAGAGCGAAATGATGGGCTCATTGCAGTAAAGTAGATTGGCAGCTCCTTACCATCTATGATGTCACCACGATAGTAATTGGTTAATGGGACTTCAGCAGTTGGGATAAGAACAAAGTTTGTCCCATCTAGCTCAAAGGTATCCTCCTTGAATTTTGGATATTGACCAGTGCCAAACATAGAGTCATGATTAACCATATAAGGAGGAATGATTTCTTGATAGCCCTCTTTTAGGTGCTCATCAAGCATGAAGTTATAAAGGGTACGCTCCAGCCTTGCACCAAGATTTTTATAGAATAAGAAGCGAGCACCGGTAACCTTTGCGCCACGCTCCCAATCAAGGATATCTAAGGCTTCTCCAAGATCCCAATGCGCCTTGATGTCAAAATCAAACTGACGTGGCTTTCCCCAGCGACGAATCTCTACATTGTCCTCTTCATCAGCTCCAATAGGAACTGAATCATGGGGAGTATTTGGCAAAACAGTGATGATACCGGTAATTTCTTGGTCAATGTCAGCTAGCTTAGCATCAATTGCCTTGATGTTAGCAGCTAGCTGCTGCATGTCAGCAATCTGTTGGCTAGCGTCTTTCTTTTGGCGTTTGGCTTGGGCGATAGCAGCAGAGGCGATGTTGCGCTGAGCTTTTAGCTCTTCTGTTTGAACAAGCAGGGCGCGTCGCTGTTCATCTAAGGCTTTTAGGGTGGTCAAGGTATCCTCTGACACACCACGTGTCTTGAGCTTAGCAGCGACAGCATCAAAATTGGTACGAATACGCTTAAGATCTAGCATAAATAAATCTCCTTTTTAGTGGTGATAAGATGGTCAGTTATAAAATAGCACGAGCAAAACTAGCTGATGGCTTTGCTATTTCTGACGAGATAAAAAAGCACAGCCTATGAATACACTGGAGCGCCTGAGCGCGGTTCCATCCAGCTTCACAATCTGTGCACTTAATTCATATTTAATTGGTAGACGGTAGAATTTCGTATGACTCCTCTATCTGTTTTCAGCAACCACAGACTCTCTGAAAGACAGAGCCAGACTACTTATCCGCTAGACCTATTATAACAAAAAAGGAGAAAAAGTAAACTCCCAAATGAGTGTCAGCTACATCAAACGCGCGAACTAGTTATTTTGGAATTAGAGTAGACACTTTCAATGTTTTTCCTATAGTAAAGTCTATAAAAAACAAGACATATCCTTGAAATACAGAAAGCTTTCTTTTCTTGCTAAAACTTTTTCATGCGTCTGTCGCGGAGCGTCAGTAATACAAAAGGCTGATGACAAGTAGAGCTTAGGTCATAGGCACAAAAAATCTCGTTGTCAGACAAAATCAAATCGTTAAATATTAAAAATTGTGGTAAACTAATATTATGTGTAAAAATGTAATGACATTAGATAAGCACCGCCATTACGGTTTAGATTTATTGCGAATCATTTCCATGTTTATGATTGTGATCACACATGTTTTGGGAAAGGGTGGCTTGCGGTCAACTGTCGAAGGTGAGGCAGATTCTTATTTTATTGTTACCTGGATGATTCAGGTTCTTGTTTATGGAGCTGTCAATTGCTATGCTTTGATTAGTGGCTATGTGGGCATTAAGTCGCCCTATAAATATTCCAAAATCGTTAATATTTGGGTACAAGTTTTCTTTTATAGCTTTCTGATGACCCTTTTGTTTGCCCTATTTGGCTTTCCAGTTAGCTTGGAGAATTGGCGTCAGGCCCTATTTCCCATAGTGAGTGGCAATTATTGGTATATCACAGCCTATTTTGGCTTGCTGATTTTTATGCCTATGATCAATGGTGGACTCAATACCTTATCCAATAAGCAGCTAGGCCGCTTGGTGCTGCTGGTTTTTGGTGTTTTTTCGTTGATCCCAGCTTTGATGAATCAGCAGGTCGATGAATTTTCCTTAAGCAAGGGCTTTGAAATGACCTGGCTGATTATTCTCTACATTGTTGGAGCCTATTTAAGGAGAATAGAGCTAAGCAGGATTAGTCATAAGCTTCTTATTGCGGTTTATATGGGATCTTTGGTGGTTACCTATATCATGAAATTTATGGTGGGAAATATCTGGTACTGGTATGTGTCTCCCAGCCTGACCTTGGGAGCTATCGCTTTATTTATCCTTTTTGCTAAGCTAAAGCTGACATCAGAAACTATTCTGCTGCGCTTTATTGTGATCGTATCTCCAACGACCTTAGGCATTTATCTGGTGCACTTACACCCCTTGCTGGTCAAATTTATTATTCGTGATTTTGCAGAGCCCTTTGTCAATGCTCCTATCCTTTTATATCCACTACTGATATTTGGTGTCGGCATTGTGATTTATTTCTTGTCCTTTTTGGTTGAACAGGCAAGATTGATGCTTTTTAAAAAACTAGGCTTTCAAAATTTGTTGAAATGGGTGGACAAGAAAATCCCCTTTGCAGATTGATGAGGAGTAAGGTTAGATTTAGCTTGAAGAAAGGATTTGCTTAAGCTTGTTTTTCAAGCTTTTTTGTTAGCAACGAAAAAAACTCTTAGACATATTGCTATGGTGCTATGTCTAAGAGTATTATCATGCTGGTCTATGACCGTAATATTGAGTTAAGGCAGGCCCATCAATGAGATTTCTTATCCTTTTTTTGACGATGAAATAGCTTTGCTATTATGGTTTGGACCAAGGTCGGCAGCTTGATGACCTTGTCATTGCCAATTGTTTCTCTAGCAACCTTCAAGATTTTTCCTGAATCCTTTGAAGCAAAGAGAAATTTGCCTTGATCGGTAAAGATTTCAAAGTGACGACTGACCTTTTTTCCAGAAACATTGGCACCGATTTGGTTAATGGCCGTCCAGGGAATTTGAATGAAGTCCTCAACGTTTTTATCATTGTAAAATTCCAAAGCCTTATCTCCAAGTAAGATTTTCCCAACCTTTCCTCCGATTCCAAGATAGGAGACAGCTGTTGTCTGAAGGATCACCCTTTGATTTAAAGATTGTGCCATAATAAGTCCTTTATTGTTTTTTGTTTATTATAACATAAAAATATAGCTTGTAGCAGGCTGAATACTGGCCTTTGCTAAGGCTTTAGGCAGCCAAAAATTAAGGAACTGGGAAGCCCCCAATTCCTTAATCTTTATTACATGATGTGAAGAAGGTGTGCGATGATACCAAATGCAAACAAGGCAATGATGATTGCGATTGGTGATACTTTTTTCTTCAATAACCACATGCAAAGGAAGGTAAGTAGTAATCCAGCAAGTCCTGGGATCAATGAGTCCAATTGCCCTTGAAGGGTTTGTGATTGAACTTTATCAAGGCTCATGCCACCCATAGCTTGTCCAAGAATACTTTTTAGCTCAGCACCTTTAACGGCTCCCTCAGGGAAGACAACATAGGCACCTTCAGAAAGCTGCTTGCCTGGAAGGTTGATGGTAAAGTTGATAGATACCCAGCGTTGTACAAGGACAGCAAGGATAAACATACCAAGGATAGAAGCTCCCTTAGTGATGTCTTGTAGGATACCACCTGACATGTCTTTGGTGATTTCAGATCCAGCCTTGTAGCCAAATTCTTGAGTGTACCACAAGAAGGCCATACGGATAATGTTCCAGCCAAAGAAGAAAAGGAGTGGACCGACAAGGTTACCAGTTTGTGCAAGAGAAGCACCAAGAGCACCAAGGATAGGACGCACTGTAAACCAGAAGACAGGATCACCAATACCTGCAAGAGGTCCCATCATACCGATCTTAACCCCTTGGATAGCAGCGTTGTCAATAGCAGTACCGTTGGCACGTTCTTCTTCAAGGGCAAGCGTTACCCCGATGATAGGAGCAGCCACATATGGGTGAGTGTTAAAGAATTCCATATGACGCTCAAGTGCAGCAGCACGATCTTCTTTAGTTGTGTAAAGCTTTTTAAGTGCTGGGATAAGTGCATAAGCCCAACCCATGTTTTGCATACGCTCATAGTTCCAAGACCCTTGAAGGAATTGTGAACGCCACCAAACACGTTTACGGTCAGCTTTTGTTAATTTAATTTGTTCAGTCATTAATCTTACCCCTTTCTAGTAGTCTTCTAGGATATCGCCGATTGGGTCAGCAGAGCCTGCTCGACCTCCACCGTTACCACCTTGTTTTGAAAGGTTAAGGTAGATAAAGGCAATAGCCACACCGATAACACCCATAGCGATAAGTGTTAATTGGGTCACAGCTGCAAGGGCAAAACCAAGTGCGAAGAATGGCCATACCTCACGTGTAGCCATCATGTTGATAACAAGAGCGTAACCTACGGCAACAACCATAGCACCACCGATTTGCATACCTTCATTCAACCAAGCTGGCATAGCCTTCAAGACACTTTGAACGGCCTCAGTTGGCACAGCAACAAGAAGTGCAGCTGGTACAGCAATACGCAAGCCTTGAAGAAGAAGTGCAGCAAAGTGGAAGCGCTCGATAGCAGAGAAGTTACCCTCTAAAGCAGCCTTGTCCCCAGCGTGAACAAGTACAGTTGAAATGGTACGAACAATCATAGTAAGGAAAAGACCTGCAACCGCAAGAGGAATAGCTGTTGAGTATGCAAAGGTAATCCCTTTTTGAGTAAAGTCGCCACCCTTAACCATGATAATAGCCGCTGCAACAGATGCAAGAGCAGCGTCAGGAGCTACAGCAGCACCAATGTTTGCCCAACCAAGTGCAAGCATTTGAAGAGTACCACCAAGCATAACACCTGCTTCAAGGTGACCAGTCACAAGTCCGATTAAGGTACACGCAACAAGTGGTTGGTGCATTTGAAATTGGTCCAAGATACCTTCAAGACCGGCAAAGAAGGCAACGATAACGACCAAGATTGCAGAAATTAATGAAATATCTGACATTTTGTTATCCTTTCGTATATGAGTCAATTGTCAATGGACAATATAAAGCGTTATTAAGTGATGATGATTTGTCTAGAAGCAATCATCAGGCTTATCATATCATCGCAGCAGTCTAGATAAGATGCATGGCTTGTTGAGCTCAACAGGCCTGCCTATTATCTGATTGCTTATTGCACATTTGCTTTTTGGATAAGCTCAAACAGGTTTTTCTTAGAGTCATTTGGCACCTTACGAACGTCAAATGACACACCTAGATCACGTAATTTTTCAAAGGCAGCAACGTCATCCTTGTCCATAGACAATACGTTATTAACCATTGTCTTACCTGTTGAATGCGCCATTGATCCAACGTTCAGCTCTTTGATCTCAACGCCGCCTTCAATCGCACGAAGGGCGTCCTGAACAGTTTCAAACAAGATAAGAGCATGAGTGTTACCAAAGCGTGGGTCTTTAGAAGCCTCAATCAATTTACTGATTGGAACAACATTAGCCTTAACCCCACCAGGAGCCGCCTGCTTGATCAATTGCTTACGAAGCTCGTCCTTAGCCACAGAATCTGACGCTACAATAATACGATCAGCCTTAGAAGCTGGTGTCCATGCAGTTGCTACCTGACCATGAAGAAGACGAGTGTCAATACGAGCAAGGTTGATTTTTAGCTTACCATCTCCAATGACAGTTCCCTTAGGAATAGCTCCTTGAAGCGCTTGACCACCACCATTAGCTGTAGAAGCCTCCTCAACTGGATTGAGCTCTTCAGGAAGGGCTTTAATACCGTCCTTAGATTCTTTAATGATGTTTGCAGCGACTTGTTCAACACCTGCATTAGCGTCCATCAAACGCTCAGTGTAGGCCTGAATAAGCATTGGCAAGTTGAGACCAGTGATGATAGCCATTTTGCGATCAGGATTTTCTCCTGCCACACGACTAGCCTGATTAAATGGAGAACCACTCCAAAGGTCAGCTAGTACAAGGATTTCATCATCAGCATCAAATTGTGCGATAGCATTGTTGAAGTGTCCATACAGGTCATCTGGTCCTTCATTTGGCATGAAAGTGACAACTTGAACTTTCTCTTGTTCACCAAAAATCATAGAACCAGATTGATGAATACCTTCAGCAAATTTACCATGGCTGGCAATAATAATACCGATACCCATTCTTGTTCTTCCTCCTTATTAAAATATTTTTCGTTGAAATGAAGAAGAATAATCTCCTTCCAAATAGCATTTGGCAATTCTTTTTCACTTAAACGAAATTCAAGAACGTCTCTATTTTAAAACGTTTTCACTTAAAAATCAAGCCCTTTCGGAAAAATCTTACGAAATATGAAAAAATTTTCATAATGCGCTGCCGAATAAGTAGAATATTGATAATAAAGGGATTTTTATGCCGCATAAAAAAGAAAATATGCTGAAAAATAACGAAAATATTAGAAATTCTTTCATCAATTGACGGAAACGGCATTAAGAAAACCATCGTTTTCTGCAAAACAATGGTTTCGTTTGCTTTCATAAGAAAAGCTCCTCTAGTTTTCTAGCGACTCCGTCTTCTTCGTTGGAGTAGGCTAATTGCTGGTCTGCAAAGGGCAGCAGCACAGGGCTGGCATTTTTCATGGCATAGCCGGTTCCGGCAAAGGCCAGCATTTCTGTGTCGTTATGCTCATCACCAAAGGCGATTAAATCCTTAGGCTCCTTGTTGTAAATGCTAAGCAGGTATTTTAAGGCATAGGCCTTATTAATGTTTTTGGGGGACATCTCAAGGATATTTAAGGGACCACCCCAAGAGTCCACCTCAATTTCGTCCTTGAAGAAGGCGCGCATGGCCTTGGCTAGGGCATACTTATCCTCATGATGCGTTTGCATGAGAAGAGCATTTGGATCCTGCGTGATTTTGTCGATCTGTAAAGCCATATCTGGTGTGATGGCCTCAACACCAAAAAGGTTGGGGTCAATGCTCTCAGGCCTATTCATGGTAATGTAGAAGGCTTTTCGGTACTCACTAGCAATAAAGTCCATCTGGAAGTCCTCTTGCACTGCTAGGAGTTTGAGAAGGTATGCCTTATCCAGAGTCACATTATGCTCGTATTTCCATCTTTGCTCAGGTAGGTGGGTCAAAGAGCCATTAAAGCTAATCATAGGTGTCTTTAGCTCTAGCTGAAGGTAGTAGTCAATAGCCATACGATAAGGACGTCCTGTCGAGATGATGACCTCATGTCCCTTAGCTTGGACGGCCTTAATGGTTTTTTGAGTATAGGTAGAGATGGTATTGTCGTGATGCAATAAAGTCCCGTCTAAATCAATAGCAATTAGTTTTTTAGTCATACACTAGATTATAACAAATTTTAGGATCAGTGGAAGAGAAAATTGCTGCTTGGACGGTTGATAGAAAAAGGCTGTTAAATTTTGAACGATCATGATAAACAAACGAAAAAAGCTATTGAAAATAGAACGATAAAATGTTATGATGAATATATCGTTCGTAAAACGATAATAATCATTTGGTTTTAAGAGAAAAAGCTTATCTGATGAGATAAGGGCTTTTTTGATTTTGCCTATCAATAAGGAGACTCCATTCAAATGGAAAAGTTTTTTAAGTTAAAAGAAAATGGCACGACGGTTTCAACAGAGCTGATGGCTGGTGTGACGACCTTTTTTGCGATGTCATATATCTTATTTGTTAACCCAAGTATTTTGAGTGCAGCGGGTATGCCGTCTCAGGCGGTGTTTTTAGCGACTATCATTGCAGCTGCTATCTCTACCTTGATCATGGGTTTGTTTGCTAATGTGCCTTACGCATTGGCTCCTGGTATGGGACTTAATGCTTTCTTTACTTACACTGTTGTTTTTAGCTTAGGATTTTCTTGGCAGGAGGCCTTGGCTATTGTCTTTCTTTGTGGTCTGTTTAATATCTTTATCACTGTCACAAAGCTTCGCAAGAGCATTATCAAGGCTATTCCAGTAAGCCTGCAGCATGCTATTGGCGGAGGTATTGGAGTCTTTGTTGCTTATCTAGGTTTTAAAAATGCTAACCTGATCACCTTTTCGCTATCATCTGCTGAGATTGTTACTGTAAATGGTGTTGAGCCAGCTAAGGCAACTGCTGAAACATTTGCTAATGGCGTCTTCTCTGTTAATGCTAATGGTGGTGTGGTTCCAGCTATTTCAACCTTCACCGATCCGAGTGTTTTGCTAGCAGTTTTTGGTCTGCTGCTAACAGCAGTGCTTGTGCTTAAGAACGTTCGTGGAGCCATCCTAATTGGTATTACAGTTACAACTTTAGCCGGTATTCCTATTGGAGTGGTTGATCTTTCTGCTGTTAATTTTGCGGACAATCACATCAGCTCAGCCTTTGCCGAATTAGGGACAACATTCTTGGCTGCCTTTGATGGTATGGCGTCACTGTTTAGTGATTCAAGCCGCTTGCCGCTTGTTTTAATGACGATCTTTGCCTTTAGCTTGTCTGATACCTTTGATACGATTGGAACCTTTGTTGGAACTGGTCGTCGAACAGGGATTTTCTCTGAGGAGGATGAGAGAGCTTTAGAAAACAGCTCTGGCTTTAGCTCAAAAATGGACCGCGCGCTCTTTGCTGACGCTATTGGTACTTCAATCGGAGCTTTATTTGGGACCTCAAACACCACAACCTACGTTGAGTCTGCTGCTGGTATTGCAGAGGGAGGACGTACAGGTCTAACAGCTGTATCAACTGCTGTCTGCTTTGTCTTATCTGTTTTACTGCTGCCGATCGTGGGAATTGTTCCAGCCGCTGCGACTGCACCAGCTTTAATCATTGTCGGTGTTATGATGGTATCGTCCTTCCTTGATGTTGATTGGAGCGACTTTGATGTTGCCTTACCGTCCTTCTTTGCCGCTTTCTTTATGGCACTTTGCTACTCTATTTCATACGGTGTGGCTGGCTCCTTTATTTTCTATTGCTTGGTGAAGCTTGTGAAGGGCAAAACCAAGGAGATTCACCCGATTCTTTGGGGAGCAACCTTCTTATTTATTCTGAATTTTATCATTTTAGCGTTATTGTAAATGACTGATGAGGTACCGAGGTGCCTCTTTTTTGTTGGGACAATAAAGACAGGGATCACCGTCTGGACTGGGACTATGGGCTTTCTAAGATCATAGGCATTGCCGCCTTTTCCTAGTCCTATATTTAGACTAGATCTTAGGGTTTTAGAGCTTCGAATTGATTTCTAGAGCATTTAGTCCTGGCTATTACAGCAGAATATCATGACTGTTAGACTCGCTTGATTTGCTGATGGCTCTTTTGATTTATTGGCCTTTAAAGCTGATTGAGCTTTGACGACATTATATGAGGGCTTACGAGCCTAGAATATTTTACTGACAGGCTGGCTTAGGCTTGGAAGACCGTTTTTTTTCTGTTATAATAGCCTTATGTTTTATAGCAAAAATGAGAATGAATTGATCGCTTACGGGCAAGGCATTGGTAGACAGCTAAAGGCAGGAGATGTGCTTATCTTGACTGGTGACTTAGGTGCTGGTAAAACAACGCTGACCAAGGGGATCGCTAAGGGTTTGGGGATTGATCAGATGATTAAAAGCCCAACCTATACTATCGCTCGAGAATATGAGGGAAGACTACCCTTATATCATTTAGATGTTTATCGGATTGGTGATGATCCAGACTCTATTGATTTAGATGATTTTATCTTTGGTGGTGGGGTTACTGTGATTGAGTGGGGCGAGCTTTTAGCCGAGGAAACCCTGCATGACTACCTTGAAATTTTAATAACAAAAACAGAAACAGGCCGGCAGGTTGATTATCTAGCACATGGTCATCGATCAGAGGCACTTCTTGAGGAGCTTAAGCATGTCTGAGCAGGTGGTGACAATCGAAGAGGCCAAGGCCTCAGATGCGTCAGCTTTGATCACCCTAATCAAGGAAGCTGCTGATGAGACAGATTTTATCACAGGGACTGAGGCCGTCATAGCTGCTACCGTAGAGGAGCTTGAGTGTTTTCTAGAGGCTAGTCAGGAATCTTTGACAGATATTTGCCTTTTGCTAAGGGTGGGAGATACATTAGCTGGCCTGCTAAATATAGCTGGTAAAGCATATCGTGAGACCAGCTATGTTGGCGATTGCTTTATGCTGGTCTTGACATCCTACCGCAATCATGGCCTAGGGCAGCTGTTGATGGAGACTGCCCTTGATTGGGCCAGAGAAACAAAGCAGCTTTGTGCTTTGGAGCTGGAGGTTCAGGCTCGAAATACTTGTGCCTATCATATTTATGAGAAATATGGCTTTAAAATAGAGGGCGTCAAAAGAAAGGACGTCAAATCAAGAAATGGAGACTATCAGGATGTTTACCTTATGCGTAAATATCTGGAACGTGAATAGATGAAAATTGGAAAAAAAATCTTTTTAATGCTGACAGCTATTGTGCTGTTGACCTTGGGGGCTATGGGAGTTTACCTAACCAATGCCTATACCTTTTCAACTGGAGAATTGTCAAAGACCTTTAAGGATTTTGCAACGTCCTCCAAAAAAAGTGATGCCATTCAACAGACAGAGCCCTTTTCAATTCTATTGATGGGAGTTGACACAGGATCGTCTCACAGAACCTCTACCTGGCAAGGAAATAGTGATTCTATGATTCTGGTTACGATTAACCCTAAGACCAAAAAGACAACCATGACAAGCTTAGAAAGAGACATTCTAATCACCTTATCAGGCCCAAATGATAATGAGATGAATGGAGCAGAGGCTAAGCTAAATGCTGCTTATGCAGCTGGTGGTGCGCAGATGGCTATCATGACGGTTCAGGACTTGCTAAATATCACGATTGACAAATACGTTCAGATTAACATGCAAGGGCTCATTGATTTGGTTAATGCTGTTGGTGGCATTACTGTTACCAATGAATTTGACTTTCCTATCTCTATTGCAGACAATGAGCCTGAGTATCAGGCTACCGTTGCACCAGGAACTCACAAGATAAATGGAGAGCAGGCCTTGGTATATGCTAGAATGCGCTATGATGATCCAGAGGGAGACTATGGTCGTCAGAAGCGTCAGCGAGAGGTCATTCAAAAGGTGCTGAAAAAGATTCTTGCCCTTAACAGTATCAGCTCCTACCGAAAGATCTTGTCAGCTGTTAGTGGTAATATGCAAACCAACATTGAAATATCATCACGAACCATTCCTAATCTTTTAGGCTATACAGACGCCCTTAAAAATATCAAGACCTATCAGCTAAAGGGTGAGGGAGCGACCTTGTCAGATGGCGGCTCCTATCAAATTGTGACCTCAGACCATCTCTTAGAAATCCAAAATCGCATTCGTGCTGAATTAGGCCTTGAAAAGCTTAGTCAGCTAAAAACGACTGCCACAGTTTACGAAAACCTTTATGGCTCGTTAAAAACTCAGTCTACTCAAGATAGCAGCTATTATTACAATTCAGGCAGCCTGCCAGCCTATACAGACTCATCTACCCAGTACTCAACCTATTCCTCAGAGACGTCCTCTAGCAGCACCTATCAGGACACAACAGCTGGTACACAAGAGTCAGGAGCAGCTAATGTGACTCCTAGCCCTCAAGCAGACTCACCAGCAGAGCAGCAATCAAGCGGTACAACCACTGGTACACCAGCAGTGCCTTAGGGCACAGCCAAAAAAACGAAGAAATCTCATCAAGGCTTGATCCTGTGAGTAATTTCTTCGTCTTTTTTGTACATACAAAAAGAGCCCATAATCCCTATAGCGGACTTGTCCACTACAGAAACGATAGAGCCCTTTTTTGTCACCTTGAGGCTTGGTAGTCTGCTTAGGCTTATGGGGTTTCCTGCTGGTACTTGCTCATACGTTGTTGGATTTCAGTCAGATGGGCCTGAGCTTCTTGGTTAAAGGCCTGCCATTTGTAGGCTAATTCTGTTCCTGCTGCTTGAAGCGTTCGAGCCTCCTTTTGAATGATGGCGAGATTTGCCTTAATCCTATCAACATCGGCCTGGATAGCCTTCTTAGAGGTTTGCATGGCTACTAGGGTTTCTTTGATTTGATGACGTTTACGATACACTTGGTAGGCTAAAACGGATGTGAGACCAATTGTGGTCATTGTTTTTAGAGTCATTGGCTAATCTCCTGACTAATTTGTTGTGCCAAGGCTGCTAGGGCTGGGAAGTCAGGCTCATGTGTTGTATACTGAATAGCGATCCCGTCTTCTTGGCTGTAGCGAGGAACGAGGTGCACATGCGCGTGAAAAACAGTCTGACCAGCTAGCTCTTCATTATTGTTGATAATGTTCATTGCAGTAGCACCAGTTGCTCTTTGAATAGCGCGAGCGATTTTAGGTAATCGTTCAAAGGTTTGACCAGCTGTCTCGGCGTCCATTGCCAGGATATTTCGGACATGCTTTTTAGGAATCAAGAGGGTATGACCCGCTGTTGTTTGCGAAATATCCAAAAAAGCGAGTACCTGCTCATCCTCATAAACCTTGGAGGAGGGAATCTCACCGCTAATAATGCTGCAAAAGATACAATTTTCCATGTGATAATCCTTTCGTCTGCGTAGCAATGGCTCAGCTCAAATCAGTAGTCGAATAATTTTAGAATAAGAAATCAGTAGTTGCTCAGTGACCATAGCTATCTCATACTATAGCTATCTTAGCATGTACTGGTCTATATTGCAATTGTTTGTAGCTGGAGCTAATGGTTATCGATCACATGACTAGCAGGGCCTTTTGAATCATGCTGATGGACAAGCGATTATGGTTAAGCACACAGCTAGGCTTGCTATGTGCTGTAAGCTAGATCCTTAAAAGGTGTGCATTTGCGCATTATCGTATGATAGTGACATGGCACAATATCTGTAAGGACAAGAGTTTCAGAGAGTATGAGGTGCTGGAACTTCTTGACAGTTAAGGCTGAGAAAGCTTTTAGAACAAAAAAAGATTGAAGCATCAGCAACATAGGCCTTATCTTCAATCGAGTGCGGATGGCTTTACTACAGGCTAGGGTCCTCGTTTTGCGAGAATTTATCAGGAACAGCCCATAGGCTAGGGTCCTCATTTTGTGAGAATTTATCAGGAACGGCCTCTTGAGCTTCTTCAGAGCTGACCTGCCATTCGTTTGCAGTGTTTACTTCCTGTGGCTTTTCAGAGATAGTTTGCCAGCCATCTGTGATAACCACCTCCTGTGGCTTTTCAAAGATAGTCTGCCATTCGTTAGCCTTAGCCTCTGTTTGGACTAGGCCTGAAATTGAAAGTGCTGAAAGTGATACCAAACCAAATGTTAAAAAGCGTGACAAATTCATAACATACCTCCTTTGTCATTAAAGACGCAACACTTATTTACATGTTAACGATAACATTATATTATTAAAAATTCAATACAATAAGATAATATTATCATGATTTTTTAGATGACGCCTTAGATGAGCTGCTATTTAGGATCACCAGGTCATTCGAATATGATGTGATAGATGGTTAGGACTGATAGATCAAGCTAATATAGCCTCTGTTTTTATAGCTAGGCCTTTTTCTTGATGATCTTAAAATAGACTTCAGATTCACTCAGCGTTTTTAGCTGATGGGAGCATTGATCAAAACAGTTAACGCTCTGTGCAGAAATTTGTTATAATAGCTAATATAAGTGTACCCTTAGTATTAGCTGCCCCAGCTTTCTTAAGTAGGGTCAAGCTAATCGGTCTTATCAGTGCTTCAAAGCGCTGGATAGGCTGATGATGACAAAGCATTGCCTAGTAAGTCCTATCTGTCTAGGCTAATAACCTGTCATCTAGGGAAGCTAGTATGCAAAGCTACAATAGATTAGATATTAGAAAGAAATGATATGTTAAACATTGAGAATGTCACTGGAGGCTACCTTAATATTCCAGTTTTGAAGGATATTAGCTTTTCTGTTGGAAATGGAGAGCTAGTAGGGCTTATTGGTCTAAATGGTGCTGGTAAGTCAACAACGATTAATGAAATTATTGGGTTTTTAAAGCCTTATAAGGGAAGGATTTCCATTGATGGCTTAACCTTGGCGGAGCATGAAGCTGATTATCGCAAGAAAATTGGCTTTATCCCAGAAACACCAAGCTTATATGAGGAGCTGACCTTAGCAGAGCATATCAATACGGTAGCTATGGCCTATGATATTGATGTGGAGCTGGCACATAAGCGAGCTGAGCCCTTCTTAGAGCTGTTTCGTTTGACGGATAAGCTGGATTGGTTTCCAGTGCATTTTTCTAAGGGAATGAAGCAAAAGGTTATGATTATTTGCGCTTTTGTCATTGATCCTAGTCTTTTTATTCTTGATGAGCCCTTTTTGGGGCTTGACCCCTTAGCAATTGCTGATTTGATTAAGGCTTTAGAGGTTGAAAAGGCAAAGGGCAAGTCAATTCTAATGAGTACCCATGTGCTGGATTCGGCAGAAAAAATGTGTGACCGCTTTGTGATATTGCATCAGGGGCAGGTGCGTGCGCAAGGGACTCTGGCGGATTTGCAGGCAGTCTTTGGAGATGCTTCAGCTAGTCTTAATGACATTTACCTAGCGCTGACAAAAGAGGGGTAAGCTATGAAGGCATTATTTCGTAAGCGTCGTCAGGAGTTTCAGCATAAGCATACCAAGTATTTGCCTTATGTCTTTAATGATCATTTTGTTCTTGTCTTGCTGTTTCTTTTGGGCTTTATTCTTTTTCAGTACAGTCAACTACTCAAGCATTTTCCTGCTAATCCTCTACCGATTCAGCTAGGCTTGTTGATTGCTGTCTTGTTTTTGCTTAGTCTGGGGTCTGTTGCCACTTATCTTGAAAGGGCTGATCAGCATTTTTTGCTGACCAAGGAGGCAGAGGTTATTGCCCATATCAGGTCAGCAGAGCGCTTGTCCTTTATTCTTTGGTCTAGCCTTCAAACGGTCTTGCTGTTACCTTTATTTCCTTTGTTTCAAAGGCTTGGTGTTTCCTTGCTTGCCTTTGTGCTATTGCTTGGTGTTTTGGTGCTGGCTAAGCGCTTACTGTTAAAGCGTAAGGTGGCAAGCTTTTTGAGCTCCAAGGGGCTTGATTGGGAAAAAGCGATTGCTTTTGAGGCAGATCGCCAGCAGGCCATTTTAAAGTTTTATGCTTTGTTTACAAATGTTAAAGGAATCTCAACCAAGGTTAAGGAAAGACCTTACTTGAACCCTATACTTAAGCTTGTCAAGGCAGATAGCAAAAAGGTTTGGACAAACCTATATTTAAGGGCATTTTTACGAAGCTCTGATTATTTAGGGCTATTTTTACGTCTGCTCTTGCTTAGCTCTTTAGCTCTTGCCTTTATTTCCAACCCTTATTTAGCAGTAGGCTTGGCCTTGGTCTTTCATTATTTAAGTCTTTTTCAGTTATTATCACTTTATCATCATTATGATTACCATTATATGAGTGGGCTTTACCCGACTAAACCGCAGCATAAGCAAAGAAATCTACTTTCTTTGTTGAGGCAATTAAGTGGTTTGATGCTTATCGTCAATCTTGTGCTCTGCCGTTCTTGGCAAAATGCTCTTGTGTTGATTGTGGCGATGGGATTATTAAATCTTCTTTACTTACCGTACAAGTTAAAGAAGATGATTGACTAAGTCCTTTAAAACAAGTAAAATAGGGATAACTGGTTACAGAAGATAGAAAAGGAGGGGATAAGGTGACAACAACCGAACAGGATCTTGTATTGACTCCCTTGCGCGGAAAAAGTGGCAAAGCCTACAAAGGGACCTATCCAAATGGCGAAAGCGTCTTTATCAAGCTTAATACAACACCAATCCTACCTGCCTTAGCAAAGGAACAGATTGCCCCACAATTGCTTTGGGCAAAGCGTATGGGGAATGGCGATATGATGAGTGCTCAAGAGTGGCTCAATGGTCGTACCCTGACTAGAGAAGATATGAACAGTAAGCAAATCGTCCATATCCTGCTGCGCCTCCACAAGTCCAAGCAGTTGGTTAATCAATTGCTTCAGCTCAACTATAAAATTGAAAATCCTTATGACCTTTTAGTAGACTTTGAGCAAAATGCACCTTTGCAAATTCAACAGAATTCTTATTTACAGGCTATCGTCAAGGAGCTAAAGCGCAGCCTACCTGAATTTCGCTCTGAGGTGGCCACGATTGTACATGGTGATATCAAGCATAGCAACTGGGTGATTACCACCAGTGGCATGATTTTTTTGGTGGACTGGGATTGTGTGCGCCTAACAGATCGAATGTATGATGTGGCTTATTTGCTAAGCCACTATATTCCTCGGTCGCGATGGGCAGACTGGCTATCCTATTATGGCTATAAAAATAATGATAAGGTCATGCAAAAGATTATTTGGTATGCTCAATTCTCCTATCTGACTCAGATTTTAAGGTGCTTTGATAAGAGAGATATGGAGCATGTCAATCAAGAGATTTACGCTCTTAGGAAATTTAGAGAAATGTTTAGAAAGAAATAATGCGAGTTAGAAAACGAAAGGGTGCGCAGGAGCACTTGGAAAACAATCCTCACTATGTCATTTTAGAGCCGGAGGCTGCTAAGGGGCGCTGGTGTGAGGTCTTTGGTAATGATCATCCGATCCATATTGAGGTTGGCTCAGGCAAGGGAGCTTTTATCACAGGTATGGCGTTGAAAAACCCAGAGATCAACTATATTGGCATTGACATTCAGCTATCAGTGCTGAGCTATGCGTTAGATAAGGTCCTAGCCTCTCAGGCTCCTAATGTTAGGCTCTTGCGGGTTGATGGGTCAAGCCTGACCAATTATTTCGATGCCGGTGAGGTTGATATGATGTATTTGAATTTTTCAGATCCTTGGCCCAAAAGCAGGCATGAAAAGCGTCGACTAACCTACAAATCCTTTTTAGACACTTATAAGCAGATTTTGCCGGAAAATGGTGAAATTCATTTTAAAACAGATAATCGTGGCTTATTTGAGTATAGCCTAGCGAGCTTTTCACAGTATGGCATGACACTCAAGCAGGTTTGGCTGGACTTACATGCTAGTGATTACCCAGACAATGTCATGACCGAATATGAAGCTAGATTTGCTAAAAAGGGGCAGGTTATTTACCGCTTAGAAGCAACATTCTAGTGGCTATTTTGACAAAAATATGATACACTATTGAGGTTGAGTTGATCAGCCTTTTATCTGGAGAGGTCGCATAGTGGCCGAGTGCGCACGCTTGGAAAGCGTGTAGTCCTTAACGGGGCTCGGGGGTTCGAATCCCCTCCTCTCCTTATATCCTCTTGGTATATCAAGGGTTTCGGGGTTTTCGCCCGTTTTTCACCCGTCAAATTTGAGATTTTGAAAAATGCTTTTGACCTGATGGTCATTTTTTTTCTTTTAACTTATCCAATTGGTGAACATATATTTTAGGCTCTATCATTTCTGTAGTGGATTTATCCAGTATGGAAATGATAGGGCTTTTTGAGTACAAAAAAGTCCCATAAGACTTATCATGAGAAGCACTAACAATCTCATTAGAAAGTATCTTATGGAACATATCGATAATATCACATTCCGCTTCGCTGTTGTCGGATTAATAATTTTGTTGCTCTAATTTTTTCAATACTTTTTGACTAATTAGTAAAACCACTACTCCTAAAAATATAGTCCCAGTAAAGTCATAAAAAGGACCTCTTCCTGTAAGGGCAAACCAAATGAATCTCGAAATAATAACAAGAAATGTTATACAAATACTATATCTTTTTGACATTAAAACCACATGCACCTTCCAAAGCTCCAAATTAATGATGCTGCAGCTGCAGCAGGGGCTACGTTCTTGATGCCCACTTTAAGTATTAGTTTCGCTATTTCCGCTGCTGCTTTACGTTGAACTAGACCTACAATGCCTCCACTCAAGCAGTATTCTCATCTTCAAGTATATCAAATGTCACTTGAAATACGAGTCTGTTTTTGAAATCGTTTTTATGATACAATGAAAAAGATTACAGTTTTTATTATATCCTCATATAAACTTATATAGCTCATAAATAGTGGTATTAAAATTACAAATTGAACTAATTTAAGCTTTATTAAATGATTTAACTTCATGTACCTACGTATTAAAAAATGGGCTAGTTATTGAGCTGAGGATTATAAAAAAATCACAACACTAAACATATTTATTTTATATATATTAATTTAAATATAATTAAATAACGTAAAAATCATTGACAATATAATATATCATACAAATATACTAATATGTTATATAACTATCAATGGCCTCTCTCGCATACGCATAGATCTGTTCTGATGGGAGGTTTTCTCGTTTTGGTAATGACCATGAAGCAGCCGCAAATATTATTTTAGTTGTCTTTTTTACCCTTTAATATTTTATCATATGAATACAAAGGTTAGAGGGGATAAGGAAAGAGAAAAAAGCAAGGTTAAAGATCTCCTCTCCTTTTAAAAAATAGGATTTTTGAGGCCTTATTGACACTTTTAGTAGGGATTTTCTTGCAATTCATTTTGATTGTGGTATAATAGGTTAAAATAATACAGAAGGGTGGTGAGAAATATCTCGCCACTTTTGTGTTGATTATCAAGAGGACAAGGCTATAGAGGTATAGCAGTCATCAGTAAAGGAGGTTATTAACATCGCAAACACAGCTATTATTGATATTGTTACCCAAACCGTAGAACCTGTAATTAAAGCACCCTATGAATTGGTCGACATCGAATACGACAAAATGGGCAGTGATTATGTCCTTAGTATCTTAGTTGATAAGGCTTCTGGGATTACTGTTGAGGATACTGCTGAGCTCACAGAGCTCATCAGTCCACTCTTAGATACGATTTCTCCAGACCCTTTTCCAGATCAGTATATGCTGGAGGTTTCCAGCCCTGGGCTAGAGCGTCCTTTAAAGACTGCTGAGAGCTTGAAGGCTGCGGTAGGCTCATATATTAATGTCAGTCTTTATCGGGCAATTGATAAGGTGAAGGTTTTTCAAGGAGATTTAGTGGCTTTTGATGGCGATACCCTAACCATTGATTATCTAGATAAGACGCGTCACAAAACAGTTGAGATTCCTTACCAAGCAGTGGCTAAGGCTCGCTTAGCTGTCAAATTATAAGGCAATTGCTGAGCGATCTGTCTTAGTCGGTTGGCTAAGCCCTAAATGGATTAATTTATAAGATAAGAAAGGATTTTTACCAAGCTTTGAGAGCAAGGTAGACAACATTATGAGCAAAGAAATGCTAGAAGCCTTCCGTATTTTGGAAGAAGAAAAACACATTGATAAGGCAGATATCATTGAGGCAGTCACTGAATCACTGAAATCAGCTTATAAACGTCGTTATGGTCAAGCAGAATCCTGCGTCATTGAATTTAATGATAAAACAGCAGATTTTCAGGTTTTTACGGTTCGTGAGGTTGTTGAAGAGGTATTTGATAGCCGTCTGGAAATTAGCCTGAACGATGCCCTTGCCATTAGCTCAGCCTATGAGTTAGGAGATAAAATTCGTTTTGAAGAATCAGTCAGCGAGTTTGGACGTGTGGCTGCTCAGTCTGCAAAGCAAACCATTATGGAAAGGATGCGTCGTCAGATGCGAGAAATCACCTTCAATGAGTACAAGCAGCATGAAGGTGAAATCATGACGGGTACGGTTGAGCGTTTTGACCAACGTTTCATTTATGTTAACCTTGGTTCCTTAGAGGCTCAGCTCTCACACCAGGACCAAATACCAGGAGAAACCTTCAAGTCACATGATCGGATAGATGTTTATGTCTACAAGGTAGAAAACAATCCAAAGGGTGTTAATGTTTTTGTTAGTCGTAGTCACCCTGAGTTTATCAAGCGCATCATGGAACAGGAAATTCCAGAGGTTTTTGACGGGACTGTTGAGATTATGAGTGTTTCTCGTGAGGCAGGTGACCGTACTAAGGTTGCTGTGCGTAGCCATAATCCAAACGTTGATGCGATTGGAACGATCGTTGGACGTGGCGGCAGCAACATCAAAAAGGTTATCAGTAAATTCCATCCAAAGCGCTATGATGCTAAGACAGGACTTGAGATCCCAGTAGAAGAAAACATTGACGTTATCCAATGGGTAGATGACCCTGCTGAATTTATCTACAATGCCATTGCACCTGCTGAGGTTGATATGGTTCTCTTTGATGATGACGATCTTAAGCGTGCGACTGTGGTGGTGCCTGATAATAAGCTATCGCTTGCTATTGGCCGTCGTGGTCAAAACGTTCGTTTGGCAGCTCATTTGACAGGCTATCGCATTGACATCAAATCAGCCAGTGAATATGAACGCCTTGAAGCAGAAAAAGAAGCAGCAATGACTGAAGCAGTAGCTACAGAGGAGCTCTTAACCAACGAGGAAGTGTAAGAAAAGAGGTGTTTTATGCCTAAAGTAAAAAAAATACCTTTACGTAAGTCGCTTGTTTCTGGTGAGATCATTGATAAGCGTGACCTCCTTCGTATTGTCAAAAATAAGGAGGGGCAGATTTTTATTGATCCAACCGGCAAGCAAAATGGGCGTGGTGCTTATATCAAGCTGGATAATCAAGAGGCACTTCTGGCTAAGAAAAAGCAGGTTTTTAATCGTAGCTTCTCAATGGAGGTTCCAGAGAGCTTTTACGATGAAGTGATTGCATATGTTGATCACAAAGTTAAAAGAAGAGAGCTAGGCCTTGAATAGTTTAAATAGATTATCTCATTTGATCGGACTGGCTCAGCGGGCCAAAAAAGTGATTTCAGGTGAGGAATTGGTCATCAAAGCTATTCGACATCAGCAAGCCCATCTTGTTTTTTTAGCCAATGATGCCGGCCCAAATATCACTAAAAAAGTAACAGATAAAAGTAATTATTACAATGTAGAAGTCTCCACAGTGTTTAGTGCACTGGAATTAAGTGCTGCACTTGGCAAGCCTCGTAAGGTGGTTGCCATTGCAGACGCTGGATTTTCAAAGAAAATGAGGACTCTTATGAAATAGACGAATAGGAGGACACAAATTGTCAAAGAAAAGATTACATGAAATTGCCAAGGAAATTGGCAAAAGTAGTAAAGAAGTCGTTGAGCGTGCCAAATCCTTAGGATTAGATGTCAAAAGCCATGCGTCAAGCGTTGAAGAAGCAGATGCTAACAAAATTGCCTCTAGCTTTTCAGCAGGTGTGACTAAGAATGGTCAAGCAGGTTCAGCAAAAGACAAGCAAGTAGCAGAACAAAAAGCAAAAGCAGCTAAAGCCACTACACCACAGCCAGCAGCCTCTAAAGCAGCAGAAAAGCCAGCTGCTGCGACACAAGAAGCATCACAGCCGGTTGCTGTTAAGCCAAAGAGCCGCAATTTCAAGGCAGAGCGTGAAGCACGTGCCAAGGAGCAGGCAGCGAGACGGCAGGCTGGGCAAAATCGCTCTAATGACCGCAAGTCAGACTATCGTCAACTTGGACGATCACAAGGTCAGCAGACGGAGCGAGCTGGCCACAAGTCACAAAATCAGCAAAGAGATAGACGCTTTGATAACAGGCCATCATCTGGAAATAACCGAAACGATGGGCATAGACAAGCTGGTAATCGTGACAAAAACCGTTCCTTTAACGCTAATAGTCGTCAACAGGATACAGGACGTCAAGGGCAGACCCAAGCCGGTGCTCCTAAGATTGATTTTAAGGCGCGTGCTGCTGCCTTAAAGGCTGAACAAAACGCAGAGTATGCCAGACAAAGGGAATCACGTTTTCGTGAACAAGAAGAGGCGAAGCGCTTAGAGCAGCAGGCAAGGCAAGAGGCTAAGGCAGCCGCCCTCAAGGCTCAGACAGAGGACAAAAAGCATCGTGAAGCCCCAGCTAAGGCTACTGAGCCAGCTGAGCCGGTAGCTAGTATAGCTGCTGCACCGGTAGCAAAACCGGTTGATAAGCGTCGAAAAAAACAAAATCGTCCAGACAAAGCGCATGATAGGGATCATGGCCTAGAAGATGGACAAAAGAAAAATAAGAAGAGTTGGAATAGTCAAAACCAAGTGAGAAATCAAAAGAATAGTAACTGGAATAACAACAAGAAAAACAAAAAAGGTAAGCATCATAAGAATAGCAACACAGCTCCAAAACCAGTAACAGAGCGTAAATTCCATGAACTACCAAAAGAATTTGAATATTCAGAGGGAATGACCGTTGCTGAAATTGCAAAACGGATCAAGCGTGAGCCAGCTGAGATTGTCAAGAAATTATTTATGATGGGTGTGATGGCAACGCAAAACCAATCCTTAGATGGTGATACCATTGAGCTCTTAATGGTGGATTATGGCATTGAAGCTAAGGCCAAGGTGGAGGTTGATGAAGCTGATATTGAGCGCTTCTTTACTGATGATAGCTACCTTAATCCTGAGAATATTGTTGAGCGTGCACCGGTTGTTACCATTATGGGACACGTCGATCATGGTAAGACGACCCTGCTTGATACCCTTAGAAATTCTCGTGTTGCAACAGGAGAAGCAGGAGGGATCACCCAGCATATTGGAGCTTACCAGATTGAGGAGGCAGGCAAGAAGATTACCTTCCTAGATACACCAGGACATGCTGCCTTCACAAGCATGCGTGCACGTGGAGCGTCAGTGACAGATATTACCATTTTGATTGTAGCTGCTGATGACGGGGTAATGCCACAAACCATTGAAGCTATTAACCATTCTAAGGCGGCTGGTGTTCCAATTATCGTTGCCATCAACAAGATTGACAAGCCAGGGGCTAATCCTGAGCGTGTTATTTCAGAATTGGCTGAGCATGGGATCATCTCAACTGCTTGGGGTGGTGAGTGTGAGTTTGTTGAAATCTCTGCCAAATTTAACAAAAACATTGATGAGCTGCTAGAAACAGTGCTTTTGGTAGCTGAGGTTGAAGAGCTAAAGGCTGATCCTACGGTTCGTGCGATTGGTACGGTCATTGAGGCTAGACTTGACAAAGGTAAGGGTGCGGTTGCGACACTTCTGGTCCAACAAGGAACCCTACACGTACAGGATCCAATCGTTGTTGGAAACACCTTTGGTCGTGTGCGTGCCATGACAAATGACCTTGGTCGTCGTGTGAAATCAGCTGAGCCGTCCACACCGGTATCTATTACTGGTCTCAATGAAACCCCTATGGCGGGTGATCATTTTGCGGTCTATGCTGATGAAAAAGCAGCGCGTGCAGCAGGGGAGGAGCGTGCTAAGCGTGCCCTTCTCAAGCAACGTCAAAACACGCAACGTGTCAGCCTTGATAATCTATTTGATACCCTTAAGGCTGGGGAGATCAAAACCGTTAACGTAATCATCAAGGCAGACGTACAGGGCTCTGTGGAAGCTTTGGCAGCCTCACTCCTTAAAATTGATGTTGAGGGCGTTCGAGTGAATGTTGTTCACTCTGCTGTTGGTGCTATCAATGAGTCAGATGTGACCTTGGCAGAGGCTTCAAACGCTGTTATCATAGGTTTCAATGTGCGTCCGACACCACAGGCGCGTCAGCAGGCTGATACAGATGATGTTGAGATTCGCTTGCACAGCATTATCTATAAGGTGATCGAAGAGGTTGAGGAAGCCATGAAAGGTAAGCTTGACCCTGAGTATCAAGAAAAAGTTCTTGGTGAGGCTATTATTCGTGAAACCTTTAAGGTCTCTAAGGTTGGGACAATCGGAGGCTTTATGGTTGTTAATGGTAAGGTAACGCGCGATTCAAGCGTACGTGTCATTCGTGATAGCGTGGTTATCTTTGATGGTAAGCTAGCCAGTCTTAAGCATTATAAGGACGATGTTAAGGAGATTGGTAATGCCCAAGAGGGTGGTTTGATGATTGAAGGCTTTAATGACATTAAGGTCGATGATACCATTGAGGCTTACGTCATGGAAGAAATTATCCGTAAATAGTCGTGGTGGCTAGTAGCTTAAACAGCCTTGTCCTAAGGCAATAGACAATGTCACCACCTGATTTGAACAATCACTATTAATAGTATAGCCATCAGCCTAATAGAGAAAAAGGCTTGAAAGTCATCAAGCTTTTCTCTTGTTATTGGGCTATTAAGAGTCTGTACTATTTGACAATAGAAAGGAAGGGCCATGACAAATCATCGTATTGATCGTGTTGGTATGGAAATCAAGCGTGAGGTCAACGAGATTTTACACAAAAAGGTTCGTGATCCACGTGTGCAGGGTGTTACGATCACAGAAGTGCAAATGCTGGGCGATTTGTCAGTTGCTAAGGTTTACTATACCATTATGAGTGACCTAGCTTCAGACAATCAAAAGGCTGAAATAGGCCTAAAAAAAGCAACAGGAACCATTAAGCGTGAGCTTGGTAAGCAATTAACCATGTATAAAATTCCGGATTTGGTTTTTGAAAAGGACAATTCTATCGCCTATGGCAATAAAATTGATCAATTGCTTCGTGAGTTAGAAAAGAAACAGTAATCATGCTGTGATCAGAAAATGCCTACCAGGCTTTGGCAAAAAGCTCAAGTCTGGTAGGCATTTTTGTATTATTATTTTTGGGGTTCGTACTCTTTTTTTATGGTATCAATGATTTGGTATTGTGCTGTCTTGGCCTCTTCAATCGGGTAAATAGGATAAACATGGTTCATCTCTTCTCCAACAAAGAGCTGGTGTGTATGCTTTCTTTCTGCCAACATCTTATCAAATTTCGTGATGTCTGGGTAAAAGATTTCGTGAGTTCCGACAAACATGGTAATAGGTGCTAGTCCACTTGTATCGCCATAAATAGGGCTAACGTAGGGGTGCTTAGTGTTGTTTTCACCACGTCGTGCCCAGATATCGCCCACGATCCGCAGCCCCCAGGCAGACAAGATAGGGTCAGAGGATTCGTATTTTGGAATATCTGGATTAGATAGGGTGACATCAAGCCAAGGAGAAAGCAGGATAATGTCCTTAGGTTGAGTGATATTCTCAGTTTTTAAGGCTAGGGCAAGTCCCAGTGCCAAGCCACCACCAGCAGAGTCTCCCATGATAGTGATGTTTTGAGGGCTAGTGCTTTTTAGAATATCCTGATAAAGACTAACTAATCTTGGCATAGCGACATCATAGGTATAGGTCGGAGCCTTTGGATAAATGGGCAATACAATCTTAGCATCAAGGCTAGTTGACAAGGTTTTGAGCATGTCAATATGGTATGAGGTCGGGTTGTTTAGGTAGGAGCCACCATGCAGGTAGAGAATGACCTTTTGATCTGATGATTTATTAGGTTTTTCATTCCAGCTGTGAACCTGCATGTTGTCTCTGCGCTCTGTCTTTAACTCTCCGTTGACCTCATTTTGAGTGAGATTAAAGCCTTGATTGCTCTTTTCACCGGCTGACTTGACGTAGTTGTAGAAGGTATTCTCATCTTGCTCGGCATAATAGCTTTTGTCTCGTTTAAGCCAAAAATATTGTTCGATAAACCAACTTTTCCAGGATCGCGTGCTGGCTTGAACGACTGTTTGGCTACCTATAGCTGTGAGTAGAAGGACCAGTAGGATTAGCTGTCTTTTAAGATATGTCAATGTTTTCTCCTTAATCATTACAGTATTACTGTCATATAGTAATATACAAGGACTCATTTTGTCAATATAAAGTTAATCAGATAAGACCAGAAAGCTCAGACTATTAAAAGCTAGCTGCTGACTTTAGCTGTCAGTCTTTTTTTGACGCTGTTTCTCATAAAGAGACCTTTTTTAGTTATTATTTGTTTACAAATGTAAACAAATAAGCTATACTTAGTAAAACTACAGATGAAAGAGAGGTAGTGATGTGGATACAATATCTGATGCAGAATGGGAGGTTATGCGTGTTGTTTGGGCTAATGGGAACATGAAGAGCTCTGAGATTATTGCTATTCTTCATGCAAAATACCGCTGGTCTGATTCTACCGTTAAGACCTTGATTGGACGTTTGGTTAAGAAAAAAGCCCTAAGGGCTGATAGACAGGGACGGTCCTATATTTACCAGTCCTTGCTTGATCAGGATAGGCTAGAGCTTGCGATCTTACGTGAGAGGCTTGATGGCATGTGTCAGCGTCACCATAGTCATCTGCTGCTAGCCTTACTCAAGGAAACCCCGATGACCTTGGAGGATATTCAGAACTTTCAAGTATTATTGGAAGCTAAAGCAGCGCAAGCGGTACCTGATGTTTTGTGTCATTGCTTACCGGGGCAATGTTATTGTCAGAAAAAGGAGGAACATTAATGGCTAAAGAAACCTTTATGCTAGAGGGCATGCATTGCACCTCCTGTGCGCTAGCGATTGAACAGGCGGTTAAGCAATTACCAGGTGTTGAGGACGTGGTGGTTAATGTGACAACTGAAAAGCTGTCAGTAACTTACTTGGCTGCTAGGTTGACCTCAGCAGAGATTATTCAGGCTGTAAGAGATGCAGGCTATAAGGCAGAGCTGCTTGATGAGACTGATGTGAGGGGACAAATGGACCGTCTAGAGGAGCAGGCGCATCAGACTTGGTATCGTTTTGTCTGGTCTGCTTTGTTCAGTCTGCCGCTGGTCTACCTGTCAATGGGGCCTATGCTTGGCTTGTGGCTGCCTGATGCCCTATCTCCTCGTTTGCATGCGATAAGCTATGGTCTTGTTCAGCTTTTGCTGACCCTGCCTGTCCTTTTCTTGAATCGGCAGTACTATGTAAATGGCTTTAAGGCACTGGTAAAGAAACACCCTAATATGGATTCGCTTGTGGCATTAGCCACTAGTTTTGCTTTTAGCTACAGTGCTTATAGCTTCTTTAAGATTGTGACTGGAATGGACTCGTTTGTTCATCAGCTTTATTTTGAATCTGTCGTGGTTATTTTGACCCTGATTACCCTTGGCAGCTATCTGGAGAGCCGCACAAAGGGGCGAGCCTCGCAAGCTATTCAAAAGCTGCTGTCCTTAACGGTCAATGATGTCAGGGTTATTCGTCAAGGAGAGATCCAGCTGATTCCTTTAGAGCAGGTGACGAGTGAGGATATTTGCTTTATTCAACCAGGCGAAAGGGTCGCTATTGATGGGCTGATACTAGACGGACAATCTGCTGTTGATGAGTCCATGCTGACAGGAGAGAGCCTACCAGTGGATAAGCAGGCTGGTGATCATGTATTTGCTGGTACCATCAATGGCCAAGGAGCTCTAAAGGTTCAGCCATCTAGGCTTGGGCAGGATACGTTGCTAGCGCAAATCATTCAGCTAGTAGAGCGTGCACAGCAGACTAAGGCTCCGATTGCTGCGATTGCTGATAGGGTATCTGGTGTTTTTGTCCCTATCGTATTAGGCTTATCCCTGCTGAGCTTTCTTTTTTGGTTCTTTGTTATGAGAGAAAGCCTTGATTTTGCTTTGACAGTGGCTACTGCTGTGTTGATCATTGCTTGTCCTTGTGCTTTGGGGCTAGCAACTCCCACTGCCATCATGGTTGGCTCAGGTCGTGCAGCTGAGCAAGGGATTCTCTTTAAGGGAGGAGATATTTTAGAAAAGACTTATCAGGTGCAGACGATTGTGTTTGATAAAACAGGCACATTGACGCAAGGAAAGGCTCAATTGCAGCATATCGTCCTTCTTGCTGCTGATAAAGAGCAGGCTCTTCAAGAGGTTGCTTCCTTAGAACAGTATTCGCAGCACCCTTTAGGAGAGGCGATTGTTAAGGCAGCACGTGATCAGGACTATGACCTGTTAACGGTGACAGACTTTCAATCGTTTGTTGGCTTAGGTGTTACTGGATCCATTGATCAGCACCGCTTGGCTGTTGGTAATAGTCAGCTGATGGTGCAGCAGGGGATTGCGATAAGTGCTGCTCAAGCCTATGCTGAGCAAGCTGCTTCAAAGGGGCAAACTGTTATCTATTATGCCAAAGATGGTCAGTTATGTGCCTTATTTATCGTTGCCGATAGGATAAAAGCAGATAGCAGAGCAACAGTAAAAGCCTTGCAGGATTTGGGCCTTCAAACGGTTATGCTAACAGGTGATCATGCTATAACTGCTCGAGCGATTGCTGATGAGGTAGGGATTGATCAGGTCTTTAGTCAAGTCTTACCTGCTCAAAAGGCGCAGGTTATTGCTGATTTGAAGGCTAGTGGGCAGCTGGTTGCGATGGTTGGTGATGGGATTAATGACGCACCTGCCTTGACCTTAGCCGATGTTGGTATCTCGATTGGCTCTGGGACGGATATTGCTATTGAGGCAGCGGATATTATTCTGATGACATCGTCATTGTTAGATGTGGTTGACTGCTTGGAGCTTAGTCTTCAAACCATCAGAGTAGTTAAGCAAAATTTATTTTGGGCCTTTATCTACAATAGCTTAATGATCCCTATTGCTATGGGAGCTCTTCACATATTTGGCGGCCCTCTATTAAACCCAATGCTGGCTGGCTTTGCCATGAGCCTTAGCTCAATATCAGTGGTATTAAATGCTTTGCGATTAAGGCATCAAAAATGGTAAAGGCTCTCACCGACCTTACCGTCAGTATAGTAAAGCTAAAGGCCTGCGCCGACAAAAGGCATAAGCAAAACAAAGAGCAGGAATAAAAAAGCAGATCATTTATTGGTTAAGGCTACCAGAAGCCACCAAGTGCTATAGCAACCTGATATGGCAAATAGCACCGAAAAATATGACAGGTATAGGATAACCTTACATTATCGCTGAGAGATTTAAAGGTGCTATTATTGTTACCGATCATAGGTTTCTTCATATTGACACCACTTTTTAGCTGTTAATATGAGAAGACGGTTTAAGCAGGCTTCGTATTTTGATTGAGAATAGACTAAGTGAATTGTTCTATGACAAAGAAAGGATAACAGGCTTTATGAGTTAATAGGGTGTCATTAGCTCCCAGCTTATTTTTGGACTAATATCAACAGAAGAGCAGTAAACCAAGCAAGGGTTTGCTGTTTTTTCTTGCTCAGCATGAGACGGAAAAAGAGAGCATAACAAGCAATCAAAAAGAGCAGCTGAATCATGGTCAGGCAAAGACAGCATGCGAAGAACAAGCTGAATAGTGACTCCAAAAGAAGGGCTGGCGCTGATAGTCTTGATCTCATAGAGGCCTTTATGGCTTCCCTGATAAGCAGGGGTATTGCTCACAACATGATTAGGTAAAAAAGAGCACAATGATGCCTATATTAACATTATGTGGTTGTTATTGAGCGTCATTTAAATCTAATGATAGAAAAAATAGTTTAAAAATGGTATAATATTATAAATTAGCTGTAACTCAATTGTCATTTATAGGTTAAGCAAAAGCATAAAGTGACTGGTGTTATCAAGAGCAGCTGAGAGCTGCTGATGGAGAAGTATCTGGAGTAAGTGAGATGAACGAAAATACTAAGCGATTGACAGATCCTATTGTTTTGGAGAAGATTAGAGCTATAGAAGCTTCGCCTGAGCATCACCAAAAGCTGGAGCAAATTAAAAGCGATATGAGTGGAAATGCTAGAAAGAATAATCTGGGCTGGCTGACAATGGTGATAGGCGCAATCATCTTGTATGGCATGGTTGACCGATCTCTTGCCTTATTTCTCATTATCTTTGTGGGGGGCTTGGTTTGGCCGCGGCTGAAAACATTCAAAACAGCAAATGAGCTCTCCTATGTGGATCACTTTTTGCTGCCTGTTTTACAGGAGGCCCTGCCAGATGTCAAGATAGATTACTATTCAGGGATTGAGCTCTCCTTACTAAAGCTTGCAACACCGTCCTCCAGATGGTATGACAGTAATTGCCATATTATTTTTGGAGATGACATGCAGACAGAATTTTGCAATCTTTATGCCTACCATGAGGAAAATGAGGATGATAACTGGCATCGGGTCACTGATTTTAACGGACAGGTGCTGCTGGCTAAATATTATACAGCTATCAAGGGTTATATTAGAATTGTGCCGACTCAAAAGGGCTTTTTGGGCAGAGAAAAGGTCCATAGTGGCTACAAGGCTAAGCTAAAGGGTGAGGTGCAGCTGGAAATGGAGGACATTCGCTTTAATGAAACGTACAATGTGTACTGCACAGATGAATTAAGCGCTAGAATGCTCTTAAATCCTTATATGCTGGCAGTGCTTGATGAATGGAGAGAGGAGATGCCTGTAGCAGTTTATATGAATGGTGATACTGTTGTTGTGTCCTTCTATTCCGGTCAACAGCTCTTGAAAACCCCTAGCTCTAGAGGGGCTATTGAAAAGCTAGCGTTAAGTAGCGAATATGAAAACATTCAAGACAAGCTTGTTAAGATGTACCGCTTGTTGGATACACTAAATCATCAGCTTTAAGGAGGCTTTTTTATGTCAGTGACGTCATCTATGTTAACACTTATTCTTTGCATGACTATACTATGGCTTATTGGAGTGAGAAACAAATTAGAAAGGTATCGAATCGTTATAGAGGAGTCTAAACGAAATGTCGATATTGCTCTTGAGAAGAGATATGATACCATTTCGGAAATGCTAAAAATCGCTAAGTCCTATGCCAAGCATGAGGAAAAGGTCTTTACTGAACTCGTGAAGCTGCGTCAGGGGCTTTCCTTGGAGGAAACAAATGATGTGATGAGGACACAGGAGCAGGCCTTGAATGAGGTTTTTGCTGTAGGAGAGGCTTATCCGGAAATGCGCTCCTCTGAGCAGTTTTTGAGCCTGCAAAATGAGATTGCTAAGGAAAATGCAGCCTTGGCAGCAGCAAAACGCATTGTCAATAGTAATATTAGTCTCTTCAATCAAGCGGTGGTTGCTTTTCCGGTATCAATTGTAGCCAGCCTTATCAATGTCAAGCAGATGACCTTTCTTGATATTGACCTTGACCATAAAAAGAGTCTTGATCAGCTGGACTATACCATTTAGGCTGTCTGCTCGTTAAGAGGTGAGGTAGGTAAATAGCTGTTAGAAAGCGGCTAAGCTGTCGTATGAGCCCTTTCACAGCCCTCAGCGTAGAAAAAGAGTGGAATAACCATTCAATCGTCATGACCTGGCGATGTTGATTAGGTTATCCACCCTCGAGCAGCTGATTAAAAAGGCCACATCGCTTGAAAAATGAGGGCTAAGAGCCCTCCAATCAACTCTATAGTTTGACGATTTTAAAAGAGGAAGGATTTTTGTCCTAGCCTCTTTTTGCTTTGCTTAACGTGTGACAAGTTAAAAAAGGCATGAAGCCCCATTGCAATATTAGTGGTTTCATGCGCTTTTATGGTGCTATTTCGTTTGATGGCTTTGTTTACCTGCTGGACTCATGGTGGAAACAGATAGAGAGGTAGGCTGTCTAGCTGCTGACCTGATTGTCAGCTGGCCTTGCGACCAAGAGCTTGGCAAATTGACGGTAACGCTCCTTAACGCTGTCACTAACCTTGGAGTCGGTGATAATGGCGTCGATATTGTCAAGGTGATAAAAGCTGTAAAAGTCATAGGCGTTAAACTTTTGGTTGTCAGCGAGCAGGTATTTTTCGATGGCATTGTCACAGGCTAGGCGCTGAATAACCCCTTCGTTTTCACTGTAGGTGGCAATGTCATTTTTATAAATACCGTTGCAGCTGATGAAGGCCTTGGCAAACTTCAAGGATAAGATGGTTTGACTGGCAAGACTACCAACAAAGGCACCTGTAATAGCTCGATACTCACCACCGATAAGAATGAGATCAACAGTTTTGCTTTTATTAAGAATCGTAAAAACAGGCAGGCTGTTGGTAATAATCCGTATGTGGCGATTGACTAGAGCCTCAGCCAAGCATTCTAAGGTCGTTCCGGGACCTATAAAAATGGTCTCGCCATCGTTAATGAGCTGGCTGGCATACCTAGCAATTTCTTTTTTTTCTTCAATTTGTACGGTTAATTTCTCAGTATTTGACCGCTCGAGCTTTTGAGGCATAGCAATGCTTTGGGCACCACCATGAATGCGGACTAATTTTCCGGCTTTTTCTAGCTCATCTAAATCTCGTCTGGCTGTCATATCTGAGACCTTTAGTTGTTCAATGATATCGTGAACCGTAATAATACCGTTGGCGTTTACCTTTTCAATGATTTTTAACAGTCTCTCACGCTTAAGCATGACCGCTCTCCTTATCTAGGATATGATTAGTTAATGATAGCACAAAGCATCGTTTTTTTCAATAAGCAACAAAATTCAAAAAAAATAAAACAAAAATATCAAAAATATATGTTGATAAATGTTTGTTTTTAATATAAAATAATCTTGTAAACGATTAACAAACAATATCGAACAAAATTAATCAAATGTAAAGGAGATGTGATGGCTATTATTTTGGGTGCAGATGCACATGGCAATGAGTTGAAAGAGGTTCTTAAAAGCTTTCTTCAGCAGGAAGGCTTTGATGTGACAGACGTGACAGACATAGATAAGGATTTTATTGACAATACCTTGGCAGTTGCTCAGGCGGTCAATGATAAGGACACTAATCTTGGTATTATGGTCGATGCTTATGGTGCAGGCCCATTTATGGTGGCGACCAAGCTAAAAGGCATGATAGCAGCAGAGGTTTCTGATGAGCGCTCTGCCTACATGACACGTGGCCACAATAATGCTCGTATGATTACCCTTGGTGCAAGGATTGTTGGTGAGGAGCTGGCAAAAAACATTGCTAAGGCTTTTGTGGTCGGCAGCTACGATGGCGGACGCCATCAAATACGTGTAGACATGCTCAATAAAATGGCTTAACGAAGGGAAGATATCATGAAAATTGCTATTGGCTGTGACCATATTGTGACGAATGAAAAAATGGCTGTTTCAGATTTTTTGAAATCAAAGGGCTATGAGGTGATTGACTGTGGGACCTATGACCATACCCGCACCCATTACCCGATTTTTGGGAAAAGGGTTGGTGAGGCTGTCGCCAATGGCCGAGCTGATCTTGGTGTCTGTATCTGTGGCACTGGTGTTGGGATCACTAATGCTGTCAACAAGGTTCCTGGCATTCGCTCAGCGCTTGTTAGGGATATGACAACAGCACTGTATGCAAAAGAGGAGCTCAATGCAAATGTCATAGGCTTTGGCGGTAAAATCACAGGCGAGCTTTTAATGTGTGATATTATTGATGCTTTTATCAAGGCAGATTATAGGGAAACTGATGACAATAAAAAGCTGCTTGCTAAAATAGCTCATTTAGAGACACAGCACGTCAATCAAGAGGATCCTGACTTTTTCAACGAATTTCTGGACAAATGGGATCGCGGTGACTACCAGGATTAGGAGAGCATATGATTTTAACAGTAACCTTAAATCCTTCTATTGATATTTCCTATCCTTTGGAGGCCTTAGCCTTGGATCGGGTAAACCGCGTGGAAGCGGTTCAAAAAACAGCTGGCGGCAAGGGGCTGAATGTGACCAGAGTGTTAGCAGAAGCTGGTCAGTCAGTTATGGCAACAGGATTTATTGGTGGGAAACTGGGTGACTTTGTCATTCATCAGTTACAAGAACAGGGCATTTCTAACCAATTCTTCAAAATCAAAGGGGAAACGAGAAATTGTATTGCTGTTTTACATGAAGGCATGCAGACGGAAATTCTGGAAGCTGGTCCCTACATTGATATGGACGAGGCTGAAGGCTTTTTGAACCACATGAGTATTATTGCTAAGCAGTTTGATGTCTTAACCTTTTCAGGCAGTCTGCCTAAGGGTCTGACCGCTCACTATTATCAAGACTTGATTACTATGGCGAGAGCCTATGGCAGCAAAGTGGTTTTAGATTGCTCTGGTGCTCTTTTAAAAGCGGTACTGGCTAGCAAAGATAAACCAACTGTTATCAAACCCAATTTGGAAGAATTGGAGGATTTGATAGGCCAACCTGTCACATTAGATGAGGAACGTTTAATCTCTCTGTTGAGTCAACCTTTATTTGAAGGGATAGAATGGATTATTGTTTCTCTTGGTGCCCAAGGAGCCTTTGCCAAACATCATAACAGGTTTTACCGTGTTACCATTCCTAAAATTGAGGTAGTCAATCCTGTTGGATCTGGTGACGCTACTGTGGCAGGGATTGCTTGGGCTTTGGCAGAAGGAGATGACGATGAGACGCTTCTGAAAAAAGCCAATGTTTTAGGCATGTTAAATGCGCAAGAAACAAGAACAGGTCATGTGAATATGGCACATTTTGATGAGCTATTTGACCGTATTCAAGTAGAGGAGGTATAAGATGACATTAACAAGAAACAAAAAAGCTTATTTAGAAAAGGTCAGTCGTAAGGGAATCATTTCGGCTTTGGCCTTTGATCAGCGCGGTGCCTTGAAGCGCATGATGGCAACCCACCAAGACACAGAGCCTGCTCCTTGGCAAATCGAGGCCCTAAAGGCTCTGGTATCAGAGGAGCTAACCCCCTATGCCTCCTCTATCCTGCTTGACCCTGAATATGGCCTGCCAGCCACTAAGGTGCGTGATCAGAAGTCTGGCTTATTATTAGCCTATGAACAAACTGGCTATGATACGACAACCACCAGCCGCCTGCCAGATTGTCTGGTGGATTGGTCAGTCAAGCGCCTCAAGGAGGCTGGGGCTGACGCAGTGAAGTTCTTGCTTTACTATGATGTTGATGGAGATGAATACATTAACCAGCAAAAGCAGGCCTATATTGAGCGTATCGGCTCAGAATGTCAGGCAGAGGAGATACCATTTTTCCTTGAGCTGTTGACCTATGATGAGGTGATAACAGACAATCAGAGTGTAGCCTTTGCCAAGCTAAAGGCACACAAGGTTAATGAGGCCATGAAGGTCTTTTCAGCTGAGCGCTTTGGGGTTGATGTCCTAAAGGTAGAGGTTCCTGTCAATATGGCCTATGTTGAGGGCTTTGCAGAGGGTGAGGCTGTTTACAGCAAAGAGGAGGCTATTCAAGCCTTTCGTGATCAAGAGTCTGCTAGTCATTTGCCATATATTTATTTGAGTGCGGGTGTATCAGCTAGTCTGTTTCAAGAGACCTTGGTTTTTGCGGCAGAGGCAGGAGCTAGGTTTAATGGAGTGCTATGTGGTCGGGCTACCTGGTCAGGAGCAGTAGCGGTGTACATGTCAGAGGGCGAGGCGGCAGCGCGTCAATGGCTTCGCACAGAGGGATTTCAGAATATTGATCGTCTCAATCAGGTGCTTGAGAAAACAGCCAGCCCTTGGACAACAAAGCTTACTCTTGATGAAGCCTAGTAAAGGCATGATAAAAGCAATGCCAGGACATTGCTGTGACAGTAACAGCCTATCCTAATCAAATGGTAAGACTTTTCCAAGAAGCTGAGGCTGCAATAGCCCTAGGTGAGACCTTGGTTGTGATAGCAGTATTGAAGAAAGGGTTTACATTTTTAGGATAATGCCTTATAATAGCATTACAATGACAATCGTATATGGTGGATTGTGACTAAAGCTGATTTAGGCAAGACCGCAAACGAATTGGGAGCTTTTTTCTGATTGGTTTGTGGTCTTTTTATGTTAAAAAAGGAGGTAAGAATGTTCCGACTGATTCGTCCATTGAATAACAATGCCGCCTTGGTTAAGAATGCTGCCAACGAGCAGGCAGTAGTTATGGGGGCAGGAATTGCTTTTCAGAAGAAAAAAGGAGACTTGATTCGAGAAGAAGCCGTTGAAAAAACATTTTTATTAAAAAATGATGAAGCAAGGGAAAACTTACTGCTCTTGCTAAAAGATGTGCCGTTAGATGTCATTACGGTGACCTATGATGTGATTGATTGGTTGGTCTTGACCTATCATTACCCGGTCCAGCAGTACCTTTATGTGACATTGACCGATCATATCTATGCTGCTTATCACATGCTGCAAAAGGGGACCTATTCGGTTAATCGCTTGCCTGACATTTCTAAAGAATTTGGTCAGGAATATGAGATGGCACAGGCTGCTCTGGAGATGTTTCGGCAAAGGCTAAGGACAACCTTTCCAGATGATGAGGTGACAAAGATTGCCCTGCATTTTATTAATGCTAAGGGTGAGGAATCTAGTCCTCAACGAGAGCATAGCAGCACCAAAAAGCTCCTTAATCAGGTGGAAGCAGCCCTGCTGGCTAATGGGATCACACGAACAAGCACTAACAGTCATTTTTATGATCGACTGATGATCCACTTGACCTATTTTATCCAGTCGCTAGACCGTAAGAATCAAGGCTATCATGCTATGGGGAGCTTGGAGGAGCAAATCAAAAAGGAATACCCAAGAGCCTATGAGATAGGCAGTGCTATCTATCAGCTGATGACAGATCTAACAGGTCAAGAGCTGGTAGAGTCTGAAAAAATCTATATTGTAATCCATATTCAACGCTTACTATAAAGGAGACAAAATGACTAAAGACGAGATAACCATGCTTGGTTTTGAAATTGTTGCTTATGCTGGTGAAGCCAGATCGAAGCTGATTGAGGCCTTAGAGGCCGCTAAAAAGGGCGATTATGACAAGGCAGAGACGCTTTGTCAATCAGCCAATCAATCCATTTTAGAAGCGCATAAGGCGCAGACGAGTCTTTTGCAGGAGGAGGCGACAGGCTCAGATATTGCCTTTAGTGTTACCTTGATGCATGGACAGGACCATTTGATGACGACTTTGCTGCTGCAGGATATGATGAAGCACCTTATTGAGCTTTACAAGAGAGGATAAGACATGAACAAGCTAATTGAACACATTGAAAAGAGAAAGCCTTTATTTGAGAAGATTTCTCGAAACATTTACCTACGTGCTATTCGTGATGGCTTTATTGCAGGTATGCCGGTCATTTTGTTTTCAAGTATCTTTATTTTACTGGCTTATGTTCCAAATGCTTGGGGCTTTCATTGGAGTAAGTCTGTTGAAGCCCTACTCATGCTGCCTTATAGCTATTCAATGGGTATTCTTGGCTTTTTTGTTGCGGGGACAACAGCCAAGGCCTTGACTGACTCGATCAATCGTCAGCTAGAAGCTACCAATCAGATGAATTATTTATCAACCATGCTTGCTGCAATGGTTGGCTTTCTACTAATGGCTGCTGATCCTGCAAAAGAAGGCGGCCTTCTAACAGGCTTTATGGGAACAAAGGGACTTTTGACTGCCTTTATTTCTGCCTTTGTGACGGTAATCATTTATAAGCTTTGTGTCAAAAATCATGTGACCATTCGCATGCCTGATGAGGTACCGCCTAACATTTCACAGGTATTTAAGGACTTGATCCCATTTACCTTATCTATTGTTTTGCTTTATCTTGTGCAGCTGATTGTCAAGCACACCTTGGGTGTTAATGTTGCTGAGTCCATCGGTGCCTTATTAGCGCCATTGTTTCAGGCTGCAGATGGTTATTTGGGAATCACGCTTATTTTTGGAGCCTATGCCTTCTTTTGGTTTGTGGGGATTCATGGTCCATCCATTGTTGAGCCGGCAATTGCAGCGATTACCTATGCCAATGCTGAGGTCAATCTCAACCTCTTGCAGGCAGGCCAGCATGCTGATAAGATCCTCACCTCTGGTACGCAAATGTTTATTGTGACAATGGGCGGTACGGGAGCCACTCTTGTTGTGCCATTTATGTTTATGTGGCTGACCAAATCAAAACGCAACCGAGCTATTGGACGTGCTTCTGTTGTGCCTACGTTCTTTGGGGTTAATGAGCCGATACTCTTTGGTGCTCCGCTGGTGTTAAATCCGATTTTCTTTATTCCTTTTATTTTGACACCGATTGTTAATGTTTGGATCTTTAAATTCTTCATTGATGTTTTGGGAATGAATAGCTTTACAGCCAACCTGCCTTGGACAACGCCAGCTCCGCTTGGCTTGGTATTAGGAACGAACCTTCAGGTGCTGTCCTTTGTCCTTGCTGCTGTGTTGATTGCTGTTGATGTTTTGATTTATTATCCTTTCTTAAAGGTCTATGATGAGCAAATCCTTGCTGAGGAGATAGCTGGAAATACCTCTCATCAATCTCTAACAGATAAGGTAGCTGCTAGCTTTGATACTAAAAAAGCGCAGGCTATTCTTCAAAAGCACCAACCAATCACCGCAGAAGCTAATATCCTTGTGCTTTGTGCAGGTGGTGGAACAAGCGGCCTTTTGGCCAATGCGCTGACAAAGGCTGCCAAGGAATACCAAGCACCAATCAAGGCTGCTGCAGGCAGCTACGGTGCTCACAGGGAGATATTGTCGCAATATCAGCTGGTTATCCTAGCTCCGCAGGTTGCTTCTAATTATGAGGACATCAAGCTGGAGACAGACAAGCTAGGCATTAAGCTGGCCAAGACAGAAGGAGCAGAATACATCAGACTGACGCGTGATGGTCAAGCTGCCTTGGCTTTTGTGCAACGAGAGCTAGAAAACTAGGAGGTCATCATGATCAAACGATTACCTGACGATTTCATTTTTGGTGGTGCTACAGCAGCTTATCAGGCTGAGGGTGCCACAACAATAGACGGTAAGGGAGCAGTGGCTTGGGATCGTTATTTGAAGGACAATTATTGGTACACAGCAGAGCCAGCGAGTGATTTTTATCATCAGTATCCTGTTGATTTGGCCTTGGCTGAGCAATTTGGGATTAATGGTATTCGCATTTCCATTGCTTGGTCGCGGATTTTTCCAGAGGGCTTTGGCGAGGTTAATGCTAAGGGTGTCGCCTTTTATCACAGCCTTTTTGCTGAATGTCACAAGCACCATGTTGAGCCCTTTGTGACCCTGCATCATTTTGACACGCCAGAAGCGCTTCATTCAAGGGGAGATTTTCTTAACCGAGAAAACATTGATCACTTTGTTGCTTATGCTGCTTATTGCTTCAAGGAATTTCCAGAGGTGAGCTATTGGACAACCTTTAATGAGATTGGACCGATTGGTGATGGACAGTATTTGGTCGGGAAATTTCCTCCTGGCATTAGTTATGACTTGGCCAAGGTATTTCAATCACATCACAACATGATGCTAGCTCACGCGCGTGCTCTTGTGCACTACAAGGAACAGGCTTATCCTGGCGAAATTGGTATTGTTCATGCGCTGCCAACAAAATACCCTCTAGACCCAAAAAAGCCTGGTGATGTTCTAGCGGCAGAGCTAGATGATATTATTCACAATAAATTTATCCTAGATGCTACCTACCTAGGGCGATACTCAGAAAAAACAATGGCTGGTGTTAAGCATATTCTTGCTGAAAATGGCGGCAGCCTTGATCTAAGACCAGAAGATTTTGAGCTATTACAGGCAGCCAAGGATTTAAACGATTTTCTTGGGATTAATTACTACATGAGTGATTGGCTGCGTGCTTTTGATGGTGAGACCGAAATCATTCATAATGGCAAGGGAGAAAAAGGCGGCTCCAAATATCAGATAAAGGGGGTTGGTCAACGCGTGTTTGATGTTGATGTGCCGCGTACAGACTGGGATTGGATGATCTATCCACAGGGGCTTTACGATCAAATCATGCGGATCAAGGCAGACTATCCAGGCTATAAAAAGATTTATATCACTGAAAATGGCCTTGGCTACAAGGATACCTGTATTGATGGCAGGATTGATGATGACGCTAGAATTGATTACATCAAGCAGCATTTGGCTGTGATTGCAGACGCTATCGGTGCTGGGGCTAATGTTAAGGGCTATTTTATCTGGTCCTTGATGGACGTCTTTTCTTGGTCAAATGGCTATGATAAGCGTTATGGCCTCTTCTATGTTGATTTTGAAACCCAAAAGCGTTACCCTAAAAAAAGCGCTTATTGGTATCAGCAGCTAGCTACCACAAAAACCATTTCAGTGTAATCTCCTAACGAAAAGCACCGGCACAAGGGCTGCAAGGCTTCAAGAGCTGGTGCTTTTCTTTTTTATGCTATACTGGTAACGATGAGATCATGACATAAAGAGATAGCAAGTGGGTTGTAGCAACCTCGTATTAGCTGCCAGCTGCTGATAATCTCATTTGGTGATGATGGAGAGTACCAGCTTGAATGACTCATTAAAAAGGAGGTTATGATGAAAAAAGTAATGATGTCTTTGCTAATCCTTGCTACGGCAACTCTTGGGGCTTGCCAGGCTTCTCACCAGTCTGATCAGCCCAAGCAAGAGCAAAAAGAGCCACAGGCTAAGAAGAAGGGACGTCTTTTCCTATCTAACATGAACAGTGCAAAGAGCCAGCAGGAGGTCAGAGCTGCCCTATCACATCAGCTGAAGGAAGCTAATGTCAATGCCTTTATGGCTGGTGTCCAAGAATATAATAGCCTAGTTGGCAAAACAGGCTTGACAGGGGCCTTTACCTATCAGAAGCAGCCTGATTATGATGTGGTAGCAATTGATGAGCTGTGGTTGCAAAAGCAAGGTGACTTTATTGGTACGAATTGCCGGATCAACACCTTTATGCTGTTAAAGGACACGATAGCCATCAAGCCAATCAGCAGTGATGACACGCTTTTATTTATGGACGAGGACGCCATTACTACAAGACAGCTCTTTACGCAGGCAGAGACAGAGCGCTTTAAGCAGCTGTTTTCAAGGGTGAAAACGGAAGCCACCAAGGACATTCAGGTGCATGCCAAGCATATGCAAGAGCATTTCTCAGCTGTTAGCTTTAATGGTCCAGCCAAAATGCTTGCTGTTGTGATTCACGATCAGCTAGATGGTGATTATTTGTTTATTGGTCATGTGGGAGTGCTGGTAGAGCATAAGGGCAAGTATCTGTTTGTTGAGAAATTGTCCTTCCAAGAGCCCTATCAGGCAATTCTCTTCGATCAAAAACAGGATTGCTACCAATACCTCTACCATAAATACAAGACCTATCAAACCAAGACATCAGCAGAACCCTTTCTCATGGAAAATAACAAGGCTGTGAATTTGGCAAGCTATCGCTCCTAACTCCTGCTACTAGGAGCCTAGCCTATATAGGGGCTAAATCTTTGGTGCAAACAAAAACAGGTCATCAGTAGGATTTTTGAGGACCTTGCTCTTATTTTGACTTATATTTTGATTAAAAAGATGGTAGACTAATAGGGGATTAGGAAGCATTAGGTGAGTTATGACAATTGATATGTGGGAGCTTTTAAGCATTATTGGAACGATAGCCTTTGCCTTGTCCGGCGCTATTGTCGCTATGGAGGAGGAGTTTGATGTTCTGGGGATTTTTATTCTAGGCTTTGTCACAGCCTTTGGTGGTGGGGCTATTAGAAATACCTTGATCGGACTGCCTATTGAAGCCTTATGGGGACAAAGACCAGAATTTGCCTGCGCTTTTATAGCTATTATTCTGATCATGCTGTTTCCTAGGCTGGTGGCTAAGGGCTGGGTCAGAGCAGCGGTGCTAACTGATGCTATTGGGCTTGCAGCCTTTAGTGTTCAGGGGGCTTTACATGCTGTTCGACTGGCCCAGCCTTTAAGTGCTGTTATTGTAGCAGCGGTTCTTACAGGAGCAGGCGGTGGTGTTGTCAGAGATGTCCTGGCAGGCCGTAAGCCAACTGTTCTTAGAAGTGAGATTTATGCTGGCTGGTCTATCATAGCAGCACTTGTGCTTTATTTTAAGCTGGCCACTTCAAATGTTGAATGCTACTTGCTGGTTGTTTTATTGACAGTCATGCGTATGATTGGCAACAAAAGACAATGGCACCTACCTAAGATAAAATGGAAAGAGGACTGATACGATGATTCAGCTTATAGCAATTGATTTAGACGGTACCCTGCTGGATAGCAAAAAGCACATTCCAAAAGAGAATATCAAGGCTATCCAAGCAGCTGCACAAGAGGGGATAAAAGTTGTTCTCTGCACAGGCCGCCCCCAGTCTGGGACAAGGCCGTATTTTGAGCAATTAGGCTTGAGTGATAAGGAGGAGTACCTTATTTTAAACAATGGCTGTAGCACCTATAGGAGCCCAAGCTGGGAGCTGCTACATTATCAAAGCCTGACCTTTTCAGCTATTGAGCACCTTTACCAGCTGTCACAGCCCTTTTCAGATATTTACCTCACCCTGACTGGAGAGCGTGATTATCTTGTGATAGATAGCAAGGTTCCAGATATGGTTCAGGCTGATGGTGATTTGGTTTTTACAAAGGTAAAGGCTACTAACCTATCTCAGTTATCCAACAGCAGTCAAATCATATTTCAGGCTATGTACATGGGAGAAAAGGCTGCCCTAGATACTTTTGAGGCTCTTGTTAGAGAAAAACTCAGCGCAAGCTTTAGTGTGGTCCGCAGTCAAGAGACCATACTAGAGGTAATGCCGGAGTGTGTGACCAAGGCCTCTGCCCTGAAAGAATTAACCGCTGATCTGAGGCTGCGTCCAGACCAAGTGATGGCTATTGGAGATGCAGCAAATGATCTTGAAATGTTAGCCTATGCTGGCTTAGGTGTCGCTATGGGAAACGCTGATGAGGCCATTAAAAAGGTCGCTGACAAGGTAAGCCTCTCCAATGATCAAGCAGGTGTGGCCCATGCCATTAATCAATTTGCATTGAAAAAGGGCTCTTAAGCACAGTCAAACCAGCCCGTCAGAACAGGCATCCAAAAGCTAGAGATGATAAGCTCAGTTTTAGAGGTGTTGACTAGAGCTGAGCTGTCTTGGAACACCACAAGCCTAGGTGTGTGAGATCGACTGAAAAATAAAACACGAAAAAACCTCCAACAAAGGAGGTTCTGGATTGAAGAACAGGCTAATCTCGTCAGCCTCTTCAGTCTTTTTTTATGGCTTGGCTAAAAGTAAGAGCCTTTAAGCCTCTGCACAACAGCGAGCGACAAGTCACACCTTGCCTGTAGTAGGGCTAGTACATATCTTGGTAGGCAGTGCCAGTGCTTAAGTCAAGCCAGCTAAGCGTCCTGTCTGATGGTGCAAGCTTGGTTTCTTGGGAAGTTGTCTAGGAGCTATAGGTGATCTAGAGACAACTAGGCTAATAAGGGCAGCCCCATAGCAGCCATCTCCTCGGCAGGAACAACCATATCATCAGAAATCCAATTGGAAAGGACAGAGACAATAGCGTTGCTCCAAAAGAGCAGTGCGTAGTGAGACAGCTTTTTTTCCTGCCACTTTTGGTAGGCTCTCAAACGCTTAGTAACCATCTGCGTCAAGAGCTGCTGCAGGTGATGGTTAAAGATAATACTAAGCAGCGTCGCTTCTTTTTTGGCCTCTGTAAACAGATAAAGCCATGCCTGATAGGCTTGTGTCTTTAGATCAAAGGCCTTCAGTCCACGAAAGATACGTCTGATAACAGAAGTCAACAGACACTCAAGAATATCCTCTTTTGAGCTGTAATTGCGGTAAAAAGCATTTCTTGAAACCCCAGCTCTAGCTACCAATTCTGAAATGGTAATGTGTCCTAAGGGCTTCTTTTCTAGTAAGCTAAGCAGAGCAATTTCAATAGCTTCTCGTGTTAACCGTCTGGATTCCTGATTGCAGTGGGCTAAATTTTGAAGGGACTGTTTAGAAATTGGTTTACCAGCCATTACAAATACCTTTCAAGTGTTACATCTGATGTCGTTTAGCTAGCAAAAGCCTAGCTAGTGATGATATAATTTTATGGGAAAATGCTTACTTTGTCAACCAAAACAGACTATGAAGGAAAAGAGGAAAACGAATGACCTGGAAAATTGTATCGGATTCAGGCTGCGATATTAGAGCCCTAAAAAGCCAATCCAATCACCTGCGCTTTGAGCGTGTGCCGCTAACCCTACAGATTGGTTCAGATATTTTTAGAGATGATGATGGTCTAGATATTGATCAAATGATGGAGACTATGTATCAGTCCTCTAAGCCAGCAACCTCAAGCTGCCCAAGTCCTGATGCTTTTTTACAAGCCTACAGGGGAGCAGATAATGTCATTGCCATTACCATTACCGGTACGCTATCAGGCAGTCACAATAGTGCTAGATTAGCTCAAAATGATTTGCTTGAGGAAAATCCGAACGCAAACATTCACGTGATTGACTCTTTGTCAGCAGGTGGTGAGATGGATTTGATTGTGTTAGAGCTAGAGCGGTTGATCAATCAGGGGCTCTCTTTTGATGAGGTCGTTGAGAAAATTACAGCTTATCAGGAAAAGACTAGGCTTGTTTTTGTGCTGGCTAAGGTTGATAATCTGGTTAAAAATGGCCGCCTGAATAAGCTCATTGGTAAGGTGATTGGCTTATTAAACATCAGAATGGTAGGACAGGCAAGTAAGGAAGGCACGCTTGAGCTGCTTCAAAAGGCCAGAGGTCAAAAAAAGGCAGTGTCAGCTGTTTTAGAAGAGATTCAAAAGGCAGGTTATAAGGGAGGGCGAGTCTTTATCTCCCATGCCAAAAACCCTAAGATCTGTGAACAGATTACAGAAAAAATTAGAGCGATTTACCCAGAAGCAGAGATTCAAACCAGCCCAGCCTCAGGCCTATGCAGCTTCTATGCAGAAGCTGAAGGGCTTCTCATGGGCTATGAGGTTTAAGGCCTATTAGTCCAAAAGCAGCAAATGCTGCTGGTAGCTGAGCCTGTCTGGGCAGTTGCTTGTTATGTCAGTGTTTAAAACCTAGCTCGTGTAGCTTTGCACCCCAAGGTTAGAGGTCTTGTCTAATTCTTGGGGTATTTTGGTTGCTTGATTTTTTAACTGTTCTTAAGAGTCACAAAATAAAATGGGGAAAAGTATTGACAGTGATTTAGAAAACGGTTACAATAACAACATGAGAACGGTTCCACAAAAAAGAAGGTGATAAGACTTATGGTGACAATTAAACAGGTAGCCAAGGAAGCTGGTTTATCAAAGTCAACAGTTTCACGCTACATTTCACAAAAAGGCTATGTCAGTGAGGAGGCAAGAGATAGGATTAAGGCAGCTATTGAAAAGCTGCACTACAGTCCAAATCTGTCTGCTCAATCCTTAAAAACCAAGAAAAACCAGCTGGTGGGCTTACTTCTGCCGGATATTTCTAACCCTTTTTTCCCTCGCTTGGCTAGAGGGGCTGAGACCTTTTTGAAGGAAAAGGGCTACCGAGTCATGCTGGGAAATCTCTCAGACAATCCAGTCTTGGAGGAGGAGTATCTTAATGTCATGCGACAAAGTAATGCGGCTGGCATTATTACGACACATGACTTTACCAAGACTCACCCGGAGATTGACATTCCAATTGTGGTGGTTGACCGGGTCAATCAAGAAACCCAATTTGGTGTCTTTTCAGACAATGAAGAGGGTGGGCGACTGGCTGCCCAGAAGGTTTGTGAGTCGGGTGCTGATCATATTCTTCTTATCCGAGGGCCGCTAGATGATGCTGAAAACCTGCACGAGCGTTTTGAAGCTAGCCTAACCTACCTTCAGGAGGCTGGTGTTCGGACGTCTATTTGCGATAGTAGTAGCTTTGACTTTGAAGCCATTCAAGACGAAGCCAAGCAGGCCCTGGCTGATTTTCCAGATTTGGATAGTGTCATTGCACCATCAGATATCCATGCCATTGCTTACATTCATGAGCTTCATTCCTGTGGTAAAAGGATTCCAGAAGATGTTCAGGTGATGGGCTACGATGATATTTTGATGAGTCAGTTTATTTATCCATCACTTTCAACCATTCATCAATCCTCTTACTTGCTGGGCTATAAGGCCGCTGAATTGGTTTATCAGATTACCAACCAGCTTCCGATTGATGAAAAGCGCATAAAATTACCCGTTCACTATGTGGAACGCGAAACAATAAGGAGAAAGCATGAGTAATATTGTGATTATTGGTAGCATTTCTATGGACCTTGTCATGGAAACTAAGCGGATTGCTAAGGAGGGAGAAACGGTCATTGGAGAAGCCTTTTCTATGGTTCCTGGTGGTAAAGGAGCCAATCAGGCTGTCGCTGTAGGACGGCTGAGCTTAGACAGTGATAGAATTACCATGTTAGGAGCTGTTGGGCAGGATTCCTTTGGGCCACTCTTGCTTGACAACCTCAAAAAGAATGGTGTTTCTGTGGAGTATGTGGGAACGGTACCATTATCTAGTGGAATTGCCCAGATTACCATTTTCAATCATGATAATCGCATTATTTATTGCCCGGGGGCTAATGGTCAAGTAGATACCAGGACATGGCAGGCGGAGTGGGAGGTGTTAGCGGCAGCAGACCTGGTGATCCTGCAAAATGAGATTCCCCATGAGGCTAATCTGGCTATTGCTCGTTATTGTCATGAGCGTGGCATCAAGGTCCTCTACAATCCTGCACCAGCTCGTGAAACAGACTTAGACCTGTTGACTTTTGTAGACTACGTTACCCCAAATGAGCATGAATGTCAGGATCTATTCCCAGAGCTGAGCCTTGAAGAGGCTCTAAGGACCTATCCCAACAAGCTAATCGTGACACTCGGGATTAGGGGAGCTGCTTATTGTGATGGTAAGGCTATTCATGTGATTCCAGCTATCAAGGCAGAGGCGGTTGATACCACTGGAGCAGGTGATACTTTTAATGGTGCCTTTGGTCTTGCGATCTCACATGGGCTAAATACAGCGGCAGCCTTACGCTTTGCGACCTTGGCTTCTCACCTATCTGTCCAACAATTTGGTGCCCAAGGGGGCATGCCAAGGCTAGAAGAAATGAAGGAGCATGAAGCATATGAAAAAGCATGGGATTTTAAATAGCGATGTAGCTAAGCTGGCTGCCGATTTAGGACATACTGATCGTGTCTGCATTGGAGATTTGGGGCTGCCGGTTCCTGTAGGAGTCCCGAAGATTGATCTGGCACTTAAGCGTGGTCTGCCAAGTTTTCAGGACGTGTTAGGCATGTATCTTGAGCATGTGGTGATTGAGAAGGTGATTCTTGCTGAGGAAATAAAGACAGCTAATCCAGATCAGCTAGCAGCTATTTTGACACAATTAGATGACACAGTAGCTGTTGAATATGTCAGTCACGAAGAGTTGAAAGCGCTTAACAAATCCGTTAAGGCAGTTATCCGAACAGGAGAGGATACACCTTATTCAAACATCATTTTACAATCAGGAGTTACTATTTAGAAGGGAGGTAGAACCATGAAAATTGAAATGACTGCCATTTCTAAATCCTTTGGGAGCAATAAGGTGCTAGAAAAAATAGATCTGGTGCTGCATTCAGGCCAAGTTCATGCTTTAATGGGAGAAAATGGTGCAGGAAAATCTACCCTGATGAATATTCTAACCGGGCTTTTTCCAGCTAGCTCAGGAACCATTGTCATTGATGGTGTTGAAAAGCAATTCTCCAATCCCCAAGAAGCAGAGGCATTTGGGATTAGCTTTATTCACCAGGAGATGAACACCTGGCCTGATATGACGGTGCTTGACAACCTCTTTCTTGGACGTGAAATCAAGGGAACCTTTGGCCTTTTAGACCAAAAAGCAATGAAGGAAAAGGCAAAGCGTGCCTTTGACCGCTTGGGGATTTCTATTCCACTTGATTTACCGATTGGGAGCTTGTCTGTTGGTCAGCAGCAGATGATTGAGATTGCCAAGAGCCTGTTGTCAGAGGTGTCTTTATTGGTCATGGACGAGCCCACAGCCGCCTTAACAGATCGTGAGACAGAAAGTCTTTTTCAAATGATAGCCAGCTTGAAAAAAGAAGGGGTAGGCATTGTTTATATCTCTCACCGGATGGAGGAGATTTTTAGGGTGACAGATCTGATCACTGTGATGCGTGATGGCATTGTTGTTGACACAAAGCCAACAGCTGAGACTAATCCAGCTGAGCTGGTAAAAAAAATGGTCGGTCGTGACATTGATGATTACTACCCAGCAAAAGCAGCTGAGCTTGGAGAGCTGGTCTTTGAAGTGGAGAACTTATCTGGTGAGTGCTTCAAGGACATTTCATTTCAGGTTCGAGGGGGTGAAATTCTTGGTTTTTCAGGCTTGATGGGTGCTGGTAGGACAGAAGTGATGAGAGCAATCTTTGGTCTAGATAAGAGGACAGCTGGACGAATCAGACTTAATGGCCAAGACATTCAGGTGACTAATCCGGTACAGGCAATCAGGGCAGGTATTGGCTTTTTAACAGAGGATCGTAAGGAGGAGGGGTTAATTCTTGATTTTTCCATCAAGGACAATATGACCCTTCCAAGCCACAAAGACTTTAGCAAGAATGGCTTTTTTGATGACAAGACCAGTCGTGATTTTGTTCAAAAAATGATTGACCGCCTGCGGATCAAATCAGGAAGGCCAGAGATGGTTGTTGGCAACCTCTCTGGAGGTAATCAGCAGAAGGTGGTTCTTGCTAAATGGATTGGCATTGCACCTAAGGTGCTGATTTTAGATGAGCCAACCAGAGGTGTTGATGTTGGTGCCAAACGTGAGATTTATCAGCTAATGAATGAGTTAGCTGATAGAGGTGTTCCGATTGTACTAGTCTCCTCTGATTTGCCAGAGGTTCTTGGGGTTAGTGATCGGATCGTGGTTATGCATGAAGGGAGAATCACTGGAGAACTTAGTCGAGGAGAAGCCACTCAAGAAAAGGTAATGCAGCTAGCAACAGGAGGTAAGTAAGGTGAAGCAGGCTATGAAATACATGTCAGAGTTAACAACTCTGATAGCGCTGGTGGGCTTGATGATCGTGATAACCATTATCAATCCAAGCTTTTTAACCACTAACAATTTATTGAATTTATTACTACAGGTAACAGCTAATGGGTTTATTGCCTTTGGCATGACCTTTGTGATTCTAACAGGTGGGATAGACCTGTCTGTCGGATCAAGTTTGGCTTTATCAAGTGCACTTGCAGCAGGCTTGATTGGTGGTGGCCTTCCTGTTCCTGTCGCAATTGTGCTAGCCATCTGCTTGGGTGGGCTCTTTGGCATGCTAAATGGCTTACTGATTGCTTATGGGAAATTAGCACCCTTTATTGTCACCTTGGCCACCATGACGATTTTTCGTGGAGCTACCTTGGTTTATACCAATGGAAATCCAGTGACAAAGGGACTTAGTGATAGCTTTCTTTTCCAATTTTTGGGGCAGGGCTATATTGTTGGGATTCCCTTTCCTGTGATTCTCATGTTTCTTGTTTTTGTGATATTGGCTATCTTGCTACATAAAACAGCCTTTGGTAAAGCTGTCTACGCACTGGGAGGAAATGAAAAAGCAGCGTATATCTCAGGCATTAAGTTGAATAAGGTCAAAATCATTATTTATACCATTTCAGGCATGATGGCATCGCTATCTGGATTGATTATCACATCACGCCTTAGCTCAGCCCAGCCAACAGCGGGTGCTAGCTATGAAATGGACGCTATTGCTGCGGTTGTCTTGGGAGGGACCTCTCTCTCAGGAGGTAAGGGCCGTATTTGGGGAACCTTGATTGGTGCTTTGATCATTGGTGTGCTAAACAATGGCTTGAATATTATTGGTGTGTCTGCATTCTGGCAGCAGGTTGTCAAGGGGATCGTTATTCTGATTGCTGTCTTACTTGATCGTTTTAAAGTAGCAAAATAAAAGGAGGCTAACAAATGACATTTGGTAAAAAACTAGGCTTTTTAGCCCTTATTCTCTCAATGGTGCTTGTACTTGGTGCTTGTGGCAAGACTGGTCTAGGTGGGTCATCATCAGAATCAACCAAAGAGACCACTAAAAAGGAAGCCAAGGATTTGAAGCTCGGAGTTTCCATTTCGACAACTAACAACCCTTATTTTGTGGCCATGAAGGACGGTCTTGATAAGGCTGCCAAGAAAACTGGTGTCGCTATCAAGGTTGCAGACGCTCAAGACGATGCTGCTCGTCAAGCAGATGATGTGCAAAACTTTATCAGTCAACGGGTGGATGCCCTTCTCATCAATCCAGTTGATTCAGATGCGATTGTCCCCGTTATTAAGGCGGCAAATACTGCTCATATCCCAGTCATCTTGATTGACCGAGGCAGCAATGGCGGTGAGGTCTTGACAACCGTTGCTTCTGACAACGTAGAAGCAGGTAAAATGGCAGCTGATTTTATTGTCAAAAAGCTTGGTGATAAGGCCAAGACTTTTGAATTGTCAGGTGTTCCAGGAGCTTCAGCTACTGTTGATAGAGGCAATGGCTTTAATAGCATTGCAAAAGAACACTTGACAGTTTTGTCTAGTCAGTCAGCAGGCTTTGATCGTGCAAAAGCTCTTAATACAGCTCAAAACATGATACAGGCTAATAAAGATGTTCAAGTTATTTTTGCTCAAAATGATGAAATGGCGCTAGGAGCTGCTCAGGCTGTGAAGGCTGCTGGTCTGAAAAATGTCCTTATTGTTGGTATTGATGGTCAGCCAGATGCTCATCAGGCTATTGAAAAAGGTGATCTCACAGCCACTATTGCTCAACAGCCGGCCAAGATGGGTGAGATTGCCATTCAAGCAGCTGTTGACCACTATCAGGGTAAGGCTATTGACAAGGAAACAGTATCTCCTATCTACCTTGTAACAAAAGAAAATGTTGATAAGTACAACTGGTAATAGAGCTAGTAGCTATCTAGCAGACCCTTTTAGAGAAGGCTTGCGAACTTAGCTGGTCAGCAGAAGCATCAAAAATAGCTGCTTGTCTGGTGGACAGGTAGCTGTTAGTTCAGAGCTACGACCTCTTGCCTATTAATGGCTATTAAGCTGATTTCAAGCTAGCTATCGTGAAAAAAGATAGACAGAAGCCCCTAAGCATTTGGGGCAGTCTAGCTTAAAAGATATCATACTGCTAGTCGGCTGGTAGTGATGCTTACTGAGGTGGTTTGATTAGTAGAGATGGTAAGATAGAGATCTTCTGACGTTTTTTGCTACCCCTTTTTTGTTCAAGCCTGCTTGCTTGATTAATGGCCCCCTCAAAAGAGTAAAAAAAGCTGGAGCCGCTTTGAACTGCTCCCTGTCAAGTAGACAATGAAATAATAAAAGATTAAGCAACGGCCTTGTTCCTCACTTCAAGAGGGGCAAGGCCGTTGTGCTTCTCTTGAAATCGTTCGTTATTGTAAAAATAGATATAGTCATCAATATCATAAACTAACTCCTCAAACGTCTTGTAATCCTTCAAGTCATAACACTCCGTCTTAAAGTGACCAAAGAAGCTCTCAATTGGGGCATTGTCAATGCATTTACCAACTCGTGACATTGAACGTGTCATCTGATACTGTGTTGTTACCATGCGATATTCCCGCGACGTGTATTGGGAGCCTCTATCACTATGAAGCAATGGTGTGGCTCCTGAGTTAATCTCTATTGCCTTTCTTAGAGTTTCCATAACAAGTGGATTATCATTGTGCTTACTGATATGGTAAGCTACGATAGAGCCGTCATAAAGGTCTTTAATAGCACTTAAATAAGCCTTACAACCTCGTCCATACTGTAAGAAAGTCACATCTGTACACCATTTTTGATTAGGGGCATGAGCTGCAAATTCTCTATTGAGAATGTTCTCTTCGATATTCACAAAACTGGTTTTCGTGCAATAACCACGAGAACGACGGATAATTGAGGAGATACCAAGAATGCGCATTAGGCGACGAATTCGCTTCTTGTTATAAGTTGTTCCAAGTTTCCGATTGACAGCTCGCGTCATTCGACGATACCCTAAAATTCCCTTGCGTTTGGTATGAAGTTCCTTTATGGTTTTTAATAGTGTTCGATTTGTCTCCTCAGATGTCGTCTCTTTGTGATTAAGCCACTTATAATAACCTGATCGAGATACACCAATCAATTGGCATAACTGGCTAATAGAAGCTTCACTATGCTTATCGGAATAATCTTTAATAGCTTGAAATTCTTCTAAGTAACGTCCGATTCTTACCGTCGGTTTCTGCGTCTGATTTCTTCTAACTTTTTTAGCAATCCTACCTCCATTTCAAGGTAACGATTGCGTTCCTCTAACTGTTTGATTTTAAGCTGTAACTCTTCTTCCGGAGTAAGGTTAAGCTTACTTTCTAACCCTTTCCCTCTGCGGTCTAGAAGTCCTTGGCTACCGTCCTTCTCAAACTTTCTTACCCATGAATAAACTTGTTGGTAAGAAATACCGTATTTTTCAATAGCTGCTTGATAGTCCTTATCATGAGCAATGGTGAAGTTGACAATCTCAACACGTTCTTCAAAAGTGGTTTTTCGTCCTTGCTTCATACGACTTAGTCCTTTACTAGTGGTTTGTAATGCTTTATCACTAGTATACTGGTTTATCCAACGTTTGAGAACACTTTGACTAGAAATATGATATGTCTCAATAATCGTCTCTAAACTTCCTAAGTTGTTTAAATAGTCTTGTACAGCTTGTTCCTTCAATTTTTTACTGTATTGTTTCCAAGTTCGACTTTCTTTAAGACCATCTATGCCTGAGTTTTCGTATTTTCTAATCCACTTCTTGATAGTTGTACTAGCCACTCCATAAGAACTAACTAAGGTTGAAATAGATACTCCTTGTTCTTGATACAGCTGTACAAGCTCTAACTTTTCTTCTACTGATTTTGGGCTTCTCTTGGACATATGAAAACTCCTCCTATAGTTTCTAGTGAATTTTTGTTTTTTCACTGTCCACTATAAGGGGAGTATATCACTTGGGCCCAGCTTTTTTGCAGCTTAGAGGGCTTTAACCTTTATGAGCTGCTCTTTTATTGGAACTGCTCTTGGTATAATTGGCTATTAGCCCTATCTACTGATCCCCAATCGTTAGAATTTTGGTCTAACCTTTTGGAATCACCGCAGTAATGTCAAGTCCTGTTTTTATGGCTATTATTTTCTCTAGTGGCACGAAAGCATGACTTCCGCAGCTCTAGCTGTCCTTTCTTAGCTTTGTCCTGCTGGAGCAGTGTTTTCGGTTTGCTCTGTTGCAGGTGGTTGAGGACTAGGTGTGTTGGTTTCTGGTTGAGGATTTGGCTGAGGGTTAGGACTAGGCGTTGGCTCTGGGTTCTCTGGAGCTGGACTAGGACTAGGCTGAGGATTCGGCTTAGGACTAGGTTTAGGGTTCGGTGCTGGCGTCGTTCCCCCAGAAGACGGTGTGGTATGCTTTATTTGTGGAGCCGCAGGAGCTGGTGCTATATTTTTTTCTGCTGCTGGTGTTGCAGTCTCAGGCTGTGCAGTGCTAGGCTTTGAAAGTCCAATAGCGTCAAGTCTAGCCTGTAAGGCAGCTTTTTTAGCCTCATCAGAGAGCTTACTAATGGCTTTTTGTGCAGCCTCCTTAAGTTCAGGGCTTGGATTGTCCTCGGCTGCCTTTAGGACCTTGATAGCAACGTCTTCTTGATTGTGCTTTAAGCTGACAGCTGTTAGTCGAGCCTGTAATTCCTCCTTAGACTGGGTCTTTTTTAGCTGATTAATTGCTTTTTGAGCCTTTGCGATAGCTTCTTTAGTTGGGTTGTCTTCGGCCTCCTTGACTAATGCTTGAGCCTTAGTTAACAGCTCATAGCCCTTAGATTGGGTGGTAATGGTAGCTGGCTTTGGAGAGAGGCTACTAAACATAAGGTAGGCCCCTCCTGCAATGGCAATAGTAAGCAAGCTAATGATGAGGTAGTGGGTCTCTTTTGTCGGTTTTCTCATGGTATCTCCTTTGAAATCATTGTCGCTTGAGTAGCACTATTATACCCTGAATATAGGAAAATGAAAAGAGGACTAGGGCTCTAAAATAGGTTCTAAATGAGCACTATTTAAAAGGATTAAAAAACCCTTGTGATAACTGAATAAATACATTAAAATAGAAGAGAATAAATAAGCGAGTGAGGACAATATTGTGTCGGTAAATTGGCAAGACATTGCGTTTCATTTTTTTGGGGGTCTAGGTCTTTTTCTTTTCAGTATCAAATACATGGGAGACGGCTTGCAGCAGGCCGCAGGTGATAAGCTTAGGTATTACATTGATAAATACACAAGCAACCCCTTCTTTGGTATCTTAGTTGGAATGGCTATGTCTGCTTTGATTCAGTCTAGCTCGGGTGTGACGGTGATTACAGTTGGCCTAGTATCTGCAGGCCTTTTAACCCTACAGCAGGCGATTGGTATTGTCATGGGGGCCAATATTGGAACGACGGTGACCTCCTTTTTGATTGGCTTTAAGCTGGGAGATTACGCCCTGCCCATGATTTTTATTGGGGCAGCCTGTCTCTTTTTCACGTCAAATAAAAAGCTTAATAACCTAGGTCGTGTCATCTTTGGTGTGGGAGGGATTTTCTTCTCCCTCAACCTAATGGGCGATGCGATGGATCCTTTAAAATCAGTCTCAGCCTTTCAGCATTATTTAGCGACACTTGGAGACAAGCCCTTTCAGGGTGTTTTTATCGGGACAGCATTGACCATGCTGATTCAATCCTCAGCGGCCATCATTGGTATTTTACAGGGGCTTTTTTCGGGCGGTCTGTTGACCTTGCAGGGTGCTATTCCTATTTTGCTTGGCTCTAACATTGGTACCTGTATCACAGCGGTTTTGGCAGCTATAGGCTCTAATATTGCTGCTAAGCGTGTTGCCGCTGCTCATATTCTTTTTAATGTTATTGGGACAGTCATCTTTATGATTTTGCTGATGCCATTTACCTCCTTTATGCTATGGCTTCAGTCTGTTTTGGCCCTGTCACCTGAGATGACCATTGCCTTTTCACATGGGACCTTTAACATCACAAATACCCTGTTGCTGCTTCCTTTTATCAGCACTCTGGCAAAGCTTGTGACTACCTTAATTCCAGGTGAAGACGAAATCGTCAAATATGAAGCCTTGTATTTGGACCGTTTACTAATCACTCAGGCTCCTTCTATTGCCTTGGGAAATGCCCATAAGGAATTGGTACATCTGGCTTCCTATGCTATTCAGGCCTTTGAGGCCTCTTATAGCTACATTATGACAGCAGAGGACAGGTTTGGCGAAAAGGTGAGGCGATATGAGAAGGCGGTCAATACGATTGATGAGGAGCTGACCACTTACCTTGTTGATATTTCCAATGAAGCCCTTAGTCCTAGTGAAAATGAGGTTTTAGCAGGTCTGTTGGATTCGTCTCGTGATTTGGAGCGAATTGGTGACCACTCTGAGTCGTTGGCGACTCTCATTGAGGGGATTACAGCAAAGCAGATTGACTTTTCAGCAGCTGCACGTGGTGAATTAACAGAAATGTATCACCTGACCCACTGTTTAACTTTAGATGCGATTAGGGCGATTGTGGATAGTGACAAGGCTCTAGCCCAGTCTATTGTTGAGCGTCATAGGACGATTGAGCAAAAAGAGCGTCAATTGCGTAAAACACACATCGAACGCCTCAATCGTGGCGAATGCACAGCACAGGCAGGGATTAATTTTATTGACATTATATCTCATTACACACGTATCACTGACCACGCCCTAAATCTAGCTGAGAAAGTACTTTCAGGACAGCTCTAATAAAAGGGAAAACTTGAAATAGTATTCAGGTTTTTCTTTTTAACAGAAGGACTGGTATATACCATTTACAAAATAAGAATTAAGGCGTATAATAAACGAAAAAGGGAGGAAAAAAGATGACAAGCTATATTAAAGCAGATTGCTTTTATTACCCCAACGAGGTAAAGCCAGCAGGCTATTTGGAGCTAAATAATGGCACATTTGGTCATTGGACGGCTACTGTTGATGATCAGGCAGAGGTTATTGATTATACAGGCTATCAAATAGCACCAGGACTTGTAGATACTCATATTCATGGCTATGCTGGTGCTGATGTGATGGATAATTCAGCAGAAGGTCTCCATGCCATCAGTGAGGGTCTCTTATCAACAGGAGTGACCTCCTTCTTACCGACTACCCTAACGTCAACCTTTGAGCATCTAGAGCAGGTGTCTGCAACCGTTGCTTCTGTTGCTGATCAGGTCAAAGGAGCAAAGATTCAGGGGATTTATTTTGAAGGGCCTTACTTCACTGAGGAATACAAGGGAGCCCAAAACCCAATATATATGAAAAATCCTCGCTTAGACGAATTTGCAGCTTGGCAAAAAGCAGCTAAGGGCTTGATCAAAAAAATAGCTTTGGCTCCTGAGCGTGATGGCGTAGAAGCATTTGTCTCTGAGGTGACCAAGCAGGGTGTCACAGTAGCTTTAGGTCACTCAAATGGTACCTATGCTGAGGCTAAAAAGGCAGTAGCAGCAGGAGCTAGTGTTTGGGTTCATGCCTACAATGGGATGCGTGGCTTGACTCATCGTGAGCCTGGTATGGTTGGAGCTGTTTATAATATTCCTGGAACGGTTGCAGAGCTGATCTGCGACGGACATCATGTCTCACCTGTTGCTTGTGATATTTTGATGCAGCAAAAGGGGCATGAGCATGTGGCTTTGATTACGGACTGTATGCGTGCAGGCGGTTCACCAGATGGTGATTACATGCTTGGAGAGTTTCCGGTTATTGTGGAAAATGGCACAGCTCGCTTGAAGGATAGTGGTAATCTAGCAGGCTCTATCTTAAAATTAAAGGACGGCATTAAAAATGTTGTTGCCTGGGGAATTGCAAGTCCAGCAGAAGCAATTCACATGTCCTCTTACGTCCCAGCTGCTTCGGTTGGTATTGATGATGTCTGTGGCCAAATCAAGGCAGGTCATGCTGCTGACTTTATTGTTCTTGATAAGGACTTAGAATTAGTAGCAACCTACCTAAATGGTCAAAAGGCCTTTGAGGCTTGATACAGCAAAGGAATTGGGCTAGTGATCAGCTCAATTCTTTTTGCTTTGCTTATCATTGTGCTACAATGAAAAAGGAGGTTTTAGATATGATTAAAACAGTAACAATGGCTAATGGTCTTGCTATTCCAGTGCTTGGCTTTGGGACCTTTAAGGCTGCTGATGGTGAGGAGGCCTACCAATCCACCCTAGGAGCGATTAAGGCAGGCTATCGTCATATTGACACAGCTGCCATTTATCACAATGAAAAAAGTGTTGGACAGGCCATTCGGGATTCGGGCGTTCCTCGTGAAGAGCTCTTTATTACCACTAAGCTCTGGAATGATGCTCATAGCTATGATGGCGCTAAGGCAGCCTTAGCAGCCTCTCTTGAGCGCCTTGGACTAGAGTATGTAGACCTTTATCTGATTCATTGGCCAAATCCTAAGGCTCTTAGGGATTGCTGGCAAGCAGCCAATGCAGCAGCTTGGTCTTATATGGAGGAGGCTGTTGAAGCAGGCTTGGTTCGCTCGATTGGTGTCAGCAACTTTATGGTTCACCATCTGGAGGCTCTTAAACAGACAGCAACCATTACACCAGCAGTCAACCAGATTCGCTTGGCGCCTGGCTGCTATCAAAAAGAGACGGTTGATTATTGCCGCAGGCATCACATTTTGCTAGAGGCCTGGGGTCCATTAGGACAAGGAGAGATATTTGCCGATGATACCATGCAGGCATTGGCTAAAAAGTACAACAAGACAGTGGCTCAGCTAGCCCTTGCTTGGTCTATTGCTGAGGGCTTTATTCCTCTACCTAAGTCGGTGCACAAGGAACGCATAGTAGAAAATATGGCTATTTTTGATTGTGAGATTAGTCCAGAGGATTCAGAGCGCATTCGTTGCCTGCCGGGTATGTCAGCTATCCCAGATCCTGATACCAAGGACTTTTAGCAAGAGCTGCAGGGATTAAGTGGGTTGCCTTAGTAGCGCTTGCTCGTGCTTTGGTCAAAACACCGCAGCTGTTATTGGCAGATGAGCCAACAGGCGCCCTGGATATTGAGGCTGAGCAGGAGGTCTTACAAGCCATCAGAGCTTGTCAGACTGAGGATATGATTGTCTTAATGGCAACACACAGCGATGAGGTTGCAGCGCAATGTGACGCTATTTACCATATTGAGGATTTGTGTTTACGACAGGCGAAGTAGGTCAGGCCTGCAAAATGCCTCTTGGGTGCTGCTTGCTGCTCGTGAATTGACTGAGTCTAGGAGCTGTCTTTTGATGGTGATTTGGTACGACCTTAAAGCTTTGATGAGGTCTCTTGATGGTGCTGTGTGACGACCTCTTGTTTTTAGAGATCAAAGAAAGACATCTTTTTTTTGAAAACGGTTTGACAAGGCTTTGTAACTTAGCTATAATTTTAATTAGTGTTTCGTGAAAGAAACAGATTAAACTAGAATAAAGGAGTCTTACTTTGATTATCCTGTTATTGATGCTATTGATGTTTGCTATTCGTTTAGTATTCTTAAAAAAATCGATCAAAAACGAGAAGGCTATCCTGGCTAATGGAGGCAAGGAATTTGGTGCGCAAAACACTAAGTTTTTGACCCTGCTGCATATCATGATTTATGTCTTTGCTGTGACAGAGGCATTGCTCAAGCAGATTAAGTTTGATGGCATTAGCTTTCTTGGCTTGCTGCTGATGATTTTTTCGATAGCTGTGCTATATGAGGTAACTCGGATCTTGGGAGATATTTGGACAGTGAAGCTGATGCTGGCAAAGGACCATAAATATGTCGATCATTGGCTCTTTAAGACTGTTAAGCACCCCAATTACTTTTTAAACATTGCTCCAGAGCTGGTTGGTATTGCTTTGCTTTGCCATGCTCAGATTACGGCAATGCTGCTTTTCCCTTGCTATATTATTGTGATTTATCTGCGTATTCGTGAAGAAAATAGGCTCTTGTCTGAGGTTATTATTCCAAACGGAACTCGTCCAAAATCATAATAGTTGATTAGACAATCATAGGATTTTGTGATAAACTAACCAATAGGAAAGAAAATAGCAGGTTTCTGATCTAAAGCGAGCTCGGGGCTGGTGAGAGCCGAGTGATGGTACTGCTGGTTGGCGCTTTCTCTAAAGAGCAAGCTCAGGTGTTTGTAGCTTGCTTGACATCTGTTTATCAACAAGATCAAATGAAGTAATAAATTAGGGTGGAACCGCGTTTTGACGCCCCTATGCCTTTAGGTGTAGGTGGCTATAGACGCGGTTTTTTTCTTTGAAAAACTGTTTAAGAGCCAACCATAAGCCAAGTTGTCCCACCTTACGAGCCAAGCCTTAGCCAGCCTTTGGTTAGTGCCTGCTGTAAGATATAAAAAATAGAAAGAGGAAATCATGAGTAACAAACTTACCTTTCAAGAGATTATTTTGACGCTACAGCAATATTGGAATGATCAAGGCTGTATGCTAATGCAAGCCTATGACAATGAAAAAGGAGCAGGGACCATGAGTCCTTATACCTTCCTTCGCGCTATTGGTCCAGAGCCTTGGAATGCTGCCTATGTGGAGCCATCTCGTCGTCCTGCTGACGGCCGATACGGCGAAAATCCCAATCGTCTGTATCAGCACCACCAATTTCAGGTGGTGATGAAGCCTTCTCCAAGTAATATTCAGGAGCTTTACCTGCAATCTCTTGAAAGACTTGGGATTAATCCATTGGAGCATGATATTCGATTTGTTGAGGACAACTGGGAAAATCCTTCAACCGGCTCAGCTGGACTTGGCTGGGAGGTCTGGCTTGATGGTATGGAGATTACACAATTTACCTACTTCCAGCAGGTGGGAGGCCTAGCAACATCACCAGTGACAGCAGAGGTCACCTATGGCTTAGAGCGCTTAGCCTCATACATTCAAGAGGTGGATTCGGTCTATGATATCGAATGGGCACCTGGTGTTAAGTATGGCGAGATTTTTCTTCAGCCAGAATATGAGCATTCCAAGTATTCCTTTGAGGTATCCAATCAGGACATGCTGCTTGAAAACTTTGAGACCTTTGAAAAAGAAGCAGAGCGTGCTTTAGCACAAGGGCTTGTCCACCCAGCCTATGACTATGTCTTGAAATGCTCTCATACCTTTAACCTGCTTGACGCTCGTGGTGCAGTCTCTGTGACAGAGCGTGCTGGCTATATTGCTCGGATTCGTCATTTAGCTCGCAGCGTTGCCAAAACCTTTGTTGCAGAGCGTAAAAAGCTTGGCTTCCCATTGTTAGATGATGCTAGCCGAGTAGCCTTGCTGGCAGAGGACTAAGGAGCTGGACCTAAACCAGCTCCTTGTAGTAAATGCAGCTTGTATGATCTTGTAAGCTCTAGTTGCTGCTAGCAGCTTACCTATCTGGTAGGTGCTTTTTAAAAGCGATGATGCTTAAAGGCCTGGTGACTAGTCCTGTCAAGCTCAGTCTTTCTGCTAAGTGATCTTGTCTAACAGGCAGCTTATTAGCAGGCTTGCAGGATTAGGAGCTAGTGATTTGGTCTCCTAAACCTACCCCATAACTTGAAGAAAGGAAAGAAAGATGGGACAAATCTTGTAGACAAAGGATCGTCCAAGCTTGCCCAAGGCATGCTAGGATCGGTTTGATCTTCTCTTTTAGATTTGATACCCATAGGATTTTAATGATGACAAAAGATTTACTTGTAGAACTTGGTCTTGAAGAGCTTCCTGCCTACGTTGTCACACCTAGTGAAAAGCAGCTTGTGCAGCGTATGGCTGATTTTCTTAAGGCCAATCGGCTTAGCTATGACGCAATCGAAGGCTTTTCAACGCCCCGTCGTTTAGCAGTGCGTGTGCTGGGCTTAGCTGATCAGCAGACTGATCTGACAGAGGATTTTAAGGGACCCTCTAAAAAAATTGCTCTTGATGCTGATGGTCAATTTTCAAAAGCCGCTCAGGGCTTTGTTCGTGGAAAGGGCTTGACCGTTGATGACATCGAATTCCGAGAGGTCAAAGGCGAGGAATACGTTTATGTCACCAAGCATGAAGTGGGCAAGCAGGCTAAGGACGTTTTAGCAGCGGTGCCCGAGGTTCTTGCTTCCTTGACCTTCCCAGTCAGCATGCACTGGGCTAACAACAGCTTTGACTATATTCGTCCGGTGCATAGCTTGATTGTACTGTTAGATGATGAGCCTTTGGAGCTTGACTTTTTAGACATTCATTCGGGACGTATCAGTCGCGGGCATCGCTTCCTTGGAGAAGAGACTAGCATTACAAGTGCTGATTCCTATGAGGCTGATCTGCGCAGCCAATTCGTCATTGCCTCTGCTAAAGAGCGTCAAGAGATGATCATAGCACAAATCAGAGCCATCGAAGCAGAGCAAAAGGTTCAGGTGGATATTGATGAGGACCTCTTAAATGAGGTGCTCAACCTGATAGAATACCCAACTGCTTTCATGGGAAGTTTTGATCCCAAGTACCTGGAAATCCCAGAAGAGGTTCTAGTAACCTCAATGAAGAACCATCAGCGTTATTTTGTCGTGCGTGATCAGGCTGGCAAGCTAATGCCGAATTTTATTTCTGTTCGTAACGGTAATGCTAAGCATCTTCAAAATGTGATTAAGGGCAATGAAAAGGTGCTTGTTGCTCGTCTTGAAGATGGAGAATTTTTCTGGCGTGAGGACCAAAAGCTATCTGTTGAGGATTTGGTTGCTAAGCTAGCTCATGTGACCTTCCATGAAAAGATAGGCTCTCTGGCTGAGCATATGGACCGGACCAAGGTTATTGCAGCCTTTCTTGCTGACCAGGCTGGACTCTCAGAAGCAGAAAAAAGTGCTGTCGCTCGTGCTGCCCAGATTTATAAATTTGACCTGCTAACTGGCATGGTTGGGGAATTTGATGAGCTACAAGGCATTATGGGAGAGAAATACGCCCTTTTAGCTGGCGAAGCTGCTGCTGTCGCAACAGCGATTCGTGAGCATTATTTGCCGGATTCGGCAGAAGGAGAGCTGCCTGAAACAAAGGTTGGTGCTGTTCTTGCTCTTGCTGATAAGTTAGACACCCTGCTGTCCTTTTTCTCTGTTGGTTTGATACCGTCAGGATCCAATGACCCTTATGCCCTACGTCGTGCAACTCAAGGGATCGTCCGAATTCTTGAGCATTTCGGCTGGAGCATTCCTATGGATAAGCTGATTGATAGCCTATATGAGCTGTCATTTGAGAGCTTGACCTATCAGCATAAGGCTGAGGTGTTGGACTTTATTTGTGCACGTGTGGATAAAATGATGGGCTCAGCCATTCCAAAAGATATACGTGAAGCAGTTTTGGCTAGCTCAAGCTTTGTTGTACCAGAAATGTTAGCAAGAGCAGAGGCTCTGGTTGCAGCAAGCCAGCTAGACACCTACAAGCCAGCTGTCGAGTCGCTGTCTCGTGTCTTTAATCTAGCGAAAAAGGCAGCTAACGCTGTGCCGATTGATACGAGTCTCTTTGAAAATGACTACGAAAGGGCTTTGGCACAGGCTGTTGATTCACTAGTGTTATCTGGCTCAGCCAAAGAACAGCTAGCTCAGGTCTTTGCCCTTAGTCCAGTTATTGATGACTTCTTTGACCATACGATGGTCATGACAGAGAACGAAGCCATTAGATGTAACCGCTTAGCGCTGTTAGCAGAGCTGGTTAAAAAGGTAGAGACCATTGCGGCCTTTGACCGATTAAATACTAAATAATTCGCTGTGTAAGATTAAGCACATCGCCCTGTGTTAGCTGTTCGTATTCCCTAGATGATATAGGTGACTGATTACCTGCCTTGGGATAAGTCCTTCCCTAAGCACTCAAGACTTATCAAGCAATTGATACTTAGTCAAATCAGTCCCTCTTGCTTGCTAGGGGATATCGTCTTGGGCTAGCTTTGCTAGCAATAGCTGTGCTGGTCAGTGGTCAATAAAAGCATCAGGATCGCTGTTAGTAAAGTGAGCATGGATTTTAGCTTTTCACAAGAAGTTAGCTACAGCCTTCTTAGCAGAAGCATAAGGCTAAGCAGCTGCTGGCACAGCCTTAGATATAGACAAAAAGAGTGCAGTACTCTATGTCACAAACGAAAGAGAAAGGATTAGAGGCAGCCCCATTTGCAGGAAACCCTTGCTGGCAAAGCTGGTGAAAAAGGACTTGAAAGGTCCTAGTAACGGTCCTAAAGAGACTGTCTAGCCCATCATCAAGCCTCATCAGCTGCCCACTGCTTTTGGTGCAGCCCTTATATGTGATTTATGGATCCTAAAAAAATCGCTCGTATTAACGAGCTTGCAAAAAAGAAAAAAACAGTTGGCTTGACTGGTCCTGAAAAGGTAGAGCAGGCCAAGCTGCGTGAGGAATACATTGAGGGCTATCGCCGCTCAGTGCGCCATCACATTGAAGGCATTAAGATTGTTGATGAAGACGGAAACGATGTTACTCCTGAGAAATTAAGACAGGTGCAGCGCGAAAAAGGTCTGCATGGACGGTCACTTGATGATCCGGAATCTTGATTATTAAATGAATATAAATATTTTGCCATGATTTAATGTTACTAATGAGAAAAAGATAAACAAAGACAAATAGCTTTAATCATTAGGTCTTTCGGCAAAAGAGTCATTATTTTTAGAAATGGTTAATTGTGAGGCACTAACCATCTGTCTCATCAATACAGTTGTAGGTAGAGATAATAATATCTCTACCTATTTTAATGCGTTTCATTAAAAAGACTGATAGTTTATAAATGCCATTAAAGAGATAGGCTTAAGACTTTGTCAAGCTCAATAAGCTAACCTTTCTGAAAAAAAATAATGACATTTTTGTAAGAAAATATTAAAGAAAGCATTTACATATGTCTTGAATTTTAATATAATATAGTTGGTAAGAATTGAATGGTCACTTTAACAAGGGCGATACAAAATAGCTAGCCTTGTGTTGCTGGATACTGGCTCATGATTGCTTTTGCTATCAGTTGAGAGGTATTCTCATTTAACTCTTATCAGTGTTTTGTTTTACCGATCAGGCGATATAAGGAGGTAAGCATTATGTTACAATTTACTTCAAATATCTTAGCTACTAGTGTAGCAGAAACAACTCAAGTTGCTCCTGGTGGTTGCTGCTGTTGCTGTTCTTGTTGTTGCTGCGTCTCAGCTTCATGGGGCAATACTACCATAAACAACAATTATGGTGCAGCTGAGCCAAAAGCGTAAACTTTAATACTTCTATTTAATAGTTAATAGCTAGATCACAATCATTAGTTTGCTAGCGACTAAGGTTACAGTTTGTAATTGATGGTGTTAGCTGGTGTTGGATAGGGGTGTTACATGACAAGAGACGAAGACAATCAGCTTGATGTCAACGTCTTGTAGTAATTAGCAGGTACTAGTCGGTACCTGCTAATTACTATTATTTATTAATATATTACAGGAAGACAGTTATGCCATTTTTTTCTAAGGAAAAACAACGTTCGGATAACCAAAGTGACCTAACAAGAGAAGAAGCACGACAGTTATTTGAATTTAATACCAATCACTTATCGTTATCAACCTATCATCATCAAACGGTATTAAAAACATCAAAACAGCTTGTGGCACAGCATTTGATGCCTGATGAAACAGACAATCTTAGCCAACGGTTTTTGATGAATTACAAGGCTAATAACAATTACCTAGGGTTTAAGACCAGTGTGGCTGAGTTTTTTACGGATTCTGCAGTGACCACCTTTTCAAATAGTGACTATTTTGAGGATAGGGCAAACACGATAGCACTTCCTAAAGCTAAGAAGGTCTCAGCAGCCCTATCAACCTGTATCACCAACCGGAGAAGTCATAGGCAGTTTATAGATGAGGAGATGCCTTTGCAGGATTTGGCTGATTTGCTTTATTATGCTTGTGGTGTCAGCTCTCAGGCGATTATCAAAGAAGGCATGACTAAGACAGTAGCCTTAAGAAATTGTGCTTCTGGTGGGGGTCTGTACCCCATCACCTTATTTTTCTATGCAAGAAACGTAGAAACACTCAAGGACGGTTTTTATGAATACCTTCCTTATCAGCACGCCCTGAGGTGTCATCATCTTAGTGATCAGGAGGATATTAGAGCCTTTGCCGAATACGGACCGATCACTGCCGAAAACTGCAATGTCATTCTTATCTATGTTTATCATTACATCAAAAACACACGTAAATATGGAAATCAAGCTACTGCTTATGCCTTTATTGAAGCTGGAGAGATTGCTCAAAATGTTCAATTGGTCTCAACAGCTTTGGTATATGGAAGTGTTGATATTGGGGGGTACAATAAGGAATACCTCCAAGAAAAGCTAGGCTTGGATGGCTTGACCCAGCATGTGATTCACATGACGATTATTGGAAATAAGGAGTCTCAATGAAATATCAATTAAATAGCAATGTTCGCATTGTGCAATTTGACGATACGTTTTGCTTTAGAAAAGGCCTATGGGATTTTAATGAAGCTGTTTTAGACATTGCACAAGAGCCACAAGCCTTAAAAGAAGCCTACTACAGTATCATCTCCGATTGGTTTAACGGGAAGGTTATTGATACTGATACCTACGAAAAAACACTAGAGTCTGACTTATTTGCAAAATTGTCAGAGGTCATCACAGCCTTGTATTATAACGACCTATTGATGCTTGAGGACGCTTATGCTCTTGAAGAAAATATCATGAAGGTCTTAACAGGCAATTATCATTTCATAGCTGAATCAGGACAGGCTAAGGATACTGCACCTGTCTTATTTATCAGTGATTCAAGCTATGTCAATGAATCTGCTGAGCTGCTGGCCAAGCACCTGAACTTAAACCTTCAGGTGGCTAGCGATGAGCTAAAAATGCTCATTCAAGAAACAGATGTTACCTCTCGCTTAGATGCTCTGGAGCACCATCGCAACATGAAGTGCTTATCTGAGAAGCTCGCAGACTATCAGAGTATTGTTATTTGTCAAGGCCGGTTGAATATTATGATGCTGCGTCACCTTAATGAAATCAGTGTGGCCTTGAAAAAACAATTGGTGCTTGGCTTTGTTGATGGGCCATTTATCCATGGTTGTACCTTAAATCCTCCTCATAGTGCTGATTTTGATAGCTTGGAGAGAAGGGTGCTGGCACGTCTACAGGACCATACGCTTTATCAGCGCTTTGCAAGTCAGCAGCTGCCGCCAACGCAGCCTGTTAGCTCCTCTTATGTGCCTTTGTTAAATGTGTTAATGAATCTGGTTGTCAGTGAGGCCTTTATTATAGCTCAAACAGGAAGCTCAAAATTTGAAGGGCGTTTGTTAAGTGTCTATTTGCCAACGCTTGAGATTCAGGTGCAGGATATTTTGAAAATGTCTAATTCTCAGACACAAGGGGCTCTGGCAAAATTAAGGTATGAGGATCAACAGATTTCAACACGTGAGATTGTTAAAAAACTCCTTCAAGAAGAGTCATAAGGAGGTCTAACAATGCTACATTATTACCCTTCGTTCAACCATATCCTTGATAAGCTAAAGGGCCTTAGTGGTAACCGAACTGGTATCTTAAATCAGTCTCAGGTTCCTATTTGTAACCATCCTCATGATGTTTACCTAAAGAGTGTGACAGGTCAGATGCCTGATTACCACAAGCAGTTTATTGGTGAGCTGAGTCAGGTGAGCTATCATATCATCGGTTATGGCAGTCATTATGAGGAGGCCTTGATCAAATACTTAGGTGAAAGCATTGAGCGTTATGCCACTGTTATTGCTGGGGAATTATTATCAGACCGGATTGTTTATGCTTCTTATAGAGAATTGAGCCAGACAGATCCTGTCATGCCCTTAGAGTATTTGCAGGTTTTTACACAGGAACAAATTGACCGTTGTCATGATTTGCACATGATCATGTGTGATAAAATGGTGACACAAGACGATGTCTTGGGCTGGGTTAAGTGTCCGATGTTTTTTGAAGATAAGGAGATGTATGTGCCTGCCCAAATGCTTTGCGTTGGCTATAAGACCAACCAGGCTGTAGGCGAAAAGCACATCATTCCAGGTTTTTCAACGGGGACAGCCTCTCATACAACACTAGAAGCAGCCATGTGTAATAGCTTGATTGAGTATATTCAAATTGACTCTATGATGCTTAGCTGGCATACTAAAAAGCCTTGTCCCAAGGTGATTATTGATGATCCGGAAATTCTAGCTCTTTTGGAGGAAGCTAGACTTGGTAAGGACAGTCTCTATGAGATTATCCCTATTGACATGACTGTTGGAGAGGATAATCCGCTTTATACCTTTGGTATTATCCTCAAAAACAAATACAAGGAAGGTCCTTATCTCTTATTTGGGGTTCAGGCAGGCTTGGATCCTAAGCATACCCTGTTAAGAGGAATCATGGAGGCCTCAGCTATTAGCTATAGCTATTACTATAATTTGTTTTATAATCCAACGTCAACACAAAATGCTGAGAGTGATTCTCCCTTGTTCTTAGACCTAGATAGTAATGTTTTTTACTATGCTCATCCAAAGGATCAGGAGCTTAAATGGGAGGCCTTTGAGCCCTTGATTTCAGGAGAGGTTCGTCTTAGCGACCTGACAAGTCATGCTGGGAAAGATAAAAAAGAGGATTTAAAGACACTACTAGCTTACACTAAAAAAGTAAGTCCCAATGCTGTCTTTTTAGACATTACTCCTCCTGAGGCCTCAGAAAAAGGCTGGTACGTGACACGTGTCCTCACTCCTGAGCTTCTTGAGATGTGTATTCCTGCCTTTCCATTTGCTAATCATCCACGTATGAGACAGTTTGGAGGTGTGACAAATGCCTTTGTACACCCAATGCCTTAACCTATGCTTTTTAATGGCTACCTTTTGTCCGTCGATCGCGATGCAGGCTATTTTTGGCCAAGGTCGTGATAGCTATAGCTTTAATCTGATAGGCTTTTTAAGAGCCGTACTGGTTTATTATGCCCTTGTCTTAACAGGGATTTACCTGCTGTCACCTTCTATTAAGGTACCCTTAGGTCATAGTGATGGTCGTCTCTTGTTCATTGGTTTTATCTTGAGCTTTGTTGTGCTCTTTGTTGAGGTTGCTTTTTTGCATATTAGCCGCTGCTGGCAAAAAAAAGAGTGGCTTCCCTTAGTCCTATCATTTGTCGGAACGACACAAAAATGGCCACAGATAGGCTATCCCTTGGTTTTGGCCTGCTGTGAGGAAATCACCTATCGTTTGATTTGGTTTAACATCTTGTGGCTTCAATGGCGATTGCCAATTGCTCTTGTCTTGTTGATCACCAGCCTGTGCTATGCCCTAAACCATTTCCTGATGGGCAGATCCATTTTTTACGCCAAAATAGTGACCGGTCTTATTTATGGAAGTATTTATTATGTTAGTCAGAGCTTCTGGCTGGTGTTGCTTGTTCATGTTGGAGGCAATTTATGGGTTGAAGGCTTGAGTCATCTTCAATCAATGCATAAGAAGGTGGTACGATGATCATAATACTAGCATTACTATCCTTTTTAATCCTAGTGACCCTTTTTCTAACAAGTCATAAAAGACGTCGCTTAGTCAGATGGCATTTAAGGCATATCAGGGCAGTGTCCTATCAGCAATGGCTTGATCTATTGCTTGGTCTAATCCAGCTTGGCCTAGTGGTTGTTTGTCTATTATTTTCTGATGCTTTAGCTCTTGATGGTTTGCTGGCCTTTTTGGGTCGAGTATCCTTTGGTTGGCCAATCATTTGTTATGTGCTATTGTATGGCATAGCCTTGGTAGAGCTGACCCTGTTGGTTCTGGTCTTGCTTTTTGATCTTATGCTGAAAAAGGATAGTCGCCTACTCTTAGGAAAAATGACTTGGCTAGCCTTTAAATTAGATAGGGCAGCAGCTAGCTTTCTTTTATTAAGTCTTGTCACACTGGTTGATGCCTTTTGCTATTTGGGTTTATGTCTCTTTTTAGGAAAAGGCTCAGTGGCAGGTCTTACGATTGTGGTTTTGGGCTATGCCTTGGTCAAGGCCTGTCGTTACTCAGGCTGGCTACAGCAGCTACTAGCCATATGCCTCTTTAGTGTGATTGGTGTCTGGTGTGTGACAGCCGCCTTATTATATGGCTGGCTGATTGGTTTGCTTTTATTGACCTTAACTTATCTGCTAATTAGTTTTAAAGAGCAGCATTAGAGTTGGAAAGAAGGAATAATATATGAGTTTTGTAGAGTTAAAAGATGTTGTCAAGGTCTATCGAGGCGGCAAAAAGGCAATAGATCATGTCTCACTGACAATTGAGGAAGGGAGAATCTACGGCCTTTTAGGGCCTAATGGCGCTGGTAAGTCAACCTTAATCAATGCTATTTTAGGGTTAATCCCTTTGAATGCTGGCGAAGTGACTGTTTTACAGCAATCTTATAAATCTATTCGAAAAATTAGTTCCAAGATTGGCTATGTCCCTCAGGATATTGCTGTTTATCCTGATTTAACAGCCTATGAGAATGTTGAGCTTTTCGGCTCTCTCTATGGCTTAAAGGGAAGTGAGCTCAAGGAGCAGGTCCTAAAAAGCTTGGAGTTCGTAGGGTTAAAATCACAGGCAAGCCAGTTTCCAAGTCAGTTTTCAGGAGGTATGAAAAGACGGTTAAACATTGCCTGTGCTTTGGTGCATTCTCCTAAGCTAATCATCTTTGATGAGCCGACGGTAGGGATTGACCCACAGTCTCGTAATCATATTTTAGAGTCTATTCGCTTGTTAAATGAGCAAGGAGCTACTGTTATTTACACGACCCACTACATGGAAGAGGTTGAGGCCTTATGTGATTACATTTACATTATGGATCATGGTCAGGTGATTGAAGAGGGCAGTCAGGCCGAGCTAGAAAGACGCTATGAGGCTGATTTCACAAAGCAAATCATGGTGACAGTCGCAGCTGACCAAGCAATCGATCTCTCTGATAAGCCCAATTGGAGATTGATGGATAATGAGCTTGAAGCAGTTCTCTTGATTGAAAATGAAGACATTGGCTCAGTTGTTCGTCAGTTAACAGATGCTCATATTGCTTTTAGTGAGATTAGGCATAAGCATTTGAATTTAGAAGAAATCTTCCTGCATTTGACTGGTAAGAAGCTAAGAGATTAGGGGTTGTTATGGTCTTATTTCATTTAATCAAAAAAGAAAGCTTACAGATTTTTAGGGATCGGACTGCTTTGTTGATGATGGTGGTTTTTCCTATCTTGATGATTCTGATTTTAAGCTTTGCTTTTAAGTCCAGCTTTAATACAGCAGCTACTGTTCCTAAATTGACGGTTCGTTATCAGCTTGAGGGCAAGGAAACAGAGTATCAAAAGAACTTTATCACGTTTTTAAAGCTGTTAAATAAAGAGCTTCATTTAGAAGCTAAAGAAACCAAGGATATCGCCAAGGCTAAGCAAAAGGTCAGTGAGGGCGCCTTAACAGCAGCTCTAGAGGTTAAGAGCGATCAAAACATTGAGGTGACCACCAACAGCATTAACCAACAGAATGCTGATTTGATTAATATGCTTGTCAATATCTATGTGGATAACGCCAAGACCTATGATTCGATTGCTAACCTTTATCCAGAAGCCATTAGCAACATCAAGAAAAGAAAAATAGACTATATCGCCTCTAGCTCTGTGCAAACCAGTAAAGGCATGAGCTCAGCGGATTACTATGCTATTTCCATGTTTACCATGATTACCTTTTATAGCATTATGTCAGCGATGAATCTGGTGCTATCAGATCGTCAGCAAGGGGTGGCTAGCCGCATTTATTTGACAGGAGTCTCAAATAGTGCTATTTTGCTTGGAAAATTAATTGGTGGTATGCTAGCAACAGCAGTCCAGCTAACCATTCTTTATGTCTTTACCCGATTTGTGTTACGTGTTAATTGGGGGCCCAATGACTGGCAGATTATCGGTGTGACAGCCTCGTTAGTTTATTTGTCTGTTGCCATCGGTATCGGACTTGCGACTGGTATTAGAAATCAATCCTTTTTGACGGTAGCGTCTAATGCAGTCATTCCGATCTTTGCCTTTTTGGGAGGGAGCTATATTCCTTTATCAACCTTAAATAGCGCCTTGATTAATCAGCTGTCTAATATTTCCCCGATAAAATGGGTCAATGATAGCTTGTTTTATCTTATTTTTGGTGGGCAATCCAATCCCATACCGGTTACCTTAATGGTTAATCTTGGCATAGGAACAGCCTTTATCCTCTTTGCTTTGGTCAGAATGAGAAAGCAGGTGGCAGCATGATTCCTTTTATTAAAGCTCTATTTATCAAAATTAGACGTAAAAAAACAAGCTATATCACCTTTATCCTGTTGCCTATGCTAACAACAATGCTGGCCTTGTCCTTGAGCTTTACAGGGGGAAGTCAAGCCAAGATTGGGATCTTAGATAAGGATAAGAGTCAGGTTTCCAAGCAATTTGTGTCGCAATTAAAGCACAATAAAAAGTATCAGATATATACTAGGCTAGAGGAAAGGGCTATTGATCAATACCTAAAGGCCAAGACACTAGAGGCTGTGCTGACCATTGAGCCGGGCTTTGGTGAGAAGGTTCTAAAAGGAGATACTCAAAAGCTTGCACTGCGTTCGATTGCTGATAGTCAAATAACAGAATGGTTTAAGGCGCAGGCTAATTATCTCTTGGAGAATTACAATATCATTGGTGATGCGGCAGCAGGCAATCAAGAGGTTTTCAAGAAGATTTCAGCCCATAACACAAAGCTATCCTACAAGGTCAAAGAAATCACCCTAGCTGATCGTTCCCAAAGTAAGTCTGTTTCCTCGACAACAACTGGCTTTTTATTGATCCTAATGCTAGGCAGTACCAGTGTCTTGTACGGTGGTATCTTGCTTGATAAGTCCAGTCAAATCTACAATCGCTTAGTCTTATCAAGGCTATCAAGGCTTCAATACATGCTGAGCTATGTCTGTGTTGGTATTGTTGCCTTTGCGATACAAATAGTGATTATGCTGGGATTACTCAGGGTAGCAAATGTCAGCTTTTATATTCCAACAGCCATTGTTTTGTTGACCTTCTTCCTTTATAGTTTGTTAGCTATAGGCTTTGGCTTAATGATTGGTGCAGTTTCTAAAAATGCGCAACAAAGCAGTCAATTGGCTAATCTGATTGTGATGCCAACCTCTATGTTGGCAGGTTGTTTGTGGCCGCTTAGTATTACGCCGCCTTATATGCAGGCGATTGGAAAGCTACTCCCACAGCATTGGGTGCTAACCATCATCAGCACTTTCCAAAATGGCGGTAATCTAGGTGAGGCTTGGCCTTATTTCTTGGCCTTGTTTGTAGCAGCCATGACCTTAATGGTACTAGCAAGCGTGCTGATGAAGCCTTTACATCGCTAGACTAAGTTGTCTTACCCTTTTTGAACAAAGCTTAAAAAGCCTTATCGTTCCATTTATGGCGCGATAAGGCTTTTGTGTTGTATTAGACTAGATACTGATCAACTAAACGACTACAGATAATCTTTTAGTGTCTTAGTCTTTTCTTTTGCGTCTTGTTAGGAAGCCTAATCCAAGAAGAGAGAGTAAGCCTGTTCCAAGTCCTGTCATTAGACTGCCTGCTTCATTTGTTCTTGGTAGTCCCTTGCCGCTAGATTGGCTAGTAGCGTTTGACGGCTTGGTTGGTTTTTGAGGTTTAGCTTCTGACTGAGGCGCAGGTTTAGGTTGAGGTTTTGTCTCTGGTTGAGGTGTAGGTTTAGGCTCAGGTTCCGGCTTAGGCATTGGTTCCGGCTCAGGCTGCGGTTCTGGTTTAGGCTGAGGTTCCGGTTTAGGCTGAGGTTCCGGCTTAGGCTGAGGTTCCGGCATTGGCTTAGGCTCAGGATCTGGCTTAGGTTCAGGATCAGGCTTAAGTTCAGGATCTGGCTTAGGCATTGGTTCTGGCTTAGGCTCAGGTTGTGGCTTAGGCTCAGGTTGTGGCTTAGGCTCAGGATCTGGCTTAGGCTCAGGATCTGGCTTAGGCTCAGGATCTGGCTTAGGCTCAGGTTGTGGCTCAGGCTTAGGCTCAGGATCTGGCTTAGGCTCAGGCTCTGGTTTAGGCTGCGGCTCAGGCTTAGGCTTAGGGCCAGGTTTCGGAAGAGGTACTAAAGTTGAACCAAGAAGATTTTGAAATGGCTTATGCCTGTCGTAACTTTGTTGTGTTGTTACATAAATATCTAAATGATATGTTGGCTGTTCATGTCCTTTAGCTGCTTTCTCTCCAGTTTCAATTAAATTCATAAGAGATTTATTTTCTTCTTCAGTTAGGTGATAATTGTCTTTAAAGTATTGCTTGTCGAAACTATCGCTGAAATACCAGATAGCTAGCTGGGTTAATATTCTACTTTTAGTATTATCATGACTCAATTGCTTATTGGGATAACCGTTAGCAAGAACTGCTACTAGAGCCTTACCAATATCTCCAATTTGTCTGGGGTTACTAGCGTTTTGTTTAAAAGTTTCAGTTGTTCCAGTTAATTTATTATATAAAGGTAGTTTGTATGGGTATGGTATAGATTCAGGAGTAGGATATACACTTTCCCAGTTCTCTGGCCATTCTTTATCTCTGTTAAAGCAATAGACTACATTGCTATTTTCTGTTTTTCTCTGACTTTCATTTGTTGGTGTTACATACAGAAAAAGTGGCGATGCATACCTAGTTCCATCATTCCACCCATAATACTGCTCGGCTAGGATTCTGGCTGATCCGCCGATAAAGCTGCCCGACATGATGATGCAGACTGTCGAGGCTGCCAGCATCTTCTTCATTGTTTTTCTCATGTTTCTCTCCTTTGAGTTTAGAAATAGTCATTCCCAAACCTTTCTTCTCCGTAGAATAGCTTAACATGGTGAGTCTAAGCTGTGAATCATTTTCTGATAATTGGCGTCCGTAGTTTCGTTTTTTTTTTAATTAAAACGTAAATTGTCTGATATTATTTTGGGTTAGCAAAACCAGTCTAAAGCTGGAAAAATAGTATTGAGGCCAAACAATAGGGAATGCAAAAAAGCTAATCGTTCGGAGTAAAACGATTAGCTTTTTTGTCATCTAGTTGATAGCCAATGATTAAAAGGCTATGGGTAGTGTTTTAGTTATTGCTTTCTTTTGCGTCTAGTTAGGAAGCCTAATCCGAGAAGAGAGAGTAAGCCTGTTCCCAATACTGTGATCAAGCTGCCTGTGTCATTTGTTTTTGGCAGTGATTTGCCGCTAGATTGGCTAGTAATGGTTGATGGCTTGGTTGGTTTTTGAGGTTTAGCTTCTGACTGAGGCGCAGGTTTAGGTTGAGGTTTTGTCTCTGGTTGAGGTGTAGGCTTAGGTTCTGGTTTAGGGTCCATTGGCTTAGGTGCAGGGTCAGGCATTGGATGTGGCATTGGATCTGGGGTAGGAGTAGGATTTTCTCCACGAGGTCCTTGTTCCCCGCGTTCGCCTTGAGGCCCTTGCTCCCCGCGTTCGCCTTGAGGTCCTTGCTCCCCGCGTTCGCCTTGAGGTCCTTGCTCCCCGCGTTCGCCTTGAGGTCCTTGCTCCCCGCGTTCGCCTTGAGGTCCTTGCTCCCCACGTTCGCCTTGAGGTCCTTGCTCCCCACGTTCGCCTTTTTCTCCATCTTTTCCAGGATCACCCTTAGGACCAGGAATGCCTTGTTGCCCAGGGTCTCCTTTTTCACCTTTAGGCCCAGGCTGCCCGTCCTTACCATCTTGTCCGTCTTTACCAGGATCCCCTTTGGGACCAGGAATGCCTTGTTGCCCAGGGTCCCCTTTTTCACCCTTAGGCCCAGGCTGCCCGTCCTTACCATCTTGTCCGTCTTTACCAGGGTCCCCTTTGGGACCAGGAATGCCTTGTTGCCCAGGGTCCCCTTTTTCACCCTTAGGCCCAGGTTGCCCATCTTTACCATTTTCTCCATCTTTTCCAGGATCACCCTTAGGCCCAGGCTGCCCGTCTTTACCATTTTGTCCGTCACGTCCAGGAGCACCATCTTTTCCTGTATCGCCTTTAGGACCCTTTTCACCAGGCTTACCGTCTAGACCTTTTTCACCTTTAGGCCCACGTTCTCCGGTTTCTCCTTTGTCACCTCTAGGTCCCTGTGGTCCAGTATCACCTTTAGGGCCGCGCTCGCCTCTTTCACCTGGTTTGCCATCTAGTCCATCACGTCCAGGTTTACCAGGATCTCCTTTTTCCCCACGTGGACCATCTAGACCATGTTTGATAAATATTCTGTCAATCTCTTCGTTTAAATCCTTATCATATCTTCCATTTTTATTCTTGTCATTATAAGTAATAATCCAGTAGCCGTTGTTATATCCTTGTCGCCCAGCTTCAAATGTTAATTTATAGCACTGACAATTTTCTTTGTATGGTATATCAGGAACCGGAGATTTAGAAATTAAATGTGTGCCAAGAAGATTTTGATATCCATATTTTTTATAACCACCAGATTTATAAATGTATAAATCTAATGTCTGTTTTTTATTTAATTCCGCTTTTTCGCCTATGGTTATTAGTTCAAATAATTTTTGTTCTTCTGTTTCAGTCAAACCATAATTGGTACGGAAACTTTCTTTAGGGTAACTATCAGTAAAATACCATATGGCTAATTGAGTGACTTTCCTTGCTGAAGAATCTGATAAGCCAAGATTAGAATTAGGATATCCCTTGCTTAAAAGAGAAACCAAAGTTTTTGTAATTTCTGGGACAGTATTTCTAAAATTTGAAGCATTGCTTTTAAATGTATTATCATCTCCTGAGATTCTATCATATACTGGTAAACCATTATGTATACTCGAAACATTATGAAATCGTTCTTCCCAAGGATCTGGGTAAAATTTTGTTTTGTTAAAGCAATAAACTACACGTTGCTTACTCAAATCTCTAACTGAATTAATTGCAGGTGTTACATATAGAAATGAAGGATTTTCATGTTTTCCATCTTCCCACCCATAATATTCCTCCGCCAACACTCTGGCTGATCCGCTGATGAAGCTGCCTGACATGATGATACAGAGCGTCGAGGCTGCTAGCATCTTCTTCATTGTTTTTCTCATTGTTTCTCTCCTTTGAGTTTAGGTATAATCATTCCTAAACCTTTCTTTTTCCAGACAATACTTTAGCACGACGCCTGCGGGCTGTGAATAGCTTTCTGACAATTGCTCTCCGTAGTTTCGTTTTTTTTTTTTTTTAATTAAAATCGAAATTGTCTGATATTGTTACACATCAACAAGACTTATATAAGGCTAGAAAAGCATTGTTATTGGGAGGCTAATGGTTCTTACAACTCACGAGCTGTATGCACAGGCTGGGCGGTTGCTTAATGATTAATGGTCTATTCATTAGCTCATACAAATAGGCCTTACTGACGTTGAGAATCCATAAGAAAACACCCCATGATGAGTTGTTTTGTCTAACCATTGGGGTGTGGATATTAGGCTTATTGTGATTTATGGTGTGGGCTTAGCGATCATGGCATGGGCGTGCGTCACACCGTATTGATCTAGGTTGATGCAGGTCATCTGATGGCTGCTGCAATCGTATCGGTAAAGCTTTTTGGGAAAGAGGAAATAGTAGCTGCTTGAGGTCATCATAAAGTAGGGAGAGCTTGTCTCCTGACCGGCTAGCTCCTCAAAGCGAATGGTTCTTTCCTCTCCGGTATCTAGCTGGTAGATGGTCCATGCAAAGTCAGGATTATAATGCTGATCATTTTCGATGATAAGCTCATTGGTTTTGGCATGGTGGTAAATGGCTCTAGGACTGTTGACATGAAGCATGAGGTAGGACTTTTGACCGCTATCTAAGTCATAGGTCATCACCTTGTTACCAGGTCTAGGTTCTCCAGTTTCTAAAATGCCATCAGCAGCCTGAGTAATGTAAAGGGTTCGTCCGACGTTGACCATGCGCAGATAGGCAGTGCTTTCGTCCAGATCTATCCGATCAGTGATAGTAAAGGATTTGTCCATTTTCCATAGCTCAGTTTTGGGTTGCTGACTCTTGATGTCTACAGCACTGACAAGCAGGTACAGAGCGTCATCAATCACCAGAAACTGATTGCTGGCATTAATGGTGTCTCGGTTTGGGATAGACTTGTGAGCCTGTTTTTTCAGGTGGCAGTCATACTTGTAGCAGTCAATACGATCGGCAAAGACAGCTGTTGTGTAAAAGTAATCACCATCAGTTGTAGAGGTGTAGGCGTCATTGCCATCAGCATGAAGAACCTTTTCTTCTAGGCTTGCTTGATCAATGTGAGTTAACAGGATCTTAAGATCATTTCCCTCTCTTGTCTTTGCAAAATATCCCTGATTTGCCTGCTTAAAGCTTTCTCGCTCAAATAGCTTGTGTTGTGTTCGAGAGACAGTCTCAACAGGCACCAGACTGTCAGCTTTTTCCATAAAGGTCCTAACATGATCCTTGTCAAAAATAGCGACTTGATAGGGCTTACTAATCTTGGAGTGGCAAGCAGATAGGGAAAATCCTCCTAATGCTAGTATCAATATCGTCAGCAATAGCTTATAAAAATACCTTATCATCATTATTTATTCCAATTCTTATAGGTAGGATGGTAAACATAAACCTAAAGTCTAAATGATTAAGTAGCTTAAAAATAAAAAGAAAGCGCTCTTTGTTTATAATATCACAATAATCAATAGGAAATGAATAATGATTCACTAATGATTTCCTATAATTGCTTATTTTATGTTTTAATTTAGAAAAAAGTTATCTGTTTTTTAATACTAACCAAAGCTTTTAGGCAGCTCAGAAGCTGATGATAGATACTGATAGTAGTAGAGCCAGCTATGGTTTTCTATCAATGTGTGGCTTTCTCTTTTTCTGGACGGCAGCCTTTTTGATGTAAAGGCAGTGAAGGTCCTATGCTATTAGTTTGCTAGGAGCCTAGTTCAAAGGCTCAAGCATAGCCTTCAACGAGAGTGGCAGCTATTATTTGCCCCCTTTTAAGGAATACTTTTTTCTTCACTTGAGCTGATGCTTAGATGATTTTTGTGCCATGCACAATAGCTGTTCCTGTTAGTTGGCTTAGCTCTTGGCAGTTGTCAGCTGTGATACCACCGCCAATCATGATTTCGATACGATTTCGAGCAGCCTTGACTAGCTGCTTGATATGGTCAATGTTTTCATAGATGGATCTGGTATCGCTTGAGCCATGAAGCAGGATTCGTACAAAACCATAGTCGATGAGCTGTTCTATGCTTGCGATTTGTTGGTCACGAGCAATCAGGTCAAAGGCCATGTGAAAGACCAGAGGGAGTCCCTGTGTAGCTGGTAGGAGCTGTTCGATAGCGTCGGTGTCAAGCTGGTTGTCCTTAGTCAGCAAGCCCATGACCAAGGCGTCAGTTCCTGCTTCGATAGCCTTTAAGATATCTGCCTCCATGGCACGTAATTCGATGTCGTTATAGACAAAATTACCCCCTCTTGGGCGGATCATTGTTGCAACACTAATCTGCTTGTCATGTAAGAGGTCGCAGGCTTCCTTGATGACGCCATAAGAGGGGGTGGTGCCACCGACTGCAAGGTTGTCGCAGAGCTCAACGCGATTGACTGACTGGCTGGTCAATTGGCTTAGCATGGTTAGGTTTTCAGCACAAAATTCTTTAATCATAATGGTTCTCCTTTGTGATTTACTTTATTATAGCATGATTGCTGGCAATCCTTGAAGAGGCTTTTTGTCAAATGATGACTATTATGCTATACTCAGCTGAGATGAGAAGCAGGCATACCGCTATGAGGTGTCCCTAGCAGAGTGACAAGGTGTAAGGCTTTTTGCGGTAGCATAGCATCATCAAATCAGAATAGATTGTGAGTGTGAACGATGGAGATTAGACTTGCTTTTCCTAATGAGCTTAGTCAGATCATGACAGTGATCAATTCAGCTAAGTCTGCCTTAGCCCAATCAGGCTCTAGTCAGTGGCAGGGGGACGATGGTTATCCTGCTTATCAGGATATTGCTGCTGATGTGTTGCAAGGGCAGGGCTATGTGGCTTTGCTTGAGGGGCAGATTGTTGCTTATGCGGCTGTTATTGATGGCCAAGAGGACGCCTATGACAGGATTTATGATGGGAAATGGCAGCATAATCACCGCCGTTATGTGACCTTTCATCGTGTGGCGGTACTGAGTGATAGGACTGGTCAAGGGCTTGCTCAGACCTTTTTGCAAGGGCTCATTGAGGGGCAGCATGGGCCAGATTTTCGGATAGATACTCATGAGCATAATCAGGTCATGCGGCATATCATTGAAAAGCTAGGCTTTGTTTATTGTGGCAAGGTACCGATTGATGGCGAGCGCTTAGCCTATCAAAAAATAAAGAAAAGCCATGAAAGAGCCGCTTATCAGGAGACTAGCGAGGATAGCCGCTATAGCTATTGATATAGGACCAGAAGAAGCTCATGAGGCCTTTAGTTAGCTATCAGGCAAGCAAGACTGAGCCGGTAAATATGTCTGCCTATCCCAATGTGATAAAATGCAGCTTATAGACGAGCTATCTGATGACCTGTGAGAGATTGGTCTAGCCCCACGCTATGTGTTTTTATTTGAGTAGGTATTAGCGCATGGAATGACTTTTTAATCAGAACATTGGCCTTTAATTAGAACAACATCTAATCAGGCACCAGCGCGTGAAACAGCTTTAGCATGTTGTGTCTTTCCAGCTTCGTTTTTCAAGGGGGACAGCTGTATAGTAAGCGACTTTTGACACTAACGATTGTATGGCAGCATTGAAAGAGCCGCTATTGTTTTTTCATGCGTTTGTTGTGGTGTCAGAGGGCTCCTTCTTGCCTTTAGCTAGGCTTTTTCTTATAATAAATAGTCAAGGGAATAAGCTATTATGTGGGGAGGTCAGATCTTGCCATTGTACGAGTGTGTGTATCAATCGCCCTTAGGAAAAATATCCTTGGTTGCGACTGATGTTGCTTTAATAGGAGCCTGGTTTGAAGGTCAAAGGTATTTTCAGGCTGGGATTAAAGTGCAGCCCATCTGGCAGGAGCAGCATGCCCTGTTAAAAAGAGCCTGTTTGTGGCTTGACGCTTACTTTGAGAGGAAGCCCTATCCCATGCTTGATTGCTTATCTCCACAGGGTACTGATTTTCAGCGAGCTGTTTGGCGAGAATTGCAGACGATAAGATGGGGAGAGACCTTGAGCTATGGTGAGCTTGCCAAGCGCCTGCAGTGTCGTTCGGCTCAGGCTGTTGGTGGTGCCATAGGACGTAATCCTTTAAGTATTTTTATTCCCTGTCATCGTGTACTGGCTGCTGATGGTCGCTTGATTGGCTATGCTGGAGGACTTGAAAAGAAGGCCTGGTTGCTCAGGCACGAGCAAATTAGTGTTAATAAGGAGTAACTGATGATTACCATTTACCAATACCCAAAGTGTAGTACCTGTCAAAAAGCTCTTGCTGAGCTAAAGACCTTGGTTTCTGAGGTTGATGTCATTGATATTAAGGCCAATCCCCCTAAAGCTGAGCAGCTGAAACAATGGCTAGAGCATTCAGATTATAGCCTCAAAAGCTTTTTCAATACCAGTGGTATGCGTTATCGTGAGCTTGGGCTTAAAGATAAGGTTAATTCACTGAGCATCGAGGAGGCAGCAGAGCTTTTGGCAACAGATGGCATGCTGATTAAGCGGCCGATCCTCTTACAGGATAATCAGGTCTTGCAGGTGGGGTATCGAACAGCCTATAAGGATCTAGGTCTTTAAGCGATTAAAAAAAACGGTTCTCTTGGAGAGCCGTTTTTTTTTGATGCTTGGACTGATTTGTCCGAATGCCTCTGACCTTATAGGTCAATTTCTAATAAAATTGGTGTGTGGTCCTGACGTTCTCCTGAGGAAATCATCTCTGAGCGACTAACCTTATCAATCAACCGATTTGACGTGAGCCAGTAATCAATTCTCCAACCGGTATTGTTCAATTTACTGGTCTTGCTGCGCTGTGCCCACCAGCTATAAACGTTTGGAATATCGCCATGAATAAAGCGAAAGGTATCCGTAAACCCTCGGTTAAGCAGGTTAGTAAAGCCAAGCCGTTCCTCATCTGTAAAGCCCGGAGAGCGGTGGTTGCTAGCTGGGTTAGCCAGGTCGATCTCCTTGTGGGCAACGTTGTAATCACCAGTAGCCAAAACAGGCTTTTGGGCATCGAGCTGGGCTAGGTAGTCGGCATATTTTTGATCCCAGAGTTGGCGCTCTTCCAAGCGTCTAAGCCCATCACCAGCATTTGGAGTGTAGACCTGTGTGACAAAGAAATCGTCAAATTCTAGGGTGATAATGCGCCCTTCAGCGTCCATAGTGGTAGGAGCTCCGATATCTGGGAATGTGACAATGGGATTGAGCTCTTTTTTATAGAGAAACATGGTTCCGGCATAGCCTTTTCTGGCCGGCTCAACAGATGAACGCCAAACATTGAGATGATTAGGAAAATAGCCAAGCAAGCTCTCAAGGTGCTTCTTGGTAGGGCCTTTGGCAGATAGCTTTGTCTCTTGAATCGCGATAATATCAGCGTCTTGTGCCACGAGAGTATCAAGCACAGCGCGTGATAAGAGGGCTCTAGGAGATTCACCAGTGAGGGCAGCATTTAAAGAATCAATGTTCCATGAGATGAGTTTCATTTTTCTTCGCTTTCTAAATGATAATCTTAACCTATATTGTAACAAAAAAATAAGGCCAAGGCGACTGTGGAAGCTTGGTTCTGTTATAGGTATGAGGACAGGTAATGTCTAAAAATGGTGTGACATTTTTGAAGTCTAGCGGCTGAGTTTAGCCTTATCTGTTGATGAGACAGGTTCTGAGAGGCTTCATTTCAGTGAGTTGAATGATTAAAAAATGACATAAACTGAGAGCTTCTAGTCTTATTGCTTTTGCGATTAAAAAATGGTTAAATAGCTTAGACATTATTGATTAAAACATAAATGAATCATTTGTTTAAAATAACCTTTTTTAATAAATCTAGGAGGACATCAAGTGGAGAAAAAAGAACGCTTCTCACTGAGGAAATATAAATCAGGAATGGTTTCTGTGTTGATTGGAATCCTTTTTCTGACAGGAATAGGATCAGTTGCGGCTGAGGAGCAGGGAGTTAGCTCAGCTCACGTGTCAGCAGGACAACATCAAGAATCAAGGGAGGTGCTATCTGTCTCTCAGGCTAGTGAGGGAGCTGCTGTTAATGCTCAGGACATCGACAGCCAGTCAAGTAAAGCAGAGGAAAAGACAGAGGAAGCAACGGAGCCTGGATTAGTTCCTTCCGAAATGGAAGCGCTAACGCAAACTAATCAGTCAGTCAAGCAGCAAGAAGAATCGCGCGAGCTACCTCCAGTAAATATGGATACTCACCGCTGGATAAAAACAGAAGGAGCTTGGAATAGAGGCTATAAGGGTCAAGGTAAGGTTATTGCTGTTATTGATACTGGTATTGACGCTAGTCACCATGCCATGCGCATTACAAACCCAGCAGCTGCTAAGTTTACATCAAAGGCAGATATTGACCAGCGCAAAAAAGCAGCAGGCATTCAGTACGGTGTCTGGCTAAGCGATAAGGTAGTCTTTGCCCACAACTATGTGGAAAACAATGATAAGGTAAAGGAGATAAAGGACGATCCGTTTGAGGGCCTTGGCGATTTGGATTTTGATGTGATTGTGCAGCAGATTGATATTAGGAGGAACCGTCCGCAGTCAATAGAGGCACCTCAGGAAACGGTTATCAAGCTTGATGACACATCAGGAGGAACTATCATTGACTGGCAAGATACAGATGATGACAGCAAATATGAATCGCATGGCATGCATGTGACAGGCATTGCAGCTGGAAATGGCCTAAAGGCTGCCGCAGCAGGAGAACGCTTTTTAGGCATTGCTCCGGAGGCTCAGGTCATGTTTATGCGGGTTTTTACCCATGATTTGATGGGAACTGGAGATCCCTTGTTTATCAAAGCCATTGAAGATGCTGTGGCACTGGGTGCTGATGTGATTAATTTAAGTCTGGGCTCGGCCAATGGGTCTCAATTGAATGGGAATCGTGCCCTGATGGCAGCTATCGAAAAGGCAAGGCAGGCTGGTGTCTCTGTGGTCGTTGCTGCAGGTAATGAGCGTGCCTTTGGGTCAGATCATGCAGACCCGTTGGTGACAAATCCTGATTATGGCTTAGTGGGGGCTCCATCAGCAGGTCGGACTCCTACCTCAGTTGCGTCTATTAATAACAAAGTGATTATAGAGCGTCTGATGACGGTGGAGGGCTTGAAAGATAGAGCTGACTTAAATCATGGAAAGGCTATCTATTTGGAATCTGTTGATTTCAAGGACATTAAGACTAGTCTTGGCTTTGATGTGCCATACTCATTTGTTTATGTCAAAGCTTTGACAAAAGAAGGCTACCAAGAACGCGAAGTGAGTGGCAAGATTGTCTTGGTGCAGCGTGATCCTAATCGGAAATACGACGATATTATAGCAGAGGCCAAGCAGTATGGTGCAGTCGGGGTCTTGATCTTTAACAATGAGCCAGGCAAGGCTAACCGAACCATGCGTCTGAGTTCAAAGGGAATGGTGCTGCCATCTGCCTTTATCTCTTATGAATTTGGCATGGCAATGGCTGCTTTAAATGGCGATGGAACAGGCACTCTGACCTTTGATGCTGAGGTCTCTAAGGCCATTAGCCAAAAGGGAAATGAGATGAACTATTTCTCTAACTGGGGCTTGACCTCAGATGGCTATTTGAAGCCTGACATCACTGCTCCAGGTGGAGATATTTACTCGACCTTCAACGATGATCACTATGGTAGCCAGTCAGGAACTAGTATGGCAACCCCACACATTGCAGGGGCAAGCCTTTTGGTCAAGCAATATCTAGAAGCGCTTCAACCACAGCTTGCCAAGGATAAGCTAGCAGATCTGGTCAAAAATATACTGATGAGTAATGCTCAAGTTCACGTCAACCCTAAGACCAATACCACCACGTCACCACGCCAGCAGGGAGCAGGGCTCTTGAATATAGAGGCCGCGGTAACCAGTGGTCTGTACCTGACAGGTAAAGACAACTATGGCAGTATTTCTCTTGGAAATGTGACTGATCAAATAAGCTTTGAGGTGACAATTCATAACTTGTCTAATCAGGCTAAGTCGCTGCGCTACCAGACAGAATTGTTGACTGATCAGGTGGATACTAAGGAAGGACGTTTTGCCTTACGTTCAAGATCTCTGAAAACCTATCAGGGAGAACAGGTTGACGTACCTGCTCAAGGACACAAGACCATTACCATTACCCTAGATGCCTCAAGCTTTACAGAGGAACTCTCTAAGCAAATGCCAAATGGCTATTACCTTGAGGGCTTTGTTCGCTTTGTGGATAGTAAGGACGAGCATAAGGATAACATCAACATTCCATTTGTTGGCTTTAAGGGAGCCTTTGAAAACCTACCTGTTGTTGAAGCCTCTATTTATGAGCTAAAGGCTCAAGGAAAAACTGGCTTTTATTTTGACAGCTCAGGGCTAAGGGACGAGATTTATGTTGGCAATCATTTTACCGGGCTGGTGACTGTTGGTACAGATACCAATGTCTCTATGACTACTATTGCTGACAATGGCTTGCACACACTAGGAACCTTTCGCAATAAAGACGGTAAATTTGTGTTGGAGCGAAATGCAGCTGGCTATCCTGTGTTGGCTATCTCTCCAAATGGCGACAACAATCAAGACTTTGCTGCCTTCAAGGGGGTGTTCTTACGTAAATACCAAGGCCTGCACGCCAGTGTCTATAAGGCAACAGATACAGACCGTAAGGAGTTGCTCTGGACGAGCCCATCAGCCCTTCAGGGGGATAAAAACTTTAACAGTGATATTCGCTTTGCCAAGTCAACAACGCTGTTAGAAACAGGCTTTAGTGGTAAATCGCTGACCGGAGCTGACCTACCAGATGGCAAATACCATTATGTGGTTTCTTATTATCCAGATGTGGTAGGAGCGAAACGTCAAGAAATGGTCTTTGAGGTGATTGTGGACCGTCAAAAGCCGGAACTAGGAACAGCAAGCTATAACCCTGTGACCCATCGCTTCAGACCGTCCCAGTGGCTTGATCGCGGTCAGGCCGGTATTCTTCGAGATAGTGTTTTTTACTTGGAAACAAAGGATGACAAGCCTTATACGATTACCATTAATGATGGCTTAAAGTATGTGACCGTATCAGACAATAAGCAGTTTGTTGAGCGCTTAGCAGATGGCTCTTTTGTCCTGCCAGTTGATCAGGTGGCGCTTGGTGATTTTTATTACATGGTCGAGGATTTTGCAGGCAATGTTGCCATTGCTAAGCTGGGAAATCACTTGCCAGAAAAAATCAGTCAGGCTGAGTTGGCATTGCCCCTAACTGATATTAATGCTCAGCATCAGCTGGGCTACAGTGATAACCTCAATATGACTGCTGCAGATACAGGACTGGTGACAAATGAAGCAGAGCTTCTCATTATTAGCCGCAATAGACCACAGAGTCGTTTGGCTAATTTAGGTCAAACCGCTGTCATCTCGCCGAATGATGATGGAAACAAGGATTTTGTGGCATTCAAGGGCTTGCCACATCAAGTGTATCAAGATCTAAAGGTAACGGTCTTTGCCCAGGAGGATACAGCTATGACAAGCCCAATCTGGTCTAGCCAACCAGGTGCAAGCGTGGCTAATGTTGACAGCACCGCTTGGTATGGCACAAGAGCCTCAGGAGCTAGGGTGATGGCAGGACATTATCGCTATGTTGTTTCTTATCTAGACGCTAATGGTATGCCTCAAGCAGAGACCTATGGGGTGACAGTCAGCCATCAAAAGCCAGTCATTACGCCAGCCAGCTTCCAAGCTGATGGTGCTACTGAGGTCTTTCGTCCGGGACCAAGCAAGGGACAAAGTCCAATAGGTATTGTTAGAGAAGAGGTCTTCTACCTTGTCAAGAAAGATGGACGCAAGTTTGATCTAACTGTCGAAGATCAGCTGATCAGATTCAAGGATAATAAGGTGATGATTGCTCAAAATGCAGACGGCACCTACACCATTCCTAAGGTTGAAGGCGTTGCAGAAGCAGATTATTATTATCTAGTGGAAGACGAGGCAGGTCAGATTGCTTATATGAGCTTAGCTGCTTTGCGAGCTGTAGGACCAGACAAGGGAGTAGTGTCCGTTGCCTTGGCACTTGATGTGCTTGAGAACAAAAAAGAGCCAGCCTTTACTTATCTTATTCGTGATGAGCAGGGCAAGCCAATCGAGCAGCTGGATTATTTCAATAGCTCAGCTAATAGCTTGATATTGCCATTTGGACGCTACACCGTTGAGCTCTTGGCTTATGACAATCATCTGTTTGAGCTAAGGTCTGACAACTTGGTTAGCTTTAGTCTAGATGCGGATACAAGGCTTGCTTCAGTTGCCTTTGAGATGACAAGGCCTATTGTGGCTTCTGTTTGGCTCTTGTTTAACCAAGTCTTGCCAGAAGGCAGCAGGGTCAGCCTGAAAGCAGCAAATGGTCAGTTGATTTCTCTAGCTCCGTCTCTCTATGTTCCAAGTGCCTATGGTAAAACACTGCGACAAGGAAGCTATGAGGTCCTCGTTGAGCTACCGGAGGGCTATCAGCTAATCGGTCAAGGAGGTCTAGAGGTATCACATAATGGCGTGATTGAGCTTACCTTTGAGGTTATCAAAGCTAAGCAGCCTCAGCTAGAACATCAGGCTGGAGGCTTGACTCATTATACCGGCTCATCAATCACTAGCTCTGCCCTAACAGCACAAGCAGTTAAAAAAGCCCAAGTCCTACCATCAACGGGTGAGCAAGCAGCGGTCAATCTAGTCCTGCTAGGCTTGCTCAGTCTTGGAGCAGCAGGCTCTTGCCAGCGTCAAAAGAAGTACTAAGCAAGCTCTATGAGCGTAGCCTGTCAGCTGTATTGATCACTCTAGCTGAGGTGCTCTAAGAGCTGATAAAAATGTCTGGCTGAGATGTCATATTTTGAGGGGAAATGTGGTACAATAGCGGTGAGAAGATATTGAATACCCCTGATAGCCTTAGGGTGTGACGAGGAGATTAGTATGACAAAAAAAGTTGCTTCTTTGGTGCTGATTGGCTTAGACAGCTTGATCCTGGCTGGCTTTTACTGGATTTATTTGCCGCCAATGAACGTGATGAGCTTAGAATTTTGGTTTTTCGTGATTCTTGCGCTTATCTTGGCGATGGTGAGTCTTTTTATCCTGTCCTTGTTTGGGTTGAAAAAAACAGTGACCAGCTTTTTCACGCAAAAGTCTGGCCGCAAGGACGTGACCTCAGGTCTTTCACTCAAGCAATTAACCGGTGGCATAAAGTGGCTTGGTCTTGCCCTTGCTGTTATCATTGCTGGCTTGTCCTTGCTGCTAGCTGTTAACACTAGAATGTTTCGTGCTAAGTCCTATGCTCATGTGATTAAGGTAAAGGACGCTGATTTTAACAAGGATTTTCCGGATACGGATCTGTCAGCCTTGGCGCTTTTGGACCGAGATTCGGCTGAGAAGATTGGAGATACCTATCTTGGGACCATTGATAAGGTATCACAGTTTGGTATTTCTGATGAATACCGTCAGATTACGATCGGCAAGCTCCCTTATCGTGTCTCTCCCTTAGAGTACAAATCCTTCTGGAAATGGCTAACCAATCGTAAGGACGGTATTGGCTATTATGTCAAGGTCAATCAGACAACTGGTAAGGCAGAGCTAGTCAAGTTAAAGCAGCCTATGAAGTATTCTCATTCTGAATTTATGTTTAGAGATACAATGAGGCATTTGCGCTTCCAATACCCGATGACCATTTTTTCAGACCCGTCATTTGAAGTTGATGACGACGGTAACCCTTACTATGTCGCAACAACCTACGCTCCGAAATTTGGCCTGTCCTCTCAGGAGCCGACAGGTGTTATCCTGCTAGATGCGGTTAGCGGCAAGTCTAAATACTATGAGCTAAAGGACGTTCCAAAATGGGTTGATCGTGTCTATTCTGCTGATAATGTCTTAGAAAGGGTTAATGACTATTACACCTATCAAAAGGGCTATTGGAACACTGTCTTTAGCCAGACAGATGTCAAGCAAACAACAGACAGTTATAACTACATTACCATCGGCTCAGACATTTATCTCTATACAGGAATCACCTCAGCAACAGCTGATTCGTCAAACCTAGGCTTTATTTTGGTTAACATGCGTACAAGAGAGATCACTAACTATAAGCTGCCTTCTGCAACAGAGGCCTCTGCCATGAAATCAGCCGAGGGTGAGGTTCAGGAGAAAAAATACACTGCAACTGCACCAACCCTAGTCAAGTTAAATGACAAGGCTTATTACCTTATCTCATTGAAGGACGGGGCTGGTCTGATAAAATCCTATGCCTTGGTTGATGCAGAGGATTATCAGCAGGTAACAGTGAATAATGACATTCAGACCCTAATCTCACAATTCACAGATAAGGACACAAGCTCGCTGTCAGTGTCAGACACCAATGATCAGAAGGTCAAGATGATTACTGGGCAGGTGGAGCAATTGGCCAGCCAGATTATCTCAGGAACAACGGTTTATTACATTTCCTCCAAGGGTCAGATTTATAAAATCAAGGCAAGCAGTGAAACTAGTGACCGTCTGCCTTTCCTAAAGGTCGGAGACCAGTTTAAGGCTCAGCTGGCTGATGACAACTACCTCAATCACATGACCATTGAGAGCTCGTCAGCAGACCAAGCTATAACAGAGTAATATTGTTTAGCTTTAGCTTGGCTGGCAGCCACTGCTTTATGCAGTTGTAAGAGTAGCTGGTACTATCAGAGTAGCCGCAGGAAAGCTCAGTCACCTGTGGCTCAGGGACTAACGAGGAGCAGCTGCTATTGGAGATCAGTTGTAGAAAGTACCAAACCAAAGCTCGCTCCTTTCTTGAAGAAAACCATGTCATTGCAATGTGGCATGGTTTTTGTTTGCCTTTTAAAATGGCTAAACAGCTGATTGTAGGATAGTTTTGATTAAAAATTCTAATAATTAAAAATGATAATTATCATATGATTAATGTTTTGTGATATTATATTGTCATCAAAGAGTGCTTGAAACGCCTTACCTATAGGTTTTTCAGAAAAATTAAACCAAGTCGGATGTGACATATAACTGTAAAATAACAGAAATGTACAAGAAACAGTTTAATCTTGACTAAACAGAAAATACCTTTTATAATAAAAGTATAATTATCTGTCATTGATAATTAGGAGACATTATGTCCATTATATTTAAAGGGGAATAAAAATGGCAAAAAAAGAAATGAAGTACTATCTTCGTAAGTCGGCTTTCGGACTAGCTTCAGTATCTGCAGCCTTGTTAGTTGGTACAGCTTCTGTATCGGCTGCGACGACAAGGGCTACTACTGCTGCACTAAAAAAAGATGCAGAAGCTAAACTGAGTGCTTTATCGGCTCAATATCCTGGAATGGTAGATCTGGAAGCTCTTAAAAAGGAAATGAAAGATAAAGTTCAGCCTGAAGAATTTTCAGCTTTACTTGCTTCTGCTACAGCAAAGGCAGAAGCTCAAGCAGAAGCAGAGAGACAAAGACGTGCCGAAGAAGAAGCAGCCAGACGTTGGGAAGAAGCAGCTAACGAAGCTCTTCGTAAAGAAAAGAGTACAGTTATCTACATTTTCGGTAACAAGCAAGGCATTACCTTACCACAGGAGCTTCTTGATGCTGCTAAAATGCCAGACTCTGTAGTGGTTAAGAAGGGCGAAAAGGTTCCATTACCAACCTATGGTAATGTCAGAACTGCAACTGGTGAATGGAGATTTACTGGCTGGTCACGCTACACAAATGATGGCGAAACTAAGCTTACAGAAGGCTACACTGCACCAGGTGATGGCGATATTACCTTAATTGGTGATTGGGAATTTGTTCCGTTTAATGCTAACGTTCTTGTGTCATATGTGGATACAGAGGGTAATGTTTTAGGGGAAACTGTTGCGGTATCACAAGGCTTGCCGGGTGAAGCGTACGATACTACCTCACTTCGTCTTGATAAGATTGAAAAAGATGGTAAGGTCTACAAGTTCAAGAAGCTTCAAGAGGGCTCACCTAGTGAAACTGGTACAACTCTAGAAGGCGATCTTCGTGTGGTTTATGTGTACGAAGAGGTTAAACCTGAGCCTAAGCCAGAACCAAAACCTGAGCCTAAGCCAGAACCAAAACCTGAGCCTAAGCCAGAGCCAAAACCTGAGCCTAAGCCAGAGCCAAAACCTGAGCCTAAGCCAGAACCAAAACCTGAGCCTAAGCCAGAGCCAAAACCTGAGCCTAAGCCAGAACCAAAACCTGAGCCTAAGCCAGAGCCAAAACCTGAGCCTAAGCCAGAGCCAAAACCTCAACCTAAACCAGCTCCAAAACCTGAAGCTAAGAAGGAAGAGAAGAAACCAGCACCTAAGCAAGAAGCTAAGAAGCTTCCATCAACAGGTGAAGCAACACATCCATTCTTCACAGCGGCAGCTCTTGCAGTTATGGCAAGTGCAGGTGTGGTTGTTGTGTCAACAAAACGCAAGGAAGACTAATGTTGTGCTCCAATGAAAGGCTGTCCTTAGCGTTATAGCTTGTGTAAGCTACAAGTTGTTGAAGAGGCCGACTAAGAAGTCATCAGAAATGGTGGCTTTTTAGTTTTTTTATCAGGTTTACCTGCTTGTCCTCATAGAGGGTGAGTACTTTTTGGCTAATGGTTAGTCTTATGGTGTTAGTTGATCCTGCAAAGCATCTTGATAAAAGAGACTGCCTATGCTATACTAAAGCTGTATTTGGGGGACTTACCGAGTCTAGCTGCAGAACTTGCTTTGGTGACTATCTGTGATCAAGGGCAATTGAGCTTAGCTTATCCTCCTAATAATCACATCAAATACTGTTTGTCAGTATTTTTCTTTTGGAATCACATTAAGGAAGGCAAGTATGTCAAAGAGGAAACGAAAAACGTATCAGGTATATGAGGGCTTAAGGTGCGCCATGATGCTTTGCTTTATCAGTGGTTATGTCAATGCCTTTACCTACATGACGCAAGGCAGGCGCTTTGCAGGGGTTCAGACAGGTAATCTCTTATCCTTTGCGATTCGTCTTTCTGAGCGCCAGTTTGACCAAGCTATGCAATTTTTACTGCCTATCATTGTTTTTATGATTGGACAGGCCTTTACCTACTTTATGCATCGCTGGGCCAATAAGCATGGTTTGCATTGGTATCTTTTGTCTAGCTTTATCTTGACCCTGATTGCTCTTGTGACAGCAATCCTAACCCCCTTATTGTCGTCATTTTTTACAGTTTCAGCTCTAGCTTTTTTTGCGTCAATTCAGGTGGATACCTTTAAAACCTTGCGTGGTGCAAGCTATGCAAATGTGATGATGACTGGCAATATTAAAAATGCTGCCTACCTATTGACAAAGGGACTATATGAGAACAACAAAGAGCTAGTCCATATTGGTCGCAATACCTTGATTATTATCCTCTCCTTTGCCCTTGGAGTGGTCTGTTCTACTCTCTTATCACTATCCTATGGTGAGTATGCCTTATCTCCCATGCTGATTCCATTGTGCTACGTGAACTACCTCTTAGCACAGGAATTTTATCATCATCAGGTATCATTGAAAAATGATTGAAGCTCACTAATTGATATCCTCCTCTTATAGTTTTTGGTGACTGTTTGTTTTTTACTATTGACTATCAAGGGGAGGCAGCGGTTAATAGGGTAAGTGATCATTTTTTATGCTAAAATTGTGGTATAATGTCAGTTGATAGCTGACAGGACTCAGCTTGGGAATGGGTATTGCCCTGATCCCTGAATTAGAAAGGTTTCATTAGCCTTGAAAGGACGTAAGATGACTAAGAAAAAACCATTTTATATTACAACTCCTATTTACTACCCGTCAGGTAAGCTTCATATTGGCTCCGCCTATACTACGATTGCCTGTGATGTTCTTGCTCGCTATAAGCGTATGATGGGTTATGATGTTTTTTATTTGACTGGTCTTGATGAGCATGGTCAAAAGATTCAGGATAAGGCACAAGAAGCCGGCTTATCCCCTCAAGCTTATGTTGATGGCATGGCTGAGGAAGTCAAGGCACTATGGAAGCTCCTTGATATCTCTTATGATAAGTTTATCCGCACCACTGACGACTATCATGAGGAGGTGGTTGCTGCTGTATTTGAGAGGTTGCTGGCGCAGGATGATATTTATTTAGGGACCTATTCAGGCTGGTATTCTGTTTCAGATGAGGAATTTTTTACAGAAAGTCAGTTAGCTGAGGTTTATCGCGATGAAGCTGGCAAGGTCATTGGTGGTGTGGCACCATCAGGGCATGAGGTCGAATGGGTCTCTGAAGAATCTTATTTTTTACGCCTGAGCAAGTATGCGGATAGATTGGTTGCCTTCTTTAAGGCTCAGCCTGATTTTATTCAGCCGGACGGTCGCATGAATGAAATGCTTAAAAACTTCATTGAGCCAGGTCTGGAGGATCTAGCGGTGAGTCGAACAACCTTTACCTGGGGAGTTCCTGTACCATCAGATCCTAAACACGTTGTTTATGTCTGGATCGATGCTCTCTTAAACTATGCAACAGCACTAGGCTACGGTCAGAAGGATCATGCTAACTTCGATAAGTTCTGGAGTGGTAGGGTTTTCCATATGGTTGGTAAGGATATTTTGCGTTTCCACAGCATTTATTGGCCAATTTTGTTGATGATGCTTGATTTACCAATGCCAGAGCGTTTGATTGCTCATGGCTGGTTTGTCATGAAGGATGGTAAAATGTCTAAATCAAAGGGAAATGTGATTTACCCTGAAATGCTGGTTGAGCGTTTTGGTCTTGATCCTCTGCGTTATTACCTCATGCGTTCCTTGCCGGTTGGCTCTGATGGCACCTTTACCCCAGAGGATTATGTTGGTCGGATTAATTATGAGCTGGCTAATGACCTTGGTAACCTTTTGAACCGCACAGTTGCCATGATTAATAAATACTTTGACGGCAGGGTTCCTGCTTATGTCAAAAACGTTACAGCCTTTGATGCGGATCTGGAGCAGGTTGTGGCTGATCATATTTCCGAATACCACAAGCAAATGGAGGCTGTTGATTACCCACGTGCCTTAGAGGCCGTATGGACGATTATTTCACGCACGAACAAATACATTGACGAGACAGCTCCTTGGGTGCTTGCCAAAGCAGCTGATAGTAAGGAGCAGCTAGCCAGTGTGATGGCACATTTAGCTGCAAGTCTGCGCGTGGTGGCTCATTTGATTCAGCCATTTATGATGACAACCTCAGCTGCTATGATGGAGCAGCTAGGTCTCGGTGCCAAATATCATCTGGAAGAGCTTGATTTAGCAGATCTTCCGACAGGTGTGACGGTTGTTGCCAAAGGAGAGCCGATCTTTCCTCGTCTTGATATGGAAGCAGAGATTAACTATATCAAAGAGCAAATGAAAATGAGTACAGCTAAGCCGCAAGAAGCAGACTGGGATCCTGAAAAGGTAGCCCTTAAGTCTGAAAAGGATACGATTACTTTTGAGGCCTTCGATGCTATAGAGCTTCGTGTAGCAGAGGTAAAAGAGGTATCACGAGTTGAAGGCTCTGAAAAACTGCTGCGCTTTAGATTAGATGCTGGTGATGGCGAAGACCGTCAAATCCTGTCAGGTATTGCAGCCTATTACCCAAATGAACAAGAGCTCGTCGGCAAGAAGGTGCAAATTGTTGCCAACCTCAAGCCGCGAAAAATGATGAAAAAATATATCAGTCAGGGCATGCTTTTGTCAGCAGAGCATGATGGCAAGCTGACAGTGCTGACGGTTGACCCGAGTGTGCCAAATGGTGCGATTATTGGCTGATTGGGCTTTTAGATGACAATATCCCGTATGGGTCTTGCTAATAGATTGATTAGCAGGAGCATACGGGATTTTTGGTGTCTTAAAAACGAAATAAACAACAATGCTTTAGACAGAAGTGCTCTTTCAAAAATGGTATATAATGATTAAAAAGAAAGAAATGGATATGTGAATCAAGTGACGTTTTTGACTGATATCTCTTTAAACTGCTACTGCGCCACAGCCTTGTATGACGATGCTAGTGTTAACGTGTGAACGAACAATGAATCAGATTGGCTAGTTTATTTTGAAAGATGCTCAACAAAGCTATTAGAGTTATTTGAGGTGTCGCCTTGATTTTATTTACTTTATTACCTTCTGAGAGGAAGATGCTAAGGGAGATGGCATCTAAGTCTCAAATCCGTATGTCGGATTCATTATTTGTGGCTTCCAATTTCACCCAGAAGACCTATGAAGAGAGTAGTGAAAGTAGGTAATTACTATATCATTTCATTATTTTTTAAAAATAAAAAATTTTGTTATAATTTAGAATATATGAAAGTATAGGAGAATTTATTTTAGTGGGAGATATTAAGATTGAGATTGGCAAAAGGATTCGTACAGCACGCTTAGATAAAGGATTCACTCAGATAGATATTTGTGATGATGAATCTGAATTGACAATACGACAGTTGGCGCGTATTGAGAATGGACAAGCTATGATTACATTACCTAAGATAATCTTTCTGTCAGAGAAGCTTGGTATTCCAGTTCAGGACTTAATTGATGAAAAAATAGAGATTCCTAAACGCTATTTGGAATTGAAAAATAAACTCATAAAATCTCATACTTATGGCGATAAAGAGAGAATTCGTCACCATGAGTCAATGTTCAATGAAATTTATGAAGAGTTTTATGATAATTTACCAGAAGAGGAACAGCTATTAGTAGAGGTTTTACAAGTTAGATTAGATGTTTTTTCGAGTAGAAATTCTGAGTTTGGAATCAGTTTACTTGAGGAATATTTTCATCAGATTCTAAAAAAGAAGTATCATAGCTATAATGACCTTTTGATTATTGACTTATATCTCTTTTGTTGTGCGGTTGGTTTGGAGGATAAAACTTATTTTGATGATTTATCACAAAAAGTTCTGTCGTACATTGACTATAGTGATTTTGAGCGCATATATGTATTAGAAAAAATATTGCTTTCTATACTGATACAAGTCGAACCAGAGAAGTATCTTTTGTATACGAAAGTCTTTAGAGAAATTATGGAAACAACGAATAATTTTCAGCATAAGCCGGCTATCTATGCTTTTGAAGCAAAGTATTATTTACAAGTGCGGAAAGATGTTGAAAAGACGATAGAGTTATACGATAAGTCGATTATGTTCGCAAGAATGCTTAATGATTCAGTATTAGTAAGTAATCTAGAAAAAGAAAAACTAGAGGACTTAGGCAACCTGACTTAGAAGTCATGTTGCTTTTTTTATGTTTTGAATATAATAAGATTATAAAAAACGAGACAAATTAAAAAGAAAGGAGCAAAGGTATGATTCTAGCAATTATACTTACAGCTTTGATTTGGATTGCAGGATGATACAATCATCTATTTGTTATCAAATCAAAAAAATTTTTATCGAGCATAAAGAGATTACCATAAAAAATAACTCTGACTTTGATAGGTTATGTAGGGTTGCTATCAATCATGAACTGTTCAAGATTATATATTTAACTCTTAGAGCAGAAGAGGTAATCAAATATACAGGTGGAGTAATCCGACATATAGAAGTTTCACGTATAGAAATTGAAGAAGGAGAATAGATGGAACAATTTAAAAATTTAAGTCAATCTGAATTACAAAACACCAATGGAGGAGGTGCTTGGTCTCCAATTGTGACAGTACCGGTACCAGTTGTTTTACCTATGAAGGTAGTTAAATGGGTAGCTGGTTTCTTTGAATAGCATATTAAACTAAAAATAAAAGGAGGAAGCTATAAAAGATATTCGAGTCTCAAATAGATAATAGAGATACTGTAACACACAGATAAAATTTAAATATAAGGAGAAAAATAATATGACTAGATTTGAAACACTAGACAACATGAATTTTGTATCATTATCTGAAGCAGAAATGATGGAAATGACTGGAGGTGGCTTTGATATTGCAGCTCCTATCAAAGCTATTTTTAACGCTGGTAAAGAATTTGGCCGTGCATTGGCAAAGTGGATTTAAAGGGTAGAAAATTATGGAGCAACTAAAAAATTTAACGTTATATCATTTAATTATTTTAATTGTAGTTATCTTGTTACTATGGTATTTTGCTCCAAGTATTATAAATGCCATTTTTGAAATAGGTAAAGAATTTGGACATGCATTAGCAAAATGGTTTTAACATAATAAAAGGGAGAAAAAGTATGGAAAATTTTGTAAATTTATCAGAACAAGAGTTGAAGGAAATGACTGGAGGTGCGGTATTGGAGACTGCTGCAGTTATTTATGTCACAAAATGGGTAGCGGGTGGTGCGATTGCCCTTTTTGGAGCAGGAGCTTTTGTTGGATACACTGAAGGGAAGAAAAAATAATTTCTAAGTACGAAACAATTGCAACTATCGTGTTTAGAGTCTATAAACGTACTATATTTCAAAAGTTAGGAGCAAAATCTAATGCTCAAATAAGAAGAGCTTGGGACAAGCCACCCCAAGCTCTTCTTATTTGAGCTGAAACTAATTTTGTCTAGAATTATTTTGGCGATTTTCTAAATATATAAAATTATAATAGAAAATAAAATATAACAATTTAGGAGATTCTATGAAATTTAGAAGAAAACACTACCGTGCTCAGGTTGATACTCGCGATTGTGGCGTAGCTTCTCTGGCCATGATTTACGGTTATTATGGATCGTATTATTCGCTAGCAACGTTACGTGAAGCTGCAAAGACAACGCAGGAAGGGACTACAGCTTTTGGTTTAGTCAAAGTTTCTGAGGCGCTTGGGTTTGAAACGAGAGCTATTAGGGCTGACATGAGTTTATTTGATGTGGAAGGATTATCTTATCCTTTTATTGCCCATGTTCTAAAAAAAGGTAAGTTCCTTCATTATTATGTGGTAACAGGACAAGATAAAAAATATATTCATATTGCAGATCCAGATCCAACTGTAAAGTTGACTTGTCTTTCTCGTCAGCGATTTGCTTCAGAGTGGACAGGTGTGACAATTTTTATCGCTCCTACTCCTGAATACAAACCTCACAAGGAAAAGAAAAATAGTCTGCTAGATTTTGTGCCTCTCCTAGCAAAGCAAAAAGGATTGATTACTAATATCGTTGTGGCAACGCTTTTGGTAACGATTATCAATATTATTGGTTCGTATTATCTTCAATCAATCATTGATACCTATGTTCCTAGTGTGATGAAGAATACACTAGGTATTATTTCCGTAGGTTTGGTTATTGTCTATGCCCTTCAACAAGTGATCTCATATGCGCAAGAGTATTTATTGCTGATATTAGGGCAACGTTTATCTATTGATGTAATTCTTTCTTATATCAAACATATTTTCAACCTTCCTATGTCTTTTTTCGCGACGAGAAGGACCGGGGAAATTGTTTCTCGTTTTAATGATGCTAATTCAATCATTGATGCTTTAGCAAGTACAATTTTATCTATTTTCCTTGATGTTTCTGTCATTGTAATTATATCTCTTGTTCTTTTTTCGCAGAATGTAAATCTATTTGTTATCAGTTTGCTTGCTCTGCCTATCTATGCAGTGATTATCTTTGCCTTCATGAAGCCATTTGAACGGATGAATCAAGAGACAATGGAAGCAAATTCAATCATGTCATCTTCTATTATTGAAGATATAAACGGTATTGAGACTATTAAATCATTAACTAGCGAAAAGATAAGATACCAAAAAATAGATAAAGAATTTGTAGCTTATCTTAAGAAATCTTTCAACTATAGTAGGGCAGAAAGCCAACAACGAGCATTGAAAAAAGTAGCTCAGCTTATCCTAAACGTGAGCATACTCTGGATAGGAGCCAATCTGGTTATGGACGGAAAAATGAGTTTAGGTCAACTGATTACCTATAACTCTCTCCTAATCTACTTTACAAATCCTCTGGAGAATATTATCAATCTTCAAACGAAACTTCAAACCGCTCAAGTCGCTAATAATCGATTGAATGAGGTATATCTAGTTGAATCCGAGTTCTCTGAAAAGAAGAATGTTCAAGACTTATCTTTGACCTCTGGTGACATAAAATTCAATGATGTTAGCTATCGATATGGATATGGAAAAGATGTTTTATCAGAAATAAATTTGCATATTAAACGAGGAAGCAAGGTTGCTTTTGTTGGGATTTCAGGTTCTGGAAAAACGACTTTAGCTAAGATGATTGTCAGTTTCTTTGAACCAAGCAAAGGCGAAATATCATTAAATAATGTGAATCTAAATCAAATTGACAAACATGCTCTTCGCCAGCACATTAACTATCTTCCTCAACAACCTTACGTATTTAATGGGACAATCCTTGAGAATTTACTTCTTGGAGCACGTGAAGGGACGACTCAAGAAGACATTATGAAGGCAGTAGAATTGGCTGAAATCAAGTCTGATATTGAACGTATGCCTTTGAATTATCAAACAGAGTTAACCTCAGATGGTGCAGGGATTTCTGGAGGTCAACGTCAACGTATTGCCTTAGCAAGGGCATTATTGACAGATTCTCCTGTTTTGATATTAGACGAAGCTACAAGTAACTTGGATATTTTGACTGAGAAGCGAATTGTTGATAACCTGATGGCTTTAGATAAAACCTTGATATTTATTGCTCACCGTTTAACTATTGCAGAGCGTACAGAGCATGTCGTCGTTTTGGATAAAGGAAAGATCATAGAGCAAGGAACACACAGAGACCTTGTTTCTCAGAATGGCTTTTATGCTCACTTGGTCAATAGTTAGGAGGATTTGATAAAATGAATAACAATATATTAGAAAGTGCGGAATTTTATAACCGTCGTTACCACAACTTTTCTAGTCGTATCATTCTACCTACTTTGCTGCTTTTCTTGTTTGGTGTTTTCTTCCTAGCATTTGCAAAGAAAGAAATTTCTATTATTTCAACTGCAACAGTTGAACCAAATATAATTCTTTCCAATATTCAATCTACAAGTAATAATACAATATTAACCAATAATCTAAAAGATAATAAATATGTCAAATTTGGAGACTTATTGATAAAATATGATTCAAGAAAAGAAGGTATTCAACAAGAGACCTATCAAACTCAATTAAATAATTTACAAATCCAAAAAGAACAGTTAGAGCTATTAAAAGCAAGTATTGAAGCTGGAAACAGTCAATTTCCAGAAAAAGATAATTATGGATATTATCAAACATTTATTGACTACTTAAATCAGATAAACACCTTATCAGCCAATGTAAATCAGCAAAATGAAAATGTCTCTTCACAAAATACTGCAGCTAGCAATCAGCAAGTAGAAATTGAGAATGCCATCAAAGGTCTCACAAGTCAAATTTCAGATTATCAATCTGTTCGCTCGGCGATTCAAAATGGAACAGTGGTAGATCTTGATAATCGGGCTTATTCTATCTATAGGAGTTATCTAACTCAAACATCGAGTTTGGTAGATAATACTGATAAAACCGCTGTTATTAATCAATTTGTTGCTCAAATTGATAGTCAGATCAATCAACTAGAGAGTAGTGTAGCTGGTTATCGGATTCAGCATGCTGGTTCAGGAGTGCAACAATCTTACTCTTCAACTCTAGAGAGTCAACTGGCTTCCTTAAAAGCGCAAAGCATAACCAAAGTTGAGCAAGAGTTGTCTGCTTTGTCGAATCAAATTACAGAATTAGAGGGAACAAATAAACTTCAGAAGAACACATCATCTAAGACCTCTATAGTTGCCAATGAAGATGGTGTGTTGCATCTTAATCAGGAATTTATTGGTGCAAATATTGTTCCTTCAGGAACAATATTTGCTCAAGTTTATCCAGAAATGAAAAAAGGAACTGTTGTAAAAATCACAGGTTATTTACCTTCGACGGAAATATCAAGTATTTCTATTGGAGATACAGCACGATTTTCCACGAAAGATGATAATGGCGAAACTCTTGATTTAATAGTTAAATTATCTAGTATTGACAATGCTGCAACTAAAACAAAAAATGGGAATTATTTTAAAGTTGAATCTAAGTTACAGCTTAAAGAAAAAGAAGCTCAATTATTGAAATATGGGCTTGAGGGTAAATTTATTTTAATTACGGGAACAAAAAGTTACTTGAATTACTATATTGATAAATTTATCGGTGAGAAGTAAACTGGATCATCGTTTTAATATCAGGAAGCTATCTTAAGTTTTTAGTAATGAAGAATATTTATCTACTCTAGGTTCTGAGGGACACTGAAATAGTGGAATTATTTCTGGGATTTATCACGCTAAAAATATTTTATGATTACAAGAAATACACATCAACTTTTTGACCGACTATTATTGTCGGTCTTTTTTATGAATACAACAGTTACCTCACTAGAAAAGTTTTAAAGCCATATAAAGAACTACTTTCGTTTGTTTTTTGTGATAGAAAAAATAAGAATAATTGTTTAAACTATTTTTAGGAGGGATAGAGTCTCCAAGCTTTTAATATTATCAGTCAAAGTGAAATAACAATTTCAAAGAGGCTGATGACATTATTTTTGAGGTATTGTGACCACAATACCTGAGCTCACCACAACCCAAAGATCAAGTTTAGGTTCATTAATTCCTAGTCATATAGTGTACGGCGTACAGTTGTTTATTGTACGACTAGGAATCATGAAGAGTTATCGTGATAAATGACATAAGAAATGTTAGACGAGAAGTAAAACTTACTCGTAAAGCAAATAAGATTTTGGAAGATATGCTGAGAGTTGCCCCATCAGATAGTTTTTCAGAGTTTATTCGTAAAAGACTTTTAAATAATTTTCCTGAAGAAAAGTATATTGAAAACTTTCTAGAAAATTATTTAAAAATCGAGTTGTTGTATGGGATTCGGAACATCAGTAGAGATATTCATAAAATCTAATTTTACGCTACTCAAGGACAGTAAGCAGCAGCTTTGCTGATGCTTAATCTGGATATGAGCTGTCTGCTAGTTGAGGGGATTGGTGAGCATACAGACAGGGCTTTCGTTAAGGTGCTGCTAGCTCCTTTTATGATTTCTTTTTCATAAATTAATCTATATATTGTATCAAAAAATATTGCAAAGCACTATATATTGTGTTATTATAACAAACATAAGAATTAAGTATACTTAATTCAGTCGGAGAAAAAAGCGGGCTTAGCCTTGCTTACAAAGCAGTTGCTGACTGGTTAGGGATCTTCAGCAAGAAATTATCATTAGCCTGTAGGATTGCCCTTTAGAGCAAGTCTTTTTGTGTTGCCTAAATGTGGCACTTAGCAGTCTTCCCTAGTCCTAAAGCTGTAGAAGGCTTGGCAGCTGAAGGATTGATATTGCGACTATCAAGCTTGAAGGAGAAAACATGACCCAATATTATTACGACCGATCACAGTCACCCATTGACTATGCCTTGTCTCAAACCAAAAAAAGTTTGCGCTCTGTCAATTGGAATCAGCTTAATGACGACAAGGACCTGGAGGTCTGGAACCGAGTGACGCAAAATTTTTGGCTGCCTGAGAAGGTTCCTGTTTCTAATGACCTTAATTCTTGGCGTTCTTTGGGGGAGGATTGGCAAAGGTTAATTACAAGAACCTATACCGGCTTGACCTTGCTAGATACGGTTCAAGCAACAGTTGGAGATGTGGCACAAATTCAACATTCTTTGACCGATCATGAGCAGGTGATTTATACTAATTTTGCCTTTATGGTTGCTATTCACGCTAGGTCCTATGGGACAATCTTTTCGACCCTGTGCAGCAGTCAGCAGATCGAAGAGGCCCATGATTGGGTGGTGTCAACAGAGAGCTTACAGGAGCGAGCGCGTGTGTTGATTCCGTATTATACTGGTGATGACCCTCTGAAGTCTAAGGTCGCAGCAGCTATGATGCCAGGATTTTTGCTGTATGGCGGCTTTTACCTTCCTTTTTACCTGTCAGCTAGAGGCAAAATGCCCAATACCTCAGATATTATCCGACTAATCCTGAGAGATAAGGTCATTCACAATTATTACAGTGGCTACAAGTATCAACAAAAGGTGGCAGCCCTAAGTCCTGAAAAGCAGGCTGAGATGAAGGCCTTTGTGTTTGATCTGCTTTATCAGCTGATTGATTTGGAGAAGGCTTACCTGAGGGAATTGTATGACGGCTTTGATCTTGCTGACGATGCGATTCGCTTTAGCGTCTATAATGCTGGAAAATTTTTGCAAAATCTAGGGTATGATTCTCCCTTTACTGAGGAGGAAACACGTATTTCTCCTGAGGTATTTGCTCAGCTATCAGCGCGAGCAGATGAGAACCATGACTTTTTCTCAGGAAATGGCTCTTCTTACGTGATGGGAGTTACTGAGGAAACCACTGATGACGATTGGGAGTTTTAAGATGGCTGCAAGGATAATGCTTGTTTATTTTTCATCGCGATCTAACAACACTCACCGCTTTGTGCAAAAGCTAGATGCAAAGGCCCTCAGGATTCCAATTAGTGGGGAGCCTCTCTTGGTTAATGAGGACTATATTCTTATTGTCCCCACCTATGCTGCTGGTGGCTCAGACAGCAAGGGAGCTGTTCCCAAGCAGGTGATTCATTTTCTAAACAAGGCTAACAATCGAAGGCACTGTAAGGGGGTTATTTCCTCTGGCAATACCAACTTTGGTGATACCTTTGCCATTGCAGGACCCATTATTGCCCAAAAATTGCAGGTGCCGCTTTTGCACCAATTTGAATTGCTGGGGACACAAAGAGATGTCATCAAGGTGCAGGCGATTTTAGCAGGTGATGAAGCCTTATAACTAATGATAGAAAAACGATCACACATTGTAACGAAAGGAAAAAAGAATGTCACAAAAAGAGTCCTACCTCTCATTAAATGCCCTTACACGCTTTAAACGAGCAGATGGTACCTATCACTTTGACAGTGATAAGGAGGCTGTTCAGCGCTATTTAGAGGAGCATGTCTACCCACAAAGCCTATCCTTTGATAGTTTGGAGGAGAAATGGCGTTATTTGGTGGCGCATGATTATTATGATCAAGAGATTTTAAAGGCTTATTCGGCTGAATTTATCACTGAAGCCTTTACCTACGCTTACCAGCAAAAGTTCTCATTTTTGAGCTTAATGGGAGCCATGAAATTTTACCAGTCCTATGCGCTTAAAAGCCTAGATGGGTCACAATACCTAGAGCATTTTGAGGATCGTGCTGTTATGAATGCCTTGTTTTTGGCTAATGGTGATCCTGATTTGGTGCGGGATTTGATTGATCAGATACTTAGCAGGCGCTTTCAACCGGCAACCCCTACCTTTTTAAATGCAGGTAAAAAGCGTCGTGGCGAATACATTTCCTGTTATTTGCTGCGAATTGAAGACAACATGGAATCTATTTCGCGTGCGATTGGTACGAGCCTGCAGCTCTCAAAAAGAGGTGGTGGCGTTGCTTTGTGCTTAACTAACCTAAGAGAGGTTGGCTCTCCCATAAAAGGCATTGAAAATCAGGCGACAGGCATTGTGCCGGTGATGAAGCTGCTGGAGGATTCCTTTTCCTATGCCAATCAGCTAGGGCAAAGGCAGGGGGCAGGTGCGGTTTACCTCAATGTGCACCACCCAGAGATTCTGACCTTTTTAGATACGAAGAGAGAAAATGCAGACGAAAAAATCCGTATCAAGTCACTGGCGTTAGGCGTTGTCATTCCTGATATTACCTTTCAGCTGGCGCGGGAAAATAAGGACATGGCACTATTTTCTCCCTATGACATTAAGCGAGCTTATGGTAAGGACATGTCAGATATTGCCATTACCGAGGAGTACGACCGCCTAGTGGCCAACCCAGCCATTAAAAAGACCTATATCAGTGCCCGTAAGCTCTTTCAGCTTATTGCAGAGCTTCATTTTGAATCTGGCTACCCTTATCTCTTGTTTGATGATACGGTTAATAAGCGCAATCCACACCCACAAAAGGGGCGGATTGTCATGTCAAACCTTTGCTCTGAAATCGCTCAGGTCAGCACAGCCAGCACCTTTGAAGAGGATTTGACCTTTAAGCAAATCGGCGAGGACATTTGCTGTAACCTTGGCTCTATTAATATTGCCGAAGCCATGAAGCATGCGGCTGGCTTTGAGCAATTGATTGCAACTAGCATTAGGGCCTTGGACCATGTGTCAAGGGCCTCAGACGTCAGCTGCGCTCCTTCTGTTGAAAAGGGGAATGCTGCTAATCATGCTGTTGGTCTTGGGGCGATGAACCTGCATGGTTTTTTGGCGACCAATCACATCTTTTATGATTCAGCTGAAGCAGTAGATTTTACTGATCTCTTTTTCCACACAATGGCCTATTATGCCTTTAAGGCTTCTAGTCAATTGGCTAAGGAAAAGGGAGCATTTGCTGGCTTTGAGCAATCAACCTATGCAGATGGCAGTTATTTTGCTCGTTATTTGACTGAAGAGGCTAAGCCTAAGACAGCCAGAGTTGCAGCCTTGCTTGAGCACTATGGGTTTCGAGTGCCTAGTGTGGCTGATTGGCAGGAATTAGTTGCGACGATTCAAGAGACAGGCCTTGCCAATGCTCACTTGATGGCAGTTGCACCAACCGGTTCGATCAGCTACTTGTCCTCATGTACGCCGAGCTTACAGCCTGTTGTTGCACCGGTTGAGGTGCGAAAGGAAGGGCACTTAGGAAGGATTTATGTGCCTGCTTATCAGATAAGCGATGATAACTATGCTTATTATGAGCGTGGTGCCTATGAGGTTGGGCCTGAGCCTATTATTAATATCGTAGCGGCGGCTCAAAAGCACGTTGATCAGGCAATTTCCTTAACCCTATTTATGACAGACCAAGCAACAACACGTGATCTCAATCGTGCCTATATACACGCCTTTAAGTTAAAGTGTGCGTCCATTTATTATGTCCGCGTCAGACAGGACGTTCTAGAAGGAAGCGAGCAGTATGAGGAAGATACGATTGTAGCGCTTACCGATAATGCTTCAGGCGAGGCATGCCAATCCTGCATGCTTTAGATCTTTTTTAGCCTTAAAAATAGGCAGCACCAATCAGCCTTCATGCTCTGTCTAGCCAGTTTGTTAATAGGCTTATAGTATCGCTTGATCCAACAGGCTGATGGCAAGCTCTCTTGAGCTTAATGCAGCTCAGCCTGATTTGTGATCAATGCTTGCTGACAAGACCCTTGTCAAATGAAGTGGGCTACCGGTGCTTGTTGTAAGGACATTTGGCTTGGATAAGCCAATGCTTGCTGATTTGCTTAAGGAGAATCAAGAAAAAAGCTCCCTCTTCAATCGATAATTACTGGGGCTTGTCTCCGTATTAACCACTGGGATTTCTTGTAACTGTCAAAACAATCAGAAAATTCAAAACAACCTATAGTATTTCTAAAATATTCTGTTATAATAAAAAAATAGCTGGTTAGGCTAAGACAGCATAGTGTGAGAGACAAGGGTTTGGCTGTGTCTATCTTAGCTTAACTGAAGTGCTAGTATTTTGTACAGAAAGGGTGTAGGCTTTTCAGCTTACATAAGTGGTTGCCGATGGTTAGAAAAGGATTTTTAACGGGCTTACTTTTATTTGGTATCTTTTTTGGAGCAGGAAATTTGATTTTTCCACCGACCTTAGGTGTTGGCTCAGGTCAGGAATTTTGGTCTGCGATTTTGGGCTTTTGCCTATCTGGCGTAGGATTAGCGGTGATTACGCTTTTGCTAGGTACACTGACAAATGGTGGTTACAGAGAGGAAATGACTCAAAAATTTGGATCATGGTTTTCGATAACCTTTCTCGTTGTGCTTTATTTGACGATTGGTCCTCTTTTTGCCATTCCAAGAACGGCAACGGTTTCCTTTGAGGTTGGAGTCAGCCCACTTGTCGGCCATAGCCCACTTGCTCTTTTCTTGTTTTCAGCCTGCTTTTTTGCGGCTGCCTATTTTCTTGCCATTAGGCCAAACGGTATCCTAGATAGCGTTGGGAAAATTTTAACACCAGTCTTTGCCTTGCTTATTCTACTACTAGTGGTGGTAGGAGCCATTGTTTACGGAGGGCAGGAGCCTGCTCAAGCAAGCGCAGCCTATGCAGATCAGGCTTTTGGCAGCGGTGTTCTGGCTGGCTACAATACCTTAGATGCTCTGGCAGCTGTCGCTTTTTGTCTGGTGGCAACAGAAACCCTTAAACAGTTCGGCTTTCAAAGTAAAAAGGAATACCTATCGACCATCTGGGTGGTAGGGATCGTCACAAGTCTTGCTTTTAGTATTCTTTATATCGGTCTTGGCTTTTTAGGCAATAGGTTTCCTATTCCAGCTGATGTTTTAGCTGATCCTAATGTGAACCAAGGTGCTTACGTGCTGTCTCAGGCCTCTTATCAATTGTTTGGTTCCTTTGGCCGCTTGTTCCTTAGTGTGATGGTTATTTTAACCTGCTTTACCACAACGGTTGGTCTGATTGTCTCGGTTTCAGAGTTCTTTGAAAAGAGCTTTCGTTTCGGGAATTACAGGCTCTTTGCAAGATTATTTACCTTTGTTGGCTTTTTGATTGCTAATCTTGGCTTAAATGCTGTCATTACCTTTTCTGTTCCGGTCTTGACCCTGCTTTATCCGATTGTTATTGTCATGGTCGTTATTATTTTGCTCAACAAGCTAGTATCTCTCTCTAAAAAGGGCATGACATTAACTATTGGCTTAGTGGCCTTGGTCTCCTTGATGGAGGTCTTGGCAAGCCAATTTCAGCTGGGAGCTTTGACAGCACTGGTAGGCTTGCTGCCCTTTCATACAGTGTCTATGGGCTGGCTAGTCCCAGGTCTAGTAGGCTTGCTTGTGGCTATGCTTTTGCCGGATAAGCAAAAAGGTCAAGCCTTTGATCTAGAAGCCTTTAATCATCAGGATTAGTACCTATCATCGCTATAGCAAGAGCTATTTAAGCAGTGTTCTTACCTTAAAGATCCTCACTCAATGACCTTGAGTGGGGTCTTTTTTCTTTGTCTAGTAGTGTGACTTGCACTAGCTTTTTGCTAATGCCTACCTAGTGCAAGATACCCTAGTGCTGCTTAAGGCGTCTAGCTACTCTTAGCATAGTGAAAAAGCGTGATCCTAGAGTTACTTGATTTGCAAAGTGTTTTTTCTTACGATGCTTCTAAGACTATTGGTGTGTATCTATAGTATCAGCCAAGCCTTGTGGGCTGTGTTTTTGGTTTCTCAGCCCTTACTAGCTTCTAAATAGACTCTCATACAGATTAGCTATCAAAAAAGAAATTTTATACCATAATTAATAGTAAAGAACATTTAATATAATAACAAAATAAAAAAATTAAACAAAATATACACAAAAACTTGTAAAAATTGTAACAATATGTTAGTATTAAGTTATTAAATAGTTAAAGGAGACAATTATGTCAGGACAAATTCGTGTATCGCCAGAAACGCTTCAGTCACGTGCGCGTGAATATGGTAAAGCATCAAATGATATTACAACTATCTTGAATAACCTTCAACGTCTTCAAGATACCCTTCGGACAGAGTGGGAAGGTGCGGCATTCCAAGGCTTTGATAATCAATTTAACGAGTTGAAGCCAAAGGTACAAAACTTTGCAGAGCTAATGCAGCAAATTAATACACAGCTTGATAAAACTGCACAAGCGATGCAACAAAATGACCAAGAGTTGTCTCGTAACTTTGGTCTGCATTAAACATAAGAAACTGGTAAGGTTGGGGAGGGCTCCTCAGCCTTTTTTTATTTTAGCGATTAAGGAGCAGCAATGAGTAAGAAAACACTAATGGTATTAACAGGGTTACTGTTGATATTAACAATGTCAGTATCTTTTTTTGCTATTGTCAAACCTTCATCTATTGGCATGGAAGCTTCAGATCAAGCAGCTAAGAAGCATACCATAAGGATTGCAGCGGTCAATGAAGATGCAGGCATGACCTATAATGGCCAGCCGGTGAACATAGCCTCAGCTCTATTAGCGTCATTTTCTTCTCATACGGATTATGATGTTGAGCTGGTCTCGCGATCAATTGCAGAGCGAGGGCTGGAAAATAATGTTTATCAGCTAATGCTAGTGTTACCTAGTAAATTTTCAGAAGAGGCTCTGGCTCTTGAAACCACAAATCCAAACTCAGCAACCTTTCATTACCAAATTACCTCAGACCAATCCTTAACAGTGAAGCAGGCAGAGCAGGCTGTGATTGATTTGAAGTCTTTGTTTAATAAGGATTTGATTACGATTTATTTCTCAAGCATTATTGGAAATCTCCAAAGTGCTCAGTCTCAAATGGTAGATGCTATATCAAATGAGGATAAGGTGTTATCAGCTTATCAGCTTCATTTAATCAATCCTTTGTCTCTGCATTCTCAGCAGTTTACAGGCTTAGGGACAGCTCCTAATGAGCTACTTTCTAACTATTTGACCTTTAATAAAGAGTTGAACCGTTCAACAGATGCTTTTAAGTCAATTATTGATGTTGATAAGACCTATGAGTCTGAATTGGCACAGATCAAGGCTCAGCAAGAGGGCTGGCAGCAATCTCTTAGCGCTCGTGAAGACAAGCTACTAGCCTATGATAAGGGCTTTTCTAATCTAACCATTGAAGAGCAATTAGCAAAGCTGACTGAAATCAATGCTTATGTGACAGAAAAGCTGAATGAGCCAGCCATTTGGAAGGATACTCTGGATAAGGCAACAGCTTATAACCAAGACATTACAAGCCTCCTAAAATACCTAAGAGGGCTAAATACCAAGATTACCACCACCCTTTCTAATTATGATGCCAATATCAAGCAGGCGATTGAGTCCTCCTTGTCTCATAGGGATCCGGGAGCTGGTGGTATGGGTAAAACCTTAGGAAGCTATATGGAATCACTGAAGGCTAGCATGCTATTGCAGACCAAGCAGAAGTGGCCGGCATTTTGGTATAGTGATGAGATGATTGCGGCTTTTCCTTTGTCAGAGCAGGATAGGCAGCACTTGAAAAATATCAATGCTTTTATGCGTTGGTATAGTCACAAGTATTTGCTGCCCTTGCCTCAGCTGAGAGCCTCAAGCCTTGAAGGGCTTTATCTTGCTCAGGTCAAGGAGGATAGAAAAAGACACCTTGCTGAGACTAGAAGTCTTACAATATCTGGGGTAAAGGGAAGAGCCAAGCAGCTTGATATTACCGTTCCAAAGCACTATCAGCTAGAGGTTGAGCGCCATTTGCTGCGTAGTCTTGGTGAGGGGCATTATCAGATTGACCTTGAGGATCAGGATACCTCTGATGTGACTATTCAGTATAGGCTGTCAGTGACTGATTCAGATGTGACTCTTTTTAGTCCGGTAGTTGTCTCAGCACAGCTGCTGACTTCAGAAGAGGTGACTGCCTTAAATACAGAAGATGATGAAGATGCCGCAGACGAGGACTATGTACCAGATTCTAACGGACCTTTGTCTAAGCGTAGGAGAGGGTCTAAATCCTCTGCTACAGCTACGAGACTGACAAGGAAGGCTACAAGAGCTGGTGAGTCAGCTCAGCAGGTGATTGATCGAACCTATACGGTACAAGATGTCATTGCAGATACCACCTATACGCCTACGGAAAATGCTAAGGCTCTTTTCCAAGATGTTCAATCCTACTTGCAGCTATCAGGTCTGGCTACAGCCTATTTTGGGCGTGATTTGTCAGAGGGTGTCTATAGTGAGACAGCTATCACACCACGTGAGGGCTCTGTAGCAGCCTTAGCTAATGGAGATGACCTCAAGGCCATTATGACTAATCTGATCAAGCAAGCAACAGTGGAGGCTCTAAAGGCTGATTTAACGATTTCAGAAGAAGAGCTTGCAAGCATTGAAAAGCGTAGGGTCAGTGTGGAGGAGCTGACGAAGACCATTGAGGGCTTACGTGTAGCAACAGCTGATTTGAAGACACGTCTAAGCCAAATCCTAGAGGAATTAGGAGTGGTGCATAAGACGCTTCAAGAAAAGCCGGTCTTTACTACTACAGAAAAATGGGACAACACAGACATGGTAGCTGTCAGCATGACCATGAATAGTGACCTTTCTAAGCTAATGGCAGCTAGTAGGGTATTGATGGACAATACCAAGTCCAATCAAATCGTTTCTGAAACCATTGAGGGCACCATCAAGCAGCTATCAAATGATGTAACGACCCTTGAAAAAAATGGAGAGGCACTAAAGGGCCATGTGACAGAGCTAAAGGATACCATGACAGGGGATTATGGCTCCAATGCAGCATTTTTAAAGGCCTTTACAGCTGTTTTAAGCAATACCAAAAAGGGAAATGCCAAAAATACAGCAGTCTATGAGTATTTATCAAATCCGGTAGATGCCTCTAAGATTGATAGGGTGTTATCAGCAGCAGCTGGTCTCAAAGCAGTTAGGCAGGACGAGCGCTCAGGGCTTTTGATTATCCTGATCACTTACTTGACTAGCTTGGCAGTGGCCTATCTTTTCCAGCAGGGAGCAGGTTTGCAGGGGAGCTTAAGAGTGACACAGCGTCTTGCTTGGAAAAATGCTGTCGCACCAATGACTTATTTAAGTGGTATGGTCTTATTGATCGCTCCAGTGATTGCTGTCATTTCGGGCTATAGATTGGATTTTTCGCTGGGGCAATTGGCTTTCTTTGCTTTATTACTTGCGGTCATGATGTTGGTAATGACCTATACGCTTAACCTGCTGCTGGAAAAAACAAGAAGTCTGGGATTTTTAATGAGCATTGGTATTCTGATGTTGTATCTTATCACAGCAGCTCAGCTGTTTGATGCCTACTATGCTCGTTCGCCTCAGTTACTGGTTAGGCTGTCTCCTTTGACCTATTTGGAATTAATGGTGAGGGCCTTTATCAATCGTCAAGGAGGACTAACCATTCCAATGACTATATTAGTTGTTCTAGCCTTAGCCTTGGCGGTTGCTAATGCTTACCATTACCGACAGGTTAAGGATAGGTGAGGAGGCTATGATGAGAAAAATAATGACTTTGCTGGTTTTGGCTGGCCTTAGCCTTGGGCTGAGCTCTGCTGTTTTGGCAAATGACGGTTCCTTACATATTGATACCTCTCTTAATCAGGGGGGTGAGAAAAAAGACATTAGCTACATCGAGCAAGAGGGCGATCTGTTTGCCCTATTTCAATCAGAGACAGACTTAAGCATTAAAAAGAAACAGCAGCATAGAAAAGAAGCTAGTCAGACGACCAAGAATCACCTATTTATGACTCATATTGATAGTGACAACCTTGTTGCAAGGTATCAGCCACTCTTATTTAACCCAGAGCAGCGTCTGGCAGCAACAGATGACCAGTATGGTGTTTTGCTCGCTCAAAAAACTATCGGCATCACTTGGCAAATGCTGGCCATACTTCTTGTGGGAGCTGTACTGACTGGCTATTCTCTGACTAGAGGGCGATTATCAAGGCAAAAACACAAAAGACATCACGAGTAGAATCGTCTGTCAAGAGTATCTACTCACTGAAAATAGAGTGCTAGCTTGGGAGACTTCCTAATGCTGCATTTATAAGAAAAGGCCCTCAGCTGTTTTGACAGTATTGGGCAAGGCCTCAGGGTCTGTAGCAAATATGAAGAGCTGCTTTGATCAGCAGGTGGCAAATCAGTCAATACAAATGCTTGAAAGCCTACCTGCTGAGAAAAGTGTGTGTTCTACGATACTTTAGTGATGTGAATCACCTCAAGAGGCTTTTAGCTAGCTTGGCAGGTGATGTCAGGTGACATGGAAACTTATCAGGAAAGGGCTAATTTTTATGGAGAATTATATTAGTATCAGTCTTGATTGCTCGCATTTTTTTCCACAGGAATTTGATTTGCGGGTACCAAGGACAATGACCTTTAAGGAGCTATTACAAATCGTATCAGATGCTTATGGTTTGGGATTTCAGGTGGTAAATCCCAGTGCTAGAAATGAGCAAGGTGGTCAGCTGATGACAAGCACCAGTCGCATGGATACCCTAAAAAATGGTGCACTGTTAGTATTGGAAAATTTATAAACATGGAGAAAAAGATGAAAACAATAATACGTGAGCTATTGGTTGAGGATGTTAAAGGAGATGCTGAGGTTGCTTATGCCTTACTAGCTTCTGAGCATTCTCTTTTTGTTCCTTCCAAATTGGAGCAGGCTTCCGACAAGCTGATTCTAGAGGCTAGTCTTGATGACATGTATGACTGGTCAGCCCTAGAGACGATGATCGTTGAGGAAAAGCTAAGGCATTTGCTAAATCTTAGTGAACTGTTTGATCAGCTCTCGGACTCAAAGTTCACCTACAGCTTTACACCAGATAATCTGGTCTTTAACCGTAATGCAGAGCCACAGTTGATTTTTCGGGGAATCAAGGATCAGGTTCCTCCTTACCAGCCGCTTGAGCGTGAGGTCTTTGTGAATACACTGAAATGTATGACAATTGCCTTGCTTGATAAAAAGACCAGCTATGACGCTCTGATGGATGGCAAGCTTCCCTTTTACAAAGGCAATCTTTTTTGCGAAGCAGTAGCTAAGGCTGAGATGCTGCAGGAGTTGCAGGAGCTTTTAGCGACAAAGTACCATGAGGAGCAAAAAGACAATAAAGAGCATTTTTCTCGTGTTGCTAACAAGACGATATCGCGCTTGAAATTGACCACCATTTGTTCATCAGTGCTTGCTTTGTTGTCTTTGGCGGGCGTTCTTTATTTTCTATTGTTTGCTATGCCTTATCAGGAAATGGTTGCTAGTCTGCGTATGGCTTTTATTAATCAAGACTATTCTAAGGTTATCACAACAGCGAAGCATACAGACAGCAAGGCCTTAAGCCAGGGTGATAAATATATTGTGGCTTACTCTGTCATAATGACAGAGCCTCTAACAGACAAGCAAAAGGAGGAATTAAGTAAAATATCGAACCAGTCTAATGAAGATTATTTACGCTATTGGGTGCTGATTGGGCAAGCAAAGATAGATGATGCCATGGATATTGCGAGCTATCTGGACGACCCGCAGCTCTTGATGTACGGCTTGACTAAGAAGATTGATGATGTTCAGCGAGATCCTAATCTGACAGCAGAGGCGCGTACAGAGCAGCTTAATAGCTATAAGAGCAAATTAGACGAGCTCAAAAAGGCCTACCTAACCCCTAGAGAGGAAAAGGCAGCAGGCTCTAGCAGTGACAAGGAGTGACGGAGGAATTTATGATATACCTTATTTATGATGACAATGCCTATCACCTTTATTCGGATACCGTTTATCAGTTGGGACCTTCATCAGGGTCTGATATTTTCCTGCCCTTGCTAAAAGATATTACCTTATCAGTGGAGGGATCAGGTGTTGTCCTACTGGAAAAGAGCTATAGCACTGGTAAGCATTGTGTTGCTCTTTCTGATGAGGTTACGGTGACCTTACTTATTTTTGAAGCTGTCACTAAATACCTGCTGCCAGACTCCTCGCTTTACATTTCAGGAGAGACTACCGCAGCACTTCAATTGCTTGATTACCCTAGTGAGCTGGTGCTGACCCTGGACTCGGATTCTGCCAGCTGCTATAGCCCGGTGCCTTATTATCTAAATGGTAAATGGACGAAAGGCAAGCAGCCTCTTAAAGCATCTGATGAACTTGTTTTTTCAGATGGCTTAGTGCTTAGTTTTCAGGATCAGCTGCTATCGATTCAGTCCTTGTATGCTATTCAGACAGCATTGCTGCCTCTTACAGAGGCAGTAGCTGAGGATAGAGCCAGTGAATTTCATCGTTCTCCTAGGATTATCCTGCGTGAGCCTGAGGGAAAGGTGACGATTGCTTCTGTACCCACAGATGATGAAGGGAAAAGACAGTCTTTATTAAAGCTGATCATAACGCCGTTTGCGATGATTGTCTTTACAGGGCTCTCCTATGTCTTTTTCCGAGGTGGGGGCATGCTCATGATGATGATGGGAATGTCTGTGATTACGATTGGAAGCTCCATTCATTCTTATTTTTCAGATAAAAAATGGCATAAAGAAGCCCAGCAGCAAAAAATCAAGGATTATCTAGCCTATTTGGATACCAAGTATGTAGAGCTAGCCGGCTATCGTGAAGAGCAAATCGAAGCACTGCTGTATCATTACCCTAATATGACGACTATTCTGGAGATGGCACAAAAAACAGATCGCCGTATTTATGAGAAGGCTCCATATCATTTTGACTTTTTGACCTACTGCTTGGGGCTAGGTGATACTCCAGCTAGCTTTCACATTGATTATTCAGATTCTGAGCTGACCAAGCATCATGAAAAGGCAAGGAAAAGGGTTCAAGAGCTGATTGCTTATTATCGGGTGACAGCACAGGTGCCTATCCAAAATGCGATTGCCAGTCCAATCGGTTATATTGGAGCACGCAAGGTCGTGATTGAGCAGGTTCAGCAGCTGATGATGCAGATCGCTACCTTCCATAGCTATCATGATGTGCAGTTTATTCCTATTTTTCGAGAAGAAGAGCTGCCATTGTGGAATTGGAGCCGGTGGCTGCCTCATACTAAGCTAAAGGCGCTAAATAGTCGTGGCTTTGTTTATAGCCAGCGAACACGTGACCAATTGTTGACCTCGCTTTATCAGCTGATCAAGGAGCGGCAATTAGACAGTGAGCAGGATAAGGGGACAGAAAAGCAATACACTCCGCATTATATAGTGCTGATTACTGACATGAGCCTCATGCTTGACCACAATATCATGGAATACATCAATGAGGATTTGTCTCATCTAGGCATTCATTATATTTTTGTTGAAGAGGTCATTGAAAGTCTCCCTGAGCATGTCAAAACAGTTATTGATTATCGTGGAGATAAGCATGCTCAGCTCATTTTGCAGGAGGGGCTCTACCTCAATAAGGCCTTTACCCCGCTTCAGCCCTTATCTATGAAGGATAAGGAGATCTTTGCTAGACATATGGCAGGGATTAATCACGTTGAAACCTTACGCAATGCGATTCCAAATAGTGTGACCTTTCTTGAAATGTATGGCGTTAACAAGGTCGAGGAGCTTAATCTCTTAAAGCGCTGGAAGGAAAATGAGGCCTACCAAACAATGGCTGTTCCGCTTGGGGTGCGTGGTCGTGATGACATCTTGTACCTAAACCTTCATGAAAAAGCCCATGGACCACATGGCTTGATTGCAGGAACGACTGGATCTGGTAAATCAGAGCTGGTTCAGTCTTATATTTTGTCCTTGGCGGTGAATTATCATCCCTATGAGGTTGCCTTTTTGCTGATTGACTACAAGGGTGGTGGTATGGCCAATCTCTTTGCTGATTTACCACATGTCGTTGGAACCATTACCAACCTAGATGGCAATCAGGCCAATAGGGCTTTGGTATCGATTAAGGCAGAGCTGAAAAAGCGTCAGCGGATTTTCCTTGAAAATGATGTCAATCATATTGATCAATACACTAAGCTATTCAAGGAAGGACGAGTTAAGGAGCCCCTCCCACACCTGTTAATCATCAGCGATGAATTTGCAGAATTAAAGGCCAATCAGCCAGAATTTATGGACGAGCTGGTCTCAACCGCCCGTATTGGTCGTTCTCTTGGTGTTAAGCTCATTTTAGCAACGCAAAAGCCAAGTGGTGTCGTTAATGACCAGATTTGGTCGAATGCGAAGTTTAAAATTGCTTTGAAGGTTCAAGATGTTGCAGATTCTCGTGAGGTGATCAAAACCCCAGATGCAGCAGAGATTACCCAGGTTGGTCGTGCTTATCTCCAGGTTGGTAACAATGAAATTTACGAGCTGTTCCAAAGTGCCTGGTCTGGAGCAGACTACGATCCAAAGGGACGACATACGATTCAGCATGAGACAACGGTCTATGAAATCACAGCTAATGGTCAATACCAAGCGATTAACAAGGACCTTAGTGGACTTGACAAGAAGAGAGAAGCAAAATCCATGCCAACAGAGCTAGATGCGGTTGTAGCAGAGGCTCAGCAGCTCTTTGAGGACCTGCATATTCCAAAGGTGGCCAGCCCTTGGCTGCCGCCCCTTTCAGAAAAAATCTATGCCAGTGATTTGCAATCGACGCATTTCAAGGACTATTGGGGACAGACACAGGACTTGCAGCCTGTTTTGATTGGCTATCAGGATATTCCTGAGCAGCAAGAGCAGTCCCCGCTCTATTTTCACATGGAAAAGGCTGGGCATATCCTCTTAGTGTCTAGTCCCGGCTTTGGGAAGTCTACCTTCCTTCAAGGCTTTGCTTTAGATGTGATGCGAAAGCAAACACCGGCACAGGCTCATTTTTACCTCTATGATTTTGGGACAAGCGGCTTGATTGCGCTTTCTGATTTTCCACATGTGGCAGATTACTTTACTCTAGATGAGACAGACAAGATCATGAAATCACTTCGTTATTTAAGTGAAGAAATCAAGACCCGTAAGCATGCCCTATCTAAGGCTAAGGCAACCAACCTCAATCAGTACAATCAATTGTCCAAGGATACCTTCCCGGCTCTTTTTGTCATCATTGATGGCTTTGATAGTGTCATGGACGCACCATTTGTAGATGCTGTCTACAATGTCTTGAACGTTATTGCGCGTGATGGGGCTTCCTTGGGAATGTACCTTGTTGTGACCTTATCAAGGCTTAATACCATGAGGCTACAGCTGCAGTCTAACTTTAAGACCAAGCTATCCCTCTTCTTGTTTGATAATAGTGATTTATCAAGTGTGGTTGGTCGCTCAAATATCCCACTAGATGATATCAAGGGACGAGCTATCATGAAACGTGACGACATTATCCAATTTCAGATTGCCTTGCCATATAGCAGTGAGTACTATACAGATTATATGGCGGAGGTAAAAAGAGAGGTCGAGGCGATGAGGGCTGTTTATCAAGGTGCTTTGCCAGCGGCTATTCCAATGCTGCCAGAAAAGGTCACACCAGATATGATAGCAGCCATGTCAGACTCTGCTCAGGACTTTGTGATTGGTTTGGAGCGAGAGGAGGTTGTTCCTGCTGGCTTTACCTTTAAAAAGCCAATACTGATGGCCTCTGATAGCCCAGCCTTTGTGGCTAACTATTATAAGCTGCTTGATTTTCAGTTGCAGCGTCTGGCTGACCAGTACCGTACGGTTATTTTAGATCCTAGTCAGCGCATTGCAAGGCAATTCTTTGAGGATAGTCAACGCTTTAGCACAGCCTTAGATGTTGGAGACACTCTAAGGGCTATTGTAGAGGACTTTAAAAAGCGTCTTGCAGCACCTGGTCAGGATTATCAAAAATGGCTAGTTGTGATTCCTGATATTGCAGCTACAGCGCTGGCAGCAGGAATTAGCGAGGAAGACTTTAAGCAGCTTGTGACCGAGGGCAGCCAGTATGGGGTCACCCTTATCTTTGTTGGAGCTTATCAGGATCTGGTCAATAATACCTATGATAACTTTGTGAAGCTTGCAAATCAGCTCATTGAGCAGGTCTTTTTAGGCATGCGGATCAGTGATCAAAGCCATACACGATATGCCTATATCAGCAATGAGCCTTCACTTAGACCGACCCAGGGCTATATCCTATACCCAGAAGGCTATGACTTTATTCAATTATTAGAGATTTAGAAAGGAACAAAGATGTCAACAGTTACGATGCTTCCACTTGGTAGTATTGTCATTTTAAAGGGCAATACTAAGAAAATGATGATTATTGCGCGTGTGATTGCAGCTCCAATCAAAGGGGAGGTTTACCGCTTTGACTATGGTGCCTGCCTGTATCCGGAGGGCATGATGGGGGATAGTTTGATTTACTTTAATCATGACGATATTTTTAAGATTATTCAAGAAGGCTATGCTGATGATGACAATGCTCTGATGTTAGAGACGATAGCACAGGCTTTAGCAACAACGGACATTCCAAAAGGAGATGTTTCAGCCTTAAACGATAGAAAGACTGTTGAGGACTAGCTTATGGGGCAAGTTGACTACAATCATATCAATCAGCTTCAACGTCAGGTTGACCAGCACAGGGCCAGTCTATCAACGGCTACAGCAGAGATAGCGTCAATAGACGAAAAGCTAGAGCGCTTGCGTTGTGCCAAGGCTTCTGTTGGAGCGATTCAAGGAGATGTTCATCAGATCAAGGTCTCTGTGATGGCTAAGAGGGATCAGCCTGATTGGAAGGGGGAACGTAAGGACCGCTTGATGTCGAGCTGGGAGGAGTTCTCTCATGACTATCGCCACTTTCAGCTGGAGCTAGATGCTTATTACGATGCCATTTGTGATACGATAACACGCTTGGAGAATCAAAAATATGAGCAGCAAGGGCTTATCGGCTGGTGTCAGAGCATGATTAATAGCTTGGGAAATGAGATTGAAAAGCTATTTCATATTAGGGAGGGCTAGCATGTTTGGTGTTATTCAATTATCTGAGGTTGTTTTTGGAGCACATGTGTTAAGCCTGACTGCTGCTAAGGCTAGCTTGTCTGATGTCAAAGCTAGCTTTCCCAGCCATCAGTCATCAAGTAAGGTGCTCGATCTGTATCAGGCAGAGTTTGAAGCTCTCTCTCAGCTTGTCTCTGCCTATGCTAGGCTTTTGGAAAAGGATATTGCTTTGATTGCTGAGGCTGGTCAAGAATTGGCCCTAACAGATAAGCAGTTGGGACAAGCCATAGGATTTAGGTTACAATAGGAGGAGGGTATGGGATATAAGATTCACTTTGAGGCCATCAGTGCCGCCCAACAAAGCACCCAAACCACGATCAGTGCTTGGGGAGATGGGATGACGAGTATCCAGACCGCCCTGTCAGCCTTGATTGGAGACAGTCGCTTTCAGGGTCAGACCGCTAACGCCATCAAGAGCTACCTGAGTGAGGTGCATGGGACACTCTTACAAACCCTGCAAAGCCTGATGAATGATTACTCAGCCAGCCTCCTGCTGTATAAGGACGGCTATTACCAGATAGACAGCAACAGCCATGCCCAGTTACCAGGTCAGGTCTTTAAGACCCTGCAGTCAGAGCTTCGACTCTCGCAGGCTCACCTCAAGGATCAGCTTGAGTTACTACAGAATGCCAGGGCTAAGGTATCAGACTTGGTGCACTATTCTGGTGTCAGTCATGCCAAGACAGTGGTGGATTATAGCGAGCTGATCACTGATATCAATCGTTTGGACGAGGCCATCATTCAATACGAAAGCAATCATGCCAGTCAGGACTTGTCCGCCTTCAAGGAGCTTTTGGCTTCGACCAAGGCCTTGATAGCAGAGTACAGCAGTAAGCCCAAGCGGGCTGGGAGCTATCAGGTTGGGGATATAGGACAGCTCAACACCATAAAACGCTTTGCGACAGCTTATCAGGGGGTGGCTCGTCATCTTGAGACCAATGCCAAGCGTCTCCAAGTGGCGCAGGAGCGAGATCAGGCCCGTTTTGAGGCAGTAGCTGCAGAGGACAGGGCCAAGCAGGGCTGGATAGATCTAGCACTCAGCCTTGTGACAATAGCGGTTGGGGTAGCGGCTATCGTCATGACAGCAGGGGCAGCGACTCCCTTGGTGGTTGGGGCCTGTGTAGTTGGCAGTGGAACAGTTGCTTATGGGGCGTCGAACCTGTATGAGGCTGGGCACAACATTTATCTAGGTAGCGTTGGCGATGGGCTTACAGTGGCTACCAATCCCCTTCGGGATACCTTGTTCATGGGGAATGACAGGCTGTACCATCAGGTTGGTGGTTTGTTCACAACAGCCAGTGCAGCACTAATCCCGATAGGCCAGACCAAGAGTATTGCCAAGGGCTTAACAGAGTTCACGATCGGTGAGGTTGGCGGCTTTATCGGTGGTCAGGCCAGCTATCATGGCACCAAGCTCCTAGGTGGTAGTGAGCAAGACGCCCAAAGAGCTACATTGGTAGGGAATATCCTAGGAGGACTTGCCGCCTCAAGCGCCGCCAGAAGGTTCAGCTTGAATGAGCTACCAACTTCCAAATCGTTTATAGATGGCATGAGTCCTGAGGATAGTCAGCGCTACATTCAATGGAACAAATACGCAAAGGCAGGGCTTAGTCCGTCGGATCGGGTTCGCGTTCTGGAAATTTCGGAGAAGGCGCCGAAAATTAAACTAAAAAGTAGGAAGAATCGGCAAAAGTTTTTTAAAAAAATTGAAGCAATTGACAAAGAAGTTACTCGCCGACCAGATCCATCAAGTTATTTAGCTCCAGAATACATAGAAGCCCATCGTCATTTGTTTGATAATGGAGCTGCTAGATTCCAAAGATTCCAACCTAGTGAAAGTTGGAACAATGGGGTTGTTGGTGGTAAGGATGGCATGAGCTTCTGGGTTAGTAAGGATCATGCGGATATTATTGAGGATATTGCCAAGGGTGATAATCGTCTCTACGAGACGCTACTCGGCTTCGACGAGGGTTATCTTGGCAATGATCCGCTCTATCGCTTGGATCTTTCGCCCAAGATGGTTTCAAAAAAGGGTGTTTCAATACCAAGTGGTAATGAATCGGGAGCTAATGAATGGTGGCGACCGGGAGGCCGAACCTATCCAGGTAATATGCCAGAATGTGTTATAAAAGGTATCAGTACAAAGAAAGGAGAGCATACATGGAACGTAGTCAATTAACATGGGAAGAAGTCAGTCAATACGAGGAAGTCAAGGGTTATGGTCAACAGGTGTGGAAGCATCAGGGAGAATATTATCTAGTTAGGGAAGAAGGAGGAATTGCCACACAACGAGTAGTGTATAACCTACCTAATGAACTTTTTCAATTATTGGATAGTGGCCGAAAATCTTTATTAGAAATAGATTTTTATGTCAAAAATAACTGCTGGCCACCGAATATAAGTCAGGAAGAAGCAGATAGACTCTTTTTAAGGGACAATCCTGAGCTATTGGAAAATGATGTTGACAATCAAAAACTCTTTACGCGAAAAGAACTAGAGGAGTTATTGCCGAAGGGATCCCTTATTTTAGCAAGCAGCGATAGCGATTAAGGTAATAATATGGGGATAACGCAAATGACGTGGGAAGAATACGAAACGTTTAACAAAGTAGAGACGCCTGATAATCTTTATATTCGTGAACACCGAGGTCATTATTATACTGTTTTTGAACTTGGTATTGCTTCTGTTCGCCGAATTTTTGAAATTAAGGCTATAGATTTTAAGGAGTATATGTCTGGGAAACACTCAGCAGATGATTTGCTTTTTAAGTCACAGAATGATTGCTGGCCACCAACGGAAGAGGAGAAAAATCGAATAATGAAAGAAAGAGCCAAAGATAGACCAATGGTCCTCATTTCTAATCCTAAAAATCAAATGCTTTTTACCCAAGAAGAGCTAAGAAAACTGATTCCAATTGCGGAGCAAAAATGGATAGATTGGAAGGGAAAGCTGCCAGATGATTATATTAGTCCTTTGAAGTAATGTTTAAGATAGCGGAGCTGTGGTTAGCTCTGCTATTTTAAAACTAGCTTTGCGACAGCTTATCAGGGGGTGGCTCGTCATCTTGAGACCAATGCCAAGCGTCTCCAAGCAGCGCAGGAGCGAGATCAGGCTCGCTTTGAGGCAGTAGCTGCGGAGGATAGGGCCAATCAGGGTTGGGTGGATCTAGCACTCAGCCTTGTGACAATAGCGGTTGGGGTAGCGGCTATCGTCATGACAGCAGGGGCAGCGACTCCCTTGGTGGTTGGGGCCTGTGTAGTTGGCAGTGGAACAGTTGCTTATGGGGCGTCGAACCTGTATGAGGCTGGTCACAACATTTATCTAGGTAGCGTTGGTGATGGACTCACAGTGGCTACCAATCCTATTCGGGATACCTTGTTCATGGGGAATGACAGGCTGTACCACCAGGTTGGTGGGCTGTTCACAACAGCCAGTGCAGCCCTAATCCCGATCGGACAGACCAAGAGCATCGCCAAGGGCTTAACGGAGTTCACGATCGGGGAGGTCGGCGGCTTTATCGGTGGCCAAGCCAGCTATCATGGCACCAAGCTCTTAGGCGGCAGTGAGCAAGACGCCAAGCGCGCTCACTTAGTTGGTAATATCCTAGGAGGCCTCGCTGCTTCAAGCGCCGCCAGAAGGTTCAGTTTGAATGAGCCAATAGCAGCTAAGGTGACGAAACCGACCTACAACCGCCAGCAGCTTTTGAAGAACCTTGAGAACAGCAGGCTGGCAAGAGAAAGCTCAAGGTTTCAGAATTATGTAGCAAGAGAAAAGTTAGTGAAGTTTAGGGGAGCTAGTAATGTAGACAATTCCCTTAAGGTAATAAGCACTTGTAAGGAAGGCACTGTAAAATCAACAAATCAAATTATTTTTGAAAAGTTGAAAGAACACAATTTAAATTTAAATGAATTCAAGCGGTTACGAATGAGTCGTGTTTCTAATATGACAGAACTAGAGCTGAATATGATGAAAGATATTCGTGAAGCAATACCTCATCCAACAAAGCAGACAGTAATGTCAAAAATAATTCCAGTCGAAAACGCGGATAATTTTTTGAATGGATACTGGGATCCTCGTGCAAGAGGGTATTTTTCAAAATTATCTGATGTGAAAGATGTAAAAAATGCAGATGATGTTATAAATGCATTGCGTCTGGATTATGAAGGCACTCCTTACATAGATGTGAATGGCAATAATGTTAATGATTTTGTTCGTATTGAGTTTACTACAAATCAAATTGATGATATAGAGATTCCATATGGTAAAGAAATGGGAGGAGGCTACATAGATCCGTATCCTGCAACTGGAAATGGTTTTACATCTTCTCCAGATTTCATTGTTCCCGAATATGTTGCTAAAGGAAATATTCCCTTAAATGATGGGACTAAAATATATCTAAATATAGATGAAGAAGAGGTTTTGGTTGGTAAACTTGAGGGCTCGTTTAAATACATGAAAGGAAATTATGAATAAAGTATTTGTGGTTTACAATGGTTCTTCTTACTCACGACACATGTCTACTGATGGAGGAGAATATGTGTATAGTACGGATCCAACAGTTTTAGGGCAAGGATTCGAGATTGAAGGAGATGGTTTAAATCAAACATATCGCAAGTTTATTCTAAATGATGACATTGAGGCTATTTACAGTATCCGAGATACAGTACTCTTTGAAGGACGCGAATTTGATATTGTAAAATCAAGCGATGATAATTTTGATCAACCGGATTCTTATGTGTGTATTTATACAGATGATGTTGATTTACTAAAAGAGCATCAGCTTTGGGAAGATGCGGAGGTTATGGAAACACAATATGGTCATCTCTGGTATATGTCTGCTAAAATTCCTGTAGAAAAAGTGACAATTTTACGTAGAAGAAAATACATTGATATTTGAGAGGAAAAGTATGGATTCAACTACTTTTATGCTTGTTAGCTCAATTGAGTTAAGCATTGCTAATTTATTACAAAGTGAACTCTTTGAATGCGCCGGTATAGTCTTTAAGGGGGCGGACCATAGTATTAAGATGGATTCTCAAATCGCTTCATTTCAAGCTGTCAAGTTTGCAGTTAAAGATGAGTCAACATTTGGGTTTGATATCTCTAGGATAGGAGATTGCTATAAGGTAGTTATACCACCTCTAGCAACAGAGTCAGATTGGGTTGGCGCTTTGATGTTTCTCAAAATGCTCATGCTTATACTAGAGGTATCATGTCAACAGGGAGAACAGATATATGATGTTGAAACAATAGAGAAGTTTCCTTTCACATCTATCTTATTACGGAATATTCAACAGTTAACACAGGCCTTAAATCAGGTTTCATTATTATCGGCTGAAGGTATTAAAAGGACTGTTCATTTTAGTATGACATTTTTGGATCAGATTTTCTCAGTTTCTAATGAACACATTTTAGAATCTTATGATACACACATGAAACTGACTCAGCATATCCAAGCGTATTTTTCAGAGCAACAAGTGTTTCGACTAGAACAGAATAATGATAATAATCTTGTGGTAGTTAATTATCTTAAGAATGATGGAGTAACAGTGTTACCCTCTAAACCAGAATTAACTGCTGTTAATCAGCATTATCAGGACAGTAGCCACAAAATAATGTATCTTATAGCTACAATAGATGGAAATGGCAAACGACTAACTGAAGAAAAGTATGAGGACTGTATTACTCACCTATCCCAACGGACGACTCTATTAGATGGGAAATTACTTATCGTGAAGCCGGCAGTTAGTAAGTAAGCTTAAAGCATAAATTCATTTTGCGACAGCTTATCAGGGGGTGGCTCGTTATCTTGAGACCAATGCCAAGCGTCTCCAAGCAGCGCAGGAGCGAGATCAGGCTCGCTTTGAGGCAGTAGCTGCGGAGGATAGGGCCAATCAGGGTTGGGTGGATCTAGCACTCAGCCTTGTGACAATAGCGGTTGGGGTAGCGGCTATCGTCATGACAGCAGGGGCAGCGACTCCCCTAGTGGTTGGAGCCTGTGTGGTCGGCAGCTGCACAGCTGCTTATGGCGCGTCGAATCTTTTTGAGGCTGGGCACAACATTTATCTAGGCAGCGTTGGTGATGGACTCACAGTGGCTACCAATCCGCTTCGGGATACCTTGTTCATGAGAAATGACAGGCTGTACCACCAGGTTGGTGGCTTGTTCACAACAGCCAGTGCAGCCATGATCCCGATCGGACAGACCAAGAGCATAGCCAAGGGCTTAACGGAGTTCACAATAGGTGAGGTTGGCGGCTTTATCGGTGGCCAGGCCAGCTATCATGGCACCAAGCTTTTAGGAGGCAGCGAGCAAGACGCCCAAAGAGCTACATTAGTTGGTAATATCCTAGGAGGAATTGCCGCCTCAAGCGCCGCCAGACGGTTCAGCTTGAATGAGCCGATAGCAGCTAAGGTGACGAAATCAGCCTACAACCGCCAGCAGCTCTTGAAGAACCTTGAGAACAGCAGGCTGGCAAGGCAAAGCTCAAGGTTTGACGATTACCTTCGAAGAGAATACCAGTTAAAGGGAAGGTATTTTGCAGAAAGAATCACCATGCCAGATGGATCACAAGCATATATGTCTGCTGATTGTTTTGCTGGAGTTCAGGTACCTGTTCGTTCAAGAACTTATGTAGATACAGCAAGTCATATTAAATGGCCAAATGCAGATGGATTTGTTTTAGATAAAAATGGGATTCCAGTTACTGTATCTGCTAATTTAAAGGCAGGGCATATTGTTGACCGTTATGGAGAGCCATATGGTAGATTTACTAGTCCAGTTGAAAATAGTGAAATATTACCGTTTAATAAACGAGGGCTACCATATCCTAAGAATTTTCAAAAGTATCATCAATATGAGGTATTGGAAGATTTAACAGAAGAAAACATTATAAAAGCATTTAATAATGCACCTGCTAATATTCAAGAAAGCATAAGTGACGCGATGAAGAACAGAGGATTCACTTTTTCTGATTTAGCAGATAATCGCAGAGGAAAAATAGCTAGAGTTTTCGGAAATGGCGGAGGAGTTCAAATTCAATTTGGTAGTTCTCTAATATATTATGAGGATTTAGGTTTAATAAGAGAGGTAAAAATAGGTGGAAACTAAGGAAATTGAAAACCTGAAGCAAGACTTGCTTCAGGAAATTCAAGAAAAAGGTTACTTATCACTAAAATATGTTTTGTTTAACGAACAAGATAGAACGCCATATGCAGTTCATATTTTCTATCGTCAAAATGTTTTTATGGTCAACAGTAGAGATGATAGATCATATGTGAATGGAAAAACATTTGAATTCAATAATTTTCAGGAAGCTAAAGATAAATTTTTATCTATCTTAGATTTTATCGTTCGTGAGGGTAAAAGAGAAGTTAAAAAAAGGGGGAATTATATGTACCCCTCACCTTTATGGGATGATTAGTCACATTTTTGGTTCCGGTTGAGATTGTATTCTATGTTAAAGAGATTAAAAGACACCCTGATTGATGTAAGTAAGGGAGAGCCTAGAATTTTGGAAGATTTGTTAGGACTTCATCTAGGAGATTTAGGTGATTCCCCAGTAGCCATTGATATTCCAAAAGAATCCATTCGAAATCTGAGAATCCCAAGCGGTAATGAAGGATTTGCATTTGATGGTTTATGGAAACCTGGAGGCCGAACCTATCCAGGTAATATGCCAGAAGCAGTCATTGATGAGGTTCCATGGGGAGACTACACTATTAGACCTTTAGGAGGAAATTAATATGGGAATAACGCAAATGACGTGGGAAGAATACGAAACGTTTAACAAAGTAGAGACGCCTGATAATCTTTATATCCGAGAGCATAATGGAACATATTATACTGTTTTTGAACTTGGTATTGCTTCTGTTCGCCGAATTTTTGAGCTTAGTGCAGCTGATTTTGAGGAATATTTAAAAGGTCTTCGCACAGCAGACGAGATTCTCTTTAAGGCTCAAAACGACTGCTGGCCGCCAACAGAAGAGGAGAAAAGGAATGTTCAGAAACAATTGTTGATAAAGCATCCAATATCTTTAATAGATGTTCCGAAAAGTAGAGCATATTTTACTCAAGAGGAATTGAAAGAGCTAATTCCAATCGCAGAACAACAGTGGATAGATTGGAAGGGAAAGCTGCCAGATGATTATGTCAGTCCTTTGAAATAATATTTAAGATAGCGGAGCCGAGATTAGCTCTGCTATTTTAAGACTTATCGGTGGTCAAGCAAACTATCATGGCACCAAGCTCTTAGGCGGCAGTGAGCAAGATGCCCAAAGAGCTACATTGGTAGGGAATATCCTAGCAGGCTATGCCGCCTCAAGCGCCGCCAGAAGATTCAGCTTGAATGAGCCAATAGCAGCTAGGGTGACGAAACCGACCTACAGCCGCCAGCAGCTTTTGAAGAACCTTGAGAACAGCAGGCTGGCAAGAGAGAGTTCTAATTTCGGAGGCTATATAAAAAAAAGAAAGTGTTACAAAATATCCAACTCAAATAGATAGTAAAGTAACAGTTGGGGCTAAGGAAAATCTTCCTGGTTGGATTGCAGATTCATTTACAGATAGTCACTATAGAACAGTTATTACAGGTGAGGAAATAACACTTTATAGGACTTTTGGAGGGGCGTCAGATGCTGGAGGTGGTTTTGTCACAACGGTGCCTGCAACTAATCGTATACAAGCAAAAATAGATACAGCTTTACTTCCAGAATGGAAAAATACTAGACAATATGAGGCTGTAATTAAAATACCAAAGGGGAGTCAATTGAATATTGGCAAGGTTGCCCCACAGACGGTTAAATCTTCAGGAACAACCTTAATTGGAGGTGGAGATCAGGTCTTACTTCCCAATCGGTGGCCATTGGAGTGGATTCAAGAAATAAGGATCGTTCCTAACTAAAAAAGGAGAAATTTATGGATAATAATAACTGTTTTCAACATACACAAAGGCTTAGAGAGTTGATAGAACTTGAGTATCCCGAGCAAAAAAACTATTCAGGAATATTAAGAGATCTTTATGTTTTGACTAATGATATTGATAATAATCGGATTGTTGGGAATATTAATTTTTCAAGTTTAGCTAGACAATTTGTTGATGATACAACACAGTATGATAGTCCAATTTTAAAAACTTTGAAGGACTTAGAAGTATGCCTAAATAAGAAGAGGAGATGATGAGTGAGATTAGATTGCTCGAATGGATTAAAATGTTAAGATGAATTATGATAAAAAACTGAAGAAAAGAGGAACAAGAGTAAGCTGATTATGCATCAATCTTTTATGAAAGCTTACTCGGCTTCGACGAGGGTTATCTTGGCAATGATCCGCTCTATCGCTTGGATCTTTCGCCCAAGATGGTTTCAAAAAAGGGTGTTTCAATACCAAGTGGTAATGAATCGGGAGCTAATGAATGGTGGCGACCAGGAGGCCGAACCTATCCAGGTAATATGCCAGAATGTGTTATAAAAGGTATCAGTACAAAGAAAGGAGAACATACATGGAGCGTAGTCAATTAACATGGGAAGAAGTCAGTCAATACGAGGAAGTCAAGGGTTATGGTCAACAGGTGTGGAAGCATCAGGGGACTTACTATCTAGTGACTAATGAAGGCGGTATAGCTGAGCAGCGAGTAGTATATGAGTTGCCGTATGATTTATTTCAATTATTGGAGCAAGGAAAACGGAATTTAGGGGAGATTGCTTTTAAATTACAAGATGGTTATTGGCCGCCGACAGAGGAGGAGAAGAAAAAAGCAAAAAAAGAATTCTTAACAAAGCATCCATCGTCTCTGATTAACGTTCCTAAAAATAGAGAGCTCTTTACTCAAAAAGAACTTGCGGAATTGATTCCGATTGCAGAAGAACTCTGGATAGAAGGTGAAGGTAAATTGCCAGATGATTATGTCAGTCCTTTGAAATACAATCGTATTACCCTGACCGTCGATATTAACAGTCTCGCCCTTTGCGGGCGAGTGGATTGAAATTAAATTGATACCAATTCCAAAAAATAAAACATCACGTCTCGCCCTTTGCGGGCGAGTGGATTGAAATATCAATGAAAAGAAAGTAAATCCCAAAAAACACGTCTCGCCCTTTGCGGGCGAGTGGATTGAAATTAGGATTGATTTTAGCTCAAAGAGCAGATAGTCAGTCTCGCCCTTTGCGGGCGAGTGGATTGAAATTCATATTGCTTTTGGACGTGTAACTCATTTTGGCTGTCTCGCCCTTTGCGGGCGAGTGGATTGAAATTTTGCTGCTATGCAAGGAGTGACACTGATTGAAGTCGCTCTCTTCTCGAGGGCGTGGTCCGTATCCCTGGTACTTTTCATGAAGGGATAAATCATATCACATTAATCAAGTTGATTTAAGTTTTTTATGGTACTATGTCAAATAGATAAAAATCTCTGTGTCAAGTGTAGTGGGTGACTGATAACTAAGCACGAGAGGAGACGAAGGTCGCCTTCTCTTTTATGATGTTCAAAGCAAGGTAAATACTTTTCTTGAAGTTGTCAACGTTTCTGAATCCAAAAGCATTGCGCTTGATACCTTTGATAAATTTGTTAGTTGCTTCAAGCTTGGCGTTAGAATAAGGCAGTTCAATGGCATTGATGATATAGTCGTTATAGCGTATAAAGGTGTTTAAAGTCGTTTTGAAGGTGTGATTGAGATGAGGCAAAGCATCTTGACTTAACCCAAAGAAGAGCTCTGTCTTCTTTTCTTGCAAGTGAAAAAGAAGTCATTGGTACAGATCATAATAGCCTTTTAACTCAGGGATTCGTTTGAAAATCTTATTGAGACATTGTCTAGGAGTTAATGTTTCTCTAAAGGTCCTAGAGTAGAAAGTATTAAGAGATAGTTTCCAGTTATCCTTTAGACTAAGCTTCCAATAGTATTTAAGAGCCCGATATTCAAGAGCTTTCTTATCAAATGGCTTCATGAGTTGAATGCGAGTTTGATTGAGCGCTCTACTCATGTGCTACACAATGTGGAAGCGATCGAGAACAATTTTAGCTTTTGAGAGTGAACTAGTCCAGTGGACTAATTCAGCCTGAGCTTAAAAATAGAAGAGCGAAGGGTTTAATGAGAGGAATGTAACTTCCTGACATATCGACAGTAACAACTTTGCCCTTATTTCTAGCTTCTTTGGAGTACTTAAAGAAGTGATTTCGAATGGTTGTTTGACATCTGTTATTGCGAATGATAATGATTTTCTTGGTGTTGAAATCCTGAGCGATAAAGGCTAGTTTGCCCTTTTGATAAGAGAATTCGTTCCAGGAAAGCACCTCAGGTAAGGTGGTGTAAAAGTGACATTGCTTGAGCTTATGATAGACGGTAGAGGTAGAGATAGCGAGTTTAGCAGCGATATGCGTAAGAGCCTCTTTATTGAGCAATAGCTGAGAGATCTTCTGTCTAACTGGTTCAGAGATTTGGCAACTTTTCTTCACGAGATTGGTTTCAGAGACAGTTACCTTGCGACAGGACTTACACTGAAATCTTCTCTTTTTCAATCGGATAAGACTAGGGTCCCCCAATTTCGATGAAGGGAATTTTAGAAGGTTTCTGGAAGTCGTATATGATTTGTTTCCCTTTGCAGTGCTTATACTTAGGAGGGTGATAGTCCAGTGTAGCGCTGACTTCGATATGTGTATCATGCTGGATAGCCTTATTCAAGGTGATATTTTGATCTTTAATTCCGATGAGTAGTGTGGTATGATGAATCTTTCCATAAGATACTTTTTAATGATAGTTTAGTTGCTTTTCATGATAAGTCTTATGGGACTTTTTGTGTACTCAAAAAGCCCTATAATTTCCATGGTGGCTTTACCTACTACTGAAATTATAGAGCCCTAAAAACCAATCTGAGGTTGTTGCAACAGGATTGGTTTTTTCTTGTGATTGCAGATCAGACTTTTCAAAAGAACAAGCACATTATCTCAGCTAGACTGGTGCTTGATAGCTCCTGAGCCCTTGTTTGCTGTAGTTGATAGGACTTGGCTGATGGCCTAGTCAGGCATATCGTATCAAATTCAAGTTTTTTCATGTCACTGTCTATAGTTTGTCTGCCCTACTTTAGGTAGAATAGAGGTAACTTAAGAGAGGAGTTTATTATGGAATTAACGATGCTTTTGATGGTTTCAGTTTTCATTGCAGGGCTGTTATCATTCTTTTCCCCTTGTATCTTTCCAGTTCTGCCGGTGTATTTAGGCATTTTGTTAGATTCTGATGATTCTAGGTCTATTACTATTTTTGGCAAGAAACTATATTGGTACGGTATTGTTAAGACCCTTGCTTTTATTTCAGGTCTATCTACCATTTTTATCATTTTAGGCTATGGGGCGGGGTTACTAGGTAATATTTTATATGCTGCTTGGTTTCGCTACCTACTTGGTGCCTTTGTGATTTTGTTAGGTATTCATCAAATGGAAATCGTAACCATTAAGAAGCTGCAATTTCAAAAGAGCGTAGCATTTCAAAATAAGAAGGACCGCAATGCTGTTTTAAATGCCTTTTTGCTGGGAATTACCTTTAGCTTTGGTTGGACGCCCTGTGTTGGACCAGTTCTTAGCTCGGTGCTTGCCTTAGCGGCTTCAGGTGGCAGTGGGGCTTGGCAGGGTGGCTTCTTGATGATTATTTATACCTTGGGCTTAGGCCTACCATTTTTACTACTATCTTTTGCTTCTGGTATTGTGTTGAAGCACTTTAATAAATTAAAACCACACATTCCTCTATTGAAGAAGTTAGGTGGCTTACTTATTGTTGTAATGGGCTTACTGTTGATGACAGGAAATCTCAATAGTTTATCAGGTTTATTTGAATAAAGGAGAAGAAACAATGAAAAAAACCACACTTTTAACAACAGGCTTAGCATGTCTTGCTTTATTAACTGCATGTTCGGCGAAGGATAAAATGGCCATGAATGATAGTAAAAAAGACCATATGACCATGACTGATCACAAATCAAAGATGAAAAAGGATCAAAAAGACATGATGTCAGACAAGAAGGATATGATGTCAGATGACAAGCACATGTCAGATGCTGACAAGGCTAGCAAGAATGATGGGCAAATGGCCCCAGACTTTGAATTAAAGAGTATTGATGGCAAAACCTATCGTTTGTCAGACTTTAAAGGCAAGAAGGTTTACTTGAAATTTTGGGCCTCATGGTGTTCTATCTGCTTATCAACCTTAGGTGATACACAGTCATTAGCTACGATGAAGGATAAGGATTTTGAGGTCTTAACCATTGTTTCACCTGGTCATCAGGGTGAAAAATCCGAGGCTGATTTCAAAAAATGGTTTGAAGGAACAGACTTTAAGGATTTACCAGTCTTGCTCGATCCAGATGGTAAGCTGCTAGAGGCTTATGGTGTGAGATCTTATCCAACTGAAATTTTTGTTGGCAGTGATGGTGTTTTAGCTAAGAAGCATATTGGTTATGCAAAGAAATCAGAGATTGAAAAAACCTTAAAGGAGATTAAATAAGCAAAGGAGGCTGTCTCATGGAACACAAATGGAAATTATTGCTACTCGTTTTTGGAGCCTTAGTATTTTTAGGAGGTGTTTTGATGGTCTTTCAAAGAGGCTACGCTACTAGCTACCATAATAATCAGGTCAAGCTGCCTGCCAAAGGGACGTCTCAGCTCAAGAAGACTGCTAATGCCAAGTTGCCTGAGAAGAAAAAGGAGATTTACCTTGCAGGAGGCTGTTTCTGGGGTGTGGAGGAGTATTTTTCAAATGTTGATGGTGTTCTAGATGCTGTTTCTGGCTATGCTAATGGTAGAGGTGATACAACGTCTTATCAATTATTGCATCAGACAGGACATGCTGAGACGGTTCAGGTTGTGTATGATGCTAATCGGATTAGCTTAAAGGAGCTTCTTTTACACTACTTTAGAATTATTGACCCAACAAGCCTCAATAAGCAGGGCAATGATCGTGGCAGTCAGTACCGTACAGGCGTTTATTATACTGATCCATCTGATTTGACTGTTATTGATACAGTATTTCAGGAAAAGGCTTCGGATTACAAAAAGAAAATTGTTGTGGAAAAAGCTCCCCTAAAGAGCTTTACCAAGGCTGAGGAATACCATCAGGATTACCTCAAGAAAAATCCTAATGGCTACTGCCATATTAATGTCAACGAGGCTTCTTACCCAGTGATTGATAAGACAAAATACCCTAAGCCAAGTAAGGAAGAGATTAAAAAGAAGCTATCAAAGGATGAGTATCGTGTGACCCAAAACAATGAGACTGAAAAAGCCTTTTCAAATAGGTATTGGGATTCCTTTGAAGCGGGGATCTATGTAGATGTGGTCACTGGTGAGCCGCTGTTTTCTTCCAAGGATAAGTTTGAATCAGGCTGTGGCTGGCCAAGCTTTAGCAGACCTATTAGCCCAGATGTGCTACGCTATAAGACAGACAAGAGCTTTAATATGAACCGCACAGAGGTGCGAAGCCGCTCAGGCAATTCCCATTTAGGTCATGTCTTTACCGATGGTCCTAAGGATCAGGGTGGTCTGCGTTATTGTATTAACAGTTTATCCATTCGATTTATTCCAAAGGCTGAAATGGAAGCTAAAGGCTATGGTTACCTTTTAACAGCAGTTGATTAGAAGATTATCCTAAGATTTGTTATAATAAGATGAGGAAGCACAGATGATTGATTATAGTTATTAAGACCTGAAGATTACTTCAGTCGATATTGCTAAATGTGATCAGGCTCATGTCCTTTAGTCTTGCTTAAGAGGTAGTAGCTTTTAAAAGAGTGATTACGATAAGAGGCATTTGCTCAGAGCTTGTCCTATTTAGCTCTTGTCGAGCTATGTGCAGAGCTTGTATGACTATGGTCACTAAGCATTAGAAATAGTAGGAGAAATGGTGTGTACTCATTACTTATTGTTGAAGACGAATACCTTGTGCGTCAGGGTATTCGTTCTTTGGTTGATTTTGACCAATTTGCCATCGATCGTATAGCAGAGGCTGAGAATGGTCAGGTGGCTTGGGAGTTGTTCCAAGAAAATCCTTATGACATTGTTTTAACAGATATTAATATGCCAAAGCTTAACGGCATTCAACTGGCAGAGCTTATAAAGGCAAAGGCTCCAAAGACTCATCTTGTTTTTTTGACAGGTTATGATGATTTCAATTATGCCCTATCTGCCTTAAAGCTAGGGGCTGATGACTACCTGCTAAAGCCATTTTCCAAATCAGATGTTGAAGAAATGCTCAAAAAGCTAAAGCAGAAATTAGAAAAGCTCAAAAAAACAGAGGCCCTTCAAAAACTAGTTGATAAGCCGCAGCAAGAAGGCTCAGAAATTAAGCTAGCTATTCAGGAGCGTTTAGCGGATTCAAGTTTAACGCTAAAAAGCCTATCAAGTCAGCTGGGCTTTAGCCCTAACTACCTAAGTGTTTTAATCAAAAAGGATCTAGGTTTGCCCTTTCAGGATTACCTGATTCAGGAGCGTCTCAAAAAGGCTAAGCTCTTATTATTAACAACGGATTTGAAGGTTTATGAGATAGCAGAGCAGGTTGGCTTTGAGGATATTAATTATTTTTCCCAGCGCTTTAAGCAGTTGGTTGGAATGACACCAAGGCAATATAAAAAAGGAGAAGGCCAATGAAGCGCTACCCTCTTTTAGTACAATTAGTGAGTTATTTTTTTCTGATTGTGATTTCACTAATCACTATTCTGGGAGTGATTTATTATCAGACCAGCTCTCATAATATCAGGCAGCTCATTGAACGCGAAACCAGACAGAGCATTCGGCAGAGCTCTCAATTTATTGATGCCTACATTAAGCCATTAAAGGAGACAACCTCAGCCTTGGCTAATCATACGAGCATTCAGACCTTTGCCAAGGAAGCTAAGAGCAATGATCAAAGCCAGGTATTGGCATTGATGACAACTGTGCTGTCGACCAATTCAGACCTGCTCTCAGCGGTTCTGGTGACAAAGGATGGTCGTATGGTCACAACCAACCCAAAGCTAATCATGACTACCTCGCATGATATGATGGCAGAGCCCTGGTACAAGTCAGCTATTGACCGCAAGGCCATGCCGGTGTTGACCCCTGCAAGGCAGCTGTCCTCACATTCTAAAAAGGACTGGGTGGTGTCTGTGACTCAAGAGGTTGTGGATCAAGCAGGAAACAATCTGGGGGTGTTGCGGCTAGATATTGGCTACAATACCATCAAATCCTCCCTAGATCAATTGCAGCTTGGGCGTAAGGGCTTTGCTTTTATTGTTAATGATAAGCATGAATTTGTCTATCACCCTAAAAATACCGTCTATAGCTCAGAGCGAGAAATGGCCGCAATGAAGCCCTACCTTGCTGTTGCTGATGGCTATACAAAGCCTAAGGATTATTTTGTTTACCAAAGGGTGATTCCAGACAGTCAATGGACCTTGATTGGAGTTGCCTCTTTGGATCAGCTCTATCATGTGCAGCGGCAGATTTTTTGGTCCTTTTTAGGGACGGGTCTGCTTGCAACTGTCATCTGTGGTCTTGGGACAGTATTTGTTCTGAGAAGCTGGATTGGTCCTATCAGGAGGCTTCAGGCTCTCATTTTAGCTATTCAAAAGGGTAACCGTCAGCTGCGTGCTGAGGAAATTGGCTCGCCTGAGTTAGCTGATTTGGCACGTCAGTTTAACGCCATGCTGGATCAAATTGATAGCCTTATGGTATCAGTGGCCGACAAGGAAAAAGCCATTGGGCAGTATCGTCTGCAAGCCTTAGCCAGCCAAATTAACCCTCATTTTTTGTACAACACCTTAGATACTATTATTTGGATGGCAGAGTTTAATGACAGCCAGCGTGTAGTTGATGTCACCAAGTCTCTGGCTAAGTATTTCCGCTTGGCCTTAAATCAGGGAAATGAATTCATTAGCCTTGCTGATGAATTGGATCACGCTCGTCAGTATTTGTTTATACAAAAGCAGCGCTATGGTGAGAAGCTGCACTATGAGATCAAGGGGCTTGAGAAATATCAGGACTTTATGATTCCTAAGCTGATTCTTCAGCCCTTGGTGGAAAACGCCATTTATCATGGTATTAAGGAGGTTGATAGACCTGGAATAATCAGAGTGACTGTATCAGAAGCTGATCGTCATGTGATATTATCCGTTTGGGATAATGGAAAGGGCATAAGCTTAGCTGATGACAGCAGTCAGACCCTGCTTGAACGTGGTGGTGTTGGCTTAAAAAATGTTGACCAGCGCTTGAGGTTGCAATATGGTCATCTCTATAGAATGGCAATCACTAGCGAGCAGGCTGTTTTTACTGAGATTAAGCTTTATCTTCCCAAGGCGCTTGATAGCCTAGATGAGGCCCCCTAATCAATATTCCCTTAGTAGCAACAAGGAAAAGAGAGGTTTATGTCTTTAGAATCCGATTATTTTAAGCGAAAAAGTCCTATATTTGAAGCCCTTATCCCTTATGGCTTTACCCAAGAGGGTGACACTTATTGTTATCAGGAGTCATTTATGGAAGGAGATTTCAAGGCCTTGATTACGATCAAGTCGTCTGGTCAGCTCTCAGCTAGAGTGATTGATACTGACCTTGGGGAGGACTATCTCCCCTTGAGAAATGATAGACAGCAGGGAGTTTATGTTGGTCAGGTTCGTCAAGCTTATCTAGAGCTTCTTGGACGTTTATCAGCTGCCTGCTTTAGGTCTACCCCTTTTCAGACAAGGCAGGCCAACCAAGTGGCAACAAGCATTAGCCAGCAGTGGAATGATCCACTAGATTACCCCTTTGAAAAATTCCCTAATATTGCCACTTATCGTGTTTCTGGCAAGTGGTATGCGATGGTATTGCCCCTGCTAGCCGATAAATTAGGACAGGTGCCAAAGGTCTTACAGGGGCAAATGGTTGAGGTATTGACTGTTAGAATTGCTCCTAATCAGCTAACACACCTCTTGCAGCAACGTGGTGTTTACCCAGCCTATCATATGTCTAAAAAGACCTGGATTAGCCTATTACTAGATGGTACACTAGCAGATGATCAGCTCTGGGAGCTAGTCACGAAAAGTCGTCAATTGGCTAATCCTAATGGCCTAGCTAACCCAGATGGACCAGATTACTGGGTGATTCCTGCTAATCTCAGCTATTACGATATTGACGCGGAATTTGCAGCTAATCCTGACATTCTCTGGACGCAAAAGGCTTCCATAAAAGCTGGAGACTATGTTTTTATTTATATCACTGCACCGACCAGATCGATTCGCTATGCCTGTCAGGTCTTGAGATCAGACATTCCTAATCAAGGCTATCGGAAAAATGCGAAAATTAAGACCTTAATGTCGCTACGCTTGTTGCATTGCTACGAAGATGGTTTGATTTCCCTTGATTTGATGAAACAGTATGGGGTTAATGCTGTTCGCGGTCCAAGACGGTTAAGCCCACAATTAGTTGCATTTTTGAAGGAAAAAGAGTATTTTAAAGATGTGAAACAAAAAGAATGATAAGGAGAGTGGGTATGACTCAATTTATAGCAGATCAGAGCTTTTGGGAATTATTTCCTGATGCTAAGCTAGGTGTTTTGTTGCTCAGGAACTATGACAATCAGGAAGACTCCCCACAAGAGGTCAAGCAATTATTGGCAGACAGCCATGACATAGCTAAGCAGTATTTGACTGAAGAGTCGTTTAGTGACAATGAGATCATTCAGGTCTATCGTCAAGCCTATCAGCGTTTTAAGACAAAAAAGGGAGCCAGATCCAGTATTGAAGCTCTCCTAAAGAGGGTGGCAAATGGTCAAGTCCTGTCCTCCATTAACCCTCTGGTGGATATTTACAATGCAGCCAGTCTACGGTTTGGTCTGCCAGTTGGCGCAGAAGATAGTGATTGCTTTGTAGGTGACTTACGCCTGACGTTAACAGAGGGAGGCGATGAGTTTTACCTCATTGGTGATTCTAAAAACAGTCCAACTCTGCCAAATGAGCTCTGCTACAAGGACGATGCTGGTGCTGTTTGCCGCTGCCTAAACTGGCGCGATGGCGAAAGGACAATGATTACCGATCGCACTAAAAATGCCTTTTTAATCATTGAAGCATTGGATACCAAGACTCAGGCAAGATTGCAGGACGCTCTTAAGTTTATCGAAGACAAGGCCAAGCGCTACCTGAAGGCAGAAACAGCACTATATACGCTGGATAAAACCTCACCAAGTATCACGCTTTAATCAAAAAAAGCTAGGAAGCCAGTATTCCTAGTTTTTTCAGTTGTTCAGGTGCTTTTATCTGGTGTTGTCGAGGGAGATTTCCTTATAGCTGTAGGATATGGTATGACAGGGAAACAGTTTTTGCTTGTTTGATCTAATTAAGCGATTAATAAAAGCTTTTAAGCTGTTGTTTATGCTAAAGGGCTTTCTTAATCCTATCAGAGAACTTTAAAAAATAGTATAATGTAGTTAACTTATGAGGATAACTAAGGAGGTCAGCATGGAGTTATTTGACAAGGTTGATGATACGTTAAAGGCTTTAGCGATTCACTACCAGCTGATTGAGCATGAGCCAGCTTTAACCACAGAGCAGGCAGACCAGTTCATAGAGGGCATTGAAGGGGTTAGAACCAAGACAATGTTTTTAACGACTAGGAAAAAGAAGCATTTTTATCTGGTCATTATGGACGATGCCAAGAGACTGAATATGAATCGCTTCAAGGAACTTGTTGGAGAAAAGCAGATTAAAATGGCATCAGCAGAATGCTTGCTTGCCAAGATGCAGCTGCCACCAGGAGTTGTTTCTCCTTTTGGTCTTTTAAACAACGAGGATAAGGATATTCAGGTTTACGTTGATAAAGCTATTGCTCACGAAGCTAGAATGAGCTTTCACCCAAATACCAATGACAAAACCATCTTTATTCAAACAGATGACCTCTTTAAGTTTCTAGCGGCTATAGGTTACGCGGTCAATATCGTGGATCTATAGCTAAATTCAAGGTTCTTCTAGCGGTTCTTGCTCACATCAGTTCACAAAGCTGGTGGCCTAGCCAATCCAGGGCAAACAAAAAGCACAATAGCCTTTCTTGACTACTGAGAATAGCCAGTAGACCCTTGTGTCATATGCTTATCTGGTATTTGAGCTTAAATCTCAAGGCTTTTGAACAGAGGATCAAACAAAGAAAACGACCAGCAGACCTTGCGTGATGACTGATTATCAAGTCTGGTAGGAGCTAAAATTAGTCATGATCTTGAGGTCCTAAAACGTCCCATTTGTCGCCCCTGTTGCTGGGGCATTAGTTGACATGTATACCCACGACTAACCAAGCCGAGGAGGGCTGTCGCTCTCTTTGCAGGAGCGTGGGTTAAATTGCAAAAGGAACCTGATAGACATTTCTGATTTTAAAGCTAGTCCATCAAAAAAACGCATGACACCACTGTAGTGGGACATCATGCGTTTTTGCTAAGCTAAAGTGATTTGACGCTTCCTTTGAAAGGGTTATTTATTGCTGAAGAAAAAGGGTGGTGTGTAATGGCTCAGGATCTCAAAGCAGGCTTTAGCCTGTTCATTGTCCTCACAGATAATCAGACAGGTATCATCACCACAGATAGTGGCTACGATTTCTGAGATTTGCATAGCATCAAGGATAGAGCCAAAGGATTGTGCCAGCCCTGGTAAGGTTTTTAAAATAATCTGATGCTGAACAACCCTGAGCATGACAAGGGCGTCCTCCATATAAAAGCGCAGACGATGCTCCCAACGCGTCTGAGAAATGGTCAGCGCTTCATAATGCGTGTCATTACCAGTTGTAACCTTGACAAGGTTAAGTTCTTTCATATCACGTGATAAGGTTGCCTGTGTGATGCTTATCCCATTTTTTCGTAAACGCTCCTGTAATTCCTGCTGCGTGTGAATAGTTGTTTCAGAAATTAGAGATCGAATTAATTGATGACGTGTTTCTTTTTTATTCATTTCTTATAATATTCCCCTAATGATTAGTAACATTCAGAGTATAACAAAAAGATGGCAGTGTGTAAAGTTTTAGATGAACCGCTTACAAAAATAGTCTTTTTATGTTAAAATAGAAGGGGTGCTTAGAAAAGGAGATTTGCGTGATTCGAAGAGAAGATTATCAATACCTTAGAAAACTTGATGATTTCTGTCATTTTTCAATTGAACAATTTGACAAGATTGTCGGCCAAATGGAATTTAGACAAGCTAAAAAGGATCATATGTTATTTTTTGAAGGTGATAAGAGGGACAGACTCTTTTTAGTGACCTCAGGTTATTTTAAGATTGAGCAGTCAGATCGGACAGGAACCTTTACCTATACTGATTTCATACGACATGGGACAATTTTTCCCTACGGGGGGCTGTTTACAGATGACTACTATCATTTTTCGGTGGTTGCGATGACAGATGTCACCTACTTTTATTTCCCGACTGATTTGTTTGAGGACTATTCCTTGCACAATCAGCAGCAGATGAAGCATCTCTACAGTAAAATGTCGTCCTTGCTGGAGCTTCATGAGCTCAAGGTGCGCAATCTCATCACCTCCAGTGCAAGCTCACGTGTGATTCAATCCTTGGCTATTTTACTGGTTGAAATGGGAAAGGATAGCGATACTCTGCCTTTTCAGCTGACGACTACTGACATTGCACAAATGAGTGGAACAACCAGAGAAACCGTTAGTCATGTCTTTAGAGATTTGAAAAAGGAAGGCTTGATTGCAGTCAAGGGGAAATACCTCACCTACCTAGATAAAAGCTATTTTCTGCAGTATACAACCTAAGGTCAAGTCAAAAAGCTTCGCTTAAAAAGTTTTTTGACTTTTTTCAATTTATAAATATAAGATTTTTCGTTAAAATGTAAAAAACAAACAAGAAAACGTATACAAAAACATAAACATTCATTTTTGAGCAAAAAAGTGTAATCGTTTACACAAATCAGCTGTGAGAAATACCCTATTTTTGAATGCCGCTTGGAGTAAACTAGGGGTGTAAGCAAAAGCTAAGAGTCTTAGCAGTGAATTCACAAAACATTAGAAAGAGGTAATTCTTATGACTGCTCAAACACCGATTCATGTTTACTCTGAAATTGGCAAGCTAAAAAAGGTTTTGCTCCACAGACCTGGTAAGGAAATTGAAAACCTGATGCCAGACTACTTGGAACGTCTATTATTTGATGATATTCCATTTTTGGAGGACGCTCAAAAAGAGCATGATGCTTTTGCACAGGCCTTGAGAGATGAAGGAGTAGAGGTGCTATACCTTGAAACACTAGCTGCTGAATCACTTGTAACACCAGAAATTCGTGAAGCCTTCATTGATGAATACCTAAGCGAAGCTAATATTCGTGGAAGGGCAACTAAAAAAGCTATTCGTGAGCTGCTGATGTCTATTGAAGACAATCAGGAATTGATTGAAAAAACAATGGCAGGTGTGCAAAAATCAGAATTGCCTGAGATTCCAGCAGCAGAAAAAGGCTTGACTGACTTGGTTGAATCAAGCTATCCTTTTGCGATTGACCCAATGCCAAACCTTTATTTCACACGTGATCCCTTTGCAACTATTGGTACAGGTGTTTCGCTTAACCACATGTTCTCAGAAACACGCAATCGTGAGACCATTTACGGTAAATACATTTTCACACATCACCCAGTTTATGGTGGCGGTAAGGTGCCTATGGTTTATGACCGTAATGAAACCACTCGGATTGAGGGTGGTGATGAGCTTGTGCTATCCAAGGACGTCCTTGCAGTAGGTATCTCACAGCGGACTGACGCCGCATCAATTGAGAAGCTCTTGGTTAATATCTTTAAGCAAAATCTTGGCTTCAAGAAGGTTTTGGCCTTTGAATTTGCTAACAATCGTAAATTCATGCACTTAGATACAGTCTTTACAATGGTGGATTATGATAAATTCACGATTCACCCAGAAATTGAAGGAGATCTTCGCGTTTACTCAGTGACCTATGAAAATGAAGCGCTTCGTATTGTAGAAGAAACTGGTGATTTGGCTGAGCTTTTAGCTGCTAATCTGGGAGTTGAGCGTGTTGAGCTTATTCGCTGTGGTGGTGATAACCTTGTGGCAGCTGGTCGTGAGCAATGGAACGACGGTTCAAATACGCTAACAATCGCACCAGGTGTCGTGGTTGTTTATAACCGTAACACTATTACGAATGCCATTCTTGAATCAAAGGGCTTGAAGCTCATTAAGATTCATGGAAGTGAATTGGTTCGCGGTCGTGGTGGACCTCGTTGCATGTCAATGCCGTTTGAACGTGAAGACATCTAGGAGAGGCAAATGACAAGGGTTATTGTTGGAAATCAGCCTTTTCAACGGGCAGCTAGCTTATATATTCGCTATCAGGTTTTTGTCTTAGAGCGGCAGATTGATCGGCAAGATGAATTTGATTGCTTTGACGATAACGATCGCGTGTATGCAGTCTTGTATGATGGTGATCAGCCTGTATCCACAGCTCGCTTTTTACCCACAGCTAAAGATCAGGCTCGTCTAACAAGAGTTGCTACGCTGCGTCAGTATCGTGGTAGGGGCTATGGTGCGCAGGTGATAGAAGCGCTTGAGCAGTATGCCAGAGAGCAAGCTTACGAGCGATTGGTTATTCATAGCGAGATTAGCGCACAGTCATTTTATGAAGGTCTTGGCTATCAAGCCTTTGGCGAGCCTTATGATGAAGACGGTGAGCCTTGTCAATCAGTAGAAAAATATTTATAAAAAGGAGAATTTAAATGACACAAGTATTTCAAGGACGTAGCTTCTTAGCAGAAAAAGACTTTACACGTGAGGAATTTGAATACCTCATTGATTTTGCAGCACACTTGAAAGACCTTAAAAAGCGTGGTATTCCACATCACTATTTAGAAGGTAAAAATATTGCCCTCTTGTTTGAAAAAACATCAACGCGCACACGTGCTGCCTTTACAACTGCGGCGATTGATTTAGGAGCTCATCCTGAATACCTTGGCGCTAACGATATTCAGCTTGGTAAAAAGGAATCAACAGAGGACACAGCTAAGGTATTGGGTCGTATGTTTGATGGGATTGAATTCCGTGGCTTTAGCCAACGTATGGTTGAAGAATTGGCAGAATTCTCAGGTGTTCCAGTGTGGAATGGCTTGACTGATGAATGGCACCCAACCCAAATGCTTGCGGACTACCTTACTGTCAAGGAAAACTTTGGTAAGCTTGAAGGCTTGACCTTGGTTTACTGTGGTGATGGACGCAACAACGTTGCCAATTCACTGTTAGTAGCAGGTACCTTACTAGGTGTGAATGTTCATATCTTCTCACCAAAAGAGCTCTTCCCAGCAGAAGACATCGTGAAGCTGGCTGAGGGCTATGCTAAAGCATCAGGTGCGCATGTGTTAGTTACTGACAATGCTGATGAGGCTGTTAAGGGCGCAGATGTGCTTTACACTGATGTGTGGGTGTCAATGGGTGAAGAAGACAAGTTTGAAGAGCGTGTGAAGCTCTTGAAGCCATATCAAGTGAACATGGAGCTTGTTAAAAAAGCAGACAACGACAACCTTATCTTCTTACATTGCTTGCCAGCCTTCCATGACACAAATACTGTTTACGGAAAAGACGTTGCTGAGAAATTTGGTGTAGAAGAAATGGAAGTAACAGATGAGGTCTTCCGCAGCAAATACGCTCGTCACTTTGACCAAGCAGAAAACCGTATGCACACTATTAAAGCGGTTATGGCCGCAACTCTTGGTAATCTTTTCATTCCAAAAGTGTAAGCTGTGATTGGTACCTTTTAATTTATTTTAGCTCATTTCATTAATTTAACAATTTAACTACTAAAAAACGTACTTTAACTACATGACGAGTCGTTCTGGTTCTCGTGTCCTTGACCGGAACTGGGACGGCTTATTTTTATGAAAAGGTAAGAGGTAATCACTATGACAGAAGAAAAAAAACGAGGTTTTAAAATTCCTTCTTCTTACACTGTTTTGTTTATCATCATTGCTATTATGGCAGTATTAACCTGGTTTATTCCAGCTGGTGCTTATGAGACTGCTAAGGATGGCGGTGTGATTTCAGGGACCTACCAAACGGTTAAGTCAAACCCTCAGGGCTTTTTTGACATTTTAATGGCACCTGTTCGAGGCATGCTAGGTGTCAAAGGGACTGAAGGGGCAATTCAGGTTTCTTTCTTTATTTTGATGGTTGGTGGCTTTTTAGGGGTTGTCAACAAGACAGGTGCGCTTGATACAGGGATTGCTTCTGTTGTGCGTAAAAATAAGGGTAGAGAAAAGCTGCTTATTGCGATTTTGATTCCTTTGTTTGCACTTGGTGGCACAACCTACGGAATGGGAGAAGAAACAATGGCGTTTTACCCTCTTCTTATTCCGGTAATGATTGCGGTTGGCTTTGATAGCATTGTTGCAGTAGCTATTATCCTGATTGGTTCGCAGATTGGCTGTTTGGCTTCAACCATCAATCCCTTTGCTACTGGAGTGGCAGCAGATGCAGCTGGTGTTAGTATCGCAGATGGTATGATTTGGCGGATTATCCAATGGTTTATCCTTGTTGGTATGTCTATCTGGTTTGTTTACAGTTACGCTAGCAAGATTGAAAAAGACCCAAGCAAGTCTCTTGTGGCTGATAAGGCCGAAGAGCATAAGGAATTCTTCCAGCTACAAAATTCCGGCGAGGATTTGACTAGTCGTCAACGAAAGGTTTTAGCTATCTTTACCTTGACATTTGTCATCATGATTCTTAGCTTGATTCCTTGGGAAGATTTTGGCATTAAGCTGTTTACAAATATCAATACTTGGCTAACAACTACACCTGTTTTAGGTGGTATTATTGGTAAAACAATGGGAGCCTTTGGAACCTGGTATTTCCCAGAAATTACCATGCTCTTTATCATGATGGGTGTTTTAGTGGCTATTGTTTATCGCATGAGTGAAGAAGACTTCTTCTCAGCCTTTCTAAGTGGTGCAGGTGAATTCCTTGGTGTTGCGATTATTTGTGCGGTAGCGCGTGGTATCCAAGTGATCATGAATGGTGGTATGATTACAGCAACCATTCTTCATTGGGGTGAAACAGGTCTTGCAGGCTTGTCATCACAGGTCTTTGTTATCTTAGCTTATATTTTCTATTTACCAATGTCCTTCTTGATTCCATCAACCTCAGGGCTTGCTGGTGCAACTATGGGAATCATGGCACCGCTTGGACAATTCTCAAATGTTCCTGCTCACTTGGTTATCACAGCCTTCCAATCAGCATCAGGTATCTTAAACATGATTTCACCAACCTCTGCTATTGTTATGGGGGCGCTTGCGCTTGGACGTATTGATCTAAGTACTTGGTGGAAATTTATCGGCAAGTTTATCGTTATGGTAATGCTTGTTAGTGTTCTGCTATTAGTAGTAGCGACATTCTTTTAAGAGATAGGAGGCTTCTATGGAAACCTATATCCAATCAAGACACCAAGAGGCTTGTGTGGCTGCGATTAAAAAAATAGTGTCTTACCCTTCTGTGCTGAATGAGGGGGAAAATGGCACACCCTTTGGTCAAGCTATTCAAGATGTTCTTGAAGCAACCTTAGCCTTATGCCAAGACCTTGGTTTTAAAACCTATATTGATCCTAAAGGCTATTATGGCTATGCTGAATTAGGTGATCAAACAGAGGTGCTTGCTATTCTTTGTCACTTAGATGTGGTGCCTGCTGGTGATTTGAAGCTATGGCATACAGATCCCTTTACTTGTATTGAAAAAGATGGCTGCTTGTACGGACGTGGCACTCAAGATGACAAGGGGCCTTCGATGATGGCACTCTTTGCCACTAAAGCACTCATGGACGCTGGTGTGGTCTTTAACAAACGCATTCGCTTTATCTTTGGAACAGACGAAGAAACCCTCTGGCGCTGTATGAACCGTTATAATGAAGTAGAAGAGGAGGCAACCTTTGGTTTTGCCCCAGACTCAAGCTTTCCATTGACCTATGCTGAAAAAGGGCTTTTACAAGCCAAGCTAGTTGGTAAGGGGTCGGCTAGACTCAATCTTGAGGTTGGTCAGGCCTATAATGTCGTTCCAGCCAGAGCTTCTTATCAGGGAGACAAGCTAGAGGCATTAGGTGAAGAGCTTGATAGGCTTGGCTTTGAATATGTTGTCAAAGATGGTGAGCTAACCGTCTATGGACTTGCTCAGCATGCTAAAGACGCTCCAGACGGGATTAACGCCCTTATCAGACTTGCAAAGGCTCTTGTAGTGCTTGAGCCAGAGCCAGTCCTTGACTTTCTTGCTCATGTGGTTGATGAAGACGGCAGAGCAGTCAATATTTTTGGTCCAGTTCAGGACGAGCCATCAGGAGGGCTTAGCTTCAACGTAGCTGGTCTTACCTTAACAAAAGAGATGACAGAGATTCGTTTGGACATTCGGATTCCGGTCTTAGCAGATAAAGATACCTTAGTAGACCAGTTAAGCCAAAAAGTGCAGGACTATGGTCTAGCTTACGAGGAATTTGATTATTTGGCACCCTTATATGTGCCCTTGGACAGCGAGCTAGTGACTACTCTGTTAGAGGTATATCGTGAAAAAACAGGGGATCAATCACCAGCCCAATCATCAGGTGGAGCAACCTTTGCTCGTACAATGGCTAATTGTGTGGCCTTTGGAGCATTATTCCCTGATGCTGTTCAAACAGAACACCAAGAAAATGAACGTATCGTCTTAGCGGATGCCTACCGTGCAATGGATATTTACGCGGAAGCCATCTACCGACTAACACGATAAGATGAGGAGTATCATATATGACAAAACAAAAAATTGTTGTCGCACTTGGAGGAAATGCAATCCTCTCAACAGACGCGTCAGCTAAGGCACAACAAGAGGCCTTGGTTTCGACATCAAAATCACTAGTGAAGTTAATCAAAGAAGGCCATGAGGTGATTATCACGCATGGCAATGGTCCGCAGGTTGGTAATCTCTTATTGCAGCAGGCAGCAGCTGATTCTGAGAAAAATCCAGCTATGCCATTAGATACCTGCGTTGCTATGACAGAAGGTAGCATTGGTTTTTGGCTAGTCAACGCGCTAGACAATGAGCTACAAGCCCAAGGCATCACAAAAGAAGTAGCAGCAGTTGTCACCCAGGTCATTGTTGATGAAAATGACCCTGCCTTTAAAAACCCGACTAAACCAATTGGTCCTTTCTTGACCGAAGAAGACGCTAAAAAGCAAATGGCAGAATCAGGTGCTAGCTTCAAGGAGGATGCTGGTCGTGGCTGGCGTAAGGTGGTGCCATCACCAAAGCCAATTGGTATCAAAGAAGCCAATGTGATTAGAAGCCTAGTTGATTCTGGTGTTGTGGTTGTCAGTGCTGGTGGTGGCGGTGTGCCAGTTGTGAAAGACCCTACAAGTAAAACACTTACAGGTGTGGAAGCTGTTATTGACAAAGACTTTGCTAGCCAAACCCTTTCAGAATTGGTTGACGCTGATCTCTTTATTGTCTTGACAGGTGTTGATAATGTCTATGTTAACTTTAACAAGCCTGATCAAAGAAAATTGGAAGAGGTAACGGTTTCTCAAATGAAGGAATACATCGCTCAGGACCAATTTGCTCCCGGAAGCATGCTGCCTAAGGTGGAGGCTGCAATTGCTTTTGTGGAAAACAAACCAAATGCCAAAGCTATCATCACATCGTTAGAAAATATTGACAATGTTCTCTCAGCAAATGCTGGTACACAAATTATCGCAGGCTAATTCAGATGACTGCACAATGAGCTTAGGCTTTTGTGCTTTGATAGGTTTTAGCTGATAAGCTTGAAAAATTGATTTAAAAGGTTAAATTAGGTTAATTTAGCCTTTTCTTTTACTTTTAATCGGTGTATAATAAGCGTAATATTTTTTTATTTTTACTCATGATTAGAATGGTAAAAAATAAAGGTGACTTAGTCGCGAAAATGATTTAAAGGAGGAGCTATGAAAAAAAGCTTTATTCATCAACAAGAGGAAATTTCCTTTGTTAAAAATACATTTACGCAGTATTTGATTGCTAAGCTTGATGTTGTTGAGGTGCAGGGACCTATTTTAAGTAGGGTCGGAGACGGCATGCAGGATAATTTATCTGGGGTTGAAAATCCGGTATCTGTCCATGTCCTGAATATTCCTAATGCGACCTTTGAGGTGGTGCATTCGCTAGCAAAATGGAAGCGTCATACCTTAGCACGTTTTGGCTTTAATGAGGGTGAAGGTCTTGTGGTGAATATGAAAGCGCTCCGTCCTGATGAAGATTCGCTAGACCAGACGCATTCAGTGTATGTGGACCAGTGGGATTGGGAGAAGGTTATCCCTGATGGCCAGCGTAACCTAGCTTACCTCAAAGAGACTGTTGAGACGATTTACAAGGTTATCCGCTTGACAGAGCTAGCTGTTGAGGCACGCTATGATATTGAAGCTGTCTTGCCAAAGAAAATTACCTTCATTCACACCGAGGAGCTTGTTGCCAGATACCCTAATTTGACACCAAAGGAGCGTGAAAATGCTATCACAAAAGAATTTGGTGCGGTATTTTTGATTGGTATTGGCGGTGTATTGCCAGATGGCAAGCCACATGATGGTCGTGCGCCAGACTATGATGACTGGACCAGTGAGTCAGAAAATGGCTACCATGGCTTAAATGGTGATATTCTCGTTTGGAATGAGCAGCTAGGCACAGCCTTTGAGCTATCCTCAATGGGAATTCGTGTTGATGAAGAGGCTCTAAAGCGTCAGGTGGACATTACTGGAGATCAGGAACGCCTACAATTTGATTGGCACAAATCGCTGCTAAATGGTCTGTTCCCCCTAACCATCGGTGGAGGAATTGGTCAATCGCGTATGGCCATGTTTTTGCTTCGTAAAAAGCACATTGGAGAGGTCCAAACATCGGTGTGGCCACAAGAGGTTCGCGATACCTACGACAATATTTTATAGATGATACAGAGGCTAGGTTTTTACCTATAGCCTCTATTTTTATAAGGTGATAATTCACTAGAGCTAATTTGATGCTATGTAAGCTAGTCAGTTATATAATAGGTCAGAAATTTGAAAAAATGAAGCATTTTTAAGGCTTGACACTAGATTTTTGTTATAATAACAGTTATGAGAATTGTATCAGGTGAATTTGGAGGGCGTCCCCTAAAAACGCTCGAAGGCAAGACTACTCGCCCCACATCAGATAAGGTACGTGGCGCGATTTTTAATATGATTGGTCCTTATTTTAAGGGTGGACGTGTCTTAGACTTGTTTGCTGGATCAGGTGGTCTATCAATAGAGGCTATTTCTAGGGGCATGTCAGAGGCAGTGCTGGTTGAGCGTGATCGTAAGGCGCAAGCCATTATTCAAGCTAATATTGAGATGACAAAAGCTAGCCAGCAATTTACGCTATTAAAAATGGACGCTGAGCGTGCGTTTGATCACTTATCCGGGCAGTTTGATGTGGTGTTTTTGGACCCACCCTATGCCAAGGAAGCAATAGTGGCTAATATAGAAGCCTTAGCTGAAAGAGGTCTTTTGAGTGATGATGTGATGATTGTTTGTGAGACGGATCGGTCGGTAGCTCTGCCAGAGGAAATTGCCTGGCTAGGGATCTGGAAAGAAAAACAATATGGAATTAGCAAGGTAACAGTATATGTCAGGTAAGATTGGACTTTATACAGGGTCATTTGACCCAGTGACAAACGGACACATGGATATGATTAAGCGTGCTAGTCATTTGTTTGAGCATGTTTATGTCGGGATTTTTAACAATCCAAATAAGCAGGGCTTTTTTACTTTTGAGCTGCGAGCGCAGATGCTAAGAGAAGCGGTTTGTGCCTTGCCAAATGTGACAGTGGTTTCTGCCAAGCATGGTCTTGCGGTTGATCTGGCTAGGGAGCTGTCTGTGACCCACCTTATCCGAGGGCTTCGCAATACAGCTGATTTTGACTATGAGGCAGGCTTAGAGTATTTTAATCATAGACTAGCCCCTGATATTGAGACCATTTACCTGATGGCGACTCATGATCTTCAGCCAATTAGCTCTAGTCGTATCAGAGAGTTGATTGCTTTTAGAGCGTCAATTACCGGTTTGGTTCCGCAGGCTGTTATTAATCAAGTGGAGAAAATGAATGAAAACAATAAAAAAATTTAAATGGTGGCTGATTGGCTTTGTTGCCTTGCTTTTTCTACTGTTGACACTGTTTTTCCCCTTGCCTTATTATATTGAAATGCCAGGTGGAGCCTATGATATTCGCTCGGTATTGACTGTCAATGGCAAAGAGGATAAGGAAAAGGGAGCTTATCAGTTTGTTGTGGTGAGCTTCAGTCGGGCTACCTTGGCTAAATTGCTCTATGCTTGGCTAACGCCTTTCACTGAGATTAGCACCATGGAAGATACTACTGGTGGCTATAGCGATGCTGATTACCTGCGAATTAATCGCTTTTATATGGAAACCTCTCAAAACAGCGCTGTTTACCAGGCCCTTACTCTAGCAGGTAAGGAGGTAAGCTTTGATTATAAGGGTGTTTATGTCTTAGACGTCAGCAAGGATTCTAGCTTTAAAGGTGTGCTGCACCTAGCAGATACAGTGACAGGTGTCAACGGTAAAACATTTACAACGTCTGCCGATCTGATTGATTATGTTTCTCATTTGACCTTGGGAGATGAGGTGCAGGTACAATTTACAACCGCTGGTGAGTCAAAGACTGAAAAAGGAAAGATTATTAAGCTTAAAAACGGTAAAAATGGGATTGGCATTACCCTGACAGACCACACACAGGTCATTTCTGGTGATGAGGTCGACTTTAGCACCGGAGGTGTGGGTGGACCAAGTGCAGGCTTGATGTTTACTCTTGATATTTATGATCAAATCAATCACGAAGACTTGCGCAAGGGACGTGTGATTGCTGGTACAGGAACCATTGGCAAGGATGGAAAAGTTGGAGATATTGGCGGGGCGGGCCTAAAGGTGGCTGCCGCCGCCGCTGCTGGTGCTGATATTTTCTTTGTTCCAAATAATCCTGTGCATAAGGACGTCAAAAAAGCAAATCCTAAGGCTATTAGCAATTACGAGGAGGCTAAAAAAGCAGCTAAACGACTAAAGACAGCAATGAAAATTATTCCTGTGAAAACCGTTCAAGATGCTATAAGCTACCTTAAAAAATAGAAGCAATGTATGACTTGCCTTCTTTAAGGGCCTGTCTAGAAGCAATGTAAAGCAAGCTAATAGGATATGCTCTGTCTTGCCTCTGGTTGGGAGCTTAGCGACCTCAAAGGTTTTGAGACCTAAGCATAAGGTCTGGGCAGGGCATTCTAGAGCTAGACTGGTTGCTTGATCCTGAACAAGGAAGATCGCCAAGGAAGAATAACCTCCTCAGGCTGAAATAGTCTGTAGGAAAATTTTCCACCATTTATTAAGACTTTTTGAAGAAAATCGGCTCCATGTCAACTGTAGTGGGTAATTGACAAGCTAACATCTGGAGAGGACCAATTTGGTCTTCTCTTTTTTCATATTGATAGCGATCAAAATCCGTCTTTTAAAGTTTTCAAAGTTCCGAAATCCAAAAGCATTGCGCTTGATGACTTTGATGAGATTATTGGTAGCCTCCAGTTTAGCGTTAGAATAAGGCAAATCCAGTGCGTTCTCAATCTTGTCTCTGTCTTTCAAAAAGGTCTTGAAAACGGTCTGAAAGAGAGGATTGCTGCTGTCTATCTGCTCCTCAATCAGGCCGAAAAAGTGGTCAGCTTGCTTTTCCTGGAAGTGAAAAAGCAGAAGCTGATAAAGGTCATAATGCTTTCTAAGCTCGTCAGAGTAGCTCAAAAGACGCTCGACCACCTCCTTGTTTGTCAAATGCATGCGAAAAGTCGGGCGGTAAAAACGCTTGTCACTGAGTTTGCTACTATCTTGTTGAATCAGCTTCCAGTAACGTTTCAAAGCCTTGTATTCGTGGGATTTTCGATCAAAAGAGTTCATGATTTGAGTACGGATACGGTTCATGGCACGTCCCAAATGTTGCACAATGTGGAAACGATCAAGGACAATCTGAGCGTTTGGGAAAAGCATCTTAGCCAGGTTGTAATAGGGGGTAAACATATCCATGGTGATGAGTTTAACGTCGTTTCTGACCTGCCGAGGATATCTCAGGAAGTGGTTGCGAATGACAGCTTTCGTCCGTCCATCCAAAATAGCGATGATGTTGTTGGTGTCAAAGTCCTGAGCAATAAAGCTCATCTTGCCCTTCTTAAAGGCATATTCATCCCAGGACATATGTTCGGGTAAATAAGTCAAATGAGACTTGAACGTGAACTCGTTGAGCTTTCGCATGACGGTTGAGGTGGAGATGGATAGTCTATCAGCGATAGCGGTCATGGAGACTTTCTCGATGAGAAGCTGGGCCACCTTCTGTTTGACGATGGTTGGTATTTGATGGTTTTTAGGGACTAGAGAAGTCTCAGCGACAGTAATTTTTCCGCAAAACTGACATTTGAAACGGCGCTTTTTGAGGCGAATCAAAGTCTTGTAGCCTGCGCAATCGAGAAAAGGGACCTTGGATTCCCGTTGGAAGTCGTACTTGCCCATCTGACTTTGGCAGTTAGGGCAAGGTGGGGCATCGTAGTCAAGGACAGCTTTCAATTCCTTATGAGTTTTCATGTCGTGTATTTCTTTGGAGAATGTGATATGAGGGTCTTTAATTCCCAGTAGTTGTGTGATAACATGTGATTGTTCCATATGAGTCTTTCTAAATGATAGTTTAGTCGCTTTTCATTATAGGTCATATGGGACTTTTTTGATACTCATAAAGCCCTATAACCCCTGCAGTGGACTTACCCACTACAGAAATTATAGAGCCAGAAAATCACTTAAAGACAGTAAGGTATTAGGCTTTACTGTCTTAGTTTTTCTTGCCTGCAGTTATGGCTGCTGCTGACACCGCATCAAGACTTGATAGCCAGCAGAGCACAAGAAAGCTGCTTTAGATCAAGTCTATTTTCTCTGCTGATTAGTAAAGAAGGCTCTAGTAGGCATTGTTGTCAGTCTGCTTACAAAAATCTAAAAATAGTGTATAATAGGTAGGCTATGGGCTGTCAGGAGCTGCTAGCCTGCCTGCTGAGACTAGCCCTTTGAAAAGAGCAAGTATAGCTCTTTGTAGAATAACCCAGGATTAACGATTAACAAACATGAAAACTAATGCTAAGGAAAGGAGCTATATGAAAAGAGATATTTCACCAGAGATGTATAATTACAATAAATTTCCCGGTCCGGAATTTATTCATTTTGACCATTATGTTAAGGCTGAAGGCATTGAGTTATTGCTGCTGAAAAATGAAAAAAATGCTTTTAATACAACAAGCTTTGGTCAGCGCTTTACAGAGATATTATTAAAGTATGATTATATTGTTGGAGATTGGGGCAACGAACAGCTGCGGCTCAAGGGCTTTTACAAGGATCATCATGATGTCAAAAAAGCTAGCCGTATTTCTAGATTAGAAGACTATATCAAAGAATTTTGTAACTTTGGCTGTGCTTATTTTGTTTTGGAAAACCCTAATCCCAAGGACATGCCAAAAGAGGAGGATAGACCATCAAGGCGCAGGAAATCGTCTAAAGCCAATCGCCGCAGAAATCAGCCTCAGCATAGTCAGCAGGCACCTGCTAAAGACAACTTCAAAAAGCTAACCAAGGATAGGTCAGCGGACAAGCCAAGCTTTACCAGCAAAAAGCGCCCAGCTCCTAATAAGACCAAGGGAAACCAAAGGCGCTCTCGTACTAGTCAACTGAACCATAAAACGGATCACTTTATCATCAGAAAGAAGGACAATTAATCTATGAAACCATCAATCTATGGCCTAACGCGCGACGAGCTAATTGCTTGGGCGATTGACAATGGTCAAAAGGCATTCAGAGCGACACAGATTTGGGACTGGCTTTACAGAAAACGGGTTCAATCCTTTGATGAAATGACTAATATTTCTAAGGAATTTCTTGCCATTCTAAAGGACAGCTTTTGTATTAATCCCTTGAAGCAGCGTGTTGCTCAGGAATCAGCTGATGGAACGGTTAAGTATTTGTTTGAATTGCCAGATGGTATGCTGATTGAAACGGTTTTGATGCGTCAGCACTACGGGCAGTCGGTCTGTGTAACCACACAGGTTGGCTGTAATATAGGCTGCACCTTCTGCGCTAGTGGCTTGATTAAAAAGCAGCGGGATTTAAACAGTGGTGAAATCACTGCACAAATTATGATGGTGCAAAACTATTTTGATCAGCGTGCTCAAGACGAACGTGTCAGCCATGTTGTTGTGATGGGGATTGGAGAGCCCTTTGATAATTATCAAAATGTGATGACCTTTCTTCGGACGATCAATGATGATCATGGGCTTGCTATTGGTGCTCGTCACATTACTGTTTCAACCTCAGGCTTGGCTCACAAGATTCGCGAATTTGCCAATGAAGGAGTCCAAGTCAATCTGGCTGTGTCACTGCATGCACCTAATAATGAGCTGCGCTCAAGTATCATGAGGATCAATCGTTCCTTCCCACTTGATAAGCTCTTTTCAGCAATCGAATATTACATTGAAACAACTAATCGTCGTGTGACCTTTGAGTATATCATGCTTAATAAGGTTAATGATGGGGTAGAGCAGGCACAGGAATTGGCAGATTTGACCAAAAGGATTCGCAAGCTGTCTTATGTTAACCTGATTCCCTATAATCCTGTCTCAGAGCATGACCAATACAGTAGAAGTCCTAAGGAGCGTGTGGCAGCCTTTTATGACATTCTAAAGAAAAATGGAGTGAACTGTGTCGTTCGTCAGGAGCATGGTACAGATATTGATGCTGCCTGCGGTCAGCTGCGCTCTAATACCATGAAAAAGGACCGGCAAAAAGCGGCAGCTGCAAGGACATGATGACTTGGTCAAGGTTGCTGATTTGATTGATAGGAGATGGAGATAAAAATCTGACCCCAAATAAAGCAAACAAACAGGTCTAGTTTTCTGAGATCCCGAAAGCAGGTCTTGTTCGTTTTTTAATGAATGAGACTAGGTCATAAAGTACATGCGTTAAGAATGTCTAAAGTGCAGCTCTTTTTATCCCAGCTCCTCTCTTTGATCTTGGTAGCAGTTGTCAAGTAATTGCTAAGCAACGGTGTTTTATCTTTATTGGCTGTAAAAAAAGATATAGTGCCTTTATTCACACCTTTTCTGAAACACTTGAGCTTTTGATCGTTCCTTTTGGTGCTTCTGGTTTCCTAAGCTTTTCAGTACCATGAATCGAGGCAAAATAATAGGTGTTAGCCCTAGCTGCTTAATGTAGCTAGGGCTTTTGTGACCTAGCTGCCAGTAAGCCTTTCAAATAGCAATATGGTCATAAGGCCCAGTGTCAGATAGGGAATAAAAGGGATTTTCTTAGTTTGTAGAAGTAGGCAGGCTAGAATTCCGATCAGACTGGCAATTTGGACGATCCATAACAAAGAGCTAAGCTTGACCACAAGAGCAAGATTAGCTAGGTAAAGAAAATCTCCGGCACCAATATTGATAGGAAAAGCTACGCTTAGCAGTGCAAGCAAAAGCAATAGCACTGTTAACAGGTTAATGCTATAAAATGGCAGCAGCAACAAAAAGCTCATCAGCCAGATGAGCAAAGGATACTCTTGACTGTCTAAATCAAAAAAGCACAGTAGCAAAGAGAAGCATAGGAGATAAAGCTGTGTCCAGGTCAAGCCGCAAAGGGCAGACAGTCCGAAAATGAGGCTGGTGATTATTTCTAAATAAGGAAGCATAACCCAGTGCTTTTGTTCATGTTTAGAGTTGTAAGTGGGCTTTGCCATAGGAAAAAAGAGGCTTGAAAGATGAAGTTGACCTATATGGAGCTTGACCCAAGCCTTTGCTTGCTGTTCAGAAAACAGGTTAAGTATTAGCCGAAAGAGGTTTCCCACAAGAAAACCACAATAGCAATAAAAAATAGTGTTCATACTTATTTATCCGAAAAACAATTTAAATTCTTGCAATATTTTAAAAAACGGTGTACAATGAAACTATAAAACGAGAATGATTCTAAATAAGCTGTTGATACTTATCTGAATTGGCTCGTTATCGTCGAATGGAGCTGACAAGAGAGTGACTTTTCTTGCTGCATACCATTCATGCCCTTTTATATCTATCAGTAAGGAGAGTTTATTATGACAAACACACTCGTTGAAAACATTTATGCATCAGTAACTCATAATATTTCTAAAAAAGAAGCATCAAAAAATGAAAAAACCAAGGCTGTTTTAAATCAAGCAGTAGCAGATCTATCTGTAGCAGCTTCAATTGTTCATCAGGTTCATTGGTACATGCGTGGTCCTGGCTTTTTATACCTGCACCCTAAGATGGATGAGCTATTAGACCGCTTGAACGCGAACCTAGATGAGATGAGTGAGCGCTTGATTACTATTGGTGGGGCACCCTACTCAACCCTAGAGGAGTTTTCACAGCATTCTAAGCTAGATGAAACAAAGGGAAGCTATGATAAGTCAGTAGCTCAGCATTTAGCTCGTTTGGTAGAGGTTTACCTTTACCTTACCAGTCTTTATCAGGTTGGTTTAGACATTACTGATGAAGAGGGTGATGCTGCTTCAAATGATTTGTTCACAGCAGCAAAGGCTGACGCTGAAAAGACTATTTGGATGCTACAGGCAGAGCGTGGTCAAGGTCCTGCTATTTTCTAAAGCGTCATACAACTGATATAACATAAAAAAGGCAGAGCGTGGTATAGCCCTGTCTTTTTAACGCCTTTAAAGTCAGCTATTAGTGCTAGTGATGTCAGGTCTCACAGCTTTTTTATGATAGATGACCAACATTTTTAGACCTTGTCACCACAGCAGAGCATGTGGCATTTAGTCCACCTTGGGCTCACGTCGATGGTCTTACTTATGATATATCAAGGCTTGTGACATTACCGTTGCCTTTTATCTTCAGTCTGAGCTGCTGGTTCCTACTGCTGATGCTGCTTGATAGTGTTATAGTGATTTTCAGAAATATGGAAAGCGATTGCATAATTGTCTTGAAATCTCATGCGTAATTTGCTAAAATCTAGTTATATGAAAACATTATACGATGTACAGCAGCTGTTAAAAGGCTTTGGTATTGTTATCTACATGGGAAAGCGGCTTTATGATATTGAAATGATGAAAATAGAGCTGCAAAGGCTATATGATGGTGGCTTGTTGGATAAACAGGCTTATTTAACTGCTGAGCTGATTTTACGACGTGAGCATCGATTAGAGCTAAAAAGAGAAGGGCAAGAAAATGAGTCAAAAATTGATAGGGATTGATTTGGGCGGAACCACGATTAAATTTGGTATTTTAACCTCAGAGGGTGACGTTCAGGAAAAATGGGCGATTGAGACAAATGTTTTAGAGGACGGTAAACATATCGTTCCAGATATTGTCGCCTCACTCAAGCATCGCCTTGACCTTTATGGACTGACTAAGGACGATTTTATCGGTATTGGTATGGGCTCACCTGGAGCTGTCAATCGCACAGATCATACTGTTACGGGGGCCTTTAACCTCAACTGGAGAGGTACCCAGGAGGTGGGATCTGTTATTGAAAGGGAGCTAGGAATTCCCTTTGCTATTGATAATGACGCAAATGTTGCGGCCCTCGGCGAGCGCTGGGTCGGTGCAGGTGACAATAATCCTGATGTGGTCTTTATGACCTTAGGAACAGGTGTTGGTGGTGGTATCATCGCTGATGGGAACTTGATTCATGGTGTGGCTGGAGCTGGTGGTGAGATTGGGCACATGATAGTAGAGCCGCTTAAGGGCTTTGCTTGCACCTGTGGCTCACAGGGCTGCCTGGAGACAGTGGCCTCTGCTACAGGTGTTGTTAAGGTTGCTCGTCTGTTAGCAGAAGCCTACGAAGGAGATTCAGCCATCAAGGCAGCTATTGATAATGGAGAGGCTGTCTCAAGCAAGGACATTTTTGTTGCAGCGGAGGCTGGTGATGCTTTTGCCAACTCTGTTGTTGAAAAGGTCAGTTATTATCTAGGACTGGCAGCGGCTAATATCTCAAATATTTTGAACCCTGATTCGATCGTTATTGGCGGTGGTGTATCTGCTGCGGGTGAGTTTTTACGCTTACGTGTTGAAAAGTACTTTATGACTTTTACCTTTCCGCAGGTTAGACAGTCCACTAAGATCAAAATAGCAGAGCTTGGTAATGATGCTGGGATCATTGGTGCGGCTAGCCTTGCAAGACAATTTATCACAGAATAGGAGTTAATGATGTCACCACTTACAATGATTGGCTGGGTATTACTTGCGGGAGTGATTGCCTATTACCTTTGGAATTATGTTTCCTATAGAAGAATGGCAAAGCAGGTTGATAATGATACCTTTAAGGAGCTGATGCGTCAGGGGCAAGTGATTGACCTGCGTGATCCAGCTTCCTTTAGAGCAAGGCATATCCTAGGAGCTAGAAATTTTCCTGCCCAGCAGTTTGAAGCCTCTATTAAGGCTTTGAGAAAGGACAAGCCAATCTTGCTTTATGAAAATGTAAGACCTCAATACCGGGTCAAAGCAGTCAAAACGTTACGTAAGGCTGGCTATACTGACCTTTATGTCCTAAAGGAGGGACTAGATTATTGGAATGGTAAGGTTAAATAGCCTTATAGCCCTCTTTGTTGAGCTAGTTCTTGCTGCTATGTGTTGGAGCGTTGCAGGCAGCAGCTTATCTAAGCTTGTCATGCTAGTTTCACAGCCCAAAGTGGCTGGCCGTATAAACGCAGCTGCTTTTAGATGCCGGTAGGAGCTTTTGTCAGCTTCTTTAGGGATTGTTTTAAGTGATGTAGAGAGGCCATTCTGAGAGAAAGCCTTGTAGTTAGAAAAAGAGATGAGAAAGCTAAGGCTCTTGCTGCTGTTGTAAGAGTTAGCTTTCTTTTTCTTTTTTGTGTGGCGCATTCAAGAGCTTGAAAACATTTACAATTCCCTCAGATCGGTTTTTTAAAAAAATTTGTGTTATACTGTTTTAGTTAAAACTATTTATGCTACAAGAGGAAAAAATGACAAAATTTAGAGAAGATATTCGTAACGTTGCTATTATTGCTCACGTTGACCATGGGAAAACAACGCTCGTTGATGAATTACTAAAGCAATCCCATACACTAGATGAGCGCAAAGAGCTTCAAGAGCGTGCGATGGATTCAAATGACCTTGAAAAAGAGCGTGGTATTACCATTCTTGCTAAAAATACCGCAGTAGCTTATAACGATGTTCGTATTAATATCATGGATACTCCTGGGCACGCTGACTTTGGCGGCGAGGTTGAGCGTATCATGAAAATGGTTGATGGTGTTGTCCTTGTTGTTGATGCTTACGAGGGAACCATGCCTCAAACACGCTTTGTGTTAAAGAAGGCCTTAGAACAAAACCTAACCCCAATTGTTGTGGTTAATAAGATCGATAAGCCATCAGCTCGTCCGGCTGAGGTTGTTGATGAGGTTCTTGAGCTTTTCATTGAGCTTGGTGCAGACGATGATCAGCTGGAATTCCCTGTTGTTTACGCTTCAGCGATCAATGGCACGTCTTCGTTATCAGACGATCCTGCTGACCAGGAAAAAACAATGGCTCCGATTTTTGATACCATTATCGATCACATTCCAGCACCTGTTGATAACTCGGCTGAGCCCCTTCAATTCCAGGTGTCACTTCTTGATTACAATGATTTTGTAGGTCGTATTGGGATTGGTCGTGTCTTTCGTGGGACTGTTAAGGTTGGAGATCAGGTGACGCTTTCAAAGCTTGATGGCACCACTAAAAATTTCCGCGTCACTAAGCTTTTTGGCTTCTTTGGACTTGAGCGCAAGGAAATTCAAGAGGCCAAGGCTGGTGATTTGATTGCTGTTTCTGGTATGGAGGACATTTTCGTTGGTGAGACGATTACGCCAACGGATTGTGTTGAGGCTTTGCCTGTTCTTCGTATTGATGAGCCGACACTTCAAATGACCTTCTTGGTTAACAACTCTCCCTTTGCTGGTCGTGAAGGTAAATGGGTAACTTCTCGAAAGGTTGAGGAGCGTTTGCTTGCAGAGCTTCAAACCGATGTGTCTCTTCGTGTTGAACCGACAGAATCACCAGATAAATGGATTGTATCAGGTCGTGGTGAGCTGCATCTATCTATTTTAATTGAGACCATGCGTCGTGAAGGGTATGAGCTTCAGGTATCGCGTCCAGAGGTTATCATTAAAGAAATTGACGGTGTCAAATGTGAGCCTTTTGAGCGTGTACAGATTGACACACCAGAGGAATATCAAGGTGCTATTATCCAATCCTTATCAGAGCGTAAGGGGGATATGCTTGATATGCAGATGGTTGGTAATGGTCAAACGCGTCTTATTTTTCTTATTCCTGCCCGCGGCTTGATTGGTTATTCAACTGAATTTTTATCAATGACACGTGGCTATGGTATCATGAATCATACCTTTGATCAGTATCTACCGGTGGTTGCTGGTGAGATTGGTGGACGTCATCGTGGAGCGCTGGTTTCGATTGAAAATGGTAAGGCAACAACCTACTCAATCATGCGTATTGAAGAGCGCGGAACAATCTTTGTTAACCCAGGAACTGAGGTTTATGAGGGCATGATTGTTGGTGAAAATTCTCGTGACAATGATCTTGGGGTTAATATCACAACTGCTAAGCAGATGACCAACGTTCGTTCAGCAACAAAGGATCAGACAGCTGTTATCAAAACACCACGTATTCTAACCCTTGAGGAATCTCTTGAATTCTTGAATGATGACGAATACATGGAGGTAACGCCAGAATCAATCCGCTTGCGCAAGCAAATTTTGAACAAAGCAGCGCGTGATAAAGCTAATAAAAAGAAAAAATCAGCAGAATAAAGGCTGATTAGTCTGAGAGTCACACTCCCTTGCCGCTTTAACTAGTAAGCTAGGTTGGCAGAGGATTGAAAGGAGCTTTCTGTGTTTTATCTTATTATTGCAGCCTTGATTACCTCTTATTACCTGTTTATGGCACCAAAGAGCGTCCGTAACACACTAGGTATGATTGGTTTGGTTGGTTTGGTTGCCCTATTGATTGTGCTAGCTGGCTTAAGCTTTATCAAAATCATGCAGACGCCAAAGGAGATTTTTGTTGGTCTAGCCATGATAGTATTGGGCTACTATGCCCTAAGAGACATTCAAAAAATCCCTAAAAAAACCAGAGAGTAATCATTAGCATCAAGCATTGAGTCAAATCTTAATAAGGTTTGACTTTTTCTGTCTTTGTAGTGGCCTTATGCGCTGCTATCTGTAAAATCTTGAAAAAGCAGTTAAATAAGGGTAAAATAGTAGTCAAATAGACATAGATAGTGTGGGTAAAAATGAAGACAATAATGGAATTCCAAAATAAAAAGGTATTGATCCTTGGCCTAGCCAAATCAGGCGAAGCAGCAGCTAGGCTTTTAGTCCGATTGGGCGCTATAGTGACAGTTAATGATAGCAAGCCCTTTGAGGAAAATCCAGCAGCACAGGCTCTTCTTGAGGAGGGCATAAGGGTTATTTGTGGTAGCCACCCCTTAGAGCTGTTAGATGAAGACTTTTATTGTATGGTTAAAAACCCAGGGATTCGCTATGACAACCCGATGGTGGTACGCGCCTTAGATAAGGCAATTTCTATTCTAACAGAGGTTGAGCTGGCTTATTTGGTATCTGAAGCACCTATCATTGGTATTACGGGCTCAAATGGTAAAACCACTACAACCACAATGATTGCTGATGTGCTAAATGTTGGGGACCAGTCAGCTCTTTTGGCTGGAAATATCGGCTTTCCTGCTTCAGAGGTGGCTCAAGCTGCTACAGCAAAGGATATACTGGTCATGGAATTGTCTTCCTTTCAGCTGCTGGGGACTGAGCAGTTTCAGCCACATATTGCAGTCATTACTAACCTAGTGCCTACTCATCTTGATTATCATGGGAGTTTTGAGGACTATATAGCAGCCAAGTGGCGCATTCAACATCGAATGACCGGCAAGGATTACCTTGTGTTAAATGCTGATCAAGAGCTGGTAAAATCATTGGCTCAAAAGACCAAAGCAAGCCCTGTCTTTTTTTCTACCAAAGAAAAGGTTGATGGTGCTTATTTGGCAGATGGGTATCTTTATTTCAAAGAGGAGAGGCTGATGTCAGCAGCTGAGCTTGGTGTTCCCGGAAGGCACAACATTGAAAATGCTCTTGCCACCATTGCTGTTGCAAAGCTAAGAGGCATTTCTAATCAAGTGATATCAAGGACTTTGTCTCACTTTAGGGGGGTGAAGCACCGCCTTCAGTTAGTTGGTACACTGAATCAAGTGACCTTCTACAATGACAGCAAGTCAACCAATATCTTGGCTTGTCAAAAAGCCTTGTCGGGCTTTGATAATAGCAGGGTTATCCTGATTGCTGGTGGCTTGGATCGTGGCAATGAATTTGATGAGCTGGTGCCAGACCTCGTTGGCCTTAAAAAGATGATTCTTTTAGGGGAATCCGCAGAGCGTATGAAGCGAGCTGCAGATAAGGCAGGAGTGTCCTATCTTGATGCCAAAGATGTTGCAGCTGCCACTAAAATAGCCTTTGAGCAGGCAAAGGCTGGTGATATTATCTTGCTGAGCCCAGCCAATGCTAGCTGGGATATGTATCCAAGCTTTGAAAGCCGCGGCGATGAGTTTTTAGCAGCCTATGATGCGTTAAAAGGAGAGGCTCAATGACCAAGAAAATCATTTTTACCGGTGGTGGTACAGCTGGTCATGTCACCTTAAACCTTATCCTCATACCGAAGTTTATCAAGGATGGCTGGGAGGTTCATTATATTGGTGATGACAATGGTATTGAGCATCAGGAGATCAAAAAATCAGGTCTTGATGTCACCTTTCATGCCATTGCAACTGGAAAATTAAGGCGTTATTTCTCTTGGCAAAACCTGCTTGATATCTTCAAGGTAGGCTTTGGTGTCATGCAATCACTTTTTATCATAGCTAGACTAAGGCCTAAGGCTCTCTTTTCAAAGGGAGGCTTTGTGTCGGTTCCTCCTGTGATTGCTGCAAGGCTTTTAGGGGTGCCGGTCTTTATTCATGAGTCGGATCTTTCTATGGGCTTGGCTAATAGGATTGCTTATCGGTTTGCAACAACGATGTATACAACCTTTGAGCAAGAGCAGACACTGGTAAAGCTCAAGCATGTCGGGGCAGTTACTAAGGTGACAGCTCCTAAGAGTCGATCAGTAGCTTCTAAGCAGCTTGCAGCTGTTTTGGAGTATTTTGATCCTAATTTAAAAACACTTTTGTTTATTGGAGGCTCCGCAGGGGCTAGGGTGTTTAACCGCTTTATCACTGACCATCCTGAGCTAAAGGAAGACTTTAATATCATCAATATCTCTGGCGATCCTAGCCTAAATGAGCTTAGTCGGCATCTTTACCGCGTGGATTATGTGACTGATCTGTATCAACCGCTCATGGAAATGGCTGATCTGGTAGTGACTCGCGGAGGCTCTAACACACTTTTTGAATTATTAGCGATGAGAAAGCTCCAGCTGATTATCCCACTTGGTAAAGAAGCCAGTCGAGGTGATCAGCTTGAAAATGCTCATTATTTTACAACAAGGGGCTATGCTGAGCAATTATTGGAACAGGAATTGACTCTGCCTCATTTTCAAGAGAAGGTGAGAGAAGTCTTTGCTAAGCAATCGGACTATTTATCTGCAATGACGAGCTCCAGTGAGCTCCAATCACCAGAAAGCTTTTATCAGCTTTTAAGTGCCGACATTAGCTCCGCGACAAAGGAAAATTAAATGGCAGATAAGACAAAACATTCAGAAGAAAAAGCCGCTTTGACCGAATGGCAAAAGCGTAATATTGAATTTCTCAACAAGAAGAAGCAGCAGGCTGAGAAAGACAAAAAACTAAAAGAAAAATTATTAAACGAGAAAATAGCGCAAGCTCAGAGAGAGGCAGCTTCAAAGGCTGACCAAGAAGATACAGATGAAGCTGAGGAGAAAACTGAGGTAAGCCAAGCGGGTACTGATGAGGGTGAGCAGCTGCCAGAAGCATCAGAGCAGGAAGTCCCCTCCCAAAAAGACAAGCCATTAAAGGTTCCAAAAGAAAAAAGTCCAAGGCAGCAGGCTCTTCAAAAGGGCTGGCCAGTGTTACTGGTGTCGTTTGTGGTTTTGTGCCTGTCGATTTTTATGATCACACCCTATAGTAAGGTCAAGGATTTCTCCGTCAAGGGCAATAAAAAAACAAGCGTTGAGGACCTAGTCAGAGACAGTGGGATCAAGTCATCTGACTATTGGATCACTCTATTAGCCTCTCCGGGTTCTTATGAAAATGCGGTTTTAAAAGCCAATCCCTGGGTGAAAAAGGTGGCTTTGCGTTACGGCTTTCCCAATCATTTCCGCTTTGATGTGACAGAGTTTGATATTATTGCCTACGCTCAGGTAGCTGAAGGGTTTCAACCGATCCTAGAAAATGGCAAGCGAGTTGCTGCTGTCAAGCAGGCTGCTTTGCCTAAATCCTTTTTGATTTTAAATCTTGAGCATGAAAAAGAGATTCAAGATGTCATTAATCGCTTGACCAAAATTCCAAGTGACCTAGTCAAGGCTATCAAATCAGTGTCATCGGCCAATTCACAGACAACTAAGGATTTGCTGCTTCTTGAAATGCACGATGGCAACCTTATCAGGGTACCTCGGTCACAGCTTGAGCTAAAGCTACCTTATTACCAAAAAATCAAGAAGAATCTTGACACTGCTAGCATTGTTGATATGGAGGTTGGTATCTATACGACCACTGCTGAAATTGAAAACATGCCTGAGGTGCCAGCGTCTGCTCAAGTTACTCAGGCAGATAAGCCTGGTGAGGCTTCACCAGAGCAGGGTGAAGAGCAGGCCACACAGGAGCAGCCTAGCCCTGAAACACCTGCTAATCCTGAGGCCACAAATCCCTCAGTCGCCCAGCCTACTGAGCAGGCAAATCAACAGTAATCGTTTAGGGTAAGAGAAGGGGGCAAAAAAGCATTTAAGGCTCTTAAATTAGGCCCTTGTTGAACGGCAAAAAAACATTAAGTTTATATAACAAAAAACGTAAAATGGTAACATTTTACGTTTTTTTATGATATAATATTCCCTGAATAATTCTGCTTTTTAGCAGTGTTTTTGAATAGTAAAAGTTTGGAAAGTAAGTGAGGTCGAGTGAATGGCTAGAAATGGCTTTTTTACTGGTTTGGACATTGGAACAAGCTCGATAAAGGTTTTGGTAGCAGAGTTTATCTCTGGTGAGATGAATGTTATTGGTGTGAGCAATGTTCCGAGTACTGGCGTAAAAGATGGCATAATCATTGATATAGAGGCAGCAGCCGCTGCTATTAAAACTGCAGTAGAACAAGCTGAAGAAAAAGCAGGAATGACAATTGAAAGGGTCAATGTTGGGCTGCCAGCAAACCTCCTTCAAATTGAGCCGACACAAGGCATGATTCCTGTTCCTAGCGAATCAAAAGAAATCAAAGATGAAGATGTTGATAGCGTTGTTAAGTCAGCACTAACCAAGAGCATTACGCCAGAGCGAGAGGTGATTTCCTTAGTCCCTGAAGAGTTTATTGTAGACGGCTTTCAGGGCATTCGAGATCCTCGTGGCATGATGGGGATCAGGCTTGAAATGCGCGGTCTGATTTACACTGGACCAAGTACAATCCTGCATAACTTAAGAAAGACAGTTGAGCGTGCTGGGATTAAGGTTGAAAACATCATCATTTCTCCTTTGGCAATGGCTAAGGCGGTGTTAAATGAAGGTGAACGTGAATTTGGTGCTACGGTCATTGATATGGGGGGAGGACAAACCACTGTTGCCTCAATGCGAGCACAAGAATTACAATACACCAATATCTATGCAGAGGGCGGCGAGTATATCACAAAGGATATCTCTAAGGTTCTTAAAACGTCAATGTCAATTGCAGAGGCCTTGAAGTACAATTTTGGGCAGGCTGATATGGCAGAGGCGAGTCTGACTGATACCGTTAAGGTTGATGTTGTTGGCAGTGATGAGCCCGTTGAGGTAACAGAGCGTTACTTATCAGAGATTATCTCGGCTCGTGTTCGCCATATTCTAGATCGCGTTAAGCAGGATTTAGAAAGAGGACGCCTGCTTGATTTACCTGGTGGCATTGTGCTGATAGGTGGCGGCGCCATTATGCCGGGCGTGGTTGAGGTTGCTCAAGAGATTTTTGGAACCAATGTTAAGCTTCATATCCCAAATCAGGTTGGTATTCGTAACCCGATGTTTGCCAATGTCATTAGCTTGGTCGAGTACGTTGGTATGATGTCAGAGGTGGACGTTTTAGCGCAAAATGCTGTATCAGGCGAGGAATTGCTAAGACGTAAGCCGATTGACTTTACTGGCCAAGAAGCTTACTTACCAGACTACAATGAAGCTAGAGGGTTTGAGCCGGCTCCTAATTATGAGCAGCAAGTGCCCCAAGCAGACTACGAGCCTCAAGAACCCGCTGAACCAAAGCAAAAGATTTCAGAGCGTGTTCGTGGCATTTTTGGAAGTATGTTTGATTAAAAGTAATAAAGTGAGGAAATAAAATGGCATTTTCATTTGATACGGCATCCATTCAAGGTGCAATCATTAAGGTAATCGGTGTTGGTGGAGGTGGCGGAAACGCTATTAACCGCATGATTGATGAGGGGGTTGCAGGTGTTGAGTTTATCGCTGCAAACACTGATATTCAGGCATTAAGCTCATCAAAAGCAGAAACAGTTGTTCAGCTTGGTCCTAAATTAACTCGTGGTCTTGGTGCTGGAGGTCAGCCTGAGGTTGGTCGTAAGGCAGCAGAGGAAAGCGAAGAGGTTCTCACAGAAGCTCTGACTGGCGCTGATATGGTCTTTATCACTGCTGGTATGGGTGGAGGCTCAGGAACAGGAGCAGCTCCAGTAATTGCTCGTATTGCTAAGAGCTTAGGAGCTTTGACTGTGGCAGTTGTGACACGTCCATTTGGTTTTGAAGGCAACAAGCGCAGTAATTTTGCCATTGAGGGGATTCAGGAGCTAAGAGAGCAGGTTGATACCTTATTGATTATTTCAAATAATAACTTGCTTGAAATTGTTGACAAAAAGACACCATTGCTTGAAGCGCTTAGCGAAGCAGACAATGTTTTGCGTCAGGGTGTACAAGGGATTACTGATCTGATTACAAGCCCTGGCTTGATTAATCTTGACTTTGCCGATGTTAAGACTGTGATGGCAAATAAAGGCAATGCACTTATGGGGATCGGTATTGGTTCTGGTGAGGAACGTATTGTAGAGGCAGCTCGTAAGGCTATCTACTCACCATTACTTGAAACAACAATTGACGGTGCTGAAGATGTTATCGTTAACGTGACAGGTGGACTTGATATGACCCTCACAGAGGCTGAGGAGGCATCTGAAATTGTTGGTCAGGCAGCAGGTCAAGGCGTTAACATCTGGCTAGGAACATCTATTGATGACTCTATGAGAGATGAAATTCGCGTAACAGTTGTTGCAACAGGTGTTCGTCAGGATAAGGCGGAGCAAGCCTCAGGATTTCGTCAGCCACGCACCTACACTCAATCTAACGCTCAGCAGGCTGCTGGAGCACAATATGCTTCAGAGCAGGTGAGACAGACTGCACAGCCAAGCTTTGATCGTCGTTCATCAAGCTTTGATTTTGATATGGGTGAAACACGTGAGATGCCTAAGTCTCAGCAAGCTATGCCAGCTCATGGGCACAACCACAATCAGAGCTCAGCTTTTGGAAACTGGGACCTACGTCGAGACAATATTGCTCGTCCAGCAGAAGGTGAGCTTGACAATCAATTGAACATGTCAACCTTCTCATCAAATGATGACATTGATGATGAATTAGAAACACCACCATTTTTCAAAAATCGTTAATGATGGATTTACAAAAAAATAAGGATATTGTTTTTGAAAATATTCGCTTAGCCACTCAGGCAGCCAACCGGCCTGAAAACAGTGTGTCAGTTATCGCTGTCACAAAATATGTGGACAAGGCAGTTGCAGGTCAGCTGATTGATATGGGGATTGAGCATATCGCTGAGAACCGTATTGATAAGTTTCTAGATAAATATGAAGCCTTGAAAGATAGGCAAGTTACTTGGCATTTTATCGGTACTTTACAGCGTCGAAAGGTAAAGGAAGTGATTAATAAGGTTGATTATTTTCATGCCTTAGATTCAGTAAAGCTGGCTTTAGAAATTGAAAAGAGAGCTGACCACCCTGTGAAGTGTTTTCTACAAGTTAATATTTCTGAAGAAGAAAGCAAGCATGGTTTTAAGATTGCTGAGCTTGATGCTGCTATTGAGGAAATCAGCAAGGTGGAAAAGCTTCATCTTGTCGGTATCATGACAATGGCACCTATTGATGCCAGTCAGCAAGAGCTTAGAAGCATTTTCCAAAAAGCAAATCAATTAAGAAAAAACTTGCAGTCAAAAAAGAGAAAGAATATGCCGTTTACAGAATTGAGTATGGGCATGAGTAACGATTATCCAATTGCTATTCAAGAAGGCTCAACCTTTGTTCGTATTGGAACATCTTTCTTTCACTAAATGGAGAATAAGATGGCAATTAAAGACGCATTTAATAAGATGATTTCTTATTTTGATACTGATGGGGTCAGTGAAGTAGAAGAGGAGCTATCCTCTAAAAAGCAAGAAGAGCCAGTGACTAAATCACAACAGACTAGCAGACCTAATCAGCAGCAACAAGCAGCTAGAGCGAGTCAGCCCCAGCAGCCTAAGCAGGCTAGACCTCAGATGCAAGCTCAGCAAAGACCACAGTCACAATCAAGAGCTGCCTATGCTGAGCGACCATATCAAGGTCAAAGTCAAGCACGTGTTTCTCATGACTACAATGACAGAAGGGCGACGTCAGCCCCGTCTGCTTCTAGTCGTCGTGAGCAATATCAGCATGCTGCTCATCAAGAGCAAACAACTATTGCCTTGAAGTATCCTCGTAAGTATGAGGACGCCCAAGAAATTGTTGATCTTTTGATTGTTAATGAGTGTGTGCTGATCGATTTTCAATACATGCTAGATGCTCAGGCAAGGCGTTGCCTAGATTTTATTGACGGTGCTAGTAAGGTATTGTATGGTACTCTGCAAAGGGTTGGTTCTTCCATGTATCTGTTGACCCCATCAAATGTATCTGTTAATATTGAAGAGATGAATATCCCAAATAATGGCCAAGATATTGGTTTTGATTTTGATATGAAGAGACGCTAGTGTGATGATTTTTATACTGTTGATACTTCTAAAGCTAATTAAGGTTTATTCCTATTTGCTGCTAGCCTATGCCTTACTGTCTTGGTTTCCTGGAGCCTACGACTCTTGGCTTGGCAGGCTGGTCAGCGATATAGTAGAGCCTATCTTAAAACCCTTTAGATCATTGAACCTGCAGTTTGCGGGCTTGGACTTTACTATTTACCTAGTGATGATTGGTCTAAATGTTTTAAGTGAGATCTTGATAAGAGTGTTGATCTCATGACTGTTCAAACAATGCTTTATCAGCATTTTCAGCCTGATGAACACCCATTTATTGAAAGAATGCTTGACTTGATCGCTCGTGTTGAGGCTAATTATCTATTAGAGGTTACTGATTTTTTAAATCCGCGAGAGGTCACGATTTTAAAAGGCTTAGTCGCAGCAACCAATCTGCAGTGCTTTAGCTCTACTGATTATTATCCTAGTGAATATGGTCGTGTGATTGTTGCTCCTGACTATTATTGTCTAGATAAGGCAGATTTTGATTTGGCTTTGATTGAGGTGACCTATAATGCTAAGTTTAATCAGCTGACACATGCACAGATTTTAGGTACCTTAATTAATGAATTGGGAATCAAAAGAGCCTTACTTGGCGATATTTTTGTTGAGATAGGTCATGCTCAGGTCATGATTAATCGACAGCTGTTAAGCTATTGTTTAGGAACGATTGCTAAAATAGTAAAAGCTAGGGTCAAGCTCAAAGAAATTGATCTTGATCAGCTGTTAAATCTGACAGCTAATCAGCAGGTTCTGACTGATATAATGGTATCTAGTCTACGCGTTGATCGCTTGATTGCTACCGTATTAAAGCAATCTAGAAATCAGGCGATAAGGCTTGTTGAAGCAGGCAAGGTCAAGGTTAACTATCAGCTTGTCACTAAAGCCTCTCAGCCTGTAGCTGTTGGTGATTTAATCAGCATTCGTGGCTACGGTAGGTTTAGCATACTAACAGACAATGGCTTCACAAAAAATGGGAAATATAAGCTAACACTTAGCAAAATGATGCGTAAATAAGGAGATATAATGGCACTTACAGCACTAGAAATTAAAGATAAAACGTTTAAGACAAAGTTTCGTGGCTACAGTGAAGAGGAAGTAAATGAATTTCTTGAGATTGTTGTAGACGATTATGAGGCTTTGGTTCGCAAAAATCGTGATAATGAAGCTAAGATAAGAGAGCTTGAAGAAAAGCTGTCTTACTTTGATGAGATGAAGGAATCATTGAGTCAATCTGTTATCCTAGCCCAGGAAACAGCTGAAAAAGTGAAATCCTCAGCAAATGCTGAAGCAACCAATTTGGTCAGCAAGGCAACCTATGATGCTCAGCATTTACTTGATGAGTCAAAAGCAAAGGCTAACCAACTGTTGCGCGACGCAACAGATGAAGCAAAGCGCGTTGCTATTGAGACAGAGGAATTAAAGCGCCAGACACGCGTTTTCCATCAGCGCTTGGTTTCAGCTATTGAGTCACAGCTAAGCTTATCCAATTCGCCTGAGTGGGACGAATTGTTGCAGCCAACAGCTGTCTACCTTCAAAACTCTGATGCAGCCTTTAAAGAGGTGGTTAAAACTGTCCTTAATGAAGATATTCCTGAGGCTGATGACAGCAATTCCTTTGATGCAACACGTCAGTTTACACCAGAGGAGCTAGAGGAGCTGCAACGTCATGTTGAAGAAAGCAATAAGGAGCTAGAAGCCTATCAGGTGCAGCGAGAAGAGCAAGCTAGCGAGCCTGAAGTGAACCTAAGCGAGACACAGACCTTTAAATTGAATATTTAATCATAAGAAAAACAGGATTGAATGCCCAAAATCACAGCAAGTAGGAGATGATGAGAGTCCTATATTCCCTGAGCATGACAATTATCATTTTCTTCAATCATCACTGAATGACAGTAAGTGACGAGGGAGGCTCACCTTACGAGCAAAGAGGGAACAGCAAAAGGGATTTTACTGTTCTGAATTAAGGTGGTACCACGAGCTTTCGTCCTTTTTGAGACGGGGCTTTTTTTGTAATTCTGATAAGATATTGACTAAAAGGAGTTTGACAAGATGAAATTAAAAGAAACACTTAACTTAGGCAAAACGGCCTTTCCAATGCGTGCCGGTCTACCCAACAAGGAGCCACAATGGCAAAAGGCTTGGGACGAGGCTGAGATTTACAAAAAACGTCAAGCCTTAAATGAAGGCAAGCCTGCCTTTCACCTGCACGATGGGCCTCCCTATGCAAATGGTAATATCCATGTCGGACATGCGCTGAATAAAATTTCAAAAGACATTATTGTACGTGCCAAATCTATGTCAGGCTATCAAGCGCCTTTTGTTCCAGGTTGGGATACTCATGGCCTTCCTATTGAGCAGGTCTTGGCTAAGCAGGGGGTTAAGCGTAAAGAGATGGATCTGGCTGACTATCTTGACATGTGTCGTCAGTACGCGTTAAGTCAGGTTGATAAGCAAAGAGACGACTTTAAGCGTCTCGGTGTATCTGCTGATTGGGACAATCCTTATGTTACCTTAGATCCAAGCTTTGAAGCCGATCAAATTCGTGTCTTTGGTGCGATGGCTGATAAGGGCTACATTTATCGTGGGGCAAAGCCTGTGTATTGGTCATGGTCCTCTGAATCTGCTCTTGCTGAGGCAGAAATCGAATACCATGATATTGATTCTACATCGCTTTACTATGCTAATAGGGTTAAAGATGGTAAGGGAATCCTTGATACTGACACCTATGTTGTGGTTTGGACGACCACACCATTTACGGTAACAGCTTCTCGTGGTCTAACAGTTGGACCTGATATGGATTATGTGGTTGTTAGACCTGCAGGTTCAGACCGTAACTATGTGGTGGCAGAAGGACTGCTAGACAGTCTGGCTGCTAAGTTTGCTTGGGAATCATTTGAGATTTTGGCCAATCATAAGGGCTCTGACTTGGAATACATTGTAACCGAGCACCCTTGGGACAGTGAGGTTGATGAGCTAGTCATTCTTGGCGATCATGTGACGCTAGATTCAGGTACAGGTATCGTTCATACAGCACCTGGCTTTGGTGAAGATGACTACAACGTTGGTATGACATATGGACTTGAGGTTGCAGTTACAGTTGATGAGCGTGGTTTGATGATGGAAAATGCAGGTTCTGATTTTCATGGTCAATTTTATGGCAAGGTAACTCCGATTGTTATTGAAAAGCTTGGAGACCTATTGCTTGCTCAAGAAGTGATCAACCACTCCTATCCATTTGATTGGCGCACGAAAAAACCAATTATTTGGCGGGCTGTTCCTCAGTGGTTTGCTTCTGTGTCTGACTTCCGTCAAGAGATTCTAGATGAGATTGACAAAACAACATTCCACCCGACATGGGGAAAGACACGACTCTACAATATGATTCGTGATCGTGGCGATTGGGTGATCTCTCGTCAGCGTGCTTGGGGTGTTCCACTGCCTATTTTCTATGCAGAGGACGGCACAGCCATTATGACTAAGGAGGTAACTGATCACGTCGCAGATCTGTTCCAAGAGCATGGGTCCATTATTTGGTGGCAAAAAGAGGCTAAGGAGCTTTTACCTGAAGGCTTCACACACCCAGGCTCTCCAAATGGGGTATTTACCAAAGAGACAGATATCATGGACGTCTGGTTTGATTCAGGGTCTTCTTGGAATGGTGTGATGAATGCTCGTGATCATCTTGCTTATCCAGCTGACCTCTACCTTGAGGGCTCCGATCAATATCGTGGCTGGTTCAACTCATCACTGATTACCTCAGTTGCGGTTAATGGTCATGCACCGTATAAGGCTATCCTATCACAGGGCTTTGTCCTTGATGGTAAGGGTGAAAAAATGTCTAAATCTAAAGGAAATATCATTTCACCTAATGATGTTGCTAAGCAATATGGTGCTGATATTCTCCGTCTCTGGGTAGCTTCTGTTGATACAGATAATGATGTGCGTGTGTCAATGGATATCCTAGGACAGGTCTCTGAAACCTATCGTAAAATCCGTAACACGCTTCGCTTCTTGCTTGCTAATACATCAGACTTCAATCCACATACAGATAAGGTGGCTTATGCTGAGCTTGCTACTGTTGATAAGTACATGACCATCAAGTTTAACAAGCTAGTAGGAGCTATCAACGCTGCCTATGAGCGTTATGACTTCATGACGATTTACAAGGCTGTGGTTAACTTTGTAACGGTTGACTTATCTGCTTTCTACCTTGATTTTGCCAAGGATGTGGTTTACATTGAGGCTGCTAACAGCCTGGCACGTCGTCGTATGCAGACTGTCTTTTATGATATTTTGGTTAATATCACTAAGCTATTGACTCCGATCCTTCCGCATACGGCAGAGGAAATCTGGTCATATTTAGAGCATGAGCCAGAAGACTTTGTACAGCTATCAGAGCTGCCACAGGCTCAGACTTTTGATAATCAAGATACTATTCTAGAGGAATGGGAAGCCTTTATGACGCTTCGGGCACAGGCGCAAAAGGCTTTGGAGGAAGCGCGTCATGACAAGATTATTGGTAAGTCCTTAGAAGCTCATCTGACAATTTATGCAAGTCCAGAGGTTAAGACACTGTTGACAGCTCTAGATAGCGATATTGCACTGCTATTGATTGTCTCTCAGCTAACCATTAGTGAGGAGCCAGCTCCTGAGAATGCTGTCAGCTTTGATGATGTTGCCTTTACGGTAGCTCGTGCGCAAGGAGAGGTTTGTGAGCGGTCACGTCGTATTGATCCAACAACCAGAATGCGGTCTTATAATGCCTTTGTTTGTGATCATAGTGCCAAAATTATTGAAGAAAACTTCCCAGAAGCAGTAGCAGAAGGCTTTGACTCAGCTGCTAATTAAGCAGTCAGAATTAATAGTAATCATAAGTTTTTATTGGGAGTCTGGATGATGTTTATCCAGGCTCTTTTAATATTGTCTCGTCAAGCACCTGATTGTCAGCTTTATCAAAAAAGAAAGCATAGATAAGCATGAGACAGGCTGGTGTGATAAGCTTTCCTGAAATCTGGGCTCAGTTAGTCGCCACGACAGCCGCATGAAAGATGTTTAGCAAGAAAAGAAGGCTTTGCTGTATTTCATGTTCCGCTATTTCAAGCATATGTCTTATTTTGTATAGGAAAAAGGTTGAAAGGATCTGCTTTACTCTATATTATTATTCGGAAATAACTGTTTCGTGCATTTGGCATGGCTTACCTGCTGACCTTTGTTGACAGGTGCCCTTTAGCCCTATCTAATGTCTAGAGCAGTCTTATGAATCCAGCTTCAAAAAAGAAGCAAAGATAGCCTCACATTAGTTCTATAATGTGAGGCTATCTTTGCTTGTGGTTGTTTGGTTTGAAGCGTTAGCTATGCTGTCAAGAGATAAAAAAGCCCAGACCGCTCTCGTGTGGTCTAGACCTCAGGCTCCGAAAAAGGCTGCTTTTATGGGCTTGTACAGACAGCAAGAGCAGCCAGCTTTGACATATGATATGACAGCTAAGGCTTGATCGCAACAGAAGGCTATACAGAGGTTTGGAAGGAAATTTCAATCAAGTTATTGGTGTGCAGGGTTTTGGAGTGACCTGGAATTACAATTGATTGATCAATTTTACGCTTTAAGAAAAACTCACGAATCACCTCAAGCTCGTCCTCTTTGATAGCACGATATTTATTTGAAATGAGCAGCTCATAATGCTTAGGTGCTTGGGTAAAGATGACGTCAGTATTGCCAGCTGAGTACACCTCAACGAGGTGAGCATCTGTATTTTGCAGCTGATTTCTGACAAGCTCGGGGTGACTGCTGGTGGTATTAATAAGTCTCATAAATCTTCTCCTGACTATTTTTACTTTTATTATAGCACTATTTTTAAATTGATTAAGGATTTTAATGATGCTTTTTCTGCCATTCCTCGACGCCCCACCTGTGGCTGCCACGCTTTAAGACTGTTATGGCGTCCGCAATAGGAAACCAAGCCAGATGGTTAAAGTCTTCCAAGGGCTTTGAAATTGCTTGAAAGGAAGTGACCTCATAGAGGTAGGCAGGATTATAGTAGTAGGTATCGCGGTGACGAGAATAGAAGTATTCGTCTGCTTGACCATAATAATAACCAATATCAGCAGCAAATCCCAGCTCCTCAACTAGCTCACGCTCCAGTGCCTGTAGCTGGCTTTCACCAGCCTCTATTTCTCCTCCTGGCAAAAACCAAGCACCATTTGGAGCCTGCACTAGGATAATCTCTGTTTTAGCCGAGTTAGGAATCACTGCATAGACACCGTAACGTGCGGTGTAATGCTGGTCATCTATCTTATCACCAAATATTGGAACGGTCATATCGCTTCTCCTTTGTTTTATTATACTAAATTTTTGGTCATTATTCTCATAAAACTGTAGATTTATCAAAAATGTTTCATAAAAAAATGCTCGTCAAAAAGAGAGAAAATGCTGTCTGCTTTTCTCTCTGCTTTTTGGTATGCCCTGTTAGTCCGCCTGCTTCGCCTGAGATTTGACTACAGGCTTGATTATAATGTGTCCATTAGAGGTCAAGACAGCTCGCAGGTCTTTTTCTGCTGGGTGCTCAAGGTAGAAGTCAGTAATAGCGTCCTCAATGTAATCCTGAATGGTGCGGCGCAGTGGTCGTGCTCCCATCTTGGGATCATAGCCTAGCTCGACGAGCTTTTCCTTGACCTTTTCGGTCACATCAAGGTGAATGCTATTGTGAGCAAGGCGCTGATTAACGTCATCAAGCATTAAGTGAACGATACGTAGCAGATTGTCCTTGCTTAGCGGCTGAAACTCAATAATCCCGTCAAAGCGGTTCATAAATTCGGGACTAAAGAAATGACTAAGCTCACCTAGGACAGAGTTTGTCCGTCCTTCTCTAGCAGCACCAAAGCCGACTGAGGCTTCTGTTTTGCCAGTGCCAGCATTTGATGTCATGATGATAATAGTGTCCTTAAAGCTAACGGTACGTCCCTGTCCGTCGGTTAATCGACCGTCATCTAGGACCTGTAAAAACATGTGCATGACATCAGGGTGAGCCTTTTCGATCTCATCTAACAAAATGAGCGAGTAAGGGTTGCGGCGCACCTGCTCTGTTAACTGACCCGCCTCCTCATAGCCGACGTAGCCAGGAGGGGCACCGACAAGCTTAGCCACAGCATGCTTTTCCATGTATTCAGACATGTCAAAGCGAATCATGTTATCAGCAGAGCCAAAAAGCTCAATGGCTAATTGCTTGGAAAGCTCTGTTTTACCGACACCAGTTGGGCCAACAAAGAGGAAGGAGCCGATAGGACGATTTGGGGTTCCCAGTCCAACACGATTACGACGGATAGCCTTTGCAATTTTATCAACAGCATCGTCTTGACCGATAACATGCTTTTTGAGATCGGCGGCCAGATTGACTAGCTGTGATTGTTCTTTTTCCTTTAAATCACCAACTGGAATATTGGTTTTTTGTTCAACGATTGCTTCGATGGTCTTGTCAGTGATGATCGGGATATCTTGCTCATCTAGCTTTTGAGCCTGCATTTCTTTATATTTGGCGATTTGATCGCGGAAATAGGCTGCTCGCTCATAATCCTCATCACGTGTGGCTTGGGTCTTGAGGTTTTCAGCCTCAATCAAACGCTTATCAATGTCTTTGGGGTCAACAAAGTTAAGGGTTAGGTTCATCTTTGAGCCGGCTTCATCTAGCAGGTCAATGGCCTTATCAGGCAAGAAGCGGTCTTGAATATAGCGGTTGGAGAGGTTAGCAGCTGCTTCGATAGCTGACTGGCTATATTTGACATGATGATAGTCCTCATATTTGGGTTGGATTCCTTTTAGGATAGTGATTGTTTCTTCAACCGAAGGCTCATCCACCTTAACCGGCTGCATGCGTCGCTCAAGGGCTGCGTCCTTTTCGATGATGCGGTATTCATTGAGAGTGGTCGCTCCCACTAATTGAAGCTCACCACGAGCAAGTGCTGGCTTTAAAATATTTCCTGCGTCCATGCTGCCGTCACCAACTGCACCAGCTCCCACAATTTCATGGATTTCATCAATAAATAGAATCACGTCATGGCGCTTGCGGATTTCTTCCATGAGCTTTTGCATGCGCTCTTCAAATTGGCCACGAATACCTGTCCCCTGAACGAGGCTAACCACATCAAGGCGAATCACCTGCTTACTCTGTAGCTTTTGTGGCACATCACCATCAACGATTTTTTGAGCAAGGCCTTCAACGACAGCAGTCTTACCAACTCCAGGCTCACCGATTAGGACAGGGTTATTTTTGGTACGACGGTTGAGAATTTCGATGACGCGGATAATCTCATCATCTCGTCCGATGACCGGGTCAATATCACCACGCTTAGCCATTTCAGTGATATTAATGCCGAATTCCTCCAGAAGCCCCTTGCTAGCCTCCTGTGTTGGCTGTGTTTGATTGGGGCGATAGCCACCGTTGTGACCTCCGCCATGCTGGCCTCCTGATTGGGTAGGTGGTGTATTGGGGAGCTGACCAAAGGCTCTAAAGTTGTTGAGGTCACCAAAAAAGTCATCAAAGAAAGGGTTTTGAGAAGGCTGCTGCGCCTTTTGGTTGCCATTATAGCCTCCTAAGATAGGATTTTTAGGGTCTGTTTTCATGATTTGGTAGCAATTTTGACAGAGGTCAATCTGCCTTTGCTTTCCGTTAATGCTTGTATAAAGATGAATGGTTGATTCATTTAAATTACAGTTTTGACAAAGCATATCATACCTCCAAGGGGTTATCTAAAAAGTCAAGGTCATTTAGTCAAAAATGGTCAAACTTTATAGTCATATTATAGCACCTTAGGCTTGGAAATCAAGTAAAAAGCTTCATTATTAGCACTATCCAGTATAGAGTGATAAGATTTAGCCACTCTGCTATGAATGAGCGCCAGAAAAACTTGTTTAAGAGGATAAAATAAAGAGAAAAAGGCTACTTTTCTTGTTTGTTTTCGGTGATTTATGTTAAAATATAAAGGGACAATAAAGAATAGGAGAAACGAAATGGAATCACATTTAGTGAGAATCATCAACCGTCTGGAGCTGATGGTGACAGATGGCGGTAATTTAAAGAGAAATTTTGAGCGAGATGGTGTCGTTGTTGCAGAGGTTGCATTTGTCAACGATCCTGAAAATGGTCCAGTCTTTATTTTACGTGATATTGAAGCGCGTGAGTCATACTCATTTGACAGCATTGACTTGATTGCGATGGAAATTTACGATTTGTTATATTAAGCTATTGATGATGACATGGGCTTGCTGGGAGGCAGGTCCAACAGAGGACAAGCTGGTGATTTTACTAGTTTGTTTTTATTATCCCCTAAAGCCCTCTTTCTCCTATACCTTGTCTAGCTGTAGGGCTTGTGGGTGAGCAGTGCTGCCAAAGGCCCTGTGGCTTGGTTCTTTTTCAGGGCTTGTGATAATCCTGCTGACAGCAAAGGCTCTTAGCTGAGTGATTTAAGGTCAGCCGATCATTTCTGTGCTGCTCTAATGCAGCTTTTTTAACAATTTGGATAGCTTTTGAGAGCCCTTAGAAAAGCCATTGCTAAGGGCTTTGTTATGCCTATCTGTTGGTGTCTAAAAGAGCAGTGATACGATAAAGAGAGGTCAGAAAAGACCTCTCTGATGTTTGTGATTAGCTGTTAGCTATTGCCATAGGGGAAAGACACAATAGCTAGCTTAGCTTTTCTTTTTCTTTAGGCTTAGGACGCCTGCGCTAGCGATGACGCTAAGGGCTGCAAGGGTGAAGAATGGGTGATTTGTCTCCCCTGTAGCTGGTAGCGTGCTCTTTTGAGCTGCTGGTGCTGACTTAGGCGCTGGTGCCTTAGGCTGAGTTGATTTTTCTGGAGCCTTTGGTGTAGGAGCCTTTTCAGGCGCTTTTGGAGCTGATGGCTTGGTATCCTTTCCTTGCTCACCCTTTGGCTGTTGCTCGCCTTTTTCGCCACGTTGGCCTTGTTCACCTTTTTCGCCGCGTTCGCCTTGTTGACCTTTTTCGCCGCGTTCGCCTTGTTGACCTTTTTCGCCACGTTGGCCTTGCTCGCCTTTTTCGCCACGTTGGCCTTGCTCGCCTTTTTCGCCACGTTGGCCTTGCTCGCCTTTTTCGCCGCGTTGGCCTTGCTCACCTTTTTCACCGCGTTGGCCTTGCTCACCTTTTTCGCCGCGTTCGCCTCTGTCACCCTTAGGGCCGGCTGGTCCTTGTTCACCTTTAGGACCGGCTTCTCCGGTTTCGCCTTTATCTCCACGTGGTCCCATAGGCCCAGCAGGCCCTTGTTCGCCTTTAGGACCGGCTTCTCCGGTTTCACCTTTATCTCCACGCGGTCCTTGAGGTCCAGTAGGACCTTGCTTGCCCGGGTCTCCTTGAGGTCCAGCTTCTCCTTTAGGGCCAATAGGTCCCGCGGGTCCGGCAGGACCGGTCTCTCCTCTAGGTCCGGCAGGCCCCATAGGTCCAGGTTGTTCTGCTTTTTCTTCTAATTCTTTTAGGTAACCCTTTAGAAAGTCTCTCAATTCATGAAGATATTTTCTTACTTCATTATCTCCCAGTGTTTTGCTACTAATTCTATGAGTTGGGTCTGGATAGTCCTTTAATTCTTTATGTTCAGCTCGGGCATTTCCAGCTGTTCCTAGGCTGGCCATTGTTGCTAGAGCAATGGCTGCTGAGCAGACGCTGTACTTGCGTATTGGTTTTCTCATCGTTCTCTCCTTTGATGATAGTATCATTACTTTTTCAAAATTCTTTCCCAAAGAAGAGTTTAGCATGGCAGCTGATGATGAGAAATAGCTAGGCGTCAGTTTGTCTCCGTAGTTTCGTTTTTTTTTTTTTTTTTAATTCAATGCCGAATCTTCTGATTTTATCATAGGGTTATTTTTTAAAAGGCGAGGAGTTGTTTTGCTAAGCTAGTCTAGCAGTCCACAAGTCAGCTTATTTTTCCTTGTTTGTTTTTGGGAATATTTTTCGATAAAAAGATATTGTATCAATATTCATTTGATGGTATAATTATATCTATTGCAATGATCTTATGAATGTTAGGAGATGGGAATGGATTTTACATTTTTACCCAAATACTGGGCTTATTTCAATTATGGCGTGCTTGTAACCATAATGATTTCAGCCTGTGTTGTCTTTTTTGGCACAATTATAGGCCTTTTGGTGACTCTGATAAAACGCAGTCATATCAAGCCTTTATCCTGGCTGGTCAGTCTTTATGTCTGGATCTTTCGTGGAACACCGATGGTGGTACAGATCATGATTGCCTTTGCTTGGCTACATTTTAACCATCTACCGATTATAGGTTTTGGTGTGTTGGATTTGGATTTTTCAAGGCTGCTTCCTGGTATTATTATTATTTCCTTAAATAGCGGAGCTTATATTTCTGAAATCGTCAGAGCTGGGATTGAGGCGGTGCCAAAGGGGCAGCTAGAGGCCGCTTATTCGCTTGGTATCCGTCCTAAGCATGCTATGCGCTATGTGATTTTGCCTCAGGCCTTTAAGAATATTTTGCCGGCCTTGGGCAATGAATTGATCACAATCATCAAGGATAGTGCCTTGCTTCAGACTATTGGGGTGATGGAGCTGTGGAATGGGGCTCAGTCGGTTGTGACGGCGACCTATCTGCCTATTACACCCTTGCTGTTTGCGGCCTTTTATTACTTGATGATAACAACAATATTGTCGCAATTATTAGGCTGCTTGGAGCGCAAGCTAGCACAGGGAGGGAGATAAGATGACTGAGACAGTGATTTCGATTCGTCAGTTGCATAAGAGCTTTGGCAAGCATGAGGTGCTAAAAGGAATAGACCTGACGATTAATCAGGGTGAGGTTGTGGTGATTATTGGGCCATCTGGCTCAGGAAAGTCCACGCTATTGCGCACGATGAATTTGCTTGAGGTGCCAACAAAGGGACACATCAGCTTTGAGGGCGTCGATATTACGGATAAGGCAAATGATATTTTCAAGATGCGTGAGAAGATGGGCATGGTTTTTCAGCAGTTTAATCTGTTTCCCAATATGACAGTGCTGGAAAACATCACCCTGTCACCCATCAAAACAAAAGGAATGTCAAGGGCTGGCGCGGAGCAGAGAGCTTATGAGCTGCTTGAGCGAGTTGGGCTGAGAGATAAGGCTGCTGCCTATCCGGCAAGCTTATCCGGTGGTCAGCAGCAGCGCATTGCGATTGCGCGCGGCTTGGCAATGGATCCCGATGTGCTGCTCTTTGATGAGCCGACCTCAGCGCTTGACCCCGAAATGGTGGGTGAGGTTTTGGCTGTTATGCAGGATTTGGCAAAATCAGGCATGACGATGGTCATTGTGACGCATGAAATGGGCTTTGCCAAAGAGGTGGCAGATCGTGTGATTTTTATGGACGGTGGCCTTGTGATTGAAGAAGGCAGCCCTGATCAGGTCTTTGAAGCCCCTAGGGAGGAGCGAACCAAGGACTTTTTGAGTAAGGTATTGTCATAGCTAGGGCAGCTAAGGGGAAGCATGTCACCTCAAGGGCTGGCTATTAGTCAGTTAACTCTTGCTGTGGCCTGTTTGCTTTGGCCGTTTTTTCTGTAAAAGGATTAGAAAGTTTGGCTAGTGCTGTAGCCATATCTGGCTTTGCAGGTCTGGATCTACTCGCTGAGCGCTGAGGGCTTATCCCTAGTGATTGAAGGTGTGGTCTCTTTATTTGTCAGCACTGTTGTGGCAGGCTGTCACAAGGGCTTTGCTTGTTGTGCTGAGTAAGGGGGTTCATTTGCGTGTGTGTTAACATTGCTTAATTGCGGAATTAGGTTGACTTTTGTGTTATTGTTTGTTACTATTCAGGTAAGTCTATCATTAGAAAGCGCTTTGCTTTTTGGTGATGGCAATCATTATCATATGATCAAATCTTAAGTAAATGTTGATGTCAACATGGTGGTCTAAAAGTAGGAGGATAATATGGACTACAAAGCTGTTTATCAGGAGTGGCTGCACAATGATTTTTTCAATGAAGAAATCAAGGCAGATTTAGAGGCGATTAAGCATGATGAGGCTGAGATTCAAGATCGTTTTTATAAGGTGCTTGAGTTTGGGACAGCAGGGCTTCGAGGCAAGCTGGGTGCTGGAACCAACCGCATGAATATTTATATGGTTGGTAAGGCTGCTCAGGCTTTAGCTAATACCATTATTGATCATGGACCAGAAGCAGTCTCACGCGGGATTGCCATCAGCTATGATGTGCGCTACAAGTCTAAAGAGTTCGCAGAATTGACCTGCTCTATCATGGCAGCTAATGGGATTAAGTCTTATATCTACAAGGGTATTCGTCCGACACCAATGTGCTCTTATGCGATTCGTGCCTTGAATTGTATCTCTGGTGTTATGATTACTGCTAGTCACAATCCTCAGGCCTATAATGGCTACAAGGCTTATTGGGAAGAGGGGTCACAGATCCTAGATGACATCGCTAATCAGATAGCAGCTCATATGGACGCTATTGAGCGTTTTGAGGACGTTAAGCAAATACCATTTGAGGAGGCATTGGCAAGTGGTTTGACCAGCTATATTGATGACAGCATAGAGGAAGCCTATAAAAAAGAGGTTCTAGGCTTGACCATCAATGATACTGATATTGATAAATCAGTGCGTGTGGTTTATACGCCTTTGAATGGTGTTGGTAATTTACCTGTTCGTGAGGTATTGAAGAGACGAGGCTTTGATCATGTCTTTGTGGTGCCGGAGCAGGAAATGCCAGACCCAGATTTCACAACAGTTGGTTATCCAAATCCAGAGGTGCCAAAGGCCTTTGCTTATTCAGAAAGACTAGGGCAAGAAGTAGGAGCAGATATTCTGATTGCGACTGATCCGGACTGTGATCGTGTGGCACTAGAGGTTCGAGCTGCTGACGGTAGTTATGTCTTTCTTAATGGTAATAAGATTGGTGCTTTGTTGTCCTACTATATCTTTTCACAGCGCCATGCTAGGCATAACCTTCCTGACAATCCTGTCCTTGTCAAATCCATTGTGACAGGGGATTTGTCAAAGGCTATTGCCACTAAATATGGCATTGAAACGGTTGAGACCCTTACAGGCTTTAAAAACATCTGTGGCAAGGCTAATGATTATGACATCACAAAGGAGAAGACCTATGTCTTTGGCTATGAGGAAAGCATTGGTTTTTGTTACGGTACCTTTGTGCGTGATAAGGACGCGGTTAGTGCCTCAATGATGGTGGTAGAGATGGCTGCCTACTACAAGCAAAAAGGTCAATCACTCTTAGACGTGCTTCAAGACATTTACAAGGAATTTGGTTATTACAATGAGCGTCAGGTAGCGCTTGAGCTAGAGGGTGTTGAGGGGCAAAAGCGTATCGCACGTATCATGGAGGACTTTAGAAATGAGCCTATCGAGCGTGCAGGTGCTATGAGCTTAAAGACCATTGTGGACTTTAAGGACGGCTACCTCGATTTTCCAAAGCAAAATTGTTTGAAATATTATTTTGATGATGGGTCATGGTATGCGCTGAGACCATCTGGAACAGAGCCTAAGATCAAGCTTTACATCTATACTATTGGTGAAACAGAGGCAGACAGCATTGCTAAGCTAGACGCTATTGAATCAGCCTGTCAAGCAAAGATGGACAGTGTCAGCTAATTGTTCAAGCTCTGCAACAGAAAATCAGCTAATCAATAAGCAAAAAGGAAAAGGAAGTGACAGTGCTTCCTTTTTTCGTTATAATAGTTAAAAAATTAGCAAGGAGTGCATATGGTACAGATTATTGATGGGAAGGCCCTAGCACAGAAAATGCAGGCAGCATTGGCTAAGAAGGTAGAGAGCTTAAAGGCAGAAAAAGGAATTGTTCCAGGCCTTGTGGTCATTCTGGTAGGAGACAACCCTGCTAGTCAGGTTTATGTCCGTAATAAGGAACGCGCTGCCTTAGCAGCAGGTTTTAAAAGTGAAACCGTTCGCTTGTCTGATTCAGTCTGTCAGGAAGAGTTGATAGAGCTCATTGAGCAATATAATCAAGATGATACGATTCATGGTATTTTAGTGCAGCTTCCTCTTCCGCACCATATTAATGACAAAAGCATTATCCTTGCTATTGATCCTAAAAAGGACGTCGATGGCTTTCACCCTATGAATACAGGTCATCTGTGGTCAGGTCGTCCGAATATGGTCCCTTGTACTCCGGCAGGGATTATGGAGATGTTTCATGACTATGGTATCGAACTTGAAGGAAAAAATGCTGTTATTGTTGGGCGCTCAAATATTGTTGGGAAGCCTATGGCGCAGCTGCTGTTGGATAAAAATGCTACGGTAACGCTTACCCATTCGCGCACGCGCCGACTGGCAGATATTTGTCGTCGTGCTGATATTTTGATTGTTGCTATTGGTCAGGGGCATTTTATTACGAAGGACTTTGTCAAAGAGGGTGCTGTTGTTATAGATGTCGGTATGAATCGTGATATCAATGGGCGATTGATTGGAGACGTCGCCTTTGATGAGGTGTCAGAGCTGGCTAGCATGATTACTCCTGTTCCGGGTGGTGTTGGACCGATGACCATTACTATGCTTTTGGAGCAAACCTATCAAGCAGCTCTAAGAAGGGTGAGTCAATGATTATAGATCAATCGTTTGTTGCTAGGGTTGTTGTTCCGCGGCAGGCTGACTCCCATAAAGGGAGTTACGGCAGAGTACTGTTAGTAGGTGGCTTGTATCCATACGGTGGTGCTATTATTATGGCAGCGCTGGCCTGTGTTTATAGTGGCGCTGGCTTAGTAACTGTTGTAACTGATAGGGAGAATATTGCTGCCTTGCATAGTCATTTGCCAGAGGCGATGGCGATTGCTGTAGATGATGAGGATTTACTGTTATCCCAGCTAGATGCGGCAGACTTGATTTTGATTGGTCCTGGGCTGTCGGAGAATAGCAGAGCAGCTAGGCTGTTTGAACTGGTCCTTGCACATGTCGCTGACCACCAGGTATTGGTCATTGATGGCTCTGCCTTAAGGCTTTTAGCGAAAAAGACAGCTGATACCAAGCAGCTGAGGTGCCCTCTTGTGTTAACGCCGCACCAAAAGGAATGGGAGGCGCTGTCAGGTCTAGCGATTGATCAGCAGCATGATAGTGCCAACCAAGCAGCTCTCAAGTATTTTTCAAAGGCTACGATTTTGGTTGCCAAAAGCTCAGCAACCAAGATTTATCATGAGGATCAAATCTACCAGCTAAGAGTGGGAGGACCTTATCAGGCTATAGGTGGTATGGGAGATACCTTGGCAGGTATGATAGCAGGGATAGCTGTCCAGTTTCCAGAGTCAAGCTTGGTGGATAAGGTTGCTTGTGCGACCTATCTGCATTCTGCGATTGCTGATGAGCTGGCAAAGACTGCTTATGTGGTTTTGCCGACTGCTATTAGCTATGAGCTTCCTAGATGGCTAAAGGCAATCAGCACAGGCCAGAAGCTAGGTTGAGGCTGTGCTGCGAGGTCGTTTGGAAAAAGCGGTTAATTGGTAGGCATGACAGCAGCTGGTTTCAGTCGTTTAGCTATTTTGAGTTTAGAGCTGCTAGCTTAAGACTGGGTGCTGCTTTATGATTCAAGGAAGCTATCATTGGAAAAACTTGTGTCAAGCTGTAGAAGCCCTAGCTGGCTTCTTTTTTGTCTCTTTTTTGCTCACTATTTATGTGGAAACATGATATAATTGCATTAGTATACAGTTGGAGCAGTTAGGCTTCATGAAGTGAAAGGTAAACTGATGGCAGACTATTTATCCGTCACTCAGCTGACAAAATATTTAAAATTGAAATTTGATCGAGACCCTTATCTGGAGCGTGTCTATCTCACTGGTCAGGTGTCCAATTTCAGAAAAAGACCAAATCACCAATATTTTTCCTTAAAGGACGAGGGGGCGGTGATTCAGGCTACCATGTGGGCAGGAGCTTATAAAAAGCTTGGCTTTGATTTAGAAGAAGGCATGAAGCTCAATGTGGTCGGGCGTATTCAGCTCTATGAGCCAAATGGCTCGTATTCCATCATCATTGAAAAGGCTGAGCCAGATGGTATTGGTGCTTTGGCGCTGCAATTTGAGCAGCTCAGGCAAAAGCTGGCTGGTGAAGGCTTCTTTGATGAGAGGCATAAGCAGGCTCTGCCACAATTTGTGACAAAGGTAGGTGTTGTGACGAGTCCAAGTGGGGCTGTGATTCGTGATATTATCACAACCATTTCAAGGCGTTTTCCTGGGGTGAGCATTCTTTTGTTTCCAACAAAGGTTCAGGGCGAGGGGGCAGCTCAAGAGGTTGCTGCTAATATTGCTAGGGCTAACCAGCGTGAGGATCTGGATTTGTTGATTGTTGGGCGCGGCGGTGGCTCGATTGAGGACCTGTGGGCTTTCAATGAGGAAATCGTTGTTCAGGCTATTTTTGAGTCTCGCTTGCCTGTTATTTCTAGTGTGGGGCATGAGACAGATACGACCTTGGCTGATTTTGTCGCTGATCGCAGAGCTGCTACCCCAACCGCAGCTGCTGAGCTAGCGACACCTATTACAAAAACAGATATTGTTTCTTGGATTGCTGAGCAACAGAATCGTTCCTATCAGGCCTGTTTGCGCTATATCAGACAAGGGCAGGAGCGAGTGGATAAGCTGTCTTATTCTGTTATGTTCAGGCAGCCAGAGAGGCTCTATGATGCTTATAGCCAACGCCTAGATAGGCTTACGACCTCCTTGATGACCACTTTTAAAGAGACATTATCAGGAGCTAAGCAGGAGCACTTGATTTTGGAGCATCGTTTAGCCTCTGTCAATGTACAGGCAAGGCTTGAACGTTATCAGGATCGTCTGGCAACTGCACATCGTCTCTTGATAGCCAATATGACTAATCAATACGATAGTAAGCTAGCAGGCTTTGAGCGAGCTCAAGCTGCCTTGCTGTCGCTTGATACGAGCCGTATCATTGCCCGCGGCTATGCCCTGTTAAAAAAGGACGGTGTAGTAGCTGCTTGTGTTAAGGACATTAAAAAGGGAGATCATCTTAGCATTGTCATGCGTGATGGTCAATTAGAAGTAGAGGTAGAAGATGTCAACGAAAAAAACATTTGAAGAACGTTTACAAGAATTAGAGGCCATTGTGACGAGGCTAGAAAATGGTGATGTGCCGCTAGAAGAGGCCATCTCTGAATTTCAAAAGGGTATGGTGCTGTCCAAGGACCTTCAAAAAACCTTACAGTCAGCTGAAAAGACACTTGTTAAGGTCATGCAGGCAGATGGCACAGAGCTAGAAATGGACGCCTAATGGATAAGCTAACAAGAATTGATGCCACGATTCATCAGTATTATGACAGGCAGTCTACTGTTTCAGCAGATCTGGAGGAGGCCATTTTATATTCTGTTGATGGTGGTGGAAAGAGGCTCCGTCCACTCATTTTATTGGAGCTGCTGGAGGGCTTTGGTCTTGCTTTGACGGACGCCCATTACGCGATTGCCGCTGCTATTGAGATGATTCATACAGGAAGTCTGATTCACGATGATTTGCCTGCTATGGATAACGATGATTATCGACGCGGGCGATTAACCAGCCACAAGCAATTTGACGAAGCAACTGCTATTTTGGCAGGAGATAGTCTTTTTTTGGATCCTTTTGCTCTAATCGCAGGGGCAGATTTGCCGGCTGACTTGCTGGTGCAATTGATTCAGCAGTTTTCCTTAGCGTCAGGAACCTTTGGCATGGTCGGTGGTCAGCTCTTGGACATGAAGGGTGAGCAGCAGCTGCTGGATATTCAGGAGCTATCTGATATTCATACCAATAAAACAGGGAAATTGTTGACTCTTCCCTTTGTGGCTGCGGGGATCATAGCTGAGCAGTCAGCAGACGTTTTGTCTTGTCTGTGGGAGGCTGGTAGGCTTGTTGGACAGGCCTTTCAGATAAGAGATGATATATTAGACCTTACGGCTAGCTTTGCTGATCTTGGCAAGACACCGAAAAAGGATCTTGCCGTTGAAAAATCAACCTATCCGAGTCTGCTTGGTTTAGAGCGCTCAAGGGCTATTTTGGAGGAGTCTTTGAGTCAAGCGCTAGCTATTTTTAGCAGGCTAGAAAGGGAAGAAGGCTTTGAGTCTCAGGCTATTATCAAAAGGATCGAGGGGTTGCGACTAAATGGCTAAAGAAAGAGTAGATGTGCTAGCCTATAGACAGGGACTTTTTGAAACGCGAGAACAGGCCAAGCGCGGTGTGATGGCTGGGCTAGTCATATCAGCTATAAGTGGCTTACGCTTTGATAAGCCTGGTGAAAAGATTGATGAGGAGATCGAACTAAGGCTCAAGGGTGAGAAGCTTAAGTATGTCAGCCGAGGGGGTCTCAAGCTGGAAAAAGCCTTGCAGGTCTTTGGGATCTCTGTGCAGGATAAGGTGACAATTGATATTGGTGCTTCAACAGGTGGCTTTACAGATGTTATGCTACAGGCAGGAGCTAGGCTGGTTTACGCTGTTGATGTTGGAACCAATCAATTGGTCTGGAAGCTCAGGCAGGATAGTCGTGTTCGAAGCATGGAGCAGTACAATTTTCGCTATGCAAAGCTAGCAGATTTTTCAGAAGGTCAGCCAGCCTTTGCCAGCATTGATGTGTCCTTTATTTCTCTTAGCCTGATACTGCCGACATTGCACTGTATTTTGCAGGAAGGGGCAGAGGCTGTTGCTCTGATCAAGCCACAGTTTGAAGCAGGGCGCGAGCAGATTGGCAAAAAAGGGATTGTCAAGGATAGACTGATTCATGAAAAAGTGATTAAGCAGGTGACAGATACTGCTCTTAATTGCGGATTTATCGTTAAGGGACTTGATTTTTCGCCTATCCAAGGTGGTCATGGCAATATTGAATTTTTGGCTTATTTGGTAAAGGAGAGGACGTCCCAAATGATTGATCATCAGCTCATACAGAGCGTTGTTAGCAGTGCACATAAGGAATTTGAAAAGCATGAAAAAGAGTGAACGATTAGACTTAATTAAAAAAATGGTTTTGTCTCATGATATTGAGACACAGCATGATTTACTAAAGCTTTTGGCTGATTATGGGCTGGAGCTGACTCAGGCAACCATTTCAAGAGATATGAATGAAATCGGTATTGTTAAAATTCCATCTGGAACAGGTCGTTACATCTATGGCTTGTCACAGGATAGTGGCAAGCGGGTGGTGCAAAGGCCTGCCTCTATCAAAAAAACGATTTTGGAAATGTCTGAAAAAACAGCGGGCTTGGAGCAGCATATTCACCTCAACGTTGTTCCAGGCAATAGCAAGCTAATCAAACGTTATTTGATGACAGACTTTTCAGGTCAATTGTTTAGCCTGATTGCAGATGATGATAGTTTGCTGTTGATTGCAAAATCAGAAGCAGACGCTGATCATATCCGTCAGGAATTGTCCCTTTGGATGCAGGGATTGGTCTAAAAAATAGAGAGAAGCCGATGTTATTAGAAATTTCCATTAAGAATTTTGCTATCATAGAGGAAATCTCTTTAAACTTTGAAAACGGTATGACCGTACTGACTGGGGAGACAGGGGCAGGAAAGTCCATTATCATTGATGCGATGAACATGTTGCTGGGTGCACGCGCAAGCACTGAGGTGATTCGACATGGTGCTGATAAGGCAGAGATTGAGGGCTTCTTTTCGGTTGATTCTAATCCCAATTTAGCTGCTGTGCTGGCAGAATCAGGGATTAGCATGGAAGAGGAGTTGATTCTTCGTCGTGATATTTTTGCTAATGGTCGTAGCGTCAGTCGTATCAATGGCCAAATGGTCACTGTCAGCACCCTAAAAAGGCTCGGGCAGTTTTTAGTGGATATTCATGGTCAGCATGATCAGGAGGAATTGATGCGTCCACAGCTGCACCAGCATATTTTGGATAGTTTTGGAGATGAGGCCTTTGACCAGCTCAAGCAGTCCTATCAGCAGATTTTTGATCGCTATAAGGCTTTGCGAAGGCAGGCTCTTGAGAAGCAAAAAAATGAAAAAGAACATCAGGCGCGCCTTGATCTGCTGGCCTTTCAGGTAGGGGAAATTGATGCAGCAGATTTGGTTAGAGGAGAAGATGACCTGCTTAATCAAGAAAGGCAGCGATTGCTCAATCACAAAAAGATTGCTGATACCTTAACCAGTGCCTACCTTTCCTTGGATAATGAGGACTTTTCCAGTCTCTCACAGGTCCGCTCTAGCATGAATGAGTTGCTGTCTATTGAGGACCTTGCCCCAGAGTATCAGCTTATATCAGCTGGTGTGTCAGAGGCTTATTATATTCTTGAGGAGGTCACAAAGCAATTATCTGATACCATCGAACAGCTTGATTTTGATGCAGGCAGATTGCAGGACATTGAGCTGCGTTTAGACAGCATTAATAGTCTGACAAGAAAATATGGCGGTGGTGTGAATGATGTTTTGGACTACTATGCCAATATTACCAAGGAATACCAATTATTAAGCGGAGGTGATCGCTCATCTGATGAGCTGGAAAGGGAATTAAAGGCTCTTGAGAAGCAGCTGGTGCTGACTGCCTCACAGCTAAGTGATCAGCGTCACGCCCTGGCCTTGGAATTAGAAGCCGACATCAAAGCTGAGCTAAGAGAGCTTTATATGGAAAAGGCTGATTTTAAGGTTCACTTTACAAGGTCAAAGTTTAACCGAGAAGGCAATGAAAGCTTAGAATTTTATATCTCAACCAATCCAGGTGAAGGCTTTAAGCCACTGGTTAAGGTTGCTTCAGGTGGTGAGCTTTCCCGCTTGATGCTTGCTATCAAGGCTGCCATTTCTAAAAAAGAGGACAAGACAAGTATTGTCTTTGACGAGGTGGATACAGGTGTCTCAGGACGTGTGGCACAGGCCATTGCTAAAAAAATATATAAAATTGGCCGCTATGGTCAGGTATTAGCGATTTCGCATTTGCCACAGGTGATTGCTATTGCAGATAACCAGTATTTTATTTCCAAGGAAAGCAAGGAGGAGTCGACAGTGTCTAAGGCTAAGCTATTGACACAGGAGGAGCGGATCGAGGAAATCGCAAAGATGATTGCAGGAGCTGATGTCACAGAGGCAGCAAGAAATCAAGCGCGTGAATTGCTAGGTAAGGACTGAGTATCATAGCAAAAGCAGAACAGCAGCTTTAGAGCAAGCTTGCCTGCTGCACTTGTCGCTACAGGTTCAGAATGAGCCACCTGAAAGGCAAGCAAGAAGGCTAGCTCTTATGCGTATGCTATCAGAGGCTAAGTCTTTTTGTCTCTTGCATTGGCGAGTGATTGATAATATTATGATAAATAGAAGGACTAAAAGAATACTGACTGAGGAGGTAAAATGCTGAAAAAAAGAATGGGCCTGGCTTGCCTGCTAGTGCTAACAACCTTTATTTATCAGTGCTGTTCAGTTACTGCTGAGCAGTATTCTGATACTGAGGCTGAGGTGCTGCAGATTAACGAGGAGAAAAGCCAGATCATGGAAAGTCAAGAGGTGCTTGAAGGCCTCATCACGTCGTCTGATCAGCTAAAGAAGAAAGCTTTAAAGCCTAAAGAGGCAGATGCCAACAAGAGCGAGCAAGAGGCTTCGACAGTTTATTTAGCTGAGGACGATCCTGTAACCATTGATAGCTCTGACGAGGAAAGCAATCGAGATATTATAGCGGATTCTGTTCCTGATTTGGTTATTAAAGGTGATCAGGTGGATGTATCTGAGGTTATGGTCTCTGTAAAGGAGGATCCATCGAAAGTTGCTAAGCAAAGAACAAACGCAGCGCAGCGGTATAGTATGGCCAAGCATCAATTGACCCAAAAGTTTGAGGCCTTTAATACTGCAACGAACCAATTGCTGACCATGATTGCTAAAAAATCTGATTTGACTGGTCAATATTATGTGGTTGGGCATTCGTTGGGAGAAATGCTGGCTGCTCAAAATGAAAAAAAGCTTGCTGAGCAATTGGTCATGCAACAAAAGCACAAAAAAGGCTTAGACTCATCAGCCACTATTTTAGACGAATTAGGACGTGTGATTTCTGACATTAGTGGTCATAAAGGTATGCTTCCTTTTAATCGTAAGATCAGCTTTAAGGCACATCAAGTCAGATACGATCTTCCACTAACTGGTGATCGAACAGTGCTACCTGCCCAGCTGGCTGGCTTACTGCTTTTACTAATAGGCCTTATGCTGCCTAAAGTAGCTAACAACAAAAGCTGAGATACGGTCTTGGCTTTTTGTCTTTTAAGAGGGTGAGTTCTTGACAGATAGTTTAGCTAACACCAAGGGCTAGATACCAGCTTTGCTTTATTTTTAAAGGAGTGATAAAATAAAGAGACGATAAATGAGGTTAGAAATGGAACTTAAGATGGGAACTATTAAAATTGTTGCAGATTCATCAATGACGATTGAACCAGAGCTAATCAAATCTCTTGATATTACGGTTGTACCGCTTTCTGTCATGATTGATAGCAAGCTGTATTCTGATAATGAGCTAAAAGAGGAAGGGCAATTTCTACAGTTGATGAGAGCTAGTAAGTCATTGCCAAAAACTAGTCAGCCACCGGTAGGGCTTTTTGCAGATATTTATGAGCGATTGGTCAAGGAGGGGGCGACAGCTATTGTTGCCATTCACCTCTCACCAGCTCTTTCAGGAACAATTGAGGCATCACGTCAGGGAGCTGAAATCGCAGCAGCACCTGTTACGGTATTAGATTCTGGCTTTACTGATCAGGCTTTGAAGTTTCAGGTGGTTGAGGCGGCTAGACTGGCTCAGTCTGGCGCTAGCCTTGAGGAAATCCTTGAGGCAGTAGAGAGTATTAAACGAAAGACAGAGCTTTACATAGGGGTGTCAACGCTTGAGCATTTGGTTAAGGGGGGACGAATCGGTCGTGTGACAGGCTTGCTTAGCTCCTTGCTGAACATTCGTGTGGTCATGGAAATGAAAAATGATACCCTGCAAACACTTGTTAAAGGACGCGGCAATAAAACCTTTACCAAATGGCTGGATAGCTACCTAGCAGAAAACAGTCAGCGACAGATAGCTGAGGTGGCCATTTCCTATGCTGGGCAAAGGGATTTTGCTGATGGCCTGAAGCAGACAATCGCTACTGTCTTTGATGGGCCAATTACTGTTTTGGAGACTGGCTCAATCATTCAAACACATACTGGCGAGGGCGCTTTTGCGGTGATGGTTAGATATGAATAAGCGAGGGTTTTTGGGAGGCCTTATCTTCTTTTTCAGTGTTTTTGCCTTATCATTTGTGATATTAGCTGTCCTTATTCCAAAGTCTGACCCACAGCTGAAGAAAAGTGATTTTCTAAAAAACAAGAAGATAAGCCTTAATTATATTGCTATCGGAGACTCCTTGACAGAGGGAGTGGGTGATCTCACCAACCAAGGAGGCTTTGTGCCCTTATTGTCTGGTGATCTTGGAGACTACTTTAATGCTACCGTTAATACTGAAAATTACGGTGTTTCCGGTAATACCAGCCAGCAAATTTTAACGAGAATGACTGAGAATAAGGAGATCACAGAGCAGCTCAAAAAAGCCAATCTCATGACATTGACGGTTGGTGGCAATGATGTCTTGGCTGTTATTCGCAAGAACTTGGCTAATCTTAAGGTGTCAAACTTTAAAAAGCCAGCAAGACAATACCAAGAGCGCTTACGCAAAATCCTTGACTTGGCCAGAAAGGATAATCAGGACCTGCCGATCTTTGTTTTAGGCATCTACAATCCTTTTTATTTGAATTTTCAGGAGCTAACAGAAATGCAGACGGTCATTAATGACTGGAACAAAAAAACACAAGAGGTTGTTGATGACTATGACCATGTTTACTTTGTTCCAATTAATGATCTATTGTACAAAGGAGTAGATGGTAAAGAGGGCATTGTCCAATCAACAGGAGAGCAGACAACCATTGTGAATGATGCTTTGTTTTCAGGTGATCATTTTCACCCCAATAACACAGGCTACCAAATCATGTCAGACGCAGTAATGGAGACAATAAGAAAGAATGGAAAAGAAATTAAACCTTAATTGGTGGAAATGGGCTTTTTTGCTATTATTGGCTTTTAATACAGCCTTTTTAGCAGTTATTGGCAGTCGTATTATACAAATAAGAGAGCCTAAGTCTGAGCTGATCAATCAAAAAGCAGCAAAGAATATTAAAATAGGGACCTTAACAACCACTAAAGAGCAATTAAATGAGGCAGTCGTTAGCTACCTAAAGGATTTTCAGACGAAAAAAATGACCTATAAGGTGTATGCCACCTCCTCGACCATTCTCTTTGAAGGAACCTATCAGCTCTTAGGATATGAGGTGCCTCTATACATTTATTTTCAGCCTCATCGCTTAACCAATGGTGCGATACAGCTGCAGGTTCTCTCCTTTTCTGTGGGGACCCTTTCTTTGCCGGAAAAGGACGTTTTGCAATACTTGAAATCCAGCTATAAGCTGCCAAAATTCGTTGAAGTCTTACCTAAGCAATCAGCTATTATTATCAATCTACAGCAATTGGAAAATGATGCCAACATCTATTTAAAGGCTCAAAAGATTGATCTTGTCAAGGATGATATTCGGTTTGACATCTATAAGAAATGAGTCTAACTAACGTTTAATACTTGACCTGTGGCTGTTTTTTAGATATGATAATATCTGTTAAAGCGTTAAGCTTACTAATTATTTGGAGGATTGTTAAATGGCTAACAAACAAGATTTAATCGCAAAGGTTGCAGAAGCAACTGAGCTTACAAAGAAAGATTCAGCAGCAGCAGTAGACGCTGTCTTTTCTGCAATCGAAGCTTTTCTTGCTGAAGGTGAAAAGGTACAATTAATTGGTTTTGGTAACTTTGAGGTTCGTGAACGCGCTGCTCGTAAAGGTCGCAACCCACAAACTGGTGAAGAAATTGAAATTGCAGCTTCAAAGGTTCCAGCTTTCAAGGCTGGTAAAGCTCTTAAGGACGCTGTAAAATAATAAATCAAAAAAAGCCCTATCTCATTAAGCTGTTTAGCCTGTGAGATAGGGCTTTTTCCATTAAGGAAGGAGTCTTGTTTCAATAAGTAATCTTGTGTGATCGTCTGAAAGATTAGCGCCAATAATTTCTAATGTGCACTGTCTTGGGAACAAGAGTTCCATTTCATAAGGATAAAATGAGTAGGGCTGTACAAAAGCAGCCTGGCTGCCTTGAGGGACCCGAATTCTTAATTCCACTGAGCGATGTGGCATAGCAGCATTTTTGATGGCTGTAGTACTCATAAAGCCTTGCTTTGTATAACGAGCACCTGGCTTGATCGCTGATAGGATCTGCGGATCAAAGGTCTTATCATGGTAGTAACGAGCGAGGTCCTCTTCAGAAATGCCTAATTCTGTTAAGAATATTTCATAAACATAGCGATAGACGATGATATTCCAAGGGATGGTTAGCTTATGAGTAGCACTATCAAGTAAGGCTACAGACTGCTGCAGCTGGGCATCCAGTTGGCTGGTATCTCCCATCACCTGTTCTAGGGCTAGGTTAATAGGACTAGCAGAGGCGTGTGTATATTGATACATCATCTTTTTTTCTGCTTCTGTAAAGGCTGTTTGAGACCTCCAGCGATTGGTGATAATGTATTTGGTAACATTAGGCTCACTAAATTTATAATAAGGCTTAAAGCTGTTCCCATAGGGCTCAAAAACAACTGTTTGTCCTTCATCATAAGACTGTGCCTTGATGGTTGAAGGCTGAACGACAAGCAACGATAAGAAAAATGTAAACAAGCATAGTGTACGAATAGCTATCCTTTGATAAGATAACTTTGCGTTATGATGTTGATGAGTCATTTAGCTTTTCCTCCTTTACAGTAGTGCCAAGAGTGTCATCACCTAATGATGATGTCTGTTGCTAACAGGATTAGCCTTAGTTGAAATGATTACAAACTTCCTTAATGTAACAAACATAATAAAAATAAATTATTTTTTTATTATATATTAGTTAAGCTCAGATGACAAGCTATTTGATTTTTTTCTGAGATAATGTTACAAGGGATTTCTAACACCAATGACTAACTCAGATGAAGGGCTTTTTCTTGGAGGATTGCCTATAGTTACAATAGTAGGCAAGACTGGCAGTCGCCATGATACCTATTCCAATAACAGCAAAGGTTGCTAGATGAACAGAGGCTGGTATACAGGTCATGATGGTAGTTGCCAGTGGCATTAAGAGAATAGCAGTTGTGACGATTGAGCTAAAGACTCGTCCTAGCAATGCCTCAGGAACCTTTTTTTGAACGATAGAAAAGAAGTGAATGTTAAAGATTGTTAAAAAGCATTCAAACCATAAATTCCCAAGGACAATCACAATGATTGGAAGCTTCAAAAGGGCCATAGGCGTTATTAGAAGTAGCCCTAGGCCACTCAGTCCTAGAGATAGGAGTAAGCTCTGTTGATTATTTTTAAAGAGCTTGTTAGCCATAAATGCTCCTAAGATAGCCCCTAAAGCTCCCATCGAAAGAAGACTAGCATAGCTTGATTGGCTGCGACATGAATTGAATTTGCTCTGTCTGTTTGAAGCTGGCAGCTATGTCCATAAATTCGCTGATTTCCACCTGCATGCTATCTAAAGCTGTTAAAAATTTTGTTACTGACAGATCAGATTCGCCGCGCTCAAAGCGGGACAACTGAGACAAGGAAACGTCTTTACTGGCAAGCTGCTGTAAGGTGATATTTCTGTTTTGTCTAATGCTGCGAAATGTTTTTCCCAATTGATGATTAATCATATCTTTTCCTCCTTTGATTAGTATATCATGTAGGGCCTTTGTGGCCTATTTTTCCCGTATGTGCAAGCCTTGAAGGGCTATTAGCTCTTGCCTGCTGCCAGCACAAAGGCATGAAAACAGTTACGCTTTTTGATAGCCATTTTTATCACCGATATGGTCTTTTTCGCAGAATTTGTAGAGTATCATCAGATTGAAATTAAGGAACTGATGATGTGACACTGTAAAAATATCTTGAAGAATGCATATGGCTGGAAAATGGGTACATGGATGTTCTTTATGCCTGCGTCATGACCTGCTGCTATTAAAGCTTGCTTGAAAGGGAAAAAGAGCTTATAATAATAGTGAGAACATTAAAAATGAAAGTAGAGCTATGCCAATAACTGTCATCCTTGGACTTGCTATCTTTTCGGTGGTTAAGGTCATTATTTTTCTATGCTTTTATAAAGCATTTGAGAAAAAACAATTAAAGAAGCTAGAACAGGATCAAAAAGAAACCAAGCAGGCGATTGACCAAGAGGAGTCAAAAAAAGCCTTTCCCTTTTAGCATAAAGCTAAAAATGAGTCTGAGATGTTTCGTCTCAGACTCATTTTTTAAGGCTTGTATTGTAATTGACCACGAAAATCGTCTAGTGTCTTGTAGCCCTTTTCAGCCATAATGTCTTGTAGCTCTTTAGTGACACGCTTAAAAATAGCTGGCCCTTCCTGGTGCAGTGCTGTTCCAATTTGTACCATAGCTGCGCCGCATAGGATATGCTCAAAGGCATCACGTCCTGTTTTGACGCCACCTGTGCCAATGATCTGAATCGAAGGGTTAAGCCGTTGGTAAAAGGCATGAACATTAGCCAGGGCAGTTGGCTTGATGTAATCACCACCAATACCACCAAAGCCGTTTTTAGGCTTGATGACGACCTGCTCGTCATCAATAACCAGACCATTGCCAATAGAATTGACACAGTTAACAAAGGCTAAGGGGTATTGATTGAAAATGGCTGCGGCTTGGTCAAAATGGACAATATCAAAATAAGGAGGTAGCTTGATGCCTAGAGGCTTGGTGTAATAGGAGAAAATCTTTTTTAGGAGGTGATCTGTGGCTTCAAAGTCATAGGCCAGCTGAGGCTTGCCTGGGACATTTGGGCATGACAGGTTTAATTCCACAAGTCCTTGATAATCAGAGGCCTGGATGGCTGTTAAAATAGCTTCTGTCTCTTCAGCAGACATGCCCACAACAGATAAAAAGTGGTGCTTGCTTGTTTGATCCTTTTGCATTTCGATCACAAGATCCAAATAGTATTGGTAACCATAGTTAGGAAGCCCCATTGAATTGATTGAGCCAAGTGCTGTATCTGCATAGCGAGGCTCAGGGTTGCCCTGTCGAGGGGCTAGAGTGCCTGTTTTCGTCACAAATGATCCAGCCTCAGAGGCCTCAATGGCTAGCAGCTCTTCCTTGGTCATGCAATACACCCCGGCAGCATTCATCAGGCAATTATCAAAGGCAAATGTAGCGATTTTTGTGGCAGTAGAAACCATGTTTTCCTCCATTTTTAGACAAATTTTTTCCATTCTATCACTAGAGCATGAGAATAGCAAGGCATTTTTGCAAAATATTTGCTTGAAGGCCTTCTTTTGTGAGGTTTTAGCTTTTTTCATGATATTAACAAAATGATTTTCAATAAAGAGAGGAATAGACTAGCTTTTTTAGCCTATTTTTTGTAAAATAGGAGTTGTAAAAAGGCAGGAAGCCTTTAAACTTAATAAGGAGATATTAACTAATGGTAAAATTGGTTTTCGCTCGTCATGGTGAGTCAGAATGGAACAAAGCAAACCTTTTCACTGGTTGGGCTGACGTTGATTTGTCCGAAAAGGGAACACAGCAGGCTATTGATGCTGGAAAATTGATCAAGGAAGCTGGCATTGCATTTGACCTTGCCTTTACATCTGTGCTTAAGCGTGCTATCAAGACAACTAATCTTGCACTTGAGTATTCTGATCAGCTTTGGGTGCCTGTTGAAAAATCATGGCGCTTGAACGAGCGTCACTATGGTGGCTTGACTGGTAAAAACAAGGCAGAAGCAGCTGAGCAATTTGGTGATGAGCAGGTTCATATCTGGCGCCGTTCATACGATGTGTTGCCTCCTGATATGGCAAAAGATGATGAGCATTCAGCACATACTGATCGTCGTTACGCTCATCTTGATCATTCTGTTATTCCAGATGCAGAAAACCTGAAGGTAACACTAGAGCGTGCCCTTCCTTTCTGGGAAGATAAGATTGCACCAGCCTTAGTTGATGGTAAAAATGTTTTTGTTGGAGCACATGGTAACTCTATTCGTGCCCTTGTCAAACACATCAAGCAATTATCAGATGACGAGATTATGAATGTGGAGATTCCAAACTTCCCACCACTTGCGTTTGAATTTGATGACAAGCTAAACCTTACTGCTGAGTACTACCTCGGCGGTGAATAATGCTGTGAGGCCAGACTTAGCTCTGGCTTTTTTGTTTTGGTGATAAAAAAGGCGTTTCCACCAGAAATGTGATATGATAGTTAAAAAGTGGTAAAAGAAGGGAATCTTATGAAAGCAAAGGAACGCCGAGAAGCTATTACAGATAGGCTAAGCCAAGCACAAGAAGCCATCTCAGCAACTAGCTTAGCCAAGGCATTGGGAGTTAGTCGTCAGGTGATTGTCGGAGACATTGCCTTACTTAGGGCGCAGCAGCTTGACATTATTTCAACACCAAAGGGATATATCCTGTCAAGTGCTTTGTTTAGTCATCACTATTCTGCTAGAATTGTTTGCCAGCATGGACCTGAGCAGACAAGGCAGGAGTTGGAGTTGATATTAGCACATGATGGCATTGTGACCAATGTGGAGGTAGAGCACCCTATTTATGGCATGCTGACAGCACCGCTTAACATTAAAAGCTCAGCTGATATTAATAACTTTATTGAAAAGCTCGGAGCCTCTAGGGCAGAATTATTGTCGTCTTTGACAGAGGGTCTGCACACTCACCTTTTGTCCTGCCCTGATCAGGAGGCATTTGAAGAGATCAAGAGAGATCTAGCAGCTGCAGGCATTCTCTATGGTGAACAATAATCTGATAGCAGCTGGCTTCACAGGGATTTAGTCTTGGCTTGATAGCCAATGTCCCTCTTTTGTCGTAGGTGATAGGGACCGCAGGACAGCTCCTAGATGCTGAGGCCAAAGCCTTGTGGCTGGGCCTCAAATGAGGTTAAAAGGAAGGAGGCTGCTGCGGTTATGGTGAAAGGGCTAGATTTCCCCTTACTTTTTTGCTAGGATAATCTTTTATGCTGTTAGGCCGCAGGGCTTGGTGCTGTAATAGCTGAGATGTGTCTGTCTTTTATCTTAGCTTTTGGTGCTTGAGGAGGGCTGGTATTGAGCTTATGCAGTGGTTGGTTTTGATTTACTAGGTGTCTTGACATCTGTCATATTTTTGGTTATACTAGCGACTAGTAAAAGGAGATATTATGACCAAAAAACCAACACAACTGATTGCCTACTCTTCTATTTTGGTGGCCTTTGCCATCTTGATTCCGATGATAATGCCCGTTAAGCTTATTATTGGACCGGCTTCCTTTACCCTAGCCAGCCATCTGCCCTTGTTTTTAGCCATCTTTATATCCATTCCAGTAGCGATCCTTGTAGGGATAGGAACGGGTCTGGGCTTTTTGCTAGCAGGCTTTCCCATGATCATTGTCTTGAGGGCTTTTTCCCACGTGATTTTTGCAGCCATCGCGGCTTTTATGCTCAAAAGGCAGCCTAAATGGTTGGAAACACCGTTAAGGACCTTTGTTTTTGGGATTATCGCAAATGTGATTCATGGCCTAGCAGAGTTTTTAGTGGTTTATCTGATGACAGCAACAGCAGCAACTGGCCTTTCTTATTTTTGGTCAATGCTAATGCTTGTTGGCTTTGGGTCTTTGCTGCATGGTATGGTGGATTTTTATCTAGCCTTATTTATCTGGCGCTTCTTAAGGCAGAAGGGTCATCTATCAGTGACAAGCTAGGATTTCTGTGGGTATTTATGTTTTAGTAGCCAAGGCTGTTACAAGCTGAGGCTCTTTTTTCTCACGACAAACGCATGAAGAAAATTTAGTTTTCAGAAAACAATTTCATACCAAAGCATCAAATCCTTCGCTATACTAATAGTGGAGGGTTTTATGATGGACAACATTATCAAATTTTTAATTACCGTAAGAGATGACCGAGAACCTTGGAAAGTAAAACATGTGTTATCAGATATCGTCCTTCTTATTTTCTTTGCGCGCTTATCTGGAGCGGAATACTGGGATGAAATAGAGGCATTTGGTCAGGCTTATGAAGCTACTCTAAAAACGGTTCTTCAGTTGGAAAATGGGATTCCCTCCCATGATACCCTTCAGAGAGTTTTTGCGACTTTGGATCCCCAAGTATTGGTAGAAGTCACCCAAATGTGGTCAGACATTCTAGAAGAATCAGACTTATCCTCTAGGAATCTTTTTAGCTTTTCGAAACGGCTAGTCGCTATTGATGGGAAAACGATTCGAGGCAATGGCAGCACTAAGCAGAAAGCCTTACATATTGTGACCGCTTATGCGACGGATTTAGGGATTTCCTATGGTCAAGTAGCGACTAATGAGAAGAGTAATGAAATCACTGCGATTCCAGAGTTATTGGATATGATTTCAGTCAAAGATTGTATGGTGAGCATTGATGCGATGGGAACTCAAAAGGCCATTGCGGATAAGATTATCAAGAAGAAAGCTGATTATTGCTTAGCTGTTAAAGAGAATCAGAAGACCCTGTTAGAGAATATTGTGCCATTTTTTGAGATGAGTCAAGATGCGGATGATCATTATCACACCGTTGAAAAAGCGCATGGTCAAATAGAGACGAGAGCATATGAAGTGATTCATGATGTCAGTTGGCTGAGGAAGACCCATCCTGAATTTGGTCATATTCAAAGTATTGGACGAGCTCGTATTCATCTTGATAAGAATGGTCAAGAAAGCGAAGAGTCCCGCTACTTTATATTGAGTTGTCAGGTTAGTGCTAGAGAATTTGGGGACTATGTCCGAGGGCATTGGCAAATAGAGAGCATGCACTGGTTGCTAGATGTTGTTTTTAGAGAAGATGCCAATAAGACCTTGAATAAGCAGTTAGCTTTTAATCTGAACGTGATGGATAAATTTTGCTTAGCCGTGCTTAAGCGCTTGGATTTTGGTAAGAAAATGAGCATGAGGCGCAAGAAATATGCCCTAAGTCTGTCCTTTGACAAGTATTTGAAGAAAATAACCTAGTTCAAAAAAGGGCAAATGGGGAAAAAGGGGGAAATAACCTCTCATGCGTTTGGCGTGCTTTTTTCTGAAAGTGCTTGCATTTTTTTGAAAAATTGCTATACTAAAGAGTGCATTTGTGAATATACTAACAAAAGGAGATGTCATGAAAACACCAGAACAGATATTAGCCGCGACGATTACGATTGGTGAGCATAAGGTTGCAAAGCCTTTTTTGGCTAAGGCTATTTTAGGCTTTATTGGCGGTGCGATGATTAGTTTGGGCTACTTATTGTATGTTAGGATTGCAGCTAGTGGGCTGGAGACCTTTGGTGCTTTTTCTAGTATTTTGGGTGCTTGTGCCTTTCCGATTGGGCTGATTATTATTTTGATGGCTGGTGGTGAATTGATCACAGGCAACATGATGGCGGTGTCGGCAGCCTTTTTTGCAAAAAAGATTAAGGCCAAGGACTTGATGGCCAATTGGCTGGTGATTACTCTTTTTAATATTTTGGGAGCCTTGTTCGTTGCCTTTGTTTTTGGTCATTTTCTGGGTCTGACAGCTAGTGGCAGCTTTAAAGAAGAGGTCATTGAGGTAGCCCATGCCAAGCTTGCTGCAACTCCCCTACAGGCTATTGTTTCAGGAATTGGCTGTAACTGGTTTGTTGGCCTGGCGCTTTGGCTGTGCTATGGCGCTAGTGATGCGACAGGTAAGCTCCTTGGAACCTGGTTTCCTGTGATGACCTTTGTTGCCCTTGGCTTTCAGCATAGTGTGGCCAATGCCTTTGTTATTCCGGCGGCTATTTTTGAGGGTGGCGCCAGCTGGATGGATTTTGTGACCAACTTTGCGCTTGTTTATGTGGGCAATGTTCTGGGCGGTGCTATTTTTGTTAGTCTCTTTTATTACAAGGCTTATGATCACTCTAAGGAAGCCTGATTAGTGCTGTTATATTTTTAGACTGGGAGACCTTATTCTCAGTCTTATTTTTATATTTTGTGATAAAATAGGAAACGACGTTTAAAAAGGAGGAGTTGATAAGCATCTAATATGGCATCATGGATAAAAAAGAAAAAAGCAAGCATTCCTAGGCGAATTCATCTCCTTTTTTTGGTGATTGTTTTTTTGTTTGTTGCCCTGATTTTGAGATTGGCACAAATGCAGATTTACGAGAAGGATTTTTATCAGGCAAAGCTGACAGCATCAACCGTTTACAAAGTAAAAAGCTCTATGCCAAGGGGAAACATTTTTGACCGTAATGGGAAAGTTCTAGTTTCTAATCGTATCAAGGACGTGGTGACCTATACGAGAAGCCCTAAGGCTAGCGCTAAGGACATCAAGGTTCTGGCCCATCAGCTAGCTGCTTATATTAGCTATCCTGAGGCTAAAGTGACAGCTAGGGCCAAAAAGGATTATTATTTGGCAGATCCAGAGGCTTATGCTAAGACGGTTCAGGCCCTACCCAAAAAGGATAAGGTGGATCGCTTTGGCAATAAATTAGTCGAAGCACAGATATATCAAAATGCAGCAGCCTCTCTTAAGGAAACAGACTTGACCTATTCAGACCAAGAGCTAAGGGTCATTGCTATTTTTAACCAAATGAATGCAGCAGCTGTATTTAGCACTGTAAAGCTCAAAACATCAGCCTTGTCTGAGCAGGATATTGCCATCATTATGGCCAATAAGTCAAAATTACCAGGAATTTCAGTTGGGACAGACTGGGAGCGTCAGGTGGAGGAGACAAGCCTTGCTGCTATCATTGGAAGGGTCTCTAGTGAGGAAGCCGGTCTTCCAAAGGAAGAAGCCAAGGCCTATCTCAAAAAGGGCTATTCGCTTAATGATCGTGTCGGAACCTCTTATCTGGAAAAGCAATATGAGGAGGTCCTTCAAGGAAAGCATGAAACCAGAGAAATCAAAACGAGCAGATCTGGTGAGGTTATTTCAGATAAAATAGTCGAAAAGGGTCAGGTGGGGCGGAACCTAAAGCTGACCATTCCACTTGATTTTCAACAGGGTGTTGAGCAGATCCTAAATCAGCACTTGCAGACAGAGCTCAAAAATGGTCAGGCTGCTTACTCAGAAGGGATCTACGCTGTGGCACTTAACCCTAATACGGGAGCTATTTTAGCGATGGCAGGTCTATCACACAACCTAGAAACTGGCTCGCTTCAAAAGGACGCTTTAGGGACCATTACTGATGTATTTACCCCTGGGTCTGTTGTCAAGGGGGCGACCTTGGCTGCTGGCTGGCAGGCTGGAGTGATTCAAGGGAATCAGGTTTTGATTGATCAGCCGATTCAATTTGGTGGCTCCCAGCCGATTAATTCTTGGTTTACCAGCGGTCAGCACCCTATTACTGCTAGTCAGGCGCTGGAATATTCATCAAATACTTACATGGTTCAGGTTGCCTTGAGAATGATGGGGCAGGATTACGTGACTGGTATGACCTTGGCCAATACTGGTATGAAGGAAACCATGAAAAAATTGCGGGCAGCCTATGCTGAATTTGGTATGGGAGTGGCAACTGGCGTTGATTTGCCTGGCGAATCCAGTGGCTACCTCACAGATCAGTATAATACTGCAAATGTTTTGACAGAGGCCTTTGGTCAGTTTGATAACTATACAACCATGCAATTGGCCCAATATGTCTCAACTATTGCTAATGGCGGCAGTCGCCTTGCGCCTCACATTGTAGAAGGCATTTATCAGGATAATGACCAGTCAGGACCAGGTAAGCTAAGTAAGGCTATTGAGACTACCTTGTTAAACAAGGTGCACTTAGCTGCTGATAGTTTAGCGATTATTCAGGACGGTTTTTATCAGGTGGTCAATAGCGGTAGTGGCTATGCTACAGGTAGGGCTCTTGCAGGAGGTCCTGTTACCATTAGTGCTAAAACCGGTACCGCAGAAACCTATGCTAAGGATAAAAATGGTCAGGCTTTATCTACCTTTAACTTGAATGTTGTTGCCTATGGTCCGAGTGCTAGTCCTCAAATTGCTGTTGCTGTCATGTATCCTCATGCGACAGACTCTCTAGCCAAGGCACATCAATACGTGGCTAAGGATATCATTAATTTGTACATGAAGATGTATAAAAACCAATAAAGGAGAAACGAGTGCTTTACCCTATACCAATCGCAAAATTAATTGAAAGCTATTCTAAATTACCAGGGATTGGTGTTAAAACAGCGACAAGATTGGCTTTTTACACCATTGGAATGTCTGATGAGGATGTGAATGATTTTGCCAAAAATTTATTAGCAGCTAAGCGAGAATTAACCTATTGCTCTATCTGTGGCAATTTGACAGATGATGATCCCTGCCATATTTGCACAGATAGCAGTCGGGATAAAGAGATCATTTTAGTTGTTGAGGATTCCAAGGACGTTTCTGCTATGGAAAAAATTCAAGAATATCATGGCTATTACCATGTGCTGCATGGCTTGATTTCTCCCATGAATGGGGTTGGTCCAGATGACATCAATCTAAAGAGCCTAATCACGCGTTTGATGGCTGGAGAGGCAACAGAGGTCATTGTTGCAACGAATGCCACAGCAGATGGAGAGGCGACTGCGATGTACATTTCACGTCTCCTAAAGCCTGCTGGTATCAAGGTAACGAGATTGGCTAGAGGCTTGGCAGTAGGATCAGACATTGAATATGCTGATGAAGTGACCCTGCTGCGAGCGATTGAAAATCGAACAGAATTATAGCTCAGCCCATTTTCAGCTCTCTGTCATTAGCCCTTATGCCATGTGATAAGGCCATAAAGGAAGGCAGATTTTGTCAGAGTCTTTTGAAAAGCCAGCTCGTTTTTGTTATAATAAGTGATAGTCTAATTCAGATAGGGAAGGTTATCAATGTCTAAACAAACCTTAATTTTATTATACGGAGGGCGTTCGGCAGAGCGTGAAGTATCAGTGCTTTCAGCTGAGAGCGTGATGAGAGCAGTTGATTACACCAAGTTTTTTGTTAAAACTTATTTTATCAGCCAGACAGGTCAGTTTATCAAGACACAGGAATTCTCTAGTCGGCCGACCTTAACAGAAAGGCTGATGACCAACGACACTATTAGGCTAGAGCAGCAGATAAGGCCTAGTGATATCTACGAGGAGGGGGCTGTTGTTTTTCCAGTCTTGCATGGCCCTATGGGAGAGGACGGCTCTATTCAAGGCTTTTTAGAGGTGTTAAAAATGCCTTATGTGGGGACTAATATCCTCTCATCAAGTGTTGCTATGGATAAGATTACCACCAAAAGAGTTCTAGAGTCAGCTGGTATCCCACAGGTTGCTTATACCGTTTATATTGAGGGACAGGATTTAGATAGGTGTCTGGCAGAGACTGAGGCTGCGTTGAGCTACCCTATTTTTGTTAAGCCGGCCAATATGGGCTCATCTGTTGGTATTTCTAAGGCAGAATCAGAAGAGGAGCTGCGTGCAGCTATTCTGTTGGCCTTGACGTATGACAGTCGTATCCTGATTGAGCAAGGGGTTTTGGCAAGAGAAATTGAGGTTGGACTGCTTGGTAATACCGAAGTCAAATCAACCCTTCCAGGAGAGGTAGTCAAGAATGTTGACTTTTATGATTATCAGGCCAAATACATTGATAATGAGATCACAATGGCTATTCCGGCGGCTATTGACGAATCAGCTATGACAAGCATGCGTACCTACGCAGAAACAGCCTTTAAGGCTATTGGGGCTTGTGGCCTGTCGCGTTGTGATTTCTTTCTTGGTCAGGACGGTCAGATCTACCTCAATGAATTAAATACCATGCCTGGCTTTACGCAGTGGTCCATGTATCCCTTGCTCTGGGAGCATATGGGACTGAACTATGCTGAGCTTATTGAGGAGCTAGTCAGATTAGCACAGGAAATGTTTGAAAAGCGTGAAGGGCATTTAATATAAGAGACAAAGGACGGAAGGAGATATAGCAATCCTCTGTCCTTTCGTTTGGCCTGATTGGTAGCCTTTTTTGGTCAAAAGCCTTTAAAGCCCTATTGTTTATTATTGGTTGTGCTAGCTTGAGCCTGTCTATGAAGGATCAGCCTGTAGGCATAAAGTGAAATAGAAAGAATATTCCTAATATGTTATGCTATAATATAAGCAAAGCTTTAAAAACCAGTGTTTTAAGAGGAAAAATAAGATGAAATTAACATTACATGAAGTGGCAAGAGTTGTTGATGCTCAAAATAGTCTTTCTGATTTAGACGACGTTCCTCTGAATCAGATTGAATTTGACAGTAGAAACATTACAAAAGGTGATCTTTTTTTACCGCTACAGGGTGAGCGAGATGGCCATGATTTTATTGACTTAGCCTTTGAAAATGGAGCAGTAGCTACCTTTTCAGAAAGAGCAATCAGTGGCAGACCCTATATACTAGTTGAGAATTGCTTGGCTGCCTTTCAAAAATTAGCCCAGTATTATATTGATAAGCTACGTGTCGATGTCATTGCTGTAACAGGCTCAAACGGTAAAACATCAACCAAGGATATGATTGAAGCGGTCCTGGCAAAAGCTTATAAGACCTACAAAACCCAGGGCAATTATAATAATGACATTGGCTTGCCTTATACGGTGCTTCACATGCCAGAGGATACTGAGAAGATTGTTTTAGAGATGGGGCAGGATCATATGGGAGACATTCAGCTGCTCTCTAGAATTGCCAGACCTCATATTGCAGTGCTAACCCTTATTGGTGAGGCTCACTTAGCCTACTTTGGTTCTCGCGAGAAGATTGCCGAGGGAAAAATGCAAATCGTTGATGGGATGGACTCTAACGGGATTTTAATTGCTCCTGGTGATCCTATCCTTGATCCATATTTGCCGGATAGTCAGATGGTCATTCGCTTTGGCGATCATCAAGAGCTGGTGGTTGAGGATATCAAAGAGCGCAAGGACTCCTTGACCTTTAAGACTAATGTCTTACCAAGACCGGTCACTCTTCCCTTAACTGGAAAATACAATGCAACCAATGCTATGATAGCAGCTTATGTTGGTAAACTCTTGGCTGTGCCTGATGAGGATATTATAGAAGCTTTAGAAACCGTCAAGCTGACACGCCACCGAACCGAGTGGGTCAAGGCGGCTAATGGCGCCGACCTTTTGGCAGATGTGTACAATGCCAATCCAACTGCTATGCGGTTAATTTTGGAAACCTTTGCTGCCATTCCGGCCAACCCTAATGGCAAAAAAATAGCTGTTTTAGCTGATATGAAGGAATTAGGTGCTGACTCAGTTGCTTTGCATTCTCAGATGATTACCAGCTTAGACCCCAAGCGTATTGATCAATTGGTCTTTTATGGTGATGATATTCAAGCCTTGGCCAAGCTAGCTAGTCAAGATTACCCAAGTGGTAGAGTTAGCTTCTTTAAAAAGAATAATCAAGAGGATCAATACGAGGACATGTGCCAGTACCTGCTGACTATTCTTGAGCCTAATGACCAGATGCTGCTAAAGGGCAGCCACTCCATGTTGCTAGCAAATGTGGTTGATCGCCTGACAGCTCCTCATGTTGGGAAGCCCTCCTAACATTTTTTCAGAAAAAACACATGAAACATCTTGTCCTCTCATTAAGATTAAGGTATAATGAAAAAATGTAGAAAGGGATGTTTATGAATTTTTTTGCAATTGAACCTATTGGGCTACCGCATGTGTCCTTGCTATTTTACCTACTATCGGTTATGATAGCGCCGTTTTTGGTTTTTATGACCCTGCAGCTCTATCAGCTAAAGTCGTATCGCTATACCTTCTTAGGACTTCAGTTGGTCCAGTTGATTGGCTTGTATACCTGGTATGCCTTACGAGGCTTTCCGTTGACAGAGGCTTTGCCGCTTTACCATTGCCGAATGGCCATGCTGGCTATCTTTTTCTTACCGGATCGCAGTAGCTTAAAGCAGCTTTTTATGGTTTTAGGAATTGGTGGAACCTTCTTGGCTCTGTTATCACCTGATTTATACCCTTATCAGCTATGGCATGTGGCTAATATTTCTTTTTACCTAGGGCATTATGCTCTTTTGGTCAATGGCTTGGTTTACCTGCTGCGGTTTTACAATCCAAGTCAGCTAAAGCCAGTCCTTGTTTGCCGTTACTTGGCAACGATTAATTTTGCTTTAGTATTGGTTAATTTAGCAACAAAGGGAAATTATGGCTTTGTGATGGATATTCCGATTATTCATACGCATCACCTGCTTTTGAATTTTGTCATTGTGACAATGGGGTTGACTGGTTTAATTAAGCTGATTGAGCTTATCTATGTGAGATTTAGTGAGGCCAATCAGTTAGAGCTGAAGCTCTCTAAAGAAAGATAGGGCGTTGAAAAAGCGCTTCGAATCAGCTATAATAAAGGAGCTGCTCTAGCAGCTCTTTTTATCATATCAGTATTTAGGAGTGAGATCATGTAGACATAACTGTGACGTGTGACTTGAAGCTATTAATCAGAGTCTTGCTCTGCAATGTGAACAAATAAGGAAAAAAGAATGTCAATTACAGAAGAAATTAAAAAGCGTCGAACCTTTGCGATTATCAGTCACCCAGATGCTGGTAAAACAACTATTACCGAACAGTTACTTTATTTCGGTGGTGAGATTCGTGAGGCTGGGACCGTTAAAGGAAAAAAATCTGGTCAATTTGCTAAGTCAGATTGGATGGATATTGAAAAGCAACGTGGGATTTCAGTCACATCATCAGTCATGCAGTTTGACTATGCTGGTAAGCGTATCAATATTTTAGATACACCTGGTCACGAGGACTTTTCAGAGGATACTTATCGTACCTTAATGGCAGTTGATGCTGCTGTGATGGTTGTTGATTCGGCTAAAGGGATCGAAGCACAGACGAAAAAGCTCTTTGAGGTTGTTAAGCATCGTAACATACCTGTTTTTACGTTTATTAATAAATTAGATCGTGATGGACGTGAGCCTTTGGAGTTGTTGGAGGAGCTAGAAGAGGTCCTTGGGATTGCTTCTTATCCTATGAACTGGCCAATTGGTATGGGACGGGCTTTTGAAGGTTTGTATGATTTGCACAACAAGCGTTTGGAGCTCTATAAGGGAGAGCAGCGGTTTGCTGATTTAGAGGAGGGGGCAAGGATTTTTGCCAGCAACCCTTTTTATGAGCAGGTGCTTGAAGATATTGAGCTCTTGGAGGAGGCAGGTAATGACTTTTCAGAGCAGGCTATTTTAGATGGTCAGCTGACTCCGGTATTCTTTGGCTCTGCCCTAACAAATTTTGGGGTACAAACCTTTTTAGATACCTTTTTAGCCTTTGCACCAGAGCCTCATGGGCATAAGACGACAAAGGACCAGATGATTGATCCCCTCAATCAGGATTTTTCAGGCTTTGTCTTTAAGATTCAGGCTAACATGGACCCTAAGCATCGTGACCGCATTGCCTTTGTGCGTATTGTCTCTGGAGAGTTTCAAAAGGGAATGGCTGTAAAGCTGTCTCGTACAGGTAAAAGCGTTAAGCTATCAAATGTTACCCAGTTTATGGCTGAGTCTCGTGAAAATGTCCAAAATGCAGTTGCCGGTGATATTATTGGGGTCTACGATACAGGGACTTATCAGGTTGGAGATACCTTGATTGTTGGTAAAAACCAGTTTGAATTTGAGCCATTGCCGACCTTTACCCCAGAGATTTTTATGAAGGTTGCACCTAAAAATGTCATGAAGCAAAAATCCTTCCACAAAGGTATTGAGCAGCTTGTACAGGAGGGGGCTGTTCAGCTTTATAAGAATTATCAGACAGGTGAATACATGCTGGGCGCAGTTGGCCAGCTGCAGTTTGAGGTTTTCAAGCACCGTATGGAGGGTGAGTACAATGCAGAGGTCATCATGACACCAATGGGCAAAAAGACTGTTCGTTGGATTTCAGAGGAGGATTTGGACCAACGAATGTCATCAAGCCGAAACATTTTGGCAAGGGATCGCTTTGATCAGCCTGTTTTTCTCTTTGAAAATGACTTTGCGCTTCGTTGGTTTGCAGATAAATATCCAGATGTTAAGTTAGAAGCAAAAATGTAGCAGCTAAGCGGATTAGGGGAACCTAGTCCGTTTTTGCACTTCTGCTGCTAAGAAAAGGCAGGCTATTGGCATAAGGAGCTTTCAGGATCCTAAGTGCTGTTTTTGAAGATTAGTAATGGCATCGTGAAGGCTCGTCTTGATGTTTAGCAAAGGAGGATAAAAAGCATAGGCAAGCAGGTCCGACGAGGACCTTTTGAAGCTGTTAGCCAATCAGCAATAAGACGTAATGCTTTTGTCAATTTGGCTGCCTGATAGTGCCAATCATTTTGAGATAAAAACACTTTCATGGCTTATTTCCTATCTTTTTAATATTAATTATGTTACACTAAATAAGTTGTTAATCGAACGACAATATTAAAAGGTTTATAAGGCAGCTTCGCACTGCCTTTTTAGAAAAGAGAAACAATTGAAATTTACAGCATTTAACTTATCAGAAGATATTCAGTCAGCTGTTGTTACAGCAGGCTTTGAAAAAGCCTCTCCTATTCAGGAGCTGACAATTCCGTTAGCCTTGGAGGGACGAGATGTTATTGGTCAGGCTCAGACGGGAACAGGAAAAACAGCAGCCTTTGGTCTACCAACTCTGAATAAGATTCGTACAGCTGACAACACCATTCAAGCATTGGTGATTGCTCCGACGCGTGAGCTGGCTGTCCAAAGTCAGGAAGAGCTGTTCCGTTTTGGTCGTGATAAAGGCGTCAAGGTTCGCTCAGTATATGGTGGCTCAAGCATTGAGAAGCAAATTAAGGCCCTAAAGTCTGGGGCGCATGTCGTTGTTGGAACACCGGGACGTCTATTAGATTTGATTAAGCGTAAGGCCTTGAGGCTAGACCATGTTGAGACACTCATTTTAGATGAAGCTGATGAAATGCTGAATATGGGATTTTTAGAGGACATTGAAGCAATTATTAGTCGTGTCCCTGATCATCGTCAAACCCTGCTATTTTCAGCAACAATGCCAGCTCCAATCAAGGAAATTGGTGTCAAGTTTATGAAGGATCCTGAGCACGTTCAGGTTAAAAACAAGGAATTAACAAATGTGAATGTTGATCAATACTATGTGCGTGTTAAGGAGCAAGAAAAATTTGATACCATGACACGTCTGATGGACGTTCAGCAGCCAGAGCTATCAATTGTATTTGGTCGCACAAAGCGCCGTGTTGATGAAATCACGCGTGGCTTGAAATTACGTGGCTTTCGCGCAGAAGGGATACATGGTGACCTTGACCAAAATAAGCGCCTTCGTGTCATACGGGACTTTAAAAATGATCAACTTGATATTTTAGTGGCAACTGATGTTGCTGCGCGCGGGCTTGATATTTCAGGCGTTACTCATGTGTACAATTACGACATTACCCAGGACCCAGAAAGCTATGTGCACCGTATTGGCCGGACCGGTCGTGCAGGTAAGTCAGGGGAATCCATTACCTTTGTCTCACCAAATGAGATGGGCTATCTGACCATGATTGAGCACCTGACTAAGAAGCGCATGAAGCCACTCAAGCCAGCTACGGCAGAGGAAGCCTTTCAGGCTAAGAAAAAGGTTGCCCTCAAAAAAATTGAGCGTGATTTTGCAGATGATGCTATTCGCTCAAACTTTGAGAAATTTAAGGGCGATGCGATGAAATTGGCAGCAGAGTTTACCCCAGAGGAGCTAGCACTCTATATCCTGAGCTTGACCGTCCAAGATCCAGATACCTTACCAGAGGTTGAGATTGCGCGTGAAAAGCCATTACCGTTCAAGTACGTTGGTGGTGGTCATGGCAATAAAAATGGCAAGACAGGTCGTGGCAATCGTAGTCGTAGCGGTCGTGATAACCGTCGAGGTGGCTATCGTCATGAGAAAAGAAATGATTATGATGGTGACCGCCGTCCAAGGCGTGATAAACGTGACAGTCATGATAGCAGTGGTAGCTATGACTTTAAGCGAAAGCAAAAACGCTCTAACAAGGACCTGCACAAGAAGGGCAAGGCTGTCGAAGCTAAGACGTCTGGATTTATTATCCGTCATAAAGGGAACTAAAGTTTCAAGAGAGCTGATGATTGTCAGCTCTCTTTTTAATTTTCTGAAAATATTGATTTTGTTATAGATTTTGCTATAATGGTCTCAGTCCATTTGGCATGATTAAGTCTTAGGAGGAACATTGGGATGTCTAATGCCCATCATGATGCCTTTGATAAAGCAACAAAGGCAGGTTTTATTATTGCACTAGGAATTGTCTATGGTGATATTGGCACAAGTCCACTGTATACCATGCAGTCGTTGGTTGACAATCAAGGCGGCCTTTCACAGGTGTCTGAAGCTTTTATTTTAGGCTCAGTATCCTTGATTATTTGGACTCTAACCTTGGTAACGACAATCAAGTATGTTTTGATTGCTTTAAAGGCTGATAATCATCATGAGGGAGGGATTTTTTCACTCTTTACCTTAGTTAGAAGGATGTCAAGGTGGTTAATCATTCCAGCTATGCTTGGGGGAGCAACGCTCTTATCAGATGGTGCCTTGACACCAGCTGTTACGGTCACATCAGCCATTGAAGGCTTAAAGGCTGTTCCTGAGCTCAGCAGTATTTACCAGAATCAGACCAATGTGATCCTAACGACCTTGCTGATATTGATGGTCTTGTTTGGCCTGCAGCGCTTTGGAACGGGTGTTATTGGTAAATTATTTGGGCCAGTCATGCTGGTTTGGTTTAGCGTTTTGGGGATCAGTGGTCTCTTGAATAGCTTACAGCATTTGGAAATCCTAAAGGCTATCAATCCCTATTATGCGCTGCACTTATTGGTTAGTCCGGAAAATCATCGGGGTATTTTCATTTTAGGCTCTATTTTTTTAGCGACAACTGGTGCTGAAGCTCTTTATTCTGATTTAGGTCATGTCGGTCGAGGAAATATTTATGCTAGCTGGCCCTTTGTTAAGGTTTGTATCATCTTATCCTATTGTGGTCAGGCAGCTTGGATTTTAGCGCATAAGGACTCAGGCATTGCGCTTAATCCCTTCTTTGCTAGTGTTCCAGAGGGATTACGGGTTTATCTTGTTATTCTAGCAACTCTAGCAGCCATTATTGCTTCGCAGGCTTTAATCTCAGGTTCCTTTACCTTGGTTTCTGAGGCTATGCGCTTGAAGATTTTTCCGTTGTTTAAGATTACCTATCCAGGTGCCAACCTAGGCCAACTATACATCCCTGTCATTAACTGGAGCTTGTTTGCGGTAACGTCTTGTACGGTGCTGTATTTTAGAACATCAGCGCATATGGAGGCTGCCTATGGCCTTGCCATCACGATTACCATGCTGATGACAACGATTCTCTTAGCCTATTACCTTATTAAGGAGGGGGTAAAGCCGCTCCTAGCTAGTCTGCTCATGGCTTTTTTTGCCTTTATTGAGTTTATTTTCTTTTTAGCATCTGCAGTTAAGTTTATGCATGGGGGCTATGTTGTTGTTGTTTTAGCTCTTGCCATTGTCTTTGTTATGGTGATTTGGCATGCTGGAACCGTGATTGTTGCTAAATATGTTAAGTCCTTGAGCCTAAATGATTACAAGCATCAAATCAAGCTCCTTAGAGATGATCTTCGCTTTGATTTGTATCAGACCAATGTTGTTTACTTGACCAACCGCATGAAAAAAGATCTGATTGATCGTTCAATCCTGTATTCCATTTTAGATAAGCGTCCTAAGCGCGCGCAGGTTTATTGGTTTGTCAATGTTCGTGTGACAGATGAGCCTTATACGGCGACCTACAAGGTGGATATGTTAGGAACAGACTATATTGTGTGTGTAGAGCTCTACCTTGGCTTTAGAATGCCACAGACTGTTCCGCGTTACCTTAGAACGATTGTTCAGGATTTGATGGAGAGTGGTCGTCTGCCTAAGCAGGTTCAGGATTACACGATTACACCAGGCCGAGAGGTTGGTGACTTTAGATTTGTGATCATTGAGGAGCGCGTGTCATATGCAAGGCAGCTGAGTACTCTGGAACGTTTTGTCATGCAGACAAAGGCTAGTATCAAGCATGTGACAGCAAGTCCTATGCGCTGGTTTGGCTTGCAATATTCTGAGGCAACAGTTGAGGTTGTTCCTTTACTCTTATCAGATGTCTTAAAGCTTCCAATCAAGGAAATCAAAGCGTGTACAAAAGATGAAAAGGCCTAGGTAAGGCTTGGCTTATTCTGATCGCTTTTTAAGCTAAACTAATAAAAAGACCTCCAAGGGCTTCTACTAGCTAGAAGTTATGGAGGTTTTGCTGCTTTTTTGGTTTTGGACTTTAGTAGCCTCGGGCTAAATGAGCCTTGATCTAGTAGCATGGGCTTATCTCAGCTGTTGACAGTAAGTCCTATAGCGGTTTGCCAGCTTAGGTGTGTCAGGAGCTTAGTCTGTCTTAGCTTTTTTGCTTTGCTGCTCTGCAATATAGGTGAGCTTTTGCTGTCTGGTGTTTCGTTTTTTAAACAAGGCTTCGGCTCTCATTGCAGCCTGCTTGCTATCAAAGCTTTCATAATACAGCAGGCTGACAGGTAAGCGGCAGCGTGTGTATTTTGCTCCCTTACCAGCATTATGGGCTTTGAGACGCTTATCTAAGTCTGTTGTATAGCCAGTATAGAGGGTTTTGTCTGCACATTCTAAAACGTACATATATGCTTTTTGAGTTGTCATGATGAAAAAACCTCTTGATGTAAAAGAGCCTGTCAGCTCTTAAAAGCCTTGTCCTTGGCTCCGAAATAAATCTCCTTAATTGTATCGGTATAGTCTCCGTTGTCTTTATGGACAATAAGTGGTGGCAGGATTTTCAAGCCCTCCATAGAGCCATCCTTGATGGCCTCAATCAAGAGCATGTTGGCTTCCTTACCAAGCTTTGGATAGACAAATTGCAGCCGCTTTGGAGCAAGACCGTTTGTTTTTAAGGTATCAAGAATCTCTAAAAAACGATCAGGCCTATGGACCATAGCTAGACGGCCATTGGATTTGAGTGCATGGCGTGCTACCTGACAGATCTTAGCTAGATTTGTTGTGATTTCGTGTCTGGCTAGGAGATAATGCTCAGATAGGTTTTTCTTTGAGGTCTGACTGCTTTTAAAGTAAGGAGGATTACAAAGAATGATATCAACGCCTGAGCGAGGCACATGCTGAAGTAGGTTGTTCAAATCATCACAAATCATCGTCACCTGATCCTCTAGCTGATTGAGCCTGATAGAGCGCTGTCCCATATCAGCTAATCGTGGCTGAAGCTCAATTTCAACAATAGAGGCCTTGGTTTGTGTACTAGCAAATAAGCCGACTGCACCATTTCCAGAGCACAAATCTACAATTAGCCCACGTGAGGGAAGCTTTGGAAAGCGAGAAAGCAAGACGCTATCAATAGAATAGCTAAAGACCTCTTTGTTTTGAATAATTTGAACGTCGCTTGAGAAAAGCTGGTCAATCCGTTCACCATCTTTTAATATCGAATGTAGCATATCATTATTATAGCAAAAATAATCCTATCAGAGTAGGGGTGCTGAGTGGGCTTTCTCTTTAATATTGAAATATTTCATGATACAATGAGTAGGATTATAAGTGAAAAGGAGACTGATGTGTTTTACGTCTATTTACGTGGCTTAGTTGTCTTTTTATTGTGGGTTGTTAATGGCAATGCCCACTACCATAATGAGGATAGGATTCTTGATAAGTCTGAAAATTATATTCTAGTTGCTCCACATAGGACCTTTTGGGATCCTGTTTACATGGCATTTGCTGCACGTCCAAAGCAATTTATTTTTATGGCAAAAAAAGAGCTCTTCACCAATCGTTTATTTGCCTGGTGGATTAAGATGTGTGGTGCCTTTCCAATAGACCGCCAAAAGCCTGGTCCAGATGCCATTCGGTATCCTGTTAATATGCTGAAAAAAAGTAATCGCTCTTTGGTGATGTTTCCGAGTGGGAGTCGTCATGCGACAGATGTCAAGGGTGGTGTTGCTGTTATTGCCAAGATGGCCAAGGTTAACATAATGCCCGCAGCCTACCAAGGTCCCATGACCCTAAAAGGCTTGCTAGCAGGTGAGCGCGTTGATATGAACTTTGGTCATGCAATTGATGTTTCTGACATTAAGCGTATGAATGATGAGGGGATTGAGGAGGTAGCTAGGCGTATTCAGGCTGAATTTGACCGCTTAGACCAAGAAATGGCTCCCTTTAAGTCTAGTCAAAGGCGTTCTATGCTGACCTATCTTTACCGTATTCCACTAGGAATACTTCTGGTGTTTATTTTGGCCTTAACCATGCTATTTTCTTATTTGGCAAGCTTTGTTTGGGATCCAGACAAGCATCGCTCTTAGGTCGTGTTATGGATTAGTGCTGAGCGCACAAAAGTCAGGGCTTTATTGCCATATTAGTGAGGAGGACTTACAGCGACTTTTCTGATATGCTATATCTAGGATATAATGCCACTGGTTAGTCAAAGCTACAAGAAAGCCAGTATTTTTCCACAGTAGGAGGAATAGGCCAGGCAAGGTGAGCTATATCTATAGTGTGGCTATATGATACCATCTTATGAGCTTAAAGAGGTAGTCCATTTTGGACTGCTTTTTTAATATGCTAGAAAATAGAACAATTTTAAAGGCTTTTATCGAATAATATATTGAGGTGAAAAAATGTTAGAAGAATTGTTCCTAAAGGGTAAAGAGATGATAAAGGCCCCTTATTTTCTGTCACGCTGTGTTACTGTTGTGCTGTCTGTAGGGCTTTTGCTGGTGCTGTGGCTTGCCTTGGCTGGAGGGGAAAAAGCAAGAAAGGAGTCAGTTTCATTTCCTGACCATTCTCAGATTCAGCAGTCAGAAAAGCCAGCTCAGCCAGAAGCTAGTGAGCAAGAAGTAGCAGCTGAGGATATCGTAGTGGATATTAAGGGAGCTGTTCATAAGGAGGGCGTCTATAAGCTGGCTAAGGGAAGTCGTATCACAGATCTGATTGAGCTGGCAGGTGGCTTGACAGAGCAAGCTGATAAAAATGCTATTAATCTAGCTGAAAAGTTATCTGATGAAAAGGTTATTTATGTTGCTAAGCTGGGTGAGAATATATCAGTCATTAAAGAGCCTTCATCTGAGACTCAATCAGCGTCTGCTGATCATCAGAAGCCTGAAAAGGTTCATTTGAACAGGGCTAGTCTTGCTGATTTGCAACGCATTTCAGGCATTGGTGCAAAGAGAGCACAGGATATTATTGATGTACGAGAAAGCCTGGGTGGCTTTAAATCTCTAGAAGATCTGAGAAAGGTACCAGGTATTGGTGCTAAAACACTGGAGAAGCTAAAGCATGACATTTCCCTTGACTAAGTATTTTCCGATTGCTCCGATACAATTTGCCCTTTTAGTGCTTGTTTTGTATTATCAGATTTATAGGCCTAGCTGGTTAACAGCTGGTTTGTTAGCTGGCTTGTTGGTATTATTAGGCTATCGCTTTGTCCTCAAGCAGGTCTTAAAGACGCTTCTTTTGCTAGGGCTTTTTGGCTGTCTTTTTGCTTATCAAAAGGGTCAGCTAGAGGCTAATCAGATCAATCAGCCTGATCGCTTATCAACGGTTGTGCTGATTCCAGATTCGATAATGGTGAATGGTGATCACCTATCCTTTATCGGTCGGCACTCGGGGCATCATTATCAGTTGGCTTATCGCATGACCTCAAAAGAAGAGGCAGATTTTTTTAAGCAGCAGAGCCAATTTCTAAAGCTAAAGGCTGACATCAGGCTAGAGGAAGCAGCAGGGCTTAGAAATTTTAAGGGCTTTAACCATCAGGCTTATTTAGCTTATCAGGGAATCTTTAGAGTAGGAAAAATCAAAAGCTTGCAGTCATTGAAGATTATCTCTCCTAGGTCTATTAATGATCATATTAGCCAATGGCGACGTCAGGCCATCGTTTGGTGCCAATCTAGGTTTCCACAGCCGATGAGTCATTATATGACAGGATTGTTATTTGGCTATCTTGATAAGTCCTTTGGGCAAATGACAGAGCTATACAGCCAGCTTGGTATTATTCATCTGTTTGCTTTATCTGGTATGCAGGTCGGCTTTTTTCTGACCTACCTGCGTCGTGGCTTGGTCTGGTTACATATTCCAATAGACAAGATTAAGGTACTGGAGGTGGTATGTTCATTTTGCTATTCTGGTTTGACTGGTCATAGTATTTCTGTGATACGTAGCTTGCTGCAGGCCCAGCTGCGTCATATTGGTTTGACAGGACTAGATAATCTAGCAATGACTTTTTTGATGATGTTTTTGATTAATGGTCACTTTCTGATGTCTATTGGTGGTGTCTTGTCCTTTGCTTATGCTTTTATCCTTGCTACGGTCAGATTTGAAGAGCTTTCTGGCAATAAACAGAGGCTTTTGAAAGCCTTAGCCATTTCCTTTGGCATTGTGCCCTTGCTGGCCTACTATTTCTCGGTTTTTAATCCGATCTCGGTAGTATTGACAGCCTTATTAGCCTATTTGTTTGATGGTCTTATTCTACCAGGTCTAGCGATCTTGTTTTTCTTCTCGCCCCTTGCTGTTGTGACTGCCGTCAATCCATTCTTTTTATATTTAGAAAAGGGGATCGGCATGATTGGAAGCTATTTTAGTGCTCCCTTGGTGTTAGGAAGTCCTACAGCCTTACAGCTTTGCCTTTGTATGGCTTGCTTGGCTATAGTGTATGATTATCGAGGGAATCGAGGCTTACAGTTGGTTGCAGGTGGTTTGTTGTTGCTGACGCTCTTTACGGTAAAATGGCCCCTGATCAATGAGGTAACGCTTGTAGATGTTGGGCAGGGAGACAGTATTTTTATTAGGGATAAGCAAAATCATACCATGCTGATTGATGTGGGAGGAGTGCCTGCTCCTCAGGAAAAGGAGCAATGGCAAAGGAAATACCAGGCCTGTAATGCCCATAAAACACTCATTCCCTATCTTAGAAGCCGAGGGGTGGATACGATTGATCAACTGGTGCTAACCCATACCGATATTGATCATGTTGGAGATCTGGAGGCTGTTGCTGAGGCTTTTAGTATCAAGCAAATCTATGTTAGTCGGGGAAGTTTGACGAATACTCGCTTTGTCAAACGCTTGCAAAGACTCGCAATCAAGGTTAAGGCCATTAGTGCTGGTGATCACTTGCCCATTATGGGAAGCTTTTTAGAGGTGCTCTATCCTTGGGAGCTAGGAGATGGTAAAAACAATGACTCTTTAGTCCTTTATGGCAGGCTGTTGGATAAAAGCTTTTTGTTTACGGGTGATTTGGAGGCAGAAGGAGAAGAAAGGCTGATTGCCCGTTATCCTAAGCTTAGGGTTGATGTTTTAAAGGCAGCTCATCATGGCTCTAAGGGCTCTTCTATACCAGCATTTTTAGACCATATCCAGCCTCAGCTAAGCTTGATTTCAGCAGGAAGGAACAATCAGTATCAGCACCCTAACCTCGAAACCTTAGCACGCTTTGAAGCGAGACACATTCCTTACTACAGTACAGCAAGCAGGGGTGCTATTCGCTTGACAGGCCAAGCTCACTGGCAATTAGAAGTTTGCAGATAACCTTATCGAGCTAGAGCTATATACAAGAGCCTAGGCCAGCTAGTGAAGCAGAGAATGAAAAAGATCCGCTTTAGCAAGGTCATATTTGGTGAGAAAATGCTATAATAAAACCATGATTGCGATAGAAAAAATAAATGCACTAAGCAAAGAAAGCTTAGGCTTGATTACGGTTGTGGCTGGCGAGGATATTGGGCAATATAGCCATATGAAGGCCTTGCTACTAAAAAAAATAGCCTTTGATCAAGCTGACTTGACCTATTCTTATTTTGATATGTCTGAGGCCTTGTATCAAACAGCTGAGATGGACCTTGTGAGCATGCCCTTTTTTGCTGACCAAAAGGTGGTTATTTTTGATCATCTGCTGGATATTACCACTAGTAAAAAAAGCTACCTAAAGGAAAAAGAGCTAAAGGCATTTGAGGACTATTTGGAAAATCCTGTAGAGACCACACGTTTGGTTATCTTTGCACCAGGAAAGCTTGATGGTAAGCGTCGTTTGGTCAAGATTCTCAAGCGTGATGCCCTTATTTTTGAAGCCAGTCCTTTAAAGGCTGCTGAAAAAAGGACCTATTTTCAAAAATACAGTCACCAGCTGGACTTGAGCTTTGCTAGTGGTGCTTTTGATCAATTGCTGTTGAAGTCAAATGATGATTTTAGTCAAATCATGAAGAATATGACCTTCTTGAAGGCCTATAAAAAAAGTGGTCCTATCACAGTAGAGGACATTGCTCAAGCGATTCCCAAGAGCTTGCAGGATAATGTCTTTGACTTGACAAGATTGGTGTTACAAGGAAAGATTGATGCTGCTCGGGAGCTGGTTCATGATTTGCGCCTATCTGGCGAGGACGATATTAAGCTTATTGCCATTATGCTGGGGCAGTTTCGTCTGTTTTTGCAGCTGGCAACCTTGGTGCGGTCTGGAAAAACAGAACAGCAGCTAGTCACTAGCCTATCAGACCTGTTAGGCAGACGTGTTAATCCCTATCAGGTGAAATATGCACTCAAGGATTCTAGAGCCTTGTCTCTCTCTTATTTGCAGCTGGCTGTAAAGACCTTAATTGAAACAGATTATCACATTAAAACAGGTGTTTACACAAAGGATTATCTTTTTGACCTTGCTCTCTTAAAGCTAGTAGCGCATTCTCAGGGAAATACTGACCTCTCAGACCTATGAGCATCAATCAAATTAGTTGAAAGCCTCTATTTTTTGAGATAAGATAGACTTATCATAAAGGAAAAGAGGAAAGAGACATGACCATTACATTACCGGATCTTCCGTACGCATATGATGCCCTTGAGCCTTATTTTGACACAGAAACAATGACGCTTCATCATGATAAGCACCATGCCACCTATGTGGCTAATACCAACACTGCTTTGGAAAAATACCCAGAGCTAGGAGAAAATTTAGAGGAATTATTAGCAGATGTAAGCAGCATTCCTGCTGACATTCGTCAGGCTGTGATTAATAATGGCGGTGGCCATTTGAACCATGCGCTTTTCTGGGAGCTGCTTTCTCCAGAAAAGCAAGAGGTTTCTGCTGATGTCGCAGCAGCTATTGATGACGCTTTTGGTTCCTTTGCTGCCTTTAAAGAGCAATTCACAGCAGCAGCTACGGGTCGTTTTGGCTCAGGTTGGGCCTGGCTGGTTGTGAATAAGGCTGGTCAGCTTGAAATCACATCAACTGCTAATCAGGACACACCAATCTCAGAGGGCAAGCAGCCTATTTTAGCACTTGATGTTTGGGAGCATGCTTATTACCTCAATTACCGCAATGTTCGTCCAAATTATATCAAGGCCTTCTTTGAAATCATTAATTGGAAAAAGGTCTCAGAGCTTTACCAAGCTGCAAAATAATAGAAGTCAGTTACCAATCTCAGAAGTAGATTGGTTTTTTAAGTGTGCTAATAAATTACTAGTGTAGGTGGTAAAAGCCTCCAAGTCTTTTGGAATTGTTCTCTAACGTGATAGATAATACGTCTAATGTTCAGAGTGTATTTGATAGCTTGGTATCATTATAAAAAGCCCTATCATCTTTCTAGCGAAATTACTCACTGGAGAGATGACAGGCAGCTTTTTGTTAGTATGCGACTTTCAGTGTGAAACAAACCATAACTATCCGTTTAACAGGTGGTTATGGTTGGGTCTTGCTGAGATGGCTCTGATAAGTCTGTTGATAATGGTGAAGTAATTTTTTAAAGGCTTTAGCCGCCACTTTTGTTAATTGCTTGGAGGATTTGCCATTTCGGCTAAAAATAGGGTGCTGTTGATCATTTTGCTGCTCTAAATCTGGTACTATAAATGGACTATCAAGGTTTATCATTGCTGTTTCAATGAAATCAGGCTCAAATAGCTCAATGGGTTCAATATCAAGCAATCTATGCAGCTCGTTGTTTTGATTGGCATAGTTAAAAGAAGACCCATTGATGAGACCATTTTGACTTGGCTGTTGAGGATCTAGGGCAGCCAAGAAATGACCAGCCTCTGATAAAATAAATTCTGAGTGAAAATGAACTAAAACCTTATAATTAGCTTGAGGGAGATTGTCTGGGTAAGTGATTTGGAGCTGATTGGCTGTATCTAAATGACTAGCTACCTTATTGTGGTATCTGGCTGATTCATTAAGACTATAATCAGATTCGTCTAGGGTAGCTAGGTATCTAGCCAAGGCATCAGCATCTGTTTTTCCTGCTCTCCCATAATTGTTTCTAACCCATTCTATTTGCTGCACTGACAGGACATAGCGCAGCTGATAGAGCTTGCGGTTGAAGGTTTGATAAGGAATATGCTCCAAATGATCATAATAAAGCTGAACTAGTGATGACAATTGGTCCCAAAAGGCATCTGTCGGGCTTAAGGACGGACTGAATTGCTTAAGCAATTGCTTTGTTTCAGCGCTTTGCCCACTTAATTCTTCGGGCATTTTTACATAGGTCAAAAGTAAGTTGAGGTCTCTTTTAGCTTCAAGCTTATGTTGAGCCCTTGGCTGCCTTTCCCACATGCGATGAAAAGCAGGAGACCCAATGACCTGTAGACTCTGATAAAGCTGCTCAAAGTTATAGCTTGCTTGCTTAGGCTTGAGATGGTCTAGGTAGCCCTTTTCAATGGCCTCATAGGACCACCCGTCCTGTGCTAGCTTTTTGGCATAATGCAGCAGATCTTTCCTGAGCTGAAACTGATCAGATAGGCTTGAGGGCTGTTGTTTTATATGCCGCTTTTCAAAGGAAATAACCATGTCCTTGTAAGCTTGGTGGCTCTGCTCAAAGGCCAGCCTTGCTTGCTCATGCTTTGCAAAGCTAACAACAAACAGCACAAATAATAAAAACATGAGCCCGCTGTGAATGTATTTCATCATTAGGCTTTACTTAACAAACATGGCATCACCAAAGCTAAAGAAGCGGTAATGCTCATCAATGGCATGCTTATAGGCTTCAAGGACAAAGTCACGACCTGCAAAAGCAGAAACTAGCATGACAAGCGTTGACTTGGGCAGATGGAAGTTCGTTGAAAAAGCATCAACAACCTTAAATTGGTAGCCTGGCTTAATAAAAATATTAGTCCAACCAGAATCTGCCAGAATTTGCCCTTGGAATTTGCTGCCAATCGTTTCTAGTGTGCGAATAGAAGTAGTACCAACAGCAACAATGCGTCCACCAGCGGCCTTAACCTTCCTAAGGGTTTGGGCGGCCTCTTCAGATAGCAGGTAGAATTCAGAGTGCATGTCATGCTCATCGATATTATCGACAGAAACTGGTCTAAAGGTTCCTAGGCCAACATGGAGGGTCAGGTAGACGAGGTGTACTCCTTTGGCTTCTATTTTTTGCAGAAGCTCCTGAGTAAAGTGTAGTCCGGCTGTAGGAGCAGCTGCTGAGCCATTTTCCTTGGCGTAAACGGTCTGGTAGCGCTCAGCGTCTGCTAGCTTTTCATGGATATAGGGCGGCAGAGGCATTTCGCCTAGAGTCTCTAAAATCTCTAGGAAAATACCATCGTATGAAAACTCAACGATTCGACCGCCATGCTCTAGCTCTTGAATGACCCTTGCCTTTAGGAGTCCATCACCAAAGCTGATCTGTGCACCGGCTTTAAGCCGCTTTGCAGGCTTGGCTAAAACCTCCCATTGGTCTCCCTGAATGTTTTTAAGCAGCAAAAGCTCAACATGCCCATGTGTTTCCATTTTTTCACCGTATAAGCGGGCAGGAAGGACTCGAGTATTGTTCATGACCAGTGCATCTCCTGGCTCTAGTTGATCAATGATATGGTCAAAATGGCTATCTGTCATGGTGTGCTCTTGATGGTCGATAATCAAGAGCTTCGAGCGATCCCTTTGTTCAAGTGGTGTTTGTGCAATCAGCTCCTCTGGCAGCTCAAAATCAAAATCGTTGGTATTCATCTTAACTCCTTTACCCTTCTTGTGAGGCTATTTACAATCAGCCTATCTATCCTTAGAGATAAATCCTTTCTATTATATCACTTGTCCCTGGCTACGTCACCTGTCATGGTTATGAGACATATAGAGATGATTGGTGGCTTTTAGCTCCTTATTAGCTAGTGCTTCTTAGCTGACGACATGGGATATGAGATTATGGCTTGACAATAATTGGTATATACCATATAATAGAACCACAAAAGGTCTATACCAATCAAAAAGGAGAATCAGATGAAAATTATTCGTGTACAGGATCAGTTAGAGGGTGGCAAGATTGCTTTTAGCCTATTAAAGGAAAGCTTGGCAGAAGGGGCTACAACCTTAGGTTTGGCAACAGGCAGCACACCGATTACCTTTTATCAGGAGCTGGTTAATAGTGATTTGGACTGTTCAGCCTTGACCAGTATCAACTTAGACGAATATGTCGGGCTGCCGGTTGAAAATGATCAGAGCTATGACTATTTTATGCGTGACCAGCTGTTTAACGCTAAGCCCTTTAAGGAAAGCTTTTTACCAAACGGCTTAGCTGATGACTTAGAGGCAGAGGTTAAGCGCTATGATCAAGTTATCGCAGAGCACCCTATTGATTTTCAGATTCTTGGAATTGGGCGCAATGGTCATATCGGCTTTAACGAGCCAGGAACCCCTTTTGCAGAAAAGACGCATGTGGTGGATTTGCAGGCTTCGACAATTGAAGCCAACAGCCGCTTCTTTGCTAGTATTGATGATGTGCCAAAGCAGGCTATTTCAATGGGAATTGCTTCTATCATGGCATCAAAAATGATTGTCCTATTGGCCTTTGGTAAGGAAAAGGCTGCCGCTATTAAGGGCATGGTATCAGGTCCAGTTACTGAGGCTTTGCCAGCAAGTGTATTACAGCAGCATGATAATGTTGTGGTTATTATTGATGAGGCTGCCGCTTCAGAGCTGGATTAGACTATTGCTGATGGCTAACAGCTAGTCTGCTATCCGTTGTGCTCTTTTGATACAGTGTAGGTATCTGGCTAAAGGTTTCTTGCTGACTTTAGCAAAAAATCTGATCAGTTATTAAAAGAGGCTCTTTGGCCTCTTTTTTAGAATTAAGGTATATTGTGATAAACTAATGCTATGCGTTTAGATAAATTATTAGAAGTGACAGGCTTTGGTTCTAGAAATCAAGTGAAACAACTCATCAAAGGAAGGTCTGTCTTGATTGATGGGCAACCAGCTAGAGCTGGTTGTCAGAGTGTTGATTCAGGTCTTCAAGTGATAATGGTAAATGGCAGGCAAATAAAGGCATTTGCTCATCGCTATTACCTGCTTCATAAGCCAGCAGGGGTTGTGTCAGCTTGCTCTGATAGGAAGCACCAAACTGTCATTGATTTGATTCGTAAGGAGGATAGAGTGGCCAATCTTTACCCTATAGGCCGCTTAGATAGAGATACAACAGGGCTTGTCCTCTTGACGGATAATGGTCCATTAGGGTTTCGTATGCTTCACCCGAAGCACCATGTGAACAAGACCTACCTTGTGACTGTCAATGGCTCTTTGGCTGCTGATGCGGTGCCTTTCTTTGAAAATGGTGTTACCTTTCTTGATGGTACTCGCTGCAAGTCTGCCGCCTTGCGGATTATAAAGGCTGATCAAATGGAGTCACAAGCAGAAGTAACACTCTCTGAAGGAAAATACCATCAGATCAAGAAAATGTTTTTAAGCTATGGCTTAAAGGTCACACAGCTCAAGCGAATTGGTTTTGCAGAAATAGCGCTAGGGGATTTAGCTGAGGGAGCTTATCGTCAGCTAACAGTAAAAGAAAAAAAGCTCATCAAGACCTATTTAACATAAAATATTGTTAGATTTGAAGTTGACTGACAGGTTAAGTCCAGTGTTTTTCGGATATATGCTATAGAGAGAACGATAACAACTGGAGACCCCTATGCTAACTGCCTTAGACCAAGATCAAAGAGTCATCTCGCTTACAGATGGCTCTTCCCCCTCACGCAAGCAAGCCTTTACCTGTCCTGCTTGTGGAGCTGCTGTACGCTTGAAAAAAGGAAGAATTATCCGACCCCACTTTGCCCATATTAGCCTAAGTCATTGCCAATACCTGACTGAAAATGAATCACATGAACATCTCAGGCTAAAGGCTGATCTGTACCGTAGCCTATCTCGCTCTGAGACAGCAGAGGTTGAGGCCTACCTGCCTGATCTAAATCAAATTGCAGACCTTCTGGTTAATAAGCACTTAGCCTTAGAAATCCAGTGTAGTCAGCTACCAATCAAAAGGCTGGAGCAACGCAGTAGGGCTTATCAGGCTAATGGCTATCAGGTGCGTTGGCTCTTAGGAAGAAAGCTTTGGCTGCAAAAGCGTCTGACAGGTTTACAAAGGCAATGCCTTTATTTTTCTTGGCAGCTTGGCTTTCATCTTTGGGAGCTCGATGTGGAACACCACCTGATACGATTGAAATATATGATTCATGAGGATTTATTTGGTAAGGTCAGCTATCTAGTAAAGACCTGTTCCTTAGATGATGATTTGTTGGCCTTTTTGCGGCTGCCTTACCAAAGAAAAGGCCTGTCAGCCTATCAGCTCCAGATGGATAAGCACTTGCTTAGAAGGATTCAAAAAGCCTTACTGGTAAAAGACAGCAAATGGTTGAAAAAGCAAGAAGAGGCTTATCTAGCTGGGGATAACCTGCTTGACAGACCCCTAGAAGCTTATTATCCACAGGTTAAGCCGATTGCTTGCCCAGCTGGCTTTTGCCAGATTCAGGAGGATTTGAGCTATTACTATGATTGCTTTGAAAAATATTATGCAAAAGCAGCAAATAAAGAGGTGCAAAAGCTTTTTTCACCAGCATATTATGTTAAAATGATTAATAACAGAAACTTAGGAGGTCCGTATGACAGATAATCGTAGTCATCTAGAGGAAAAGTACACTTGGGATTTAAGCACTATTTTTGCAACTGACGCAGCTTGGGAAACAGAGGCAGATAGCCTGTCAGCAGCTATTGAGGCTGCAAGACAGCAGGCTGGGCATTTGTTGGATTCAAGTAGCAGTCTCTTAGACATCACAGAGCTACAGTTGGAGCTGGCTCGTCGTGTTGAAAAGCTTTATGTTTATGCCAGCATGAAAAACGATCAGGATACAACAGTTGCGAAGTATCAGGAATATCAGGCTAAGGCTTCTGGTATTTATGCTAAATTTAGCGAAGCCTTCTCTTTTTATGAGCCAGAGTTTATGGACTTGACTCAAGAGACCTATCAGGCCTTCTTAGCGGAAAAGCCAGAATTAGCAGTCTATGACCATTTCTTTGACAAGTTGTTTAAGGCGCGTGAGCATGTCCTTAGTCAGGCTGAGGAGGAGCTATTAGCAGGGGCACAAGAAATCTTTAATGGTGCTGAGGAGACCTTTAGTATCTTAGATAATGCCGACATTGCTTTTCCTATTGTGACAAATGATAAGGGAGAAGAGGTTGAGCTAACACATGGTAATTTCATTAGCCTAATGGAATCTAAAGACCGTACAGTGCGTCAGGCGGCCTATGAGGCGATGTATAGCACCTATGAGCAATTCCAGCATACCTATGCTAAAACCCTGCAAACCAATGTCAAGGTGCAAAATTATAAGGCACGTGTCCATAAGTATGCTTCAGCCCGTCAGGCAGCGATGTCAGCCAACTTTATCCCAGAGGCTGTTTACGATACCCTACTAGAAACCGTTAATAAGCATTTACCGCTGCTTCATCGTTATTTGAAGCTACGTCAAGAGGTGCTTGGTTTAGATGATCTAAAGATGTATGATGTTTATACTCCTTTATCTGAGACAGATCTTGCTATCGGCTATGATGAGGCCTTGGAAAAAGCAGAGAAGGTTTTGGCTGTTTTTGGTCAGGATTATTCAGAGCGTGTGCATCGTGCCTTTACAGAGCGTTGGATTGATGTGCATGTCAATAAGGGCAAACGCTCAGGTGCCTATTCTGGTGGTTCCTATGATACAAATGCCTTTATGCTCTTAAATTGGCAGGACACGCTTGATAACCTCTATACTTTGGTGCATGAGACAGGCCATAGCCTGCATTCAACCTTTACGCGTGAAACACAGCCTTACGTGTATGGAGATTACAGCATTTTCCTAGCTGAGATTGCCTCAACGACGAATGAAAACATCATGACTGAGGCCTTGCTAAATGAGGTAGAGGACGACAAGGAGCGCTTTGCTATTTTGAACCATTACCTAGATGGTTTTCGTGGAACGGTTTTCCGTCAGACACAGTTTGCTGAGTTTGAGCATGCTATTCATCAGGCGGATCAAAATGGTGAGGTGTTAACAAGTGAATACCTCAATAAGCTATATGCTGATTTAAATGAAAAGTATTATGGATTAAAGAAAGAGGACAACCACTTTATCCAGTATGAGTGGGCTCGTATCCCACACTTCTATTACAACTACTATGTCTATCAATATGCAACAGGCTTTGCTGCAGCTAGCTACTTGGCTGATAAGATTGTGCATGGTACTCAAGAGGATATTGATCACTACTTGACTTATCTGAAGTCTGGAAATTCAGATTATCCTCTTGAGGTGATTGCTAAGGCTGGGGTTGATATGGCTAAGGGTGATTACCTCGAAGCAGCCTTTAAGGTCTTTGAAGAGCGTTTGACAGAGCTAGAGGACTTAGTGGCAAGAGGGGTACATCTCTAATAGTTGCCATCTACTCTTAAGTTTTGAGCTATTGGTAAATAGCAGCAGTCAGTGTTTATTAGCCTAGCTTCAAGGCCTATGGGTTGCCCCTAGCATGATGTTATATCAACAATCCTAGGGGCAGCTCTTTTTAGTTGATATGATGAAATGCTTGGGAAAAATATTCTAGTTGATCGTTATCGTATAAGAGGAGCGATGCATGAAAGAGATTCGAACAATTGCTTTAGCTGATCAAGCAGCCTTTGAGCGCTTTCAGGACATACTATTAGCTGAAAAGGCTTCAGGCAATACCTTTGTTGAGACCCAAAAAGTAGAGGACTTTGCAGCTTTTGTTGAGCAATCTAGGCGGTTTGAGGTCCAAACTGATCATCCTGACTGGTCCACTAGCACTAATTATTACTATTTTTTAGATGGTCAGCTAGTGGCTAGAATAGGCTGTCGCTGGCAGCTGGAAAAAGGAGACTTGGCAACCGTTGGTGGGCATATCGGCTATGTAACAAGGACAGATTATCGTGGACAGGGGATTATGACCGCCCTATTAGCCTTTGCCCTGGAGCAATACCAAAAGCGTGGCATCAAGCGTGTCTTAATAACAGCTAATAAAGATAATATAGCCAGTCGAAAAACCATTGAAAAGGCTGGTGGTATTTTAGAGGATATTATTCAGGTAGCAGATGATTACCCTACTAAAAGAATGGCAGGGCAGGCAATCGCCCGTTATTGGATTGATTTAGGAGGTAGAGATAGTGACGGTTAATTTAATTTGGGATTTTGATGGGACCCTCGTCCAATCCTCTGAGGCTATTCGTCAAGCCTTGCGTCTACTGTATCAGACCTATCAGCTGCCCTTTGATGAGGCTTGGGTTATGGATACGATTATTCAAGAATCCATCGGACAGCTTTTGAAGAGGTTAGCAGAGGCACATCAGCTGGATTTTTCAGAATTGCTGGCCTTCTTTACCCGAGAGCAGGAAGCGCGTGATCACCTAATAGCACTAATGCCTACAGCCAAGGAAACATTAGCCTTAACCTCTCAGCAGGGGGTTAAGCACTTTATTGTGACCCATAAGGGTAAGACCACTCAGGCGGTTTTGCAGCGCTTAGGCATTGCTGATTATTTTACAGAGGTGATTACAGCAGCTTGTGGCTTTAAACGCAAGCCAAATCCTGAGGCACTTCTTTTTCTCATTGACAAATATCAAATGGCTAAGGCAAAGACCTATTACATTGGTGATAGGCCCTTAGATCTTGCTGCAGCAAGGGCCGCTGGTATTTGCTCGATCAATTTATTGCTGCCAGATAGCGATGATAATCATCATATTAGTCAGCTATCAGACATTGCTGAGCTTTTTTCTGGTAAAAATAGTTCCAGCAATCAATAGTTCTGCTCTTGATCTGACTTAGATATAGCATAAGGGGAGGTAGATGATGAAAACAAGTCTTATTTTTGATATGGACGGTGTGATTGTTGACTCAGAATATATCTTTTTGTCAACCAAGACACAAATGCTATTGGACAGAGGCATAGATACTAACGAAGCTTATCAGTATCAGTTTATGGGAACCACCTTTGATGATATGTGGACAACCATGAAAAAGGAGTGTCAGCTAGAGGATTCTGTTGAAGCCCTCATCGCTGAGATGAATCATCGTCGTCAGGCAATGCTTGAGCGTGACGGTGTCAAGGCAATAACAGGTGCTGCTCAATTAATCAAGCACCTGCATGCGAAGGGTTACCGCTTGGCGGTAGCTTCCTCATCACCTAAGGCAGATATTATTAGAAATCTCACTGTACTAGGTCTTTTAGACTGCTTTGAGGTATTGGTGAGTGGTGAAGAGGTTACTCACTCAAAGCCAGCACCAGATATTTTTCTTAAGGCTGCTGAATTATTAAGAGTTAACCCCAAGACCTGTCTTGTCATTGAGGATACTAAGCATGGCAGTCAGGCAGCTAAGGCTGCTCAGATGACCTGTATCGGCTTTGCCAATCCTGACTATCCCTTACAGGACTTATCTGCTTGTGATAGCATTGTCCAGCAGCTCAAGGCTGTTTGTGAGCTCCTTTGATAGATACCGCCAAGATCATTGAAATTGAAAAGGCTAGTGAAAAACCTAGCATTACCTAGAGTTTTTTTATATAATGAATAGCATGGTTAAATCATATAGTAAAAATGCAAATCATAATATGCGCCGCCCTATTGTCAAAGAAGACATTGTTCACTACATGCGAACGCAGCTAAAGCAAAACGAAGGCTTTTTAGCAGAGCTTGAGGCCTTTGCCAGACAAGAAAATATTCCCATTATCCAGCATGAGGTTGTTGCTTATTTCAGGCTTTTATTGCAAAGCTTGCAGCCCAAGAGGATTTTAGAAATTGGCACAGCTATTGGCTTTTCTGCCTTGCTAATGGCAGAAAACGTTCCTGAGGCAGAGATTATAACGATTGATCGCAATGCTGAGATGATTGACTTTGCCAAGGAAAATTTTGCAAAATACGATAACCGCAAGCAAATTACCCTTCTTGAGGGAGATGCGGCTGATCTTTTAGCAGGGCTTACTGGCGAGTTTGACTTTGTTTTTATGGACTCTGCAAAATCAAAATACATTCAGTTTCTTCCAGAGGTGTTAAAGCACTTAAAAATAGGTGGAATGGTTGTTTTAGATGATGTCTTTCAAGGAGGCGACATTGCTAAGCCTATCAAAGAGGTTCGCAGAGGACAGCGCACGATTTATCGTGGTCTACAGGACTTATTTGCTGCAACCTTGGATAATCCTGGATTAACAGCCAGCTTGCTGCCACTTAGTGATGGCTTGCTGATGATTCGTAAAAATCAAGCAGATATTCGTTTGTTAGATTAAGTTACGTTTAAGAAATTGTGATATAATATACTGGTTAATGACAAAAAGGAGCACAAAATCACATGAAAAAATCAACTAAATTACTTGCTGGTATAGTAACCCTAGCATCAGCAATGACCCTAGCAGCCTGTCAGTCTACAAATGACAACACAAGTGTCATTACGATGAAGGGCGACACTATCAGTGTTAGTGATTTTTACAACGAAACAAAAAATACAGAGATTTCTCAAAGAGCAATGCTAAACCTTGTGGTTAGTCGTGTTTTTGAGGACCAATACGGTAAAAAGGTTTCTAAGAAAAAAACAGAAGAAGCCTACAATAAATCAGCTGAGCAATACGGTGCGTCATTCTCTGCAGCCCTTGCGCAGTCTGGCTTGACAACAGATACCTACAAGCGTCAAATTCGCTCAGCTATGCTGGTTGAATATGCTGTTAAAGAAGCAGCTAAAAAAGAGCTGACAGATGCTGATTACAAAAAAGCCTATGAGTCATACACACCAGAAATGACTACTCAGGTCATTACTCTAGACAATGAAGAAACAGCAAAGGCTGTTTTAGGTGAGGTTAAGGCTGAGGGTGCTGACTTTGTTGCTATTGCTAAGGAAAAGACAACAGCAGCAGACAAGAAGGTAGACTATAAGTTTGACTCAGGAGACACTAAGTTACCAGCAGATGTGATCAAGGCCGCCTCAGGATTAAAAGAGGGTGATATTTCAGAGGTGGTTTCTGTCTTAGATCCGGCTACTTATCAAAACAAGTTCTATATTGTTAAGGTAACCAAAAAAGCCGAAAAGGCTTCTGATTGGAAGAAATATAAGAAACGTCTAAAAGAAATTGTCTTGGCTGAAAAGACACAAAACATTGATTTCCAAAATAAGGTCATTGCAAAGGCCTTAGACAAGGCAAATGTTAAGATCAAAGACCAAGCCTTTGCTAATATCTTGGCACAGTATGCCAATACCGATAAAAAAGCAAGCAAGGCGAACACAAGCAAGTCAGATCAGAAATCATCTTCAGACTCAAGCAAGGATAGTCAATCTTCTAAATCTAAGTCAGAAAAATAGATTTTCATTGACGAATGTGCAAAAAAGCTTTATACTGGTTTAGTTAAGAATTGTTTATCAAGGATTTGACCCAGAGAAGTGACGGTTGCTGTGAGTTACGGATAATCTGATAGGCATGCTGCTTAATGTGATTTTATCTGATATAAGTAATTAAGAATGACAAGCTCATTGAATAGAGGTGGTACCGCGGTTTTCGCCCTCTGTGATATGGGCTTGTTTTGTTTTGATGGCTTTTAGCCTAATCCTATAAAAAATCAACGAAAGGAACTGAATGCGAGTAGAGATCGTCTCTTAAGCCTACTCATGCTAAGGACAATCTTACCCAGTCTCTCTAATCGCTCTTGGTATCTTAAACATGAAACAATTAACATCAGCCCAAATCCGCCAAATGTGGCTTGATTTTTGGAAATCAAAAGGTCACTCTATTGAGCCTTCGGCCAATCTTGTGCCAGTCAATGACCCAACCCTGCTTTGGATTAACTCTGGTGTGGCCACCCTCAAAAAATATTTTGATGGGTCAGTCATTCCTGAGAATCCCCGTATTACCAATGCTCAAAAGTCAATCCGCACTAACGATATTGAAAATGTTGGTAAGACAGCTCGTCACCATACCATGTTTGAAATGCTTGGTAATTTTTCTATCGGAGATTATTTCCGCGACGAAGCGATTGAGTGGGGGTTTGAATTGTTAACCAGTCCGGAGTGGTTTGATTTTCCAAAGGAAAAGTTGTATATGACCTACTATCCAGATGACAAGGACTCTTACAATCGTTGGATCGCTCTGGGCGTTGAGCCAAGCCATTTGATTCCATTAGAGGAAAATTTTTGGGAGATTGGTGCAGGTCCGTCAGGGCCTGATACAGAGATTTTCTTTGATCGTGGCGAGGCTTATGATCCTGATCATATTGGGATTAGATTGCTGGAAGAGGACATTGAAAACGACCGTTATATTGAAATTTGGAATATTGTTTTGTCTCAATTTAACGCAGATCCCACAATTCCTCGCTCAGAGTACAAGGAGCTTCCAAACAAAAACATTGATACGGGTGCTGGCTTAGAGCGTCTTGTGGCTGTTATGCAGGGCGCAAAAACAAACTTTGAAACTGACCTATTTATGCCGATTATCAAGGAAGTGGAAAAGCTATCTGGCCATACTTACGACCAAGATGGTGACAATATGAGCTTTAAGGTCATTGCAGACCACATTCGTGCCTTGTCATTTGCGATTGGAGATGGTGCCCTACCTGGTAATGAAGGTCGTGGCTATGTGCTTCGTCGCTTGCTTCGTCGTGCTGTTATGCATGGCCGCAGGCTCGGTATTCATGAGACCTTCCTCTATAAGCTAGTAGCTACTGTAGGTCATATCATGGAGTCCTATTATCCAGAGATTCTTGAGAAGCGTGACTTTATTGAAAAAATTATCAAGCGTGAGGAGGAAACCTTTGCACGTACCATTGATGCAGGATCAGGGCATTTGGATCAATTGCTGGCGCAGCTAAAGGAAAAGGGGCAAGACAGGCTTGATGGCAAGGATATCTTTAAGCTGTATGATACCTATGGCTTTCCAGTTGAATTGACCGAAGAATTAGCAGAAGATGCTGGCTATAAGATTGATCATGAAGGCTTCAAGGCAGCTATGAAGGAGCAGCAGGATCGTGCCCGTGCAGCAGCTGTTAAGGGTGGCTCAATGGGCATGCAAAATGAGACACTGGCAGGCATCACAGAGCCATCAGAATTTTTGTACGAAACAGAGACTGTTGCCTCTCGCTTATCAGTTATCATCGTTGATAATGAGCGTAGTGAGATGGTTTCAGAAGGACAGGCCTTGCTTGTGTTTGATCAGACACCGTTTTATGCTGAAATGGGTGGTCAGGTTGCCGATCATGGGGTTATCAAAAATGATAAGGGTGACCTTGTTGCTCGTGTGATAGATGTGCAAAAAGCACCGAATGGTCAGCCTCTTCACACTGTTGAGGTTCTTGCAAGCCTTGCATTAGACACTGTTTATACTCTTGCTATTGATCACAAGCGCCGCTATGCTGTTGAGAAAAACCACACCGCTACTCATCTGCTTCATGCTGCCCTTCACAAGGTTATTGGAAAGCATGCCACTCAGGCAGGTTCCTTAAATGAAGAAGCCTTTTTACGCTTTGACTTTACACACTTTGAAGCTGTTACAGCCCAAGAGCTGCGTCGTATTGAAGAAGAGGTCAATGAGCAAATCTGGAAGGCATTAGCTATTACAACCACAGAAACTGATATTGAAACAGCAAAGGCTATGGGAGCTATGGCCCTCTTTGGTGAAAAATATGGCAAAACTGTTCGTGTTGTTCAGATTGGCGATTATTCTGTTGAGCTTTGTGGAGGGACTCACTTGTCCAACTCATCAGAAATTGGTCTATTCAAGATTATCAAGGAAGAGGGAATCGGCTCAGGAACACGTCGTATCATAGCAGTGACAGGTCAGCAGGCCTTTGAAAGCTTCCGCAAGCAAGAAGACACCCTAAAAGAAATTGCACATACGCTTAAGGTGCCGCAAATAGAGCAGCTTCCAAGTAAGGTTGTGAGCCTTAGCGAACAGCTCCGCGATTTGCAAAAAGAAATAGCAGAGTTAAAAGAAAAAGCAGCAGCAGCTCAGTCTGGTGATGTCTTTAAGAAGATCCAGGAAGCAAACGGTCTACGCTACATTGCTAGTCAGGTAGCAGTATCAGATGCAGGAGCCTTGCGCACCTTTGCCGATAATTGGAAGCAAAAGGATTATTCAGATGTCCTTGTGCTGGCTGCAAGCATTGGTGAGAAGGTAAATGTTCTTGTTGCAAGTAAGGACAAAAGAGCTCACGCTGGCAATCTGATTAAGGCCTTAGCTCCAATCGTGTCAGGTCGTGGTGGCGGTAAGCCAGATATGGCGATGGCAGGTGGCAGTGATACAAGCAAGTTACCAGAGCTGTTAGCCGCAGTAGCAGAGCATTTATAAAAGCGATAAGAGGTTGAGTGCTTTATCAGCCTCTTTATCTTTTAGCTAAGGAGCTGTCTAATCCTTCATCACACAAAAAAAGCTGGTTGCTTCAACCAGCTCTTGTGTTAGTCGTTATGAGACTATTGATTTATTTTTTCTAAGGAGGAATGGTGCTTTCCTCGATTTAGGGCTTCCTGCTCGGTCATTTCTACAACCTTATTGAGATTGACCTTCTCTGGCAGATGGTCCTTATTATACCAGTATACCTTTGATTGGCCATTACTTGTAACATAGACTATTGTGTCGTTAGCAGCAGCCTCTGTCTCCATAGCCTCCTCATCAGCTGGTTCAGCTGCTGGAGTGCTTTCGTCTGTAATATCCTCAGCTTCTGACTCACTAGAAGCCTCCATGCCCTTATCATGGCTGATGCCGCCATATTGGTAATTGATGGTAAAGCCATTGACAGTGTTAAAGACTCTTACGGTTTCATCAATTTTACCATCAGAGGAGAGCGCTGAAACCACAACGGCCCTAGGGAGCAATTCAGAGCCTGAATAGATTGGTACGGCTTTGTAATAAACGTGAACCTGAGGGTTATGATTGATATAGTTTAGGACTTTGTTTTCAATGTACTGCATACCCCCCTTGCGGTCGTTGTTGCCAACGTTTTGAGTACGTGTACCTGTGATGAGATTATTTCTAAAAGGACGACCACCTAAGCTGTCAGCAATTAAATGACTACGATCAAAAAGATAGCCGTTACGAATCTTACCGTTGCTAAGGACGATGCTTTCATAGCTATTGTTTGAGGTTCGTTTGACCTTGCTTTTGCTGTGAAGGTAGTTGGCCTCAGTAGCTAGCTTGCCAGTTTCTTTGAAATGATATGTATACCAGCCGCTTGGCTCAGGGTTGCTTTCCCATTTTTCGCGGTATCCGGCTGACATCGCGATCATATCCTTTGTGATAATGCCATAGGCAGCTCTTGAACGACCATAGCCATCAAGTGCAGCGTATTGCAGATCAGAAACAGTAACGCGCTTAGTGCTTCGACCACTTTTTTTGTAAACCTTTTCGGTAGTGGTGTATAGCTTAGGAAAATCCTTGGTGTCGATGTTAGACTTTCCTTCTATGCTATAGTAATTAGGATACTGCTCTAAAGACCATTCTACCGAAGGGGTTAAGGAGTTAACCTCTGCATAGGTGATATGATTAGTCGTCTCGCTTGCAGGAAATATTCCAAATGCTATGGCGGCTAAGGCAGTAACAACAGAGCGAATAAGTTGTTTTCCCAACTTCTGAGACATATCAATGTCCTCCTTTATTTAATTTTTCACCCTCATTTTATCACTAAAGCTAAATAAATCAATATTTTCCCTCATTTTTGTCAAAATTTTTCGAATATATAAATTATAGGCTTAAAAATAGTCTCATTTTTAAGAGATCCTTACAAGCTAAAGAAACAGCAATCAAGTCCTATCAAGGGAAATAGCATGCCTAAGAATGTCAGAATAATGATAGCAATAAAGAGAAGCTTTAGGTATAATGTCTAGCCCCTTATCCAGTGACAAATGGCTGTGATAAAGGGAAAATAACTCAGGCAAATCCTGCACCGTAAAACATTTTTTTGCCCTTATTTTGAACTGAAAAAAGTTAAGGAAACCTAACTTTTTTTATTTATTTTCCAACTATCTTGTGTTAAAATTGTAGGGTAATTGGAGGACGAGATTGAAAAAGCTAAATTATATTCTCATTATTTTATTAAGTTTATTGTTGGTCGGTGTTGCGTTTACCTTCATTAGATCTTGGAAAATAGGGCAGGATACTCAGAGAGTCATTAAGCTCGAACAGACTGCTTCTAAGGATAGTCCAAAGATCAAAAAGGTCAAGCACCTCAAGAAAGGGAAGCAGGATTGGTATTACCTGTCTCCGATTGAGAAGGCTGACGATTTTTATGTGTCAAATCTGCCTATGTCTCTGTATCAAGGCAAGCAGACTGACAAGGCTGTTATCATGGTAAAGCCTAAGCTTGAGGCTTCACATATCAAGCAGGTCAATCAATTGGTTATCTACAAGACGGTCTACAAGCCTCAGTTATTTGGTCTAAAAAAGACTACAGAAAAGGCTGTTAGTCGTTACCATGTGAAAGAGGATTATAGCCCCTTTAAGCTAGAGGAGCTAGTTGCTGGTCGCTTAGATCGCATCGAGGAAGAGGTTGGCAAGCTTTATCCAGGCAAAGAGATCAAGCTGAGCACTGATACGATGATAGAAAAAAATCAGGTATTAAGCGATGGTTTTGCCATTGATTCGGGTAATCTTATTTTACTTGGTCATATGTCAATACCTCTTGCAAGCCTGTTTGATGTTATTAATCCAGATTTTCTAGAGGGTTCAGATAAGACTGCTTATGATGACTATTTAGAGGAAAAGAAGGCAAAAGAGGCAGAAAAAGAGGGACAAAAGCTGGTCGCTCTGACCTTTGATGATGGTCCAGACCCTGTGACCACACCGCAGGTTTTAGATATTTTGGCCAAATATCAGGCCAAGGGGACCTTTTTTATGATGGGGTCTAAGGTTGTTGGCCATGAGGCTTTGGTTAAGAAGGTTAGTGCTGCTGGTCATGATGTTGAGAATCATTCTTGGGATCACCCTGATTTGACGACCCTAACCGTTGATCAGATCCAAACACAGATCAATACGACCAATCAAGCCATCGAAAAGGCTTGTGGAAAACGCCCAGTCTATCTTCGTCCTCCTTATGGAGCTACTAATGATATTGTTAGAAGGGCATCGGGTCTTAAGGAAATGCTTTGGACAGTTGATACCAGAGATTGGGAAAATCGCAATACTGCTGCTATCATGGCAAATGTCAAGCAGCAATTGCAGCCTGGAGGGGTTGTTCTAATGCACGATATTCACCAGACCAGTGTAGATGCCCTGCCAAGTATTATGGAATACCTAAAAGCGGAAGGCTACAAATGTGTGACCTTATCTGAGCTATATGGCAGTCGATAGTCAGTTTGAAAAAGCAAATAAGACTCTGGCGCGTGACTAAGTGGTGGACTCATTTCAAGAGATTGTTTAGTCTGGTTAAGCATGGCTAGTGTCTGCTATTAAAAAAGCCAGTGACGTCAATATAGTAGAAAACGAACGTAAGGTATTTCTGACATAGAGTCAAAACCTTACGTTCGTTTTTAAGATTGGACTTTTGGCAACGAAACCAGCAGTATTCACTCAATTCCTTAGGAATAAGGCATTGAGGTTAGTTTTTAAGCTGATCGCTGCTATTTTTGATGTAATTGCTGATGCTTCAAGTAAATCTCGGTGACCTTGGCAAATTTTTTTAAGCGCTTGATGTCTTCAGGGTGACTGACAAGAGTTATGACAATCCCGGATCGTCCCATACGACCGGTTCGACCAGCTCGATGAGTATATTGCTCTTTATTACGGGGAACCTCAGCGTTAATGACGTATTCTAGCTGGTCAATATCAATCCCACGAGCGACTATGTCCGTCGCAAGCAGCAGTGAAATGCTCTGCTCTTTAAAGGCTTCTAAAATGGCCTTTCGCTGCTTGACATTCACATCACTGGCTAGAGAAGCAACAGAAGCTCCACTATATTGCAGGCGTTCTTCAGTAGCACCTAGGTCTGACAGGCTGTTAAAAAAGACCAGACCACGAAAGTCAGGAATATTTGCTAGCTTACGTAGGATATCGGTCCGATGCCTTTTGTCAACCAGCATGTAGCAGTGCTCAATGCAAGGCAATGCTTGCTTAGACAGATCAATGACCAAGGTATGATCTGCTAGACTGTCTTGGTCTACCTTGTTAGTGGCGCTCATGTAAATCATTTGATGGTCACGAGGCGCGTGATGGGAGAGCTTTTGGACAAACTGGTATTGGGAATCACTCAGCAGGTCGTCGTATTCGTCTAAGATGATGGTGTTAATGGCCATCATTTTGATTTTTTTAAGCTTTACTAATTCAAAAATGCGCCCTGGTGTTCCAATAATGATTTCTGGGCCTTTTTTGAGGCGTTCGATCTGACGTTTTTGACTGCTTCCGGAAATAAAGAGCTGCGCCGTTAATCCTAAGGGCTCTGCCCATTCCTTGGTGACCTCAAAAAGCTGGCCGGCTAGCTCTGTATTAGGCGCTAAAATCAGCAGCTGCTGGGCTTTTTTAGGACTTAGTCTGAGAAGGCTTGGCCATAAATAGGCCAGAGTTTTGCCTGTTCCGGTAGGGCTAATACCTAATAGGCTTTTGCCATCAACAATGGGCTGAAAGACCTGCTCTTGGATTGGGGTGAGATTAGTAAAGCCAAGCTTTGCCAGCTTTTCCTGCCATTGAGTGGGAAGGTTGGTTATCATATGTCTATCCTTTTATTTTGTTTTCTCTTCATTATAGCATTATAGTGGCAAATTTGGTAAAATAGACCGAAAGACTTTTAGATTTGGAGTTTACAATGCTTAAAAAACCCATTATTATTGGTGTGACTGGTGGTTCTGGTGGTGGTAAGACCAGCGTGTCTCGTGCCATTTTAAATAGCTTTCCAAATGCGAGAATTGCGATGATTCAGCATGATTCGTATTACAAGGATCAATCACATATCAGCTTTGAGGAAAGGGTTAAGACTAATTATGATCACCCGTTAGCCTTTGATACGGATTTCATGATTCAGCAGCTAAAGGAACTCTTGGCTGGCCGGCCTGTTGATATTCCAATCTATGATTATAAGGAGCATACTCGCAGCAACAGAACTTTTCGCCAAGAGCCTCAGGACGTCATTATTGTTGAGGGGATTCTGGTATTAGAGGACGAGCGTTTGCGTGAGCTGATGGATATCAAGCTTTTTGTTGATACAGATGATGACATTCGGATTATCCGTCGTATTCAGCGTGATATGGTTGAGCGTGGCAGAAGCCTTGAGAGCATTATTGAGCAGTACACAAGCGTTGTCAAGCCGATGTATCATCAATTTATTGAGCCAAGTAAGCGCTATGCTGATATTGTCATTCCAGAAGGGGTTAGCAATGTGGTTGCTATTGATCTCATCAACACAAAGATTGCCAGCATCTTAGGTGAGCTGTAGTGCTGTGATTGGAGACAGACAAATGCTACCAAGCCTAATCTTGCTTTTTGGTTGGAATGCTGTGGTCTTTGCGGCCTATGGCAGTGATAAACACAGAGCCCAAAAAGGTCAATGGCGACTTTCTGAGAAAATGCTATTAACGTTGTCACTCTTATGTGGTGGGATTGGAGCCTATCTAGCTGGGCATTATTTTCACCATAAAACGAAGAAATGGTATTTTGTCCTTTCATGGTATACGGGGATACTGATCACCCTAGTGCTTTGCTATTATCTGTATCAGTGGTATATCTTGTAAGAAGTGCTTGCTTTTAGCTAAAAATGACTACTAGCCCTTTTAAGACTGGTAGTCATTTTTTCTGCTATTGTGATAGATATTTAGTTTCAAGTAAGATGGCTACCATAAGGTCGGTATCTTGAGTAGCTATATATGCTTATGAGCCATCACATGCCCAAATGCGGCTGGGCTTGGTTGCTCGTGTCCTATGACGCTAGTAAGCGATGCTGTCGTCTAGGGCATGGATTTTTTTGAATAGACTGATAAAGATAAGTGTTGTTATTGTTCCATGAATAACAGCGACACCAGCTAAATCTGAGATAGGAGAGTTCCATATAAAATGTAGGGCTAGAGGACCTACCACCCAGAAAATCTGCAGAGACCTTGGGAATAATTGAGATTTTTTAATTAAAAGGTATACTCCCATTGTAAAAATACCAGTATAGACCCAATGAGAGTTTGGTGAGCTGCTAATCCTGGCAAGCGTTGTGGGCAAAATGTCATTTATGGACCGATCAGCCGCATTTGCAATATAGCTAATGTCCTCAGTCAGCTGGAATCCCATGCCAGAAATGAGACTGATGACTAATTTTTGCTTAAGGTTGATAGTAGGCAGCAAATAAATGACAAGCATAGATGCAAAGGCCTTAATAGGCTCTTCCACAAAAGGCCCTGTCAAAGCTCCCGTCCACTCCTCTAAGGCAATATTGGGCTTTATCAGGCTAATCCAAAACTGCTCTAAAACCTGATTGCCAAAGGAGGCTAAAAAGCCACTAATATAAAGACCGCCTAGCCCAGCTAATAGCAGGGTTGAGATCCTTATCTGGTAGATGCGCTTGAGATAAGCAATAGCCAGTGAAAAGGGAATCAGATAGATCCCTAGTAGGCTGCTTGAGAGGATTAAGGCAGCGGATTGGTAAAAGGTTTGTTTGGGACTGACAAGGTTTAAAAATTCATACTCAATACCATTAAACACTAATAACATAAATAAGGTCGTAGCGATAATCTTTTTGTATCTCAACAATGGCATCTGACTATCCTAATCTTTTTAATATTACTCACTATTTTATCATAAAATCCCTTTCTTTTCTAGAGAGGCTGATTAAAATTCTTTTCCTGTGGAAATCGTTTAACGATTAGTAGCAGATATGTTATAATAAGAACCATGAATAAGACGACAAAAATTGAACATTATCAGCTATTATTGGCTCAAGCTAAAGCCTTATTTTCTAATGAAAGCAATGCCTTGGCCAATCTCTCTAATGCCAGTGCCCTCTTAAAAATGACCTTGCCTCATTCTGTTTTTGCGGGCTTTTACCTTTTTGATGGGCAAGAATTGATCCTTGGTCCCTTTCAGGGCAAGGTTTCCTGTGTGCATATCAAGCTTGGCAAGGGAGTGTGTGGAGAAGCAGCACAATCTGGTCAAACCATCATCGTTGATGATGTCAGAAAGCATGCTAATTACATTTCCTGTGATTCAGCAGCCATGAGTGAGATTGTTGTGCCAATGCTTAAGGCTGGCAGGCTTGTTGGGGTTCTGGATTTGGATTCCAGTCTTGTTGCTGATTATGATCAGATAGATCAAGACTATTTAGAGCAATTTGTAGCTCTATTACTAGAAAAAACAGCTTTTCGTTTTGACATGTTTGGAGTTGAGGATTAATGTATCAAGCCCTTTACCGGAAGTATCGTAGCCAGACCTTTGCTGAAATGGTTGGGCAGTCAGTTATTTCGACCACCTTAAAGCAGGCTGTTGAGTCAGGAAAGATAAGTCACGCCTACCTCTTTTCAGGTCCAAGAGGAACTGGTAAAACCAGCGCAGCCAAAATTTTTGCCAAGGCAATGAACTGCCCTAATCAGGTTAAAGGAGAGCCCTGCAATCATTGTGATATTTGTCGAGATATTACAACTGGCAGTCTGGAGGACGTGATTGAAATTGATGCCGCCTCTAATAATGGTGTTGATGAAATTCGCGATATTCGAGATAAGTCAACCTATGCCCCGAGTCGGGCAACCTACAAGGTTTATATTATTGATGAGGTGCATATGCTGTCAACAGGGGCCTTCAATGCGCTCCTAAAGACCCTAGAAGAGCCGAGTGACAATGTGGTTTTTATCCTAGCCACAACAGAACTACACAAGATTCCAGCTACTATTTTGTCTAGAGTCCAGCGATTTGAATTTAAAGCCATTAAGCAGCCAGCTATTTGTGAGCATTTGGCGGCGATACTGGACAAAGAGGGCATAGCTTATGAAACAGAGGCGCTTCATTTAATAGCAAGACGGGCTGAAGGTGGCATGCGCGATGCCCTATCCATTTTAGATCAGGCCTTGAGCCTATCCTTTGACAATCAAGTGACGCTTGCTATTACAGAAGAAATCACAGGCTCTATTTCCATTTCAGCCTTGGACGACTACGTTCAGCATCTCATCAGGCAAAAAACAAGTCAGGCCTTAGCTAATCTAGAAACGATTTATGATAGTGGCAAGAGCATGAGCCGTTTTGCAACGGACTTGTTAACCTATTTTAGAGACCTGCTCATTGTGAAATCAGGTGGTGATCATCACAGGCAGTCCCCTCTTTTTGATGACAATCTTGCAGTGTCTTTTGATCAGCTTTTTACCATGATTGCTACCGTAACCAAGCACCTGCCTGAGATCAAAAAAGGAACCCACCCTAGAATATACGCTGAAATGATGACCATTCAGCTGGCAGAGCAGGGACAGGTAACAGACACTGCAATACCATCTAGCCTGCTAGCTGATGTTGATGGCTTAAAGCATGAAATTAGCCAGTTGAGGGAGACGATATCACAGCTACAGGCTCAAAAAGGTCTAACTGCACAGGCTACGCCAGCTCATTCTATCAAGCCAAAGGCCTTTACCTACAAGGTTGATCGGGAAAAGATATTGAAAATCATGGAGGAAACTGTTCAAGATAGCCAGCAGTCACGACAATATTTAGAAGCGCTAAAAAATGCTTGGAATGAGATTTTAGATAGTATTTCTGCACAGGATCGAGCTTTGTTATTAGGCTCGGAGCCTGTTTTAGCCAATAGTGAAAATGCTATTTTGGCCTTTGAGGCCGCCTTTAACGCTGAGCAGGCCATGAAGCGTCAGGATTTGAATGATATGTTTGGGAATATCATGAGTAAGGCAGCAGGGTTTTCTCCTCATATCTTGGCAGTACCAAAGGCAGACTTCCACCATATTCGCTCGGAGTTTGCCATGACCATCAAAACCAAAAAAGAGACAGCCAAAGAGCCTGAGCAAGCGACTTTTGACATGCCTGAGGGGTTTGACTTTTTAACTGATAAGATTCATCTCATAGAGGATTAGCGCTAGCTGATGATTAGTAGTGTATCAATTGTCTAGAATAAGGAGATGACAGGGCTCATTGTCAGCACTAATAGATAGCTGACAAGCCAAGCTAGAGAGGACCGGTGTGGTTCTCTTTTTTGCTGCTTAGAGCTAGGTGTCATTGTGACCCAATGACTGAGTTCTTATAAGGCTTAGTGATTCACTGATTTGAGACAATTGACTACAAGCCTAGCAATCAAGCTGGCTTTTGGCGTCGTTTTTAGAGTGAGCTCTTTTTTATTTGACTGTTACAGGCTATCAAAGAGCAGCAAAAAAGCTTGAAGCAGGCTAACTGCCTTTTTCTTCAAGCTGCGTGAAAATCGTTAGTGGAAATTTAGTTTTCTTGGTATAATAGTAGTATGACTATTCGACAATTTATGTTTATGGCATTCATTTGTGCCTTTGAAGCTTATTTTTTCAGCGATTTATTATTTTCAGGCGATTATATTTTTGCAGTGTTTTGGGGGCTTTTGCTCTTTAGAGATTTAAGGCGTGCTTATGCTATTGATCAATTTACCAAAAACATCATTAATGCTGTTAATCCTCCCAGGAAGAAAGACTAATCTCGCCGCTTCTTAAGACCTGTAGCTGACCATTGTCTAATCGAACAATGAGGTGCCCTTCATCAGTCAGGTCAATGGCAGTTGCTGTTTTTTGACGATCATTTTCTTGGAAGCTCACTTGTTTTTGAAGGACAAGTGATTTTTCTTTGTAGACCTTCATGTGGTCCTTGATTGGTATTGTGGTAAAGAGCTTCCAAATGTCAATGATTAGGGTGTTTCGAGTAATGCTAGGCTTACTACTAAAAAGAGAGCCTGCTCGTTCTTTGAGATTTTCAGGAAATTCGGTCACAAAAAAGTTAAGCCCTACGCCAATAATCACATCAGTAATGACGCCTGTTTCCACAGAGGTAATAGCCTCAGTCAGGATACCGGCGATTTTTTTATGGCCAAGGTAAATATCATTGACCCATTTGATTTGGGTGTCAATACCGGTCAATCTTGAAATAGCCTTAACAATACTAGAGGCCACCATCATGGTGTAAGGAGGCATGTCTGCGTAAGGAACATTTGGCTTGAGGTGCAAGGACATGTAAATACCGCCATGAGGTGACGCAAAGAATTGGCGATTAAGCCGCCCCTTAGCCGCATACTGACTTGGAGCGAGATAGAGCCTAGGAGCAGTATGCTTTAGCTCGATTCCTTGCTTGGCGTCTAGCTGTGTTGACTGGCTTTTCTCATGATAAGATAAAGGTATGTTGAGCTCTTGGCTGATGAGCTCTGGCAGCAATATATCTCCTTGAATAAGGCGATAGCCCTTATGCTTGAGGGATTCAATGTGAAGGCCTTGACTCTCAAGGCTTTTGATGGATTTCCAGACAGAGGTTCTAGAAAGCTTGAGCTGCTCTGCCAAGTGTTCTCCACTGACATAGTCATCGCTACAAGCTAGTAATTGGTAAATTTTTTCAGATGTCTTCATAATTCTAGTATAGTATAAAATGACTGGATTTCAAGAGAAAATAAACACAGGTGACGTGAAATGATGGAATAGCTAGCAAAAACGCTTTCCTTTATACAGAAAATGATTCTTTTTGAGGAATTACAATCATTAACGAAGCCTGCTGTTATTTTTGTGCTGATCTCTGATCCTTGACGTTAAGGAGCTTGCTCTTTTTGTCTGAGCTGCTTCATCAGCCTTTCCGCTGTTATGAAGATTTTGTCTGAAAGCCGTAGGGCTTTGATGAGCAAGATAGTGGTGGTAAGATATGTCCTTCTTTTTCTTACAAGTGACTTTAACGACTTTGTATGCTGTTATCTCAGCCATCATTAAGGCTATCTGTTTATTTGATGAGAGTAGGAGAGGCTCATTTTCTTGCCAATCTAGCCAAGCTACTATGATTGTTGAATGAGAATGAATTAAAAATAAGAAAACAGTGTCAATCGAAAATGACAATGTCTTGAAAAAATCGGTTAGATAAGTGAAAAATCTGTTATAATTGTGGGTGAGAAGAATTCTTCTCACGCTGGAATTCTTCATAAGATTTTCCGATTTTATGAAGGTATTGTTTGAAAGATGCAAGTTTCCACGGATGGGATTGTGGTGGAATATACTTGCGTCTTTCTTTTTTAGTTTTAGGCACCATTTCGAATTCTTTGGAGTGCTTCTCGTGTTTTGGTAACTTTCTAGTGGCATAAATATTGTCTGCGATATTAAGGTAGATGTCTCCATCGAATGCCTCAATCACAAGTGCCTTTGTCTTACGCGTAAAATAGATTTCTTTATCCCCTTCGACGGGCAAGTAGAAGTTGTTTTGATATCGAATATGATGCCCACTATCAATTACTCTTTCAGAGATTCTCGCTAACAGTAGGTTTCGCTGGGCTGGTTTAGGTGCTTTCTCAAAAACAGACTCACTAGCCAGTCCACCAAACTGCTTGTTAAATCGTTTAATCCATCTCTTAAGATAACGATTCGCTTGAGAGATGCTGGTAATTTGATTCCTCTGTAAATCAATTGGTAGACGCGATTGAAGGGTCTGATTAAGACGTTCTACACGCCCTTTAGCTTGAGGGATAGAAGACGTTTCAATGGCAATACCAAGCTGATGGCAAGCATATCCAAACTGTGTAAAGGTATCTTCCTCGATCTTTTTAGACTGACTGGAAGCATAAGTGAATACAGTCCTTTTATCAGTAAGGAATTGGAAAGGGATACCATGTACCTCTAGAATCTGTTCTAAGACATGATAATACCCGTTTAGCGTCTCCTGAGTATCAAAGTAAGCCCCGACAATATCACCGGAGGCATCGTCAATAGCGACATGAAGGTGTGTTTCCTGTTGTCCAAACCAAGGGAATTGACTGGCATCCATTTGAATGAGTTCCCCTTTGAATTTCTTTCTTGCTCGGCTGGGATGAGCTTTGTCAGGTTCTTCAAAGAAGTTGGAAGCAGTTGGGAGTTTGGATCCTCTTTTTTCTGCCTCCCTTTTCTTTTGTTTGGCTTCTTGTTTCAATCGTCTTTTCGTTGCTCGTTGAGTCTTTGGAGATAGAAACCCTGCTTGGTAGAGTAGTTTTCTAACAGTTGTATCTGAATAGGCGATGTTTTCTTCTTCCGCTAGTAGTTCGCAGAAATGAACAACATTTGGTCTTAAATCACCGTAACTTTGATATTTCTCGATAATCCTTCTCTTTGTTTCTAAAGACATGGCATGAGTTGGTCTTTTTGATCTATTACCATGAACGAAAGCTGACTTTCCTTTCTCTTGATAGGCTAGTATCAATCGGTTCACCTGCCTCTTGCTTAACCCTAATTCTACACAAGCCCTGTTTTTCTGTTTTTTACCCTCACAAACAGCTTTGATGACTAGGTATTTCTTTGACTCTATCATAGTTAGTTCTATTTTCCTCATCTTTCTAGTTTAACAGACGGGACATTTTCACATTCGACCTAGCTAAGACATTATCACTTTCGAATGATAGAGAATGAATTAAAAATAAGAAAACAGTTGAAATTATTTGTTTTTTTGGTATAATTAACTAGTTAATATCTTATTTAACTAGTTAATTTATGGAGGAAAGATGAAAAGTAAAAAATTAATGCTAATGGCTAGCCTGTTTATGGCCTGTCACCTGATCCTGACAGCTTGTCAGTCGACAAAGCAGCAAACAAATCAGCCTAAGACAAAACAGACAGCTAAAAAAGCCACCAAGAAGAAGCAGTCTAAAAAGGTTAAGAAAACAAGAAAAGACCGTAAGGGAGTAGCGGGGATTGACTTCCCAACAGATGACGGCTTTATCTTGACGAAGGACTCAAAAATTTTATCTAGAACAGAAAATGGTATTGTTGTTGAGCATGATGGGCATTCGCACTTTATCTTTTATGCAGACCTCAAAGGCAGTAAGTTTGAGTACCTGATTCCAAAAGACGCTGACCTAAATAAGCCTGAGCAGACCAAGGCAGCATCAGGTCATCACCATACTAGTGCTAATGACCCGCACCATCACTATGTGTTTAACCCAGCTGATATTGTAGCTGAGGACGCCTTAGGCTATATTGTCCGTCATGGGGATCATTATCACTATATTCTAAAAAGCTCACTAGGTGGTCAGGTAGCCTACCCAGTGCCTAATCATGTGCCGCTGTCAAATCCATCATCACCAGCTGGAAAATTTGCAGGTGTTGATTACCCAACTAGCGACGGCTTCTTATTTGATGGTACAGGGATTGTCGGTCGAACATCTTATGGCTTGATTGTTGACCACAATGGGCACAATCATTTAGTCACTTATGAAAGCCTGCGTCACAGTAAGTGGAAGCATTTAATTGAAACACCAAAGGAAGAGGCACCGGCTAAGCCTGAAAGTGATCTTGAGAAAACAATCGCTTTGAAAAAAGCACATTTGGCTAAGTCATTAAATATTCCTGAGGACAGCATTCGTGTGGAGCATACAGAAGAAGGTGTCATTCTTGACTATCCACATGGTGACCACCGTCATGCGACCTATATTGATGACATTGATTTATCAAAGCCGTTTGATCCTCATGCGGTAGATCCACACGCTAAGGATAGGATTGGTATGGCAACCTTGAGAAAGCTTGGCTTTGATGAAGAGGTCATTTCATCGATTATTCACGCGAGTGCGCCAACTGAGTTTCCATCAAGAGAACGAGACCTAGAAAAAATGAAGGCATGGTTGGCGACTGTTGAGTATCTCAATATTGGTGAGATCAAGGATCCTCTTAAGCGGGCAGGTTTAAACCTGATGCCTAATATACAGATTTTAGGTATTGGCTTTACACCAATTACTGATATTACACCAGTCTACCAGTTCAAGAACCTCAAACAATTGTGGATGACACAGACCGGTATTAAAAATTATGATTTCTTGAAGAACCTGCCAACACTTGAAGGAATTGATATTTCTCAAAATGGTGTTTCTGATTTGAGCTTCCTTAAAGCCTTTCCGCATTACAAGGTAATTTCGGCAGCAGGAAATGATATCACAGATATTTCTATTTTGAAGGAATTGCCAAACCTAGAGTCCGTTAACCTTGACTTTAACAAGATTACAGACCTTTCTGCTCTGGCAAATGCTCAAAAGCTAGTCGCTGTCAGCCTGGAGCACAATCAGATCAAGGACTTGAGTGCCTTGTCAAACAAGGGACAATTGACCAAACTCTTTGTGTCAAACAACCCTGACCTTGATTTGTCAACCTTAAAATCCTCTGCTCTCAAGGAAATCACTGCCAAGGAGGTTAATTTACAAAGCCTTAGCTTTGTCAAGGATCTACCGGCATTAGAGCAGCTAGTGGTTGACCAAAACAAGCTTAACAGCTTGACAGGTCTTGAGCACAATAAGAGCCTGGTTCAGCTATCAGCTAACCAGAACATGATTAATAGCTTGGCCTTACCAGGTACACAAAGCTCCTTGCAATCACTTAATCTTGAGGAGAATCAGCTGACTAATTTTGAGGGTGTGAATAGCTATTTAGCCCTAGAGTCAATCAATGTTAACCGCAACAAGATCAATACCTTAGCCTTGAAGGAGCCTAATAAAACGCTGAAATACATTCAGGCTGACGGTAATCACTTCCCAGCTGAGGAGCTAGCTGCTGAACAAGGACAATTCCCACAAGGAATTATCAAGAACTTCAAGGTAGCAGAGGGTGGTAGTCTAAATAATGCCACACCAGCAGAAGCTGCTCAAGACGAGCATAAACAGGCTGATACCGATCATGAGGAAGCAGATAGCCATGATCACGAGACAGCTGATGAGCATCATGATCATGACCACGATGACCATCATCATGGGTAATGACAGCTAGTGCTGATAATCACTGAAATAAGAGGGGAATACAGCTGCTGAGGTAGCTTGGCTGTATTCCTTTTCTTGTTTTTAGTGAAAAAGCTTAAAGAGCTCTTTCAAATACAGCTAAAAATGATATAATAAATAAGTTATTAAGTCCCGATAAGACGGCTTTGTTGCCTGAGGGTGACAGTCTAAAAGCCGGTACTTTGTAACTCGCTAAGCCTTATCCAAAAGTCCTCACTGGAGATATCCTGTTATTTCAGTGGCTGGCTTGAGGTCTAAGGCTAGGAAAATCCTATCTGGCATATGTGCTGGTGGGTATCATTCTTTTTAAGGGGGGACATTTTTATGTCAGAACGTAAACTTTTCACGTCTGAATCAGTATCTGAAGGGCATCCAGATAAGATTGCAGACCAAATTTCAGATGCTATTTTAGATGCTATTTTAGCCAAGGATCCAGAAGCACACGTTGCTGCAGAGACCTGCGTTTACACAGGCTCAGTCCACGTTTTTGGAGAAATTTCAACAACTGCCTATGTGGATATTAATCGTGTGGTTCGTGATACCATCGCTGAGATTGGCTATACTGAGGCAGAATATGGCTTTTCAGCAGAATCAGTAGGTGTGCACCCTTCTTTGGTTGAGCAATCACCAGATATTGCTCAAGGGGTTAACGAAGCACTTGAAGCACGTGAAGGACAAAGCGACGATTTCAATGTGATTGGTGCTGGAGATCAGGGCTTGATGTTTGGTTTTGCAATTGATGAGACACCAGAACTAATGCCACTGCCGATTTCCTTATCTCATCAGCTTGTACGTCGTTTAGCGACACTGCGAAAATCAGGTGAGATCAGCTATTTGCGTCCAGACGCTAAATCACAGGTTACGGTCGAATATGATGAACATGATAAGCCTGTGCGTGTTGATACAGTTGTTATATCAACCCAGCATGATCCAGAAGTAAGCAATGACCAGATTCGTCAAGATATGATTGAGCAGGTGATTAAGGCTGTTATTCCAGCCCACTATCTAGATGAGAAGACAAGATTCCTTATCAATCCGACTGGGCGTTTTGTTATTGGTGGTCCTCAGGGAGATTCTGGCTTGACTGGTCGTAAGATCATTGTTGATACCTATGGCGGCTATGCGCGTCATGGTGGTGGTGCCTTCTCTGGTAAAGATGCTACTAAGGTTGACCGCTCAGCCTCTTATGCAGCTCGTTATATTGCTAAAAACCTTGTGGCAGCAGGGCTTGCAAGCAAAGCAGAGGTTCAATTAGCCTATGCTATCGGGGTTGCACAGCCAGTTTCAGTTCGTGTGGATACCTTTGGGACATCAACAGTGTCAGAAAGTATTTTGGAAGCGGCTGTTCGTCAGGTCTTTGACCTGCGCCCGGCAGGGATCATTAAGATGCTTGATCTCAAGCGTCCGATCTATAAGCAAACAGCAGCCTATGGGCATATGGGGCGAACAGACATTGACCTGCCTTGGGAACACTTAGACAAGGTATCTCCATTGACAGAGGCGGTAGCAGCACTGTCAGAGGGTGCTTAAGCAGATTGAGCGCCGGTTAGTTGATGCTTGACTTAAAGGTATAATAGCTCCTGAGCTAGTGGCTGTGCTGCTAGTTGGGAGCTTTTTTAGTCCAGCAAAACTTGTCAGGCTTGGCGGCTATGAAAGACAAAAAGGCCTGCGCAGCAGAAGAAAGATCCAGATAAGAGTCTGGCTTCTCAAAAACCTGTTATGAAAAGTGATCAAGAGGCAGGTTGTTAAGCCTGTTGCAGCAGCTGGTGATGAGGTGATTGTAATAGACCGCTATTTGTGATAAAATAAAAAGGTTGAATTCTAGTATCAGAAAGTTTTGAAAGTATGCGAAAAATTATTATTAATGGTGGAAAAGCCTTATCCGGAGAGGTGGCAGTTTCAGGCGCTAAAAATAGCGTTGTAGCTCTCATTCCTGCGATTATTTTGGCAGATGGTGTTGTCACTTTAGATGGGGTACCAGCTATTAGTGATGTTGACAGTCTTATTGAAATCATGAAGCTCATGGGAGCTATGGTGACCTATCAGGGGGATACCTTGGAGATTGACCCCAGAGGGGTTCAAGATATTCCTATGCCTTATGGTAAAATTAACAGCCTAAGAGCCTCTTATTATTTTTACGGAAGTCTATTGGGGCGCTTTGGGCAGGCGGTTGTGGGCTTGCCGGGTGGCTGTGACTTGGGTCCTAGGCCTATTGATCTCCATTTGAAGGCTTTTGAAGCCATGGGAGCTCAGATATCTTACGAGGGAGAAAGCATGCGCTTGATGACAGAGGATCAGCAGCTTCATGGTGCTCATATTTACATGGATACTGTCAGCGTAGGTGCTACCATTAATACCATGATTGCTGCGACAAAGGCAAAGGGCAAGACCATTATTGAAAATGCAGCTAGAGAGCCTGAGATTATTGACGTTGCAACACTGTTAAATAACATGGGAGCGCATATTCGTGGTGCAGGTACTGATGTGATTACGATTGAGGGAGTTGAAAGGCTTCATGGTACCAGGCATCAGGTGATCCCAGATCGTATTGAGGCCGGTACCTATATTGCCTTAGCGGCCGCTATTGGTAGTGGGGTAAGGATTACCAATGTCCTTTACGAGCACTTAGAGAGCTTTATTGCTAAGCTGGAGGAAATGGGTGTGAGAATGACGGTTGAAGAGGATTCTATTTTTGTGGAAAAGCAGGAAGCTTTGAAAGCAGTCACTATTAAAACCTCTCCCTATCCAGGCTTTGCTACTGACCTACAGCAGCCTTTGACCCCTCTGCTTTTAAGGGCTGAGGGTCGTGGTAGTATCATTGATACGATATATGAAAAGCGTGTCAACCATGTGCCAGAGCTTGCTCGTATGGGAGCAGATATTGCCATTCTTGGCAGCCAAATTGTTTATCATGGCTCTAATCGCCTCAGTGGGGCACAGGTTAAGGCAACTGATTTGCGGGCTGGTGCTGCTTTGGTGATTGCAGGCCTAATGGCTCAGGGTAAAACCGAGATTAGCAATATTGAGTTTATTTTACGTGGCTACGCTAACATTATTGATAAGCTAACAGCCTTAGGGGCTGATATTCAGCTTATTGAGGATTAAGAACTTAAGGCTTTCATAGCCTAATGATTATGACCTAATATGAAAGCTTAGAGCTCCTAGGACTGCTTGGTATGAGAGTGGTTTTAGGGGCTTTTGGTTTTGAAGAAGCCCCTGCCTATCCTGTTGGTGGGGTGACGATACTGACCTCAAAGGGGTTGGATAAGTGTTGGTAAAAGGCTTGAGCTCTGTCTTGTGCAGGGCTCAGTTTTTTTGGTGTCAATGATTAATTGTCTGATGACTATTTTTAAAGATATCAGAAATTATCAGATGAATTTAATGATAACAATCCTAAATAAGCTTTATTTTTTAAAATCAGGCGAAAAAAGTTTAAATTGTGTTGACAAATCGTCAGATGAATAGTAAGATAGGCATGTAGAAATAAAACGCTTACACTATAAGCGAATGATAAAAGGGGGATTTCTCTGATGGAGAAAACAATTGACCAAAGGGTTGAAGAGGTTACCTATAACCGCGCTAAGGTTTGGCAGCTTGTTTTATTTGCTTTGAACAATGCTTCAACCAATATCTACCTATTCACATTTATGTTTGTGACCTATTTTTCAACAGGTGTTCTAGGCTTGGCGGCTATTTTTGTCAGCCAGATCATGGGTTATATTCGTATCTTTGATGGCTTTATTGATCCTGCGATTGGTATCTTGATTGATAAAACAGAAACTAAATTTGGTAAGTATCGTCCGATCCTAATCATAGGAAATATTATCACAGCCCTATCACTTATCCTGCTGCTTGGTCTAAGTGGTGTTGATGAAGGAATTCGTTTCCCACTTTTTATCATGGTTTTGATTATTCATAAAATCGGCTACTCTATGCAGCAAACCATTACTAAGGCTGGTCAGACAGCCCTCACAAATGATCCGAAGCAACGTCCTATTTTTAATATTGTTGATGCGATTATGACAACCCTGTTGATGACAGGCGGACAGTTTGTTGTATCCAGCTTCTTGGTTCCAACATTTGGCAACTTCACACCAGCCTTCTTCCATGTTTTGATTTATGGCACTATTGTTATCTCAGCTATTTTGGGCCTATTGGCAGTGCTTGGTATTTGGAGCAAGGACAGAAAGGAATTCTTTGGTCTTGGTGAAAATACGCAAAAGACAGCTCTGAAGGACTATTTGAAGGTTATCAAGGGCAATCAGCCATTGCAGGTTTTATCAATTGCAGCAGCGCTGGTTAAGTTTGCTGTTCAATTCTTTGGTGATTCGGTTGTCATGGTTATCCTGTTTGGTGTTTTATTTGGTAACTATGCCTTGTCTGGTCAATTCTCATTGCTATTTATTGTTCCAGGAATTTTGATTAATATTGCTTTTTCAGGCATTGCTCGTAAGAGAGGCTTGCGTTTCTCATACATCAGAGCTCTTCAGATTGGCTTGGTTGGCTTGTTAGCCTTTGGTATTGTGCTCTTTATGGGTAATAAGGGAGATCTCAGCTTAAGCCATATTAACCTTTACACTGTTTTATTTACTGTGACACTTATTATTGCTCGCTATGCCTCACAAGCGCCTGCTAGCTTGGTGCTAACAATGGGTGCTGATATTTCAGACTACGAAACATCAGAATCAGGTCGTTATGTATCAGGAATGATTGGTACAATCTTTTCCTTGACTGACTCTATTGCATCATCATTTGCGCCAATGGTTATTGGTGCAGTGCTGGCTGGTATTGGTTTTTCAAAGGCCTACCCAACGATTGAGACACCACTTACCCCAAGTTTAAAGATGGCCCTGATTGCGCTCCATGTAGGTATTCCATTTGTAGCCTTACTAGTGGCTTTGATTTTGATGTCATTCTACAAGCTTGACAAAGAGGAAATGGTGCGTATTCAAGAGAAGATTCAAGTGATGAAAGCAAGCTCTGATAAGGAACGCGTGCAGGCTATCGCTAAAAATGTACCACTGTCAGACATGGACTATGTCGATGTGACAAAATATCCTGTTGATAAGGATTAGGTGCTGGGTCAGCTATTTCTTTGAGGAGTGGCTGACTTTTTTGTAGAATATAACAGAGTAGCTTGATAGTACAAGGAGGAGTGTTGTGAAAAAAGTTGTATCCTTGGGTGAAATCCTTTTGCGATTGTCACCTCCTCAATATCAGACATTAAAGCAGGCAACAAGTCTAGATTGTCAATTTGGAGGTTCTGAGCTTAATGTCATCTCAAGCCTTGCTCAGCTAGGGCATCGGGTCTCCCTTATTTCGGCTATTCCAGACAATGATCTGGGACAAATGACAAAAACCTTTCTCTTTTCGCGTCAAATTAATCAAGAGCATATTATTGAAAAGGGGCAGCGCTTAGGGATTTATTATTATCAAAAGGGCTTTTCTTTGCGAGCAAGTCGGGTTACCTATGATCGTTGTCATTCTGCCTTTTGGGAGTCAAAGCGTGCTGACTATGATTTGGAGCATGTTTTTGAGGGGGCTGATTGGTTTCATGTGTCTGGGATAACGCCTGCTCTAACGAGTGATCTTTATGAGCTGACCTATTATTTGATGACAAAGGCTAGAGCAGAGGGAGTGACTATTTCCTTTGATTTGAATTTTAGGGCCAGTCTATGGTCCTCCTTTCAGGAGGCTAGAGATCTCTTGTCGCCTCTTGTTCAGCTGGCTGATGTTTGTATCGGTATTGAGCCGCTGACGCTTAAAGGAAGTGGTGTGCTTGATTTAAAGGACCAATTAGGCTTGAATAGACCCTATGATAACGAGGCCTTGTTGGAGGAGGTGCTGGCTAAGTTAGCTGATACCTATGGGGTAAAATGCTTTGCCTTCACTCAAAGAGAGATGGGCTATACCAATGAATACCTGTTAAAAGCCTACCTGTATCAAAATGGCAGCCTTTACCAAACCCAAAAATCTGGTATTCAGGTTCTGGACCGAGTAGGGACGGGTGATGCCTTTACAGCAGGGTTGATCCATGGCTTATTAAGTCATAAAGAAGAGCAGGCTACTTTAGATATTGCAATGGCTAGCTTTAAGTTTAAGCATACCATTGAGGGTGATAGTAATATCATGACACAAGATGACATTGATCATTTACTGGCCAAGGAATCGCATGAGATTCAACGATAATGTGATAAAGGAGAAATTGTATGTTATACCCAATACTGACAAAAACAAGAAAGATTTATGATTTAGGTGGGCTCTGGCAATTTAAGCTAGGAGACCATAACCCGCAGGAGCTCCTAGCCTCTGATGAGCTGATGGTTGTGCCGACCTCCTTTAATGATGTGGTTGTGGATAAGGACAAGCGCAATTACATCGGTGATTTTTGGTACGAGTGCTTTGTTGATGTGCCAGATCTTGCTGCTGATGAGGAGCTGGTACTTCGCTTTGGCTCTGTCACGCACAATGCAACAGTCTATGTTAATGGGCAAGCTTTAGGGCAACACAAGGGAGGCTTCACTCCATTTGAGGTGTTGGTGCCTGAGACCCATTATCAGGATAATCAAATTAAGGTATCTGTTTGTGCCAATAATATTTTAGATTATACCAGCCTTCCAGTGGGCAATTATAGTGAAGAAACTCAAGAGGATGGCAGTATCAAAAAGATTGTCAAGGAGAATTTTGACTTCTTCAACTATGCTGGTATTCACCGTCCAGTGAAGCTTATGGTGCGGCCAAAATGCCATATCTCAGATATCACGATCACGAGTGACTTGTCTGAGGATCTGACATCAGCCTTAGTTAAGGTATCTGTTGAAACCTCGGTGGCTGTTGATGAGGTTAAGGTGACGATCTTTGATGAAGAGCACAAGCTCGTTGCGCAGGCTATTGACGGCAAGGCAAGACTTGATAAGGTTCGTTTATGGGAAGTTTTAGATGCTTATCTATACACTGCCCACGTTGAGATCATCGTAGATGGCAATGTTGTAGATAGTTATGATGAGCCATTTGGTATCAGAAGTATTGCAGTTGAAAAAGGACAATTTTTACTAAATGGCAAGCCTGTTTATTTCAAGGGCTTTGGTAAGCATGAGGATACCTTTATCAACGGGCGTGGATTGAATGAAGCAGCTAATTTAATGGATATGAATCTGCTCAAGGAGCTTGGTGCCAATTCATTTCGTACCTCACACTACCCTTACTCTGAGGAGATGATGCGTCTAGCGGATCGTATGGGGATCATGGTTGTTGATGAGGTTCCAGCAGTAGGGCTCTTCCAAAACTTTACAGCCTCCTTGGATCTTTCGCCAAAGGACAATGGCACTTGGTCTGTCATGAAAACTAAGGAAGCGCATGAGCAAGCAATTCGTGAGCTCGTCAAGCGTGACAAGAATCACCCTTCTGTTGTCATGTGGGTCGTGGCCAATGAGCCTGCCAGCCATGAAGAGGGAGCACACGAATACTTTGAGCCATTGATTGCTCTTTATAAGGCACTAGATCTGCAGCAGCGTCCAGTAACATTGGTTAATCTGCTATTAGCAACACCTGATCGAGATAAGGTGATGGATTTGGTTGATGTGATCTCCTTAAACCGTTATTATGCTTGGTATGTTGATCATGGAGACTTGATCAAAGGAGAGGTTGGGCTGCGTCAGGAGCTATTAGAATGGCAGAAGAAGTTTCCTAACAAGCCTATCCTGATGACAGAGTACGGTGCAGATACGCTTCCTGGTCTTCATTCGATGTGGGATATTCCATATACAGAGGAATTTCAGTGCCGCTTCTATGAGATGAGTCACCGCGTTTTTGATGAGATTCCTAATCTAGTTGGAGAGCAGGTATGGAATTTTGCTGATTTTGAAACTAATCTGATGATCTTCCGCATTCAAGGCAATCACAAGGGGCTTTTTTCTAGAAATCGCCAGCCTAAGCATGTGGTTGGTTTGTTTAAAGAACGTTGGAATACCATTCCCCACTACAATTATAAAAAGAAATAGTGTACAATAGTAGCTAGCAATAAGTAGGAAGAAGGGATTGTATGGCTAGGCCTTTAGTCGAAAAAACAGCAGAGCGCTTGTTAAAGCTAATTTTAGAACGGGGATATGAGGTTGGAGCAAAGCTCCCCAATGAATATGAGTTAGCACAGGACTTAGAGGTTGGAAGAAGCACTATTAGAGAAGCTGTTAGAAGCTTAGCAACTAGAAATGTTTTAGAGGTTAGACAAGGATCAGGTACTTATATTAGCTCGAAAAAAGGTGTTTCTGAGGATCCTTTAGGCTTTTCCTTAGTCAAGGACACAGCCAAGCTGACCGCTGATTTGTTTGAATTGCGGCTATTGCTTGAGCCTAGGATTGCCGCTTTGACAGCACAGCATGCAACGCCAAAGGAGGTTGAAGCCTTAGAGAAGCTTGTTGTTGATATTGAAGAGGCCGTAGCTGCTGGTGATCCTAAGCATTTGCAGCTGGATGTGAATTTCCATTCCTTGATGGCAAAATACAGTGGCAATATTGCTATGGATAGCTTGCTGCCGGTGATTAATCAGTCGATTCATCTGATCAATGCCAATTACACAAATCGTCAGATGAAAGAAGATTCTCTACAAGCCCACAGAGATATTTTGAATGCGATTAAAGCAGGAGATCCCATTGCAGCACATGACGCTATGCTTTTGCATATCATGACCGTTAAGCGAACTGCATTTCTATCGTAAGTTTAGGCTTTCTTGATGGATACAGCCAAGTGCAGCCTTTTGGGTTTTAACTGATTTATTTGATGGCTTAGATAAGAAGGCTTGGTTTTAGAGATACTAGAACCAAGTCCTTTTTTTGCTTTTTCCTTGACAAATCATCTGATGATTTATATAATAAAACTAAGACAACGGTTTCATAAAAAGGAGGAGCCTATGCTAAACCGATTAAAAGAGAATTATTTTTTTGCTGTTATTCGTGGAAAAACAGTAGAAGACGCTATTGCCATTGCTAAGCATGCTATTTTAGGCGGTATTCGTAATATCGAGATTACCTATTCTACTCCAAATGCTTCAGAGGTTATTAGAATATTGTCAGCTGAGTTTGAGCATGATGATGCTGTGATTATTGGAGCTGGGACAGTGATGACGCCTGATCTGGCAAGAGAAGCTATTGCAGCAGGTGCTAGCTTTTTAGTTAGTCCTCATTTTTCAAGAGAGATTGCAGATATTGCTAACCAAGCCTCAAACCTTTATTTTCCGGGCTGTGCAACAGCTACCGAGATTGTCACAGCTATGGCTGCTTCTTGTCCGATTATCAAGGTCTTCCCTGGAGGCGTTGTAGGGCCAGGCTTTATTAAGGACATTCATGGGCCTATTCCTGAGGTTGATTTGATGCCATCAGGAGGGGTGTCAATTGACAATGTCAAGGAGTGGAAAAATGCTGGTGCTGTTGCTGTTGGTGTTGGTTCAGCCTTGGCTAGCCGAGTTGAGGCTGAGGGCTATGACAGTGTGACTCGTATAGCAAGAGCATTTGTTTCAGCCCTTGATTGAGAAGTAGTAGGTGTGTAAGAGGAGGACGAGATGGCTTTTAATGACGACAATTTTATGCTAAAAAATGAGGCAGCAAAGCGCCTCTATCAACAAATCAAGGATCAGCCTATTTTTGATTACCATTGTCACTTAGATCCAAAGGAAATTTTTGAGGACAAGGTTTATGACAATATTGTTGACCTTTGGCTTGGTGGTGATCACTACAAATGGCGTTTGATGCGCGCTAATGGTATTTCCGAGGAGGAAATCACAGGCTCAGCCTCTAAGCTGGATAAATTCAAGGCCTTTGCCCGTACGCTTCAGCGCTCCTATGGCAATCCTGTTTACCACTGGTCAGTGATGGAGTTGAAAAATGTCTTTGGTGTCTGTGAGCTGCTGACTGAGGATAATGCAGAGGAAATCTATCATCGTATCAATGCTTACTTGGTTGAGCACCAGATTAGTCCTAGAAAGTTGATTTCAGATAGTCGGGTGCGGTTTATTGGCACGACCGATCACCCGCTTGATGACCTAGCTTGGCATAAGAGATTAGCTGCTGATGATACCTTTGAGACGGTTGTCGCGCCAACCTTTAGACCAGATGAGGCTTTTATTGAGCATCAGCGCTTTGCAGATTTTGTGGCTCGTCTTGCTCAAGCTACCGGAAGAACTATTACAGATTTTAAGAGCTTTATAGCGGCTATGGAAGAGCGTATTGCCTATTTTGCAGAAAATGGTTGTAAGGCCAGTGACATCAGCTTTACAAAGATTGTCTTTGAAGCAGCAGAGCCAGAGCAATTAGACCGTCTCATGACAAGGGTTTTAGAGGGCTATCAGCCGCAGCCGTTAGAGATCAAGCAATGGCAGACAGCGGTGTTTGCAGAGCTTTGTAGGCTTTATAAGCACTATGGCTTTGTTACTCAGGTACATTTTGGCGCTCTTCGCAATAATCATTCAGCTATTTTCAACAAGCTGGGAGCAGATGTGGGTGTTGACTCACTGGGAGATCAAACAGCACTAGCTATCAATATGAACCGTCTGTTGGATCATCTGGTACAAAGAGACAGCCTGCCAAAAATGATCTGGTATAACCTAAATCCAAGCTATAATATTACTGTTGCCAATACGCTTGCTAATTTCCAAGCCAATGAAAACGGTATTGCGGGCTATCTGCAATTTGGTGCAGGCTGGTGGTTTGCTGATACCAAGCTTGGTATGATTAGCCAGATGAATGCCTTGGCTGAGCAAGGCTTGTTAGCTAATTTTGTTGGCATGCTGACGGATTCGCGTTCGTTCTTATCCTATCAGCGTCATGATTACTTCAGGCGTATTTTATCGACCTACCTTGGTGAATGGATTGAAGAAGGTGAGGTACCAGAGGATTATCAGGCACTCGGTAGCATGGCCAAAGACATTGCCTACAATAACGCTATCCAGTATTTTAGCTAGGCTGTCTTGGTCGTTAGCTATAAGAAGCATAGAGATATGATGTTGCTCTATGGTCAAGATCCTGGTCTTAAAAGAGGCTAGGACAATATCGGCCTGCTGACTGCTATCGGTGTCTTGTTGGTTGGCTAGATCCCAAAGGCTAAACCAAGCAGCAGGCCCTTTAGCTATAAGGGCATTAGCTCAAAAAACAAAAACAATAACAATTGTGTGAATCGAAAGGAAAAGGAGTTTACGAGAACTCGAGGTATGATACTATGAAAATGTCGTTTCGCTGGTATGGAAAGCATGATCCAGTAAGTTTAGAGGAAATCAAGGCCATTCCTGGTATGCAGGGAATTGTAACAGCTGTGTATGATGTACCGGTTGGTCAGGCTTGGCCACTAGAAAATATCCTTGAATTGAAGAGAACAGTTGAGGCTGCAGGCTTAGAGATTTCAGTCATTGAATCCATTCCTGTTCACGAGGACATCAAGCAAGGAAAGCCCAATCGTGATGAGCTGATTGAAAATTATAAGACCTCTATCATCAATGTTGGTAAGGCAGGTATTCCTGTGGTTTGCTATAATTTTATGCCGGTGTTTGATTGGACCCGCTCAGACCTCAATTACCCGCTGCCTGATGGATCAACCTCACTTGCTTTTTTAAAGGCAGACTTAGCAGATGTGGATCCTGTGGCAGATGATTTGAACCTGCCGGGCTGGGATTCTTCTTATTCAAAGGAAGAGATGAAGGCTATTATTGAGCATTATCGTCATCATATTTCTGAAGAAGACCTGTGGGCTAATTTAGATTATTTTATTAAGGCTATTATGCCAACAGCAGAGGCAGCTGGCGTTAAGATGGCTATCCACCCTGATGATCCTCCTTATGGTATTTTTGGCTTACCACGTATCATAACAGGTCAAAAGGCTGTAGAGCGCTTCTTAGACCTTTATGATTCCCCTAATAATGGGATTACCATGTGTGTGGGCTCCTATGCTTCTGATCCTCAAAATGATGTGATCGCTATGACGGAGTACGCGCTTAAGCGCCAGCGTATTAACTTTATGCATACGCGTAATGTCACCGCTGGTGATTGGGGCTTCCAAGAAACCGCTCACTTGTCACAGGCTGGTGACATTGATATGAATGCTATTATCAAATTATTGGTTGATTATGACTGGCAAGGACCACTTCGTCCAGATCATGGTCGTCGTATCTGGGGAGATCAAACCAAAACCCCTGGCTATGGGCTGTATGACCGGGCACTTGGTGCGACCTATTTTAATGGGCTTTATGAGGCTAATATGCGTGCAGCTGGAAAGACACCAGATTTTGGTATTACTGTCAAAACAGTTGGAGATAAATAGAAAAGGGGCATGAGATGAGTCGAGTTATTGAATTTAAGGACAAGGTTGTTGTGATCACAGGAGCTGGCGGTGTCCTTTGTGGTAGTATGGCAAAGGCATTTGCAAAAGTAGGGGCTAAGGTGGCACTGTTGGATCTTAACCAAGAGGCGGCACAGGCCTTTGTTGATGATATTGAGGCAGAGGGTGGCATTGCAAAGGCCTATCAGGCAAATGTATTGTCTAAAGAAAACCTAGAGGCCGTTCATCAGGCAGTTTTAGCAGATTTTGGTCCAGCAGATATTTTAGTGAATGGTGCTGGCGGAAACAGCCCTAAGGCAACAACGGATAATGAGTTTCACGACACGAGCCTGCCAGAGGATACAAAAACCTTCTTTGATCTTGATGAAGCAGGTATCAGCTTTGTCATTAATTTAAACTATTTAGGAACCTTGCTGCCGACACAGGTCTTTGCTCAGGATATGGTTGGTCGTAAGGGGGCAAATATTATTAATATTTCTTCAATGAATGCCTTTACGCCATTAACAAAGATTCCAGCCTATTCTGGAGCTAAGGCAGCTATTTCCAACTTTACCCAGTGGCTGGCTGTTCACTTCTCTAAGGTTGGTATTCGTTGTAACGCTATTGCACCTGGCTTTTTGGTAACCAATCAAAACCGTAGTCTCCTTTTTACAGAGGACGGACAGCCGACTGCTCGCGCTGAAAAAATTCTGAAGAATACACCAATGGGACGCTTTGGTGAGGCAGAAGAATTAATTGGAGGCCTCTTTTTCTTGGCTGATGAGCAATCTGCTTCCTTTGTGAACGGAGTTGTTCTCCCAATTGATGGCGGCTTTGCAGCTTATTCAGGCGTTTAAGCTAAAACATAAACCACTTGAGAACTCAAACTGCAATGCCTCAAGTGGTTTTTCTATTGTGATAGCTTGCTTTGTAGCCAAGATGTCATTAATAAAGGTATGATGATTTTAGGGGTTAGTGCTAAGGGGTATTAGCCTAACCTTTGGAGGTAATCAATAAGTAACTATAGCTTTTAAAAAAGAAAGGCAGCTGATATTAGGTTTGTTATTGACAGCGTTTTCTTACTATGTTAGAATTAATTCATCAGATGATTTGGAGGTTGGAATGACAGCTAAAACTGAACAATTTGTCTTTTGTGTGGACTCAGATGGCTGCGCAATGGACACCATGACTTATAAGCATCAGCTCTTTTTTGGTCCGCTTGCGGCGGATTATTTTGCGGTGGCAGATCAAGCGTCTTTCTTAAAAGAGTGGGATCGCATTAATCTTTATTCGCGTACACGCGGTGTTAACCGCTTTGTTGGGCTTGTTATGGGGCTAGAGTACGCAGGAGTTACAGGGATTGACGCTTTAAAGCAATGGGTACAACATACTGCCTCATTATCCAATCAATCTCTGGAGGCGGAGCTTCTTAAGCGTCCTAGTGATGACCTGCAAAAGGCCTTGGACTGGTCAAATGAGGTAAACCGTCAGATTGAGGCTTATCAAGGAGAGGCTTTGGCGTTTCCAGGAGCTTTGTCTGGTCTTAAGGCCTTGCACCAGCTTGGTCGGGTTTTTGTTGTCAGCTCAGCTAATAAAGAGGCTGTTCAAAAGGAATGGCAGGATCAAGGCTTGATGGCACATATTGATGACTTGTATTGTCAGGATCGTGGCAAAAAAGAGTCTGTCATTGCACAGCTCATTGATGAGGGGTATGCAAGAGAGCGCATGATGATGATAGGAGATTCACCGGGTGATCTAGCGGCGGCTGAGCAAAACCAGATCACCTTTTTCCCAATCCTCGTTGGTAAGGAAGCTAGCTCGTGGCAGGACCTGTCACATGCTGCTGAGGCTTTTACGACTGGTGACTTGACAGAGCTTGATGTCAAGAGCCTTACAGAAGCCTTCTGGCGTAATCTTGATAGGTAGACAGGTAGATCCTGCAGCAGATAAGTGGAGCTGAGCCTGTTAGGGCTTGGTAGCAGGTTGCTGTAGCGCCATTCATTAAAACAGAAAAGCAAGCAGAGAAGGCTTTAGTTGAAAGGAAGTACAATGACACATTTAGTAGATTTAAGAAAAAAACCATATAGCCTAGACGAAGAAGCTATTTGCTGGGTGGAGGATACCATTGCAGCAATGACCTTGGAGGAGAAGATAGGTCAGCTATTTGTTAATATGGGGGCTAGTCGATCAGAGGATTATTTAACTCAGGTGCTTGAGGATTATCATATTGCAGCTGTTCGCTACAATAAAGGCATGGCTTCAGAAATTTGGGATCAAAATTATATCCTGCAAACTAAATCCAAGATTCCAATGCTCATTGCTGCCAATACAGAGGCTGGTGGTGATGGTGCTGTCAATGATGGCACTAAGGTTGGTGATGAAATCAAGGTAGCTGCGACAAACGATCCTAAATACGCTTATGAAATGGGACGGATTGCAGGACTGGAAGCGTCAGCTGTTGGCTGTAATGCCTCCTTTGCGCCAATTGTTGATTTGACGCGTAATTGGCGTAATCCAATCATTGCTAATCGCAACTGGGGGGCAAATGTTGATCAAATCATTGAGCTTTCCAAAGAGTATATGAAGGGGATTATGGAATATGGTATCATGCCCTTTGCCAAGCACTTCCCTGGTGATGGTATTGATGAGCGTGACCATCATTTGTCCTTTGCCTCAAACCCAATGACCAAGGAGGAGTGGCTATCTAGCTTTGGATGTATTTATGGCGAGCTTGCAGAGGCTGGCTTACCTGGTATTATGGCAGGACATATTCACCTGCCAAATGTTGAAAAGGCTATGCACCCTGAGCGTGAGTTAGATGATATGCTTCCAGCCTCACTTAACAAAACCCTCTTAGATGAGCTGCTGCGTGGTGAGCTTGGCTATAATGGTGCTATTGTGACTGACGCTTCGCATATGGTTGCGATGACAGCCTCAATGCCACGTCGCTTATTGTTACCAACAGCGATTGAGGCAGGCTGCGATCTCTTTTTATTCTTTAATGACCCAGATGAAGACCTACAATGGATGAAAGAGGGCTATGAGGCAGGGATTTTAAGTGACGAACGCCTTCATGACGCCCTTCGTCGTACGCTTGGCTTGAAAGCAAAGCTTGGGCTTCATCGCTTTGAAGGACACCGAGAAGATATTATGCTGCCTAAGGAAGAGGCGATGGCCTTGATCAATACACCAGAGGCTCAAGCAATTGCAGATGAGGTTGCCGACAAGGCCATTACCCTTGTGAAAAACAAGCAGGCAGGGATTTTCCCGGTAACTCCAGAGCGCTACAAGCGTGTGCTGATTGTTAATGTTGAGGGTTATAAGGGTGGCTTTGGTGCCATGATTGCAGGACAGAAGAAACGGGCTTCAGATATTGTCAAGGAATTGCTAGAGGCGCGTGGGCATGAGGTAACTGTCTGGGAATCAACCGAAGAGCGAATCATGCAGCTACCAGAGGAAGAGCGTGCAGCAGCTATTGCTAATGTTTATGCACAAAAGCAGCCGATTTCAAACATTACAGAGCATTATGATTTGATTCTTAATTTGGTGGACGTCAATTCTGGAGGCACAGTTCAGCGTATTATCTGGCCAGCTGCTAAGGGAACACCGGATCAGCCATTCTACGTCCATGAGGTCCCAACAATCGTTGTTTCAGTTCAGCATGCCTTTGCCCTTGCTGATATGCCACAGGTTGGTACCTATATCAACGCTTACGATGGCAAGGACAATACCATGAAGGCTTTAGTTGCAAAATTAGCTGGTGAATCTGAATTCACCGGAGTGTCTCCTGTTGATGCCTTTTGTGGCTTGATTGATACCCAGCTATGGCATAGCTTCTGAGGTTGCTACAGGATAAGTAGAGGCTTTACGTGTTCTGCGGTGATTGCTCTGAATGATTTAAAAAGATTTCAGGATAAAACCTGTTAATCAGCCCCTTGTAGCTGCAGAAATAGCCCCATAATCCCTGTGGTGGGGAGTTTTATCCGATATGGAGATGATAGAGCCTGTTAATCCTAAAGAAAAGCTAGAGGGTCATTCTAGCTTTTCTTTTTGTGCCTAATGATCAACCTTGCTTCAGATGATAGACAAGCTATAAGCTTGTTGATAAGTGAAACAATTGAACAGATAATGTTTTTTAGAGATGATATATTAAGAATAATTTTAAATTACGAAAAAATATAATATATTAATGATTTATAACAAAATCAATAATAATAACTTATTTTGTCAGCATTAACAATTAATAGTCATCAAAAAACAGCTTAATAAAATTAATCATACAAAAATTAACAGAAAAATTAAATAAAATGGTTGATTAAAAAGAATGGCGTAGTATAATAGAAGTGACATTAATAGTTTTTAGTATCAAAGTTTTTTTACAAAAAGCGAGGGAGGAAAAATGGAAAAAAACAAAAAGGTATCCTACTTTTTGCGTCAATCAGCTGTTGGTTTAGCTTCAGTGTCAGCAGCCTTTCTGGTTGGAACGACTTCAGTGGGTGCTTTAGACGCAGCAACAGTGTTAGAGCCTACAACAGCCTTCATTAGAGAAGCTGTTAGGGAAATCAATCAGCTGAGTGATGACTATGCTGACAATCAAGAGCTTCAGGCTGTTCTTGCTAATGCTGGAGTTGAGGCACTTGCTGCAGATACTGTTGATCAGGCTAAAGCAGCTCTTGACAAAGCAAAGGCAGCTGTTGCTGGTGTTCAGCTTGATGAAGCAAGACGTGAGGCCTATAGAGCAATCAATGCCTTAAGCGATCAGCACGAAAGTGATCAAAAGGTTCAGCTAGCCCTGGTTGCTGCAGCAGCTAAGGTGGCAAATGCTGTTTCAGTCGATCAAGTGAATGCAGCCATCAATGATGTTCGTGAAGAAATTGCAGGTATCACAGGACAGCTAGCAGCAGAGGCTTTGCTCAAGGCCAAAGAAGCTGCTATCAATGAACTAAAGCAGTATGGCATTAGTGATTACTATGTGACCTTAATCAACAAAGCCAAAACTGTTGAAGGTGTCAATGCGCTTAAGGCAGAGATTTTATCAGCTCTACCGAGTTCTGAGGTCATTGACGCAGCAGAACTAACACCAGCCTTGACTAGCTATAAGCTTGTCATCAAGGGAGCAACTTTTTCAGGTGAAACAGCTACTAAGGCAGTAGACGCAGCTGTAGCTGAGCAGACCTTCAGAGACTATGCTAATAAAAATGGTGTAGACGGCGTTTGGGCTTATGATGCTGCCACAAAGACATTTACAGTCACTGAACAGCCTGTAGCTGAGACTATTGAGGCGGCAGAATTAACACCAGCTTTGACCACCTATAGGCTTGTTATTAAGGGGGTTACCTTCTCAGGTGAAACAGCTACTAAGGCAGTAGACGCAGCCACAGCCGAGCAGACCTTCAGGCAATATGCCAATGACAATGGCATTACTGGTGAATGGGCTTACGACACTGCTACAAAGACATTTACAGTTACTGAGGCTTTGGAGGAGAGTCCAGCTGAGCCAGAAAAGCCATCAGCTTCTCTTCCGTTGACACCGCTTACACCAGCAACTAAGACAGCACCAGCTAAGCAAAAAGATAAGCAAAAGGCTAAGACTCTTCCAACGACTGGTGAGAAGGCTAATCCCTTCTTTACAGCAGCGGCTCTTGCCATTATGGCGAGTGCAGGTGCTTTAGCAGTGACTTCAAAGCGTCAGCAGGACTAAGCAGTGTATTTATGGAAGCATGTTTAGCCTTAGAAGGATGAGCTTACTCATAGGACTTTTCTATGATGTAGCCCATTTAAGCATTAGCAGATAAGATAGCAAGAGAAGATCAGACGGTCTTCTCTTTTTTGGTTTTGACTGTTAGTAATAGTTTAACAGCTTAGAGTCTGATTGAGCTATGATATGGCTTGTCAGGTTATTATGATCATCATGGCAAAACTCATGACAGTTATAGAATGTTTAGGTGATATCTGCTATAATAATAGTATTACAGGCATGTTGAAGGGGAGGCTATGGATATTTGGACACAGCTAGCAAGGTTTGCTTTTGTTGAGACGCAACGACTGCTCTTGAGGCCCTTTCAATATGCAGATCATCAGCCGTTTTATGATATGATCAGTCATAACAGCCATTACCAGTTTGTGTTTCCAGAGAGCATGACCAAGGCTGAGAGTGATTTCTTAATGGTCAATGCTTTTATGAAAGAGCCCTTGGGAGTCTGGTTAATAGAGGATAAGACCAGCCATAGCATGCTTGGCTCTATTAGACTAGAAAAATATGATAAGCAGCAGGCAAGTGCTGAGATTGGTTATTTTTTAGCGCAGCCCTTTTGGGGGAAGGGCTTAATGACCGAGGTCTTAAAGACGCTTACCTTTTTAGCTTTTCAGGAGTTCGGCCTAAGACGGCTAATCATTGTGACACATCTGGAAAACAAGGCCAGCCAGAGGGTTGCTGAAAAAGCCGGCTTTCGATTAACAAAGCAATTTAAGGGCAGTGATCGGCATAGTCATCACATACGAGATTATTTAGAATATCAACTAACGATAGGTGAGTATCATTATGAGTAAGCATCAAGAGATTTTGGATTATTTAGAAAGACTTGCTATTGGAAAACGTGTCAGTGTTCGGAGTATTTCAAATCATTTAAAGGTTAGTGATGGTACTGCCTATAGAGCGATCAAGGAGGCTGAAAATCGAGGCATTGTTGAGACTAAGCCTCGCAGCGGTACTGTCCGTATTGAAAAAAAGGGTCGGGTTCGTATTGACCGTTTAACCTATGCTGAAATTGCAAGGATCAGTGATTCTGAGGTTTTAGCTGGACATGCTGGTTTGGGACATGAGTTTAGCAAGTTTTCTATTGGAGCGATGACCCAGCAAAATATTCACCGTTATTTGATCAAAGGAGGGCTTTTGATTGTTGGCGATCGTGAAAATATCCAGCTGTTAGCCCTTAAAAATCACAATGCTATCTTAGTGACGGGTGGCTTTCCGGTGTCTAAGCAGGTTATTGAAACAGCTGATAGCCAAGGTATTCCGGTCATGGTGACCCATTACGATACCTTTACAGTGGCAACAATGATTAACCATGCCTTGTCTAATATTCGCATTAAGACTGATTTAAAAACAGTTGCTCAGGTTCTGATTCCAGTTGAAGAATACGGCTGCCTTTATGAGACAGACACTGTCGAGGAATTTAATGCACTGATTAAAAAGACAGGTCAAGTAAGGTTTCCAATTGTAGATGCGCTTGATCAGGTGGTTGGTGTGGTCAGTATGCGTGATGTGGTTGATCAGCCCACCGATACCAGACTTGAGCAGGTGATGTCTCCAAATCCTATCACTGCAAAGCCCAATGCTAGCCTGGCTAATATTAGTCAAAAAATGATCTTTGAGGATTTGAACATGCTCCCAGTAGTTGATGATCATCATTTTCTGCTGGGGATTATTACCAGACGACAGGCTATGGAAAATCTGCCGAATCACCAGCCGGGAAATCTTTACACCTATAGCCAGCAAATGCTATCAAGCCTTGAGGAGACCTTGGATTATTATCAGGTCATGATTGAGCCTACCATGATTGATAGTGCTGGCAATCTGTCAAATGGAGTGGTTGCTGAATTCTTAAAGGAAATCAGTGTCAGAGTGTTAACGAAAAAACACCAAAAAAATATCATTATCGAGCAAATGATGATATACTTTCTACATGCTGTCCAAATTGATGATCAATTGAGGATATACCCTAAAATTATAACTGAAAATAGAAGAAGCAGTACACTTGATATGGAGGTCATGGTTGATGATCAGGTGATTGCTAAAGCCATTATTACAACTAAGCTTAATTAGAGGAGAAACAAAAACAATGATAACATTAAAATCTGCGCGTGAAATAGAAGCTATGGATAGAGCAGGAGACTTTCTTGCTGGAATTCACATTGGCCTCAGACAGATCATTAAGCCTGGGGTTGACATGTGGGAGGTCGAAGAATATGTGCGCAGGCGCTGCAAGGAAGACAATGTGCTTCCTTTACAGATCGGTGTTGATGGTCAATTGATGGATTATCCTTATGCTACCTGCTGCGGGCTAAATGATGAGGTTGCACATGCTTTTCCGCGCCATTATATTCTACAGGAAGGGGATTTGCTTAAGGTAGATATGGTGCTAAGTGAGCCACTTGATAAGGCTGTCGTTGATGTAGCGGCCTTGGATTTTGATAATGTGGCAGAAATGAAGAAGTGGACAGAATCTTATACAGGTGGTTTGGCTGATTCCTGCTGGGCTTATGCTGTAGGTACACCGTCTGATGAGGTCAAAAGGCTGATGGACGTGACCAAGGAAGCCATGTATCGTGGGATCGAGCAGGCAGTTGTGGGGAACCGCATTGGTGACATTGGTGCAGCAGTCCAGCAATATGCTGAAAGTCATGGCTACGGTGTGGTTCGAGACCTTGTTGGTCATGGTGTTGGACCAACCATGCACGAAGAGCCGATGGTGCCTAACTATGGTACAGCAGGAAGAGGACTACGTCTGAAGGAGGGCATGGTGCTCACCGTAGAGCCGATGATCAATACTGGCACATGGGAAATTGATACAGATATGAAAACAGGCTGGGCCCATAAAACACTTGATGGTGGCTTGTCCTGCCAGTATGAGCATCAATTTGTGATTACAAAGGATGGTCCAGTGATTTTAACTAGTCAGGGCGAAGAAAGAACTTATTAGAATGTCAATAAAGAAATTCTTGGACAAGGTCATATCAAAATGGCAATATGAGCCGATCAAAGCCTTTATGCGCCATTTTCAGAGTGCAGAGATGGATTTGTCAGCGATCGCAGTTGCTTATTACCTTATTTTGACAGCCTTTCCACTCATTGTCATTGCGGCTAATATTTTTCCTTATTTAAATATTGATATTTCAGACTTATTACGCTTAATGAAGGAACAGCTGCCTAAGGATATTTATCGCTCTGCCTCCTCTATTGTGGTTAATATTTTTTCCAAGCCATCAGGAGGTGTCTTAGGAATAGCTACCTTGACAGGACTTTGGACAATGTCACGAAGCCTAGCCTCTTTACAAAAGGCCTTTAATAAGGCCTATGATGCTTCTGAGCATCGTGATTTTTTGCTCGGTCATTTGGTAGGCTTACTAACCAGCCTGCTGATCCTGTTTTTGTTGACCTTTGCCTTGATTTTTTCAACCTTTTCTAAGGCAGCGATTCAGGTGCTGGATAGGCATTATCACTTAAATGATAACATCACGACGCTCTTTTTGTTCCTGATTCAGCCGGTTACGATACTGATTATATTTGTTGGTCTGATGTTGCTTTATTTTTTGTTGCCAAATATCAAAATCAAGAAAATCAGGTATATCTTACCAGGAACATTTTTTACCACCTTTGTCATGATTTTTTTGAGCAATATGGTTGGTAATTATGTGGTGCATAATGTGGAGCGAATGGTCGATATTAAAACCTTTGGTTCGGTCATGGTTTTTATCATCATGCTGTGGTTTATTTTCCTGGCAAGGATATTGATTATGGGGGCAGTTTTTAATGCTACCTACCAAGAGCTATCCATCGGCAAATTAGAGGGACGCAGCGGTAATGTTGTTTCTCTCATCAAAAAGACATTAGGCAATGATGGTGCGCCGCCCAAGAAATAGTGGCTTATCTTAAAATGAAAAGCAAGACTGTGCTTGGTGATTAGTTGATGGGGTAAGGGCCCTTGTCCTTACTTCATTTTCTTTTATTTGCTTTGTTGAGCCGATGCTGGTATGCTAAAAGACAGGAGTAGTGATGAAATTAAGAACAAAAGCTAAGGCGCTTAGGGGACGTCTAAGGGTACCAGGTGACAAGTCAATTAGCCATCGTGCAGTCATCTTTGGTGCTATAGCAGAGGGGCAAACGGTGATTCATGGTCTTTTAAGGGGGCAAGATGTTTTAGCCACTATTCAAGCCTTTCGAGACCTAGGTGTCACCATTTACGAGTCAGCTGATAGTTTAATCATTGAAGGAAGAGGTTTTAAAGGCCTAAAGCCAGCTCAAAAGCCTCTAGACATGGGCAATTCAGGTACTTCTATGCGCCTGCTTGCAGGGCTATTAGCAGCACAGGATTTTTCGGTGCAGCTGCTTGGAGATGATAGCCTATCAAGGCGTCCTATGGATCGTATTACCATACCATTGTCTCTAATGGGAGCAGAGCTATCTGGTCAAGGAGAAAAAGAGCTTCCACCACTAATTGTAAAGGGCTGTCAGGAGTTGCGGCCGATCCATTATCAGCTGCCTGTGGCGTCTGCTCAGGTCAAGTCTGCTATTTTATTAGCTGCTTTGCAAACACAGGGAGAGACTGTTATTCTTGAAAAGGAATTGACAAGAAATCATACCGAAGAGATGATTGAACAATTTGGTGGAAAGCTCTCAGTAGCTGGAAAGCAAATCAGTATCAAAGGACCGCAGCGTTTGCAGGGACAGATCTTACAGATTCCTGGTGATATCTCTAGTGCAGCCTTTTGGCTAGCTGCTGGTCTGATTGTTCCGGGGTCAGATCTTGTGCTCGAAAATGTAGGGATTAATCCTACGCGGACAGGTCTTTTGGAGGTTATTGAGAAAATGGGTGGCCAGCTTTCTTATCAGGCTGTTGATAAGGACATACAGTCTGCTAGCTTAAGGGTCTCTTATTCCAGCTTAAAAGGTGTTGAGATTTCTGGTGACTTGATTCCCCGCTTGATTGACGAATTGCCTGTCATTGCTTTGCTGGCAACTCAGGCACAGGGAACGACTTATATCAGGAACGCTCAAGAATTACGGGTCAAGGAAACTGACCGCATTCAGGCTGTTACTGATGTATTAGGACAGATGGGTGCTGATATTCAGGCGACAGAGGACGGTATGGTGATTAGAGGCAAAACACCATTACATGGTGCAGCTGTCAGTACCTGTGGAGATCATAGAATTGGCATGATGACAGCTATTGCAGCCCTACTGGTTGAAGAAGAACAGGTCACCCTAGAGCGAGCAGAAGCTATCCTGACTTCTTATCCTGACTTTTTTAAGGATTTAGAGAGGTTATGGCATGACTAAGCTGTTATTAGGATTTATGGGAGTTGGTAAGACGACAGTTGCAGCCCAATTAGATGAGCATTTTTTGGATATGGATAGGCTTATTGAGGCTAAAATAGGCATGAGCATATCAGCATTTTTTTCCTATCGTGGTGAAGCAGCCTTTAGAAAGCTTGAGTCAGATACCTTACAGGAAGTGCTGGCACTTGATAGTAAGGCTATCGTATCAACTGGTGGAGGTGTTGTCCTTAGTAAGGCAAACCGAGAATTAATCAGAAAAAATCACAAACATAATATCCTCTTAACAGCCTCCTTTGAGGTTTTGTATGACAGGCTTAAAAAAGATAGGCTGTGCCAAAGACCACTGTTTTTAAACCATTCTAAAGCAGAATTCTATGCTATTTTTCAGCAGCGCATGGCCTTGTATGAGGGATTGGCAGACAAAGTGATTAATGTTGAGCATAGAACACCAAAGGAGGTTGCAGCAATCATTGCCAATATGTCGTAACTGCTGAGGATTAGACTTTTGGCCTCCTATTCGCAGCCCAGCTTTTCTTAATGATTAGGTATGAAAAGCTAATAATAGGATGAAATAAAGTTGAATTCTAACGATTTTAGAGGACAATCTCGTTAATATAGGTTATAATAGAATCATTAGACAAAGAATAGAAGAAATTGTATTAGAATACTAAGAGTTGGAAGAGCATGACGAGATACCAAAAGGGTGGTCTAAGCCACCACGAAGAATTACGATATTTTTATTTATTAAGAAATTTAAATTATTTGACTGAGACTGAACGCAGAGAATTTACCTTTTTAAAGTCAAAGATGGAGTCAAGGGCTATGCCTTCTCGTTCTCAGCGCTCCTTGACTCATTATACTAGGGGTGGGCGTGACGATTATGCTCAAGCTTCACAGGATAATGCTGATGCTTATGATATGAGTGATGAGCAACAGGCTGGACCTAATGGCCTGCCTCTTTATCCGAGATCAGAAAGACGTAGCAAAAGGCATCAGCAAAAGCCAATACTAGCCCCTCAGCAGGACTTCTATGATGACCCAGATCAGGCGATCTATGAGGAGCTTGCGCCTGAGGCTATGCCTAAAAAGGGTAGAAGGAAAAAAAAGAAGGGACGTCTGAGACGTTTTTTCAGAGTACTCTTTTTCTTGTTGCTGCTGCTTGTTGCAGGGATAGCTTTCATGTTTTTCAAGGGAATGATGGACGTGTCTACTAACAAGGCCAATTATAAGCCAGCAGTTTCGCAGGTCTTTCATGGTCAGGATACTAGCGATGGCACTAATATTTTAATTCTAGGCTCAGACCAGAGGATTACGCAAGGCTCAACAGATGCTCGAACAGATACAATCATGGTGGTTAATGTTGGCAATAAGGAGAATAAAATCAAAATGGTCTCCTTCATGAGAGATACCTTGGTTAATATTCCTGGCTATAGCTATAATAATCAGGATTCCTATGATTTAAAATTGAACGCCTCCTTTAATTTAGGAGAGCAGGAAAATCATCAAGGAGCAGAATTTGTGCGTCAGACACTCAAGCATAATTTTGATATTGACATTAAATATTATGTCATGGTTGACTTTGAAACCTTTGCTGAGGCTATTGACACACTGTTTCCAGATGGTGTTACCATTGATGCCAAATTTGCTACTGTAAATGGCGAAGCAGTCGCTGCTGTTGATGTACCAGATGATTTACGAATGAAAGACGGAGTGGTTCCCAACCAAACCATAACGGTTGGTGAGCAAAAAATGGATGGTCGTACCCTGCTCAACTATGCTCGCTTCCGAAAGGACGATGAGGGTGATTTTGGTCGGACCGTACGTCAGCAGCAGGTGATGGCTGCTATCATGTCTCAAATCAAGGATCCAACCAAGCTCTTTACAGGCTCAGCAGCTATTGGTAAGATTTATGCCCTAACCTCAACCAATGTCTCCTTCCCATTTGTCCTTAAAAATGGAGTGTCCGTCTTGACTAATGGCAAAAACGGTGTGGAGCATGTGACGATTCCTGAAAATGGGGATTGGATTGATGAATATGACATGTATGGTGGTCAGGCTCTCTTTATTGATTTTGCTAAGTATCAAAATCGATTATCTAAGCTGGGATTACGCTAAGATATGCTATAATGAAGGGTAACGATGGTTGCTCTTCTTTTTTGAGTGATTAGTGTAGTAAAAGAAAAGGAAAGTAAATGTTAAGTAAAAACGATATTGTTCAGGTGGAAATTTCTGATTTAAGCCATGATGGCTTAGGAATCGCTAAGCATGAGGGCTTTGTTTTCTTTGTTGAAAATGCTCTTCCAGGTGAAATCATTCAGATGCGTGTCCTAAAGGTCAATAAAAACAGTGGCTTTGGCAAGGTAGAGGCCTATCTAACAACCTCACCGGTGCGTCAAGAAAAACTTGATGTGACCTATCTGCGCACAGGTATTGCTGATTTGGGGCACTTGCTTTATCCGCAGCAGCTGCTCTTTAAGCAAAAGCAGGTTCAGGATAGTCTCTATAAGATTGCAGGGATTAGCAATGTTGAGGTCAAAGAAACAATTGGTATGGAATATCCTTATGCTTATCGAAATAAAGCCCAGGTTCCTGTTCGTCGTGTCAATGGTCAGCTAGAGACTGGTTTTTTCCGTAAGCATTCTCATGAGCTAGTACCGATTTCTGATTTTTACATTCAGGATAAAGAAATTGATCGCTTGATCGCCTTTACACGCGACCTTTTGCGCCGTTTTGACATCAAGCCCTATGACGAAAAAGAGCAGTCAGGCCTGATTCGTCATCTTGTGGTTCGTCGTGGGCATTATTCAGGAGAAATCATGCTGGTTTTAGTGACAACACGACCTAAAATCTTTCGTATCAACCAGATGATTGACAGCCTCGTCGCAGAATTTCCAGCGATTACTTCTATCCTGCAAAATATCAATGACAAGCCTACTAATGTTATCTTTGGTAAGGCGTTTACAAGACTCTATGGAAAAGAGACAATCACAGATACGATCCTGGGCAATCAATACTGTATTTCTGCTCAGTCCTTCTATCAGGTCAATACAACAATGGCTGAAAAGCTCTATCAAACAGCTATTGATTTTTCTGAATTGACCGCTGACGATGTGGTGATTGATGCCTATTCAGGCATTGGAACCATCGGGCTATCCTTTGCTAAAGAAGTCAAAGCAGTATACGGTGTCGAAGTGATCGAAGCAGCAGTGCGTGATGCCGAGAAAAATGCAGCGCTAAACGGTATTACCAATGCCTACTATGTCGCTGACAGCGCTGAAAATGCGATGGCAAACTGGTGTCAGGAGGGCATAAAGCCAACAGTTATCATCGTAGACCCCCCACGAAAGGGACTAACTGAGAGCTTTATCAAGGCCAGTGCAGCAATGCAGCCTGACAAAATAACCTATATATCCTGCAACCCCGCCACCATGGCGCGTGACATCAAGCGCTACGAGGAACTCGGCTATAAACTCCAGAAAGTGCAGCCAGTAGACTTGTTTCCAATGACACATCATGTGGAGACGGTAGCATTATTGTCCAAACTTAATGTCGATAAGCATATAAGTGTTGAAGTAGAGCTGGATGAACTTGATTTGACAAGTGCGGAGAGCAAAGCTACTTATGCTCAGATTAAGGAATATATATTAGAAAAATTTGGTTTGAAAGTTTCAGCACTCTATATTGCCCAGATTAAAAAGAAATGTGGAATAGAGTTGAGAGAAAATTATAATAAGTCAAAAAAAGAAAAACAAGTTATTCCACAATGTACACCGGAAAAAGAAGATGCTATTATGGATGCGTTAATGCACTTTAAAATGATTTAAGAGAAGGGAGGGGTATTATATGAGGTGGATATTAAAAATAATCTTGTTTCCAATAATATTACTTCTATCAATACTAATTTCTTTTCTAAAATTCATAATTAGTGTTAGTGGAATGATTTTAGGGATATTATCATTCTTAGTGGTGTTAGGTTCGATTGCAGCACTTATACAAAAAGATACAACTACCTTTATTCAGGCATTGATAATAGCATTTTTGATAAGTCCTTATGGACTACCTAAAATAGCATTATGGATTACAGCATATATTGAATTTGCAAGAGATAGATTGAAAGAAATATAAAGAAACTATTGAGGCGATAGAGAAAAATACTATCGTCTTTTTTCATGCCAAAAATTGAAAAGAAAGGAGGGGACGATGTGAGTATGTATTTATTTGATGAACAGCCTATTGTTGCAAATAAAGCATTGGCAAGAGCGCTAGGGTTAAATGAAGCCTTAATATTGCAACAAATAAATTATTGGATTGAGATAAATAAGAAGTACGGTAAAAACTATCATGACGGGAAATATTGGACATACAATTCTATAAGGGCATGGCAAGAAAAAGACTTCGACTATATGAGTGTTGATACAGTAAAAAGAACTTTTGCTAAGCTCGAAAAGGCGGGTTATCTTTTGGTAGGAAACTATAATAAAGATCCAAGAGATAAAACAAAATGGTATACGATAAATGATGAAAGATTAGAAGAATTATATCTTGAATTTAACAGGAAAAAACTGGAGCATGAAAGAAAAATTTTAGAGAAAGAAAGTCAAAACGCTATGCACAATGCATTAGGGCAAAATGCCCCAATGGAAGAGTGCAAAATCCACCAATGCAATGACGCATATAGCATTGATGCATTTGATGAAAATCCACCAATGCATTATGGCAGCTTGCATGAACCATTACCAGAGATTACTACAAATAATTCATCAGAGAATACTTCATATATTTCATCAGAGAATTCCTCCCACCTACCCATCCATAAATATGAGGACTTGTATATGAGGGACGGATTGGAGGGAGGGACTAAAAAAATAAAATCATATAAATCCTGTTTAGAAGAACTTAGAGAAAGTACAGGGTATAACGAACACATGGAATTAGGAAATAAGATTATTGCAAAAACATACGATGAAATTATTAGAGTTTTAGCCGATGTAATGATATTAAATGCAGATGATACAGTTACTATCAATCAAACAAAATTACCTGCATATATAGTTCAAGAGAGATTTAGAAGTTTAGATTCATCGCACATGGAGTATCTCGTAAATGCTTTATCAGAGAATGAAGCTAAAATAAGAAATGTCAGGGCATTTATTTTAACGGCGGCATATAATGCACCAAGCAATATGGATGCCTATTATACAGCACTTGTTAGTTATGACATGAGGGAAGGAGGACTTTAATGATAAATGAAGAAATTGCAAATAGAGTAATAAGTATTGAAATAAATGTATTTAAAGCAACATATCAAGAGATATTAAATCATATCAATAAATTACATCAGCGATCAAAACAACATGGCAGTTTAGGGAAATTAGTTAAAGCTGAAGGTAGTGAAGTAAAGCTCAAGGATATGGTAAAGAAAGGTCAGCTTGAAGAAATTCCGGTTGAAGAAGCGGAGCTTAAGGAACTGAAAAGAGAACTTAATCGGTATGGTGTTAAGTTTTCAGTGATGAAGGATAAGGAAACAGGAAAATACTCTGTATTCTTTCAAGCCAAAGATATGAAGGTTATGGATAGAGCCTTTAAGCACGCATTAGCACAGTCTGAAAAGAAAACGGAAAGGAAAGAATCTATTCACAAGAATATTGAGAAGTTTAAGGAAATGGCTAAGAACTCTGTTTCCAAAGATAAAATCAAGAATAAACAAAAGGAGCAGAGCCTATGATAGATAAAATATTAAAGGACATCAAAGGCTTATTTAAGGTGCAGGATAAGGCAAAGTTTGTAAAGCAAAACATTCCCCATCTTGCATTTTTCTATTTAGGAAACATCTTTGCCCATCATGTGAGAAGCTATACCGGTGGTGATGTCATAGATAAAATCTTTCAGGGAATATTAGAGCTTAATACCATGAGTTTTCTTCCAAGTATTCATCCGGTGGATGTAATCATAGGAGTCGGAGTGGCTGTACTGATTAAATTTATTGTCTATACCAAAGGGAAAAATGCTAAAAAGTTTAGACAGGGAAAAGAGTATGGCTCAGCAAGATGGGGAAATAAGAAAGATATTGAGCCATACATGGATGAAAAGTTTCAAAACAATATCTTGCTTACCCAGACAGAACGCCTAACTATGAATGGTAGACCGGCTAATCCAAAGTATGCTCGTAACAAGAATGTACTTGTAATCGGTGGATCAGGAAGTGGTAAGACAAGATTTTATGTCAAACCTAACCTTATGCAGATGCACTCGTCATATTGTATAACCGATCCGAAAGGAACGATAGTCATTGAATGTGGCAAGATGCTTGAAGACAATGGATATGAGATAAAAATTCTAAATACCATAAACTTCAAAAAATCCATGAAATACAATCCCTTTGCCTATATCCGTTCTGAGAAAGATATACTCAAATTAGTGCAGACAATCATTGCAAATACAAAAGGTGAGGGAGAAAAAGCGGGTGAAGATTTTTGGGTCAAAGCGGAAAAACTCTACTACACAGCACTTATCGGATATATCTTCTATGAAGCTCCAAGAGAAGAAAAGAACTTTGCAACGCTCCTTGATATGATAGACGCTTCAGAAGTAAGAGAAGATGACGAAACCTATATGAATCCGATAGACAGACTCTTTGAAGCACTTGAGAAAAAGGAGCCTACGCACTTTGCGGTCAAGCAATATAAAAAATATAAATTGGCTGCGGGAAAGACAGCAAAATCTATTCTTATATCTTGTGGTGCAAGGCTTGCTCCATTTGATATTCAGGAACTACGGGACTTGATGAAAGAAGATGAACTTGAGCTTGATACACTGGGAGATAGAAAGACAGCACTCTTTGTTATTATCTCTGATATAGATGACACCTTTAACTTTGTAGTGTCTATTATGTATTCACAGTTATTTAATCTACTTTGCGATAAGGCTGATGATGTGTATGGTGGCAGGCTTCCTGTTCATGTAAGATGCTTACTTGATGAGTTTGCAAATAGTGTGACACGTTCTACGCCCAAAGCGGTAGGAATAACCGACAAAAGCGTAGCCTAAAGTCACAAATAATTTAATAATGTGGTTTTAGAGAACTGCATAACTGAAATCTCAAATGAAGGGGTAACGCCCTGAAGGGGATTCGCTAATACTCCGAATAGCGTTGGTCGGATACAGACGACTAAGGTTATAAGCTCGGAGAAGTCGTGCGAAGCACACCCTAAAGTAGAAATACTAGGAAAGATACCTAGAGGTAGGTGTTGTGTGTGACAGTGCGGGCGGGGTTATCATATGGTTAGAATGACCAAATAAGTGGTCTGACAAAATTCCGAATGTACGGCTCTAAACGAATGGCTGGTAGAAATGCCAGTGTACCAATGGGTACGCAAGTGGGGTAGAGTAAAAGTTGTTAGTATGACATACCCTCTGTGTTAACAGGACACAGGTATCTTGAGAAAACTCTTGAAGATAATACTTGCAGGGCTAAAGGAATGACCTAAGTGGTAACAATCCTAAGTTATGTGGAACGTGGAAAGCAACCAATACGGGAGCTGACTGTATCAGCGACAAAGTACCGTAGTTGTATCGAAAATGAAAAGGCTGAAAGAACCTTTTCTACAATAAGTGCATTGGTGGTTGTGAGAGTAGTGGCACAGTACCGTTGAAACCATGATAATAAGCGGTGGAGGGATAGCCACAAGCCGATACTAAACTTTCTTTCATGTCTATATAGTAATCACCAAAAGGAGATTTTCATAGCTGTCGTGGTGCGACTAAGAAAAAATCATTCTCCGCTAAGGAGTTGGTTACTATGGCAAAACGAATTGTAAATAAAGCAGAACGAAATGCAGAAAGGTATGACGCTAAAGAAATAGGATATCAGCTTTATGAAGAGAGCCTAAACGGTAAGAGATTTGATAGGCTCATGCCAATGATTGTCTCTGACCAAAACATCATACTTGCATATCGAAATATCTGCAAAAATAACGGGAGTAAAACTCCAGGTACAGATGGTAAAACGATTGTAGAAATACAGAAATTACCTATCGAAATGGTCATAAAAACCATCAGAAACAAGTTGAACTACTATCAACCAAAGAATGTCAGACGAGTAGAAATTCCGAAAGATAACGGAAAAACAAGACCTCTTGGTATTCCGAGCATTTGGGACAGGCTAATACAACAGTGTGTCTTACAGGTACTAGAGCCAATCTGTGAAGCTAAATTTCATGAACGAAATAATGGTTTCAGACCATATAGGTCTACGCAAAACGCAATAGCACAGTGCTATAAAATGGCACAGTTACAAAATCTGCACTTTGTTGTAGATGTAGACATTACAGGATTCTTTGATAATATTGACCACTCAAAACTTATCCGTCAGTTATGGGGATTGGGAGTACAGGACCGAAAGCTGATTATGATAATCAAGCAAATGTTAAAAGCGGATATTCTGTTCAAAGATATCGTCATCACACCAGAAACAGGTACACCTCAAGGTGGTATTTTATCTCCGCTACTAGCTAATGTAGTGCTGAATGAACTGGACTGGTGGGTTGCTAATCAGTGGGAAATGTTCAAAATCAAAGAGGGAAGTACAGGCTACGAGTTTACAAAGGTTGATAACGAGGGAAACATACTCACAATAGACCGAACGCAGAAATGGAACAAGCTCAGAGCAAAAACAGGATTGAAAGAAATGTATATTACTAGATATGCAGATGACTTCAAGATTTTTTGCAGAGATTATGCGACAGCTGTCAAGGTAATGAAGGCTACGAAGCTATGGTTGGCTGAAAATCTGCATTTGCAGACAAGTGATGAAAAATCAGGAATTACCAACCTTAGAAAGAACTACACGACTTTTCTTGGAATAAAATTCAAGGTAGTACCAAAAGGGAATAAATGGATTATTCGTTCCCATATGGCAGATAAGAGTAAAGCAAAGGTTATCAGTAAACTGGGTTCTGTTTGGAAAGATATTAAAAACCCAAGCAAACAAAGTGAATTAGATAAAAATATAAGTCTTTACAATGCTATGGTAATGGGAATGCACAATTATTACTGTATGGCAACGCTTGTGTCAGCTGATTTTGCGGAAATAGCCTTTAAGGTTACAGGGAAAAGCAACGGAATGAATCATAACAGACGATGCTTTCCCATAGAGAAACAAGGCGAAATGACAAGCAAATACATCTTGGAAAAATACGGAAAGTCTAAACAATGTCGATGGATAAATGGTCGTATGATTGTTCCTGTCGGATATGTAGCATACGAATACCCAAAGTATAAAAGGCGTGAGGTCAACAAATATGTGAGGAAATACTCAGACGCTGAAAACTGTATCAGTTTTGAAGTTATGAAATATCTGATGGAAAATGCTCATCTCTATCCTACATTGGAGATGGCAGATAACGCTCTTTCAAGGTATATAGCACAAAAGGGAAAATGTGCGGTTACGCATAATGCCCTAACTGTTTCGGATATGATGTGTGAACACATTAAGCCTTGCAAAGGAGAAAGAAACGATACTTACAGGAATTTAATTATTCTCTCAAAAGAAGTATCGGATTTGGTAGGAGAAGAAAATAGCAATAAAGTAAGTAAGCTACTCAAAAACCTACCATTGACCAAAGAAATGCAAGATAAAATCAATAAGCTTCGTGAACACAGGGAGCTAGAAATGATACAATTCGAGGACTATATAGGCACTAAAAAGTAAGATTTAGTCGGTGGAACGCCGTGTGATGGGAAACTATCACGCACGGTGTGGAGCGGGGGAAAAGCCCGAGGTGGCAACACCAGAGGCTTACCTATCGCTATTCGGCTTAATTCCAAAGTTTGAGAAGCTCATAGCGACAATCCGTTCCAGAGAAATTTCAGCAAGCATCATTTTGCAAGCACAATCACAACTAAAGGCAATCTACAAAGACAACGCTGATACAATCGTAGGTAACTGTGATAGTACCTTGTTTCTTGGAGGTAAGGAAAAGACTACATTAAAAGAACTTTCTGAAACACTTGGTAAAGAAACTATCGACCTTTACAATACATCGGAAACAAGGAGCAATCAAAAGAGCTTTGGACTTAACTATCAAAAAACAGGCAAAGAGCTGATGAGTCAGGATGAGATTACGGTTATGGATGGTGGAAAATGTATCTTTCAGCTTAGAGGTGTCAGACCTTTTCTTTCAGATAAGTACGATATTACAAAGCACAAGAACTATAAGCTGCTTGAGGACTATGATAAGAAAAATTTATTTGATATAGAAAGCTACATGAAACGGAAAGGAAAAGCAAAACTGAATAGGGAAACAGTTATTACAAGAATGCAGTAAGTCTACAAAATAGATTTGCTGCTTTTTTATGCAAAAGTAAGGAGGCAAGATGATAAGGATCAGAAGTCCCACTGAGTAAAAAACTAAATAGTATGAGTATAGCGATTGGAAAAGTAATACTTCCGGTCGCTTTTTTTATTGAAATGAAAAGGAGAAATTTTTAATGAAACAAGAAATGATTAACATCAACGCCAATTTAGTGGCAGAGCCTACTTTCTCAAGTTTTGAAAAAGAGGGCGAAGAAGTAGAAGTTGTAAACTTTACGCTTGTAAAAAAGTATGGAAAAGGAAAGGAATATATCAATTGTGCAGCCTACGGAGAAAAAGCAGAGAAAGCAAAGGACTTTGAAAAAGGCAATCTGATTCATGTATTCGGCTACTTTAAGAAGCGTGAAAAAGAGGGAAAGACTTACAAAAATTTTGTAGTGAAGTCATACAACAAGATTGAAAAGAAAGAAGAAAATGAGGAGGAATAAATTATGGAATTTTTCGCACAGGCAGTAAATGTATTAAAGATTTTGGTTATGGCAGTAGGAGCAGGACTTGGAGCATGGGGTGTCATTAACCTTATGGAGGGATATGGTAATGACAATCCCGGAGCCAAGAGCCAAGGGATCAAGCAATTGATGGCGGGAGGAGGCATTGTCCTTATCGGACTTAAGCTGATTCCGCTTCTTGCAAATGTACTCAAGTAATAAGAAAAGGAGAGCTTAGATGTTTGGAATATTCGACAAGATAGAAGAATTCTTTAAAGAGCTTCTACTGGGGGGTATCCAAGCAAACTTAGAGTCCATGTTTCTTGACATCAACGACAAGGTTGGTGCAGTTGCAACAGATGTAGGTAAAACGCCTATGGGGTGGAACGGAGATGTATTTGCTTTTATCAAGAGCATTAACGATTCGGTCATTATTCCCATAGCGGGACTAATCATCACAGCAGTTCTTTGTATCGAGCTTATCAATATGGTTATACAGAAAAATAACCTACATGATAATACGGATACCTTTGAATTTTTCAAGTACATCATCAAGATGTGGATTGCTGTATGGTTAGTATCTCATGCCTTTGAGTTTTCAATGGCGGTTTTTGATGTGGCACAGCATATGGTAAATAAGGCGGCAGGGGTGATAAACACCTCTGCCACCGTTTCCGGAGATCAGATAGTGGCGATGATGGATACCCTAAAAGAAAAGGGACTTGGAGAGCTTGTCATGATTCTCTTTGAAACCTCGCTCATTAAGGTTGCCATACAGGCAATTTCCATAGTAATTATGCTTGTGGTTTACGGAAGGATGTTTGAGATTTATGTTTACTCATCGATTTCAGCCATTCCATTTGCCACAATGGGAAACAAAGAATGGGGGCAGATTGGAACAAATTACATCAAAGGATTATTTGCACTTGGACTACAAGGACTCTTTTTAATGGTTTGTCTTGGAATTTACGCAGTATTAGTTAAGACGATTGAAATAACAGATATACACACAAGCATCATGACGATACTTGGCTATGCGGTTTTGCTGGGGTTAATGATGCTAAAGAGCGGAACACTGGCCAAAAGCGTATTAAATGCACACTAAAAAAGAAAGGAAAGATAGTATGAATAAAAGAAAAACAGTATTTACAGCAGTAGTAATTGGAGCAGGCATTATGGAGGTAATTGATAGAATCAGACTTCATAACAAGGTAGAAGAATTGGAAGAAAGGACACAGGACATTGGTCGCTGCCACAATGATTTTTGCTTGATGCAGCAAAGATATAACAAAAATACAGATGAACAGCTTGCAATTATTCAGGAAGAAATCGGCTCTGTATATGAACACTTTGAGGAGCTGTCAAAGGACAAGGAATATGGGAGGTAAGCTATGGCGTATGTACCAATCCCAAAGGACTTAAAGAAGGTTAAGACAAAGGTAGCATTTAACTTAACGAAAAGGCAGCTCATAGGATTTACCATTGCAGGACTTGTTGGAATACCGGTCTATTTATTTATGAGAAAGGTAGTACCAAACGATATAGCTGTCATATTTCTGATTGTGTCCACACTTCCAATCTTTTTCATCACACTTTTTGAAAAGGATGGACTGACCTTTGAGAAATATTTTAAGCATGTCTATCTTCATAAGTTTTATCAGCCGGCAAAGAGAGTGAGAAAGGAGGTTTACCTTGAACAAGAACAGAAAAATTCAGCAACTAAAGTTAGAAGAAAACAAAAAGGCGTTAAGAAATCAAAAACAGGACTTAAAGAAAAGTAATATTAAGTCAAAAAAAGACAAGGGAGGAATCCTTGATCTTATCTTTAAGAAAGAACAGAAAAGATATACGGTAGAAGATACCATTCCCTATCTCAGACTCTTAAAAAGTGGGATATGCCAGCTCGATGAAAAGCACTTCAGTAAAAGCATAGCCTTTCAGGACATTAACTATCAGCTTGCTTTAGATGAAGATAGGGATTTGATTTTTAATCAGTTTGCAAACTTTCTAAATTCCTTTGATCCAAGCATAGCGATTGAGTTTTCCTACATCAATCAGCTTGGACGAAACGAAGAAATGAAATCGGCAATTCAGATACCGGATAAAGGGGACGGTTTTGATGATATACGACTTGAGTTTAGAGAGATGCTAAAAAGTCAGATTGTAAAGGGAAATAACGGACTGAAAAAATCAAAGTATGTAACCTTTACAGTAGAAGCTGATAATTTAGAGCAGGCTACATCAAAACTTGAAAGACTGGAGATAGATATACTATCTAATCTCAAAAGCATGGGGGTAAGAGCTGAAAGCCTTACAGGAGAGGAAAGGCTAAAGATACTTCACGATATATTAAATCCGAATAAGACCTTTGAGTTTTCCTACAAAGACCTGAAGAAAAAGGAGAGTACCAAGACATATATCGTGCCTGATGAATTTAACTTTATACCTTCAAGGTATTTTAAGTTTGGGAAGTTTATCGGAGCAACAAGTCATTTTCAAATCCTTGCAAGTGAGCTTTCAGACCGTATGCTATCAGAGTTTTTGGATATTGATGATAACATCAATATATCTTTTCATATTAAGGCGATTGATCAGTCAGAAGCCATCAAGATGGTAAAACGAAAAAACACCGATATTGATAAGATGCGAATTGAGGAAAACAAGAAAGCTGTAAGGTCAGGCTATGACATGGACATTCTTCCAAGTGATTTAATTACTTACGGAGAAGATGTAAAAAGTCTTTTAAAAGATTTACAGACAAGAGATGAGCGTATGTTTGTTGTAAGTATTGTCTTTATGAATTTTGCAAGGACAGTGCAAAAGCTCGATAACACCATAGCTCAGATAAGCTCCATTGCAAACAAGCATAACTGTAAATTGAAAAGACTTGACCATACGCAGGAACAAGGCTTAGTGAGCGTGCTGCCTCTTGGGGTAAACAAGATTGAAATAGATAGAGGGCTAACCTCATCATCAACAGCAGTCTTTATGCCATTTACCACAGAGGAACTTTTTATCAACTCAAGTAACAGTCTGTACTATGGACTAAATGCTTTAAGTCATAACCTGATTATGGCGGACAGGAAGAAATTAAAGAACCCAAACGGCTTAATTTTAGGGACTCCCGGAAGTGGTAAATCCTTTAGTGCTAAAAGGGAGATGGCAAATGCGATTTTAGTAACGGACGATGATGTGATTATTTGCGATCCGGAGGGAGAGTATGGAAACCTTGTAAGACAGTTTAAGGGAGAAGTGATAAAGGTCAGCAGTAAGTCAAAAGACTACTTAAATCCCCTTGATATAAACATGAACTATGGCGATGGAGATGCACCTCTTAAAGACAAGGCAAATTTCATTATGTCCATGCTTGAACTTGTAGTTGGAGGAAGTGGACTTACAGCAGAAGAAAAGTCGGTTATAGATAGATGCCTTCCTAAAATTTATGAAAAGTATTTTGAAGAGCCAGAGCCTTGTAATATGCCGATTCTTCAAGACCTATACGATATGTTAAAAGGGCAGGAAGAAAAGGTTGGTAAGAAGCTGGCAACGGAGATGGAAATATATGTATCAGGTTCTCTTAATGTCTTTAATCACAGGTCAAATGTGGACTTAAATAAGAAGCTGCTGTGCTTTGATATTAAAGAGCTTGGAAGCCAGCTTAAAAAAATCGGTATGCTTGTCATTCAGGATCAGGTGTGGAATAAGGTATCGCAAAACAGAGGAAACAAGGCTACAAGGTACTATATAGATGAGTTTCACTTGCTATTAAAAGATGAGCAGACAGCTTCATACTCGGTTGAGATATGGAAGCGTTTCAGAAAATGGGGAGGTATCCCAACAGGTATTACGCAAAATGTCAAAGACCTACTTATGAGTAAGGAGATAGAAAACATCTTTGATAATACGGACTTTGTCTTAATGCTAAATCAGGCTTCGGGAGATAGGGAAATACTTGCAAGAAAACTTAAAATCTCACTTCCACAGCTTCGGTATGTAACCAACTCCAATGAGGGCGAGGGATTACTTTTCTTTGGAAATACCATTGTGCCTTTCCTTGATAAGTTTCCGAAAGACACAATTCTTTATCAGAAGATGACTACCAAGCCTGAAGAAGTGAGGTAGCTTATGGATGGGAAGCTGAAAAAAGATTTTAGAGAAAGGCATAAGGCAAGTCTTGAAAGGGAGATGTTAAAAGATGAAACAAGCTCTATACCTGAAGAAAGTAAGCTAAAGCACAGCGATGATTACAGAGGGAAAATCGTCCATGATAAAGAAAGATTTCAGGATAAAGTACATGAAAAGATAAGTAAGGTAAGCTCTGATAATGAGAAAATAGAGGGGACTTCCAAAAGAAATGCAAAGTATAGAGCTTCTGATAAGGGAAGTGTAAATGAAGCAGGAAAGGCTGACTATGATACTGAGGTAAAGAACGGAAAAATCTATGATTCTTTAGGACAAGACCTTGATAATGATGGAATCATAGACAGATACGATAATGATTTTAGGGACAGCGACTACTTTGAGTCGACCTATGATGTAGATGACAATCTTCATAAAAAAGATGAGTTTATTGGAAGTTCCTCTAAAAATCATAAGGCTCAAAAGAGTATGTATAAGAGGAAAAACTATTCCGAAAGCCTCTATACAAGGAAAAAAGATGATGTGCCAAAGGAAAATAAATCTGAGGGCAACAAGGCAGGGAAGGATGCTGTAAGTGAAAAAGAAAATATTAGCCTATCGAAAGATCAAAAGAAAAAGCTGAAGAAAGATATGGTAAAAGTATCTGCCCTGTCAGGACTTGCTAAAGGAAGTGAAACCGTAAGAGATTATTTATCTCATGGAAGCGATGAAAATAAAGGCGTAGAAGCAGGAGAAAAGACGGCGGACGCAAGTTCCAAGCTCATTCATGGTATTAAGAGATACTCAGATAAGAAAAGAGCTAAAAAAGGATATGACCTTACAAATAAGGACTATAAAATCAGAAAGCGTAAATCAAAGTTAGAGTTTCGTGATGCCAAAGAGGAACTGAAAAAGACAGATGAGTATAAAAGAGCAAGTGTCTATAAAAGATTTCAAAAGAAAAATCAGGTAAAGGCAGCGATTTCTCGTGAGAATAAGTCAAGACTTAGAGATCGAATCAAAGAAGGTCTAATTGGAACGCTTAAAGGCTCAAAGGATATGATTATCCGAAAAGCAAAAGGACTTATGCTTATCTTCATAGGTATCATTATCTTGGGAACTTTTGTGATTAACTTTGCAGGAACAAGCATGACAGGCTTTATGAACTCAACAAGCTCTGTCCTTACAACAAGCTATTTATCAAAGCCAAATGTCCTAAGTGAAATCAATCAGAAGTTTTCTGCTATGGAGAGTGAGCTTCAAAGTGAGGTTGATCATGTAGAAGAAAATTATCCCGGATATGATGAATACATCTTAAATAACACAGAGTACATCGGTCATAATGTCCATGAGCTTTTATCCTACATTACATCAAGATGCGGAGAGGTAAAGAATGTATCGGAAGTAGAATCCATATTAAAAGAATTGTTTGAGTCCATGTATGACCTTGAATACAGGGAAGAAATTGAAATCAGATACAGGACAGTTACAGAAACCTATACCGATGAAGATGGCAATGAATATACCGAAAGCCACGAGGAACCCTATGAGTACAAAAAACTCATTGTAACGCTTCATAAAAAAGAGATGGATAGCATTATCCGACAGGTCTTTGCAAACTATCCAGATAATCTAAAGCATTATGAAGCCTTATTCCTTGCACAAGGAAATATGGGAGAAGCCTTTGGAAATACCGACCTTATTAGCTCTAATGGCGGTGTAGGTGGTGGGAAAGAGTATGAGGCATCTTCGGAAGTACAAAAGAAGATTGTTAATGCTGCATATATCACTCCATCTCCGGGTGCAGGCTGGTGTGCCATGTGGGTATCGCAAGTTTACCAAAATGCGGGACTTGGATATATCGGAGGAAATGCTAATGATATGTATCGAAACTATACCTTTACATCCGATAGGTCAAAGCTCAAGGTAGGAATGCTTGTAGCGGTAGAAAGCAGCAGTAGCGGAAGCACAGCAGGACTTACCTATGGTCATGTCGGAATCTATATCGGAGACGGCAAGGTTATTGATAATATCGGTTATATAAGAGTAACTACTTTAGATGATTGGATTGCGACTTTTTGTAAACACCATCCGGTAGGCTTTGGTTTTCCACCAAATGTAAACAGATAAGGAGGGAACAATGTGAAAAAAGAACTGACAGCAGTAAAAAATAGAATAAAAAAGTTAAAGGATAAAAAGGCTCTGATTGATGAAGAATTGGAGCCTTTATTTATTCGTGAAGAAGAACTTGAAAATGAAGAAATCATTGCCATTTGCAGAAAGAACAACATCACAATCAGTGATTTGATGGCAAAGGTAAACAGAGAAAAAGCAGAACTGAAAAAGGAGAGGACAAATGAAAACCAGTTTGAAAAAGAATAATAAATTTTGGACAGCAGCACTTGCAGTAATTGTAAGTATTAGCTGCATTTTAGGACTTTGGACGGTTGTTTACGCCAAGGAGAAAAGCTCTGACGCTCCTACAAAAAACGAAGCTGTCCAAACGGAAGTTGAAGTAAATGTAAAGTATATCTTTGAAGATGAAAAGGTATTTAAGGAAGAAAAGATTAAGGCAGAGAAAGGACAGCTTCTTGATAGTGGCGATCTTCCAATGCTCCCTGATGATATGAAATTTATTGATGAATTCCTGTTTTATGAAGTAAAGGGAGATGGAAATGATGAAATTATCCGTAAGGTAGCAAAGACTGAGGTTAAGGATAAGGAAACGCAAACGGAAGAAGAAAAACCAAAGCAGGACGAAAGCACGCAAACAGAAGCTACAAAAACGGAGGATAAAGGCACACAGACAGAGCTTTCTAAAGACGATATTTCTAAGATGGAAAAAGAGGCTAAAGAGCTTCAGGAAAAATTTGATAAGTTAAATAGTGAGCTTAAAGACAAGGATAAGTTGAGTAATAAGCAGAAAGAAAAAATCAAAGACCTTGAAGATGAGATTGAAAGTCTGAAAGAAAAAATGAAGAAAGATAAGGGAAACAAAGACTTATCAGAAGATATGAAAAAGGAAATAGATAAGCTATCTGAAAAGGTTAAAGAGCTTGAGAAAAAGGCTGTGGAAACAAATAAAGCTCCTGTAACACCGCAGTCAATTACACCGATTAGTCCTATTTCTGGTATTAAGACAAGCTCAGGTATTTCTTCTCAAACACCACAAACTTCTATAAGTAGTTCCGGTAAAGGCTCATCTGATACAGTAAGCTCCGGCAATACTACAAAAGATACAGGTAAAACAGAAGTAAAGGAGAAAGAAAAGGAAGTTCGTTATCCCAATAAGCTGACAGCAAAAGCACCTGCTAATAATAGTGGTCAGGATTCATCTATGGACTCTGCAAGCACTAATGTAAATACCAATAAGGGAGTGGCTTCAGCTCCATCAAAGGCAAGAGCATCCGTTACAGAAAATAAGGATAATGCAAACAAGGACTATCCAATTCATCATGGAGATAGCAGTGATAACAAAGAAACGGATCAGTATTCAGCAGATGCAAGGCAGTTTATTACCTTTCAAACAAAAAACGGTAAGACTTTTCATCTTATCATCAATCATGATGAGGGTAGTGAGAATGTAATGCTTCTTACAGAAGTATCTGAAGATGATTTACTGAATATGGTAGAGAAAAAAGAAGCACCAAAGCAGGAAGTAGTAAAAGAAGAACCTGTCAAAGAAGAAGTAAAGCCTGAGAAAAAAGAGGAAAAGAGCAGTTTAGGGACATACATTATTCTGCTTCTTGTAGTAGGTGGTGCGTTAGGAGCAGGCTACTACTTTAAGGTTGTAAAAAAGAAAGAAGATAAGGAGCTTGAAGCCTTAGAGGAGGAAGATGATGATTTCTTTTCTGAAGCAGAAAGTGAAGAAGAAACAAATGATGCAGATGAAGTAGAAGATGAGGAATAAACGCACCTAAAAACATATGATTTTGGGTGCAAAGTTGGGGCGGGAGAGTAATATCTTTCGCCCTATTTTGATTTATAACAGGAGGAAAATACGGATGAAGTTAGTCATTGCAGAAAAACCAAGTGTTGCAATCTCCATTGCAAAGGTTATTGGAGCAAATAAAAAGAAAGACGGATATTATGAGGGAAACGGATATAGGGTAAGCTGGTGCGTTGGTCATTTAATTCAAATGGCAAATCCCGATTCTTATGATGAAAAGTATGCTAAATGGAATATGGCGGACTTGCCGATTATTCCAAGAGAATATATGTATGAAGTTGCAAAGTCAACCAAGAAGCAGTTTAACACTCTTAAAAAGCTGATGAATGATAAAGAGATTGATATGGTTATCAATGCCTGCGACGCAGGGCGTGAGGGAGAAGCTATCTTTAGGCTTGTATATAACGAAGCGAAATGCAAAAAGAAAATGAAACGCCTATGGATTTCATCTATGGAAGATAGTGCGATTAAAGAGGGATTTGATAATCTAAAAGATGGAAAGGACTATGATAATCTCTTTGAATCAGCACAGGCAAGAGCAGTAGCAGACTGGCTTGTCGGTATGAACATCAGTAGGCTCTATTCTTGCCTATATAAGCAAAATTACTCTGTTGGCAGAGTTCAGACACCGACTCTTGCCATGATTGTAAAAAGAGATGATGAAATAAATAATTTCAAGAAAGAAAAATACTACACCGTAGAACTTTCTATGAACGGCTTTACACTATCGACAGACAGAATTGATGATGAAATAACCGCAGAACAGCTAATCAATTTAGTTGGCGATAATATTGAAATAACTGATGTCATTCAAAAAGAGAAAATCACAAAACCTGAGCTTCCATTTGACCTTACAACACTTCAAAGAGAATGCAATAAATATTTTGGATATTCAGCAAAGCAGACACTTGATTATGCTCAAAGCCTTTATGAGAAAAAGCTCATCACCTATCCAAGAACGGATAGCAGGTGTTTAACAGAGGATATGATTGTAAGTACGGTCAATAACATTTTGGGTAAAAATGACTTTGATACAGAGCGTATTAAGGTAGTATTTGATTCTAAAAAGGTTACAGATCATCACGCTATTATTCCGACAGTAAGCTCGCTAAGTGAGGATTTATCAAATATTCCTGAGAGTGAAGTAAAGGTATATAGGCTTATTTCTAATAAGCTCCATGCAAGTGTAGGCTATCCACTCATTGAAAATACAACAAAGATAGTAGCTTCATTTGACGGTTTTGAATTTACAAGTTCAGGTAAGGTAATTAAGGATGAAGGCTTTAGCAAATACCTTAAAGAATACAAATCAAAAAAGAGTGAAGATGCTGTGCTGCCTGATGTAAGTGTTGGTGATGTTTTAAGCATTGAAAATAAAGAGATAAAAGAAAAATTTACCCAACCTCCGAAACACTTTACTGAAGATACGCTTCTAAAGTCTATGGAGATTGCAGGAAATGACGCACTTGAAAAAGGTGTAGAAGTGGAAAGAAAAGGGCTTGGAACACCTGCAACAAGGGCAGGTATTATTGAAAATCTAATCTATAAAGGCTTTGTAGAAAGAGATAAGAAAAATCTTGTAGCCACGCATAAGGGGATCGGTCTTGTAACAATAGTATCTGATACCTTTAAGTCAGCAGAAACTACTTCAAAGTGGGAAATGCAGCTTACAGAGATTGCACAGGGGAAAACATCAAAGGAAGAATTTTTAGAAGCGATTGAAAATGAGATAAGAGAGGTTGTTCTGACATATAGTAAGTAAGAGACAACTAATTTCAGAGTGTCAATCGAAAATGACAATGTCTTGAAAAAATCGGTTAGATAAGTGAAAAATCTGTTATAATTGTGGGTGAGAAGAATTCTTCTCACGCTGGAATTCTTCATAAGATTTTCCGATTTTATGAAGGTATTGTTTGAAAGATGCAAGTTTCCACGGATGGGATTGTGGTGGAATATACTTGCGTCTTTCTTTTTTAGTTTTAGGCACCATTTCGAATTCTTTGGAGTGCTTCTCGTGTTTTGGTAACTTTCTAGTGGCATAAATATTGTCTGCGATATTAAGGTAGATGTCTCCATCGAATGCCTCAATCACAAGTGCTTTTGTCTTACGCGTAAAATAGATTTCTTTATCCCCTTCGACGGGCAAGTAGAAGTTGTTTTGATATCGAATATGATGCCCACTATCAATTACTCTTTCAGAGATTCTCGCTAACAGTAGGTTTCGCTGGGCTGGTTTAGGTGCTTTCTCAAAAACAGACTCACTAGCCAGTCCACCAAACTGCTTGTTAAATCGTTTAATCCATCTCTTAAGATAACGATTCGCTTGAGAGATGCTGGTAATTTGATTCCTCTGTAAATCAATTGGTAGACGCGATTGAAGGGTCTGATTAAGACGTTCTACACGCCCTTTAGCTTGAGGGATAGAAGACGTTTCAATGGCAATACCAAGCTGATGGCAAGCATATCCAAACTGTGTAAAGGTATCTTCCTCGATCTTTTTAGACTGACTGGAAGCATAAGTGAATACAGTCCTTTTATCAGTAAGGAATTGGAAAGGGATACCATGTACCTCTAGAATCTGTTCTAAGACATGATAATACCCGTTTAGCGTCTCCTGAGTATCAAAGTAAGCCCCGACAATATCACCGGAGGCATCGTCAATAGCGACATGAAGGTGTGTTTCCTGTTGTCCAAACCAAGGGAATTGACTGGCATCCATTTGAATGAGTTCCCCTTTGAATTTCTTTCTTGCTCGGCTGGGATGAGCTTTGTCAGGTTCTTCAAAGAAGTTGGAAGCAGTTGGGAGTTTGGATCCTCTTTTTTCTGCCTCCCTTTTCTTTTGTTTGGCTTCTTGTTTCAATCGTCTTTTCGTTGCTCGTTGAGTCTTTGGAGATAGAAACCCTGCTTGGTAGAGTAGTTTTCTAACAGTTGTATCTGAATAGGCGATGTTTTCTTCTTCCGCTAGTAGTTCGCAGAAATGAACAACATTTGGTCTTAAATCACCGTAACTTTGATATTTCTCGATAATCCTTCTCTTTGTTTCTAAAGACATGGCATGAGTTGGTCTTTTTGATCTATTACCATGAACGAAAGCTGACTTTCCTTTCTCTTGATAGGCTAGTATCAATCGGTTCACCTGCCTCTTGCTTAACCCTAATTCTACACAAGCTCTATTTTTCTGCTTTTTACCCTCACAAACAGCTTTGATGACTAGGTATTTCTTTGACTCTATCATAGTTAGTTCTATTTTCCTCATCTTTCTAGTTTAACAGACGGGACATTTTCACATTCGACCTAGCTAAGACATTATCACTTTCGAATGATAAGTAAGTAAGAGACAACTAATTTCAGAGTGGAAAAAATGTCCTAAAAGTGTTATAATCTTTTGTAGGAAAAGTAGGGCGAAAGGAAGTAAGTATGAAAGATATATTTATGGATACTGCAAAAGTTATGGCAAAAGGACAGGTTACTATCCCGAAAAGGATAAGAGAACTTTTGAATTTAGAAAATGGAGACTATGTTACTTTTGTAGTCAATAAAGATAGAGTTGAAATTCAAAATTCCAAAGTTTTTATTGAAGAAAACATTGGGAAATAAAGGTGGTGAAAAAGCAGATTATGATAGATGAAATAAAGAAGTTAATTCAAAATGGAGAGAAGATAGATGTCGAGTTTAAAGAATCCAAAAATGCTTTAACCAAAGATGTCTTTGATACAGTATGCTCTTTCAATAATAGAAATGGTGGACATATTTTACTTGGTGTAAATGATAAAAGAGAGATTGTTGGTGTTAGTAAAGAGAAAGTTGATAAAGTGATTAAGGAATTTACTACGGCAATCAATAATCCGCAAAAGATGTATCCACCACTTTATTTACTACCTGAAATCTTTGATATAGACGAGAAAAAAGTAATTTACATCAGAGTTCCGGAAGGCTATCAGGTGTGTAGGCATAATGGAAGAATTTGGGATAGGTCTTATGAGGGAGACATCAATATAACAGACCATTCCGAACTTGTATATAAGCTATACGCAAGAAAGCAAGGAAGCTATTTTGTTAATAAAGTATATCCGAATCTTGATATTGATTTTCTTGATGCTTCTGTCATTGATAAAGCTAAAAAAATGGCTGTTTCCCGAAATAAAAATCATGTTTGGGAGAATATGAGCAATGAAGAACTTCTTAGAAGTGCCAATTTGATACTGACCGATCCGGAAACAAAGCGTGAGGGAATTACATTAGCTGCTATTCTGTTATTTGGAAAAGACAACTCTATTATGTCTGTCCTTCCGCAGCACAAAACAGATGCAATATTCAGAGTTGAAAACAAGGATAGATATGATGATAGAGATGTTGTCATAACAAATCTGATTGATAGTTATGACAGGCTTATTGAGTTTGGGCAAAAGCATTTGAATGATTTATTTGTATTGGACGGAATTGTAAATGTCAATGCAAGAGATAGGATACTTAGAGAGATAGTTTCCAATACATTGGCTCATAGGGATTATTCAAGTGGGTATCCTGCAAAGATGATTATTGATGATGAGAAAATTACTGTTGAAAACAGTAACTTAGCTCATGGTATGGGAGCGTTAGACTTGCAGAAATTTGAGCCATTTCCTAAAAACCCTGCTATATCAAAGATCTTTAGAGAAATAGGTCTTGCAGATGAACTTGGTTCAGGAATGAGAAACACTTACAAGTACACACAGCTTTATTCAGGACAAAATCCGTTGTTTGAGGAGGGAGATATATTCAGAACGATTATTCCTTTGAAGAAGATAGCGACGCAGAAAGTTGGAGGCGACAATGTCGCTCAGGGTGTCGCTCAGGGTGTCGCTCAGGATGTCGCTCAGGGTGTCGCTCAGGATGTCGCTCACGATAAGGTAGTCCTCGTAGAGTTCATCAAAGAAAAAGTAAGAAGCAATGATAGGATTACAAGAAAAGCTATTGCAGATGAAGCTGGGGTTAGCGTAAAGACTATTGAAAGGGCTATAAAAGAAATAGATAACCTGAAGTATGTAGGTAGTGGAAATAATGGTCATTGGGAACTTAATGAGTAAAATTAAGTTGCAGAGCCATGATTTTTAGTAGGTAATTAATGTCTAAAAGTACCATGCAATAAGGCTTTGTAGTAGAAAAATTAAGTTGCAGCAAGTTGCAATACACAGAATCAAAAGGTGATTAGAGTAAAATTTAACCGCCTTTTTTATTTGAAAAAAAGAAGGAGGTAAAAATGCGAATAAATGATTTTCATAACATTTTGGAGCTTGTAAAACAAGATATTTTGCAAAGTGAAGCAGAATACCTGAAGCTCTTAAAGGTTGTCGGAAATAATCAAAGATACGATTTTAGAAGTCAGTTAAGTATCTATGATAAAAATCCTGAAGCGACAGCCTGCGCCAAGTTCGACTATTGGAGGGAACGCTTTAATCGTACCGTTATGAGAGGACAGAAAGGTATCCCTATTTTAGAGGACTATGGCACATACAAGAAAGTGGACTATATCTTTGATATAGGTCAGACAGTTTCAAGAAACAGAGATGTCAACGAAGTAAATCTTTGGAAGTTTGACAAAGAAGCTCATAGGGATGTCTTAAAGAAAATGATAAAAAGTGAGGGATATGAAGAGAGTGAAAGTATCTTAGAAAATATCTTTTCTTTAAGCAGGCTTTATGATGATGAAAAGATAGACAGCCTTATGAATGAACTTAGAATAGCAGATGAAGATAGAATATCTTTTACAAAGTTTGTGAGAGATTCAGTGAGCTATGCCATAGCTTCAAGGTTTCAGCTTGATTATCCTATGGATAGTGAACTTTTAAGAGAAAGTTTTGTAATGCTTGATAGTATATCTCTTATGAGTCTTGGTGAAACTGTATCGGATATTAGCGGAAATATCATTGATGCGACCATTCAGAAAAGTAAAGAGCTTGACAAAGAAGTTTTAAGAAGAAAAGAAGCAGGATATAATAAGATTAGAGAAGAAATTGAGGAGGTAGAAGAAAATGTACTTCGACGAGATGATCAGAAAAGAAATGAAAACGAGCGAGTTCTCCGAAATGGAGAGTACGGACGAGATAATAGAGAAAATCAGGGAGAATACGCTAAACAGCTTAGAGGAACAGACGGACTTCATGAAAGAATTTCCGAATCCGATATACGCAGTGATGAGGCTGGATTTCCTTTCACAGAGCGAGGAGCAGAGCCACTTCGAGATGTTAGTGGATCTATACAAGGAGAAGAAGCTGACAAATTATCTGATGGATATTCAGAAACAAGCGATAGAGTTTATGAGAGCAGAGAAGCCGAAGCTGATGGCAGCTTGGAAGATAGAGGGCGAGAACAATCCGCAATATGGGGCGATGATTTCAGCACTAAAAGAGATGACCATCAAGGAAGTAGTGGAAATCTAAAAGAAAATACTGAGGTAGAGATAAGAGAAGCTGATAAGGCTTCTTTTTCTTTACCTGAAAATTCTTATGGACAGATGAGGCTTACTGTTCCTCTTAATCAGAAAGACATAGATACTATCCTTATTAACGGAGGAAACCATGATGGCGGCAGACTTCCTATCATTGCTGAGTTTTCTAAAGGAAAGAGAAATGAAGAATTGGGAAAATACCTCAAAGATACCTTTAGAGGAGGAAATGGATTTTACATTGATGAAAGAGAGGTATCTTCCTGGTATTCGGATAAAGGTATTCATTTAGCTTATGGGACTTCGGCAAGAGAAGATGATGCACAAATTTTAAGTTGGAATGAAGCAGCAAGTAGAATAAATGAGCTTCTTAATAGTGGAGGCTTTGCCACAAATATAGAAATTTCTGAAGCACTTGATTATGAAAGAGATAGAATTTCAGAATCCCTATGGTATCTAACTCATGATTTAAGTGAGGCAGGAGAAGAGCAAGGGTATTTTAGCTTTTTTGAAAGAGGTGGTGGATTTCCGGAAGAAACGAAAAGATTGTCTGAGGCATTAAAAAATCCTGAGTATCTGAAAGAAACGATCAAAGAATACAGCAGATTTTTAGCAGGATATAAAGAAAATAGAGATGTACTAAGATTTCACTACCGCAAGGTAGATAGCCTTTATCAGAGATTACAGGAACTTGAGCTGCCACGAAAGGAATATAGTACCAATCTGACAGAGCTTCCTAAAGTAAACTCTTTTATTACAGAAGATGAAGTCAAAGCTACTATTTCAAGAGGAAGCGGAATAGATAAGGGAAAAGAGCGAATTACAAAATTTTTCAAAGAAAACCATACACTTCAAGAAAAGGCTAACTTCTTAAAAGATGAGTATGGCATTGGGGGAAGCTCTCATGCTGTTTCAGGGGAAATGGGAAGTGATGAATGGCACGATGCTAAGGGACTTAAATTACAAAAGAAAGATTGCAGTGATGTATTTCTTACTTGGTCAAGTGTGGCAAAGCATATTGATGAGCTGCTTTCTAAAAATCTGTATGAAGAAAAGAAAATAGAGAGCAAGACAGAGATAGAAGAATCAAAAGCACCACAATATTATTCTAAAGATGATCCTGAAAACTTAATGACCGATGAAATGCTTAAAAGAGTTCCCGAGCTTTATGCACAGGAAGATGTTGCTTTAGCTGATAAACAGGTTCATGCTGCATATATCATTCCGTTTAGAAGTAATTGGACTTGGTATATGACAGAATACGATAGGGAAAGTGGTGATGCCTTTGGACTTGTACTTGGGATTGAACCTGAATGGGGATATTTCAATCTTGAAGAATTGAAAGAATTAAATGCCCAAAGGCTTATTTTAGAAGATTTTCCAAAGACCTTTAGCGAACTCAAAGATACGGAACTTGTCAAGCAGATGGATGAGCAGGAGCTTCAATCAGTCTTTAACGGAGAGCTTAGTTTTGAAGAAGAAACAGAGCTTGAAGCACCTGAAGAAGTAGAAGAAAGAGTAGCTGTAACACCTGTTCAGGGAACACTATTTGATTACCTCAAAGAAAGAGAAGAAGTAGAGCTTAATGAAGAAAAGGAAAGTCTTTCAGATGAATTTGAAGTTAAAGCAGGTGATACCGTCTATTTTAATCATGAAGAATACACTGTAAGGGAGATTGCTAAAAACCAAATCACAGGAAGAAATGATTTATGGCTTGATCCGATAAGAAGTGGAAACCATCAAATCCCAATTGTAGCATTTGATGATAATGAGGATTTATTAAAGCAGGTAAGTCTTGAAAGACCTATCTTTATTGTTGGTGATGAAGTCAGATACAAGGATAAAGACTATACCATAACACGCTTTGATGATATGGGAAATAATCTAAAGACAGTAACGGTTAAGGACAATACCGAATATCTTGGCGGTATGATAACAGGCTCCGATGTAATTTCTTACCGTCTTGAAAGTGATCTTAATAGGATATTTGAAAATCTAACCTATACGAAACCTGAAAAGACTATTGAGGGAGTGGAAGTAAAGAAAACGGAAGCACATAACTTCAAAATTACAGAAGAAACACTTCCTGAAAAGTTATCTCCAAGCGAAAGACTGAATAACAACCTTGAAGCAATCTCTATGCTTAATCGTGTAGAGAGCGGACAAAGAGAGCTTGACAGTACAGCTCAGGAAGTTTTAGCAAAATATGTAGGCTGGGGCGGACTTGCTGATGTGTTTGATGAAAGTAAAGAGGGACAATGGGAAGTTGCAAGAAGTTTCTTAAAGGAAAATCTATCACCATCTGAATATGAGGCTGCAAGGGAGTCAACCTTAACAGCCTTTTACACACCGAAAACCGTTATTGACGGAGTGTATAGGACGCTTTCCGATATGGGATTTAAGAGCGGTAATATCTTAGAGCCAAGTATGGGAGTTGGAAACTTTATCGGTAATCTTCCCGATGAAATGAGTAAATCAAAGTTTTATGGAGTTGAACTTGACTCAGTAAGCGGTCGTATTGGAAAGCTCTTATATCCTGAAAGTGAAGTGCAGATTAAGGGATTTGAAGAAACTACCTTTTCAAATAACTTCTTTGATGCAGTTATCGGCAATGTTCCCTTTGGAGAATATAAGGTAAATGACAGGGAGTATAACAAAAATAATTTCCTTATCCATGATTATTTCTTTGCGAAATCCATTGATAAAGTCAGAAATGGCGGCATCATCGCCTTTATTACATCTTCAGGAACAATGGATAAAAAGGACGAAAGTGTCAGACGTTACATTGCAGCAAGAGCAGAGTTCTTAGGAGCTATCAGACTTCCAAATGATACCTTTAAGGGAGTTGCCGGAACGGAAGTAACATCAGATATTATTTTCCTAAAGAAAAGAGATAGTATCAGGGAAAGGGATGAGGACTGGATATATCTATCTGAAGATGAAAAGGGACTTGTATATAACAAATACTTTGTGGATCATCCTGAGATGGTGCTTGGAAGTATGGAGGAAGTACCAGGAAGATTTGGAAATACGATAGCTTGCCTTCCAAAAGAAAATGCTGACTTAAAGGAATTACTTACAAAAGCAAGCGAAGAAATCTCTAAAGAGGCAAAGTATGAAGAAATAGAGCTACTTGATGATGAAATCAGCACAATACCTGCAACGGATGATGTCAAAAATTTTTCATATACCATTATTGATGATGAGGTGTATTACAGAGAAAACTCACTTTTCGTAAAGAAAGAAGTAACGGAGAAAAATAAGGAAAAGATTAAGGATTATCTTGAGTTAAATGATGTTCTAAAAGATGTAATTTACAAGCAAAAGGAAGATTTTTCCGATGATGAAGTAAAGAACGCTCAGGAGAAGTTAAATGAAGTTTATGACAGTTTTTCTAAAAAGCATGGCTATGTCAATAACCTTTCTAATACCAGAGCCTTAAAAGAAGATAGTAACTTCCCACTTGTTTCCTCCATAGAAATCCTTGATGAAGAAGAAAATTTTAAGGCAAAGGGCGATATTTTCAGTAAGAGAACTATTACAAAGGCAAAGACCATCGACCATGTAGATACTTCCCTTGAAGCTCTTGTGTTATCTATTTCTGAAAAAGGTTATGTGGACTTTGAGTATATGGGAAGTCTTACAGGAAAAGACAGACCGACTCTGATAGAAGAATTAAGGGGAGAAATCTACCTAAACATTAGAGAAGAACAAAACTTTTACAGACCGTTATCTTTTAACCCTGAAGATGGGGATTTACCTTTTGCCTGTGCAAATGGCAGTAATTCATATAAATATGGCTATGTAACAAAAGACGAGTACCTATCAGGAAATATCAGAGATAAGATTGCGATTGTTGACAGTTATCTATCAAAACTTAGACAAACGGAAAGAGAACTACCTCATCTTGGATATGCGGAAGATGGCAAAGAAAAAGAACTGATAAACTATGAAATGAACCGATTGGAATACCAAAAGGCGGAGCTTACCAAAGTTTTACCAAAGGAGCTTGAAGCAAGTGAAATCAATGTAAGACTTGGTGCAACTTGGATACCGATAAAAGATATTGAAAAGTTTACCTTTGAAACACTGAAAACTCCGGGCTGGGCAAGATGGGATATTAAGGTTAAGTTTTCAAATCTCACAAGCGAATGGAATATTGAAGGGAAAAGCAAAGACAGAGGAAATGACCTTGCAGAGATGACCTACGGTACAAGTAGAGTAAGTGCCTATAAGCTGATTGAAGATGCCTTAAATCTTAAAGAAACAAAGGTATTTGACCAGATTATAAATCCTGACGGCTCGAAAACTTCTGTACTAAATAAAAAGGAAACTCTCCTTGCAGGACAAAAGCAGGAGCTTCTAAAAGAAGAATTTAAGAACTGGATATTTAATGATCAGGAAAGAAGAAACAGGCTTGTAAAGCTATATAATGAGCGTTTTAACTCCATCAGAAATCGTGAATATGACGGCAGTAACCTTTCCTTTGAGGGAATGAATACTAAAATAGAGCTTAGACCTCATCAGAGAAACGCTATTGCAAGAAGTTTGTATGGTGGAAATACCTTGCTTGCCCATGTGGTTGGTAGTGGAAAGACCTTTGAAATGGTAGCTTCTGCAATGGAATCTAAAAGGCTTGGAATGTGTAGTAAATCACTCTTTGTTGTGCCGAACCATCTGACAGGACAAATCGGCAGAGAATTTATGCAGCTCTATCCATCGGCAAATATTATGGTGGCAGATAAAAAAGACTTTGAGCCGAAGAACAGAAAGAGATTTATCGGAAGAATTGCAACAGGAGAGTACGATGCGGTAGTAATCGGGCATACGCAGTTTGAAAAAATTCCGATGAGTAAGGAATATCAGAAGAAGCATATTCAGGATCAGATTGATGAAATCATCAATTATGTTGAGGAATATAAGCATGACAGAAATCAGAACTTTACAGTAAAACAGCTTGAAAAGACAAAGAAAAAGTTGGAAACAAGGCTTGAGAAATTAAATGACGATTTTAAGAAAGACGATGTCATTACCTTTGAGGAATTAGGCGTTGATAAGCTATTTATCGACGAAGCACACAATTACAAAAATCTCTATCTCTACACAAAAATGAGAAATGTAGCAGGTATTGGTCAAAGCGAAGCCTTTAAGTCATCCGATATGTTTATGAAGTGCAGATATATGGATGAAATGACAGGTGGAAAAGGCATTGTTTTTGCCACAGGAACGCCAGTAAGTAATTCCATGACAGAGCTTTATACCATGCAGCGTTATCTTCAGTATGAAAGCCTTAAAAAGAATAATTTAGAGCATTTTGATTCTTGGGCATCTACATTTGGTGAAACACAGTCTGCCTTTGAATTATCTCCGGAGGGAACAGGGTACAGAGTTAAAACAAGATTTTCAAAGTTCTATAACCTACCTGAGTTAATGTCTATGTTTAAGGAAGTTGCAGATATTCAGACAGCGGATATGCTAAATCTTCCAACACCTGAAGCACACTATGAGGTTATTAAGACTTTGCCAAGTGAGGAGCAAAAGGAAATCCTAAAGAGCTTATCCGAAAGAGCTGATGATGTCAGAAACAGAGTGGTAGAACCTGATGAAGATAATATGCTGAAAATAACCAATGACGGCAAAAAACTTGCCTTAGATCAGCGTTTAATCAATCCTTTGCTACCCGATAATCCTGACAGTAAGGTCAATGTCTGCGTGAAAAATGTGTTTGCCATTTGGGATAAGACTAAAGAGAACAAGTCTACACAGTTACTTTTCTCTGATATGTCCACACCGAAAGGCGATGGAGAATTTAATATCTATGATGATATTAGAGATAAACTTGTTGCAATGGGAATACCGAAAGAAGAAATTGCCTTTATTCATGAAGCTAATTCAGATAAACAAAAAGATGAACTCTTTGCAAAGGTAAGAAAAGGAGATGTGAGGATATTACTCGGCTCTACTCAGAAGATGGGAGCAGGCACGAATGTCCAAAACAAGTTGATTGCACTCCATGACCTCGATGTCCCTTGGCGTCCTGCTGATCTTGAGCAGAGAGCCGGAAGAATCGTAAGACAGGGAAATGAAAATAAGGAAGTAAACATCTATCGCTATGTAACGGAAAATACCTTTGATGCGTATTTGTGGCAGACCATTGAGAATAAGCAGAAATTCATTTCACAGATTATGACAAGTAAAACGCCTGTCAGAGTTGCGGAAGATGTGGACGAAAGCTCCCTTAACTATGCGGAGATTAAAGCACTGGCGACAGGCGATCCAAAGATTAAAGAAAAAATGGACTTGGATAATGAAGTTACGAAACTTAAAATGCTGGAAGCAAACTTCAAGTCCAACCGTTACAGATTAGAGGATAAGGTGGCTAAAAATTATCCTGAAGAAATCGCAAGGATGGAAAAGTTAATTGAGGCTGTAAAGAAAGATATAGCAAATGTAGAGCCTAAAGCAGAGGGAGAGGAAAAGTTTACTTCGATTGCCATTTTTGGAGAGAAAATTACTGATAAGAAATTAGCCGGCGAAAGACTGCTCGAAGCTATCAAGACCGTAAAAATCAATGAAAGTAAGGTTATCGGTAGGTATAGAAATATGGATTTGGAAGTAAGCTATAACTTCTTTACCAATGCTCATAACTTTAGTTTAAATGGTGCTGCAAAGCATTCAGGAGAGCTTGGAACAAGTGCAGACGGTAATATCACAAGACTTGATAATGCCCTTGAGAAAATGCCTGAAAAATTGAAAAGACTGGAGGAGAAGCTCACAAGCACAAAAGAACAGCTTGAAAATGCCAAAGAAGAACTCAAAAAGCCTTTTGAAAAGGCTGATGAACTAAAGAATAAGGTGTTAAGGCTTGCAGAACTCAATAAGCTGCTTGATATGGGAGATGTGGAAGAAAAGAGAAATGACAATCCTCTTGTGGAAGATGTTAAAAGAGCCATCATTGATTTCTGTAACAGAGAGTATGAAGAAAATTATAGCTATGAGGAATTTAATACCTTGTATCCTGATTTGAAGCATATAGGCATCGCTTATACCGATACACCTGATGAAAGGCATGGAATACAATTTGAGTTAAACCTTGAGGATTATACAGCTACTCAATATGTAAATGACGTTATAGTAAGTCATTATGATTATGTCAAAGAAAATGGCAGCATTGAAAAAGCTCTTGATGTTATGAAATTTGAAATGGAAAACGGAGAATTCAGCACTTTCGTTGCAGTTGATGAAGATGAATTAAGAAAAGCTACTGGAATGGAGATTGATGATGAAGGTAACTTTTATGATCCACTTGCAAAAGATTTAGATAATGATGGAATTGCTGACCGTTATGATAATGACTTTAAGGACAGTGATTATTTCGAGTCAACTTATGATGTCGAGGATAATCTTCATAGTAAAGGAGAAACTACACAAAAATCAGAGGACAAGCCGTCTATTTTAGGTCAGATAAGAGCCTATCAAAATGAAAGCAAAACAGAAGAAAAACAAACAACAAAAGAACATGAATATGTACGATAAGGAGCGAAAAGCTCCCTTATGCCATGAAAGGAGATAAAAACATGGATTACAAAACGATGAGAGATAGAATCGAAGATATGGTAAATGATAACCATAAGGAATTTGTTAAGGCAATTATCAGTATGGAAAAGGGTATTAACGATGAAAGTGCATTAGACAAACTATACGATGCCTATGTGGACAATGACACCGTCAATTTACTGCATGAGGAATTTGACTATATGATTGAAGATTTAAGAGAACAGGGACAGATAAAAGACCTGCCATATGTTCAGGAGGAGAAAGACAATCTTATAAATATCGTTGGAAATATTGTGGGTAAGGTTGATGTAGTTGAAAGGGAAAATAAGAACGGAGAAGCCTTTAAGGTGGCAAATTTCTCCGTTGTATCTAAAGATGATGAGGGTAATAAGGTGTATCATAATTGCTCCGCTTATGGAGAAAAGAGTGATATTCCAAAGGACTTTAAGCAGGGAGATTTTGTGAAGCTCTTTGGACAAATCAAAACTTCCATTGATGATAATGGCAAGGAACATAGCAATGTAAGGATACTTTCTTCAAAGCTCTTAAAGGCAAAGGAACAAATGAAAGGACAGGAGGAAAAGAAAGAATCTGTACTTGGAGCTATCAAAAAATATCAGGCTGAAGATAAAGAAAAGCCAAAAGAAAAGAAAGAAGCATCAAAAGAAGTTGAAAGATAAATATATGGTCGGTGTGGTCTTAGGACTGCACCGGCTTTTTTTATGCAAACAGAGAAGATAATTGACTTAATGAAAAAATACAGACTAACGAAGAACAAGATATACTCCAAAAGCTTAACGGCATTCTAAAAAAGGATGAATAGAAATATATTTGTAAACAAGATGTTTTTTACTAAAAATAGTAAGAAGACATTTATAAGAAATGAATCATTACAGAGGAATAGTACTGTAGGCACAGTGTTTTTTATGAAGTAAACTTTATCTAAGTACTTGCAAATATGAATAATTACTTGTAAAAAATAAGTGTTAACTATATACTAGCTGTGTACAGTAATACATTTCAGGTACAAAAATAGACATTTCAAGCACACATACTCATTGAAACTTTTAAATTTGCTATAGTATCGACATACAAATACTTATTATCAATTTACTATAGAATAAAATTAGGAGGTTTTATGAGATTTAAGAAATGTCATTATCGGTCGCAAGTAGACATGAAAGATTGTGGTGTGGCTACTCTCGCAATGATACTTGAATATTATGGTTCGTATTATTCTTTGGCAACATTAAGAGAAATGGCAAAAACAACACAAGACGGAACTACTGCTCTAGGACTTGTTAAAGTAGCGGAAGCCTTACACTTTAATACACAAGCTATTCAAGCAGACATGTCACTATTTGACATAGAAAATCTATCATTTCCTTTTATTGCACATGTAATAAAGAATGAAACACTTTTACATTATTATACGGTAATAGGTTGTGATAAAAAGAATATTCATATTGCTGATCCAGATTCTTCTGTAGGAATAACGAAAATGTCTCGTAAACAGTTTGAGAAAGAATGGACAGGCGTTACATTATTTTTTATACCGTCTAATTGTTATAAGCTATATAAGGAAAAGAAAGTTAGCTTATGGTCTTTTGTACCTGTTTTGAAGAAACAAAAACTACTGATTAGTCAGATTATTGGGGCTACTTTATTTATAACTTTTATCAATATTAGTGGTTCTTATTACTTACAAGCTATTATTGATAATTATATCCCAAATCAAATGTTTCATGTATTAGGAATTATTTCTATAGGATTGATCATTGGTTATATGATACAACAATTAGTGTCATATGTTCAGTCACAATTGTTAATGATATTAGGACAACGTCTATCTATTGAGATTATTTTGTCTTATATCAAGCATGTTTTACATTTACCACTCTCTTTTTTCTCAACCCGAAGAACTGGAGAAATTGTTTCTAGATTTACAGATGCAAATGCAATCATAGAGGCTTTAGCGAGTACAGTATTATCTGTCTTTTTAGATGTTTCTGTTGCTATAATCGTAGCAGTTATTTTATGTTTACAACATCCTCTATTATTTTTGATTAGTATTCTATCACTGCCGATTTATACTTTAATTGTCTTCCTATTCATGAAGCCATTTGAAAGAATGAATCAAGAGGTCATGGAAACTAATGCAAAATTATCGTCTTCTATTATTGAAGATATAAATGGAATAGAAACTCTTAAAGCATTATCAAGTGAAGATACAAGCTATCAAAAAATAGATAAAGAATTTACCGTACATTTAAAGAAATCATTCACTTACTATCGAAGTGAAAACATACAGAAAGCAATAAAAACTTTACTGCATTTATTATTGAATGTATTTATTTTATGGACAGGATCAAAACTTGTTATGAGTAATCAAATGACTTTAGGACAATTGATTACATTCAATACCATGTTAGTATATTTTACAAATCCCTTAGAGAATATTGTGAATTTACAAACAAAACTACAAAAAGCACATGTGGCAAATGCACGATTAAATGAAGTTTATCAAATTAAATCAGAGTTTTTATCTCAACAGCCGATGATTGATTTTAAAGAGTGGAAAGAGACAATTACATTTACAGAGGTTAGTTTTCGATATGGATATGGTGCAGAGGTTTTAAGTAAAATTGATTTTACGATTCAAAAAGGAAGTAAAGTAGCTTTTGTTGGTATATCGGGGTCTGGTAAAACAACTTTGGCAAAGCTATTAGTAAATTTTTATGAACCTACTCATGGAGAAATAACATTAGATCATATAAACTTAAAGAAAATAGATAAGAAAAGCTTACGACATTTGATTACTTATCTTCCTCAACAGCCGTATATATTTAATGGAACAATTTTAGAAAATTTACTATTAGGTGCACCAAAAGATACAACGCAAAAGGATATTATAGAAGTATTAAATTTTGTTGAATTGAATACAGATATCTTTCGATTGCCTATGCAATTACAGACAGAATTAACCTCTGACGGTACAGAATTATCTGGTGGACAAAAACAAAGAATTGCTTTAGCCAGAGCATTGCTTACAAAATCACCTATATTAATTTTAGATGAAGCAACAAGTAGTTTAGATGTATTAACAGAGAAAAAAATAATTAACAATCTATTAGCATTAGATAAAACCATTTTATTCATTGCTCACCGTTTAACAATTGCGGAACGAGCAGATCGTGTCATTGTGTTAGAGAAAGGACAGCTCATTGAAGATGGTACACATGAAACACTGCTAAAAAAAGGCGGTTTCTATACCCATTTAATGAATGGTTAAAATTTTAAAAAATTTAAGAAGGAGAGTATTTATGTTGAAAGAAAATAAAAAAATAAAAAATATAGAAAACTATAAAAAGTTGTCAAACCAAAATTTACAGAGTATTACAGGAGGAGCAAAACGTTCAGAAAGTATTATTGTATCCATCTGTAATTGGTTAGGTTTTTGTAATAATAAGGATATGAGAAAATAATGTTCATTGATTTATTGGGATTGATTTTTTCGATTATGGGTTTGCTTCTTCCTAGAATCGTTTTAGGAAGTCGAATTGACGGAATATTTCTTCAAAAGAGAAATTGGCTATATTTATTTTTATGGCATTTGATTGTTACAAGAATCAACATGGCGTTTAGTGGAATTGGAATAATTATTTTTTATTACATGATTTTCATTATTCGCCTAAAAAAAGATAAGAAAATAGCCTTGTTTTACTCTCTATATTTATTCTTAGCTTATGAATCCATTCGGTTCTTTTTTGCGAGTGTATTTTATCGTGTAATTTCAACAAGAGAGATGCCGATCTTTTTTTCAGAAGGATTAGATTTACTATTAACAGTATTCTGCTTATTGATCGCTACATTAATCTTTAAATATATAAGACTAGATAAAGAAGTATTAGAATCTAAGCGTTTTTCAGTCTCCATTAATTATACTTTATGGATATTTTTCGTTTTAAGTGTTTTGAGGATTACATCTTCGGTATTAACGAAAATCAAAAATCCATTTATTTATGAATTTGATACAACGGTATCTTTGTTTATTTTTATTAGTTATCTATTAACTATTTTATATCTTCATGAAAAACAACTAAGCTATTTCCATCGAGAAAATATTAAGAAAAAAGAACAAGAGAATCGAGATTTAAACGAATTGATTATAGAGTTAGGTTCACTCTATGAAGAAATACGAGGATTTAGGCATGATTTTGGTGGTATTATCGCCTGCTTAGAACCAGCGATAGAAAAACAAAATATTAATGAAATTAAGCATATCTATCAGCATGTGTGCCTTAAAATGAATCAACGTTTGATAAAGGCAGAGTATACAGCTTTTAATTTAAAGCAAATAGAAGATATTGCCTTTAGAAATGTATTGACACAAAAAATGCTTCAAGCAAAAGCTCAAAAAATTCCTTTTTATTTGGAAGTATCGAACAATATTCCTATTGTAGAAGTGCCTATGTTGGATACAGTTCGTTTATTAAGTATTTTATTGGATAATGCATTAGAAGGAACAGAAAAAGCACTGTATCCACAAATTACAGTCGCGATTATTCATGATACTACTACAACTTCTGTTTTGATTCAGAATACAAGAGAATCTGTTGTGATCGATAAGCGAAAAATTTGGGAAAAAGGATATTCTACAAAGGGAAAAAATAGAGGAATTGGATTATCTTCTTTGTTAGATATGATTTACAAATTGGGAAATGTAGATATTGAAACGATTGTTGAAGAAGAATCTTTTACTCAAAAATTAATTTTTAGAAAGCGAGGTACTTATTAATGATCAATATTGCGATAGTAGAAGATAATCTTCATCATCTTATGCGATTAGAAACCATATTGTATGATCTTTCAAAAGAAATGCATATAAAAATAAATATAGTCAGTTCAGCAAGTATAGAAGAATATCAATCACAATTATCTGAAAAAACGATATATGATTTGTATTTTCTTGACTTAGAAATTGATAATAATAAAAACAAGGGATTTGACTTAGCTAAACATATCAGAAGCTATAATCCCTATGGAACAATTGTGTTTATTACAACATTGTCTGAGGCAATGCCTTTAGTTTTTAGAAATCATGTATCCGCTTTAGATTTTATAACAAAAGATAATAGTGAATCTATTTTTAGAGAACGTGTCAAAGAGTGTCTAAAGTACGTATTGTCTAAAAATCAAATACAAAAAGCAGAAGAAATTTTAAGTTATTCATATCAAGGAAGAACGGGTATTCATATCCCCTTTTCGGATATTTTATTCATTCAAACAGCCCCTACTTCCCATAAATTAATCCTTTTTGGCGTTAATTTTAGAAAAGAGTTTTATGGAACTATAGCAGATATTTTAAAGTTAGATACAACTCACTGCTTTCAACAAGTAGATCGTTCAACAATTATAAATATTGAAAATGTAATTGAAGTAAATTCACGTGAACGAGAGGCATTATTCTATGAAGGAACAAGCTGTTCTATTTCCAGATTAAGAATCAAAGCACTAATAGAAAAACTAAAAGAAAAAGAGGGCTAATGCATGTGTTAGTCTTCTTTTTATATACAATGATAAAAAGAAGACATTTCAGGCACAAAAATCATACATTTTAGGCACACATGCTCTATAACGTTTATAAAATGCTAGACTATAAACAAGAAATGATTGAAGGGGAGGATAAAAGATGATTTGTTTTTCAGTACCGCCTTAAATAATATCTATGCCAATAATCTGATTTATTTTTGTATTTGAAAAGAATAGAGAAGTTAGGAGCAACTGCATAAATAAAAAACAAACAAGATTTGAAAAAAAGTATATGTAATTTAGCAGATATACTATTGTAAAACAAAATTTATTTTATAGAATTGGAGTGATTTTTGATGAAAAAAATTTTTAAAACATTAATACTTGCTTGTAGTATTTTAACTATATCTACTAGCCTTCTTCCATCTACAAAAGTGTTTGCAAGTGAATCTATCAATACTGAAATTTCAAATATTTCTGAAACAAATATCTCATCTCAAGAAGTAGATCAAGTAGCTCAAGCTTTAGAATTGATGTTTGATAATAATGTATCAACATCTAATTTTAAAAAATATGTTAATAATAATTTTTCTGATTCTGAAATTGCTATTGCTGAATTAGAATTAGAATCTAGGATAAGTAATTCTCCTTCGGAATTTCGAGTTGCATGGAATGAAATGGGAGGGTGTATTGCTGGGAAAATAAGAGATGAATTTTTTGCTATGATTAGTGTAGGAACAATTGTAAAATATGCACAAAAGAAAGCCTGGAAAGAGTTAGCTTTAGTTGTATTGAAATTCGTTAAAGCTAATGGACTAAAAACAAATGCAATAATTGTAGCTGGTCAATTAGCTTTATGGGCTGTTCAATGCGGATTAGAGTAATGATGGAAAGAAAAAAATTATTTTTTGACTGTATAATATCAACTATAATTAGTTTTATAATGGTTTTCTTTCTTTTAGAAAAATTTGATTTATGGAAAAGCATAATATTTTCTATTGTATTTGTTTTTGTTGCTACTATTATTCCTTATTTTATTCATAAGAAAAAAGAATAATAATATAGTTTAACTTTAAAAATATCTAATATATGACTACTAACTTAGTCAATTCTGAAATTTTAGTCTTCTAGAGTAACTGAAAAAGATAAAGTCAAAATAGGAAACAGACGGAGTGAATCTGTGGTGTGTGAATTACCAAGGCCCCGTTATCTAATATGTAGATAGTCCTACTTCACATCCCGTCTATTCTATCCAACAGGTTAAAAATCACCTATCTGATACAATAAAATATAAGGTATATGTTTCTAATAGCATATATCTTTTTTTGATTGGAGGAATTAACATGAATAATACAGAATTTATTGAAAAATTAAAACAATAAAGAACTGGCTGTGATTATTCACAAGCAAGACTAGTAAGAGAACTTTATATCAGTAGACAAAATTTAAATGAAATTGAAAGTGGTAAAGTAAAAGCCAGTCGAGAAATGTGACGTTTACTGTTACATTATCTTGATTACCATCAATGTAAACAGACCGTTTACACTAATGATTGATTATTTGCATATTCGCTTCCCTATTACAGACGCATTGGAAATTATTAAAGTAGATATTTTAAAGTTAGATACAACTCATTATTTTCAGTAAGTAGATCGTTCAACAATTATAAATATTGAAAATGTAATTGAAGTAAATTCACGTGAACGAGAGGTATTATTCTATAAAGGAACAAGCTGTTCTATTTCCAGATTAAGAATCAAAGCACTAATAGAAAAACTAAAAGAAAAAGAGGGCTAATGCATGTGTTAGTCTTCTTTTTATATACAATGATAAAAGGAAGACATTTCAGGCACAAAAATCATACATTTTAGGCACACATGCTCTATAACGTTTATAAAATGTTAGACTATAAAAAAAGATGATTGAAGGAGAGGATAAAAGATGATTTATTTTTCAATACCGCCTTAAATAATATCTATGTTAACAATCGTATTATTTCTAGTTTTCTAAAAATGGAGATATATAACTCGTACAAGTTTTACATTTCCATATTTATATAGTTGACATTAAAGAAATTGTTGTTAAATTAAGGAATAAAACTATAAAAATATTATTAGTTAAAAGGAGAAAAATATGAATACACAAGTGATTGATAAATTTGAAGTTTTAGATAAAGAGACTCTTTTAAGAGTTGAAGGTGGTGGATGGCTTAAATGTGGATTAGGAACAGTAGGAGGTGCTCTAACAGGAGGAGTTGCAGGAGCAGCAGTTGGTACAGTTACATTACCAATTATTGGGACGGTATCTGGAAGTGCAGCAGGATTCTGGGGAGGAGCGGCTACAGGTGCAGCCACATTCTGTTAATTAAAAAATATATTTCTTAAAAGGAATGATTAGATGGAGAAAAGGATAGTATCTTTTATTATTACAATAGGAATTCTTATAGTTTCAATATGCAATTTTTTTAAAGAATTAAGTTTATTACTTCTTGTTTTAAACTCTGTAGGATTCTTTATATTTATTGTTATTTTAATTGCCAATATGAAGTATGTAATTTTTAGTAGAGATAAATATTAAGAAATATGCTAATACCCCTTTTAATAATGATTCAATGATAAAAATATATTCTTCTGTTTCGTTCAATAAAACAGAAGAATATATTTGGTCAGAAATTTTTTCTTTCCAATAATTAGGAAATAATCCTTTTATACTTTAAATAGATATCAAATAATAAAAAGATATAAGTATAAGATATATAGGAATTAAAACTAGTGATTGGTTTATAAATAGATAAAGCATATTTAAAAATATTAATGAAGTAAAGGAAATGTGATTATAATGAAAATCGAGGATTTTAAAACATTAAACTTAAATGAATTATAAAACATTTACGGAGGTGGTAATGTTTTGGACTGTGCTGCAGGAATTGGCGCATCAGTGGCAACACTGGGAGTTGCTGCTACAACGCCAGTTGGCTGGATAGGTCTTGGAGCATTAGCTCTTTCTGGAGGGCTAAGTGGATTTGCATCTGGATACTCATGTACAGCGCTCTATTTTGAAGGAAATTAGGAGGGATATAGTATGTATAAAAAACTAAAATTTGATGAGCTAACAAATATTATTGGGGGAGGAAATATTTTAGTGCAAGTGGTACACTCACAGGTGGTGTTGCAGCTTCTGCTTTAACTGGTCCCGGTTTTGTTTTTGGTCTTATTGGATCGGGAGTTGCTGCATTTGCTACCGGATATTCATGTGCAGCGTTGTACTATGAAGGTGATTAAATGGAAAAATGGACTATTAAAAAAAAGAAGGCTGGTCTCGCTATCTCATTTTTTCTTCTATCACTTGTTCTTATTTCACGTATTTCTAACAATAATAGTTTATTGAATTATATATATGGGATAGGAGCTATCTCATTCTTATTAGAAGTGTTATGGATAATCTTTCATAAAAGAAAATAGATCTGAAATGGATTCTTCTGTCTGTGAGTAAGCCTGTGGTGAGCAATGATAAAGCCTCCGTTATCTAGCAATAGGACAAAGAAACTGGAAACGATGTACACAATATCCTGTATTTATACAGTGTATCTGCATTTTTAAAGGTGTGAAGTAATATGACTACTAACGTAGTCAATTCTGAAATTTTAGTCTGCTAGAATAACTAAAAAAAGATAAAGTCAAAATAGGAAATAGACAGAGTGAACCTGTGGTGTGTGAATTACCAAGGCCCCGTTATCTAACAGGAGGAGTTACAGGAGTAGTAGTTGGTACAGTTACATTACCAATTATTGGGGACGGTATCTGGAAGTGCAGCAGGATTCTAGGAAGGAGCGGCTACAGGTGCAGCCACATTCTGTTAATTAAAAAATATACTTCTTAATATGAACAATAAAGATTTTATACAAGAAGTGAAAGAAGAAAAAACACTACCCCTTATAAACAGGGATATATTGACGGTTTGTGATAGTTATAAACAGATACTGAAAAATCTATACTGCTTTTACTATAGAAAAATAAGGAGGTGTAACTATCTATCCATCTCTTTATCCATATATACTCCATAGTTTTTTCGTATCTGATTAAGATCATCCATCGTGGTTTTTGAGGAAGAATACTCTTGCATTAGGGTAGTCTTTTTTTCTTGCAGTTTATCAAGTCTATTTAAAATATCCTTTGAATTTGGGAGTTTGGAATAGGATTTTTTCAGCTTGGAAAGAGCCGTTTCGTAGCGTGTGATTTCAGCCTTATGCTCCTCAAAAAATGCCTTATCGGATGGATTAGCTTTATATTCTTTGTAGTAGGCTCGATATTTTTTAACAGTATGAACTTGTTCCATCGTATCAGAAAGTAGCTGCATATCCTTATCAATTTCTTTGATTTTATCTTGCAGGTTCTGTCTTTCTTCAGCACTTTTTTGAATGTATTCATCAAGTTGCTTAACGGAGTTAATGCCATGTTCTCTGATGAAAATAACCGATTCAGCCATTGTGTTTAAGTTATGCTTGGTTGCCCAATATTCATAGCCTTTGCTCTCTTTTACTTTGGCATTGGTATTCATATTGATGACATTGCCGATTCGTTTTTTGACAGATGAGGTTTTAATGGCTCGATTTTCTGTAATACGCTTTTTTAATCTTTCTTCGGTATAATCTTCACCGATAGTCTTAGCTCTTGTAAATCTCTGCTTATCTTTTGGCTTAAAGGCTATGTGTTTTCCATGTTTTATTTCATAACCAAGTTCAGCCATTTTCTTTAGGAAATCCTCCCAATCTTTAGCCTGTTTTATCAGATGATCAATGTCAAATTGAAGTCTGCTTTTCCAAGAAGTGCCTTTCTTAGACTGCTCATTTTCGTACCATGACTTGCCATTTGTTTTGTATTTTTTCTTGTAGGCTTCATAGGACTCATCAATAACAGAAAGGTTGTTTCCTTTGCATAGCTTATCGCTTTGATACCTGATTTGATGATAGCTTCTTTTGTTAGATTGGTAGCATTTGCCAGTAATCATATTTACATTATTGAAGATGATATGGTTATGAATATGTCCTTTATCTATGTGAGTAGATAAGACAAACTCGTACTCATCTTTCAATATCTTTTTACACAGTTCAAGACCGATTTGATGTGCCACTTCGGGTGTGGTTTCTCCTGGTAAAAAGGATTGAATAAGGTGTCTGGCAAGAACAGTTCCGTTTGTGCCAGCATCATTTCGTGTTCTTAAAAACTGTGTATGAGCAGTTTCCTGATGACATTTATGAGTGCTTACTAAGATCTGCTCATCTGTTTTTTTGCCATTAACAATGTATGAAATGGCAAGATTAAGGGTTGATTTTATAGGATGTATTTTTGTGATAGCCATAAAAACTAATCACCTCCTGAAGTCCTGTTGAGCAGTAGTGAATGTATTTGCCATAGTTCTTTTGAAAAATGTTCAATCTGTTTTTTCATATCATTTATATCATCCTTGTAGATTACGCCGGTAGAATTTATACGCTTTGCAATCTGATTTATGTTATTTGTTGCGTTTGAAAGCAAGCCTTGCAAATCTCTGAAAGGCTCTAAATCTACTTGATATATTTCTTTTTCTAAAACGCATTTGCGGATAAAATGGCTCATATTTCTGCACTTTGCAAGTTTTCTTTTCTCCTCAAAAAGAGCTTTTTCTTCTTCGGTCAATTTGATTTCAAGTCGTTCATTTCGTATTCTATTTACCATAGGTAAATCCTCCTTTAGGTGTATTTCGGGGTCTTAGGGTTCTCCCTAACAAGCTAAAAATTGATAAAAAAAGAAGCAGCTCCCGAAGGTCTGCTTCATCAATTTTTTCGTAAGTGTCCGTACACTTACTGTGCTTGCTACAAAAGAATGAATCAGATAGCAAGCTTTAAGCAAGTTTTAATTATATGCTTTTATTATACTAAATGAGATAAGTAATGTCAGCGGAATTGGGAAAAATATTTTATAACATGACAATAGATGTCAAGTTATTGTGGTATAATAAAAACAGGAGATGTTAAGACGATGAAAGATAATAGGCTATTCAGGATACTGTATTACATTTTAGAAAAAGGAAAAGTTACGGCAAGAGAACTTTCAGATAAATTTGAGGTGTCAGTCAGAACGATTTATCGAGATATTGACTCTATCAGCAGTGCCGGTATTCCCATTTATGCCACACAAGGAAAGGGTGGTGGAATAGAAATTGCCGAAGATTTTGTGCTTAGTAAATCGTTGCTGTCTGAAAAAGAGAAACAGCAAATTATGTCAGCTCTTCAAGGATTAGATAATACGACAATACAGCATGAGAATGAGCTGCTAACAAAACTTTCTGCGCTCTTTAAAATAAAGAATACCAGTTGGATAGAAGTTGATTTTAATAATTGGCAAAACAATAAGCTGTATGAAAAAACATTCAATGATATTAAGTCTGCTATTTTAAGTAAGAATATTATTTCATTCACATATTTTAGCAGCAATGAAAAAGAAACAAACAGAAGCGTTAAACCTGTGAGATTACTTTTCAAGAGTCAGGGCTGGTATCTATATGCCTTGTGTTTGCTTAGAAATGATTTTAGATATTTCAAATTGTCTCGGATAAAGAATTTAGAAATTCATACTGAAAATTTTAATGACAGTTTTGAAGATACAATACTCAAAAAAGAAATGCCACATGAGAATACAGTGTATATAAAAGTTAAGTTTGATCGTAAAGTTGCCTTCAGGGTATATGATGAGTTAAACGGAGAAATTACAGAAGATAATGACGGAAATTTATATACAGAAATAGAAGTTCCAAATGATTACAACTTATATAACTATATTTTTTCTTTCGGAGATGGAGCAGAAGTATTAGAGCCAAAAGAGATACGAATGCAGATTAAAGAAATGATAAATAAAATGGCAGAAAAATATATAACTTGACAAACGGTGTCAAGTATCCTCCTGTATAATTTAATTAACCAAGATGCAAATGGAGGATTGGATAATGAAATATGAATGGAGAAAACAAGAAAAAAATCTTTATGGTGTGAAGCAGACACCTATCATTGTAGAAGTGACAAAGCAAAAATTTATTTTGGTAAAAGGTAAAGGAAATCCGAATGAAGCAGATTTCTCAGACAGAATATCTGCATTATATTCTCTTGCCTATGCCATTAAAATGTCGTTTAAAAATGCAATGAAAAATAAAACTGATAACGAGATTACAGATTTTACGGTATATCCATTAGAGGGATTTTGGAAAAAAGTAAATTGAGAAGAGCTTGATAAAAATAAACTGGAATACACATTGATGATTAAACAACCTGATTTTATTACACAAGAGATATTCGCAAAGGCACTTGAGAATATAAAAAAGAAAAAGCTTAACGCATTGTATGATGAGATAAGTTTTAGAAAAGTAGAAGAGGGTAAATCTATTCAGATTTTACATGTTGGAAGTTATGATGATGAGCCAAAATCATTTGAATAGATGGATGAATTTGCAAGAAAACTTGATCTTACAAGAATAGGTGATTTTCATAAAGAAATATACCTAAGTAATAAAAACAGGACATCAGAAGAGAAACAAAAAACTATATTAAGATATTCAGTGAAATAGGAGGAATTTGTTATGCTAAGACCGACGACAAAAAATGATTTAATGATTGCTGCTAAAGAAAACTATGAAAAGTTAAATTTACTTATTTCAAAGATGACTGAGGAAGAGTTAAATACACCATTTGATTTTTCAAAAGAGGAAAAGAAAAAAGAAGCCCATTGGAAAAGAGATAAAAATCTAAGAGATGTTTTAATCCATCTCTATGAATGGCATCAGCTTATTTTGAATTGGGTACATTCCAATCAAAAGGGAGAAGAAAAACCATTTTTGCCTGAACCATATAACTGGAAAACTTATGGAGATATGAATGTGGAGTTTTGGAAAAAACATCAAAATACTTCTCTTGAAGACACAACTAAAATGTTTCATAAATCCCATAGCGATGTTTTACAGTTGGCTGAAACCTTTACAAACGAAGAACTTTTTTCAATAGGTGTATATAAATGGGTTGGAGGAAGTACACTTGGTTCATATTTTGTAAGCTCAACTTCAAGTCATTATGATTGGGCAATGAAAAAGCTAAAGGCTCATCAGAAAAACTGTAAGTCAAAACAATTGGGGTAGTAAAGTGCATTTTACAAAAGCAAAAGGAATACTTTCTTCAAAAAATGGAATGAATTTGTTTAGAGGTTGCACTCATGGATGTATTTATTGCGACTCAAGAAGTAAATGCTATCAGATGAATCATAAATTTGAAGATGTAGAAGTAAAAGAAAATGGAATCAGTCTTTTGGAAGAGAGCCTAAACGGTAAGAGATTTGATAGGCTCATGCCAATGATTGTCTCTGACCAAAACATCATACTTGCATATCGAAATATCTGCAAAAATAACGGGAGTAAAACTCCAGGTACAGATGGTAAAACGATTGTAGAAATACAGAAATTACCTATCGAAATGGTCATAAAAACCATCAGAAACAAGTTGAACTACTATCAACCAAAGAATGTCAGACGAGTAGAAATTCCGAAAGATAACGGAAAAACAAGACCTCTTGGTATTCCGAGCATTTGGGACAGGCTAATACAACAGTGTGTCTTACAGGTACTAGAGCCAATCTGTGAAGCTAAATTTCATGAACGAAATAATGGTTTCAGACCATATAGGTCTACGCAAAACGCAATAGCACAGTGCTATAAAATGGCACAGTTACAAAATCTGCACTTTGTTGTAGATGTAGACATTACAGGATTCTTTGATAATATTGACCACTCAAAACTTATCCGTCAGTTATGGGGATTGGGAGTACAGGACCGAAAGCTGATTATGATAATCAAGCAAATGTTAAAAGCGGATATTCTGTTCAAAGATATCGTCATCACACCAGAAACAGGTACACCTCAAGGTGGTATTTTATCTCCGCTACTAGCTAATGTAGTGCTGAATGAACTGGACTGGTGGGTTGCTAATCAGTGGGAAATGTTCAAAATCAAAGAGGGAAGTACAGGCTACGAGTTTACAAAGGTTGATAACGAGGGAAACATACTCACAATAGACCGAACGCAGAAATGGAACAAGCTCAGAGCAAAAACAGGATTGAAAGAAATGTATATTACTAGATATGCAGATGACTTCAAGATTTTTTGCAGAGATTATGCGACAGCTGTCAAGGTAATGAAGGCTACGAAGCTATGGTTGGCTGAAAATCTGCATTTGCAGACAAGTGATGAAAAATCAGGAATTACCAACCTTAGAAAGAACTACACGACTTTTCTTGGAATAAAATTCAAGGTAGTACCAAAAGGGAATAAATGGATTATTCGTTCCCATATGGCAGATAAGAGTAAAGCAAAGGTTATCAGTAAACTGGGTTCTGTTTGGAAAGATATTAAAAACCCAAGCAAACAAAGTGAATTAGATAAAAATATAAGTCTTTACAATGCTATGGTAATGGGAATGCACAATTATTACTGTATGGCAACGCTTGTGTCAGCTGATTTTGCGGAAATAGCCTTTAAGGTTACAGGGAAAAGCAACGGAATGAATCATAACAGACGATGCTTTCCCATAGAGAAACAAGGCGAAATGACAAGCAAATACATCTTGGAAAAATACGGAAAGTCTAAACAATGTCGATGGATAAATGGTCGTATGATTGTTCCTGTCGGATATGTAGCATACGAATACCCAAAGTATAAAAGGCGTGAGGTCAACAAATATGTGAGGAAATACTCAGACGCTGAAAACTGTATCAGTTTTGAAGTTATGAAATATCTGATGGAAAATGCTCATCTCTATCCTACATTGGAGATGGCAGATAACGCTCTTTCAAGGTATATAGCACAAAAGGGAAAATGTGCGGTTACGCATAATGCCCTAACTGTTTCGGATATGATGTGTGAACACATTAAGCCTTGCAAAGGAGAAAGAAACGATACTTACAGGAATTTAATTATTCTCTCAAAAGAAGTATCGGATTTGGTAGGAGAAGAAAATAGCAATAAAGTAAGTAAGCTACTCAAAAACCTACCATTGACCAAAGAAATGCAAGATAAAATCAATAAGCTTCGTGAACACAGGGAGCTAGAAATGATACAATTCGAGGACTATATAGGCACTAAAAAGTAAGATTTAGTCGGTGGAACGCCGTGTGATGGGAAACTATCACGCACGGTGTGGAGCGGGGGAAAAGCCCGAGGTGGCAACACCAGAGGCTTACCTATCGCTATTCGGCTTAATTCCAAAGTTTGAGAAGCTCATAGCGACAATCCGTTCCAGAGAAATTTCAGCAAGCATCATTTTGCAAGCACAATCACAACTAAAGGCAATCTACAAAGACAACGCTGATACAATCGTAGGTAACTGTGATAGTACCTTGTTTCTTGGAGGTAAGGAAAAGACTACATTAAAAGAACTTTCTGAAACACTTGGTAAAGAAACTATCGACCTTTACAACACATCGGAAACAAGGAGCAATCAAAAGAGTTTTGGACTTAACTATCAAAAGACAGGTAAAGAACTGATGAGTCAAGATGAAATAACGGTTATGGACGGCGGAAAGTGTATATTTCAGCTTAGAGGTGTAAGACCTTTTCTTTCAGATAAGTATGATATTACAAAGCATAAGAACTATAAGTTCCTTGAGGACTATGACAAGAAGAATTTGTTTGATATAGAAAGTTATATCAAGAGAAAAGGCAAAGCTAAACTAAATAGAAATACATTGATTACAAGATTGTAATTTTACATGTTATTTCTTTACGGAAAGAGGGTATACTTGATATATTAAAATAAAAGAATTAGAAATAGTGGGAGATATTTATGAATTTTCTTAATTACGATAAAGATGAAAAGTTGGAATTTAATTATAAGAGAGCATGTGGTTTATGGTTAATTGTAGTAGCAGTGATTATTTCAGCAGCTACCTTAATAGGAGGAAAACAAATAATAAATATGCAAGTGTTTAGCATTGGGTATGTTATCAGTTTTTTCTCAATAAATATGAATAAAAAAGTATTGAATAAATTATCTGATGGTTTGTCAAGTAAATTTCAAGATACAGTGTCATCATATGCAATTATTTTGTTATTTATTTTAATGTTTTTGTTAGGTGGACCGTTTTTTGCAACTGAGAATTGGAGATTGATTTGGTTGGGGGCATTTATGGCAACTGCACTACATTTTTTCCCGTATTATTTTGTACATGGTAAATCGATGATATATTTAGGTTTTATTTGTGCTATTAATATTTCTGTAGGATATATTTTTGTTGACACTCCATTAGTGGTGGTTGCATATATTGATGCAGCAATTAAGTTTGTGTTTGGAATGTATTTACTATTTTTTTCAAAGCCATTAAAACAGAGATAATGTTTACTTTGTAGGGATAGGTAAATTTGAATTTGGAGGAAAAAATATGAAGAAGAATGAAAAAATAGCTAAAGGCTTCTTTATAGGCGCAATATGTTTCTATATTGTAGCGGCTATAATTTTTTTAAATAAAGGCTCAAACAGTAATACTATGTGGATCATGTTTCTGTGTTTAGGGTCTTCATGGGTAGCCATAGGCGGATCTTTTGCGAATAAACAGAAAAATAAAGACGATAATAATTTTTCGAATAATCAAGGAGAATGAATTATCAAATTTCGGTTTGTAAGAATAGATAATTATAAAGTTATGTAGGAAAGAAGAATTTGTATGTCCAAGCTAAAAAAGAGCAGCTTTCTGTAAAAGGTTTTGCGATTCAAATTTATACTGAAGATTTTAAAAACGACTATATAAGTCCTACAGATATTGCCAAGTATAAAAATAATGATGATCCCAGATTTGTTATATAAAATTGGCTGAGAAATAGAAATACTTTAGAATATATAAGTTTATGGGAAGTGCTAAATAATCCAAATTTTAATCGTGTGCAATTCAACACATCTAGAAATGAAGCAGGATTAAATAGATTTACTATGACACCACAAAAATGGATTGATTCTACAGATGCTATTAAAGAATATCTGTTAAAAGTTCCTACAAATGATTAGTTATCTTATAAATATGTCAGTGAAGCCGATATGCTTGATGTTGCTCTATTCAATAAAAGAGCGAAATAGTGTCTTGATAAAAATCCAGACCTTAAAGGTAATATGAGAGATTATGCAAGTCTTAATGAATTATTAGTGCTTGCCAATATGGAAAGCTATAATGCTATTTTAATCGGTAAAGGAATAGAACAAAAAGAAAGAATAATAGAACTTAGAAAACTTTCCAGAACACAATTACTATCTATTGAAAAGTTAAATAACACAAAGCTTGAAAGTTTAGAAGATAAGCAAAAGAAATAAGGATAGCATGGATTTAAAAAAGATATAAAAAACTACAGACATGTGTGCAATGAGGAAATAAATATAGGAGATTATAAATATATGGAGGTGAATGCTTATTGAAATAATAAAGAAAGGGTTGTAAAAATACATTCATCTATGTATCAGCAATTAAAGGAAAGAGGATATGCTGCTTCTGTAGATATGTTGATGGACTTAGAATTACTTTCTAAAAAAGATTATGAGCTTTGGAGAAATGGAAAAATTCCATATTTAGAAAAATCATGTAATATCAATTTAAAGAAACTATCAATGATTTTGCATGAAATGAGAGTATATGCTAAGAAAAGTAATCTTAAGCCTTCCTATACGGTATATAAGCAGTGGGCGGTGAAGAAAAGAAATGGGCAAGGAGGAACTCCTGTTATAAAATTGAGATTTAGTAAAAATGGGTTAGATGATATTGAGAAATGGTATGCTACTCATTTTGTAGATACTAAGATGATAGAAGATTTAAAAGAAGAAAAGCAGTAGATCTTAGGATTTATTGCTTTTTTCATTTGAAATAAGGCTAAGCATAGGGCTATATGGTGTTTATATTCTATAAACATCAATAAAATATGATATATTTCGATTATACTCGAAAACAATATTGGAAAATATATTTTTATCGTGTATAATATAATCAAAGCTAAAGAGAGGTGAATGATATGGAATATATTGAACGACCCAAGTATTTAAACCATATAGAAAAATTTATTGATAAACCTATTATTAAAATCTTAACTGGGATGCGAAGAGTTGGAAAATCTACCATTCTGATGATGATTAAAGATGAAATTTTGAAACATGTGCCGGATGAGCAAAAGATATATATCAATTTTGAATCTTTGGAGTTTATGAGTATAAATGAAGCGAGCTTTTTGGCAAGTTATATAAGTGAAAAGTCAAAAAATCTAAGTGGTAAATTATATTATTTCTTTGATGAAATACAGTTGGTAAATAACTGGGAAAAAGTAGTTAATGGGTTAAGAGTAGATCAAGATTGTGATATATACATTACCGGTTCAAATTCAAATTTGATTTCCGGTGAACTTGCCACACTTCTTGCAGGAAGATATATAGAATTTGAAATACAGCCATTTACTTTTGGGGAATTTTTAAAGATTTTTAGTGATTCAAATCTAACTAAAGAAGCACTTTTTGATAAATTTATAAAATTAGGTGGAATACCGATTTTAAAATATTTTAAGTTAGAAGAAGATAGCAGTTATAAATATTTAAGCGATGTATATAATACTGTCTTGGTTAAAGATGTGCTTAATTATAATAAGATACGAGACGTAGATATATTTAACAGGATATTATCTTTTGCTATTGAAAATATCGGATCTACTTTTTCCGCCAACAGTATAAAAAAGTATTTGAAAAATGAGAGCAGAGAAGTATCTGTTGATACAATTTTAAATTATTTAGAGTATTGTAATAGAGCTTTCATACTAAAAAAAGTACAAAGATTTGATACTGTAGGAAAAAAGAAGTTAAAGGTTGATGAAAAATATTATCTTACAGATCATGGATTTAGGCAGGCAAGAGGATACTCCAATACAAAGGATATTGAAAGAACACTGGAAAATATCGTTTATATTGAACTTATTTCAAGAGGATATAGAGTTGAAATTGGCAAAGTAAAAGATATGGAAATTGACTTTATTGCAAGTAAGGATAATGAAAAGTTGTATTATCAGGTTTCTTATTTGATGGAAACAGAAGAAACAAGAAAACGAGAGTTTGGTGTGTATGATTTTGTTAGAGATAATTATCCTAAATTTGTCTTATCCATGGATAAAGTGGATTTTAGTCAAAATGGAATTATTCACAAAAATGTGATTGACTTTTTATTGGAAAGCAAGTAGTTGTTTCCTTAAATGTTTGCATACTATTCAAAAATTAAATATAAGTTATAAGAGACAATGGAAAAAGAAAAAATCTACCGTCTTTTTTGTGTTTAAAAAGGAGGATATAGATGATAAGGATTAGAAGTTCTACCGAAATAAAAATAAAATAGTAGAAGTATCAGCGATTGGAAAAAGTCCAGTCGCTTTTTTAATGGGAATTTTAAATTAAAAAATGAGAAAAATTATGAATAAAAAATGATTAATATTAACGCAAATTTAGTAGCAGAATCAATTTACTCAAGTTTTGAAAGAGAAGGAGAAGAAGTATAAGTTGTAAATTTTACACTTGTAAAGAAGTACGGTAAAGGCAAGGAGTACATCAACTGTGCAGCTTATGGAGAAAAAGCAGAACTGAAAAAGGAGAGGACAAATGAAAACCAGTTTGAAATGGATGAAAGATTTTTAGCAAGAAAAGAAATCTTTCTGAATTTTAATGTTCCTATATTTCAATGAGCTGTATTGTTTTGTATAGATGTTACTACAAGAAAATCATTGAAAATATCTACTGTAATCGCTACTATCATCAGGAAATAACTGTTTTGCGCGTTTGTCGTGGTTGAAAGCCTTAATTAGCTTGACAAATGATAGAAAAGGACTGAGTCCTGTTCGATACAGAATTCAGTCCTTTTTTAAAATGAATTGTCAAACTTTTGAGGTTATCCAATTGGTCCTCTTGTGTATCTAGCTTTTCACAACTTTCTACAGCTAATAAAGCGTCCCTCAAAAAATGGGATGTGCTCTCTGACTAATGGAGTATAGTTTAGCTGTCTTGGAGCTTTGTGCTTAAGAGCTACTAGGGTGTTACTCTAGTAGCCTTTTTTTGTAAAAATGATGTATCATTCCACCTTAGACAATGAAAGTGTTTGAAGTCCAAGGTTTCTATGATGGTCAGGCTAGCATTATCCAGTCCTCCCTGTGCCCGAAGCATAGCTGGCTCAAAGCCTAAAAGGGCCCGAATGGAAGCTGTCAAATGGGCACCATGTCCTACCATTAAAACATGTTGATAGGTCTTATTTTCCAAGGTTTTAATGAGCTGATAAAGCCTTTGTGTGGTCTCATAAAGGGATTCAGCCTTAAATTGACTGGGCTTAAATTGAGCTAAATTGTGATAAAAGGCTGACATCTGACTAGGATAGATGGCAGATACGGTCGCTATTTTTGTTCCTTCAAGGGTGCCTAGGTTCCATTCTCTCAGCTGCTTGGTATAACTAATATCAGTTTTGCAGTTAGCTTCGTCCACAATAATGCTAGCGGTATCAGCAGCTCTTTTTAGGTCGCTGGAGTAGATAGCATCAAAGGAAATGTCCTGTAGCTCTCTTGCTAGCTGGCGCAAATCGTCCTTAGAGCTTTCAAGCAAGGGCGAATCTCCGTTAGCTCCCTGAAAACGGCCCTCTAGGTTCCACAATGTTTTACCATGTCTGACAAAATACAATTTCATAAGTCTTTTACCTTCTTATTAAATGTCATAAATGATAGCTCCAAAAGGAAAGAGGCTAATCTTAGCCAATTTTAGAGATTGCTGGGCAAATGGAATGCCAACAATCGTTAGGCACAAGAGAAGGGCAGAAGTCAAATGCATGATTGCTAAGCTCCAGCCACAGCAGACAATCCAGATGATATTGAGCAGCAGGCTGCCTGCTCCCTGGCCAATTTCGATGGCTTTTCCAAAGGGAAAAAGACCAAAAGCGCCTATCTTGAAGCATTGTATGCCAAAAGGAATCCCGACAATTGTTAAGCACAGGATAAGCCCAACAATAGCCCAAGAGATCCAGGCCCAAAAGCCTGAAAAAATAAACCAAATCATATTTCCAATAAGTCTCATTTGTTCTCCTTTATGTCAGCAAAGCTAGCCCCAACAAAATCTGCTAGGGCTTGACTATTGATCTGTATGGATCGACCAAGCTCACCAGCTGATACAATAATTTCTTGCTTGGCTAGTGCAGACTGGTCGATGTAAATAGGATAATTGTGCCTTTGTCGAATACCAACTGGATTGTTTGCACCATGAACATAGCCGGTTATTTTTTGCAGCTCCTTTTGAGGAATCATGGAGACCTTTTTGTTTCCAGAAAGGCCTGCTAGCTTCTTTTCAGATAAATGCTCTGTCAAAGGAATAATCCCAATCAAGGGGCCTGTCTTATCGCCAGTCAGTGCTAGGGTTTTATAAATATCTGATGGGTTGATTGTGTCTGGGAAATCACCTTTTAGGGCATTGATCCTAAGAGCTTGATAAGAAATAGCTGCCTTATCTAGGATTTGCTCCACCAGCGTTTTCTTTACTTTTGCCTTTTTAGCCATTTGTTAACTTCCTTATGTGTCAATATCAAAAACAGTCTAACAGTAGTAGTATACCATTAGACTGAAAAAAAGTCTTTTTTGATCCTTTTTCTAAGCTTAGAAAGAGCAGGCCTTTACAGACCTACCTCAGCTTTATGATTTTCAGATTCGAACTCTTGTCTTATTTACTAGGCTTAAAAAATTGTGGTTGCGTCGGTAGGATAATGAGCAGGGCAATAAGGGTCACGATAAAAGTTAGAAGACCTGCTGTGCCATTGACAGTAAAGGAATACCAAATAGCAGAGGTGCCCTTAGGAGCATAGCTCCCCCAGAAAACAACACCAGCGATAAAATGCCAGATATAACGAACCCCAATTGCTAAAAAGGCCGCTGCGCTAGCAATTAGAAGGCTGAAGGATCTTTTGTTGGTGTCAAGACTATTAGCCAAGGGCTTAGAAAATAGACCGGCCAAGCCCATTGAGGTAAAAGCGAGGATATACTCAATAATAACCTGAGACAGACTGAGGTAATATACCTTAGCTAAAACAAAATGCAGCAGTCCCCAAATCAAGCCAGTTAGCAGGCCATACCTTAGGCCACGCCTAAGCGAAAATAAAACGAGAGGAATAGCACCATAAGAGGGGCTAAACCAGCCGGCAAAATCTGGTATAAATGATAAAGCCATAGCAAGAGCAGCAAAAATAGCAGCCTCAATCAGAACGGTAACAGTTGTCTTGTTTGACATAAAAAAACTCCTTTTGCACACAAAAAGAGAATCGTTTTCCAATGCTAATGATATTGGTCACAATCCCTACGCTTGTATTAACAAGATCAGGTCCTTAGGATTTCGCATGCGCGATCTCAGCCAAAGCACTCCTTTGTGATAATTATATTTTCTATAATTATAAAATGAGATTGCAGCAATGTCAAGAATTTGGCCTGGAAATCATGAAACCAAGTTAACATAGCGGTATTGCCAAAAACTGATCATACCAAAAAAGGCCGATCTCACAGCCAGCCTCTAAACCAAAAACAAGCAATAATTGATGTTATCAATATCAGATTCTAGATACAGTTGTCCTTAATGCTCAAATTGACGTCAGAAGGGGTACAACATAAAGGTTAAAGCGTTTTGCTTTAACCTTTATTTATTGTGTTAATGCATATTGAAATGACATGCAGTTATCAGGGATGACAAGTAATGCTTAGTTACTGGTTATTGTTTTGCGCCTTTGTCAGGCTTTACTTTCCCAAAAAGCTTTTCAAAGGTTTTTTTAGTGTCTTTTGTGACAGCGATTTGATTTAAATCTAATGGATTGTTAAAGCCATTGAGGTAGCCTTGCGAGGTGTATTGATGCAGGTCGTAATCTAGGCTGGTGTCTGGGGCTGCCTCATAGTAGCCGGAATCACCACCATAGGTAGGAATCCAGATGGCGTCAAAGCCTTCTGTTGAAATGTCCTGCTCAGCCATAAAATAAGTGCCGATATACAGGCCAACATTTTCTGCACCTAACCGTTTTAGCTCCTCTCTAAATGCCTTGACCCCTTTATTCATGTCCGTCATGGTAGCTTCTTCAACATCAATCCAATAATAGGTTGGATTAAAGGGAGAAGCGTTTTTGTAAAAGGTTCTTGCTTCAGCCCGCATTTCCTTAGCACTACGACCAAGAGCGTAGCTATAGACAGCAACTGGGATATGTCGTTTTTGAAATTCTGTAATGTGCTTTTTAAATGATTTATCAATCCCAGTAGTAAAGGCAGCATTATTATGGGCAGTAATTTGTGATCCGCCATAAACACGAACAATTGCTGCAGAAATATTAGATGCTAAAAGGTCATAGTCAATGTCACTTGGCAGCTGCCATCCAGAAACATCAATAATGGGGTTTAGTAGAAATTCAGTAGTTTCAGATGTGCTTGTAGTCGACTTATTGGACGTGCTAGTGTTAGTGGGAATGCTTGCCTTGGCAAGCTTTAGCTCTTTACTTTTGAGATTATCAGAATGAGCCTTTCCAATGATTAACAAAGTAGCAATCAGCGTAAAGAAGACCACAACAACAATAGGTTTTATTCTTCTTCTCATCAGTCTTATTGTACCTTAAATGCCTCAAAAAATCAAAGTGGTCTTACGATTTTCTTAGGTTTTTAGCCTGTTAGGACAGCTTTGGCAGATCATGTCCTATCTATTTTCGTTTGATTTTAGTCTATCTGTCTTGTAATCATCTATCAAAAAGCTGTTGAGGCTGGTCAAGAGGTGTAAAATCTGTCATAATAGATAAAAAACACTCAAAGAGGGATTATGTCTACCAAAGTTGTTAGTCGACTAGCTATCGTTTCTGTATGTTGTTTCTTGCTACGCTTAGCCTTTAGCGGCTTTCTCATTGCCCAGCCAGTCATGGCTCTTTTATTGATTTACCTGCTCTATGTTAATGTAGCAGAGGCTATTTTAGCAATGGCGGGCTATGTGCTCTTGTTAGCTTGCTTTTTTGGTTTTGGTCCTTGGATCTTTTGGCAAATGGCTTGTTATTCAATGGTATTGGTTTTGTGGAGGTATTTCTTGAATCCCTTATCAGACAGGCTATCGCAGCACAGATTGATCAATCAAGTCTTAATGGCAGGAGTCTGCGCCTTTTGCTATCATATACTGCTAGATAGTTGCTTTGCTTACCTTTATAGTATCTCTTGGTGGAGTTATGTATGGGCAGGAATGCTTTTTACGGTGACTAATGCCTTAGCCACTATGGGTTATTTCTTGGTAGTGCTTTTATTGCTTAAAAGGCTATCTGGTAAAAAAAGACCTTAAGCTGTCCGCTTAGGGTCTTGATGCTGGCTTTGACGTCATAACTAGTAGTAGCGCAGTTGCTGTCGATCAATCATTTCTTTTTTTTGTTTTTTGAATCCTCTTATGTTGATGGATAGTTTTTGATTATTTAATATTGAGTTCTGGTTTCTTTTGGTAAGGAAGCTTATTTTGTTGAAGAGCTTTATCCATTTTGCTGGTTTTAGAACTAAGCTATTTTCTTTCTTGCTGTAAATGGACGATGAGTAATCCAAAGCCTATCATTATTGTCAGACTATTGATCAGGATTCCTATAATCCTTATGTCGCTATAAACAAAGGGAATCAGTAAAAATAGGACACCAAAAACAGCGTATAAGGTTGCATTGGTCGTGTAGATCAAGGCGAGCTTGTTGTGGTTATACTCACTATAAATCATTTTTTCAAATACATTGCCCGATATGCCAATAATCGTGAAGGTAATGAAAAACAAAAGTAATTTTACCATCGGATAGGGAATCATAAAGCAAAGCAAGAAGCTGCTTCCAGACAGGATATAATCAATGAAAAAGAAGCTTCGTGGAGATACCTTAATGCGAGGCGCAACTAGAGCCCCTAATAAATCTGCTGCTCTGTGAGCTGCTAAAACAAGGCCAATGTATTCGATTGAAATGCCCTCAGACAGTAGATACAAGGGAAGGAGTGCTAGTAATAAATCGGTTCCTCCGCTGAGAAAGGCTTCTACCAAGATGGTAAAGGAAGCAAAGGTCGACTCTCTAAATGCACGTAGTGATTCTGTTACAGAAGCAGGTTTTTCAATCTCGTCATTAGTCGTGGTACTAAGCTTAGACGGGCTAAGCTGAATCCTAAAAATAAAAGCTATGGCTCCTATAAAGAAAGGCAGGCTCAATTGCAGTAAAACGAGATAGGAAACAAAGCTAAGAAGAACAGAGCCCACAAAATTGCTAACAATATCTAGAACGTTTGATGTAGCGTATTGAATATCTACTGATTTTTCAATGAGGTCTGAATCATCGTCTAGTGTTCTGGGAACGATTTTCATTTGAATGGTATTTAATACGGTTGTGACCAAGTTAAAGGCAAGGTTGAGCACATACATGACAACAACCGGTAGCTGATAGCTTAAGCAGATGATAATACTGATGATGACAATGAGCTGTATCATCTGAAAGACAATTAACCATTTTTTATCATTTTTTAAGTTATGGATTAAAGAACCGTAAGCAAAAGACAGCATATTTGGCAATAAACCAACCAATGTCAAAAAAGAAAGTTCTCCCGCGTTAATGTTGTAAACCTTAAGTAAACCAACAGACAAAGCAATCATGTAAAAACTGTCTGCGATATTGCGACTTGACCTACTAAAAATAAGGTTATAGAAGTTACTTGTTAACCCTTGAAATCTCATGCTGATAAACTCTCCAATCAGTACAATCTATTTGAATGTCATTTGAAACTCCTGAGGTCATTTGCATGCTGTCCACTGTGATAGGATTAAGGGTAAGGGCTTTTGGCAGCACAGCTTAGATCATTCAATAGTCATGTGTTTTTCTTAATTTTATAAGATGATTTTAATGATCCTAATCACATGCGTCAATGCTTTTTACTGTTGATGACTGAAGTAAATGTCCTTAAATCATGTGAACCGGTACTTTTTGATAAACATAAAAAGGCTAGCATAAGTTATCATTGCTCAAGTGCACCAGTCCTTACAGGAAGCAGCTTGAATGATTTGATTGAAAAAAGTAAGCTTAGGTGTGAGGACAAGGTCCCCTTCAAAAAAGTTCTTTGAAGAATAGACAAGCAAATAGCTGACCTTTAGCAGCTCCTTGGCAAAGCAAGAAGCTTTAGATATAAAAATAAGCCAAGAAATAAGGATCTTGGCTTGTTTTTTGATAGGACTTCGTTAGTCTGATTGGTCAATTGGCTCTTGGAAAAGCAATTGCTGTAGGGCTTTTTCAATCATTTTGGGGTCTGTTTTTGAGGCATAGCGCTCAACAACCTGCCCCTTTTGATCAATTAAAAATTTTGCGAAGTTCCATTCGATGCGCTTGCCGAGTGGGCCACTTTTTTGTTCTTTGAGCCAAGTGAATAATGGCTCTGTCTCCTTGCCATTAACCTTGATTTTGGCAAAGCGTGGAAAGGTGGTGTGGTAAGTTAAGCTGCAAAAGGTATTGATTTCTGTAGCATTACCCGGTGCTTGATGTAAAAATTGATTGCAGGGGAAATCAAGGATTTCAAAGCCTTGTTCCTTGTAGGTGTCATAAAGCTCTTGTAATGCTTGATATTGAGGAGTTAATCCGCATTTAGTGGCGGTGTTGACCACTAATAGGACCTTTCCTTGGTATTGCTCCAGTGAACAATCAGTGCCATCTTGTCTTTTAACGCTAAAGTCATAAATGCTAGTCATGACCAATTTCCTCTGTATAGGCAATGATCTGATCAACCGTATCGCTCAAGAATTGAATGGTATCGCGAAGCGGCTTGTCTGTTGAGATGTCAGCTCCGATGAGTAGGGCTGTCTCAAGCGGGGTACGACTGCCACCAGACTTTAAGAAATCAAGCCATTCGTTGGCACCATTTGGGTTATTCTTTAGATTGAGGTAGCCGGCAGTCGAAATCACAAGCCCTGCAGAATAAGTATAGCTATAAAGCCCCATGTAATAATGAGCCTGCCTCATCCAGGTAAGGGTAGCGTCATCATCAATCTCAACAGCATCACCCCAGAACTCTGTTAAAACATCCTTCATCATGGCATTAAGCTGCTCTGCACCAAAGGTGCCCCCCTCTTCGATGAGGGTATAAACCTTACGCTGAAAAGCAGCCTCTAACAAATGCGTGATGAAGTTGTGGAAATAAGTATCTGTCAGGCGGTGCGCCAGTGCAAAGCGTTTTTGACGAGGCGTGTCAAATTGTGCCTCCAAATAATCACTCAGCATTAGCTCATTAAAGGTTGATGGCGCTTCAACGTAATAGGTTGACATGTGTGTGTTGAAGTAGCTTTGGTGATTGTCAGAGAAGATAAACTGACCAGAATGGCCAATCTCATGGATCAGCGTGTAAACGTCAGACATACGGCCTGTCCAGCTCATCAGCACATAAGGGTGAACCTTGTAAGGGTCAGCAGCGTAGCCACCAGAATCCTTATTGGCATTTGCAGCAAAGTCCACCCAGCGCTCTGTTTGGTAGCGTTCAACTTCTTTCGTATAGGCTGGACCAAGTGGTGCTAATGATGCCATCACCAAGTCATAAGCCCCATCAATAGAGACCTCTGGATTGAGGGCATTATCAATATCTAGCTTCCAGTCTGCAAAAGTCATCTTGTCTAAGCCATTTACCCTTGCCACATGCTTTAAGAATTTTTGAGCAACTGGACCAAATTCGGTCATGATGAGGTCGATTTGACGGTCAAACATGCTGCGGTCCACCTCCTGCTCAGCCAGCAGGTAATCAAAAACAGACGCATAGCCCTTCATATCAGCTAAGAGCTTTTCTGATTTGACCTTAGCAAGATAGGCTGCGGCTGCTGCATTTTGGTGCTTACGCAGTCCGTTTGAGAAGGAACGAAAGGCCTTGTCACGAATGGCAGCATTTTCATGGTTTTGATAAAAGTTTTCATAGGAAACAAAGCTATTTTTGTAGACTTTACCATCAACTTCAAAATCCTCCATCTCAAAATCTCCAGCCCGCATTTTGGTGTAAATGTCGTAAGGAGCGTTGATCACTTCTCGTAGATTGGTCAGTGCCTTTTCAACATCAGGGCTTAGCAAATGCTCTTTTTGGATTTTCGCCATGCGGATAGCTGCGCTGAAATAGGGATTTTTTTCCAATTCATCAAGAACAGCAAGGTCTGCATTAGCTAGGGCTGTATCAAAGAAGCTGAGGGCTACGCTAGCCTTGGTCATGAAGTCATCACCAGCCTGGGCAATTTGAGCAAATGCTTCATCTGAAAAATCAGTGGTCTGTGGCATAAAGGCATAGGTGCTAATATGACTCATTTGAATATAAATCTGCTCAATCTCCATCAAGGCCTGTGTAAAATCCTGAGCAGTTGTTAATTTGCCTTCGTAATTGCGTTGGAATAGGCTGACATCTTGTAAGGCTTTTTCAATAGCCAATAGAAAATCTTCCCTGTCTTTGTAGAGGGCAGTTAGGTCCCAAAGCTCATTTTCAGGGAATTCTGAACGTTTTTTTAATTCCATAATGTTCTCCTTCATGAGTAATTACCTATAGTATAACAAAAATTAGAAGCGATAGCCTGTAAAAGCTTTACAAACATTTTTGTACCAATGAATCTTATATGTCAAGGAAAACAAACATTCCTAGCCAATAGGCTTACATTTTTAGCAAAAAGTGGTATGATAGGAGGGAAACTAGCATAAGAAGGGAAGTCCGTCATTTGTCAGTCAAAAAATTAGAGAGCTATAATAATCAGGAGATTATTGCTGAAGAGGTTGCTATCCTAAAGGAAATACTTGAGAGCATTACGCGTCGCATGATTGGTGATGAGGCCTTTGCAAGGATTGAGGAAATTATAGACCTATCTGAAAAACAGGATTATGTGCTTCTAGAGCAATTGATCGCTAAGATTAGCAATAAAGATATGGAATTTATTTCACGATATTTTTCGATTCTTCCGCTGTTGATTAATATTTCAGAGGACGTTGATTTGGCTTATGAAATCAATCGTCAAAACAATACAAATCAAGACTATCTGGGAAAGCTTGCTCTGACCATTGCTTCTGCTGCTGAAAAGGAAAATGCCAAGGAACTGTTGGAAAGGGTGACGGTGGTTCCAGTCTTGACAGCTCACCCAACACAGGTTCAGCGAAAGACAGTTCTAGAGTTGACCAATAGCATTCATAACCTTCTTCGTCGCTATCGTGATGTCAAGGCGGGTGTCATGAATCAAAACAAATGGTATAGTGAGCTGTACCGTTACATTGATATTCTCATGCAGACGGATATCATTCGTGAGAAAAAGCTCAAGGTCAAAAATGAGATTACCAATGTCATGCAGTATTACAATAGCTCTCTGATACAGGCGATCACAGCGCTAACAAGCAAGTATAAGACGCTGGCCAAGGACAAGGGGATCTTGCTGGACAATCCAAAGCCGATTAACATGGGCATGTGGATCGGAGGAGACCGAGATGGCAATCCTTTTGTCACAGCAGAGACACTGAGGCTGTCTGCAACAGTTCAAAGTGAGGTTATTCTGCGCTTTTACATTGACAAATTGTCAGCTCTTTATCAAACCTTTTCGCTGTCATCAGCTTTGATAAAGACCAGTCCTGAGGTGGAACGCTTGGCTAGCCTATCCAGTGATCAGTCCATTTATCGTGAGAATGAGCCCTACCGCAGAGCTTTTCACTATATTCAGACTCGTCTAAGCCAAACCCTGCAGGAGCTAGTGGGTCAGCCAGCCTCAGCTAGTCTAGCATCTAGAATGCCTGCTACGGTAGGCTCGCTTCAGTCGGGCGTTACAAGCATTGTGACCAATAGCAGTGACCAGCAAGCACCAGCCTATAAGACAGCAGCAGCTTTTAAGGCTGATCTGGTCATGATTGAGCAATCTCTCATTGCAGCTGGGGATTCCTCCTTGGTTGAGGGGGATTTGCAAGAGGTCCTACAAGCGGTTGATATTTTTGGTTTCTTTTTGGCCAGTATTGATCTGCGGCAGGATTCTAGTGTGCAGGAGGCCTGTGTTGCTGAGCTTTTGAAAAATGCTGGTATTGTTGAGAATTACAGTGCTTTGTCAGAGGAGCAAAAATGTGAGGTCCTCTTAAAGGAGCTGACAGAAGACCCTCGCACCCTCTCATCGGCAGCTGTTGAAAAGTCAGAGCTGTTAGAAAAGGAGCTTGCTATCTATACAGCGGCACGTGAGCTCAAGGATAAGCTTGGTGAAGAGGTGATTAAACAGCACATCATTTCACATACAGAGAGTGTTTCTGATATGTTTGAGCTGGCTATCATGCTAAAGGAGGTTGGTCTCATTGACCAACGTCAGGCGCGCGTGCAGATTGTGCCTTTATTTGAAACGATTGAGGATTTGGATAATGCTAGAGCGATCATGACACAATACCTTAGCTATGATATTGTCAAGTCTTGGATTGTTACAAATGCTGGCTATCAAGAGATTATGCTTGGGTATTCAGATAGCAACAAAGACGGTGGCTATTTGGCGTCTGGCTGGACACTTTACAAGGCGCAAAATGAGCTGACCAAAATTGGGGAGGACAATGGTATCAGCATCACCTTCTTTCATGGACGTGGTGGGACTGTTGGACGTGGTGGCGGTCCATCCTATGAGGCGATCACCTCACAGCCATTTGGCTCTATTAAAGACCGAATCCGCTTGACGGAACAGGGTGAGATTATTGAAAACAAATATGGCAATCAAGATGTGGCTTACTACAACTTGGAAATGCTGATTTCTGCTTCTATCAATCGCATGGTGACTCGCATGCTGACAAATCCCGATGAGATTGATGGCTTTAGGAAAATCATGGACGAAATTGTTGAAGACAGTAAGCGTATTTATCGAGAGCTGGTTTTTGACAATCCGCATTTCTATGACTATTTCTTTGAAGCCAGTCCGATTAAGGAGGTATCAAGCTTAAACATTGGTTCTCGCCCTGCTGCTCGTAAAACCATTACAGACATCTCAGGCCTGCGTGCCATTCCTTGGGTATTTTCTTGGTCACAAAACCGGATCATGCTTCCAGGCTGGTATGCAGTAGGCTCTGCCTTTAAGCGTTTTATTGATAAAGAAGAGGGAAATTTAGCCAAATTACAGCATATGTATGACAAATGGCCATTCTTTCATTCCTTGCTGTCTAATGTTGATATGGTATTATCAAAATCAAACATGAACATTGCCTTTCAATATGCGCAGTTAGCAGAAAGCAAGGAGGTCTGTGAGGTCTTTCATACCATTCTTGATGAGTGGCAGCTGACTAAGAACGTTATTCTTGCTATCGCACAGCATGATGAGCTGCTTGAGGAAACCCCATCCTTGAAGCAAAGCTTGGATTTCCGCCTCCCATATTTTAATGTGTTAAACTACATTCAGATTGAGCTGATTAAGCGTCTTCGTCATGAGCAGCTAGATGAGGACTATGAAAAGCTGATCCACACAACTATTAATGGTATTGCTACAGGACTTCGTAATTCCGGCTAAGCCGTTGAAGATCAATCAGCAGCTCACACAGACAGGCTACTAGGTTATAATGGCTTGTCTGTGTTTTTTAGATTGAGCGATTCCAAGGATACAGCAAGCTTTGTCTAGAGCCATGCTTGGCTAGGTGCTTGCAATGTATTTTTCCTTTGTTTTACCAATGAAAGATGATATAATGCTAATGATTATCTCAAGATTATAGGGGAAATGATGAAAATTGATAAAAGGCATTTGCTAAATTACTCCATATTACTACCTTATCTGATTTTATCTGTGATTGGGCTGATCATGGTTTATTCCACAACCAGTGTTAGCTTGATTCAGGCTCAGGCCAATCCATTTCGGTCAGTTGCCAATCAAGGGCTCTTTTGGGTTGTCAGCTTAGTTGCTATTACCTTTATTTACAAGCTAAAGCTGAATTTTTTGACCAATACCAAGGTTTTAACAATTGTTATGCTGCTTGAAATCCTGCTATTGATTGCTGCTCGCTTTTTTACGACAGCGATTAATGGCGCGCATGGCTGGATTGTCCTTGGACCTCTGAGGTTTCAGCCAGCAGAGTATCTGAAGATTATCATGGTTTGGTACCTAGCACTCACCTTTTCAAAGATGCAGGAAAAGATTCATCAGTATGATTATCAGGCCTTGACGCGTCGCAAATGGTGGCCAACAGAATGGGGTGACCTGCGTGATTGGCGTGTTTATTCCTTGATTATGATTGTGCTGGTTGCTGCGCAGCCTGATTTGGGCAATGCCTCTATTATCGTGTTGACAGCTATTATCATGTTTTCGGTCAGTGGTATAGGCTACCGTTGGTTTTCTGCCATTTTAGTGCTAATTACTGGTTTGTCAACTGCTTTTTTGGGAATGATTGCTGTCATTGGTGTTGAAAAGGTGGCTAAGATTCCAGTTTTTGGTTACGTTGCCAAGCGCTTTAGTGCTTTTTTCAATCCTTTTCGTGATTTGACAGATTCGGGACATCAGCTGGCTAATTCTTATTACGCCATGAGCAATGGTGGCTGGTTTGGCAGAGGGCTTGGAAATTCGATTGAAAAACGAGGCTATCTTCCAGAGGCACAGACAGATTTTGTCTTTTCTGTCGTGATTGAGGAGTTAGGACTGATTGGTGCAGGATTGATCCTTGCGCTTGTTTTCTTTCTTATTTTGAGAATCATGAATGTCGGGATTAAGGCTAAAAATCCCTTTAACGCCATGATGGCTCTTGGTGTTGGTGGCATGATGCTGATGCAGGTATTTGTTAACATTGGTGGCATTTCTGGCCTCATTCCTTCAACAGGGGTTACCTTTCCATTCTTATCACAGGGAGGAAACAGCCTGCTGGTCTTGTCTGTAGGGGTTGGCTTTGTCCTCAATATTGATGCCAATGAGAAGAAAGAGGATATTTTAAAAGAAGCAGAGCTATCCTACCGGAAGTCCGTCCGAGAGGAAAACAGTAATAGTAAGATTATTAATATTAATCAATTTCAGTAAAGAAGCTCCTTGTCAACTGTGGCGGGTGGCTTATAACAAACATTTAGAGAGGACCAGGTGGGTCTTTTCTTTTTGTCATCATAGCACGAAGTTAAATAAAAGAAAAGTCAGCATCTTTAAGTGCTGACGGATAGTGTAGGCTTATGATTCTAGTACAAACCACTCGTTAGGCAAATGGTTATAAGTAGCCTACAACGATGACAATAATTTCTTCTAATACCATCAAAAGAAGCATTAAAAAATGACGTTTGTTCATGTGATAATCCTCACTTCTGTTTTTCTATAGTGTATGTTATGATAGAACTAATGATAAGTCTTTCCCGTATGTACAAGTGAGGTGGTAGTTTTGAAACATTTTGGAAAACTTTTTAAGAAATTTAGAGAATCTCGTGGGTTGCTCTTGAAAGATGTCGCAAAGGCTGGTATATCAACATCTCAGTTGTCACGTTTTGAAAATGGAGAGACTGATTTAACGATTTCTAAGTTTATGAGTGCCTTAGATGAGATTAATATGCCTATTGATGAATTCATGTATGCGGTACATGATTTTCATCGCGATGAGTTAAACGAACTGTTGTCTAAAGTCCGTCATTTTGTGTCTACTCGCGATGTAGAAGGCATGAAAAAACTTCTATATTCTCAGATGGAGTCGGAGAATAAGCGCGAGAAATTTCATCAAATCAACACGATTTTGTTAAAAATTCGCTTGCAAGAGTTATCAGGGGAAACCTGTTATTCTGATCATGATCTATCTTATTTGACTGATTATCTTTTTAGTGTTGAATACTGGGGTTACTATGAGCTCTTGATTTTTTCCAATACATTAGATGTTCTAAAGCATGATGTATTTATGGTTTTGGCTAGAGAAATGTCTAGGCGGTCTGACTTTTATAGAGAAATACCAAATAATAGACGGCTCATTTCAACGATGTTGTTAAATGCTTATATCACATGTATTGGACAAGGAGAGCTAATTGATGCCTTGTATTTTGAAAAACAGTTAAACCAATGCTTTTTCATCGAAACAGAGGTTTATGAACGTCTGGTTTTCCAATATGCTCATCATCTTTACAAATACAAAAAAACTGGAGATTGTAAGGCTATTATTGAAATGAAAAAGTGTATTGCCGCAATGACATTGGCTGGAAGTAACCATTTAGCAAAGACTTATGAGGGACACTTGAAAAAAATCATAGCAAGCAAGTAGCAAGTGCAGATATGGGAATAGTGTTCAATAATTATTTCAGAAGGGTATAATTGGATCATCAAATTAAGGAGGAATTTATCATGCAAAATGATAGTCAAAAGGAATCAGAATCACTTGACTTATCAATTAATAAAATTGATTTGTCATCTGTTATTCTACTTTATGAGAGTTCAAAATCTCATGGGCACTAATTAATGATTAAGGGGGGGAGTTTTTTCCTCCTTAATTTTATAAATTTGTATTAATAATAAAGGAATTAGTAAATGGACGAACGCCTTTGGTTAACTAACTGGAATAAGTTATATATAAAAAACAAAATTGATTTAAAGGAGGCTATAATGCCTCTCTATATAGGATTCAAAATTACGGAAAATTGTAATCAAAGATGCAGACACTGCTGGGCTAGTAAAAATGTGATGGCACATTATACACTTGATGACATTAAAGCTGCATTAGGAAAAATCAAACAATTAAACCCTTATCACGTTACAATTACAGGCGGAGAACCATTGGTACATGACAATTGGTTCGAAATTTTACAATTTGCTAAAGATAACTTTCCAGTTGTTGAATTGTTCACTAACGGTGTACTTTTGAATGAGAATAACATTAGGCAACTGTCTGAACTTATGGAAGAATTAGACTATATTCAAATAAGTCTTGATGGATTACGAGAGAGCTATAATAGGCAACGAGGCTCGGATGATTTTAGTACAGTAATTAAAAATATTAAATATATTGTTCAATACGGTATTAATGTTCGAGTTAATATGACGGTTACACACTATAATATTGATGAGATAATGGAGGTTTATGAACTTGTTAGAAGCCTTGGAGTATCTTCATTTTCAGTATCTCCTGTGTATCCTTTAAGAAGAGGAGAAAAATTAGTACCTTTAGTAGATTATAACAGTTATCTATCTTTTGGAGAAAAATTGGAAAAAACTCACTCAGAACTTGAGAACGATATGAATTTGACGATAATCTATCCTATCGAGGTTCAATCAAAGTTGGCAGAATATACTAAGAAGAATGTTATTAATCAATTTAACACAGATTTATTACATTGGACTGTTGATGGGAAAGGGGATATTTTCCATTTTATGGATCAATTTCCATATAAAGAATTAAGAGTTGGGAATATATACGAAAATTCCTTGGTGGAACTCTCCAAAATGGATTTTCAAATTCAAAATAAAATACTATCACATTCCAGTAAAGGCTTGAAATGTGAAAATTGTAGTTTAGTAGCATCTTGTCCTGGCCTTGCCTATGCTAATTCTTTTCCAGAATTAGCATTTAGTTATAGAAGGTGTATTTTTAATGAGAAAGAAACATATACTAGAAGTATCACAAACTCTGGGGAGTGATTTTGATTTACCTTATTATATATATTCCAAAATAAAAAGAAATAAGACGGAAAAAGTTATATCTCCTCTTAAAATTGGTTTGAAAATTACCAATGCATGCTATTTTAGATGTCCGTACTGTTTTGTATCAAAAGAAGAAGATTACCTCTTGTTTGATCATTTGAAAATAATAATAGATAAACTACCTCAACTTCCGTTTGAAGTTTATCTAACTGGTGGTGAAGCTACTTTACATCCTGAGTTTCCTAAAATTGTGGATTATCTTGTTGATCTAGGAATTCTTGTAAAACTTCATACAACTGGGGTAATTACTGAAAAAAGTAGAAATTATATTATTTCTAATTTAGAAAAATTTTCTTCAATACAAATAAGCATTGATTCTATCAAGAATTTTGATAAACTTAGACCAAGTCATATTGTTATCAATCCTTTGGAACAAATATGTTCTTTTGTGCAGAAATGTTTAGATAGAGACTATAAAAAATTGTTAGTGAATATTGTTATTAGCTCGTTAAATATCCATGAGCTTGATGAGGTCATAGATTTTTGTTTTAAACAAGGATTGTTACGTATCCAATTATCTTCTATTTTTTCTATTCATAATAGATTATTAGTATCTGATGAAAAATATGCTGCACATTATAATAAATTGATAGAGAAATTTAGTTGTTTAGGTGTTCAATTTTTAACATCACCTTTTTGTCACCCATGGTCTCTTGCAATAAAGCATGGAATTGAATATCATTCCCCACTTTACTGTCCAGCTCAAAAAACGGAATTTGAGATTGATATGTATGGAGATGTCTATCCTTGTCCATTCTTACACGATAAAATTCACTTAATGGGAAATTTAATTTCTGATGATTTTGAAACTATTTGGTACTCTGGAGTAGAACAGTTAAATAGAAGGGCTTGGTCAAGTAATGATAGTTGTAAAAATTGTAAATTATTTAATGATTGCGGTGGAGGGTGCTATGCCATGGCATTTGTTTCACAGCTAGAATATGATAAGAGGTGTATATTACATGCAAATCAGTAAAAATTGGTTTATTAGATTTGAACCTAATTTTCAAACGACACAAAATACGATATTATTTAATAAAGTAAGCGGAGAGCTGTTTGAGGTAACAGAAGTTTACTATGATTGTATCAATTCTCTGAGAATTGGTGTCGATTTTCAAGCTCTTCTGATGGAAAAGTATGCTGTCAACGCAGGGGACGTGATTGACGTAGAAGATACGATTTTAAAAAATCTAATATCGCTAGGAGTAATTCTTAATGAGTGACATCACTATACGCCATGTCAAGAAAAGCTTTCATCATCAGGTAGTCTTAGATGTGCCTAGTTTTGATGTAAAGCGTGGAGAAATTGTTGCTATCGTTGGTGCAAATGGTGCAGGTAAATCAACTTTGATCAAAATGATCTCTGGTTTAATGCTGCAAGACACAGGATCTGTTTTGGTTTATCATCATAAAAATACTTCAGCAGCTATTCATCGTGATGTGAAATTTGTCTTAGAAAGTGGTAGGGGCTATTACGAGTATCTGACTGCAAATCAAAATATTGATTACTTTTTACATTTGAATAACCTGTCACGCAGCCAAGTCAAAGAAGAATTGGCAGAGTTGTGCCAAAAATTGGCTTTTAATCCCTATACTGATCGGTTGGTTTCTGAATTATCCCAAGGCACAAGACAAAAATTGTCTTTGATTATTGCTCTTCTTTGTCAGCCCAAGGTTCTGTGCTTAGATGAGCCAACAAATGGTCTAGATGTGGTTGCAAAAAAGCAATTTGCAACCTTGTTGCTTGAGCTTAGTCAAAAAAAGCAAACGATTATCCTGATGACGACTCATGATATCTTTTTTGTAAAAGAGCTATCAGCAAGAATTTGTGTCATGAGTAAAGGGAAGATCAAAAAACAGGGGAGTTTTTCAGAAATTTTCGGAGAAAACAACACGTGGATGAAATATAGAATCGGTATCCCTAAGTTTGAGAAGGCTAGTTTTGATCAGTTATTTCCTTTCTTAGCTTATCAGGTAGAAGATGAGAGATTAGTCGTCGAAGTGACAGATAGTCAGACAAAACATCATATCTTTGAGCATTTTGAGATTATATTTTTTGAAGAGGTTGAAAAAAGCATCGAAGAACTATTATATGAGGTTATTACTGATGATTAAAGAAATACAAAGGGAGTTGAAAAGACAATTGCAGGAGATGATGCAATTCAAATTCAATTTATTTTTTGCAAACTTTGGTATTTTGATCATGGTGTCATCTTATCTTCACTATTTTGAAGATACGCAAAGTCAGTTCTTGTTATTATGTCTATTATTCACTTGGTATTTTACGAGTCATAGCATCACACATCCAACCTTTTTTATTGAGGATGACCTTTATGATAGAACGTTGATCAGTGTTATTCAAAGCAGCAAGAGTGTTTTTCATGTCCTCATGCTTAAAATTATTGTTCAACTATTGGTGGATTTAGTTAAGGCAATACCTATTGTTATCATGTTATCACTCCTTAATAATATTGACTTTCCAGAAAGTAGCTTGAGGGTGATGGGAAGCTTTGTTGCCTGTTTTTTGACAGTCATTAGTACATACGGTCTTGGCTTTTGCTTATCCAGTCTCTGTTTTGTGTTTAATCGTACCTCCAGTGTTACTGCGTTAATTTCTTATTTCATGCTATACTTTACCGGCATACTAACGCCATTAGATGGCTCACTTGGTCTTATTGGAAAAATGTTCCCTTATTATGCTTTGAGAAATGCTATTATGTCCCCTTCATATCAAAGCGTATGTTGGATTGTGGCTTACGGTGTGATATATTGGTCGGTCGGTACGTTATTGTTTTCTAGGGCATTGACAATGGCTAAAAAAAGAGGGAGTCTTTTTCATGTTTAGTGAAATGAAACGATATATGACTTATAGGGTGCGCTATTTATTTAATAGTATTTGTGATGTGATCTATTCTTTTATTTTTATTACCGGCATTATTGTGATCGTTGATAGTAAAGCACCGATCAATATCTTGTATTTCTTTACATACTATTTGATCACTAATGTGATTTTGCTAGCTAATGAAGAGCTAGAGTATGAAATTCGTACCAATCAATACATGAATATCAAAACAACAAAACAGACGCCCTTGATGATTTATATCTATCGATCAGGAACCTATTTTATCTGGTCAGCACTTATTTTTCTGATGTCAATCAGTTTAGCGCAAATTTTTTTCAAGGGTAAATGGCTGTTTCCCACATTGACTGTATTGGAAGTGATTTTAATGTTAATGGTTAATGGTGTTGTAGCCTTGGTTTTGTATATTTTGGCGATTAAACTAACAGAACGTTTTAAAAGGGTTTCTGTTTTCTTGCATTTGATGAATACCTTAATGTTATTTTATTCTGGTTTAGTATTTCCTGTCCCCTTTTTTACTTATGCAAATGTGTTGGATTTTATAGTAGGTATATGAGGCATAGAAGCGAAGTTCAATGAGAAAGTCTTTTTCAGTCTTGGGGCAACATCAATTTGAAATACAGCTAAAGAAAAGGTTAGGTGTAGACAATACCGTTGTCATGACAAGTCATCAAAATGATGATAGCTTACATCTGTTTTAGCATCTTTGGCCTGTTTCAGAATGAAATACTCTTTGTCAAGCATATGCAAAATAGATGAGCAGTTTGACAATATACTGGTGATTGCCGAGGTTTAGAAAGCCATTATAGAATCTTTTGAGGAGTGCTATGAAAAAATTATTATCTTATCTTGGGAGATTTCGTTATTTTGCCCTTCTGGTGTTTATGCTGGGGGGATTTTCTAGTATTTTACAATCACTTGTTATTCAAAGAGTTATTGCCATTGATACGGTATCAGATTTTAGGTCTCTTTGGAAACTCTTTATTGTGGGGCTTTTGACCTATCTATTATTTTATGGATTGGAATTTGGTGCCAATGTGGTTTATGATGTGGCTTGTAAGCGGATCATGTTAGCTTTACGAGATAAGCTGACGAGAAAGCTGCTACTATCGGGTCAAGCAATAGACCAGCATGAGGCAACGAATTTTCTTAGTCAGGACCTAGAGTTTTTCTATGATAACTATGTCACACAAGTCATGCGTCTGCCTAAGGATGGGATGATTTTTCTTGTCGTGGCGATATACCTGATTACATTGAACCCGCTTCTTGCCTTTCTTTTTATTGTAGGTTCTTTGTTACGTCCCTTGCCTCAGTTATTTTTGACCCAAACAACAGAATCCCTAGGGAAAAGGCAGAGTGATGAGCGCGAACGTTCCATGTCCTTAATAATGGATTATGTGAATGGTAGTAGTACTCTATTACATCATCAGGCCTTTGAAAGTACCTATGATCAATTAGCAAATCAGGTCTTAACCTACGAGACTGCTCGTCGTAACTATTATTACCTGTCCAATTTTCTTTTTTTCTGTAATGGTCTGACTCAATTTTTAGGTAGAGTAGTGCCGATTGGCCTTTATTTTTTATTACCAATGGTTTTTGGTCATATCCCAGTATCGTCACTTATCGCCATGTTTATGGCATCAAATCATTTAGCGAATCCCTTGCAAAATATGATGTATGCCACTTTTAGCATGCAGGCCGCAGTCTCTGTAAAAGCTAAGATTGATGATATGATGGATCAGGTAGCTGATGAAGCAGAAACTCCTTATGTACCATATTTTAAAGCTCTGGCTTTGGAAGGGATCACAAAGTCCTATGGCGCCAAGCTGATCCTTAAGGATTTTTCCTATACCTTTGAACAGGGGAAAAAATATTTGATAAAGGGTGCCAGTGGTAGAGGTAAGTCGACTCTGTTACACATTATTAAGGGAGCTGCTGTTGACTCAGGTAAAATAGCGTTTATCACCAAAGACAAGCAATCATTTGAAAACTATCAAGCTAACGTTGGCATGGTGAATCAGGCTCCTTTTCTCTTTAATGGCACCTTGGAAGAAAATGTCTGTCTGAATCAGGAGTTTTCCAAGGAGGATATCCTTGCTGTCTTGGACCAAGTTCACCTGTTGGAGGAATTACCAGCTGGTCTAGGCTTTCAGATAGAAAATAATGGAACCAACATTTCGGGTGGCCAGCGAGTGCGCATAGAATTGGCTCGATTTTTGCTACGTCAGAAGGATATTTTATTGCTTGATGAGGTCACAGCAGCCTTGGACAAGGACAATGCTCGGCGAGTAAGGGAGCTGATTTTTTCTCTTCCTATTACCATCATTGAGGTGGCTCATCATGTGGATCAAGCTATAGCTTATGATGATATGATAGAATTGTAGGTGATTAAGATGTTTAAGTATTTTAATAAATATCTAGTGACACTAACGCTTGTTGCATGTGCCTTAAACAGTCTTGTCTTTCTGATTGAACCCTTGATCACTAGTAAGATTTTTGATTTAACGTCCTTAAATAATCATCAAGACACCTTGTCCTTTTTAGGCTATGGTCTGACCTTATACGTGGTCTTATATTCTGTTATGTTCATTGCTAATCTTCTGATCAACCATATCATGACGATTGGGTGTGGTAGAATCAGGCTGCGTCTCTATCAGAATTTAATCTTAAATCATCGGGAGATGAGTCATGACAAGAAAATTTCTATGCTGACTCAAGATGTAGAATATTATCTATGGAATCACATCAGCCCTAGCATTCTTCTCGTATCACACGTGAGTAATGTCCTCCTGCTCAGTGCTTACCTGTTATCAAAAAACATGCTAATTGGTCTTATTTTTATTGCATGCGCTTTTGTATTTTTAGTGGTTCAGCATGTGATTGGTCAAAAGGCAGAGCAAAAAGGTAGTGAGCTGGCAGTAGCGAGACAAAAGCTGCTTGGCTTATTAAGTGATGTGGTTGCGGGGCGTTCGACATTGACTCAAAATCAAGCTCTTTTTGCTAGCCTCAAACAGGTAAAAAAACAGTCAGAGCATTATGAGAGCTCACGTCAAGGATTTGAGATATTTAGGTCTTTCTTTACCCTATTGGCACATCTGATGCTGTTTATTTCTCAATTTTTGCCCATTTTTTTAGGCTTAGCCTTAACCTTATTAGGTGTTAAGCTGAGAACAACTGATCTTATTGCCATGTTTATTGCAGCAACACGCTTAGAACAGCCACTCAAAAATATTGTTGATGATATTTTTAGGCTTAATGGTGCAAAAGCCATTGCCAAGCATTTTGAGACACTTTTAGAGCAGCCTATTCCAAAATATCAGTCGCATGCTATGACAGGTGATCCTTTTGAATGTTTAGATGGTCATCATCTGGCGAAATCATTTGCAGGTAGGACCTTATTTTCCGATCTCTCTTTTCATTTTGAGAAGGGAAAGAAATACTTGATTAAGGGACCAAGTGGATCTGGTAAATCCACACTCTTTAAGCTTATCTTACAGGAGATGAGTCCTGATGAGGGGACACTAGATATGGTATTGGCTGGAGGTCAGACGACTGATAATTACCACCATCGCATAGGGCTGATTGCGCAGTCGCCTTATCTTTTTAACGATAGCATTCGGTATAATTTGACCTTGGGGGAGGCGTTTTCTGATGAGTTGCTTTTAGAAAAGCTAGAACAGGTTGGCTTGACTGATGAATTTGACGATATTTTAAACTACCAAATTGTTAATAACGGAGAAAATATCTCAGGTGGTCAAAAGACACGTCTTGAAATCGCAAGAAGCCTCATTAGACAAAAAGATGTTCTTCTAGCAGATGAAGTGACGGCTCCACTTGATGTCAACAATGCTAAAACTATCCGACAGCTACTATTTAGTTTACCGGTAACAGTTATTGAAATTGCTCATCATATTGATGACACCTTTATCTATGACGGTGATATTGATTTATCGTAGAAAATATCATCACATTGCTTAGAAATAATAATTGATGCTTATGAAATTGTCATTCACACAGTGAATGGCTTTTTCTTAGGCTAAATTCTCCACGTGGAGCTTGATCCGATAGGCTATCTGAGAAAAAAAGCTAACAACAGCCATGTTTTTTTTGGCTATGACTGTTCTAATACGAGCTGCCTCTAACTGCTGGTATATAAGAGGTGACATGATTGTCACAATTCGTCATCATTTTGTCGTTAAGTTTTTACATAGATTTCTTATGCTAGTCATGGTAGAGCTCCTTACCCTAAAAAGAAGGGAATTTAGCTGATGGGAAATAGCAATTCTAAAGCCTTTATGATAAAATGAAAAAAGACACTATAATAGAAGAGGTAACTGTATGGAAGTGGCAGAAATGCGCCAGCAAATAGTAGAAAACAAAGAGAAGTTGACTAGCTTCAGGAGGTCTCTTTGACTTAGAGCGCTTGGAAGAGGACATAGCTCTTTTAGAAAATAAGATGACAGAGCCTGATTTTTGGAATGATAATATGGCAGCTCAAAAAACCTCTCAGGAATTAAATGAGCTCAAGCTAACCTATCAAACCTTTCATAATATGCAGGAGCTATCTGATGAGACAGAGCTTTATTTAGAAATGCTTGATGAGGACGATAGCGTCAAGGAAGAGCTAGAAGCAAGCCTTACCAGACTTAGCCAGATGCTAGCAAGCTACGAGATGACGTTGCTCTTGTCTGAGCCTTATGACCATAGCAATGCAATCCTAGAAATTCACCCAGGTTCAGGTGGCACTGAGGCACAGGACTGGGCAGATATGCTTTTTCGCATGTATACTCGCTTTGGAAATGCCAAGGGCTTTAAGGTAGAAACTCTGGACTATCAAGCAGGGGACGAAGCAGGAATAAAGTCTGTGACTCTTTCTATTGAAGGACCAAATGCTTATGGCTTCTTAAAGTCAGAAATGGGGGTGCATCGTCTGGTGCGTATTTCTCCTTTTGACTCTGCTAAGCGTCGTCACACCTCCTTTGTTTCAGTTGAAGTCATGCCAGAGCTTGATGATACCATCGAGGTGGAGATACGTGATGATGACATTAAGATGGACACCTTCCGCTCAGGTGGTGCTGGTGGGCAAAATGTCAACAAGGTCTCAACTGGGGTACGCTTGACCCATATCCCAACAGGAATCGTAGTGGCGTCAACAGTTGACCGCACCCAATATGGCAACCGTGATCGCGCTATGAAAATGCTTCAAGCCAAGCTTTATCAGTTAGAGCAGGAGAAAAAGGCAGAAGAGGTCAATGCCCTCAAGGGAGATAAAAAGGAGATCACCTGGGGCAGTCAGATCAGGTCCTATGTCTTTACGCCTTATACGATGGTGAAGGATCATCGTACCAATTTTGAGGTGGCTCAGGTTGATAAGGTGATGGACGGAGATATTGAGGGTTTTATTGACGCTTATCTCAAATGGCGCATGGGTGAGGATTAAAGTGATCCCCACTCAGATAAACACTAACAGCTTAGAGAAGGAAGAATAAGATGGCATTAATTGAAATGAAGGGTGTTTCTAAGAAATACCGTCGCTCGACAACAGCTCTGAGAGACATTAATGTCTCAGTCAATCAAGGGGAATTTGTCTATATTGTTGGTCCATCAGGAGCTGGTAAATCAACCTTTATCAAGCTTCTTTATCGCGAAGAAAAGCTAAGCTCAGGCAGCCTAAAAGTGGGTGAGTTTGACTTAACCAAGCTAAGAGGACGTGAGGTTCCAATTTTACGTCGCAGCATTGGTGTTGTTTTTCAGGATTATAAGTTGCTCCCTAAAAAAACGGTCTTTGAAAATGTTGCCTATGCTATGGAGGTTATCGGAGAGAGACGTCGCCATATCAAAAAGCGTGTTCCTGAGGTTCTAGACCTTGTCGGGTTAAAGCATAAGATGCGCTCCTTTCCCAATCAATTGTCAGGTGGTGAGCAGCAGCGTGTTGCGATTGCACGCGCTATTGTGAACAATCCCAAGCTCCTCATTGCAGATGAGCCTACAGGCAATTTGGATCCGGAAATTTCTTGGGAAATCATGCACCTGCTTGAGCGTATCAATCTACAGGGGACAACGATATTAATGGCAACGCATAACAGTCATATCGTTAATACTCTTCGCCATCGCGTGGTTGCGATTGAAAATGGGCGTATTGTCCGCGATGAGGAGAAAGGAGACTATGGTTACGATGATTAGACATTTTTTCCGTCATATCTGGGAATCTATCAAAAATTTAAGGCGTAATCTCCTCATGACCTTTGCGTCAGTCAGTATGGTGACCGTCACCTTAACCCTGCTTGGGGTCTTTGCTGCAACCCTGCTGAACATTCAACGTGTCGCTTCTGGCGTGGAAAACAACATTCAAATCAATGCTTATTTGCAGGTTGATTCGACAGATGCTGCCAAGGTGGTTCAGTCGATTAATGGAGAGCAGGTGAATAACGAGAATTACCATAAGATTTATGATCAGATTGCAGGGCTAAAGGGCGTTGAGAGGATTATTTTCTCAAGCAAGGACGAGCAGCTGCAAAAGCTACAGGATAGTCTGGGCGATGTCTGGGGCATGTACAACGAGGATAGCAATCCCCTGCAAGACATCTATATCGTGGAAACCAAGACCCCTAAGCAGGTCAAATCAGTCACTAAGGCTATCAAAAAGATTCAAGGGATTGAAGATGCGGACTATGGTGGTATCAATTCGGATAAGCTCTTTAAGTTTTCAAAGCTGATCCAAACATGGGGCATTATTGGAACGCTGTTGCTCTTGTTTATTGCAATCTTTCTGATTTCCAATACCATTCGCATGACTATCATGTCTCGTCAGCGCGATATTGCGATCATGCGTCTGGTTGGTGCGAAAAATTCTTATATTCGTGGCCCGTTCTTTTTTGAAGGGGCATGGGTTGGTCTGCTTGGTGCGATATTGCCATCGTTGATTCTTTATTATGGCTACGAGTTTGCCTACAAGCATTTCACCCCAGAATTGCAGCATAATAGCCTATCTATGTACCCTATCAATCCATATGTTTATTACTTGATTGGTCTGCTTTTTGTGATTGGTATTATCATTGGATCACTAGGGTCAGTCTTATCTATGAGACGCTACCTTAAGTTTTAATTGAAAGAGCTTCTAGCCTGTGTGCCTGGACTGGTACCCTGCGGTTAGGGCTCTTTTTGCTTTTGGGGCAATGCTTGCTAGGTAAACAACAACAGAGGCTGGGACAAAATGAGCTGCACTTTAGCAATCCTCAACGGATATCTCTTATTGCCTAGTCTCATTCATTAAAAAGCGAACAAGACTAGCCTTCTGTATCTCAGAAAACTTGTCTTGTTCGTTTGTTTTATTTGGGATCAGCCTTTTGCCCCAGTTTTGATGTTATGGCTAATGTAGATGTGTTTAGATAGCAAAAGCAGCCAGCACTTGAGGTGCCCTATCTAGGACTTCAGCTATAGTCTTTCTGGCAGGCTGGCACACCTTCAAATAGCACTGACTTATCGGACCATGAGGAGATCTTCTGCTTGTAGTAGCTGGCTTGTAGTGATCGACAGGTGCTAAGTCAAATTAGCCATCCTGATGGACTGGAGTCATAGCTTTTGCTGCTGCGACTGGTTGGGCATAGACTGGGCTTGTCAATTAATCTCGGTAGCTTGAGCTTATCGCTGTCTCAGAAAGGGATTGCTATTTTTTTCATGGCTAATAGTGGTAGCTGAGCCATGCCCCGGATAAATCTGATAATGGTTAGGAAGTTTTAGCAGCTTATCACGAATGCTAGCAAGCAGCTGTTCAAGATTTCCAGTCGGCAAATCTGTTCTACCAATGCTTTCTCTAAACAGAGCATCGCCAGTAAACACCGCCTCCTCCTGTTCAAAGATAAAGGAAACACCACCGGCAGAGTGTCCTGGTGTTGGCACTACTGAAAAGTGAAATCCAGCCAGCTGATAAGGTGTCTGATACTGAAAGAGCTTTTCTGCTGGTTTGCAGATGATATCAGGCAGATCAGCGTGACGTATCAGCCCTGACAGGTTCATTTCTGGTTTATAAAGCCAGTCCGCCTCCTCCTTGGCAACATAGACAGGAGGGTGCTGGCAGCTCTCTCTCACCAGCTCTAGGCTCATAATGTGATCATAATGCGTATGAGTCAGTAGAATAGCAGCAACAGGCTTATTGATGGCATGGATTTGTGATAAGATAGCCTGCCCCTTGCTTCCTGGGTCAATGACTAAAATAGCCTCGTCATTGACAAGAAGGTAAGTGTTTTCACCCGCAACGAGATTCATCAGTGTCATAATAGTCATACCCTTAGTTTACCAAAATCTGACTCAAAAGACAGCTCAAAACCACCTCTTTTGATAAAAGTGATCTGTTTAATGGTTTTGATGGCTAAGCCAAGAGAGCTCCAGCTTAAAGGCTGCTTTTTTTAATTAATAGGAGCAAAAAGGAGTTGCCTCAGTGTTAACAGCTAATCAGGGCATTAGCTCTCTAGTGTCATAGCAAGGAAGTAGGCTGTGACGATTAAAAGGCTTGATAACTAGCTTTTTATGATACTGACTAGCCCTATTGAGCTGAGCTAAGACTGGTATTGTCAGATTTAGGCAAAGCCTGTCAGAAAACGTGCTATAATAGATAGTACTATGATCAATGAGTTTTCACAAAAATATGCTGTGATTGACCTGGAAGCCACTAGCCCAGGTCCAACAGCGTCTATTATTCAGGTTGGCATTGTGATCGTTGAAGGAAAAGAAATCGTTGATTCGTATCAAACTGATATTAATCCTCATGAGCCCTTGTCAGACCATATCAAAGCACTCACAGGTATTACAGACCAGCAGCTAGCTCAGGCACCGGATTTTTCACAGGTAGCAAGAACCATTTTTGAGCTAATTGAGGACTGTGTTTTTGTTGCTCATAATGTCACCTTTGACGCCAATTTGTTGGCAGAAGCCTTATTTTTGGAGGGCTATGATCTCCTCACTCCTAGAGTGGATACTGTTGAGCTGGCTCAGATTTTTTACCCCAGCCTAGAAAAATACAGCCTTAGCCACCTATCAGAGGTGCTAGACCTAAACCTATCTGATGCTCATACCGCTATTGCTGATGCTCAGGCGACTGCTAACTTATTTATCAAGCTGCTTCACAAGATAGAGAGCTTGCCAAGAGAATGCTTGGAGACTCTTTTGCTGTATGCTGATAGTCTGTTATATGAGACAGCTATGATTGTGAGACAAGCCCTTGCAGTCAGTCGGCCTTATTCTACGAGTGACTACATCAAGATTAATCAGATCTTGCTAAAAAAGCCGGATCAGCTAACAAAGCCCTATCAATTATCCCAGTCCTTTGAGATTAATGCGGCCCTCTTAGCCCTTGAGGAGCGCCCCAAGCAGCTCAGCTTTGCAAAGATTGTCGAGGAGACTCTTTTTCAGACCGAGCCAGCCTTTATCGAGGCTCAGGCAGGCATTGGCAAAACCTATGGCTACTTACTGCCTCTCCTTGCACAGAAGCATCAGACCCAAATCTTGGTTAGTGTGCCAACCAAGCTGCTACAGGACCAAATCATGGCTAATGAGGTGAGGGCTATTCAGGAGCAGTTTCACATCGACTGCCATAGTATCAAGGGGCCTGCTAATTACATCAAGCTAGACAGCTTTCAAGAGAGCCTCAATCAGCTTGATGACAACCGCTTGGTTAATCGCTATAAAATGCAATTGCTGGTTTGGCTTTTGGAAACAAGAACTGGTGATCTAGATGAAATCAAGCAAAAGCAACGGTTTGCAGCTTACTTTGACCAGATCAAGCATGATGGCAGTATCCAGCAGACCTCGCCCTTTTACGCTTATGATTTTTGGCAACAAAGCTATCAAAGGGCTAAGTCAGCTCGCCTGCTGATCACCAATCATGCCTATTTTTTACACCGGATTCAGGACGATAAGGCATTTGCCAAGGGTAAGATTCTAGTCTTTGATGAAGCTCAGGCCTTAATGCTGCAGCTAGAGGAGCTAGCTCATCAGCGACTGAATATAGCTGATACGCTCCAAGAGCTTCAAGACCAACTAGCTGCGCCAAACAGCTTACTTGAACAACGCTTGTTAGAAGGCATTGCCTTTGAGCTCAATCAATTAAGCAGTCATTATCACCAGGGGGAGGGGGAGGAGAAGCAGCAAGCTCAAGTCTCACAGCATTTGCTGCGGCTGCAAGAGCATGTCAAGGAGCTAGGTGCTGCAGCTTCTCAGAGCCTCAAGCAGCTGTTCAAGCAGCAGGAAATGGATTATTGGGTGAGCAGTGAGCAGCAGGCTGACAAGCGCCAAACCTTTTTAAATGGTAGCAGCAGGACGGTCCTTCAGTTTAAAGCATTGCTACCGGAGGTTTTTAAGGCCTACTTTGTCTCAGCTACTCTACAGATTAGCCCTAGCATTAGCTTGGCTGATTTATTGGGCTTTGACACTTATTCTTATCACCAGCTGGCTAAGGAGAAGAGCACTCAGCAATTGGTTGTCATTGACCAAGACATGCCCTTGATTAAGGACTTGACTGACGAGGCTTACACACAGGCCATAGCAGCAAGACTGTTAGTGCTTCATCAGCAACAGCAGGTACCTATCTTAGTGCTCTTTAATGCTAAAAAGCACATGCTCATGGTTTCTGACTATTTAGAGGCTAATCAGGTGCAGCACTTGACACAAGGCAAAAACGGCACAGCCTATCAAATCAAAAAGCGCTTCGATCGTGGCGAGCAATCAATGCTGCTAGGGCTTGCAGCCTTTTGGGAGGGAGCTGACTTTGTCCATGCTGATCGCATGATAGAGGTCATTACCCGCCTGCCCTTTGACAATCCAGAGGATATTGCTACTCAGAAAATGCAGCGTCACCTGCAAGCAATGGGAAAGCAGCCCTTTAATGATTATTTTCTGCCGATGATGATCTTAAGGTTAAAGCAGGCGCTTGGTCGAACTCTGCGTCGAAAAGAACAGAAATCAGCAGTTTTGATCTTAGATCGCCGCATTCTGACCATGTCCTATGGTCAGACCATTTTGCACAGCCTAGAAGAGAAATTCCTGATATCACAACAAAATTTCCATGATAGTCTAGCAGAAATAGGCGATTTTTTGATATAATAGGAAAGATCATATGCAAAGGAGCTGAAATTGGACAAGCACACAAGGCTCAAAACAGTTTTATATCAATGTGCCAGCTTGGTCGTACTGCTTTGTCTTGGAGTGATGAGCATGTTTTATCTTGCTGTTCATGATCAATTTGACAAGAAATCAAGGCTAGCCGAGATAGCAAAATCAAGAACTGGTGTCATCTCAATTGACCATATTGATTGCTATCATGGCACTCAGAGCTACCTCAGTCTTTTTGGAAAAAACAAGGCAGGCAATACCATCATCGTCACAATAGAGGAGCAATCAGAGCAGCTCTTGCTTAGTCGCCCTAGCAATGGCATTAGTGCCAAGGAAGCACAGGAAATTGCCTATCAGGCCGGAGCAAGGGCCATTGAAGCAGTGACATTTGGGATTGAAAACCACAAGAGGATTTGGGAGGTGGCTGCTCAAAACGGCTACTATCTGATTGATTTCAAAACCGCAAAAGTGATCAAAAAGGAGGTTTTATGACCAAGCTATCAAGGCGCGTGTTAGCAATGGAAGAAAGCGTCACCCTAGCAGCAGGTGCTAGAGCAAAGGCATTAAAGGCTCAGGGACGCGATATTTTAAGCCTAACTCTGGGAGAGCCAGATTTTATAACACCGCAGCATATCCAAGAAAAGGCCATTGAGGCCATCACCACTGGTAAGGCAAGCTTTTACACTGTTGCTTCGGGGTTGCCGGAGCTCAAGGACGCCATTGCCGCCTACATGGAGCGGTCTTACGGCTATACTCCTACTAGGCAGGAGATTGTAGTGGGCGCAGGAGCCAAATACGTTTTGTATGCCTTTTTCATGGCTGTTTTAAATCCTGGTGATCAGGTGTTGATTCCGACCCCTTATTGGGTCTCTTATGCTGATCAGATAAAAATGGTGGACGGGGTGCCGGTCTTTGTACAGGGCTTGGAGGAAAATCAATTTAAGGTCACAGTAGAGCAGCTAGAGGCTGCCAGAACTGATCAAACAAAGGTTGTTTTGATCAATTCTCCGTCCAATCCAACTGGCATGATTTACAGCCGACAGGAGCTTGAAGCCATTGGCAATTGGGCTGTTCAGCATGATATTCTGATCCTGGCAGATGATATCTATGGTGCATTGGTCTACAATGGCAATCAATTTACTCCAATATCAGCCTTATCAGAGGCTATTCGTAGACAGACCATTACTGTAAATGGCGTTGCCAAGAGCTATGCGATGACAGGCTGGCGTTTGGGCTTTGCGGTCGGAGACACTGATATTATCGCTGCTATGGGTAAGATTATCGGGCAAACCACCTCTAATGTGACAACAGCGTCCCAATATGCAGCGATTGAGGCCTTTGGCGGTGACCAAACGTCAGTTGAGGAGATGAGACAGGCCTTTGAAGAGCGCCTCAATACCATTTATCCCCTGCTCAATCAAGTTCCTGGCTTTGAGGCTATTAAGCCCCAAGGAGCCTTTTATTTCTTTCCCAATGTCAAAAAAGCTATGGAGATGAAGGGCTTTACCGATGTGACAGCCTTTACTGATGCAATCCTAGAAGAGGTAGGACTGGCTGTTGTCAGCGGAGCTGGCTTTGGTGCTCCAGAAAATATCAGGCTAAGCTATGCCACTGATTTGGCAACCCTAAAAGAAGCTATCAGACGACTCAATCAGTTCATGACAACTGACAGCAGCCATGACAACAAAGAGAATGAATAGAAAAGAGACATTATGACCAAAAAATACGTTTCCATTATTGATGTTAAAGACCATGTAGGACAAGAAGTGACAGTTGGTGCTTGGGTCGCCAACAAGTCAGGCAAAGGGAAAATAGCCTTTTTGCAATTGCGTGATGGCTCAGCCTTTTTCCAGGCAGTTGCCTTTAAGCCAAACCTGATCCAAGCCTTTGGTGAGGAAGCAGGAGCAGCTAAGTTTGACACGATTAGGCATCTCAGCCAAGAAACCTCTGTCTTAGTAAAGGGCATTGTCAAAGAGGACGCTAGATCAAAATTTGGCTATGAGCTAGACATTACGGACCTAGAGGTTATTGGGGATTCCAAGGATTACCCAATCACCCCAAAGGAGCATGGGACAGACTTTCTCATGGATCACCGTCACCTTTGGCTGCGCTCTCGCAGGCAGGCAGCAATCATGCAAATCCGTAATGCCATCATCTATGCTTCCTATGAGTTTTTTGATCAAAATGGCTTCATCAAGTTTGATAGCCCGATTTTATCAGGCAATGCTGCTGAGAACACAACAGAGCTATTTGAGACAGATTATTTTGGCAATCCAGCCTTTCTCAGCCAATCAGGTCAGCTATACCTTGAAGCTGGTATGATGGCGCTTGGTCGCGTCTTTGACTTTGGTCCGGTATTTCGTGCCGAAAAATCAAAAACACGCCGCCACCTGACAGAGTTTTGGATGATGGACGCAGAATACCCCTTCTTATCCCATGAAGAATCCTTAGACCTACAGGAAGCCTATGTTAAGGCGATGATTCAGGGTGTGCTTGATCGTGCTCCACAGGCATTGGAGCTTTTAGAGCGTGATACAGAGTTGCTGAAAAGATACATTGCAGAGCCCTTCAAGCGTGTCTCCTACGACGATGCGATCAGCCTGCTTCAGGAGCACAGCACAGATGACGATGCCGACTACGAGCCAATTCAGCATGGCGATGACTTTGGCTCACCGCATGAAACCTGGATTTCCAATTATTTTGGTGTCCCAACCTTTGTCATCAACTACCCAGCTAGCTTTAAGGCCTTTTACATGAAGCCGGTTCCCGGCAATGAAGAGCGCGTGCTATGTGCGGACCTGCTAGCACCAGAGGGCTACGGTGAGATTATCGGAGGCTCGGTTCGTGAGGATAACTATGACAAATTGTTGGCGAAAATCAAGGCTGAAGGCCTAAATCCTGAGGATTATGACTTTTACCTTGACCTTCGCAAATATGGCTCAGTGCCGCATGCTGGTTTTGGACTTGGACTAGAGCGCATGGTGACCTTTGTTGCAGGTACCAAGCACATTCGTGAGGCTATTCCATTCCCACGCATGCTTCATCGCTTAAAACCATAATGACCCTATCAGCGTCCGCCATTGGGCGCTTTTTTGCTGCGCTGAGCAGTACTTAGAGCTCAAGCCTCCCAGTTAGACTTGGCAGAGCTGTAGCCCTTTGCTTGAGCTATTGTAGGCAAAGGTAGCACTGGATATAAAAATAATAAAATCAGACAACTGATATCAAAATTAAAAAAAAAAAAACGAAACATAGGAGGATCGGCGAGCTTATTAGTTTGGTACTAACCGCCATCATGCTATAATTGTTTTCACAAATAATTTAGAAATAGTTCATATTTCTATCATTAAAGGAGAGAGATGATGAATCGTAAAAAGCATACCAAACTCATTCGTAACTACAGTATCTGCTCAGCAGTGGCTGTCCTAGCAGCAGTTAGCTTGGGGACAGGTCAGCAAGTACAGGCTTCGGATTCCGTTCGATTTCCGAATGTGAGAGATTACATTCAGGAAGAGTATAATGGAGATGTTGAAAAATTATCTCGAAGTCTGCAAATTTATTTTGGTAATCTAAAAGAGTACATAGAGTTCCAATTTGAGAATCGAAATCAAGGTCCTGCCGGCCCTCAAGGCCCACGTGGAGAAACAGGCCCTGCTGGTCCCGCAGGACAACAAGGACAACCAGGAGAAGCTGGTCCCGCCGGTCCTCAAGGCCCAGCAGGACAACCTGGTGCTCAAGGACCTAAAGGAGATAAAGGTGACAAGGGTGATACTGGAGCTACCGGTCCTAAGGGTGATACTGGCGCAACAGGCCCTCAAGGCCCTGCTGGTCCAAAGGGTGAACGCGGTGAGCAAGGACCAAAGGGTGATCGTGGTGAGCAAGGACTAAAGGGCGATCGTGGCGAGCAAGGACCAAAGGGTGAACGCGGTGAGCAAGGGCCAAAAGGTGATCGTGGCGAACAAGGACCAAAGGGTGATCGTGGCGAGCAAGGACCAAAAGGTGATCGTGGCGAACAAGGACCAAAGGGTGATCGTGGCGAGCAAGGACCAAAAGGTGATCGTGGCGAACAAGGCCCAAAGGGTGATCGTGGCGAGCAAGGACCAAAAGGTGAACGCGGTGAGCAAGGACCAAAAGGCGATCGTGGCGAGCAAGGTCCAAAGAAGGAGCCAGAAAAAGACACCAAGCCATCAGTGCCAAAGGCACCAGATAATATGGCTGCACCAAAGGCTCCGGAGAAGAAGAACCCTAAAGCACCGGCTCCTAAGTCAGCTCCAAAGGCATCATTGCCATCAACAGGAGACACTAGCCAATCATTTGTTGCAGCAGCCCTTGGCCTTATCGCTAGCGCGGGCTTGCTAGTCTTCAAAAGAAAGAAAAATTAAGCTAGCTAAAGACTGTAAACAAGTCTCAACTGTCACAGCAAGCCTCTTTGACATCTTGCAGATAAAGAGAACCTCTTAGCGAATAAAGTGAACCTAAAGTCAGAGCTTCTGCTGTGCTAGCAGTAGCTTATCTCCCTGAAACAATCAGTCATGCTAAAGCATTGAGCCTTAGTTGCAAGGCTTAGGTGTGACCTTTCAAAGGAAGCTGCTTTTGCCTGTATCACTTTAGGAAGATATCTAAAAGAGACGCTTGTTTCACACTGAAGCTAAGCTAGCTTTTCCTATGACAACTATCCTATAACAATAAACTCCAAACAAAAGAGAGGTCAAATGAGATCTCTCTTTTGCTTAGCTTTAGGATGGATAGGCTTAAAGGCAGCTCTGTCTCTTGATTAAGAAGTCCTTGCTGATAGAGTCTGTCTTAGCCGGGCTTATATGGTATAATACCTAATGGAGATAAGAAAAGCTCTTAAGAAATAGAGTTTCATCTATTGTTACAGGAGTGATCAAGTGAAAGGAGATGCTAAATGTCAGATAAACAAATCAATTTGGTTATTGTTACAGGAATGAGTGGTGCCGGCAAAACAGTTGCCATTCAATCATTTGAGGATTTGGGGTATTTTACTGTTGACAACATGCCACCAGCTTTAGTGCCTAAGTTTTTAGAGCTGCTTGAGAGGACCAATGAAACCCAAAAGGTTGCTCTGGTGGTGGATATGCGCAGCAGACGCTTTTTCAAGGAGATTAATTCGATCTTAGATCATATTGAGCTAAATGCCAACCTCAAGCTACGGATCCTCTTTCTTGACGCGACTGATAGTGAGCTAGTATCACGCTATAAGGAAACAAGAAGAAGTCACCCTCTGGCTGCTGATGGTCGGGTGCTTGACGGCATTAGGCGAGAAAGAGAGCTGTTAGTTCCGCTTAAGAGCATGAGTCAGCATGTGGTCAATACCACCGATCTAACCCCAAGACAACTGCGTAAGGTGATTTCGGATCAGTTTTCAAGTGAGTCAGACCAAGCCTCATTTAGAATTGAGGTGATGAGCTTTGGCTTTAAATATGGCCTCCCCTTAGATGCGGACCTTGTCTTTGATGTGCGCTTTTTGCCTAATCCTTATTATCAGGTGGCGCTAAGAGAGCAGACAGGGCTTGATCAGGCTGTTTTTGATTATGTGATGACTCATCAAGAGTCAGAGGCCTTTTATAATCATTTGTTAGGCTTGATCGTTCCTATTTTGCCTGCTTATCAAAAGGAAGGCAAATCAGTGCTAACCATTGCTATTGGCTGTACAGGTGGTCAGCATAGAAGCGTCGCCTTTGCCCATCGCTTGGCCCAAGACTTGACAGCAGATTGGCCGCTGCATGAGAGTCATCGGGACATCAATCGTCGTAAGGAAACGGTAAATCGCTCATGAGAAATCCTAAAATAACGGTGATAGGAGGAGGAACAGGTATTCCTGTTATCCTAAAAAGCCTTCGTAAGGAGGCAGTTGACATTACTGCTGTGGTCACTGTTGCTGATGATGGCGGGTCATCTGGTAAGCTGCGCAATGCCATGCAGCTTACCCCACCAGGTGATTTGCGCAACGTCTTGTTGGCTATGAGTGACATGCCTAAGTTTTATGAGCGTGTGTTTCAGTATCGTTTTAATGAGGCAGATGGTGCTCTAGCTGGTCATCCTCTAGGCAATTTAATTATCGCAGGTATTTCTGAGATGCAGGGGTCCACCTATAACGCTATTCAGATTTTGACGAAATTTTTCCATATCACCGGCAAGATTTTTCCCTCAAGCGAGCAGCCTTTGACATTGCATGCTGTCTTTAAGGACGGTCATGAGGTGTCAGGAGAAAGCTCTATTGCCAGCTACCAGGGCATGATTGATCATGTCTATGTGACCAATACCTACAACGATGACCTGCCAAAAGCCAGTCGGAAGGTGGTTGAGGCTATTCTCCAGAGTGACATGATTGTGCTTGGTCCTGGTTCCTTGTTTACCTCCATTTTGCCCAATCTTGTGATTCCAGAGATCAAAGAAGCCCTGAGAGTAACCAAGGCAGAGGTGGTTTATATCTGTAATATTATGACCCAATATGGTGAGACAGAGCAATTTTCCGATGCGGATCATGTTGCGGTTTTAAATCAGCATCTGGGCAGGGACTTAATTGACACTGTTTTGGTTAATGTTGAGCAGGTGCCAAAAAGCTATATGAATTCCAACCAATTTGACGAATATCTGGTCCAAGTAGAGCATGACTTTGCAGGTCTGTGTAAGACCGCAAAGCGTATCATCTCGTCTAATTTTCTGCGTTTGGAGAATGGTGGAGCCTTTCATGACGGGCACTTGGTTGTAGAAGAATTAATGAACCTAGTTAGGATAACCAAGCTATGAGTTTTACGACAACTGTTAAAGAAGAATTGATTCATTTATCTGCTTCTGATCAAACAGAATTATCAGCAATCATCAAGCTGGCTGGTAGCCTAGGCTTGGCTAATCAGAGCTTGAATTTGTCTATCACAACTGAAAACGCTAAGATTGCTCGCTACATCTATGCGCTTATCGAAGACACCTATCATATCATTCCAGAAATCAGGTACCATCAAAAGACCAATTTGAAAAAAAATCGTGTCTATACGGTTTATTTGGATAAGCAGGTGGATAAGCTCTTAGCGGATTTAAAGCTGGCAGATTCTTTTTTTGGCATTGAGACAGGTATTGAGCAGCAGGTCATGTCAGATGATGATGCCGGTCGTGCCTATCTCAAGGGGGCTTTTTTAGCGGCAGGGACTGTGAGGGATCCAGAATCTGGCAAGTATCAGCTAGAGATCTACTCCGTCTATTTAGACCATGCTCAGGATTTGGCCCAGCTCATGCATAAGTTCATGCTAGATGCCAAGGTTATCGAGAGAAAAAATGGTGCAGTAACCTATTTGCAAAAGGCTGAGGATATCATGGATTTTCTCATTATTATTGGTGCCATGTCCTGTAAGGAGGAGTTTGAGGCTGTTAAGCTTTTGCGTGAGGCGAGAAATGACATCAATAGGGCCAATAATGCAGAGACTGCTAATATTGCTAAAACCATCACCGCCAGCATGAGAACCATTAATAATATTATCAAAATCATGGATACGATTGGCTTAGACAGCCTGCCAGTTGAGCTGCAGCAGATTGCCCAGATGAGAGTAGCCAACCCAGACTATTCTCTTCAACAAATCGCAGATTCGCTTGACTTTGCCATCACCAAGAGTGGGGTCAACCATCGCCTACGAAAAATCAATAAGCTGGCAGAGGATTTATAAAGACAGCTTAGCCTTTTTCAGGCTGATAAAAAAGGGGGTAAGGTGATACGAACAAGCCGCCTTTTAAGAGATGTCTTGTCAAGCTTTTTATAGGCTGTTGATGGAGTGCCCTCTAAGGACTGTTGTTACTGTCATTCCAACAGGCTATCTGGTTTTGGAATGACTTGACTTACTAATAAGCTTTTCTAATGGCTGACTGACAACGATTAGTGATATAGTTAAGGCTTATCATGATTCAATAAGAGGTCTTGGCCTCTTTTTTGCTTGTCGGAATTATTTTTTTAGGCTTTTCTTACAAATGAGAGGATAATGTGACAATCTGTGGTATGATATTAGTAATGAATACAAAGGAGAACAAATCATGTCATGCACAACTATTCTTGTCGGTAAAAAAGCGACCTATGATGGATCAACAATCGTTGCTCGTACAGAGGATTCACAAAATGGGGAATTTACCCCTAAAAAAATGACAGTTGTTAGACCAAAAGACCAACCTAGACACTATCAATCTGTCTTGTCTAGCTTTAGCATGGAGCTGCCTGATCAGCCGATGGCTTATACCTCGGTGCCTGATGCCCTAGGAAAGGACGGTATCTGGGGAGAAGCAGGTGTCAATACCCTCAATGTCGCTATGTCAGCAACTGAGACCATTACTTCAAATGCCCGCGTTCTTGGAGCAGATCCTCTTGTTTCCTCTGGTATTGGAGAAGAGGACATGCTGACCTTGGTGCTTCCTTATATTCGTTCTGCAAGAGAGGGTGTTCTTCGTTTGGGAGCTATCCTAGAAGCATACGGTACTTATGAGGCTAACGGTGTTGCCTTTTCTGATGAGCATGAGATTTGGTGGCTGGAAACAATAGGTGGTCATCATTGGATTGCAAGGCGCGTTCCTGATGATGCTTATGTCACTAATCCCAACCAGTTTGGCCTTGATCACTTTGAATTTAACAATCCAGAGGAATACCTGTGTTCCAAGGATTTAAAGGACTTTATTGCCAAATACCATCTGGATTTGACCTATAGCAATGAGCATTTCAACCCTCGCTACGCCTTTGGCAGCCAAAGGGATAAGGATCGTCATTACAATACACCACGCGCTTGGATTATGCAGCAATACTTTAATCCGGAGCTTCTGCAGGATCCACGCAGCTTTGAGCTTCCTTGGTGCCAAAGACCTTATCGCAAGGTGACCATTGAAGACGTTAAATACGTGCTTAGCAATCATTATCAGGATACCCCTCATGACCCTTATGGTTCAGAGGGGACGCCTACTAGTCGAAAATCTTTCAGGCCGATTGGTATTAACCGTACGAGTCAGACTGCTATCTTACATATCCGTCCCAACAAGCCTAAGGAAATTGCTGCCATTCAGTGGATGGCCTATGGTTCGATGCCCTTTAATACAATCGTTCCGCTATTCACACAGGTCAAGACTATTCCGGATTATTTTGCAAATACTGTTGAAAATGTTTCCACAGACAATTTCTATTGGACCAATCGCTTGATTGCAGCTCTGGCTGATCCTCACTTCAAGCACCATGAAGCAGATTTGGAGGACTATCTCGAAAAAACAATGGCCAAGGGTCATGCCATGTTGCATGCTGTTGAAGCAGCGCTAGTAAAAGGTCAGCCGGTTGACCTAGAAGAGGCCAACCAAGGCATGAGTGATGACATTCAGGCAGAGACACAGGCTCTGCTCAATAAGATCCTCTTTGATGCCAGCAATCTCATGACCAATCGCTTTAGCCTAAGTGACTAAATAATCTCAATAGTCAAACGAGCTCATATCATCATAGATATGGGCTCTTAGCTTGAAAAGGATAGTACCGCCAGGCTAATGGTAATGATGAGTCCAGTTAGGGTAAAAAAAGAGCACTCAGCTAATGCAAAAAAAGTAAAAAACTTGCAAAAGAATGATATTGTGTTATACTTAACCAGTAAATATTAAGAGCTATTTGCGATATGATATATAGAGGAGGAATCATGAAAAAGAAGTATCTTTTAATGATGAGTGTGCTCAGTGTCTTTTTTGCAGGACAGATCAGTCAAGCAAAACAGGTCCTAGCAGATAGTAAGGTCAAGATTGTCACCACCTTCTATCCTGTTTATGAATTTACCAAAGGCGTTGTCGGAGGTGAGGGAAATGTGTCTATGCTGATGAAGGCAGGAACAGAGCCTCATGATTTTGAGCCGTCAACAAAGGACATCAAAAAGATCCAAGATGCTGATGCCTTTGTTTATATGGACGATAATATGGAAACTTGGGTCCCTGATATGAAGAAATCACTGACTTCTAAGAAGATTACGGTGATTAAGGGAACAGGAGACATGCTGCTGGTAGCTGGCGCTGGTCACAGCCACGAGCATGACCATGACGATGCCGATAAAAAGCATGATCATGACCACGACGAGGAAGGGCACAGCCATGCTTTTGATCCACACGTGTGGTTGTCACCTTATCGCAGCATCACCGTTGTCGAAACAATTCGTGATGGTCTGTCTAAGGCCTATCCTGAAAAGGCTGACCACTTCAAGTCTAATGCTGCTGCTTATATTGAAAAGCTCAAGGAATTAGATAAGGAGTATAGTGACGCTTTTTCAGCTGCCAAGCAAAAGAGCTTTGTGACTCAGCACGCAGCCTTTGGCTATATGGCGCTTGATTATGGCTTGAACCAAATCTCAATCAATGGTGTCACACCAGATACGGAGCCTTCAGCTAAACGCATTGCAGAGCTATCAAAATACGTCAAAAAATATGACATTAACTACATTTATTTTGAAGAAAATGCTTCAAGCAAGGTTGCCAAAACCCTAGCCAAGGAGGCTGGTGTCAAAACAGCTGTTCTTAGCCCACTTGAAGGCTTAACAGAAAAGGACATGAAGGCCGGCAAGGATTACTTTACTGTTATGCGTGAAAACCTCAAAACCCTACGCTTAACAACTGATGTAGAAGGAAAAGAAATTCTTCCAGAAGAGGACACAACTAAGACTGTTTACAATGGCTACTTCAAGGATAAGCAGGTCAAAGACCGCAAATTGTCTGATTGGTCTGGTAATTGGCAATCTGTTTACCCTTTCCTTCAAGACGGTACATTAGACCAGGTCTGGGATTACAAGGCCAAAAAATCTAAAGGCAAGATGACCGCAGCTGAATACAAGGACTATTACACTACTGGCTATCAGACAGATGTCAGCCATATCAAGATTAATGGTAAGAAAAACACCATGACCTTTGTTCGTAACGGTGAAAAGAAAACCTTTACTTATAAGTACGCTGGTAAAAAGATTCTAACCTATCCAAAGGGCAATCGTGGTGTGCGCTTCATGTTTGAAGCTAAGGAGCCAGACGCTGGTGAATTTAAGTATGTTCAGTTCAGTGACCATGCCATCGCACCAGGTAAGGCGGAGCATTTCCACCTATATTGGGGTGGTGACAGCCAAGAAAAGCTTCACAAGGAGCTAGAGCACTGGCCAACTTACTATGATGCAGACCTATCAGGTCGTGCCGTTGCCCAAGAAATCAATGCTCATTAATCACTCAAAAGACTAGGCAGTTCAATCGGCCTAGTTTTTTCTTGTCTTAGTTGCTGTATAGGACCTAAATGCTGATAGCTGGTCTTAAGATTTGTTTTTAATTTTTCTAACTATATTTAGGTTTTATTTGTTTGTTAATACCAAATCCATTGTTTTAGGGATTGTATAGCATTAATATATGAAATATTTTAATATTTTTCAAAAAAGTGTTGACTTTTAAGCTGTAATATAATATCATTTAAGTGGTTATAACAAGTTAGGGGTATTAGTATGATAAAGGAGCAGCCACTCTACTTACAAATTGTTGATGTATTAGAGGTCAAAATTAGAAATACCATGTCAGCTAATGATAAATTGTTGTCCGAACGAGAGCTAAGTGACTTATTTGGTGTTAGTCGGATAACCATCAGATTGGCACTTAAGGAGCTAGAACTGCGTGGGCTTATTTACAAACAGCAGGGCAAGGGGACCTATGTATCTGGCATAAAGGAGCCTGCTACAGACCTGTCCTCAGCCTATAGCTTTACCGAAGAGATGACAAAGCAAGGGCGTAAGCCTCAAACAGTCATTCTTTCATTTGAAAAAATCAAGACCACAGCATACTTGTCTGGTATGTTAGATTTAGATGTTGATACTGATGTTTTTGAGCTAGAGCGTCTAAGGATTGCAGATGGAAAGCCATTAATGTTTGAGCGTACTTATATACCTGAAAGGGGATTTGAGGGGCTAACCAGTGATTTATTGGAAAAAAAGCCCTTATATGATGTGTTTGCTGAGGATTTTCAGGAAGCTATCCGATTAGCTGATGAGGAGTTTTATGCTAGTATCGCCCTAGATTATGAAGCAAAGCTATTAGGGATCAAAAAAGGAGATCCTGTGCTGCATATTATGCGCAAGACCTATAATGAGAAAAATAGGCTAATCGAATTTACCTTTAGCATTGCTAGAGCAGACCAGTTTAGGTACCGTATCCAGCACCACCCTAGCAAGAAGATATAGGAGGCAAGAGAATGTTTACAAAAACACAAGCAGAATTAGAGCTACTTGGCGCAGCTATCACCACTAGAGAAATCAAGCAGCAGCCAGAGCTATGGTCTGAGGTCTTTGAGTCTTTTCTGAAGCAAAAAAAAGACCTCTTAGCCTTTTTTGACAGGATTATTGAAAGCGCTAACAGAAACAAGGTAAAAATTATTTTTACAGGAGCTGGAACCTCTGAATACATTGGCAATACCATTTGTCATTATTTGGAGATGACTGGTGACAGGGAAAATTATTTATATTACAGCATTGCTTCCACAGACCTTGTTGCAGCTCCAAGCCAGTATCTCTTTGAAGAGGATACAGTCGTGCTTGTTTCCTTTGCAAGAAGTGGCAATAGTCCTGAAAGTGTCGCTGCTGTTAGTCTTGTTAATCAGCTGGTGTCAAATCCTTATCATTTGGTGATAACCTGTGCCAAAGAGGGGGCCTTAGCTCAAAATGCTAAGAAGGACCAAAGGAGCTATTTATTCTTGATGCCTGAGGCCTCAAATGACGCTGGCTTTGCTATGACGGGAAGCTTTAGCTGCATGATGCTAGCGGCCTTGTTGATTTTTGATCAAGCGCATTCCCTTGAGGAGAAAAAATGCTATTTAGATCAGATTGTAGGTATGGTGGCAGCTATTATTCAGCAGGAGGTTGATTTACAAAAGCTGGTTAGCTTAGAGTTTCAACGTTTGGTTTATCTGGGATCAGGAGCCTTAGCGGGGCTTACGCAAGAGGCTCAATTGAAGATTTTAGAATTAACAGCTGGCAAAATTGCAACAGTCTATGACTCCTCTATGGGCTTTAGACATGGTCCAAAGTCGTTTATTGATCATCAGACGCTGGTTATTGGCTTTGTCAGCAACGATCCTTATACAAGAAGGTATGATCTTGATGTTTTAGAAGAGATAAGAGAGGACGCTATTGCTGTTGATACGCTTGCATTACAGCAGCAAGGAAGCGAGGGCTTTGGTGGGCATTGCTTTGACTTAGACTCGTCAATGCTATTGCCAGATGCTTATTTGGCCTTTCCGCTTGTTTTTATCGCTCAAACAATTGCTTTGCTGTCGTCTATTAAGGTTAATAATTTACCAGATACCCCTTCAGCCACAGGAACGGTTAACAGGGTTGTCCAAGGTGTTAAGATTTATCACTATTGTAGGTAGGAGAACAAGATGTACCATTTATCAAAAGCTAAGTATCGTCTTCTTGAAAAGGTCAGTCGTAAGGGAATCATTTCGGCCTTGGCCTTTGATCAACGCGGGGCTTTAAAGCGCATGATGGCAGCCCACCAAGACACAGAGCCAGCCCCTTGGCAAATCGAAGCCCTAAAGGCTCTGGTATCAGAGGAGCTAACCTCCTATGCTTCCTCTATCCTGCTAGACCCTGAATATGGCCTGCCAGCCACCAAGGTGCGTGATGAGAAGTCTGGCTTATTATTAGCCTATGAACAAACCGGCTATGACACAACCACCACTAGCCGCCTGCCAGATTGTCTGGTGGATTGGTCAGTCAAGCGCCTCAAGGAGGCTGGGGCTGACGCAGTGAAGTTCTTGCTTTACTATGATGTTGATGGAGATGAATACATTAACCAGCAAAAGCAGGCCTATATTGAGCGTATCGGCTCAGAATGTCAGGCAGAGGAGATACCATTTTTCCTTGAGCTATTGACCTATGATGAGGCTATTTTAGACAATCAGAGTGTAGCCTTTGCCAAGCTAAAGGCACACAAGGTTAATGAAGCCATGAAGGTCTTTTCAGCTGAGCGCTTTGGAGTTGATGTCCTAAAGGTAGAGGTCCCTGTCAATATGGCCTATGTTGAGGGCTTTGCAGAGGGTGAGGTTGTTTACAGCAAAGAGGAGGCTATGCAGGCCTTTCGTGACCAAGAGGCAGCTAGTCACTTGCCCTATATTTATTTGAGTGCGGGTGTATCAGCTGGTCTGTTTCAAGAGACCTTGGTTTTTGCGGCAGAGGCAGGAGCTAGGTTCAATGGTGTGCTGTGTGGTAGGGCCACTTGGTCAGGAGCAGTAGCAGTGTACATGTCAGAGGGCGAGGAGGCAGCGCGTCAATGGCTTCGCACAGAGGGTTTTGAAAATATTGATCGTCTCAATCAGGTGCTTGAGAAAACAGCCAGCCCTTGGACGACAAAGCTTACTCTTGAGGAAGCCTAGTAAAGGCATGATAAAAGCAATGCCAGGACATTGCTTCTGTATTATTGGTAATCACTGGAGGACAAGGCGTACTTGAAAAATTGCCAGTGCTTGTAGGACTCGGTGTACTCTAGGATACGGCCATTGTCTATCGACCGAGTGAGCTTGGTTTGAAGGACACAAGGAGTGCTGTCTATCACATTTAAAAATGTAGCGACATCTTCAGGCATGTGATCTGTCAGCTGTGTTTGCTGGGTGAAGCTTTGTGACCGCATTTGAATGTGATAATCCAAAAAGAAGCGCTTATAAAGCGACTGGTAGTCAGCTAAATCACGCTCAGGGCACAGCAGGTAATCATGAGGAATATAAGATAGCTGGTATAAATAGGGCTGCTGATTAATCGTTCGTGTACGAGAGATGGTGTAGTAAAACTCAGTTTTATGAAGCTTCAAGAGGTTCAGATAGTAGGGATCGTTTCCCTTAATCACACTAAGGACAGTCATCTCTTCTTTTTGCTCCTTAAAGGTATTGAGATAGGAAAATTGGACTAGCTGTTCTTTTCTGGTACGGGTAATGAAGGTTCCAAGTCCCTGCCTTCTTCTGATAAAGCCTTCTTTTTCTAATTCCTTCAGGGCTCGAATAATGGTTATGGAGCTAACATGAAAGCGTTTAATCAGCTCAGCCTCGGTATAAAATTTGTCCCCGGTATGGTAGTGGCCATTCAGAATTTGGTTTTGTAATTCTTCTTTGATTAGTCGGTATTTTGGGTATTTGATGTTCATAGTTACTCACTCAATAATTGTTTAGTACGATTATAGCAAAAATAGCAAGCTGATGTCATATCTTACCAGTTATTGCTCAGATAGCTTGTCAATAAGCCATTGATCAAAGGCTGATGGTTAATGAATAAAAGGAGATAATATGAAGCAATTTTGCATAAAGGAGCAGTTTTACCTTGATGGCAAGCCGTTTAAGATATTATCAGGTGCCATTCATTACTTTAGGATAGCTCCTGATAGCTGGTCTAGGGTGCTTTATCAGCTGAAGGCCTTAGGCTTTAATACAGTAGAAACCTATATTCCTTGGAATATGCATGAGCCAAGGAAGGGACAGTTTACCTTTGAGGGGATTGTAGATGTTGAGGCATTTTTGGATTTGGCACAGGAATGTGGCCTATATGCTATTGTCAGACCCTCTCCTTATATCTGTGCTGAATGGGAGTTTGGTGGTTTACCGGCTTGGCTATTAACTGAAAATTGTAGGCTCAGATCAAGCGATGAGGTCTTTCTTAAGCATGTATCAGATTATTATGATGTGTTACTACCAAAGCTGGTGAAGCGTCAGTTAGATAATGGCGGCAATATTCTGATGTTTCAGCTTGAAAATGAGTATGGTTCTTATGGTGAAGAAAAGGCTTATTTAAGAAAATTAAAAGAGCTTATGCTTGCTAAAGGCATTAGTGCCCCTCTCTTTACCTCAGATGGGCCTTGGTCAGCCACGCTAGCATCAGGGAGTCTGATTGACGATGATGTTTTTGTGACAGGCAACTTTGGATCAAATGCTTCAAAGCAATTTGCCAGCATGCAGGATTTTTTCCAAGCACATCAAAAGCAATGGCCTCTGATGTGTATGGAATTCTGGTTGGGCTGGTTTAATCGCTGGAATGAGCCAATCATTCGAAGGGACCCCAAGGAAGCTGTTGATGCAATCATGGAAGCTATAGAGCTAGGCAGCATTAACCTTTATATGTTTTGTGGTGGCACTAATTTTGGCTTTATGAATGGCTCGTCAGCTCGTCTGCAAAAGGATTTACCACAGATAACCTCCTATGATTACGACGCATTACTAGATGAGGCAGGAAACCCAACAAAGAAATATACCCTGCTGCAAGAACGTCTCAAGGAGCGTTACCCCCAATTATCCTTTGCAGAGCCAATGATTAGTTCTACGATGGCCTTAGAGTCTATCAAGCTGTCGGCAAGGGTTAGTCTTTTTAAGACAATCAAAAATGTAAGCGCTCTTAAGAAGAGCTTTTATCCCTGCAATATGGAGGAGCTAGGTCAGCCAACGGGCTACCTACTGTATAGAACGCACCTCGCTAGACATAGCAAGGAGGAGCGGCTCAGGGTCATTGATGCTAGAGACCGCATTCAGCTCTTTTTAGATGAAAAGCACGTGAAAACCCAGTATCAGGAGGAAATCGGTCAGGATATATTGATACATCAAGAGGGTGAGACCACACAGCTTGATATTTTAGTCGAAAATATGGGACGTGTCAGCTATGGGCACAAGTTGACAGCACCAAGCCAACAAAAAGGATTAGGCAGAGGCTTAATGGCTGACTTGCATTTTGTAGGTGATTGGGAGCATTTTCCGCTAGATTTTCAAGAGCTGGATTGGATTGATTTTTCTGCAGGTTGGACCGATGGGGTGCCAGGATTTTATGCCTATGATTTTGATTGTCAGCAGCCGGCAGATACCTATCTTGATTTGAGTCAATTCGGAAAAGGAATTGCCCTTGTAAATGGTGTTAACCTAGGACGTTTTTGGAAGGTCGGTCCAACATTATCGCTTTATATTCCTAAAGGGCTATTAAAGCAAGGTCAAAATAGACTGTTGATATTTGAAACCGAAGGGCAGTTTAGTGAGTCAATTCGTTTAACTAAGGAACCAATTTATAATGATATAAAAGGAGAAAACTTATGACAATTGTTGCAGCACGTATTGACGGCCGGTTAATTCATGGTCAAGTAGCCAATCTCTGGACGACAAAGCTAAACATTAGCCGTATCATGGTGGTCGATAATGAGGTGATTAGCAATGACCTTGAAAAAACAGCACTGAAGCTAGCCACACCTAGTGGTGTTAAATTATCTATCTTATCCGTTGAAAAAGCAGCCAACAATATTTTGGAGGGCCGCTATGATTCTCAACGCTTGTTGATAGTAGCCAGAAAGCCGGATAGCTTTTTAGGGCTGATTCAAAAAGGGGTTACTATTTCAGAGTTAAATGTCGGCAATATGTCACAGACGCCAGAGACTCGTCCGGTAACGCGTTCCATTAACGTTGTAGACGAGGATATAGAGGCATTCAAGGCTATTTCAGCCAAAGGGTGTCATCTCATTGCCCAAATGGTACCCAATGATGCCCCAGCAGACTTTATGCAGCTGTTGGATAAGGTTGATTAAGATGTGTCAAATCAAAAACGAATCTGTTTCAGGAGGTAAAAGCTTATGATTCAATGGTGGCAAATCCTATTATTAACACTCTACTCAGCTTATCAAACATTAGATGAGCTAACAATTGTCTCTTCTGCAGGCTCACCTGTATTTGCAGGATTTATTTCAGGTATCATCATGGGAGATGTGCAAACCGGTCTTTGGATTGGTGGTAGCCTTCAATTGATGGTGCTTGGTGTTGGGACCTTTGGAGGAGCTTCGCGTATCGATGCAACCTCTGGTGCGGTTATTGCGACAGCCTTCTCGGTTGCTCAAGGCATAGAGCCAGAATTAGCGATTTCAACCATTGCAGTTCCGGTAGCGGCCTTGCTGGTTTATACTGATATTCTAGGACGCTTTTCAACGACCTTCTTTGCTCACCGTATTGACCGCCATGTTGAAAACTTTAACTACCGAGGCATTGAGCGTGATTACCTTATGGGAGCTGTACCTTGGGCCCTATCACGTGCTCTGCCGGTATTTTTAGCGGTCTCTTTAGGTGGTGGTGCGGTTGATACAGTTGTTAAGTTCATTGACCATTATGAATGGCTAGCAAATGGTCTAACTCTTGCAGGAAAAATGCTTCCAGGCTTGGGCTTTGCGATCTTGCTTCACTACCTACCAGTTAAACGTAATCTCCATTATCTGGCTTTAGGTTTTGGCTTGACAGCAATGTTAACAACCATTTACACCAACCTTCAGGTAGCTGGAGGCGCCCTTGCAGGAGTAGCCAAGGATTTCAATGCTGCGCCATTCAAGGGACTACCAATGATTGGTATTGCTATTATTGGACTTGCCTTGGCAACCCTCCATTATAAAAACGGTCAACAAGCACCTGTAGCTGAACAAAAAACTGGGGTATCAGAAAGTGGGGAAATTGAAGATGACGAAATCTAATTATAAATTAACCAAACAGGATTTTAATCAGATCAATAAACGCAGCCTGTTCACATTCCAATGGGGCTGGAACTATGAGCGTATGCAGGGCTCTAGCTATCTTTATATGATTTTGCCACAGCTTCGTAAGATTTATGGCGATGGGACTCCAGAGCTAAAAGAAATGATGAAGACGCACACGCAGTTTTTTAACACATCAAATTTCTTTCATACGATTATCACAGGAATTGACTTGGCGTTAGAGGAAAATGAAGGCCTTGCCTCAAAAGATGCTGTTAATGGGATCAAAACAGGCTTAATGGGACCATTTGCTCCAATTGGTGATTCGGTTTTTGGCTCCTTAGTACCAGCTATTATGGGCTCTATAGCTGCAGGTCTTGCTAAAGAAGGGGTTTGGTCAGGGATTACTGGCGTATTGATGTGGGTATGTACTCAGATGATCATCAATGTGTTTCGTTGGAAGCAGCTTGAAATTGCTTATAAAGAAGGTACAAAGCTCGTCACCACCATGCGTGATAAGCTAACCGCTGTAGTAGATGCAGCCTCAGTCATGGGAGTATTCATGGTAGGGGCCTTAATTGCAACGATGATTAATTTTCAGTTTACCGCAGCACCCAAAATTGGTGAGAAGGTTATCAATATTCAAGATTTAATTGATACCATTTTTCCACGTCTAGTTCCAGCCTTATTTACCGGAGCCATCTTCTGGTTGCTAGGGCGTAAGGGCATGTCACCAACTAAAGCAATTGTTGTGATTATTTTATTTGCCTTAGTGATGTCTTATTTCAATATTTTAGGAGTATAGCTGATGGCACAAACCTTAATTCTCATTAGTCATGGAGCCTTTTGTCGAGAGCTAAAAAAGAGTACAGAAATGATTATGGGGCCACAGGACAATATTCTAACAGCAGAACTGCTGCCCAACGAAGGTGCCGATGACTTTAAAGAAAAGCTTTTAAAGCTAATTGCAGGCTTAGATGATGTTCTTGTATTTGCAGATTTGATGGGTGGAACACCCTGTAACGTTGCCAGTCGTTTGTTAATGGAAGGACATCAATTTGAGCTGTACGCAGGCATGAATATGCCAATGGTCATTGGTTTCATTAATGCCTGTTTGATCGGTGAACAGCTTGATTTCAAAGCCTTTGCCTGTGACAATATCCACCATGTCAATACCCTCATCTCAGCCCTAGCAGATGATGACGACTAACCAAGCTCGTTTATTTGTTTCGCACCTATCGGAGTGAAACGGACTGAAAGTTGCATAAGCAAAAAAGACACTGCCTGAATTTGGCAGTGTCTTTGCTGTAAGCTTATTATTTTGCTGCATTCGCGTCTTTGAGACCGTATTTTTTGTTGAAACGATCCACACGTCCATCGGCTTGCGTAAACTTTTGACGACCTGTATAGAATGGGTGTGAGTCTGATGAAATTTCTACACGAACAAGAGGATAAGTTTCCCCTTCAAACTCAATGGTTTCTTTAGAGGTCTTAGTTGAACCGCTAAGGAATTTGTAGCCTGTAGTTGTATCAAGGAAAACAACTGGACGATAATCTGGATGAATGTCTTTTCTCATCTTAAAAAAGTTCCTTTCTGCCATGATACTGTCCGTATCATAGTTATTAACTATTCTAGTTTAACAAAAGTTAGTAAGCTTGACAAGCTTTTTCTATCACTATTCATCAATAAGATGATAAGTCTTATGTTAAGAGATCAATCAGCTCTTGGTAGATTTGCTCATTTTCCTCTAAGCCTGATGACGTGGCACCGCTAGCAAGAGGGTGCCCGCCTCCTTGATGACGCTTAGCAATACCATTGATGACCTTTTCTTTACTGCGCATGCGTACTCGGTACTGGCCATCTGGCAGCTCAACAAAGATAACCCAAGCCTGCACCACGTCTATTTTTCCAGGAGCAGAGACAATTGCTGAGCTTTCTGCCAAGCTAATACCAAAGGAATTTAGGACCTTCTGACTAAGCAGTAGGCGGGCTGCACCACTGTCATCTATATCAAGCTGCTCAAAAACATAGCCTTGTAGCTTGGCAATTTTAAGTGGAAAGGAGTCCATCTGCCTCGAAATAGCAGCAAAGTCAAAGGCATAGTTTCTTAATTGACTTGCAATGGCCAGTGTTTTGCTGCTTGTGGAGGCATAGAGAAAGCGCCCTGTATCTCCCACAATGCCAGTATATAATAGTCTAGCTGCCTCATCAGTTAAAGCCAATCCTTGGCTAAAGGCAAATTCAGCAATAATCTCACTAGCACTTGAGGTCTTGGTGTCAACGTAGGAGAGATCACCATAGACATCATCGTTAGGGTGATGATCAATTTTAATGAGGCAAGCGCCCATTGTGTAGCGCTCATCATCAATGCGGGGGCGATTGGCAGTATCTGTAACAATCACTAAAGCTTCCTTATAATCATCGTCGGACACCTGATCCATGAGACTAATCCAAGCCAGACTAGGCTCATCAAAGCCTGTTATCAGGACCTTTTTGTCAGGGAAATTATGCCTGATAATCTCTTTAAGTCCTGCTTGGCTCCCTAGAGCATCTGGATCGGGGTTTTGGTGCCGATGAATGATGATGGTTTGATAGTGCTTAATGTGTTCTAAAATAGTTTGAAACGTTGTCATAGGTATCCTTTAGTTTTTGATCATATCAATGTGAGGAATATTGTCTTCCAGATAAATCTCAGAGACTGCTTTAAACCCAAATGAGCTGTAAAAAGGCTCAAGATAAGCCTGCGCTTGAGCGTAGACGGGAAGCTTTGGAAAGTGCTGTTGACAATAGGCTAAGGCTTGATGAACTAAGTCACGTCCTAGTCCTGTTCGCCTTGCCTTTTGTGCTACCAGTACTCGTCCCAGCTTTATGCTATTGTCAGTTGGGATTAAGCGACAATAGGCCCTAAGCTCTGAATCAACCTGCTTGAAAAGATGGATAGCTTTTTGATCCAAATCGTCAATATCAGGATAGGGACATTGCTGCTCAACCACAAAAACTGCCACACGCTCTTTATAGATGGCAAACAATTCATCTCTTGTTAACTGATCAAATGCTTTAACAACCCACATTAGCTAGCCTCCAAAATCACTGGTACAATTTCCTTTATGATAACATAATAGCATATATCAGCCATAATGGAACGAAAAAAGCCTGTCTCTTAATGGACGATGTCATGATGATAATCAAATCTTGCCCCAAAAGCTGCTAATTTTCATGGGTATAGAAAAATGCGGTCCTTCCGTTGCTTTTTGAGAAAATGCTCACTTGCTTTTTGGCAATTTTTTGGTATCATACTAAAAAATAGACTTAATAAGGAGATACAGCTTGGAAACAAAAGATTTAAAGAAGCTTGCTAAAGCTGAGCTGCACTGCCATTTAGACGGTTCTTTGTCATTAGACACTATTCGTCAATTGGCGGCTTTGGCGCAGGTAGATGTTCCTCAAGATGATTCTGAGTTAAAGCAGCTGGTAACCGCACCGGAAACCTGCGAATCCTTGATGGATTATTTAAAAACCTTTGATGTTATCAGACCATTATTACAAACGCCTCAGGCTTTAACATTGGCTGCTTATGATGTTGTGAAGCAGGCTGCCCTTGAAAATGTCATCTACATTGAAATTCGATTTGCTCCTGAGCTATCAATGGATCAGGGGCTGACCGCTACTCAGGTGGTAGAGGCAGTCCTAAAAGGGCTTGAGCAAGGACAAAAAGAGTTTGGCATTGTCGCTAAGGCTATTGTGTGTGGCATGCGTCAGTCCTCACTAGACATTAGCAGAGAGATTTTTGCAAATGTCTTAGAGTGGGCCAACAAAGGCTTGGTAGGCTTTGATTTTGCAGGCAACGAGCTGGACTTTCCTCCAGCTGTCTTAGCAGATTTGATCAAAGAGACGCAGGCCTATGGGTTACCATTTACGCTTCACGCTGGTGAGTGTGGCTGTCCAAACTATATTGTTGATGCTATTGATTTAGGTATCAAACGCTTAGGGCATGTGACGGCCATTCATAACCAAAAGGATTTATTGGCCAAGTTTATCGCCAATGATGTGACAGCAGAGCTGTGCTTCACGAGTAATCTACAAACCAAGGCTGCTAGGACTGTTGAGGACTTTCCTTATATGCAGCTAAGGCAGGCTGGCGCTAAATTATCCATTAACACAGACAATCGGACAGTATCAGATACTAACCTGACAAAGGAATACGAACTGTTTGTCAAGCATTTTGAGACAAGCGTCTCAGACTTTTTGGAACACAATCGTGATGCAATTAAGGCCAGCTTTGCCAGTCCAGCTGAAAAAGAAGCTTTATTGGCTCGTTTGGACAAGGCCTATCAGTCTTACATCAAGAAATGATGCTTTTCTTGGCAAAGTATGATAAAATATACTGACATTTAGTTATTTTGGGAGGAAATTATGGCATTAGCCAAAATCGTTTATGCCAGCATGACAGGAAATACTGAGGAAATTGCTGATATTGTTGCTAATAAATTGCAAGAGTTGGGACATGATGTTGAGGTTGATGAGTGTACAACAGTTGATGCTTCAGAGCTTGAGGCTGCTGATATGGCAATCGTTGCGACCTATACCTACGGTGATGGGGACTTACCAGATGAGATTGTCGACTTTTATGAGGATTTGCAGGACTTGGATTTGTCAGGCAAGATCTACGGTGTCGTGGGCTCTGGTGATACCTTTTATGATTATTTTTGCAAATCAGTTGATGATTTCGACGAGCAGCTAGCTGCCACTGGTGCCACTAAGGGAGCTGATTCGGTCAAGGTTGATTTAGCTGCTGAGGAAGAGGATATTGCTCGCCTAGAATCCTTTGCTGAGCAAATGTCCCAGGCATTAGAGCCATAAGTAAGATTTTGATATAGGATTGGTAAAAATGTCAGTGGTGGCTTGCGTTTTTAATCGCCAAATGCATGAAAAACTGATATTTTCTGATCGTTTTGTCATGACTATGTGCTCTTTTTCAAGAAAAGTCATGGCATTATTAACCTGAATGCAAACAATTGATAGTGTCAAAATGTTGATCATATCTAAAAAATGCATGTGACTAGAAAGCAGTTACATGCATTTTCGTTATGCGTATGATGTGAGGCATTTTGGGGGTTACTTGCTTACTGAGCTGAAATTCACTATAATAAAAAGATAAATAAAAGAAGAAGTTAGGTGAATGATGGGATTAGAGACCATACGACAAGATATTAATGCTGTTGATCGTCAGTTGATCGCTTTGCTGGAAAAGAGAATGGCCTTGGTTGACCAAGTAGCGGCCTATAAGCAGGTACATGATGTGCCAGTGCTTGATCAAGAGCGAGAGGCTGAGGTTTTAAGGAGCGTGTCACAGCAGATTCGGCATAAGGCCTTTGAGCCTGCCATTCTTGAGCTATTTAAGGCGATTATGGCAGCATCAAGGCGTTATCAGGCTGAGCAAATAGCGGTTGGTTCAAATGATGATGAAGCCTATTAAAAACAATCAAGACATCAGTATAGGGGATAATGTTTATTTGGCTCTTGCAGCCCTGCTTGTTGGGGTGATGGTAGGTGTGATAGATACTGTTTTTGGACAAGGCTTATTGCTCTTGTCTGCTATTCGTGACGCTCATCTCATTTACCTGTTACCCTGCTTAGCTCTTGCTGGACTTGTGATTGTGTTCTTATATGAACAGTATGGCCAAATCGCTAAGCAAGGAATGGGATTAGTGTTTGATGTGGGGCATGGTGAAAAAGCAAAACTGCCACTGGTGTTGATTCCGTTGATTATCCTCTCAACCTGGCTAACGCATTTATGTGGAGGCAGTGCTGGTCGTGAAGGCGTAGCGGTTCAAATTGGAGCAACAGTGTCACATTTTTTGGGACGTTTTAGCCATCTTAAGGACAAATCTCAGCTATTTTTAGTCATGGGCATGGCCGCAGGCTTTGCAGGCTTATTTCAAACGCCAATGACAGCGGTTGTTTTTGCCTTAGAGGTCTTATTGTTAGGAAATATAAGCTATTTAGCCTTGCTGCCTTCTCTTATAGCAGCTTTTACTGCCTCTTGGACCTCCCATTGCCTAGGCTTAGAAAAATTTTCAGTCCCGATAGCCAAGGCCTTGAAAATCACCCCGATAACCTTTGGGAAATTAGTGCTACTAGGCCTTATTTTTGGCTTGGCTGGTAACCTTTTTGCCTTCTTATTGGCAAGGGCTAAGCCATATATTGCAGCAAGGCTGTCAAATCCCTATTATCGTGTGTTGCTTGTTGGTAGCATTTTATCGCTTAGCCTGCTGCTGTGCCATTACGGGCGCTATAGTGGCCTAGGCGCTAACTTAATTACATCGGCCTTTAGTCACCAGACTATTACTAATTATGATTGGCTGTTAAAGCTCTTGTTTACCATTATTACTCTCTCGGCTGGCTTTCAGGGGGGTGAGGTCACGCCACTTTTTGCTATTGGTGCGGCTTTAGGAATTGTCTTAGCACCATGGCTTGGCTTGCCAGCTCAGCTGGCTGCAGCTCTTGGCTATGCTGCGGTCTTTGGCAGTGCTACCAATACCTTTTTAGCCCCGATATTTGTTGGATTAGAAGTTTTTGGTGCAACAAACGCAGCCGCTTATTTTATCGTGATGGCCTTTGCCTATATGGTGAGCCGCAGGTATTCAATCTACACTAAGCAAAGGGTGACCACTAGCATCGCTTCCTAGTGCTTTGATCAGTTTTTTGGGGGAAATAGCTTTACAAGTAAGGCTTATTTTGTTAAAATGAATTTCGTGTGTAATGGACGCACAAAAATTACGGCTAATCCGCTAAGACTCGCGCTTAAGATTAGTAAGATAAGGAGAATAAACAATGAATCCATTAATTCAAAGCTTGACAGAAGGTCAACTTCGTACTGATATCCCTAGCTTCCGTCCTGGTGACACCGTTCGTGTGCACGCAAAGGTTGTCGAAGGATCTCGTGAACGTATCCAGATCTTTGAGGGAGTAGTCATTTCACGTAAAGGTCAAGGCATCTCAGAGATGTATACTGTTCGTAAGATTTCTAGTGGTATCGGTGTAGAGCGTACCTTCCCAGTTCACACACCACGTGTTGAAAAGATTGAGGTTGTGCGTCATGGTAAGGTTCGTCGTGCTAAGCTTTACTACCTACGTGCCTTGCAAGGTAAGGCAGCGCGTATCAAGGAAATTCGTCGCTAAAAAGAGCATACGAGAGGTTTTTCACTGTCTTATGAAAGGACTGCTGGAGCAGCAGGGTCTTTGGGACAAGCTTCTTTTCGCAGGTATGTGAACCTACGCTCAATTCAAGACATATCAAAGGCTCATTCTATGATAGAGTGGGCTTTTTGATTGCAGCTATACCTAGTATCAAGTAGATGACCGCAGCTTGACTAATGGCGAGCTTGCCTGACTTTGGAAATGCTCAAGACTTGAATCACCAGATAGAAGCTGATATCGTGTCATAGCAATTAAAGGAAGAAGGGCTAGATTTTTTTGGTGAGGTGTTGATCTGTGCCCCTGATGTTATGGGGAGCTATGGGGATTTAATAGAGTAATTAAAGATTTCGTCTTGCATTCTGCCTTTTTCTAGGTTACAATAGACAGGTAGCCTGATTAATGGGCTAAAGACGTAGGGATGGGTTCTAAAAAAGAACGATTCTGGCCTTTCTGGCTAATCTAAGCTGACAGCTTTGCTAGGCAGTGTTCCTAGTCATCTGGTCGGTCCTGCTAGTTTAACGGATAAAACAAGCGCCTCCTAAGCGCTAGCTGTGGGTTCGATTCCCGCGCGGGACATTAAAAACAAAGTAAAAAGAGTCTTTATTTTAAAGGTTCAGATTGAAGGCAAACCTCCTATTGGTGGTTTGTCTTCAACCTAAAACGCTCAGAAGTTAAGCTGAGCGTTTTTTGTAGGCTCCATGTCAACTGTAGTGGGTAGTTGACAAGCTAACATCTGGAGAGGACCAAATTGGTCTTCTCTTTTTTCATATTGATAGCGATCAAAATCCGTCTTTTAAAGTTTTCAAAGTTCCGAAATCCAAAAGCATTGCGCTTGATGACTTTGATGAGATTATTGGTAGCCTCCAGTTTAGCGTTAGAATAAGGCAAATCCAGTGCGTTCTCAATCTTGTCTCTGTCTTTCAAAAAGGTCTTGAAAACGGTCTGAAAGAGAGGATTGCTGCTGTCTATCTGCTCCTCAATCAGGCCGAAAAAGTGGTCAGCTTGCTTTTCCTGGAAGTGAAAAAGCAGAAGCTGATAAAGGTCATAATGCTTTCTAAGCTCGTCAGAGTAGCTCAAAAGACGCTCGACCACCTCCTTGTTTGTCAAATGCATGCGAAAAGTCGGGCGGTAAAAACGCTTGTCACTGAGTTTGCTACTATCTTGTTGAATCAGCTTCCAGTAACGTTTCAAAGCCTTGTATTCGTGGGATTTTCGATCAAAAGAGTTCATGATTTGAGTACGGATACGGTTCATGGCACGTCCCAAATGTTGCACAATGTGGAAACGATCAAGGACAATCTGAGCGTTTGGGAAAAGCATCTTAGCCAGGTTGTAATAGGGGGTAAACATATCCATGGTGATGAGTTTAACGTCGTTTCTGACCTGCCGAGGATATCTCAGGAAGTGGTTGCGAATGACAGCTTTCGTCCGTCCATCCAAAATAGCGATGATGTTGTTGGTGTCAAAGTCCTGAGCAATAAAGCTCATCTTGCCCTTCTTAAAGGCATATTCATCCCAGGACATATGTTCGGGTAAATAAGTCAAATGAGACTTGAACGTGAACTCGTTGAGCTTTCGCATGACGGTTGAGGTGGAGATGGATAGTCTATCAGCGATAGCGGTCATGGAGACTTTCTCGATGAGAAGCTGGGCCACCTTCTGTTTGACGATGGTTGGTATTTGATGGTTTTTAGGGACTAGAGAAGTCTCAGCGACAGTAATTTTTCCGCAAAACTGACATTTGAAACGGCGCTTTTTGAGGCGAATCAAAGTCTTGTAGCCTGCGCAATCGAGAAAAGGGACCTTGGATTCCCGTTGGAAGTCGTACTTGCCCATCTGACTTTGGCAGTTAGGGCAAGGTGGGGCATCGTAGTCAAGGACAGCTTTCAATTCCTTATGAGTTTTCATGTCGTGTATTTCTTTGGAGAATGTGATATGAGGGTCTTTAATTCCCAGTAGTTGTGTGATAACATGTGATTGTTCCATATGAGTCTTTCTAAATGATAGTTTAGTCGCTTTTCATTATAGGTCATATGGGACTTTTTTGATACTCATAAAGCCCTATAACCCCTGCAGTGGACTTACCCACTACAGAAATTATAGAGCCTTTTTGTACTCTAATTTTTAGGAGTCGCAGTGCCAGTTAGGTAATCAAGATTAATGTTAGGAGCAGAATTTTCTAAGACGACGGTTGTCACACCATCTCCATCAATGCTTTCCTTGTTACTATTTAATCTTATAGTCAGTAATTCACCAGATGAGTCAATTCCGACATATTGTAATTCGACTTTTCGAGGAAGTAACTCGTCTCCGTTATATATAGGAGTTACCTTATAATCTAGCCAAAAATTGGGATGTAGTGCAAGCCAAGAATCTAAACGATTTTCATAGTATAACATTCCTTCAGGATTGCTGTCATTTGCTCCTGCATAAGCACCAGTATTTAACCAAGCAGTCATAGTGACTAAATTTCTTGCTTCATCATTTAATCCACAGAATTGGTAGCCAACTAAGTGTCCGCGATTCATTACCCATGATGATTTTGTTCCATTACCATAAGGGAAGTTATAGTTATGCCAACCCACTGGATCGTAATTTATCTTTGAACGAGTAATTTTAGTTTCATGTTTATCTTGGAGTTGTATATGAGAAAAGGTTGCTCGGTTTAGATTATCTAAATCGCCCAATTGTAACTGATAATCACCAGTAAATGGAAGCACCTTACTAGAAATAGTGTTCTTAGAATGGGTACTTACATGCGAGACATTTGAATACGTTCGTGTTCTAGCAGCGTCAACCTTTGTTGTCGTTATAGAAAAGGAAAGCAGTAGTAAAACAACAGTAAACAAGCTTGTCTTATGTTTAGATAATTTCATAATGACACCTAAACCTTTCCAATTTAGCTTTTATAGTGGATCAATTATTGCACTTTACGAGTTAAGTATAGCATTTTTAATTAAAAAAACTTAAAATTAATAAAATTATGTTAGCTATAATTTTTATCTAAATTATCTTTATTTTTAATTAAGTCATATAAACAATTGATTTACATAAATAAATTGAAGCAAGCAATAGACTGTAGCTATATCACAGACGAAATAGTAATGATCGTGCGAAACAATAAACTGATTTTTCCATGCGGGATATTTGTTATCAGTGAGTTGAATGGAACTAGCAGCTATTGTTTTATTGTTAGTCATCTAGTGTTTTTAAGGTGCTTATTTTCTGTTACAACAGTGATGACAACAGGTTAAGCTAAGTTCGATGGAGCTTGGTTTTTTATTGTTACAAGAAAGCTCATAGATGGTGATTGCATTCTTTTATCATATGACAATGTTTCTATTTTTGACAAATATTGTTGTCAAAAAGTAAATGATCTGTTACAATGAGGTTAGACTCATGAAAGAAAAAAGCAATCAGTAGGATAGCAATAACAAAGCTATTTTAAGCTTATACCATTGTGTCAATGGATTGTTGCTGGAAATGACTGGTGCTTTCTGTTCAATCAGGAGACAACATTTATTAGGAGTGAAGCATGGCTTATAGGTTGAGAAATCGGCTCAAGGAGCTACGAGCTAGAGATGGCATTAATCAGACGCAGATGGCAGCATTAGCAGGTGTTTCCAGGCAGACCATTAGCCTCATTGAGCGAAATGAATACACACCATCTATTATTATTGCAATGAAAATTGCTAAAGTATTTAATGAACCAATTGAACAAGTATTTAGCTTAGTGGAGGACGAGAGATGAAAGCTTTTATGACGGAAAAGGACAGTACGTTGGTGAGAATACTTAAGTCATTACTGCTTGGATCAGGGGTTGGCTTAGTGGTAGGTGGCCTTGTTGGTTTTGGTTTAGCTAGGTTTAACATATTAGAAAATGGCTTTCCAATATCAGAAGAAGACATCATAACTGGAATAAAGTGGGCAATGAGACCCCTTGTTATCGTGCTTATGCTACTGAGTATTTATGATATTTATCAAGTTGTCAAAGAATATGCTAGATATGTCAAGCTAAGCGATGATGAAACAGAGGAGCTGTATCGTTACATTAACCTTAAGCATGCCTATGCTTTAGGATTTAGTGCTATGGCTATGGTCTTGAATATAGTCGTTTTTTCTTTGGGATATAGGGTGACTATTGCTAACAATGCTAGCTATCTTGGTTTGACTTTTCCTATTTACGAGGCTATGATGCTTGTGGTTATTAGTGTTCTCCATGCTTATATTTTGAAGGTTTATACTCGGATTCGCGGGGTCAAGATGACGCTTGCGCCTACCTTAAAGGAATTAAAGCAGAATATCTTACAACAGGACGAGGCAGAATTGCAGGCTAATTATCAAATGTCTTTTGAGGTTGTCATGGGCCTTAGTGGCTTTATATTACCAGGCATTTACGTGATATTATTACTTTTATCTATGATTCTTCAAAGGGTTGAGCTGACTGGGCTAATTATTACTGCTAGTATTCACCTCTATATTCTGGTGAAGTCCTTTAAATCAGCACATGATTTTTATAGGTAAGGCGTAAGGTTTTACCTACTCAAGAATTGTTATACAGCAAAAAAGCTTTGATAAGCCATTACTGGCGATCAAAGCTTTTTGTGTTTGTTGAAAAAGAGGCTTTTTTGAAAGAGCTGTTGGCTGAGATAGCTTGTCAAACCTACAATTGCAAGTGGCAGCAGACTAATGAGAGGTTGTCCGGTAATTTCAATGAGAAAAAAAGGAGCAGTAAGAGGTATCTGATTAATGATTCCCAAAAAGAGGGTCGCTCCAATGACAATGGCCAAGGGAAGTGGTACAGAGAGATAACCTAGCTGATTGCTAAGGCTTGCTAATAGCAAGCCACTAGCCCCTCCAAGCATCATAGAAGGAGCAATTTTGCCTCCTTTAGCTCCAGAGGCAAACACTGCATAGACAGCAGCTGCCTTACTTAGTAAGAGAAAGGCGGTATAAGATAGGCTGACATCATGGTGGAGTAGCAGGAGAAGACCAGCCTTGCCATTTCCTAAAATCTCTGGGAAATAAAGGCTTAAACAAGCACTAAAGCCAAAAGCCCCTAAGACACGAGGGATAAACCATCGGCTCTTGGGCTTTGCCTTTGGTACATTTTTGAGCAGCTGCTGATAGCAAAAGGCTAGAAATGCTAAGATAGGACTGGCAAAGACAGCCCAAAGGACTGTTGTCAGTTGCCAGGCTTGTGGGGGAATGAGATACTGTATGTCCTGATGTCCGCTTAGAACAAGCACACTCTGAACAGCAGTGAAAGCAGTTATAGCTGCTGCGTAGATGTGTTTAACTGAGCATTTTTTGACAATAGCCTCCATGATAAAGACAATTGTAGCTAGTGGTGCCTGGTAGACAGCTCCAAGGGCAGCTCCTGAAGCACAGGCTAAAAGCAATCCTTGCTCTGCTGCTGGGGCGTTTATAGCCTTATTGAATGCGGCAGTCAGTGCCACAGCAGCCTCACGTGAAGCACCTTCACGACCGACAGGTGCTCCCATGGAGACGGTTATTAATTGCAGCCAGCCATGACAAAACTGGGACCAAGGACTGAAATCCTTTTGCTGACTGAGTGTTTGTTGGATAGGCTGAATAGGCTTGGCTTTTTTAGCAAGCAGCTGCCAACCGAGACCAGCAATAGCTCCAGCCAACAATAGAGATAAAAAGCGCCTTTCTGGAGCTACCGTTGCAATCATGGTGCTAAAGGAGCCAGATTGGTAGCCAAAGCTAAGAGCCTGTATGAAATGAATGGCTTGAGTGAGCACGTAAGCCACCACACCAGCAATCACACCAGCTACCACTAGCCGGAGCGTCCATGTTAAGAAAGTAATCAATCGAGTCATCATATCTTTTATTATAGCAGATAAAAAGAACCTGAGACTACTCAGGCTCCAAAATATAGACAAATCCAATCTTCATGAGAAGCTGGACTATAGTCCATAATTGTAATCGTCATCAGTCATAGCTTCAACGGTGCCAAGAAGGTAGCCGTTACCAACCTGAGAGAAGAAATCGTGGTTTGACGTGCCAGTTGAAATGCCATTCATAACGATTGGGTTGACATCATTGGCAGTGTCTGGAAATAGAGGGTCCTGACCAAGGTTCATCAAGGCTTTGTTAGCATTGTAGCGTAGGAAGGTCATCACTTCCTCGGTCCAGCCAACCTCATCATAGAGGGTCTTAGTGTATTGCTCTTCATTTTCATATAGCTGGTACAGCAGGTCATACATCCAGTCACGAAGGCTTTCTTGCTCACTGTCTGATAGTTCATTAAAGCCCAGCTGAAACTTGTAGCCGATATAAGTGCCATGAACGGACTCATCACGAATGATGAGCTTAATAATTTCAGCGACATTAGCCAGCTTATTGTTGCCCAGATAATAGAGTGGTGTAAAAAAGCCAGAATAAAAGAGAAAGGTTTCGAGATAAGTTGAGGCTACCTTCTTTTGAAGGGCACTGCCATTTTCATAAATGTCGTTGATGATCTTAGCCTTATTTTGAAGAAATAGGTTGTTGTTGGTCCACTCAAAAATGTCTTCAATTTCTTTTTTGGTGTTTAGGGTCGAAAAGATTGATGAGTAGGATTTAGCATGGACAGACTCCATAAATTGGATATTGTTAAGAACTGCCTCTTCATGCGGGGTGCGCACGTCCTTGCGGATGGCTTCGACTCCTGACTCAGACTGCATCGTATCAAGAAGGGTTAGCCCGCCAAAGACCTTACCTACTAAATCCTTTTCAACAGCAGATAATTTGCGCCAGTCATCAAGGTCATTTGACAGTGGAATACGTGTATCAAGCCAGAATTGCTCCGTCAGCTTTTCCCAGGTTGACTTGTCAATGACATCTTCGATTTCATTCCAGTTGATTGCTTCATAGTATGTGGTCATGGGTTTCTCCGATAGATTGTAATATAGGGTTAGGTAGTGCTAGGAGGAGAGCCTTGAGTGCTGGCTTTAGCGCCAGCTATTTTGCTGTGCTGGTCTATCCTTAGGACAGGTGCACCAACATCAGCTGGATACTGACATCAAGGACTGGTTCACCTTACTGCAACTCACTTGGTTAGATGACGCAGCTTTCACACTGATTAGCTCCGACTTCCTCACCGTCATCGGTAAAGGTTCGGATATAATAGATTGATTTTATCCCTTTGTTAAAGGCGTAATGTCTCAAAATCGATAAGTCACGAGTGGTTTGCTTGCTTTCTGTTTTCCATTCGTAGAGCTCCTTTGGCAATTCGCTGCGCAAAAAGAGTGTTAACGATAGCCCTTGATCAACATGCTTTGTAGCAGCTGCATAGACATCAATCACCTTTCTCATATCCATATCATAGGCAGATGTGTAGTAAGGAATGGTATCTGTAGATAGGCCGTTGGCTGGGTAATAAATCTTACCAATTTTCTTTTCCTGACGTTCCTCGATCCGCTGAGTAATCGGGTGAATCGAAGCAGAGCAGTCGTTGATATAGGAAATGGATCCATTAGGAGCAACTGCCAGACGGTTTTGATGATAAAGCCCATCAGCCATAACCGATTGACGCAGTGCTTTCCAATCTGCTGCTTGCGGAATAAAGTGATCCTTGAAAAGACTTTTAACCAGCTCTGATTTTGGCACACATTCTCCTGTGATGTATTGGTCAAAATAAGTGCCGCTAGCATACGTTGATTTTTCAAAGCCAACAAAGGTTGTCTGCCGCTCGCGAGCGATCTGATTGGATTCGACAAGCGTCCAGTAATTCATCAGCATAAAGTAAATATCAGTAAATTCGATAGATTCTGGACTGCCATATTCGATATGGTGCTGAGCCAAATAGGAATGAAGCCCCATAGCCCCAAGGCCAAAGGTATGTGCTTGACTGTTACCATTTTTAACGGTTGGGACTGCTTCGATATTAGAGGAGTCAGTGACAAAAGTCAGGGCACGTGTCATAGCTTTGATGGAACGACCAAAGTCAGGTGACGTCATCATGTTTAAGATATTAGTTGATCCCAGATTGCAGGAAATATCAGTTCCCATTTTGACGAACTCCTGCGCATCATTAATGAGACTAGGCGTTTGAACCTGTAGAATTTCTGAGCATAGGTTGCTCATGATGATTTTACCGTCAATAGGGTTTGACCTGTTGGCAGTGTCGATGTTGATAACATATGGATAGCCAGATTCCTGCTGGAGCTTGGAAATCTCCGTCTCTAAATCACGTGCCTTGATTTTCGTTTTGGTGATATTGGGATTGGCAACCAATTCGTCATACATGCTAGTAATGTCAATGTAGTTAAATGGTAGGCCGTATTCTTTTTCAACGCTATAAGGGCTAAAAAGGTACATGTCATCATTGTGACGGGCAAGCTCATAGAATTTGTCTGGTACAGTAATACCAAGTGACAATGTCTTGACCCGCACCTTTTCATCAGCATTTTCTTTTTTGGTTGACAAAAAAGCGATAATATCAGGGTGAAAGACACTTAAATACACCACACCAGCCCCCTGGCGTTGGCCTAGCTGATTCGAATAAGAAAAGCTATCCTCAAACAGCTTCATCACAGGCACAACACCAGAAGCAGCTCCGGCATAGCCCTTGATTGGAGCGCCAGCCTCACGAAGGTTGGATAGGCTAATGCCAACACCACCCCCAATGCGGGATAATTGCAAGGCAGAATTAATAGAGCGGCCAATGGCATTCATGTCATCTGTCACCTGAAGGAGAAAGCAAGAAACCAGCTCACCGCGGCGGCTTCGTCCAGCATTTAAAAAAGAAGGAGTAGCAGGCTGGTAACGCTGATTAATCATTTCAATGGCTAAGTCCTTAGCTAATGCTTCATCGCCATCAGCAAAGTAAAGGGCATTGAACAGGACGCGATCCTCTATGCTCTCTAGGTAGAAATTGCCATCGTTGGTTTTTAGGGCGTACTGCTGGTAGAATTTATAGGCTGCCATAAATGATTTAAAGCGAAAGCCCTCTGCCTCAATGCTCTTGGCTAGGTGGCTAATAAATTCAGGAGAATAGTTTTGGATAAAGGCTGATTCAATATAGTCATTGTCTACAAGATAGGCAATCTTTTCGTTGATAGAAGAAAATGACATGGTGTTAGGAATAACATTTTCAGCAAAAAAAGCCTCCAAAGCTTCTTTGTCTTTGTGAAGCGGAATGCTACCATCAACAGGACGGTTAATTTCATTGTTGAGGCGAAAATAAGAAATATCGCCAAGATCTTTGAGACTCATATCAATTGTTCCTTGTCTAGTTAAATAATATCTTTTAGTTTTGCTGGCTGAAACCCTGAGAATACTACCTGGTCTGTCTCAATAACAGGAGCAGCAGTAAAGCCAAGGCTCTTAACATAATCCACTTTTTCTGGATGCTCATCAATATTAATCTCTTGGAAAGCAGCTCCATGCTGTTCTAAAAATTTCTTAGTCATTTTGCACTGCATGCAATTGTGCTTTGAGTATACTGTAATCATTGCTCGTCCTTCCAACTATATAGTCTTTCACTCAATTTTAGGAAAAATCAAATGACTCTAATAGGATATAAAAAATGTTCCTAAAAAGCAAACGATTTATTTCGGAATAGCACAAGATATTGTGGTTGTGTGTGAGAATATTTCTAAATATTGTGTCATCCTCTCTTATCACTGATAATTGCTACAAGAGGCTTATAGTTCTTAAATGCATACTAATCAGGTTGGAAGGTTCATTTGACATTATGAAAATCATCATGTAAGAAATATTGACAACAAATGAAAATACAAGAAAACTGTTTCATGATTTTTTCTTGTTAGAACATTTAACCTTGAAAATAAAAAAGCATTGTGCTATAATCACTTATTGTAAGGGTTATCATGTGATAGCTCGAAAATACACAATTCAAAAGGAGAACCATATTATGGCTTCAAAAGACTTTCACATTGTTGCAGAAACAGGTATTCATGCACGCCCAGCTACCTTGCTAGTTCAAACAGCAAGCAAATTTGCTTCAGATATTACACTTGACTACAAAGGTAAAGCAGTAAATCTTAAATCAATCATGGGTGTTATGAGCCTTGGTGTTGGTCAAGGTGCTGACGTAACAATCACAGCAGAAGGCGCTGATGCAGATGACGCTATTGCAGCAATCGAAGAAACTATGACTAAAGAAGGATTGGCATAAGACTATGACAGAAATGCTTAAAGGAATCGCAGCCTCTGACGGTGTTGCTGTTGCCAAAGCATATCTGCTAGTTCAGCCGGATTTGTCATTTGAGACTATCACAGTCGAGGATACAAATGCAGAAGAAGCTCGCCTTGATGTTGCATTACAAGCTTCACAAGACGAGCTTTCTGTTATCCGAGAAAAAGCAGTAGAAAGCTTAGGCGAAGAAGCGGCAGCAGTTTTTGATGCCCATTTGATGGTTCTTGCTGATCCAGAGATGATCAGCCAAATTAAAGAGACTATTCGTGCGAAGCAAACGAATGCTGAAACAGGTCTAAAAGAAGTGACTGATATGTTCATCACAATCTTTGAAGGCATGGAAGACAATCCTTATATGCAAGAGCGTGCAGCTGATATTCGAGATGTTGCTAAGCGCGTCTTGGCTCATTTATTAGGTGTTAAGCTTCCAAATCCAGCTACAATTGATGAAGAAGCAATTGTTATTGCACATGATTTGACTCCTTCAGATACTGCACAGCTTAACAAACAATTTGTAAAAGCATTTGTAACAAACATTGGCGGACGTACGAGTCATTCGGCTATCATGGCCCGTACACTTGAGATTGCGGCTGTGCTTGGTACAAATGATATTACTAAGCGTGTCAAAGATGGTGACCTTATTGCTGTTAACGGTATCACTGGTGAGGTTATTATTGACCCAAGTGAGGAGCAGATTCTTGCTTTCAAGGAAGCTGGAGAGGCTTATGCGAAGCAAAAGGCTGAGTGGGCTCTGCTTAAGGACGCACAAACTGTCACAGCAGATGGCAAGCACTTTGAATTAGCAGCAAACATCGGTACCCCTAAGGACGTTGAAGGTGTCAACGATAATGGTGCTGAGGCGGTAGGTCTTTACCGTACTGAGTTTCTTTATATGGATTCTCAAGATTTCCCAACTGAAGATGAGCAATATGAAGCCTACAAGGCTGTTCTTGAAGGAATGAACGGCAAGCCTGTTGTTGTTCGTACAATGGATATCGGTGGGGATAAGGAGCTTCCTTACTTTGATTTACCAAAGGAAATGAACCCATTCCTTGGTTTTCGTGCCTTACGTATTTCAATCTCTGAAACAGGTAATGCTATGTTCCGCACACAAATTCGTGCTTTGCTGCGTGCTTCTGTGCATGGTCAATTGCGTATCATGTTCCCGATGGTTGCCCTTCTAAAGGAATTTCGTGCTGCTAAAGCCGTATTTGAAGAAGAAAAGGCTAGCTTGCTGGCTGAGGGTGTTGCGGTTGCAGACGATATTCAGGTTGGTATCATGATTGAGATCCCAGCAGCAGCAATGCTTGCTGACCAATTTGCCAAGGAGGTTGACTTCTTCTCAATTGGTACAAATGACCTTATCCAGTACACAATGGCAGCAGACCGCATGAACGAGCAAGTGTCATACCTTTACCAGCCATATAACCCATCAATCCTTCGTTTGATTAACAATGTTATCAAAGCAGCTCATGCTGAAGGTAAGTGGGCTGGTATGTGTGGTGAAATGGCAGGTGACCAACAGGCTGTGCCGCTTCTTGTTGGTATGGGGCTTGATGAATTTTCAATGTCAGCAACATCTGTGCTTCGCACACGTAGCCTGATGAAAAAGCTTGATTCAGCGAAAATGGCAGAGTATGCTCATCGTGCACTGACAGAATGCTCAACTGCTGAAGAGGTTCTTGAGCTTGCCAAAGAGTATATTACAGAAGCTTAAATAGAAATAACGAGGAGCTGGTTTTGTCCGGCTCTTTTTTACTAGAAAAATGACTAATCAGATCCAGATGAAAGCTTGCTTTATAAAGTAGTTTGATGTTTCAAGTTTTATCAGAATTTTCAGACTCTTCCTGTAGCGAATTGTTGAAATATGCTAAAAAAGTGATAGAATAATAGTACCATTATAAAAGGAGAAAAAAGTTTGGCTAAACAATATAAAAATTTAGTGAATGGTGAGTGGAAGCTCTCTGAAAATGAGATCAAGATCTATGCACCAGCAACCGGCGAGGAGTTAGGTAGTGTACCAGCTATGTCTCGTGAAGAGGTTGATCAGGTTTATGCGTCAGCTCGCGCTGCTCTTGCAGATTGGAGAGCGCTTTCTTATGTTGAGCGTGCTGCTTATTTGCACAAGGCTGCTGATATTTTGGTGCGTGATGCTGAGAAGATTGGTGCTGTTCTCTCAAAAGAGGTCGCAAAGGGTTATAAGGCTGCTATTAGTGAGGTTATTCGTACAGCAGAAATTATTAACTATGCAGCAGAAGAAGGGCTTCGTATGGAAGGCGAGGTCCTTGAGGGTGGCAGCTTTGAAGCCGCTAGCAAGAAAAAGATTGCGATCGTACGTCGTGAGCCAGTGGGACTTGTGCTTGCGATTTCACCCTTCAATTACCCGATTAACCTGGCAGGCTCAAAGATTGCTCCAGCCCTTATTGCAGGAAATGTCGTGGCTCTTAAGCCGCCGACACAGGGCTCTATTTCTGGCTTGCTTTTAGCAGAGGCATTTGCAGAAGCAGGTCTTCCTGCTGGAGTCTTTAATACCATCACTGGACGCGGCTCAGTTATTGGTGATTACATTGTTGAGCATGAGGCTGTCAATTTTATCAACTTTACAGGTTCAACGCCAATCGGAGAGCGGATTGGTAAATTAGCCGGCATGCGTCCAATTATGCTTGAGCTTGGTGGTAAGGACTCAGCCATTGTCCTAGAAGATGCCGATATTGCCTTAGCTGCTAAAAACATTGTTGCAGGTGCCTTTGGCTACTCAGGTCAACGCTGTACAGCAGTTAAGCGTGTGCTTGTTATGGAAAGCGTTGCAGACCAGCTGGTAGCAGAGATTAAGGGCTTAGTTGAGAAATTACTTATCGGTATGCCAGAGGACAATGCTGACATCACACCATTGATTGATACCAAAGCGGCAGATTTTGTTGAAGGTCTGGTTAATGATGCAGCAGACAAGGGAGCACAGGCGCTTACTGAAATCAAGCGTGACGGTAATTTAATTTGTCCTATCTTGTTTGATAGAGTAACAACTGATATGCGCTTGGCTTGGGAGGAGCCATTTGGTCCGGTGCTGCCAGTGATTCGTGTAAGCTCTGTAGAAGAGGCAATCAGCATTTCAAATCAATCTGAATACGGTTTGCAAGCGTCTATCTTTACGACTAATTTCCCACAGGCCTTTGCTATTGCTGAGAAGCTTGAGGTTGGTACAGTACACATTAACAACAAAACCCAACGTGGTACAGATAATTTCCCATTCCTAGGGGCTAAGAAATCAGGAGCTGGTGTTCAAGGGGTCAAATATTCAATTGAGGCAATGACAAGTCTCAAATCAGTCGTATTTGATATTCAATAACAAAAAAGCTAGGGTATCTTAGTTTGAAAGCAGTCGCACATTTGTGCGGCTGTTTTATTTGTGTCTCTAGTTTTAACAGCTAGCTATGCAAGAAGGTGAGTTGTCCCAACCTCAAAGATGAGATTTAAATATTTAATGATTTTGGGGTCGTAAAAAAGTTTAGAGTGTTTTGATCTCCTTAAGATGTGAGTGTACAAAGTCTCGCCAACAGCCAGTAGGACTAGCCATTGAGGTCAAGGAAGCTGCTAAAATAGCTGATGGTTCAAAAGCTTGGTGAAAGGCTTAATATCTATCATTGCTATTTTGAGGGCTTTCCATTATAATATGAATACTAGAGCTGCTTGTCGGTCTGCCTCTTGAGCTGTGAGATAGCTACTGGATTTAGTTGTTTCCTTGTGCACAAGAGGCTTATAGGCAAAGGCTGTGGCTATGCTTCTTGCTTCTTTTAGTGAAGTGTGTGAGATCTTATGAAAACTCATATAGGCTTTGGTATCTTTGCAAGAGGACTAATGGCTTGCTTTACTTGCCTTGATAGAGGGCTGGGATTGAGGGGTGATGACCTGCGGTGGTCATCTCTAGAGCTCCTTGCTTCTTTTTTTATATAGACTAATGGTTTAGACTGCTAGCTTCCTTGTTTAGAAAGTAGGACATCATGTTACCCAAGAGAAAATTAATTGATCAACGTCTTGATTATGCCATTATTTTTCCCGTTTTTTGTTTGCTAATATTTGGTCTGGTATCTGTGTATGTGGCGGCGAGTCATGATTTTCCACAAAGCCTAGCCACTGTTATGCTTCAACAGGTTCTCTGGATCCTTCTTGGAGCTTTGATTGCCTTTACCCTAATGTTTTTTAGCACAGAGATTCTATGGAAATTAACGCCTGCCTTTTATCTTTTGGGTGTGCTATTAATGGTTCTGCCACTCATCTTTTTTAGCCCTCGGCTGGTAGCTGCTACGGGGGCGAAAAATTGGATTACGATTGGCTCAACGACCCTATTTCAACCATCAGAATTTATGAAAATATCTTACATTCTGGCAATGTCTCGGTTAACGGTCTGGTTCAAGAGAAAGCAGGAGAGAAGTCGATTTTTAGATGATTGGAAGCTTTTGGGCTTATACCTTGTCTTGACGCTGCCGGTCATGGTCCTGCTAGCACTGCAAAAGGACTTAGGAACAGCTATGGTTTTTTTAGCCATCTTAGCTGGGATTATCTTAATTTCAGGGATTTCTTGGTGGCTTATTTTACCGGCCTTGGCGCTAGTATTTTTGCTGGTTTCAGCTTTTTTCTTTGTTTTTTTGTTGCCGGAGGGAAAAGAATTCCTTTTAAAAATGGGAATGGATACCTACCAATTGAATCGCATTTCAGCTTGGCTGACACCGTTTGATTTCTCAGATACCATCGCCTATCAGCAGACGCAAAGTATGATTTCGATTGGGAGTGGTGGCTTTTTTGGGAAGGGCTTTAATCAGCTTGAGCTGTCAGTGCCAGTCAGAGAGAGTGATATGATTTTTACAGTGATCGCTGAAAATTTTGGCTTTCTTGGTGCAGCTAGCTTACTGATCTTGTATTTAATACTGATTTACCGCATGCTTAGGGTGACCTTTGCATCGAATAACCTTTTTTACACCTATATCTCAACCGGCTTTATCATGATGATACTATTTCATATTTTTGAAAACATTGGCGCAGCAGTTGGTCTGCTGCCTTTGACCGGTATTCCACTTCCCTTTATTTCTCAGGGCGGCTCCTCGTTGATTTCAAATCTGATTGGGGTCGGTCTGATCCTATCGATGAACTACCAGCACGTCCTTGCTCATGAAAAGCAAAGCGAGCATGAGCTTAGCAGAAGCTCACGTTATGTTTAAGAGGCATGTTTGGCTCTTGTTCGGTTAGAATGAGCTGCCAATCAGCCTTTTTTTATTTGTTTAATCGCTATAAAAATAAAGAAAAATATGTTATAATTAAGGTTATGAATTATCATGATTATATTTGGGATTTGGGCGGCACTCTCTTGGATAACTATGAAATTTCTACCCAGGCTTTTATTGAGACGCTGCATTTTTTTAAGCTGTCTGCAAGCCATGATGCCGTTTACCAAAGGCTTAAGGAATCAACAGCAACCGCCATTCAAGTATTTGCTCCCAACGAACCGCAATTTTTACAATATTACAAGGCGAACGAGGCTAAGAAATTAGCCAATCCTATTTGGTGCCTAGGTGCAAAGGATATTCTAAAAAGGATTGTGGCATCAGGCTCGCGCAATTTTTTAATATCCCATCGTGATCATCAGGTCAATGATTTGCTGGAGCAGGCTGGGCTTTTAGGCTATTTTACCGAGGTTGTTACCGCCTCAAATGGCTTTGCCAGAAAGCCTAACCCTGAGAGCTTGCTTTATTTGAAGGAAAAGTACCTAATCAGCAAGGGCTTAGTGATTGGTGATCGCAGACTTGATATAGAAGCAGGACAAGCAGCAGGCTTTGATACCCTGCTTGTTGATGGCAGAAAAAACCTATTGGAGATAGTAGATTAGATGGTTGAAGAAAATAAACAATTAGAAGACAAGGCTCAAGAGTATGACGCTAGCCAAATTCAGGTCTTAGAGGGGCTCGAGGCTGTTCGCATGCGTCCTGGAATGTATATTGGCTCAACTGCCAAGGAGGGCTTACATCACCTAGTTTGGGAGATCGTTGATAATTCTATCGATGAAGCCTTGGCAGGCTTTGCCAGCCATATTCAGGTTTTTATTGAGGCAGATAATTCTATTACAGTTATTGATGACGGACGTGGTATCCCAGTTGATATTCAAGCCAAGACAGGCCGGCCTGCTGTAGAGACTGTTTTTACAGTTTTGCATGCTGGTGGAAAGTTTGGCGGTGGTGGCTACAAGGTTTCCGGAGGACTTCATGGTGTAGGCTCCTCAGTTGTTAATGCCTTATCCACACAGCTTGATGTTCGTGTCTATAAAAATGGGCATATCCATTATCAGGAGTTTAGGCGTGGTGCTGTAGTAGATGATCTAGCCATTATTGGAACGACTGATGTTACAGGGACAACAGTGCATTTTACACCTGATCCAGAGATCTTTACAGAAACAACAGAATTTGACTATCAGGTCTTGGCAAAGCGTATTCAGGAGCTGGCCTTTCTTAATCGTGGCTTAAAAATCTCAATCACAGATAAACGAGCTGGCCTTGAAAGAGAGGAGCATTTCCATTACGAGGGCGGTATCGGCTCTTATGTTGCCTTTTTAAATGACAACAAGGAGGTCATCTTTGATACTCCGATTTATTCTGATGGTGAGCTGGAGGGGATAACAGTTGAGGTGGCGATGCAGTACACTACAGGTTACCATGAGACTGTTATGAGCTTTGCCAACAATATTCACACACATGAGGGTGGTACCCATGAGCAGGGCTTTAGAACAGCTCTGACGCGCGTGATTAATGACTATGCTAAGAAGGCTAAGATTCTCAAGGAAAACGAGGACAATCTGACAGGTGAGGACGTCCGCGAGGGATTGACCGCTGTTATTTCTGTCAAGCACCCAAATCCACAATTTGAAGGGCAAACAAAGACAAAGCTAGGAAATTCTGAGGTTGTTAAGATTACCAATCGCCTGTTTAGCGAAGCCCTTCAGCGCTTTCTACTAGAGAATCCGCAGGTTGCCCGTAAGATTGTTGAAAAGGGGATTCTAGCCTCTAAGGCTCGCATTGCTGCCAAGAGAGCGCGTGAAGTAACCCGCAAAAAATCAGGCCTAGAGATTTCCAATTTGCCAGGGAAGCTGGCTGATTGCTCCTCAAATGATGCTAGTCAAAATGAGCTTTTTATCGTGGAGGGGGATTCGGCTGGTGGATCAGCGAAGTCAGGTCGCAATCGTGAGTTTCAGGCTATTCTGCCCATTCGCGGTAAAATTTTAAACGTCGAAAAAGCAACAATGGATAAGATCCTTGCTAACGAGGAAATCAGAAGCCTCTTTACTGCTATGGGGACAGGTTTTGGAGCGGAGTTTGATGTTTCTAGAGCTCGCTATCAAAAGCTGGTCATTATGACTGATGCAGATGTCGATGGAGCTCATATCAGAACGCTTTTGTTAACGTTGATTTATCGCTTCATGCGACCAGTATTAGAGGCTGGCTATGTTTACATTGCTCAGCCACCGATTTATGGTGTTAAGGTTGGCAGCGAGATTAAGGAATACATTCAACCGGGAGTCAACCAAGAAGAGGAGCTAAAGGCTGCTCTTGAAAGACACAGCACAGGGCGCTCAAGGCCGACTATTCAACGCTATAAGGGTCTAGGAGAGATGGACGATCACCAGCTTTGGGAAACAACAATGGACCCTGATAATCGTCTAATGGCACGTGTGACCGTAGATGATGCGGCAGAGGCTGATCGGATTTTTGACATGCTGATGGGCGATCGTGTTGAGCCAAGGCGTGAATTTATTGAGGAAAATGCGGTCTATAGTACGCTTGACATTTAGTCAAATATATTTTGAAAAGCACCTAAAAGTATGTTATAATCGTAACGTTATAGTGTATTTTTGATAATATAATAAAAGGCGATTCTTGCTAGTTGTTCCTACTGAACCGGCAGTTGATCAATCGCATCTAAATAATAAGGAGATTAAGATGTCAAGCGGAATTATCTTGCTGATTGTGGCCATAGTCTTACTAGTGATTATTGCTTATTTAGTGGGTGTTATTATACGCAAGCGTAATGACACATTAATTACCAGTCTAGAAGAACGAAAACAAGCTTTATTTGGCCTTCCTGTTAATGACGAAATCGAGGAAGTCAAGTCTCTTCACTTGATTGGTCAAAGCCAGACCTCATTTCGTGAATGGAATCAAAAGTGGGTTGATTTGACCCTAAATACCTTTACCGATATTGAAAAGCATATCTTTGAGGCTGAGCACTTAAATGACACCTTTAATTTCATTCGTGCCAAGCATGAGATTAATAGCGTTGAGAGTCAATTGAATCTCGTTGAAGAGGATATTACCGCTATTCGTGAAGCACTTGGCATATTAAAGGAGCAGGAAGAAAAAAACAGCGCGCGTGTTACTCATGCACTAGATTTGTACGAAAAGTTGCAGGCTTCCGTTGCTGAAAATGAAGATAATTTCGGATCAACAATGGCCGAAATTGAAAAGCAAATGAAGAATATTGAAGCAGAGTTTTCACAATTTGTTGCCCTTAATTCATCAGGTGACCCTGTTGAAGCGGCAGAGGTTTTGGATAAGGCTGAGGAGCACACGATTGCCTTGGGGCAAATTACAGAGCAGATCCCTGCTATTGTAGCAAAGCTTGAAGATGATTTTCCGGATCAATTGGACGATCTGGAGACAGGCTATCGTCGTTTGCTGGAGGAAAATTATCATTTTCCAGAAAAAAATATTGAAGCCCGCTTTCAAGAGATTCGTGAGTCTATTCGTGCCAACTCATCAGAGCTGGTCACCCTTGATTTGGACCGAGCTAGAGATGAAAATACTCACATTCAAGAGCGTATCGACTCACTGTATGAGCTCTTTGAGCGTGAGATTGCAGCCTACAAGGTGGTTGCTAAAAATAGCAAAATATTACCAAGATACCTGGCTCACGCCAAGCACAACAACGAGCAGTTGAAGCATGAGATTGCTCGTCTATCACGTAAGTATATCTTGAGTGAAAATGAAGGCTTAAATATCAAGGCCTTTGACAAAGACCTCAAAGATATCGAAGACAATGTCCTTGAGATTGCTGAAGCCTTTGATCAGCAGGAAAAGCCATTTTCAGAGCTACAGCTGATTCTTGATCGTAGTATCAAGACGTTGGCTTCTGTAGAGTCTGGTCAGATGGACGTCTTTGCTGCTGTTAAAGACATTGAAAAGATTGAGTCACAGGCTCGCCAGCACTTAGAAATCTACGTCACACAGCTTCACATGATTAAGCGTTATATGGAAAAGCGCAATTTACCGGGAATTCCACAGGATTTTCTGAGTACCTTCTTTACCACTAGCTCGCAGCTAGAGGCATTGATGGACGAGCTGAGCAGAGGACGCATCAACATTGAAGCGGTGTCCCGCCTATCTGAGGTGGCAACAGCTGCTATTGCTAATCTAGAGGAGCTAACCTACCAAGTGGTTCAGCATGCTACCTTGACAGAGCAGCTGCTCCAGTACTCTAACCGTTATCGTTCCTTTGAAGCTGGTGTGCAAAATAGCTTTGAGCATGCCTTGAAATTATTCGAGGTGGATAATGACTATCAGGCATCATTTGATGAGATTTCCTATGCCTTGGAGACAGTTGAGCCAGGAGTGACAGAGCGTTTTGTCAATTCCTATGAAAAAACACGTGAACGTATCCGCTTCTAATGTGACAAGGGCTGATACTTTATATTACGAAAAAGCTTGAAAAAGCAGTCCATGCTGGGCTATGCTTTTTCAAGCTTTTTGAATGGTCAGGCTATGGCCTCCTTGAGCTATACCCAAAAAGCTGGTTCAAGCCAGTCAGTAGAGATAGACAAGGCCTTAGTGCTATTGGGCTGTTGCTACATGAGATATTTTGTAATAAAATCAGACGATTATCCTTTTAATTAAAAAAAAAAAAAACGAAACTGCGGAGGAAACCTGACGAGCAGCTATTTGTGGCTATCAATCAGCATGTTACACTCTTTTTGGAAGGTCTAGCAGTCACTGACTGTGAGGTTAACCAAAGAAAATAAGATGTTAAGGAGAATATCAATGAAAGTAACTAAAGCATTGTGCGCCTTGGCTGCTGCAGCCACCCTAGCCTTGGCACCAATCAGCTCAAGTCCTGCACCAACACAGACTGTATTTGCTGCTACACGTGGTACTGAAGAGTACTGTCATAATGGGTGGTGCAGTTTTCTTGATGAACATGGTGAGTGGAACACGAAACGTGAGGGCGAATCTAATAGTCCCCTACAGCGAGGTTCATGGTGGGATTGGATTTCTTATTGGTCTGGTTATATATGGTATTCTGTATATAACTGGTTTAGGTAACCTCTCAACGCCACTGCTACCATACTGATAAATCCCTTAGACTATTCTAAGGGATTTTTACTGCAAAAAGCACATAGGGACAAGGCAATACAAGCTCCAGCCTGTTCTTAGCTCCCTATACCGGTAAGGATCATAACACTCAGAACTCCGGCAGATGATTGCAGGAGCTATTGGAGAGTGAGGACTAGTGAAAGAGCCTCTGCCAGAGGGATTTGCCCTTAGTCTTTGTTTGTTCAGCAGGCTTATTGTCAGAGGGCTTGTCTAGTATAGCCTTGAGATTGGTTTCCTCTTTGGTGATAGCATGATTGCTATGAATGATCAGAGCAAAAGGAGAGACAACTCCTTGCTCGTCTACAATAGTAGCAGACAGACCGTTTTGTTTGGCCAATGTCATGTAGTACATTTGGTAGGCGGAGCTGAATTCAGAGGATAATTTGAATGACAAAGGGAAATAAGCCTCTTTGAGGTAAGGCAGCTGGGCTGTAATGTAGCCTTTGGCTCTTTCATGGTCAACCTCTGTCAAGGGAAGAGCTAAGACAATCCTTTCAGCATAGGTCCCTAAATAATAGCGTTGTTGGTCGGGGTCAAATCGGTTTTCTCCTGAAGCTCCCTTTAAGAGTCTTGTATCTAATGAGTCCATACCAGTCCTTTCAAGCATATGATACTGTCATTATACTATTAACTGCGCCAAATACCAATGATAAAGCATTTGATCGGCTTTTGATCGGCTTTTGTAAGGAGCTGAAAGCAAAGAAAATAAACTTGAAAACAGACGTCTCATTTCATGAAATTAGTTTTTAAGTTGCTTAAGGCCCTAGTTTGTGGTATTATTAACATGTAAAATATTAAAACTCATAAGGAGAGTATTATAATGTCAATTATTACTGATGTTTACGCTCGCGAAGTCCTTGACTCACGCGGTAACCCAACACTTGAAGTGGAAGTTTATACTGAATCAGGTGCTTTCGGACGTGGTATGGTTCCTTCAGGAGCTTCTACTGGTGAGCATGAAGCAGTAGAACTTCGTGATGGCGACAAATCTCGTTACCTTGGTCTTGGTACTCAAAAGGCAGTTGACAACGTTAACAACATTATCGCTGAAGCGATCATTGGTTATGATGTTCGCGATCAACAAGCTATTGACAGAGCCATGATCGCTCTTGACGGTACTCCAAACAAAGGTAAGCTTGGTGCTAATGCTATTCTTGGTGTGTCTATCGCTGTAGCGCGTGCTGCTGCTGACTACCTTGAGGTGCCACTTTACACTTACCTTGGAGGATTCAATACTAAGGTTCTTCCAACTCCTATGATGAATATTATCAACGGTGGTTCTCACTCAGACGCTCCAATTGCTTTCCAAGAGTTCATGATTATGCCAGTTGGTGCACCTACCTTCAAAGAAGGTCTTCGTTGGGGTGCTGAGGTATTCCATGCTCTTAAGAAAATCCTTAAAGCGCGTGGACTTGTTACTGCTGTTGGTGACGAAGGTGGATTTGCTCCTAAATTTGAAGGAACTGAAGACGGTGTAGAAACTATTCTTAAGGCTATCGAAGCTGCTGGCTACGAAGCTGGTGAAAATGGTATTATGATTGGTTTTGACTGTGCATCATCAGAATTCTACGATAAAGAGCGCAAAGTCTACGACTACACTAAGTTTGAAGGTGAAGGCGCTGCTGTTCGTACATCTGCAGAGCAAATTGACTACCTTGAAGAATTGGTTAACAAATACCCAATTATCACAATCGAAGACGGTATGGACGAAAATGACTGGGAAGGCTGGAAAGCACTTACTGAGCGCCTAGGCAAACGTGTTCAATTGGTTGGTGATGACTTCTTCGTTACAAACACTGAATACCTTGCTCGTGGTATCAAAGAAGGTGCAGCTAACTCAATCCTTATCAAGGTTAACCAAATCGGTACTTTGACTGAAACCTTTGAAGCTATCGAAATGGCTAAGGAAGCTGGCTACACTGCTGTTGTATCACACCGCTCAGGTGAAACTGAAGATTCAACAATCGCTGACATCGCAGTGGCAACAAACGCTGGCCAAATCAAAACAGGTTCATTGTCACGTACTGACCGTATCGCTAAATACAACCAATTGCTTCGCATCGAAGATCAACTTGGTGAAGTTGCACAATACAAAGGGATCAAATCATTCTACAACCTTAAAAAATAATCTCTTTATGGGGTTAGGGGCGTAAAAGTCCTGATATCAAGCACCTTGGGAAGCTGTCCCAAGGTGCTTTTTTAGAATTTACCACCCATTGTACTACCCCATGTTTGAAATGCAATATTTTAGGTATAGTAAGAGGGTAACTTTTAGATTAAGCACCCTTGATACTATATTGTTTAATGGTTTAGATTTTGCTATAATGTGCCTTGCCCCCTCAAACTAGAAGGGAGGTGAGTTATATATGGATGCCTTCACATCCTTTCTTGTCGCTGTATCAAGCGGTATTGTTATTATACTGTTTGAATACTGGTTAAATAATCGTGACAAGTAGCCCTAGGGGCAAAAATAAAACCCTCAGCAGGGCACGCTGGGGGTTTTGAGTTATATAAGAATGTCCTTCACAACTTTCTTATTTGTATTATACCCAGTATGCTTTTATTTGTCAATTATTTATAAGCTATTGATGGCTGTTTCATCATTTGAGACAGCTTTTTTGCTTAGTATGCCAATAAACATTTTCAGTCATCATCAAGCTAGAGTGTCCTAGTTTGTACTAAAGATCTTTAGGGCTAGCTTGGGTGCAGAGTATCGTATAGAAATGTCAACATGAGCAAGCAAACATGCGATTATAGAGACTTTTAACCAGATAGCTTAAGAGCTAGTAGAAGCTATCAAATCAATGAATAACTCATGAAAGTGCATGATAAGATAATGTATCTAGAAAAGGAAGATGATGAGCATAGTAGCTATTAGATTGTAGCAAAGATTGATTTGTGATATTCAAGATGATAAGATGGTGGTGCTGGCACTTGTGTTTGGATATAAAAAAGATTTACAAAAAGCAAACAGCATAGACCATTGATATACTCCCCTTATAGTGGACAGTGAAAAAACAAAAATTCACTAGAAACTATAGGAGGAGTTTTCATATGTCCAAGAGAAGCCCAAAATCAGTAGAAGAAAAGTTAGAGCTTGTACAGCTGTATCAAGAACAAGGAGTATCTATTTCAACCTTAGTTAGTTCTTATGGAGTGGCTAGTACAACTATCAAGAAGTGGATTAGAAAATACGAAAACTCAGGCATAGATGGTCTTAAAGAAAGTCGAACTTGGAAACAATACAGTAAAAAATTGAAGGAACAAGCTGTACAAGACTATTTAAACAACTTAGGAAGTTTAGAGACGATTATTGAGACATATCATATTTCTAGTCAAAGTGTTCTCAAACGTTGGATAAACCAGTATACTAGTGATAAAGCATTACAAACCACTAGTAAAGGACTAAGTCGTATGAAGCAAGGACGAAAAACCACTTTTGAAGAACGTGTTGAGATTGTCAACTTCACCATTGCTCATGATAAGGACTATCAAGCAGCTATTGAAAAATACGGTATTTCTTACCAACAAGTTTATTCATGGGTAAGAAAGTTTGAGAAGGACGGTAGCCAAGGACTTCTAGACCGCAGAGGGAAAGGGTTAGAAAGTAAGCTTAACCTTACTCCGGAAGAAGAGTTACAGCTTAAAATCAAACAGTTAGAGGAACGCAATCGTTACCTTGAAATGGAGGTAGGATTGCTAAAAAAGTTAGAAGAAATCAGACGCAGAAACCGACGGTAAGAATCGGACGTTACTTAGAAGAATTTCAAGCTATTAAAGATTATTCCGATAAGCATAGTGAAGCTTCTATTAGCCAGTTATGCCAATTGATTGGTGTATCTCGATCAGGTTATTATAAGTGGCTTAATCACAAAGAGACGACATCTGAGGAGACAAATCGAACACTATTAAAAACCATAAAGGAACTTCATACCAAACGCAAGGGAATTTTAGGGTATCGTCGAATGACGCGAGCTGTCAATCGGAAACTTGGAACAACTTATAACAAGAAGCGAATTCGTCGCCTAATGCGCATTCTTGGTATCTCCTCAATTATCCGTCGTTCTCGTGGTTATTGCACGAAAACCAGTTTTGTGAATATCGAAGAGAACATTCTCAATAGAGAATTTGCAGCTCATGCCCCTAATCAAAAATGGTGTACAGATGTGACTTTCTTACAGTATGGACGAGGTTGTAAGGCTTATTTAAGTGCTATTAAAGACCTTTATGACGGCTCTATCGTAGCTTACCATATCAGTAAGCACAATGATAATCCACTTGTTATGGAAACTCTAAGAAAGGCAATAGAGATTAACTCAGGAGCCACACCATTGCTTCATAGTGATAGAGGCTCCCAATACACGTCGCGGGAATATCGCATGGTAACAACACAGTATCAGATGACACGTTCAATGTCACGAGTTGGTAAATGCATTGACAATGCCCCAATTGAGAGCTTCTTTGGTCACTTTAAGACGGAGTGTTATGACTTGAAGGATTACAAGACGTTTGAGGAGTTAGTTTATGATATTGATGACTATATCTATTTTTACAATAACGAACGATTTCAAGAGAAGCACAACGGCCTTGCCCCTCTTGAAGTGAGGAACAAGGCCGTTGCTTAATCTTTTATTATTTCATTGTCTACTTGACAGGGAGCAGTTCACATCACTAGGCATATCTTTTGTTTACTGAACTTATCATTTTAGTTCCTTTTTGTGTCTATAGTGTCATAAGCTTATACCAGTTTTTGGAACATGACAGTAAAACGGTTTTATGATATAGGTCTATTCTGTGTTATTAAATTTATAGCAGGCCACTTGAACAGATCATCTGTTTAGCTTTTTTGAAAAGGCAGAGGTGTTCAATAGTCGAAGGACTTAGCAGCTGCTACAGGTAGGAGAGGGCTGGTGCGGGTGGCTGGTATTGATCAGGCTGATGATAAGACTAGATGGCTAATCTTGTCAGCAATTAGCGGGAGTAGCTGCTGTAGTTGAAGGAAATAGCAAGTCTTTGAAGGCTTGAGTATCAGGTATTCACGACGAAAGGTAGGAACAAGGAGGTGTGTGATGACTAAATGGTTATTTTTTGATGTGGGCTCAACCTTGATTGATGAATCCCTTGCTTTTAATGCGTTTATGAAGCAGTGGCGTATCAGTCTAGCCCGTTGCGGAAAGCAATTAACTAGAGAAGAATTACTATCCTCAATCAATATGCTGACAGCCGCAGGGATTTGTGAGTTTGATTTGCTGTGGCAGCGTCTTGCTCCTAAGGGGTGTCAGCGTCCCAAATGGAGCCATCAGCTGGAGAGGCTCTTTGCGGATACAAAGCCTTGTCTACAGGTCTTGTCTAAGACTTATCAGCTGGGAATTATTGCTAATCAGGCAAAGGGTCTAAAAGAGCGCTTAGAGAGGTTTGGGATTAGTCATTATTTTGCTCTTATTGTATCATCTTCTGATGTGGGGCTACAAAAGCCTGATCTTGCTCTGTTTCGCTATGCACTTGATCAAGCAGGCGTATTAGCGCGTGATGCTGTTTATATTGGTGATCGTGTTGACAATGATATTATTCCTGCTAAGACACTGGGAATGACAGCTATCAGGATTCATCAAGGACTTGCTGCGTCCAGTCCGGACGATAGGCTTTATCCTAGTGATGTCCATATTAGCAAGCTTAGTGACCTGTTAAAATGCTTTTAACCAGTCTTTAGCTTGAACTAGCTTTTTGTGCGCTCTTTCTAGGTGAATGGCAGCAAGCTTTGGAGTCATGTTATGGCTAGACCTTGGATCTAAGGGCGCTGAGCGTCTCATATGATGAGGCCGATCAAGTAGTCTCCTTGACAAGTAGATTATTGTTTGGTGCTTATAGGTGGCTTTAGGTGATGACTGGTTTTGCCTCAACTAAGGCTCGCTATTGCTATCTGGGGTATCTTCTGACTTTTTTAATGTGCTCTTATCTGGTTGGATTAGACCTGCTCCTTGCTTGAGGAAAGCTGTTTTTAACGCTGATGAGTCTGGGAAATGGTGAGATTGGTGTTGGCTTTTACTAGTTTTTTGCGTTTACTTGGGCTAACTTTATATGAGAAAAAAAGAAAAATATTTATTTTATCTGTTATTTTTGTTACAATAAGCGTGTAAACTAAGATGCATTAAAAAGGAGTTTTTATGTCGAATAAGAAATTTTTTACTTATGCTTCATTATTGGCATTAATCGCTGTTCCTACTGTGGTTGAAGAGGTGACTGCACAGCCTTCAGCTCAGCTTGTTTATGCAGATGAGCTAAGGCTATCACCAAGTACCGACTCATCTCCAGTAACAAAGACCGATGAGGCTGATCAGCCAGTTGCTCAATCTGTTTCTGCGACAGAACCAGTAGAGGCTCTTGTTATTGCGGATAAAGAAAGCGCTTTAAATCTTGCTGTTCTAGCTGATGCCGATGGAAGTCAGCCGATTGCAGTGGTTAGAGCTGGTCAAGAGGGTCAGCCTTATACCGTTACTGGCAAAATCATCAGTGCTGTTAATGGCTGGGGGGGTCATGGCTTTTATATCCAGGACAGTCAGGGATCAGGTCTTTACATTTATCCAGGAAGTGCTTTGGGGTACGTGACTGGTGATGTGGTGCAGCTGACAGGAACACTGACTACTTACAAGGGTGAGCTTCAGCTTAAAACGATTACAAAGCATCATAAGATTAATGGCGAATTACCAACACCTATTGCTGAGGTAACCATTCCGGAGCTAGAAAAAGCAAGCCCGTCTACCCTGGTGAAGCTTTCAAATGTGACTGTTGGAGACATTTCATCAGATAAGCACGAAACCTCCTCTTTTAAGGTCAGCGATACAGCTGGCAATAGTGTTGCGGTGCGTCTTGATAATCGTACAGGTGTTAAGACCTCTGACTTACTCTCTAAAATCGGCAAGGGTGATGTGATTAATCTGACAGCTATTCACTCAACCTTTGATGGGAAGCTCCAGCTCAAGCCCTTTAGCCTTGAGCAATTTGAGGTAGTAAAGAAGGTTGTTCGAGAAGAAGAGGTGACTCCTCTTGGTCGAGTGGTTAAAATCGGCCAAATTCAAGGTGCCAGCCACACCTCACCGCTCTTGAATCAAGCTGTAACAGTAAAAGAGGTGGTGGTGACCTATCTTGATGATGCAACTCATTTCTATGTGCAAGATATTAATGGTGACAACGATAAGGCGACCTCAGACGGTATTCGTGTCTTTGCTCAAAATGCTCAGGTGCAGGCTGGTGATGTGCTGACCATTTCCGGAACAGTGGAGGAGTTCTTTGGCAAAGGCTACGATGACCGTAAGCAGACGGATCTGACCATTACGCAAATCAAGGCATCTAAGGTCACTAAAACAGGGACTGCTCAGGTACCAGCTCCGCTTGTGCTAGGTAAGGATCGTGTTGCTCCAGCTAATATCATTGATAATGATGGCTTTAGTGTTTTTGATCCAGAAGAGGACGCTATTGATTTTTGGGAATCCTTGGAAGGAATGCTTGTTGCCGTTGATAATGCCAAGATTTTAGGCCCAATGTCTCATAAAGAAATCTATGTTTTGCCAGGCTCATCAACCCGCATGCTGACCAATTCAGGCGGTATCCTGCTTCCTGAAACAGGCTATAATACAGACCTGATTCCGGTTCTCTTTAAATATGGAAAGCAAACCATTAAGGCCGGTGATTCCTACAAGGGACGACTTACAGGTCCGGTGTCTTACAGCTATGGTAATTATAAGGTCTTTGTCGATGACAGTAGTCATATACCAATCTTAACTGATGGCCAGCTCAAGCCTGAAAAGACACAGATCAAAAAGGACCCTAGCAAGCTAAGCATTGCTTCTTACAATATTGAAAACTTCTCAGCAAATCCATCATCAACCAAGGACGAAAAAGTAAGGCGTATTGCAGAATCCTTTATTTATGATTTAAATGCTCCTGATATTATCGGTCTTATTGAGGTTCAGGATAATAATGGACCTACTGATGATGGTACAACCGATGCCACACAAAGTGCTCAACGATTGATTGATGCGATTAAAGCATTAGGTGGACCAACTTATCAATATGTGGATATTGCTCCGGAAAATAATGCTGATGGTGGGCAGCCGGGCAGCAATATTCGTACAGGCTTCTTGTACCAGTCAGAGCGTGTCAGCCTTTCTGACAAGCCTAAGGGTGGTGTCAATGACGCTGTGAAGTGGGTAAATGGCGAGCTAAGTCTTAGCGTTGGACGAATTGATCCAACCAATCCTGCTTGGAAGAGTGTTAGAAAATCACTGGCTGCTGAGTTTATTTTCCAAGGTCATAAGGTGGTAGTGGTTGCTAATCATTTGAATTCTAAACGAGGAGACAATTCATTATATGGACGTGTTCAGCCGGTAACCTTTAAATCAGAAGAAAGACGTCATGTCTTAGCAAGGCTTTTGAGCCAATTTACTAAGGAGGGGGCTAGTCAGCAGGCTAATATCGTTATGCTGGGTGACTTTAACGATTATGAGTTTACGAAGACCATTAAGCTGATTGAAGAAGGAGATATGGCTAATTTGGTGAGCAGGCATGAGCTTTCTGACCGTTATTCTTACTTCTACAGAGGAAATAACCAAACGCTTGATAACATGCTTGTTTCACGCAATTTGCTTGGTCGCTACGAGTTTGATATGGTTCATGTGAATTCACCATTTATGGAAGCGCATGGACGTGCCTCTGACCATGATCCGTTGCTTCTTCAGCTCTCCTTTGGGAAGGATAAGCCAGGAGCGCCATCAGCTCAGCCAAAGAAAACCCCAGCACCAGCTGCGACAACTCAAGCCTCTAAGGCAGGACGTGTACAGCTATTGCCAAAAACAGGTGATAAGACAGGCCTTATGGTAAGTATCTTAGGCTTAACAGCTGTCTTTAGCTCCTTTAGCCTGTTTAGGAAACGTCAGGAAAGGAAGTAAAGGATTTCTTTGGGGTAGGCCAGCAGCAGAGCGGCTATTGCATTTTGTCTGCTGGTGTTATTATAGGTGGTTGAAGCGAGCGATCTAAGAGGGGTATGCTTCTAGGTTCATAGTACAATATCTTATGCTTAGAAACGAACACAATGCTCCTTATGAGCATTCAAAACCTATACTCAAAAGGAATATAACAGCTGATTTAAGAGGGATTGCTTTTGACCGATTTTAGCAAAAAAGAGAGATCTTGAGGAGTTGGCTAGTGATCTAGCTGCCCAAACCCGTATCTCGTTTGACTATTTTTCCCTGTTGGGATATAATGGGAATAGAGAAAGGGCAGTTGCACAAACAACTACCCTATGCAGAACCGTTTAAGACGGTGGCATATCTTTAATTATTAAAAAATAATCGTCGACCTACCAAAGTTCAGACGGTTATTTTTTATTGTTTAATATGACGATTGCAACGACTAAGCTGATTAAGGTAAGTAAGAAACTACCAAAAGCCAGCATGAGTTGAAGGGCCTCGTAAGTAGACAATAAAACGCTCCTTTCTGTTGGATTTTGATGCATTGCCCATAGGCATCACCTACCTTTCAGAAATCAGAGCCACCGCCTTAGCTTTTCTGCAAAGAACATTATATCATAATCACATGAGAAAGCCGTTAGATTTTAAACTGATCAGGCGGCTTTTTGGTGTTTTGCTGTCTTTTAGTGGAATCGCCTAAGCTTTGCTGTATAGTATGGGATTTTATGCTTTTTGTAAGGGCTTAGGCTGCTATGGCTTTGTCAATAGCTTGGTTTTATGGTACAATGTAGGCGTTGCTTAGCAACCCTTGGTGCTTAGTTCCCTTTCACCAAGCATATTACAAACGTGGCGGAGCTGTTTATGCTCTAGTCTGACGTCAAAGGAGAAACACATGACAACTTTTACTGTTCGTGACTATGTTCACATTGCTTTAGTAGCTGCCCTTTATGTGGTTTTGACAATCACCCCACCCTTGAATGCTATTTCCTATGGCATGTATCAATTTCGGGTTGCCGAGATGATGAATTTTTTGGCTTTTTACCATAAAAAGTATATCATTGCGGTGACCTTGGGCTGTATGATTGCTAATTTTTATAGCTTTGGCTTGATTGATGTTTTGGTGGGTGGAGGCTCAACGCTCATTTTTGTTAGCTTAGGTGTTGCTTTATTTAAGCAATACCAAGAGGAATATCTCTTAAATGGCTTGCTGAATAAGGCCTTTGTTTATTTCTCACTATTTTTTGCGACTTCTATGATCACCGTTGCTATTGAGCTTTACTTCTTTGGAGCACCATTTTTCCTAACCTGGTTTACCACTGCTGTGGGGGAATTGGCTTCGCTTATCATCGGCTCTATGATCATTGATCGCTTATCAAAACGCATTAATTTACGACAATAATAGCTAGATGAAGCTTTCCTTTTGGGAAGCTTTTTTACTTTCTACTAGCTAGGCAATAGCTTATTTGCTATGTTTTGTGATAAAATAAGACTATGAAAAAACGAATAAGAGAATTGACTGATCTGTTAAATCAATACCGTCAGGAGTATTACACAAATGATGCTCCTTCTGTATCTGATAGTGAGTATGATAGGCTTTATCGTGAGCTTGTAGAGCTGGAGCAGGCTTATCCAGCCTATGTCCTAAAGGGTAGCCCCACTCAGCTGGTGGGCGGTACGATTTTGACAGGCTTTCAGAAATATCAGCACCAGTATCCGCTCTTTAGTTTGCAGGATGCTTTTTCACGTGAGGAGCTTAACGCCTTTGATCAGCGGATCAAATCAGCCTTTCCTGAGGCTGAATACCTTGCTGAGTTAAAAATTGATGGCTTATCCATTTCATTGGTTTATGAGGCTGGTATTTTAAAAGTTGGAGCGACGCGTGGTGATGGGACTATTGGTGAGAATATCACTGAAAACATCAAGAACATTAAGGATATTCCCAAACGGCTAGATCAAGCACTTGATGTGACGATACGAGGAGAGGCCTACATGTCGCGCAAGGCCTTTAAGACGATCAATGAAGAGCGCCAGGAAAATGGTGAGCCAGAATTTGCCAATCCAAGAAATGCAGCGGCAGGAACGTTGCGGCAGCTGGATACTAGGATTGTTGCCAAGCGGCAGCTAGCGACCTTTTTGTATCAGGAGGTAGGCTTAGAGGCTGCTGATAGCCAGCAAAGGACCTTGGAGCGCTTGGCTGATTTAGGCTTCTCGGTCAATAGCCATTATTTGCTGTCCTCATCTATGACTGACATTTGGGACTTTATCCAGAGCATCGAAGCCACTAGAGAGCAGCTGCCCTACGAGATTGATGGTGTTGTGATCAAGGTTAATCAGCTGGCTATCCAAGAGGAGCTTGGCTTTACCGTCAAGGCACCACGCTGGGCTATTGCTTATAAGTTTCCGGCAGAAGAAAAGGAGGCTGAGATTGTATCTGTGGATTGGACAGTTGGCCGAACAGGTGTGGTCACACCAACAGCTAATTTGACCCCTGTTCAGCTGGCAGGCACCACTGTCAGTCGAGCTACTCTGCATAATGTTGATTATATTGCAGAAAAGGATATTCGCATTGGGGATACGGTGGTGGTGTATAAGGCTGGTGATATTATTCCGGCTGTCTTACGAGTGGTTGAGGCAAAGCGCAGCAATCAGACCCCAATGCCCATTCCTACAGCCTGTCCTTCTTGTCAGAGTCAGCTAGTGCATTTTGAGGACGAGGTAGCTCTGCGCTGTATTAATCCCTTGTGCCCAAGTCTTATTCAGCGGAGCTTGGAGCATTTTGCCAGTCGTCAGGCGATGGCTATTGCTGGACTTGGTCCGGCAGTTGTTGAAAAGCTTTACTCTGCTGGCTTGGTGCATGATGTGGCGGATATTTACCGGCTAAGCTTGGAGGACTTGCTGACGCTAGATGGCATCAAGGAAAAATCAGCTGAAAAGCTCTTGGCAGCTATTGAACAATCAAAGGCTAACTCAGCTGAAAAGCTCTTGTTTGGGCTTGGTATTCGTCACGTTGGAGCCAAGGCCAGCCGCTTGATATTAGAGACCTATGGTGATTTGGAGACCTTGTTAAGCGTGACCGCTGAGGAGCTGGCGCAAATTGATGGACTTGGTCTGGTCATTGGACAATCGCTGGTGCAGTATTTCCAGCAGGATCAAGCAGCTCAGCTCTTAGCTGAATTAAAGTCGGCAGGTGTTAATCTAGCTTATTTGGGCCAAAGACCTGATCGGCAGGCTGAGCTTTTTGGATTCACAGTAGTATTGACAGGAAAATTAGAAAAGCTAAACCGTACCCAAGCCAAGGAAAAGCTTGAGCAGCTTGGTGCCAAGGTAACAGGAAGCGTTTCTAAAAAAACAGATTTAGTGGTTGCTGGCAGCGAGGCAGGCTCTAAGCTGGCAAAGGCTCAGCAGCTGGGCATCAGAATTGAAGATGAGGATTGGTTGCTCAATCTTTAGTGAGGTAATAACATGAAAAAACAAATGAGGGCTCGTCTGATTTACAATCCAACCTCTGGTCAAGAAATCATGAAAAAAAACGTTGCAGAGGTGCTGGATATTTTGGAAGGCTTTGGCTATGAAACCTCTGCCTTTCAAACGACAGCAGCTAAGCACTCAGCCTTAAAGGAGGCAAGAAGGGCAGCTAAAGCAGGCTTTGACCTCTTGATTGCTGCTGGCGGTGATGGGACGATCAATGAAGTGGTCAATGGCATTGCTCCCTTAGAAAAAAGGCCTAAGATGGCGATTATTCCAGCAGGAACCACAAATGATTTTGCTAGGGCCTTAAAGGTACCAAGAGGCAATCCCGTTGAAGCGGCTAGGCTGATCGGCAAAAATCAAACGATTCGCATGGATATAGGGCGTGCCAAAAAAGACACTTATTTTATCAATATTGCAGCCGCAGGAAGCCTGACAGAGCTGACCTATAGTGTCCCTAGTCAGCTCAAAACCATGTTTGGCTACCTGGCTTATCTGGCTAAGGGAGTGGAGCTCTTGCCTCGAGTGAGTAATGTTCCGGTGAAAATCACGCATGATCATGGCATTTTTGAGGGAGAGGTATCAATGATTTTTGCAGCCATCACTAATTCTGTTGGTGGCTTTGAAAAGATTGCCCCAGATGCTAAGCTAGATGATGGCATGTTTACCCTTATTTTGATTAAAACAGCCAACCTGTTTGAAATTGTGCACCTGCTGCGGTTGATCATTGACGGTGGTAAGCATGTTACGGATCGCCGCGTCGAATACATTAAAACCAGTAAAATCACCATTGAGCCCCAATCAGATAAGCGCATGATGATTAATTTAGATGGTGAATATGGTGGTGATGCACCAATGACCCTAGAAAACTTAAAAAATCACATCACCTTTTTTGCCAATACTGACTTGATTTCAGATGATGCCCTTGTCCTAGACCAGGAGGAGCTGGAAATCGAAGAAATGGTCAAGAAATTTGCGCATGAGGTAGAGGATTTAGAGCAGGGATTGGAGGAATAGGGCTAGTGATGGATAATGCAGTTATTGTTCATTATCATAGTTGCAAGGGACATTATTTTCAATTAAGTCTATGGCAATGGCGAGATGGTAAGCTGGGCAAGGACGCTTATTTTTCGAGGTTTGACAGCTTTGGAGCAGTTGCTTATCTCACTTATCCAGCACCTTATTTTTTGAGCCATGCTTATGTGATTGTAAAGGATCAGTTTTGGCATTATCAAACCGTTGATTTTCGGATTGAGCGTGATTATGGGGTTCCAAAGACTGAGGTATGGCTTGTTGATGGTGATCCTACGGTTTATTATTCGAGACAGGCTGCTGTGGCTAGTCGGCATTATGGTAGATGTGATGTGCATGCCTTTGATATGGCTGTCAATAGTCAGGCCTTTGACAAGCGCTGGGGCTTTAGTGGCTGGCTAGGCTTTCGCTATCAGCCTGAGGAGACGTCTTTTCGTTTGTGGGCCCCAACAGCAGAAAAGGTTGAGCTCATTCTCTATGCTTCGACTGATGAGAGAGCTAGTGTTGCCAAGGTTTTGCCCATGCAGCGTGGGCAGCAGTACTCGCCAGATCATCATGCAGAAAACACATGTGGTGTGTGGGACATCAGCCTAAGAGGTGATTATAATTACCATGCTTATTGCTACCGGGTTTATTATCGCAGGCGTACCTTTAGAGACACTAGGGATCCTTATGCGATCGCAACGACAGCAAATGGCAAAAGGTCAATTGTCATTGCACCGGAGCATTTAAGACCGCAGGGCTTTTCAGTGAAGCAGGGTAAGGAGGCTACCTGGCGCTTAGACAATCCTAATCAGGCGGTGATCTATGAAATGCATGTTCGCGACTTTTCAAAATCAGAAACCTCGGGCGTTAGCTTGGCTAATCGTGGCAAATTTAAGGGGCTGATTGAGACAGGCACGCGCAATGCTTTTGGAGATTCAACCTGCTTTGATTATGTCAAGTCCCTTGGCATTACGCATATTCAGCTCCAGCCGGTCTTTGACCATCATCAATTCTTTGATGAAAATGGAGATTATGCCTATAATTGGGGCTATGACCCTGAAAATTACAATGTTCCAGCAGCCAGCTTTACCAGTAATCCGCATGAGCCAGCTACCCGTATCCTGGAATTAAAGGAGGTCATTCAGGCTTATCATGATGCAGGCATCAATGTGATCATGGACGTGGTGTACAATCATACCTACTCATCAAGAGAGTCAGCCTTTCAGCTGACGGTTCCGGATTATTATTACCGGATGAACCCTAATGGCTCCTTTCAAAATGGCTCTGGCTGTGGCAATGAAACGGCTAGTGAAAAGGAAATGTATCGCAAATACATGCTTGATTCGATCCTATATTGGACCAATGAGTTTAACATTGATGGCTTCAGGTTTGATCTGATGGGCTTACACGATATTGACACCATGAATCTTATCCGACAAGAGCTAGATAAGATTGACCCAAGGATACTTGTTTTTGGTGAGGGCTGGGACATGGGAGTTGGTCTGGCAGCTGAGCAGAAGGCTAAAAAAGAAAATGCTAGTAAAATGCCTGGCATCGGCTTTTTTAATGATGATCAGCGTAATGCGGTTAAGGGGGCAGAGGTTTATGGTAGCTTTGAGAAGGGCTTTGTATCAGGTGCACCGACAGAAGGACTTGTAGCCAAGTCTATTTTGGGCAGTGATGAGCTGGTTTCTTATGGTACACCTAGTCAGGTGATTAATTATGTTGAAGCCCATGACAACTATAACCTCAATGATTTACTGTGGGTCTTGAATCCAGAGGATAGCAAGCAGGATCATGTCAAACGGGTTCAGCTAGCCTCAGCCATGACGATTCTCATGCAAGGGATTTACTTTATGCAGCTTGGTCAGGAATTTTTACGAACAAAGCTTTACCCAACAGGTCAGGATAAGGAGCTGACACAGGCAGACCGAGAAAGGGCGATGAATTCCTACAATGCACCTGACCATGTGAATCAGGTTGACTGGAGACAGGTTAGCTTGGAGCGAGAAACAGTCGCCATCATGAAAAAGCTAATCTATCTGAAAACCAAAACGCCTTTGTTTTCATACCCGTCATTTGAACAAATCAGACAGCATGTTTACATTGAGCATGCTGACGATAATACCGGCTTTATTAGCTTTACAGTAGAAGATGAAAGAAAGTATCGGTTGATTTTCTCTAATTTTAGAAACCGCTTGCAATCACCTGCTAATCATGTTATAATTGAAACAGATGATAAGCGCTTTCAACATAGCGAATCAATGCTAGAGGATTTGACAGCGATGCTCCTTGACATCACACAATAGCCTGAGTGTTCTCAGGTTATTTTTGTTTGTTGTCGAGGATAAAAGGGCTGTAGTCACAGTTAGCAGAGACCTATTAGGACCTTGCTTATCATATCGCTTAGCGCCTTGAAAAAGGGTTTAGGAGTAGGGAAAGAAGAGGTGATGGGATGGATAATGACTTAGCGCTTTATACCTTTGGCACAGGTGAGAATTTCCATGTACAGGATTATCTAGGTGTTCATCGTATTAACAATGACACAGGCACCTGCTATGTCTTTAGGGTATGGGCGCCCAATGCAGAGGCTGTCAGCTTGATTGGAGATTTTACTGATTGGCAGTCCAATCCACTTGAGATGACACGAAATGAGGCTGGCGTGTGGGAGGTTACCACTAGCTTGCCGCAGGAAGGAGATATTTATAAGTACTGGGTTAGGCGCCAAGGTGGTCAGCTTGTTGAAAAAATTGATCCAGTGGCCTTTCTATTTGAAGCTAGACCAGGAACGGGTGCTATTGTCAAAACCCTTCCAGTCAAAAAATGGCGTGATAGCTTATGGATGGGACGTCGAAAGCGTTTTGGCTTTAGGCAGCGTCCAGTTAATATTTACGAGGTTCATGCCCATTCATGGAAAAAAGACGAAAACGCAAGGCCTTATGACTTTAGCAAGCTAAAAGAAGAGCTCATTCCCTATCTCAAGAGCATGCACTACACTCATGTTGAATTTATGCCGGTCATGGCTCACCCCTTAGACATGAGCTGGGGTTATCAGCTGATGGGTTACTTTGCCTTTGAGTCAACCTTTGGAAGCCCAGAAGCCTTTCAGGATTTTGTTGAGGCCTGTCATCTTAATAATATTGGTGTCTTGATCGACTGGGTCCCAGGGCATTTTACACAAAATGATGACGCCTTAGCTTATTTTGACGGTACAGCTACCTATGAATATCAGGATCACCATCGTGCTCATAATTATGGCTGGGGGGCCCTAAATTTTGATTTGGGTAAAACTCAGGTACAGTCCTTTTTGATTTCAAGTGCCCTTTTTTGGCTGGAGGCTTATCATGTTGACGGCATTCGAGTAGATGCTGTTAGCAATATGCTTTACTTGGATTATGATCAAGGCCCTTGGACTCCGAATCAATATGGTGGCAACCAAAACCTTGAGGGGATAGCCTTTCTTCAAAAATTAACCACAGTTATCAAGGAAAAACACCCTGATGTGATGATGATTGCAGAGGAGGCGACCTCAGCTACCCCAATAACCAGCCCTGTTGCAGAAGGGGGACTAGGCTTTGATTATAAGTGGAATATGGGCTGGATGAATGATATTCTTAGGTTTTACGAAGAGGACCCTTATTATCGAAAATACGATTTCAATCTCTTAACCTTTAGTTTTATGTATTGCTTTAAGGAGCATTATATTTTACCTTTTTCTCATGATGAGGTTGTTCATGGCAAAAAAAGCCTTATGCATAAAATGTGGGGAGACCGCTACAATCAATTTGCAGGCTTAAGAAACCTTTACACTTATCAAATCTGCCATCCAGGTAAGAAGCTGCTTTTTATGGGATCTGAGTTTGGACAATTTTTAGAATGGAAATACGACCATCAATTGGAGTGGCAAAATTTAGAGGACGAGCTCAATGCCAAAATGCAGCATTTCACAGCCAGCCTAAATCAGCTATATAAGGACCATAGCATGCTGTGGCAAAATGATGAAACCTATGACGGCATTGATATTATTGATGCAGACAATAAGGACGAATCAGTCTTGTCGTTTTGTCGTCAAAACAATAAAGGAGAGCTCCTGCTTTGTGTCTTTAACATGACACCTGTTGAAAGACCAGACTTTACCATAGGTGTGCCAATAGCAGGTCTTTACGAAGAGATTTTCAATACAGAGCTTGAGGCCTTTGGAGGTGTCTGGAAGGAGCACAATCCCTTAACCAGCACAGTAGCCAAGAAATGGAAGACTTATCCGCAGACCTTGAGCTTTACCCTGCCTGCACTAGGAGCAAGCATCTGGAAAATCAAGCGTCGTCAGAAGCAATAAGCTATTCACTGCTTACTTAGCTGTTTCAACCAAAAGAAGTCACTACAGTCATGAAAGGATAACGAAATGAAGAATGGAATGTTAGCCCTCATATTAGCAGGGGGACAAGGAACTCGCTTAGGAAAATTGACACAGAGCATTGCAAAGCCTGCTGTGCAATTTGGAGGTCGGTATCGTATCATTGATTTTGCCCTATCCAATTGTGCTAACTCAGGGATTCATAATGTGGGGGTTATCACCCAGTACCAGCCTCTTGCCTTAAATAATCATATTGGCAATGGTTCGTCATGGGGATTAGACGGTATTAATTCTGGTGCTACGATTTTACAGCCCTACTCTGCAACAGAGGGAAATCGTTGGTTTCAAGGAACTAGTCATGCCATCTATCAAAATATTGATTATATTGATAGCATTAATCCTGAATATGTGCTGATCCTGTCGGGTGATCATATTTACAAGATGGATTATGACGACATGCTTCAGACGCATAAGGCTAATATGGCTAGCTTGACTGTTGCTGTGATTGATGTTCCTCTAAAGGAAGCCGGTCGATTTGGTATTATGAATACAGATACCAATGATCGCATTGTCGAATTTGAAGAAAAGCCTGCCAATCCAAAATCAACCAAGGCTTCAATGGGTATTTATATCTTTAATTGGCAGCGCCTTCGGACCATGCTGGTTGACGCAGAAAAAAACAACATTGATATGTCTGACTTTGGTCAGCATGTGATTCCGTCCTATCTTGAGTCTGGCGAGCGTGTCTACACCTATAACTTTAAAGGCTACTGGAAGGACGTCGGAACGATTGAGTCTCTTTGGGAAGCCAATATGGAATATATCGGTGAGGAAAATGCCCTAGACAGTCGTGATCGTTCTTGGAAGATTTATTCTAAAAACCATATCGCTCCACCAAACTTTATCACAGAGGACGCCGAGGTCAAGGATTCTTTGGTAGTAGATGGCAGCTTTATCTCTGGTAAGGTCAACCATTCTATCTTGTCTACCAATGTGCAAGTGAGAAAGGGAGCTGAGGTTAAGGATTCCTTTATCATGAGCGATGTTATTATTGGCGAGGGTGCAAGGATTACACGAGCTATTATTGGTGAGGGAGCAGTCATTGGCGATCATGTGGTTATTGATGGTAGCAAGGACGTTCAAGTCGTAGGCTATAATGAAGTAGTGGGGGTACCAAATGAAGATTGATAAATATTCTGCCATCCTAGGCAGCTCAATTGGCTTTGCTGAAATGAAGGGGTTAACAGACACAAGACCATTAGCCAACCTACCCTTTGATGGGAAATATCGGCTCATTGATTTTCAATTGTCCAATCTTGCCAATGCAGGTGTCCGTAGCATCTATGGTATTTTTCGTGGGCAAAATATCCGCTCAGTGTTTGATCATATCAGGTCAGGTCGTGAATGGGGGCTTAATTCCTTACTAAGTCATTATTTCCTTGGCTTTTATAACACCAAGGAGGATTCTAAAGAGGCTGACAAGGACTATTATCAGCAGATTTTGACCTATTTAAAGCGCTCAGGGTCAGATCAGACCATTTACATGAGCTGTGATATTCTCTGCAATATTGAGCTTGGGCAGGTTATTCATCTGCACAATGCCAACCATCGCAACATTACGGTTGTCTACAAGAAAATGCCGACCAAGGCCATCTCTAAGGCTAACGATATTTTAGATATTGACGAGACAGATACTGTTGTTGACAGGCAAAGTCTGTCTGAGGGGCAGGAGGTTGAAAAAATGTCAGCAGGCATTTACATCGTCAATACCCCATGGTTAATTGAACAGATGGAAAAAGAAGCCGAAAAAGAAAACCCTCAAAAGCTACGCTTCTTATTGCGCGATCTTATCGTATCAGAGGGTGCTCTTGGCTTTGAATATACGGGCTATCTTGCCAATATTCACTCTGTTAAATCTTATTTTGATGCCAATATGGACATGCTGGATCCGCATAAGTTTTATTCACTATTATATGCTAATCAGAAGGTCTACACGCGTGTCAAAAATGAAGAGTCAACCTATTTTGATGCGGCTTCTGAGGTGAACAATGCCCAATTTGCTTCAGGAAGCATTGTCAAGGGCTATGTCGAGCACTCAATTGTCTCTCGCAATTGTCGCATTGCCTCACAGGCACGTGTTACAAATAGTATTTTATTGCCAAAGGCAGTGATTGGTGAGGGTGCTGTCATTGATTATGCTATCATTGATAAATCCGTAAGGGTTGCACCAGGTGTTACTATTAGAGGAAGCGCTGAGGAGCCAATAGTTGTTGCCAAGGGGACTGAGGTTGTTGAGGATATGATAAAATGAAGATAATGTTTGTTGCAGCAGAGGGAGCTCCCTTTGCTAAGACAGGTGGCCTAGGCGATGTCATTGGGGCATTGCCTAAATCACTTGTTAAAAATGGTCATGAGGTGTCTGTGATACTGCCTTATTATGACGTGGTTGATCAAGCCTTTGGTCAGCAGGTTGAGGACGTCTTGTATTTTTATACGCAGGTTGGCTGGAGACGCCAATACGTGGGCATTAAAAAGCTTGTCAAGGATAAGGTGACCTTTTACTTTATTGACAATCAAGGTTATTTCTTTAGAGGCAGGATCTATGGTGATTGGGACGACGGTGAGCGCTTTGCCTATTTCCAGCTGGCTGCCATAGAAGCAATGGAGAAAATCGGAGTTATTCCAGATATTTTACATGTGCATGATTACCATACTGCTATGATTCCTTTCCTATTGAAGGAAAAATACCATTGGATTCAGGCCTATCAAGCGATTCGGACAGTTTTTACCATTCATAATATTGCATTTCAAGGGCAGTTTGATGCTGGCATGCTAGGCGATTTGTTTGGTGTTGGTATGGAGCGCTATGAGGATGGCACCCTGCGTTGGCATGATGGCCTGAACTGGATGAAAGCAGCAGTCCTATATGCAGATCGGGTAACCACTGTTTCACCTTCTTATGCGCATGAAATTCAGACACCAGCCTTTGGAAAGGGCTTGGATCAAGTCATGCGAATGGAGGCAGGCAAGCTATCAGGCATTGTGAATGGCATTGACACTGACTTATTTAACCCAGCAAGGGATCCTCATTTGCCTGCTCCGTTTTCAGCTAAGGATCTATCAGGTAAGGCGGCTACTAAACAGGCCTTGCAGGAACGGTTAGGGTTAGCAGTCAGGGCAGATGTTCCATTGATTGGTATGGTTTCGCGCTTGACGGATCAAAAGGGCTTTCAGCTTGTTCTTGAGGAATTACCGCATATCCTGCAGCAGGACGTTCAGCTGGTCTTGTTAGGAACAGGTGATCCTGATTATGAGGCTGCCTTTTCATGGTTTGCCAAGGCCTATCCAGAAAAGCTATCTGCTAATATTACCTTTGATCTGCCATTAGCTCAGCACATTTATGGAGCCTGCGATCTCTTTTTAATGCCAAGTGCTTTTGAGCCCTGTGGACTTTCGCAAATGATGGCTATGAGATATGGCGCGATACCGATTGTCCATGAGATCGGCGGCTTGAAGGATACTGTTGCCTCCTACAATGCTTATGAAAAGACTGGAACTGGTTTTGGCTTTGATCAGTTTTCAGGATTTTGGTTAACGCAGACGCTCTTGTTTGCCCTTGATATTTACCATAACCACAAGGAGGATTGGCAGACGATTCAACAAAATGCCATGACCAAAGATTTTTCATGGGACACAGCTAGTCTGGCCTACCTTGATTTGTATAAAAGCTTACTATAACACAGAAAAGGAATGGGAATGCACGTCACAAAAGAACAATTTATTCGAGATTTTAAAGATACCTTACATGAGGAACAATTGATTAAGGTTCCTGCTGCAACAGCTGCTGAGCTCTTCACCTCATTAGCAAAGCTAATTCGTAAATACTATACAGATACTTGGATTGAAAGAAATCGTTCCTTAACCGATCAGCAGCAAAAAATTGCCTATTATTTTTCGATCGAATTTTTACCAGGAAGAATGCTAGAAACAAATCTTCTTAATTTAGGCATTCTTGATACAGTTAAAGAAGCCTTTGCTGACTTGGGAATTGATTTTCAAGCAGTGAAGCATGCAGAGCACGACATGGCTCTAGGCAATGGAGGTCTAGGACGTTTGGCAGCTGCCTTTATGGATTCGCTAGCGACAACAGGCTATCCAGGCTTTGGAAATGGGCTGCGTTATCGTTATGGGCTGTTTAAGCAACGGATTGTGAATGGTTATCAGGTAGAATTACCAGATTCTTGGTTTGGCTCTATTGGTAATGTCTGGGAGATCAGAAAGGATCATGACATTGTAGACGTCAAGCTCTTTGGGAATGTTTACCTAAAAGCCAATCAGGACGGTAAGCTAGCGCCAATCTATGAGGGAGCTCAGGTTTTGAGAGCTGTTCCCTACGATGTTCCTCAGATTGGCTTTGAAAATGATGTGATTAACAATCTTCGCCTCTGGGACGTAGAAATCCCAGAAGAACATGAGCTTGATTACCCAACCATCGAGTCAAGACGGGCAGTCAAGGACATTACTGCCATTTTGTACCCAGACGACAGCAGCTATGAAGGCAAAAAGCTTAGATTGATCCAAGAATATTTCATGACCAGCGCAGGCCTTCAAACCATTATCAAATCCTATTTAAAGCAGGGCTTGCCACTCACTGAGCTTCATCAAAAGGTATCTGTTCATATCAATGATACTCACCCAGCAGTAGCTCCAGCAGAGCTTATGAGGCTTTTGATTGACGATTATGGCTTAGAATGGGTAGACGCCTGGGCGACAACCGTCAAAACCATGAGCTATACCAATCATACGATTTTGTCAGAGGCCCTAGAAAAATGGGACGCAGAGCTCTTTAAGACAGTGCTGCCCCGCGTTTATCAAATCATTTTAGAGATTGATCATCGCTTTGTTGCTGAAATGGCGCAAAAGGGTATTGATCCTCAGATCATTGAAAACACTAGAATCGTTAAGGACAACCAGATTTATATGGCTAATCTTGCCATTATTGGTGGCTATTCGGTCAATGGCGTTGCCAAGCTACATACAGAGTTGTTAAAGACAGATACCCTTAAGGACTTTTATGCCTTGTATCCCGAAAAATTCAACAACAAAACCAATGGTATCGTGCAAAGACGCTGGACACAGATTGCTGCGCCAGAGCTATCAGCAGCTATTGACCGCACCATTGGCAAAGACTGGCGCAAGGATATTCACCAGCTTCTACAATTGAGTCAATTTACAGAAGATCCAGCTGTGCTAAATGATTTTTATCAGGTAAAACAAGCAGCTAAGCAGCGCCTAGCCAGGTATATCTTGGAAAAAACAGGTCTTGAGGTTTCAACAGAGGCTATTTTTGATGTGCAGGTCAAACGCCTACATGCCTACAAGCGGCAGCTCCTGAATGTCCTGCATATTATGAAGCTTTACCTTGATTTGAAGGCTAATCCAGATTTAGATATGGTGCCTAGAGTCTTTATTTTCGGCGCAAAGGCTGCACCAGGCTATCATTTTGCTAAGTCAGTGATCAAAATCATCAATGAGCTGGCTAATCTCATTAACCATGATACCAGTCTCAAAGGAAAGCTAAAGGTTGTTTTTCTTGAAAATTATAACGTGAGTCTAGCAGAGCTCATTATCCCTGCGGCAGATATTTCAGAGCAGATTTCACTGGCCTCCAAGGAAGCCTCAGGAACATCAAACATGAAATTTATGATGACTGGTGCTATCACCCTAGCGACCCTTGATGGGGCAAACATTGAAATCAAAGACGAGGTCGGAGAGGAAAACATTGTGATCTTTGGTATGGATAAGGATCAGGTCTATGACCACTATGCCAAGCATGATTATTATTCAAGAGGCCTATATGAGAGCGACCCTCAGATTAAAGCAGTGGTAGACGCTTTTGTCAATGGCACCATTCCAAATAGTCAACACGAAGGTATGGAAATCTATGATGCCCTAATCACGCATAATGATGAATACTTCTTGCTAGAAGACTTTTCTTCCTATGTAAAAGCACAGGCTAAGATTGATCAGCTCTACCGTCAAAAGGACAAGTGGTCAAAAATGTCACTTATCAACATTGCGCATTCTGACAAGTTTACATCAGATGATACCATCACCCAGTATGCCAAGGACATCTGGCAGCTAAAACGCTAATCCATCAAGGAAGAAAAAGCATTAGTTACCTTAGATTGAAGAGAGTGTCTTTTTGGACCGTTTTCTTCAATCTTTTTTGATCGCAAAAAATCTGGGAGTCAGATCAGCTGCTTGCCTAATACTTTGGATTATCAAGGTATTTTGGAATTTGTTAATCTTTTTGTTATAATAGTGATGTGAAGCTATTTTTTAAATGAAAAAGCCAACACCTCAAGATGGTTTTAAAGTAAGGTTAGTATTAGTCTAAGAAAGCGTAACCACATTAAAGAAAGCTGTTGACATTCTCAATTTTAAGGAATAGAATAACAAAGTAAAAAATTTTTAAAAGGAGTATTCTATTATGAATCCTATTTTCGCATTGGCTCTTGCCTGCTTTGGTGTATCACTTGCCGAAGGCTTTTTGATGGCTAATCTCTTTAAATCAGCGTCACGCCAACCAGAAATTATCGGTCAATTACGTTCCTTGATGATCCTAGGTGTTGCCTTTATTGAAGGTACCTTCTTCGTTACCCTTGTTATGGCCTTCATTCTAAAATAACAGCCTATTTGATATAGAAAAGGAGGGTATTAAATGGAAGAAGCTAAAGTACCGATGGTAGAGCTTGGTCCAATAACCTTTAATTTGACCCTACTTGCTGTTTGTATTGTTACTATCCTACTGATATTTGGCTTTGTTTTTTGGGCAAGTCGTCAGATGATATTAAAACCAAAAGGCAGGCAAACTGCGTTAGAATATTTAATCAGCTTTGTTAATGGTATTGGGGAAGAGCATTTGGATAGTCATCTTCAGAAGTCTTATTCGCTTTTACTTTTTACCATTTTTCTTTTTGTGGCAGTTGCCAACAACTTGGGCTTATTTACAAAGCTAGAAACAACCAGTGGCTACAACCTATGGACATCGCCAACAGCTAATTTGGCCTTTGACCTAGCCCTATCTCTGTTTGTGACGCTTCTTGTTCATATCGAAGGCATTAGACGTCGTGGTTTTGGCGCTTATTTAAAACGCTTTGCGACACCTTGGCCAATGACTCCGATGAACCTATTAGAAGAATTTACCAACTTCCTATCACTTGCTATCAGGCTGTTTGGTAATATCTTTGCAGGAGAGGTTGTGACAGGCTTGATTGTTCAGCTGGCCAATTATCGCCTGTATTGGTGGCCAATTGCTTTCCTTGTTAATATAGCATGGACAGCCTTTTCCATATTTATTTCCTGCATACAAGCCTTTGTATTTACAAAATTAACAGCAACGTATTTAGGAAAAAAAGTTAATGAATCAGAAGAATAAGAAGGGAGGACAAACGAATGTCAGTTACAATTGGTGAGCTCATTGGGAATTTTATTCTGGTAACAGGCTCTGTCATCGTCTTGTTGCTCTTGATTAAAGCCTTTGCTTGGGGTGCTATCGAAGCTATTTTACAGGCACGCTCACAGCAAATTTCACAGGATATTGACCAAGCAGAGCAGGCGCGTCTCAACGCCCAGCAGCTTGAAAAGGAAGGTCAAGCCAACTTAGAAGCCAGCAGATCAGAGGCTAGCCAGATTGTTGAGGCAGCCAAAGAAACTGGTAAAGCACAGGAGACACGCATTGTAGCAGAGGCTACAGAAGAGGCCGATCGCCTAAAAGCAGCAGCATTGACAGATATCGAACACAGCAAGTCAGAGGCTATTTCAGCCGTTAAGACAGAGATGTCAGATTTGACAGTTCTACTAGCAGAAAAAATTATGGGAGCCAATCTTGATAAGGCGGCTCAAAGCCAGCTTATTGATCGCTATCTTGATGACTTAGGAGAGGCTTAATGACCAAAAAAGAACAAGCTCTTATCGAGCAATATGCAAAAAGTCTTGTGCAGGTCTGTCAGGAGCGAGACACTCTTGAAGCACTGCAGGCTGATGTGCTTGCCATTTTAGAGGTTTTTAAAGCTACTAATCTTGCTAAGACCTTGTCAAGCTTAGCTGTTCCACGTGCTAAAAAGCTTGAGCTAGTAAGGCAGCTTCAAGGAGATAATATCATTTATCTGAATAATTTTTTAGAAGTTATGCTGCAAAATGAGCGTGAAGCTTATTTATATCAGGTGCTTCTAAGGGTTTTATCCGAGCTGGCTAGTGTCTCAAATCAATATGACGTGACAGTTACGTCAGCAGTTCCTTTAAGTGAGGAACAAAAGCAGCGCGTGCGTACAGTGGTTTCAAAGAGACTTGCAGTAAAGACAGGTCGCTTAATCGAAAAGGTAGATCCTTCTTTAATTGGAGGATTTATCATCAGTGTCAATAATAAGGTAATTGATACAAGCATTCGTCGTCAATTACAAGCATTTAAAATGAATTTAAAATAGAAAGTGGTGTGACTTTTGGCAATTAATGCACAAGAAATTAGCGCTTTAATTAAAAAGCAAATTGAGAACTTCCAGCCAAATTTTGATGTCACAGAAACTGGAGTTGTTACCTATATTGGTGATGGAATTGCACGTGCTCGTGGCTTAGACAATGCGATGAGTGGCGAGCTTCTTGAATTTTCAAATGGTACCTTCGGTATGGCTCAAAACCTAGAGTCAAACGATGTTGGTATCATTATTCTTGGTGATTTTTCAACGATTCGTGAGGGTGATGAGGTCAAACGCACCGGTAAAATTATGGAAGTGCCAGTCGGTGAAGCTCTCATTGGACGTGTGGTCAATCCACTTGGTCAGCCTGTTGATGGCTTAGGTGACATTGAGACAACTGGCTTTAGGCCTGTTGAAACTCCAGCTCCTGGTGTTATGCAGCGTAAGTCTGTTTTTGAGCCCTTACAAACCGGTCTAAAGGCTATTGATGCTTTGGTTCCGATCGGTCGTGGCCAGCGCGAGCTGATTATCGGTGACCGTCAGACAGGTAAGACGTCTGTAGCCATTGACGCCATTTTGAACCAAAAAGGTCAGGACATGATCTGTATCTATGTCGCTATTGGTCAAAAGGAATCAACAGTGCGGACACAGGTTGAAACGCTGCGCCGTTATGGTGCTTTGGATTATACCATTGTTGTAACGGCCTCTGCCTCACAGCCATCACCCTTGTTGTTTATTGCACCTTATGCCGGTGTTGCGATGGCAGAAGAGTTTATGTACAATGGCAAGCATGTTTTGATTGTTTATGATGACTTGTCTAAGCAGGCAGTAGCTTATCGTGAATTGTCACTCTTGCTTCGTCGTCCACCGGGTCGTGAGGCTTATCCAGGAGATGTTTTCTACTTGCATAGCCGCTTGCTTGAGCGCTCAGCTAAGGTGTCTGATGACTTAGGTGGTGGTTCAATCACAGCCTTGCCATTTATTGAGACGCAGGCTGGGGATATCTCTGCCTACATTGCGACAAACGTGATTTCGATTACAGATGGTCAGATTTTCTTGCAAGAGGATCTCTTTAACTCAGGAATCCGCCCAGCCATTGATGCTGGCTCATCGGTATCTCGTGTTGGTGGCTCTGCACAGATCAAGGCCATGAAAAGGGTTGCAGGGACTTTGCGTCTTGACCTGGCCTCTTATCGTGAATTAGAAGCCTTTACACAATTTGGCTCAGATCTAGATGCAGCAACTCAAGCAAAATTGAATCGAGGTCGTCGTACCGTTGAAATCCTAAAACAGCCACTGCACAAGCCATTGCCTGTTGAAAAGCAGGTGGTCATTTTGTACGCCTTGACTCATGGATTTTTAGATGATGTTCCTGTAGATGATATTTTAGCCTTTGAAGAAGCACTTTATGACTACTTTGATGCGCATTATGATCACTTATTTGAAACAATCCGTACAACCAAGGACCTTCCGCAGGAGGCTGAGCTGGACGCTGCTATTCAAGCCTTCAAAGCACAGTCAAACTTTAAATAAAAGAGGGAGGTACTAGTATGGCAGGCTCTCTAAGTGAAATTAAGGCTAAAATCATTTCAACCGAAAAAACAAGCAAAATCACTAGCGCCATGCGTATGGTTTCTTCTGCAAAGCTTGTTAAATCTGAGCAAGCAGCTCGTGATTTTCAAATCTATGCTTCAAAAATTCGTCAAATTACAACAGACCTACTAAAATCAGACCTGACAACAGGCTCAGATAATCCCATGCTGGTGTCTCGTCCTGTGAAAAAAACAGGCTATATTGTCATTACCTCTGATAAGGGGCTGGTCGGTGGTTACAATTCAAAAATCTTGAAGTCCATTATGGATATGATTCAGGAATATCATGCCGCTGGTGATTATGAGATTATCTCAATTGGCAGCATCGGCTCAGATTTTTTTAAGGCCAGAGGCATGAATGTTGCCTTTGAGCTGCGTGGGCTAGCAGATCAGCCAAGCTTTGATCAGGTCGGAAGAATTATCTCCCAGTCTGTAGATATGTTTGTCAATGAGATTTTTGATGAGCTATATGTGTGCTACAATCATCATGTCAATAGCTTGACGAGCCAGGTTCGGGTTCAGCGCATGCTGCCGATTTCTGATTTGGTTGCAGAAGAGGCCGCAGAAGAAGGTGTAACTGGGTTTGAATTAGAGCCAAACCGTCATGTGATTTTGGAGCAGCTGCTGCCTCAATTCACTGAAAGCTTAATTTATGGTGCGATCATTGACGCAAAAACAGCAGAGCATGCTGCTGGCATGACTGCAATGCAGACTGCCACTGACAATGCCAAGCATGTGATCAATGATTTGACCATTCAGTACAATCGTGCTCGTCAAGCAGCAATTACACAAGAAATTACAGAAATTGTAGCTGGTGCTAATGCACTTGAATAAGCTTATTGTATGCTGATAGCGCTCTAGCAGAGACCTATTAGCACTTAATGTCATCTTCAAAGCTAGATGACATTTGGGATTAGTGAGCTAGGGGCCTTTTACCCTTAGCTACTCGAATTTAGAAAAATTCAGCTTAATCCCCTACTATCGAATATAAGGAGAAAAACATGAGCTCAGGCAAAATTGCTCAGGTTGTTGGTCCAGTTGTAGACGTTGTGTTTGCGAGTGGGGACAAACTACCAGAGATTAATAATGCGTTGATAGTTTATAAAGATGGCGATAAAAAGCAAAAAATCGTTCTCGAGGTTGCCCTAGAGCTTGGAGACGGTATGGTACGTACAATCGCTATGGAATCAACCGATGGGCTTACACGTGGATTAGAGGTTCTTGATACTGGTCGTGCCATTAGTGTACCAGTTGGTAAAGAGACTCTGGGTCGTGTTTTCAACGTTCTTGGTGAAACCATTGACCTAGAAGCCCCATTTGCAGAAGATGCTAATCGTGAACCGATCCATAAAAAAGCACCGGCCTTTGATGAATTGTCAACATCATCAGAAATTCTTGAAACAGGTATCAAAGTTATTGACCTTCTTGCCCCTTACTTAAAGGGTGGTAAGGTTGGTCTTTTCGGTGGTGCCGGAGTTGGTAAAACCGTTCTTATCCAAGAATTAATCCACAATATCGCTCAAGAGCATGGTGGTATCTCAGTATTTACCGGTGTTGGAGAGCGTACGCGTGAAGGGAATGACCTTTACTGGGAAATGAAGGAATCAGGCGTTATTGAAAAAACAGCCATGGTTTTTGGTCAGATGAATGAACCACCAGGAGCCCGCATGCGCGTTGCCTTGACTGGCTTGACAATTGCTGAATATTTCCGCGATGTTGAAGGCCAAGACGTCTTGCTCTTTATTGACAATATCTTCCGTTTTACTCAGGCAGGCTCAGAGGTATCAGCCCTTCTAGGTCGTATGCCTTCAGCTGTTGGTTATCAGCCAACACTTGCCACTGAAATGGGACAATTGCAAGAGCGTATCACGTCAACGAAAAAAGGCTCTGTTACCTCTATCCAAGCCATCTACGTGCCAGCTGATGACTACACTGACCCAGCGCCAGCAACAGCATTTGCTCACTTGGATTCAACAACTAACCTTGAGCGTAAGCTGACACAGATGGGGATTTACCCGGCGGTTGATCCACTGGCTTCAAGCTCGCGTGCGCTATCACCGGAAATTGTTGGTGAGGAGCACTATGCAGTAGCTACAGAGGTTCAGCGTGTCTTGCAGCGCTATCGTGAATTGCAGGATATCATTGCTATCTTAGGTATGGACGAGCTATCAGAAGAAGAAAAGACATTGGTAGGGCGTGCGCGTCGTATCCAGTTCTTCTTGTCGCAAAACTTTAATGTTGCAGAACAGTTTACAGGCCTTCCTGGCTCTTATGTTCCAGTTGCCGAAACCGTTCGTGGTTTCAAGGAAATCCTCGAAGGAAAGCATGACCACCTTCCAGAAGATGCCTTTCGTGCTGTTGGACCAATTGAGGACGTGATCGAAAAAGCTAAGAAAATGGGCTTTTAGTGAGGTGATACCATGACACAAATGACTGTTCAGGTGGTTACGCCAGATGGTATCAAATACGATCATCACGCTAAGTTCATCTCAGTAACGACACCAGATGGTGAGATGGGGATTCTGCCTAACCACATCAATGTGATTGCTCCTCTACAGGTGCATGAAATGAAGATTCGTCGTGTCGGTGAGGACGATCGCGTTGATTGGGTTGCTATCAATGGTGGGATCATTGAGATCAAAGACAACGTGGTTACCATTGTTGCAGATTCTGCTGAACGTGATCGTGATATTGATGTTAGCCGGGCAGAGCGAGCAAAATTACGAGCAGAGCGTGACATTGCAGAGGCTGAAACCACTCATGACATTAATGAGGTGCAACGCGCTAAGGTTGCGCTGCGGCGTGCTTTGAATCGTATCAACGTGAGTAAAAAGTAATAACATGAGTCTAGTCTACCAATTTGATCAAGACAAAGCGATTAGCGATGCTTAGGAGAAGGTGTAGATAGGCTCTTTTAGTTTTTTCGTCAAAAAATGTCCTCTTTTGTTAGACTTTTGGTATAATAAAGCTATGGAAGTAATTAGAACTCTTTTAATGTTTTTCAGCCATTTATTATTTATTGGCATTAGTTATCAGCTGCTCATCAGCTTGATTGATTGGTCAACATTTACCCATTACCGACCAGAGAACATGGGAAGGCTTCGCTTGCTTGTCCTTTTTTTGGCAATTGCCTCAGGCTATTTAGTTAGCCGCTTTATGCTGGAGTTAATTCAAATCAGTCAGTACCTGCTGTATGATTTCCACTAGAGTAGGCAGTCAGGAAGTATGATATAATGTTTAGTACGATGACCAGTAGAAAATGGAGAAGCTTGTGGATAAAATAATCATAGAAGGTGGGAACACACGTTTAGAGGGAGAGGTAACGATCGAAGGCGCTAAAAATGCCGTTCTTCCTTTACTAGCAGCTACTATCCTACCCTCAACTGGAAAGACTGTCTTGAGGAATGTGCCGATTCTCTCAGATGTTTTTACGATGAACCATGTTGTGCGTGGTCTAAATATTGATGTCGACTTTGATGAGGCTGCCAATCAGATTACAGTTGATGCCTCAGGGGATATTTTAGATGTTGCCCCGTACGAGTATGTCAGCCAAATGCGCGCCTCAATTGTGGTTTTAGGCCCGATTTTAGCTCGTAATGGCCATGCCAAGGTATCTATGCCTGGAGGCTGTACGATTGGCAGTAGGCCGATCGATTTGCATTTAAAGGGTCTAGAGGCTATGGGCGCTGAGATCACCCAGCAGGGTGGTGACATCACTGCAAAGGCAGATCGCCTAAAGGGGGCGATGATCTATATGGACTTCCCATCAGTGGGGGCTACGCAAAATTTAATGATGGCAGCGACCCTTGCTGATGGTGTGACAGTTATTGAAAATGCTGCCCGAGAGCCTGAGATTGTTGACCTAGCCCAGCTGCTCAACAAAATGGGGGCTAAGGTTCGTGGTGCAGGAACTGAAACCCTAACCATAACGGGTGTCACCAGTCTATGTGGTGTTGAGCATGATGTTGTTCAGGACCGTATCGAAGCAGGTACCTTTATGATTGCTGCAGCGATGACCTCCGGTAATGTGCTGATTAGAGATGCTGTATGGGAGCATAATCGGCCCTTGATTTCTAAGCTTATAGAAATGGGGGTGTCTGTTGTCGAAGAGGATGCAGGCATTAGGGTGCAGGCTGATGTGACTAAGCTAAGGCCTGTCACTGTTAAAACCCTTCCTCACCCAGGCTTTCCAACAGATATGCAGGCTCAGTTTACAGCGCTTATGGCCATTGTTAAGGGAGAATCTACAATGGTGGAAACAGTCTTTGAAAATCGTTTTCAGCATTTAGAGGAAATGCGGCGCATGGGCTTACAATCTGAGGTGCTGCGTGATACAGCCATGATTCATGGCGGTCACGAATTGCAGGGGGCGCCTGTGATGTCAACAGACCTGCGGGCTAGTGCAGCCCTCATCTTAACGGGAATGGTTGCCAAGGGCAGGACCACTGTTAATAAGTTGAACCATTTAGATCGTGGCTATTATCAGTTTCATGAAAAGCTTGCCAAGCTAGGCGCCAACATTCAGCGAATTAGTGAGGAGTAGTCAATGACTAGTGGTTGGAGATATGTCATAAATCAGCTAGCGCTAATCATAGCTATCGGGCTGCTAGGACTCTTTTGTCTGGCGCTGGGGCTAATGATTGGCTATAGCCTTATCGGTGATGGCCAGAATCCCTTAGCGATTTTATCGCCAGATAAGTGGGCTGAGCTGATTCATAAATTTACTGGAAAGTAGGCATGGCCTGCTTTTTATGATAAGAGGAAAGATGATCAAAAAGAAGAAAGACATCAGGCTGCTTAATGCCTTTTTAGCGCTCTTGCTTGTTCTTGGAACAGGTTATTTGGTAGGACATGATGACCTAGTAGCTGATAACCCGATCAAGCAGGTCTACCAAAGGATTTTTGGCTCTGACCCGCAGCAAGCTGGGCTACCGAAGGCAAGCCGAGACTGGGACACTCCCTCCAAGGCCTTGGCAGATTCGGTCATGACAGCCACCATCAAACAGCAATTAGGTGATGTGATTACTTGGAATGGCACTGGTGCCTATATCATTAATCATAATAAAACGACGCTAAATGCAAAGGTAGCCAGTCTCCCCTATGCCAATAATAAAACAAAGCTGGTGCAAGGGCAAAGCGTTCCTACCGTAGCCAATGCCCTGCTAACTAAGTCAACCCGACAATATCAGAAGCGCAATGACACTGGAAATGGCTATAGCTCATGGAAGCCTGCTGGCTGGCATCAGGTTCAGGGGTTAAAGGGAAGGTATAGTCACGCAGTGGATAGAGGGCATCTTCTAGGCTATGCGCTTGTTGGCGGGCTAAAAGGCTTTGATGCCTCAATGGCTAATCCCAGTAATATTGCTACTCAAACCGCATGGGCTAACCAAGCAGCCAACGAGAGATCAACCGGACAAAACTATTATGAAACAAAAATTCGCAGAGCCCTAGATAGCAATAAGCGTGTCCGCTATCGTGTAACTTTGCTTTATGAGGGAAATAATCTCTTAGCAAGCGGCAGTCATCTTGAGGCAAAGTCATCAGATGGTAGCTTAGAATTTAACGTCTTTATCCCTAATGTACAGGCTGGATTACAGATTGATTATCAAACAGGTCAGATCACTGTAGCCTCTTCCCAGCCTTAGTGAGGCACATCACATGGCAAAAGCTGATCACGCAGCTAGCCATCATGGCAGAGAAGCATTAGTCCTTGTAGTCCCTCAAAGAAAGGTGCTAACAATATTTGGTCTTGTGGCTTTAGTAGAAAAACAGATAGGTCCTTTAGTCGAAGCACCAAGTATGTCAGCTCCTGATTAGGACAAATGTCAAGGCTAAGCGGTGGTAAGCTAAAGTCTCACAAAAGACAAGACTGGACTTTTGGCTATAGTCCTTTATGACTGATGACAGCTGATAATGGCTCAAGATGATTGAGGTTTCTAGCAATGCTTGTGGCTAGCCTATCGTCTTAGTTAGCGCTGATTGATGAGATGTTGAACAGTTCTTGACTAAAAGCATCCCTACCCTTACGCCTACGTCCTGGTTAGTGAAGAAATAAGCATTGTCATAAAGGCATTTTTTTGATACAATAAAAGTAATTGAATAGCAGTCAATGAGACTAGTACTAATAGGGAAGTTAACAGGGAATGAGGGTCGTGACTGGAAACCCTCTTAATGAAACGATTAGGAATTCACTCAATCAATGACGAGGTAATTAAGGTCTGACTTGCTCAGATGAAAACGGATGGTACCGCGTGTCAACGCTCCGCTTTAGATAGGAGTCTTGATACGCCTTTTTTTGATGACGTGCTGTTACCATAAGCTATTTAACCACAAGCATGCACTAGCCAGCCAAAAGCGAGTGATCACTGTAAGCATAGAAAGATAGAGGCTACAGCCTATCTAGAAAAGCAAGGGCGATAATCTCTGCCTAAAAGTCTTTCTTAGCTTCTGTGATCTGACTAGCTGACCTAGCTGCTCACAGCTGAGCCTAAGGCCTATTGGCACAAGGCCTGCCAGCATTAATGCAATCATTTTCCAAACAGAAGGGAATATCATGGATTTACAAGCACAATTAGAAGAACTGAAAACCAAGACACAAGAAGCGCTCCAGCAGCTAAACGGTGATCACAGCAAGGAATTACAGGAGCTGCGGGTTGCTGTCCTTGGGAAAAAAGGAACGCTTACCGAACTGCTCAAGGGACTAAAGGATCTCTCAAATGACCTGCGTCCTGTTGTTGGCAAACAGGTCAATGAGCTTCGTGACTTTTTGACCCAAGCCTTTGAAGAGCAGGCTAAGGTGGTTGAGGCAGCAAAGATTCAAGCTAAGCTAGATTCTGAAAGCATTGATGTGACCTTACCAGGCCGTCAGATGAAGCAGGGCTATCGACATGTGCTCACTCAAATCAGTGAAGAAATTGAGGACATTTTCTTGGGCATGGGCTTTCAAATTGTTGATGGTTTTGAGGTTGAAAAGGATTATTATAATTTTGAACGCATGAACCTTCCAAAGGATCATCCGGCTCGTGATATGCAAGACACCTTCTATATCACAGAGGATATTTTGTTGCGCACCCACACCAGTCCTGTACAGGCACGAACACTGGACCAGCATGATTTTTCAAAGGGGCCTCTCAAGATGATTTCACCTGGACGTGTTTTCCGTCGTGACACCGACGATGCCACTCATTCTCATCAATTTCATCAAATTGAAGGCTTAGTTGTTGGCAAGTCTATCTCTATGGGAGACCTAAAGGGGACCCTTGAGATGATCATTAAAAAGATGTTTGGTAAGGAGCGTAAGATTCGCCTGCGCCCATCCTATTTCCCTTTTACTGAGCCATCTGTTGAGGTTGATGTCTCATGCTTCAAATGCGGTGGTAAAGGCTGCAATGTCTGCAAAAAAACAGGCTGGATTGAGATTCTTGGAGCTGGTATGGTACACCCAAGCGTTTTAGAAATGTCAGGTGTGAATGCGCAGGAGTATTCAGGCTTTGCCTTTGGGCTTGGTCAAGAGCGTATCGCCATGCTGCGTTATGGTATCAACGATATTCGAGGCTTCTACCAAGGAGATAGTCGCTTTTCTAAGCAGTTTAAGTAATAGTAATCATGTGGTCAAAAACCAAATTACCAGTTTGAAAAAAGAACTGACGCTCAATCTGGAGCTGTTCTTTGGGTTAGAATCAGAAAGGAAAAAGACGGGTAAAGAGCAAAGAAGTGATTGGTTAGCTTACCTCAAGCAGGTGCTAGGCAGATCTCTTATCAGCGCTCGCTACTCTATTGAAGGCTTATGTTAGTATCTTATAAATGGTTGAAAAAATTAGTTGACATTGATGTCTCGCCGGCCGAGCTAGCTGAAAAAATGTCAACAACAGGTATCGAAGTAGAAGGCGTCACAAGCCCCTCTGAAGGCTTATCAAAGCTAGTTGTTGGGCATGTTGTTTCATGTGACGCTGTTCCAGAAACACACCTGCACCTTTGTCAGGTCAACACAGGAGATGATGAGCTTCGTCAAATTGTCTGCGGTGCACCTAATGTTAAAGCAGGGATTAATGTGATTGTTGCACTGCCTGGGGCTCGCATTGCAGACAATTACAAGATTAAAAAGGGTAAAATACGCGGTATGGAGTCTCTTGGCATGATCTGCTCACTTCAGGAGCTTGGCTTACCAGATGCAATTATTCCAAAAGATTTTTCAGAAGGTATCCAGATCCTACCGGAAACAGCAGCAGCAGGTGATAGCATTTTCCCTTACCTTGATTTAGATGACAATATCATTGAGCTTTCCATCACACCTAATCGTGCTGATGCCTTATCAATGCGTGGTGTTGCCCATGAGGTGGCAGCTATCTATGGCAAGTCAGTGTCATTTCCAGAAAAGCCCCTTATCGAATCAGCTAAAGCAGCAGCTGATAGTCTAAAGGTTGCTATTGACTCTGACAAGGTGCTAACCTATGCTAGTCGTATCGTTGAAAATGTCACCGTCAAGCCAAGTCCGCAATGGCTGCAAAATCTTCTGATGAACGCTGGCATTCGTCCAATCAACAATGTTGTTGATGTGACCAATTATGTCTTGCTGTATTTTGGTCAGCCAATGCATGCCTTTGATTATGATACCTTTGCTGATCATAAGCTTTTAGCGCGTGATGCGCGTGAGGGAGAAAGGCTTGTCACCCTTGATGGAGAAGAGCGTGTGCTGACCACAGATGACATTGTCATTACCGTAGCAGACCAGCCAGTCGCTCTGGCCGGTATTATGGGTGGTAAAGCAACAGAAATCACCACCTCCTCAAAGACAGTGGTGCTTGAAGCAGCAGTCTTTAATGGCAAATCAATCCGCAAAACAAGCAGTCGGCTAAACCTTCGTTCAGAAAGCTCATCACGCTTTGAAAAAGGGATTAACCATGACACGCTTATAGAGGCCTTAGATTTTGCGGCAGCCATGCTAGAAGAGCTAGCCGGTGGGACCGTTTTAGCAGGGCGCTTGCAGGCAGGCTCACTGCCTACCAATCCGGTAGAGGTTTCAACCAGCCTTGATTACGTCAATGTCCGCTTGGGAACAGCCTTAAGCTTTGCTGATATTGAGGGTATTTTTGCAAGGCTTGGCTTTGGTATTAGCGGAACTGCCGATCACTTTACCGTTTCAGTGCCACGACGCCGGTGGGATATAACAATTCCTGCTGACCTAGTCGAAGAAATTGCCCGTATCTATGGCTATGACCGATTGCCAACCACATTACCAGAAGCTGCTGGCACAGCCGCAGAATTAACCAAAACACAAGCCCTTCGTCGTCAGCTGCGTGGTCTTGCAGAGGGATTAGGTTTAACAGAAATCATTTCCTATGCTCTAACAACACCTGAAAAGGCTCTTGAATTTGCAATGAAGCCAACCCAGTTAACAGAGCTGATGTGGCCAATGTCAGTCGAGCGCTCCGTCCTTCGTCAAAGCATGGTATCAGGTATGCTTGACACCCTTGCCTACAATGTGGCACGTCAGCAGCATAACCTTGCCGTTTATGAGATTGGTAAGGTCTTTGAGCAAGAGGGCAATCCCAAGGAGGCACTACCAACAGAGCTTAATCATTTTGCCTTTGCTATCACAGGCTTGGTAGCAGACAAGGATTTTCAGACACAAGCCCAAGCGGTTGATTTTTACCATGCTAAGGGGATTCTGGAGTGTCTCTTTGATAAGCTAGGACTGTCTGTGGATTATATCCCAACAAAGGAGATGGCGAGCATGCACCCGGGACGTACCGCACGCATTCAGCTAGGAGATCAAGCGATTGGCTTTGTTGGTCAGGTGCACCCACAGGCTGCTAAGGCTTATCATATCCCAGAGACCTATGTTGCAGAGCTTGACCTGACTGCTATAGAGGCAGCTCTACCAGCTCATCATGCCTTTGTGGAAATCACCAAATACCCAGCTATGGTAAGGGATATTGCCTTATTGGTTGATGCCTCAACCAGTCATCAAGCTATTCTTTCAGCGATCACGTCTGCCAAGGTAAAACGTCTAACAGAGATCAAGCTCTTTGACATTTACGAAGGGGCAACTATCGCGGCCGGTAAAAAATCAATGGCCTATAGCCTAACCTTCCAAAATCCAACAGATAATCTGACTGATGAGGAGGTAGCCGGCTATATGGAGAAAATCACCAAGGCCTTGGTAGAAGAGGTTGGTGCAGAGGTGAGATAAGGACGCTTCTAATTAACTAGTCACCTAAAAAAAGCTAATCTAAAAAGGCTTAGCTGCAACTGCTCTGTTGCGGCCAAGCTTTTTTTGATGCCTAGACTGTCCTTATCCTATGCTAGTTGCAGCAAGGGTTTAGAGATGATTTTGTTTAAATTATCAGTCAAAAATAATTTTTCTAATCAAATTCCTAGCTTTATCTGATCTCCTCTGCTATACTGTGCAATAAGTAAGGAGATTATATGTTTTTAGCCCTAAATGAAATAAAACAAGCTAAGCTCAGATATGGCTTGATTATGGGTCTGCTCTGTTTAGTAGCCTATTTGATGTTCTTTTTATCTGGCTTAGCCTTTGGATTAATGCAAGAAAATCGCTCGGCAGTTGATAGCTGGCAGGCAGATACAGTTCTTTTGTCAAAGGACGCTGACGCCAATCTCAGCCTGTCCTCTTTAAAGACCAGTCAGCTTAAGGAGATCAAGGCTGATGAGGTCACACCTCTAGCCCAGCTGAATACAGTTGCTTGGTCAACCCAAGCTCCAACAGAAGAAGACAAAGAAAAAATCAGCTTTTTTGGCATTGAAAGAGAGTCTTTTCTCAAGCCTACAATCGCAAAAGGAAGGCTATTTAAATCAGACAAAGAGGTGGTGATTGATCAAAGCCTTGCTGAGAAAGGAGGCTTTAAGCTTGGAGATCAGCTGCGGGTCTCAGCCTCTAGCCAGGCCTATACCATCGTTGGCTATACCAAGAATGCTAGCTTTAATGTGTCACCTGTTGCTTACCTCAGTCTGACAGCCTTTCAAGGCTTACTGTATGGTCAAGAAGCAGGCGTACAAGAGCCAAGGGTCAATGCCTTTATTGTCAAGGGCAAGCTAGCTGACTATCCCAAGACAGAGCTTCAGCAACTAGCGATTAAAGACTTTATCAATAAACTGCCGGGCTACAGTGCACAGCTCTTGACCTTTGGCTTTATGATTGGGTTTTTAGTGTTAATCTCAGCCATTATCATTGGTATTTTTATGTATGTGTTGACCATTCAAAAGGCGCCAATCTTTGGTATCATGAAAGCACAAGGCATTGCTAATCGTACCATTGCAAATGCTGTGCTATCGCAAACCTTTGTCCTAAGCCTTTTGGGCAGCAGTCTTGGCCTACTAGGCACCTGGCTAAGCTCGCTTGTCTTACCAGCAACAGTTCCCTTTCAAAGCAATTGGTACCTATATGCGCTTATCTTAGCTGCTATGGTAATCTTTGCAGTATTAGGCACCTTCTTTTCAGTCTTTACGATTGTCAGGATTGACCCTCTAGAGGCTATCGGTTAGGAGAAGAACATGACAGTATTAGCATTTAAACAGGTCACAAAGTCCTTTAAGGACGGTGATCAGACCATTGAAGCCCTAAAAAAGACGGATTTTTCCATTGAAGCAGGCGAATTTGTAGCCCTCATAGGTCCCTCAGGCTCAGGCAAATCAACCTTTCTGACCATTGCAGGTGGTCTGCAAACACCAAGTTCAGGACAATTTTTAGTCAATGGCAAGGATTACACCAACCTATCTGAAAAGGAACGATCAAGGCTACGCTTTAAGGATATTGGCTTTATCCTGCAGACTTCTAATTTGATTCCATTTTTAACCGTCAAGCAGCAGCTAGAATTGGTTGATAAATTGACCAAGAACAAGCAAAAAGCAAAGCGTCAGCAGCTCTTTGAGGACTTAGGAATCGCTAAGCTGGCTAATAAGTTGCCCCAAGATTTATCCGGTGGCGAGCGCCAGCGCGTTGCGATCGCCAGAGCCCTATACCATGATCCTGTGATCATTTTAGCAGATGAGCCGACTGCCAGCCTGGATACTGAAAAAGCCTTCGAGGTCGTTGAGCTTCTAGCTAAGGAAAGCAAGGAAAAAAATAAGGCAATCATCATGGTGACACATGATAACCGCATGATTGACTATTGTGATAAGGTCTATCGCATGCAGGACGGCCAATTGAGTCAAGACAGTCATCATACCCACCCTCAAAACTAATCAGATAAGAAAGTTCCTGCTGTAAGCGATATAGCAGGATTTTTTAGCTGCTCTAAGTCATCTCAAAAATGCCTTTTATTGGAATTTAATATTTTCTGTATTTTTAATTTATAGGAAAATAAAGAAACCTGCTGATAGCTGATCAAAACACTTGCTATACCTAAGATGACAAGTAATTTGCTAAAGTAATGGTTGACATATAATTGTAAAAAAACAGAAATAAATAAAAACCGGTTTAATATTGATTTAATTGGCAATAACGTTTACAATAGAGGTATAATTATCTGCCGTTGATAATTAGGAGACATCATGTCTAGATAAAAACAAAAGGGGAATAAAATGGCAAAAAAAGAAATGAAGTTTTACCTTCGTAAATCAGCCTTTGGGCTAGCTTCAGTATCAGCAGCCCTCTTGGTTGGTGCGGCAGCTGTTTCAGCAGATTCTGTTGAGTCAGCTGGGCCTGTAGCAGTTGCTGTTACAGATAGTTTAGATATTGAAGCTGCAGCTACAAAGGCAGAGGCAGACCTAGCTACTGCCAAAGCAGACCTAGCAGCAGCAGAAGCAGCAATCACAGCTGCAAAGGCTGAATACGACACAGCTCAAGCAGACCTAGCTACCGCTGATGCTACTATAGCAAGCCTTGAGCAAAAAATGGCTGAGTTAGAAAGCAAAATTCAAGAGACTCAGAAAAAGTTAGACTATGAAAACATGCCATCAGGTGGAGGTTTACATAGTGATGATGAAGATGATACAGTAGCTAGACAGCTTATGTCAGAAAAAGAGGCTCTTAAGGCTGAACTTCAAAAGACTAAAGAAGCGTTAGATACAGCTAAAAGAGCTTATGCTGGTATCGAAGAAAGAAAACAAGTAGCAGCAGCTAAGCTAGATGCAGCTAACAAGGCTTTTGCTGGAGTTGAAGAAAAGCATGCTCAAGCAATGGCTGCATTTGCAGAAGCATTCGCAGCATACAAGGAAGCTGTTAAGGCTGAATTGAAGGCAGCAGGTGCTAGCGACTTCTACACCAAGAAGATTGACTCTGCAAACACTGTTGCTGGTGTTAACACACTCAGAGAGATGATCTTAGACTCAATTGCTAAGCCAGAGATTGAACCTGAGGTTAAACCTGAGCCTAAGCCAGAACCAAAACCTGAGCCTAAGCCAGAACCAAAACCTGAGCCTAAGCCAGAACCAAAACCTGAGCCTAAGCCAGAGCCAAAACCTGAGCCTAAGCCAGAGCCAAAACCAGAACCTAAGCCTGAGCCTAAGCCAGAACCAAAACCAGAACCTAAGCCAAAACCTCAACCTAAACCAGCTCCAGCTCCAAAACCTGAAGCTAAGAAGGAAGAGAAGAAAGCAGCGCCTAAGCAAGACACCAACAAATTGCCATCAACAGGTGAAGCTACAAATCCATTCTTCACCGCGGCAGCTCTTGCAGTTATGGCAGGTGCAGGCGTGGCTGCAGTGTCAACAAGACGCAAAGAAAACTAAGCCTTATCCCCCAGTGGTAAAGCTTGAGCGAGAACAATTTGTTCTCGCTTTTTTAGTGTCTTAAAAGCACCTATGCTTGCTATAGGTGCTTGAAAAGATCTGTTTAACGATTGCTATCAGCTGTAGAGAATAAAAAGGAGAGACTAAGCCTTGCTCACAAACTACTTAGACCGAAGGAGCTTTAGGACCTCTATGATTTGCTGAGGGGATTCCTTACAGCCGCAACTGATCCACTTAATGATGATAACCTCAATAGAAGCAATATATAGCTCAAAAACATATTTTTGAGTGATTTCAGGATAATCTTGCGATTCTGCACAATCCATGAGATTGGAATAAGAAATAATATCCCTAATATAATGATTAAAAATTTTATAAATGTTAGGGTAATGCAGGATTAAGCTTTGCATGACCTCCTGATTGTCAGAGAGGTAGTTTAGGATTTTTAAAGTAACATCTGTATCAAGTGATGGGGATTGGTAAATAATAGAGGTGATATCATCTAGGTAAACCCCGATCATTTCTCTATCTAAGTCCTTCTTAGAGTTGAAATAATGGTAAAAGGTTGTTCGACTAATATTAGAAGCCTTGCTAATATCTGATACAGTAATGCTGTCTTTATCCTTGTATTGTAGTAATCGACAGTAGTTTTTAATTATTTTTTTACAAGTTTGTTTATTTTTATCCATTGTATCATTAACTCCTAAAAATTGAACATTAATGTTAATTTTGTACATAATATTTTTCGCTAACATTATACAATGATGGACGTGATTTGTAAAATTAAATTTTGCAAATCAATAATATAACAGGAGGATTTTGTTTGAAACAACTGACAAAAATTGTTGGTGTGGTCTTATTGCTGGTCTTTACCCTTAGTGCTAGCCTACACAAGGTTCAGGCAACTAATCTTAGTGACAATATCACATCGTTGACGGTTGCTTCTTCATCACTCCGAGATGGAGAGAGAACGACGGTAAAGGTCGCGTTTGATGACAAAAAACAGAAAATCAAAGCAGGAGACACGATAGAGGTCACTTGGCCCACAAGTGGTAATATCTATATTCAGGGCTTTACCAAAACCATACCACTCATGATTAATAGCATTAATGTGGGTACTCTAGACGTCACACTAGACAAGGCTGTTTTCACATTTAACAAAAACATTGAAACAATGCAAAATGTAACTGGTTGGGGAGAGTTTGAGATTACTGTCAGAAATGTGACACAAACCACCACTGAAACAACAGGGACAACCACTGTAACAGTCGGAAATCACACTGCAACCATCAATGTTACCAAGCCTGAGGCGGGCACTGGCACCAGCTCATTTTATTATAAGACTGGTGATATGCAGCCTAATGACACTGACCATGTGAGATGGTTCTTGTTGATTAATAACAACAAGGAGTGGGTGGCAGATACTGTTACAGTTGAAGACGACATTCAGGGCGGTCAGACCTTGGATATGACTAGCTTTGACATCACCGTATCTGGTTATCGTAATGAGCGTTTTGTTGGGGAAAAGGCGCTGGAGGAATTTCGACAAAAATTTCCATATTCGACTATTACAGCAGATGATAAGACTGGTCATATACATGTCAGCCTAGCTAAAGACGACGCTTCGAAAAACACTGTTAACGTTGCCTACAAAACTAAGATAACAGATTATGACCAAAAAGAATTTGCTAACAACAGTCAAATTTGGTACCAGATTTTGTACAAGGATCAGGTATTGGGTCAAGAGTCAAACCACCAAGTAGCCAATGTCAATGCCAACAGTGGGGTTGATGGCAGTCGCTATACCAGCTTTACTGTCAAGAAAATTTGGAATGACAAGGAAAATCAAGATGGTAAGCGTCCAAAGACTATTACTGTTCAGCTTTACGCCAATGATCAGAAAGTTAATGATAAGACCATTGAATTGAGTGATACTAATAGCTGGCAAGCAAGTTTTGGTAAGCTGGATAAGTATGACAGTCAGAACCAAAAAATTACCTACAGTGTCAAGGAAGTGACGGTTCCTGCTGGCTACCAATCGCAGGTTGAGGGTGATAGTGGAGTAGGCTTTACCATTACCAATACCTATACGCCAGAGGTCATTAGCATTACCGGTCAAAAAACTTGGGACGACAAGGAAAACCAAGACGGTAAACGTCCTAAGGAGATTACGGTTCGTTTATTGGCAAATGACGCTGCAACTGACAAGGTAGCAACTGCTTCAGAGCAAACCGGCTGGAAGTATACATTTACCAATCTACCGAAATACAAAGATGGTAAACAGATCACCTATACAATCCAAGAGGATCCTGTGGCAGATTACACCACAACCATTCAGGGCTTTGATATTACCAATCATCATGAGGTAGCCTTGACCAGCCTAAAGGTCATCAAGGCTTGGAATGATAAGGACGATTACTATCATAAACGTCCCAAGGAGATTACCATCTTGCTAAAGGCAGATGGCAAGGTGATTCGTGAACATCAGATGACACCGGATCAGCAAGGAAAATGGGAATACACCTTTGACCAGTTGCCGGTCTATCAGGCAGGCAAGAAAATCAGCTACAGCATTGAGGAAAAGCAGGTTGCTGGCTATCAAGCCCCTGTCTATGAGGTTGATGAAGGCTTGAAGCAGGTCACTGTAACCAACACCCTTAATCCAAGCTACAAGCTGCCTGACACCGGAGGACAAGGAGTGAAATGGTACCTGTTAATCGGTGGCGGTTTTATCATCGTCGCAATCCTTGTACTGATCAGCCTTTATCAAAAACACAAGCGCCATAACATGTAATAGAGGAGAGAGAGCCATGAAAACAATCAAATTAATCTTGACGAGCTTGCTTGTCACCTTCCTAACAATGCTGTCAGGAAAGGCATTTGCTGATACAGCAAGCTATACCATCACTGTTGAGGGAGCTACAGCAGGTCACACCTATGAGGCTTACCAGATTTTCAAGGGAGACTTGTTTGACAGTACCCTATCAAACATCACATGGGGAAGTGGTGTTACGCAGTTTTCATTTAATAACTCAACTGACGCTGCTAAGATTGCAGAAGGCTTGAAGGAAGCAAATGCAGTTGACTTTGCCAAGGAAGCAGGCAAGCACTTGACGACAGCAGCTGGGCAAGGTGAGCAGACAATCAACGTTAGCGAAGCCGGCTACTACCTCATCAAGGATAAAAATGATTCTCAAACAGGCAAGCATGATGCCTACACCTCATTTGTCTTAAAGGTTGTTAAAAATACCAGCTTCAAACCAAAATCTGCTATCCCAACAGTCCTTAAAAAGGTCAAGGACCGTAACGACAAGACAGGTCTTGAGACAGACTGGCAAGATTCAGCTGACTATGACAAAAATGACAAGGTGCCATTCCAGCTAACTGCAATTCTACCGTCAAATTACGACGTCTTTCAAGAATATTACCTTGAATTTGTAGATACCTTATCAAAAGGGCTAAGCTACAACAAAGACGCCAAGGTCTATGTGGTTAATGGAGATACTCGTCAAGATATTACTAATTCATTTACAGTTAGTGAAGATGGTTCATCTTTTAAAATCAATAACCTAAAGGCTGTTCAGGGAGTAACAGCTACCAGTAAAATCGTTGTCGAATACACCGCTACCCTCAATGACCAAGCGGCCATCGGCAAAAAAGGAAATCCAAATGAAGTTGCTTTGAAATACTCAAACGATCCAAACCATCTTGGAAAAGGAGAGGAGTCTCCAAAAGGGGAAACACCAAAAGACAAGGTTATCGTTTTCACCTATAAAACTATCATCAATAAGGTTGATCAAGATCAAAAAGCCCTAAAAGGTGCAGGCTTTACCCTTTATAAGCTGGTCAAAACTGCTGACAAGGAAGAATACCAAAAGGTTCAAGAAATTAAAGCAGGAGATACAACTAGCTTTGAGTTTGTTGGACTTGACGCTGGTGATTACAAGCTCAGCGAAACAACAACACCTGGCGGTTACAACACTATTGCAGATGTCATGTTCAGCATTGTAGCGCAGCATGAAACCGAGTCAGACGATCCTCAGTTGACTAGTCTAACCGTTGACAAAGCAACTGGCTTCACTGCTGATACAGAAGCTGGTACCGTATCCGCAACTATTGTTAATAAAAAAGGGTCTATCCTCCCTTCGACAGGAAGTATCGGAACAACCATGCTCTATGTGTTTGGAGTAATGCTGATGACAATATCAACGCTGTTTATCTTTCGTCAGAAACAGCAATAAGATCGTGTGAGTAGGTAAAAGAAGTGAGTAGACGTCTTACCAAGACCTATTCACCTCTTTTTTTGATAGAGGCTATAGAATGAAGAAAAGTGTCATTTTTTGGAGTGTGATTTTGATGGTAGGCTGTCTGATTGTCCTTTACCCCACCCTTAGTAACTACTGGAATGCACAGCACCAATCACAGCTTATCGCTGACTATGTCTCAAGCACGCAAGCCTTGAGCCATAAGGATAGTCAGCTCATGCTAGAAGCAGCCAATCAGTACAATCAGCAGCTAAAGGTCGCCCATGACCCTGATTTAACCTTGACCGATAGTGAGACAGAAGCCTATCAGCAGCAGCTGGATATCACAAATACAGGTATCATGGGCTATATAGAGATTCCAAAGGTGCATGAGCGGCTGCCGATTTATCATGGCACCGATGAGGAGATCCTACAGGTGGCTATAGGCCATCTTGCAGGCACCTCTTTGCCTGTGGGTGGCAAGGGGACCCATGCTGTCATCTCAGGACATCGAGGGCTTCCCTCTGCCAAGCTATTTACCAATATTGACAAGCTGAGGGTTAACGACACCTTCACCATCACCAGTCTTAATAGGACTCTGACCTATCAGGTGGATCATATCGCTACCGTTTTGCCTGATGATGTCAGCCTGTTAAGGATAGAGGAGGGAAAGGATCTGGTAACCTTGGTAACCTGTACCCCCTATGGTGTCAACACGCACCGGCTCTTAGTCAGAGGGCATCGTATCAAAACAGCGACACCAACCGCTACAAGAGGATCTCAAAAGCCTAGCAAGCTCAACCTCTGGCTCTTGCTGGTCAGTGCCATAGGGCTATCTCTCATACTGGTAGGCACTTGGCGCTGGCGTAGGAGGTCTAAAGCATGAGCTGCTTAGCTAAGCTTAATCATTACCCCTTGATAGGTTACTGAGGATCTATCAGGGGCTTTTTTAGTGCTAAAGCATGTGAATGTTGTTAAAAATACAGAAATCGTTTTTTTTTCTTAGTTTCCGAAAACGCTTTAAAAGAGCGAGAAATTGAAGCTTTCAAAAGTGACATCTGAGCGTGACATGATAAAATAGACCTATAAAACCTAATAAAATGATAAAAGGAGGAGAAAACAAAATAAATAATTAGAGGTTTATTTAATTAATTGTTTTTGGAAGCGTTTTATATGTTTTATATCAGAAAGGATAGCATGATGAAAAAACAATCATTCACACACTCACGTAAACCTAAATTCGGCATGAGAAAATTATCTATTGGCCTAGCCTCATGTATGCTAGGAATGATGTTCCTAACAACAGGCCATGTTAACGCTGATGATGTTGATTCCGAGGGAGGAACTCTTATGCTTGTTCCTGAACAGCGAGGTAATTGGTACTCCTATAGATCAGATATAGAGGATTTTCAAGCTGATAAGACTAAGGAACATGTTATGTATACCAAATGGTTAGATGGTGTTACTGTTGATGATAGTCAGTTTAAAAAGCTTACAGATAAGGACGGAACAGAATATTGGGCAACACCTTTGTTAAACGGTTTGGGTTATTATGATATCAACAAAGATTTTAATGAAGACAGTGATAAATGTAGTGGTGCTGTAGCAGCTAATATGTTTCACTATTGGTTTGATAGGAATAGAGGCAACATTGATCGTTTCTTGAAACAATTTCCAGAAGAAAATGGCGTTATTAAGATCGCGGGCGAGACTATAAGATTGTCAGAGTTTTTAGAAACTTATCATAGTAATGACAATGGCGATGTTACTTATCGAGATAAAAGTCCATTTTTTGACTACATTAGTAAGAATTTTAGAGGGCCTGTTTGGACAGATAAGTTATTAGATGCTTGGATTAATGGCTATGGTTACAATCACAAATGGGGAAGAAATATTGAAGATGCCTCAAAAAATACTAGCGGTATTAATTTCTTTAAAAAAGTCTTTAACGAAAAGTTGTTGACAGATGTCCATCAAATTTTTAATCATGATACTTTGTCATATTGGTTGCGTGATGGTCTTTATACCGGTAAAGCGATTGGCTTGTCTTATGGACCTGCAGGTTTGCGTCATTCGTTAGGTCATATTATCTCTATCTGGGGAGCTGACTTTGATGAACAGCATCGTGTTGTAGCTATTTATGTAACAGATTCGGATGATAAACAGTTAACTGTAGGAGAGAGTGGACCAAGAATTGGTTTGAAACGATACAGAGTATTTAGTGATGATCAAGGTCGCGCTCGTCTAACAGCTTATGCTAAAGACAATACAGATGGTGAAGCCAAAGATAATGCAGGTGGCGAAGTTAGAGAAGTTTATACTTTAGATATGGGTAGACAAGGCTGGGAAAATTACTTTAATAGTAAACCACAATGATTTACAACAAATATGATTACTCCAGATAAAGCACACAGCAATAGACTCAATCAGTAGTAAAGGGCTGGAAGTGGGAGTGTTTGTCTCTCCAACCTCTATCTCAGCTGATAGTCCTCCTACATAATAATCATGACTACCTATCAAACAGGTGATTTGAACAAGGGTTATAAGCCTCAAATCATCAGCCAGCGTCTTTAGGCGCTGGCTTTCGTGTTAGTGTTATGTGATTTTTAGTTCGTCTCATACTTTACGGAGCGTAATGGGTCAAAGGTCATATAAATCATTAACCTCTTGACAGATTACTGATGACCTATCAAGGCTTTTTAAATGCTAAATTATGTGAATGTTGTTAAAAATAAAGAAATTGTTTTTTTTCTTAGTTTCCGAAAACACTTAAAAAGAGCAAGGATTTGAAGCTTTCAAAAGTGATATCTGAGTATTACATGATAAAATTGAATTATAAAAATTAATAAAGTTATAAAATAAGGAGGAAATAGAAATAAACGATTAGAATTTTACTTAATTTATTGTTTTTAGAAGTGTTTTATGTAAAAAAGGAAAGGACAATAAAGAAAACAATGCTAGCAAACCAAATGAGGTACAAGCATAGACTTAGTAAGCAGAAGCTACCTATCAGCATGGTTTCCTGCTTGCTAGGAGTAGGGGTACTTGCCTCTACGACTTCTGTCTCAGCTGATAATATTCCGACTATTACTATTAAATCGGGAGCAGGTACAACAATTGACCCTCGACTACCGAAAACCCTCCTTTCTAAGCCCGAAGAGAAACCAGAGGAAACACCTAAACTTCCAGATGAAAAAGGTTACGGTAATGATATTAGAGATCTTGAAAAACCTGAGGACTTACCTAAACTTCCAGATGAAAAAGGCTACGGTAATGATATCAGAAAACCTGAGGATACTCCAAAGCCGCCTAATGAAAAGGGGCAAGGTGACGATCTAAAGAAAGAGGAAGATCTTAAAAAGCAACGTAAAGAGCTTACAGAGCAGCTTCGTGGCTTAAAGACTGTTGAGGAAGTTTTAGAGTTCTTGAGAAAGCCAATTCCTGGATTCGTAACAGATGAGGATTGGAACTTCTTGGTATCATTTGTGGAAAAAGGCCCAGAAAATAAAACTTTTGAAGTAGATAAATTAAAATTACTAGAAATTTACTCAACCTCAAAAGGTCACAGAGTTTGGTTGGGTTATCTTATTCTGGAAGAGCCTAAACCAGAACCAATGCCTAAGCCAGAGCCAATGCCTAAACCAGAAGCTAAACCAATGCCAGAGGCTAAGCCAAAACCAGAGGCTAAGCCAAAACCAGAGGCTAAGCCAAAACCAGAGGCTAAGCCAAAACCAGAGGTTAAACCTAAACCAGAGGTTAAACCTAAACCAGAAGCTAAACCAATGCCAGAGGCTAAGCCAAAACCAGAGGCTAAGCCAAAACCAGAGGTTAAACCTAAACCAGAGGTTAAACCTAAACCAGAGGTTAAACCAATGCCTAAGCCAATGCCTAAGCCAGAAGTACAGAAAGGAGATAAACCAGCGGTACCTAAAGCAATGGAACACAAGCTTCCGTCAACAGGAGAAGCAACAGCTCCATTCTTTACAGCAGCAGCCCTTGCCGTATTGGCAAGCCTAGGTGTAGCTGTGGTATCACGCAAACGCAAGAAACATTAAATTTTTATTCCCTCTTTGTAATGATTGATGTTAGCCTAATTATCACATACATTACAGTAAAAGCAGCTTACTCCCAGCCGGAGCTAAGCTGTTTTTTGCTTATAGGGATCAAAAGGTTATAAGTTGACGTTTTTTTTAAAATAGGTTTGTTTTGCAGGAGCGAAACAACAAACCATCAGTTCATGATAGATGACACCTCAAGCGTTAGACACCAGATCTAATGCTTGGGGTGTTTGTTATTAAGCTCATTCATCTGTTACTAAGGCTCTTTAGGTTACTTTTCTGCTTTGCAGTGGGCTGGTCTTAGTGAGGGGAGCAGGTATTTATCAGTAAGGAAATCGCTTGCACTGTTTCTTGTCTGATTTTCTTATAAATAACATTATTTGCAATAAAGAAAACGATTGCACTATTATGGTTTCTTTTGTATACTTAAGGTGTTAATAACTATCAGGATAAGGACGGAGGAATGATGAAAAGATTAAGGGAAAATCAAGCGCTGTTTGAAGAGCGTCAATTATTTGGCATTCGTAAGCTTAAGCTTGGAGTGGCTTCGGTAGCTATTGCAACCGCTTTTTCTTTGGGGACAGCTAGCGGGCATACTACAGTAGCTGCTGAGAGTCTGACGAGTATTGAGCCTATTGATGGTGCGGTCATGGTCAAGTCAGGGGCTGCCGACCAAGAGCAAGGCTTAAAGGAACTGCCAGAAGCTACTGACATTACTGATGCTACTGGAACTTCTGATGTGACTAAGGTGTCAGCTGTTGTCAATGCTGATACTGTCAAGGAAGTTCAGCCAGTAGCTGTACCTCTTGTAGAGGATCAGGCGCATGAGGAAACTACAGACCAGTCTCAGCCTTCATCATCGATAGTGCCTGTTACGACAGACAGCTCTCTAGAGGCACCAGAAGCTACAAGCTCAGAGGAGCCGATAGCAGAGCAGACCCTGCGGCTGCATTTCAAGACCCTGCCAGCTCAAGACCTATCCTCGCTTGGTCTTTGGGTGTGGGACGATGTTGAGACACCATCTGATCAGCTGGGAGGCTGGCCGACTGGGGCTACCAATTTTAGTTTAGCTAAGACAGATGACTATGGCTATTACATGGACGTTAAGCTTTCAGCCAATCAAGCCAATAAGGTTAGCTTTTTGATCAATAACACTAAGGGAGACAATCTGACGGGCGATCGGACCATAGACTTGCTCAGCCCTAAGATGAATGAGGTCTGGATTGATGGTCAGGAGCTGTCTTATTACCCGCCGCTGGCTCAGGGCTATATCCGTATCAACTATTATCGAAGTGATGGCGATTATGATCAAAAGGCGCTCTGGCTTTGGGGAAGTGCTGATGCTTCAATGACCAGTCAGCAGGGAACTTGGCCAGATGGTATTGATTTTAAGCAGGTTGGTCGATATGGTGCTTATATAGACGTCAAGCTAGCTGACTTTAATGAGCTGGGCTTTCTCCTGCTAGATGAGCGTCAGACGGGTGACGCTGTTAAAATTCAACCCAAAGATTATATCTTTAAACATTTAAAGACGCACACGCAAATTTTCTTGAAAGACGAGGATCCAACCATTTACACGAACCCTTATTTTGTTAATCATGTCAGACTGATCGGCGCTAAACAGGTCAGCCCAAGCAGTATTGAGGTGAGCTTTACGACCCTAGCAGATGTGGATAAGGAAAGCCTTTTAAAAGAGCTTAAGGTTAGCACTGACAGTAAGGAAGCAGTTGCTATTACTGATATCACCTTAGATGAAAAGACTCATAAGGCTGTCATCACAGGTGATTTTAGTCAAGCAATGGCCACTTATACGGTGACCTTTCATCATGAGAGCTTCCAGGCTAGGCCAAATTGGCAATACAAGGATAGCCTGTATGCTTATGACGGTGAGCTAGGAGCGCGTGTGAGAGAAGCAGGTGCTAAGGTTGATCTGACGATTTGGTCACCAAGTGCTGATAAGGTGTCACTTGTTTTGTATGATAAGGCTGATCAGACCAAGGTGATTGGTAACATTGCTCTAGCAAAGGGTGACAAGGGAGAGTGGTCAATCACTCTATCAGCTGATAGTGGCTTTGGGATTTCAGATTATAGAGGCTATTTCTATCATTATGAGATTACTAGAGATGGCAAGTCTGTTCTTGTGTTGGATCCTTATGCTAAATCGCTAGCGGCATGGAACAGCGAGCTTGCTAAGACAGATCCGTCCTATAAGGTGGCTAAGGCGGCCATTGTTGATCCTGCTGCTATTGGAAATCAAGAGCTGGCCTTTGCTGATATTAAGGGCTTTCACAAGCGTGAGGACGCGATTATCTATGAGGCACATGTGCGTGATTTTACCTCGGATCAGGCTATTGCTGGTGAGCTAAAGGCTCAATTTGGAACCTTTGCTGCCTTTGTTGAAAGGCTGGATTATCTCAAGGAGCTTGGTATTACCCATATTCAGTTGCTGCCTGTGATGAGCTATTATTTTGTCAACGAATTGGCCAACAAGGAGCGTATGCTGACCTACAGCTCAAGTAATAATAATTACAACTGGGGCTATGATCCACAAAGCTATTTTGCCTTGACTGGTATGTATTCGACAGATCCGGCTGATCCAGCTAAGCGCATTGAGGAATTTAAACAACTTGTTAATGAAATCCATAAGCGTGGTATGGGGGTTATCCTTGATGTGGTCTACAATCATACAGCTAATGTTGATATTTTTGAGGATCTAGAGCCGAATTATTACCACTTTATGAATGCTGATGGCACTGCTAGGACCTCATTTGGCGGTGGACGACTTGGGACAACGCATTACATGAGTCGTCGTGTCTTGGTGGATTCGATTAAGTATCTAGTTGATGAGTATAAGGTTGATGGTTTTCGCTTTGACATGATGGGGGACCATGATGCAGCAGCTATTGAAGCAGCCTACCTGGCAGCTAAGGAGCTCAATCCGAATATCATCATGCTTGGTGAGGGCTGGGTCACCTATCAGGGTGATGAGCACATGCCTGAGCAGCCTGCGGACCAAAGCTGGATGTCACAGACAGATACCGTTGCCTCCTTCTCAGATGATTTTCGCAATCAGCTTAAGTCAGGCTTTCCAAATGAAGGCTCTCCTGCCTTTATTACAGGTGGTGCTAGGGATATCATGACCATTTTTCATAATATCAAGGCTCAGCCGACTAACTTTTTGGCTGATGATCCGGGTGATGTGATTCAGTATATCGCTGCACATGATAACCTGACCTTGTTTGATATTATCGCCCAGTCTATTAAAAAGGATCCGTCTGTTGCAGCAAATGCGGCAGAAATTCATCGTCGCTTGCGTCTGGGGAACCTCTTGGTGCTAACCTCTCAAGGCACCCCTTTCCTACATGCTGGTCAGGAATATGGTCGTACAAAGCAATTCAAAGACGAAGCCTATAAGGGCAAGGTTTCTGATGACAAGGTTCCTAATAAATCACACCTCTTGGTCAATGAGGACGGAACACCGTTTGAATACCCATACTTTATCCATGATTCCTATGATTCAACTGATGCCATTAATCATTTTGACTGGGCAAAGGCAACGGATACAGAGCGCTACCCTGAAAGTACGAGAAGTCAGGCCTTTACTAAGGGATTGATTGCGCTGCGCCGTTCGACAGATGCCTTTCGCTTAGTAAGTAAGGCTGAGATAGACCAGAAGGTCAAGCTGATCACTGTTCCAAATGAGCATGGGATCAAGGCACAGGATTTGGTGATTGCTTATCAGACAACTGCTAGCAATGGTGATGTTTATGCTGTCTTTGTCAATGCTGATAGCTATGACCGTACCATTAGGCTAACTGGTGAGTTTCAGGCTCTTCTTGCTGGTGAGGTCATCGTTGATGCTAAGCAAGCAGGTACTGAGGCTTTGATAAGTCCTGAGGGGGTTGTCCTAACCAAGGACGGGGTCAAGCTATCAGGCCTAACAGCTACCATTATCCGTCTTAGGGCGTCTCAGTCTGATAAGGAGACTTTAGGGGCAAAGACTGATCAAGCAGCCCCTCATCAGGAGAAACTAGCAGTTGCTCAGACTGGTGGAGAGGGCTCTCAGGGCTCAGCTAAGGCTCTCCCTAAAACAGGCACTAGTCAGCTAGATGCCTTACTGGCTCTTGCTGGCAGTGGTATTCTGGCAGGGCTTGGTGGATTTGTCTCCAAATCCAAAAGACGGTAAGTCTTAGCCTGTTTAGCTATGTCGCTATGGATTAACCATCTAGTCAATATATACTGAGAAAGACTTGGTTCTGTATATTACAGAATCAGGTCTTTTTTGTCTTGACCAAATGTTAGGTGATATATCCCTGTTATTTACCTGACTTGATGACAGCTTATACTAAAAATTAAATTAATCTGTAACTTTTGGCGGATTGGACGGTCTAACAATTAAGGGTGTATTGAGAGGAGACAAGCTGTTGGAATTTGAGGACATATATTTAGAATATAAAGATGATGTCTATAGGTTTGTAAATAAGCTGTGCTGTTATCAAAATAGTTTATCAGATGATATTACTCAAGAGACTTTTCTAAAGGCTTATCGTAATATTGCTAAATTTCGTGGGGATAGCTCAATCAAAACATGGTTATTTACCATTGCAAAGAATACCTTCTTTTCAGAAATTAAAAAGAAAAAATATGAGAATATGTCGATGGAAAGCTTAGAAATCGTTGATGCTAAAGGGCATGATGAACCACTTGATAAGATAGAAAGAAGGGAGCTGTTAGAGATTACACTAACGATTATTTTTAATCTTCCAGAGAAAATGCAGGCTGTCTTTCTGGCCAGGATTTATTCGGGAGATTCCTATGAAAAAATAGCTAAGGATATTGGCATAACAGTATCCTCTGCAAAGGTTCTTGTCTTTAGGGCAAGAAAACATATAAAAAGACAATTACGAGAGGAGTATGGCTATGAGGTATGATTGTGAGTTGATTCAGGATTTGCTACCGCTGTATGTAGATGATACGTTAAGTGATTATAGTAGAGCGATTGTTGAGGCTCATCTGACAAGCTGCAAGGATTGTCAGGCTGACTTAGATGACATTAGACAGGATTATGGCAAGGCTGAAGAAGAGCTTCAGGAGTATCAGGCGGAGGTATGTGCTTTTTCAAGGTTTATTCGTAAGCAACGTCAGCAGATGATAGTGGCTACGATAGGTATTTGCCTTGCAACGGGGATAATGTCCTCAATATTAACAGCACATCGGATACGGGCACCCTTTGACTATGTTGCTATTGATGTGGGAGAGCATGCTCAGCTCAAAAAAGGAGGGCTCTTATCGACTGCTAAGACAACAGCGAAGGACCATGTTGCACTGGTCTACAAGCACAAGGCGCAAAAGGTTAATGGTAGCTTTAAGCTTTCTGAGCTGCAAGCCAGAAAAATCCAGCAGCAGCTCAAGCAGGCCATGCTCAACAAGACTAATACGAGTGACGCTAGCAGCAGACAGCTAGACCAGTCACAAAAGCGCCTGTCCTGTAACCAAGCTGATCAGCTGGTCTACGTTGTTTCAACAGATGGTAGGATTTATTATTTTGGCAGGTGATTGCCCCTTGTAGAGAAAATAACCATTTCATCTGCTCCGATTTACTTATGAGACAGGCTTGTTGGCTGCTGTTATGGTCAGCTTGGTGTTGGGGCATTGCTTACAGACAAAAAAGGAGGACACTGGCGTGAATGAGGTATTGCGTCAAGAAAAAAAGTATTTGATCACCATTGAGGATTATTATCGCTTATCGCATGAATTCTCCAAGCTATTACGACTAGATGCCCATAGCTCTAGTGAGGGGTACGTGATTAGATCCCTATATTTTGATTCCTTGGAGGATATTGATTGGCAGGAAAAAGAGGACGGCATTGAGCTCAGACGAAAAATTCGCCTGCGCAATTATGGTAGCCAGAGCTCATTTGCTAAGTTGGAGATGAAGCAAAAGCAAGGGAGTCATCAAAAAAAGCGGTCCCTGAGGTTAACCAGAGCAGACGCTCAATTGTTGATCAAGGGAGACAGGTCTATATTGCTGACTTATCCTGATCGCTTTGCTGCTGAATGCTATAGTCGTATGACAATGCAGCTCTATCAGCCTAAAACGGTGATTGAATACCAGCGCAAGGCGTTTGTGGCAAAGGAAAACAATATTCGTATTACCTTTGATCATCATATTATCGGGTCTGAGGCCAATGCTGATATTTTTTCAGACCAACTGCCTCAAAATTACCTGCTGGATCCCTATTTGGTCATCTTGGAGGTCAAGTACAATGGCTTTTTGTTGTCCTATATCAAGAAGCTGTTGGAGTCTGTTAATGGTAGCGAGCTAAGTGCAAGCAAGTATTGCATGGGGAGAGCTATCAGCAAGCATTATCGTTTTTAGGAGAGGTATTAAGATGAAACAGTTATTAAGACATGTCTTTGAACAGCGTGGGACCTTGAGCTTTCAAGATGTTTTGCTGCATATTGTGGCTGCAGCCCTGTTAAGTGTTGTGATTTATATTTCCTATGCCTATACCCACACTGGGACTGTCTATAGCAAGAAGTTTAACGTTTCCTTGATGACCTTGACGGTCTTAACAGCAACCGTCATGACAGTTATCGGAAATAATGTTGCTCTATCTCTTGGTATGGTCGGTGCGCTGTCGGTTGTGCGTTTTCGGACAGCGATCAAGGATTCTAGAGATACGGTCTATATTTTTTGGACGATTGTGGTTGGGATTTGCTGTGGTGTTGGTGATTATACTGTCGCTGCCACTGGCAGCAGTGTGATCTTTTTGTTGTTGCTGCTTATGGGAGCTGTTAGAAATGACAATAGACTGTTGTTGATTGTGCGTTGTGATAAGCAAATGGAAGTTGAGCTGGAGCGGTTAGTGTTTAACTACTTTTCGGGCAAGGCGATCCAGCGCGTGAAAAACACCACGTCTGATGATATTGAGATGATATTTGAGCTGTCAAAAAAGGATTACGACAGCACCTATCAGCAGGATAATCAGTTAACTGAGGCTGTTTATCAGCTGGGGCGAGTTGATTATTTTAATATTGTTAGTCAAAGCGATGACATCACTGGTTAATATATATGAAAGAAAAGACGATTTATGTGATTGTGCTGGTGTGTCTCTTGCTCGCTGCTATTTGTGGTATCGGCTTTCCTAAAACGTCTACAAAGCGTATTCATCACCATTTGCAGACAGTCAAAAAGGGCTCCAGAGGCACTGGGTATTTTAGCTCCCATTTGCCTATTATTAGCATTGACACTCACCATCAGCAGATTCCAGAGCAAAGAGAATACGAGGCGCAGACAAAGCGGCAAAAAACCATTAAAACGACGGTCTCGCTTCGTGATCAGCTAGATAGGGAGCACAGCCTGTCTGAGTCTCCTCGCCTGTCCTTGACAGCCTTGATTGCTTATAGGGGAAATTCGTCACGTCATTTTGACAAGAAATCCTTAAAGCTAAGATTTATCAACAAAAGCGCTAAGCCAAAGGCAGTCTCGCTGGCTGGCATGTCCAAGGAGTCTGAGTGGGTGCTGCATGGTCCTTTTTTAGATCGGACCCTAATCCGAAATTACCTTAGCTACAATATTGCCGGCGAGATCATGACTTATGCGCCTAATGTCAGGTATTGTGAGCTAGTGGTGGATCATCAGTATCGTGGCCTGTATTTGGCTGTGGAGAGTATTGAGCAGGGGAGATATCGTGTGAATATCGAAAAAAGTGATCGGAAGTCTGACAAAACACCCTATATCCTTGTTTGGGATAGAAAGCATAAGGCTAAGCAGGCTCTTGATCATTATGTGTCCTATACCAATCAAGCAGGCCTGTCCTCTTTAGACATTAAATACCCAAGCCTGCACCGTCTGACGCCCAAGCAAAAGCAGTTTATTGAACAGGACATCAGTCATATCGAAAAGCTCCTATACTCTTATGATTTAAAGAAATACACTGACTATTTGGATCAAGAGTCCTTTGCAGACTATTTTATTATCAATGAATTTTTTAGAAATATTGATGCGGGGAAGTTTTCAACCTATCTTTACAAGGATTTGCGCGATAAGCTCAAGCTGGTGGTGTGGGATTTTAACAATGCCTTTGATAATCAGATTGAGGCTCCTTATGATGAGGCGGACTTTACTCTATCAGATGCTCCTTGGTTTTGCATGCTGCTAAAGGATCCTAGCTTTGTTAAGCTGGTGGTCACAAGGTACCATCAGCTCCGACAGAACGTTTTATCAACGGATTATTTGATCAAGTATATTGATGCTACGGTTACTTTTTTAGGTCCGGCTATTCAGCGTAATAATCATAAGTGGGGCTACGTGTTTACGGTGCCATCAAGAAGTGATGCCACTAATTACCTTGTGCCAGCTAGTCGTAACTACAGGAGCTATGAGGCCTCTGTTAAGCAGCTAAAGGACTTTATTAGACGTCGTGGGCGATGGCTGGATAAGCACATTGAGACACTTTATCAGTATAGTGCAGCGTCTAAAAATACCAATACATTATTAGAGTAGGTAGTGATGAAGAAATATTTAATCTTTGTTGGTTTGCTCTTGTCTGTGATTGGCTTGAGCTATTATTGTTGTGATATTGATGGTCGCTTGTACCTGCCGGTTTCTAACCAGTCAGCTATTCGAACAAGCTTTTATGCCAAGGACAAGCGCATATATGACCAAAAAGGGTCTCCTTATCTCATCAAGGGGGTTGATGTGGAGAGCTCTATAGCTGGCTATCGTCAACGAGACCTTAGCGTTGATGAGAAAACCTATTACAGGTGGTTCAAGCAAATAGCAGCTATGGGTGCCAATACGATCAGGGTAAGGGTTATTATGCCTGCTGCTTTTTACCATGCCTTGAGCCGCTATAATGACAGAGCAAGTCATTCTCTGTATCTATTACAGGGCTTTAGAATAGACGCTTATCATGATAATGCTTCTATCAGCGCCTTGGATAAGGCTTATTTAGGGACTTTGTTAAGAGAGGCCAGGTCCAGTGTTGATGTGATTCATGGGAGAAAACGGATCTGGCATTCAGATTTAGGGCTTCAGCATTACGATCAGGATATGAGTAAATGGCTGCTTGGCTATATTGTTGGTGATGATTGGCACAGTGGGACGATAGCCTATACCAATCATCAAAATCAGTCCAAGCCTGTAGGCTTTAAGGGAAGGTATTATGCAACGACACCTCAGGCCAATCGGTTTGAGGCTGTACTGGCTGAAATCATGGAGGAAATCACGTCATACGAGAGCTACAAATATGGCTGGCAGCATTTGGTGAGCTTTTCAAATGCACCCCAATCAGATCCCTTTGTCTATCAAGAGTCCTTTGCTTCTCAGGCAGCAAAATATGTTCAACTGACGATTGAAAACATTAGACCTAGCGCTAAGGTTAAGGCCGGTCTTTTTGCTTCCTATAAGCTCTTGGATTGTCACCCGGCTTATAGGGATTACCTGCTGTTTGACCGTCTAGGGCTTGCTCATAGGCTTGTTGGGGATATTAAGCGCATGCCCTTATATCAGGGATATGTCAAGCTGCTTGCAAGCTATCATCGTGTCCCAGTGGTTATGACGGGCTATGGCTATTCGACAGCAAGAGGTGTGGACCAAATGACATCGACTTTCAGGCCCTTGACAGAAAAGGATCAGGGAGAGCACTTGATGGCAGACTACACAGCCTTTGTTGCGTCTGGCTGTTGTGGAGCAACAATCCATAGCTGGCAGGACGATTGGACTGCTAGGAGCTGGAATACCTCCTTTGCAACCAATAGACATCAAGGCTTTCTTTGGGGTGATGTTCAGTCTAAGGCTCAAGGTTATGGTCTCTTAACCTTTGAGCATGCTCCAAGGACGCATGCTATTGACGGGCAAAAGGCAGCAGGTGAGTGGTCTAGAGCTCTGACCTACAGGAAAAATGGGCATCAGCTCCTCGTTGATCAGGACGAAAAATACCTCTATATTGCTATTGAATCAACAAAAAAGCAGCCCTTACAAAGACAATGGCTCATTCCCTTAGACATTACGCCCAAAACAGGCAGCAGGGTTATTGAAGGCTTGAGCGCTCGGTTTGCTCGCTTTGCTGATTTTGCCCTTGTTGTTGATGACCACAAAGGCAGTCGCTTATTGGTGCAGGAGCGCTACCATGCTACTGATGCCAATTACCTTAGGCAGATTAATGGAAAGGACTTTTATGTCTTTCCCCCTAACAAGCATACGCCAAGATTTACTATGGTTGATATGGTGGTGAGAAATGATGGTATTTTTGCAGCCATTGATCAGGTTCCGATCGCAAAAAGAGGACTGAAGCGCTACCCTACCGGCCAATTAAAACAGGGCAATGGCAAACGAGGCTCGGCTCATTTTGATTCGCAGACCGATATTTCCTTTGGAGAGCGTCTGATTGAGCTTAGGATTCCCTGGCAGCTGCTCAATTTTTCTGATCCAGCTTCAAACAAAATACACGATGATTATTTTGAGCACTATGGTGTTGAGGAATTAGCCATTGAGGCGATAGCTATTGGCTTTGCCCCGCTAAAGGAATCAAAGGTCATTACAATGGTAGAGTATCCATTGTTGAGCTGGGAGCGTCCAAGGGTAAGAGAGGTTTTGAAGACCTCCTATCGGCAGGTGCAGGCTGTCTGGCAGGAAAAGAGGAGAAAATAGATGATTTATTACTTGTTGTTTTTTTATATAATCGTTTGCTTAGCAATCCTTGTCTTTAACATTGGGTATTTGATGAAGCAGGCCTTGAGACGCTTTTGTCAGGCGAATGGTAAGCACAAGTGATTGCATGTTAAAGGAGAATGATAGTGCAGCTACTGTTTTTAGTATTGAAATACTCCCAGTATCTTTTTTTAGCGTTTTTGATTGCTTATGCGAGCTTTTTATTGCTGTCCTTAATTGTTGGGGCTATTCATCTTTATGAAAGGCGACAGCAAGTGCCTCTTGGTGATGCTGTCTCTTTACCGCCAGTGTCTATTTTGGTGCCGGCCTATAATGAAGCGCTAACCATTATCGAAACAGTGGAGTCCTTGCTGATGCTTGATTATGGCTGCTATGAGATTATTGTCATTGATGATGGGTCAACAGATCATACCGCCAAGCTCTTGAAGGAACGGTTTCACTTAGAAGCGGTGACCTGCTCTATTAACCAGCGGATCCCAACGCGTCCTCTAAAGGCTGTGAGTCAAAAGCAGCTCAAGCATGTCAGGCTGACCCTGCTTGAAAAGGAAAATGGCGGCAAGGGAGATAGCCTCAATCTAGGGATTAACGCTGCTCAATACGATTATTTCTTGTGCATGGACGCTGATTCGATGCTACAGGAGGATTCGCTTAAGCGTATTGCAAAGACTGCTGCAAAGGATCCGTCTGTCATTGCTGTTGGGGGTATGGTCAAGGTTTCGCAGGGAGTAGAATTAGCAGCTGGAAGGATCGTAGACTACCATTTACCGCGGCAGCTCATTCCTTGTGCGCAGGCAATTGAGTATGATTGTGCTTTTTTTGGAGCTCGCATTTTATTAGACCAGGCTGCTGGGAATTTGATCATATCAGGAGCGTTTGGCTTGTTTAAAAAGGAGCTTGCGATTGCTGTTGATGGCTATGATACTGGGACTTTGGGAGAGGATATGGAGCTGGTGATGAAATTACATTTTTTCTGCCAGAACAACAAGATTCCCTATCGTATCGGCTATGAGACAGACGCTATTTGCTGGAGCCAAGCGCCCAGTCGCTTGAAGGATTTGTGTCAGCAAAGGCGTCGCTGGTTTTTAGGGCTGTATCAATGCTTGAAAAAGTATCTCCAGTTTTTTGTGAGCGGTCGGTTTAAGGTGACGGTACTCATCTCCTATGTGCTGTACCTTTTGTTTGAGCTTTTATCTCCTTTTATTGAGGCATTTGGTGTTATTATCATTGTGCTGTCTTTGCTATGCCATCAATTAAACACAACCTTTTTTGTGTCACTGATGCTGCTCTATATTTGCTATTGTGTGCTTATTGCGTTGACATCGTTTTTAAATAGGGTTTATTTTCAAAACTATCGTAGTATTACTCTTTTTGATATGGCTTGGGTAATCTATGCTGCCATCTACCAATGCCTTGTTCTTCATACGGTATTAACCCTTATCAAGGTGAGCAGCTTTATTGGCTATCAGCGTAAGAAGAATGCCTGGGGACAGATCACAAGAGACAAGCACAGGGCAGCTTAACTAGGAGTTCCTAGCCTGTTTTTTGAGCCTATACAAGACAAAGCCTTATCATTTCTTGCGTAAAGCAGCAGATGTGAAATGGTAGGCTTTTTTCATGCTGTGAGCGCTTCTTGTGGCGTTTGAAAGATCATTAACGATGGGAAAAGCAAGGCTGATTTGTTATAATGGAGGCATAGACGTTGTATCAGGTCCAAATAAAAGGAGTTTTATGAAATTACTATACACAGAGATTAGCTATTCCATGACAGAGATTTTAGTCAAAGAGGCAAGAGCTTATGCTGATAAGGGCTATCGTGTCTTTTATATTGCTCCTAACTCCCTATCCTTTGAAAAGGAACGCTCTGTCCTAGCCTTATTGCCAGAGCAGGGCTCCTTTGCTATTACGGTGACCCGTTTTGAGCAGATGGCGCGTTATTTTACCTTAACCAAGGCAGCTAATCGAAAAGCTCTAGATGATAATGGCTTAGCCATGATTTTTTATCGTGTGCTCATGCAGCTGCAAGAAGAGGAGCTAAAGGTTTTTCATCGTCTACGGACAGATCAGGCCTTTATTGCCCAGTTAGTTGAGCTATATAAGGAATTGCAAGCAGCTAATCTGACAGCCTTTGATTTAACGACGCTTGATAGACCAGAAAAAAAAGAGGACCTGATCACGATTATGACCAAGGCTGAGCAGCTGATTGAACAAGGAGATTACGATCGGTCAAGTAGGCTGGCTCAGCTTGCTTGGGCTATCAGAACTAAGAGTCTAGATGCCGAGCTAAGACAGACCGTACTAGTGATTGATGGCTTTACCCGCTTTTCAGCTGAGGAGGAGCAGCTGCTAGCGCTCTTAAACGAAGCCTGTGAAGAAATCGTTATTGGGGCTTATATCAGTCAAAAGGCTTATCGATTAGCCTTTACCAAGGGAAATCTCTATGAGGCGAGCCTTGCGTTTATACAACAGCTGGCACAGCAATTTCAAACCAAGCCGATCTATACAACATCAGAAAAGGTCTTTGATGTGTCATTTTCTCGCCTGACACAGCTTCTTGAGGCCAATCATGACTACTCACAGCTTGATTGGCAGCTCAGCGCCAAGGACAAGAGCAAGGTTGTGATCTGGCAAGCGCTCAATCAAAAAGAGGAGCTTGAGCATGTTGCAAAGGCCATTCGTGAGAAGCTCTATCAGGGTTATCGCTATAAGGACATGCTTGTCCTTTTAGGTGATGTAGCGTCTTATCAGCTACAGATTGGTCCTATCTTTGAGAAATTTGAGATCCCTTATTATATCGGCAAGCAAGAGCCCATGTCTGCTCACCCCTTGGTTCAATTTGTCGAATCCTTAGAAAGAGGCCGCAGATACAATTGGCGACGTGAGGATATTGTTAACTTACTAAAATCAGGACTCTTTGGGCGCTTTCAAGAGGGAGAGCTGGATCAGCTTGAGCAGTACTTGACCTTTGCTGATATTCAAGGCTTCACCAAATTTTCAAGACCCTTTACCCTAAATTCCTCACGTCAGTATCCCTTGCCCCTTTTGAATCAGCTGCGGCTTGCTGTGGTAACCCCGCTCCAGCAGCTTTTTAAGAGTCAAAAGCAGCTAGGGACTTCTCTGCTTGATAAGCTAATGACCTTTTTTAAGACCATTCAGCTGGCTGACAATTTTGAGGCACTAGCAGGCAGTAGAAGAGAAGCTGACAGGGAAAAGGACGAGGAGGTTTGGAAGACCTTCACAGGTATTTTAGAGACCTTTTATCAGGTGTTTGGTCAGGAAAAAATGACCCTTGCAGACTGTCTAGCTCTAATCAAGATGGGCATGCAGACAGCACATTATCGGACAGTGCCTGCGACCCTAGATGTTGTGTCTATCAAATCCTATGATCTGGTGGAGCCGCATTCCAAGCCCTTTGTGTTTGCGATTGGCCTGAGTCGCTCTCATTTTCCTAAGCAGACAAAAAACACCAGTCTCATCTCAGATCAGGAAAGAGCAAGCATCAATGAGCAGACTGCCTCTTACCAACGCCTTGATGTGCCGAGCTTTGAAAATATCAAGAAAAATCACCAAACAGCACTTTCTCTGTTTAATTCAGCGACGCAGGAGCTGGTGCTAAGCCTGCCTACAAGCTCAACGAATGGCTCAGATGATGTCTCTCCTTACCTGAAGGAGCTGATTGCCCTTGGTGTTTCCGTCATTGAAAAAGGGAAGAACCGTTTGTCACATTCAGCAGCAGATATTGGCAACTATAAGGCTCTCTTGTCTCGCTTGGTGGCTATTAATCGGCAGGGCATTGCAGATGAGATGATCGATGAGGATAGAAACTTTTGGACGGTTGCTCTTCGTTATCTGAAGCGCAGACTAGCCAATGAGCAGTTAAGTCTTCCAGCTCCTGAGCATCATCTGGCTACTAAGCCAGTAGCGCCTGAGGTTATCGAGACCCGCTTTCCGAGTCATCAGCCTTTGAGCCTATCCTCATCAGCTTTGACTGTATTTTATAACAATCAATACAAGTATTTCTTGAAATATGTCCTAGGGCTGCAAGAGCCGGAGTCTATTCATCCAGATGCTCGCATTCATGGTCAATACCTGCACCGTATTTTTGAGCTGGTGACTAAGGATAGGACTGATGCTGCCTTTGATAAAAAGCTAGGCGCAGCTATTGCAGCAGTTAATCAGCAAAGCGCTTTTCAGCAGGTTTATCAGGCTGATGCTGAAGGGCGATATAGCTTAGAGGTCCTAAAGGGGATTGCTTACTCAACAGCTCCTGTCCTAAACCTTAATCAAGGCATGCAGGTGGCCAAGCAAGAGGAGGCCTTTGAGCTGGCGCTGGGTCATCAGGCGCTTATTCGAGGGGTTATTGACCGTATTGACCAGCTAGCTGACGGTAGACTGGGTATTGTAGACTACAAATCCAGTGCAAGGGTATTTGACATTGGTGCCTTTTATAATGGCTTGAGCCCTCAGCTTGTGACCTATCTTGCTGCCTTAAAGAATAAGGGTCAAGGTCTGTTTGGCGCCATGTACCTGCACATGCAAGAGCCAAGGCTAAGCCTATCTGACTTTAAGGTGCTTGATGATCAGCTAGTGGCTGCGGCTTACAAGGAATTAACCTATAAGGGCATTTTTTTAGCTCAGGCCAAGGAATATCTGGCTAATGGCAGCTATCACCTTAACAACACACTTTATGAGACTGATGAGCTAGAAACCTTGCTGGCTTATAATGAGCAGCTATATCTGTCTGCTGTGAAGCAGATTAAAACAGGGCATTTCCTAATAAACCCTTATACCGCAGACGGCAAGTCTGTTCAGGGTGACCAGCTCAAGGCCATCACGCGCTTTGAGGCGGATTTAGATCTAGGGTACGCAAGACGCCTAGTCGTCCTACCGGCTAAAGAAAGGAGACAGGCTTTCTTGACACGAATGAATGAGGAGATAAAGCATGAGGATTGATGAAGGCTTTCTAACGCCAGAGGCTATTGCTCGTTTGCAGCAGGAGGAGGCCTTATCAGATAAGAGACACAAGCGGACAGCACAGCAGATTGAGGCTATTTATAGCAGTGGTCAAAATATCTTAGTATCAGCATCTGCTGGCTCAGGCAAGACCTTTGTCATGGTTGAGCGCATTTTGGATAAGATTCTAAGAGGGATTTCGGTTGATCGCTTGTTTATTTCGACCTTTACCGTAAAAGCAGCTACTGAGCTAATAGAGCGAATTGAAAAAAAGCTCCACACAGCTATAGCAGAGACTGAGGATTATCAGCTTAAGGCTTATCTTAATGACCAATTGCAGGCCTTATCACAGGCTGATATTGGTACAATGGATGCCTTTGCGCAGAAATTGGTTCATCAGCATGGTTATGTTTTAGGGATTTCACCACACTTTCGCATTATACAGGATAAGGCAGAGCAGGATATCTTAAAACGCGAGGTCTTTAGTCAGGTTTTTGAGGCCTATATGGCACAGGCAGACAACAAAGACTTTATACAGCTGGTGCAGAACTTTTCTGGACGTCGTAAGGATAGCTCAGCCTTTAGAGAGATTGTTAATAGCATTTATGCCTTCAGTCAATCAACTGCCAATCCTAGCAGCTGGTTGGCAGAGGTCTTTTTACGGGGGGCTAAGACCTATACCAGCTTTGCGGATATTCCAGACCAAGCTGTAGACGCTCTCTTAGCCTGTATGCAGGACACTGCTGATCAGCTGAGAGACCTGACAGATATGGAGGGCTATGCTCAAACGACCAAGGCCGGCAAGCTAACTGCCAAATACACTAAGCACCTCAAAGTGATTGACAGCTTATATGAGTGGGCTCTGCATTTTGACAGCCTTTATGGCAAGGAGCGACTAGGCCAGCTAGCACAGGAGCTAACAGCCTTGCTTCCTTCAGGAGCTGACATAACTGTGGCCGGTCACAAATACCCTATTTTTAAATCGCTACAGGAGCAGCTGGTAGGATTTAGGCACTTGGAGACTATCCTTGCTTATCAACAGGAGAGCCTACCACTTTTGGAGGTGCTGCAAGCCTTTGTGATCAGCTTTTCAGAGGCCTATTTGGCTGCAAAAATGCAAGAAAATGCCTTTGAATTTTCAGATATAGCTCATTTTGCCATTGAGATTTTACAACAGGCTCCAGATATTCGCCAAGCCTATCAACGCCATTATCATGAGGTGATGGTTGATGAATACCAGGATAACAATCACATGCAGGAATGCCTATTAGAGCTGCTGTCTAATGGCCACAACCGCTTTATGGTTGGGGATATCAAGCAATCCATTTATCGCTTTAGGCAGGCAGATCCTCAAATCTTCAACCAAAAGTTTAAGGATTATCAAAGCAATCCCGAGCATGGCAAGCTGATTTTACTAAAGGAAAATTTTCGCAGTCAGTCAGAGGTCCTCAATGTCACCAACGCTGTCTTTAGCCGCCTTATGGACGAGTCTTTAGGAGAGATTACCTATGATGACAAGCACCAGCTGGTAGCAGGCAGTGAGGCACAAAGGCAGCCATATCCTAATAATCGAGCCCAATTGCTGCTCTATAACACCGATCAAGCTCAAGAAGGCACCGAGGAAGCCTTAGCTAACGATGGTATCTCCTTTGGAGAGGTAGCCTTAGTGGCTAAGGAAATCATCAGGCTTTATAACGAAGAGAAGGTTGCTTTTGAGGATATCACCCTGCTTGTTTCATCACGTACCCGAAATGACACTATTTTCCAGGTCTTTAACCAGTATGGCATTCCTCTCGTTGCTGACGGTGGCCAAGAAAACTACCTCAAGTCAGTTGAGGTGATGGTCATGCTGGATACGCTCAGAAGCATCAACAATCCTTTGAATGATTATGCCCTAGTGGCCTTAATGCGCTCGCCAATGTTTTCCTTTGATGAGGATCAGCTGGCAAGAATCTCACTGCAAGGCAGCTCACAAAAGCAGCCTCAAGCCTTCTATGACAAGCTTAGCAATAGCTTGAGAGGACAAGGCGAGCACCCAGAGCTGATCGGTCAGGAGCTGATGACAAAGCTGGCTGATTTTGATGGGACCTTGAGAGACTGGCGTCAATTTGCAAAGCTTCATTCGCTTTACGAGCTGATTTGGAAGATTTTTAACGATCGCTTTTACTTTGACTTTGTAGCAAGCCAGCCAAAGGCAGAGCAGGCTCAGGCAAACCTTTACGCCCTTGCTATACGGGCTGACCAATTTGAGCAATCAGGCTACAAGGGACTCTCACGCTTTATTGGCATGATTGATAAGGTGCTGGAGACGCAAAATGATTTAGCAGATGTTGAGGTCGAAAGGCCTAAGCATGCTGTTAACCTCATGACAATTCATAAATCAAAGGGACTTGAATTTCATTACGTGTTCATTTTGAATTGCGACAAGCGCTTTGCGATGGCTGACCTACAAGCACCAATCATTCTAAATAGAGATGAGGGAATCGGTATCAAATATGTCGCCAATGTAAAGGAGCTTCTAAGAGAAGAAAAATTGGCGTCGCTCAAGGTTACGATGGAAACTCTTCCTTACCAGCTTAATAAGCAGCAGCTACGCTTGGTGACCCTATCAGAGCAAATGCGTCTCTTGTATGTGGCCATGACGCGAGCAGAAAAAAAGGTATACCTCATTGGTAAGGCTAGCAAGGAAAAGGTACAGGAAAAAACAGCCGACAATAGCTCAGAAGGACGCTTAGCCTTAGCTAGTCGAGAAAGATTGCTGAGCTTTCAAGACTGGCTGCTAGCGATAGCAGCAACATTTAGCAAGGAGGACTTGTTTGTTGATGTGCGATTTGTTGATGACGGTGACTTAACACCAGAAGCTGTTGGTCAGCTAAGGCCCTCAGGGCTGCTACAAGCAGATGATCTCAAGGACAACCGTCAAACAGAGGACATTGCGCGTGCCTTAGACATGCTGGATAAGGTGTCAGAGCTCAATGCAAGCTATCAGGCAGCCATTGAGCTGCCGACGGTGAGAACCCCTAGTCAGCTTAAAACCCTTTATGAGCCTCTAATGGATACTGATGGTGTTGATATCATAGATCAGCCTTATCATAGGCCCAAGACCTTTGAGCTTCCTGATTTTTCTAAGAAAAAGGCTGTTGAGCCTAGCCAGGTCGGCTCAAGCCTGCATGAGCTCATGCAGCGTATTCCAATGTCTGATCAGGTTACTGCTGGTGATATTGAACAGACCTTACAGCTTGTCTCGGCTGACGCAGAGGTCAAGGCAAGGCTTGATATTAAAAAGGTAACCTCTTTTTTTGCGACAACTGAATTGGGGCAGCTCCTGCAAGAGCATCACCAGTGTCTACATCGCGAGGCTCCTTTTGCGATGCTGAAAAAAGACAGCCTAAGTCAGGAGCAGTACGTAGTGCGTGGTATTATTGATGGCTACCTGCTTTTTGAGGATCGTATTGTTCTTTTTGACTATAAGACAGATCATTATCAGCATTCAGCTGAGCTGAAGCAGCGGTATCAGCAGCAAATGGACCTGTATGCCGAGGCTTTGAGCCAATCCTATGGGATTGCAAAGGTCGAAAAATATTTGGTATTAATGGGTGGACCACAGCTAGAGGTTGTCCGCCTAGCCTAGTCATTGGCTCATAGTAGAGTGATGATAGTCATTCTTATCTCAATTAATGATACGAGCTATCAGGCTCCTAATCCCACTGATTGGTGGGCTAGGAGCTTTTTTATGTGATTTTTGCTTTATTAAGTGGCCTTTTAGGCGATACAAATCAGGACTAACTGTTAGACAGAACGCCAAATTTCAAGTTCAAGTTAGCCAGTCTGTAAAAACTCTTTAGGAGATTTATAATTGAATAGTTTCTTTGGATAGTTGTTAATCCAGTTTTCAATAAATGCGACTTGTTGTTGAGTCGCATTTTTACTTCCCTTAGGTAACCAACGCCGGATGAGTCTGTTATGATTCTCGTTAGTTCCACGCTCCCAAGAAGAATACGGGTGGGCATAGTAGATATGATCAGGGTCAAAAACTTCTGCTAAACGACTGAATTCAGCTCCGTTATCAGCTGTGATGGAATTAATCTGATAATCTCTGAGGATAGTTTTCAGAGCTTTGTTCACTGAAGACGCAGACTTATCTGGAATGAGTCGGATGATTTGATAACGACTCTTTCTATCGATTAGAGTCAACAGACACTCGTTTTTTGCCCGAGTTTGAATAACCGTATCCATTTCAAAATCACCGATATTCTCACGCTTATTAATGCTTTCAGGTCGTTCCTCAATAGACTTTCCAGCTGGCTTAAAATTGGGACTGGCATGCTTTTTCTTAGCTTTCTCTTTTCGAGGATAAAGCATGTCAGCCTTGGTCAATCCTAAGTGGCCATGATGAATCCAGTAGTAAATGGTGGAGATGGGAACAGGTATCCCTTTTGCCTTAACCATCATCTCAGGAGAGTATTTTTGTTTGATGTAGTGAGTCATCTTTTCTTTGAGTTCCTTCGTTAGGGAGACCTGCTTAACAGAGCGTTTACGATTGTTTTGATAGGCTTTTTGAGCGAAGTCAGCTGAGTAAATCACTTCAAATTTTCCTTTACGCACTTGTTGTCTAACTTGACCACGTTTGACTTCGTTGTGAATGGTTTGAGGAGCTTTAGCCAATCTCCTAGCGATTTCACGATTTGAGAGCTCTTCTTGAAGCCAACGTTCAATCATTCTACGTTCAGTTAGTGTCAAATGTTTACTTTTTGGTGTATAATAGTGTTGCATCTCAGAGTCTTTCTAATTGTTGTTGTGGTGATTACAATTATATCTCTCTGAGATGTTTTTTGATACCCTTAGGTGGCTAACTTCATTTTAGAACTTTCCTGTTAGACAGAACATGATTCTTATCAAAAAAGAACAGTTTCTGACTTGACAACTGTATTTTTATGCGATATCGTAATAAATATTACGTAAGAAATAGGGTGATCTTATGAAACTACCGGTATTTGGTGTGGAAGAGTGGCTAAATCAGCATGAAAAAAGTGCTGTATACGATATTGCTGGCTCGTCTATTGCTTCATTAACTCTTGAGGAGCTCTTTGATTTAACACAAGAACAGCCTCAAGTCTTTTACCAGCAGCTGCATCAAAAGCCATTAGACTATGGCTGGATAGAAGGCTCTCCTGACTTTAAGCAGGCAGTGGCAGGGCTTTATCAGCAGCAGAAAGCTAGAAATATCTTGCAAACCAATGGGGCAACAGGTGCTAATTTTTTGGTTATTTATGCACTGCTTGAAGCAGGTGATCATGTGATTGCTCACTATCCTAGCTATCAGCAGCTATATGATATTCCAGCTTCTCTTGGAGTGGAGGTTGATTATTGGCAGATCAGAGAGGAGCAGGCTTGGCTGCCAGACCTTAATGAGCTAGGTGCCATGATTCGTCCCAACACAAAAATGATCATGATCAACAATGCCAACAACCCAACAGGTGCCTATATGACCAAGCCCTATTTAGAGGAGCTCATCAATATTGCTAGAGAGCATGATATTTACCTGCTAAGTGATGAGGTTTATCATTCCTTTGCCTCTGATCATCTTTTAGCGGTGGCAGATTTGTATGATAAGGGGATTACTGTTAATAGCATGTCAAAAACCTTTTCGATTCCGGGCATTCGGGTTGGCTGGGTGGCTGCTTCTGAGACCATCTGTGATCAGCTTAGGCTATATCGAGATTACACAATGATCTGTGCAGGTGTTTTTGATGATATGGTGGCTTCGCTAGCCTTGAAGCATGCTGACAAGCTATTGCAGCGCAATCAAGCCATTGTCAGGACTAACCTTGCTATCTTAGAGGACTGGATAACAGGTGAAGCTAAGGCCTCCTACCATAGACCGAATGAGGTCTCAACGGCCTTTGTTAGGCTAGATATAGATGAGGACATTGAAGCCTTTGCTTTGAGGCTGCTGGAGGATTACGGTACCTTGGTCGTTCCGGGAAATCGCTTTAATCAAGCAAATCATGTGAGAATCGGCTATTGCTGTCAGCCGCAGGTTCTACAGGCAGGATTAAGCAGACTATCGCAGTGCTTGAAAAATATTCAATAAAAACTTGACTGTTGAATAATAATGCAATATAATAAGGTTCATCAACAAGAAAAGGAATAATTATAATATGAACATGAAGCGATTATTAGTTGGAGCACTTGCTATGGTATCTATTTTTGCTTTGGCAGCTTGTGGCCAAGCTAACAAGACGAGCCTTCAAGACAGGATCCAGGAAAAGGGAAAGCTGGTGGTTGCTGTTAGTCCTGACTATGCCCCTTTTGAGTTTAAGGCCTTGGTTGATGGCAAGGATACTATTGTTGGGGCAGATATTGAGCTGGCCCAGGCCATTGCTGATGAGCTAGGGGTTAAGCTAGAGCTCTCTGCCATGAATTTTGATAATGTCTTATCCAGCCTGCAAACCGGTAAGGCAGATATAGCGATTTCTGGCTTGTCCTACACCAAAGAGCGCGCCAAGGTGTATGATTTTTCTGAGGCTTATTATGAAACAGAAAATGCTATTTTAGTGAAAGCATCAGATGCCAAGCGTTATGCTAATAAGGATAGCTTAGCTGGCAAAAAGGTAGCTGTTCAAAAAGGCAGCATCGAGGAGGGCCTAGTCAAGGAGCAACTTAATAAAGCCAACTGTGTTTCTCTAACTGTGATGGGCGAGGCTATTAACGAATTGAAATCTGGGCAGGTGCAGGCTGTTGATTTGGAAGCACCAGTAGCTGCAGGCTTTTTAGCTCAACATAAAGACCTGGCTTTAGCACCATTTAAATTGCAGACAAGTGATGGCGATGCTAAGGCTGTGGCTATGCCAAAGGGGAGTGATGACCTAAGGCAAACCATTAATAAGGTGATCAAGCAATTAAACAAGGATGACAAATACAAGGCCTTTATTCAAGAAGCAGCATTATTAACAGGAAATGCAGTAGAATAGCCTTGATAAGTGATCTATCTATTAGCCTAATGTAGTAGCTAATTTTAGGGTGTTTTTTTAAAGAATGACCTCAAAATCAAGAAAAGATCATTGACTTTTTCCGAAAAATCATGTAAGATAAGCTAGAACGTGAAAATGTTACAATATCTTGAGGAGGTGAAACATATGTCAAAAACAGTAGTACGTAAGAATGAATCGCTTGATGATGCTCTTCGTCGTTTCAAACGTTCTGTTACTAAAGCTGGTACTCTTCAAGAATCACGCAAGCGTGAATTCTACGAAAAACCTTCTGTAAAGCGTAAACGCAAATCAGAAGCAGCTCGCAAACGTAAAAAATTCTAATCATCATAAAAAAGGCGGCCCTTTATCGGCGGCCTTAATGTGAAGGCAAACCAGTACAAAGGTACTAGTTTGTCTTTTTTTACCTCAGCCTGCTGCTGATAAAAAGAGCAATAATATGCTAAAACAGCGAATAGAGCAAGCCTATTATGCTTTTGAACGCTAAGTGCTTTATGTTTGTATATCAAAAAGCAGCCGGACAGGTCCAGCTGCTATAAGAGCTTTGAGTTATTTTTTGGCTAATAAATCACGTATGTCAAGTAATAATTCTTCCTGGGTTGGTGTTTTTGGCTTAGCAGGCTCTTCTTCTACCTTTTTAGGCATTGCTTTTTGGGCGACCTTAACCACGAAGAAAAGGCTGGTACCGACAATTAAAAAGTTGATAATGGCACTTAGAAAGCTGCCATACTTAACACCATTCCAAGCGAGCTGAGCAATGTTTTCCACATTTGCGGCCTTCAAGGCTGGATTTAGGATCAGCGGTGTGATGATGTCGTTGACAAATGATGTGACAATAGCGCTAAAGGCACTCCCAACAATCACTGCAACTGCTAGGTCGATAATATTCCCTCTAAATAAAAATGCTTTTAATTCTTTGAGCATGATTGACTCCCCTTTTTTCAGATAATCTTATCATAGCACAAATAGGTCAAAAAGGCTAATAGAAGAGCTTATCAAGGACTGATGAGCTACTCAATATTGCACTGCTAGTCAAGCTAGTGATCATAAGAGACGTCAATGCTTTAGCATAGCTCATTGCTTGATGTAGTAGGCTTTAGATGATTAAGGATTGTGCTTTTACAATTTACAAAGCCCACTTTCAATGGTATAATGAAATGTAAATTTACAATGGGCTTTTTGTGGGGAGGTGACGGTTTGGCTATTGACAAAGAGATGATTTCTCAGATCAAGCATAATGTCAATATTGTTGATGTTATTGGAGAAGTTGTCCATCTATCGCGTGCTGGTCGGCACTACCTTGGATTGTGTCCCTTTCATAAAGAAAAAACCCCCTCTTTTAATGTCATCGAAGATAGACAGTTCTTTCACTGCTTTGGCTGCGGTAAGTCGGGGGATGTTTTTAAGTTTATTGAGGAATATCGGCAGGTTCCCTTTTTAGAAAGTGTTCAGATTGTGGCTGATAAGGCCGGTATGGCAGTTACTATTGCTCCAAGTCAGGCTAGCCTGGGCCAAAAGCAGCACCCCCACCAGGCTTTAATTGACCTTCATGAAGATGCTGCTAAGTTTTACCATGCGGTTTTGATGACCACAAAGATCGGCCATCAGGCTAAGGAGTACCTTTATCAAAGAGGGCTTGATGATCAGCTGATAGAGCATTTTCGGATTGGCTTGGCGCCTAACGAGATGGACTACCTTTATCAGGCTTTGTCAAAAAAGTATACTGAGGCGCAATTAACAGCCTCAGGCTTGTTTCATGTTTCTGAACAATCAAATGCTATTTATGATGCCTTTCGTCATCGAATCATGTTTCCCTTATGTGATGATAAGGGCAATATTATTGCTTTTTCAGGACGTATCTGGGCAAGAGAGGATATAGAAAAGCAGCAGGCCAAGTATAAAAATTCAAGGGCTACGGTCCTATTTAACAAGTCCTATGAGCTTTACCACCTTGATAAGGCCAAGCCGGTAATCGCTAAGACTCATGAGGTCTTTTTGATGGAAGGCTTTATGGACGTTATTGCAGCCTATCGGGCAGGCTATGGCAATACTGTTGCCTCTATGGGGACAGCCTTGACGCCAGAGCATGTTAGGCATCTCAAGCAGCTGACACAAAAGGTTGTATTGACCTATGATGGTGACGACGCCGGGCAAAATGCTATTGCCAAGTCTCTTGAGCTACTGACAGATTTTCAAGTGGAGATCGTGAAAATACCAAATAGAATGGATCCTGATGAATTTGTTCAGCAGCATTCACCAGAGGCTCTAGCAGAATTGCTCCAGCACTCGCGCATTAGCAGTGTTGAGTTTTTGATTGATCACCTGAAGCCTGAAAATATGGATAACCTGCAATCACAAATTGCTTATGTGGAGCATATATCACAGATTATTGCTCAAGCACCCTCAATCACCGCACAAAATTCGTATATTAATAAGGTGGCTGATTTGCTGCCGGATTTTGATTATTTTCAGGTGGAGCAATCGGTAAATGCTTTAAGGCTACAAGATAGGCAAAGCTTACAACAAGGACAGGCTAGTCAACCAAAGGCATCTCTAGTAACCTTACCGATTAACAAAAGTATGACAGCCTTGGCTAAAACAGAAAGTCACCTCCTGCATCGCCTGCTTCATCACGACTATTTGCTCAATGAATTTCGTCATCGGCCGGATTTTTATTTTGATACACCAGCCCTTCAGACGCTTTATGAGCAGCTAAAGGCCACAGGGCAGATTACCTCCTATGACCTATCGCAGCTTTCTGAAGAGGCTAACCAAGCCTATTACCGGGTTTTAGAGGAAAATCTCCCTGATGAGATAGCTAGCGGTGAGGTCGAGGATATTTTATCAAGGCAAATGACATTGCTAAAGCAAAGAGAGCTGCATAAGCAGAGAAAGCAGATTAGGGAATCTAGCAGTAAGGGTGACCACCAGATGGCTCTAGAGGCTTTAGAGCGTTTCATTGCTGAAAAAAGAAAAATGGAATAGAGGAAAATATGGCAAAAGAAAAAGAAATTACAACCTTTAATGTTCAAGTTGCAGAGTTTATTCGTCATCATAAAAAGGAAGGAACAGCGACTGATGATGAGGTCACAGAAAAACTCGTGATTCCATTTACCTTAGATGCTGACCAAATTGATGATTTGCTTGAGCGCTTGACAGATGGTGGCATTTCTATTACCGATAAGGAAGGAAATCCCTCATCTAAATACGTCGTTGAAGAGCCTAAGCCAGAGGAGCTGACAGATGAGGAGCTTATCGGAAGTAATTCAGCCAAGGTCAATGATCCTGTGCGCATGTATCTCAAGGAGATCGGTGTGGTGCCGCTGCTGACAAGTGATGAGGAAAAGGTTTTAGCGGTTGCAGTAGCCGCTGGCGACATGGAGGCTAAGCAGCGTCTTGCTGAGGCCAATCTGCGCTTGGTGGTGTCAATTGCAAAGCGTTATGTGGGGCGTGGCATGCAATTTCTTGATTTGATTCAAGAAGGTAACATGGGCTTGATGAAGGCTGTTGACAAGTTTGATTATTCCAAGGGCTTCAAGTTTTCGACCTATGCGACCTGGTGGATTCGTCAGGCCATTACTCGTGCCATTGCAGATCAGGCGCGTACGATTCGGATTCCTGTGCATATGGTGGAAACCATTAATAAGCTAGTGCGAGAGCAGCGCAACCTCCTTCAAGAATTGGGACAGGATCCTACTCCAGAGCAGATTGCAGAGCGTATGGAAATGACACCTGATAAGGTACGTGAAATTTTGAAAATCGCTCAGGAGCCAGTGTCTCTTGAAACACCAATCGGTGAAGAGGATGACAGTCATTTAGGTGATTTTATTGAAGATGAAGTGATTGAAAATCCTGTTGATTACACAACTCGTGTAGTTCTTCGTGAGCAATTAGACGAAGTGCTTGATACGCTGACAGATCGTGAGGAAAATGTTCTTCGCCTGCGCTTTGGGCTTGATGATGGGAAAATGCGTACATTAGAGGACGTTGGGAAGGTCTTCAATGTCACTCGTGAACGAATTCGTCAAATTGAGGCTAAGGCTTTGCGTAAGCTCCGCCACCCAAGCCGCAGCAAGCAGCTCAGAGACTTCATTGAGGATTAAAAAGGTCCAGTGGACCTTTTTAACGGCGAGCCAGAAACAAAAAACGAGCCCGAAATGACGTGGACCTTTTTAACGGCGAGCCAGAAACAAAAAACGAGCCCGAAATGACGTGGATCTTTCTAACGGCGAGCTAGAAACGAAAAACGAGTCTCAAAGGCAGCTGTTTTTTTACAGCGAGTGCTACGCTGCAAATGATTCCGACTCTAGTCGCTGGTTTACGATGCTTTTAATAATCAGTGACTAGGGGCAAGATCTGTGCAGGATTGGGTAAAAAGCTGCAAAGATCAGTCAGTTTTGGCTGTCATAGGGTGTATTGTGGGCTGTATGCGTTGGTTTTCTTGGGCTAGTGGCTGTTTTGGAGTCACATGAAGTCTTTGACAAAAGGGAAAGGAATGGCTATGACTGAAACACCAAAATACACAGAAGAACAGGTTACAGCAATCAAGGATCGGATTCTTGAAGCCTTGGAAACGGTTATTGATCCGGAGTTAGGTATTGACATTGTGAATTTAGGCTTGGTCTATGAGATTCGTTTTGATGACAATGGTCATACCGAGATTGATATGACCTTGACCACAATGGGCTGTCCTTTGGCAGATTTATTGACCGATCACATTCATGATGCGATGAGAGACGTTCCAGAGGTGACCAAGGTTGAGGTAAAGCTGGTCTGGTATCCTGTTTGGAGCGTCGAAAAGATGAGCCGCTATGCAAGAATTGCCCTAGGTATTCGGTAGCTAGATAAAAAGCAAGGCTGATACGATACCACAACAAAGGCCCTGCTAGGGTCAGCTGATCAAAAAAGCCTCTCTTAGGATTAGATGAGAGTGAGCTGTGTGATTGGCTCAAAGAGATAAGGCCTTTAAAAGGAGAAAAGATGATTTTAATTACGGGAAGCAATGGTCAATTAGGAACAGAGCTTCGTTATCTTTTAGACGAACGAAGCGTCGATTATGTTGCTGTTGATGTTGCTGAAATGGATATTACCAACGCAACTAAGGTAGAGGAGGTCTTTGCTCAGCTCAAGCCTAGCTTGGTTTATCACTGTGCAGCCTACACAGCAGTTGATGCTGCTGAAGAGGAAGGAAAAGCGCTGAATGAAGCCATCAACGTAACTGGTACTGAGCATATTGCCAAAGCTTGTGAGCGCTACGGGGCGACCTTGGTTTATATTTCAACGGATTATGTTTTTGATGGCAAAAAGCCAGCTGGTCAGGAATGGCTAGAAACAGATACTCCTGATCCTCAAACAGAGTATGGGCGTGCTAAGCGCTTAGGGGAGCTGGCTGTTGAGCGATATACCAAGCAATTTTACATTATTCGGACTGCATGGGTGTTTGGGCATTATGGTAAGAATTTTGTGTTTACCATGCAAAATCTTGCTAAGACCCACTCTCGCCTGACAGTCGTCAATGATCAGCATGGGCGTCCAACCTGGACGAGGACCTTGGCTGAGTTTATGTGCCATCTAGCAGACAATCGCAAGCCTTATGGCTATTATCATTTGTCAAATGATGCTAAAGAAGACACCACTTGGTATGATTTTGCTAGAGAAATCTTAAAAGAGACAGCTGTCGAGGTTGTGCCTGTGGATTCATCGGCTTTTCCTGCTAAAGCCAAAAGACCCTTTAACTCAACCATGAATCTTGATAAGGCTAAGGCAACTGGTTTTGTGATTCCTACCTGGCAAGAAGCCCTGGAGGCCTTTTACAAGCAACAGCAATGAATAAGTGATAGCACTAAGGAGCTGATCTAGGAGATTGGCTCTCTTTTCATGGATTTTATGTCGCATAAGACCTGTTTATATGGTATAATACTACTAATTATATTTTAGAATGGGGCAGTGTGCTATGCAGGATGTTTTCATCATTGGAAGTCGCGGGTTACCAGCAAAGTATGGTGGTTTTGAGACCTTTGTTGAAGAATTAGTCACTAATCAGACCAACAAAAGCATTACCTATCATATTGCCTGCTTGAGCGATAGCAAGCACAAGGAGCATTTTGTGTACAAGGGAGCAGATTGTTTTTATATCAATCCTCCTAAGCTCGGTCCAGCTAGAGTGATTGCTTATGATATGATGGCTATTAGTCACGCTTTAGCTTATATTGATAGGTATCATATTCAAAAGCCTATTTTTTATGTTCTAGGCAATACCATTGGAGGCTTTATTGCCCCCTTTGCAAAGCAGATTCACCAGCGTGGTGGGCGTTTGTTGATTAATCCTGATGGGCTGGAATGGAAGCGTTCCAAGTGGTCTAAGCCTGTTCAGCAATACCTGAAATACGCTGAAAAGCAAATGACAAAGCATGCTGATTTGGTCATCTCAGATAATATTGGCATTGAAGCCTACATCAAAAAGTCTTATCCTTGGGCAAAAACGACTTTTATTGCCTATGGGACAGAAATAGGGCGGTCTTGTTTGTCTACATCAGATGAAAAAGTCAGAACTTACTTTCAAACATTTGAGATAACAGAAAACCAATACTATTTGATTTTGGGGCGCTTTGTTCCTGAAAACAACTATGAAACAGCCATTAGAGAGTTTATGGCATCATCTACTCAGCGGGATTTGGTTATTATTTGCAACCATGACAAAAATCCTTATTTTGAGCGGCTGGTTAGTGCAACTGGCTGTGATAAGGACGCGCGTGTAAAATTTATTGGAACACAATATGACAAGCAGCTTTTAGCTTATATTCGTGAGCATGCTTTTGCTTATATTCATGGGCATGAGGTTGGAGGTACCAATCCAGGTCTTTTGGAGGCCCTAGCCCATACCCAGCTTAATTTGGTTTTGGGAGTGACCTTTAACCAATCGGTTGCTAAAACAGCAGCCCTTTATTGGACAAAAGAAAAGGGCAGCCTTACTGGACTGATCAACAGGGTTGATCAAAAGGAATCGTTTGCTGATTTGGGAGAAAAAGCTAAGCAAATCATTGCCAAAGAATATACCTGGGAGAAAATTGTAGGAGAGTATGAGGCCTTATTTTTAGATGAAGATTAATATTTTAATGTCTACCTACAACGGGGCGCGGTTTTTAGCAGAGCAAATGCAAAGCATTCAAAGGCAGACGGTTCAGGATTGGACCTTATTGGTCAGAGATGATGGGTCTACTGATAAAACGCTTGCCATCATTCAGGCTTTTGCTAAAAATGATCCGCGAATTCGCTTGATTAATGCTGATGTCCAAGAAAACCTCGGTGTGATTCAAAGCTTTTACACCCTTTTAACGTATGAAAAGGCAGATATTTATTTTTTCAGTGACCAAGATGATGTGTGGTTAGACAATAAATTAGAGTTCACTCTGGCAGAAGCGCAAAAGCACAAGGTAAGTGAGCCTTTACTGGTCTACACAGACCTAAAGGTGGTCAATCAAGACTTAGAAGTATGTCATGAGAGCATGATCCAAACACAATCACATCATGCCAATACTCAGCTCGTTCAGGAGTTGACTGAAAACACCGTTACAGGCGGCACCATGATGATTAATCATGCCTTAGCAAAGCAGTGGCTGAGCTGTGAGCATGTAGTGATGCACGACTGGTATTTAGCCTTGATTGCAGCAGCGCAGGGAGAGCTTGTTTATCTAGATGTGGCAACAGAGCTCTATCGTCAGCATGATGCTAATGTTTTAGGGGCAAGAACCTGGTCTAAGCGACTGAAGCAGTGGCGTAAGCCCCATAAGCTCATAGAGAAGTATTGGTGGCTTATTGTTTCTAGTCAACATCAAGCAAGACAATTGCTGGACTTGCAGCTAAAGCCGACTGACAGAAGACTGATTGAGGCTTACGTCGGACTTTTGGATAAGCCTTTCTATCAGCGTCTATCTGATTTAAAGGCTTATGGCTTTCGGAAAAATCGTGCCTTTCATACCCTTGTTTTTATGGCATTGATAATGACCAAATTTGGCTATAGGAGAAAAGAATAATGGAATTATTGAGTAAAAAGAATCGTATTCTTTTGAAAGAGCTTGTTAAAACAGACTTTAAACTAAGGTATCAGGGCAGTGCTATTGGTTATTTGTGGTCTATCTTAAAGCCTTTGATGATGTTTACCATCATGTATTTGGTGTTTATCAGGTTTTTGCGAACTGGTGGTGACGTTCCTCATTTTCCGGTTGCTCTCTTACTTGCTAATGTGATTTGGTCCTTTTTCTCAGAAGCAACCAGTATGGGAATGGTCTCTATTGTATCGCGAGGAGACCTGCTTAGAAAATTGAATTTTTCAAAGCATACTATCGTTTTTTCAGCAGTTTTAGGAGCATTGATTAACTTTTCAATCAACCTATTAGTGGTTTTGGTTTTTGCAGCTATCAATGGAGTTACTTTATCTCCTCACGCTTATCTGGCCTTACCACTCTTTGTTGAGCTGGCTGTTCTTACAGTTGGTGTGGCCTTGATGCTTTCCACCGTCTTTGTTTATTATCGTGATTTGGCTCAGGTTTGGGAGGTTCTATTGCAGGCAGGTATGTACGTGACCCCCATCATCTACCCGATTACCTTTGTGTTTGACCGACACCCTCTTGCTGCCAAGATATTGATGCTTAATCCTTTAGCACAGATTATTCAAGACTTGCGGTATCTGCTGATTGACAGAGCGAATGTAACGATTTGGCAAATGTCTACAAATTGGTGCTATATCATCATTCCTTACCTCATTCCATTTGTCCTATTAGCACTTGGGGTAGCAGTGTTTAATAAAAATGCTAAGAAGTTTGCGGAGATTATCTAATGGCTAATAAAGAAATTGCAGTAACAGTTGATCATGTCAGTAAGTCCTTTAAGCTGCCAACAGAGGCAACCAAGAGCTTTCGTACTGCTCTTGTTAACCGATTTAAAGGCATTAAGGGCTATACCGAGCAGCATGTGCTAAGGGATATTAGCTTTGACGTGTATAAGGGTGATTTTTTTGGCATCGTTGGACGAAATGGCTCTGGAAAATCAACCTTATTAAAAATTATTTCTCAAATTTATGTTCCAGAAAAAGGACAGGTCACAGTTGAAGGGAAAATGGTGTCCTTCATCGAGCTTGGTGTTGGCTTTAATCCTGAGTTGACTGGGCGTGAAAATGTCTACATGAATGGCGCGATGCTGGGCTTTACCACAGAAGAGGTTGACGATATGTATGATGATATCGTTGACTTTGCTGAGCTGCATGATTTCATGAATCAAAAATTAAAAAATTATTCCTCAGGCATGCAGGTTCGTCTTGCTTTTTCTGTCGCTATCAAGGCACAGGGAGATGTGCTGATTCTTGATGAGGTGTTAGCTGTTGGTGATGAGGCCTTTCAGCGAAAATGCAATGACTACTTCATGGAGCGCAAGGAGAGTGGCAAGACTACTATACTAGTGACCCATGATATGGGTGCTGTCAAAAAATACTGCAATCGCGCAGTTCTCATCGAAAATGGCCTTGTCAAGGCTTATGGTGAGCCCTTTGATGTCGCTAACCAATACAGTGTTGATAATACTGAATTGAAAAATGCTGAGCAAGGAGCTGTTGCTGAGCCTGTGTCTGATTTGGCAAGCCAGCTAGAGGTGAGATTGACCTCTAAGCCAAGCCTTAGTCCAGATGAGCCCATTTCCTTTGAGATTTCCTATCATGTCTTAAAGGACGAGCCTACCTATGTTGCCTTTTCATTGACTGATATTGACCGCAATATTTGGGTATACAATGACAATTCACAGGATCAACCGACAAGTGGTCCTGGCCACAAGAATATATCCTACCAGTGTCAGCTCTCACAGCTAAATGATATCAAATTAAAGCTTGAGGTGACCGTTCGCGATCAAAATGGGCAAATGCTGCTTTTTTCAGCAGCTAATCATTCTCCACTAATCGTGCTTCAACGACATGATATTGCTCCAGATGACCTATCTGCTTTGGACTCAGCCAGCGGCTTATATCAAAGAAATGGCAGCTGGCTCATTAATCAATAATCGTCATTAGAAAGCATCATATGAAAAAAGTTTCCATTATTTGCACCAATTATAATAAAGGACCTTGGATCGCAGAGGCCTTAGACAGCTTTTTAGCCCAACAGACAACCTTTGACGTTGAGATTATTGTCATTGATGACGCTTCAACAGACCATTCCAGACAGATCCTCATGGACTATCAAGCGAGCTTTCCAGATAGCATTCGGCTCATCGTTAATGAGGTAAATCTTGGGATTGCAAGAACCTGGGTCAAGGCTTGTTTGGAGGCAAAGGGACAGTATATTGCCAGATGTGATGGTGATGACTATTGGACTGATACTCTCAAGCTACAAAAGCAGGTTGATTTGCTGGATAGCTCACCAGATTCAAAATGGTCTAATACTGACTTTGATTTTGTAGATACTGACGGTAAGCTTATTCAGGGCAATGCCTTTGAAAGTGGCTTTACTCCCTTAACAGATACCTATGAGAAAATGCTTGCTTTAAAGGGAATGACCATGTCGTCAACCTGGCTAGTGGAGACTGAGCTGATGAGGGCAGTTAATCAACGCATTGATTTGGAGACGTCAGACGACACTTTTGACATACAATTAGAGCTGTTTCAGTCAACCTCTCTAGCCTATTTGAAGGATTCGACCACTGTTTATCGAATGACGGATAATTCAGATTCAAGGCCGGCAGCAGAGGAAAAAATGCTGGGCCGTATTCAAGGCTTGTTGGAGACCCAGCTGTCCTATTTGTCTAAATACCCTACAGCCAATATGGAAGCTATTGCAAAAGCATTACTAAAGCAGGACGCTAAAAATGAAATTCGGATTCATCAATTAAGTCATACCATTCATCAATTACGACAGACGCTTGCAGATCAGGAGGCTCTACAGGCAGAGAAGATAGATCAGCTACAGCAGCAGCTTGATCATCAAAGGCAAGAGGTTGAAGCGCTAACCCATCAATACAATTGTGTGGTTACCTCACGTCGTTGGAGGTACCTATCAAAGCTGCTTGAGCTTTTTAGGAGGAAAAAATGAAGCGTATTTTATTGTATGTGCATTTCAATAAATATCATAAGGTAAGCGATCATGTTTATTACCAGCTCGAACAGATGAGAGCCTTGTTTTCAAAGATTGTCTTAATTTCAAATAGTGATATCCATCAAGAGGACCTTGAGCAGCTTGAACAGCGGCATTTGATGGATCAGTTTATTCAACGACACAATAAAGGCTATGATTTTGCAGCTTGGCATGATGGTATGAAGGCCTTAGGCTGTGAGCACCTTGTTGATTTTGACTCAATCACGATTATGAACGATACCTGCTTTGGTCCGCTTTGGGATATGGAGCCTTATTATCTCAAATATGAAGCAGATGAAGCAGTTGATTTCTGGGGCATGACCAACAATCGAGCGACCAAGGCCTTTAAAGAGCATATTCAGAGCTATTTTATCAGCTTCAAAAAATCCCTCGTTCATAGTAAGGAATTTAGGCAGTTTTGGGAAAATATCGTTGAGCTAACAGACGTTCAAGATGTGATCCACAATTATGAAACCAGAATAACCACTGTCTTTGTGGAGGCTGGCTTTCGATACAAGACGGTATTTGATACGACCAAGGAGGACTCGTCCTCTATGCTGCATGCGGATTTCTCTTATTACAATCCGACAGCCATCTTAAAGCACCATGTGCCCTTTATCAAGGTTAAGGCTATTGACGCTAACCAGCACATTGCTCCTTACCTTTTGGATTTTATTGACCAAAAAACGTCATACCCTGCCAGCTTGATTGTGGATCACATGTCGCAGGTCCACCTACCAGATGCTAAGTATCTTCTAGCGCATAAATACCTGTCCAATCAGCCGATAAGCATTGCTCCAAGCAAGAAAATTGCTGTTCATCTTCATGTTTTTTATGCTGATTTACTGTCAGAGTTTCTAGAAGCATTTAGCCATTTTCATTTTGATTATGACTTGCTCATAACGACCGATAGCAAGGCTAAAAAGGCTGAGATTAAAGGAATTCTACGAGAAAGCGGGGCAAGTGCTGACATATTGGTGACAGGAAATATCGGTCGAGATGTCTTGCCAATGCTGACATTAAAGGAACGATTGTCTCAATATGATTATATTGGGCATTTTCATACCAAAAAATCAAAGGAAGCAGACTTTTGGGCGGGGCAATCCTGGCGTACTGAATTGATTGATATGATGGTGAAGCCGGCTGACCAAATCCTAACAACACTGGCTGCTGATGCCATCGGTATTGTGATAGCAGATATTCCAAGTTTTTTCCGTTTTAATAAAATTGTTGACGCTTGGAATGAGCACCTTATTGCCCCTGAAATGAATCAGCTTTGGCAGGCAATGGGGCTTACAAAAAGTATTGATTTTCAGACGATGGATACCTTTGTCATGAGCTATGGCACTTTTGTTTGGTTTAAATACGATGCCTTAAAGCCCTTGTTTGACTTAGACCTAAGTGAGGCTGATATTCCAGCAGAGCCTCTGCCTCAAAATTCGATCCTGCATGCCATTGAACGTCTCTTAATTTATATTGCTTGGGATAGACACTATGATTTTAGAATCTCAAGAAATGAAAAGCTATTAACACCATTTATTGATAATAAGCTCTTAAACCTGCGTGAAGGCAGTGTGCCACACACCTATGTCGATTTTGACTATATGGGAGGTATAAAAGGAGCCTTAAAATATATTGTGATCGGGCCAGCTAAGGCTATCCGTTATATCATAAAGCGATTGCTAAAAAGACGCGTTTAGACGAATGAATAGAGAGAATACTTGACGATATGAAAAAAGACTTATTGGTAATGATTCCAGCATATAACGAAGAAGAGTCGATTGAAAAAGTAGTGGAAAATATCAAAAGACATTTTCCTCAATATGATTATGTGATTATCAATGATGGCTCTTCGGATCGGACATCAGAGATATGTCATCATAACCATTACAATATCATTGATTTGCCGGAAAATCTTGGCTTATCTGGTGCTATTCAGACGGGCTTTAAGTACGCCTTTAAAAAGGGCTATGCCAAAGCACTCCAGTTTGATGCAGATGGTCAGCACTTGCCAGAGTATATTGAGGCTTTGAGTGATTCAATCAAGGCCGGTGCTGATTGTGTCATTGGATCAAGGTTTGTCAGTGCTGAAAAGAATAGATCCTTGAGAATGATGGGCAATAGCCTTATTAGCTTTTTTATCAAGCTAACCACCGGAAAGCGTATTACCGATCCGACCTCTGGTATGAGAATGTTTAATCAGGAGCTGATCAGGATTTTTGCAACTAATATTAACTATACTCCAGAGCCTGATACGATCTCCTATCTTATCCGACAAGGCTATAGGGTGAGTGAGGTTCAGGTGCAAATGAATGATAGGCTGGCTGGTCAAAGCTACCTCACTCTTTCTAGATCTATTAAATACATGGTTCACATGTTTATCTCAATTATTTTAATTCAAAACTTTAGAAAGAGGTAAGAGGATGTTTATTGGGTTACAGCTGATTTTGATCATTGTTGCATTATTAACAGCCATGTTTATACTAGACAGCATTCGCAGATCCAAAATTTTAATTGAAGATAGCTTTTTTTGGCTCTTTTTCTCTTTGATAGTGCTTTTGCTGTCACTGTTTCCAAATGCTGCGGTTTATTTTTCAAGGCTGCTAGGCTTTGAATCACCGGCAAATTTTGTTTTTCTATCAATCATTTTTTTACTTATCATCAACCAATTTTTTATCACCCAAAAATTGTCTCGGACGGAGATTAAGCTTAAAAAAATGATTCAGTATTTAGCCCTTAATGAAAAGGAAAAGCAAGAACAAGATGAAAACCAGCAGTAGGATTCAATCGGATCAGTCGATTTTTATTTGGAATGTGTTGGGAACCAGCTCGACAGCACTAATATCAGTGATTTTACTGATGATTGTGTCTCGGGTCTTATCTAAATCAGCTTCAGATACCTTTAGCTTTGCCTATGCTATTGGAAATCAGCTGATTACCATTGGCTTATTTCAGGTTAGAAACTTCCAATCAACGGATATATTACATAAGTACCACTTCAAAGACTATTTTTATACAAGACTAGTCACCTGTTTCTTGATGATAGCCATTTCAGTGCTCTATATTTATTGGGGGCACTACAGTGGATTTAAGGGGCTAGTGATTTGGCTGATTTGCTTGTATCGCTGCACAGATGCCATTTCTGATGTGTTCCAAGGAATGTTTCAACAAAGAGAGCGCTTAGATATTGCAGGCAAATCCTTGTTTTATCGAAATATGCTGGTGATTCTTGGCTTTACGCTCTGTCTGGTTCTGACCAAGCAGCTAGTCCTGTCTTTGATCGTGATATGTCTTATTTCAGTGGCTTGTATTGTGCTATTTGACATAACCCCTTCAGTTTCCTTTACGAGCCTTGAGCGTCGTATTGATGCTCAAAGCATCTTAGGGTTATTGAAGGAGAGCTTTCCCCTCTTTTTAAATGGTTTTTTACTCATTTATATCTACAACCAGCCCAAGTTTGTTTTGGAGCAGCTTTACTCAAAGCAGCTGATCCCAGTCGGTGTTCAAACAGAATTTAATATTTTGTTTATGCCTATTTTTATGATTAACCTGATTTTCTTGTTTTTAAGGCCTATGATCACTCAGCTGGCCATTTACCATTCAAAAGAGGACAAGAAGAGCTTTGCACAATTAGAGCGTCGTCTCAGTCTAGTGCTGCTATTAGCAAGCCTAGCTATCTTGCTTGCTAGCTATTTTGTGGGGCTGCCGGTGCTATCGCTTGTTTATGGTATTGATTTAAGGCATTACCAGCTTGATTTTATGCTTCTTATTTTTGGAGGGATTATCAGCACCTTTGCCACTTATATTGATAATTTGATTACCATTATCAGAAAGCAGCACTTGCTTGTGATACCTTATGTTGTGTCCTTTATCTCCTCACTAGCCATCACTGGTTCTTTGGCTAGAAGCTTTGGGGTGATTGGAGTTACCTATGGTTTTGTGATCTCAATGCTGATTTGGCTGCTATTGTCATATGGCTTGTACATTATGGAAAAAAGGAAATAGGATATGTTAGATACCTTATTTGACAAATTGAAAAGGGCTAGTAAAGCTTTGCTTGTTTTGCTTGGTGCCTTTCTTGTTTTGCTGCTTTTATATACGCAATCAACGGATTTACCCATTAAATTTTTAGTGATATTAGTTGCAATTGCTGTGCTTTTGATTATCTTTTTACCTTCAAATATCGAATATGCGACAGTGCTTATTATTGTGGTTATGGGCTCTGTCTCTGCCTTCATCTCACCGATCAATGATATTCCTGATGAGAGGGTTCACTTTGCAAGAGCTTTATACCTATCTGAGGGAAATCTTAATTTAACCAATGATGACTCAAAGCTGCTGGTGACTGATGACATTAATCTCATGGACCACAACAATGGCAAGCCCTTACGCTTTCAGCTGTGGAGCAGGGATCATACAGATGAGGACATTTCATTTAAGGAAATTCGCTCAACAAATGGCTATTATAACTTTGCTTACATACCACAGGCAATAGGCCTGTTTATTGGAAAGAGCTTAGGCTTGACCATGGGCTTGTCTTATCTTTTAGGGAGGCTTTGTAATGTTCTTGCCTATGCCATTTTGGTCTATCTTGCCCTGAGCTTGCTGACAGCAGGAAAGCAGCTGCTTGCTGTGGGGAGTCTCCTTCCAATGAATATCTATCTTGCTGGTTCCTATAATCAGGATTGTGTCTCTATTGGATTGATTATTCTGACGATTTCTTTATTTGTTCAGATGGCTACAACTGAGAAGATTCCCTTATCCAAGCTCTTTTGGTATACCCTGCTGTGCTCAATCATTACCTTTACTAAGCTGCCTTATATTTTATTGATTTTTTTACTGCTTTTTATCCCTTCCCGTCAATTTGGAGCAAAAGTCTCTCGCACGTTTCTGCTAAAGCTGTTGTCAATTCTGACAGTGCTCGCTGTGACTGTTTTTTGGTTAAAGATATATGGCCAAATCAAGTCACCTCAGGTAGATATGGCTGACTTTCTCCAGAAGGTCAATGCTAAAGAGCAGCTGCTGACTGTCTTAAGACACCCTATAGTGTATGGCTTTATGTTGCTAAGACACACGCTGGCTCATATCCTTAATCCTTCAGGGATTTACATGTTTGGTCCTTTATCATACGGTATGGTAGAGCTTATGCCAATTAGCATGGTTTATTATTTTGCTGTTGTCATCACTAATGCCAACAAACTTCAGCTACCGGCCTTATCTCGCTTTGGTATGGGCTTGATGTCTTTAGGAATAATAGGCGGTATTACCTTTAGCCTTTATTTGACCTTTACGCCAGTTGGAGACCTTAATGTGCTAGGGGTTCAAGATAGGTACTTTTTGGGTGTGATCCCTTTAGTGTTGGTCTTGCTGGCCTCTAATAACAAATACCTTGAAAAGGCCCAAGGCCTATTAAGTAATAAACAGGTTCTTATTGGCTCGCTGCTATTGATCCTAGGTATGATTACTCGAACAATGCTGCAATATTATACATAAGAAGGGAAAAGCTTTGAAAACAATAGCCATTTTTAGCGGCTTTACAAGCCCTCATCTAGGAGGAGTAGAGCGGTATACAGAAAAAATAGCGCAACAATTAGTGAGCCTAGGCTACCGTATCATCATTGTAACCAGCAACAGCCACCAGCTGAGCCCTATTGAAAGAGATCAAGCCATTACTTATTACCGATTTCCTTCAAAGCAGCTATTTAAGCAGCGCTATCCGATTTTAGATAAGAATGATCTGTATCATAGCATGCTGGCAGAGCTGATGGAAGAAAGCATTGATTTTGTGATCTGCAATACACGATTTTATTTGACAAGCCTCATGGGCTTGAAGCTAGCCAAAAGAAAAGCCCTCCCTAGTATTGTGATCGAGCATGGTGGTGGCTATGTTCAGGTGGGCGAAAATGTTAAAGGTCACCAGCTACTAGATTTGTTTGCTAAAGTCTATGAGCATGTGATTACCTTTTTTGTCAAAGCCTATCAGCCTGACTTTTATGCGGTGTCTAAGCGCAGTATGGCATGGCTCAAGACCTTTGGAATAAAAGCCAAGGGCGTCATCTACAATTCAGTTGATTCTGATCTTTATGAGGTCTTTAAGTCAAAGGCTTATTTACCAGCTTTGCAGGATAAGGTCATTATTACCTTTGCAGGTCGAGTGATCAAGGAAAAGGGGATTCTTTTGCTGCTGGAGGCTTTTGAGCAGCTGACACATAAGGACAGGGCTGTCTTGGTGGTTGCTGGAGATGGTCCCTTGCTTGCCTCGCTAAGAGACAGCTATAAAGAGGATCAGTCTATCATTTTTACAGGCAAGCTGAATTTTGCTGAGACCATGTCTTTGTTGTCCCAGTCTGATATTTTTGTGAATCCGTCCATCTATGCTGAAGGGCTTCCGACAGCTGTATTAGAGGCAGGTATGTTGAAATGTGCTGTATTAGCAACAGATAGAGGTGGTGTCAAGGAAGTGATAACGAGCCCGTCACAGGGAATCATCATTGATGATACAGTCTCTGATATTAAAAGGCAGTTGGATCATTTGATTGAGCACAAAGAAAAACGGTGTGACCTGCAAGAAGCCATTCATCAGCAGGTGCTTTCAGGCTTTACCTGGGAGGTCACTGTTCGTCAATTAGTAACAGAGGTAATCGCTTCTGAGTCAGAGAGTAATGTCTAGCTTTTAGCAGTTAGGAAAGGGTGTGACCATTATAATAACGAAGATAATTTCAAAAGCTCGCCAGTTAGTTGATCTAGAAATGCTTGATATGATATTATTTAGCCTTTCATCTCTTTATTTATCTATTTTTGTGGTAAGCAAAAACACGTTAAATAAGGGAGCTTATGGTTCGTGGCTTGTCTTAGTGTTAATAGCTGGAATGGCATGTTTGCTGATCAAGCATGCCTCCTCAAAGCTGCTTATTGTTTCTGTAGCTGTCAGTAGCTACTATGCTGTTGCTAATAGCTATATCACCTTAGCCATCAATAAAAACAACAGCAGGTTTACCATCAGTAATCGTACGATTCAGGAAATGCTGCTAAGTCTGGCAGCTTTAGTCAGCCTGCTTATTTTAGGGGTTCTCTTAAAAAAATACCTGTTAAAGAAGGACTACCAATCAAACAGAGGAATCCAAGTCATTTTACTTAGTCAGGCTTTTTCAGTCTTAACGCTGAACAGCTCTTTATTTAAGACTGTGATTAAGCAAAATGATTATTGGCCTTTAGATAGTCAGTCAAACCTTGTTAGCCTGAATCTCTTTAAGTATAGCTTTTGCTCTTATATGCTGACGTTTGTGGTTTATTACCTCATTGTCACAGCCTTTATTGGGGCCTTGAGCAAGCGATGGGGTCTTAGATTAGCTCTAGTGACCAGCTTATTTTTAGGGATCATCTTTAATTACTATATCCAGGCTGGGATCACAGCATATGGTGATTTTCATGGGGCAGTGATTATTCCAGGTGCAACCCTGTTTCAGGTGCTTGTCCTGACCCTCTTTTTTGCGCTGGTGTTTTTGCTCATTAACAACTATATCATTGCTTTATTTGTCAATACGGTGATCGGAGCTTTAATCAGTATTGTTAATATTGAAAAATACAAGCAGCGAAGTGAGCCCTTATTATTCTCAGATTTGAAGTGGATCAAAGAGATTAAGTTTTTCTTGAATTACATTAGTCTGACTCAAATCATTAGTATTATTTTGATACTAGTCTTGTCAGGTCTACTGATCTATGTTTTGTATAAAAGATACTTTAGAGAAAAGATCCTATCAGCGCTTTATCTTAGACTGATGTCAATAGGCTCTATCCTTTTGGTATTTGCCTCTATCCTTTTTGTATTTAGCCAAAATAAAGATGGTGAAATCAAAAAAGGTATTCCAGTTCTGTCATCAGTCTACAATGTCTTTGATATTGACTGGTATGGTCTTACAACCAATGCAAGGTTTCAATCCTTGAGCTTTGTTTGGTTCAAGCAGGTTACCACCAGCACCATTAATCAGCCTTCAGGCTATAGCAAGAGCGCTATGCAAAAGATTTATCAGAAATATCAAGCTAGAGCTGCTGATATCAATAAGCAAAGGCATCAGCGTATTTCTGATCAAACAGTGATTTATATACTGAGTGAGAGCTTTGCTGACCCAGCTAGGATTTCTGGGGTTCAATTGGCCAAGGATCCTATTGCAGAGATCCATCATATCATGGAAACCACAACGAGTGGTCTAATGACCTCTGATGGCTATGGCGGCGGTACAGCTAATATGGAGTTTCAAAGCCTATTTGGCCTACCAAAATATAACCTCAATCCAACAGTTTCGATTTTGTATTCTGATGTCTTTCCTAAGTTGAAGTTTTCGCCTGCCATTAGTAATGCCTTTTCGCCTAAGGATAGGATTGCTTTGCACCTTGCAAGCGCCAACAATTACTCTCGGAAAATCGTTTACAACAAATTGGGATTTGATACCTTCATTGCCACAGAGGATTCAGCTGATAAGCCAAAGCACTTGATACGAATGAGCTCAAGCTATAGTGATGAGTCAACCTATGACAATATTTTAGACCAGCTCAACCCCAAAAGAAGTCAATTCTTTTCAGTGATTACCATGCAAAATCATGGCCCTTGGTACACAGAGCTAAGAGATGTTGATGTTAGCCTAGCAGGACTGGACCAGTCTGAGACGGATAGCCTGCAAAGCTATGTGAATTTATTAAGCATTACCGACAAGTCAACAAAGGCCTTTTTATCAGCACTGGAAAAGGTTGACAAGCCTATTACAGTTGTGTTTTATGGTGATCATTTACCTGGCTTTTATCCAGATCAGGTCTTTAAGAATGATGAGGAGGTCAAATATTTAACAGATTATTTCATCTGGAGCAATCATCAGACCAACAAATTGGCTAGACCTCGTGTTAATTCCAGTGATTTTACCTCTTTATTGCTAGAGCATACGGATTCCAAGGTGTCTCCTTACTACGCTCTTTTGACAGATGTCTTGGATACCAGAAATAGTGATGACAGCCAGCTAACTGCTGCTCAAAAGCAGGTGGCCTCTGACTTAAAGCTGTTAGAATATGATCTTATTGAAGGCAAGGGCTACATTAATGCCTATCCTGATTTCTTTAAAATGAAATGATAGATATACTTTTTGGGAGTAATCAGTTATAATATTAGTAATTATTAGAAAGTCAGGTATATAATCAATGTTAGGAAGTATTTTAGTTACTGGTGGTGCAGGCTATATCGGGTCACACACCTGTGTTGAGCTGCTAGCTGCTGGCTATGACGTTGTTGTGATTGATAATTTGTGCAATTCAAATCCTAAAAGCCTAGCTGCTGTTGCTTCGATAGCTGGAAGAGAAGTGACCTTTTATCAGGGAGATATTCGCGATCAACAGCTGCTAACAGATATTTTCAGTAAGCATCCTATTGTGAGTGTCATTCACTTTGCAGGGCTAAAAGCTGTTGGAGAGTCAAGCAGGATTCCACTTGATTACTACGACAATAATATCTCTGGAACATTGACCCTGCTAAAGGTAATGACAGCCTTTAACTGTAAAAATATCATTTTTAGCTCCTCAGCGACGGTCTATGGAGATCCGCATACCGTTCCTATTTTAGAAACCTTTCCACTGTCAGTGACCAACCCTTACGGTAGAACAAAGCTGATGCTAGAGGAAATCTTCAGGGACCTCTATGCATCAGATAATGAGTGGCATATTGTATTGTTGAGGTATTTTAATCCTATTGGTGCTCATGCGTCCGGTGATTTAGGAGAGGATCCTAAGGGCATACCTAACAACCTATTGCCTTATGTTTCTCAGGTAGCTGTTGGTAAGCTAGATTGTGTTGGCGTTTTTGGTGATGATTATGAGACCAAGGACGGCACTGGCGTTAGAGATTATATCCATGTTGTTGATCTGGCTAGGGGTCATGTCGCTGCGCTTGCAAAGCTTGCTGAAGAGCCAAGTCTGTCTATTTATAATTTAGGAACAGGTACAGGCTATTCTGTGCTAGATATTATCGAAGCCTTTTCTCAGGTGGTTGGCAGGGCTATTCCTTACAAGATATTGCCAAGGCGTCAAGGAGACATCGCAGCCTGCTATGCTGATGCTACCAAGGCTAAAAAAGAGCTTAACTGGACTGCTGAGTATGGCTTAGAAAGAATGTGTACAGATACTTGGAGATGGCAAAGCAAGCACCCAAATGGTTATGAGGAATAAGGCATGAGCTGATGAATCATTAAGGCTGCCAAGAGCTTTCTTGGCAGCTGTCTTTTTATGAGAACACAACTGTAACAGAACAGATAAAGCACTGTAAAAAACTAAGCTTAGGCAAGTATTTTAGGTCCTTTTATGCTATAATAGTAACGAAAACTTATCGAGGTGGTCTATGACATACGAAACTTTATTAGAACGATTTCTGAATTATGTAAAAATCAACACAAGGAGCAATCCAGCAAGCACTACAACTCCAAGCACCAAGAGTCAAGCTGACTTTGCTCTAACAGTGCTAAAGCCAGAGATGGAAGCTATTGGCCTACAGGACATTCATTACAATCCAGCTAATGGTTATCTCATTGGAAGCTTACCAGCTAACAGCAGCAAATTGACTCGGAAAATTGGTTTTATTGCGCATATGGATACTGCTGATTTTAATGCAGAAGGAGTAGCCCCTCAGATTATCGAGAGCTACCAGGGTGGGGAGATTAAGCTTGGTCAGTCAGGCTATTCTTTATGTCCAGAGGATTTTCCAAATCTCAACCAATATTTGGGACAGACCCTGATTACAACTGATGGCACAACCCTTTTGGGAGCTGACGATAAATCTGGAATTGCAGAAATCATGACGGCTATTGAGTTTCTTGTTGCCAACCCTCAGATTGAGCATTGCGATATTAAGGTTGCCTTTGGACCTGATGAAGAAATTGGTGTTGGTGCAGATAAGTTTGATGTTAATGCTTTTGATGTTGACTTTGCCTATACTATTGATGGAGGTCCGCTTGGCGAGCTACAATATGAAACCTTTAGCGCAGCAGCCCTAGAGCTCAAGGTGTTAGGCCGCAACGTTCACCCTGGTACAGCTAAAAATCAGATGATTAACGCCCTGCAGCTGGCAATGGATTTCCATAGTCAATTACCAATTGACGATCGTCCTGAAAAAACGGACGGCTATCAAGGCTTTTATCACTTATGCAGCATGTCTGGTACCGTAGAAGAAGCACAGGCCTCTTATATTATTCGTGATTTTGAGGATAGTTCCTTTGAAGCTAGAAAGGCCTTTGTAACACAGCTAGCTGAGGAGATGAATACTCAGCTTGGAGCAGAGCGTGTATTTGTAACAGTGACGGATCAGTACTACAACATGAAAAAGGTGATTGAAAAGGACATGACACCTGTGAATCTAGCTAAGGCTGTTATGGAGGACCTAGCTATTAAGCCAGTTATCGAGCCGATTCGTGGTGGTACTGATGGCTCAAAGATTTCCTTTATGGGAATTCCAACGCCAAATATTTTTGCAGGTGGTGAAAATATGCATGGCAGGTTTGAATTTGTAAGTCTGCAAACGATGGAAAAGGCAGTTGATGTGATTCTTGGCATTGTCCAAAAAGCTTAACATCACCCAAAATGCTCAGAACGGATTAGAGGTGATGGAAAAGCATGATTAAATTATTCGGTAAAGTAAGGTATCACTGGCAGCCAGAGCTGTCTTGGTCTATTATTTATTGGTCAATTGCTGTTGCGCCTATTTTTATTGGTCTGTCCTTGTTGTACGAGAGAACAGAAATACCGAGTCGTGTTTTTGTCTTGTTTGCTTTATTTGCTGTACTAGTGGGACTTGGCCTGCACCGTTATTTTGTAATTGAGAATAATGGTGTCTTGAAAATTGTATCTTTAAAGCTATTTGCTCCGCACAGACTGATGATTGCCTCAATTACTAAAATTGAGGTTACTAAGTCGACAGTTTGTCTATTTGTTGGTGATAAGAGTTACCTTTTTTACATGAGAAAGTGGCCTAAAAAATATTTTTTAGATGATCTAGCGATTAATCCTTATTTTAAGGGAGAGGTTATATTACTAGATAACTTCATCAAGCTGGATTATTTTGAAGCCTACCAATACGAAAAAAAGCCTCTTACTCGAGGGTAAGGGCTTTAGTAGGGCAGGATTTTACTGCTAAAATGGCATCATGATCATTAGGATCTATAAGCTGACTTGGCTCATCAGACTGAGCCAATTTGACGATACCATCATCATGATAGTCAAAAAGAGCAGAGTAGGTCTGGCAAAGACCACAAGCAATGCATTTTTCTGGAAGGATAGATACTTTCATAGGTATTATTCTAATATGATTTTGTTAAATTAACAAGGGGGAAGAATCATGGCTAAAGAACCATGGGAAGAAAAAATTGTTGATGACAATAAGACAACAAGAACAAGAAGATCAAGAGGGGCACTCATTAGTACACCTTGGTTGACTGCCTTGTTAAGTGTTTTCTTTGTCATTATTGTTGCCATACTTTTTATTTTCTTCTATACATCAAATAGCGGCAGTAACAAGCAAAATGAGACAACAGGATTTTACGGGGCATCAACTCAGAAAGAAACAGCAAAGAAGACCAGCTCGAAATCAAAAGCTAAGACAAAAGCAAAACCAAAAGTGAGCTCTAGTACTTCAGCAGCTAGTGATACAACAAGCCCTTCTAAGACTGAAACAGCACCTTCCACAGAGGCAGCAGGAAAGACAATTACAGTCTTAGCAGGGGAAGGAGCAACATCTATTGCGGCTCGTGCTGGTATTTCTGTTGAGCAATTACAAGCCCTAAACCCAGATCACATGACCCAAGGCTACTGGTATGCCAATCCAGGTGACGAGGTCAATATCAAATAGTTAAAGAGGAAAAGATGAAAGCAATTAGAATTGCGATTGATGGACCAGCCTCAAGTGGGAAAAGTACGGTAGCCAAGATTATTGCCAAAAATCTTGGCTACACCTATTTAGATACTGGTGCCATGTATCGCTCAGCGACTTATATCGCATTAAAAAATGGTTATCACAAAGAAGATGTCAATCTAATCCTGCAAGAATTGGCAGAGCGTCCGATTTCTTTTAAAAAAGCAGCTGATGGTTCACAGTTGGTTTTTCTTGGAGACCAAGATGTGACAATGGCAATCAGGCAAAATGATGTCACTAATAATGTTTCTTGGGTGTCTGCCTTGCCAGAGATTCGAGAAGAGTTGGTAAAGCAGCAGCGACGAATTGCTAGGACTGGTGCTATTATCATGGACGGTCGTGATATCGGAACGGTTGTGCTGCCTGATGCTGAGTTGAAGATTTTTTTGATTGCTTCTGTTGAAGAAAGAGCGCAGCGTCGTTATCAGGAAAATATTGAAAAGGGGATTGCAACTGATTTTGATACCTTGAAGACTGAGATTGCAGCACGCGATTATAAGGACAGTCATCGTCAAGTTTCGCCGCTAAAGGCGGCAGATGACGCGATTATCTTTGATACTACCGGTATCACGATTTCAGCTGTTGTCCAATTTATTCAGGAAAAAGCAGAAAAAATAATTGACATGGCATGATTTATTTGTTAGAATGTCAATAATGAGAAAAGCAGAAGTGAGAGCTTCTCGCCTTGCGACCTAGGTTGTCTGGCCCTACATGTCAAATTCCTACGGGATATTATGTGTGCGGGCTTGGTTCATTAAGTCCGCTTTCGTTTTTCTCTAAAAAAATAAAGAGGTGAAGATCATAGCTAAAAAAGATCTATTCATTAATGATGAGATTCGTGTTCGCGAAGTTCGTCTCGTTGGTCTTGAAGGTGAACAATTAGGCATTAAACCATTATCTGAAGCTCAGTCTTTAGCTGATGCTGCAAATGTAGATTTGGTTTTAATCCAGCCGCAAGCTGTTCCTCCTGTTGCCAAGCTTATGGACTATGGAAAGTTCAAATTTGAGTATCAAAAAAAGCAAAAGGAGCAACGCAAAAAGCAAAGCGTTGTAACTGTAAAGGAAGTACGTCTTAGCCCAGTTATCGACAAGGGTGACTTTGAAACAAAGCTTCGTAATGGTCGTAAGTTCCTTGAAAAGGGAAATAAGGTTAAGGTTTCTATCCGTTTTAAAGGACGTATGATTACTCACAAGGAGATTGGTGCTAAGGTACTGGCTGATTTTGCTGAGGCAACTCAAGATATTGCTATTATTGAGCAAAGAGCAAAAATGGATGGTCGCCAAATGTTTATGCAGCTTGCACCAATTTCAGACAAGAAGTAATTGTCATGTTACATTATATGTTAAGAGGAGAATATTACAATGCCAAAACAAAAAACACACCGCGCATCAGCTAAACGTTTTAAACGTACAGGTTCAGGCGGTTTGAAACGCTTCCGCGCCTTTACATCACACCGTTTCCATGGAAAAACTAAAAAGCAACGCCGTCATCTTCGTAAAGCAGGTATGGTGCATGCAGGAGATTTCAAGCGTATTAAAGCAATGGTTACTGGCCTTTAAGATTGAGGTCGTAACAGGTATTTACTAGAATTATAAGAGTTATTTGAAGGAGAATATTAATGGCACGTGTTAAAGGTGGCGTTGTATCACGCAAACGTCGTAAACGTATTTTAAAATTAGCTAAAGGTTATTATGGAGCAAAGCATATCTTGTTCCGTACTGCAAAAGAGCAGGTCATGAATTCTTATTACTATGCTTATCGTGACCGTCGTCAGAAAAAACGTGACTTCCGTAAGCTATGGATCACACGTATCAATGCAGCTGCTCGTATGAACGGCTTGTCATATTCACAATTGATGCATGGCTTGAAGCTTGCTGAAATCGAAGTTAACCGTAAAATGCTTGCTGATTTAGCGGTGAATGATGCGGCAGCTTTTACAGCCCTCGCTGATGCTGCTAAGGCAAAGCTTGGCAAATAAGAGAAATCAACTGTAGACTTAGAGACCTTCTAAGTCTATTTTTTACTGCCTTATGTTAGCTAATCTAGCTAGATAAGACAGTCATGACGTTTTGTCAGGAGTATTTGAGCTATCTTTAGCGATCACTAATTGATTGAAAAGGAGCTAACTTGTCTTTCTTTTAATACCTGCTAACGAAGTAGAGGCTTTTCAGCCTTATATCAAATCTATTGCTAAAATAATAAAGTACTAAACAATTTATTTTGGAACCACAATCTCATAATTTCATTTTATTTTAATGTAAGTTGTGCTTTAATATAGTAGAATGAGAATAATAAGTACAAATGTATCCTATCTATTAGTGTCAATAAGTTGATTTATTGTTATGATATGCTATAAAGCTATAGAGATTTGGTCAATATTTATTGATATTAGTTGATATAATGTTTTCATATGATTCTTATGAATCTGACATTTTTGATAACAATGATCATAAGCTTGACAGGATAGGAGATGCCTTTTTAGTCATTATTTTTAGTTGACAAAACATTAAGGAGATAGTTATGATGCCACGTTTTTCTAAAGCGATTCGATATATGGGTGCTACAACGATGTTAGGTCTATCTTTGCTAGCAGCTAATGTCAATGCCAACACTAATGCTGATACGGTAACGGTAGATTTGACCTATACAGCCTATTCTAATCTGACAAATGAACAAAAAGCAGGCATTCAAAAAGGCACTCCAAATGAAGTACCTATCCAAGATAAATTGCATTACGTTCTTGTTTACGACAAAAGCTGTGGAGTGACAGCATCTCCAAAAGGAACGATGTCTACCCCTAAGGCTAACGCTAAGGTCTTGCCTAAAACAGGTGGTGCAGCAGATGGTCTGGTTGGTTTGGCAGTAGGGCTAGGCTTACTAAGTGTTTCAGGCTATCTTATTTACAAAAATAAGAAAAGTGGCAAATATGTGCTGATTGCCTTGTTAACAGCTGGTGGTGCGACAACGGCTGTTAGTGCAGTTGATGTGGTACGTCATCTCAATGATGTCGTCATTAAAACTACGGTTAAGGGGATAAGCTTTACTTACACTCCAGAAGAAAGGGTTGATGACTACTGTTATGTGGGTTATATTATGACGCAAGAAAATATCCCAGCACCGACGCCCGAACCAAAACCTGAGCCTAAGCCAAATCCTGCACCGACGCCAGATCCAGAATACTTTGAGGCCATTCCTCAATAAAAGTGTCAGAACTAAAAAGCCCTCATTAAGTTGTAACGCTTAATGAAGGCTTTTTGCTTGCTTTTAGTCTTCTACGAGAGCGATCCTAGTGAGGCTTGCTTTAGACATCCACTACTGACTTTGTTCCTTAACGGATTCTTCTTTAGGGTCAGAAGACGAAGTAGATTCAGGTTTTTCGGCTTCTTTAGGATTTAACTCCAGATAAGAAGGTGCTTTAAAGAGCTTTTGAGTTGATTTGTTGCCATTTTTACTATAAATGCTGGTTGAATGTGATCCTAATTTCTCTGATATCTCTTTGAGTTGTTTTAGCTGCTTGGTATAAATGAAGGTTGTTGGATCAACAGGCTTCAAGCCATTATCGGTATCAAAGCGTAGTAAGTCTCCTGTTTGGATAGCATCACTAGCTGCCAGCTGCTGAGCAACGGCTGCTCGTATTTCTTTGACCTTAGCCATTGTCATCTCATCAGGGTTTGTAATTTCCAAGCCTGTTTGAGTGTTATAAAGGCGACCGCTATAGCTAGTGTAGTCTGGCGTGATATAAGTTCCAGAGGTTCTCTGCGCTACGATTTGACTATTTTGTGGCGATAAGAGGTCCTGTCCTAGTTGAACCATCTTGCTGGTATCAATACCCAGGATATGCAGCAAGGTTGGTAAGGCATCAATTTCTCCACCAAAGGTTTCTTTGATCCCGCCATTGGTATAGCCTGGAATATGGATCATATATGGTACACGCTGGAGCATTGCATTGTCATATTCGGACCAGGTTTCGGGGTCTTTACCTAGTAATTCCGCCAGGCTGACATTTCTGGAATTAGAAATACCATAGTGGTCACCATATAGAACAAAGATAGAATTGTCATAAAGACCTGTCGCCTTGAGATAATCAAAGAATGATTTCAAGGCTGAATCTAGGTAGTTAGCTGTAGCAAAATAACCATTAATGGTTTCATCATCGGTTTTGGCTAGTGGAAAGCCCTCTTCGCTGCTTTCACCTCTAAGGCTGGTGTAAGGGTAGTGGTTGCTGACAGTAATAAACTTAGTGTAGAAGGGCTGTTGAAGCTGCTCAAGGTACTTGATAGAATCCCTAAACATGTATTTGTCATTTAAGCCATACTGGAAAGAGTTTTTATCAGTCTGTTTTGAAAAATAGCTTGAATCAAAAAAGTAATGATACCCCCACTGCTTATAAGCATTATTACGATTCCAGAAGGTTCCAACATTCCCATGAAAGACAGCGCTAGTATAGCCGCCATTTTGTGCTAGGATTGATGGTGTGGCGAATTGAGTGTTTTCACCGCCATAATTTACCATAAAAGAACCACTGTTTAAGCCAAATAATGAATTTTCCATCATGGTTTCTGCGTCAGATGTTTTTCCAGCCTTGACCTGATGGAAAAAGTTAGAGAAGGCCAGTGTGGCATTAGAATGGTAGAGGGAATTAATAAAAGGTGTGACCTCATAGTCCTTGTCGTTATCCTTGAGCTTGTAATCAATAAGAAATTGTTGGAAGCTTTCCAAGTGGATCACGATGACATTTTTCCCTTTACCAATTCCAAAATATTGGGGATCAGGAGCAGCGTAGTGGTCCTTGACATAGCGCTTAACATCGACCAATTCTTCAGCTGTTGCTCCGTTACGCTCTTTTTGTGCTTGATAGGTCTGGTTACCGCTGTAAATGGTAAAAGCAGGCAATCCAAGCGCTCTAACGATATAGGTATTTGAAAATCCTCTGGTTAGAAGCTCTGGACGGTCAATCTCTGCAAGAAACAGATTAATAGATAAGAGCAAGCAAGACAGTGCTGTAACAGCAAAGGAAGCCCGCTTGTTAAAAGGACGCGGGTCTTTTTTGATGGTCTTAGTTACTGATAAACTAATCAGAATGATAAAATCAAGGACGTAAACAATATCCCAAATGCGCAAAAGGTTTAAAGCAGAGTCTCCTAAACCAGCAGAAACCTTACTACTGGCTAGCATAGCACTAACCGTAATGAAATCTGAAAACTCTCGGTAATAAATAGAATTTGATATTAACAAGAGGTTAAGGATAATATAGACGATCCAAGAGCTGATATAAAAGGCCCTAGTATTCTTGATATAAAGGGTAAATCCCAATAGTAACAAAGCTAGAGGGATTGGGTTAATAATTGTTAGAAAGACCTGATAGGCATTTCCCAAATCTAGTGAAAAGTCAGCATGGTAAGCCCATAGGGTTTTTATCCAAAAGCAGAAGAGAAGCGTTAGCACAAAGCCTAATCTTGTATTGATAAAGCTTGTGATAAATGTTTTAAAATTCTTCACAGTAAGAACTTCCTTATCATTTTTTCCTAAAAGATATAATCTCCAAATAAAATCTCAGATTAAATTATACCAAAAATATGGAGCTAATGCTTGCAATAAGTTTAAATCTAGTATGATTTTTTAATAGTTTTTGTTATAATAGAAACTATGAATAAGGTCTGTATTAATCCCCTTGTTGAACGCAAGATAGCAGCAGGGATACAATTACTAGATGAAAAGGATTTTGATGGCACTATTTGGGACAATCAACTAGTGCAGCTTGTTAATTCATCTCATCATCTTATCGGCACAGCTTACCTTTCAAAGCAACATAAGGGAGTAGGCTGGTATCTAGGAAGGTCTGTTAAGAAATTGTCGGTTTCTTATTTTGTGACCTTATTTAAGACAGCTAAGAAGAAAAGAGAGCATTTTGCCGCGTCTGAATGGACAAATGCTTACCGTCTTTTTAACCAAGACGGTGATGATTTTGGAGGACTAACCATAGACCTCTATAAGGACTTTGCTTTATTTTCTTGGTATAATGTCTTTGTTTATCAAGAAAAGGAGCTTATTATTCAGGCTTTTCGAGAGGTTTTTCCTGAGGTCAGGGGAGCTTATGAAAAGATTCGCTTTAAGGGACCAGATAAGGAGACGGCTCATTTGTATGGCGCGTTTGCTCCTGATACCTTTACCATTTTAGAAAATGGCGTAGCCTATCAGGTATTTTTAAATGATGGCTTGATGACAGGGATCTTTCTTGATCAGCATGAGGTTAGACGAGGTCTGGTGGACGGCTTGGCGCTTGGAAAGACTGTTTTAAACCTGTTTTCATATACAGCAGCTTTTTCTGTAGCTGCGGCAATGGGCGGTGCAGTTGAGACAACCTCTGTTGATTTGGCAAAGCGCTCCATAGAGTTATCAAAGGCTCATTTTATTCAAAATCAGTTGGACCTATCAAGTCATCAGCTGGTCGTTATGGACGTTTTTGACTATTTTAAGTATGCTAAGCGAAAGCAGCTTTCTTTTGATCTTATTATCATTGATCCACCAAGCTTTGCTAGACACAAAAAGCAGACGTTTTCAGTGAGCAAGGACTACCATCAATTAATCGCTGAGGCTCTAGACCTATTGAACCCCAAGGGAACAATTATCGCTTCAACAAATGCTGCCAATATGACTGTTAACCAGTTTAAAAAGCAAATTATCAAAGGATTGGGAGGCAGGCCATTAGCTCAGATGACACTTGAGCAGCTTCCAAGTGATTTTACTATCAATAAAGCAGATGAAAGAAGTAATTATTTAAAGGTATTTACTATAAGGGTACGAGAATGAAAATTGTAGCACCAGTCATGCCAAGAAATGTTGAAGAGGCTCAATCTATCGACGTTTCTAAATATCAAGATGTTAATTTAATCGAGTGGCGAGCAGACTTTCTTCCTAAGGAGGACATTGTTTCTGTAGCGCCGGCCATTTTTGAAAAATTTGCAGGTAGAGAGATTATTTTTACCCTTCGTACAAGTCAAGAAGGAGGGCATATCACGCTTTCTGATCAGGAATATGTTGATTTGATCAAGGAGATCAATGCGATTTATAATCCTGACTATATTGACTTTGAATACTTTAGTCACAAGGCTGTCTTTCATGAAATGCTTGACTTTCCGAATCTTGTCTTGTCTTATCACAATTTTGATGAGACGCCTGAAAATTTGATGGAGGCTTTTTCGGAGATGACTAAGCTGGCTCCTCGCGTTGTCAAGATTGCTGTCATGCCACAGAGCGAGCAGGACGTTTTGGATTTGATGAATTATTCCAGAGGCTTTAAAACACTTAACCCAGAGCAGGAATTTGCAACCATGTCAATGGGAAGGCTGGGCAGACTATCACGCTTGGCGGGTGATGTTGTAGGCTCCTCGTGGACTTTTGTATCCTTGGATCAAGCCAGCGCACCAGGGCAGGTTTCCTTGGCTGATATGAAAAGGATTCTTCATATTTTGGAATCTGAGGATTGATAAGATATGATAACAGACATTATTCTTCTGGATAGTCTAGAATAATGTCTTTTATTTGTCTAGAGAAGGGCAGCCTTTTTGCTTTTTATGTCTATAATTGATAAATGGAGGAATAATGAGGTATTTAACAGCAGGTGAGTCTCATGGGCAAGCCTTGACAGCCATTATAGAGGGAATTCCTGCAGGCTTAGCATTATCAGCTGAGCTTATTAATAAGGAGCTGAAGCGTCGGCAGGGAGGGTATGGTCGTGGAGCACGCATGCGTATTGAATCAGATCGTGTGCATATCTCTTCGGGTGTTCGTCATGGTCAAACGACTGGCGCACCGATCACATTAACCCTTCAAAACAAAGACCATCAAAAATGGCTAGACATCATGGCTGTTGAGGCTGTTGAAGAGCAAATCAAGCTCAAGCGTAAAATCACTCATCCACGCCCTGGTCATGCTGACTTGGTCGGGGGGATCAAATATCGCTTTGATGATTTAAGAAATGCGCTTGAGCGCTCCTCTGCCAGAGAAACAGCGATGCGCGTGGCAGTTGGTGCAGTTGCTAAGGCAGTCCTTACTGAGCTTGGGATCGAAACTGCTAATCACGTCCTGGTTTTTGGTGGTATTGAGGTAGCTGTGCCTGAGGCGATGCCTTTTACAGACATCAAAAAAGCAGCAGAGGCTTCTGATTTATCTATTGTCAATCCTAAGCAGGAGGCGACTATCAAGGCCCATATTGATCAAGTCAAAAAAGAAGGGGATACGCTTGGCGGTATTATTGAAACAATCATTTATGGTTTACCAGCAGGCTTAGGTTCATACGTTCAATGGGATCGCAAATTAGATGCCAAAATCGCGCAGGCGGTCCTGTCTATTAACGCCTTTAAAGGGGTCGAATTTGGTATGGGCTTTGATATGGGCTACCAGAAGGGCTCGCAGGTCATGGACGAAATCATTTGGCATGAGACCAGCGGCTATAGTCGTCGAACAAATCGATTAGGTGGCTTTGAGGCAGGTATGACTACTGGTCAGCCTATTGTTGTCAAAGGGGTGATGAAGCCGATTCCCACCCTCTACAAGCCCCTAATGTCTGTGGATACTGAGACGCACGAGCCTTACAAGGCTACTGTTGAGCGTTCTGATCCTACGGCTCTGCCAGCTGCCGGTGTCGTGATGGAGAATGTTGTAGCAACTGTCATCACAAAAGAGATTTTGGAGCAATTTCCATCGGATAATATGACCGATTTAAAGCAGGCCTTTTTTGCCTATTGTGACTATGTTCATCATTTTTAAGCGACAAATGGCTTGATATTGTGATATGATAGGAATAATAAATGATAAAAGGAGATCCAGATGTCCCAAGATATTTATGATTATGCCAATAAGCTTGAGCGAGCTGTTCGTGCGCTCCCAGAGTACCGCAAGGCCTTGGAAGCCAGAGAAGAGATTAAGGCAGATGAGGCTGCCAGTCAGCTATTTGATGAGTTTGTTGCTGTGCAAGAAAAATTGCAGGGGCTTATGCAGACCGGTCAGCTACCAACAGAGACAGAGCAGGCAGATATTCAGGCTCTCAGCCAAAAAATTGAGGCCAATGACCTATTAAAAGGGTATTTTAACGCCCAGCAGGCTCTTTCCATCTATGTTAATGATATTGAACGGATTGTATTTGCACCATTGAAGGATTTGGCCAAGTAGAGCTAAGCTGGCTTAGGATTAAGAGAAGAAAGGATTGTTGATGCTTATCACAATCTTTTTTTGTCGTAGCAGGGATTTGAGACACAAGTTATTTTATGTTATAGTCAAATGACAGTAGATTAAAATAAAGCAATAATGATAGCTTAATAACAAATCTATTGAGGCAAGCATTAAGAGTAAAGGTGGTAAATTAATGGCAATTCAGTATGATTATATTGTGATTGGTGGTGGGAGCGCTGGGATTGCCTCGGCGAATCGTGCAGCAATGTACGGTGCTAAGGTCCTATTAGCTGAGGGCAAGGCTATTGGAGGGACCTGTGTTAATTTGGGCTGCGTGCCTAAAAAGGTCATGTGGTATGGCGCACAGGTAGCAGAAACGATTCATACCTATGCGAAGGATTACGGGTTTACGGTATTAGAGGATAGGTTTGATTTTAAAACCTTAAAAAGCAATCGTCAGGCCTATATTGATCGTATTCATGCCTCTTATGAGAAGGGCTTTGAGCATAACGGGGTTGATCGTATTTATGATTATGCACGATTTATTGATCAGCATACGGTTGACATTGCAGGTAAGACCTATACAGCCCCCCATATTTTAATCGCTACTGGTGGTCAGCCTATTTTTCCTGACATTGAAGGAGCTGAGCTGGGGATTAGCTCAGATGGTTTCTTTGCTTTAGATGATATTCCAAAACGAACAGCAGTTGTCGGTGCTGGCTATATTGCTGTTGAGATTGCAGGAGTGCTCAATGCCTTAGGTTCTCAGACGGATTTGTTGGTTCGCTATGATAGGCCACTGAGGACCTTTGATCAGGATATTATTCAGGTTCTGGTCGATGAGATGAAGGTATCTGGACCAAGGCTGCATACCAATGCCAATGTTACTAAGGTTACCAAGGCTAATGATGGCTCTCTTCAAGTGCATTTGTCCGACGGTCGTAGGCTTGAAGTGGACCAAGTGATTTGGGCAATTGGCCGCAAGCCAAATGTGACAGGCTTTGGCTTGGAGCATACAGGAGTTGAGCTGGATAAGAGGGGCTATATTGCTACTGATGCTTATGAAAACACGTCTGCCGAGGGCATCTATGCTGTTGGTGATGTGAATGGAAAGCTTGCTTTGACCCCAGTTGCTGTCGCAGCAGGTCGTCGCTTAGCAGAGCGTTTGTTTCATCATAAGGCCAATGAAAAGCTTGATTATGACAAGGTTGCGACAGTTGTCTTTAGCCATCCGCCAATTGGTTCGATTGGCTTAACAGAAGAGGCAGCTATTCAAGCCTATGGGCAGGAGGCTGTTCGTGTCTATCAATCACAATTTACGTCTATGTATACAGCTATTACCAGTCACCGCCAGCCCTGTCTAATGAAATTGGTTGTTGCAGGAGAAGAAGAGACTGTCGTTGGTCTGCATGGAATTGGTTATGGCGTCGATGAGATGATTCAAGGCTTTGCTGTTGCCATTAAAATGGGGGCTACTAAAGCTGATTTTGACAATACTGTTGCCATTCATCCCACAGGTGCTGAAGAGTTTGTTACCATGAGATAATAGCATATGATAAAACACGATAACATGACAGTTCAGAGCTTATCTGAATTGTCTGTTATCGTGTTTTGTGCTATGGATTGCTTGTGCTATTAGGAGCTGGCTCATTAACTGCGGGTTGATTGGCAGTTGGTGCTTCTGTCTCGGTATTCTGTTGTTTTTCTGTATCCTTAGCAGCAGTATCAGCTGAGCTAGGAGTGGTGTTTGACAGCTGAGTATCGTTAGATTCAGAATTAGCCTCTGTCTTGTCAGTCTCTTCTTTATTTGAGTGTGACGAATCCTTTTCAATAATTTTCACAATCGTTGATGTTGATGATGGAGAAGAATCATTTTTAGGTTGCTCATTTGATGGCTGTAGAGCTCGATTAATAGTGATTGTTGCTACAACAATACTCAGAACGCTACCAACTAAGGCGATGGTTTTTTGAAGGGCGGTAAAGCCAGTTTTGATATGCTTTGTTGGAATGCTTGCTGATTTTTTAGGCTTTTGTTGACGTGAATAATGTGATGACATGAGAATATCTCCTTTAACGAGTCATAGGCTAGCTAAAGCCAAATGCTTTAGGCCTTTAATGGCTAACAGGCATTTCAGTTTTAGCTCTATCATCTATCAGTATAATCTAGAACAAAAATCAAGTCAACGGTTTACCTTATGTCTAGGACAGAGATGTCCTATCCTGCAAAAAGATGTCTTTTTTCATTTCATCAAATTTGTGATAAAATAAAGTATTGAATAAAAATGAAGGTGACACATGATTTATTTTGATAATGCAGCCACTACCAAGCCTTACGAGGAGGCGCTTAAAACGTATCAGGAAGTGGCCAGTAAGATTTATGGCAATCCCTCTAGTCTCCATCAATTAGGAGCCAATGCCAGTCGTATATTGGAGGCTTCGCGCAAGCAAATAGCGGCCTTACTTGGTGTAGAGGCCAAAGAGATTTTCTTTACCTCTGGCGGAACGGAAAGCGACAATTGGGCTATCAAGGGGATTGCCTTTGAAAAATCTCACTTTGGTAAGCACATCATTGTCTCAGCCATTGAGCACCCAGCTGTCAGAGAAAGTGCCAAATGGCTAGAAAGTCAAGGCTTTGAGCTATCTTACGCTCCTGTCACAGATAAGGGAGTCGTTGATGTCGAAAAGCTAGCTGCCTTAATCCGAAAGGATACCATATTAGTTTCCATTATGGCGGTTAACAATGAGATTGGGTCAATTCAGCCGATTGCAGCTATATCAGAGCTTTTGGCTGATAAGCCTACCATTACCTTTCATGTCGATGCTGTTCAGGCTATTGGCAAGCTTCCTGTTGAGGCTTACTTAACCGCGCGTGTTGACCTAGCTTCCTTTTCCGGTCATAAATTTCATGCTGTTCGTGGCGTTGGCTTTCTTTATAAAAAATCAGGAAAGCGAATCACTCCCTTATTGGTCGGTGGCGGTCAAGAAGATGAGCTACGCTCGACAACTGAAAACGTGGCAGCTATTGCAAGCATGGCCAAGGCTTTAAGGATCATCACAGAAAGACAGGATAGCTCTCAAGCAAGGATAGCAGCTATGAAAAAGGTTATTTATCAAGCCTTGCAGGCCTATGAGGATACCATTCTCTTTTCCGGGATAGATGATGTTGCTCCTCATATTCTGACCTTTGGTATAAAGGGCGTTCGTGGAGAGGTCATTGTGCACGCATTTGAAAAGCATGAGATTTACATATCAACAACGAGTGCCTGCTCATCAAAGGCTGGAAAGCCAGCAGGAACCTTAGTCTCAATGGGAATTCCAGCAAAATTGGCTCAAACAGCAGTCCGTATCAGCCTAGATGATGATAATGACATGGGACAGGTTGAGCAATTTTTAACAATTTTTAAACAGATTTATGAAAAAACACAAAAGGTTAGATAATATGAAATATTCAGAAATAATGGTTCGCCATGGGGAGCTATCGACTAAGGGAAAAAACCGTATGCGGTTTATTAATCGGCTAAAAGCTAATATTCAAGATGTACTTTCTGCCTATCCTGAGGTGACAGTCAGATCAACTCGAGATAGGACCCATGTTTTGCTTAATGGCGCAGATGATAGGTCTGTGATTGAAGCCTTAAAGCCAGTGTTTGGCATTCAGGGCCTATCTCCTGTCTATAAAGTTGAAAAAAGTGTTCCTGTACTGATAGCAGCAGTTCAGGAGATCATGAGCTCCTTATATCATGAAGGGCTAACCTTTAAAATATCAAGCAAGCGTAGTGACCATCAGTTTGAGCTCGATAGCCGAGACCTCAATCACACTCTAGGAGCAGCCGTATTTGAGGCTTTGCCGCATATCAAGGTACAGATGAAAAATCCTGATGTTACCCTAAAGGTCGAAATTCGTGATGAGGCTGCTTATCTGTCTTACGAAGACATAAGGGGGGCTGGAGGCCTGCCGGTTGGAGCTTCAGGAAAGGGAATGCTGATGCTATCAGGTGGCATTGATTCACCAGTTGCGGGCTATCTGTCCCTGAAACGAGGTGTTGAGATTGAGGCAGTGCATTTTGCAAGCCCACCCTATACCAGTCCTGGTGCACTAGCAAAAGCCAAGGATCTAACGCAGCGCTTAACGCGTTTTGGAGGTAATATACAATTTATCGAGGTTCCATTTACCGAGATTCAAGAGGAGATCAAGCATAAGGCACCCGAAGCCTATTTGATGACGCTTACTAGACGCTTCATGCTACGGATCACAGATGCTATTCGTGAGAAACGAAAGGCTTTAGTGATTATTAACGGTGAAAGCTTAGGACAGGTTGCAAGCCAGACCTTAGAGAGCATGCAGGCTATTAATGCAGTCACCTCAACTCCGATTATCAGACCAGTTGTAGCAATGGATAAGCTAGAAATCATTGACATCGCTCAGCAAATTGACACCTTTGATATTTCCATTCAGCCCTTTGAAGACTGCTGTACCATTTTTGCTCCTGATCGTCCCAAAACCAATCCCAAGCTAGCAAATGTTGAACGATATGAGTCTCGCTTTGATGTCGACGGGTTGGTAGAGCGAGCAGTAGCAGGGATCAGAGTAACTGAGATTACTCCTGAAATAGAGACTGACAGCTTATCAACGCTTATTGAGGAGTTGTTGTAGGAGGTGCACACTTAGCCCTATAAAATAAGCAACCTATTTAAATAGTCAAAAAAGCCAGACCTATTAGTCATTAAAGGTTCTGGCTTTTGCTTTAAGCTGGTTTTGTTAGTAAATTCTGCTATTAGCTACTAAAATAGCTAATGACCTCATCAGAAAGGACCTCCTCGTATTGTTGCATAGCTTCTTCATTGGTTAAGCCCATCGTCTGTAGGTAGGCTTTCAAGGATTCGGCAATGCCATGTCTGGTCAAATCCTCTACCGTAACCGCTTGGATAGGCTTTTCCTGAACAGCCTCAGCTAGCTGCAAAGACAATGGGTGACAGCCAGTTAATAAGAGACTGGCTAATAGTGTACAACTTATCAATATAGATTTTTTCATATATTTCCCTCCTTTCATGAAAATTATATGAAAACAACCATAAATTGTAAACTATTTAGATTTATCTTTTGTTTAATGTTCGTATTTTGTGTTTTAAAAATGATTTTTTTATTAAAATAAGCGATAATGTTTGGTTTTTATGTTTGGTTTACTTATCTTAAAAAAAGTCATGACAAGTTTTAGCCAGTGATAGTAGGCTAATAAAGCTCTTGTTAGATAAAAAGTAGACCACTAAGTGAACCGCACCCCAATCGTTAGTGTTTCTGTCTAACTTTTGGGGTGCAGTTCAAAGCCGCTTGACTGTTTTTAATGATAAGGTCAAGCTTCATCAAACTAAAACCGCTCGGAAGGTTGTCCGAGCGGTTTTGATCTATGATAACTTATCATGTTATTTAATTAAAAAGGGGAATAGTCGTTATAAAATTTAGCTAATTCAGATAGAACTGCAGAAATAACTTCACTACGAGTTTTACCCTTAAAGTCAGCTAGTAGCTTTTTGTAATCTTGACCAGCCATAGAGTCCGAATAAAGAGTTGCGTCAAAATGGCTGAGACCTAGACTCTCCAAGAATGACACCAAATCGTCGTATCCTTCTTGCTTAGGCGTTAAAAGATATTCCACGTCACCATAAACATAGTCATCAGCTTTGCTGATGTGGGTTGAAGCTGTTAGGCAGACTCCTGCCAAAGCTAGGGCAGCCATTGTAGAAACCATAAATTTCTTACAAGCTTGTGTCATATAAGTGTCCTCCATTTCCAACGGTTCCTTTGTCCGTCGTTATTTTTGTGATATTTTCCTTATCACAATGTTAGTCTAACTCAAAATCTGTCAAAAGTCAAATGTTTTTGTAATTAAATTAATAAAGTGTTTTTAAAAAATTAAAGAAATGTAGCTTTTGGAATAATTAAATTATTGAAATTTTGTAAAGAAGCACAATATCATAACAGATGATATCTATAAAGCAGCAGTAAAAGGTAGCTACATTACAGGCAATACAGGGCAATTATCCGAAAAAGAGTTGGTAATGTACTGTCAGGGAAGAGAGTAGGAAAATTGTTAGAAAAAAGTAAACGTAAGATTAGCTAAAGAGAAAACTTAAGCTGCTCTTAAAAGATTTTTGGCTCTCTTTTAGTTGTCAATAAAATAGAAACTTACGGTAACCCACGAACAAGACAAAAAGAAAAAAACCTTGATTTAACAAGGTTTTAGTAAGTTATGATAACTTACGGTAAGTATTGATGGAGCTGGTGGGAGTTATTGAAACAGTATTAAATAAGTGATTAAGACAATTTAGTTGTCAATTTAGTTGCTTACTTGTAACAAATTGATTGAATTTAGTTCCAATATCATCAACTGCCGATTGTGTGATATGGGTATATACATTCATAGTCGTTTGTAAGTCACCATGCCCGAGTCTGTGCTGAACCTGTTTTAATGACAAACCTGATTCAAATAATAAGCTAGCATGAGTGTGCCTAAATCCATGAATTGTAATCTGGGGTAAGTTTGTTCCTTTGATAATTTGTAATAGCCATTTACGGGGCAGGCTAGGTGTCATAATTCCACCTGATTCGGATTGGAACATAAGAGTAGAAGTAGGAAAAGTTTCGTGAAGTTCTTGTAAAATTTCCAAAGTCTCATCATCTAAGCTGATTAATCTATCGCTAGACTTAGTCTTAGTAACGTCAATTTCTAGCCCTATTTGAGTACGTGTGACAGCTTTATTTATTGACAAGGTATTTCCATTTAAATCGTCCCAAGTCAGTGCCAGAAGCTCCCCTTTTCGTATTCCAGTGAATGCAAGCAGTCTAAACAAAGCTATCTTTTCAATATCATCTGTTTCATCGACTAATTTAAGAAATTCTTTTAATTGATCAAGAGTATAAAAATTATTATCTTTTTTTCGTTCTCTTTTTAATTTTGGTGGTGTAATCGGTAGTGCTGGATTGTTACTAATATACCCATACCTAACTGCTAGATTTAGAATGTTTCTAACAAGTCCTAGTATTTTACCACCATATTTTAAATGATCACACCATTCCTCAGTTAATCTCTGGATAAGTAGCGGATTAATATCTCCAATCATTACTTTATCAAGTTTTGGTAAAATATGATTATTTATATTTCTTTCAGTTTTTAAGTATGTGCTTCCTTGGACGGTCTTTTCGTATTCTTTAAGCCATTGTTTTGTCAATTTTCCAAATGTCATGCTAGTTTTAGGCTCACTAATTTCACTTTGTAGATTGATCAATGCAGTTCTAGCAGCTTGCCTTGTTTTGAATCCAGATCTCCTAATATATTTTCTTTTACCGTTAACATATCCAGTGTACAAAAGAAATCTATAAGCGGTTTCGCCATTTTTCTTTTTATATGATTCAATTTTCATTGCCTACTATCTCCAAATTTGATAAAATAAGCATAGTAAAGAGACCTACTGCAAAGCAGGTTTTTACTATACAGGATTTGCCTCACGCTCAGAGTCGCCAAACTTTGAGAGCGTGAGGCTTTTTTATTGAGCTTTTTGCAAATGTTGTGTTTCTAGTGGAACAATTAGTTGTTCAGAATAGAAAATATATTCAATTCCTTTACTAGGTTTTGTCACTGAATAATTCAGATAATACTTTTCATTTCGAAAGTCGTTATACATTTTTAAGATTTCTTCTGAGACATCATATGTAAGGATCCATTTTTTATTAGACATATATTTTTTTATAGTTTCGGCCAAGCTGAGATGATTCTCATGATTATAAAAGTTTGTATATAATCCTGGCCCTTTTTTATAATAAGGCGGATCAAAGAATGTAAAAGAATTTTTTGTTTTAGAAATATTTAATCGGACAAACTTTTCAGCATCCATGTTATAAAGCTTAATGCGTTTTTTCATAGATGCAATTAGTATAATTTTCTCTATAATTTTTTCTTTATTGAAGCGGCAATCAAGTTTATAATCTCCGTTTTGTTTTAGACCACCGATTACACCCGCTTTTATGATACCTGAGCGATTTGTTCTATTGAGGAATAACGTTGAAAAACCAAGGGATAACAAGTCATCGCAATTATCTTTATTGTTTTGGATATTTCTTTGAATTTTCCACTCTTCGATAGTAATAGGAGTAGTTTCGATTTTTTCGATTAGTTGATCGGTATAATTTAACACCGAATACCAAAAGGCATAGATAGCTTTATCGAAATCATTTACCATTATTTTTTTTACATCCTTATTTAAGAGTAGCCTTAAAGCTATTCCCATTCCTCCCATATAGGGTTCGATATAGGTTGTTGTGTTATTAGCCAAAACTAGCTCCCTGACATAGTCGTAAACTTGAGATTTTCCACCTGGGTATCTTAATGGACTTATGTTTTTCATATGTTATTCCTCCTTTCTATATAGAATATATTATTTTTAAAATTTTGGCCAGTATTATTAAATCCCCGGAACTCCGTTTTCTTCAAAAATTTCATTGAGAGTTTTTTTCAATTCATTTTTAAATTTGTCAAATACATCTTTATTTTGTTGTATCATATAATCTCGATATTTATTTCGCTGTATTTTGGGGCAATTTTCAAACCACCTTTTATAGCAATTAACATTCTCAGTTTCAATATTTTCAGTTGTTAACGGAATTTTCAATTGTGAAAATTCTTGTTTGAACATATCTTTTGATTTGTTTACAGTTTTAAAAAAGTTATCATCTGCACTCAAATTAAGAATATAGTTTACAATTTCTTTTTCTAATGGAAGTTTTTTTTCGGAAATGGAGGGGATAAATAAAATTCTACTGTATTTCGTATTACCAATTTGTGACTCATTTATATCCGCATCAAAAATTAATAGAGCCATCGAATCAGAAAGTAATGCATATCCATTTTTTGCTAGAGCTTTTAATGTTGGCCAGCTTGCCCCAGTACCCCCAGATACATTTGATATGAATTCACATCTCTTTGAAATTTGAGAGGTCATAATTTTTTTTAAATATTGTTCTGCAACTAAATCTTCACATAAAATTTTTGCTTTTACTAATGTATCCGTATGATGTTCAGATGTTAACGTTAATTCTTCCTTAGCAAATTTAAAAGTTGGATTTCTATATATTTGCAAATCGCTTGAATATCTATTTGTTATGAAGTTGATACAAATTGAATTGTTATCAATGAGTGTCTGTTTTTTCATTACTTCTTGAATTAGATATAATGAATGAGTATTTAAAACAATTTGAACGTTGTATTTGGCGGACCATTCCATTAAAAAATTAAATAAATTCAATTGTGCAATTGGATGTAGACTAGCTTCAAATTCATCAATAGAAAGGAGCCCTGTTAAAGATTTTTTGTTTTCTTTTTTTTCAGCTACTCTCATAAAGGAGAGCAAAATTTTTAGGAACGAACTAAGATTATCTTCTCCAGATGATATTGACATTATATCGTAAGTTGCTTCAGTCCCAGGGCCAATAGGTGTTTTACTCACTTTTGATTTATCAGTTTTATAAGTTTGAAAGGTTGAAAACTCAGTTTTACCAAATATTCGCTCATAAAATTTGGAGATAAATTGTTTTTCTCTCTCTGAATAACGCAAATTAAGTTCTGAAATATCTTTATCTTCAATATCAACTAGTGGGTATAATCTTTTTAAATTTAAATAGACTGAGGGTAAATTAAAGAAACCATCTCCTTTAGCACTGCCGCTGGGTACTAATCGAAATCTATCTGACCTCTTGTACATTTTGACTGGTTCGGCAATATGCTCAGTTTTACCATTATGAATAATATCCATTTTTATATCATATTCGTATGGTATGTCCTTTTTTATGGAGAGTTTGAAGACCTCACTAAATGAGGTTTTCATGATTTCACCTGTGATTGATACTTCGTTGGTCTCAAACGGGTGAGCCACTAGCCCCATTATGGTTGATTTCATTGTTCCGTTTCGTCCGGATACTACAGTTATGTTTTTTCCAAGAAGAAACTCCTGATTTTTAATGAGTCTAAATTTTTTAATGCTAATACCTTTAAGAGATTCAATAATAATTTTTTTATTGTCCGTTATTCCTAAATCATTTTTTCGGTTAAAAGAAATCATATATCTTTTTTACATCCCCACTATTTTTCTAAATTCGTCTTGTATCATTTCTTGTCCCCAAGTCGTAGATATTTTATATGCTGTAGCAAACTGCAACCAATTAAAATCGACTATATCGTGCGATGATAAGTAATTCTTTATCAATTCCCTAATCATAAATCGATCGGCTTGGTTTTCGTATTTTAGTAGCAATCTTTGATACTGTTTAGGGTCGTGTTCAAGATGACCTAACTCATGTAAAATAACTTTTTCTTTTTCTATTTGTGATAGATTTTGATTGATGTAGATTATCCGCTTGTCTGGATAGTAAAATCCTGGCCTGTCCCACATCGTTTCAGGGAATTCAAATAACTTGATGTTGTACTGACTAAGTATTTCATTTATCTTCACCATTCCCAACTCCTAAAGACAATTTAATAATAGCTTCGATTTTTTCTACGTCTGTGTCAGATAAAGGTTTTCCATCAAACATCACGACACGTTCGCGGAGGTTTGATAGGTCGATGGTAGACTGCCAATCGGGTTTTTCTTCAGCAAAACTTTCCGGGTTAATTCCTAGAATGTCACAGATTTTAAAAATGGTTTCTGCTTTTGCATTCATTACACCGCGCTCTAAAATAGAACGCATGGTTGTGTATGGAATATCATTTTCAATAGCAAAGGCTCTAACGCTATTATATCTACTTTCGATAATCCTCTTTAAATCTTTTTCGTCCATTTTTTAAATTTCCTTTTTCTTTTTCTACTATATAATAACATACGAAAAATCATATTTCAAGACAAAAAAATAATAAAAAATCTAAAAAAACAGTTGACTATATACGAAAAATCATATATAATTAAATCAAGCTTCAGGAAACGACAGCTTTTTAAAATAAAACAATATACGAAAAATCGTATTAGAAAGGAATGATATGAAAAATATTGAATATATTCGAAAAGAAAAAGGTGTCTCATTAGTTGATATTGCCGACTGTTTACAATTAAAAGCTCAAACAGTTCGCGAAAAAATTAACGGTAACTCTGATTTTAAATTTGGGGAAGCCTTGAAAGTTCAACGAACTTTTTTTCCAGAATTTGATATCGTCTATCTTTTTAAAGAGAGTAAAGAATTATCTATGGGATAGCATACGAAAATTCATAGAAAGGAATCACATGTGAGAATACAAAAAAAGTCCGACGGCAATCGGACTCTAAACAAAAATCATTTACTTAATTATAACACATGAGAGAGGGAAAAACTATGGCCATTGAAATATTCGGCCCTAATTTCAGAAAGGAACTGCTTGCAGACTTGATTTCTCTAAACAGAGAAGCGCTAAAACTTGCCCAATCCGAAAACTCTAAGTCAATTGAGTGGGTTACCATGAAGCGGTTGGAGAAAGAAACAGGATGGGGAAGAACCAAATTGACCCAGTGGAGAGAACAAGGGAAATTTAACTTTAAAAGGTCATCAGAAAACGGCAAAGTACTATATGACCTAGCAGATGTTAATAGATTTTTACGAACCAGTGGATATGAAAAAGGAGCATAACATGAGCAAATTAGACTTATTTTTATTAGTAACAACAATTATCTTAGCACTCATCGCTAGAATTCAACACGAAGTCATTAAAAAACACAATTCCCCAGAGAATAAGCGAAGAATTTTTAGAGAAGTGGCTTTAGAAAACAGTAAAGGATGGAGCGAGAAGCGTTCTGGAGGAAAGGTGGTCAGCTAATGCAGTACATTTTTCAAGACATTAACAGGTAGTTACACAGCTGTTAGCAATGAATTTATTCAGGACAAAGAACTTTTCAATAAGGAAAAAGGACTGCTGCTAACCATTTTGAGTAATGCAGACGAGTGGAGAGTTTATCCTGAAGAACTCGCTAGACGTTGTAAGGATAGCGAATCTGCAATCAGAAGCCAGTTAAAAGCGTTAGAGAATGCCAAGTATATCAGAACTTATAGAAAATCATTTGGTGGGCGATATGGTACCGAAACATATAGGTTCTGTTCTGACAGAAAAATAAGCGATGAGGCATTCAATGCTTTGAAGGCAGAGCAGGACTTAGAACTAGAAAAAATTGCTAATACCTAATTTGCTAATGTGCAATTTGCTAATGTGCAATTTGCTAATCAACAAATTAGCCAACTAATAAATACTAAATAATAATAAATACTAAATAATAATAAAGACTAACAGACAATAAGCATCATCATCAACAGCAGGAGGAGCTATGGACGAAAAAAAGCTTTTTGAAAATTTTCAACTAACTTTCGGAAGAATGATATCGCCATTTGAAATAGAAGATATTCAAAAGTGGATTCACGAGGATAATATACCGATTGATGTTGTTAACCTTGCTTTAAGAGAAGCGGTAGAAAACAACAAGATCAATTGGAAGTATATCAACAAAATTTTGGTGGAGTGGCATAAAGCTGGAGATACGACGATTGAGAAGGTCAAAGAGAGGTTGCAGAGATTTGAGGATAGCAAAGAACAACGACATGCAACTATCTCAAATGTTCCTAGCTGGTCAAATCCAGACTACCAAGGCCCGACATACGATGATTTAAAAGTAAATCCAAGCGAGGTGTCAGATGGCGCAGGAGATTTTTGATGGATTTAATGCCTTAATCAATAAAATGTATGGCAGACAATCTAGCATAGAGACCTTTAACCGATTTGTCGAGTATTGTCAAAAAAGGAGAGAGGAAAACGGGGTTGAGCCTGTATTAAATCCGATCAATCTTTTTGCATTCGGCGTTGGAATCACAACGGAAGAAGCTAATAAATTAAGAATAAAACGCTACAAACAGGAGAATGGATTATGACAAAACAATATCGAGAGACACTTATCTGGCATCGGGCAAGTCACAAAGAGCGTGAGAAGCTGCTTGATTTCGGGCTAGTTGATAAATCACAGTACATGATGCTATTACGCCAGTTGCGTAAGAAATATGCGATTTAGGAGGAAATATGACACCAGAAGAAGCAGAAAAAGCAAAAATCAGAGCTAAACAAGAAATTGAAGTTTTTAGCATATACCTTGAACAGGCGATTGATACTTTTGGCAGCATGCTAAGTCCACAAGAAGTCTTTTTAGCAGCGGGAATAACATATCTTGGCGCAGGTCAGACAGATATACATGCGGCAGTCGAGGGACTATATGAACAAATCCAATGATTTTAATTTTAGCGATGACTGGGAAAGCAACTATTTCGAGGTACAGGCTTTGCTAGGGCAAGAGATAGACAAACTACAAAATAGGGTCATAGCGCTAAGCCAGGAAAACAATAGATTAAAAGCCGAGAATTGGCAACTAAAACACAGAAAGAGGAAATGAAATGGCAAATCAATTAGCACATAAAGATTTTTTTAACGCACCAGTAGTACAAAAAAAGTTTAGCGAAGTTTTGGGGAATAATTCAACTCAATTTATTGCGAGTTTGCTAGGAATTGTAAATAATAGCGATTTATTAGCTAAAGCTAGCAATGAAAGCATTATGACAGCTGCGATGACCGCCGCAACATTAAAACTTCCAATCCAACAAAGCTTGGGTTATGCCTATATCGTGCCTTACAAAGGCCAAGCGCAATTTCAGCTTGGATATAAAGGGTTAATTCAACTTGCACAACGAAGCGGACAATACAAGAATATTAATACTGGCATTGTCTATAAATCACAATTGATTTCTTACAACCCTTTGTTCGAGGAGTTGGTTCTCGACTTCAGTAAGCCACAAGATGAGATTGTAGGTTATTTTGCAGCCTTCAAGCTCTTAAACGGATTTGAGAAAGTTTCTTTTTGGTCAGCGGAAAAAGCAGCTGCGCATGGAAAGAGATTTTCAAAATCGTTTGCTAGCGGTCCATGGAAAACAGATTTTGATGCAATGGCCCAAAAAACTGTTTTAAAAGATATTTTAAGTAAATATGGGCCCTTATCAGTTGAGATGCAGAAAGCCATCGAGGAAGATAATAAAGATTCGAGAGTTTCTAACCCTAAAGACATCACGCCGCCAGAAACAAACAGTCTAGACGACCTAATTGGTCACCAGAACGAAAAAAAGGACGCTCCTAGCAATTTAAAAGATGTAACTGATGATTTACATTCAGAGCCAGAAAAAACGCTCACAGACGAAAATAAGACGGTTTTAGAAGACCCCTCTTATCCGGCAGATGAAATTCCGGATTTTGACCAGGAAACTGGCGAAATTAAAGCTAGCGAGGGCAGCCTCTTTGATAACATTGGAGACTTAATGTGATTAAACTTGTAAAAATTGAAGGATGTTATATTAATCCAGAATATGTTGTTGGCGTTTGGGAAAGATCTGCTTTAAATTTTGACGATTTAGATGAAAAAGTAGTGGTTATTCAATTCGTTGGAAATAGGGAAGGGGAAGAGCTTGTCTTTTACGATACACCTATCGATGAAGTGATTAAGAGGTTGCTAGATGACTAGTTTAGACTTGCTCGGAAAGGACTATTATAGTCGTGAATCAGCTATCAGATACTGGTCTATTAGTCAGTACAAGCGTTTTAGCGAATGCGAGGCAAGGGCACTTGCTGAATTACGAGGGGATTGGACTGATGCTAGAGATAACACTGCGTTGCTCGTTGGGAATTATGTCCACTCTTACTTCGAGAGCGAAGAAGCTCATTCCAATTTTGTTGACGCCAACAGAACTGCTATGCTATCGACACGAGGAGCAACAAAAGGTCAATTAAAAAAAGACTACTTGGCTGCAGACCAAATGATAGAGGCGCTTAAAAATGACAGTAACTTTATGGCCATCTACCAAGGAGAAAAGGAAGCTGCCATCACAGGATTTCTTGGTGGTGTGGAATTCAAAGGTAAAATTGACTGCCTAAATGTTGAGCGTGGCTATTTTGTAGATATCAAAACAACTAAAGGGCCGATTGATGACAAAATTTGGAATGGTCAAGAGCGAGTTTACTGGTTTGAGGCTTACGGCTATATTTTGCAGATGGCTGCCTACAAAAACATGCTAGAAGCCGAATACAATAAACCGTTTGAGCCAATCATTTACGCAGTGACTAAAGAGACACCGCCAGATACAAGAGCCATCAGAATCCAGAATGTAGATGCTATGCAAAATGAGTTAGACAACCTAGCGCAAAACATCAAGCGTTTAGATGATGTTAAAAAAGGCATAGAAAAATCTAAGCCTTGTGGTCATTGCGAGTATTGCAGGGCAAATCAATTAACACAAAGGGTAATGATTTTTTAACTAACTATTGCAAAGTGAGACTCGGCCTTTGCAGTATCAATATTTTCCGAGCGAGAAAGGAAAATTGCAATATCGTCAAGTTAACAGGATTGATGATATGAAGAATTGCTACACTCGTCCTTGCCAATGCTCACACACAATTTTAGGGCGAGTGTGGATTTTAAAAAGGTGAAAAACATGGAACAAATTAAAATAACAGGAACTGACACAATATTAATTTTAGATAGATTAAATAAAGTCTTTGTCATTGAGAGTAACTTAAATAAAAGATGGCGTTTTACTAGCGAGTTTATAAAAATTGACAATGAGCCATCGCTGGACGAGGACGGCGAATTATTTGAGATAGTCTATGATCTAACGCTAGAAGCAAAACCTCATGACATGATTAACCTAACATCATCATATTTTGCCAAGGAGCACAAAAAAGACACAGATGAAATCATAAAAGTATTTGCTTTTATCGAAGATAACAAGAAGAATATTTTTGAAACCCTTGGCATTCGCGGGGTGCTTGAATGAGCAATCTAGTATTATCGCTAGACATCTCAACATCTGGTACAGGTTGGGCCTTATTTAAAGGCTCAGACCTTATCCAGAGCGGTGTCTTAAAACATAAGAGCGACTCTTATTTTGAACGTGGACGCTATATGGCTAGCAAATTAAGGTTGATCCAGTCACGAGCATTAAAAAAATACGATTGCTCCTTTAGCACAATCGCAGTCGAAAAAAACTCGGTTATGGGTCCAAATCAACAATCCATGCTTAAAATCGGTATTGTAACTGGTATCATCTTAGGACGCTTGATAGCTGATAACGTCGCTTTTATCAATGTGTCGACATGGCGTAAGTACTGGAAATTTAGTTATAAGGATCGAAGCAAGAAGTCCATGAAATTACAGTCAAAAACAAAAGTGGAGCAAGAATTTAATAAATCGGTCAAAGATGATGAAGCAGACGCTGTTTTGATTGGTTCATACTATGTCAATCAAGGCTATCTTGATGGATTGGAGACACATGACTACTACTAAAAAACACGTTGTGAGAGTTTACAACAAAGGCATTACAGCAACCCATGCAGTTACTGATAAAAATTTATTTACAGAGCATACCTTTGCGACGCGGCAAGATGCCGAGAATTATATCAGATACTTAGAGCTAAACGGATCTAAGTGCGCCATTGAGTATTACGAGAGGAGATTTGCAAAATGATAGACACCGATACACTTGCAGCAGTACGGGAGGCTGATCATGACTAAAGCGAACAAAAATAAAACCAGACGGATACGCAGAGCAGTCACCTAAATACCTTAAAAATATTATTGCTAAAATGCGAGAGCTACCAGAGCATGACAGAGCGGTCTGGATTGAAGGTATTTTTAATGAATTTGGTATTGATAACAGCATTAGCTATTATCTTGGCCACAAGCAAGGCGTATTACAAGAAAAGGATTTGCTAAAACCAGAAATTCCGAGTTTTGTTGCTGATTGGATAGAGAAACACAAAGCATATTATATTAAGTGGGAAAAAGATGATAAAGCAGATTTTGTTTTTAGAAGTATTGATGATCTTTTTAATTACGGTGAAAGTCTTTGCACCAATGACTTTGTTATTTCTTCGGATCTGTCAAAATGGACAAAAGAACATGCCTACGATTTTATTATTGCTATTTTGTTTGGCTACACTGTCAAAAAAGAGAAGCTGTACATTGTTGAGATTCCTAACCCTAATAGTGACATAGAACACAAACATATTGCACTAGCAAGGTTAGAGAATGGAAAACTTGGATTTTCAGAGATCATAGATACTGATTTTTATTTAAGAGAAGATATCAAACTAACCGAGGAAGAAATACGTAAAGATCATGATTGGGCTTGGAGAGAGGAGTTTCCTAAAGAGGTGAACGAATGAATAAAAGCGAAATCAAAAATTTAGTAGATAGACTAAGTGATTTAATTGATAAATGCGAGAACGACTTTGAGGCAATGGTTTTTAATCCAGACCAAACGTTTGACTTATTACTCGCAAGCCGTTCTGCGTTGTCAAAAGTGTTGAGAGAAGAGGTGACGGAATGACAGAGCCGTCTGGATTAAAGGTATTTTTAAGGAATTTGGTATTGAGAACGACATTAGCTATTATCTTGAAGCAACACTTACTGAATAGATTTCAGCTGAAAGTTATAAGTAATTGGTATTGTACTGATGGACAAAATTTTGGATTAAAAAAGAAAGCCCAGATTCATCAGTCGTACATCAACGGAAACAGAAAAGATTCAATTATTCTGTGGGAAATGTTAAATAACCATTATCTAACCATATTTGGTCTCAATACTTACTATCCCATTCCAAAAAAAGAGTTAGATGAATTAGTGGAATCAGTCGATGGTAATTTGAAAAAAATAAACTTGAATCAATTGCTTGATGACTGGAATAAAAAAAACGAAAACAGATGATATTACTGCTCGTATTCAATATGAGGGTATTCTGAGAATTGTAGACGAATTAAAGAAACCAAAAAATATGTACATGGACTGAAATAAAAAACGAAAGAGAGGATTTTTCTCCACAAAACAAAAAGACGTCCATGCGAACGCCTTCGTGATTAAAAATTGACAATTATATTATATCATGAATGGAGAGTTAGATGGGCAATATTCCGACACCAAAAGCTAATAATTTTTTGGAAGAATTAAAGACTATCCCTGATCTTATAGAGACCCTTGAAAGAGACGCTAACCTAATGAGTCGATCGCTCGTTAAGTCTCCTCAATGGTCTGATATGAAGGTATCTGGTGGAATCAAACAATCGCAGGAAGACAAAAACATAGAAATGTTACACATGGTCAGTTATTACAGCGATCAGATTGAGCGACTAAAAGAGCGTCGTCAAGAGATGGCTAATTTGATTATGCAGAGCATGGGGATTTGTGAGAGTCATGTTTTGTTAACGACTTATCTTGATTGTGATGGAGACTACGAGAGAGCCAGAGAACGCTTAAATATAGGCAATCGCAACAAATACTTTATGTTTGTTAGGCGAGGCAAGGAAAGTCTAGAATTGATACTAAAAAATACTAATTAGATACAAATTGATACTGCATAATACTAATTACAGTGTTAATATAGTATCATAGCAAAATAACAAGAAGAGATAATCTTTTTAACCAACAGACTATTTATTTTGTAGCAGATTATAATTGACAATCCTCCCCAAAAGTAATACAATGGTATTACATAAAGGAGGAGCTGTTATGGCAGTTATTACACTAAAAATATCAGAGCAAGAAAAATCATTTTTACAAGGAATGGCTAAATTTGAAGGCATTAGCTTATCTGAACTAATCCGTAAAAAAACGCTAAAATCACTTGAAGATGAGTATGACGCACGAGTAGCAGATATGGCTTTAGAGGATTACGAGAACTATTTAGAAAACGGAGGACAAGTTTTGTCTTGGGCTGCATTGATGAACGAGGTTGATTTATGAGTTATAAGCTTATTCCAACACCTTTGTTCGCAAAGCAATTTAAAAAGCTTGATAAATTTGTCCAAAAACAAATAAAATCATATCTGGAAAAAGTGCTGAGTGACCCTAGAGCTAAGGGGAAAGGATTAGTAGCTAATAGAAGCGGACAGTGGCGATACCGTATTGGGGATTATCGTGTCATAGTCAATATCCAAGATGGTGAAATGATAGTTCTTGCTCTTGAAGTTGGGCACAGAAAAGATATTTATAAGTAAGTCGCAGATGATGCGACTTTTTATTATGCAATTTTAGCCAAGTTTGGAGGTGGTTCTTTGGCGAGCAAAAAAATGGAAAAAGCCATTATTTTAGCGATTACAACAAACAAAACTCAAAAAGAAATCGCTGAAGAAATTGGCATATCTCCTTTTACTTTTTCAAAATGGAAGAAAACAGATATTTTTAAAGAATTAAAAGACAAATACCAAAAAGAATACCTATCTGACTTAACAGCGCCAGCCATCAGGACGCTACATGGGTTGCTTAATGCTAAATCGGAATTGGTTAGGTTGCAAGCTGCTACTGACATACTTGACAGAACAGGCTATAAACCGACTGACAAGCAGGAAATCAGCGTAGACGAGCCTATCGTACTAGCGAATTCATGGGTGCAAGACAATGGTAGTTGATTTAGCAGACATTATCCCGATTGGTTTTAAATCTGTTGTGCAAGCAACGTGGGACCCAAAGATACTAAATATCGCTTGTAAAGGTGGTCGTGGGTCTGGTAAATCATCTAATATTGCCTTTATTATCACGAGGTTAATAATACAGTATCCTGTCAATGCGGTTTGTATCCGTAAAACAGACAACACGCTGGAACAATCTGTTTATGAGCAAATTAAATGGGCTATTTCTGAGCAAGGGCTAGAGCGTTATTTTAAATTTAATAAGTCGCCACTGAGGATAACTTATATTCCAAGGGGAAACTACATTGTTTTTAGAGGAGCGCAAAATCCAGAACGTATCAAATCGCTTAAAGACAGCCGCTTCCCGTTTGCAATAGGGTGGATTGAGGAACTCGCTGAATTTAAAACAGAGGACGAAGTAAAGACTATCACTAACTCTCTTTTACGGGGGGAATTAGGTGATGATCTTTTTTATAAGTTTTTTTATACATACAATCCACCTAAACGTAAGCAATCTTGGGTTAACAAAAAGTATGAGAGCCAATTTCAGCCGTCTAATACGTTTGTACATGCCTCGACTTACAAGGACAATCCTTTTATTGCCAAAGAGTTTATAGCTGAGGCAGCAGCTACTAGAGAGCGCTCAGAGCGTCGCTATCGCTGGGAATATTTAGGAGAAGCTATTGGCTCTGGGGTTGTACCTTTTGATAATCTACGCTTTGAGACAATACCGGACGAATTATACAGGTCGTTTGACAATATCCGCAACGCAGTCGACTTTGGTTATGCTACTGATCCATTGGCTTTTGTCCGTTGGCATTACGATAAAAAACATAATGGTATTTATGCGATGGATGAGCTATACGGACAAAAAATTAGCAACAGGCAACTCGCTAACTGGCTAAAAGATAAAGGTTACTCAAATGATGAAATATTTGCAGATGCTGCTGAGCCTAAATCCATTGCAGAGTTGCGCAACGAATTTGGGATTAAGCGTATCAAGGGTGCAAAAAAAGGTCCCGATTCCGTTGAGTTTGGGGAGCGTTGGTTAGATGACTTAGATTTTATCTGTATCGACCCAAATCGCACTCCAAACATTGCCAGAGAGTTTGAAAATATAGACTATCAAGTTGATAGAGACGGCAATCCTAAACCTCGTTTAGAGGACAAGGATAACCATGCTATTGATGCGACAAGATACGCTATGTCAGACGACATGAGAGCAACTAAAACCATCGTCAAAACATTTAAAGGAGGTATCTAGTGTCAGAATTATTTATTGTGCCATCAGATACAGAGATGACAAAAGATTTACTAAACGAGTTAATCCAAAAACACAAGTCGTTTAATGCTGATTATTTAGTTTATAAGCAGCTATACGAGGGCGCTCATGCTATCTTAAAGCAAAAACAAAAAGAGCAATATAAACCTGATAATCGTTTGGTTGTTAACTTTGCTAAATACATCGTTGACACTTTTAACGGCTATTTTATTGGCGTGCCAGTACAAACAAGCCACGAAAATAAACAAGTCAGCAACTATTTAGAGTTGCTAGATGGATACAACGACCAAGATGACAACAATGCAGAGTTATCTAAAATCTGCAGTATTTATGGTCATGGCTACGAGCTGGTTTTTAACGACGAAAACGCAGAGGTAGGAATTACTTATCTTACACCTTTAGAGGCGTTTATTGTCTATGATGATTCCATCAGGCAAAAGCCGTTGTTTGCTATACGATACTTTCATAACAAAGATGGCGTGCTAGAGGGCTCTTACTCAGACGCTAGTGCAATTACCTATTTTAAAGACGGTGAAAAAGGCCTTGAAATCGGAGATAGCGAGCCCCATCCGTTTGACGGCGTCCCGATGATTGAATACGTAGAAAACGAAGAGCGGCAAAGCTTATTGGCTAGCGTTGTGACGTTAATTAATGCGTTTAATAAGGCAATTTCCGAAAAGGCTAATGACGTTGAATATTTCGCAGACGCTTATCTCAAAATCTTGGGCGCTGAATTAGACGAAGAGACGTTAAAATCTCTTAGAGACAACCGCATTATTAATCTAAAAGACTCAGATGCACAACAATTAGTAGTTGAGTTTTTACAAAAGCCAGATGCAGACGCAACACAAGAGCATTTGCTTGATCGATTAGAGGGCTTAATTTTTAGGACTGCCATGGTTGCCAATATCAGTGACGAATCGTTTGGAACGGCTAGCGGTATCGCTTTGCGCTATCGCCTGCAGGCCATGGATAACCTAGCAAAAACTAAAGAGCGTAAGTTCATGAGCGGCATGAACCGCAGATATAAACTTATTGCAAGCTATCCTACGTCAAAAATAGGTCCTAGAGATTGGATTGGCATTAAGTACAAATTTACTCGCAACTTACCAGCAAATCTCTTGGAAGAGTCACAAATCGCAGGCAACTTAGCTGGCATTGTATCAGAGGAAACACAGGTTGGTGTGTTATCTATTGTGGAAAACCCTCAAAAGGAAATCGAGAAGAAAAATAGTGATAGACCAACATTAATCAGTCGCCAGGCAGGAGGTCTAAATGGCTAAGACACCACAACAGTATTGGAATGACCGACAAAAGCAATTGTGGGCTAATTTAGAGACGTCAGAGCGTGCTTTACAGACTAAGCTTAGCAAATATTATGCAGACGAAGTAAAGGCCTTAGAAAAGGAAATAGGGGCTTATTTTAGCAAGTACGGTAAAGATAACGTTATTGAGTATCACAATCTTTTGCAACAATTATCTAAAGCTGATAAAGATTTGCTTTATCGAGACTGTGAAAGATTTGCTAAAAAATATCCCCAGCATGCCGATTTAATGCCAGTAAGGACGTCTATTTACAAGCTGGATAGGTTACAAGGCTTAGAACTAAGCATTAAAATGCAGCAGCTGGAGATAGGTGCTGTCGAAGAAGCAGAGTTGATCAAGCATTTAACGACAGTCTTTAAAAAAGGCTATCAAGAAACTGCTAAAACAATTGGTTTTCAAGTTGATAAAGTATCTGCAGAGTTGTTTGTTAATAACGACTGGACCGGTAAAGGTAATTTTAGCTCGAGTATCTGGTCTAATAAAGACAAGCTTGTCAATTATCTGACAAATGACTTTAAGACAGCAATTATCAGAGGAGATAGCTTTGATAAAGTCGTCAAGCAGATGTCAGAGCGGTTTACTGTACGTTCGCAATCGGATATTACACGATTGATAATGACTGAAGGGACTTATGTCAATAACCAAGCGATGTTGGCACCATTCGAAGACAGCGAAGACTTTGATGAGTACGAGTTTGTATCAATTTTGGACGGGGCCACCAGTTCGATTTGTAGAGGCTTAGACGGCCATAAATTTAAACTTAAAGATAAACAGGTTGGGATTAACTTCCCGCCTATGCACGCAAATTGCCGCAGCACGTTTGCGATGGTTATACCAGATGATTATTTAGAGAGGTAGAAATGAATAGAAATAAAAAACCAGGCATGGAAAGCGTAAAAATCGGTGGCTTAACATGTGGATAAACGAGAGGATAGAACATGACACTTACTCGGAACGAGAAAAAACTTAAAGAGGCAAAAGACGACTATATTGCTATAATAGGTCCAGAAATGGTAACTATCACGAAATCAGAATATGATTTGCTCATTGAAATTAAAAACAAATTTTTAAAGTCGTAGCAATACGGCTTTTTATTGTGTCCTGTCGCACGACATTAAACTAGGCAAATAAAAATCTAAAGCAATGGCGTGGGGCATAAGCAATGCGCTGGGGCAGGAGGAAAAAATGGAAAACAAAGAAATCTTAGAACTATCTGGTGCACAAGAAGAAGCTAAGGAACAAACGTTTGACGATATTTTGTCAGACCCTAAGAAACAAGCTGAATTTGACAAGCGTGTGGCTAAAGCTATTGATACCGCACGAACTAAATGGGAGGCGGAGACCGAGGAAAAAGAAAACGAGGCTAAAAAGCTTGCAAAAATGAACGCTGAACAAAAAGCGCAACATGAAAAAGCAAAGCTTGAGGCGCGCATTGCCGAACTCGAGGCCGAACGTACGTTATCGGAAATGAAGAGCACTGCTCGCACAATGCTATCAGAAGCTAATATCAACATCTCTGAGACGCTTTTATCTCAATTGGTATCTACTGATGCAGATAAGACCAAAAATGCCGTAGAGGCCTTCTCAGAAGCTTTTAAGGAAGCGGTAGAAAAAGAAGTCAAAGAACGGCTTAAATCGCCAACACCTAAAAAATCAAATGGTAATAGTGGACTGACAAAAGAACAGATTTTAGCAGTCAAAGACACTGCTGAACGACAAAAACTCATTGCCGAAAACATCGGCCTATTCCAATAAAATTAGGAGAAACTAAAATATGACAACATCACGTACTTATCCAGAAGAAAATCTAATCAAATCAACAGATCTAAAATACCCTATCACAATCGATGTCATAAATAAATTTCAAGAAAACATCTCAAAATTGCTTGAAATGCTTGGCGTTACTCGCAAAATCTCAGTGTCTGAGGGAATGAAACTTAAAACTTACGCTGGTTACGATGTCACGTTGGCGGAGGGAAATGTCCCAGAGGGTGAAGTTATCCCATTGTCTAAAGTCGCTCGCAAGCAACACTCTGAGCAAACTATCAATCTTAAAAAGTATCGTAAGGCAACTACTGGCGAAGATATCCAAATGTACGGCTCTAACGAAGCTGTCACAAACACTGATAACGCTCTTGTTCGCCAATTGCAAAAGAAAATCCGCACAGATTTTGTAGCTGCTCTCAAAACAGGAACAGGCACACAAGATGCTCTTGGCGCAGGTTTACAAGGTGCACTAGCATCTGCTTGGGGTAAATTGCAAGTGTTATTTGAGGATTATGGCTCAGAGCGTGCAATCGTCTTTGCTAATAGCTTAGATGTCGCAGAATATATCGCTAAAGCTGGCATCACTACTCAAACCGCATTCGGGTTGACTTACCTCGTTGACTTTACAGGTACAGTTATTATCTCAACAAACGATGTCACAAAAGGCGAAATCTGGGCAACAGTGCCAGAAAATATCATCTTTGCATACATCAACCCAAATAATTCCGAACTTGCTAAAGAATTCAACCTTTACGGTGACCCAACTGGTTACATCGGAATGAATCACTTCCAAGAAAACACAACACTTACTATCCAAACGTTGCTTGTGTCTGGTATGTTGATGTATCCAGAGCGTATCGATGGTATCGTTAAAGTCACTCTTACTCCTGGCGTATAAAGGAGGTTAGCTTATGACTTATACAGTAAAAGCACGCTTTTTTGATTTGCTCGACAATAGCTTTTTATACGAGGTTGGCGATAGCTTTCCTCGTAAAGGCTATGAGCCAAGCAAAGATCGCTTAGAGAGCTTGCTATCAAGCAATAATACAGAACACAAGCCGTTTATCGAGGCATCTGACAACAGCAATAGCTTAGATGGGCTAAAAGTCGATGAGTTAAAAGCAAAGGCCGCAGAACTCGGAATCGAAATTCCAAGCAACGCTAAAAAAGCTGAAATCGTTGGGTTGTTGCAAGCACACATCTAGAAAGTTGGTGGATATGGACGAAACAAAACAAGCGATTATTGAACGTGTTCGTGTCCGTTTAGCGGACGAAACGTCTTTAAAAGAGGGATTATTAGATGAATTAACACAAACGGCTATCGACCGTATTAATTTAAAGGTCGGTGACACCGTTTTTAATCCTCTTTTTAATTCTATCGCTGTTGATGTCGTTGTCAAAATGTACCGTCGCATGTATTACGAGGGAATTAACACAGAAAACTCTGATACTATCTCAATTAAATTCGTTACTGATATTTTAGCAGAGTACGGAGACGAGTTAGCTTCATACAAAAAAGACCGCTTAACCTCCTTAAACAAAAAGGTGGTGCGGTTTTTATGAGGTTTGTTAATTTTGACTTGGTAACGCCACAAAAAACCGGCGAAAAAGACAGGCTTGGTAATGACATTACAAAAGATGTTGTTAAACGAGTCGCTAAAGGTCGTTTTACAGAGTGGTCTGCTGATGACGTGTCATTATACGGCCGAGACTTAACGTCTAGCGCACGTAAATTGTTGACCAATCAAGTTAGCAAGGAGGAGGCTAAACAAGCGTCGCACGTTGTGATAGACGGCTCAAAATACAAGGTGGAATCTATTAAAGACCTTGGAAGATGGCGACTACTTGTGATTAAAGGGTATCGCTTATGAAAATGTCGTTAACAGGTATGCCAGCCTTAGAGGTAAAGCTAAGGGCAATGAGTGAGAAACGCTGGGATAGAGTAGTTAATAAAAATCTCACAGAGATGTTTAATAGAGCAGCAAGACCTCCTGGTACTCCAATTGGTAAAAATACCAAGAGGCACAAATCTGGTGAGCTGTTGCGCTCTAGGCGTCTTAAAAAGGTCAATTCATCAAAAGATGTTATCACAGGTAATTTTGGCTATACCAAGGACTATGCTCCTCATGTTGAGTATGGTCACAGACTTGTACGCAAAGGTAAGCAGATTGGCTATATCAACGGTACTAAATACCTGTTTAACAACGTCAAAAAACAACGCGAAATCTATAGACAGGATATGCTAAATGAATTAAGGAGATAACATGTTAAAAAAATTAGGGTTGGTTGATTTGCATGCCTCAATTAAACAAAAAATCGAAGATGAGACAGGCTTGACGGCTTATGATCACGTCCCGGAAGACATGCCATCACCTTTTTATTTTATTGAGGTAGTGGATAAACGGCCGGAAGACACAAAAGTCATGTGGTGCGAAGTCTTTACAGTATGGATACATGCCATAGCGGCAGCTGGAAAAAGCAAGATTGCTATTTATGACATGATTGAAAAACTAGAAGAAGCGCTCACAGAAGAATTAGTTTTGCCAGAAGAAATCGACATTTTGAGACAATCAGAGGTCGGAATGCAGTCCTTGCAAGAGGACGAAACTGGCGAAATGCACGCAATTGTAGCCTATGAAATCAAGGTTTCGTATGGATTTAAAGTGAAAATTTAAAAGGAGAATTAAATGGTAGCGTTTGACCAAAATGTTTATTGTAATTTTGACGCATCAGCCACAAAGGCTATTGCTGGTAAGGATATTATCTTAGCAATCTTTGACAAAACTGGTGCAAAATTACTAGCTATTAGTGGTCAGCAAGGGTTAACAATTAACCGGACAGCTGACTCAATTGAGGTATCGTCTAAAGATACTAAAGGTGGGTGGAAATCAAAAATCCCTGGCATGAAAGAGTGGTCCATCGATAACGATGGTCTGTATGTACCGTCTGACCAAACCCACAAACAACTTGGAGAAGCCTTTGAAAAAAGCGAATTTGTTTGTATCAAAGTCATCAACGGTAAAACCAAAAAAGGCATGTTTGGAGGCCTTGCGTCTGTAAGTGATTATAGCTTAGAGGCTCCTTATGATGATGGTATGACGTACTCAATCAGCCTTGAAGGAAACGGGGCATTGATTGATTTATCAACATTATCACCAGAAGAAGCTGAAAAAGTAACAGCTATGCCTAGTTAACAGGGGGACAGATGGAAAAAGAACTAATTATTATTGATGAAAAACAATATGAATTGAAATACAACGAAAAAACGATTGAAACGGTCGAAGCCTTGACAGGCAAAGCATTTATGGACGTTATTGTAAATAACAAAGGTATGTTGTCACTATCTATGTTGCGTCAGTATTTTGCTAATGCTCTTTATGCGGTCGATGGTGGTCGAGTATCTAGCCAGCAAGGCTCAAACGTCTTTACTAAAGTGTTAAATGTCAATGGTTATGTCTATGTAAATATGCTAGTTATCAACACAATTGAGCGTGATTGCCCTTTTTTCTTCCTCGGCGCTTAATTGATTTTGAATATTTCGGTGGATCTAGTGATAGCACAGATATAGAATATGACAGATTGGCAAGTCAGTATCATAAAGATATTGACTTTGCTTTTTATTTTGTCAATTTCGGCACCACAAAATCAGAGTATCTGGAATTAACCAGACGAGAAAAAGCCTTTATCAGAAAAGCTTGGGAAGATAAACAAGTGCGAGATAGCGAGTTTATGCGCAATGCTGTTTTAAATGCAGTCAATAACGCTATGCGCAAAAAAAGCGCTAAATTTGTTGATTTGTGGAAACGTAAGCAACAGCCTGCAGACATGGAAATCGTTGAAGCGCACTTGGAAATCATTACCAAAAACATTGCTGATGAGGGTAATTCTTGGGTTGATTTGGTTTATCAAGCTAACAACATGACAAAGCCGATTGAGGAGGTTAACAATGGCTGATTATACTTTAGGAGTACAGATAACTGGTGACGCCTCTAAAATGCAAAAAGCGTTTGAAAAAGCGCAAGATCAAGCTGAAAAATTAAAAGAGAAAATCAAAGGGTCAAACAATGAATCTGGGAACTCTTTTGATGGTCTGACCGCTAAAATAGACGCGATTTCTGGCAAATTGTCTGTTTACGGCGACAAAATCAGCTCTATCGGTAAAAACATGACAACCATGTTTACATTACCAGCAGTAGCTGGGATAACAGCTGTTGTCAAAGAGTATGCTAACTTGGAACAATCAATCGGTGGTGTAGAGACCCTGTTTAAAAAGTCGGCAAAATCCGTACAAAAAAATGCAAATACAGCATTTAAACGTGCTGGAGTATCTGCCAACGAGTACATGGAGCAAGTAACTAGCTTTTCAGCAAGTCTAATTAGCTCCCTCGGCGGAGATACGGCTAAAGCAGTTGGTATCGCTGATACTGCCATGGTTGATATGTCTGACAATGCCAACAAGTTTGGTACAAACATCGGGTTAATCCAAAATGCCTATCAAGGCTTTGCTAAAGGTAATTACACGATGCTAGACAACCTCAAATTGGGGTTTGGCGGAACAAAAGAGGAGATGCAAAGATTACTGGACGAAGCTGGTAAGCTTAGCGGCATGAAATTTGACATCAATAACTTTTCGGACATTATCCAAGCTATCCATGTTATCCAAGATAATCTAGGCGTCACAGGAACAACAGCCAAAGAAGCGTCAGAAACTATTAGCGGGTCTTTTGTACAGGCCAAGGCGTCAGTAATCGACTTCATGGGGTCTCTTGGCGGCGATGGCAGCAATGTAGATGCAAAAATGCAAGCAATGATACAATCAATCACTGTGTTTGCAAACAATGTCAAAGAGACGCTAGGCCGTATTTGGGACAATTTGCCTTTACAAGAATATCAAAAAAATCTCTTACTTATAGCCGTTGTTGGCGGACCTATTCTTGTTGTTGTAGGTGCTATTTTTGGAGCTATCGCTAATATCATGACTGTTGTCAGCGGTATTTTAACCGTTTTAGGCATGATGACCCCAATAGGGTGGGTGATAGCAGCAGTTATAGCGGCTATTGTAGCAGTTTTCGTCTTTTGGGATGACATTGTCGCCGAAGTCGGCCAAAAATTTGAGATAGTCAAAATAATCGGTATGGCCATGTGGGACAGCTTTAAAAAAGGTGTCTCTAGCTTTGGTAAATTAGTCCAAGATGTTGCTGGGAAAATCGGTAAATGGTTTGGTGATGCGTGGAATACTGCAGCTGAATCAGCGACTAGGATTTTTACAAAAGTCGGCAACACTATTAGCGGTATTTTTAGTGGTGTCGTCTCTGGAATTAAAGGTTTGATTAACGGAGCGATCGGGGGTATTAACTCAGTCATTGGAATCGTTAACAAACTGCCTGGTATCAATATACCAAAAATCCCCTATCTTGCACGAGGTACATCTGATTGGCAAGGTGGATTCGCTCGCATTAACGAGGGTGGTCGTGGAGAATTAGTGCACATGCCAAACGGAACATCGGTAGTCCCTCACGATGTCAGTATGAAATACGCTCGTGAAGCGGCTAAAGCTAATTCTGGTGTTACTTATGTTGATAGTAATGATGAGATTACTAAGAGCGCCTTAAAACTTGCTAATGATGCTGTTAAACGACCGGTTGTTTTAAACGTTAACGGTCGTGAGATAGCAAGGACGACAGGTGGAGACATGAGAGACTATCTAAATAGTCGAGATATGACATTAAAACGATTGAGAGGTGAGGTTTAGATGGCTACAATGACTTTTAACGATGTGGATTTATCCAGCCTCATCACAATCATGTCTATTAATCGTGACATCGGAAACGAGAGACAAGCCGAAACCAACGATGCTCCTTTTATAGGATTGCACGTTAAAAAAGTTAAGACTAGCGCAAAAATTATTACAGTTGACTTTTATCTAAAAGACAGCTCAAACGAGTACGCATTAAACCAGTTAAAGCATAAATTAGCTGGTATTTTTAATGTCAACGAGCAAGTCAAAGTGACGTTTAGTGATGAGCCAGACAAATATTATCTAGCTATCCCGATAAATAAAATATCGACTAGTGATCCCACTGCTTGGCTAAGTCTTGTAAGCTTGGAATTGCTAGTTCCGGACGGAGTCGCTCACTCTGTGTCCTACAAAAAACTCACAAATTACAGGCAAGACGGTAAAAAACTACTATTTGACATCACGAATAACGGCAATGTTGATGCACACCCGATCATCACTGTAAAACACAATGCTGAAAATGGCTATTTAGCTTTTGTAAATAAGTCATTTGTTTTCGAGGTCGGAGATAGGGAAATAGCCGATGCTGAAATACGCGAAAAATCGGTGGTGGCTTACGATTTTAAAGATGACAAAATCGTCAATGCTTTAACAACAGGTAAAAAGAACGTTGCCATTTTAAATGATAAAGGCCAGATTTTAGATAAAAATTTGCAGTGGAATACAGTTTGGAACCGTAAGCACATCGAACTAGAAGGAAATATTTCGCCCGGTTATCATGCAGGATCTTTGACATTTGATATTCCTGATGGCGGTGGTCTGTATGATTATATTTGGTGGCGACAGGTTTTTTGGTGTGGGTTGATGAATCAATTTGGTTTTATCAAAGTGATGGTATCCGACGAAAACGACCAATTTTTATATGGTGTTGAAACCTATAAACGTGTTGCCGGGACAAAAACGGAATATAACTTCTTAGTTACTGATGGCAAAGGTGGCTTTAAAACGACTGATTTACAATGGTCATTTGATGCTACTCATCTTGATACTCAAAATCCTTTTAACGAGCCTAGAGGGTGGTCTGACATGACAAGAGCAGATGACACAGTATCTGTTTTTTGGTGGGGATCGCAAAACAAGCGAGTATTCCCCGAATTAAAGGGGAAAAAATCTAAGCAAGTGCATATCGCGATTGGTAGTATCCAGGGGAATCCACTTGTAACCCACATGTATATTGATGGATTTTACTATCGTAAAGATAAAGTACCGTACGATTACAATGTACCAAATGCTTATGGACCAGGGACGGAAGTTGTCATTAATTCCGAAGATGACACTATATTAGTTAATAATATCCCAAAAGCCAACGAAGCAGTTGATGGCTTTTTAAGTTTCCCTAAAATTCCACCGGGAAAAAGCCAAATGGAGGTTTATTTGTCGTCTTGGTCTACTGCGACACCTGATATTACAATCAGTTTTGAGGAGAGGTATTTGTAGATGCTTATAACAATTCACAACGCAAATTTGGAAAAAGTTGCTTATATTGATAACGGTAAGCAAGACACCTTGAATTATTATGACGACAAATTTTCTCAGTATTTAAATACTGCTAACTCAACGTTTGAATTTACGGTTTATAAACGAGGAATCAAGTCTGACACAGTCAAAGAAAAGGCCTATCTGACATTAACAGAGAGGTCTTTTGTGTCGTTTAAGTACAATGGTAAGTCATATCTGTTTAATGTTATGACAACAGACGAGACAGACACAGAGATACGTTGTTACTGCGAGAACCTCAATTTAGAGTTGCTCAATGAGTATGCAGGTCCTTACAAAGCGACAACTCAGATGTCTTTTGTTGATTACTGCAATCTTTTTAGTGTACTGAAAAACGGAGCAATCACCATCGGGACTAATGAGGTGGCAGACAAAAAACGCACAATCGAATGGACTGGCCAAGATACCAATCTTAAACGTTTGCTATCTATCGCTAATAATTTTGATGCTGAAATCGAGTTTGTAACAAATCTCAGAAACGACTCAAGCTTAAAGTCGTTTATCCTTAACATTTACAAAAAAAATGATGCTAACAATCAAGGTGTCGGTCGCAGACGAGATGACATTATTTTGCAATATGGCAAAAACATCGAAAGCGTCAGACGTAAAATTGACAAAACTGGCATCTATAACGCTATAAGACCAAGCGGTAAAACAACTACTACGACAACCACAACAACCGCTAAACAAGGCTCTGTGCAAACAGGGGCTGTTTTGTGGTCGGGTGGTAATTTAACTTACGCAGGTCATGTGATGCAAGCGTCCGTTGTTAATACCATTTTAAGCTTATGCAGTAAGTACAAGCTTTTGCCATCTGGTGTCTTTAGTCAGCTGTATCTTGAGTCGTTTTGGGGAGATACTCCCGTTGGCAGAGCGGATAATAACTGGGGAGGTATCACTTGGACTGGTGCGACAACCAGACCAAGCGGAATTAACGTATCCCAAGGTCAGCCTCGTGCCGAGGGTGGTTACTACAACCATTACGCAAGCGTTGATGACTATCTAAAAGATTACACTTATCTCTTAGCTGAGCAAAGCATTTATGCAGTTAAAGGTAAATTAACCATTGACGAGTACACTAAGGGCCTGTTTAGAGTTGGGGGTGCGACTTACGATTATGCAGCAGCTGGTTATGACCACTATGCGCCTCTGATGCGAGACATCAGAGCTGGTATCACCCGCAATAATAACGGTGCTATGGATAATGTCGATAATCAATTCAAAAGCGGTGGTTCGACCAGTCAAAGCACTACTCAAGTAGCTACTAAAACAAAAGCAGTCCTCGCTGAAGCTAATAGTTTAAAAGGCCAAAAAGTAGGCTCTGGTCAATGTTACGCATTGTCAGCTTGGTATGCGATGAAACTTGACGGTCCTGGTCTTGGTGGTGGCGTGACAGGCTTTCGAGGTCTTATTGGATCTGGGCAGGCAGCTTCCCATATTGGTACTGATTATAACTGGGGGCAATTTGGCTGGAAAGTTGTGCAACCAAATAAAACATCAGACTTAATCGCAGGCTCAATCGTCAATATCAGAGCAAATGCTGGCAGCCCTGTTTTTACTGGCGGTTGGGGGCATACTGTTATCGTAAAGTCACTATCCGGTGATACGTTGACAGTTTTAGAGCAAAACTACAATAATGTTCAAACAGTACAGGAACGTACTTATAGTGCTAGCGCTTATTTAGCAGTTGTTCAGACGGTTTGTTATCCGCCAGAGATTGTCCAAGGAAAACATGTCGAAGGTACTGCAGCTCTCAATCCATCACAAAACGGGACAGCCACCATGAGTGAAGAAAAAGACATTTTGATTAATCCGTCTCTTTATCGTGAGTGGAAAAACGAAAAAGGCCAAATTGAGTTTTATCTTAAAAACAGCATGCTCTACGCACCTCTATCGAAGTCACTTTATCCATCTGCGTTTACAGGAATTGAAACGGACGACAACTGGATACGAAAAGATATCGATGTTGACACAGACAGCGAAGAGAAGCTTATCTCTGTCGCTCTTGCTGATTTAAGGAAACACTGTTATCCAGCAGTGACCTATGAAGTGACTGGCTTTATTGATGATTTGAATATTGGCGATACTATTAAAATAAATGATCCGGAATATACTCCGAGTCTCATTTTAGAAGCTCGTGTTAGTGAGCAGCATATATCGTTTACAAATCCTAATCAAAACAAGACTGTTTTTGATAATTTTAGAGCTTTAGAAAATAAAATTTCGCAAGGGCTAATCGACCGCATGAGTGAGCTAGCAGAAGCTGCTAAGCCTTATGATTTAAGATTAATTACTGATAACGGAACTGTTTTTGCTAACGGTGAAGGCCGATCTGTTTTGACAGCGGAGCTCTGGAAAGGTAACACAAAGTTTAATGCGACTTATCAATTTAAACGCAATAATGTTTTGGTCGGCGCTGGCTTACAGTTAGCTGTTGACGCAGCAGATGTATCAGAAAATAAACCGTTAATTATTACTGTCGAGGCTTACATTGGTAACGAGTTAATTGCAAGTAAGCAGATTACGTTTACTAACTCTGTCGGAGAGCAAGGCCCAGCTGGTCGAGGTATTATCTCAACAGAAGATTACTACCTTGCCTCTCCTAATCGTACAGGCATTACTTCAGCAACTATGGGCTGGTCCAAAGAACCTCAGCAGATTACAGAAACTAATAAGTACCATTGGTATTATCATGTTGATGTTTACTCTGATAGAACCCGCAAAGAAACAAAACCAGCTATTATAGGAGTTTATGGAGATAAAGGCCAGCGAGGGAGTAAAGGAGATGAAGGCCCTCAGGGCCCTCCCGGAGCACTCGATGAAACCCAATTGCAAGGCCTTAATAAGAAAATTGATGGTAAGGCTGATCAAACATTAACTATTGAGCAGATTAACAAATTAGCCGAGTTACAAGCCATTGCAATGGCGGAGCTACAAGCCAAAGCGAGCATTGATGCACTGGCTAGTATGCAAAAGCAAATACAAGCTGCTATTGATGCCATGAATGCCAGTCAAAAATTATCTGAGCAAGATTTAATTACTGCTGGTCAGAGAGCTATCAAAGCACAAAATGACATTTTAGATTTAAAAGAGCAGTGGAACTTTATTGACAATTACATGTCAGCATCAGAAGAAGGCCTCATTATCGGGTCTAAAGATGGAACAAGTTCTGTGCGGGTCGCTAAAGACCGTATTGCTTTTTACTCATCAGGAGCAGAGGTAGCTTCCATTACAGGCGGTATGCTCAAGATTGATAACGGTATGTTTGTGGCAACTCTCCAAGTAGGACATTTCAGGGAAGAAATGTACAAAGTAGATGGGGTAGACAAGCACATGAATGTTACTAAATACTATGAAACGATTGTGGGGTGATTAATTGGCAGAATTTTACAGCAATAAAGACAGTAAAGGTTATTATTTGCGTGTGGTTGCGACAGAGCAATCAATCACCCAATCTGACATTTTAGCTAATAGCAGTCGTGTTAAGGTGCAAATTTACTTACACAATACACTAACGACTTTTACACAGTATACCTTGATCATGAGCGCGACCGTCCATGAAGCTTCTTGGACTTGGAGTGGCAGTCCGTCACTGTTAGCTTATAATAGCAGCGTTTTAATTGATGAAAGAACTGTGACTGTTAAACACGATGCCGATGGTAGTAGAAGTGCTGGTATTTTAATTAAACTGACTGGAAGCGGTGGCTATAGTCCTGATACTCTACTAATTAATTGGGCGTCTTTAACGCTAACAAAATTAGCTAGGTCAAGTGGAATTTCTTTATCGAACGCTGTAATAGGTAATAACTTAGCAATTACAATCGATAGGCAATCAACATCATATAAGCATACGCTCCGCTATGCTTGGGGTAGCAAAACAGGTACTATTGCTACAAATGTTGAGACATCTGCGAATTGGACCATACCACTTGATTTTGCAAATGATATACCTAACAATAGCAGCGGCATAGGTACTATCTATGTAGATACCTACAACGGCTCAACCTTAACAGGTACTCAGCAAGTATCATTTACTGCAACGGTGCCAGATAGCATAAAGCCAACATTATCCAGTATCAGTTTGAGTGATGCTCATAGTGTTGCAGGTAGCGTGGTATCAAGTGCAGATTACTATGTGCAGGTTTATTCTGACATTAGAGTTAATTTTAGAGGAGCTTCTGGAACTTACGGTTCCACTATCAAAGGATATTATGCAGAGATCGTCGGTAAAGGCCAGTCAACTGACCAAAACGGTGGCACACTTGGCAATATGCTATATGATGGGCAAATTACTATCAGAGCGAAGGTCATTGATAGCAGAGGTAGAGAGTCCTCAACAATTGATAAAACCGTTACTGTGCTTAAATATTTTCCGCCAGCATTATCATTTGACGTTGCTAGGTCGGGTTACTCATCTAATACTCTAACAGTCACTAGGAGGGCTTCTATTGCTCCGCTATCTGTTAATGGTACGCAAAAAAACACGATGACGTTAAGCTTTAGTGTGGCGGAACTAGGTGCTAGTTATTTTTCATCTAATAATGGTTCGGCAAGTGGAACATGGGCAAATGTTTCTAGTTTGGTAAACTCATCTGCTAATTTATACGGAACTTTTTCTCCAACGAAATCCTACACTGTCAAGGGGATATTATCGGATAAATTTAGTCGAACAGAGTTTTCTTTTGATGTCGGTACAGAATCAGTTGTTAGATCAGTCTCAAAAGATGGAATTGGTATCCAAAAGATTTGGGAAAAAGGTGCTCTTGATGTCAAGGGAGATGCGTATATTAGCGGTAAATTGTTTGTCAATAATACAGAGGTTAAGTCGTCGTTTGACAAGACAGAGATTTTAAATATGGTTTATCCGATTGGTGCCATCTACATGAGCACCTCATCTACTAATCCATCTTATATTATGGGTGGGACGTGGCAGCGCTATGCGCAAGGTAGGACCATTGTCGGGGTCTCCGAAAACGAAACAGAGTTTAGTTACGTTGGCAAAACTGGTGGTGAGAAAACCCATCGATTAACTACCCAAGAAATGCCTGGTCACTCTCATGGATTCAACGGGAATAAGATGGTCGGAAACGGTTATGGTGACGGACCAGCCAACGTTACTGCGAGTGGTGCTTGGTTCCAGTTGCACTCAAAAACTGGTTCTGAGGGTGGAGACCAGCCCCATAATAACTTGCAACCTTACATCACAACTTACATTTGGCTGAGGACGGCCTAGAGGGAGATTTATGCTAGTCATTACATCAAATTATCCAGAGCAGATGCCTGATGGCTCTGTTTCTGGCGCTAAGGTGATGCTTGACGGGATTGACGACCATGCAGGTTGGCATATACCGTTAACGTTGCCTAAAGAGTATTTAGATAAACCTCAAAGCGAGGTTATGGCCCTATGTGAAAAGATGATTTATCAGCAGTTGCAACCACAAAAAGCATTAAACGAAAAGTTTGCGAAGCTAGACACAGATGTCGAAAAAGTGGAAAACATGCTTAAATTTGCGACTGGCATTTTAAATTTACTTATCGCAACGCAGGAAAAAGAGGAAACAACAGATGTTGAAACTGTTGAAAAAGTGGATTAAAAGGAGACGTATCATGATGATTAATTATTTTGCAATGCAAATCGAGTTTGGCTGGATTACTTTGGAAGATGTTCCTAAAAAATACCGGGAAAAAGTAAAACAGCTGGTTGAATCTGGAAACATTGGAACAGAGTAGTGAGGTGGTTAGATGCAAATTGATATTTTGCAAATAGCCTCTCTTTGCGGGGCGATAATGACTGTTGTAACGCTAGCTAAACTGGTTGTGCAACCGTTTCAAAATGCAATCAAAAAAAACAATGAAACGATGCAGCTGCTACAAGATACTATCAAAACGCTAACGTTTGACTTAAAGGACTCTCAAAAGGACCGCGAGAATATCCATAAAGTATTGGATAAGCACGAAGATCGCATTAACCGCACAGAAGATGAAATTATCGTACATAAGGAACAACTGAAGATATTATTTAATTTTAATAAGGAGAAATAACATGCAAGAAATCACTAACATTATTACAGGTACATCATTATCAATTTTAACTATTTTGGCAGGGATTATTGTTAAGGTAGTCAAAGAGTATTTACTAAAAAAGGGTGGAGAGAAAGCTGTAAAAATTGCTGAGATAGTTGCTACAAACGCGGTTGAAGCTGTTGAGCAGATAGCCTATGACAAGGACATCAAAGGCATTGACAAGCTAACGGAGGCTAAGATCAGTATGCAGAGTGAGCTGTCTAAACACAATGTCTATTTATCAAATCAGGATATGGAAATGTTTATTGAAGCAGCTGTCAAACGAATGAATGACGAATGGAAAAAGGAGCAATAATATGGCAACTGTCAATGATGTCATTAGTTATTGGCGTTGTTTAGCTGATACTGGGCAAGGTTATGATGCTGACCTTGCTTGGGGTTGGCAATGTGCTGATGTAACTAATGGTACAACAACCAACTTTTTTGGCGTGACGCTTTGGGGTAATGCGATCGACTTACTAGATAGTGCAAAGGCACAGGGATTAGAAGTCATTTATGATGCCCCCGGTATCAGTCCCAAAGCTGGTGACTTATTTGTTATGCATACATATGGTCACCCTTACGGACACACAGGACTTGTTATTGCAGATAGTGATGGGCATACTCTACAAACAATAGAGCAAAATGTCGATGGGTACTCGGATAATAACGGTGATGGGATTAACGACCAGTTCCAAGTTGGTGGACCAGCGCGCTATGTCACTCGTGCCTTTTCTGATGGTGACGGTTATATTGTCGGTTGGATTAGGCCACCCTATAGCGATACTCCGTCAATACAGCAGCAACACTCACAAGCACCAACAGGTTTTCGCAAGTTAAAAGATGAGGTTGCAACCTTTGAGGTCATGGTTCCAGCGCTAAATGTACGTCGTGAACCAAGTCTAAACGGTGAGATTGTAGCTTGCTATCAGTACGGTATGACAGATAAATATGACTCTGTTTATGTCGGTGATGGCTATATCTGGGTATCATACATTGGTAAGTCAGGCAATCGTAATTATATAGCTGCAGGAGATGCCGACGGCGATTATAATGTCAATCCATATTGTAAATTTTATTAAAAGGGGGTTATATGGCATATAACTCAACCAACCTTAAACAGGTTGACGGTGGCGATGTTATCAAACAAGGTGATACATCGTCACTTTTTAGTTTTAATTTGTTGGACGAAAACAACAATGTTATTGATTTAAATGGCAAGCAAGCGACGATTTACTTTACACGTAATCGCAAAACCTATCTGATTAAAACAACTGACGTCATTGATAACAAGGTTGATTTTACGATTGATAAAATTTTGGAGATTGGGACATATTACATCGAGGTACACTGCGGTGGTTATGTCTTTCCGTCTGACGATAGCGTGACGCTTGACGTTAGACGATCTGGTCAAAAGTATGTCGTTAGCACTGATTTAGTTACAGATACAACTATTCAAAAATTATCCGCTGATATTGAGTATCTAAAATCAAAAATCACTCAAAATCAGTATCTTTTTGAGCAAGTATCACCGCAAACAGAGTGGACTATCACACACAATTTGATTAAGTACCCATCTGTGACTATTGTCGATAGCGCTGGTAACGAAGTTTTTGGTAGTGTTGAGTACATTAGTACAGCAAAAATTATCGTTAGGTTCTCAGCGCCATTTGCTGGTAAGGCCATTTTGAATTAAAGGAGATTACATGAGTACATTTTTAACAAATATCAACCTAAACAAAAACGAGCTACAAAACGCAGTCGTACAAAATTTGGGGTCAGAACCGCAAGAGCCAAAATCAGGTCAGTTTTATTATGACAGTGTTGCTAATAAGCTAAAAATCTACAACGGGTCATCTTGGGTTACTTTAGATCAGCAAACCGCAGAAAGCATTGTCGGTCTTATCAACGCTGGTGGCTCTAAAATCAATAAATCAAAAGTAGAAGGTCTAGAAGAGGCGATTAATCAAGCGTCTATGACAGGTCAAGCTATCGCTGCAGCCTTAAACGGCGACACAGGCGGGGTCACTGTAAATCAAGATAAAATCACAGGTCTTACGGATAAACTTGCTGAAATTGCCACTAACAAAGCAACTGCAACGCAAGAATCACAAGACGCCTTGCGACAAGCTAAAGAGTATGTAACACAACAAATAGCAGCTTTAGTAGATAGTGCTTCGGAAGATTATAATACATTTAAGGAACTAGAGCAGTTTATTAAAAAGAATGCTCAAGGTCTTGAAGCAATCTCAAACGTTGCTAAAAAAGTAAGTAAAACTTTTGGTGATGCGCAAGCTAAAGAATTTACAATCACACACAATCTCAATACTCGTGATGTCAACGTCACTATACGTGAGACAAACTCACCTTATGCAATCGTGTATGCTGATGTTAAAGTCACAGACGATAATAACATCTTAATCGCAACAGGTGCAGAAGTGCCAAACCAAGATCAATACACGGTGACAATTGTTGGTTAGGAGGTTGCTATGAAATATATTGGGCAATCTAAAACAAATAATGATCTCGTTACTAAGCAATATGTCGATGATAAGATAAGGCAACGATGGGGTGGTATACAAAACATATCAATGGATCATGAAGGCTATTTGACAATACAGCTAGATAATGGCCAATCTTTTAGATCAGATATTAGCTTAAAAGGTCCTAAAGGAGAGCCGGGTGTTAATGGTATCGACGGACCTAGGGGTCCATCTGGACCGCAAGGCCCGGCTGGTGATCCGGCAAGTATACCTGACGACGTTGTTAGACGTGGTGAGCTAGCAGCTTATCTGCTACGGTCGGAATACAAAGCTAAAGGCTCAGGATCAGGTCTAAGCTATAGAGTTGTCACTCAATCAGAGTACGACGAGTTATATGACTACAATGACAATGAGTTAATCCTCGTGACGGAGGGCTAATATGGCGTATAAGCTTTACACTAAGGCTGATGTTGGTGACAACCTGCTGCTTGTCAGTGGCCATCTGCCAGACAATACAAAGCGATTAAAAATCCAGCGTGAGACGTTAGATGTGTTAACTATTACCCATTACCAGTCTTATGACATGATACATCTCAAGTCGACAGTCAAAAGATCCCACAGAAAAAATACAGTTGTTACTCCTGTAACTGCGGCTGCTAGTAGACCCAAAGCTAACCCTAAGCATGCTTTAAATTTTGCTAAAGCTAGTAAGATTTACTTAGGCAGCACTCGTGTAATAGCGGTTTATCTTGCTGATCGTCTGATTTGGTCCGACAAAGACAGCAGCGGGTCAAAAACGGTGTCTGTCATTGGTAGCTTAGACATCAGACAATCACAAAAAATGCTGTATTTGTACTTAATAGCGTCAGACGTCGCAGATGTTAAGAGTAAGCGCATTAAATCGATAGCGATAAATGACGTTAACCTGTCGAGCGCTGCACAAATCAATTTTGAGGATAGCGACTATTATTGCCTTGTGACAATCAAGCAAATCTCAAACATCAAAGAGATCAAAAATATAGCGTCAAAAAACAAAATCACGCTAGAGTTTTAGCAGAAAGCTCCGAGATAAAACAATGCCCTCAGCTCTTTTGCTGGGGGCTGTTTTTATGTTGGATAATAATAGCTAAAATCGATTTTAACTTAAAAGAAATTACGTTTTTTTAAAAGTTGAAATAAAAATATACTGCTATACTTGCTTCAATTTTAAAAAATGTTATAATACGTTAAAATGATTGAAATGAGGTAGGATAATGTATCAAACTTTAGAAAAATTAAGTTATAAGAACTACTTAGATTCAGAAAAAGAATACGTTAACAGACTCGAATCTCCATCTACGACAAAATTAAACCTTACCATACATCCTTTCTCTTTCAAAAAGCAGTGTCGAGAGCGGGAAGAATATCCTTTGTTTTATATGAATTTAACTTCTCACGCTAAACTCTTAGAGCAAATACAGCAGAATAGTATCCGCTTAAGGGAATTAAAATTACCAGAGGTAGCGAAAGATAAATTATTTCTAACTCAAGTGATAAATGAAATTCAGAGTACAAACGATATTGAGGGAGTCCAATCAACGCGAAGAGAGATTAAAGAAGCCTACGAATCCCCAAAATCCAATAAACGCTTTTCTGGTATTGTCAAGATGTACTTTGGTATTAAACATTTGAAGGTTGAAAAAATTGAAAGTTTATCGGATTTTAGAGATATATATGATAATATTTTTCTAGACGAAATGTCTGAAAAGGATAGACCAGATGGAAAGTTATTTAGAAAAGGATTGGCTTTTGTGGGCAAGGGAGAAAAAAATGTTCACCAAGGGGACGTTAGCGAAGAACTTATAAATGCCGATTTAACTAAGTTGATTGTTTTTATGAATAGCGATCAAGTACCTTTGATAGTAAAAGCTATTATTACACACTATTTCTTTGAATATATTCATCCCTTTTACGATGGGAATGGTAGAATGGGAAGATTTCTACTATCTTCATATTTATCGAGAAAATTAGATTTGTTTACGGGACTTTCTATTTCAAATTCTATCTATCAGAATCGAGTAAAATATGAGAAAGCTTTTGCTGGAGTTTCTAATCCTAAAAATAAGGCCGATTTAACATTATTTATTCAGGATATTTTAGAAATTATTATCGATGGTCAAGAATTAATGATTGAAACATCTGAAATGATGAAAGATAAATTAAGAGTTATTGCTTCTATAATTGATAAACTTAATATTACAGAGTTACAAGAGAATTTACTGTTTATTCTTTCACAGAATAGATTATTTGACTTACTCAATGAAAGAATAACTAATAAAGATTTTGTTGAAATTTTAGATAATAAGTATTCTAGAACAAAAGTAAATAATGCGTTAATTGAGTTGGAACAAAGGAACCTAGTTAAAAAAGTTAGTAAAAACCCTGTAGCTTATGACCTCGTTAAAGAGTTTATTGATTGATTTCCCTCCGCCTCCCCCCTCTATTGACACACTCGCATAATCATGAGCTAATCACACTAGCAAGAATCGCCTGATCTAGCAGATGAAGCCAAAGAAGCAGTCGAAGGGGCAGTAGGCGCTGTCAAAGAAAAGCTGAAATAAAAAGCTAACCGCTCTCTTGATTGAGGGCGGTTTTTTGTGTTTTTTAAGGAATTATTTTTTTTAATTTCTTTCTTTCATCTTCAATTTTTATTAACCTATGAAGGAGGAATGCAGAACCCGTCATACGCCCGTTTGTTTATTTCTTTTTCAGGAAATAGTAGCTACCAAATATTTCAAATACGTTGATTTAAAATTACCACTATATTTAATTTTATCAAAAAAATCAAATAAAAAAAAGACTTGTATTTGTAATATTTTAAGTGTAATATTCTTCTTGAGATAAGGTCTACCTTAGTTTTAAGAAAGGAGGTTTGTTGACATATTGGGGTAGCACTTAATAGTTTCTCTGTTATTAAAATAGTTGGAGAAAATTTATGAAAAAAGTAATAAATACTATTCTATTAGCTGCTTGTTTTTTATTCTTTTATAGGTAATTTTACTACAAATGTATTAGCTGAAGGGATAAATGATAAAATAGAAAATGGCACTGAAAGCAATATTAGCTTCCAAAATGGTGAACTCCTAAAAAATTATCTTATCCTAGAAGGTGAACGAGTATACTTTGATTATGATAGAGCAACTCAAGATAAAGTATCAGATGATGTTCTAGAGATGGGAATGTTAGTTGAAGCTATAAGTAAGGATTATTCTGAGAAGACATTCACCCCAGATAAATATTTTAAAGCTAGTTGGCCTATCCATGGTAACTATTGTGGACCAGGTCATAATGGGAATAACTTTACGTTGCCAGTAGTAGATGTTTTGGATCAAGGTTGCCAAAACCACGATAGTTGCTATAAGTGGGGTGCCGGTATTGGTGCTAATTGTGAATGTAACCGTCAGCTCGTTAATTACATAAAAGTTTATAGACGATGGATGCCAGCGAATGTCCTTGGCGTAGCTGATGCTATTAGAGTATATTTTGAGACAGTAGGTTCTATAGGATGTTAAATTTCAAAAAAAACGTTAGTGATTATTCGAAGTACTATATTTTGAGTATAGTGTTATTATGGATAGGAATGTTCTTTGTTCCTTGGGATAAGACTCTATTCGGTGTTTCGATTTATCTGTTTGTTATGCAAAAGTTATTTATAGTGTTTGGTTTGACGGCTATCTTCATGGCTTTTGTGTCTAAAAAAATAAATCTATTTATTTGGGGAATATTATTTATTTTCGCATTTTGGATTAATATGTTTTTGTTATTTTCCGTATTACCAATTTTGGGAAATTAGTTTAACAAAAAAGAAGAGGGGGGTTCTCCCTCTTCTTTTACGAATAAATAGATAAGGAGGTGCTTTATGCTAACATACGACGAATTTAAGCAAGCTATTGACGACGGTTATATCGCAGGCGACACAGTAGCGATTGTGCGCAAAAACGGACAGATTTTTGATTATGTGTTGCCGCATGAGTCTGTGAGATCGTGGGAGGTTGTGACTGAAGAAAGAGTAGAAGCAGTACTAAAAGAATTACACTATATTAAATGAAGAAAACTTTTAGTAGACATAAAAAAGTTGGAGAAAGTTGTCAATTTAGTTGTCAATAATACAGAAAGTTACGGTAACTTATGAACAAGACAAAAAGAAAAAACCTTGATTTAACAAGGTTTTAGTAAGTTATGGTAACTTACGGTAAGTATTGATGGAGCTGGTGGGAGTCGAACCCACGTCCAAACACCTGCTAACCTATTTGTCTACAACCATAGGTTATGTCTTGCTTTAACAGACCAAGGGCACATAACTCAAGCCATCAGCCTGCGAGTCCAGGGCTCTCTTTTTAGGTGCTTGGACAATCACCTAAACGTAGCTTGCTGTTTTGAGACCTCTAATAAGACACAAGCAATCCTATAGAAGTCACGCCAGCTGGTTTTTAGGCAGCTAAAGCGTAATTATTTGTTGTATTTTTTGCAGTTATATTTAACTGGCATTTTTACATCTGCCGATGAGTTGCAAAATAGGCCTCATAATGCCTGTCGAATCCGTAACAACCCCATAAAAAGACGTATGAGATACTTACGGATGATAGTATAGCAAAATTTTTTTAAAATGGCAAAAAAATAGCGCTTATGGTATGATGAAGTTATGAGAAATAATGAGTTGAAGCCTTATGTGATATGGCAAAAAGTGATTAAGCTATTAGGAAGTCTGGCTTTAGTCGGATCTTTTTTGCTAGCCTTTTGGTTTTACAGTCTTGGCATTTTAAATGACAGCAATGCACTCAAGGATCTTGTTCATAGTCACAAGGTTTTTGGCCCCCTTGTTTTTGTCGGTGTGCAAATTGTTCAGATTGTTTTTCCTATTATTCCAGGTGGTATGACAACTATTGCAGGTTTTTTGATTTTTGGTCCTTTGCTGGGTTTTCTTTATAACTATGTTGGTATCTTCATTGGTAGTGTGATTTTATTTTTACTTGTGAAGACCTATGGCAGGCGCTTTATTTTACTGTTTATAGAGGAAAAGACCTTTTACAAGTATGAGAGAAAATTAGAGACGCCATATTATGAGAGATTGTTTATTCTCTGTATGCTTTCTCCGATTTCACCAGCAGATATTATGGTCATGATTACTGGGCTGACAGAGATGTCATTGAAGCGTTTTGTGACCATTATTTTAATCACGAAGCCACTATCAATTATTGGCTACAGCTATCTTTTTATCTTTGGAAAGGATTTGATCCTATGGTTTTTCCATTAAAAAAGTCTAGGCATTGCCTGATAAGCAGTGGCTAGACTTTTTGTTATCATTGGATATTAAGCTTGTTTTTGATGATGAAGTGAGTAGCAACGTAAAGGATAATGCCTTCAACTAGTTGCTCTATGTTTAAAATAGATATGGCTGTATGATCACCGAAATAGAGTAGCGAGTCTGAGCTATTTGGGTTGACGGTGAAAAACGCATCATTTAAGTAAGTCATGACGACAATAATGATAATAACTAAAATGAAATAAGCACAAAATGCCATTAAACCACGACGATTTGAAAATAGCTGACCAATTGAGACTGCTAGATAAATCAACAAAATGCTTGTTATGGTTGACAAAAGCATGTAGATGAGGATAGAAGTATTTTCGACTAAGTTTTCTGGCTTAATAATTGTCTTTAGCACCTTTAATAGATAGGTAAAGTCAACTGTTGGTGCTATTAAAATAAAGATACCGATTAATAGGTTAATACCGTTAAAAATACTGCAAACAAAGGACGCTAATAGCTTAGACAGAATAATTTGATGTGCTGTTACCGGCAGTGTCAGTGTTAGGTAGCCCTCACGCCCAAAGACGTTTTTGTTAAAGCGATTAATAATGATTAACAATGTTGATAAGAATGATCCGGCGATCAGAGAACCAAACGTCAATGATAGTGTGAGGGGGACCATTTTATTTGCCAGACTTGTTGTTAAGCCAACCTCGTCTGGATTACTTGTAAGCGTATGGATAGTAAAAGAAAAGATTATCGCTATGGCAATGACACCGGCATTGAGCGCAAAATACCACTTGCCAATTGATCTAAATTCGTATTTTAATAATTTTCCAAACATGCCTACCTCCTAAACCTTGTAGATCTCTCTAAATAATGAATCAATAGATTGCTGATGCTGAACTCGTAAATCATCAGCGTTTCCAGAAAGGCAGAGCTTACCATTTTTTAAGAAAATAACTTCATCAAGTACAGGCTCAATGTCTGAGATGAGGTGAGTAGAAATGATAACAGAGGCTTGCTCAGAGTAATTGTTAATAATGGTTTTAAGAATATAATCTCTTGCTGCCGGGTCAACTCCTCCGATAGGCTCATCAAGGATATAGAGCTTTGCTTTGCGGCTCATCACGAGGATAAGCTGTGCCTTTTCTTTATTTCCCTTTGATAGGTTTTTAAAACGCTCTTCAGCATCTAGGTCTAAATCCTTCAAAAGACTGATTGCTTTATCTCTGTCAAAATCGGCATAGAAATCACCAAAAAAGTCCAGCATGTCCTTGATTTTCATATTTTCATTAAGATAGGTTGTATCTGGTAAGTAGGAAATGATTTTTTTGGTTTCTACAGATGGTCTAAAGCCATCAATAACAATATCTCCCTTGTCTGGCTGCAGAAGTCCGTTGATCAGCTTAATCAGTGTTGTTTTGCCGCTGCCATTTGGTCCTAGTAAGCCGATAATCTTTCCAGAAGGGATTGTTATGGTTAAATCCTCAATAGCTAATTGCTTTCTGTAAGATTTTGAGACGTGGTGCAGCTGTAATAGTTGTGCCATTAGTTTGATCCCTCCTCTAAAAAGGTACTTAAAACAGGAATGATTTCTGAACGTTCAAAACCCATTTTGATCATATTGCTAATAAAGGACTTGAGCTCGTTGATGGCCAGCTCTCGTCTTTTGCGCGCGATAAGCTCTTGGTTATCTGTTACAAACCGACCGGCAGTTCGTTGCGAGTAAACCATGCCTTCACGTTCTAATTCGGTAAATGCTCTTTGCATGGTGTTGGGATTAACGCCGGCAATTTCAGCATATTCTCGGACTGTCGGCAGCTGATCTCCACTTTTGATCTCTTGGCTGATAATTTGCAGCATAACATGCTGTGCTATCTGTGCGTAAATAGGAGATTTTTCATCAAATTTCCAAGACATACTGTCTCCTTTCTTTCTAAAATCTACGATTAATATTTGTACTAATTAAATGATACAAAAAATCGATTGACTTGTCAAGTCTTGTGTATCATCTCTATGTCTAGATTGGTCTGCAATACTATTGGGATTAGCGCTGATAGTGGTGCAGTAAAGACAGATCCCCGCTATTAAAAGCTTAAAATCTGGGCAGTAAAGTCTTTTTCATAGTATAATAGTAATAAGAATACTAAAGGAGATGTCCATGTTTGCTCAGTTAGATACAAAAACAGTTTATTCCTTTATGGATAGCTTGATTGATTTAGACCATTATTTTAAACAAGCAAAACGATTAGGCTATCAAGCCATAGGGATTATGGATCAGGATAATCTATATGGGGCATATCATTTTATTAAGGGCTGTCAAAGGCATGGACTTCAGCCAATTTTAGGTCTTGAGGTGGCTATTACAGTCAAAGAGCAGGCTCTTACGCTGAAGCTTGTTGCGAAAAATGATACAGGCTATCAGCAGCTCTTAAAGCTTTCAACCGAAAAAATGTCTGGAGAGCTGGATCTAGATACATTGGTGCAGTATTTAGAAGGGATAGCAGTTATCGTTCCCTTTAGGCAGAGCTTGAGTGATTTAGGGCTTCCTTTTGATTACTTCATTGGTATTGATGAGGCAAGTGACTTGTCAAAGATAGGCTCTACAGAAAGACTGATTCCGTTTAGAACGGTACGTTATTTTGATGACACAGAGACTGAGACTCTGCAAATGCTGCATGCCATTCGTGATAATATTAGCTTAGCAGATACGGCTCTAGTAGCCAAGGATCAGTTTTTAGCGCCTTGTCAGGAGATGACAGCTATTTTCCAGGAAAAGTGCCCTGAGGCTTTGGTGAATCTCGTAAACCTAACAGCTTCGATTGCTTATCATTTTGATACCGATTTAAAGCTTCCGAGATTTAACCGCGACAAGCCAGCAAAAGAAGAGCTAAGAGAATTGACCGAATCCGGTCTAAGAGAAAGGCAATTGTGGAAGGAGCCTTATCAATCTCGTCTGGCAGAGGAGCTGGCTATTATTTCAGATATGGGGTTTGATGATTATTTTCTCATTGTCTGGGATTTGCTGCGCTTTGGAAGGAGTAGAGGCTATTATATGGGCATGGGGCGTGGTTCAGCAGCAGGCAGTCTAGTGGCTTACTCGCTGCGCATTACTGGGATTGATCCTGTCAAAAACAATTTATTGTTTGAACGCTTTTTGAATAAAGAACGCTACAGCATGCCTGATATTGATATTGATTTGCCTGATATTTACCGCTCAGAGTTTCTTCATTATGTTCGAGACCGGTATGGTAGTGAGCACTCAGCTCAGATCGTTACCTTTTCGACTTTTGGTCCTAAGCAGGCTGTTCGTGATGTGTTCAAACGCTTTGGTGTCCCAGAATACGAGCTAACAAGCCTAACTAAAAAAATTGGGTTCAAGGATACCCTGAGCACTGTTTATGAGAAAAATATAGCCTTCAGACAGACCATTAATAGCCGCTTAGAGTTTCAAAAGGCATTTGAGATAGCTAAGCGCATTGAAGGCAATCCAAGACAGACCTCTATTCACGCTGCTGGTATCGTGATGAGTGATGACCATCTGACCAATCATATTCCCTTAAAAAAGGGGGAGGATATGATGGTGACTCAGTATGATGCCAGTGCCGTTGAAGCCAATGGCTTGCTGAAAATGGATTTTCTTGGTCTGAGGAATTTGACGTTTGTGCAAAAAATGCAGGAAAAGGTGGCCAACGATTACGGTATTTCAATTGATATTGAAACTATTGACCTAGAGGATCCTGAAACGATAGCCTTGTTTGCTAGGGGTGATACCAAGGGCATTTTCCAATTTGAACAGCATGGTGCAATAAGCTTGCTAAAGAGGATCAAGCCAGCTAGCTTTGAGGAAATCGTCGCGACAACCAGCTTAAATAGACCTGGAGCAAGTGATTATACGCATAATTTTATCAAGCGCCGGCAGGGACAGGAAAACATTGATCTAATAGATCCGGTGATTGCTCCGATATTAGAGCCAACCTATGGGATCATGCTTTATCAGGAGCAGGTTATGCAGATTGCCCAAGTTTATGCAGGCTTTACGCTTGGAAAGGCCGATTTGCTGCGGCGTGCCATGTCTAAGAAAAACCTTGTTGAGATGCAAAGAATGCAGGAGGATTTTCTGAACGGTGCTAAAGCCTTGGGGCGCTCTGAGGAGACGGCCAGACTATTGTTTGCCCGTATGGAAAAATTTGCAGGCTATGGCTTTAACCGCAGTCATGCCTTTGCTTATGCCGCCCTAGCCTTTCAACTGGCTTATTTTAAAGCGCATTATCCTGAGGTATTTTTTGATGTCATGATGAATTATTCTAGCAGTGATTACATCACTGATGCGTTGGATTTTGGCTTTGAGGCTGCGCAGGTGACGATAAACACTATTCCCTTTAATGATAAGATTGAGCGTCATAAGATTTATATGGGCTTAAAAAACATCAAAGGCCTTCCTAGAGAATTTTCGTATTGGATTATCGAAAACAGACCTTTTACCAGTGTTGAAAACTTTTTGTGCAGTATTCCTGAAAAATACCAGAAGACCAGCTTTTTAGAGCCCCTTATCAAAATAGGTTTGTTTGATGGGTTTGAAAAAAATCGCCAAAAAATTATTAACAATTTGGAAGGGCTGCTAACCTTTGTCAATGAATTGGGATCACTTTTTGCTGATTCCTCCTTTAGCTGGGTAGAGACTGAGGATTATTCAGCTGCTGAGAAATATTACTTTGAGCAGGATTTGCTTGGTGTTGGCATGAGCAAGCACCCCTTGCTAGCTGTCGCTGAAAAAAGCACAGTAGCAGTCACACCAATCACAAAGCTAGTGAAGGATACAGAAGCTACTTTGCTGGTTCAAATAGATGCGATCAGGGTTATTCGGACAAAATCAAGCGGACAACAGATGGCCTTTTTGAGTGTCACTGATACCAAGCAAAAATTAGATGTTACCCTTTTTCCTGAGCAGTATGCTGTTTATAAGCAAGACCTAAAGGAAGGTCACATTTACTATATCAATGGCAGGGTAAAAGAAAGAGATAACCGCTTGCAGCTAGTCTGTCACCAGCTTCGATTGGCTCAGAGTCAAAGGTATTGGCTATTGGTTGAAAGCCATCAGCATGACGCTGCTATTTCTGACATATTAACGGCCTTTTCAGGGGAAACTCCTGTTATTATCCATTATCAAGAGGGCAAAGAAACCCTAGAGTTAAACCATATTAGAGTTAACGTCAGCAAGGAGCTGGAGGAGGCTCTTAGCCCTTACGTGTTGAAAACGGTTTTTCGATAAAAATAGCGAATTAGTGAAGTAATTTGCAAACGAATGTGCTATAATAAAAACGTTAAATTAATTAAAGGAGTACCAAAAAATGAAACGTATTGCTGTTTTAACCAGTGGCGGTGACGCTCCTGGTATGAATGCTGCTATTCGTGCAGTTGTTCGTAAAGCAATTTCAGAAGGAATGGAAGTCTATGGTATTAACCGCGGCTATGCTGGTATGGTTGATGGTGATATCTTTCCACTAGGCTCAAAAGAGGTTGGTGATAAAATTTCTCGTGGAGGGACCTTCCTTTATTCAGCACGCTACCCAGAATTTGCTCAGCTTGAGGGGCAATTAGCTGGTATTAAGCAGCTAAAAAAGCATGGCATTGAAGGGGTAGTTGTTATTGGTGGTGACGGTTCTTATCATGGTGCAATGCGCTTGACTGAGCATGGCTTCCCTGCAGTAGGTATCCCAGGGACGATTGATAATGATATTGCTGGAACAGACTATACTATCGGATTTGACACTGCGGTCAATACTGCGGTAGAGGCTATTGATAAGCTTCGCGATACCTCATCAAGTCATGGACGAACCTTTGTTGTTGAAGTGATGGGACGTAATGCAGGTGATATCGCACTTTGGGCAGGTATTGCAAGTGGAGCAGATCAAATCATCGTTCCTGAAGAGGAATTTGACATTCATAAAGTGGTCTCAACAATTAAAGATGATTTTGAAAATAGAGGAAAAAATCACCATATTATCGTTTTAGCTGAGGGTGTTATGAGCGGTGAGGCCTTTGCGCAGCAGCTAAAAGAGGCTGGAGATAAGAGTGACCTGCGTGTGACAAACCTTGGTCATATCCTTCGCGGTGGCTCTCCAACTGCGCGTGATCGTGTGATTGCGTCATGGATGGGAGCGCACGCTGTTGAGCTGCTCAAAGAAGGCAAAGGCGGCTTGGCTGTTGGTATCCATAACGAAGAGCTTGTTGAAAGTCCGATTCTTGGAAGTGCAGAGGAAGGCGCCTTGTTTAGCCTTACTGATGAGGGCAACATTGTTGTTAATAATCCGCACAAGGCTCGCTTAGACTATGCTGCTTTGAACCGTTCATTAGCGCAATAGGATAAGTAAGATCTGGTAATCTTTGATAATCAACTAAAAAATAAGGGAGTTTCATAATAAAATGAATAAACGTGTAAAAATTGTTGCAACACTTGGTCCTGCGGTTGAAATTCGCGGTGGTAAAAAATATGGTGAGGACGGCTATTGGGCTGGTCAATTAGACGTTGAACAATCAGCTAAAAAGATCGCTGAATTGATTGAAGCAGGTGCTAATGTTTTCCGCTTTAACTTCTCACATGGTGACCACAAAGAGCAGGGTGACCGTATGGCTACTGTTCGTCTTGCTGAAAAGCTGGCACGTCAAAAGGTTGGTTTCCTTTTGGATACAAAAGGACCAGAAATGCGTACAGAATTGTTTGCTGACGATGCCAAAGAATATAGCTATGTGACTGGTGAGCGTATTCGTGTTGCGACAGCACAAGGCATCCAGTCAACTCGTGATGTGATTGCCTTGAATGTAGCTGGTGCTCTTGATATTTATGATGAGGTTGAGGTTGGCCACACTATTCTTATTGACGATGGAAAGCTTGGCTTAAAGGTTATCGAAAAGGACATTGCAAAGCGTGAGTTTATCGTTGAGGTTGAAAACGATGGAATCATTGCAAAGCAAAAGGGTGTTAATATCCCTAATACCAAGATTCCTTTCCCAGCTTTAGCAGAACGTGACAATGCTGATATTCGTTTTGGTCTTGAGCAAGGTCTTAACTTTATTGCTATTTCATTTGTTCGTACTGCCAAGGACGTTGAAGAGGTTCGTGAGATTTGTCGTGAAACAGGCAATGAGCATGTTCAATTATTTGCTAAAATCGAAAACCAACAAGGTATTGATAACCTTGATGAAATCATCGAAGCTGCAGATGGTATCATGATTGCTCGTGGTGACATGGGGATTGAAGTGCCGTTTGAAATGGTTCCGGTCTTCCAAAAAATGATTATCACCAAGGTAAATGCAGCAGGTAAAGCAGTCATCACAGCAACTAACATGCTTGAAACAATGACTGAAAAACCACGTGCAACTCGTTCAGAGGTATCTGACGTTTTCAACGCGGTTATTGACGGTACAGACGCGACAATGCTTTCTGGTGAGTCAGCAAATGGTAAATACCCTGTTGAGGCAGTTCGTACAATGGCTACAATTGATAAAAATGCACAAACTCTTCTTAATGAGTATGGTCGTTTAGACTCATCTGCCTTCCCACGTACCAATAAAACTGACGTGATCGCTTCAGCTGTTAAAGATGCAACACACTCAATGGATATCAAGCTTGTTGTGACCATCACAGAAACAGGAAACACAGCTCGTGCCATTTCTAAGTTCCGTCCTGATGCTGACATCTTGGCTGTGACCTTTGATGAAAAGGTTCAACGTGCCTTAATGATTAACTGGGGTGTTATTCCAGTGCTTGCTGAAAGACCAGCATCAACAGATGATATGTTTGAGGTAGCAGAGCGTGTAGCTCTTGAGACTGGTTTGGTGCAGTCAGGAGATAATATCGTTATTGTTGCAGGTGTGCCAGTTGGTACAGGTGGTACAAACACAATGCGTGTTCGCACTGTAAAATAACAGCTTTCCATAAGCTTTAGCTATTTTGCTCTATCACATAATTTAAAGCAAACAATGATACTTAAAAATTGTTTGCTTTTTTTATTAGTCATATCATGTTATAATAAGATTACAGACTAGGAGTTATTATGGTAAAGCGAGATTTTATAAGAAATATATTGTTGTTATTGATTCTTATTGTGGGAGCTGTCCTTCTTAGAATATTTGTTTTTTCGACCTATCGAGTCACGTCAGAGGCCTCAAATGCCTATTTGAATAAGGGCGATTTAATCACCATTAAGAAAAATATTGAGCCTAAATATAAGGATTTTGTGGTTTATACGGTTGACAAAAAGGATTATGTGAGCCGGGTTGTAGCAGTAGCAGGTGATCGTGTTACCTATATGGACGATATCTTTTACCTGAACAATATGGTTGAATCTCAATCCTACCTTGAAGGTATGAAGGCAAAGTATCTCAATCATGCCCCTATTGGTACGCTTTATACGGAGGATTTTACGGTTTCAACTGTTACTTCAGGAAAGTATGATAGCATTCCCAAGGGAAAATACCTTGTGTTAAATGATAACAGAAAAAACCATCATGATAGCCGTCAGTTTGGTTTAATTGACGCGTCACAAATTAAGGGATTAGTAACATTTAGAGTGCTTCCTTTGAAAGACTTTGGATTTGTAGAGGTAGAGTAGCTTTAAGGCTGCTCTATTTTGTTTCTCAAAATATGACTATACCAATTTTCTTGTTGACAAGATTTTTCCGAAGTTATATACTCTAAATATAACGTTTTAGTCGGTTTATATCTGACTATACCAATTATATTGATCATTAAAGAAAGTAGTAAGCTAGCTTACTGAGGTGTTAAGTTATGTGTGGAATTGTTGGAGTTGTCGGTAGTCGTAATGCGACGGACATCTTGATGCAGGGACTGGAAAAATTAGAGTATCGTGGTTATGATTCAGCTGGTATTTTTGTGTCAGATGGTAAGACGTCCAATTTGGTAAAGTCTGTTGGACGCATTGCAGATTTACGCTCTAAGATTGGTATTGATGTTGTCGGAACAACCGGTATTGGTCATACACGTTGGGCAACACATGGTCAAGCAACAGAAGAAAATGCTCACCCTCATACCTCTCAGACAGGTCGATTTGTTCTTGTTCATAATGGTGTGATTGAAAATTACCTCCAGATGAAGGAGCAGTACCTTGCTGGGCATACGTTTAAAGGACAAACAGACACCGAAATTGCAGTTCATTTGATTGGAGCATTTGTTGAAGAAGGCTGTTCAGTTTTAGAGGCCTTTAAAAAGGCTTTGTCAATCATTGAAGGCTCCTATGCCTTTGCCTTGATTGACACAGAGGATATGGATACGATCTATGTCGCTAAAAATAAATCTCCATTGCTGATTGGCCTTGGTGAGGGCTATAACATGGTTTGTTCAGACGCTATGGCAATGATTCGTGAAACCAGCGAATTTATGGAAATCCATGACAAGGAGCTGGTTATCCTGACAAAGGATTCAGCAAGGGTGACCGATTATGCTGGAAATCCTATTGAGCGTCAGTCATACACAGCAGAGCTTGATCTTTCAGATATTGGCAAGGGGACCTATCCATTTTATATGCTAAAGGAAATTGACGAGCAGCCAACGGTGATGCGTCGCCTGATTTCAACCTATGCAGATGCCAAGGGACAGATGATGATTGATCCAGCTATCATTAGGTCTGTCCAAGAGGCTGATCGTATCTATATTCTTGCAGCTGGGACCTCTTATCATGCTGGCTTTGCTTCTAAATCGATGCTAGAGCGTTTGACTGATACACCTGTTGAATTGGGGGTTGCTTCTGAGTGGGGCTATAATATGCCACTATTGAGCAAAAAGCCAATGTTTATCCTCTTGAGCCAGTCTGGTGAGACAGCAGATAGCCGTCAGGTTCTGGTAAAGGCAAATGAGATGGGGATTCCAAGCCTAACGGTGACAAATGTTCCTGGCTCAACCCTATCACGCGAAGCGACCTATACTATGCTACTTCATGCAGGTCCAGAAATTGCAGTCGCATCAACCAAAGCCTACACAGCTCAGGTAGCTGCACTTGCCTTTCTAGCCAAGGCAGTTGGTGAGGTTAATGGTAAGAAGGAAGCTATTGGCTTTGATTTGGTTCATGAATTGTCATTGGTTGCTCAGTCTATTGAGGCCACCTTATCTGATAAGGAGCTGATTGCTGAGAAGGTTGAAGAGCTCCTATCGACAACGCGCAGTGCTTTTTATATCGGCCGAGGCAATGATTATTATGTTGCTATGGAGGCTGCACTAAAATTAAAAGAAATTTCATACATTCAGTGTGAAGGGTTTGCAGCTGGTGAGCTAAAGCATGGGACTATTTCACTGATTGAGGATGGCACACCTGTTATTGGACTCATTTCTTCAAGTGAGCTGGTTGCTGCACATACACGTGGCAATATCCAAGAGGTGGCTGCACGTGGCGCTCATGTGTTGACAGTTGTTGAGGAGGGCTTAGAGCGTGAGGGAGATGACATTATTATTAATAAGGTACACCCATACTTAGCTCCTATTGCTATGGTTATTCCAACGCAGCTAATTGCTTATTATGCTTCCTTGCAGCGTGGTTTAGATGTGGATAAGCCTCGTAATTTAGCCAAGGCTGTTACAGTTGAGTAATAGTTGCCTGCTTAAAATGAGGCAGCAGGGCTCTAAAGCCTATTTGAAACGAGCTTGACACCTTTGGTGTCAGACTCGTTTTTAAATACTGGCCTGGTGTCATGGTAACGTATTCATCTTGTCAAATAAGCATTTCTGAAGTAAAATATTAACGTTAAGACTAAGAAGCTTAGGAGAGTAAGATGACATTACCAAATTGTTTACAATGCGATTCAGAGTATGTTTATGAGGACGGGCATTTGCTAATCTGTCCGATGTGTTCCTTTGAGTGGACACCTGGTGAGGAGGAGCCTGAGGAAGATGGGCTTGTCGTTTTAGATAGTAATGGGACTAGATTAGCTGATGGGGACACTGTTACGATCATTAAGGACCTGAAGGTCAAGGGAGCACCAAAGGATCTTAAGCAGGGAACTCGTGTTAAGCATATTCGTCTTGTTGAGGGTGATCACAATATTGATTGTAAGATTGATGGCTTTGGTGCAATGAAGCTAAAATCAGAATTCGTCAAGAAGGTTTAATAACAATAAGCAACCAGATGACTGGTTGTATTTTTATAGAAAAGTACTTTTCAATCCATCAGAAAATTTGGTATAATGGATAAACTATTTATATCTAGGAGACAACATGACGTATATTATGCAGGTTTTACCCAGCTTGCTGGACGGTGCCTTAATCACTTTACAGGTTTTCTTTATTGTAATTGTATTATCCATTCCCTTAGGGGCTCTTTTAGCTTTTTTGATGAGGGTTGACTTTAAGCCCTTGCAGTGGCTATTGACGCTCTATATTTGGGTCATGAGGGGAACACCCTTATTGTTACAGCTCATCTTTTTTTATTATGTTTTGCCAAGTGTGGGTGTTACCTTTGATCGTATGCCGGCAGCGATTTTGGCTTTTACCTTAAACTATGCTGCTTATTTTGCCGAGATTTTTCGTGGTGGGATAGAGACTATTCCAAGTGGGCAATATGAGGCTGCAAAAGTGCTGAAGCTTAGTCCAGTGCAAACTGTTCGCTATGTTATCTTGCCTCAGGTGTTCAAGATTGTTTTACCAAGTGTTTTCAATGAGGTGATTAATTTAGTTAAGGATTCTTCCCTGGTATATGTGCTAGGGGTAGGGGATTTGCTATTAGCAAGCAAGACTGCGGCAAATAGAGATGCGACCTTAGCTCCAATGTTTATTGCAGGCTTGATTTATTTGCTCTTAATTGGTTTGGTCACCATTTTATCGAAGCAGGTTGAAAAAAGATTTAATTATTATCAGTAAGGGGGTCATATGTTAGAACTGAACAATATTTCAAAGCGATTTGGTCACAAGCAGATCTTTGATGGCTTTCATTTGACCGTTGAAGATGGTGAGGTTTTATCTTTGGTAGGGCCATCTGGTGGTGGCAAGACTACTCTGCTCCGAATGCTGGCTGGCCTAGAGCCTATTGATTCGGGAAATATTAGCTATAATGGCGAGTCTGTTCCTATTGATCATTTAGAAAAAAGAAGCCTGCTTGGTTTTGTTTTTCAGGATTTCCAATTGTTTCCACATTTGACGGTGCTTGATAATCTCATCTTGTCTCCTACCATTACTATGGCTATGCCAAGGCTTGATGCAAAGCAAAAGGCTATGGAGCTGCTGGAGCGTCTAGGTCTTAAAGAGCATGCAGCTGCTTATCCTTATTCGCTATCCGGTGGGCAAAAGCAAAGGGTTGCCTTGGCTAGAGCGATGATGATTGACCCACAGATTGTAGGCTATGATGAGCCGACAAGTGCTCTAGACCCTGAATTACGTCAGGAGGTTGAGAAATTGATTTTGCAAAATCGTGAGATGGGCATTACCCAGATTGTTGTCACCCATGATTTGCAGTTTGCTCAAACCATTTCTGATCGTATCATCAAGATTAACCCTAAATAGAAGAAGAGGTAGTGCTATGACGTTAAAAAAGACCCTTCTAGCAGCCCTATTTGCTGCTGCAGCTGTGCTTTTAGTAGCTTGCGGCGCTAGTAATAAACAGACTAGCTCAGATGGCTGGAAATCCTACAAGGAGAAAAAGACGATTACGCTTGGCTTTGATAACACCTTTGTGCCAATGGGCTATAAGGACGAGTCAGGAAAAAACACCGGCTTTGATATTGAGCTAGCAAAGGCTGTTTTTGACCAATATGGTATCAAGGTTAAGTATCAAGCCATTAATTGGGATCTCAAGGAAACCGAGTTAAACAATGGTAAAATTGATCTGATTTGGAATGGCTATTCTGTTACAAAAGAGCGCCAAGCTAAGGTGGCCTTTACAGAGCCTTATATGAAAAATGAGCAGGTCTTAGTGACTCAAAAATCATCACAGATAAGCTCATTTGCTGATATGAAAAATAAAACCTTGGGTGCTCAGTCAGGCTCATCTGGTTATGATGCCTTTACGAGTCATCCTAAGGTGCTAAAGGACCTTGTCAAGGGAAATGATGCTACCCAATATGAAACCTTTACACAAGCCTTTATCGACTTAAAAAACAAGCGTATTGATGGCCTTTTGATTGATAGGGTTTATGCCAATTATTACCTTCAGCAAGAAGGTGAGCTAGACCGCTATAACATTATCGCGAGTGAGTTTGAAGGTGAGGATTTTGCGGTTGGTGTCCGAAAAGCGGATAAAACCCTACAAAAAAAGATTACACAAGCCTTAAAATCGCTCTATCAGGACGGTACCTTCCAAAAAATCTCTAAAAAATGGTTTGGCGAAGATGTCGCAGCAGATCAGTTGAGGTCATAGTCATGGGACGCAAGCAAGACCTAATGAGCTTAGAGGGCAGAATGGCTAGATAGAAAAAAACTTATCCTATCAGGGTAAGTTTTTTGTGTGCTTGTGACTGATGATATAGTTGCTTGTTAGCTGATACGCTTGATGTGGTAGTGTTTTTGAATTGTTATAGAGTTTGTTATTGGTGTGATTTGATGATATATCAGGTACCAAGCCTCGTGTCGTCTCCAGATACTGGTGTGATGATTGCCCTGTAGCTGATAGGTGACTAGCTTGGTGTTGTGGCTGATGGATTGCACACCAAAGGCTTCAAGCTGATTGGAAGAAGAGCGCTGCTGCTCTAAAAATTGCTTGGCATTGTAAGCTTGTCCATCACGATCAATGAAGGTAAAGGTCTCGGCAATGAGCTCTTGATAATCTGGGATTTGACTTAGCATGATTTTCTCGTTTTTGTAGAGCTTTTTGTAAACATGTTCACAGTTGTCATCTTCAGGAAGTTTTGCAGGCTCAACATGAATATCAATATCATAAACAGCAAATTGCTCACTCAAGAGCTGTTCAACCTGTTCAGTTATGGCGTGACTTTCATAGACAGAAAGATCAGGGTGCATCTCAAGGACAATATCTAAATACACATTGCTTCCGTAAGTGCGGCCACGCTGTGATTTGACAGCAATGATTTTGGGAATTTTCAATATGGCCTTTTCATATGCTTTGAGCTGCTTGCTGTCAAAGCCATCTGATAAGCTAAAGGCGCTTGCCATAAAAATATCAAAGGCTGTTTTTAGAATGAAAAAGGTAATGATAAGAGCAGCCAGCCTGTCAATAATAGGTAGTTTTAAGGAGGCAGCGATAATAGCAATAGAGGTCCCAATAGAGGTCACAGCATCAGAAAGATTATCCTTAGAGGCTGCAACCAAGGCACTGGATTTTACCTTTTTTGATAATGCTTTGTTGAAAGCATATACTCCAAGCATCACAAGGGCTGAAGCAATCCCAACAATGGCTCCTAATGGATCGACAGCAGACTGCTTACCATTAATCATCTGTTGAATAGTTTGCAGGAGAACCTGAAAGCCAACAATGAACATGATAAAGGAGGTTATTAAGCTTGAGAGGTCTTCGATTTTCCAGTGGCCAAAGCGGTGATTGGCGTCTGCTGGCTGGCTGGCCAGATGAAGTCCGATGAGCAGAGCGACATTACCAACGATATCAGATAGATTGTTGAAGCCATCAGCAATCAAGGAGCTGGCATTTAAAAGATAGCCAGCAAGAAGCTTTGTGATGCTGAGGGTCAAATAGGCAACAATGCTAACAATTGGCCCTCTTTTTGCTAACCGAAGGTTTTCTACTGGATTGTTTGGCATAAAAACTCCTTTGTAACTGTTGCTCTCATTATATCATAAAAACTAAGACAAGCTAAAAGCCTAGAGCTATCCTAAATAGGGTATTCTAGGCTTTTCGATCGCTTATTTGGTGTTTTGGCGCTTAAAATATGCCCTCGTTTCAAAAATGACAACAGGAGACAAGGCTAGTAAGGCGATAAGATTTGGCAGAGCCATCAGGCCATTGACAATATCTGCTAGTATCCAAATTAACTCTAGCTTGAGAAAGCCACCAAGCCCTACCATGACAACAAAGATCAGGCGAAAATAGCTGAGGTGTGTCGTGCCAAATAAAAAAGTAAAGCAACGCTCACCGTAATAGCTCCAGCCGAGAATTGTCGTAAAAGCAAAAAGAACAAGAGACAGGGTCAAAGCATAGGTGCCCATATGCCCAAAGATAGAAGCAAAGGCAGACTGTGTTAAGGGGGCTCCTTCTAGTGTGCTAGTCCACTGACCAGTTACCAAAATAGCTAGGCCAGTCAGAGTACAGATGATGATCGTGTCAATAAAGGTTCCAGTCATAGAAATCAAGCCCTGCTCTACTGGCTCATTGGTTTTAGCGGCAGCAGCAGCAATCGGAGCAGAGCCTAGTCCTGATTCGTTAGAAAAGATCCCACGCGCAATGCCCTTTTGAATGGTGTCTTTAACCAAGCTTCCAGCAAAGCCTCCTATAGCTGCTGTAGGGGTAATAGCAGACTTAAAGATAAGCACAAGCATAGGAAAAAGCTTGGTATAGTGAACAGCAATAACCGTTAAGCTTGCTCCGATATAAAAGATTGCCATGAAGGGAACAACTGTTTCGGCTACCTTGGCAATAGCTTGAATGCCTCCAAAAATAATCATGGCCACAACAGCAGCTAGCAAGATACTGATTAATGGCGAAGAGATCCCAAGGCTATGGTGTAGGGATGAGGTAATCGCATTGACCTGAGCAAATGTCCCGATTCCAAACAAAGCCACTAAAATACCAGAGACAGCAAATAAGTTGGCTAGAGGCTTCCATTTTTGCCCCATACCATTTAAAATGTAGTACATGGGTCCACCTGAAATCTGACCATTAGCGTCCTTAGTACGGTATTTAATGGCTAAAACGCCCTCGGAATATTTGGTTGCCATACCAAAGAAGGCAGCAACCCACATCCAAAAAAGTGCTCCAGGTCCACCAGACTTTATAGCTGTTGCGACACCAACGATATTACCAGTACCAACTGTAGCAGCTAGGGCTGTTGCTAGAGCAGCAAATGATGAAATATCTCCTTGCCCCTCATTCTTAGCAAAAATAAGCCTAAAGGCCTTAGGCAGCTTGATGACTTGGAGAAGGCCAAGTCTGCTGGTGAGGTAAACGCCAGTACCAAGCAGCAGTAGCAGCAAGGGTGCTCCCCAAACTAAATCATCAATCCATTTTGCAGCAGCTATCATGTTTAACTCCTCAACTCTCCTAACCAATGCTGCCAAAAGAAAAAGCCACCCCTACGGATAGCCTCTGAAGCATATGACAAAACAGCAAGCACAAAAAATGCTAAGAGAGCATGATCATGCGGCTTGATATTTTATCTTCTGTCCTTTTGCCTGAGAGATTGAGCAGTCTTGCCTTGCCCCTTCGGCGCCTAATAGGTCTCTCCAGAAGCCCGTCCATCAAGCAGTCCCGTCCAACACCTGAACACCTGAGAGTATAACTCCTTCGGCGAAATCCATTCTTCTCCTGCATGACATCATTCGGTTTATTAAATTATGTCTATGATACCTAAAAAGCCCAGTGATGTCAACAAGCACTTTAACTGATGGCTAATTCCTTGTTTTTATGGTAACATCATTGTCCTCTTTGTCAATCGAAAATGACAATGTCTTGAAAAAATCGGTTAGATAAGAGAAAAATCTGTTATAATTGTTGTTGAGAGGTATTCCTCTCACGCTTGAATTCTTCATAAGATTTTCCGATTTTATGAAGGTATTGTTTGAAAGATGCAAGTTTCCACGGATGGGATTGTGGTGGAATATACTTGCGTCTTTCTTTTTTAGTTTTAAGCACCATTTCAAATTCTTTGGAGTGCTTCTCGTGTTTTGGTAACTTTCTAGTGGCATAAATATTGTCTGCGATATTAAGGTAGATGTCTCCATCGAATGCCTCAATCACAAGTGCCTTTGTCTTACGCGTAAAATAGATTTCTTTATCCCCTTCGACGGGCAAGTAGAAGTTGTTTTGATATCGAATATGATGCCCACTATCAATTACTCTTTCAGAGATTCTCGCTAACAGTAGGTTTCGCTGGGCTGGTTTAGGTGCTTTCTCAAAAACAGACTCACTAGCCAGTCCACCAAACTGCTTGTTAAATCGTTTAATCCATCTCTTAAGATAACGATTCGCTTGAGAGATGCTGGTAATTTGATTCCTCTGTAAATCAATTGGTAGACGCGATTGAAGGGTCTGATTAAGACGTTCTACACGCCCTTTAGCTTGAGGGATAGAAGACGTTTCAATGGCAATACCAAGCTGATGGCAAGCATATCCAAACTGTGTAAAGGTATCTTCCTCGATCTTTTTAGACTGACTGGAAGCATAAGTGAATACAGTCCTTTTATCAGTAAGGAATTGGAAAGGGATACCATGTACCTCTAGAATCTGTTCTAAGACATGATAATACCCGTTTAGCGTCTCCTGAGTATCAAAGTAAGCCCCGACAATATCACCGGAGGCATCGTCAATAGCGACATGAAGGTGTGTTTCCTGTTGTCCAAACCAAGGGAATTGACTGGCATCCATTTGAATGAGTTCCCCTTTGAATTTCTTTCTTGCTCGGCTGGGATGAGCTTTGTCAGGTTCTTCAAAGAAGTTGGAAGCAGTTGGGAGTTTGGATCCTCTTTTTTCTGCCTCCCTTTTCTTTTGTTTGGCTTCTTGTTTCAATCGTCTTTTCGTTGCTCGTTGAGTCTTTGGAGATAGAAACCCTGCTTGGTAGAGTAGTTTTCTAACAGTTGTATCTGAATAGGCGATGTTTTCTTCTTCCGCTAGTAGTTCGCAGAAATGAACAACATTTGGTCTTAAATCACCGTAACTTTGATATTTCTCGATAATCCTTCTCTTTGTTTCTAAAGACATGGCATGAGTTGGTCTTTTTGATCTATTACCATGAACGAAAGCTGACTTTCCTTTCTCTTGATAGGCTAGTATCAATCGGTTCACCTGCCTCTTGCTTAACCCTAATTCTACACAAGCCCTGTTTTTCTGTTTTTTACCCTCACAAACAGCTTTGATGACTAGGTATTTCTTTGACTCTATCATAGTTAGTTCTATTTTCCTCATCTTTCTAGTTTAACAGACGGGACATTTTCACATTCGACCTAGCTAAGACATTATCACTTTCGAATGATAGTTTTTATGGTAACATCATTGTCCTCTTTTTTCTTTTTGACTGAAACATGATATAATCTTAAGGTTAATAAAAGTCACTTATTGGACGATATGAGGAGAAAGCATGAATCCTTTATTAGATGGAATGAATGATAAACAGGCAGAGGCAGTTCAAACGACTGAGGGCCCCTTGTTAATTATGGCTGGTGCCGGCTCTGGGAAAACGAGGGTATTAACCCATCGCATTGCCTACTTGATTGATGAAAAATTTGTTAATCCCTGGAATATTTTGGCGATTACCTTTACCAACAAGGCTGCGCGTGAGATGCGAGAAAGGGCCTTGGCCTTAAGCCCAGCTACCAAGGATACCTTGATTGCGACCTTTCACTCAATGTGTGTCCGTATTTTACGTCGTGAGGCAGATCATATTGGCTACAATCGGAATTTCACGATTGTTGATCCAGGAGAACAGCGGACCTTAATGAAGAGAATAGTAAAGGCTCTAAATTTGGATCCTAAGAAATGGAGCGAGCGTTCGATTTTAGCCACCATTTCAAATGCTAAAAATGATCTCTTAGATGAAAGAGCCTATGAGCTAGGGGCCTCTGATTTGTATAGCCAGACAGTTGCCCGCTGCTACAAGGCCTATCAGGAGGAGCTCAGACGAAGTGAGGCTATGGATTTTGATGATTTGATTATGATGACCCTGCGCTTGTTTGATCAAAATCCTGACGTTCTAGCCTATTATCAGCAGCGTTATCAATATATTCATGTTGATGAATACCAAGACACTAACCACGCTCAATATCAGCTAGTGACTCTTTTAGCCTCACGTTTTAAAAATATTTGTGTTGTCGGTGATGCAGACCAGTCCATTTATGGCTGGCGTGGTGCTGATATGCAAAATATTTTAGATTTTGAAAAGGATTACCCTGATGCAAGGGTGGTTTTGCTGGAAGAAAATTATCGCTCCACCAAGAAAATCCTTCAGGCGGCTAACGAAGTGATTCAGCATAATCGTCATCGCCGTCCGAAAAAACTGTGGACTCAAAACGCAGACGGTGAGCAGATTGTTTATTATAGGGCAAATGATGAGCGTGACGAGGCTGTTTTTGTCGCCTCAACCATCAGCAATATGTGTCTAGAGTTAGGAAAGAGCTTTAAAGACTTTGCTGTTTTGTATCGTACCAATGCTCAGTCCCGTACAATTGAAGAAGCCCTGTTAAAATCAAATATCCCTTACACAATGGTCGGAGGAACCAAATTCTACAGCAGAAAGGAAATTCGTGATGTGATTGCCTATTTGACTGTAGTTGCTAATCCGTCAGATAATATCTCCTTTGAACGAATTGTGAATGAGCCTAAACGAGGGGTAGGACCGGGAACCTTGGATAAGCTCCGCCAATTTGCTTATGGGCAAGAGCAGTCATTGTTAGAGGCCGCTTCAAGCCTTGAGCAATCACCGCTAAAAGGAAAGGCTGCCCAAGCCATGCTGGCCTTAGCGAGTCTCTTAAGTGATTTGAGAGCTGATTTGGACCGGCTGAGCATTACAGCCTTAGCCGAGGCCTTACTGGAGAAAAGCGGCTACCTGGATATGCTGCGTGTTCAAAATACCTTAGAAAGTCAAGCTAGGATTGAAAATATTGAAGAATTCCTGTCTGTTACCAAAAGCTTTGATGACGTCTCAGCGCAGCAGCAGGAGCATGAAGCAGGCATTGACCGCTTAGGAAGGTTTCTCAATGATCTTGCTTTGATTGCTGATAGTGATGATGGCAATGCAGAGACTGCTGAGGTAACTCTGATGACCCTGCATGCAGCTAAGGGGCTAGAATTTCCTGTTGTTTTTCTCATAGGTATGGAGGAGGGAGTCTTTCCTTTAGCTCGAGCAGCAGAGGATCAAGATGAGCTAGAAGAAGAAAGGCGACTAGCCTATGTCGGCATTACCAGAGCAGAGGAATGCTTGTTTTTAACGAATGCCAATACACGTACCCTATTTGGTAAGAGCAGCTATAATCGCCCAACAAGGTTTTTAAAAGAGATGTCAGAGAACCTTTTAAGCTTCCAAGGCTTGGCAAGACCTGCTCATGCTTCCTTTGGTGTGACATTTTCGCAGCAGGGTCAGCGACAATTTTGCGCAGGAATGAGCCTATCAGAGGCTATTCAGTCTAGAAAGTCAATGGCACAGCCTGCCAGAGCAGCCTCAAAGCCTACACCGTTGCCATTTGGACCAAATGCAGCTACCTCAAAGCAAGCCATTGATTGGCAGATTGGTGATATTGCTCATCATAAAAAATGGGGTGCTGGAACAGTTTTAGAGGTCAAGGGCTCTGGTAAGACAATGGAATTAACCATTAGCTTTCCTGATGTTGGACTAAAAAAACTCCTCGCCAGCGTTGCTCCTATCGAAAAAAAATAATATAGCTTATGGGCAAGCTTGCATAGTCATCTGGACGAGGGCTTTGCCAGTACTGTTTGATTCTATGATTTAAAAAAAGAAGTGAACAAAGATTTTATCAGTTAACCACATACCAAGCTTTTGATGGCCTTGATGCCGGAGAGAGCTTGGTATTTTTCTTATATTTAAAAAAATCACAAAAAATGATAAAGTATGAGCAAAATCCTTGCAAATTAAAATGATAGGTGTATAATGGCAATATAAATTAAATAACAAGTGGTCACTTTACTTAATAGTTATTTTAAGGTATTTGTAGCGTTTTATTGTTAAACATAAATGTATCAAAAAAATAACTAGCAATTTTATATTTAATTTATGTAGTCACTTTAAAGAGTGATCAAAGTAGTTTTACTGAATTGAGGAGATTTATTATGGGAATTATTTGGACATTAATTGTGGGTGCACTTATCGGTGCTATTGCTGGTGCGCTTACTAAAAAAGGCGGGTCAATGGGCTGGATTGCCAATATCGCTGCAGGGCTTATTGGATCATATGTTGGTCAGGCCTTGTTTGGAAGTTGGGGACTAACATTAGCTGGCATGGCACTTTTCCCATCAATCATTGGTGCTGTTATCGTTGTTATCATTACTTCTTTTGTACTAAATAAATCAAACTAAGGGCATTTCTATCATTATAGAGATGGTTGAGTAGGAAAGAGGTTTTTATGTCGAAATTTTTAAAAATTAGCTATAGTCTCATTGGCTTGGTTCTATTGACGGTCTTTGGTGGGGTGATAGCCATAACTGGAGATTATATTAGGCTACCTATTGGCTATCAATGGCTTCACTGGGATATGAATTGGCTTCCTAAATTCCTAAATCCGGCCTTATATTACTATTACTTTTGGGCAGCTATCGCTTTATTTCTAATAACAGTGCTGGTCCTTCTTGTGATTATCTTTTATCCACGCACCTACACTGAGATTCAGCTGGCTAAGGATAAAGGGACCCTGCTTTTGAAAGGGTCTGCTATTGAAGGCTATGTAGCAGCTGCTATTAAAGCAGCAGGGCTTATGTCAAGCCCAAGGGTTACTGCTAAGCTATATAAGCGTAAATTTAAGGTTAATGTCAGTGGGCAATTAGCCTCTCGCGTAGCTGTCACTGAGCAGCTAAATGGCATTAAAGAAGGAATTGAGACTGGTTTAACAGAATTCTTTGGTATTAATAGACCTGTCCATTTCAAGGTTTATGTCAAGGATATTGCTGAGGCTAAACAAAAGCATAGCTCTAAGAGACGTGTAGAATAGGAGATTATCATGGCATTTTATGAACGGTTTAAATACCCTATTATTGGTGGTCTGATAGGGCTGATAGCTGCTGTATTACTGATGACCTTTGGGTTATTTAAAACACTGCTGGCAATTATTTTCATTATTTTAGGAGTATATGGCGGCCTGTATGCCAAAAAGACAGGTATTATCGATCAATTGATCAAACGTAACTAAAGGAGATTTATCATGACTGAAACTTACATTAAAAACACAACTCATAAAGAATTAACTTCAGCTGTTCGCGGCGAATTGACCTACGATGATAAGGTTATTGAAAAGATTGTCGGCTTGGCTCTTGAAAACGTTGATGGCCTACTAGGTGTTAATGGCGGCTTTTTGGCCAACCTAAAAGACAAGCTTGTTAATAGTGATTCTGTTCGTGATGGGGTTAATGTTGAGGTTGGTAAAAAAGAGGTTGCTGTTGATTTAGACATCGTAGCAGAATACCAAAAGCATGTTCCAACCATTTTTGATGCGATTAAATCTGTCGTAGAAAATGAAGTCAAGAGAATGACAGATTTAGAGGTGATTGAGGTCAATGTTAAGGTTGTTGACATTAAAACCAAGGAGCAATTTGAAGCTGATAAGGTCAGCCTACAGGATAAGGTGACTGAGGTGGCTCGCTCAACCTCTGAATTTACAAGCAAGCAGGTAGACAATGTTAAGGCATCTGTAGGTGCAGGTGTTGAAAAGGTCCAAGAGCAAACTGAGCCACGCGTTAAGTAAGCTAGGCTGTCAAACGATAGAAATAGAGGAAATCATAATGTCAGAAGAAAAGGTAAATGCAAAATTGGAGCAAGCAGGCGGTAAAATCAAAGAAGGCTTTGGAAAGGTGACTGGTGATAAATCCTTAGAAACCGAAGGGAAGGTTGATCAAGCAGCCAGCAAAATCAAAGAGGTAGCTGCTGATGCTAAGGACGCTGTCAAGGGCTTTGTTAAGGGCCTTAAGCAAGATAAATAAGGAGTTGTAATGAAAGCAAAAGACATTAAAAGTACGTTGACCTACGATGATAAGGTCATTGAAAAAATCGTTGGACATGCTTTAGAAAAGGTCAGTGGCTTATTAGCAGTCAATGGTGGCTTTTTCTCAAACATCAAAAATAACCTCGTGAACAGTGACTCTGTTCGCGATGGGGTGTCTGTTGAGGTTGGCAGCAAGGAAGTGGCTGTTGACTTAGATATTGTTGTTGAATATGGTAAGGATATTCCAGCAATTGTTGAGTCTATCAAGGCTATTGTTTTTCAAAATGTCGATAGCATGACACATTTGAGGGTCGTTGAAGTAAATGTGAACGTTGTTGATATTAGAACCAAAGAAGAGCATGAGGCTGCCAGCGTCACTGTTCAAGACAGGCTAACAGACGCAGCCTCAGCAACCTCTCAATTTGTAGCTGAGCAAGCAGACAAGGTAAAAGAAACTGTCTCTAAAACCACAGATAATAACGAGACAGTAGAATAAAACACAACAACTAAAACTCCTGTTAATGACATATTGTGGGCTGGTGTGATGACCAGCTCTTTTTATCAGTACTTGAACAATGTTATGCTATGTCAATCGAAAATGACAATGTCTTGAAAAAATCGGTTAGATAAGTGAAAAATCTGTTATAATTGTGGGTGAGAAGAATTCTTCTCACGCTGGAATTCTTCATAAGATTTTCCGATTTTATGAAGGTATTGTTTGAAAGATGCAAGTTTCCACGGATGGGATTGTGGTGGAATATACTTGCGTCTTTCTTTTTTAGTTTTAGGCACCATTTCGAATTCTTTGGAGTGCTTCTCGTGTTTTGGTAACTTTCTAGTGGCATAAATATTGTCTGCGATATTAAGGTAGATGTCTCCATCGAATGCCTCAATCACAAGTGCTTTTGTCTTACGCGTAAAATAGATTTCTTTATCCCCTTCGACGGGCAAGTAGAAGTTGTTTTGATATCGAATATGATGCCCACTATCAATTACTCTTTCAGAGATTCTCGCTAACAGTAGGTTTCGCTGGGCTGGTTTAGGTGCTTTCTCAAAAACAGACTCACTAGCCAGTCCACCAAACTGCTTGTTAAATCGTTTAATCCATCTCTTAAGATAACGATTCGCTTGAGAGATGCTGGTAATTTGATTCCTCTGTAAATCAATTGGTAGACGCGATTGAAGGGTCTGATTAAGACGTTCTACACGCCCTTTAGCTTGAGGGATAGAAGACGTTTCAATGGCAATACCAAGCTGATGGCAAGCATATCCAAACTGTGTAAAGGTATCTTCCTCGATCTTTTTAGACTGACTGGAAGCATAAGTGAATACAGTCCTTTTATCAGTAAGGAATTGGAAAGGGATACCATGTACCTCTAGAATCTGTTCTAAGACATGATAATACCCGTTTAGCGTCTCCTGAGTATCAAAGTAAGCCCCGACAATATCACCGGAGGCATCGTCAATAGCGACATGAAGGTGTGTTTCCTGTTGTCCAAACCAAGGGAATTGACTGGCATCCATTTGAATGAGTTCCCCTTTGAATTTCTTTCTTGCTCGGCTGGGATGAGCTTTGTCAGGTTCTTCAAAGAAGTTGGAAGCAGTTGGGAGTTTGGATCCTCTTTTTTCTGCCTCCCTTTTCTTTTGTTTGGCTTCTTGTTTCAATCGTCTTTTCGTTGCTCGTTGAGTCTTTGGAGATAGAAACCCTGCTTGGTAGAGTAGTTTTCTAACAGTTGTATCTGAATAGGCGATGTTTTCTTCTTCCGCTAGTAGTTCGCAGAAATGAACAACATTTGGTCTTAAATCACCGTAACTTTGATATTTCTCGATAATCCTTCTCTTTGTTTCTAAAGACATGGCATGAGTTGGTCTTTTTGATCTATTACCATGAACGAAAGCTGACTTTCCTTTCTCTTGATAGGCTAGTATCAATCGGTTCACCTGCCTCTTGCTTAACCCTAATTCTACACAAGCTCTATTTTTCTGCTTTTTACCCTCACAAACAGCTTTGATGACTAGGTATTTCTTTGACTCTATCATAGTTAGTTCTATTTTCCTCATCTTTCTAGTTTAACAGACGGGACATTTTCACATTCGACCTAGCTAAGACATTATCACTTTCGAATGATAATCAGTACTTGAACAATGTTATGCTATTGTATTCTCTGTGAAAATGTGATTTAATGGGAATGGTATCATTTGTTAAAAAGGAGTATAATTATCATGACTAGTAATAAGAGAGAGATTACTAATTCCAAGTATCAAAAGATTGCCATTTCAGTTGCTGAAAGGATTGCCAATGGCGAATATGAGGTGGGAGAAAAGCTAAAGTCTAGGACAACCATTGCTTCAACCTTTAATGTCTCGCCTGAAACTGCTAGAAAGGGTCTGAATATTCTGGCTGATTTAAAGATTTTGACCTTAAAGCATGGGAGTGGCGCCATTGTCTTGTCTAAGGAAAAGGCTATTGATTTTCTGAACCAATACGAATCTACCCATTCTATCGCTGTCATCAAAGAAAACATTCGCCATAATATTCGTGAGCAGGAAAAGGCAATGGAGCATTTAACAGTGCTTGTTAATGAGTTTCTGATGCAAAGCCAATCCATCAGCAAGCAATACCCGCTGGCACCCTATGAAATTATTTGTAGTCAGGATTCAGAGCATTTTGGCCAATCGATTGGTGATTTAAACATTTGGCATCAAACGGGAGCGACGATTGTAGCTATTGAGCATGATGGCCAATTCACTATTTCTCCCGGTCCTTACGCTGTTATCGAAAAAGGTGATCATATTTACTTTGTCGGTAATGAGGACGTGATTTCTAGAATGAAAACCTTTTTTAATGTTAGAAAGGGTCTGTAATCGCAAAAAAACACAGAGCTGCTTTAAGGTGATAGTGATATCACGAGGAAGTGTCTCTGTGTTTTTGTGTCATCAGGCTAAGGCTTTCTAGTGGCTTATAGCTCTGACTGAAGCTCCTAGATTGTTTTTTCAAAGCCAACAGTTTTCAGGATAATAGCTGTCATATCATCAGTTGTTTCTTGGCAGCCATGACTAATCCAGTAGCTGATCAGACTTTCAATACTGGCTAGATAAACCTCAAGCGCGTAGTGATAAGGGATTTGATAGTGATTGGTGATGATTTCTTGGAAGCCATCAATAGTGGTCAAAAATTGATAAATAAAGTCCTTGAGTATCTGTGAAAAATTCAAATAACTGGAGTTAGCCATAGCAGCAATAAAGGGAAGATTATCAATGATATAAGCGAGGGCTTCCTTTAGAACGAGTCTAGTATCTGTAAAAATATGAGGGTCATTTAGAAGCTGGTATAAATCGTCTAAGGTGTCATTTTTGAGATGAGTCATCATGTCATGCTTATCCCTGTAATGCAGGTAAAAGGTTCCTCTATTGACACCAGCTTTTTTGGTTAAGTCAGAAACGGTAATGGCCTCAAAGCTCTTTTCTGTCAAAAGATTGACAAGTGCCTGCTTTAAATAGGCCTTGGTTGATGTGTGTCTTGTTGTCATTGGCTTATCTCCTTAAATCAACAAATGCTGATCATCTGTTCTTGTTAAAGCCTTGAGGACATTATATAATAAGGCTAGTATAAAATCAACAGGGTGTTGATATAAAGGGGGTGACATGATCAGTGTCCTATATTGAAATGAGGTCCTCTTCAAAGACCTACCAGATTGGAGAAACAACGGTTAAGGCTAATGATGAGGTATCCTTTGAGATTGAAAAAGGTGAGCTTGTGATCATTTTAGGGGCCTCTGGTGCAGGCAAATCCACAGTGCTTAATATTCTAGGCGGCATGGATAGCAACGACCAAGGTCAGGTCATAATAGACGGCAAGGACATCTCGACCTATAGCAAAAAGGCATTGACCAGCTACCGTCGTTACGAGGTTGGCTTTGTTTTTCAATTTTATAATCTGGTGCCAAATCTGACAGCAAAAGAAAACGTTGAGCTGGCAGCTGATATTGTGGCAGATGCACTTGATCCGATTACTGTCTTAAATGAGGTTGGGCTAGGAGGGCGTTTAGAGCATTTTCCAGCGCAGCTATCAGGAGGTGAGCAGCAAAGGGTATCTATTGCTCGTGCCTTGGCTAAAAATCCTAAGTTGTTGCTTTGTGATGAGCCGACAGGGGCTTTAGATTATCAAACGGGCAAGCAAATTTTAAGACTGCTTCAGGATATGGCGCATGACAAGGGCAGGACAGTTATCGTGGTGACGCATAATACAGCTCTAGCGCCTATTGCTGATCGGGTCATTTATATGCATGACGGTCGTGTGACTAAGACAGTGCTTAATAAGCAGCCGCTTGATATTGATAGGATAACGTATTGAGAGGTGCCTAGATGAAACAAAAAACCTTATGGAAGGATATTTTTCGGGCGATAAAGGCTAGTAAGGGACGTTTTTTGTCCTTGTTGTTTTTAATGGCTTTAGGCTCCTTTGCCTTGGTTGGTTTAAAGGTGGCTGGTCCCAATATGGAAAAAACTGCTAGCCATTATCTAGAGGAGCATCAGGTTATGGATCTTAGTATCCTAGCCTCGCATGGCTTTTCTGATAGGGATAAGCAAGAATTAGCCTCTCTCAAAAATGCAAGACTAGAGTATGCGAGCTTTGTTGATGGTGCTTTTGATCACCAGAGGAAGGCTATTAGGCTTTATTCTATGCCACAAAGCCTATCTCAGGCCAGCTTGGTCAAGGGAGATTACCCTAGCAAGGCTAGCGACATTTTGCTATCTGAAGCTTTATCAAGCCGCTATCGGCTTGGGCAAACAATCACGATAAGCCTAAAAACAAAGGGATTGCTAAAGCATAGATCCTATCGTGTTGTCGGCTTTGCTCATTCTCCAGAAATATGGTCCAAAACAAACTTAGGTGTTTCCTCAGCAGGGGATGGTAATCTCTATGCCTATGCCTACCTTCACCCTAGTGCCTTTCAGCAAGGGCACAATCTCTTACGCATTCGATACGATGATTTAAGAGGAATGAATGCTTTTTCAAGCCAATACAGTGAAGGATTGCTCCAGCACCAAGCAGAGCTTGATCAGATCTTGCAGGACAATGGTCAAGAGCGTTATGAAGAGATGATCAACGACCTTAATCGTAGCCTGAAAGATAGTAAGACTAAACTCGAAGAGCAAAGAACTGCGCTCAAGGCAAGTGAAGACCAGCTGGCTTTGCTAAGTGGTCATGCCTTAGAGCAAGCGCAGACTCAGCTAAAGCAAGGGCAGGAAGAGTTAGCTAAAAAAGAAGCAAGCTTGCTAGAGTTAGCTGAAAAGCAAAGGGCAGCGATGATCAAGCCAACCTATACTAGCTATAGTCGCTCAACGCTGCCAGGTGGTGAGGGTTATCAAACCTATGCCACCTCAACACAGTCCATATCGCATGTTGGAAATATCTTTCCTGTTGTTTTGTATTTGGTTGCGGCCTTAGTTACTTTTACAACAATGGCTCGCTATGTTGACGAAGAACGAACGAACTCAGGCTTACTAAAGGCAATAGGCTATTCTGATTGGGATATTACCAAAAAATTTCTGCTATATGGTACCTTAGCTGCCTTGTTGGGCACTGGATTAGGAGTTTTAGGAGGGACTTATTTTTTATCTCGGCTCATCTCAGCTATCCTAACAGATGCACTGACTATCGGCTCTACTCAGCTTTATTTTTATTGGAGCTATAGTGTGGTTGCAGTGCTTTTAGCCTTGTTATCTGCTGTTTTGCCAGCTTATATAGTGGTGAGACGTGAGCTTTTTTTCAACCCCTCACAATTGTTGCTGCCTAAGTCTCCTAGTAGTGGGGCAAGGATTTGGCTGGAGCATGTCTCCTTTATCTGGCAGCGTTTATCCTTTACCTATAAGGTTACTTTTAGAAATATCTTTCGATATAAGCAAAGAATGCTGATGACAGTAATTGGAGTAGCAGGTTCTGTTGCGCTCTTATTTTCTGGCTTGGGCATTCAATCTTCACTTGCTAATAGCTTAAGCTATCAATTTGGCAGGCTGACAGCCTATGACATGTTCGTGGTAGAGGCCCCAACAGCAGAAGTCCATGATAGTCAGGAGCTGGCACAGTATTTAAAGACAGATCAGATTGCTAGTAAGAAAGAGATTTATTACACTAGCTTATCGCTAAGGATAAAAGGCTTAGACAACAAGCAAACAGTGTCCTTGATCTCTAGTGATCAAAGCACCCTATCTCCTTATTTTAGCTTGATTGGTGCTGCTGATCACAAAAAGCTAGACCTTCCAAGTGCTGGAGTGCTTATCTCAAAAAAGCTTGCTGACTATTATCAGGCTCATGCAGGAGATCAGCTTGAGCTTGAAGCTAGTAACGGTAAACGCTATCAGTTAAGAGTGAGTCAGGTTATTGACATGACTGTTGGTCATTACTTGTTCATGTCTAAATCTTATTATCAGCAGGTATTTCGGGATATGGAGGCTTCACCAGCCTATTTGGTAACAACAGCAAAGGCTAGTCCATCTGCTGTAAAGGACGTAGCTAGTCAGCTCTTAGCAATGCCTGCGGTTCAGGCTGTGTCACAACACAGTAGTATTGTTGCTACTGTGACAGGGATTGTGGCGTCTTTGGATCAGGTTATGACGCTTTTAGTGCTTCTATCAGTTCTACTAGCCTTGGTCATCTTGTATCATTTGACCAATATCAATATTGCTGAGAGGGTTAGGGAATTATCAACGATAAGAGTCTTGGGCTTTTATGACAAGGAGGTTACCTTATACATTTACCGGGAAACCATGCTTTTGTCTGCTGTTGGTATTTTGATCGGTCTCTGGAGTGGCAGCTATTTGCACGCCTATATCATGAAGGTGATTGCCAATGACTCTATGAGCTTTGGTAGGACAGTTGATGCCTACGTTTATTTAGTGCCTGTTGTGGCTATTGTGCTTTTGTTGATTGTGCTTGGCTATATGGTCAGCTACCGGCTAAGAAAGGTCGATATGTTGGAGGCCCTAAAGTCTGTTGATTAAGCTAAAAATGGCACTTGAAAATCCTTTAACAATATGGTAGTATTAAAATACTATAATTTGATAGAAGGATACTTTATGGAAGCGATGATAGCTGCCTATTTGGCTGATAATAGAGAAAAGATACCACTTGGTCAGGTTGTTGATTGTTTTAAGGGGAAGGCTGTTTCTCGTAAGGCTGAGGCTGGTGAATTTGGTTTGATTAATCTGTCTGATATGGGACAGCTAGGAATTGACTATCATCAGGTTAGAGCCTTTCATATGGATAGACGACAACTATTGCGCTATATCTTAGAGGATGGAGATGTCTTGATTGCCTCAAAGGGGACTGTTCAGAAGGTTTGTGTTTTTCATAAGCAAGAAAGGGAAATGGTAGCCTCCTCTAATATCACAGTGCTGCGTCCTCAGCGGGTTTTGCGAGGCTACTATATCAAGTTCTTTTTGGAGTCTGCTATTGGTCAAGCCCTGTTAGAGGCGGCTGATCATGGAAAGGATGTGATTAACCTATCGACCAAGGCCTTGCTTGATATCCCTGTACCGGTCATTCCCTTGGTTAAGCAGGATTATTTGATTAATCAATATTTGCGAGGCCTGCATGACTATCAACGAAAAGTAAGCAGAGCTGAGCAGGAGTGGCAGTTTATTCAAAATGAAATTCAAAAAGGTCTGGGCTAGGGGTAGAGTGTGAGCTTAATTGAACGAACAATAAAAATGCTATTAGCAACAATGGCTGCAATCTTTCTTGCCTCTCAGCTACAGCTGTCCTATGCGGTGTCGGCGGGAATTATTGCCCTGTTAGGTGTGTTAGACACTAGAAAATCTAGCTTAATTGTTGCTAGAAATCGTCTGCTGTCTTTTTTCTTAGCCTTTGCTGTGGCGGTTAGTCTATTTGCCTTATTTGGCTTTGGTCTGCTTTCCCTTAGCTTGTATTTAGCGCTGACCATTCCTTTGCTTTATCAGCTGAAAATAGAGGCGGGGCTTGTTCCTATCACTGTCTTGGTGACTCACCTAATGTCTGAGCAGCGTATTGACCTATCGATTCTTTTAAATGAGTTGTTGCTGTTTTTGATTGGGACTGGTCTTGCCCTTCTTGTTAACGGGTATATGGGATCTCAGGAGCATCGTCTACGTCTGTACCACCAAAGGATAGAAGATGGCTTAAAGGCTATCTTGTACCGTTTTGAATCCTTTTTGTTAGAAGGTCAGGGACAAAACGAGGGACAGATGATTAAGGAATTAGAGCTTAGCTTAGATGAGGCGCTAAAGCTGGTTTATCGCGAAAGGCACAATACCCTCTTTTATCATACCAATTATCAGGTGCATTATTTTGAGATGAGACGTCATCAAAATAGATTGTTGGCGCAAATGGCCTTAAATGTCAATCAGCTAACTTCTCAAAGCAGAGAAAGTATCCTACTCTCCCATCTTTTTCATGAGACAGCCCATCAGCTGAGTGAGAAGAATTCTGCTTTGACCTTGATTGACGATATTGAGCAATTACTTGAGGTCTTTAGGCAAAGAGAGCTGCCTCAGACCAGAGAGGAATTTGAAAGACGGGCGATTTTGTTTCAGCTATTGCAGGATTTGGAGCGCTTTATTCTACTGAAAGTAGAATTTTATCGTGATTATAAGGAAGAGCAGGTATAATAGCTGCTTGCTGCTATGATTAAGAGTCTGGAAAAAATCATTTTTCAGGCTTTTTTGCTATAATGGCAGTGAGATAATTGCAAGAATGGAGAAATCATGAAAGAACTAAAATGTCCTCATTGCCATACCTTATTTACGGTCAATGAGTCTGATTATAGTCAGCTCTTAGCACAGGTGCGGGGTCAAGAGTTTGAAAAGGAGCTGGCACAGCATCTAGAAAGTGAGATGAAACTGCAAGAAGCAAGGGCCAATAGCCGCTTCCAAGAGGTGCTTACTCAAAAGGAGCAGGCTATCCAAAGTCTGACCAGTCATTTGGAACATATTGAGCAAGAACAGGCCTATCTGAGGCAACAGGAGCTAGCTCAAAAGGATCATGACATACTTGAGCTAAAGGCACAGCTAGAAAAGCTGTCTTCTAGTAATGCCTTAGAATTGGCTCAAAGACTAGCCCAAAAGGATAAGGAGCTCCTAGAGCTCCACAATCAGCTAGATAAGCTAGCGCTTGAGCATCAATCAAAGCTCCAGTCTGCCCTTACAGCTGTTGAAAAGGAACGTGATCACCTAAAAAATCAGCTCGTGCTGCAGGAAAAAGAAAGTGAGCTCTCTTTGGCTTCTGTGCGCAGTGATTATGAGGTGCAATTAAAGGCTGTCAATGAGCAGGTTGAGTTTTACAAGAATTTTAAAGCGCAGCAGTCAACCAAGGCTATTGGAGAGAGCTTAGAACTGTATGCCGAAACTGAGTTTAACAAGGTTCGCAGCTACGCCTTTCCAAATGCCAGTTTTACCAAGGACAATCAAGTGTCTCATCGAGGCTCAAAGGGTGATTATATTTACCGAGAGCTAGACAGTAATGGTGTTGAAATTCTCTCAATCATGTTTGAAATGAAAAATGAGGCTGACACGACCAAGACCAAGCATAAAAATAGTGATTTTTTTAAGGAATTAGATAAGGATCGCCGGGAAAAGAATTGTGAATATGCTGTTCTTGTTACCATGCTTGAAGCAGACAATGATTATTACAATGCAGGAATTGTTGATGTCAGTCATGACTATGACAAAATGTATGTGGTTCGGCCTCAGCTTTTTATTCATCTCATCGGATTGCTGCGTAACGCTGCTCTTAATAGCTTAAAATATAAGCAAGAATTGGCGCTTGTCAGGGAGCAGCACATTGATATTACACATTTTGAGGAGGACCTAGAGCAGTTTAAGCATGCTTTTGCTAAAAACTACCAGTCTGCAAGCAATAACTTTAAAAAAGCCATTGATGAAATTGACAAGTCCATCAAGCGTATGGAGGAGGTCAAGCGCTTCCTAACAACTAGTGAAAATCAGCTGCGTTTAGCCAATAACAAGCTAGATGATGTCTCTGTCAAAAAACTAACCAGAAATAATCCAACCATGCGTGACAAGTTTCAAGCAATCAAGCCTTAGGGCTATTTCAGTTAGGCTTATTGATAGAGGCTTTGTTGCTTGTCAAAAGCCTTATGAAATGGTTATAATAAGTAAGCTAATGATCAAAACAATAAACGAAAGTAACACATGATAAACGGAATAATCAATTTAAAAAAAGAAGCAGGCATGACATCACATGACGCTGTTTTTAAGCTTAGAAGGCTATTACAAGAAAAAAAGATTGGACATGGAGGGACGCTTGATCCTGACGTGGTTGGTGTTTTGCCTATAGCAGTTGGAAAGGCAACGCGAGTCATTGAATACATGACAGAAGCAGGTAAAATCTACGAGGGAGAGGTTACTCTTGGCTATTCGACAACAACAGAGGACACAAGCGGTGAAATTGTTGACCAAACAGCAGTATCCTCAAGCCTGACTGAAGCGATGGTTGATGAGGCAATGACACAATTTGTTGGTCAAATCACTCAGATCCCACCGATGTATTCTGCAGTTAAGGTCAATGGGCGCAAGCTTTATGATTATGCACGAGCTGGTGAAGCAGTCGAGCGCCCTAAAAGACAGGTAACGATTGACCAGTTTGAGCGGACAAGTCCCTTGACCTTTGTAGGTGGTCTTTGCCGATTTAGCTTCAGGGTGAGCTGTAGTAAGGGGACCTATGTTCGGACCTTGGCGGTTGATCTAGGAAGAGCGCTTGGCTATGCAAGCCATATGTCTTGGCTGGTTCGGACAGCTTCTTCGGGGTTAACTTTAGATCAGTCCTATACCTTGTCAGAGATTGCTGAGCTGCTGGATAAAAAGGACATGAGCTTTTTATTGCCTATTGAATATGGTGTTAGTGATTTAGCCAGAGTAGTCGTTAATGATTGGGAGCTGAGAGAGCTTTCCTTTGGTAGAAAAATCGCTCTATCATGTGAGGAAAATCTGTTAGCGGCTTTTTATCAGGACAGCTTAATCGCTATTTTAGAAAAGCAAGAAGGGCTTTACAAGCCAAGAAAGGTTTTTATTTAGAAAAGATTGATATATGGATATACAACACATTAAAGGCTATCAGGAGATTGATGAATCAGCTGATACCGTTTTAGTCTTAGGCTACTTTGATGGCCTGCACCGAGGTCACAAGGCTTTATTTGATAAGGCAAAGGAGATATCACGTCAGGAAAGTCTAAAAATAGTCACCTTGACCTTCCATGAGTCTCCTCAGCTGGCCTTTACACGCTTTTCTCCTGATTTTTTACAGCACATTACTTATCCGGAAAAGCGGTATGAAAAATTTGCTGAGTATGGTGTTGATAAGCTTTATTTGCTTGATTTTACCACGTCATTTTCAAAACTATCCTCTGATGATTTCATTGACCACTATATTGGGCGCTTAAGGGCAAGGCATATTGTTGTAGGCTTTGATTATCAATTTGGGTGTGATCACGCAGATAGTCATTACTTAGCGAAACGAATAAAGGGAACCGTTTATAGCATTTCAGAGGTTAAAGAGGGCCAGATCAAAATCTCATCAACACGTATCAGAAGCCTGATTAAAGCAGGAGATGTCGCTAAGGCTAATCAGCTGCTTGGCTACGAGCTTTCAACAAGAGGAATGGTTGTGCATGGTGATGCGCGTGGGCGAACCATTGGGTTTCCAACTGCCAATCTTGCACCTATTGATAGGACCTATCTGCCAGCTGATGGTGTTTACGTGACAGATGTGCTGATTAGAGGAGAGCGCTATCGGTCTATGACGAGTATCGGCAAGAACATTACCTTTGGTGGCAAAGAGCTACGACTAGAGGCAAATATTTTTGGCTTTAATGAAGACATTTATGGAGAAACTCTTGAAATTATTTGGCTAGATAGGATTCGTGAGATGACTAAATTTAGTGATGTTAGCGCCTTTATCAGCCAACTAAAGCAGGATAAAGAAGCTGCCATAAATTGGAAAAAAGATAGCCAAGGCTATTAAATTTTTGTATAATAAGGTAAGCACAATTAACAGAGGAAAAGTATGATTACCTTATTTCTATCACCAAGCTGTACTAGCTGCCGTAAGGCCAGAGCCTGGCTCACCAAGCATGACGTTGATTTTCAAGAGCATAATATTATTACCAGCCCACTTAGTCGTGAGGAGCTGTTAGCGATCCTATCCTTTACTGAAAATGGAACAGAGGATATTATTTCAACACGATCAAAGGTTTTTCAAAAATTGGATATTGACATTGATGAGCTGTCTATCATGGATTTGATTGATTTGATCGCAAAGAACCCTAGCCTTCTTCGTAGGCCAATCATTATGGATAGTAAGCGAATGCAAATTGGCTTTAATGAAGATGAGATTAGGGCCTTTTTGCCAAGGGATTATCGTAAGCAAGAACTGCGTCAAGCAACCATAAAGGCAGAAATCGAGGGATAACATGTCAGATCATTATCATTACCCACTTGATGTAAGCTGGAGCACTGAAGAGATAACATCAGTGCTTCATTTTTTAAATCAGGTAGAGTTAGCCTATGAGGCTAAGGTAGGAGCAGAGGAGCTACTCAAAAGCTATGCTGCCTACAAGGAGATTGTAAGAAGCAAATCACAGGAAAAGCAGATTGACCGCGAATTCCAACAAGCCAGTGGCTATTCAACCTATCAAGCTGTCAAAAAAGCCAGAGAAATTGAGAAAGGATTCTTTTCCCTTGGAAGATAAATACGCATTTGCAAAAACTATCATCAAAGAGGCTGGACTTTTTATTAAGGATAGAATGAAGGACAGCTTAGCTATTGAAATCAAGACGCAGCATGATGATTTAGTGACTAACGTAGATCAAGAGACGCAGGATTTCTTAATCTCCAAAATCAAGAAGGCTTATCCTAGTGACCATATGATAGCTGAGGAGGGCGATATTTGTCATGCTATTACAGATGGCAAGGTTTGGGTGCTGGACCCCATTGACGGTACGGTGAATTTTATTGTACAGAAAGCCAATTTTGCTATCATGATGGCTTATTATGAGAATGGCGTCGGAAAATTTGGTCTCATTTATGATGTCATGGCAGATCAGCTTTTTTCAGGTGGCGGAGACTTTGCTGTTACTTTAAATGATCAAGTCTTAGCATCTTATCAGGATAAGCCGCTTGATCGCAGCTTAATTGGCTGCAATGCAGGTATGCTTTCAAGGAACGAGTACAACCTGCACCAGCTCATTGATCAAACCCTAGGCGTGAGGGTTTATGGCGGCGCAGGCATTTGCATGACCAGGGTGTTAAGGCAGCAGCTAATGGCTTATTTCTCCTATATTCAACCTTGGGATTATGCAGCGGCAGCTATTATGGGCGAAAGCCTTGGCTATGTCCTGCTGACCTTAGAGGGAGAGCAGCCAGACTTTCAGTCTAGGCAGAAGGTGATGTTTGTTCCCAAGTCCAAGCTAGCCACCATTCAATCCCTGCTACATATAAACGAGAACAATCAGTAAGATTAAGATGAAAAGCATGCAATTACCAAACGATTTTATTGAAAAATACCAACAGCTGTTAGGCTCAGAAGCAAAAGCTTTTTTTGAGAGCTTTGATCAGCCTGCTATCAGTGCCTATAGGATAAATCCCTTAAAGCACCAATCGGTCTGCCTTGATCCTCCTATTCCTGATACACTATGGGGTTACTACGGCAGGGTATCAGGAAAGTCTCCTAACCATGTGTCAGGTGTGGTGTATTCCCAAGAGCCTGCTGCTCAAATGGTTGCTCAGGTAGCGTCACCTGCTAAGGGGACTAGAGTGTTGGATTTGGCAGCAGCGCCAGGTGGCAAGTCAACTCAGTTACTTGCCTATCTAGAGAATACAGGACTTTTAGTGAGTAATGAGATTTCAACCAAGCGAAGTAAGGCTTTAGTTGAAAATATAGAGCGCTTTGGTGCTAGAAATGTTGTTGTGACAAATGAGTCCGCTGACAGGCTGGCAACTGTTTTTCCAGAATATTTTGACACTATTGTCTTTGATGGGCCTTGCTCTGGCGAGGGCATGTTTCGCAAGGATCCAAATGCTATGAGCTACTGGCACAAGGATTACCCAGCAGCATGTGCTAACCTGCAAAGGTCCATTTTATCAGAGGCGATACCTATGCTAAAGCCAGGTGGTCAGCTGATTTATTCGACCTGCACCTGGTCGCCTGAAGAAAACGAAGAGGTTGTTCGCTGGCTACTAGAAAGCTATGATTTCCTTGAGCTGGAGCATATCCCTAAGATCAACGGCATGTCAGAGGGGATCGGCATGCCACAGGCAGCTAGAATGTACCCTCATCGTTTTAAAGGAGAGGGACAGTTTGTTGCCAAATTAAAGGATACTAGATCAACGGTTTCCTCTTCAAGCTATAAATCTCCAGGGTCTAACCTCACCAAAGAGCAGCTGAAGCTGTGGCAGGATTTTGAGAAAAATCATTTAAACATAGCCTTGACGGGTCTGTTACAGGTCTTTGGTGATCGTTTGTACCTGTTACCAGATGGCTTACCCTGTCTTCGATCGCTTAAAATTGCAAGAAATGGACTGGAATTAGGCACTTTTAAGAAAAAACGCTTTGAGCCTTCTTATGCTCTGGGATTGGCGTTAAAGCCTGAAGAGGTCAGCTTATCTGTTGAGATTGACGAAGAGGACTTTATCACATACGCCTCAGGAAATACCATTACCTTACCAGAATCCTATGCTACAGATTGGTATCAGCTGGTCATTAACGGAAATGGTCTGGGCTTTGCTAAAATAGTTGGTCGTACCCTTAAAAATAGCTTCCCTAAAGGCTTACGTTTTTAGGGAATAGTACATCATTAAATTTTTATAATTTTAAATAAAACTTCTTCCAAAGCATTGTTAGATATGTTACTATAAAGAATATGCTGAAGCTTAATTCTTCGCTATAAACCTTTATTTTTATGAATAGGAATATAATAATGAAATCGAAAAAGAAATTCTTTTTGTTAAGTCTTTTAGCCTTGTCGGCTTTCTTTTTGTCAGCCTGCTCAAGCTGGATTGATAAGGGAGAATCCATAACAGCGGTAGGCTCAACAGCATTACAGCCCTTAGTAGAGGCCGCAGCTGATGAGTTTGGAAGCAATAACCTAGGAAAATCTGTTAATGTTCAAGGAGGCGGCTCTGGCACTGGCTTATCACAGGTGCAGTCAGGTGCTGTTCAGGTAGGTAATAGTGATGTCTTTGCAGAAGAAAAGGACGGAATTGATGCTGCTAAGCTTGTTGATCACCAGGTTGCCGTAGCAGGGCTTGCTGTTATTGCCAATCCTAAGGTCAAGGTATCTAATCTCACAAGCAAGCAGCTACAAAAGATTTTCTCAGGTGAATACACCAACTGGAAGCAGGTTGGCGGACAGGATCTTGCTATTTCAGTGATTAATCGAGCGGCAAGCTCAGGCTCACGTGCTACCTTTGATAGTGTCATCATGAAGGGTGTCACTGCTAAGCAAAGTCAAGAGCAGGATTCTAACGGTATGGTTAAATCGATTGTGTCTCAGACACCAGGAGCCATTTCTTATTTATCCTTTGCCTATGTGGATTCGTCTGTAAAATCATTACGATTGAATGGCTTTAAAGCCAATGCCAAAAATGTAGCCACCAATGATTGGCCCATCTGGTCCTATGAGCATATGTATACCAAAGGCAAGCCAGATGGCTTAACCAAGGAATTTTTGGATTATGTGCTATCAGATGAGGTCCAAAAAACAATTGTGACACACATGGGTTATATTGCTATCACTGATATGAAGGTAGTCAAATCCTATGATGGCAAAGTTACAAATAAATAATGGGGGAATTATGAAAAATCAGGAATTAGCTAAGCAATTAGCCTCACCATCAAAAAATTCACGTCTTGAAGCATTTGGTCGTACGATTACCTTTTTTTGCCTCGCCTTAATTGTTTTTATCGTTGCAATGATTTTAATTTTTGTGGCTCAAAAGGGCTTGTCTACCTTTTTTGTGAATAAGGTTAATCTTTTTGATTTCCTATTTGGTACAGAGTGGCAGCCTAGCGTTAAAAATGCTGCCGGTGTTCCTTATCTTGGAGCTCTTCCGATGATTGCTGGATCGTTTTTAGTCACGATTTTATCAGCTTTGGTAGCAACACCATTTGCCATTGGTGCAGCAGTATTTATGACCGAAATTTCACCCAAGTATGGGGCAAAGCTATTACAGCCAGCAGTTGAACTGCTTGTAGGTATCCCATCAGTTGTTTATGGCTTTATTGGCTTGCAGGTCGTTGTTCCTTTTATTCGTTCTATTTTTGGTGGAACAGGCTTTGGTATCCTATCAGGGGTCTGTGTCTTGTTTGTCATGATTTTACCGACCGTCACCTTTATGACAACAGATAGTCTACGCGCTGTTCCTCGTCATTATCGTGAGGCTTCTATGGCTATGGGGGCTACGCGTTGGCAGACCATTTGGCGGGTGGTCTTAAATGCAGCTCGTCCTGGTATTTTTACTGCTGTTATTTTTGGCATGGCTAGAGCCTTTGGTGAAGCCTTAGCTATTCAAATGGTTGTGGGAAATTCAGCAGTCATGCCGACTTCACTAACCACTCCAGCAGCTACATTGACCTCTGTATTGACTATGGGAATTGGTAATACAGTTATGGGAACTGTTCAAAATAATGTGCTATGGTCATTAGCCCTTGTCTTATTGCTGATGAGTCTGGCCTTTAATTCCCTTGTCAAATTAATTACGAAAGAGAGAAAGAGAAATTATGAACGCTAAAAAGGTTGATAAAGTAGCAACTGGTAGCTTGTATACTATTGCTGGAATTATTGTAGCTATTTTAGCTTCCCTAATTCTGTTTATTCTTGTGCGTGGCTTACCTCATATCAGTTGGTCGTTTTTAACAGGGAAATCATCGTCCTATGAGGCTGGTGGAGGTATTGGGATTCAGCTTTATAATTCATTTTTCTTGCTGGTAGTAACCTTGATTATCTCCATTCCCCTATCAACAGGTGCTGGCATTTATTTGGCCGAATACGCTAAAAAAGGGCCTGTAACAAATGTGATTAGAACCTGTATTGAAATCCTGTCCTCACTGCCATCTGTTGTGGTTGGATTGTTTGGCTACCTTATTTTTGTTGTACAGTTTGAGTATGGCTTTTCTATCATATCAGGTGCCCTTGCTTTGACGGTGTTTAATCTTCCGCAAATGACAAGAAACGTTGAGGACAGCTTGCTGCACGTGCACCACACGCAAAGAGAGGCAGGGCTAGCCCTTGGGCTTTCACGCTGGGAAACTGTTTTTCATGTGGTTATTCCAGAGGCCTTGCCAAGTATTGTGACAGGTATTGTTTTGGCTTCAGGTCGTATCTTTGGTGAAGCAGCTGCTCTTATCTATACTGCGGGTCAGTCTGCCCCAGCTCTTGATTGGTCAAATTGGAACCCTTTGAGCGTGACTAGCCCTATTTCAATTTTCCGTCAATCTGAAACCTTAGCTGTTCATATTTGGAAGGTCAATAGTGAGGGAACAATCCCTGATGCAACACTTGTTTCTGCTGGTAGTGCAGCGGTATTGTTGATTTTTATCCTTATTTTCAATCTATCAGCTCGCTTCATTGGCAAGCGTATTCATGCTAAGATGACAGCAGCAAAATAAGACATTGGAGAGATTCATGACAGAATATAATTGGAACGAACGTCATATCATTACATTTCCAGAAGAAACCATTGCCCTAGCTACCAAGGATTTGCATGTTTATTATGGTAGCAAGGAGGCAATCAAGGGGATTGATATGCAATTTGAAAAAAATAAAATTACAGCCCTAATTGGTCCTTCAGGCTGTGGCAAGTCAACCTATCTTCGCAGCCTCAATCGAATGAATGACACCATTGATATTGCTAGAGTGACAGGCGAAATTTTGTACCAAGGCATTGATGTCAACCGAAAGAACATGAATGTGTATGAAATCCGTAAGCACCTAGGAATGGTCTTTCAAAGGCCAAACCCATTTGCCAAGTCTATTTATAAAAACATCACCTTTGCACATGAAAGAGCAGGAGTGAGAGATAAAAAGATTTTAGATGAAATTGTCGAAACCTCCCTTAAGCAGGCTGCTCTGTGGGATCAGGTCAAGGACGATCTTCATAAATCAGCCTTTACCCTCTCAGGAGGTCAGCAGCAGCGCTTGTGTATTGCTAGAGCTATTTCGGTTAAGCCAGATATTTTGTTGATGGACGAACCAGCTTCAGCCCTTGATCCTATTGCAACCATGCAGCTAGAAGAAACCATGTTTGAGTTGAAGAAGGATTACACCATTATTATCGTTACTCATAACATGCAGCAGGCCGCTAGAGCAAGTGATTACACTGCTTTCTTCTATTTGGGTGACTTAATTGAATACGATAAAACGCGTAACATTTTCCAAAACGCTACCTGTCAGTCCACAAATGATTACGTCTCAGGACACTTTGGTTAGAAAGAAGGATATGATGGCAGAACCTATTTTACAGATCAGAGATCTTTCTGTTTACTATAATAAAAAGAAAACCTTAAAGGACGTGTCCTTGGATTTTTACCCAAATGAAATTACAGCGCTCATTGGCCCTTCAGGGTCTGGGAAATCAACGCTTTTGCGTTCCATCAATCGCATGAATGACCTGAATCCAGAGGTAACCATTACGGGGTCAATCGTTTATAATGGACATAACATTTACAGCCCAAGAACGGACACTGTTGATTTGCGAAAAGAAATTGGTATGGTCTTTCAGCAGCCCAACCCTTTTCCTATGTCTATTTATGAAAATGTTGTTTATGGCTTGCGCCTAAAGGGCATTAGAGATAAGGCTGTTTTAGATCACGCTGTTGAATCCTCTCTCAAAGGAGCCTCTATCTGGAGTGAGGTCAAGGATAGACTTCATGATTCAGCTGTTGGGCTATCAGGAGGTCAGCAGCAGCGTGTCTGCATAGCAAGGGTTCTGGCAACCAGCCCTAAAATCATTTTGTTAGATGAGCCAACATCGGCTTTAGATCCCATTTCAGCCGGCAAAATCGAAGAGACTCTGTTCTCACTAAAAAAGGATTATACGATGGTTATCGTTACCCGCTCCATGCAGCAGGCCTCGCGCTTGTCAGACCGGACAGGCTTCTTCTTAGAGGGAGACCTTCTTGAGTTTGGTCCTACTAAGGCAATGTTTATGAACCCTAAGAGGAAGGAAACAGAAGATTATATTTCGGGTAAATTTGGCTAAGGGATCTTGTTTGTAGTCTAGGTATCCTCTCTGTTTAGGATAATAAATGAATCAATAGAAAGAAAAAATGATGTTAAGAACTAAATTTGAAGAAGAATTAGACAAGCTACACAATCAGTTTTACTCTATGGGAACAGAAGTCTTGTCTCAAATCAATAAAACCGTTCGTGCCTTTGTCAGTCATGACCGCGAATTGGCCAAAGAGGTGATTGAGGAAGACGATACCATCAATGAATTTGAAACAAAATTAGAAAAAAAGTCTCTTGAAATTATCGCCTTACAGCAGCCTGTTTCAAACGATTTGCGAACAGTTATTACTGTTTTGAAGGCCTCAAGTGATATTGAGCGTATGGGAGATCACGCTGCCTCTATCGCTAAAGCAACCATTCGCATGAAAGGAGAAGAGCGTATCCCGATTGTTGAGGAGCATATCAACTTGATGGGGAAGGCAGTCAAGCAGATGGTTGAAGAGGCGCTAAATGCTTATATTAATGCAGATGATGCCAAAGCCTATGAGATTGCTGCTTCAGACGAAATCATTGATAATTATTTCCGCGAAATCCAATCTCTAGCTGTCGAAGAAATTCGCAAGACACCAGATGCCGTCTTTGCTGGCAAGGAATACTTCCAGGTTCTCATGTATTTAGAGCGTATCGGTGACTATGCTCGTAATATTTGTGAATGGATTGTCTATTTAAAAACTGGAAAAATTATTGAATTATAAGAAAGTATGGTATAATGGGGGCTGGGTGAACTTCTCAGTTCCTCGTTTTATTATAGCGATTAAAAGGTTTTAGAGGCTGGAGCTTCAGCTGAGCTGACTATCAGCTGTCAAGCTTCTAGACAAAATGAAAGATAACAATAAGCTAGTCGTCTAAGGGACTAGACGGCAGGATTGATTATATTAAGAATGTGACCTTGTCCCATCACTAATTTAATGACATATTAAGGAGTTGTATGAAAAAAGTAGAACATCTTATTGAAAAGTTTATTCCTGAAAATTATAATATTTTCCTAGACATTAATCGTAGCACAAAAACCTTCACAGGTAATGTTGCGATCAATGGTGAAGCATTGGATAATCAAGTGTCATTTCACCAAAAGGACTTGGCGATCAATGCCATTTTACTTGACAATGAAGCTGTTAGCTATCATGTTGACGATGACAATGAGCTTGTGCGTGTTGAGCTGCCAGAGACTGGTATGATGACGCTTGTCATTGAATTTTCAGGTAATATTACTGACAATATGACTGGTATTTACCCGTCGTACTACACGAAAGATGGTGAAAAACAGGAGGTCATTTCAACGCAGTTTGAAAGCCATTTTGCGCGTGAGGCCTTTCCATGTATTGACGAGCCCGAAGCAAAGGCTACCTTTGACTTAAGCTTGACATTTGACCAAGCAGAGGGCGAGATTGCTCTATCAAATATGCCTGAGGTCAATGCTGAGCGCCGCAAGGAGACAGGTCTTTGGACCTTTGAGACAACTCCTAGAATGTCTTCTTATCTGCTGGCCTTTGCCTTAGGAGACCTGCATGGCAAAACAACAAAAAGTAAAAATGGGACAACAGTTGGTGTCTATGCGACCAAGGCTCACCCACTGACCTCGCTAGATTTTTCATTGGATATTGCTGTACGTGTCATTGATTTCTACGAAGATTACTTTGGGGTTCGCTATCCTATTCCTCAATCCTTAAATATTGCCCTTCCTGATTTTTCATCTGGAGCGATGGAAAACTGGGGCTTGATTACCTATCGCGAAATTTACCTGTTGGTTGATGGCAATTCAACAGCTCGCAGCAGACAAAATGTTGCTCTTGTTGTGGCACACGAAATTGCCCATCAATGGTTTGGTAATCTTGTAACCATGAAATGGTGGGACGATCTCTGGCTCAATGAAAGCTTTGCCAATATGATGGAATATGTGGCCATCAATGCTATTGAGCCATCATGGCGTATTTTTGAGGATTTCCAAACAACAGGTGTGCCGCTGGCTCTTAAGCGTGATGCAACAGACGGTGTTCAATCAGTCCATGTTGCTGTTAACCACCCAGATGAGATTAATACCCTATTTGATCCAGCTATTGTCTATGCCAAGGGAAGCCGCTTAATGCATATGCTTCGCCGCTGGATTGGCGATAAGGATTTTGCGGCAGGTCTGCGCCTTTACTTTGAAAAGCATCAATACCGTAATACTGTAGGACGTGATTTGTGGCAGGCTCTTTCAGAAGCTTCTGGTAAAGATGTTGCTGCATTTATGGACGCATGGCTAGAGCAGCCAGGCTATCCTGTCTTAACGGCCAGAGTTGACAATGATCAGTTGATTCTCAGCCAAAAGCAGTTCTTTATTGGTGAGGCAAGCGACCAAAAGAGACTATGGCCAATTCCACTAAATGCAAACTGGAAAGGTCTTCCTGACGTACTGACAGAGGAGTCCATCGTTATTTCAGGCTTTAGTCAATTAGCCGCCCAAAATAAAGGAGCACTTCGCTTTAATACAGAAAATACAGCGCATTACATTACAGATTATCAGGGACAGCTGTTTCATAGCTTAGTTGATGATTTGAAGCATCTTGACAACACCTCTGCCCTTCAAGTGATTCAAGAGCGCCGCTTGCTGGCTGATAGCGGTCTGATTTCTTATGCAGAGCTGGTTGACTTAATCGCTCAGCTAGATGACAAAAAATCCTATATGGTTGCTGCAGCTGTTCAGCAGGTTATTAGAGGCTTAGAGCAGTTCATTGATGAAGGAACCTCAGCAGAGCAGTCCTTTAATCGATTGGTTTCTTCTATTTTCCAAGAGGACTTCAGGCAGCTTGGATTTGAAAAGAGGGCAAATGAATCTGATGAAGATGAAATGGTCCGTCAAATCGCTTTACATCACTTGTTGGTCGGAGGCAATCGTGATGTGATCAATCAGGCCAAGACCATCTTTGAAGCTTATGCAAACCGTATCGAAGCCATTCCAGCAGCCATTCGCCGCTCGGTATTGGTGAGTCAGATCAAATATTTTGAAACAGCTGACTTGGTTGATGCTTATTTTGATGCCTATGTTGCAACCAAGGACAACAATCTTCGAGCTGATTTGAGCGCCGCCTTGGCAACAACAGCTAATCCATCAACCCTTAAGCGTATTCAGTACAGCTTAAAGGATAAGGATATTATTAAGCCACAGGACCTAGCAGCTTGGTATAACTTTTTGCTTGATCAAGCCTCTGCACAAGAAAGCATTTGGCGCTGGGCTAGAGAAAACTGGAAATGGATTAAGGCTTCATTGGGTGGTGATATGAGCTTTGACAAGTTTATTATTTACCCGGCTAACCATTTTAAAACAGCAGAGTGTTTAGCTGAATATAAGGCCTTCTTTGAGCCACAGCTTGATGATATGGCGATTAGTCGCAATATTTCGATGGGGATAAATGAAATTTCAGCTCGAGTTGCCCTCATTGATAGTGAAAAAGAAGCTATCGCTAATGCTTTAAGTCAGTACTGATGATATCACAAAGGAGCTGGGGACCATCCTCAACTCCTTTATTGGTATCAAAAGCATGTTACCTTTAAGCGATCATTAGATCAAAGGGTAATTGCTGTAGCTTAGTGGCACTGCCTGTCAGCTTTTGGCAAATGAGGAGGCTTCAATCATAAGCAGTGGTTAATCTTAGCGCCGTAAATTGCTAGTTGATCAGAGTCAGAGCTTAGGACGGATAAGTCATAGAGACAATTCTTTGTCTGTCAGTTTTATAACTTAAGTAGGTCTCCAGACTAACTGTATGCTTATGACCTGTCATGAGCAATAGTTTAGCAAAGCTTAAGCTTTTTGTGCTATCGTTAGATTAGAGAATTCATTTAGTAAAGTAATCTCTAAAGACTATTTGAGCTAGGCTGTTAGTCTTTAGAGAATTGAGGTATCATAATGATAAAAATATTATTAGTAGAAGACGATTTAAGCTTATCAAATTCCATCTTTGATTTTTTAGATGACTTTGCTGATGTGACGCAGGTTTTTGATGGCGACGAAGGACTCTATGAGGCAGAAAGCGGCATTTATGATTTGATTCTGTTAGATTTAATGCTGCCTGAAAAGGATGGCTTTCAGGTGCTAAAGGCCTTACGTGAAAAAGACATCAAAATTCCTGTCTTGATCATGACTGCCAAAGAAAGCATTGATGACAAGGGACATGGCTTTGAGCTTGGTGCTGATGACTATTTAACCAAGCCCTTTTACCTAGAGGAATTAAAAATGCGGATTCAGGCCTTGCTTAAGCGCGTAGGAAAGTTTAATGATAAGAGCCTTAAATTTGGCAACCTGACTGTAGATACTACTCGTAAAGAGGTACAGGTCAATGGGCAGGTCATAGAGCTATTAGGTAAGGAGCTTGATTTACTAGTCTATATTCTTCAAAATCAAAATGTTATTTTGCCAAAGTCACAAATTTTTGATCGTATCTGGGGCTTTGATAGTGATACCACTATCTCTGTTGTAGAGGTCTATGTCTCTAAAATCCGTAAGAAGCTTAAGGGGACAGACTTTGTTAATCATCTTCAAACCTTGAGAAGTGTAGGATATATCTTAAAAGCTAATGAATAAACTAAAAAAAGAATTATTGTCCGATAATTATACACATTTTTTTCATTTCTTTGCTATTTTTACAGGCATTTTTGTTGTCATGACTATCATTATTTTGCAAATCATGAGGTTTAGTGTCTATTCCACAGTAGACAGCAGTCTCATTTCGGTCGGTCAAAATGCCAGCAACTATGCCAATAGGACCATGGCGAGAATATCTTCCTTTTATTTTGATGCAGAAAATAACCTTATTCAGGCTCTTCCTGAATTGGAAGCGTCAAAATCACTTGGCTCCTCCACCACTAATATGGATATTATTTTATTTAGTGCCAATGGGACGATATTGAATTCCTTTGACGCCTTCTCCAATTACCAAAGCTTTCGTTTAGACAAAAGTCAGCTTAATAACATTGTCACAACACAGCTGATGAATTTTTATGGGCAAAAGGAGAAATACCATACCCTAACCGTTAAAGTCCACATCAAAAACTATCCGGCAGTGGCTTATATGATGGCAGTGGTTAATGTTCAGCAACTGGATACTGCCAATGAGCGCTATGAACAGATTATTATCATGGTTATGATTGTCTTTTGGTTAATTTCGATTTTGGCCAGTATTTATTTGGCTAAGTGGAGCAGAAAGCCAATTATGGAGAGCTATGCCAAGCAAAAAATGTTTGTAGAAAATGCCAGTCATGAGCTTAGAACTCCTTTGGCTGTGCTGCAAAATCGTTTGGAATCACTGTTTAGAAAGCCTAACGAGACCATTTTAGAAAATAGTGAGCATATTGCTTCAAGCCTAGATGAGGTCCGCAATATGAGAATATTAACCACTAATTTGTTGAATTTAGCTAGACGCGATGATGGGATCAAGCCGCAGCTAGTTGATGTTGATGCAGCCTTTTTTGATACTGTTTTTGAAAATTATCAATTAGTTGCAGAAGAGTCAGGTAAGCAGTTTATCTCAGCTAATCAGATCAATAGGCCCTTAAAGACAGATAAGGCCTTACTAAAGCAGCTGATGACCATTTTGTTTGATAACGCGATCAAATACACTGATCATAACGGTGTGGTTGAGGTCAAGGTTAGAACGACTGATAAGCATTTATTGATTTCTGTTATTGATAATGGTCCAGGGATTAAGGACGATGATAAGAAAAAGATTTTTGATCGCTTTTACCGAGTAGATAAGGCAAGGACACGCCAAAAAGGAGGCTTTGGACTCGGATTGGCCTTAGCGCAGCAGATCGTTACCTCATTAAAAGGAACGATTACCGTCAGTGATAATAAGCCTACCGGCGCCATCTTTGAAGTAAAATTATAGCACTGAGTTCTTGCTAGCCCATAATAAGTATTAAAATAGCAGTCACTAGATTAAGAGGTCTAGTGATTTTTTTATTGTATTCTATTTGCTGTCAATCAAGCGTTTAAAGCCAATAAAACCGTTATTAGGCTTGAATTACAGTAAGGTATAAAACAAAGATCTGTCAAAAAATATACCAGAAAATCTCATAAAAGCGTCAAAATAGTAAAAAGTTACCGACAATATGTCAATATGATACTATTATTATAGTATAATATTTATAATCCTATCATAATATTAGAACATCTGGTGTCTAGCTGTTTTTGTAAAAGTAAAAAGCCTGCAACCCCTCATGCTAAAGCACAAAGGCAGTTGACAGCAACATTATAACATAAGAGGAGTTTATGATGAAAAAGCAACTAAACAAACGACGGAAACTAATTGGCATAGTGACTTTAATAACAATTTTAGGAGGAATAATAACAATGGGTTGGTTTAATGGGGATAGAGACAATAAAAGCGAGAATAACTATTATCAAGTAGAGAAGGATTTAGCAATGGAAATTATTAGTGAGTTTGAAGGGGTAAAAGAGATTAGTTTTCTTAGTCCAGTCCAATCCAAAGAAACAGGATATTGGGGAACAACAGCTACTATAAATAAAACTAATGAGATATCTTATTCTTTTTCGATGACTTTTTCAGGAAAGCTTGATGATTATTATTATCATTTTAATAAAAAAATTTTTAAGTTAGCGGAGCGTCACAAAAAATTGACATTAAGTCAAGTGGATCTAACAGGTATTGATATTAAATATTCTGACGGAGGAAAATAAATGATAACTGACGAAAACTATAACTGGCTAGCTGGAAAAGTTTATGATGTTTAGTATGCTAAAGCTAATTCTGAAAAACATGTGGTCAGATATGATGTTATTGGTAAAAAAGATTCGCAATTTTATGTTCTCAAAGCCGAAGACACCCTCGACAATGGTATGCAGGCTAGGGTGCCAAAGAGGAATGGGAATGTTCTAGTTTTAAATTATAAATTAAGGAGGTTTTATGATAGTAAAAAAGAAAGTCATCATTTTATTAGGAATCGTAGCAATTTTAGTAATGGGAGGTATGGCAATGTTTAATTCATTCACAGGTAAGGACGAACCAAGGTATAAACATGAGCAGGATAGAATGGTAGAGTATTTAGCACAAAATTATGAAGGTATTGAAAAAGTTGAGTTTACAGATATTGATCATAATGCTATGACAGGAACATATAATTTTGATGCTACCGTTAATGATAAAATAGAGGTTCGATTTGTTTTAAGAGGACTAAAAGGCGATATTTACATGAATGAGCTCTATTCTCGTAATTTTGGAAATCGTTTAATTAAACTTGATGAACCTATTGATAATCTAGGCAAACCAAAGATTAGAATAGTTTACAAGGAGGAACGATAATGGTAACAGATGCAGATTATAATGCTATTGCTGATGATGTGTATAGTGTTGACTCGAAAAAAACATCTAGACCTTATCAGATTGGTGATACCTTAGCAAGTGGAAAATACAAAATCCTCAAAGCCGAAGATACCTCTAACAGTGGTATGCAGGCTAGGACGGTTGGAGCAATTAAGGGTGGTGAGGTGGGTAAGAGTCATATCATGATTATCTATGTAAAAAGCAGCTATTTGCTAGCGTCCTAGCAATAAAAGGAGTTGATGATGAAAAAGCAACAAAACAAACGACGGAAACTAATTGGCATAGTGACTTTAATAGCTATTTTAGGAGGAGTGCTAACGATGAACTGGCTTAATGACGAAAGGCTAAATAGAGAGCGTAGAGAACAAGAGAGGGCAGTTATTTATTTAAGTAATACATATGAAAATATACATAAAATAAAGATCATTGGTATAGATAAAAATTTAAAAACAGGTTCTATGAATATAGCTACAATTGTTAATAGTAAGTACTATATATCCGTAACATTTATGGGAGGTGAGATTTATACAGGTGTAGAGCAAGCTTCAAAAGACAATGAGGAATTTTTAAACCGTCGAAAAAAAGCAGAGAATAAGACAACCTTGAGTAAGGACATTGAAGTTATTTATAAGGAGAAATAATAGTGATTAATGATAAAGATTATAATAAACTCTCTGAAAAAGTATATGATGTTGATGCTAATAAAGTAACTATTCCTGTTAGAAAAAATACGGATATTTTTAATCGTTATTTCAAAGTTCTTGAAGCCGAAGATAACCCCGACAATGGTATGCAGGCTATGGCAGTTGCACCAATAAAAGATGGCAAAGAGGATAGAAGTCACATTGTCATTGCCTATGCTGGGACAAATAGCAGTGATATACGCGATATTGACACCGATATTCAATCTGTTGTTTTTGGAGATGATCAATACCTGTGTACCCATGAGGGGCCTGATTCTTTTAAAGTAGTCAAGAGTCAGCTAAGCACTGCTAAAGCCTTTTCCGACCACATCAGGACAAGGTACCCTAACGCTGCCATCTCCTACACCGGACATTCTCTGGGAGGCTATCTGGCACTCATCACAGCAGCCCATGCCAAGCAGCCTGCCACTGTCTTTAATGCGCCAAGCTCTGTTAATAACCTCTCCAAGGAGGCTATTGACTTTGTTAAAGCCAACAAGGGACTCTATCACAGCTACCGCATTAACAATGACTACATTGGAAACCTAGGCACTTACCTTGGAGATGATGAGCTCGGGATTTCAAGATGGGTTGATGGTAAGGCGGGAATAGGACGTCATAGCTTAGCCGCTTATCGCTTCAACTCAAAGGGTCAGGTGATTGACCGTAAGGGTCACCCTGCCGCTGCTCAAGCACCTGCTCTTGCTACCCTAAGATCCAGACTAACCGAATACCGCCTGCTAAAGAAAAAGTATGCAGCCTCTAACGGTATTAGCAGCTCAGAGGAGTTTTACCTTGATCAGTTTCAGGCTCGAGCAGTCGCACAGGCTTTGGAGCAGACCACTCAGCTTGCCCAAGAGGAGATCATTGCTCGTCGGAAGGAGGCGGTTGCAGAGGCAGAGGCGCTTCACCAAAAGACAAGAGACATGCCCTTTTTTGTGAGTGAATTGAGTTGGGCGGAGCTAGAGGAGGCTTATGCCCAGGCAGGTGTGACCTATGACAGCCTTGTCGGTCAGACCAAGAGGCACTTTGATGACAAGGTCGCTCAGGCCAGGGGACTGACCACTAAGTTCAATACCGTAAAGGAGCAGCTAGAGGAGGGGATCGAAAGGACAATCGCTACTGACCAAAAGCTAGGAGGCGACTTTTCATGACAGCATTAGAGAAGATCAGAGCTGCTATCCGTCAAAAGGAAGAGGAGCTAGAGGAGCTACAGGAGCACTATCATCAAGAGCGGCTCCAAATGGAAGCAGCCCATGACGAGCTAAGAGGCAACTACAACCAGCTGCAGCAGCTCTATGCCTCTAGCTATCAGGCCGTTAGCAGCTACCTCAGACATTATGATGCTAGCCTGATAACAGACCAATATACCGTTTTAACGAGGCTTATTGATGACTATCAGCACCGAACAGAGCAGTGCTATCACGAGCAATGTCGCAAGATGTCGCAGCAGGAGGAAGAGATTGCCCATCACTATCGCAGCAAGCGACAGGCTATAGAGAAGGACATCACAGCGCTGAGGCGTCAGTGGCGTGAAGGTTAAAGGAAAGGAGATAAGATGATTGCTATAGAGATGATTTTAACCGGACAAGAGCCGATCAGGGCTTTAAAGAAAGAGCTAGATAGGAGATTGGTTCAGTCCATATGTGCCCCCTTGACCTTAGGTCGCCTTCATGCCCTTCAAAGGTGCTATGACAGTGAGGTATCTCGGATTGCCACAGACACCGCAGATCATATTCAGACCATTGTCAATCAGCTAGATAGTAGCATTAGAGGGCAAGGCAGGACAGCACTAGAGCAGGCGATCAAGACGCAGAACAGGGGCTATAGCAGCCTGATGTGAGACAGGAAGGACTTACTGTCCTACCAGCTACAGTCACTACACTGCTAGAGCTTGCGGTGTGAGCAGCAGTAAGAGGCAAAGGCGCTGCCCTGAGGGATTGATGAATCACCATCACCCGTTTGGAAGCGCCAGCTGTGCTAATGATTTTCTAAAGCCAAAAAGAAAAAACTCCGATTGGAGTTTTCATTGGTTATGTATTAGCCAAGCTTTGCAGCAAGACGTGCTTTATCGCGGCTTGCTTTATTTTTATGAATCAAACCTTTTGATTGGGCTTTATCAATGCTTGAAGAAGCAGCGCGGAAAAGCTCTTCAGTTGGGTTTGCTTCAAATGCCTTGATAGCAGTACGCATAGCTGATTTTTGTGCTGAATTTTTTTCGTTTGCTTTAACGTTAAGCTCAGCGCGTTTAATAGCTGATTTAATATTTGCCAATGTTTTCACCTCCAAATTAATCTAACTACACCATTATATAGAAAATATAGGTGTTTGGCAAGCACTTATCACTTTTTGAGATAAATTTCGTCAATTTTATGGTCTGCCGCTTTATGAAGAATGAGCTCTGCTCGGTTGCGTGTAGGCTCAATAAACTTTTCCAGATTTTCTAGGTTAATTGTTTTCCAGACTTTTTTTGCAAAGGCAATAGCTTCATTTTGTGGCAATGAGGTGTACCTAGCGTAATAGTTAGCTGGGTCATGCTTAGCCAGCTCTAAAAGGCTTAAGAATCGTTCCAAATACCATTGCTCAATATGATGGCTATCTGCGTCAATATAAATTGAAAAATCAAAATAATCACTCATATACAGTCGATTATTCTGTTGATTTTGGAAAACATTAATCCCTTCGATGATGAGGAAGTCAGGATTGGTAAAGGTTTGCTGCTGATCAGGAACGATATCATAAATCTCATGCGAGTAAACAGGAGCTGATGCAGTTTGTCCTCCTTTGACAGTATCCAGAAAGTTTAACAATAGCTCCATATTATAGGATTCTGGGAAGCCCTTTCGATTCAGCATATTGTTTTTGATCAGTGTGCTATTAGGGTACAAAAAACCATCTGTTGTGACCAACTCAACAGTGCTGGTCTTGTGTGTGCGCGCCAAAAGAAGCTGCAATAACCTGCTAGTTGTGGACTTACCGACGGCAACTGAGCCAGAAATCCCAATAATAAAGGGTCTTTGCTGAATATCTTTTTTTAGAAAGAGGCTTTTAGAAAAAGACAGGTTTTCTTGAGCGATTTTATAGATTTGAATGAGATGAATCAAGGGAAGGTAAACCTCAACAACGTCGTTGATATCAATATTATCATTCAAACTGGTGATGCTAGTAAGCTCCTCTTGGGTCAATAAGGGCTTGCTTTTTTGATGTAATTGCTTCCAAGATTTTCTAGATATTTTTTCAAAAGTAATAAATTCGTTTGACATAGTTACTCCTACTAATTGGCAGTGCTTACATTATAACATGTCAATAAAAAAATTGAAAAATGTTTAGTCTGAAATTCTTAAAAAAACACTGAAAAACCCTATAAAAATCGAACAATTTCGACCTAACAATTGACTAATATAAAGTTAATCAGATAATGTTCGGAATATATGGTTCGATAGACGAAAAACTAAGAAAAACAAACGTCTTGTAAACCATTTCAAAGTGTGATAGAATGAAAAAGCATCGAAAAAAGATAGGAAAACACATGACAAAAATGTATTATGATGAAAATCCAGATAGTGCTCATGATATCCATCAATTGACGGTCAATTTGTTAGGACAGTCCTTTACTTTTTTGACAGATTCTGGTGTTTTCTCAAAAAGAATGGTTGATTTTGGAAGTCAGGTCCTTCTCAACACATTAGATTTTCAAGAAGGCGACCGTCTGCTTGATTTAGGCTGCGGCTATGGGCCGCTGGGACTTAGCTTAGCAAAGGCTCAAGGCGTCGAAGCGACTCTAGTAGATATTAATCATCGCGCTATTGGCTTAGCTAAGCAGAATGCTGAGAGTAATCAGGTTGAGGCGACCATTTTTCAATCAAACCTCTATGACGGTGTGACAGGGACATTTGAGCACATCATTAGTAACCCACCGATCAGAGCGGGGAAAAAAGTGGTTCATGAGATTATTGAAAAGAGTATTGATTTTTTAACTAAAGGCGGTGATTTGACAGTCGTTATCCAAAAGAAGCAGGGAGCACCAAGTGCTAAAGACAAAATGGAGGCTGTTTTTGGGAATGTGACTATTCTCAAAAGGGAAAAGGGCTACTACATTTTAAGAAGTATTAAGGAAAGGAATTGAGCTCAAGTGTAGAAGAGTGGTATTAAAAAGCATAGCAGTATGTCAGTAAGAGTTGCTTTTTAATATCAAGATTTTCTCAGAGCTTTTGGTATCTTGTTATGAGAGCAGTTGATTTAATCCAAAAAAAGCGTGATGGTAAAGAGCTATCTACCGAAGAAATCCAGTGGCTGATTAATGGTTATGCCAATGGTACTGTGCCAGATTATCAAATGTCGGCTTTTGCAATGGCGATCTATTTCAAGGGAATGTCTACACGAGAAACTCGCGATTTGACCATGAGTATGGTTGAGACAGGTGAGCAGATTGATTTGTCAGCTATAGCTGGTATCAAGACGGACAAGCACTCAACAGGTGGTGTTGGTGATAAGGTGACACTCATCTTAGCTCCTCTAGTTGCTAGCTTTGGCGTTCCTGTAGCGAAAATGAGTGGACGCGGCTTAGGCCACACCGGTGGAACGCTTGATAAGCTAGAATCTATCAAGGGCTTTCAGATTGGTCGGACCCAAGAGGAATTTATCAAGCAGGTACAAGAGATCGGACTTTCAGTTATTGGACAATCAGATAAGCTTGTGAAGGCAGATAAGCTGCTTTATGCTCTTCGTGATGTGACGGCAACCGTTGATATTGTTCCTTTGATTGCAAGCTCTGTTATGAGTAAGAAAATTGCTGCTGGCGCTGATAGTATTTTGCTAGATGTTACCGTTGGTGACGGTGCCTTTATGAAGACTATTGAAGATGCTGAGAAGCTGTCTAGACTGATGGTTGACCTTGGTAAGGAGGTTGGGCGTCAGACAGTGGCTGTCATTACAGATATGAGTCAGCCTCTTGGTCGTGCTATCGGTAATCGCTTAGAGGTGCTAGAGGCAATTGATATCATGAAAGGCAAGGGACGCAAGGATATTACTCACTTTATTTGTGAGCTAGCTCAGATTATGCTGGAGCTTGCTGGTGCTCAACACTCTCTTGAGGATATTCACCATCATTTGGTTGGCGGAGCAGCCTTGAAAAAATTAGAAGAGATGGTTGTTTATCAAGGAGGTGATCTTGAGGACCTTTATCGTCCATCACAGGCGGCTGTTCAAACAGAGGTTTTTGCATCAGAAGATGGTTACATCACAGCATTGCCTGCTCTTGAGTTTGGATTGTTTGCAATGAGGCTGGGTGCTGGTAGAGCAGTCAAAACAGATAGTCTGGATTATGAAACAGGGATTGTCTTTGACAAGAAGGTTGGTGACGCTGTCACTAAGGGAGAGCGCATTGCAGTTGTCTTTTCACAGGAAGCCCTAGACGAAAAAGTGCTTACAGAATTTGAAAAAAATGTTAAAATAGGGGCGGAACACCTAGAGGCTAACGAAATTATCAAAATCATTTCCTAAGGAGGAGTATAACATGAATATTAACAAGTATATTGACCACACACTACTAAAAGCTGACAGCGTTCAATCGCAGCTTGACCAATTAATTGAGGAGGCTAAAGCCTATGACTTTGCTAGCGTTTGCGTCAACCCTTGCTGGGTAGCCTATGCTGCAAAGGCTTTAAAGGGAACAGATGTTAAGGTTTGTACAGTTGTTGGTTTTCCTTTAGGTGCAACTACCTCAGCAACAAAGGCCTTTGAAACAAAGGACGCTATTGAAAATGGTGCTGATGAGATTGATATGGTTATCAATATTGGTCTGTTAAAGCAGGGTGACTACCAAGCTGTTGAAGATGATATGCGTGCAGTGGTAGAGGCTAGTGGAGACAAATTAGTCAAGGTGATTATCGAGGCTTGCCTCTTGACTGATGATGAAAAGGTTAAGGCTTGTCAGTTGGCGGTAAATGCAGGTGTTGACTTTGTGAAGACCTCTACTGGTTTTTCAACTGGCGGTGCGACCGTTTCTGATGTCAAATTGATGCGTCAGACAGTTGGTTCAGATATTGGGGTCAAGGCAGCCGGTGGTGCTCGTTCTCTAGAGGACGCTTTAGCTTTTGTTGAAGCAGGAGCTACACGTATTGGAACTTCTGCAGGGGTAACGATTATGAAAGGTGAAGTTGCCAATGGAGGCTACTGATTTAGTTTCATTGGCAATTGAAGCTAGTAAAAGGGCTTATGTTCCTTACTCACACTTTCCGATTGGAGCCGCTTTAAAGACCAAGGACGGAACAATCTATACTGGCTGTAATATCGAGAATGCCAGCTTTGGCTTGACCAATTGTGGAGAGCGGACAGCTATTTTCAAGGCTGTTTCTGAGGGACATCAGCAGCTTTTAGAAATTGCCATTTATGGAGAGACTGATGAGCCAATCTCTCCTTGTGGAGCCTGTCGTCAGGTCATGGCAGAATTTTTTGAAGCCACTGCTCCAGTAACGCTAATTGCTAAGGACGGTCGTACCATGCGCACAACTGTTGGCGAGTTACTTCCTTATTCGTTTACAGATTTATCGTAATCTGGCTTAATTTTGTTATCTAGCCATTAGGCTTTATATTTACTTTCGGCAATTGGTTTGCTAGAAATATTTTTAGGAGGGTTCATATTCATGAACAAGAAATTTATTGGTGTTGGTTTAGCTTCTGTAGCTTTATTAGGTTTAGTTGGTTGTGGTAATCGTAACGCTTCAAAGGGATCTGGTGATGCTAAAACAGATTTGAAGGTAGCAATGGTTACTGACACTGGTGGTGTTGATGATAAGTCATTTAACCAATCAGCTTGGGAAGGCTTGCAGGCTTGGGGTAAGGACAATGGACTAACAAAGGGTTCAGGCTTTGATTACTTCCAATCTACCAACGAGTCTGAATATGCAACTAACATTGATACAGCAGTTTCTAGTGGTTATGAGGTTGTTTATGGTATCGGATTTGCCTTGAAGGATGCAATCAGTAAGGCTGCTGATGACAACAACAAAGTACAATTTGTTATCATTGATGATGTTATCGAAGGCAAAGACAATGTTGCTAGCGTAACATTTGCTGATAACGAAGCTGCTTACCTTGCAGGTATTGCGGCAGCTATGACTACAAAAACAAAAACAGTTGGTTTTGTAGGTGGTATGGAAGGAACAGTTGTTACACGCTTTGAAAAAGGCTTTGAGGCAGGCGTTAAGTCTGTTGATGACTCAATCAAGATCAAGGTGGACTACGCTGGATCATTTGGAGATGCCGCTAAGGGTAAGACAATTGCAGCAGCGCAATACGCAGCAGGTGCTGATGTTATCTATCAGGTAGCTGGTGGAACAGGTGCGGGTGTCTTCAACGAAGCAAGAACAATTAACGAAAAACGTGACGAAGCTGATAAGGTTTGGGTAATTGGTGTTGACCGCGACCAAAACGAAGAAGGTAAATATACATCTAAGGATGGCAAATCATCTAACTTTGTACTTGCATCTACTATAAAAGGTGTTGGTAAGGCTGTTCAATTGATCAATAAGCAGGCAGCAGATAAGAAATTCCCTGCAGGTAAAACAACTGTTTATGGTCTGAAGGACGGTGGTGTTGAGATTGCCACAACAAATCTTTCTAAAGACGTTATCAAAGCCATCGAAGAAGCAAAAGAAAAAATTAAATCTGGTGACGTAAAAGTTCCTGAAAAGTAGTTACTGGAAAAGAGCGACCTTCGTCGGTCGCCCTTTTTAGAGTGGAACACCTTTTGCTTCAGTAAAGGTTGTGACAAATGGCTGGCTTTACTGAAACAAAAGATTAAATTGAAAGGAAATAATCCTATGGCACAGCATGTCATTGAAATGAAAGAGATTACAAAAAAATTTGGTGATTTTGTTGCGAATGACCATATTAATTTGAATGTCAGAAAAGGCGAAATTCATGCATTGTTAGGAGAGAATGGTGCAGGTAAATCAACGTTGATGAATATGCTAGCTGGGCTTTTAGAGCCAACTAGTGGTGAAATTGTCATTAACGGTCAGCCTGTTGTTATTGACTCTCCTTCCAAATCTGCTAGATTGGGTATTGGAATGGTACACCAGCACTTTATGCTAGTAGAAGCTTTTACAGTTGCTGAGAATATCATTTTAGGAAATGAAGTTGTCAAAAACGGTTGTCTTGATTTAAAAAAGGCTAGCAAGGACATTAAAGAGCTTTCTGAGAAATATGGTTTAGCTGTTGATCCTACTGCCAAGATTGCTGATATTTCTGTAGGGGCACAGCAGCGTGTTGAAATCTTAAAGACCTTATATCGTGGTGCAGATATTCTTATTTTTGATGAGCCAACAGCGGTGCTTACGCCTGCTGAAATACAAGAGCTAATGGAAATTATGCGTAATCTTGTAAAGGAAGGCAAATCGATTATTTTGATCACTCATAAGCTGGACGAAATTAGAGCAGTTGCTGATAGAGTCACTGTTATTCGACGTGGGAAAAGTATTCAAACAGTAGATGTAGCAGGTGCAACCTCTCAGGACTTGGCTGAAATGATGGTTGGGCGTTCAGTTTCCTTTACAACAGCTAAAAAGGCAGCAGAGCCCAAAGGGGTGGTGCTGTCGATCAAGAATTTAGAGGTCGATGAAAATCGTGGAATCCCAGCAGTAAAGGGGCTTTCTCTTGACGTTAGAGCTGGTGAAATTGTGGGGATTGCAGGGATTGATGGTAATGGTCAGTCAGAGCTGATTCAGGCCATTACAGGCTTGAGAAAGACTAGATCTGGTAGCATTACAATCAAAGGTCAGGAGGTTGTCCATTTAAGCTCCCGTAAAATCACAGAGCTATCAGTGGGGCATGTGCCTGAGGACCGTCATAGAGATGGCTTAGTGCTGGACCTTTCCTTGGCTGAAAATACTGCCCTTCAGACCTATTATAAAGAGCCACTAAGTAAGAACGGTATTTTAAATTACAATACAATCAATGATTATGCTCGTAGACTGATGAAGGAATTTGACGTTCGTGGTGCCAATGAATTGGTTCCAGCTCGTGGATTTTCTGGCGGTAACCAACAAAAGGCTATCATTGCACGTGAGGTTGACCGTAACCCTGATTTATTGATTGTCAGTCAGCCAACTCGCGGCTTGGACGTTGGTGCTATTGAGTACATTCATAAGCGTTTGATTGAAGAGCGTGACAAAGGCAAGGCAATTCTCGTTGTTAGTTTTGAGCTTGACGAAATCTTGAATTTATCTGACCGTATTGCAGTTATTCATGACGGTAAAATTCAAGGTATTGTGTTGCCTCAAGATACCAATAAGCAAGAATTGGGAATTTTGATGGCTGGTGGTTCCATTGATAAGGAGGAGAGTCATGTCTAAAAATGCACAAAAGATTGCTGTGCCAATGATTTCTATCTTGTTAGGATTCTTACTTGGCGCTATTGTCATGTTTATCTTTGGCTATGATCCAATTTGGGGCTATGAGGGCCTATTTCAGGTAGCCTTTGGTAGTATCAAAAATATTGGTGAAATCTTCAGAGCGATGGGGCCGCTTATCCTTATTGCCCTTGGTTTTACCGTTGCTAGCCGTGCCGGCTTCTTTAATGTCGGGCTGTCAGGTCAAGCTTTGGCTGGTTGGATTGCTGCAGGTTGGTTTGCTCTTGTCAATCCTAATATGCCTCGTCCGCTTTTAATTCTGATGACGGTCTTGATTGGTATGGTTGCCGGTGGAATTGCTGGCGCTATTCCAGGTATTTTGCGAGCTTACCTTGGTACGAGTGAGGTCATTGTCACCATTATGATGAATTATATTATTCTGTATGTTGGTAACGCCATCATTCAAAGAGGCTATCCTGAAAGTGTTAAGCAAAGTATTGATTCAACCATACAGGTCAGCGATAATGCCAGCTATCAAAGTCAATGGCTGTCAGATTTGACCAATAATTCTCGTATTAATATTGGTATTTTCTTTGCACTTATTGCAATTGCAGTTATTTGGTTCTTGCTAAACAAAACAACTCTAGGCTTTGAAATTCGTTCAGTAGGTCTTAACCCACATGCTTCAGAATATGCGGGTATGTCCTCAAAGCGTACGATTATCCTATCAATGATCATTTCAGGTGCTTTAGCAGGCTTAGGAGGAGTTGTTGAAGGCTTGGGAACCTTTGAGAATGTTTTTGTACAGGGAAGCTCTCTAGCAATTGGTTTTGACGGTATGGCTGTTAGCTTGCTTGCTGCCAATTCACCGATTGGTATCTTCTTCTCATCATTCCTATTTGGGGTGTTGAGTATAGGTGCTCCTGGTATGAATATTGCAGGGATTCCACCAGAATTGGTAAAAGTAGTGACTGCCTCAATTATCTTCTTTGTAGGTGCTCACTATCTTATTGAACGCTATATTATCAAGCCTAAAAAACTAGTAAAGGGAGGTAAATAAGATGAGTTTAGTTACTATTTTTGCTTTATTGGTTTCATCAATGCTTATCTATGCTACACCTCTTATTTTTACAAGTATTGGTGGTACCTTCTCAGAACGGGCTGGTGTTGTCAATGTCGGCCTTGAAGGCATTATGGTCATGGGGGCTTTTTCAGGAATTGTCTTTAATCTTGAATTTGCTCATATCTTTGGCAAAGCTACTCCCTGGATTGCGGTTCTTGTGGGAGGAGTTGTCGGATTGATCTTTTCATTGATCCATGCGCTTGCAACAATTAACTTTAGGGCAGATCACATTGTCAGTGGTACAGTGCTAAATCTACTGGCACCATCACTTGCCATTTTCTTGGTAAAGGTGATGTACGGTAAGGGGCAAACTGATAATATCCAGCAATCATTTGGTAAGTTTGATTTTCCGATTCTCTCAAAAATTCCGATAATTGGGGACATTTTCTTTAGAAATACTAGCTTAGTTGGGTATTTAGCTGTTGCCTTTTCTTTCCTAGCTTGGTTTGTGCTTTATAAAACAAGATTCGGGTTGCGCTTACGCTCTGTAGGTGAACACCCTCAAGCAGCCGATACACTTGGTATTAATGTTTACCTCATGAAATATTATGGGGTTATGATCTCTGGTTTTCTTGGGGGTATTGGTGGAGCTGTCTATGCACAATCCATCTCTGTTAACTTCGCAGTGACAACCATTTTAGGACCTGGATTTATTGCCCTTGCCGCTATGATTTTTGGTAAATGGAATCCAGTAGGTGCTATGTTATCTAGCCTATTCTTTGGATTATCACAGAGCTTGGCAGTTATCGGAGCACAACTACCAGTATTGGAAAAAATCCCAACGGTTTATCTCCAGATTGCGCCATACCTATTGACCATCATCATTCTGGCTGCTTTCTTTGGACAAGCAGTAGCTCCAAAGGCAGATGGTGTCAACTACATCAAATCAAAATAAAAAAACAATTAGAGGCTGAGACAAAAGTTTGCCTCAAAATAAAACAAACGAATAAGTCTAGTTTTCGGAATCTTAGAAAACTGGACTTGTTCGCTTTTTAATGAATTAAATTAGGTCATAAAGTATATTAGTTAAGATTTTCTAAGATCAGACTCTTTTGTTCTTAGCAGATCCTTTAAAGGCATGCTATCAAGCTTTTTATCAAAAGAAGTGGCTTGACTTTGGTTTAGCAAGTGAAGTGCTGACAAAAGCTAGCTAAAACACTGAGTTGACAATGTAGAGAATGGCCCGTTTTGACAAGGTTAGAGTGCTTTTTGCTGTATGGTTTTTAATCCACGCACCTAAAAAGAAAGGACAGGACCTGTGCGAGCTTACTTGTGGTTAGTAGGTTTCAATCCATGCTTCCATAAAGAGAGCGATACAGCTACGAGAATAGGTCTTAGGGTAGCTTTACAGTTTGCTCACAGCTAATGGTGTAAAGCAAATAGACCACCCTGTAACGGGTGGTCATGGTTAGATATCAGCTCTTTTAAGAGACAAAGGCGTTGATTTCAGATTCAATATTGGCAATTTTTTCTTCGGCAAGCGCAAGGGTGTCACCAACAGTTGCGATATAAAATTTAATTTTTGGCTCTGTTCCTGATGGTCTTACAGCAAACCATGAATCATCAGCTAGGGTATATTTTAAGACATTGCTTGGAGGAGTGGTTAGCTGGGTTTGACCAGCTTTATGAGTTGCAGTCTGACTGAGGAAATCCTCTGTTAACACAATATCAGTGTGGTTAAACTGCGCAGGGGCATGCTTGCGGAATTTATCCATAATCTGTTTGATTTCAGCTGCGCCATCAACACCAGACAGCGTAACAGAAATAGTTTTTTCTGCAAAGTAGCCGTATTCCTTGTAAATGTCATCAATACCATCAGCAAGGGTTAGTCCACGAGAGCGGTAGTAGGCAGCAATCTCAGCCACCAATAGTACTGCTTGAATAGCGTCCTTATCACGTACGAATGGCTTAATGAGATAACCAAAGCTCTCCTCAAAGCCAAACATATAGGTGTAATTGTGCTTTTCTTCAAATTCTTGAATTTTTTCAGCAATGAATTTGAAGCCTGTCAAGACATTAAACATGGTTGCCCCGTAGCTCTCTGCAATTTTCGTCACTAACTCAGTAGAGACAATGGATTTGGCAAGAGCGGCATTGTTAGGCAGAGTTCCAGCCTGCTGATGTGCTTCTAAAATATACTTAGCAATTAAAGCACCAATTTGGTTGCCTGATAGGTTGCGATAGCTGCCATCTGCCTGCCGAATCTCAACCCCAAGACGGTCAGCATCTGGATCAGTAGCAACAAGAACATCAGCGTCAACCTGACGTCCAAGCTCCTCAGCAAGGGCAAAGGCCTCTTGACTTTCAGGATTAGGGGATTTGACAGTAGAAAAATCTGGATCTGGCTTCGCCTGCGCCTCGACCACCTGAACGGACTCAAAGCCTGCTTGTGCTAAGGCACGACGTGCTAGCATTTCACCTGTTCCATGAAGAGGAGTATAGACAATTTTCATGTCACGACCGTAATCATTGATGAGGTTCTGGTTGATATTGACCTTTTTGACCTCTTCTAAATAAGCAAGGTCAACAGCTTCACCAATTACCTCAATGAGTCCATTAGCTTTGGCTTCCTCTAAATTAGCAAGCCTAATGGCAAAGGGATTATCAATCGCACGAATGTAATCTGTTAGAGCGTCAGCGTCAGCTGGAGGCATTTGACCTCCGTCAGCCCCATAAACCTTATAGCCATTGAATGGAGCAGGGTTGTGACTGGCGGTAACCATGATACCGGCAAAAGTACCAAGGTGTCGTACAGCAAAGGAAAGTTCAGGTGTTGGCCGAAGGCTTTCAAAAACGTATGATTTAATGCCATGAGCTGCTAGCACCTGTGCAGATTCAAAGGCAAATTCTGGAGAAAAATGACGAGAATCATAGGCGATAGCGACACCTGCCTTCTTAGCAGCTTCTCCCTTTGACTCAACTAATGCTGCCAAGCCTTCAGTTGCTTGGCGAACAACAAAAACATTGATACGATTCGTTCCAGCGCCAATATAGCCACGCATACCAGCTGTTCCAAATTCAAGATTGGTGTAGAAGGCATCTTCCTTTGTTTTGTCGTCCATGCTAAGTAATTCATCTCTTAAATAGGCTGGAAGATCTGGAATATCAAGCCATTTTTGATAGTTTTCTGTGTAAGTCATAGTATTCTCCTTTATATTTTTAACCGCTTTCATTATATCATGTTGAAAAGGAAAAATCACTTATTTTCTGTAATAGCTTCCAATCATTTTTTCACATAAGGATCAATTTTCTTGCTTGTCACATATCATAAAAGCATGCTATCCTTATCAGACAGCATGCTTCATAGCGTGAGCCATATTATGATTTTTTAAGCTTGGATAAAGCTGGGATAAGAGTAATGGTAACGATAGCTGAAACAATCATTTCAGTAATAGCGTTGCCAGATACAATGGTAGTTAGAAACGTTTTAACATTGTCTCCAGAGGCTGTTGGGAAAAAGACAAATATTCCTGAGAGAACAAAAATGGTGTTTGTCAGCGAGCCAACAAGACCAGCTAGGACAAGCCCAAGCTCGTTTTTGATAAGCTTATAGCAATAATAAGGAGTGACCCCGATCAGGATACGAGGCAGCATAGCGATCATCAAGGAAGCCAGACTACCATTTGTGACAAATGGTGAGAAAAGATAGCTTGTTGGAAGTAAAACAAAGGTATTTGTGATCACACTGACAATCCCCATCAAGCCTCCTAAGATAGCTCCAGTGCGCGGACCATACATGATAGAAGCAACAATAACTGGAATATGGACGAGTGTTGGTTTAATTGGGACAGGCCAGATATAAAAAAACCAGCTACTAATGAAGTGAATAACCAGCATGACTGCAAAAAAGATGGCAATACGAGAGATTTCAGAAGATTTGTTATGATTCATTGCATTCTCCATTAAATTTTTATATTATAATACAGCAATTGCTAATCGGTGACCAGCTATCTTGCTAGCTGCTGACTAATTGCTGTAACCATATCATCAATATCTGCTAAGGCTCCAGGTCCTCTGTCGCCGCAGGCAAGGAGTGCTGTCTTAGGTGGTATTTCTCGAAAGCCAAGATCAGCTAAGCGTTTGATGTTTCCCTGAGTAATTGGGTTAAGGTACATGTTAGTATTCATAGCAGGAGCGATGAGTTTGGGTGTTGCCTCAGGCAGGGCTAGGGCGACACTGGTAACCATATTATCAGCAAAGCCATAGGCTAAATGAGCAATGGTATTGGCACTTGCAGGAGCAAGGACAAATAGATCTGTTGTTTTAGCTAGCTCAATATGATTGACAATTTTGACATCGTGCTCTGCCATGACATCTAGATGGACAGGATTTTTCGATAAGACCTGTAGGGTCAACGGAGTGATAAAGGCAGTAGCCGCTTGCGTCATCAACACAGTAACCTCATAGCTTTTTTTGGTTAATTGGCTGGTGAGATCAGCTGCCTTATAGGCAGAAATACTACCTGATACCGCAAGTGTTATTCGCTTAGTCATTGGCTATTATCCTTTCATAGATTAATTGTGCAAGCTCCTCTTTGGTGCTGGCAGAGCAGACTGTTTTGTCATTGACAAGAAAAGCCTTGTGCTGATTGGCCTTAATATCTGCTAGGTCATTGGCTACTATATAGTCTGCTTTGTTTTTATGCAGGCTATCTCGTGCCACTGAAATTAGCTCCTCAGCTGGAGCATTGACCAATAGCTTAAAGCCGACTAGCCTTATATTAGGATTCCATTCCTTAATATAGGATATGACTTTAGGTGTTTTTTTAAGAAAGAGCACCTGATAATCAGCTGCCGATGAGATTTTGGCTTCCTTATTGCTTGCTGTTAAAAAGGTCTGTAAATGATCAGCAGCTGCAACTGTATCAAAGTCTGTCATGTACACTGGGCTATAATCCGAAACAGCCATGCTGTGAATGAGAAGGTCATGCTTAGGAACCTCCTCTTTTAAGATAGCCATCAGCTGATCAACATTGGTCACCTCACGAATGGTCAAATGAGGCTGCTGTGCTGGTTTTACTGAAGTTTTTGTTGTCACTAGAGTAACGTCAAATCCCTTTGCTAGAAAGGTCTCAGCTATTATCTTTCCTAGCTGGCCAGTGGAATGATTGGTAATCCCTCTAACGGCGTCTATTGCTTCGGTTGTTCCGCCTGACGTGATTAATAATTTCATAGCCATATTTTATCAGAAAAAGCAAAAATAGTAAATAAAATCACTAATTAAAATTATTTTCACTGACAATGCTGATGCTATTAAGCTTTTTTTCTTTCAGAACCATTATAAAAACGAACATTTTTGTATACGAAATAAATCAATGTACGTTTAGGGTAGAGTGTGATATAATAACACTATCAAGTAAGAGTCAAGGAGTTTTCATGAAATTAGATATCGAAATTGCTCAAAGTGTCCCCTTAAAGCCGATTACAGAAATCGTTAAAAAGGTGGGGATTGATGCTGATGATTTGGAGCTTTACGGTAACTACAAAGCCAAATTATCCTTTGAAAAAATCAAATCAGTAGAGGACAATAAGCCTGGTAAGCTCATTTTAGTGACTGCTATTAATCCAACGCCAGCAGGTGAAGGCAAATCAACCATGTCTATTGGTTTGGCAGATGCCTTGACTAAGATCGGTAAAAAAACCATGCTGGCCTTGCGTGAGCCCTCTTTAGGACCGGTTATGGGGATCAAGGGTGGTGCTGCAGGTGGCGGCTACGCTCAGGTTCTTCCGATGGAAGATATTAACCTTCATTTTACCGGGGACATGCATGCTATTACCACAGCTCATAATGCTTTATCAGCCCTTATTGATAATCACCTTCAGCAGGGCAATGAGCTTGGTATTGACCCGCGTCGTATCATCTGGAAGCGTGTGCTTGATTTGAATGATCGTTCTCTTAGGCAGGTCATTGTTGGCTTGGGGAGTCCTGTCAATGGTGTGCCACGAGAAGATGGCTTTGATATTACAGTGGCCTCTGAAGTGATGGCTATCCTTTGCTTGGCGACTGATCTCAAGGACTTGAAGGCTCGTTTAGCTAATATTGTGATTGCCTATCGTTACGATAAATCACCTGTATATGTGCGTGATTTAAAGGTAGAAGGGGCATTAGCCTTGATTTTGAAGGACGCCATCAAGCCTAACCTTGTTCAAACAATCTATGGCACACCGGCCTTTGTACATGGAGGGCCATTTGCCAATATTGCGCATGGCTGTAATTCTGTTTTGGCGACATCAACAGCTTTGCGGTTGGCAGATTATACTGTTACAGAGGCAGGCTTTGGAGCGGATCTTGGAGCAGAAAAATTCCTTAACATCAAAACACCGAATCTACCTAAGGCTCCTGATGCAGTTGTTATTGTCGCAACACTTCGTGCCTTGAAGATGCATGGCGGTGTTGCTAAAGCAGATTTAACCTTTGAAAATGTTGCTGCGGTTCGGGCTGGCTTTGCTAATTTAAAGCGTCATGTTGAGAATATTCGTAAATTCAATATTCCGATTGTTGTAGCTATCAACGAATTTGTGACAGATACTAAAGCAGAAATTCAAGTCTTAAAAGAATTGTGTGCAGAAATAGCTGTTCCGGTTGAATTGGCAAGCGTGTGGGCCAAGGGGGCTGATGGCGGTATTGCTCTTGCCAACGCTGTTGTCAAGGCTATTACAGAGGAAAGCGCAGTCTATAAGCGTCTATATGCAGACAAGGATAGCTTAGAGGAGAAACTTAAGGCAATTGTGACTGAAATTTATGGTGGTAGGGCTGTGCAATTCGGACCTAAAGCTAAAAATCAGCTCAAGCAATTTGCCCAATTTGGCTGGGATCAATTACCTGTTTGCATGGCTAAAACCCAGTATAGCTTTTCAGACGATCCATCGCTCCTAGGCGCACCAGATCAGTTTGACATTACCATTCGTGAATTAGTGCCTAAGACCGGTGCTGGCTTTATCGTCGCCTTAACTGGAGATGTGATGACAATGCCAGGCTTGCCAAAGACTCCTGCGGCTATGAAAATGGACGTCACTGAAGACGGTACAGCGGTAGGATTGTTTTGATCAATTGGTCATAGCTAGAATCAGGATTGAAGAAAGCCTCAGAAAGGGGTTTCTTCAATCTTTTTTAATGTCTAAGGATAAGCTGATAACGACAGCTAATATTGTACTATTTTAATCGTTATTCACAATCTTTTTTTACCAGTAGAGGTGTCATATTGACAAACATTAATGCTTTAGTTCTGCTTTGGTGGGGATATTTTTTAATAATCTGACTTTTAATGTTAAATGATAAGATTAATTTTTCACAAATCTATTGTTAATAAAGAGATATTGTTATATTATTATAGTCAGGTACAAATGGAGGTTTTATTAGTGACTAAAAAATATCACTCAAAGAAAAGTTTATTATGCCAGTTAACACTGGCAACAACAAGTATTTTATTGCTTCACAGTCAGTCTGTATTTGCCGAGGAGCAGCAGGGCTCAGACGCTTCTGTATCACAAGCGAGTCCAGTTGTAGCTGTTGAAGCTATTGCTACAGGTGACAATTCTCAAGCAGCAGCAAGCAGCCAGGCGGCTTCAGAAACAGAGGCTAAAACAGAAAAAGAAATATCAGCCTTTGCAGAAGGCCCAGAGAGTATAGCACCGACCAATTTATCACTGAATGACTCGGTCAACGCTAAAGCCTTACAAGAGCAAACACAAAAGGGAAGCGGAGCGGTTATTGCTGTTATTGATGTTTCCTTTGATCCTGAGCATGACGCCTTTAAGCTTGATTCAGACTTAAAAAATAGCGATACTATTCCTGCTAAAGAGGTATTTCTTGCTAAAAAGCAGGATCAGCACATCACATACGGTAAGTGGTACAACGAAAAAATTATTTTTGCCTACGATTACACCAAGCAATCAGATGATATTGGCGGCTTGACCGCTGATAATGGTCATGGTAACCATACTGCCGCTATAGCAGCAGGTAATGGGAAAACACCAGCAGGAAATGGCCTTCGTGTTGAGGGGATTGCACCAAATGCTTCTCTTATGCTGATGAAGGTAACTGGTGCCCCAGAAAGGGATCAATTTGCAAAATCCTATGCTAAGGCGATCACAGACGCGGTTAATCTAGGAGCTACAGTGATTAGCATGAGCTTTGGAAAAACAGCGGATTCCTTATCAACGGTTCATGAGGACGTTAAAAAGGCTATAGCCTATGCTCAAGAAAAGGGTGTTTTGTTGGTTGCTGGAGCTGGTAATGAGAGTGCAGTTGGTATGGGAACTCGAGAGCCTCTAGCAGCAAATCCTGATTTTGGTACCCTTAATAGTCCAGCTATTTTTGAAGAGGTTATCAGTGTTGCGGCTTCCAATCCTGTTTACGCTATTAGCCAGTCTGTCAATACTAAGACCGCAGACGGTAGTCAAAAACTAGCTATCTTTATGTCAGAGGGCGACTCATTTGATGCTGATCAGGATTACTTTGTGGCTGATGCCAAATTCGGTGAAGCCTCTCACTTTACTGGTCTTGATATTAAAGGCAAGGTTGCTTTGATTGAACGTGGCGGCTCACTTAGCTTTTATCAAAAGATTGAAAATGCTGTTAAAGCTGGTGCTAGCGGTGTGATTATCTACAATAACAATGCGCTTGAAGGAAGCTTTACGATTGAAAAGGCCTCTATTCCAAAGGAAGCTCACATTCCTGTTGGCTTTATGAGCTACAAGGACGCTCAAGCTCTTAAAAAAGGTCAAAGCTTTACCTTTAATAAGGCCTATGAGAAAATGTCTAGCAATGCTGGTGGCCGCGTTATCAGCCAATCCAGCTGGGGTGTGACAGCAGAAGGTCGTATCAAGCCAGATATTTCAGCACCTGGTGTCAATGTCTACTCTGCAATTCATGGTAACCAATATGATTACAAGACTGGTACAAGCATGTCAACACCTATGGTGTCAGGGCTTGTGGCCATGCTACATAAAGCTTACAAAGAGAAATTCCCAGAGCTTTCTGATAAGGAGCTTTCTCAGCTTGTTAGAGCTGTGTTGATGAGCTCAGCAAGAACACTTTATAGCACAGAAAACAAGGCTTATATTTCTCCACGCCAGCAGGGTGCTGGTGAGGTAGATGGTCAAAAGGCACTAGCAGCCAGCTATTACCTTACTGATCAGAAGCAAAACCCTAAAATCAATCTGGGGAACATTACAGATGAATTTGTCATTAATCTAAATGTTAATGCCCTATCGAAAAATCAAGGGCCTAAAAAGCTTTATTTCCAAGTCAACCTAATCACTGATCAAACTAAAGATGGTCACTTCACCTTGCAGCCAAAAGCATTAAAGGATTCAGAGTGGCAGGAAATTAATATCACCGAGGACCAGCAGCATATTCAAGTTTCTGTTGACGCTAAGGCTTACGCTGCTGAATTGTTAAAAGCAATGCCCAATGGCTACTTCCTTGAAGGCTTTGTCCGTTTCACAGACAATTTAGACACTAAGGAAGAATTGATGAGTATTCCATTTAGTGGCTTTAGGGGTGATTTTGCTAACTTGCCAGCCTTAGATACTCCTATTTATGAGACGCTTGAGCATGGTGCCTTTTATCAAAAGCTTGAGCAAGATCCTGAAACAGGTAAATACATATTACCAGAGAAATTCAGCAAGCTAACTGCTTTGATTGGTCAGGTCAGCCCATACTTCTTGTCTCAGGATACAAAAAATGGTACAGTCAACGAGCTAGGTCCTGAAGCAGAACGGTATATCATTTTAGGAACACAGGAATCAGCTGATCAAAAGGATTTGATAGCAAAAGAGGCAAATAGAACCTTCTTAATTTCCCCAAATGATGATGGCAATAAGGACTTTATTCTCTTCCAAGGGGTATTCCTAAGAAGCGTTAAGGACATTAAGGCTCAGGTGCTTGATCATCAGGGTCAGGTCGTTTGGGAAAGTGATGTTGCTACAGCACAGAAATACTATCAAGCGAGTGCTGTGTTACCGTATCGCTTTGAGCATACAAAATGGAGTGGAAAAGACGCCAATGATCAGCCTGTAGCAGATGGTAGCTATACCTATCGCGTTTGGTATACTCCTGTAGCAGATGGTGCTGAGGCTCAAAAGCAAGACTTTAAGGTTCAAGTGAAAACAAGCCTACCAGAGCTACCAAAATCAGCTTCCTATGACGAATCTACCAGAACACTTAAGATCGACACTGCTAAATTCTCAGCCTACCGTATTCAGGTTGGCCATATTGTCGAGATTGGAGAAGGAGAGGAAGCAGATATTGTGATCAATTACTTCCAATTGGCTGAGGACGGCACAGTTATCATTCCAAAAACAGTGACCTCCGAGCTATCAGGTGAAGAGGTTGAGGTTGATATGGCAGCACTAAAAGTAATCGTCGAAGATGAATTTGGCAACTTTAACGCGATTGCTCTTGCGGACCTTTTAAAACAAAAGGAACCAGAGATTAAAGACGACAAGCAGCCTGAGCCTGAGACACCAATGCCAGAGCAGCCAAAGGGCAATGACTCATCTAAGGAGCAGCAGTCACCTAAGGGTAATAATTCAGGTTCTAAGCAGCCGTTAGTCATGAAGCAAGATAGTGCAGTAAAACCGATGACCTCATCGCCTAGCTATGAGCTTCCTAAAACCTCAGAGAAACAAGGCTCATCATTATTAGCAGGCTTAGGTATGCTACTAGCTAGCCTATCTCTAGGCTTATTTAAAAAGAAATCAGATAATTAATCTCATCACCTGATGAGACTTGGATTGAAGGGGAATCATATCTCCTTCAATCTTTTTTAGTTTTTGAGGCAATAGGTCTTATGAGGATTACAGGCTGTAAAGGAAGTATTGAGGTCTTTTTTAATGCTTGCACTAATTGCTGAAACTTTTAGCAGCGACTTAAATCATGGCCTCCAGTTTTATGATATAATAAGAAAAAATAAAGCTGGAGGGTTGACTATCAAAAAGAATAAAAAAGTAAGATACCTGCTCCATAAAGGGAAAAAAGGATTGCTGAGGGGGATTTTTAGCAGAACAACCATTATTGCTGCTTTGATCGTTCTGCAAATCTTCTTTTTATGCCAGTCCTATGCTTGGATGGAGCAGTATCGTGTTTTAATTGCTATTATTGAGCGTATTTTTTCAATTTCAATTGTCTTGTACCTGGTGAATAGTGATATGGACGCTATTTCAAGGGTGACATGGCTGATTCTTATTATGATAGCCCCTTTACTAGGCTCTTTATTTCTTATTTACACTAAATTAGATTGGGGTTATCGTGACCTAAAGCAGCGAATTAACCATTTAGTTGACTTGTCTTCTCCTTACTTGAGAGATGATGACGCTATTTTACAGGCGTTGAAGGGGCATACCTCAACGACCTATCACCTCGTTCAGTATTTAGAGCGCAGTCGTGGGAACTTTCCCATTTATCGCAAGACTCAAGCTACCTACTTTCCCATCGGAGAAGCCTTTTTTGAAGGTTTAAAAACTCAGCTTTTATTGGCTAAGTCCTATATTTTTCTAGAATTTTTTATCATTGCAGAGGGGCAGATGTGGGGAGAAATTTTAGGAATTTTAGAAAAGAAGGTGCAAGAGGGAGTAGAGGTTCGCGTTCTTTTTGATGGCATGACAGAGCTGTCGACCTTATCAGCGGATTATGCTGCCAGACTTGAACGCATTGGTATCAAAGCAAAGTCTTTTTTGCCGATCTCGCCTTTTATTTCAACCTACTACAATTATCGGGATCATCGTAAAATTGTGGTGATTGATGGAGAGGTGGCCTTTACAGGCGGTATTAACCTAGCTGATGAGTACATTAATGAAGTCAAACGCTTTGGGCATTGGAAGGACGCAGGTCTTATGCTAAAGGGTGAGGCTGTTGATAGCTTTTTGATCATGTTTTTACAAATGTGGTCAATTACCGAAAAAAGGCTGATCGTGGAGCCTTATCTGTCCCAGCATACAGAGGAGGTCGCCTCAGATGGCTATGTCATTCCTTATGCAGACTCACCACTTGATACCGACAAAATTGGCAGAAACGTCTATATTGATATCTTAAATCACGCTAAGGAATATGTTTATATCATGACTCCGTACCTGATTTTGGATGGCGAAACAGAGCATGCTCTCAGATTTGCAGCAGAGCGAGGGGTGGATATTCGGATTATTATGCCAGGTAAGCCTGACAAGGCTGTTCCTTATGCCCTTGCTAAAACCTACTATAAAGGCTTGATCACCTCAGGAGTTAAAATCTACGAATATAGTCCGGGATTTGTGCATTCTAAGGTCTTTATTTCAGATGATTCTAAGGCAGTCGTTGGAACCATTAATCTGGATTATCGCAGCCTCTATCATCATTTTGAATGCGCCACCTACCTTTATCGTTCCTCTGTTATTGCAGACATTGTTCAGGATTTCAAAGAAACCCAGGCAAGCTCTAAGCTAGTCACAGAAAGTCAGCTAAGGCAAAGACCTTGGTATCAAAAGCTCGTTGGTTTATTGGTTAAAACAATAGCTCCCCTCTTGTAAAGAGATGATATGTTTGCTATAATAGACCTATGCGATGAGTCGATTGTGGTTTTTAAATCACAGTTGTGCTGGGGAGGTCATTAAGGCAGGAGCCGACTTTGATAATTTGTGTGAACCTTTTTATCACATTCGTGATACGAATGCCCCTGAGAGCTGAGAGTTTTTCTCAGCTTTTTTTGTTGTGATGTTTAGTTCATCTCACTGTGTTAGATGTGACTCTCATCATATCCATAGCATAACTGCCACTCCTAAGGGGGTATGTTATCATGGAACAATAGCACTGATGTGAAAAACTTATCTATTGACTGTCATATCATAGGCTTCTAGCTACGACAAACGCATGAAGAAAAAATTTCCAAGATATTTCTGAAATGCGAAAACTTGTTCTGAAAAATAGGAAAGCCATAGCGATAGTTGCAGAAAAGAAATTTTTCAAGAAAAGTTTATAGAGGGAGAATATAACAATTCAGGAAACACTCTGTCAAAATACCCTAAAATGGCTATTTTGCTATTTTCACAACTTTTTCAATAAATGATTTTCTTCATGCGTTTGTTCTGGCTTCTAGCTTGCTTTTCTTTTGTGATGAAATAGGCTATAATAGGTCCATTATCATCAGTTAAAGTGAGGTAGACCTATGGGATATACAGTAGCAGTGGTTGGAGCGACAGGCGCTGTCGGTCAGCAAATGATTAAGATGCTGGAGGAGTCAAGACTGCCTATTTCAGCTATTAAATTATTAGCGTCTGCACGTTCAGCAGGAAAAATCCTCTCATTTAAGGGAGAGGATTTTGTTGTTGAGGAGCTAACAAAAGCAGCCTTCCAAGGCATTGATCTAGCCCTTTTTTCAGCAGGAGGCAATGTTTCTGCAAAATATGCCCCTTATGCTGTTGCGGCAGGTGCTGTTGTGGTTGACAATACCTCTTATTTTCGTCAGCACCCAGCTGTTCCACTTGTTGTTCCTGAGGTAAATGCTCACGCTCTTGATACACATCAAGGCCTTGTTGCTTGCCCTAATTGCTCTACGATTCAAATGATGATAGCGCTGGAGCCTATTCGTCAAAGGTGGGGTCTTGAGCGTATTATTGTTTCCACCTATCAGGCTGTTTCAGGTGCTGGTCAATCAGCGATTCGTGAGACCCTAGCTCAGTATGACCAGGTTATTAACCAGGGCTTGTCTCCTAAGGAGGTGGAGGCAAGTGTTTTACCGTCAGCTGGTGACAAGAGACATTATCCAATTGCTTTTAATGCTTTACCACAGATTGATCGTTTCACTGAAAATGACTACACCTATGAAGAGATGAAAATGACAAATGAAACGAAAAAAATCATGGAGGACGATACGATTAAGGTGTCTGCGACCTGTGTTCGTATACCCGTTTTATCAGCCCATTCAGAATCTATTTATATTGAGACCAAGGCAGTAGCTACTATCGAAGCTGTTAAGGAGGCGATTGCACAATTTCCGGGTGCTGTTTTAGAGGACGATACCGGAGTGCAGCGATACCCGCAGGCCGTTAATGCTGTTGGCAGTTGTGCGACCTTTGTAGGAAGGCTTCGTAAGGATTTAGATGTTGAAAAGGGCATTCACATGTGGGTGGTATCTGACAATTTGCTCAAGGGCGCAGCCTGGAATTCTGTTCAGATTGCAGAGACCCTGCACGAGCGTGGGCTTGTCCAACCAGCACAGGACAATTTATTTGATTCTAGTGTCTCTTTTGACTGATCATTCCTAAGAGGCATAGGAGCCTAATAGCTTGACAAATGATGAAAACATTTGCATAATGAATGTAAGCAATGAAACTAAATGAAAAGAGGCGCTCTTATGCAAATTATTAAGCGTGACGGTCAGCTGGCAGACTTTGATCCGGATAAGATTTATCAGGCTTTGATCAAGGCAGCAAGAACAGTTTATGTGATTGATGACAGCTGGAGACAGCATCTAGCTCAAGTAACTAAAAAGGTTGTTATTGATCTAGAGGAGGTGCAGGCGGAGCGTCCGACGATTAATATGATTCAATCACTTGTTGAAAATCGTCTGATTGACGCAGGCTACATGACTATTGCAGAGCATTATATTGCTTACCGCCTCCAAAGAGATTTGGAGAGAAATGGCTACGGCGATAGCATTAGTGTTCATTTACGATTCGAGCAAATCAAATAGCTATTGACATTTTTATGACACTGAGACCCAATGAGCTATTCTTGGGTCTTTTCATGTGTCACTGAAAACAAGTCAAGCAGCTTAGATGGCATGTCAGGGCTGATTGTTAGAATCAGATACCTTGCTTTTCTTGTTGAGATGATTTGGGCATGGTGTGTTTTAAGAAGCTTTTTGCGATTGAATGCTTTATCTAATTGAATAATCAGTGCTTGAGGAGTGAGCTGATAAGCTAGGTTAGGAAGGTGTTTTTGTAGAAAATCTAGTAAGTTATGCGCTCTATTGTTGAAAAAATGCCTCATTTGCTTTAGGTTTTTTTGAAACATACCATTTGCTAAATATAATGCTAGTGCCTTTTGCATGATCAGGTTGGTATCAAGGTCAATCATTGACTTTTGTAACAAAAAGCCTTCCTTGAGATCATCAGGTAAAAGCAGGGCTCCAATGCGCAGAGCAGGAAAGACGCTCATTGAAAATGATTTCAGATAGATGACCCGGTGTTGAGTGTCGTAGTAGTGTAGCGGAAGCTCACTATGCGATGCAAAGTCCCCTAGATAATCGTCCTCTACGATGTAAACCTGATACTGCTCTGCCAGCCGAATAATGCTTTCCTTTTCTTTTTTGCTGTAGGATAGGCCAAGAGGGTTTGAAAATCGTGAAATAGTATAGAAAAAAGCGATCTGTCCGGTTTTAAAGATGCTTTCAAGCTGATGAAGATTGATACCGTTGAAATCGCGTTCAATGGTTTGGTAGGGTAAGCCTAAGGAAGTCGCTAGCTGCTCCATTCGGTGATAGGTCGGTGTCTCAAGGAGAATGTGATGGCGGCCATTGGGAAACCTCATTTGAGCTAAAATGTAAAGGGCCTGTTGTGTACCCGAGGTAATTAGCAGCTGATTTTTGTTAGCGTAAATCCCATTATCAGCCAAATAAGGTAGCAAAGCCTCTCGCAGCTCCTCAAGTCCCTCAGCCTTATGATAGTAATTAAATAAATCAGAATCTTTACCGTCTAGGGCTTCATTTAGGCAGAGCCGAAAATCCTCATAGGCCAACTGATTATAATCCTCAAGGCTTAGCTCAAAAGAATGCTGCTTTTCTTCAATTTTACCAAGCACATAATAGCCACTTTTTGGAATAGCATAAATGAGGCGCTTGTATTGTAAGGCTAAAAGTGCTCTTTGCACTGTATCCTTGCTGCAGTGATACTGTTGACTTAATTGTCTAATAGAAGGGAGTTTCTCTCCCTTTTTGAATTGGTTTGATTGCATGGCTTGCTCTAGGTCTGCAATGATTTGTTGATATTTACTTGTCATAAGTGTCCCCATACAGATGAAATCTATCCTTATTGTATCTCATCAGGGATTTTCTTACAATAGTTAAAAAAGAGATGAAGGAGCTTATTGGTTGTTAAAACGTGTTATTGTTGCAAATGATATTGTCGGAGTTGGCAAGGTTGCTCTGTCCGCTAGTATTCCCATTATGGCGGCTTGCCAGATTGAACAGGCCGTTCTTCCAACCTGTTTGTTATCAAGCCACACCGCAATTGCTAAGACGCCTTATATTCAGAGCACGTCAGAGGGGGTGAAGCCATTTTTGACAGCTTGGTCTCAAGCGGGTCTTGTCTTTGATGGCTTTTTTTCCGGTTATTTGTACCGTCCTGATGATGCTTTGATCATTCTTGATTACATCAAAAAGCATCAGCTTCCCTTTGTGCTAGATCCTATCATGGCTGACAAGGGAAGCATGTATGCGCAGCTAACCCCGCAGCATTTATCGGCAATGAGATTGCTCGCTCAAGCTGCACGGCTGATATTGCCAAATGTGACGGAAGCTTGTTTGTTAGCTGATATTCCCTATTTGGGAGAGACCTATAGCAGAGAGGATTTGGAGAGGCTATTGTTTAAGCTAGCTACACTAGGACCTAGAGATATTGTCCTTACTGGCATATCCTTTGATGATCAGCACATCGGCTTTGCTTATTATCAAAAGGCATCAGGGACGGTTAGCTATCATTTTGGAAAACGATACCCTTATCACTTTTATGGTACGGGTGATCTTGTCTCTGCTATTGTTAGCGCTGGGTATTTTCACAGGCTTGCTATTGATGAGTTGTTGGATATGGTTATTAGCTTCTTAGACAAGTCGTTAGCGGCTACTGTTGCGCTAAATCGAGAGCTTTCACTTGGAATTGCCTACGAAGCAGAATTGGGCAGCTTGGGAGCCGCGTTTAGAAGATTATTGGAGGAAAAAGATGACATCAAAACGATTGACTGATCAGATCGAGCTTAGCCTATTTGCTGCTCTTATTTTTATATCGGTTGAACTGCTGCGTATTCCAGTTGGAACCCAATTTATTCATCTAGGGAATGCCTTAGTGGTGGTGGCTGTTTTATTGTATGGTGCTAGAAGGGCAGCTTTGGTGGCAGCCATTGGTCTAGGACTGTTTGATATGATTAATGGCTATGCGGCTGTGGTCTGGATAACAGTGCTTGAAGCCTTAGTGGTTTGTTACCTGCTTCATGTGATTTATGAGAAACTTCTGAAATCAGTTGATAAACCGATGATTATTGTAGCAATTGGCTTGTTAGCAGCAGCAGCAAAATTAGTCATGAATCTTGTGAAATATAGCTTGATTGCTTATTTTGGCGCCCAGCTGCCCTTGTCTGTTGCTTTGTGGGCAGCACTTGGCAAAATTGGTGGCAGTCTTGGTACTGCCCTTGTGACCGTTATTGCTGTGCCTCTCTTATACCCTGTTTTTAAGCAATTAAGGCAGGCAGTAAAAAAGCAAGAAGCGAGTAATAGGCTTGGTTGAGCTAACCTTGCTAGCAGTATCATCATTTTTGTTATCTAAGCCTATTAATAACTAATGATTTGACAAACTATTTTTAGTTATTTTTAATGAAATAACGGTATTTCCTTGTATTAGAAATCATTTTCCTTTATAATGAATGATAAGGTTAGCTGATACAGGAGAGTGTTTTTTGTCCTTAAGTTCGATCTGAAAACCTGAAAAAGACGAGGCTGAAACAAAAGGCTACCTCAATATAAGACAAATGAACAGGTCTAGTTTTCTGAGATTCCAAAAGCTAGACCTGTTCGCTTTTTAATGAATTAGACTGGGCAATAAAGCATGTCAATTAAAAATGGCTAAAGCGCAGCTCTTGTTGTCTCAGACTCTCCATGTCTTTGTTGTGAGCGGCTTTCCACGACAAACGAGCGAAACAGTTCTTTCCGAATGATAGTAGGGATTAAAGCAGGCACTTTTAAGGTTTTTCCTATAGTAAAGTTTCTAAAATAATAAGACATATTCTTAAAATAGCTGAACATTAAAATGCAAAAAACCTTCTGTTCTTGCTAAAAATCTTTCATGCGTATGACGTAGGCTTTTTCAGCCTTCATTGACAAAAGGCTGCATTTTTGCCATAATTGAGAGAGTGTAAGCCGTTTTAACGGCTTTTTTGATGACAATAAAGGAAAGTAATCATGAGCATATTAGAAGTTAAGCAGTTAAGTCATGGATTTGGTGATCGTGCCATTTTTGAAGATGTTTCCTTTCGTCTTTTAAAGGGCGAGCATATTGGATTAGTAGGAGCAAATGGAGAAGGCAAGTCCACCTTTATGAGTATTGTTACTGGTCACTTGCAGCCTGATGCTGGTAAGATTGAATGGTCAAAGTATGTTACAGCAGGCTATTTGGATCAGCATACCGTTTTAGAACCTGGTCAAACTGTGCGTGATGTTCTTAGGACAGCCTTTGATGAGCTATTCAAAACAGAGGAGCGTATCAATGCCATTTACATGTCTATGGCAGAGGAGACAGCTGATGTCGACGCCTTAATGGAGGAGGTCGGAGAGCTACAGGACCGTCTTGAAAGCAGGGACTTTTATACCCTAGATGCTAAGATTGATGAGGTTGCGCGTGCCTTAGGAGTTATGGATTTTGGGATGGAAACAGAAGTGACCTCCTTATCTGGAGGGCAAAGAACCAAGATTCTGCTGGCCAAGCTGTTACTGGAGAAGCCAGATATTTTGCTGCTGGACGAGCCGACCAATTATCTTGATGCTGAGCATATTGAGTGGTTAAAGCGCTATTTACAGCATTATGACAATGCCTTTGTGCTCATTTCACATGATATTCCTTTTTTAAATGATGTCATTAATATTGTTTATCATGTTGATAATCGGAATTTGGTTAGGTATTCTGGAAATTACGATCAGTTTAAGGAAGTCTATGAGATGAAAAAGGCTCAGCTAGAGGCAGCCTATGAGCGTCAGCAAAAAGAGATTGCAGAGCTACAGGATTTTGTCAATCGTAATAAGGCCAGAGTAGCTACCCGCAATATGGCTATGTCCCGTCAAAAGAAGCTTGATAAAATGGAAATCATTGAGCTTCAGGCAGAAAAACCAAAGCCAAGCTTTGAGTTTAAGGAAGCAAGAACACCAAGCCGCTTTATTTTCCAAACAAGGGAGCTTGTCATCGGCTATGACAGACCCTTAACAAAAGATTCCTTGAACTTAACATTTGAGCGTCATCAAAAAGTTGCAATTATCGGTGCTAATGGTATTGGTAAGTCAACCCTCCTAAAGAGCCTGCTTGGCATTATTCAGCCACTGTCAGGAGAGGTGGAAACAGGAGATTTCGTGGAGCTTGGTTATTTTGAGCAAGAAACTGCAGGTGTTAAGCGTCAGACCCCACTAGAAGCAGTGTGGGACGCTTTTCCTGCTTTAAATCAAGCAGAGGTTCGAGCAGCCTTAGCCCGTTGTGGTCTAACCTCTAAGCATATTGAAAGTCAGATTCAGGTGCTCTCTGGTGGTGAGCAAGCCAAGGTTCGTTTTTGTCTCTTAATGAATCGTGAGCACAATGTTTTAATCCTAGATGAGCCAACCAATCATTTAGATGTAGATGCCAAGGAGGAGCTAAAGCGCGCCTTGCAAGCCTATAAAGGCTCTATTTTGATGGTTTGCCATGAGCCGGAGTTTTATGAGGGCTGGGTAACTGATATTTGGGATTTCAATCAATTAACGTCATCATAGCAGATGTTCAAGGTCTTTATCTTGGACATTTTTGCTACCTAAAGCAAAATCATTGACGATAGACCTGTATTTTAGTAAAATGACAATATAATAAATAAAAAGTGTTGTCACTTTGGATTTGATGATAGCTGAGCTTATAGCCTGGCGATAGGTATTATCGTAACTAAGCTAGTGCTTAGCTGTATCTAAACTAATCTGACACACTGATAGTTCTTAGCTTGCGCTGCCTAATCAGGCAGCCTCTGACACTGCGCAATAAAAGTCCATTGCATGGTGCAAATGATAAAAAGGAAATAGCACAATGGTGAAAAAACGACGAAAAATCAAGTATATGGATCTTTTACAATTGGTGCTTTTAGTAGTACCAGCTGTAAAATTAGCTAAAAAAATGATTAAGGAAGGTCATAGAAAGTAGGTTTGATGATGAAAAAAAGCTATGGAATCGGCTTAGGATTACTTCTGGGTTCAGCAGCGATTGCTGTTACGCATTTAAGTCTATCCTCAGCCAAAAAGAAAGAGCTCTTAAAGGAAAGCTCTGAAACTATTGAGGATTTGAATCGTTATATCCAAGAAAAGGGTGGACAGCTTGTTGAAACGGCCTCTGATAAGGTAGAAGCCTCTAAGGTTGCTGCTAATGCCTGTGGTCATTCAGCAGCTAAAGCTATTAAAGAAACCTTAGAAGCAATAAAGCCATAAGAGCGTCAAGCTAAATCGCCTGATAATCCTCTATAATATGCGACCAGTCTTATCGCTATAGCTGGTGTCAGTCAATAGGGCTGCACTTACGATGAGACATAGAGACAGCTAAGGTTCTCTAGGATCCAAAGGGAATCCCCTTTCTCGCTGTTTGTCCTGAGAATAGAAGATCGGACTAGTCAGATAGCTTCTTTGTTAAAGCCGATATTATGAAAGAGCTAGCTGTTAAGACAAGAAAAGAGTACTGCAAGCCAGCAAAAACAAGCTACAGCTTGTTTTTCTAACCCCCAGATTTGAGATGAGTGTATGTAAAAAGTGCCCTAGAGCACTTTTTACTGGCTAACAATAATGGAAATCGCTTTTGGAATAACCTTCAATTCAACAGGGAGATCATCAGCCTTATCGCCATCAATGCGAGTTCTAGGAATGGCTGATTGACGTTGATATTGTGGCAATAGCTTTAGAGAATCAGCTTGAAAATGGCTAATCTCCTTTACCTTGGAAAAATCCCCCCGTCTAAAGTCTCTAATATGGCGCAAGCATTTCAGAAATGATAGCCGGCTCATCGTGTAAACTTGACACAAGCCATCGTCAGCTTGTGCACCTGGTGAAAACGATGGAAGACCTGCTATAGTATTGGTTGTGGTAATCAATAAGAATTTGGTTTTCAAGTGAAGAACATGATGATGGCTGATTAAGCTAATTGCATATGTGCGGTTTCGTTTTAGTATCTTAATACTATCCTTTAAAAAGGCCAAGGGGCCAAATTTTCGTTTTTCTTCTGTAGTCACATTAGCCGCAATATCAGCAAGCAGACCCAAGGTTAGGCTAGAAATCATATAGCCCTTGTTTACCTTGCAAATATCTACTTTTTTAATCGTGCCAGATAAAATCGTCTCAAGTGCCTCAGTTAGCTGGAGTGGAATGTTTAAGGCCTTTGCAAAGTTATTGACAGTGCCCGACGGTACGAGTCCAATAACAGAATGAGCACCACCTTCATAAACACCTCCAATAATTTTATTAAGTGTCCCATCTCCGCCTAGAGGAATGACTAGATCAATATGATCCTGTGAGGATTTTTTGGCTAATTGAAAGGCTTGATCAGCATTTTTGGGGGTAATAATCTGAACCTTGTCTTCAGAAAAACCATTTTGAATCAGATAATGCTTGACCTTTTCAGCCAGGTCCTTTTCTGGTTTTCCTGAATTAGGATTGTAAAAAATATGTACCGTTTTCATATTGCTTTGATCCCTTCAACTATTTACTGCCCTTTATTATAGCATGAATCAAGCCAGGTGTCTGGGGGTAAGCAAGCGCTCGCGTTTAAAAAGTAGCAACAGCTACTTTTTACAGCATATAGAAAATAATGGCAATAACCTGTAAAGCAGAGGCTAAAAGGATAAAAAGGTGCCAGATCATGTGATAATAGGGCTTCTTTTTAGCATAAAAGCCTGCGCCGACAGTATAGGATAAGCCACCTAGTAGCATCAAGATTCCAAATGGCAGACTGGCCTTTTGGATAATCACCGGCAGGATAAAAACGACCAACCAGCCCATAATAATGTAAAGCGCAAGACTGAACTTTTCATTAATCGTTTTAGCAAAAATTTTATACAAAATCCCAAAAAGTGTGATTCCCCACTGGAGTATGATAATCACATAGCCCAACAAGCCCTCAACCAAGGATAAGGCAACAGGTGTATAGCTACCAGCAATAGCAATATAAATCATGCTATGATCAATGATACGTAAAATGTATTTGTGAGTTGTTCCATAGGACATGGAATGGTAAATCGTTGATGATAAAAACATGAGAAATAAGCTGATGATAAAAATAGATGCTCCAACGGCAGCTTTGAGATCATAAGTCTGGTAAGAGTAAATAGCAGTGATGGGTAGCAGTATCAGCATAGCAGCTGCTCCAATAGCGTGTGTCACACTATTTGCGACCTCTTCATTAACTGATAGTGGGAGACTTTGTTTAAAGGTTTGGTTCATGCTTGGTATCCTCCATTTCTCTTGAAAGCTTCATTGTGTGCTGATAGTCCTTGACGGTTTGACAAGCATAGCTAATAATTTCAGGCGTTGATTGGGTAAGGCCATTATTCCAATAGTTGACAAAGGTATCGTACAAGACCTCTGAGCTGGAGGCTGCTTGTAGCCTCGTCAAGACTTGACTAATATCCTGAATAGGAAATACATTTTTCAAAATGCTAATAGCAATTAAGCGGGCAACCTGCTTTTTTTGATATTTTTTCTTAATAGGTTTATCAATATAGCCATGTTTGACATAGTTATTGATCATTGAAGCAGTCAGTAGCTTATGGTCTGTGGCTTGACTCAATTGTGTGACTTGATTGACATAGAGTAACACTTGATCTAAGTATAACTCCAAATCAGGTAAATCCTTCCAGCTGGGCAGCTTATCATATTCCATTACTAAAACCCCTTTATCTAGTTTTGATAACTAGATTATATATTATTTAAAAAATAATAGCAAGTCAAAAGGTCGTATAGCACAAGAAATATGAGCCAATTCTATGATTTATCATAAAAACAATCATCAGAAATGCTTAAGCTTCATTGAGGATATGCTTTAAGTGTGATATAGTTGTAGTAATCATTTATTGATCAATTTGTTAACAGTTAGTTTATTCTAAGTGAGGATATATAGTAGAGCAATAGGAGGGCATGTGATGTCTCAAAAAGAAGTTGGTCACCAGTTTTTAGCTCGACTGGGAAAGAAACGACTACGGCCTGGTGGTGTTGAGGCGACAAATTGGCTGATTCAGCAAGGAGAGTTTTCGAGTGATTGCAAGGTCTTGGAGGTGGCCTGCAACCGTTGCACGACCTCCATTGAGCTGGCACAGACTTATCAGTGTCATATTACAGCAGTGGATTTGGATACCAAGGTACTGGCGGAGGCAAGAAAGGCTATTGAGGCAGCTCAAATGCAAGACTATATTCACCTTACCCAAGCTAATGCCTTGAAGCTGCCTTTTGCAGATAATAGCTTTGATATTGTTATTAACGAAGCTATGCTAACCATGTTGAATGATGCTGCAAAGGAAAAAGCACTCAAGGAATATTGGCGTGTTTTAAAGCCGGGTGGTCGCTTACTAACGCATGATGTTTCCTATGAAGCTGATGAAACAAAGGCTGTTATAGAGCAACTAAGAGATACGATTAATGTGAACGTATCGCCATTGCAGTTAGATGCCTGGAGACAATTGCTGGTAAACAGTGGCTTCACAGCAGTCAATTACTCCTATGGTAACATGACGCTCATGTCCCCACTTGGCATGATTAAAGATGAAGGGGTTGTCGATGCGATTCGTATTATGCTGCGCGGTATGAAAAAAGAAAATCGAAAGCAATTTTTAAAGATGCGTCATTTCTTCAACAAAACTGGAAGAAAGCTGTGTTATATTGCCGCTGTAAGTCAAAAATAACTAGAATAATGGTAAAGGAGAAGTGACATGTCATTGATTCATAAAATTCCAACAAGCACAGTCATTGATTTAGAATAGGGGTATACTATGAAAAAACTATTTATATTGTTATCCAACTTGCTTGCTAGTTTGTTCTTTGTTTGGGTGTTTACCATTTGGAGTGATACTTATGTTTCCCATTATTACCCTAACATTGCTGTGCATGATTCTTCTTCTGAGACAACCTTTCAGCAAGTTACAGAACGCTTGGAAAAACTAGCAAAAGAGATGGACAGTTTTATTGCGATTCAACATCAAGATCCAACCTCAGAAGGCAATACAGCTTTTTCTTATACGACCTTCGGGGAAGGAAAGTTACCTGATGGGCTTCAGGAAAGAACGCTTGAAGATTCTCAAAATAGTAGTGTTGAAACTAACTATTTTATATTTGATGGACACTTAGATATTCACTTGCTAAGGGATGAACTAAGTCATCTTGGCTTGACAAACATGCACCTAACGATTCCGTCTAAACTATCTACTTTACTATCTATATTTAGTTTCGGTTTTCAGTTAATAGGCTTATTGATTTTCTGTTTAACCTTCGGCTCTCTTACTTTAATTAACCAAATCAGCCAATTACGCTCGTCAGGTATTCGTCTTATTTCAGGAGAGCGACGGTGGTCAATTTTTCTTAGACCAGTTGTTGGGGATTTGAAAGGAATAGCTGTCGGTTTCGGTTTGGCTGTCATGCTCACTATTGTTTTGCAAAAGTTACTTTCGCTTCCGAAAGAATCTCTGTTGACCATAGGAGCAGGCTTGCTCAGCTATAACCTAATACTGCTGTTGATTTCCTTGTTTTTTGCTCAACTCTTCGCAGTTGGGATAAAAAAGGTACATCTGATGCAGATTATAAAAGGGCAAGTGCCTGTTAGAGGAATTATTAGTTTGATTTTAATCGGTCAGCTATTGGCTGTTATTATCGTGACGCTAGGGACAGGGAGTAGTTTAAAGTATTCCCAAGCCTGGCAGCAGCATAGGCTAGGGAAAGAAGCCTGGAGTCAGGAAAGGCAGTTGATTATCTTATCGATCAGCCGAGAAGGGACAGCTCTAGGTTTTGATGAGCAGACTCAAAGGAAACTCGCCGTTTGGTATAATTTAATGGATCAGGCTGTTTCAGAACAAAAGGCAATCTTATCCAGACACCAATTGATAGATCGTCTGATGCAAAATGGCATAAGTTCCTCCAAAAACTTGACAACCTCTACAGAATGGCAAGATTACAGCCCGAATGGCAATGTCCTTATTGTAACACCGCAATACTTGGAGCGTCAAAATATCCCTGTAGATACGGCTATTGAACAAAAACTGAATCACCTCGCACTAGGGGAATTTGTCTTGCTGTTGCCTGAGCATCTCCGTTCAGAGGAAGAACATTACAAATCTGTTTTTGAAGACGACTTAACTAGTCGCATGTCTAGTCAAGATGGTCGACAGCAAATGACTGCGACGGTAGCTTATTTGGAATCAAGCCAAGACCGTTTTGTGTATAATACGACACCTATTTCCTATCAACAGTTTCTGAAAGATCCGATTATCATTGTCGTGACACCCCAGTCAACTGGACCTCAGTCCGTCATGTTTTGGTTTGACGCGGTACAGAATTATGTCCTCTTTAATCAGTTGTCCGATGCCCAGGAGCTTATCCAGAGACAGGGCATTGAAAATTGGGTCTCAGAAATGCAATCAGGATACCAGAACTACATCACATTGTTGAATAATATCCAGAGGGAACGCTGGGTAATGCTTGCAGGAGCTGTGCTTGGGATAGCAACCTCAATCTTGTTGTTTAACACCATGAATAGTCTCTACTTTGAAGAATTTAGACGTGCCATTTTCATCAAACGTATTGCTGGACTAAGATTTTTAGAAATCCATCGGAATTACCTCTTGGCTCAATTGGTTGTCTTTTTACTCGGATTTGTTGCGAGTGTATTCCTTCAGGTAGAGATAGTGATTGCTTTCTTAGTATTGTTACTCTTCACTGGCCTATCTCTTTTACAATTACATGTTCAAATGCAGAAGGAAAACAAGATGTCCATGCTTGTTTTGAAAGGAGGTTAACATGATTGAACTTAAACAGGTGAGTAAGTCTTTTGGAGAACGAGAGCTATTTTCTAATCTTTCAATGACATTTGAGGTTGGAAAAGTCTATGCTTTGATTGGTTCAAGCGGTAGCGGAAAAACGACCTTGATGAATATGATGGGGAAATTAGAACCTTATGATGGGACTATTTTTTACCGAGACAAAGACTTAGCCAGCTATAAATCTAGTGATTTTTTCCGTCATGAATTAGGTTATTTGTTCCAAAATTTTGGCTTGATTGAAAATCAAACGATTGAAGAAAACCTAAAACTTGGTCTCATTGGTCAAAAATTGACTAAGTCTGAGCAACATAAAAGAGAGAAACAGGCTTTAGAACGTGTAGGTTTATCCTATCTGAACCTAGATAAACGTATTTTTGAGCTATCTGGGGGTGAGTCACAACGAGTTGCCTTAGCAAAGGTTATCTTAAAAAATCCGCCATTTATTTTGGCAGATGAACCAACAGCTTCAATAGATCCAGCCACGTCCAAGTTGATTATGGAGATTTTGCTGTCTCTTCGTGACACTAACAGATTAATCATCGTAGCAACCCATAATCCAGCAATATGGGAAATGGCTGATAAAATAATCACTATGGATAGTTTGCGATAATGATTCATAATTTTTGGGGTATTTTTAGCTATTAAGCCCTTGTTTTCTCCTAAGTTAATAGGTAAAGCTTATTTAGAAAGCAATTTTACTCACATTAGTGGAAAGTTGGTCAAATAATGTTGCGAAGAAGACTAGAGAGGATCATTTGGGTCTTCTCTTTTTTGGTCTTTATGACGATTAATATCCTCTTTTACAAAGGAGAAATTCAAGTGTCTGACTTGAAAAGGATAAGAAATTCTTTTACCATATTCTGTTTGTCCCAAAAATTTCTAAATAAAAGAATTGTAACTTTTATTTTCTAAACTTAACATTTTTTAAAAGCTAAGGACAGCGGGTGCAAGTTCCACGTAGGACTTAACCAGTTCTGCCCACTGAGGTCACAATTTATAGAAATAAGGAGGCAGATGTGAACGTAAACGATATACCTGTTGAAAATGCAATAGCAGAGTAGGGGGACAAAAAGAGTCTTTTGAAACGCTGGGAAGGCTTGGATTCAGTATACCCTGAATCGTTGGATTGCTGAGGTAAGAGAGCATCGGCAGTTCAAGCATATGTCATTAATCCAAGTCACAAACTGGCTTTCATCAATCTTGATGGATTTGAAGAACGTTTGAGATGGAAGCAGAGAATAGCGGTAAAATAAGGGAAATCGTGCTATAATAGTCTATGGTAATTTATTCTACTACGACTATTTTGATTTTCTTTATCATACAACTGGTAAATGGAAAAGATTACAGTTTCATATGCAAAAAATACCCGCAGGGCCAGGAAATAGGCTGAGCGAGATTACAGGGTAAAATTGAAGAGGCAATCTATTTAGCAGAGAATAGCTATAAGCCAGATACCATTAGGAATCATTTGATATTGTTGGCATTAAAAATAACCAAAACAAGTTGCGATTATATCGCCTGGTCTGGAGATAATGCTTAATATTTGGTGATTTTTTGGTGACTCGCATGATTTTTAAAAGACGAGGGGCTACCCCCCTTGCTACGAAAGGATTTTATACACATGGCTACGATTCAATGGTTTCCTGGACACATGTCCAAGGCAAGAAGACAGGTACAGGAAAATATTAAGCATGTTGATTTTGTGACGATTTTAGTAGACGCTAGGCTACCTTTATCAAGTCAAAATCCTATGCTGACCAAAATTGTTGGAGATAAGCCCAAGCTAATGCTTCTTAATAAGGCTGATCTAGCAGATAACACGCATACTAAGAAATGGCAACAATATTATGAGAAGCAAGGGATTAAGACATTAGCTATCAATGCTAAGGAACAGGCTACGGTCAAAAGGGTTACCGAGGCTGCTAAGGAATTGATGGCAGATAAGCTGCATCGCTTAAGAGAACGAGGCATTCAAAAAGAAACACTACGAACCATGATTATTGGCATTCCAAATGCTGGCAAATCAACCTTGATGAATCGCTTGGCTGGCAAAAAAATTGCTACAGTAGGCAATAAGCCAGGGGTAACTAAGGGACAGCAGTGGTTAAAGTCCAATAAAGAGCTAGAGATATTGGATACTCCAGGTATTTTATGGCCAAAATTTGAGGACGAATTGGTTGGTTTAAAATTAGCCTTGACAGGGGCTATTAAGGACCAGCTTTTGCCAATGGACGAGGTCACAATTTTTGGATTGAATTATTTTAAAAAGCACTATCCTAATCGCCTATTAAAGCGTTTTAAGGCCATTGATCTAGAGGCTGACGCTCCAGAAATCATCATGTCCTTGACACGCCAGCTTGGCTTTAAGGAAGACTATGATCGTTTTTACAGCTTATTCATCAAGGATATTCGTGATGGAAGACTTGGCCAGTATACCTTAGATCTGGTTGGTGGTGATGATGACAGCAATGACCATTAAAGACATTAAAGCTCGTTTAGAGGCTATTTCTAGTCTTTCTGATCCATTTTTTGAAGAGCTGAAGGCAGATAAGCGGCTTGGCGTTCAAAAGGCTGTATCTAACAGAAAAAGGGCTTTAGAGGCTATCTTAAAAGAGGAAGCCCGACTTGAGGCGATGTTGACGTATGAAAAGGCTCTTTACCAAAAAGGCTTTCAAGCGATTGCTGGTATAGATGAGGTTGGTCGAGGTCCTCTGGCTGGACCAGTTGTAGCAGCCTGTGTTATACTGCCAAAGGGTTGCACCATTAAGGGGCTAAATGATTCTAAAAAAATTCCTAAAGCTAAGCATGAAGCAATTTACCAAGCCATTCAAAAGAAAGCGTTGGGAATCGGTCTTGGAATTATTGACAACCATACCATTGACCATGTTAATATCTATGAAGCAACAAAATTAGCAATGACAGCTGCCATTAATCAGCTGGAGGGCTCTGTGAGTAAGCCTGATTACCTGCTCATTGATGCCATGACACTAGAGGTTCCTATTCCTCAACAGGCTATTATAAAAGGCGATGCGAGCTCTATGTCAATCGCTGCAGCCTCTATTGTGGCTAAGGTTACCAGAGATCGATTGATGCTTGATTACGATAAGACCTTTCCAGGCTATGGCTTTGCTAAAAATGCCGGCTATGGGACCAAGGAGCACCTGCAGGGATTGCACCAGTATGGTGTCACACCAATTCATCGGCAAAGCTTTGAGCCGATAAAATCAATGATCTTACGCTAAAAATCTCATTTTGAGAAAAGGTAGCTGCTTGAAAGCTTTTGCGGCCTAAGAACGATAGCCACTAGGCGGATCTACAATTCTGGTATTTTTCAATGGAATGCTATGTGATGAGCTGCCCTACAATGCTCATACAAAGGCTAGGAGGCCTCGATTTTTTTGCTGGAATCCTGTACAGCTCCTCAAGAGTTTGCAAAAAGCTTTGTTTAGTCAGAGCTTTTTTAATTTTTTTACGAATAAATCATTAGAGAGGTACAGTGATGAATAATTTTGAACTTTATAAATTAAAAAAGGCTGGGCTAACTAATTTAAATATTCTTAACCTGATTGACTACCAGCAGCGTAATAACAAGTCTCTATCCCTTAGAGATATGGCAGTGGTTTCTTGCTGCAAAAATCCAGTTTTATTTATTGAGACCTACAAGCAATTAAATGTCGCCTTGTTAAAAAAGGAATTCAACCAGTTTCCGAGCTTATCTATCCTAGATAAGCAATACCCATTGGCCTTGAGGGAAATCTATAATCCTCCTGTTTTACTCTTTTATCAAGGTGATTTAAGCCTGTTAGAAAAGCCTAAGCTGGCAGTCGTTGGCTCTAGAGAATCCAGTGAAATTGGGACGCGGTCTGTTTACAAAATCGTCAAAGAGCTTAAGAATCACTTTGTCATTGTAAGTGGACTTGCTAGAGGTATTGATACCAGTGCTCATCTCGCTTGCTTGAAAGCAGGTGGGCAAACTATAGCTGTTATCGGGACTGGCCTAGATCGCTACTATCCAAAGGAAAATCACCAGCTACAGGAGTTTTTATCTCAGCGTCATCTCGTGCTCAGTGAATATGGGGCTGGAGAGGCCGCCTTGTCTTATCATTTCCCTGAAAGAAACCGTATTATCGCAGGTCTTAGTCGAGGTGTCCTTGTTGTTGAGGCTAAGCAGCGCTCTGGCTCTTTGATTACCTGTCAGCTAGCTATGGAAGAGGGACGTGATATTTTTGTCGTACCTGACAATATTCTTAATGGGACATCAGCGGGCTGTTTGAAGCTGATCAAAGATGGTGCCAGCTGTGTCACTCATGGCAGAGACATTCTTTCAGAATACCACTATTCTTAACTTTTCTTCCTATTTATGGAAAATTTTTTGTGTCAATCGAAAATGACAATGTCTTGAAAAAATCGGTTAGATAAGTGAAAAATCTGTTATAATTGTGGGTGAGAAGAATTCTTCTCACGCTGGAATTCTTCATAAGATTTTCCGATTTTATGAAGGTATTGTTTGAAAGATGCAAGTTTCCACGGATGGGATTGTGGTGGAATATACTTGCGTCTTTCTTTTTTAGTTTTAGGCACCATTTCGAATTCTTTGGAGTGCTTCTCGTGTTTTGGTAACTTTCTAGTGGCATAAATATTGTCTGCGATATTAAGGTAGATGTCTCCATCGAATGCCTCAATCACAAGTGCTTTTGTCTTACGCGTAAAATAGATTTCTTTATCCCCTTCGACGGGCAAGTAGAAGTTGTTTTGATATCGAATATGATGCCCACTATCAATTACTCTTTCAGAGATTCTCGCTAACAGTAGGTTTCGCTGGGCTGGTTTAGGTGCTTTCTCAAAAACAGACTCACTAGCCAGTCCACCAAACTGCTTGTTAAATCGTTTAATCCATCTCTTAAGATAACGATTCGCTTGAGAGATGCTGGTAATTTGATTCCTCTGTAAATCAATTGGTAGACGCGATTGAAGGGTCTGATTAAGACGTTCTACACGCCCTTTAGCTTGAGGGATAGAAGACGTTTCAATGGCAATACCAAGCTGATGGCAAGCATATCCAAACTGTGTAAAGGTATCTTCCTCGATCTTTTTAGACTGACTGGAAGCATAAGTGAATACAGTCCTTTTATCAGTAAGGAATTGGAAAGGGATACCATGTACCTCTAGAATCTGTTCTAAGACATGATAATACCCGTTTAGCGTCTCCTGAGTATCAAAGTAAGCCCCGACAATATCACCGGAGGCATCGTCAATAGCGACATGAAGGTGTGTTTCCTGTTGTCCAAACCAAGGGAATTGACTGGCATCCATTTGAATGAGTTCCCCTTTGAATTTCTTTCTTGCTCGGCTGGGATGAGCTTTGTCAGGTTCTTCAAAGAAGTTGGAAGCAGTTGGGAGTTTGGATCCTCTTTTTTCTGCCTCCCTTTTCTTTTGTTTGGCTTCTTGTTTCAATCGTCTTTTCGTTGCTCGTTGAGTCTTTGGAGATAGAAACCCTGCTTGGTAGAGTAGTTTTCTAACAGTTGTATCTGAATAGGCGATGTTTTCTTCTTCCGCTAGTAGTTCGCAGAAATGAACAACATTTGGTCTTAAATCACCGTAACTTTGATATTTCTCGATAATCCTTCTCTTTGTTTCTAAAGACATGGCATGAGTTGGTCTTTTTGATCTATTACCATGAACGAAAGCTGACTTTCCTTTCTCTTGATAGGCTAGTATCAATCGGTTCACCTGCCTCTTGCTTAACCCTAATTCTACACAAGCTCTATTTTTCTGCTTTTTACCCTCACAAACAGCTTTGATGACTAGGTATTTCTTTGACTCTATCATAGTTAGTTCTATTTTCCTCATCTTTCTAGTTTAACAGACGGGACATTTTCACATTCGACCTAGCTAAGACATTATCACTTTCGAATGATATCTTCCTATTTATGGAAAATTTTTTGTTGACAGTTCTTAAAAAATGGGATATTATGCTAGAAGCTTTAACCATAACTGTTATAGGAAGTGTGTCAATTGGTAACAAAAACAGCAACTAAGTCAAAACGAGAGACGAAAAGGTCTGCTACAAAGAAAAAATCAGCAGCTGCTAAAAAAAATCTAGTCATTGTTGAATCACCTGCTAAGGCTAAAACCATCGAAAAATATTTGGGACGTCAGTATAAGGTCGTTGCCTCGGTTGGTCATATTCGTGATTTGAAAAAATCATCAATGTCTATTGATTTTGACAATCATTATGAGCCACAGTATATTAATATTCGTGGTAAGGGTCCGCTGATTAATGCCTTAAAAAAAGAAGCAAAGAATGCTAAAAAGGTTTATCTAGCAAGTGACCCGGATCGTGAGGGAGAGGCCATTTCATGGCATTTATCACATATTTTGGGACTTGATCCTGATGATAACAATCGTGTCGTTTTCAATGAAATCACAAAGGATGCCGTCAAAGAAGCCTTTGAAGGCCCAAGAAAAATTGATATGGATTTGGTTGACTCACAGCAGGCACGTCGTGTACTGGATCGTATTGTTGGTTATTCCATTTCGCCAATTCTCTGGAAAAAGGTTAAAAAGGGGCTTTCAGCAGGGCGCGTGCAATCGGTTGCTCTAAAGCTAATCATTGACAGAGAGCATGAGATTAAGGCCTTTGTTCCTAAAGAATATTGGTCAATTGATGGTCTCTTTAAAAAAGGAACAAAAAAATTCCAAGCAAGCTTTTACGGCCTTAATGGCAAAAAGATGAAGCTCAATACCAATGATGATGTTAAGCTTGTTTTGTCTCAATTAAGCAGCGATGATTTTATGGTTAGTAAGGTTGAGAAAAAAGAACGCAGGCGTCATGCTCCTTTACCTTATACAACCTCCTCATTGCAGCAGGACGCAGCCAATAAGATTAATTTTCGGACTCGTAAAACAATGATGGTTGCTCAGCAGCTTTACGAGGGGATTAGTCTTGGTCCTAATGGAACACAAGGGTTAATTACTTACATGCGTACGGACTCTACTCGTATCAGCCCAGTTGCTCAAAATGATACCGCAGGCTTTATTGTTGAACGCTTCGGTAGTCAGTATTCTAAGCATGGCAATCGGGTTAAAAATGCTACTGGTGCTCAAGACGCTCATGAGGCTATTCGACCATCTAATGTGAACCATACGCCAGAGGCCATTGCTAAATTTTTAGATAAGGATCAGCTAAAGCTCTACACCTTAATTTGGAACCGCTTTGTCGCTAGTCAGATGACGGCTGCTGTGTTTGATACTGTTAAGGTTAACCTCGAGCAAAATGGTGTCCTTTTTGTTGCCAATGGCAGCCAGATGAAGTTTGACGGTTATATGGCTGTTTACAATGATTCTGATAAAAGCAAGATGCTTCCTGAAATGACAGAAGGAGAAGTGGTTAAAAAGGTTACATTAACGCCTGAGCAGCACTTTACCCAACCACCAGCTCGTTATTCAGAAGCAAGCCTGATTAAGACACTGGAAGAAAACGGTGTTGGAAGGCCATCAACCTATGCTCCAACACTCGATGTGATTCAGCGTCGTTATTATGTTAAGCTGGCTGCTAAACGCTTTGAGCCAACGGAATTAGGCGAAATAGTTAATCAATTGATTGTGGAATTCTTCCCTGATATTGTTGATGTCAAATTCACAGCTGATATGGAAGATAAGCTTGATCAGATAGAGATCGGCAAGGAAGCCTGGCAGAATGTGATTGACCAATTCTACAAGCCATTTGTTAAGGAGTTAACCAAGGCTGAAACGGAGATCGAAAAAATTCAAATCAAAGACGAGCCGGCTGGTTTTGACTGTGAGCTGTGCGGCCACCCGATGGTTGTTAAGCTAGGTAGATTTGGCAAGTTTTATGCTTGTAGTAATTTTCCTGAGTGCCATCATACAAAGGCCATTACAAAGGAAATTGGAGTTTCTTGTCCAGCTTGTCAGCAAGGCCAGGTCATCGAGCGCAAAACAAAGCGTAACCGTATTTTCTATGGCTGCGACCGCTACCCTGAGTGTGACTTTACCTCGTGGGATTTGCCGGTAGGACGGTCTTGTCCGAAGTCAGGCGATTACCTTGTTGAGAAAAAAATTCGTGGAGGCAAGCAGGTTGTGTGTAGTAATGAAGCCTGTGACTATAAAGAAGAGATTGTAAAGTAGGTTTGAACTATTTTAGCAGAGGTCCATTATAATGGAAATATAGATAATTTTCCATTATAATGGACTTTTTGGTTTTTGCCTGTTATAATGGAAGTCATAAAAGGAGGGAAAATCATGCTATATATCGCTGTTATTGGGGATTTGATTCATTCTAAGCAAATTCAGTCGCGTTCCTTGGTACAAGAGTCCTTAAAAGCCTGTTTGGAACAGCTCAATCATGACTTTTCTCCCTATATCGTCTCTAACTTATCTGTGACTTTGGGTGATGAATTTCAAGGCCTGTTGACTAATGACGCACCTGTTTTTCAGCTCATTGATTTGATTAATCAAGCCCTGACAGGCTACCCTGTCAGGTTTGGTATTGGACAGGGAACTATTTTGACTGATATTAATCCTGATATTAGTATTGGTGCTGACGGTCCAGCCTATTGGCGTGCTAGAGAGGCTATTCATTACATTCATCAAAAAAATGATTATGGCAATACCCAGGTAGCTATACGGACTGATAAGGAGCAAAAGGATCTGGTGCTCAATAGCCTTTTAGCGGCTGGTGAGGCTATAAAGGCTAGCTGGCGTGCTAGTCAATTAGAGGTGTTTCATGCACTTTTAGGCTTAGGAATCTATGAAGAGCAATTTGATCAACAGCTCATTGGTGATACATTGGGCCTACAATCAAGTGCCTTGTCAAAGCGCTTAAAAAGCAGCAGTGTAAAGGTTTATCTTAGAAGTCGCCAAGCAGCTTTGACCTACCTACAAGAATAAAAAGAGGAAAGGAGCCACCTATGCAGGGCTTATCTGATTACCTTTATCAGCACCCTATTTTAGTGCTGCTAGTGATTTGTCATTTTTTATCAGATTATCACCTTCAGAGTCAGCTCATTGCTGATAAAAAGGAGGAGGAGTTCGCTTATCTTGGACTACATTTGTTAGGGATAGCTGCTCCATTGTTTCTAGTGGTGATGTGTATGCCTAAGCTTTGGCTAACAGCTGTTCTTATTTTTAGTAGCCATGCTGTTATTGATTATTTTAAGCCAAAATGGGCTCATATCATTAAGCTGGATCGGTCGTGGATCTTTGTGTTGGACCAGCTCCTGCATCTTTTCATCATTCTGGCTTTAGCCGCTCGTGTTAATCAGGTTGAGCTCCCTGATTGGTTACATGCTCGGCAGTTATTGTTAGTGCTTTTTATTGTTTTGATCACCAAGCCTGTCAATATTATCTTTAAGCTCTGCTTCAATAAATTCCAGCCAGCTGGTGACAAACCAATGGATACCATTGTAGGGGCAGGTGCAGCTATTGGTAATTTAGAGCGAATTGTTATGGGTGTTTGTATGGTGATGGGACAATTTGCTTCAATCGGACTGGTACTTACCGCTAAGTCTATTGCTCGTTACAATAAAATCTCTGAAAGCCCAGCCTTTGCTGAATATTATTTGATTGGGTCGCTATTTAGTGTTTTAAGTGTCTTTATCGCAGCATGGCTGTGTTTCTTCTAAACAATAACAAAGGCAGGCCTTCGCTTGCTTTTATTACTAGAAAAGGCTTGTTTAGTTGCTACCAGTAAGATGATGAGGTCTGGTGAAATATTTTTGACTAGATTTTGAAAAGTAAGCCTTAAAAAGCCTTCCAGTAACTGCTGCAATGAAGAAGATATGTGGATAGCTGGTATTGGGCGAAGGCTAATGTTTTGCAGTTGGCTTTATGGAGAGTGTGCAGGTACAGACTTATCTCCTTGGTATAAAAGACTGAGGCCGTTCACACAACAGACGCGCGAAATAGCTATGTCCAAATGATAATATAGTTTAAAGCAGATACTTTCAATGTTCTTACTATAGTAAATCTATACAAAATCGTACATATTCTTGAAAGAGCTGGGTATTGAAATACAGGAAGCTTTATTTTCTTGCTAAAAATCTTTTATGCGTCTGTCGTGGGTTGTCCAGCTCCTTCTTTTGCTTTGCTCTTATTTCTGTTATAATAGGCAGGGTAATTACTTGAAAGAAAGAGTTGCGGGGCAATCAGTGATGGATAAGTCCCCAAAGAGGTATTGGTCTATTGTCTCAATCTTATATTAATGTTATTGGTGCTGGTCTAGCTGGATCAGAGGCAGCTTATCAAATTGCTAAGCGTGGTATTCCTGTTAAGCTATATGAGATGCGTGGTGTCAAGGCAACACCGCAGCACAAAACCACCCATTTTGCGGAATTGGTTTGCTCCAACTCTTTTCGTGGTGACAGCTTAACCAATGCAGTAGGGCTTTTAAAGGAAGAGCTGCGTCGTCTGGATTCGATTATTATGCGTGCTGGCGAAGCCCATCGTGTCCCTGCCGGAGGAGCGATGGCTGTAGATCGCGAAGGCTATGCCAAGGCTGTTACAGCTGAGCTTGAAAGTCACCCTCTGATTGAAATCATTCGTGAGGAGGTTATTGACATTCCTAGCGATGCTATTACAGTAATTGCAACTGGCCCCTTGACCAGTGACAGCCTTGCTGAAAAAATACATGCCTTAAATGGTGGTGCTGGCTTTTATTTTTACGACGCAGCAGCTCCGATTGTCGATAAGTCAACCATTAACATGGATAGGGTTTATTTAAAATCACGCTACGATAAAGGAGAAGCAGCTTATCTGAACTGTCCAATGACTAAGGAAGAGTTTATGGCCTTTCACGAGGCTTTGACAACAGCAGAGGAAGCTCCTTTAAATGCTTTTGAAAAGGAAAAGTATTTTGAAGGCTGTATGCCAATTGAGGTTATGGCAAAGCGTGGGATTAAGACTATGCTTTATGGACCAATGAAGCCAGTTGGCTTGGAGTATCCAGATGATTACAAGGGACCTCGTGACGGTGACTTTAAGACGCCTTATGCTGTTGTTCAGCTGCGTCAAGACAATGCTGCAGGTAGCCTTTATAATATCGTGGGCTTTCAGACGCATTTAAAATGGGGAGAGCAAAAGCGGGTTTTCCAAATGATTCCAGGTCTTGAGCATGCTGAGTTTGTGCGTTACGGTGTGATGCACCGTAATTCCTATATGGATTCGCCAAAGCTTCTGACACAAGGCTTCCAATCACGTGCCAATCATAGGCTTTTCTTTGCAGGTCAAATGACCGGTGTGGAGGGCTATGTCGAGTCAGCAGCTTCTGGACTTGTGGCTGGCATTAATGCTGCTCGGCTATTCAGGGGAGAAGAGCCACTTGTTTTTCCAAATACAACAGCAATTGGCAGCCTGCCTTATTACATTACACACGCGGAGAGCAAGCATTTTCAGCCAATGAATGTCAATTTTGGCATTATTAAAGAGCTTGATGGTCCTCGTATCAGAGATAAAAAGGAGCGCTATGAAGCTATCGCTAAACGCGCCTTAGCTGATCTGGCGGCTTATTTAACAGTATAATCATTACCCCCCTCTCTAGTGCTAGAGAGGGGGTGGCTGTTAATTAATAATGCTTAAGGTCTGTTGCTGCTTTAATCTTAGTAATCGTGGGCTGAGCAGCCTCGCTCCTAAAAAAATCAAGTGAGGTTTTAGGAAGGAGTAGCTCTAAGAGAGCTTGATCATCGTCCTTGATGGCCTGTCTGGCAAGAGAGGCGCTGATGATTTTGCCTTCTGCAAAGGTTTTCCTAGGGATAACTTGCACATCAATGCCATAGCAAGGCAGCTGCTTGAGCATGACGGTGTTGTAATGCTGTGTGACCATGCTGGTAGGCTCTTCGCCAACATAACGCCTCTTGATCTGGAGTTTTTCTGCAATGTGACGGAAAATGACAATATCCAATTTAGCTTGACTATCAATAACTGCTAGCTCATCTTTTTGAAAATAAGCAGGAAAGGTTGCCTGACTAATCATGTAAGGTCCACTATCGTGGTATATGATATTTGCTAGGTGTGCAGTCCCTTTGATGATTAATTCCTTTCGGATATGGTAGGGGATCAGGCTACTGTCTTGACTGACCATAAAGAGATGAACGAGCTCGTTGTCAGCGCAGGCCTTTTCAATCAGATGCAGATGACCAAGGGTAAATGGATTAGCATTTAAAACGATTGCTGCGGTCTTTTGAGGACTGACCTGGGGCTTTTCTAGCTGTGACAGGTAGTGCTCAAAGCCTCTTTTTTTATTTTCTAAAAAACAAAGAGTATCATCAACCATTGCAATGACATGAAAGCCAAGACTTAGCAATAGAGGGGCAGCTGATATTTTAGTGTAGATAAACAGATGATAATGCCCACGTGAGTAGGCCTCCTCAATCAGATGTGAGACAATGTGATTAAGTAAGCCTTGTCCTTGGTAGGCTTGATCAACAGCTAAACAGCGCAAGCTATTGCCATACAAAGAACCAGTAGCAATAGGCTCACCCTGCTCATCAATAATAGCACAGGTATAATCTAAATGCGGGTCTCTTCTAATGTGCTGTTTTTGTAACAAGCAATCAATTTTTGCTTTTTGCTGCTTGTCAAAGGGAAAAATATGCTGTATCAAGTGCTGTGTCATGTGATCACCTCTTATTACGAAAGTATCCTCTTGCCTTTATTATAGCACGCTATGGGCTTATCCTTAAGCATCTTAGCTGGTTTATGAAAAAGAATGCACAAAAAAGACATCAATGACCTATTGTCTCCGATGTCATTATGATATGATTAGGGCTTTTAGATAAATGATTAAGGTATGGAGGATTTAAGCCTGCAGAAGGTGGCAATAATAGTTTTGTCTTATGCTATAATAGAGCTATTGATATTAAGGGGGATAAAGGGACTGGTATGCTTTCGATTCTAATGACTTTATTAGTTGGGACACTGGGAGGACTTGTTGCTAAGCGGCTGAGTATTCCTGCCCCTTTTATGATTGGGAGTATGGTAGCTGTTGCTCTAGCTTCTATCCTGACAAAGCAGGTAGAGGCTATTAGCCCCATGAAGATTTTTGCTCAGATTATTAGTGGTGCCTATATTGGCCAAAGCGTCAGCAAATCTGACCTGCTTAATCTGCCCAAGCTAGCCAAGTCTATTATTAGTCTCATGTCCTTGTTCACGCTGAATATGTTTCTTCTTGGTGGGGTATTTGTTTACTGCTTTGATCTTGATCCTGTAACAGCCTTGTTGAGCTGCTTACCTGGTGGCATTATGGACGTTTCTCTTATGGCAGTTGATATGGGAGCAAAGGCTGATATGGTTGCAACATTACAGTCAGCTCGATTGGTCGGTATGCTCTTGTTTCTTCCTGTTTGGGTGACGTTTTGGGTCAATCGCTTTGACCCAAAAGCAAAAGCTACTAAAAAAAAGATAGTCAAAAGTGCTAGCTCCCAGGATACAAGACCTTCTAGGAAAAAGCAGCTATGGAATAACATTCAGGTTTTAAGCATTGCTAGCATTGGAGGTTTGATCGGTTTAGGGCTAAAGATACCTGTAGGCGCTCTGATTGTTTCTTTGCTTTTTTCGACAGCACTGAAGGTGCTTCGGCAAACAAGTCAAATGCCAAGTACACTTCGTTATATAGCTCAGGTTTTTGCTGGCTCTATTATTGGAACAAGTTTTACTCAGGATAGTCTGCTTCAAATGGGACGTCTGATTGTTCCTATTCTTTTACTTTTGAGTAGCTATCTGATCATCAATCTCTTTTTTGGCTATATCATGTATAAAAAAGGGATCTTGGATCTGCAATCGGCACTCTTTGCCTCATCGCCTGCTGGCGCGACAGATATTTCACTATTGGCTGGTGAGCTTGGCGGAGATATGCCTAAAATCGCTGGCATTCAAATCAGTCGAACCCTCTATACTGTTGTTATCATGCCCTTGTTGGTTAAGTGGCTCATTAGCATATGGTAAAAAGAAGAGCCCCTCAGAGCATGAACCAGAGATATTTTACTATTACCAAATAGCACATCAAGGGTTTTGTTCAGGCTTGGAGCTGTTATAATTGATTTTCTAAAAAGGCAAAGTAGAGACTTAGCACTAGTAGATCAGCAGTCCCTCCAGGACTGAGATGCTGTTGAATCAGCTTATCGTTGTAAGCTGACAATGCAGCCTTTAAGTCAGTAGCGCTCAAAGCGCTATTGTGCAATAGCAGCATGTCCTGTTTGACCTGCTGCCAAGCTTTGATGCCTCCTCGGTGAATCAGGTTGCCATCTTCCACAATAGACATGAGGTAAACCAGCAGTTGCAGCTGAGCGGTCTCCTGATCAGTGCTGCGAAGGCTCTTGCGCAAAAAAGGTAGCGCCTTGTGAGCAATTGTAGGATAGCCCTCGCTGGCTTCTCCTCGAGGGCCCTTTATACCGTAATCTAGAAAGAGCTTCTCACCATAGGTGAGCTCTTTTGTTAGGTCTAAGCTACCAAAATCAGCCTCAAGGAGATGGGCTGTTAGAGGCTTGACGAGCTGACAAATAGCCAGACTATCCTCCTCAGTAAAGGCTGTTACATGAGCCAAGAGCTGTGGTTGATCGGCAAGATACATTCCCGTTGCCCCAAGCAAAAGTGCTAAGGAAAAATTGACCCCCTTATGGGTATTAACCCCCTTGGTTGCGCTGAACATGGCTTGCTCAGCCTCAATGCCTGAGGCGCGCAAGCGCTCAAAGATCAGGCTAGGATCTTCCTTAGCATGGTAAAAGCCAATGTCTAAATAAATCTTAAAAAAGGGGGCTAAGGCCAGAGCGCTATCAACAAAGGTTAAGAAGCTCATGTCATCATGAGCCCCGTTATCAAGCTGATCCACAAGCCCAGGCTTAGGAGATAAGGACACTTCGTAAAGCAAAGCCTTTAGAGCAAGCCTGCTAATATCATCAAATACCTTCTTAGTCATCCTGACGCCTGCTCATTTCCTGTAGGATAAATTCTAGTGAGCTGTTGAGGTGCTCATGCGTAATAAGGGTAATTTGCTCGTGGTCACGATTTTTCATGCCACGATAAATCATCCAATGCTCAGATAAAGCGCGTTTTCGTCTTTCTAGGGAAGAGATCGAAATTTTTCTAAAGTAAACAAGATAGGTCTGCAATTCAGTGACAATTTCTTTTAATCTGATCATCTGACTGTAGCTGTAAATCAGATTATTAAAGCTGTTGAAATTATCTAGAATTCTGTTGAGATCGTCATCTTCTATAAAGGTTTCACAATCAGCCAACAAATCATGCATGACCTGAAAATCTTCCTCTGTCATCAAATACATAGCGGTGCTTGTTGCTAGTGTCTCAAGTGCCTTTCTGATTTCAAAGATTTCACAAGCATCTTGGATACTAACACCTTTGACAATAATGCCTTTTTTAGGAATATGCTCTACCAAATGCTCCTCTGATAACAATCCTAAGGCGTACCTGATTGGTGTTCTGCTAATATTTAAGGCAACGGAAAATTCTTTTTCGTTGATACGACTGCCAGCAGGAATTTGTCTTAAAATAATCGTTTTCTTTAGAGCATTATAAAAAGCTATCTTCAAAGGGATATTACGGGATAAATCAAGATTATTTTTTACCGCTTCGATAATAGGATTCATATCATCTCCTTAATGTTAATGTCATAATATTATTATACTGAAAATCATTATGAATGAAAATAACTATTGGGTCCTGAAAAGTGAAAGCCATGCTCGTGAAAGAACATGGCTTTCATTAGTCTTCATTACAATCCTTACCAGTACTAAGTCTATTGTGGAATGTAAAGCGGCATTTGCCCCATAGCAATAATGGTTACAACAAAGATAATAAAGATGACAACGGCGTATTTAGCAGCTTCCTTTTGCCACTCTCCCATATCAAGACCAGTAAGACGAAGAAGCAGGTAGATAAACGCAACTAATGGACTGAGCAAATGGAAAGCCTGTCCCATAAGAGAAGCAAGAGCCATTGCCATATGACTAAAGCCATATTCAGCTCCAGCCTCCGCTAGAACTGGCAAAATACCATAGTAAAAGCCATCATTTGAAATAAAGAAGGTACCAGGTGCTGAAATCAAGGCAATCACAAGTCCCCAGAAGCCAGCCAACTGCTTTGGAATAATCGTTGCAAAGCTTTGGGCAAGAGCACTAGCCATACCAGAGCCTTGGAAAAGCCCCATAAAGATACCAGCAGCAAAGACCAAAATAACAACCTGAACAGCATCGCCAGCATTATCACCAATACGCTTTGTTTGGTCCTTTAGGACAGGATAGTTAACAATAAGGGCAATACAGGTTCCCACTGCAAATAAAAGAAGTGGTGCCATAGCAATAGCCTTATAGAAAGAACCGGCAACCAGCCAAGTAATTAAGCCAATTGTTAAGGCAGCATTAAAGACAAAGTTTTTAGGGCGACGGATAGAAAGCGTATCTGGGTCTGTAATGTCTGTTAGCTTACGCATCTCCTCTTCGGTCAAATCAACAACACCAAGTCTTGCACGTTCCTTGCGCCCCATGCTTGGCGCAACCCAGCAAATGACGTAAAGAAGAGACAAAATCATACCAGGTGCGAGGTATCCAAGGATTTCAGGTCCCACACTAAGTACAGACATAGCACGCGCAGTTGGACCACCCCAAGGAAGCAGGTTCATGATGGTGTTTTGCAAGATAATCAAGACACCCAGATTCATGATGCGCATGTTTAATTTCTTATAGATTGGTAAAAAAGCAGAGCAGCAAATCAAGGTTGTTGTCGTACCATCACCATTAAGTGAAACAGCTGCTGCAACAATAGCAGTTGCCATCAAGACCTTCATCGGGTCTCCCTTAGCAAAGCGAATCATTTTTTCAGTAATCGGGTCAAACAAACCAGCATCTAGCATAATGGAAAAGAACAGAATCGCAAAAAGCAGCATAATACCTGTCTTAGCAGTGTTATTAATACCGTACATGATCATAGGACCAATAGCTGTCAGATTTTTAGCAAGCCCATCCTCACCGACAAAGGCAACAAACTTGGCATCTGATGTAAAATCAGCAGAGCCTGTTAATATAACAGCAATTGTCATTATCAACGGAATCATGACCAGAGCTGTAAAAGGGGTCATTTTTTTCTTCATGACGACATACATGAAGATAATAATCATAGCATAAGCTAGAACTGTTAATAACATATTGTTATCTCCTTTTTGATTTTATGATTTCAGTATAAATGAAAGCGTTCGCAAAGGAAATACCTCCATGTACGGAAAAACACAAAAAAAACATCTTGAAAGCAGCGCCTGAAAAAATAAATGGTTACATTAATGTTTTCAAACGCCATTAGTTGCTCTTATCCTCAGCAATTACACTGTGTTTCAGCGTTTTTTAAAATCAGTCCTACTTGTTTTTAGTTACCCTATTTTGTAAAATCAGTTAACTAAAATAAGAAAATCCTTGAAAATGTGAAAGCGCTCTTAGAAAGAACACAAAAAAGCCATTCCAAAAAGAAGAGGTGGTATATAATAAGCATAGAAGCTTCCCATTCGTGGGCAAACTAAGAAAGGAGGTAGCTTATGCAGTTTTTCCAAAACATATTTAGACGCTCTAAAAAAGAGGCAACAACAAGCCATCAAGATAGAGAGAATAAGTCTGAATTTCCGTTAGATGACTGGGAGCCAGTGCCTAGCTACGTTGCGGCAGACAAAAAGGACTATCAGACAGTTAGTCTGATTGCCAGTGCCATTGCAGCTGGTGAGCAAGCTAGCAGTCAGTTTAAGGTAAAGCGAATCCTAAAGCGCAATCCTGAGGCCTTAACCGTATCCTTAATTGCATCAAGCATTGCAGCTGGTGTTTATCCGGAGAGTCAATTTCTGGTTAGGTCCATTTATAGTAAGAAAGTAAACGTTAGTCATAACTAGTAAAAGGAGAAAAGATTATGTTGCGTAAGTTTAAAATTACCATTGACGGGAAAGAGTACCTAGTTGAAATGGAAGAGATCGGTGCTCCCACCCAAGCCCCAGTAGCACCTCCTGTTCAGCCAGCAACGCCGGCTCCAGTAGCTGAAGAAAAGGTGGCTCCGCAAGCTCCAGCAGCAGCGCCTGTATCAGCGGGGGCAGATGCGATGCCATCACCTATGCCTGGTACTATCTTAAAGGTTTTAGTTAATGTCGGTGATGTCGTACAGGAAAATCAACCTCTATTGATTTTAGAGGCTATGAAAATGGAAAATGAGATTGTTGCCTCAACAGCTGGTACAGTCACAGGGATTCATGTTACTGCAGGTCAGGTGGTCAACCCTGGTGAAGGCCTCATTACCATTAGCTGATTACTCAATTATCTTTCAATTTAGAATGTAGTAGAAAGGGAAGTACATTTGTGGAAACATTAATTGCAGGAGTAACCTCCATCACTATTCCTCAAATCATTATGATGCTTATCGGTGCAATCTTAATGTACCTAGGAATAAAGAAAGAATATGAACCAACCTTACTAGTTCCTATGGGGCTGGGCACTATTTTAGTCAACTTTCCTGGAACAGGAGTCTTAACACAGGTTGTTAATGGCGTTGAGCAAGAAGGGGTCTTTGATGCCTTATTCAATTTTGGAATCGGTACAGAGCTATTTCCATTACTTATTTTTATCGGTATTGGTGCCATGATTGACTTTGGTCCTTTACTTCAAAATCCTTTCATGCTATTATTTGGTGCGGCGGCTCAATTTGGAATTTTCTTTGTAGTCGTTGTAGCCGTATTAGCTGGTTTTGATATTAAGGAAGCAGCTTCAATTGGTATCATTGGTGCTGCTGACGGTCCAACATCAATCTTTGTAGCAAACCAATTGGCAAAGGATTTGCTAGGCCCTATCACAGTGGCAGCTTATTCTTATATGGCCTTGGTTCCGATTATTCAACCATTTGCAATCAAGCTGGTAACCACCAAAAAAGAACGTCGCATTCGCATGACCTATAAGGCTGAAAACGTATCACAATTAACAAAGATTCTCTTTCCTATTGTGATCACACTTGTAGCCGGCTTTATTGCCCCAATTTCTTTACCATTGGTTGGTTTTTTGATGTTTGGTAACCTGCTTCGTGAATGTGGTGTTTTGGATCGCTTATCACAAACCGCTCAAAACGAATTGGTCAATATCATCAGTATTTTACTAGGACTAACCATCTCTATCAAAATGCAGGCCGAGCTTTTCTTGAATGTGCAAACCCTGCTTATTATCATCTTTGGTTTGTTGGCCTTTATCATGGATTCGATTGGTGGTGTGATGTTTGCTAAATTCTTGAATTTATTCCGTAAGGAAAAAATCAATCCAATGATCGGAGCTGCTGGGATCTCAGCCTTTCCAATGTCAAGTCGTGTGATTCAAAAAATGGCTACTGATGAGGATCCGCAGAATTTCATCTTGATGTATGCTGTGGGTGCTAATGTATCTGGTCAGATCGCCTCAGTTATTGCAGGTGGCTTGCTGCTTGCTTACTTTAGCTAAGAAAGGACGTGCTTATGACAATCAATATAGACCATTTGATCCAATCCTTTGAGCTAATGGCGCTTGGAATGGCAGGAGTGTTTGTTGTTTTAGGAATTCTCTATATTGTAGCAGAGGCTCTGATTAAGCTATTTCCAGTAGAAAAATAATAGAATATGATCTAAACAAGGAGGTCAATCAAATGGAAATCAAACAAATTGCTGTTGCTGGTTCGCTTGAATCCAGCGACATGATGATAACAATATCACCTAATGATGGTCAGGGAATCGTTTTGGAATTGGATTCAAGCGTTGAAAAACAATTTGGCAATCATATCAGAGCATTAATCAAGACAACACTTGCCAAGCTAGGCGTTGAGTCAGCAACGATCGAAGCTGTTGATAAGGGAGCCTTGGATTGTACCATTCAGGCAAGAACAATTGCAGCAGTCCATCGTGCTGCTGGAGTTGAGCATTACAACTGGAAGGAGATCGACTCATGGAACGCTTAAGAAGAACGATGATGTTTGTTCCGGGCGCTAATGCGGCTATGCTAAGAGACGCACCCTTGTTTGGAGCGGACTCTATCATGTTTGATTTAGAAGATTCAGTTTCCTTAAAAGAAAAAGACACCTCTCGCGCCCTTGTTCATTTTGCGCTAAAAACCTTTGATTATTCAAATGTTGAGACAGTTGTGCGCGTTAATGGCCTAGACTCTTGTGGTGCTCTGGATATTGAGGCAGTTGTGTTAGCAGGTGTTGATGTTATTCGCCTGCCAAAGACAGAAACTGCCCAGGATATTATTGATGTTGAGGCAGTCATTGAGCGTGTCGAACGTGACAATGGGATTGCTGTCGGTCGTACACGCATGATGGCGGCTATCGAGTCTGCAGAAGGGGTCTTAAATGCTCGTGAGATTGCAAAGGCCTCAGACCGTCTCATTGGTATCGCCCTTGGTGCAGAGGATTATGTGACCAATATGAAAACACGTCGCTACCCAGACGGACAAGAATTATTCTTTGCCCGCAGCATGATTCTTCACGCAGCACGTGCTGCTGGGATCGCAGCAATTGATACCGTTTATTCAGATGTCAACAATACAGAAGGCTTCCAAGCTGAGGTGCGTCATATCAAGCAATTGGGCTTTGATGGCAAATCTGTCATTAATCCTCGTCAGATTCCATTGGTAAATGAGATTTACACACCAACCGAAAAAGAGATTAGTCATGCCAAGCAAGTGATTTGGGCTATTCGTGAGGCTGAAGGTAAGGGATCAGGTGTCATCTCATTAAATGGAAAAATGGTAGATAAGCCAATCGTAGAGCGTGCACAGCGGGTTATCGCTTTGGCAACAGCTGCTGGGGTATTAACAGAGGAGGACATTTAGCATGGTTAAAAATAAACTTGGTCGTGATATTCCTCAGGAGTATGCTGATCACTATGGAGTATTTGAAGGAGAGCTAGCACGTATCACTAGCTACAATGAATCAAGCCGCCGCATTAAGCCTGTAAAGCCAGGTGACAGTAAATTGCTTGGCTCTATTCGTGAAGCTATTGAAAAGACAGGCCTAAAAGATGGCATGACCATTTCATTTCACCATCATTTTCGTGAGGGGGACTTCGTCATGAATATGGTTCTTGATGAGATAGCCAGCATGGGAATCAAAGATTTAGCTATCGCTCCAAGCTCTATTGCCAATGTGCATGAGCCATTAATTGAGCACATCAAAAACGGAGTGGTTACAAGCATTACCTCATCAGGTTTACGTGATAAGGTTGGTGCAGCTATTTCATCAGGGATTATGGAAAAGCCTGTTGTGATTCGTTCTCATGGAGGACGCGCTCGTGCGATTGCTAGCGGTGATATTCATATTGATGTTGCCTTTTTAGGGGCACCAAGCTCAGATGAATATGGTAATGTCAACGGTACGATTGGTAAGGCTACCTGCGGCTCACTTGGCTATGCTATGATTGATGCCAAATACGCAGATCAAGTAGTGGTATTGACAGATCACCTAGTTGATTACCCCAACACCCCAATTAGCATTCCGCAAACTGATGTTGATTATGTCGTGACAGTTGATGCTATTGGTGATCCGCAAGGAATTGCTAAGGGAGCAACGCGGTTTACAAAAAATCCTAAGGAGCTCCTAATTGCTGAATATGCAGCCAAGGTCATCACACAATCACCTTACTTTAAGAATGGCTTTTCCTTCCAAACGGGTACAGGAGGAGCTTCCTTAGCAGTGACTAGGTTCATGCGTGAGGCCATGCTTCAAGAAAATATCAAGGCAAGCTTTGCCCTTGGAGGCATTACAAACGCTATGGTAGAATTGCTCGAAGAAGGATTAGTTGAGAAAATCCTAGATGTACAGGACTTTGATTACCCTTCAGCAGTTTCGCTTGGTAAAAATGCTCAGCATTACGAAATTGATGCTAACATGTATGCTTCACCACTAAGCAAGGGATCGGTTATCAATCAATTAGACACCTGTATTTTATCAGCACTTGAGGTTGATACCAATTTCAATGTTAATGTCATGACAGGTTCTGACGGTGTTATTCGTGGGGCTTCCGGAGGGCATTGTGACACAGCCTTTGCTGCCAAAATGAGTCTAGTGATTTCGCCTCTGATCCGCGGACGCATTCCAACCTTTGTAGATGAGGTAAATACAGTAATTACACCTGGAACAAGCGTTGATGTGGTTGTCACAGAAATAGGTATTGCTATCAATCCAAACCGTCCAGATTTGATCGAGCATTTCAAAGACTTGGAGGTTCCTCAATTTAGTATCAAGGAATTAAAAGAAAAGGCCTACTCGATTGTTGGGACACCTGATTGTATCCAATACGGTGATAAGGTTGTAGCTCTTATTGAGTATCGTGATGGCAGCCTAATTGACGTTGTCTACAATGTCTAAGGAAATGATTTTCAAGGGGGAAGCTGTTACCCTAGCTGACATGCTAAGGGCACGTGAGGACAGAAGTTTTCGTCAAGGAAGGCTTCTAACAGAATTTCCAAACGAAAGCCTGCTTTGTGTGACCATGAATATTCCAGGCCCCATTAAAACGTCACCTGCTTTACTTGAGGTCTTTGATAATGTTATCAGGGCAATCCTAGAAAAGCTGGCTGGCAATCAGATTAGCTATCAGCTTCGTTTGCTGCCTAAAACGGGTTATGAATATTATCTTGTGACAGCCTTAGATAGTCAGGCATTAAAGCTTAAAATGATTGAGCTTGAGGCTGATTTACCGATTGGCAGGCTAATGGATTTGGACGTTTTAGTGATGTCAAATCAGCTGCCAACCCCTATCAGTCGAACAGCCTTAGGCTTTCCTCCACGTAGCTGTTATCTTTGCTCAAAAGAGGCTAAGGCTTGTAGCAGAAATCGCAGTCACTCGGTAGCAGACATGCAGGCAGCCCTTGCACAATTGCTTCAATCATTTTTTGAAGGAGACAATCACCTCAGTTAGACTTAACGGTATTCTTATAAGGAGAATGATATGACAAAAATCCGTATAACAGAAACAGTTTTGCGTGATGGTCAGCAAAGTCAAATTGCCACCCGCATGACTACAAAGGAAATGATTCCGATTTTAGAAACACTAGATAATGCTGGCTATCATGCCCTAGAAATGTGGGGAGGAGCTACCTTTGATTCTTGCCTACGTTTCTTAAATGAAGACCCTTGGGAGCGTCTAAGAACCATTCGTAAAGCAGTCAAGAAAACCAAATTACAAATGCTTCTGCGTGGGCAAAATCTTTTAGGCTATCGCAATTATGCTGACGATGTCGTCCGCAGCTTTATCCAAAAATCCATTGAAAATGGTATTGATATTGTACGCATTTTTGATGCCCTAAATGATCCCCGTAATCTAGAGACGGCCGTTTCAGCGACAAAGGAATTCGGCGGTCATGCACAGGTTGCTATTTCCTACACAACAAGTCCGGTTCATACTGTCGATTATTTTGTAGCCTTAGCAAAAGCTTATCAGGCTATCGGTGCAGATTCTATTTGTATCAAGGACATGGCTGGGGTGTTAACGCCAGAGATAGGCTATCAATTAGTGAAGCGTATTAAGGAAAGCATTGATCTACCACTTGAGGTTCACACACATGCTACCAGTGGTATTTCTGAAATGACCTATCTCAAGGTCGTAGAGGCTGGTGCAGATATTATTGATACTGCCATATCCTCATTTGCCGGCGGGACAAGCCAGCCAGCAACAGAATCGATGGTTATTGCTTTAGAGGACTTGGGGATTGATACCGGAGTAGACATGACAAGGCTGACAAAAATTGCCGAGTATTTTAATACTATCCGAGATCACTACAGGGCAGAGGGCATTTTAAATCCCAAGGTTAAAGACACTGAGCCTAAGACCTTGCTTTATCAGGTTCCTGGCGGCATGCTGTCCAATTTGCTAAGTCAGCTTAAGGAACAGGGACTCACTGACAAATATGAAGAGGTTCTGGCTGAGGTTCCAAAGGTTAGAGCTGATTTAGGCTACCCCCCACTGGTGACTCCACTATCGCAAATGGTGGGCACTCAAGCCTTGATGAATGTTATTTCAAGTGAGCGCTACAAGGTTGTCCCAAATGAAATCAAGGACTATGTCAGAGGACTTTATGGTCAACCTCCTGCGCCACTAGGCGAAGGCATTAAAGAGAAAATCATTGGTGATGAAGCTGTTATCACTTGTCGTCCAGCAAATTTGATTGAGCCACAATTGCCCTTGCTTCGTCAAGAAATTGCAGGCTATGCCTGCTGCGAGGAGGATGTATTGAGCTATGCCTCTTTCCCTCAGCAGGCAAAGGATTTCCTAGGACGCAGAGAGGATCCCTTTTATGATATCCCAGTTCAGTACGTCACCGTTGATATAGCAATGGATTAATCAAAAGAATAAAAAGCAAGATAACTAATAAAATCAATCTCCTAATTATTAGTCAAAGCTACCTACCAATAAACTCCTTGATCATAACCACCCGTCTAATGAAATGACCCCCAAAAGGTCAGTCCAAAATGCTAAATATTGAAGGCTGCTACATAACGGGTGGTTTATTTGTTTAGCACCTGCTGAGCAAGATAGACTTAAAGTCACACATATTAAAAAACAAGCTGATACTATTAGGGTCAGCTTGTTTTTTAACAGTTATAGCCTTATTTCTTCTTAAAAGGAAACTTAATTTGCTTAACAGCTTCGATGGTATCAGCAATTCTTTGATTTCGTTCGACAGCCTTTAGGGTCTCTTGATCTAAAATAGCCTGACTTTTCTCAAGGACATCTACAGTAACATAATAAAGCTTCACTAAGCTTCCCAGCTTATACTTTCCAGGCTTGGGTGACATGGAAACAACCTCATTTAAGCTAGCATGTATCCATTTTTTACTAGGCTTGACCGGCAATAGTGCGACAACAAAACCTAGCTGTTCCAGATGCTTTTGCGCTTTATCAACAGGTAAATTAATCACATCATCTAAAAGCGTTAGCTGCATTTCCTTTTCATGCTTTTGTTCCATATGCTTTTCGATAATGGGACGGGTGTTATCTATCGTTTTTCCTATAATTTCAGTGGTATCAGGGATAATGGAAAACAGCTTTCCGACAGTCCCTAGCGTTTTTTTGATTTTCTTAGCCATTGACGCTTCTCCTAAATAGAATTCTCCTTTCATTATATCAAAATGATAAGAAAAATGATGTTATAAAACTTACAAATCTGTAAGTCACCCATCAAATCTTGTAAGCTAACCAGACTATTAATTAGGGTAAACTATAAGCTGTAAAGAAAAAAGAGTTTAGAGCAATAGGTTCAGTCAGCTAAGACGATTCTTGTTGAGAGCTGGGCTGCTTCATGAAAGAAGGAGTGGTTAAGGCTGACAAAAGGCACTAAATGCATCACTAGCTAAATACGTCACGATAGTGGCTATATTTAAAGCTAAAAGAGTATAATAGACACAAAGGAGTTTCATATGTTATTAGAAATTAATCATTTAGAGAAGGTTTTTCGGACACGCTTTTCAAAGGAAGAAACTAGAGCCTTACAAGATGTTGATTTTAAGGTTGACAAGGGTGAGTTTATTGCCATCATGGGAGAGTCAGGCTCAGGAAAAACAACCCTATTAAATATTCTGGCAACTCTGGAAAAACCAACCAAGGGATCTGTTTTATTGAATGGCACTGACATTACAAAAATTAAGGAGGGTGACCTAGCTAATTTCCGACTTCAAAACCTAGGCTTTGTTTTTCAGGATTTTAACCTCCTAGACACCCTATCGATCAGAGATAATATCTTTTTACCCCTTGTTTTAAACCGTAAGCCATTTAAAGAAATGGAAAGACGGCTCAACATCATTGCCCCTAAGCTGCGCATTGAAACGCTTTTAGATAAACGTCCATTTGAAATTTCTGGTGGTCAAAAGCAAAGGGTTGCTATTGCAAGAAGCTTAATCACCAATCCGCAATTATTATTAGCTGACGAACCAACAGCAGCACTTGATTACCGCAATTCAGAGGATATTCTCAATCTTTTTGAGGCCATTAACCTAGACGGTCAGACACTCTTGATGGTAACACACTCTGCCAATGCTGCTAGCCATGCTAAGCGAGTACTGTTTATCAAGGACGGCCGTATTTTCCACCAAATCTATCGTGGAAATAAAACGAATTTAGAATTTAGCAAAGACATCTCGATTGCCATGGCCGGTCTTTTAGGAGGTGAATAAAGATGTTTTATCTCAAACTAGCTTGGAATAATCTACGAAAGTCCTTATCCGTCACAGCTCCTTTTTTACTGGCAAGCACTGTTTTATATATGCTCAATTGTATTGTCTTGATTATCATGATGAGCCCCGTATCAGAATCGATGAGACATGGGTTTATGCTATTAGGACTAGCAATCTTTGTTTTAATCATCTTTGCCACTATTATGGAGATTTATAGCTATAATTTTTTACTAAAGCAAAGAAGTCGAGAATTTGGTCTGTACAATATTTTGGGAATGAATAAAAAGCAGGTTGGTTTAGTCTCAACGATCGAGCTTGTTTTTATGTACTTAGGGACAGTAGTCGTAGGAAGTATCCTATCAGCTATTTTTTCACACGTCTTTTATTTGATTTTCGCTAATCTGGTAAGAGCAGTCCATTTAGAATTACAAATCAATCCTGTTGCTTTTATTTACACCACTTTAATCTTCGCTGCTATCTTTGGTTTATTAGAGGTTGTTGGCTTGATTAAAATCAGAAAGACCTCTCCCTTAATGCTCTTTCGTCATAAAGAACAGGGTGAAAAAGAGCCAAAGGGTAATTTATTACTAGCAGCCTTATCCATCATATTGCTTAGTATTGGCTATTACATCTCCTTATCATCGACAAAGCTGACAGCATTAGACACTTTATATCGGTTTTTTATAGCAGTTATTATCGTTATTATCGGGACCTATCTCTTTTACATTTCCTTTATGACTTGGCACTTAAAGCGTCGCCGTCAAAACAAGGCTTATTTTTACCAGCCAGAGCATTTTGTCAGCACCTCTCAGATGATTTTTAGAATGAAGCAAAATGCTGTAGGCTTGGCAAATATTACCCTCTTAGCTGTTATGGCCTTTGTTGCAATAGCAACAACAACTGCGCTTTATGCTAATAGCGAGGCAATGTCTAATCAGCTATTTCCTAAAAATACTCATATTAATTTTGATAATTCAGAGATTGACAATCAAAAAGAGGTTTTTAACAGACTTATTGTTGAAAAGACCAATAAGCCTGCCTCGGATTTTCTAGTCTATTATAGTAGCATGGTTTCTTTTGAAGTATCCCAAAAAGAAACCATTGTAGTAACCAAAGAATCCTTGCTAAATCCTAGTCCAGTCACTACAGGCTATGTCTACTTAGTCACTCAAGATGATTTTCGCGCCTTGGGCAATCAATTGCCTGAATTAAAGGATAATCAGACTGCCTTCTTTAAGCAAAGAGGGGATAGTCAATTACGACAGCTGGATATTTTGGGCAAATCATATACCAATGTCAAAAATTTAACATCAGTAACCTTCCCAGAGGCAGCTAACACTTATAATGGTGCAGTTCTTGTGGTCAAAGATATGGAAACACTAAAGGATATTCAAGATAGCATTCAAAGCATTAATCATACTGGCGGACGGGCCAGCATTTCAGCCTATGCTGATTTAACTAAGGCTGACCTTAGGAGTATTAGTGATGACAAGGGAATCATTAGTGATGGCGATACTGTTATAGGCCATATCGAAACTAAAGAGGAGTACCTCCAATCAACCTATGTCTTAACCGGCGGCTTCCTTTTTACAGGCTTTCTTTTAGGCTTGAGCTTTGTACTTGGGGCTGCACTGATCATTTATTACAAGCAATACTCTGAAGGCTATGAGGATAAAAAATCTTACAATATTCTTCAAGAGGTCGGCATGAGCAAACAACAAGTCAAAAAAACCATCAATTCCCAAATTGTATTGGTGTTCTTTATGCCCATAGCTATGGCAGTCCTACATTTTTGTGTTGCTCTGGTTATGCTCAAGCAAATGCTCTTGCTCTTTGGCGTTTTAAACACTAGCCTCATTTACCTAGTTAGTGCGATGACCATTGGTGTTATTATCGTTATTTACTTTACCATTTACAGGATAACAAGCAGAACCTATTACAATATTATTGAACGATAAGACAAGTGGCGATTTTTCGCCACTTTTTTGATAAAATAATATTATGATTAAAGCTGGAAAAATTTATATTGTCGAAGATGACGCTGCTGTCTTAACACCCTTAAAAGAGCACCTGAGTCAGAACTACCAGGTTCTTACCGTCTCTAACTTTAGAGACATAAAACAAGAGGTGATTGATTATAAACCGGATCTCATTCTTATGGACATCACCTTACCGTTTTTTAACGGCTTTTACTGGACCACAGAAATTCGTAAAACATCAACAGTGCCAATTATTTTTATCTCAAGCAGTAATGATGAGATGGATACGGTCATGGCACTTAATATGGGAGGAGATGATTTCATCTCCAAGCCCTTTTCTCTAACCATTTTAGACGCAAAAATCGCAGCATTTTTAAGACGCTCACAGCAATTTAGCAGTGATGATGTGACCATAGATCAATTTAAGCTACATTTTGATGGTACCTTATCTAATGGCACAGATAGCATTCATTTATCGCCAACAGAGCACAAAATCTTAGCGATTTTATTTACTCACCCGCAGCAAATTGTTTCAAAGGAAGATATTCTAGCAAGGCTTTGGGAAAACGAGAGCTTTATTGATCAAAACACGCTTAATGTTAACATGACGCGTCTGCGCAAAAAAATATCAGCTATTGGTTTTGACCGTATTCACACAGTGAGAGGAGTAGGCTATATTATCAAATGATAAGAGCATTTTTTAAGGAATATTATTCCTGGTATATCCAGTATGGGGTTGTTATGGCTGGTTATCTGCTGATCTTTTGGCTTTATAGGCTTCCTTTAGGCTATTTTAAAGTGACTAGCCTAACCATACTAACCTTGCTAATATTGCAAGGCTTTGGAAACTATATTAGGTTCAAAAAGAAGATGAAGATTTTACAAGAATTTATTTATGTAAACGAATTAGATCAGCTGCACTCCCCTAGCGAACAAGCCTATAGGTCTTTGATTATTAAGCTTAAGGAAGCAGAAACAGAGGCAGCACTAAACCAGCTTAACAACCAAAAGAATACAGAAGCACTGATTAAAATGTGGTCTCACCAAATGAAGCTTCCCCTAGCGGCTATGTCCTTAATGATTCAAACCAACCATATTGATATTAAGGATTATCAGATCTAGGTTCTACGCTTGGAGCATTATCTCAACAATCTATTAAGCTATTTGAAGTTTAACCAGCATAGTGATGATTTTCGGTTTCAGGTTTGCTCTGTAAAGCAGCTTGTGACCTCAGTTATCAAGAAGTCCAGCCAAGCTTGTATTGCTAAGGGTATTAGCATTGCAGTTGATGGTGATTGGCAATTGAGCACTGACAACAAATGGCTGTCATTTGCACTGACACAAATTATTGACAATGCGATCAAATATTCTAAGCCACAAGGTCACATCAAAATCAGCATTAAGGGAGACAGTATTTCTATATCAGATAATGGTATTGGAATACTAGAAGAAGATTTACCACGTCTGTTTGAAGAAGGCTTTACTGGCTACAATGGTCATGAGCATCAAAAGGCAACCGGTTTAGGCCTCTTTATGACAAAGCAAATACTTGATAAATTAAATTTAGACATAACTATTTCCAGTCAAATTGACCAAGGAACTCTAGTCGTGATTCAAAAAAAAAAAAAAAAAGCATTCTAAACAGACCAAATTCTCGACTTCTTTGCTGTAAAAAATGATAGCCATAAATCTCCATGCAAAAAAGACTGAAAGCACAGATTTTCAGTCTTTTTAAGTAGGATAAGGTGACTAATCTATTTTGCATAATTTTAGTTATGTAAAATCATAATTGATCCAGGGCATTTTTTTGCTCATCGTTAACAATATGAGTGTAGAGATCTGTGACTTGGGTCGAGGCATGACCAAGCTGATGACTTACTAGGACCTGTGACTTTGTGGTATCATAAAGTCTCGTCGCAAGCGTATGGCGTAGCTTATGAGGAGTTACACGAATTTTAAAGCCTTCAGAATATTTGCCTACCATTTTTTCAATGCTTGAGGCGTCTATCCGATTAGGGAGCCCACGGTAGGCTGTTAAAAAGAAGGCTACGTCCTGTTTTTCTGCTTGATAGCGGGCTTTTCGCACTGATAAATAGGCTTCTAAATAAGGCTTGGCAAAAGCAGCAACATTGACCGAATCTCTCTTACCTCCCTTACGGGTAACCTCGACCAGCATCATGTTGAGGTTGACATCCTTAAGATCTAGATTAACTGCCTCGGACAATCGAATACCAGATGCCAGCAGTAGAGCGATAATGGCTAGGTCGCGTTCCTTATTTTTTCGGAAAGAAGCCTTTGCCCGATTTGATAGCTTATGTTCATATTCTTTGTCGACATAGTCTAAAAATGCCATCGTCTCATCGCCTAAAAAAAGCTTTTGTTTAATATTTTCAGCCCTGGCTGCTAAGGTTTCTCTTTTCTTTTTGGTTGCCACCTTTTTCATGACATTTCGATAAAAATAAGGCTCTCCATGCTCATTTTCAATCTCCTCGGTAAGGTATTTATACAAGCTGGATAGTGCAGAAAGGGTACGATTAATGGTGGTTTGCGATACCCCTTTTTTAGTTGAATAGGTGTTCAAGGAAGGACGCTCACGAAGATAAAGAATAAAAGCTTCCATATCCTTTTTACTCAAATGCTCCAGAGTAGTCAAGTCAACATCAGCAATCTTAGCAGCCTTTGATAGATCAGAATCGATTAACCAATCTAAAAAGCGTTTGTATTCTTTCAAGTATTCGTACAAGGTCGTAAAGCTATAAGGAACAGAAAGCTTAGATTGATAATAATCAAGGACATACCAAGGCATGATGTTTTTGTATTCTTCAATTTTAGCAAGCAGCAAGTCACGTTTCATAATAAATTCTCACAATGTTTCGTTAACAAATGAAATACCCATTGGATATCAGACTGATAGTAGTATATCACAGTTTGAGATGTTTTTCAAGAAAATTATAGTTTTTCGGAAAGATATGTGATAGTTATTTTACTAGAGCTGTTTTTTATCTGCTGCGATGTCGTTTAAAAATATAGTATTTACTAATAGCAAAATTCAAGCTAATCATTAGGGCTTGGCTCAAAATGCTTTCAACAGAATTAATGCGTTCAGAATCATGCTCAACAAGGCTTCCAATGACCTCTGGGTATTTCTCAACCAATAAATAGGCTAATAGCATGTCTAAGCCTAAGGTCACTACTCTAGCTAGGAAAAACATGGCAAATCTAAACAAGCGTTTGTCAGAAGTCTGCTTAAAAACATAGCTATCATTCATCAAGAAGGCAGCTATGATCGCTATAACATTGGCAAAGCCTGCTGATATGGTGGCCTGATGTAGCCATGAATAGATGACATACCGCAAAACAAAATAAAGAATGGTTGTTAGAAGACCGGATATCAGGTAATGAATGATTTCAAGTGACAATTTTTGTTTGCTAAGCATTTTTCTTTCCCATTGTTTGTGTTATTATATTTTGATGGCTCTATATAAGTATAACATGTTTGCCATTAAACCTAAGACAGCTACTGTCTTTTCGATATAAGCATAAAAAGCTTGAATATTCTTATAAGCTATGCTATACTTTAGTAAAGCATTAACTTTACTAAAGTATACTAACAAAGGAGATTCATGCTGATGTTTTCTGGTATTCAATTAAAAACAGCGCGTTTATCAAGGCATATTAGCCAAGAACAGCTAGGAGAGCTTTTAGGAGTTAATAAAATGACCATTTCTAATTGGGAAAAGGAGAAAAATAAGCCAAATCAAAAGCATTTTGAAGAGCTTATGAAGATTTTTCAATTACCTGCTGAGTACTTTTATCAGGAAAATCGTCTTTTACTTCCCTATAGTCAGTTAAGCGCCTTTAATAAAGAAAAGGTTATCAGCTATTCTGAGAGCCTGCTTGAGCAACAAGGAAAAATGATTGCTTTACCAGCTAAGCAAAAGACACTTTACCCTTATCGTGTTTACGAGAGGTTATCTGCAGGGACTGGCTATTCTTACTTTGGTGATGGGAATTTTGATGTTGTGTTTTACGATGAGCAGTTAGATTATGATTTTGCTTCATGGGTTTTTGGTGACTCCATGGAGCCAACCTATTTGAATGGCGAGGTTGTTCTCATCAAACAGGATAGCTTTGATTATGACGGTGCTATCTATGCTGTTGAGTGGGAAGAACAAACCTATATCAAAAAAGTATATCGTGAAGAAAATGGTCTGCGTTTGGTTTCATTGAACAAAAAATACCCTGATAAATTCGCTTCCTTTGATGACAATCCGCGTATTATTGGAAAAATCATTGCCAACTTTATGCCCTTAGATGTATAAGCCTTTGTATTAGCTTAAAAGCATGACTGTTGTACAACCAAACTCATTGCATGACTTTGGTGCATTTTTTTGAGGTGCCTCTACTTCTTTGATTTACTTTTCTGCATTAAGAAACCCGTTAAAGGTTTTTAAAGCTTATTACTTAGCTACAAAGGCTCTTTTAACAATCATGATCACCGGTGGTTTATTTGTCATGTACCTTACGGAGCGTGACGGACTTCACGCAACGAAAAAAGCACATAGCTAAAAGATTTTGCAATCTTAAAGTTATGAGTTTTTTGTATAAAAACTTATCTATATGCTTGATTAACCAACTGAGATAAATAGATTATTATTTCATAGAGAAGTTTGTTATCTAATCCAAATAATCGTATTATCCTCATTACACGAAAAACCGTTAAAACGCAATATTTCTTTTTCATTTTCAATATATGCACACTTTAGAGTTTCATAATCGTTATTGCATATTTTCTTATAATAATCAAACCCTTCTCTACAAAATCCATATGAAAGTCCCTTTGACAAGTTTACATTAATATCGACTGAACAGTTATCTTCCCATCTAATCCAACTTTCTCCATTTTTAGGATAAAATATTCTTATTGTATCCGTTCCATTTTTCTCTTCAAATAATTTAAAATAATTGCGGTATAATTCCTCACGGTCACTTATTATCCTTTTAAGTTCCTCAACATTATAACCATCACAATCTGTTGGCAGTTTATTTTTTTCAAGCCACTTATCAACCACTGCTATTCCCAAAGAAATTGAAAAATCTTTTTCTTTATCAAACTTACACAATTCCACTGCCAAAGTCAATACAAAATTCCTGTGAATATTATCGTAATTTTCATCAAATAATTGCCTTTCCAAACCCACAATAGATAGCCGACTAAATATGTATCTCCCTATTTCTTCGTCAATACCTTCAGTAGCCTTAATAGCTTCTTGGACAACATTATTCCAGAAAGCATTTTTATTACGCTCTTCTATAAAAGTTTTAAGTTTCATTTTGAAAATATCAGTAATTTGACCAACTGCTTTATCAATAACCTGTGAAACAATATTCTTCATCATTATGATTTTCTCCTCGTATACATAAATAATTGTATCTTTGCTATATAATTGTGGTATCTCTTCAATCAACCAATATTGTTCTTAAACTATTCCCTCAAAAGCCTTCCACCAAAACGATGGAAGGCTTTTAAACCATTCACCTAAATTCAACAACTCCCTTTTGAACTTGCTATTTTAGCTTTTTAGTATCAAAGCAGTATCACTCAAGATTTTTTTGTTTCCACAAACCGCAAAAACCCACTGTTTTCAACACTTTCATGGCAGTAATATATTTGCTTCTGTCACTCCCACTCAACAGTTGCTGGTGGTTTGCTGGTGATGTCGTACACAATGCGGTTAACGTGGTCGACTTCATTGACGATTCGGACTGAGATCTTCTTTAGGACTTCCCAAGGCAATTGGGCAAAGTCTGCTGTCATGCCGTCAATTGAGGTGATAGCACGAATAGCGATGGTATAGTCATAGGTGCGACCATCTCCCATAACTCCGACGGAACGAACACCTGTATTAACTGTAAAATATTGCCATACATCACGATCAAGTCCTGCTTTAGCAATTTCTTCTCGAAGGATGGCATCTGACTCGCGGACTGTTTCAAGCTTTTCTGCTGTGATCTCTCCCATGACACGAATGGCAAGGCCTGGGCCCGGGAAAGGCTGACGCCAGACGACTTCATCTGGCATACCAAGGGCTGTACCAAGAGCACGAACCTCATCTTTGAAGAGTGTATTGAGGGGTTCGATTAATTCAAACTGCATATCCTCTGGCAGACCACCAACATTGTGATGAGATTTTATCGTTTGAGCAGTTTCTGTTCCAGATTCAATGATGTCTGTGTAAAGCGTTCCTTGTGCAAGGAAGTCAACCCCCTCAAGCTTGCTAGCTTCGTCATCAAAAACGTAAACAAACTCATTACCAATAATTTTACGTTTTTTCTCAGGATCCTCAACACCTGCAAGGAGATCTAAAAAGCGCTTTGAGGCATCAACACGAATAATATTGAGACCAAATCTTCCACCAAGCATTTCCATAACTTGGTCACCTTCATTTTTACGAAGAAGCCCATGATCAACAAAGATACAGGTTAATTGATCTCCGATAGCTTTTTGTAAAAGGACACCAACAACTGAAGAATCAACACCACCAGATAAACCTAGCAGAACCTTACGATCTCCGACTGTTTTGCGAATTTTAGCAATTTCCATGTCAATGAAATTATCCATTGACCAATCACCACGTGCACCACAGATAGAGATAGCAAAGTTCTTCAAAATATCATTACCATAGACAGAGTGTCTTACCTCTGGGTGGAATTGGATACCGTAGAGCCTCTTTTTTGTATTTTCCATAGCAGCGTAAGGGCAGTCGTTAGAATCTCCTACAAGGTGAAAGCCCTCTGGGATTTCTGTAACAGCATCACCATGACTCATCAAAACAAGCTGCTCATCTGGAGTGCCCGCAAATAATGCTGATGCAGAGCGTAAACGTAATGATGATTGACCATATTCTCGGTGACCTGCTTGACCAGCTGGGACTACCTTGCCTCCTAAGGTATGTGTGATTAGCTGCATGCCATAGCAAATCCCTAAAATTGGAATCCCTAATTCAAAGATTTCAGGATCAATACCAAAGGCATCGTCTGCGTAAACAGAATTTGGCCCACCAGACAGAACAATCCCGATTGGATTGATGTCACGAAGCTCTTGCGCAGTGATGTTATGGCTTTTGAGTTCAGAAAAAACACCAAACTCTCGAATACGTCTTGCAATCAGTTGATTGTACTGACTACCGTAATCAAGAACGATAATTTTTTGAACATCATTCAACATTGAAATTTCAGTCATTATAACCCTTTCATTATATACCAGCACCTTGTTAGCTGATAGTTTTCAATTAATTGTAGCATATTTTCACTAAAAAGGCATTAGCTTTTCAGGTGATGTGATCAAAAATAATCTTTTTGCAGAAACATATCACTCAACTATCTTATGTGTAACTACTATTGCCGGTCTTAGCATGAAAAAGCTGATTGATGAATGCTTTTGATAATAATTGGGCTGCAATTTAGGCTGAAAATATGATAAAATAAAACCATCATCACCCCCAAGGAGTAAAGCATGCTGCCAGCCTATATCAAAATTCATGACGCTATTAAAAAAGACATCGAAAAAGAAGTCTGGACTATTGGTAGTCGCCTGCCAAGCGAACGAGATTTAGCAGAACATTTTGAAGTCAGTCGCATGACATTGCGTCAGGCAATAACACTGCTTGTAGAGGAGGGAATTCTAGAGAGGCGTGTTGGCAGTGGTACTTATATTGCCAGTCATCGCGTACAAGAGAGAATGCGTGGGACCACTAGCTTTACAGAGATTGTGAATTCTCAGGGACGTAAGCCATCTTCAAAGCTGATTTCCTATCAACGTCAGCTAGCAAGTGATACAGAAATAAATCAGTTGCACCTAGAAGAATCAGATTACGTTATTCGAATGGAGCGCATTCGTTATGCAGATAAGGTTCCTTTAGTTTACGAGGTAGCCTCAATCCCTGAGAAATTTATTAAAAATGTCAAAAAAACTGATATTACAGAGCACTTTTTCCAAACCCTAACCTCAAACGGTTATGAAATCGGCAAAAGTCAACAAACCATCTACGCGAAAATAGCCAGTGAACGTGTCGCCTCTTATCTAGAGGTAGCTAAGGGGCATGCTATTTTAGCATTAACTCAGGTTTCCTTTTTTACAGACGGTAGGCCCTTTGAATATGTGCGTAGCCAGTATGTAGGTGATCGCTTTGAATTTTATTTAGAAAATAATTAATCATAAGCGATAATGCTTGAATAACATTGATAGGAAGTGGTTCACCACTTCTTTTTTCTATTGTTTGTCAAAGTGTATCAACACATTTCAAAAAATATTTTTAATAATTTTTAGGACAGCTATCAAAACAAGCTACTATCCTCATTTTTGCTTTAAGAAAGCTTCTTGATAAAAGGCTAATCCTATCATTTACCACTGTTAAAAATGCTCATGATATGATAAAATGGGGATTATGGAAATTGAAAAAACAAACCGAATGAATGCTCTTTTTGAATTTTATGCTGCCTTATTGACTGATAAACAGATGAACTATACCGAGCTCTATTATGCTGATGATTATAGTCTGGCTGAAATTGCTGAAGAATTCGGCGTTAGCCGTCAAGCAGTTTATGATAATATTAAGCGCACTGAAAAAATTCTGGAAGCCTATGAAATGAAGCTTCATATGTATTCTGATTATATCGTGCGTAGTGAAATATTTGATGACATTCTTGCAAAATATCCTAGTGACCATTATTTACGTGACAAAATTTCCATTTTAACTAGTATTGACAATAGAGATTAAGAGGAGTTATAGCTATGGCATTTGAAAGCCTAACCCAACGTTTACAGGACGTTTTTAAGCACATTCGTGGTAAAAAAACCTTATCTGAAGCCGATGTTCAGGAAGTGACCAAGGAGATTCGTCTAGCCTTATTAGAGGCAGATGTTGCACTTCCAGTTGTTAAGACCTTTATCAAGCGTATACGTGAGCGAGCTGTTGGCCACGAAATTATTGATACCCTTGATCCAACGCAACAAATACTTAAAATTGTTAATGAGGAATTAACTGGTATCTTAGGATCAGAAACCGCGGAGCTTGATAAATCACCTAAAATCCCTACTGTCATCATGATGGTGGGCTTGCAGGGAGCTGGTAAAACGACCTTTGCAGGAAAATTAGCCAATAAGCTCATCAAGGAAGAAAATGCTCGTCCATTGATGATTGCAGCAGACATCTATCGTCCGGCTGCTATTGACCAGTTGAAAACCTTGGGACAGCAAATAAATGTTCCTGTTTTTGATATGGGGACAAATCATTCAGCAGTTGATATTGTTGCCAATGGTTTGGCACAGGCAAAAGAGAACCGTCATGACTATGTTTTGATTGATACGGCAGGACGGTTACAAATTGATGAGAAACTAATGGGCGAGCTTCGTGAGGTTAAAGCACTAGCTAAACCAAACGAAATCCTTCTTGTTGTTGACAGCATGATCGGACAAGAAGCTGCCAACGTTGCCTATGAATTTAACAATCAGCTCGATATCACTGGAGTAGTGTTAACAAAGATTGACGGTGATACTCGTGGTGGTGCGGCCCTTTCTATACGTGAAATAACTGGTAAGCCAATCAAATTTACCGGAACTGGTGAAAAAATCACCGATATTGAAACCTTCCATCCAGACCGTATGTCAAGTCGTATCTTGGGAATGGGAGACCTTCTTACCTTGATCGAAAAGGCAAGTCAGGAATATGATGAGAAAAAATCATTAGAGCTTGCCGCAAAAATGCGTGAGAATACCTTTGATTTTAATGACTTTATCGAGCAATTAGACCAAGTGCAAAACATGGGGCCAATGGAAGATCTGTTAAAAATGATTCCAGGTATGGCAACTAATCCTGCTCTAGCCAATATTAAGGTTGACGACAAGCAAATTGCTCGCAAGCGTGCTATCGTTTCTTCTATGACACCTGAGGAGCGTGAGCAGCCAGAGCTTTTAACACCAAGTCGCCGCCGTCGCATTGCAGCTGGATCAGGTAATAGTTTCGTTGAAGTCAACAAATTTATTAAAGATTTTAACCAAGCCAAAGCCATGATGCAGGGTGTCATGTCAGGTGATATGACTAAAATGATGAAACAAATGGGAATCAACCCTAATAACCTCCCTAAAAACATGCCAAATATGCCAGGAGGCATGCCTGATATGTCTGCCCTTGAAGGAATGATGGGGCAAGGTGGTTTACCTGACATGTCTGCATTGGGTGGTGATATGGATATGAGCCAGCTCTTTGGAGGTGGTCTAAAGGGTAAGATTGGTCAATTTGCCATGAAGCAGGCCATGAAGCGTCAAGCTAATAAGATTAAAAAGGCCAAGAAAAAACGAAAATAGACTAAAAGAATGGTTGCCTTGTATTCTGCCTCTAATCGTTAGATGCTATTCTAATTTGGAGTGCAGGTCAGTAGCGACCATCTTTTTTATAAATACAATCACTAGATCTTTGGTTCTAACCATTAAACATGATATCATTTCACTATTAGCTGTTAGTGCCTGTGCTTTAATTGCTTTCTGATCTTATATAGCAAATTAGCCAAGTGATAAAAAGGACTGACTGCTAGGTTGAATTCTCCAATAAACTCTTCGATAGTTGGACTGAAATTGGACTTAAATGCTGTCAAGCCGTCCTTGAAGGAGCCATCAATGCCGCCCATATTCGCCCAAGCTATATCATCATGATAGGCATCCATAAAGACTTTAGGATAAAGCAGGTACTGAGGATAAAACTTTTTAAAGTCATCATTCATGCCAGCATAGAGCATTTCCATCGTGTTGCCATATGAAATCGATAAAATGCCCGCAATGACAACCTCATCTGGATATTTATCCAAGAAGCCCTTGAATTCTGATAGATAACGCTGAAGCGATTGCTTTTGATCTGTTAATCTAGCCAGTCGCTTTTTTTGATGCGCTTGCGTTTGAGCAAGCTCTTGTTTAACAGCTTTCAGCTGAAGCTCATAATTCTTGAGCTTTTCTGGAAGGTTAACCTTTGCTAGGTGCAAATAAGCATTGTCGCCATAAATCGTCATCAGCTGTCTAAAATAAGCTTCATTTCTTAGAGCAACTCCTTTTCGCTTTTCAGTTAAAGAGATAAGGCCAGCAAATGTATGGAGGTCAGACTGATTACCGCGATAAGCTATCACGCCACGTTGCCTAGCATCCCTCATCAATCGCTTGGTATGCTTAGGAAAGGACGCTTCAATATCAGCATTGGTGTAACAATTTGCTTGAAAACGTGGCTGAATAGTATCAGATAGCTTGGTTGTTGGACCTATCCAATGAGCACCAGATTGCTTTAAATGCTTAATAATGGCCAAAGCCTTGGGATTATCAGGTGCTTTCTCACCAAGCTGATGCTGCTTTAGCAGGATCGCAGGATCAAATTTAATCAAAAGGGCTCTTTTTTTCTTACCATATGCCTTCAAGGTTTTAATCGTAAATGCTACCAGTTCAGCATTGGTATAGTCCATCACTGGACCTCTTGGAATATAAATCATCGTCATACCAAGCGGTAAAGGCTTGATCAGCAAGGACATAGAAGCTACCTGATTATCTCCCTGAAAAATACCGATGCGTTCATTTTGCCACTGATTTTTAACAGCTGCCCATGAGCTGCTCTGCAAGAGGTTAACCTGCTGGTGCTGTTTGACAAATTGGTCATGCTCCTGCGCTGAAATACCAATTTTTGAATAAAAAGCTACGTTTGTCATCATATTTCCTCGTCTTTACGTGTTTGAATATCTGATCTTGAAATAGATCTGCTTCTACTTAATTTATTCGAAAAACAATTTGAAAAATAGTAACTTTTTTTGATTTTCAATCTGAATATTTTTAGCAGCTAAAATAAATAATCGATTTCTGCTTAAAAAATAGGACTAATTCCTAATGAAATTAGGAATTAGTCCTACTACTTTTATCTATTTATCAGCCACCCATTAAGCCGTCAATCAATCCTCTAAAGAAATCAATAATTTGCTGAAGGATTCCTTGTCCAGTCTTTAACGCCTCAGTAGCATCAAAGTTCACGTTGATATTTTTAAAGGTAGATCCGGCCTTTTCAACAATACTATCCTTTAAAGCGTTCAGCGTTTTAGTGAAGTTTTCATTGGAAATCACACCACTATTTGAGAGGTTAAGCGCGAAATTGATGATAAGGTTAATCTGATCAGGTGTTACTGCCTTGGTTAACCCATAATGATCTAAGGTTTCTGTTACAATTTGGCGAACCTTTTCCTCATTAACCCCTTCTCCAGCCTTTGCGACAGCAGCTTTAATATCAGTAAGCGCAACATTTAGCTTATCTGCATCATAGCCTGTTTTACCTGCATTTTCGGTATTAATATTAGATAGGGTTGATAGCTCCTCTTGTGCCAGCTTTTTGCTTTCTTCTGGGACCTTGGCACCATTTTTTTCAAGCGAATAATAAATACCGGCCAAAGCCGATTCTCCAGTAACTGGTATTGGCGCAGCTACAGTAATATTGGCATGCTCAATGCCCAAGGTTACAGCAGCGTTACGATACATATCTTGCGTCACCTTAGTGATATTTTCAGGTGTCACAATAGTTACCTTAAGCGTTTCTTTAGCTCCCAGCTTTTGAATCCTAACTGAGGAATAAAGCTGTAGGCTCGGATCATCTGCTACATTCATGATACTAGCATAGGCAGTTGTATTTAGGGTGCTTAATTTGTTATCAGAAGCACTATTGTAGTGAAGCAAGGCCAAGGTTTGCTCTCTTTGCTCAGCAGACAATGAATAGCCTAAAACGTAATCAGGCTGAACATAGGTTTCATCAATTACCTGTTGAACATTATTAGCTGCAGCGTGTACTGTTGTTTGAAGCATAAATACCGAAGCCAAAGCCATGCCAGCTGCTATTAATTTCTTTTGATAAGTCATTTTTCTACCTCTTTTGTATGATAAATTTCCCTTTATGAGAGCCTCTCAAGCTAAAGTATCCAGGTATCTAGTAAGCCTGTTTTACTCAGCTCTGCAAAGGGTGATCTTCCTAGTCTTTTTCAAAATCTAATGCCTCTATTGTAGCATTTTTACCCCAATAAGACGATTAAAAAGCTGAAACAAAGCATAGCTAGAATAGCCAAGCACTCTTTTTAAAGCAAAAAAACTAGTGCATAATGGCAGCTTAGATGTAGCTACTATCACTAGTCCAATGATTATCTTATACGGTAATCAGTCTTTATGACCTGACGTTTTCTTGATGGTTGTTGTCCTTTAAATAGAAATAATAACGGTCATCAGTTTTGATGACATAGCCATTTTTGACCTCATTAATCACGTCCTTTTGATCAAATTGGTAATCCTTAGGCGGTAATAGCTCTGAGGAGAAAAGGCTATCATAAGGCACCTCACCATTGTAAAAGTGGTAATGGTCACCATGAGAGGTAACAAAGCCATCATCTGAGATGGACACAACAATTTGTTCTGCTGCAATCCCTTCTTCTTTGCTAACTTCATTGGGACTTTTGTCAGTTTCTTTCTTTAAAGCCTTGCACCTTTTTTCCAGTTGATGAGATGATTTTAGTTTTTTGCCTGTGCTATCTTGGGCTTTAAAGCCACAAGCAGATAAAGGAAATAATAGTAAGATGGTCAATAATGATAAATAAGCTTTTTTTGTCATGTTTCACTCTCCAATACACGATACAGTGTTTCTAAATTTATTTCTAAATGCTCTAGATAAGCTTTTTGATCAGCTGGAACCACCTCAAGCGGACTTAGGGTATCAATTGCTACACTGTTACTCTGAGCCAAGGTTTTGGCTAGCTTATCTGAAGCATTTTCCTCGACGAAAATCGTCTTCACATCATATTTTTTGATAAAGCGGTCAATTTGAGCTAATTGGCGAGGACTGGGCTCTTGCTCAGGAGATATCCCTGCGATTCCCAATTGCTTTAGACCAAATCTCTTAGCTAGATAGGAAAAGGCTGTGTGCTGCGTCACAAAGGTTTTCCTATCTAGAGATTCAAACTTTTCCTTATAGGTCTTCACTAACTTTTGAGCCTTAGCCTTAAAACGCTTAGCGTTTTGTAAATAGACTGCCTTGTGAGCAGGATCCTTTTTGCTTAATAAAGCTGCAATCTGCTCTGCCTCTTGACTAGCTAAGATAGGATCAGTCCAAGTGTGAGGGTCATACAAGGCATCAGTATTCATTCCTTTTTTTATGGTGAGGTGTTCCAAACCTTGAACCTTGTCTAATGTTAGATGTGATGTTCCCTCCATGACTGCTAGTCCCTTTTTTTCTAGCTGTGGCGCTAAATCCGCAGCCCAGGCTTCTAATATCTTGGAATGGTAAATAAAGACATCTCCATCGTAAATCCTAGCAACAACTGTCGGACTTGGCTCATACGAGTGTATGCTAGTGTTTTTGGCAATGACCTGAACATCATTTAAATCCCCGCAAATCTCCTTAGTCATAGCATAAATAGGGTAGAAGCTTGTTTTTATGACCAAACCGGCCTTCCTACTGCTAGAGCTCTGATGACAGGCTGATAGACCCAAAAGCACTACTAGCAGCCCTACTGCGACAATTGTTTTCTTGAATCCTCTAATCATATCTACTCTCTTAACTAGTTAATGACCTAAAAAGGATACCATGATTTAACTGAAATGTCAATATTTTATCATTTTAGCGCACGACGTACACGCATGAAGAAAATGCATGTAAGCCTTTTTTAGCCCCATGCATTTTTTAATCTATTTCTAGCGTTTTGACATTGCAATATCATCAGTTTGTCAATTTCAATGTGATGATTTCATCACATTTTGCTAAAAAGGCCATAGTGATGATGAAAAAACGCTACCAGAAAGCGTAAATGTCTTCTTGCTTTTGTTGTGATTTTAGTGAATCGCCTACCAACTGAACTGAGGCTGGCTTAACCATTTCCTAGCCGCCATCAAAAGCCTGCCTCTCAATTAACAAGCTTACTCAAGGAAGGTGTGACTCCTTTTTTGAGGTGACTGAGCCATGCAGCCGTCTTAGTTATGATTAACAGCTTATCTTGGCATTTCATTCATGTAATTCCAGTGGCAGGCCATCAGGATCAAAAAAGAAGGTCATCTTCTTACCAGTATAATCATCATACCTAAGAGGCTCGACAGCAATGCCCTTAGCCATTAATTGTTCAATATAAGCTTCAATAGGCTTAACATGAAAAGCTAAATGACGAAGCCCACAGGCCTCTTTGTCATATTCGGGCCTACCGATACGCTTAGGCGGTGCCTGATAAGCTGGATCAGTCTTTTTATTGCCAAAAATCTCTAATTCAATGGCTCCACATTTTAAATCCAATTTGTAATCATGTCTATCAGGCCGGTGATTTTCACGAATAATCTCAAAGCCAAGCTTATTGGCATAAAAATCCTTAGAGACCTCATAATCCGAAACAATGATAGCAATATGATGAATAGCCTTAAGCTCCATATGATTTAACTCCTTTATTAAATAAAAAAAGTGAAACAAAGCAATGCCAAGATTACTTTGTTTCACCCCTCGTAGCGACCCCTTGCCTAGATTAGGCTTAGGTTGACATCTGGTTGTAAGAGTGATTAAAGGCCTTCAAAACATCGTCAGGTGCTTTGTTAAACTCATACTCGTTTTTGATTGCTCCTTTGACAATGATTCGCTCTGTTGCCTCATAATCCGTACAGGTGACCAAGGTTACCTCCTTTAGCCCTGGTGTGTCATTGATAACATCTATCCTTTCAGGTGTGACCGTAAAGACGGCATTAATCTCATACTCGTAAATACGCTCCTTATCTGTAAGGTAAATAGACATTCCTTCTTTTGCTCTTTCAAGCGGTGAGAATAACATTTCAGAAGAGCCTGTTAGTCCAAAAATATGATGACTGGCTAAGGAGTAATTGTTTTCTCCTCCCATAACCTGGTCCTCTTTCATGGTACCAGCACCGTATATAAGCTCTGTGTTGCCAAGCCCCTTAAAGATTGGTAGGTTAATACCAAGTTCTGGTATGGCAATACCTCCTATTACTGGAAGCTGTTGGGCGTCCATTTGAGCCTGTAAGACACTTTCGGTGCTAACTGGCTGAACTGCTTGAAAATCAAAGCTTGACTTTGCTTCCTTATTCTTTTTAATCGTCTTTTTTGAAACCTTTGTGACTTGATATTTATTAGAATTCCAAGCAATCAGGGTGTTTCTAATGGGCTTGTTAAATAACAAGGCTAAGCCTATGATTAACAATAAGACGACTAGAATACCTCTAGCAAAGGACATCTTTCTTCGTTTTTGTCTTCTCCTGTGGGTTCTTTTTGCCATTCATTTACTCCTTGCTAGAATTTATTGGTGCTTCTGTTAAAGCTGTATCAGTCTGAGCGATTGCTGTTGGATCGTTGTCTTCAGCCTGTACCAAGGTAAAGGTAACAATCTTAGAATCTGTATCTAGCCTCATAACCTTAACACCAAGTGTTGAACGGCCAGTCTGAGAAATACTTGAAACATTGGTACGAATAATCACACCCTTCGTTGTGATCACCATAATATCCTCACTGCCATCAACAGTCATCAGACCAGCCAACTGGCCATTTTTTGCGGTAATATTAGCTGTTTTGATTCCTTTTCCACCTCGACCCTTAGTTGGGTATTCGGCTGCACTGGTACGCTTACCATAGCCATTTTCGGTAATGACTAAGACCTCTTGCTTGTCATTGATACGAGAAGCTCCGACAACCCAATCTTCCTCACGAAGCTTGACACCACGAACACCCGTAGCGCTACGCCCCATACCTCGAATGGTAGCTTCATTAAAGCGAACAGAATAACCTGATCTTGTTCCAATGATAATATCTTCCTGACCATTTGTCAAGAGAACATTAATCAGTTCATCTCCTTCCTTGAGATTGAGGGCTCGTAGACCATTCTGACGAATATTGCTAAACTCTGATACCTCAGTTCGCTTGACAATCCCTTGCTTTGTTGTAAAGAAGAAATATTTATCAAGAATGTCTTCTTTTTTGGCATTGATAATGGTTTGAATGGTTTCACCATCATCTAGCTTTAGTAGATTGATGACAGGAAGTCCCTTTGCAGCACGTCCATATTCTGGAATCTCATAGGCCTTTAAGCGGTAGACGCGCCCAAAATTGGTAAAGAAGAGCAATGTGTCGTGTGTGCTTGTTGAGACAAGCTCACGAACAAAGTCATCATCATTGACACCTGTTCCTTGTACACCACGACCACCACGCTTTTGAGATCGAAACTCGCCTTGAGCAAGGCGCTTAATGTAGCCATTGTTTGATAGGGTGATCAAAACATCTTCTTCTTCGATCAGATCCTCATCTTCTAATGATAATACCTCACCAATCATCAATTCTGTGCGGCGAGGATTAGCGTACTTACGCTTGATCTCTTCCATTTCTTCCTTGATGATGGCTTCGATACGCCCTGGCTTTGCCAAAATATCTGCCAAATCTGCAATCAAAGCCAATAGGTCATCGTATTCTGATTGAATTTTATCACGTTCCAAGCCGGTCAAACGACGGAGACGCATGTCTAAAATAGCTTGACTTTGGCGTTCAGACAAGTCAAAACGAGACATCAATTCTGCTTGTGCGATAATATCTGTCTCGCTATTGCGGATAATGGCAATAACCTCATCTAGATGGTCAAGAGCAATGAGTAAGCCCTCTAAAATATGTGCCCTAGCCTCTGCCTTATCCTTATCAAATTGAGTCCTGCGTGTAATGACGTCCTTTTGATGTAGAATATAGTTATCAATAATCTGTCTCAATGACAAGATTTTAGGAATACCGCCTTCAATGGCCAGCATATTGAAGCTAAAGTTTGTCTGGAGACTTGTCAATTTGAACAGGTTATTTAAAATCACATTAGCAGATGCATCGCGACGGACTTCAATGACAAATCGTACCCCTTGTCGGCTTGATTCGTCACGAACAGCTGTAATGCCCTCAATACGCTTTTCTTGGGCTAAGCGAACAATATGCTCATGGACCTTTGTTTTATTAATGCCATAAGGGAATTCTGTGACGACAATCCGCTCCCGTCCTGTACTAGTGGTTTCAATCTCGGTGCGTGAACGCAAAACGATTGATCCCTTACCAGTCTCATAAGCCTTATGAATTCCTGAACGTCCCATCACCAAGGCACCTGTAGGAAAATCCGGCCCTGGAAGAACCTCCATTAAATCTCTGGTAGTGCAGTCAGGATTTTCCATGACCATCTTAACAGCGTCTATGGCCTCAGCTAAATTATGAGGTGGAATATTGGTAGCCATACCAACTGCGATTCCGGTGGCACCATTGACCAATAAATTGGGGAAGCGAGCCGGTAAGACTAAGGGCTCTCTTTCATTACCATCGTAGTTATCCTGAAAGTCAACAGTATTTTTATTAATATCCTTTAAAAGCTCTAGCGCGATTTTGCTCATACGAGCCTCAGTATAACGCTGAGCCGCAGCACCGTCACCGTCCATAGAACCAAAGTTTCCATGACCATCGACAAGCATGTGACGATAGCTCCACCACTGGGCCATACGGACCATCGCTTCATAGATGGACGAATCCCCATGTGGGTGGTACTTACCCATGACATCACCGGTAATACGAGCAGATTTTTTATGTGGCTTATCAGGTGTGACGCCTAGCTCATTCATGCCATAAAGGATACGACGATGAACAGGCTTTAAGCCATCTCGTACATCTGGAAGTGCTCTTGCTACAATAACGCTCATAGCATAATCAATGAAACTCGTTTTCATCTCACTTGTCAGATTGACGTCAACTAAATGTTTATCTTGCATTTAAGGAATGCTCCTTTTCTAGTCAATACTCTTTTAATTATACCATAAAATCCTTATTTTTTCTGGTTGGAAACGCTATCCGAAAACAATTTTCATAATTTGGTCGAATATCATGACAAAGACATTACAATGTGTTAAAATAAGATCGTATGAGCAATTTGCTCTAACTAAAATGAAGGAGATGTTTAGAAATGACTGCAACTAAACAACATAAAAAAGTCATCTTGGTTGGCGATGGTGCTGTAGGCTCTTCTTATGCCTTTGCACTAGTAACCCAAAATATTGCCCAAGAGCTTGGTATTATTGATATTTTTAAAGAAAAAACTCAAGGAGATGCTGAGGATTTAAGCCATGCGCTTGCCTTTACCTCTCCTAAAAAGATCTATGCTGCTGATTATGCTGACTGTCACGATGCTGACCTAGTTGTTTTAACAGCTGGCGCTCCTCAAAAGCCAGGTGAGACTCGTCTTGACCTTGTTGAGAAAAATCTACGTATTAATAAAGAAGTAGTTACTCAAATTGTGGCCTCAGGCTTTAAGGGAATTTTCCTTGTTGCTGCTAATCCGGTGGATATTTTGACCTATTCAACCTGGAAATTCTCAGGTTTCCCTAAGGAACGCGTCATCGGTTCTGGAACATCACTTGACTCAGCACGCTTCCGTCAGGCGCTTGCTGCTAAAATTGGTGTAGACGCACGTTCTGTTCATGCCTACATCATGGGTGAGCATGGAGATTCAGAATTTGCTGTTTGGTCACATGCTAATGTTGCAGGGGTTGGATTGTACGACTGGCTTCAAGCTAATCGTGACGTTGATGAACAAGGCTTGGTAGACCTCTTTATCTCTGTACGTGACGCAGCTTACTCTATTATCAATAAAAAGGGTGCTACCTTCTATGGTATTGCAGTCGCCCTAGCACGTATTACAAAAGCTATCCTTGATGATGAAAATGCAGTTCTTCCACTTTCTGTTTTCCAAGAAGGCCAATACGAAGGCGTTGAGGATTGCTATATCGGTCAGCCTGCTATTGTTGGTGCCTATGGTATTGTTCGTCCAGTCAATATCCCATTGAATGATGCTGAGCTTCAAAAAATGCAAGCTTCAGCAAACCAATTGAAGGCTATTATCGACGAAGCCTTCTCTAAAGAAGAATTTGCTTCTGCTGCTAAAAACTAACTTTAAAATGTGCTGACCTCTAAGCGTTGGATTTTTGAGGTTATTGCAAAAAAGCCTATCCAATTGGATTAGGCTTTTTGTTATGCCATTTTCCTTTGTTCTAGCAGCCAGGTATGAGACAAAACAGTCTTTTCGTTAAATTAAACGAAGCTGCCATGCTTTTAGTTTTAAGACATAATCATAACCACCCGTCAAACGGGTGGTTTGAACAAGGGCTATAAGCCCCTATCACCAGCCAGCGCCTAAAGACGCTGGCTTTCACTTTGTTCAAGCCTCACTGCTCTTGACTCGTCACATGCCTCTCAAAGAGGCGTTTGTACTACTTGCCATTATCCCTAAAGGGATCTTCATATTCTTTGACACTTTATTTATCCAGTGCGATATCATGTTTTTATTGTTCTTGTATGTATTTCTTTATAGTGGCTTCATTTTATCCCACCGTACTCACGTAATATCCTTCTGACCAGAAATGGCGATTGCCAAATTTGTATTTGAGATTGGCGTGTTTATCAAACATCATCAAAGCGCTCTTTCCTTTCAAATATCCCATGAAACTTGACACACTGATTCGTGGTGGAATGCTCACTAAAATGTGAACACGATCTGGCATCAAATGTCCTTCAATTATTTCTACTCCTTTATAGCTACATAATCTATGAAAAATATCACCTAGACTACTTCTATATGGATTAGAGATAATTTTTCGTCTATACTTAGGTGTAAAGATAATGTGGTACTTACACAACCACTTTGTATGTGATAAACTATGTGCCTTTTGTGCCGTACTTTTCTTCTTTCGCTATACAATAGGCTTGAACACCTTTATTTTATCGCGTTTGGAGTTTTTTTGGGTATAACCTTCGTCGCGCACCCGCATAGCGGGTGGTTTATTGTTTCACACCTGCGGTGTGAAACGGACTAAAAGTCACATAAAAAAAGGCAACCAGCTTTATGAGCTGGCTGCTTATTAGCTTGTTATTCAGCACCAAGTGCTGCCATTGTAATGTAGTTATATGGCTTGTTAAAGTGCGGTAAGAAGAAAATATCAGTCAAGGCTAATTTTTCAATGGTCACTCCTTCTTGGATAGCAAGTGAGAACATATGAATTCCCATTGAAATATCTTCATGTGAGGCCATTTGAGCACCTAGAATACGACGTGATTCCTTATCGTAGACAATCTTAATGGTTACTTGAAAGTTACCATGCTCAATAAATTCTGGTTTTTGGTTGTCAGTGTATTCTGTTACTGCTGCATCAAAGCCAAGACATTTTGCTTTTTCAAGGGTTAAGCCGGTTGATACCATGTGCAAGCCGTAAATTGAGATACCATTTGATCCTTGCACACCAATGCCTTCAAGAGCTGTGCCACAAGCGTTATGAGCTGCGACAATCCCTGTACGAACAGCATTTGAAGCAAGGGCAATGTAATTAGTATCACGTGTTGCATTGTCATAGATGGTTGCACAGTCACCGATTGCATAAATTCCTGGAATAGATGTTTCTTGGTGTTTGTTAACAAGGAAAGCACCATTACGGAAAAGCTCAATCTTGCCAGCACCAAGGGCTGTATTTGGACAAAAGCCAACTGCAAGGATAACCATATCAACATCGTAGACATTCTTATCGGTGATAAGCTTTTCAACCTTACCATCACCAGCAACCTCTTGCACAGTTTCACCAAAGGCTAATTGAATGCCATGCTCTTCAAGATTTTTAGACATGACATCTGTCAAATCACGATCATAGTAGCCTGCTAGGCAGGTATCAGCAACATCAATCAGAACAACCTCTTTACCCTTACGCTGGAAGGCCTCTGCAAGCTCTACACCAATATAGCCAGCCCCAACGACTGCTACACGCTTGATGTCTTTATTTTCTAATTTTGAAATAACGTCTGCTGAATTTTGGTATAGTTTAACGAATTGAAGATTTTCAAGTGTTGCTTCAAACTCTAATGAGCCCTCTTTGATTTCTGCGCCTTTAATTGGTGGCAAGATTGGCTGTGAACCAGTTGCAAAAATTAATTTGTCATATGACTCAACATGCTCTTTGCCATCAACAAGGGCTGTCACTGTTTTAGCATCGTAGTCAATAGATTGAACTGGTGATTCCATGTAAACCTTAGCGCCAAGAGATTCTAGCTCTTCCTTATTTGAATAGAATAAGCCTTCTGGACCTGAAATTTGCTCACCAATCCAAAGTGCCATACCACAGCCCAAGAATGAAATATTCGAGTTTTGGTCAAACACAACAATCTCATTAGCATCACCATAGTTTGTTAACATAGTCTTGATACATGCTGTACCTGCGTGGTTTGCACCGATCACAACGATTTTACTCATATGATTATGTTCCTCATTTCACAATTTATATTAGGTCTCTATTATAACATAGGGGAAAAGCGCTTCCAACTAAAATGCTCATGTTTCTTGCTTTTTTCTACTGTTTTTTAGTCAATAAATAAGACAGCTTATCATTTGTTGAAGGGTAATATAAAAACCTGTTTACTTCAGTCAAGTCTTGACGAGGTTTTTGCTCAACTATTTTCCCAGATTTATGACATGACCGAGCTCATTTTTTTGTCATTACTCTCTAAAAAAGACTCATGAGCTCAATCAAGTAGAGATTGACATGTACCTCTTGAGCATAATAAATATTACCACCGTTGCAATAAAGCTTTCCACCAGAGAGGAGGGCTAAGGGGTGGTAATAAAAATAGGTCTGTCCGGTAGTATTTCCTAGACTGGGTGCAACAACAGTTCTAGAATAGGTAGTGGCTAGCTCAACTGTATGCTGGCCGCCATTTTTAGCAATATAATCAATATAGGCAGTTCCAAAGTTGTAGGCTTGAATAGCTGTCCAAGAGTCTACACCGGCTTTTTCTGCTAGGGTGAGATTGTGAGACAGCAGTCTGACACCATGCTCAATGCTAGCTTGACTATCAGTGATCGAATTTTTAATGCCTGAGCTGCTTTCGCTTGACTGCATAACGTCAGCTTCTCCTCCCTTAGTTTCCGTGTATATCATGGCTAGTACCAGATCGACGTCTGCTTTGTTACCGTTTTCTGCTAAAATACGCTCTACTGTTGGCTTGTATTGTAGGACTCTGTGCACATTCTTATGAATGGTAACTGCTTCGTACAGGCAAAAAATGAGGAAGACTAATCCTAAGACACGCTTTAACACTCTAAACATTTAGTTATTTTTGATATCCTCTATATTTTTGATCAATATGGAATAGGTTCCGTTGTCATTCAAGATAAACTCTACTGACTCGGCATCTTGATAAACCGCATTAGGAACAAGAAGCTCAATTCCATTTGAAAGCGAAAGCTTTTGCGTCTCTAGCTTTTTAAGCTGTCTAGAGTGATCAATATCACTGACCTGAATAGGTTCTGGAATCATTTCCTTGACCTGATCCACAAAGGTTAACCTTGCAGTCAGGTTCTGGTCAAATAATTGATCTGCTAGCTTTTCTGGAGATAGGGCTGTTTCTTCTTCCAGATTTTTAGCCAGTGCTACTTTCATCTTTGATTGAAAAGCAAAGTCATCTTGGTTAAAATTCTCGGCAACCTTTTGAGCGGTCTGCTCAAGCATTTGAATAGATTTTTTGACAGATTGCTCTGGTGTTACCTTTAGCAGCTTCTCAGAAAAATAATGAGCAAAGCTCCCATTATGCTTCATGCGTTTTTCGATTAAATAGTAATAGCCTGTTTGACGGTTAATGACCAAGGCTTCATCAGGTGCCTGGGTAGGGCTTGGCAAATTATTTTGCGTGATCGTAATAGGATTTTCATGATCGTCTGATAGATGGGCAAAATGCTCTTTTAGGGCAATGCGTAAAAAGGCCAGATAAGGCACTCCTTCCTTATCAAACTGAATAAAAACCAAATCGTTTGTCTTTTGATGTTCAGAAGCGACAAATTCTTCTTTCCAAAGCTTGGCAATTGCTACAGATGTTTCCAAAAGGTCTGTACTAATTGTGGTAAAAAAAGCATTATCAGCTTCCAATTTCCCACGTTTAGCATTATCAGAAAAAACCTTGGCTAATTTTTTGCGAAAATACTCATCAATTCTTGGTGTTATGGCTACTAAAGCATCTGATAAGATCAGCTCGGTATCGTTTGGTGTGAATTGGTGGATCACAATTCCTTTTATATAAATATCTAGCATTGTTAGTTCTTCTTGTATAATGGGAAGGCGTCAGTCAATCGGCGAACCTCATAACGAACCTCTTCAAGGATTTCAGGTTGCTGGTGATTAACCAAGGCCTTGATAATCAAATGAGCAATAGTCCTACTTTCGTCTACTCCCATTCCACGACTGGTAATGGCAGCGCAGCCTATGCGAATGCCTGATGTTTTAAAGGGAGATAGGGTTTCAAAGGGAATAGCATTTTTGTTAAGGGTAATATTAACCTCATCAAGCAAGGCTTGAGCAAGCTTGCCATTTTCAATCACCTTAGTCACATCAACAAGGAAAAGGTGGTTGTCTGTACCGCCTGAGATCAGACGAAAACGATCATCCTTGGCAAAAACCTCTGCCATTGCTGCTGTATTTGCTATAACAGCCCTTGCATAGTCTGTAAAGGCAGGATCAAGCGCCTCCTTAAACGCAACAGCCTTAGCTGCTATCACATGCTCTAAAGGACCACCCTGTAGACCAGGGAAAATAGCTGCATTCATTTTCCTTGCAATCGCTTCATCATTTGTCAAAAGCAGGCCACCACGAGGACCACGAAGGGTTTTATGAGTGGTTGAGGTCACAATATGAGCATAAGGCACTGGATTTTGATGCAGACCTGCTGCAACCAAGCCTGCAATATGCGCCATATCTACCATCAAATAGGCTCCCACCTGATCTGCAATAAAACGAAATTGCTCAAAATCAATCTGCCGAGAATAGGCTGAGGCACCTGCAACAATCAGCTTAGGCTGAACAGCCTTGGCTTGCTTTAGGATAGCTGCGTAGTCCAGCCTTTCAGTTTCCTTATCAACAGTGTAGCCGACAAATTGATAGGTCTTTCCAGAAAAATTCACAGGCGAGCCATGTGTCAAGTGGCCTCCGGCAGCCAAATCCATGCCAAGCACAGTGTCACCAGCATTAATCAGCGCCATATAAGCAGCAGCATTTGCCTGACTACCAGAATGAGGCTGAACGTTTGCATAGGCTGCACCAAAGAGCTTTTTGGCACGCTCGATAGCAAGACTTTCAACAACATCAACATACTCTGTGCCGCCATAATAACGCTTGCTTGGATAGCCCTCAGCGTATTTGTTGGTCAAGACAGAGCCTTGTGCTTGCATAACAGCCTTTGACACCATATTTTCAGAAGCAATTAGCTCAATATTATGCTCTTGCCTGTCCTCCTCAGTCTGAATAGCCTCCCAAAGCTCCTGATCATAGTCCTTATAATTCTCATTGTTAAACATCATTATTGTCTCCTCTATAACAGCTTCATAAATCGTAATTGTGTCTTATCATCTACATAGCTCAGCTTACGGTAAAAGGCATGTGCTTCGGTCCTGTGACTAGCAGAATTAAGTCGAATAAAGCTTGCTTTCTCCTGCTTAGCCTTCTCCTCTAAAGCAGCTAGTAAACGACGACCGATACCTCTACCTTGATGGTCCGGCTTCACTGCTAAAGCCAAAATATTAAAGCCTTTTTCCGAGTAAAGCGATTCGTAGCACTCGGCATGCAGATAGCCTAAGAGTAGATTGGTCTTAGCATCAGCATAGCCCAGCAAATAATGATGCTTATCGAATCTTAGTTTTTCTAATTGGCTTTTTGTCAATTCAAGAGAGACCTTGTATCCTAAGGCTTGATCATTAATGTCACAAATAGCTTGACAATCTGTTTGATGTAGTGGTCTTAGCATAGCCTTACCTCCTCTAAAATGGCAGCTCTGGAACCTTAGCTAATAATTGCTCCTTAGTAATAGCACCTTGTCGTAAAATACTAACCCTAGGTGATGATAAATCCAAAATAGTAGAATCCTTCCCTGTCAAATAGGCATCATCAGCATAACCATCAACCTTTCCATCAAATGCCTTGACAATGTCGTTAAAACATTTTCCACTCTTTGAGCCTGATAGGTTAGCAGATGGGCCAATCAAGGGGCCCGTTGCTCTGATAATTTCAGCTGTGAGAGGGTGACTAGGTAGTCGAAAGCCAACTGTTTTTAGCCCAGAATTAATCCAATATGGCGTCTTGGCATTGGCTTTTAGGATAATCGTAAGCGGACCAGGTAAAAAAGCCTCGTACAGCTTGCTAAGATAGGCAGGCTGCTGCTTAGAAAAAGCCAAAATACTCTCAAAATCAGCAACATTAAGGTTCATAGCCTTGTCACGAGGCCTTTTTTTGAAACGATAAACAGCATTAACAGCCTCTTCATTTAAGGCCTGAGCAAAAAGACCATAAACCGTTTCAGTTGGTAAAATAAGAGCTCCACCAGCCTTAATTGTCTCTATCAAATGTGTTATCATCAACAACCACCATTCTTTCTTTACCCAGCATATCCTTAAGCACTCTGATACGCTTTTGAGGGAAACGCTTGGATAAGAGCCTTTTTAAGCCTTCTCCCTGCTTGTAGCCCATTTCAAAATAGAGCTTGCCACTTGTCGTCAAATAAGCACTAGCATGTTCGATAATGCGCCGGTAAATAGCAAATCCATTTTCAGCAGCAAATAAGGCTAAATGTGGCTCAGATTGATAAACATTCAAGCCAACCTCGTCCTTATCCTCATAGGCAATATAGGGAGGGTTGGAAACAATGATGTCAAACTGACCTGATAGCTTGCTAAAAAGGTCTGACTGCTCAAAGGCTATCTCTACATGATGATCTAAAGCGTTTGAGTAAGCAAGGCTCAAGGCATCAGCTGAAATATCAGAGGCTGTGACCTGCCAGTTAGGTCTTGCTTTTTTTAAAGCAATCGCAATAGCACCACTGCCTGTTCCAATGTCTAAAACAGATTTGCTAGCAGAGTCATTTTCTCTCAGGATAAGCTCAACTAATTCTTCTGTCTCTGGTCTTGGGATTAGCACGCGCGAATCCACTGCAAGCACCAGATCTCTAAAATAAGCCCTGCCTGTGATATATTGTGGCGATACATGCTGGCTAAGCGCTAAAAAAATCCGCTCTAATAAGGCTTGATCCTCTGAAGTGACCTCTTGATTTTGATGAAGCAAAAAATCAAGGCTTGTCCACTGCTTTAATTCTTTAAAAACATAGGCGAGGTTTTCACGATCCTCACCTATGTTTTCTAACCTGTCTTCGTAGGCTCTTAGTTGCTTAGCATAGTTCATTGGTTATTTAGCGATTCTAATTTCTGAGTTTGATCATATAGCACTAAAGCGTCAACAATCTCGTCTAACTTTCCAGATAAAATGGTGTCTAATTTTTGCAGCGTTAGACCGATCCGATGGTCTGTCACACGATTTTGTGGGAAATTATAGGTCCGAATCCGTTCAGAACGATCACCCGTACCGATAGTTGATTTACGCTCTGCGTCCTGCTCGTCCTGTGCGATCTGTGCAAAATGATCTGCTACACGTGCTCGAATAATCTTCATAGCCTTGTCACGATTCTTTTGCTGCGTTCTTTCCTCTTGCATCTCAACCTTGATGTTTGTTGGGAGATGGACGATACGAACAGCGGTTGCCACCTTGTTGACGTTTTGTCCGCCAGCACCAGAAGCATGATAAATATCAATACGAAGATCCTTTGGATCAATGTCGTACTCAACTTCTTCTACCTCTGGCATAACTAAGACGGTTGCAGTTGAGGTATGCACGCGCCCCTGGCTTTCAGTCACCGGGACACGCTGCACACGATGAGCACCTGATTCGTATTTTAGCTTAGAATAAACAGATTGGCCTGAAACCATAGCAACAACCTCTTTAATCCCTCCAACACCATTATAGGAAGCCTCCATTACCTCAAAGCGCCAGCCTTGGCTTTCGGCAAATTTTTGGTACATGGCTAAGAGATCACCGGCAAATAGGGCAGCCTCATCACCACCTGCGGCACCACGAATTTCCAAGATAATATTTTTATCATCATTTGGATCTTTGGGAAGCAGCAAAAGCTTTAACTTGTCCTCATAGGCTTCCTTGGCAGCCTTGGCCTCTTTTAGCTCCTCCTTGGCCATCTCTTCAATGTCAGGATCGCCGCCGGCTTCCTTAATCATCTCCTCAGCGTCATCAATGGATTGGATAATAGCCTTATACTGACGATAAGCTGCTACTGTTTCTCGTGTGCTAGCCTCTTCCTTTGACAGAGCCATAAAACGTTTGGTGTCAGAAACAACCTCCGGATCACTTAATAATTCGCCTAATTCTTCATAACGGTCCTCAACGGCCTGTAATTGATCATAAATATTCATTAGGGGTTATTCTCTCCTCTTTTTACTTGTTTTAGTTATGATTAGATTGGTGGGTGAAAATAATGCTTACGACAAACTGGAATATAGGTCTCATTGCCACCAATTTGAATCTGTGCTCCCTCATAAACGGGCTTACCATGTTCTGTTCGTAACACCATAGTTGCTTTTTTGCTGCAATATTGACAAATGGTTTTTATCTCATCAATCTTATCAGCTAATAGCAACAGGTATTTGGAGCCTTCAAACAATTCATTTTGAAAATCATTTTTCAAACCAAAGGCCATCACTGGAACACTGAGCTCATCAACCACACGTGCCAAATCATAGACATTTTGCTTGCTTAAAAATTGACATTCGTCAATCAACACGCAGTAGGGCTTCTCCTGCAATTCAGCAATAAATGCAAAAATATCCATATCACTCGAAATTGGTACAGCCTCACGACGCATGCCAATCCGACTAGAAACAATGCCAAAGCCACCACGTGTGTCTAGCGCACTTGTCATAATCACAACAGGTTTCCCCTGTTCTTCATAATTGTGTGCTACCTTCAAGATTTCAATGGTCTTTCCTGAATTCATTGTTCCATATTTGTAATATAATTGAGCCAAAATGGAGATTCCTACCTTCTTCTTTTGTCCTACTTATTCTATCATATTTGTCCTTATTTGGCGATTGCCTTATCTGAAAATCTTATCTTCGCAACAGCTAAATCCTGCATACTGTTGAGCTAAGGTTAGGCTTTTTGGAGCTGACATGCTACAATAGAGGTATCATAAAAAAAAGGAGATTGACTATTATGCCATTTGTAACGATTGACCTGTTTGAGGGGCGCAGCCAAGAACAAAAAATTGCCCTAGCGCGTGAGGTGACAGAGGTTGTTTCTCGTATCGCACAGGCTCCAAAAGAAGCGATTCATGTTGTGATCAATGACATGCCTGAGGGGACCTATTTCCCGCATGGTGAGATGAAAACCAAAGCCTAATGCCTAAGTCCCACTTATCCAGGTGTGCTTTTCCTATTTGAAAAGGAGGGCCTGATGATAGCTACTGATCAGATTAAGATGATGGGAACAATCATTGATATTTACATTGACTCATCAAAAGCAAAGCAGCAAGCAGCTACTATCCGAGAGCTACTAACCCTTTACAATCACCGTTTTTCGGCCAATGACGACAGCTCTGAATTAATGGCAATCAACCATATGGCAGGTATTCAGCCTGTGCGTGTGCATTCAGATTTGTTTGACTTAATCTCAATCGGAAAAGAGCACAGCTTGGCTTATCCAAGCAACCTTAATATCACACTTGGTCCTTTAGTGCAAAGCTGGCGCATCGGCTTTTCAGACGCTAAGCTTCCAGATGAAGCAACTATTGATCGCAGACTAAGACTAACCAATCCTAATCATATCATCTTAGATCAAAGCCTTGGAAGTATTTTTTTGAAAGAAAAGGGCATGTCTATCGACTTAGGTGCCCTAGCAAAGGGCTATATTGCTGATAAGCTCATGGCATTTCTTATCAAAGACGGTATCACTGCTGCTCTTATCAATCTAGGTGGAAATGTCCTTGTGCATGGCACCAACAAGCAACGACATAATGGCTTGTTTTACGTTGGGATCCAGCAGACCAATCAAAAAAGAGGACAGCATGTCGGCGTGATTAAGGTTAACAATAAATCTGTAGTAACCTCAGGAATCGGCGAGAGACAATTACAAATCAAAGACAAAACTTATCATCACCTTCTTGATCCTCACAACGGCTATCCTATCAAGACCAATATGGCTAGCCTAACTATTGTCAGCCCATCCTCACTTGATGGTGAGCTATGGAGTAGTCGTCTTTTTGGCTTAGAGCATTCCTTTGTCCTAAGTCAGCTAAATAAGCTGCCTGAGGTGGAAGGCATTATCATTACCAAAGATGGTCAGGTTACTATCTCAGACGGGTTAAAGGGAGCCTTTCGGCTACATTATAAGCACTAAAAATCAGCTAAGTGACACTACCTAGCTGATTTTTTAGATACAAGGTTTACTCCAAGAGACCTTCAATGCCAAGTCATAATTGCCTGTCTAACGACTCATCTCAATAAGAAGAAAGCAGTCAAATCTTGATAGTCTCTACTAATATCGTAAAGCTACAAAGGCGATTTACCCATGACTCACCATAATGCAAAGACTGCAATACCAATGTCCTTTATCACAAGCCAATAGCTACTGAAACAAAGCTGGTGTAGCTATACAAACAAAAAGCTTAATGCAGTTATCAGGCATCGGCCTCTAAAAAGCTTACTGTTCCATTGTCAAAATGCTTAATACGAGCCAATGAGGTGACCTCTACTCCCAAATCCTCAAGCAATTGCCGTCCAGTCTGAAAGGATTTTTCAATGACAATGCCTATGCCAACAGCCTTGGCCCCTACTTGCTGAATAATATCAATCAAGCCCTTTGCCGCTTGACCATTAGCCAAAAAGTCATCAATAATCAAAACCCTGTCTTCTTTTGATAGCAGCCCTCCTGCAATAGAAACAGTGCTTGTCACTTGTTTGGTGAAGGAATAAACCTCTGCTGTTAAAATTCCCTCTGTCATCGTGATATTTTTGTGCTTTTTGGCAAAAATCATCGGAACCTCAAGAGCTTCTGCGGTATAAACTGCTGGTGCGATACCAGAGGCTTCAATGGTGACAACCTTGGTAATGCCCAAATCAGCATATTGATCAGCAAATACTCTACCGATTTCCTTCATCAAGCGATAGTCAACCTGATGTGTTAAAAATTGATCCACCTTCAAAATCGTCTCACCTAAAACAGTTCCATCAGCTAGGATACGCTCCTCCAGTAACCTCATCATGTCTCCTTTTTATCTAAGTCCCTAGAGCCCTGCTGCACATAGGCACAATGACCTATCCAATCAGCAAGCCTAAAAGCTTTACTGGCTACTAGACATTCAGGCGTCCTGTAGACACGCTGTGCTTATTCTCAGTATCAATCAACTTGCTTATCCTTATTTAGACTAGGTCTTTAGCCAAGACTTTAAATAGAGTCACCATTCCAAATAGAATTTTTCACGATAACATAATTCACACGACGCAGGCTCTCCAAATCTCTGCCTCCAGCATATGAGATTGATGACTGTAAATCCTGCTTCATTTCGGTTAAAGTATCAGCTAGATGACCCTTGGTCGGAAGCAAAATCTTCTTACCCTCAACATTTTTATGCTCCCCTTTTTGGTATTCAGAGGCAGAGCCATAATATTCCTTGAAGGACTGTCCGTCGATTTCTACCATCTTTCCTGGGCTTTCAATATGGCCTGCAAAGAGTGAACCGATCATCACCATTGTTGCCCCAAATCGAATCGACTTAGCAATATCACCATGAGTACGGATACCGCCATCAGCAATAATGGGCTTGCGAGCAGCCTTAGCACACCAACGCACAGCAGCCAATTGCCAGCCCCCTGTTCCAAAGCCTGTCTTCACCTTTGTGATACACACCTTGCCAGGCCCAATCCCGACCTTTGTTGCGTCAGCACCAGCATTTTCAAGCTCTCGAACAGCCTCTGGCGTTCCGACATTTCCAGCTATGACAAAGGTCTCAGGCAGTTCAGCCTTAATGTGCTTAATCATTTTGATCACACTATCAGCATGGCCATGAGCAATGTCAATCGTGATAAACTCAGGTGCGTCTTCCTTTAAGGAAGAGACAAAATCGTATTCATAATCCTTTACACCAACCGAAATAGAGGCGATGAGCTGTTGCTCATGCATGCGCTGGATAAAGGGCTTGCGACCCTCCTCATCAAAGCGGTGCATAATATAGAAATAACCATCTCTTGCCAACTGCTCTGCAATTGTTTCGTCAATAATGGTTTGCATGTTGGCGGGAATAACAGGTAGCTTAAAGGTATAATTACCAAGTCTTACACTTGTATCTGCTTCTGAACGACTATTGATGATACATTTGTTAGGAATTAATTGAATATCCTCATAATCAAATACAGGCATGTCATTAAACATCATTTCTCTCCTTTTTCAACATTCAGCTACTAATCCAGCAAGGACTTCCCTGATCTGCAGCTGACATAAGCTTCTATATAAAATGACCTTCCTATGACCTCAAGCTTGTCCGAGGCATCGCTAGGTAAAATGTTACCTTTCCTTAATTTATTTTATCTTTTTGTTTATGTTTCGTCAATTTTTAAAGATTTTTTTAGATGAATGTTCGGTTTTTATTTATTTTAAGATTCCAGTCCTTAGCTACTAAACCAATAACCACACATCAAACGAGCGGTTATTTGGCACACACCTTGCAGAGCCAGACAGACTAAAAATCACATAAATAAAGCATGCCAGTCCAGAATAAGACTAGCATGCCTGCTTATTTGGTTCTTGCAATAAGACCGGCCTTGACAAGGTAGTCATGTGCCACAAGGCTAGCTGCTCTGCCCTTTACGGACACCTCATAGTTCATTGCTTGCATCTCCTCTTCAGTAATCTTTCCTGATAACTGATTGAGAATCGTTTTGAGATGTGGGTGCTTTCTTAGTAAGGAAGCCTTCATCAATGGCGCTCCTTGATAAGGTGGAAAGAGCTGCTTATCGTCCTTTAAGACTCGAAGCTGATATTTCACGATCTCAGCATCAGTTGAATAAGCGTCTGTCAGCTGAATGTTTTCTGACCGAATGGCTTGGTACCTAAGAGCTGGCTCCATCGTTGCAACTGATAAATGTAGACCATACTTATCCTGTATGCCCTTATAGCCGTCCTCTCTATCCTTAAATTCTAGTGTAAAACCAGCCTTTAGCTGTTTTTCATATTTCTTCACATCTGAAATACTTTGAATGTTAAATTCGTCAGCTATTTTTTCAGGCATCGCCACTGCATAGGTATTTTGATAGGCAAAGGGCTTTAAAAGCGTCAACTGATCCTGCTCAGCAATCCCCTCCTTAGCAGCTAAGTAAACCTGATTAGGATCATTAGAAAGCTTGGGCTTTTTCTTTAATAGGCTAGAGGTGATGGTTCCTGTAAATTCTGGATAAATATCAATATCTCCTGATTTAACCGCTTCGTATAAAAAGCTTGTCTTGCCAAAATTAGGCTTCAACTCAACCTTAAGCTTGGACTGATCTTCAATCAGCTCTTTATAGATATTGATCAAAATATCCGGCTCTACTCCTAGCTTGCCAGCAATCACCAGAGTATTTGACTGATTAACAAACCGCTTGACAAACATAGGAGTATAAGAGATTAAGAGCAGCAACAAGGTCGCAACAAAGCTTATCGTAATACGCCTCAGCGAGGCCTTCTCAAGGTATCTTAAAAGACTGTTAAACACTATCGCAAGCAAGGCTGACGACACAGCACCGATCACAATCAGCTGAGCATTATTACGATCAATCCCTAGTAGGATAAAGGTCCCTAAGCCGCCAGCTCCAATCAAAGAAGCTAGGGTGGCTGTTCCAATGATCATCACCGCTGAGGTCCGAACACCTGACATAATAACTGGCATAGCAATAGGAATTTCAAATATTTTCAATCGTTCCCACTTGGTCATTCCAAAGGCTGTTCCGGCCTCTACAAGACTTGGATCAATAGCATTTAAGCCTGTAATCGTATTTTGTAAAAAAGGAAATATGGCATAAATAACCAAAGCTGTCACAGCTGGAGCAGTTCCGATTCCCATTAGAGGGATAAATAGTCCCAACAAGGCTAAGGAAGGAATGGTTTGAAAAACGCCTGTCAGCTGCAAGATGATATTTGACCAGCGCTTGCTTTTACTCAGCAGAGCCGCAAGCGGAATACCTATCAGCAAGGCAACTAACAAAGAAAGAAGAGAAATCTGCAAATGCTCTCCTAAAGCCCTTGTCCAATCGCCAAAACGATCCCAAAAGGTCATCAGTAAACTAGGCATAATCACGACCTCCAAATAGACTGGCTACAAAGTCATTAGCAGGAGCAGCTATGATCGCATCTGGTCGATCCAGCTGAACAATTTGGCCCTCATTTAAGACAGCCACACGATCTCCAAGCTTGATGGCCTCATCAATATCATGAGTAACAAAGACAATTGTCATATCAAACTCCTTATGGAGGCTTAGCATCAAGTCCTGTAATTGCTTGCGTGAAATGGGATCCAAGGCTGAAAATGGCTCGTCCATTAACAGCACCTTGGGGTGAGAAATGATGGCACGAACAATGCCAATCCTCTGCTGCTCTCCACCAGATAAATCACTTGGATAGCGATTTAGATAATCCTTTGCAGGCAATCCAACCTTATCTAACAATTCCTCTGTTTTAGTTCTAATCTCTTTTTCTGACCACTTTTTCATCTCTGGAATGATAGCGATATTTTCAGCAACTGTGAGATTTGGAAATAGAGCAATTTGCTGAAGGACATAGCCAATAGACAAGCGCATGTCTCGCAAATCTAGCTCTTTTTGCGGTCTTCCATTTAATAGAATTTCACCAGAGCTTGGTTCAGTAAGGCAATTGATCATTTTTAAGAGTGTTGTTTTGCCAGAGCCACTTGGACCGACCAGCACAAAAAATTCGCGATTCTGTATTTGAAAGCTTTGCTCCTGTAGCACCTTGGTGTGACCAAAGGTTTTGGAAACATTATTAAAACGTATCATAGATTCTCCAATTGATTGATAGAGGGGGTTATCTCAGTGCTAAGAAGAGTGATTACCTAATAGGCACAGCAGCCTAGTCTAAGCCTCATATTATCTTCTTATTTGATTTATTATAAAAAGTTTAAACTAACAAGTCAACTAGTTTGCTTTAATCATTTTTTCATATTGCTTTCTTTTATTAAACTATCAGCTAAGCCTGTAGACTGAAAGACTGTTTCATTGCTATTTAAGCAAAATAAAGCTATGATAGCCTTATGACTAAAATGATTTATACCCTGGCTTTAGTTGATGATAAAAATAGTCTGCAAAATACTTTTTTTACCACCTTATCACAAAGGTTTAGCTATCTGTTTCATATCACCATTGTCCGTCAGCTGACTGCTGAGCAGCTCAAAAAGGCTCAGGCTATTTTCACCTTTCAGGATCTTGAAGCCTCGCTGCCTGTGCTTTATTTTAATCAGGCAGACAAAGAGCAAGGCTTTACCGTTAGTGATCATACCTTTACTGACGGGCAGCAGGCTTTAGAACTCGCTAAATACCTCACGCAATTTTACCAAGCCTTAGCCCCACATTTTTTAACCTATCTTCCACTTCAGGCTAGAATTGCTGATCATCAGGGGCAGATTGTCTTTGATAATCATCGCTTCAATGGCAGCTTTTTTGCTTCTGATGAGCATGATGTCATTGAGGATTGGATCTTGACTGATTTACACAAGGCGGCAACTGGCAGTAAGCTGTATCTTATTCCGACTGCTTCACAGGACCATATTTATATGCAGCAATATCAGGCCTTGTACGATGATAGCAAGCAATTTGTCGGGGTCTATGACACGATTTTGGACTTCAAGCCTATGCTTCAGCACTATTTGGAAGAAACAGGGCAGGCCATTGTTGGGTGGTCAGATGTCACATCTGGACCTTCTCTTTCAGATCATTTCTAAGAAAAGCTAGAAAAAAGACTTAAAGCCAAGCTCCTTCATAGCCTGACTTTAAGTCTTTTTGGGCTACACTTCGACAGTACTTTTACAGCTGCACTTGCAGTTCTTAGTCATGACGACTAACAGGCTGAGGGCCATAGCTTTGTGAGACAGGCATCATTTCCACGCGGTTAATGTTAACATGCTCTGGCTGATTAATAATCCATGAGACGGTGTTTGCGATATCTCTTGGCTGGATAGCATGTGCACCTGCATAAAGTGCTTCAACACGCGCTTGGTCACCATTAAAGCGAACATGAGAGAACTCTGTTCCCTCACAAAGGCCAGGCTCAATATTGGTCACCCTGATCTTTGTTCCTACTAAATCTGCCCTTAAATTAAGCGAAAACTGCTTAACAAAGGCTTTTGAAGCCCCATAAACATTAGCTCCCGGATAGGGAATAGTCCCAGCAGTTGAGCCGATATTGATGATCATGCCATTGTTGGTGCTTACCATCTGCGGTAATACCTGACGTGTTAAATAGATAAGCCCGATGATATTGGTGTTAACCATGGTTAGCCAGTTGGCTACATCAGCCTCATAGGCCTTGCCAAGTCCTAAGGCTAGTCCTGCATTATTGACTAAAATATCAATGGCCTGCCATTCTTTAGGTAATGCTGCAAGTGCTCTATCAATAGCAGCGGGCTTTGAGACGTCCATTTGAAGCGGGTAAAACCTCTCAGAACCAAAAATATCTTCTAGCTCTCTTAGCTTTTCTATGCGACGAGCTGCTCCGATCACCTTGATGTTTTGGGCTATTAACTGCTCTGCAATGGCTTTACCAAAGCCAGCAGAGGCGCCTGTTACTAATGCAATCTTTGTCATTTCCTTCCTCACTTTCTGAAAAAACGAGCTGGCTTATCCAACTCGTTTTAAGCAACATCTACTATAGCTAAGCCTTGTGAACTTAATGGCTATTAGCAGTTAATTGATAGACTCATTTTCAAGCGCTTGCGCTGCTGTAATAATAGCTAGCTTGTAAATATCCTCTGCACTAGAGCCACGTGATAAATCATTAACAGGCTTGTTCAATCCTTGCAGGATTGGTCCGATAGCATCAAACATGCCTAAGCGCTGAGCAATCTTATAGCCAATATTTCCAGACTGTAAATCCGGGAAGACAAAAACATTCGCATGGCCTGCCACTGATGAATCAGGGGCTTTGATCGCTGCTGTACTTGGTACAAAGGCTGCGTCAAATTGAAGCTCACCGTCTAAAGCAAGCTCTGGCCTCAATTCCTTAGCAATACGGACGGCCTCTTGAACCTTTTCAACCTGTGGGGCTTTAGCAGAGCCCATTGTTGAAAAGCTAAGCATGGCAACCTTAGGATCAATATCAAAAATTTTCGCAGTATCTGCTGTGTTTACCGCAATTTCTGCGAGTTCTTGAGCAGTTGGGTCAATATTAATGGCACAATCAGCAAACACTAAACGCTGCTCTGTATTTTCACGATTCATCAAAAAGACACCTGATGTTCTAGAAATGCCCGGCTTTGTTTTGATGATCTGAAGCGCTGGACGCACCGTATCCGCTGTTGAATGAATAGCCCCTGAAACCATACCATCTGCTAAGCCCAGCTTAACTAACATCACACCAAAATAGTTAACATCTCTAAGCAGTCTATCAGCATCTTCAAGCGTTGCCTTGCCCTTACGAAGCTCTACAAAGGCTGCTTTCATTTTCTCAAAATCAGCATAATCATTTGGATTGATGATGGTGTAATGCTGATCAGCAAAGCCCAGCTGTGTCAGAAGGCTGCGAATGTCATCTGCCTGACCAAGGATAATTGGCTCAACAAGTCCTTCAAACTTTAGACGTGCTGCCGCACGTACAACACGCTCATCATTTCCCTCAGGGAAAACAATTTTCATGTTTTTACCGACAATTTTTTCCCTTAAACCACCAAATAAATTACGAATACTCATTAATCAACCTCTATCTTTTTTTCTGTAAATCTATGATAACGCTCTCAAAGTCATCTGTCAAGCATATTGTATGATCGCTTCTACTTTCTGTAAATGGGTGCGTAAAGCTAAGATGGTGACAATGCAGCGCCTGTCTAGTCATGCCAAGGTCCAATCGACCACCATACAGATCATCTCCCAAAAGTGGAAAACCAAGATGAGCAAAATGTACCCTAATTTGATGGGTCCGACCAGTGTGCAGCCTAATATCCACTAGAGAGACATTTTCAGGGTAACGGGCAATGACCTTGTAGCTTGTCTTAGCATACTTTCCCTTTGGCGTGACAGTTCTTGTGATAATGCTGTCGTCCGTACGTCCAATAGGAGCTATAATCTCGCCTTGATCTGGAAGCCTCTCCTGACCACAAACAAGAGCATAATAGCGTTTATTGATAGCTCTTTGCTGTAGCTGCTTATCTAATCTGGCATGGGCATAGCCATGCTTGGCAAAGAGCATTAAGCCACTGGTATCCCGATCTAAGCGCGTCACAATATGAACCTGTTTATTGGGATAGTCCTGCTTGATATAATAAGCCTTGATAAAATTAGCTATAGTATTAGAATGGATAGCACTTGGAATGCTAGCGTAGCCAGCAGGCTTGTTGAGAATGAGAAAATGCTCGTCCTCATACACAATATCAAGGTCATGCGAAATCGCTGTCAATTGCTCAAAGGACTCCTCATTGGGAATATCAATAGCCACCACATCACCAATATCCAATAAATAAATGGCATTTTGCGCAACGCCATTTACCCATATATTGCCACCCTTGTATTTAATCTTAGCGAGCAATCCCTTTGACACATCGTGCTCTTTTAAAAGGGTCTTTACCTTTGTTTTTTTGGTTGCAACAAATTCAAACCTCATGATTCACTATCCCCAATAAAAGCGTCCTTAACCCTTTCCCAAAAGCTAGTGTGGCTAGGTGAGGACACAAAATGAATCTTTTCATTGCCGATAAAATATTCCACCTTAACCACATTTTTTAAATGGTAGGTTTTATTGTCAACAGAGACAGTATAAACGCCTAGTCTTTTTGGAACAAGCTCAATTTTATCTTTTTTAGGAATAATCACTGAGGACCCCAAGGTTCTAAATACACGATTGTTCAGGCTCGAGATTTCTGTTAGCTGAAGGGCTTCAATCGTTGGGTGCAATACAGCTCCACCTAAGGATTTGTTATAGGCTGTGCTTCCAGTTGGTGTGGATACAGAGATGCCATCACCACGAAAGCTTTCAAACTTGACATTGTTAATGATAATATCTGCAACCATCGTTTTCTCGATACGCTTAATAGTCGCTTCATTGAGAGCCCTAGCCTTAAACAGGCGACCGTCATCAAGCGTAATAACTACCTTTAAAATAGGGTAAGAAATTTGCTCACCGGTGTCTCTTCTAAGATTAGCTATCAATTGATCAACCTCAAAATCACGATAATCAGTGTAAAAACCAAGGTGTCCAGTGTGAATGCCTACAAATCGCACCCTGTCTAATTCTTTTTCGTACATATGAAAGGCTGATAGAAGCATGCCATCTCCGCCAATTGAAATCACAATATCCGGATTTTTTTTGGATAGGTAAAAACTCGGATCGTCCTTAAAGACGCCAAAAAGCTTTGAGGCAAGGCGTTTACTCTGGTATTTGCCGTTTGCAATGATAGCAACGCGCTTTACTTTATCTGTATAATTCATCTGTGTCATCACTATTTCCTACACCATCACTCAAATGACGTGTTACAGGATCAAATAACAATTGTGCTTCACGAATGTCTTCACGAATTTTTCGCATTTCTTCATCAAGCTCCAAAGCAATTTTTGCTGTAACCTCTAATCGTTTTTTTATTTCTTCTGGAAAATCACCACCGTACTTGTAGTTCAAGGAATGCTCAATGGTTGCCCAAAAATTCATTGCTAAAGTACGGATTTGAATTTCTGCTAGTACTTTTTTTTGACCCTCAATGGTATCAACAGGATACTCAACGACAACATGATACGAGCGATAACCACTAGATTTCATGTTTCTAATGTAGTCTCGCTCATAAACAATCGTCATGTCCTGTCTTTGTCTAAGCAAGGACAAAACGTCCTCAATATCGTCCACAAACTGCACCATAATCCTAAGCCCGGCGATGTCTTGAATATCTTGAGCAATATTTTCTTCCAAGACACCACGCAAGGCCATTTTTTCCTTGATGCTCTCAACCGACTTGACACGTCCAGTCACAAACTCGATAGGAGAATAACGGTTTTGCTTGCGAAACTGCTTTCGGATACCGCGTAGCTTAATTTTTAATTCGCCAACCGTTTGTATATAGGGATCCAAAAATTCTTCCCAATCTAAAGCCATCCTTTCTCTCCTTTCTTGTCAAACCTCGGATATTAATATAAAATTAAGATAACAATTTATTATAGCACAAAATATAGTTAAAAGGAACGTTCGCATGACTAACCTAGAAATCGAATACAAGACCTTGCTGACAAAGGACGAATACAATCGCCTCCTCTCTCAAATGACTCATGTCCCACCAGTTACCCAGACGAACTATTACATTGATACTGATCATTTTGATCTCAAGGCTCATAAAATGTCCCTTCGCATTCGCACCTTTGTTGCTGCTCCTGCGGAATTAACCTTAAAAGTCCCTGAAAAGGTTGGTAATCGCGAGTACAATTTAGAGCTTGATGACACCCAAGCAAAAGCTATCATTCAGACAGGACAGCTACCAAAATCAGCTATCCTTGATATTATCAGCACTCTTGACGTTGACCTATCTGCTATAAAAACCTTCGGAAACCTGACTACCATTCGTCGAGAGGCAGATACTCCTATCGGCAAGCTAGCGCTGGATTATAATCAATACGCTGGTATCAAAGACTATGAGCTTGAGCTAGAGGTGACTGATCCTGTAAGAGGAAAGGTTGATTTTGACCACTTTTTAGCCCAACATCAGATCACCTTTAAATATGCCAAAAGCAAGGTCGCTCGCTTCAGCAAGACCCTTAAAAAATCCTAGGAGAGGACAGAAAATCAACAGAAAGACTGAAATTTTTCTGTTTTTTTGTTAAAATAATACTGTCTATTTGTAATCTTGAATAACTGTTAACCTGTTATTCTATCGTTAATGTAATGTAAGGAGCTAATTTTATCATGACTGAACGATATGCTGACAAGCAAATCAAGCTGTTTTCACTCACTTCAAATCTCGCAATCGCTGAAAAAATTTCTAAGGCTGCTGGTATTCCGCTTGGAAAGGTCTCATCTCGTCAATTTTCTGATGGTGAGATCATGATTAACATTGAAGAAACAGTTCGTGGTGATGATATTTATATCATTCAATCAACAAGCTTTCCTGTCAACGATAACCTATGGGAACTGCTCATCATGATTGATGCTTGTAAGCGCGCAAGTGCTAATACAGTCAATATTGTTTTGCCATATTTTGGTTATTCGCGTCAGGATCGTGTTGCAAAATCTCGCGAGCCTATTACAGCAAAGCTGGTCGCAAACATGCTGACCAAAGCAGGGATTGATCGCGTTGTAACCCTTGATTTGCATGCGGTTCAGGTCCAAGGCTTTTTTGACATTCCAGTTGATAATTTATTTACAGTGCCTTTGTTTGCTAAGCACTACTACCCGCTTGGTTTATCAGGATCTGATACGGTTATTGTCAGCCCTAAAAATTCTGGTATCAAGCGTGCTAGAAGCTTAGCAGAGTATCTTAACTCTCCAATTGCCATTATCGATTATGCACAAGACGATGCTGAGCGCGAAGAAGGCTATGTGATTGGTGATGTTGCTGGCAAAAAGGCTATCTTGATTGATGATATTCTAAACACAGGAAAAACCTTTGCAGAGGCGGCTAAAATCCTAGAACGTGCAGGAGCAACTGACATTTATGCAGTGGCTAGTCATGGGCTTTTTGCAGGAGGTGCAGCTGATATTTTAGAGACTGCTCCAATTAAAGAGATCATTGTCACAGACTCTGTCAAGACTAAAAATCGTGTCCCTAAAACAGTAACTTATCTTAGTGCCAGTGATTTAATTGCAGAGGCTATCATTCGCATTCACGAAAGAAAACCACTAAGCCCACTGTTTTCTTACAAACCTGAAAGCAATAACTAATCATGATTTATTTTGATAATGCTGCTACAACACCGCTCAGTCAGGCCGCTATCAAGGCGATGACTGAGGCTATGGCTGATGATTTTGGTAACCCATCTAGTATTCATGCTTATGGGCGGCAGGCAAATAAACAGTTAAGAGAGTGCCGAAAAGCTATTGCCAACTGCCTAGGAGCTGCAGAGAGCCACATTATCTTTACCTCAGGTGGTACTGAAAGTAACAATACGGCTATCAAGGGCTATGCCCTAGCTAATCAGGAAAAAGGCAAGCACCTGATTACAACTGCTATTGAGCATCATTCAGTCTTAAGCACAATGGCCTACCTGGAAGACCGATTTGGCTTTGAGGTAACCTACCTTGAGGCTAAAAATGGAATCATTGATCTAAATCAGCTCCAAGCTGCCTTAAGAGAGGATACAATCTTAGTCAGCATGATGTTTGCTAACAACGAAACGGGAGATTTGTTGCCTATTCAGGCTGTTGGCAGCATGCTTGAGCAGCATCAGGCTGTCTTTCATGTCGACGCTGTCCAAGTTATTGGCAAGATTCCAATACAGCCGGCAGATTTGGGAATTGATTTACTCTCTGCCTCTGCCCATAAGTTTCATGGACCAAAGGGGACTGGTTTTTTATACAATAAAGGCTTAAAGCTTGACCCCCTCTTACATGGCGGCAATCAAGAAAACAAACGAAGGGCCGGTACTGAAAGCCTGATTAATATCATCGGCATGACCCAAGCATTAGATGAGGCTGTCTCAAGGCTACCACAGCATTACCAGCATGCTAAAGAGCTATCACAGCTCTTGCTCAGTGAATTGGAAGGTATTCCTTATCAGCTCAATCATAATGAGTGTCATCTTCCCTATATCATTAATATCGGCTTTCCTGGTTACCAAAATCATATATTACTGACTCAGCTTGATTTAGCAGGCTTTGCTGTGTCGTCAGGCTCTGCCTGTACAGCTGGTGCTGTTGAGCCAAGTCACGTTTTGGCAGCTTATTTCGGCAAGCAGTCCCATCGTCTCACAGAAGCTATTCGAATTAGCTTTTCAGAGCAGAATACTCAAAAAGACGTTATCGCACTAGCAACCCAGCTCAAATATATTTTAGGAGGATCATATGGCATTTGAAAAAGAAATTGCCCTGAAAGACTGTAAATACAGCTACAGAATTAGCCCAAAGATTAAAAAATACACTCTAAGAGACACCACCTTTAGTCAGACCAAGATTGGTCACTATCAGCTGACACGACTACTGGAAAAAGTCCCTAATTCGGGTGAGGGCTTCCCTTTAAAAATTACGATTAATAAAGATTTAGATGGCTTTAAGCTAGCTATAACAGACCAATCCGGTCTAAGACTGGTGAACATTTTTAAATCTGAAGAGCATAGCATACTACAGGACAAGTTTTACTTTTTAATGGATAGCCTTGTTGAGCGTGATATTTTCATTAAAAAAGAATGCTAAGCACACAAGAGCTCTTCTAATCTCAGAGAAATATCAGACAATGACAGTACATTTGCCTTTAACAAGACAAGCCCAGCCATCGCAGCTGACCTAAAGTGCAAGTGCTTCATTGTCTGCTTTTTTATAGTCGGGGTGACTAGCCTTGAAAATACCGATGCTTGTGCTGTCAAGTCATTTTATAACGAAAAACACAAAAAGAATGGTCAAATAGTTGCATATTTCACAATCTATCTGCTACAATGGTGATAGATAACATTAAAATAATAATAGAAGGAGCTACAAAAGTGGTTATTGATAAATCTATTCCAAAAGCGACTGCAAAACGCTTATCACTCTATTATCGTATTTTTAAACGCTTTTATGCTGACCAGGTTGAAAAGGCAAGCTCAAAACAGATTGCTGATGCTATGGGGATTGATTCTGCAACTGTCCGACGTGATTTCTCTTACTTTGGTGAATTAGGTCGACGTGGATTTGGCTATGATGTCACAAAATTAATGAATTTTTTTGCAGATTTGCTAAATGATCACTCAACAACGCATGTGATTTTAGTCGGCTGTGGCAATATTGGTCGTGCACTTCTTCACTACCGCTTCCACGATCGAAACAAAATGCAGATTGTTATGGGATTTGACACTGATGATAATCCTATGGTTGGCACCAAAACACCTGATGATATTCCCATTTATGGCATTTCAACCATTAAGGAGCACCTGGATAATTCAGGCATTGAAACGGCTATTCTAACGGTCCCAAGCATTTATGCTCAAGAGGTTGCAGATCAACTGATTGAAGCTGGCATTCGCGGTATTTTAAGCTTTGCTCCACTTCACTTACAGGTTCCAAAAGGCGTGATCGTCCAATCTGTTGATTTGACCAGCGAGTTGCAAACCTTGCTATACTTTATGAACCAAAATCATCTTGATTAATGGAGAAGGTCGTGTCTAAAACAATTATTGGGATAACTGCCAACCAAAGGGTGACCAAGGCTCTAGATAACCTGCCCTGGTCCTATGCTCCAACAGGCTTCATCGAGGCTGTGACAAGGTCTGGTGGCCTACCCTTACTTCTTCCGATTGGGGATGAGGCAGCTGCCAAATCCTATGTCGCAATGGTTGATAAAATCATTCTTATTGGTGGTCAGCATGTTGATCCTAAATATTATCATGAAAAAAGAGCTGCACTTGATGGTGATTTTTCACCCCAGCGTGACATTTTTGAGCTAGCCATCATTAAAGAAGCCCTAGCGCAGAAAAAACCGATTTTAGGTATTTGCCGCGGTATGCAGTTAATGAATGTTGCTCTAGGTGGCAGTCTAAACCAGCACATTGATGGCCATTGGCAAAAGACTGCTTCTGATTGTTTATCACAGGAGATAGTGGTCGAAAAAGCTTCACCTTTATACCCTATCTATGGTCCAAGAGCATTGATTAATTCATTTCACCACCAGAGCCTAAAGCGGGTCGCAAAGGACTTAAGAGTGATTGCAAGGGATCCTAACGATGGCACTATCGAGGCTGTTGTCTCCTGCAATCCTGACATTCCCTTTCTTGGTGTCCAGTGGCACCCAGAGCTGCTTCAGGCTATTAGAGAAGAAGACCTAAAGCTTTTTGATTGGTTTATCCATAGCCTCTAGCTCAAAATAAATCTGATTTTTCTCGGAAGCTATAGTAGCCATGCTTACTAACGATGATGTGATCTAGGCAGATAAGTCCTAGATAATCACATGATCGTTTTATTTTTTCTGTGAAATGATAATCATTTGCGCTTGGCTTGGTCAGGCCTGAGGGATGATTGTGAACAACAATAAGGCTAGTCGCCATATTTTTACATGCATAATAGAGAATTTCTCTAGGCTCTGCAATTGATTTTCTGACAGTTCCTATGAATATCGTCTTTTCTTCAATAATTTTATTTTGACTATCGAGATAAATAGCGACTAAATGCTCCTGCTGCTTGTCTCCTAATTCAATCATCATTTTTTCAGCTACCTGAGCACTGGATAGGACAGGTGCTGCCACTGCTTGCCCTGCTATCTGAATACGGTCTGCCAGCTCTAGCATGGCCTTAATTTCAATAGCCTTGACCTTTCCTATCCCAGATAAACGCTGTAGTTCTTGTAAAGAAAATTTCTTCAAGTCAGCTAGACTATCTAAGCTTGACAATAAATAAGCAGACAACTCTAAGACATGCTTTTCCTTGTTACCTGTCCTAAGTAGGATCGCTAGTAGCTCTTGATTGCTTAGCTTTTCTGGACCCAGTCGAATCAAACGCTCTCTAGGCATTAATTCATGATCAGTTTTGATGGAATACATCTTATTACCTCCATTAATGATATTCGATAAATAAGACGGCTTTTTTCCTTACTACAGCATAAAAATAAGGCCATACACAATAAATCAGACAAAATGATGACAGGGTAATAAAAAAGCCAAGGAATCGGTCTTGTGATAGACGTTTTCCTTGGTTTAATGCTGTTGATTAGTTGGACTGACGATCTTGTAAGGCCTGCTTTTTATGGATATGATCCTTTACCACTTGATAAAGCGTTGCCGCTAATGGCACTGCAACGATCATACCAACAATGCCTTTGAGGGCTGCACCAATGGTGATTGCCATTAAGACCCACATAGCTGGTAACCCGATAGACCCACCAACAACTCTGGGATAAATAAAATTTCCTTCGATTTGCTGTAGTATAACGAGAAAGACAATAAAGACTACTGCCTGCGACATTGACTGAGTCATAATCAAAACAAAGCCTATCGCAGCACCTATTGAGGCACCAACAACAGGGATCAAGGCAGTAAAAGCAACCAAGACTCCAATAGTTCCTGCAAAGGGTAATTGTAGGATAAACATGCCAATGGCAGTCAAGGAGCCTAAAATCATTGCTTCAAGCGTCTGACTCACAAAGAAGCCACGAAAACGACTATGCAACAAGCTCACTAAATAATGAATGGTCTTTGCGTATTTACCAGTATAGGTGTCAATTAAGGTGGTTGCCTGCTGACAGAGCTCTTCCTTGCTAGCAAGCACATACAGGGAAAAGACAAAGCTGATAAATACATTGATAATAGCTGAGGCAACTGCTGTCACCGATGTTAAAATACCAGTTAGAACACCTATAAATTGCTTGAGCAGCTGCTGGCTATAGTTGGTAATTGTTTCTGTCAGCTTAGCGTCTCCACCAATGTAATTAATGGCACGCGCAATCAGCTTATTGTGACCTAAATCACTGATGACCTCCTTGATAGCTCTTGTATCAAATTGCGTTAGCGAGCTAATGCTTGCAATCAAATCGGGGATTACAATAGAAATAATCCACACAATCAAGCTGATAAAGGTAAAATATGCCAAAAGCATACAGAGCCCTCTTCTAGCCTTCATGGCAAAAGGAAAGGGCTTTAGGGTATAAGTATACGCTCTTTCATAGGCACTCATGACAATATTAACAATATAGGCGACTGCTGCTCCATAAAGAAAGGGCAGGCTTGTCTTATAAACGGTTGTGACAATATTAGCCCCATTATCCCAATTAGCTTGAATAGCATAGCAAAGAACAAAGGCAAGCACAACATAAAAGACTTGTTTTTTTTCAAATTTCATTTTAACTCCTTCCTGTTTATTATACACTAAATCGTTTAATATAGGATAAAAAGTCTAACATTATCTGAGCTTAAAGGCTCAGCCCTTCCTTACGATGCTACTTGATCAGCACAAGCTAACAGTAGCTCGCACCCAATTACTACAGCTAAGCTTTGAGACTTCTAGCCCAATGGCTGATTTTCTCGCAGTATAAACCTAATGCTTCTTTTATTGTGCAGCCTATCGGCACTCTGAAGGGATTCAATGAGGATTCATCAGCGCTTGGTTTTTAAAGATCCCTTACAAATTAGCAGCTCCAGCCTTTACCTTTCATAGATAGGGACTAATAGCTTGAGCTAAGTGCTCATAGCCAAGGGCATTAAGATGAATGCCATCTACCGTATAAGCAGCTGCTAAGCCACCAGTCTCGTCCTTTAAGCAGGCATTAAGATCAATAAATTCAATCGCTGGTATCATTGCTAATGCTTGATTAATCTCATCAATAGCCCTATTTGTCCTTAGCTTGACAGTCGCCTGATAGGCAGGATTTTCAGAAACCGGCAATATAGACAGAAGGCTAATCCTAGTATAAATAGACTGACTGCGAATACGACTAATAAGATCAACAATGGTCGATACGATATGCGATTGATCAAAGCCAAGCCCAATATCATTACAGCCAATCAGGATAAACACATGACTGGGCTCCAGATCATTCACATGACTGTCAATATGCTCTAGCAACCACTGACTGTCTATCCCTGCAATTCCGCGATTATAAATGGTTGAAACCTGTTTGAAGTATTTTTTTAGCGGGAAAAATTCGATTAACGAATCACCAGCAAAAACAATTCCACCAGCCTCTACGCCTTGGTTCTTTTTTTGATAGGCAGCAAGCTTATTCTTTTGGTAATGGCGCAGCTCTTTTGAAATAACTTCTAGCATATAAAGCTCCTTTGATTGATACTTAAGTATAACAAAAAGACAGCAGGTATTCATCAGATACGACTGCTAAGGCTATGTCTCTTGCTACAACAGGCTCAATGACACAAAAAAAGCAAATCAAGCTTTCATCAGACGAGAAAAAGCACTGATCTGCTTCTTTGATCGGTAGCACAGCTACTGCTGACTGCTTAACCGTCCTTGCTCTACATCAAGACCTCTCGAACAAAGCCTGTATCAGCTTCATTGACCACCAAAAAGATCGTAGCACCTGAAATCAATAGCGTATCACCTGAGACGACTTGTGATTTCTTATGATGGATCTGCGTTGTAATTAAAACATTTTTAGGCAGCCTTAAGTCTCGGACGTATCTACCTGCAATTTTCTCACTCACAGGTAATTCAATCAGAGTGGGCTCCACCAGATCTGTTGGGTGTTTGATGGCCATCTTTTCTAGCATTGCTTCATAGATAGGCTGACCATTTAACAAATCCATCACCAAGTAAGCCACGAAGGTCACAACAGCAATGGCCATTAAAGGCTTCAAGTCCCCTACCATTTCAGTCACTAAGATCATTCCTGTCAAAGGGGCCTTTGATACAGCAGCAAAGTAGCCTGCCATTCCCAATACTAAAAAGAGAGGAATCAACTGGTGATCTAACAGTCCTATTTGCTGAAAGGTCAATCCAAAAATAGTTCCGGACAAGGCACCTAAGGTTAGAATAGGCAAAAAAATTCCTCCAGGCAGGCCACTGCCATAGCTAAACATACTCCCTAAAAATCGAATAAAGAAGTAAGCAAGAACAGTCAACAGTGGTAGCTTTTGCTCTGACAAGGACATAATCAAGCCATGACCTCCGCCCAATAGCTGTGGCAAATAATAGCCAATCGGCAGGATAATAGCAACAACAATCAGCCCATAAAAATGTGGCGCTAGGTGCAAGCTCTTTCCAAGAAAATCATAAATCCTATGAAAATGTAAAATGACCTTTTCATAAAGAAAGCCCAGGCAGCCAAGTACAAGACCTAAGATTAAGAGCAGCCAATATTGATTTAAAGCAAGAAAGGGCATTGCCTTAGGCATAGCCAAAACAGGTCTAAGGCCAAAAATATTCAACGAAATAAAGTTCGCAACAAGGCTTGCAACCAAGGCAGTGATCCACACTAATCTTGAAAAATGATGGTAAATCTCCTCAACAACAAAAAGCAGTCCTGCAATAGGCGCATTAAAAGCAGCTGATAAGCCAGCAGCTGCTCCACTAGCGATCAAGACGCGTTTTTCTAGACGACTAGATTTCAGGTACTTAGCTAAGCCTTTAGCTGACATAGCCCCTAATTGTATAGAAGGGCCTTCTCTTCCCAGCATTAAACCCATAGAAATGGCAATTGTTCCACCAAGGTATTTTTTCCAAAGCACACTCCACCAATTGGGTGACATCAAGCCCTTTAGCTCCCCTTCGACGTGTGGAATACCAGAGCCTTTAATGTTGGCGTCAGACTTGACCAAAAGACCAACTAAAAAAACAGCTAATAAGCTAAAGCCTGCTATCAGAACAAGGAGCATGAGATTGCTGTGAGCTTGGTGATAATAGCCAACAACAGCCTCACTAACCATCTCAATCAATAAGCGAAACAAACTGACAATAGCTCCAGCAATTATTCCGACTAAAATGCCCCGCCAAACGTAAGCTATGATTGAGTGTTTGGAAAAGGTAAACTCGTTTTTATGATTTTCCATTTTGTCATCTCTTTCATTTTGATAAACCACTACTATTGTATCAAAGACAGAAGCAAGATTCTAGTTCTTTTTAATCTCATGAGATGATTGAGACCAGACCAAGCTAAAAAAAGACTGAGGAAGCCTTCAAATGAATAGCTCCTTCAGTCTTACATGACTTATTTTCGATACATTTTAAATTGTAGGTAAAGGTCGTTGTAAATACCCAGCCATTTAGAGCCTAAATTATCATAAACCTCTAATTTTTTAACGGTCTCATCAGTTGGGTAAAAGGCTGGGTCATTTTTAATATCATCTGGCAATAAAGCCTTCGCTTTTGTATTGGGTGTGGCATAGCCGATATATTCAGCATTTTGTGCTGCATTTTCCGGCTTCATGATAAAGTTGATGAAGGCATAGGCTTCCTTTTCATGCTTCATTGTTTTGGGAAGCACCAGATTATCAAACCAAAGGTTTGAGCCCTCTGATGGTACAACATAGTGTAAGTGGTCGTTATTGTCCAGCATTTCGCTAGCCTCTCCTGAGAAGGTAACACCAATAGCAGCGTCACCCTGAATCATATACCCCTTCATCTCGTCAGCGACGATTGCTTTTACATTAGGGGTTAAGGCCTGTAGTTTTTTTTCAGCTACTTCAAGCTGCTTTAGATGCTTTGAGTTAACGCTATAGCCAAATGTGGTCAATCCAACACCTAAAATCTCACGAGCACCATCAACTAGCATGATACTATTTTGGTATTCTGGCCGCCATAAATCCTCCCAATGCATAGGAGCCTTATCCACCAGCTGGTCATTATAGACAATGCCTACCGTTCCCCAAAAATAAGGAATGGAATAATCATTGTGCGGATCAAAGCTTTTTCCTAAAAACTCCTGACCAATGTTATCTAGACCAACAAGCTTGGACTTATCTAGCTTAACAAGAAGCTTTTCCTTAATCATCTTGTCAATCGTGTAATCACTCGGAACAGCAATGTCATAGGTCGTTCCACCCTGTTTGATCTTGGTGTACATGGCTTCATTGGAATCAAAGGTCTCATACTGAACCTCGATACCGGTTTCCTTAGTGAATTTTTTCAGCAAAGCGGGATCAATGTAATCACCCCAGTTATAAATCACCAGCTTATCAGATTGACTAGCAGAGCTCGTTTTTTTCTGCAAAATAAAGGACAGGGTCGCAAGCAGCAAGATAACCCCGATAATTCCCGCTAAAAAAGAGTATAGCTTACGCATGCTTTTCCTCCTTGTCCTGTGAAATGTAATAATAGCCAATGACTAATAGAATTGAGAACAAAAAGACAATCGTTGATAAGGCATTGATATCTAATGAAATACCCCTTCGAGCACGCGAATAGATCTCAACAGACAGGGTTGTAAAGCCATTTCCTGTTAGAAAAAAGGTCACCGCAAAATCATCTAAGGAATAAGTAAAGGCCATAAAGTAGCCTGCGATAATGCCCGGTGTCAGATAAGGAAGCATAACCTCCTTTAGCATTTGAAAGTGATTTGCTCCTAGATCATAAGCTGCATTAATCATATCTTGATTCATTTCCTTCAACCGAGGAAGCACCATTAAGACCACAATCGGAATGGAAAAAGCAATATGACTCATCAAAACCGAGAGGATTCCTAATTGAAATTTCAAGGACGTAAAGAGAATCAAGAAAGAGGCACCTATCATCACATCAGGGGAAACCATCAACACATTATTTGCAGACAGTATCGCATTTTGGTACTTCTTTTTACTCTGATGAATAAAAATCGCCCCAAAGGTCCCGATAATGGTTGCAAGCAAGGCACTTGTAAAGGCTAACACAAAGGTCTGCAATAAAATCGCCATCAAGCGACTATCATCAAACATGGTCTTATAATGCCCTAGTGTAAAGCCAGAAAAGCCATTCATGTCCCCACTCTTGTTAAAAGAATAAACAATCAAGTAAAAGATTGGAATATAGAGCAAAATAAAGACACACGCTAAGTAAAGATTGGCAAATTTTTTCATTTACTTTTCTCCTTTGTTAGCCACATAATTGCAATCATTGCGATTATGAGGACAACACCTATGGTTGAGCCCATTCCCCAGTTTTCTGTTGTTAGGAAATGCTGTTCAATAGCTGTTCCCAGCGTAATCACGCGGTTTCCACCAATGAGACGCGTAAGCATAAAAAGACTCAGGCTGGGAATAAAAACCGACTGAACCCCTGCTCTAACACCGTTTAGCGACAAAGGAAAGATAACCCTTGAAAAGGTCTGGTAGTCATTGGCACCCAGGTCTTTACTAGCATTGATAATATTGTCATCAATATCATCTAAAGCATTAAAAATAGGCAAAATCATAAAGGGTAGCTCAATATAAGAGGCCACAAAAATAAAGGAAAAATCAGTAAACAGAATTTGCTGTGGTCCTAAGCCCATAAAGGCTAAAAAGCTATTGATACCACCCTGCTGCCCAAAAATACCCATAAAAGCATAAGCCTTGAGGAGCAGATTGACCCAGGTTGGTAAAATAATAAGCATTAACCACAGCTGCTTGTGCTTTAAACGCGTTAACAATAAAGCTGTGGGATATGAAATCAAAAAGGTCACCAAGGTAACGATACCAGCATATAAGATAGAGTTTAAGCCCATTCTCAGGTAAGTCCATGAGCTAAAAAAAGTCTCGTAATTGGCTAGTGTCAATCGTCCTTCGATGTCAAAAAAGGATTGATAAAGCAAAAGGGCAACCGGTGCCATAACAAAGAGGACAATCCATAAAAAATAGGGAACTGCAAAGAGGCTAGAGGTTTTCTTCATTGCGCTCCTCCTCAATAGCATTGATTAAGCCATCCGCATGCTCATCGATTTCAACGTATTCTTCGATACGAGCATCAAATTCTTCTTCTGTTTCATTGAGGCGCATAATATGAATATCCTCTGGTGTGAAATCTAAACCAATCACTTCTCCTTCAATGGCCTTGCGGGTTGAGTGAATCATCCATTCGTTGCCTAAATCATCATAGGCAATGATTTCATAGTGAACACCACGAAAGAGCTGTGTATCTACCTTTACCTGAAGCTTTCCTTCCTCTGGCAGGGTGATTTGTAAATCCTCCGGTCGAATAACCACCTCAACTGACTCATTGGGTCGCATACCACCATCAACTGACTCAAATTCTTTCCCGTTAAAGGAAACCAGATAGTCTTTAATCATCGTACCATTGATGATGTTTGATTCACCAATAAAGCTAGCTACAAAATGATTAATCGGCTCATCGTAAATATCTACAGGTGTGCCTGATTGCACAATTTCACCATCATTCATGACAAAAATCCAATCACTCATCGCTAGTGCTTCTTCCTGATCATGGGTAACAAAAACAAAGGTAATGCCCAGTCGCTGCTGCAGCTCACGCAGCTCATACTGCATTTCTGTTCTCAATTTCAAATCAAGGGCAGAAAGTGGCTCATCTAATAGGACAAGACGAGGCTGATTGATAATCGCACGAGCAATTGCCACGCGCTGACGCTGACCGCCAGAAAGCTTCTGAATGGATCGCTTTTCGTAGCCTTCTAATTGAACCATTTTTAAGGTTTCCTTGACACGTCTTGCTATTTCCTGTTTGTCAACCTTTTTCAGCTTTAAAGCAAAGGCAACGTTCTCAAAAACCGTCATATGAGGAAACAAAGCATAATTCTGAAAAACAGTGTGAATATCACGCTTATTGGTCGGCAAATCATTGATACGCTCACCATCTAAATAAATATCGCCACTGGTCGCATCAAGCAGCCCAGCCATAATATTTAAAATGGTTGATTTCCCAGATCCTGAGGCACCAAGCAGGGTGTAAAATTTCCCCTCCTCAAGCTCAAAATTAATGTTCTTTAGAACCTGTGTTCCGCTATCCTCAAATGTCTTTGAGACATTGTCAAATGTGATAATTGGCTTAGTCAATTGTCATAAATCCTCCACAATTTTTCTTTTTTGATAACACAATCATTAAAGGCTTTCACCAATAATACGAACCTCCGGCTCAAGCCTAACGCCAGATGCCTGCTCAACTGTCCTAATGACATGAGCAATTAAGTCCTCATAATCCTTGGCAGAGCCATCAGCAACATTAATCATAAAGCCTGCATGCTTTTTAGAGACCTCAACACCGCCAACACGATGCCCTTTTAGGTTAGCGTCCATAATCAACTGCCCTGCAAAATGCCCAGGAGGACGCTTAAAAACGGATCCACAAGAGGGAAACTCTAAGGGCTGCTTGAGCTGTCGAAGGTGGTTGAGGCGATTCATCTCCTGGCAAATACTGTCATGATTACCTGGTTTTAAAGCAAACTTAGCTGAAATCACGATGTCACCAGTTTCTTGAATGACAGAGTGACGATAGCCAAAGGCCATCTCTCTTGCTGAGATCTTTTTTATTTTCCCTTCTGGTGTCAAGACCTTGGCTGACAAAAAAATATGAGCAATCTCTCCACCATAAGCACCTGCATTCATAAAAACAGCACCCCCAATACTTCCAGGAATGCCACAAGCAAATTCAAAGCCTGTTAAGCTATGAAATTTGGCAACTTTTGTTGTTTCAATTAGGTTAGCACCTGCCTCTGCCTCTAAGGTATAGCCATTAAGGCGGACAGCGTTGAGCTTATCAAACATGATAACAAAGCCACGAATACCACCGTCTCGGACAATGAGATTACTAGCATTTCCAAGGACCATCCAAGGAATATGATTGCGATTGGCATAATCAACAATACGGGATAGTTCGTAATGATTTCTGGGAAAAGCCAAGAAATCTGCTGGACCGCCTACCTGGGTATAGGTGTAATGTTTTAAAGCTTCATTCTCTCGAATATCAATGCCTTCAAGTTCAGCTATCATAATCTTCTTCTTTCTTCAATCATTTCTTAATATAAGACAAAAAATCAGCAAAGAGTAGCACTATTATATCAAATTTTAGTAAAAATAACGACAGTTTAAGAAAACTTATTTGAATACTCATGTGACCACAAGGCTACATCTGATTGCTCTAAAGCATCAAGGTAAGACCTCAAGCTTTTCTGGCTACCAGGTAAGGTCACATCAGGTGCAATCTCTAATAAAGGAATCAAAACAAAGGCTCTTTGCGTCATATAGGGGTGAGGAATAACCAAGGTCTCTGATTGATACAACTCATCACCAAACAGCAAGAGGTCAATATCAATTGTCCTTGGGCCCCATTTTTCATGACGAACTCGTCCCAGAGCCTGCTCGATAGCCTGCGTAGCTGCCAAAAGAGCTTCTGATGTCAGCCTAGTATCTAGCTGGCAAGCCATATTCAAAAAGGCATTTTGATCTGTTTTTCCCCAGGCTGCAGTTTCGTAGATAGAGGATTGTCTCAGTAACTCAGTATCTGGTAGCTTAGATAGGGCAGCAACTGCTGCCTTTAGGTAGCCTGCTCTATCTCCCATATTCGTTCCCAAGCCTAAATAAACAAGTGTCATCTCTTTCTCTCCAATTCAATACCGACAGCTTGATAATGGCCTGCAATCGGTGGATTTTCTTTTTTAATAGCGATTTTAATCGCTTTAATAGGCAAAAACTGGGCAAATAGCTCTTGACAAATGGCACCAGCCAAACGTTCGATAAGCGTAAAGGTCTTTTCCTCAACGATTTGACGTACCGTTTCAAAAACTAAACCATAATGAACAGTATCCTCTAGGCAGTCTGAAAGAGAGGCAGCCATCAAGTCAACTGATAATTCTAAATCCACTACAAAAATTTGGCCTAAGACCTGCTCCTCCTCAAAGGCACCATGATAACCGTAAAAGCGACAGGCCTCTAATCTGATTTTATCCATCATTCCTCACCTTAATTGACTCAATACAGAGACAATATCCCTGTTAGCACCGACATTATGCACGCGCACCATTTGACAGCCCTTATTAATAGCGTAGGCTGATAGGGCGGCAGTAGCCCCGTCACGATCCTTGGCTTTAGTGCCGCCACCAAGTAGGGCGTCTACAACGCGCTTTCTGGAAATCCCAAAAAGAACAGGGTAGCCTAGCTGACAAACCTCACTCAGCCCCTTTAATAAGGCTATATTTTGCTCAACATTTTTAGCAAAGCCAAATCCTGGATCAAGCCAGATATGTTCTTTTTTGACACCTGCTTTGAGGGCTGCAGCTGCTCTAGCCTGTAAAAAGCTGCAAACCTCTTTTGTAACATCAGCATAAGCCTCTTTGGTTTGATTATGCATTAATATAATGGGAACGTCGTATTCGGCGGCTAGACTTAGCATTTGACCGTCATATAGTCCTGCCCAGACATCATTGAGCATATCTGCTCCTGCTTCAAGGGCCGCTCTAGCAGTTTCTGTCTTGTAGGTATCAATGCTGATAAGAACATCATACTGTTTTTTGATGGCCTTTATGACTGGAACAACACGTGCAATCTCTTCTTCTGCCGGCACAAATTGGAAGCCCGGTCGTGTTGACTCGCCTCCAATATCAATGACAGTCGCTCCTTCTGACAGCATTTTTTCGACCTGTGCCAATGCCTGATCGACACTAGTATAGGAGCCGCCATCTGAAAACGAATCCGGAGTCACATTTAAAATCCCCATAATAGCTGCCTTACCAGTAGCTGAATAATGTTCAATAGTCATAAATCCCCTAGCCCTCCATGATTAATTGCATAACCTCACGCCTGTCGTCTCTACTGTCCTTGTAAATCCCTCTGGCAGTTGTCGTAATGGTCTTACTGCCTGGCTTTTTGACACCTCGCATGGTCATGCACATATGCTCTGCTTCTACCATAACAAAAACCCCTTTGGGCTGCAAGGCGTCAACAAGAGCATTAGCAATCTGAGCTGTCAAGCGCTCTTGTAGCTGAGGTCTTTTGCTAGCCACCTCAACCGCCCTTGCCAGCTTACTCAAGCCTGTCACACGCCCATCACTAGGTAAATAAGCAATATGCGCCCTGCCATAAAATGGCACCAGATGGTGCTCACACATGGAATAAAAGCTAATATCCTTGACAATCACCAAATCGTCGTGATGCTCTGTAAAAACAGCTGTAAATTCATCCTTAGCGTCCTTTTCCAGCCCTGAGAGCATCTCTAGATACATCTTGGCAACACGCTTTGGGGTATCTCGTAGCCCTTCTCGGTTTGGATCCTCACCGATAGCCTCTAATAATTGATAGATAGCTGCCTCTGCTTTTTTTTGATTGATTGGCAATGGTTTTCCCCTTTTTAGTTGATTAATCTTGTTTGATGAGTTGATGTGAGAAAGCATTACTTGCTTAATACCTTTTTCCAATATTGTCTTACCTCTGAGATGAAGTAAAGAGAACCTGTAATCAAGAAAAAATCATCAGCTGCTGCTTGCTCAAGTCGGTCTAAGAATGCTCTAAAATCTGCTACTTTTTTGAGCCGATCCGGATAAGCTTCCAAGGGATAGGCATTGGGATAGTTAAAGCTTGTTACCTGCACATCTCCAAGACGCTCCAGACTCTGTAGCATATCTAAGACAGGCTTGGTATCAATGGCACCAAAAAGAATATGAACCTGCTTATCCTGATAGTCTGATGACATCACATCAATCAAAGCAGCAATGCTTTCATTATTATGAGCACCATCAATCATCAGGTTGGGCGCCAACAATTCTGTCCGTCCCAACCAAAAGCTGCTTGCTAAAGCCTCTCTAATAACAGATTCAGTTACCTTTGGGTACCGATCCTGTAATATCAAGCTTGTCATAATGGCCAAGCCTGCATTGGCTACCTGATGCTGACCAGGCATTGCAAGCACTAGATTAGAAAGCTGACCAAGCTGACTGTCAAATTGATAACTGCCTTCACCCTGTAGCATGTTGAACTGCCGGCGCCATTCCCAAACAGGCAGGCCAAGCTGCTCTGCTTTTTTTAGAAAAACCTGTCTAGCCTCTTTGTTATCAATAGCAAAAATAAGGTCTTCACTACCCTTTAGCACACCAGCTTTTTGATAGGCAATATCAGCATAGGTATCACCTAAAATATCTTGATGGTCAAGACCAATAGACGGACAAACCACAGCCATAGCTTGAAACACATTGGTGGAGTCATAAAGCCCTCCTAATCCTGCCTCGATAATAGCAATATCAACCGGATGATTCTCACCAAAATAAAGAAACATGATCAGAGTGATCAGCTCAAAGACCGTTGCAGAACCCAGGCTTGTCTCACTGACAAGGCGATCCGTTAGTGGACGAATACGATTAGCAGCCCTAACAAGGTCAGCCTCTGAGATCATCTCACCATTGAGACAGATACGCTCCTTAAAATCCATGATATAAGGCGAGGTAAAGGTCCCAACCTCATAGCCTGCTCTAGTAAAAATATGCTGTAGGTCATTTACTGTCGATCCTTTACCATTTGTGCCGACAACATGGATTCCTTTAATCCTATCCTGAGGATTGCCTAGCTGCTCAAGCACCCAACGCATGCGCTTTACACCTGGCTTGATCCCAAATCTTTCCTGACCATGAATCCAGTCTAATGTTTCTTGATAATTCATCACACACCTCACAAAGTCTATTCTAGTATAACATATCAAGAAAAAAGTGAAAGCCGATAAAACGATCAAGCCTCACTTTTTTGATGTATTTTATGACTAAGATTTAAGTCCATTTAGTGTAAAAAATAAGCCTACTAGCCTTTATAGCTGTGGTCAGCCTACCACACCAGTAACTTGCCAGTCTAGACAAGACATAGCCCTTGACGATCCAGCTCTAAAGACACTAACTGACCGGTTAGACCTAGCTGATCGATCGCGTCATAGATTGCCATTTTTCTCTCATTGGGGCACATAACCATAATAGCAGGCCCTGCACCGGATAAGTAGGTTGCATAAGCACCATTAGCTGCTGCAGCTCGCTTAATCGGCTGAAACTCTCTGACTAATCTCTGCCGGTAAATTTCGTGGAATTGGTCATTTTCAATCGCCCGACCGGCCTTTTTCAAATTACCGGTCAATAGCGCAGCTATAGCAAGATTAGCAACTGAGGAAGCAGCCACTGCCTGCTTATACGATAGCTGCTTGGGCAAGACATCTCTGGAATCAGAGGTTTTCAGCTCATAATCAGGAATAAAACAAACCAAAGAAAGGTCAGGAAAAGGCGCAATGATATAATCCACGTCCTTACCAATCTGTGAAGCAATCACCAATTGACCAAAAATCGCTGGAGCTACATTATCAGGGTGCCCCTCAATACGAGTTGCTATAGCTAATTTACGATCAGCTGTTAGGTTTAAATGCCCCAGCTGGTTGGCTAATTCAATACCAGCGACAATAACTGAGGAGGACGATCCCAAGCCACGTGCCAATGGAATATCAGAGGTCATCTTTAGACGATGCGCTGGAATATTTGGCGCTAACCTCAAGGCTGTTTGGATAAGTAAGTTGCTATCATCATTTGGAATATCACCCAAATCATGCTCAATAAACCATTGATCGCTTTCTTCTAAAATGTCAACTTCTAGGTATTTTGAAACAGCAATCCCCATTGAGTCAAATCCAGGCCCTAAATTAGCTGAGGTTGCAGGTACGCGTATTTTCATGTCAATCTCCTAAAATCTTAAATGTACTTAACATACGGAAATCCTGATGATCCTGTAATAGCGTTGTAAAACAAGCAAGCTCCTTTTTGCTCATCTCATGAGTAATCATCACAAAATCTAATCTGTCACTATCTATCTCATCTAATAACAGCTGCTCAACTCTAATGCCACAAACATCACATAGCCTTGTTAGCTCTAGTAGCTGACCAGCCTTATTAGCAGCCTGAATAGCAAAGTAATAGGGACTCACAATATCCTCAGGCTTAGCTAGTCTAGCTTCTGTAGCAAAACGATTAAAGACTGGGGCTGTATGATCACGTAAGGTGCAGGTAGCCTGAATCATATCTGCCACAACAGCTGTAGCTGTAGGCATTTGACCGGCACCAGGACCATAAAACATAGCCTGTCCAACCCCAATTGACTCGACATAAACAGCATTCATCACACCATCTACAGCAGCCAACGGGTGTGTCTTTGGTAAAAAGACTGGGGATACCTCTGCGTTAAGCCCAGAAGCCGTTTCTTCAAGCAGACCAACTAATTTGATTACATAACCCAGCTTCTGTGCTACTGTCACATCCTCAGGTCTAATCTTATCAATCCCTGAATAGCTAATAGCCTCAAAATCAATGGTCATTCCAAAAGCAAACTGACTTAGAATAGCAACCTTGTAAGCTGCGTCGATCCCTTTTACATCATTAGTCGGATCACTCTCAGCATAGCCCAGCTCCTGCGCTTTTTGCAGGGCCATTTCATAGGTCCAGCCCTCATCAATCATCTTGGTTAACATGAAATTAGTTGTTCCATTGAGCACACCGAGCACGCGCGTCAGCTTATCTGAGGTAAAGGAATCAGCCAAAGCTCTTAGTATTGGAATACCACCAGCAACAGCAGCCTCGTAGTACAAAGCCACCTGATGCTCAGCTGCCAAGGTCAAGAGATCTCCTCCGTACAAGGCTATCAAATCCTTATTAGCAGTCACAACAGGCTTTCCGGCTGATAGAGCGCGCGAAATAAAGGTCTTTGCAGGCTCGATACGACCCATTAATTCGACTACCATATCAATGCTCTCATCGTCAACAATATCATCAATGGAGGTCACAAATTGGTAGGAATAGCCTTGATCCAACAAACGCTTCTTAGCAGTCTCATCTCTAACCAGAACCTTTGCAATCACCAAATCATCACCTACCACTGAACAAATCTTGCTACTATTGTTCTCTAATAGCAAGGGAATGCCACTAGCAACAGTCCCAAAGCCTAATAATGCAATCTTAACTGACATTCTATCCTCCTTTTTTGACTGCCTTAAATACTCTGTCTTATTATAGCAAATCTTGGTCTTATTTTACAAAGCATAACACTAGTAGAATGTTAGCAAAAAATTAAGTTAACAAAAGACAGCTTGCTTAAAAAAATGTTACAATAGACTAATCAATAAACAAGGAGCAAGTGATGAACAACAGAAACAAACGGCGTAAAAAAAGAAAAATTTTCAAAATGATTAATCTCATGCTACTACTCGCCTGTATCATAGGCTTATCAGCTATTGTCTACCTTTACAAGAGCCATTCAAAGATAAGCATCTCTCAATTATCGCAGGCAATCCCCAAAATAAGCCTATTTTCAAAAACTGATAAAAAGCCAGCTCCTAAGCCCAGCAAAAAAGCAAATAATAAGAAAGCTAGCCATACAGATAGTCAGCAGCAAAAAGGAGCTGTCAGCTGGACCAAGCAGCAAGCCCCTGTTAAGCTTCCTATTTTAATGTATCATGCTATTCACGTTATGGCACCAGAAGAGGCAGCAAGTGCTAATCTCATCGTTGCTCCAGATCTTTTTGAAAGCCAGCTAAAGGCAATGAAGGAGGCCGGCTACTACTTTTTATCTCCTGAAGAAGCCTACCGGGTCTTATCAACTAACGAACTTCCTGCTGAAAAGGTTGTCTGGCTAACCTTTGATGATAGCATGGTTGATTTTTACAACGTTGCTTTTCCAATCCTGAAAAAGCATGGCATCAAGGCCACCAATAACGTCATCACTGGCTTTACAGAGGCAGGTAATGCAGCCAATCTTACATTAGACCAGATGAAGGAAATGAAGCAGGCAGGCATGTCTTTCCAAGATCATACGGTTAACCACCCTGATCTATCTCAGGCAAGCGCTGCTAGTCAAACCGCTGAAATGAAGGATTCTAAAGAATACCTAGATAGAGAGCTGCACCAAGATACGATTGCAATTGCCTATCCAGCAGGTCGCTATACTGATACCACATTAAAGATTGCTGAGGACCTGCATTACAAGTTAGGGGTCACAACAAATGAAGGACTAGCAAGTGCTGCTAATGGCCTGCTATCGCTTAATCGTATTCGAATACTACCAACTACAACAGCTGACATTCTAATGAACACTATAAGCCAATAGCCTGTATTAGCCTAGATGAGAAATTGGCTCAACTGCAGGCATTATCTTATCTAGCAGTCCCATACCTCTGACTAAAAGGCACCCAGCTAGCTTTACCAACTAGCTATCCTTAACTCTTCTTTGGAGCAATGCTTGTAGTTAGTTGAGTGATCATTTTAAGACAACATGAAAAGCTGACAAGACTAAAAAGACATGACAAGGCATTTAAAACAGCTGCTGTCATGTCTTTTTATATATCAATTGCTGATGCACTTGTCTTAGTCAGACCTTGATCAGCTACAGCTTAGTACAAAAGCCTAACCTAATTACTTTGAAATGCTCCAGTAGCATAATTGATGGTGTAGCCATTGGCGGTATTATAGACCATAACCTTTTCGTCAAGACCTCCGTCTGATGACAATGCTGAAACAACAACAGCTCTTGGAACCAGCTCATTTGCCTGATAAATTGGCAGTGCTTCGTAGTAGACAACTGCGCTTGTGTGCTGCTCAATCCACTGCTGCACCTTTTGCTCAATATAGCGCATACCGCCTCTCTGGTTTCTGCCGCCAACATTTTGTGTTCTTGTGCCAGTAATAGCATTGACACGTAAGGCTGCTCCACCAAGGCTATCTGCAATCAAATGACTACGATTCCAAAAATCTCCCTGATAGAATAAGCCATCTAGCCACTCAATAGTGTAGCGAACATTTCTAGGATTACCAATCCAGCCAGAAGGGTTCTGATTTTTAGCAAAGCGTTGCCGAACATTGTAATTCATCACGATATTATGATAAGTTATTGTTCCTCTTGCGACCTGTGTGCGGCCCAGCTCATCTAAAGGACTATATGACATCTTGCTAGGCTCTGGAAAGACAGCAGGATTAAGACGACTAGCTCCTAAAATACTGTAGTAATCAGGATAAGCATCAAATCTCCAAGCGTTAGCTACTGGTAAATAGTCACTGGCTCGATTTCCAGATCCAAAATCATTGGCATAAACAGCTTTTTCGGATTGGTTAAGAGTCGGAGTATCTACCACCGATACCAAGCTTAATGGCAATGCCAAACCTAAAAGGGCTAGCTTCATCAGCTTCTTAGAAAAATGGGTCATGCTTTGTTTGTTCATCTTATCCTCCTTTGATAAACTCTCTACAAGTCATAGTGTACAAGACACAGGGGGTATAACAACTTTATTAACTATATCATAACCTTTTTTGTATATTTTCTCAACTAAAACGACTTTTCGTTAAAAATATGCCATATTATTAAAAATGACATAAAAAATGGCCTTTTCCAATACTTGCCCTGAGCAGCTGCTTGAGAACTACAGCTTGTATCAAAAGACCTGACTAGCTTGTCAGTCTTAGCTTTTTCAAGGCTTTCAAATAGCTGATGTTACAGCTAGAGCTACAATTAATCACTGCCGCAGCAAAGGATTGTTAAGCTTATACTGCTTTGTCTACCTACTCATCAGGATAAGCATATAAACCCTAGGCAGGCAAAAAAATAGCCCAACATCAAGACTATTGACCTTCTAATGCTGAGCTGCTATTGATGATGGGCTTTACTAGCCCCTTTATGCAATTGCTTTATCAGTTCTTAAATGACCAAGGCAAATGCTAGCTATTTCCAAACCAGATCGCAATTTCTCGCTTGGCTGAATCTCTCGAATCCGAACCATGCACCACGTTGAAAATGCCGCCATCATTACCAGGGGCTTGAGCAAAATCACCACGAATAGTCCCTGGTAAAGCGTCCTTAGGATTGGTTACCCCCATCATGGTTCGCCAGGAAGAGACCACACGATTACCGGAGATAATGCCGATTAAAACAGGTCCGCTTGTCATATAAGCCTCTAGCTCTGGATAAAAGGGCTTATTGATTAAGGCGTCATAATGCTTGGCTAGCAATTCTGGAGTTGCTTGTCGCAATTCAAGCCTATCAAAGGTAAAGCCGCGACGTTCAATCCGACGCAAAATCTCTCCAACCAAGCCACGCTTGACACCATCAGGCTTAACCATAAAAAATGTTTGTTCCATAATTGACCTCTGTGCTTTTCTTTTATTATATCATGAAAGTATTTAGAACAAAAAGCAAAACCATGTTTGACAACAATCTCTTCCTTAGAAATAGCCTTGCTAGCAAGAAAAATACCAGTAGCTTATGGCATAGTCAGCTGATATATCAAGAGCTATAAGTCCCTGATTGTAGTGGTCAATCATTCGTACTTTTTGTTTGACCTTTACTGACCTTTTGGATATAATATTATCAGAAGGTGGGGGACAAGCCTGAGCAATAGACTCTATAAGACCTCTCTAAGATCTCCGTATGAGCCAACATCTATCACCTTCTACCTATACCAGTAGCTCATAATGACTGGTAAATATAATACAAGTGAGGTAATTGTATATGACAACTTATTATGGAAAAGACCCCTTTGGAAATATGGACGATATTTTTAATCAATTAATGGGAAACATTGGTGGCTATCGCAGTGAAAATCGGCGCTATCTTGTCAATGGACGTGAGATGACACCAGAGGAATTTCAGGAATACCGGAAAACCGGTAAGCTAGCTGCAGCTGAAGGACAAGACAAACAGGCTGGCAGCCTTAAAAAAGATGGCATTCTAACCAAGCTCGGAACAAACCTGACCGAAGAAGCTCGGCAAGGCAGGTTAGATCCTGTGATCGGACGAAACGATGAGATTCAAGCGACCGCAGAAATTCTAGCAAGACGAACCAAGAATAACCCTGTTCTTGTCGGTGACGCTGGTGTTGGTAAAACTGCTGTTGTCGAAGGCCTAGCCCAGGCTATTGTCAACGGTGATGTGCCAGCTGCCATCAAAAATAAAGAGATTATCTCAATTGATATTTCTGGCCTTGAGGCTGGCACACAGTATCGTGGCTCTTTTGAAGAAAACATTCAAAACATGGTTAAAGAGGTTAAGGAGGCTGGCAATATCATTCTCTTCTTTGACGAAATTCATCAAATTCTTGGTGCAGGGTCAGCTGGTTCAGATTCAGGCTCTAAGGGCTTGGCTGATATTCTAAAGCCAGCCCTCTCACGCGGTGAGTTGACCTTGATTGGTGCCACAACTCAAGATGAGTATCGCAATACTATTTTAAAAAATGCTGCCCTTGCTCGTCGTTTCAACGAGGTTAAGGTTAATGCTCCTTCAGCAGAGGATACCTTCCACATTTTGATGGGCATTCGCAACCTCTACGAGCAGCACCACAATGTGATCCTGCCAGATTCTGTCTTAAAAGCAGCTATTGATTATGCTATCCAATATATTCCACAACGAAGCCTGCCTGATAAAGCCATTGACCTTGTTGATATGACGGCTGCCCACCTAGCAGCTCAGCACCCTGTCACTGATCTAAAGTCACTTGAAGCAGAAATCGCTAAGCAAAAGGAGCTACAGGAAAAGGCTGTTGCAGCAGAAGACTTTGAAAAGGCCTTGACTGCTAAGACACGCATTGAGGAGCTCCAAAAGCAAATCAATCATCACAGTGAAGGGCAAAAGGTCACTGCCACCGTCAATGACATTGCAGAATCTGTTGAACGACTAACTGGTGTCCCAGTCTCAAATATGGGGGCTAATGATTTAGAAAGGCTCAAAGAAATCAGTAATCGTCTTAAAGGCCATGTTATCGGACAAGATGGTGCAGTTGAGGCTGTTGCTCGTGCGATTCGACGCAATAGAGCAGGCTTTGATGATGGCAATCGTCCAATTGGCTCCTTCCTTTTTGTTGGTCCGACTGGTGTCGGCAAGACCGAGCTGGCTAAGCAGTTAGCCCTTGATATGTTCGGCTCAAAGGACGCTATCATTCGCTTAGACATGTCTGAATATAGTGACCGCACAGCTGTTTCCAAATTAATCGGAACAACAGCTGGCTATGTTGGCTATGATGATAATCAAAATACCCTTACAGAACGTGTCCGTCGCAGTCCTTACTCTATCATCTTGCTTGATGAAATCGAAAAAGCAGACCCACAGGTCATTACACTGCTTCTTCAAGTGCTTGATGATGGGCGATTGACAGATGGACAAGGCAACACGATCAATTTCAAAAATACGGTTATCATCGCAACCTCTAATGCTGGTTTTGGCCATCAAGCAGGAGATAGTGCTGATCAAGAGCCTGCTATCATGGAGCGTATTGCACCTTACTTTAGACCAGAATTCTTGAATCGCTTCAACGGTGTCATCGAATTCAACCATTTAGCGAAAAAGGATCTACAAGAAATCGTTGCTTTAATGCTAGCAGAGGTGAACCAAACCCTTGCTAAAAAAGGGATTAGCCTTGAGGTGACTGATGATGTTAAAGAGCGTTTGATTGATCTGGGCTATGATCATGCGATGGGAGTTCGTCCACTTAGACGTGTCATCGAACAAGAAATTCGTGACCGTATTACTGACTACTACCTGGATCACCCGACTGCTAAGCACCTATTAGCAAGTCTTGATCAAGATACTATTACGATAAGTGAGAAGTAAGCCTCACACAAAAAAGAATCACAAGCTAAAAAGAGCCTGAAATGCTAGTAAAAGTCATTTCAGGCTCTTTTGTTTTTTTGAAGCTCAGGCACCAGCTCACACTGGCAATATACTATTGCTAGATTAAATAGGCTTTGTAAGCCCCTCAAGCCTTACTGGTGCTAGAGTGTGCTTGCTAAGCAAGCCTATTTACTTCTTTTTGTAGCGACTATCGCCTTTAAGTAGGGCAGCCGCCAAAAGAACAAGCATTCCGATCATTGTCACCCAAGCCTCTTTGAAGGCTCCTGTTTTTGGTAGCAGCTTAGTCTTATTGGTTGATAGCGTCACAGAAGGCTCAAGCCTTGAGTCAGCTGCTTTTGAGACAGTCGATTTGCCTGCTGGTTCTGATAAGGCTTTGCTCTGCTTTTCTAGTAGAAGCTGAGCTTCCCTTGCCGCGTCTCTGATTGCCATAAAAAGACCAACACGATGCTCTCTTGCCTGCTTGACATCACGAATAGGCAACCGACTTAGCGCCTTGGTCAATATATCCTTAATCGTAAGGCCTTCGTAATCTGCTAAGGACTCAATGGCCAAAGCATGGTAGCCCTCATTATCCTCATCAACATTTAAAATAGGGTTGCCATAATCATCAAGTTGCCCCTGACCAATCGTCTCACTCATGTCAAGCGCAAATAAAATATTCCCCTGGTCATCAGTATAAAGATTAACCCCAATATAATACTCTGGAATAGGTAGGGTTGTCTGAAGCTTGTAGACGCCTTGAGTCATTATTGCTTTAGAGATAGCACCTACTCCTTGGACAAGATCAATTAACAGGCTGAGCTCTTTTTCCAAGCGACTTACTTTTGGAGCAGTCATTGCGCTATTATTGTAATGCAGCTTGGCCTTGTCCAGCTTAGCCATCAACAGCTTAGCATTAGGTGTGTCTTGATGGTTAGACAGGGCTATGTCAGCAGATTTAATCAGCTGATCCAGTCTCACGCGCCCTAAGAAAAATCGTGACTCTGCAAGGAACCTAAGCTGATAACCTAACCGTACAGCGGATTCTTTTAGTAGCTGCTTACCTCTTGTGATGAGTGTTGTAAAATGAGCTGCTGCATCAGCACGTAGACTAGCTAGATCTAAGCGCTGCAGGTCCTCTAAAACTACTTGAACAGATGATTGATCCGCACTTAATAGGTCTGGATCCACAATAAAGCCATCCCCGTCAGCTAGCAGGTTTTTATTGTGGTTGGTGGTCCTTAGGATCACCTTGTCATCACTATTATGATCAAAGGCATTAAAGCTAATGCTAATGACAGTGTCTGGAACAGTCACTCCTTGAAGCCTATTAGCTTTAAAGGCTTCTGCTTCAATACGAATCAGATTATCTGGCAGCTTAAGCTCTCTCAAGTGATTGTCTGCAAAGGCTTGAACAGCGATGGTCTTAAGCCCTGCTAAGCTGCTCAAATCCACCTCCTCTAGAGTATTGCTTAAAAAAGCCATTTCTCCAATACTTGTTAGCTTATCTCCCATAAATACCACATGTTTAGCACCATTTTGCCTAAAGGCAGAAATGCCAATCACTTCGACCGATTCAGGGATAACAATAGCATAAATTCGATTGATATGAAAGGCCGCATCTCCAATGACCTTCAGCTTATCATTCAAGGCCAGAATCTCAATGCGATTATTCATAAAGGCTCCTTGACCAATCTCAACCAAGTCCTCGCTGGCCTCAAAGCTTTCTAGATTATTTGACTGAAAGGCAAAGGCACCAATCTTTTGAATGGTAGATGGTAACGTCACGCTTTCTAGATCGTATTTACGCAAGGTTTTATCATGAAAATTGACATTTCTAAAGGCATTATCTGCAATGGCTGTCAAGGGCTGACCCTGATAATTCTTAGGCAGAACCAAATGCTTATTGCGTTTGACCTTGCGCAACCCACTAGCTGAAAAACCGGTTATCGTCTGTCCAGTATAGGTAAAATCCTCTGCGAGCCACCTGCTGTAATCAATTGGTGGTTGTGGTGTTCTAGTCTGATCACTTGGATTGACAAGAACATTGGCACTGTGAAGTCTGTAAGGATTCTGACCACTTTTGGTTCGTAAAACAACATGATTACCGTATTCTTCATCGCCAGGGTTTCCTGTAAAAACGTCCTCTTCTAAGGCTTGAATGCTATCTGGGATAACAAGACTAATGAAAGCATTGTCTTGAAAGGCTGCTTCTTTTAGAACAGACAAGCCTTCTCCCTCAAAGACAAGTCCAGTGAGGCGATTGGACTTAAAGGCGCGTTCTCCCAGCTGCTTTAGAGCTTTTGGCAATACCAAAGTGCCTGCAATCCGATTATCAAAAAAGGCTTGATCTCCAATAGACTCTAGGCTTTTTGGCAGCTTAAGCTTAGATAAACTCATGTGAGCAAAGGCATAGTCTGAAATACTGAGTAAGCTATCAGGTAGACTGATTTCTTCTAGCTGTTTATTGTCATTAAAGGCATCTTGGCCGATAAAAAGATAGCCTTCAGGAATCACAAGCTTTTTAATCGCATAGGCACCAAAATCCTCTCCTTCAGTAAGGATATTCCTGCCTTCGACGTCCAGATGATTGATCTCGCCATGTTCACCTGCTCTGCCTGTATAATCAGCAATAGCTACTGATTTATTTGGAGTAAAGGCAAAGCTAGCAATCCTTGTCAACACTGTCTTGTCAGCACCTATCCTTGGTAGTATCAGGACAGGTGTCTTTGATAACTTAGCAAGGCCTGTCTTAGACAGCCCAACCAAGGTATCTCCCTTAGTAACAAAATCATCTGCTAGCCAAGGATTATCTAATCCCTGCTCAGGCTGTGCCTCTTCTACTTGTGCTGTCGCATGGTCAGTCGGTTTGGCAGATGTCTCCTTTTCTTTTTGAGGCTCTGCTGGCAGTGCTTCTTGCTTAGAGCTTGATGCTTTTGGCTCTTCTTTTTCAGCCTTAGTCTTAGACTCAGCATCACCAAATAACTCTGTCACTGTTGAGTCTATCTCTGTAGAGGCATTAGACTTGATATCGCTGACACCTTCTTCCTCATGAAACCAATCGCTCGATTCCTGAGCCTGCTTAACCGATATCTCCTGCTGCTCTAGAGCATGGACGGCTTGCGCCTGACTAGCTAGCGCTGCAAGAGCAAGGGATAGGGCAAGTATTTGAGGGCATTTTTTTATTGTCATAAAAAAACCTTTCTAAATATATTATAATACTCCTAGCGCTAGTGCTTGTAACCTAAAAAGCGACGCTATAGGTTAGGTACTGCTACTAATTGCTAGCACCATGAGTATTATAATAATGTTGGTCATCATAGTTATAATCAGGGGTAGCAAATAAGCTGTCTCTGACCTTTTTCTCATGTCTCCATATTATCCTGCTAAGCATTATATCATAAAAAACTCGTGTGTTATCATCATTTTTTAACAAACTGACATTTTTGAGCACAAGCGCATCATCAACAAATTGTTTTTTGTCATTTTTGTCAATAGAAAAAGCACCTCTCAGACCAGACACAAGTGCCTATCTAAAAGATACTTAAGTTTTTTATCATATGCTTATAAATACCCTAAAATGGTATCCCAAGACTCATCAATACCGATACGCTCAACAGATGAAAAAATAATAAATGCATCTGTTTGATCAAAGTTTAAGGACTTTTTAACCATAGACTCATGCTTATTCCAGCGACCACGAGGAACCTTGTCTGCCTTTGTAGCCACAATAATCACCGGAATCTCATAATACTTCAAAAACTCATACATCTGAATATCGTCCTGTGACGGCTCATGGCGAAAATCAACTAGACTAACAACTGCTCTGAGATTTTGTCGTGTGGTCAGGTACTCTTCGATCATCTTTCCCCATCTAGCCCGCTCTGCCTTAGATACCTTAGCATAGCCATAGCCAGGAACGTCAACAAGCCTCAGCTTATCATCGACGTTAAAAAAATTAAGCAGCTGAGTTTTACCAGGCTTGCTTGAGGTTCTAGCAAGGCTTTTACGTCCTAGTATAGTATTGATAAAGCTTGATTTTCCAACATTTGACCGACCTGCCAAAGCAATCTCAGGAAGGTCGTCTTGTGGGTAATGAGACTTATTTGCCGCACTAAGCAATATCGAAGCATTATGCGTGTTAAGGATTTGCTCTTCAGACATCATACCTCCTTAGGCTATCTCTAAAATAGGCTTTGATTGGCCCTCGACAGCTTCCTTAGTAATGCGTACCTTGGTTACTTCCTCTTGGCTTGGCACCTCAAACATGATATCCAGCATGGTTTCTTCGATAATAGACCTCAGACCACGCGCACCAGTCTTGCGCTCAATAGCCCTGCCTGCAATAGCTTCCAGAGCCCCCTTTTCAAACTCAAGCTCTACGCCATCATATGACAGCAAGGCTTGATATTGCTTCACAAGGGCATTTCTAGGCTCTGTTAAAATACGAATCAAATCCTCGGTATTAAGCTGCTCAAGCGCTGCCACAACAGGCAAGCGTCCAATAAATTCGGGAATCAGACCAAATTTTTGAATATCCTCAGCAATGATCTCCTGCATATAGGAGGCATTGTCATCAATCTTTCGACTATTTTGCCCAAAGCCAATGATCTTTTCCCCCAAGCGCTGCTTGACAATCTCTTCGATACCATCAAAGGCACCTCCGACAATAAACAAGATATTTTTGGTATCAATCTGTATCATCTCTTGGTTTGGGTGCTTACGACCACCTTGCGGTGGAACACTAGCAACCGTTCCCTCAATAATTTTTAGCAAGGCTTGTTGGACACCTTCTCCTGATACATCACGAGTAATGGAGACATTCTCACCTTTTTTAGCGATTTTATCAATTTCGTCAACATAAATAATGCCGCGCTCTGCACGCTCAACATTGTAATCAGCTGCTTGAATTAATTTCAGGAGGATATTTTCCACATCCTCTCCGACATAGCCTGCTTCAGTCAAAGAGGTTGCATCAGCAATAGCAAATGGAACATTAAGGCTCTTAGCCAGAGTCTGGGCTAAAAAGGTCTTACCTGAGCCTGTTGGTCCAATCATCAGAATGTTTGACTTTTGCAAATCCACATCATCATCGTCACGACTCTCAGTAAATGAAATCCTCTTGTAATGATTATAAACTGCAACTGATAAGGCTCTCTTAGCACGCTCCTGACCAATGACGTATTGGTTTAAAATATCAAGGAGCTCTTTTGGCTTTGGTACCTCAGTCAGATCAGCGAGAACCTCCTCTGCCAATTCTTCCTTGATGATTTCTTGTGATAAGGCAACACATTCGTTACAAATAAAGACGTTATTGCCTGCAATAATTTTTTTCACTTCGTCTTGGCTCTTGCCGCAAAACGAGCAATGAACCTTAATATCGTTACTACGATTTCCTGCCATGATTCCTCTATCTTTCTCTTTTCATTCTCTTAAGCTTAAAACAGTGTTCCATAAAAGGCATGTATGGTATTCACTAGGTTAGTAAAGGCATTTAATAAAAAAAGCAATCCTAAGCCATAGCGATTTTTTCTAAAGGCCGGTATGGCACATAAAACACAAATCGCACACAAAAAGGCCGTAAATACCCCAAAAATACTACGCTGCATAGACTATCATCTCCCTATATTAGCGATGTCTCAATACTGTAACAGTGAAATCGTAAGAATTGTTATCGTCCCTCGGGTACAACACAGAGGTCTCCTCTACAAAATCACTCAGCTCTAACCTAGGGCTGTAGGTATCACCCTCAAACCGGTGATGTACTACTGTTTTGATGATCGCATCAAAATGACCATCAAAGGCCTCTAAAACCTTGCTGCCACCAATCACATATAGGGTCTTATCCTGCGCATGATACCAATCCAAAGCCTCCTGCACACTGGTTATGGTCAAAGCGCCCTCCACATGGTAATGGCTGTTTTTGGTCATAACAAGCGTTTGACGATTTGGCAACAAGCGGCCCTTCATGCCCTCAAAGGTTACTCGTCCCATCAGGATAGCTTGATGCAGTGTCGTTTCCTTGAAATGCTGCAGCTCTTTTGGTAGGTACCAAGGAAGCTTGCCACACGTTCCGATAAGTCCTGCTTCATCCTCTGCCCAAATGGCAATAATCTTCTTTGTCATCACTAGCTTTCCTCAATATGAACTTCTTTTATTCTATCAAATTTCTTGGCAAAATGCTCAGAAAAAATCGTCTTTTTCGCTTAAATCGCTAAGTCAAAGGTAAGCTGAGGCTTCACTGGGTGATAATCCTGTAGCTCAAAATCCTCTGGTCTTATATCAAAAAAGGCTGTCCCATCAGGCACATGCAGCAAAAGCTTGGGTTGACAGGCTGCTGGCTGCCGCTCTAATAGCTCCTTAGCTTGCGCAAATTGGTTATCATAGATGTGCAAATTATTGACAAAATAAAAGAACTTACCAGCCTTCCAGCCAAAATGCTTGGCAATCATTAGCTGCAGGGCAACATATTGCATGGCATTGATATGATGAGCCACTAGCATATCATTTGAGCGCTGGGTCAGCGTGGCATCTAAATACAGCTCACCATCTACTCGCCTAACATCAAACATCACCTGAAAGGCACATGGCAGCAGTCCTTCTGATTCTTCAAAGGCTTCGTAATCCCACAGAGAAATCACATTTCGGCGGTTCCAAGGATTGTCCTCTAGCTGCTTGAGGATTTTTGAGATGATATCATGCTTTTTAACGATTGCACCGTAGCGCTGACCGATGGTTCTTGTCTGACCGACCTCCCACTCATTCCAATAGTGAACGTTGTATTTGTTTTCTAAAACATCAAGGCTGTTTGATTGGTCCTGATAAATCCAAAATAGCTCTTTAATAGCTGACTTGATAGGGATTGGTCTTAGGGTTGTAATAGGAAACTCTCCCTTAGACAAATCATACTCTGCAAAAGCACCTGTAATGTACTTGGAATTGGCTGTTTGACCATTTTTGTACCTTGGGCGAGCCTGCTCGCTAAAGACTCCCTCCTCCATAATTTTTTTGATATTAGCTTTAAAAATCTGATCTGCTTTTGTCATGGAAACCCCTTTCTGTAAGCACAGTTCATATTATTTTATCTAATTTCCTTCAAAAATACCAGAAGAAAGCGATATGCTGCTGTTTTTGGTTTGACAGGTAAAACTATCGTATTAAATCAGCTAATTTTCTAAGAAAATATGATAAAATGGATAGGACTATAAAATGGATAAAAGAAGGATATTTATGAACATCGGAATTGATAAAATTGGCTTTGCGACCAGTCAATACGTCTTAAAAATGGAAGACCTGGCGCTTGCCCGCAGCACTGACCCAGCAAAATTCAGCCAAGGCCTATTACTTGACGCTTTAAGCATTACACCTGTTACAGAGGATATTGTAACGCTTGCTGCCTCAGCTGCTGAGCCAATCCTTACCAAAGACGATAAAGCAAGCATTGACATGGTCATTTTAGCAACCGAATCCAGCGTTGATCAATCAAAGGCAGCCAGTGTTTACGTTCATCAGCTGCTTGATATTCAGCCCTTTGCACGCTCCTTTGAGATAAAGGAAGCCTGCTACAGCGCTACTGCTGCTTTAGATTATGCCAAATTACATGTTACTGCACACCCAGCCTCCAAGGTCTTGGTCATTGCTAGTGACATCGCCAAATACGGCATTGGATCAGCCGGAGAGCCAACACAAGGTGCTGGAAGTATTGCTATGCTAGTCACTGCTGATCCTCGTATTCTCCAGTTAAATCATGACAATGTCGCACAGACACGTGATGTGATGGATTTTTGGCGTCCAAATTACAGCTCAACACCATTTGTCAATGGTATTTATTCGACCAAGCAATACCTTGATTCCCTAAAAACAACCTGGGACAAATACCAAGAAAAAGAAGGTATTGAGCTATCAGACCTTGCTGCTGTTTGTTTTCATATCCCCTTTCCAAAGCTTGCTCTAAAGGGGCTTCATAAGATCATGACAAAATCACTAGCAGATGATCACAAAGAAAGGCTTTATGAAAACTTTCAAGCTTCTATTGCCTACAGCAAGCAAATCGGCAACATTTACACAGGCTCACTCTACCTCGGCTTATTATCACTTTTAGAGAATAGTCAGGTGCTAAGGGCTGGGGATAGGATTGGATTGTTTAGCTATGGCTCAGGAGCTGTTAGTGAGCTGTTTTCAGGGCAGCTTGTTGACGGTTACAAGGACATGCTACTGACTAATCGACAAGCCCTATTAGACCAACGTCAGGTGATTTCAGTGGCTGATTATGAAGCACTTTTTTATGAAGAGCCTAGACTAGACCAAGATGGCAATGCCAGCTTTTCACCATATCTAACTGGCAGGTTTGCCCTCAAAGAAATTAAGGAACACCAACGAATTTATCAAGATGATGACAAAAACTAAACCAAATTGGGCCGGCTTTTATAAAAAAAGCCTTGCAGAACGCATTCAACAGCTCGCAGATGACCAGCTGCTTGACCCGCAGCAGCAAAAGCTGTTAGAGACAGACCAACTCTTACCCATTGCTATTGCCAATCAAATGACCGAAAATGTCATCGGTCGACTGGCTCTGCCTTTTAGTCTAGCCCCTGATTTTCTGATCAATGGGCATACCTATCAGGTCCCCTTTGTGACTGAAGAGCCTTCTGTTGTTGCTGCTGCTTCCTTTGCTGCCAAAATCATCAAGCGATCAGGTGGCTTTCAGACTGAGGTACTCAGTCGTCAAATGCTTGGGCAGGTAGCTCTTTATGATGTTAAAGATGACGAGCAGGCTAGGCTGGCTATTCTAGCTAACGCAGATACATTGATTGATATTGCAAACAATGCCTACCCTTCTATTGTTAAGCGTGGTGGTGGTGCAAAGAGTCTTACTGTTGAGCGTAAGGAGGATTTTTTCATTGTCTATCTGAGCGTTGATACCCAAGAGGCTATGGGAGCCAACATCGTTAATACGATGATGGAGGCTTTAGTACCTGATTTGGAGGCCCTAAGCGGTGGTCAATGCTTAATGGCTATCCTCTCAAACTATGCAACAAAAGCTTTAGTTAGTGCTAAGTGTCAGGTTGACCTCAGATACCTAAGTCGACATAAGGAAGAAGCCCAGCAATTAGCCAAAAAAATAGAACTGGCAAGCAAACTAGCGCAGGTTGACCCTTACCGAGCAGCAACGCATAATAAGGGAATCTTTAATGGAATCGATGCGGTAGCTATAGCTACCGGAAATGACTGGAGAGCTATTGAGGCTGGAGCACATGCCTATGCCGCAAGGACTGGCTCTTATGGAGGGCTAAGTAGCTGGCACGTTGATTTATCTAAAAATAGCTTATGCGGAGAGCTAACACTGCCAATGCCCATTGCTAGTAAAGGAGGGTCGATCGGTCTCAACCCAACCGTCAGTGTTGCTCATAGCCTTTTAGAGCAACCAAATGCTAAGGTTCTCGCCCAAATCATCACTGCAGTTGGGCTGGCGCAAAATTTTGCGGCTCTAAAGGCTTTGACCTCAACTGGTATCCAGGCTGGTCACATGAAGCTGCAGGCCAAGTCTCTAGCTCTATTAGCAGGTGCTAGTGAGCAGGAGGTGCCTCAACTAGTTAAGGCTCTACTAAAGAATAAGCCAATGAACCTAGAAAAGGCAGGACAGCTCTTAACAGCCATACGATTAAGCCAATCATAGACTAAAAACACTTGGTAACAGCTTCAGTGGCAGCTACCAAGTGTTTTCATATCCTTTAAGTGTTAGTGTAAACATAAACTTAACCTCAGTCTCAGTAACCTGACCAAGGACTGATTTTCACTAGAAATTAGCGCTATACTATGTCATCTGTCCTATCATTTCATTCAGACATCTAAAAATCTTACGAGCCATAATCAGCTGAATTAGCTTGCAGCACCAAGCAGGCAGCTTCTTAACTCCTGTGATGATTTTCTAAGGAAAGTTAGCTCAGGGCTAAAAAGTCTTTAGCGGTTTGCCTGATAAAGCCTACCATATAATAAATAATCCACCTGACGCAAATCGCTCAAGGTTCGACAATCTAAAGCACACATGATGAGCTTAAGCTCCTTCTTCCAGCTATTGATCGTAGCGATGACCTGCTCAACTGGATAGGTCTCAACTAACTCCAATGCCACTCGCGATAGGCCCACAGCACGTGCCCCCAGCACCAAGCATTTAACCATATCTAAGGGGTGTCTGACACCACCTGAGGCTAAGATCTCCACTTCATCAACCAGACCTTTGGCGTTTAATAGACATTGCACTGTTGTCTGTCCCCAATCGTCTAGGTAAGAGCGATTACTTCCTCTTTGATTTTCGATGTAGGCAAAGGAGGTTCCTCCTCTTCCTGAAATATCAAAGGTTTTTACTCCCATATCACGTGCTATAGTGATGGTCTTAATATCCATACCAAAGCCAACCTCTTTTAAAATCAAAGGGACTGGAAGCTGCTTGGCATAGGCCGCTAAATGATCCTTCCAATACTTAAAGCTGCGCTCTCCCTCTGGCATTAACAGCTCCTGCATGGCATTCACATGTACCTGTAAAAACAAGGGCTTCATTTCCTCGACAGCTCTAATCCCTAGGTCAACAGCCTTATCAAGACCAATGTTGGTGGCCAACTGTAAATCTGGTGCTACACCTCGCAATTGAAAGGAAGTGTCCTCAGGATTTTTCAAGGCTGCACTGTAAGAGCCTGTCACCATTAAAATACCTGTAGCCGCAGCCACTTTGGCCAGCTTTTCATTGACTGCTTGGGCTTTCTTGCTGCCACCTGTCATCGCATTGATATAAAAAGGAAACTCAAAATCACAGCCAGCAAAATGGGTTGAGAGGTCAATATCAGCTAAATCATAGCTTGGCAGTGAACAATGAATCAGCTCCATGTCATCAAATGCATTGTAAGGAGAATGATAGCTCAAAGCATGTGTGATATGATCATCCTTACGATTAGTCATGTTTATCCCCATTCCTCCTGATATAGTAATACGATCCCTGCTTGCTGCCATCTGGCAAGGATAGGCTCAATGTCCTTAGCCTCAAAAACGAGTGCAATACCACAATCCCCACCTCCCGAGCCTGATGATTTAGCAGCAGCATCAAGCCCTTGACAAGCCTTGACAAGCTGCATAAGCTTAGGGTGATAAATAACTGAAGCCAACCCTTGCAGCAGCTGACCCGCTTTTTCAATGCTAGCCTTGAGCCTTTTTCTTTGACCAAGTTGCAGGGCAGTCATCGCCTCCTGTGTGACCCTCTGGCTTTGCTCTAAAAACTGACAGCTAATACTCTTGTTAACCAGCTGAATCATCTCTCTTGAGATAGAAGGGACTTGGGTCCAGCCAACAAGAAACCAACAGGGCAGAGCAGGCTCAATAGTCTCAATCGTATACCCCCAATGTGCTGCCATTAGCTCTTTTAGGGTCATCTCGATCAACCATTGACCAACCTTACGCCTATCAAAGGAGGTATAAGCAACCAAGCTCTCATAGGCAATGCAGGCAATATCCCCCATGGAGCCATTATCTCCTGATTTAAGCAGGGTGTAAGCAGCCAGCTTAAAGAGCTGCTCTGGTAGCAGATGAACCTGATAAAAGGCTGCCAAAGCTCTTAGCGTTAGTACAACAACACTACCGCTAGAGCCAATCCCAAACTTTTTACCGTCACGCTCAAGCTTACCAGTAATAGACAAAGAAAAGGCTGGCAGCTCCCTAATATCCTTATCTATATATAAACTAAAGGCTTCAATAGAGGCTTGAATCAGCCTATAATCCTTATCCGGTGACAAATCAGCAGCATGGTCAAACATATCTGAGCTGATACTAACAGCCTCTGCTGCTTCAATGACAGCTGTCAGCATTATGGGAATATAGCAAATTAACGCCGTTTGCCCCGGCCTTAGAATCGCATATTCGCCTGTCAGATACAGCTTTCCTCCTGCTTGAACATGGTATTTAGACATCTGGTAATTCCTTTGTTTTTGAGGCAATGATACGATACTCCCTTTCAAAAAGGCGCGACAACCGCTCTAAGTCCTCTTCTAAACAAAGCACCTTGACATTTGGGCCAGCGTCCATCGTAAAATAGCAAGAATAGCCCTCTTGACGAAGCTCTTTGACCCTTAGCATGGCCTGATAGGAGGCCTCTGTTAAGTAAGAAAAGGAAGGACTAGCTGTTTTGGTCGTTGCATGCATGGCTAGAGCATTTGCTTCTGCCAGCTGACCAACTGCTGCAAAATCATTGTCACTAAGGGCACGTAGCATGGCCTGATAATCGCTTTCTGACTGGGACAGCCACTGGTCAAAGCTTGTTGAGGTTGTGCTGCAGCGCTTCATTCCTTCTCGACTCGAAATGGGCTTTCTAGCATCGTTCAAGACCAGCATAATCATCGCCAGCTTTAAATCTGTTTTGACCCTATAAATAGAGCCTGTATCCTTATCCCAAGCAGCAACAGGACCAAAAAAAGAGCGCGACGCAGATCCAGAGGCAAACTTGGCCTTTTGGGCAAGCTCTTCTTGACTTAGCTTAGCTTGAAAAAGCTGATTACAAGCCTTTACCAGGGCAGATAAGCCACTAGAGCTTGAGGATAAGCCTGCCGCAGTTGGCATGCTGTTGCTTGCCTCAACCTTGACAAAAGCCTGATCCTTCTGACGGAACTGATCCAAAATCGCAGTAATCTTAGCATGCTCCTTGGCGTCCTGCAAGACACCATTGATATAGAACTGATCTCCCTTTGCTGAGGGAGGTAAAAAAGAAAGACTTGTTGTTGTGTACATGCCTTCCAAGGTCAAAGAGATACTAGAGGTTGATGGGATCATCTTAACCTCATCTTTTTTCCCCCAGTATTTGACAATAGCAATATTAGCGTAGGAAGTTACCGTTACAGTATTTGAATCCACGTATTTACAGCTCCCTCTTCTTTTAGTTTCTTACTGATTTGCTGAGCGTCTGTTACCCTTTCAGCTAATGCGATCATACACCCTCCTAAGCCGCCACCAGTCATTTTAGCTCCTAAAGCGCCAGCCTCAAGAGCTGCTGCAACCAGCTGATCAGCCTTTGCCACACTGACACCAATAGCCTTTAATGATTCATGTGCCTGTGTCATGAATCGTCCAATAGCTAGGCAATCGTTTGTCTTAATTGCTTGCTCAACAGCCTCTGTTAAACAGCCAAGCTTGGCTAAATGAGGAAGATTTTCCTCCTCAAATTGCGCCACCTTATTGACAGCCTCACGCGTATGCCCTTGAATCCCCGTGTCAGCAATAACCAAATAGGCATTCAAGTGAATATCAATGGTATCAAAACCAACATTTCTAATAAATTTGATGGCCTTATCACTGAGGCAGGTCTTAGCATCTAGGCCACTGGGATTGGTGTGAGCAATGATTTCCGCCTTATTCACCAGGATTTCCAAGAGCTCATCTGACAAGGGCTGCTGAAAATAAGAAAAAACAGCTCGAACAGCTGCAATCGAAACAGCTGCTGAGGAGCCCATGCCCCGCTTTTGTGGTACCTGAGAAATAATATCATAATGAATGAGCTCTGCCAAGCACCCCAAATGCTCCAAGGCTGCATAAACTGCCGTTGATAAGGGATCATAAAAATCAAAGGCTAAAGGTTTTGCTGCAGGGAAAATCCGGCAGGTCACTTCAATGTCTTTTAAGGGCAAGGCCAGCGCAGGGTAACCATAAACCACAGAATGCTCCCCCATTAAAATGATTTTGCTGTGTGCCTTGCCATATCCAATTGTCTTATTCATATCCTAAATCTTTTCGTCTACTTCATCAAAACATTCACCTTACTATTTTACACTAAATTGTTAAAAATTGCGATTATCTATCCCCTTTTAGACCGTTCTTATCTCATCTGGGAAATGGCTTTTTAAGGTGATTCCTCATCAATTAAAGTGTCCTTTAGCCCTGCTTCATCTACAAGCTGCTAAAGGTCAGACACAAAGCATAGATTGCTGACAGGCTGATCTCAAAACAAGCTTCGGTTAACAAGGAGCAAGTGCTGTACCTCAGATATCGTATCAATTACCTAACTCCGGTGAAGGAGTCAGACAAGTGCTGACTGTGAGGGCCTTCTCCTCAGCAGGACGACGCAAAAAACACTTCATCACAGCATGCTGTGATAAAGTGACATGTGATTTTGTTGACGCTGAGCCCTGATCCAGCCTCTTAAAAGCCTTAGAGGCTTAGACACAAAGCCTAAACGTTGTTCCTACTTCACAGACTACCACTCTTAGCATAATCTGGAAAAGGAGCTGTTTAGATAACTATCACTAGAAGGCATTACTGTACAGCCACCTTTTCTTGCAGCTTGGACATTTCAGCATAAATGCCTTGCTTATCCAGCAATTCTTGATGTGTTCCTCTTTCGACAATCCTTCCCTTATCCAATACTAGAATTTGATTGGCAGATTGAATGGTAGACAAGCGATGGGCGATGATAAAGGTTGTTCGTCCCTCCTTTAACACCTCCATAGCTTGTTGAATGATGTCCTCTGTCTCAGTATCAATGTGTGAGGTCGCTTCATCTAGAATCAAAATTTTAGGATCGGCAATCAATGTTCTAGCAAAAGCAATTAGCTGCCGCTCGCCACTTGAATAAGAGGAGCCTTTTTCATAGACAGGCTCATGAATGCCCTTTTCCAGACGAGCAATCATGGAAGAGGCTCCGACCTTTTCCAAAGCATCTAAAATATCCTGATCCGAATAGGCTGGATTTCCCATCGTGATATTAGAAGCAATCGTTCCTGTAAACAAATAAGGATCCTGTAAGACGATACCCATCTGTGAGCGCAGACTTTCTCTAGAATACTCCTGAATATTTTGCCCATCAACTGTAATGAGGCCTGATTGTACATCATAAAAGCGATACAGCAAATTCATGATAGATGACTTTCCAGAGCCAGTATGCCCTACTAGAGCAACCGTCTCCCCCTTATCAGCATGAATGGTAATATCAGATAAAACTGTCTTGCCATTTTCGTAAGCAAAATACACCTTGGTAAAATCCACAGTGCCATCTGTTAGCTCAATTGCTCGTGCTTTATCCGGCTCTGTCTGCGCCTCAAGCAGCTTCATTAGGCGCGTTCCTGTCGCTGTTGAGCGCTGAATATTAGGCAGCTGCCTAACCAGCATACTTAATAAATCAAACAAGCGCATCAAATAATTGATGTAAATAAAGAGCTTACCAACTGTGATACCTGATCTCCCTTGCAAGAACTGATAACCAATAATAGCTAAGATAGCAGCAATCATGCCATACTTTACCAATTCCGTCAGCGTCCATGAAGCAACTGACTCTGCAAAAATAATCCTATCATCAGCTGTTTTCATCTGGTGGATCTGCTCTTCAAATTCCTCTAAGATCGTATCCTCTTGATGATAAAGCTGAATAATAGAAACACCATTCATGGTTTCGTTGACTTGTGTATTGACAGCGCTCCTAGCCTGATAAAAATCCTTCATTGGCTGGTCAGTTAAGCTTTTATACAGCCATTGCATGCCATAAAAGAGTGGCATAATAAGTAGCAACAGCAAGCCTGACTTCACATCAAGGTAAATCATCACCACATAAATAAAAATAATTTGTGAAAGACTGACAATAATTTGAGACAAAAGGTTATCATAAAATTGATTCTTCAGGGTTTCAGTATCATTAACAATCCTAGTTGCAATCTTTCCTGCAGGCTGATGATCAAAATAAGCTATCGGCAGTCTCTGCATGACATCAAAGGCTCGATTACGCAGATTAGCAACGATCCTATTAGAGGAATAAACCAGCATTCGATAAGAGATATAACGCAAAACTGCTGTGATCACAATTAACAGCAAATACAGCAAGAGCAAGCGCTGAAGGCCTTCAATCGGTACCTCTTTTCCTCTAGCTATAGGGGTCAAGTAGCGGTCAATCGTTTGTTGCAACAATAAGGGAGCCATCTGACCTCCAGCTGTTGCCACTAGCAAAAAGCCTATTGCCAGGGAAAAAGCCAAGGTCACAGCTTTAATTTCTTTTATTAATTTTATAAATAGGGTCATCTTAAACCTCCTGAGCCTGCTGACGCTGGTACTGTTCATAATACCAGCCCTTCTGAGCTAAAAGTTGTTGGGGCTGACCTTCCTCTACTATCTGCCCCTGATCCAGAACAATAACCCAATCGGCATGCTGAATCGCAGACAAGCGATGGCTAACAATAAGTGTTGTCTTTCCCTTTCTTTCATCTTGAATGTGTCGAATAATATCGGTCTCTGTTCTAGCGTCAACTGCCGACAGGGAATCGTCTAAAATCAGCAAATCTGGCTGGGACAAAAAGGCTCTGGCAATCGAAATACGCTGCTTTTGACCTCCTGAAATAGACAGACCACGCTCTCCAATCTCAGTATCCAAGCCCTTTACCATTCCTTGAATATCACGCGTAAAGGCCGCAGTTTCAATCGCTTCCAAGATCTCCTCAGTCGTAGCCGCCTTTTTCCCCATAGCAATGTTTTGAGCGACCGTTTTTGAAAATAAGATATGCTCCTGTGGCACATAGCCAATCTGACGTTCAAGTGATTGACGCTTATAATCCAAGACACTACGATGATTAATCATCAGCTGCCCCTGCCCAAGAGGGTATTGTCTCAAAAATTGCCTGACAAGGGTTGTTTTACCAGAGCCTGTTTTACCAACAATCCCTAAGGTTTGTCCCTTTTTCAGGGTTAAATTGATCTTTTCTAAGCTAGGCCTAGAACTATTGGCATAGGTAAAGCTATAGTCTATAAAAGCAATCTGATCAAAGCTCTCTAACTCAAGCTGGCCATCAGGCTCCATATCATCACTTGTTTCGATGAGCTCATTAATCTTACCAAAAGAGGTCTTTCCTGTCTGATAAACCAAAATAAAGTCTGACAGCATGCCAAAGGGCTCCACCAAAGACACCAGATAAAGCTGCAGCGCAATGACTTGACCAAGTGTTACCTCTGAGCTTGCTATGAGCTGTAGGCCTACCATTAAAATGATTACTGTACTAATGGCAATCATGACGCTGTAAAGAGGAAAGTACAAGGCACGATACTTGGCCACCTGATTCCATTTATCTGCCAAATCCTGAGTCTTTTGAGCAAAATGAAGCGCCAAATAATCTTTTTTACTGTAAGCACGCATCACTCTAATGCCCTCAACGGTTTCTAGTACCTCATCACTAAGGCTTGAAATCGCCTCACGCGCCTCTTCAACCAAATGCTCTTGCTTTTTCGTCACACCATAGATCATCACCATCATAAGCAAAATAGGTACTATTCCTATCAAGGTCACCTTCCAAGAGATCAAAAACATGGTCGGAATAATAAAAGCAATCATACCACCAGCATATAGGACAATCATCAAGCCATAGCCGATAAGATCCATAAGTGCTTCGACGTCTGTTGAAAAACGCGTGATCATATCACCTGAGCGAAATTTCTCATAAAAAGGCGTTCTCATAAAAACAAGCTTTCGAAAGGCACGCTGCTGAATATCAAACTTAAAATGAACTGCCTCCTGAAATAAATGAAGATGCCACAAATAAGCAACTCCATAAGACACCACTGCCGTAGCTAAAAGAATGACAACATGCCTCACCAATGCCGCTGAGCTTAGCTGATGCCTTGACATCAAATCAACCAAGCCTTGAATAATCCTTGTTGGTATCACAAGCGAGGCATCATAGATCACCAAGGTAATTGCAATAAGGATATAAATCCATTTCTTTTGCCTAATATGTTGAACAATTAAGGTCAGCATCATATCCTCCATTTCTGAACTAACCTATTTCAAACTGTCTTAAAATAGGATTTTTGCACACAAAAAGCCCGCAATAAGATATCCTTCCTACCGCGGGCTTTATTATTTCTATTTAGTGAAACTAAAAGAAACTAACTGTTTTGGTTAGAAAGGAGACTATCGTAATAATGGTTAAATAGTTGAATGAAACGGTTCATTATTAATTTCTCCTTTCTTTTAATCTGCCTAACATCTTATCATAGAATACTGGGCTTGTAAAGCCTTTTTTGGATAGTTCTTCTATTTTTTTGCAAAAAACGCTTCCAATGTTTGCATTTTAAACGTTTTCAGTGATTAGCAAACGCTATCGTTGAATTTTTGTTAGCTTTTTTATTAATTTTTGTTGAATTCTCATTTAAATAATAGTACACTTAACTTGTGACAATACTTTAAACTATTTAGGAGCGTTTATGAAAAAGCATTTTGTTTTAAAAAGTAGTGTTCTTGGTGTCTTTGCCGGAGTTTCTATGCTAGTAACCGGCGTGCAGGCCGATCAGGTAGACGTGCAATTTATTGGTGTCAATGACTTTCATGGTGCCTTAGACACAACCGGCTCTGCCTACATGCCAGAAGGAAAGGTATCTAACGCTGGTACCGCAGCACAATTAGCTGCTTATCTGGACGATGCAGAGGCTGACTTTAAGCAAACAAGCCCAGATGGGACAAGCATTCGTGTTCAAGCAGGAGATATGGTCGGAGCTAGTCCTGCTAATTCTGGACTATTACAGGACGAGCCAACGGTTAAGGTATTCAACCAGATGGGCTTTGAATACGGAACCCTTGGGAATCACGAATTCGATGAGGGCTTAGCTGAATTCAACCGTATCATGACAGGCACTGCACCTGCTGAAGACTCAGCTATCAACGACATTACTAAGCAATACGAGCATGAAGCTTCAAATCAAACCCTTGTCATTGCAAATGTCGTTGACAAGGAGACCAACACGATTCCTTTTGGCTGGAAGCCTTATGCTGTCAAAGAAGTCCCAGTTAATGATAAGTCAGTCAAGGTGGGCTTTATCGGTGTTGTGACAACAGAAATTCCAAACCTTGTCCTAAAACAAAATTATGAACAATATGATTACCTAGACTCTGCAGAAACCATCGTTAAATATGCTAAAGAGCTCCAAGAGCAGCAGGTCAATGCGATTGTTGTCCTAGCTCATATCCCAGCAACAAGTGATAACGGGGTAGTTCATGATGAGATGGCAGCAGTTATGGAAAAGGTTAACCAGCTTTATCCTGAGCATAGTGTGGATATTGTCTTTGCTGGTCACAACCACCAATACACCAACGGTACCATTGGCACAACACGTGTCGTTCAGGCTGTTTCACAGGGGAAAGCCTATGCAGATGTTCGTGGAACACTAGACACTGACCTTAATGATTTTGTAGCCACTCCTGAAGCAAAGGTCATTGCCGTTGCTCCTGGCATAAAAACAGGCAATGCCGACATTCAAGCCATTGTTGATCAAGCCAATGACATTGTCAAAACCGTTACCGAGCTAAAGATCGGTACAGCAGCTACCTCTTCAACGATTTCTAAAACAGAAAACGAAGACAAGGAATCTCCTGTTGGCAATTTGATAACAACTGCCCAATTAACCATTGGCAGAAAAACCTTCCCTCATGTTGATTTTGCCATGACAAATAATGGCGGTATTCGCGCTGACTTGGTGGTCAAAGAGGATCAAACCATTACCTGGGGAGCTGCACAGGCTGTTCAACCATTTGGCAATATTCTTCAGGTCGTTCAAATGACTGGCCAACAAATCTATGATGTCTTGAACCAACAATACGATGAAGACCAAAAATACTTCCTTCAAATGTCTGGACTCAAATACACTTATACAGCTAATGAGGCTAACGATCCTTCAACACCGTTTAAGGTAGTAAAGGCTTATAAAGATAATGGTGAAGAAATTGATCCAGCAGCTCAATACACCCTAATCATCAACGACTTCCTATATGGCGGTGGTGATGGCTTCTCCGTCTTTAAGGATGCTAAGCTACTAGGAGCCATTAATCCTGATACTGAGGTCTTTATCGAATACATCAAGGACCTTGAAGTAGCTGGAAAGACTGTAAGTGCTGGTATTAACGGTGTGAAAACCTATGTCACTGCCAGTCTTGAAGGCTCTACTCAAAGTGATCATACCGGCAAGCACGAGATCATCAACCGCATCTTTAAGAATCGTGAGGGCAAGGTGCTTTCTACTGAGCTCGTCTCTGACCTATTTACGCCTGCTCAAAATGCTAATCCTGCCACAAGCATCAAGCCTCTAGCAGCTAAAAAGCAAGCTAATACGGCCTTACCAGCAACAGGAACAAGCCAGCATTCTGCTGCTGCCATGACAATCCTAGGACTACTAACCTTAACTGGTACTAGCCTTTTCAAGAAAAAGGAAGGCCAATAAAACCGGCTTAGCTATAACAGCAAAAACCGACTGTATCTTAAGCATACAGCCGGTTTTTTGATTATGTGACTTTTAGTTCGCCTCGCACCTGTGGAACAAGACAAATAAACCACCCATCTATGGACTGCCCTTCCAAAAGTTAGATAGAAACTCTAACGAATGGGGGGCACTTCAGTAACGGGTGGTCATGATTTAAATTAATATGCCCTCCAGATGATCCAGCTCATGCTGGCAGATCTGTGCCGGTAAGCCTGTCAATCTCAGGGATTTCTTGTGCCAATGTGTATCAAGATAATCAACCTTGATCTCCTGATAACGCGTTGTCCTACGTTGGCCTGTTAGTGATAGGCAGGATTCCTCTGCTTCAAAGGCTTCACGCTTAGCAGTTAATACGGGATTAAACATCACCAAATCCACAAAGCCCATACTAACAATAATAACCCTCTTGTTTTCCCCTATCATATTAGCAGCCAGCCCCAGGCAGCTATCACGATAATAAGCTAAGGTATCCTGCAGGTCTTGACCAATCCAAAGATCCTTTTTCGTTGCTGGCTGTGCCTTTTGCTGCAAGAAAAAGGTGTCCTTCACGATTTTTTTGATCATCAGCTTCTCCTTGATTTATTGCTCTAATCGGCATGCATTGTCTAGATGACCGATCATGTATCCTAACGTCATTGAGCTAAGACTAATGTGCTAACCCTACTGATATATGCAGCATATACCAGCCACAACTCTTAAACGATTCCCTGTGCTGACATGGCCTGAGCAACCTTGAGAAAGCCTGCAATATTAGCTCCCACCACTAGGTTGCCTTCTTGACCACATTCCTTGGCGGCAGCGGCTGCTTTTTGATAAATAGCCTTCATGATGTCATACAATCGATGATCCACCTCTTCAAAGGTCCATGCGGTACGTCCGCTATTTTGTGCCATTTCCAGCGCAGAAACTGCTACACCGCCAGCATTTGCTGCTTTAGCAGGTCCAAAAAGAACCCCAGCCTGCTGAAATTGCTCAATAGCCTCTAAGGTTGAGGGCATGTTAGCCCCTTCGACAACAGCTGTAACCCCATGCTCAATCAAGGCTTTAGCATCTGCCTCTTGTAGCTCATTTTGAGTCGCACATGGAAAGGCAAGGTCTGCCTTAATAGTCCAGATGGATCCCTCACCAGCCGGTGTAAACACAGCAGCCGGGTGATTCTCTAGATAGGTCTTGATACGCTCACGCTTCACTTCCTTGATTTGCTTTAGGGTCTCAAGATCAATGCCCTTATCATCATAAACGTAACCAGAGGAATCCGACACTGCTAATACCTTAACACCTAAGGCCTGCAATTTTTCCGTTGCGTAAATGGCAACATTTCCTGAGCCAGATACAATAGCTGTTTTACCAGCCAAGTCCTGCCCCTTAGCCGCCAGCATTTGCTGAGCAAAATAAACCACACCATAGCCTGTAGCCTCTGTGCGAGCCAAAGAACCACCATAAGCTAAGCCTTTTCCTGTCAACACACCATTCTTAAAGCCATTAAGACGCTTATATTGCCCAAACAAATAACCAATTTCACGACTTCCCACACCAATATCACCGGCAGGGACGTCAGTATCAGGGCCGATATGCCTTTGTAGCTCTGTCATAAAGCTTTGGGTGAAGCGCATGATTTCTAGGTCTGATTTGCCTTTAGGATCAAAATTCGACCCTCCTTTTCCTCCTCCGATAGGCTGACCAGCCAGGGCATTTTTAAAAATCTGCTCAAAGCCTAGAAATTTAACTATAGACTGGTTGACAGAAGGGTGAAAGCGAAGCCCTCCCTTATATGGGCCAATAGCTGATGAAAATTGCACGCGGTAGCCACGATTAACTTGAACCTTGCCCTGATCATCAACCCAAGGCACCCTAAAAGAAATCACACGCTCAGGCTCAACCAAGCGCTCTAATAGGTTTTCCTCGATATAATTAGGGTATTTCTCAAAAACAGGAATCAAGGAATCAAATACCTCCTTGACAGCCTGAAGAAATTCAGTCTCATGTGGATTATCCCTTTTGACCTTATCAAAAACACTGGCTACATAGTCTTTTGCTGATACCATTATATATCCTCTCGCTTCTTCATTCTATTTTAAGTATAGTCAATATTATAAATTTTCTGAATTTTGATGTCAAGCTTTTACTATGATCTAAAACAAATTAAAAGAGCCTTGGAACGATTCATTCCAAGACCCTAAGCTTTTTAAGACTGACTGTTCTTAAATTGACTATGATAAAGCTCATAATAGAAGCCCTTAGCAGCTAATAGGCTGTCATGATTCCCCTGCTCGATAATCTGACCATCCTTTAGAACTAAAATCTTATCAGCCTCTTGAATGGTCGATAAGCGGTGAGCAATAACAAAGCTTGTCCTGCCAACCATTAATCGCTTCATCGCCTTTTGAATCAAAAGCTCTAAACGTGTATCAACAGACGAGGTGGCCTCATCTAGGATTAGCAGCTTTGGATCTGCTAAGAGAGCCCGAGCAATGGTCAGCAGCTGCTTTTGCCCCAGGGAAATATTGCTAGATTCCTGATTCATCACCATGTGATAGCCACCTGGCAATGTCCTAATAAAGTGGTCAACATTGGCAGCCTTAGCAGCCTCGATAATTTGCTCATCAGTCGCCTCTAAATTACCAAAGCGCAAGTTTTCCTGAATGCTGCCCTCAAATAGCCAAGCGTCCTGCAGCACCATACCAAACTGGCGCCGATAGGCCTGACGTGACAGCTGACGAATGTCCTGACCATCAACTGTGATAGAGCCCTTATTCACATCATAAAACCGCATTAACAAATTAATAAGAGTGGTTTTGCCAGCTCCTGTCGGACCAACGATGGCGATCATCTCACCAGGCTTGACCTCTAAATTGAAATTTCTAATCAGAGGATTGTCTGCTGTATAGCTAAAATCAACCTGATTAAAGGACACCTGACCTGTTAAATCATGTTCTAAATGCTCTTTGGCAACAGCCATCTCATCAGTCTCATCAAGCACTGCAAAGATACGTTCCAAGGACGACTTGGCACTTTGCAGTGGACCTGCCAGCTGCGTTATGGTCTGAATGGGCTGACTGATTTGCCAAATGTACTGAACAAAGGCCTGCATGTTCCCGATTGTCAGGCGGCCTGCTATTACCTGTAGGCCGGCGATTAAGGCCACAATCATGTAAACAGAGTCTGAAATAAAATGCAAAACCGGCATCATGATCCCAGAAATAAAGCTGGCCTTAAAGCCTACTTCTTGTAATCGCTCAGTAATCTGATGAAACTCTTCTTTTGAGGTTTCTTCACGACCATACAGCTTTAAAATATTAAAGCCGGTCAAATTTTCCTGCACAAAGCCATTCATTTCTCCCAAAATATTAGCCTGCGCTTTAAAATAAGGCTGTGATTTTTTTAAAACAAATCGAGAAGCAGCATATATCAACGGGATAGCGATAATCACAACAGAGGCTAGGGGTGCATTAATATACAAGACCATGCCAACCACCAAAATAAGGGTAAAAAAGGCGTTAACAATCTGTAAAAAGGACTGCTGTAAGGCATTAGAGACTGTCTCAACATCAGAGGTAAACCGGCCTAGCATATCGCCGAACTGATGCTTATCAAAATAAGACACAGGGATACGATTAATTTTTTGACTGAGGTCTCGACGAAGATCACGAATGCCTGATTGCACAGCCCTTGTCATAAAATAGTTTGAACCATAAGAGCCTAACTCGTAAACAAGGGCCCTAATGATATAGAGAGCTAAGAGAAAGGCGATATAGGTTTTATTAACGCCTGCACCAGAGACTCCCTTTGCTATGTCTAGTAGGTTTGCAGACAGCTCTGTTATCACCAAGCCAAGAACAAAGGGCTCTAAGACACTCATCACAGCACTCACTATTTTTAAGGTAATGGCAGTTATCAGTGAGAGCCTATAAGCACTAAGGTAGGTCCAAATTCTTCTAAACACATGCTTTTCAGTCATTAATCCCCCTCCTCTTTTGTCATGTCTTCTTTGTTTAGCTGAGAATTAGCGATTTCACGATAGATGGCATTGCTTGCGAGCAATTCCTCATGCGTGCCTCGGCCGACAATTTCTCCCTGATCCAGGACAATGATTTGATCAGCGTCCATAATCGTGCCCACCCTTTGAGCCACAATTAAGACCGTTGCATCTTGCGTCACCTCTTTCAGTCGTCTGCGCAATTCAGCATCTGTCTTGTAATCTAGGGCAGAAAAGGAATCGTCAAAGATATAGATGTCTGGCTGCTTGACCACTGCTCTGGCAATAGACAGGCGCTGCTTTTGCCCTCCTGATAGATTACTGCCGGCCTCAGCTAGATGGGTTTGATAGCCCTTTTCACGACTGGCAATAAAATCCTTCGCTTGGGAAACCTCTGTTGCCTGCTCAAGCTCACTATGGCTGGCATCTGACTTACCATATTTTAGGTTTTCCTCAATGGTTCCTGTAAATAGCAGGGCTTTTTGAGGAATAAAGCCGATTTTAGAACGCAACGCTTTTAATTGATAATCCCTGACATCAATGCCATCAACCAAGATTCTCCCTAAGGTCACGTCATAAAATCGTGGGATCAGATTAACCAGAGATGATTTTCCTGAGCCTGTCGAGCCGATAAAAGCAATGGTCTCTCCTGGCTTAGTCTTAAATGAGATGTTATGTAAAACTGGACTTTCCGTTTCACCCGGATAGGCAAAGGTCACATTATCAAATTCTAGGTAACCACGTGTTTTAGACGCTGTTATACCGTCTTCATTTTTAGAAATCGAAATCGGCATATCCAGCACTTCCTTGATACGCTTGCTTGACACTGCTGTTTTAGGGTACATGGTAAAGAGGTTGGCAAACATTAAAAATGAAAAAAGAGCATGAAAGCTATATTCGATAAAGGCCACCAAATCACCAATCTTAAACTGCCCCCTTGCCAGGGGATCCAAGGCAAACCAGACAATCCCCACAATCATCGCAATGATAATTTGTACAAATAAGGGCTCTGTTAAGCCTGTCAAGGTAAACAGTCTCTTTGAGATACCAGAATAATGATCATTGCGCTTATTGAAACGCTCCTCCTGAAAGCCTTCTCTTGCAAAGGCTCGAATAACTCTCAGACCTGTCAGGTTTTCACGCACCAATTGGTTGATGCGATCAAGGCTCTCCTGCTGCTTTTCTGATAGGGGTCTTGTCTTTACCGCAACATAAAGCACCACAATAACCAAAAAAGGCATGGCAACAGCCACAATCCAAGCCAATGATGGACTGGTTAAAAAGATCATCACCACTGAAAAGATCATCATCAAAGGAGTTACGACACCCAGCCTCAAGGACATTTCAGCAAATTGCATCAAGACAAAGGCATCATTTGTTATCCGAGTAACCAGGGAGGCTATGCCAATTTTTTCATATTCCGAATGCGAATAATCCTGCAAGCAGCTATACATGTCATTACGTAAATCCTTGATCATGTTGGTGGTTAGCTTACCCGAAGCATAGGATAAAATCACCCGTCCAATGACACCTAAAAGTACGATAATAAACATCATCAGAGCCCAAAAATAAAGAGCTCTTCGATCCTGCTGCATAACGCCTTGATCAATCATACGAGCCAATATTGTTGGTAGCCCCAGGTTGACCAGAACAAATAACAAGCCGCCCACAATATCCAAACAAATCCACTTAGGTCTTGTTTTTAAATAGGACCAAATTAAAGACATTCATTTCCTCCCAAATAATAGTGATATGAAAAGAAGCGCAAGCTAGCACTTCTTTTTGTCTATAACTAGTTTAACACAAAAATATGAAATTGACACATAATTAATTATTCTTCTAATTCGCTTAGGTAATCAAAGCGCTCATAGGCTTCAAGCAGCTCAAGATTCCGCTGATCCAGCTCCTTTTGATATTGTGCCAATTGGTCGTAATCACTTGCCGCTCTGAGCATTTGCTCCTCAATAGTAGCTATTTGTTGCTCGATAGCAGCTAGCTTTTCTTCAATAGCTGCCCATTCCTTTTTCTCAAGATAGGACATTCTCTTTTTAGAGGTGACCTGATGGTCAGTGCCAGCTTTTTGCTCACTGACAGCAGGCTCTATGACCTCTGCTTCAAAAGCCTTTTCATCTAAATAGTCGCTATAGTTACCATAGTATTCTCTGATAGCTCCATGCTCAAAAGCCAATACCTTTGTTGCAACCTTATCCAAGAAATACCGATCATGACTCACTGTAATGACCGGCCCAGCAAATTGAGCTAAAAAATGCTCCAACACTGTCAAGGTTGCAATATCCAAATCATTGGTCGGCTCATCCAGCAGCAGGACGTTGGGCTTTTCGATCAAGAGCTTTAGCAAATACAGTCTTTTTTTCTCCCCGCCTGATAGCTTAGCGATTAAGGAGCCATGACTAGAACGCGGAAAAAGAAATTGCTCCAAAAGCTCACTGATGCTAGTGGTGCCAACACTGGTCTTGACCTCATCTGCCACCTCCTGCAAATAGCTAATCACGCGCTTGCTGCCGTCCATATCCTTGATTTGCTGTGAAAAATAACCGATACGGATCGTCTCGCCAATCTCTAGCTGACCAGCTGTTGGTTTTAAGTCACCAGTCATCAAGCTAAGCAGGGTGGTCTTTCCAGCACCGTTAGCTCCAACAATTCCGATACGGTCCTTATTTTGAATAATCAGGTTAAAATGCTCCATAATGGTCTGATCACCATAAGCAAAGGAAACCTCTTTGAAATTAATGACCTTCTTGCCAATACGACTGGCTTCAAAGGCCATATCTAATTGATCTATAGGCCTTTCCTGATGAAGGTCCTTTTTTAACTGTTCAAAGCGGTTAATTCTGGCCTGCTGCTTGGTCGCACGCGCCTGTGGCTGTGTCCTCATCCAAGCCAGCTCCTGTTTATAGAGCTGCTTTTTCTTATGCAAATGAGCTGCTTCGCGCTCGTCTTGCTCAGCCTTCAGACGCACATAATCCTGGTAATTGCCCTGATATTCAGTCACATGAGCCTTATCCAATTCAAAGATACGTGTGGCTATACTATCCAAAAAATAGCGATCATGTGTAATAAACAGAACGGTTCTTTTAGAGGTCCTTAAATAATGGCTTAACCAAGCGATGGTATCAATATCCAAATGATTGGTCGGCTCATCTAGCAGTAACAAATCACTGGCCCCAAGTAAGACCTGAGCCAGCTGTACCCGGCGTCTCATACCACCGGACAGATCACCCACTCTCTGATCCAGATTAACAATACCAAGCTTTGATAAGACCGTCTTAACCTCACTTTCGATCGACCAAACATCTAATCGATCCATCTCAGTCATCACCTCTGCCAGCTTTTCCTGATTGCTGTCTGAATAGTCTGCCATTAACAGCTCATATTGGCGAATCAGCTGCATTTCCTTTAATTCTAAGGAAAGAACAGTATCTAAAACAGACTGATCATCATCAAAGTCCGGCTCCTGCGTTAAATAAGATATACGATAGTCATTTGCCTTTGAAAAAGGTGAGCGGTCACCATCAAAGCCTACCTTTTCAGAAATAACATCAAGCAGCGTTGTTTTTCCTGTCCCATTGACACCAATAATGCCAATGCGATCACCAGCATGAATAATAAAGGAAATATCCTGAAAAACGGTCTTATCTCCAACAGACTTCGTCAGATGTTCAACGATAAAATCACTCATTTAGTAGTTCCCTTCTAACAAAAGCCTCAATATGATCTCTTTGATTGGCTAAACGCCCTTCTACAATGGCCTGCTCAATCTGATTTAAGAGCATTCCCAACTGTGGTCCTGGCTTCATTCCAAGCTCACGAATCAGATAAGAGCCATTGACCACAATATCATGCTTATCATGGATCGTCAGCTCCTGATACAAGCTCTCAACACGCTTGGCCTCACTGACCAAGCCCTGTGCCTGTCGTAAATCGTCAACGAGTAAAGCCAAGTCCTTGCCAAACGAGTAAATATCCCATTTTTCTAGCTGTCTTTCTTGGCGAATCTGATAAAGAGAGGCCATCATCGTAACCCTACGCTGAAAATCATTAGAGGTTTTCCAAGCCTTTAAAAAGGCTTTAGGCTGATCAAGCTCCAGCATAACCAGCAAATAAGCCCAAGCCTGATGATTGTCCTGAAACACATAATCCGCTGCTAAGGTTTTCAGGTACTTTTGCAGGGCTTCTTCCTTGCCCACTAATCCTGGCAGGTAGTTAAAGGCCTGACACGCTATCATAGCTAAGATACCTTTACGCCATTTGGGAGCCATTAAAAGCTTATCAAGCTCAATAAAAGAGCGCTCAATAGAAATCTTCTCCAGCAAGGGAGCATGGCTTTTCATTGCTTCAAAGGTCTCAGCCTCAATATCAAAATCTAAGCTGGCAGCAAACCGAAAACCTCGCATAATCCGCAGGGCATCCTCCTCAAAGCGCTCCTGAGGCCTGCCAACAGCTCTTAGAAGCTTATGCTTTAGATCCTCTAAGCCATTAAAGATATCAATAATCTGTCCGTCCTCATCTAAGGCAAGAGCATTGACAGTAAAATCCCTTCGTTTTAAATCCTCTTCCAAGGACCGAACAAAGGATACCTGACTAGGGCGTCTATAATCCACATAAACGTCCTCAGTTCGAAACGTTGTGATCTCATATTCACTGCCATTTTCTAAAACAAGCACTGTGCCATGCTCAATCCCAACATCAATCGTTCTTGGGAAAATAGCCTTTGTCTCCTCGGGATAGCAGCTGGCAGCTATATCAACATCATGAATCGGCCTGTTTAATAAGCTATCCCTCACACTTCCACCAACAAAATAGGCCTCAAAGCCAGCCTGCTTTATTTTTTTCACTATTGGTAAAGCCTTCTGAAATTCAGAAGGCATTGTCATTAATGTTATCATGTTCTAATCTACCACCTAAAGGCTCCTAGAGCCTTGTCATATGCTTCTCGTTAAGGGCTGTCATATCAAGCTCAGCTTGGTAATTGGCAAGTCGCTCCCTTTAGACAAGAGGCGTTATTCCAAAAGCAACTGCTCCTTCTCCAAGATGGGCTGCAATCACTGCACCAAAATGAACCTCCTCAACAGGGCAGGTATAGCCATTATCTAGCAAGAGCTGCTTTAAGGTATCAGCCTTATCCTGCGCTCTGGAATGGATAATTGATACCTCGTACTGACCACTATCTGTCAATTCCTTTAAGATGTCAACCAAGCGCTTCATGGCCTTTTTTTCCGTTCTGACCTTTTCATAGACGACAATCTTTCCTTCACTGTCAAAGCGAAGAATTGGCTTGATGCTGAGCAAATTCCCCAGCAAGGCAGAACCGTTTGATAAGCGTCCTCCCTTGACCAAATGATTCAAATCATCAACCATGATAAAGGCTGTGGTTCCAGCGATTTGCTCTTCTAGCTTATCCATAATCTCTGCAAAGCTCAAGCCTTGCTGAGACCACTCTAAAGCATTTCTAACCATGCTTCCTAAGGGCGCTGAAGTGATTTTACTATCTGGAAAAGCAATGGTCAACTCAGGGTGCTCTTCGATAAGAAATTGAATATTTTGCCAAAATCCTGAAATACCACTAGCTAAGAACAAGCCAATCACATGAGTATAGTGCTCAGCAGACAGACGACCTAGTAGATCATCTAATTCAGAAAGACTGGGCTGACTGGTTTTAGGTAGCTCTTGAGATTCTCTCATGCTTTGGTAAAAGGCTTCAATGGTCAGGTTCTGCCCTTCGACATAGCTTTTGCCATCAATGATTACAGGTATGTCTAATACAAAAATATCGGCACGCTTCGCTAACTGCTCTGGAAGATGAGCTGTATTATCAGTTATTATTGCTAACTTCATTAACTTTTAAACTCCAAATTAATACCAGGACGATCCAAGGCAATTTCTGTTACTTCGTAGGTCAAGCGCTTCACCATGTCTAATAATGGAGCAGCCAAGGATTCGACCTCCTCTTGTGTAAATTCACTAGGCTTATCCACCAAGCGTCCTAAAATACGAACCATCTGTGAAATCACACCACTAATCACAAACTCTTCCTTGACAATGACAAATTGTAAAACAGAAACAATAGTTGTCTCTTTATTTTCCACATCTTTATTAATCAACTGAAAGGTTACTTCAAAGTTCGTTTCCGGTGTTCCGTTTTCTTTTTCCCATTCTAAATTTCTGGCGTCATAATGGTACTGATTGACAAATTCTTTTTCACGTACTAATTGCATGATTTCGTTCTCCTTAATGGCGATATGACCCATTATAGCATAGATTTGACGAATATTAAAGTAGACTTAAACCAGTATTTTGGATAATTTTTTCCAGACCTTGTTACTTCAATAAATAAGCCTGCTTTTTGTCACCCAACCAATCTCCTAGAGCAAAAAAACACTCCAAGGCCAGATGGTTACCCATGCTTTGGAGTGCTAAGTGAGCTAAGTCATTTTTCTATTGTTTAGTAGCCCATTCGTTGTGCCCATGCCTTATCAACAGCAAGAGTTTCAGTATCTGTGTAGCTCTTGCGGTAAGGATTCCAGACAGAGGTCAAAGAAGAAGCCGCAGCAAGTGCTTCTTGTGCCTGATTATTCACAGTATCATAGGCTGTTAGGCCGTAGGTCTCAATGATGTTGTTTAATTTCCAGTTATAGCTAGTATCTGTAGCATACAAGCCTGTTAGGGCTGCTGTAGCGTCCTGATAGGACAAGGTATTTGACCTTCTAGCGCCTGCATAAATATCTGAGCTAAGCAAATTAGCGTAATCATATAAGGAATCAGCAATTGTCGGATAAGCTCTAAAGGCTTGGTCAATGTAGTAAGTATTACCAGCCCCATCATCTTCCCATGTTGTCATCGTCACTGATGACCCATTATAAGCGCCTTTAATACCAAAAAAATTATAATAAGGTGCCTGACTTAAAGCTGATTTACCGTTAGCTGATTCTAAAATAGCTTGAGCAATCATAACCGAAGCATACAAGTCTCTTTCCTGAGCAATGACACTAGCAGTTGCTCCAATCTCTTCAATAAAGGCTTGCGTTGACGACGTTGAAACAGTCTCTGCTGAGACATCTGATGTATTTTCTGACTGTCTAATTGAACTATAAGCACCTAAGCAGGCTACTAGAACAAAAAGACTGATAAGTGTAAGCTTACCTTTCTTTTTTGCCATTTATCATCATTCCCTCTTTTTTTGATAAACAAATTATAGCATAGAATGCTCATAAAAAGACTTATCCACAAACAATTTAATCATATTGATAACTTTTGTCTTTAAATCGAAATATTTTAATGTCAAAAAGACTTGGCAAGTCCATAAAGCGAATGCTTTTAATGATCTTTTACGTCTTATTTGCTATATCGCCTTGTAATAGCTTCAATACCTTTGAAGAGTTGCTACATCTGCTATTGTTCTTTAGCTTCTGTCTGTTAGTATTTTCCATTTAACCGCCTTTATTTTTCAGGTAAAGAAAAAACAGTAAACCATTTTAATTTACTGTTTCTTGAACTGTTATGTTATAGCTTGTATTTAATTGTTTTACTTCGATAAACTGGAATTTATATATCTATATTAAAGGAATTCATAAGTTCCCCAAAACACTCAACTTTTCCAGAAGAAAAGTATTTATACCATGCTTCAATAGTTTGATGAGAATATAGTTTTAAGTTTTCAAAGATATATCTTGCCCAAAGTAAAGAACCTGCTGAGCTTGCAGTAATTAGATTTTTATCCATAACCGCAAGTGTATCTTTATAATATTTCTCTCCTTGGTATTTATCACTTCCTTGTAAGAAAAACAATGCATTACTTGTATGATAATACGAATTTAAAATTCCATTATTTGCTAAACCTAAAGTAGCACCACAAATAGCAGCTACTAATATATTCTTTTTAAGAAACGAATTAGCAACTTCAAGTATCGGTTGATTTGACTTTTCCTGCCAAGTATCTCCTCCAATCAATAATAATGCTCCAGCTTGTGTTTCATCAATTTCCTCTAAAGTAATATCTGGAACAATGGTAATTCCTCCAGCAGTTTTAATTGCTCTCTTAGATACTGAAACAGTTTGTAATTCATATTTTAACGCTCCCGCCATTTTTTGTAAGGTCAAGCCTTGTAAGAAATATCCATTCTCCCAATCTGCCATTGTATCTAATACATATATATTTTTTTCATAATGCTCCTCTAATTAATAATTTACAACTTCTAATTTGGTTAATATCTTTTCCCATATAAACTTTTTGCTAAATTTGTATATTTTCTTATAAAATCTGTTTTTGCCTCAGTATATCCATCTCTATCATGTTCAAATTCTTTCCAAAGCGATAGTTTTAAGATTTCATATTCTTTTCCTATTTCCTTATGCTCATTCAAATAATCTCTAAAATACAGCTCATCATTATCTCCAACAATTCTAATATGAAGATGGAATACTTTTTCTGCAAATCCATGTTCTGTGTATCCCTTATTTAATATAATGCGGGTTTCAGTCATATTCATACAAAGCCAACCATTATTTATGAGAATATTTTTAACAATATCTAAATCCGCCTTGTCATTTACTTCAACCAATATATCCACAATATTTTTTGCCCATACTTCTAATATAGCTGTACTGCCGATATGAGATATTCTTTTTATAATTTTACTCGGCACTGCTGATAATATTGATTTCTTTTCTTCTTCATACCATTGTATCCACCCTTTATTATGTTCGACTAAAAAGATTGGAAACAGTTTCCAAAGCTCTTTTAAGCTCATTTCCTCCAATTTTTTATTCATTCACAACCTCTACAATTATCAATATATTTAATATTATACCATTTTTAAGCCCTTTTTCTATATCAGCTTTCTGTGGCACTTGACGGTTACCTATAAAGTTAAAATACACATCTACTTGTTGTTTTCTGTCTATGCCTTTTCTTCCTCCTGTTGCTTCATTGACGACAACTTTTTCTATATACTCATTTATCATAGGTACTGTCAGTTCTTCAATATCGGTATATTTTTCTATCATTTCTAGGAATTTATTGGTGTCAACTTTTCTCTGATGATAGCTTTCTATTTCTTGTTCAAAATACTGTATCTGCTTTTCTAAGTCTTGTTGCTCCGTACCATAGGTATTAAACAATCTATCAAAGTGTTTTACAGGAATTTTCCCAAGTGCGTGGTCTTCATACAGCTTTGTAATGAGGATTGTTAATTCTTCATTTCTTGATGATAATTTTTCTAATTTTGATTTATCCTCTTGATACTTTTCTTCTCTTTTTTCATCGGATAGCTTATTCATCACTTTTAGAAATTCTTGCTTTTCTTCCTTTGCCTTTCTTCGTTTCTTGGTTTTGTAATCAAGGCATATTGTTTTACCAAGTGAGATTAATTCCTTTAGATCAGTCATGCTGGAGGTAGCTACCGTATGGGAGCGTCAAAATAAGTCAGCTGATAATCCCCTATAATACGATTGAGCTTTTCGCCATAGCTAGTATCTGTGGCATATGTACCTGTTAAACTAGCGGTGGCCTGCTGATAGCTTGTATGAATGCCTCGGTGAGTAGGGCGATAAAGCGGGTCACTCAAAACCCTAGCATAATCCTCAAAGCAGGCTGTTAAGCTGCCATAGGACCGAAAAGGAGCGTCAATTTGATAAAGGTTGCCTTGGCCATCATCTTCCAAGGTAGGTAAAATAACTGATTTTCCTTTATAGCTTCCTTTGATACCAAAAAAATTATAATAGGGCTCTTGACTTAGCTTAGATTGACCATTTGCTGACTCCAAAATAGCCTGTGCCATCATGACTGAGGCATAGAGCTTGTTTCGCTGCGCAACCGCCTGAGCGGAATGACTAATCCTACTCACAAATAGCATGGTTGAGCTATTGGCATGAGGCTTAAGGTGATCCTTAGCTGACGCTAAGGTCCAAAAGCTAAGCAACATGCTACCTAAAACAATACCAGCAGCCAGCCAAGAGCTAGCCTCCCTGTGGCTTCTTCTAGCTTTCCTCCTCTTCAACAGAAATATCCTCACTTCCTTGCTTTTAAACCTAGTATAGCAAAAATTAAAAGCAAAATGTAGCCAGACCACATGCTCACCTCAAAAACAGGCCTTATGACTTCTAAAAAGACCTAGCAGCCACAACAGGCGCATAAAAAGTTTTTAACAAGAAAAGAAGGCTTTGCTGTATTTCAATCCACGCTTCCGCAAAGGGAGCGATACAAAAAATAAATGGAATATCTACAATCAAATGATTTCAATGTTTAGCTATTTCAAGAATATGTCTTATTTTTGATAGATGTTACTATAGGAAAAACGTTGATAGTATCTACTTTAATTGATACTATAATTCGGAAATAACTGTTTCGCACGTTTGGTGTGGCTTAGTAGGGCTATTGGGTCACTGCTTAGCTATTCTAGATCAGGTTGATTCTCTCTAAATATTAGCTTTTCGCCAGTCATCACTACTAGCAACAAACAAAACGCACGACATCATGTAAAAACAGGCTGATGTCATGCGTCTGATGTTTTATTAAGACTAGGGAAAAACTGTTCTAATTCAGAAGCTTTCCCTAGTACTTGTGGCTTTATAGCCAGTAACTAAGCTTTTTTACGAAGTGCGCCAAAGAGAATACCAGAAACCACTGCTCCAATAGCGACAAACAATAGGTATAAGAAAGGATTGCTTGTCAAAGCGATAACGAAGATACCACCATGCGGTGCGATTAGTTTGACACCTGCCAGACCAACAAGAGCACCTGTTAGGGCAGAGCCCGCAATAAAGCTTGGGATAGCGCGTGCTGGGTCTGCTGCACCAAACGGAATAGCTCCTTCTGTAATGAAAGAAAGTCCCATAACAATATTGGTCAAGCCAGATTCACGCTCTTCCTTGGTAAATTTGTCCTTAAATAAGAGTGTTGCCACAAAAACAGCTAGAGGAGGCACCATACCACCTGCCATGACAGCAGCCATAACAACTGATCCACCGCTTGCAACGGTTGCAGCAAGTGTTCCTGTACCAAAGACATAGGCTGCCTTATTCACTGGACCACCCATATCAACAGCCATCATGCCGCCAACAAGAAGTCCCATAAGAACTGCAGAGCTGCCTGACAGACTTTCTAAGAAGTGGTTCAATGCTGTATTGATAGCTGCCATAGGAATATTGATCAGCAGCATCAAAAGACCTGTCACAAGAACACCAAGTAATGGGTAAAGAAGGATTGACTTGACCCCTTCAAGCGAACGCGGAAGCCCTGCAAGCACTTGACGAAGAGCAAGAATTACACCCCCTGCAAGAAAGCCACCTACAAGCGCACCAAGAAATCCAGACGGTACTCCCGCTAATGATAGGCTAGCCTCACCGCCAGCAGCAAATGGAACCTTTCCAAAAGCAAGACCGCTAGAAGCAATGGCACCTGCCACAAAGCCTGCCACAAGACCTGGCTTTTCAGCGATAGAATAAGCAATATAGCCTGCTAGCACTGGCAACATGAATGAAAAGGCCGCACCACCAATATTTTTAAAGATAGCTGCTATTTCATGGTAGGATCCCAAATTAGACAGCTGATCCTTTGGTACCCCAAGCATGTTGTCAAGCAAGAAGGCAAGAGCAATTAGGATTCCACCACCAATTACAAATGGCAGCATTTGTGATACACCACTCATCAGGTGCTTGTAGAAGGCTCCGCCTAGGCTTGTCTTTTGAGCTGCTTTTGCTTGTTCAGCAGCGCCATTCTTGGCATGATAAACACTACCAGCATTGTTTAAAATCAGTGAAATCAATTCCTCGCTTTTCTTAATACCATCTGCTACAGGACGAGCAATCAATTGCTTACCATCAAAGCGATCCATCTCAACCGCCTTATCAGCAGCGATAATCACTCCCTTGGCCTGTTTGATGTCATCAGCTGTCAGGCGATTGCCAACCCCTGAAGCACCGTTGGTTTCAACCTTGATGCCAACACCCATCTGTGCAGCCTGCTTTTTCAAGGCCTCTTCTGCCATATAGGTATGAGCAATACCTGTCGTACAAGCTGTCACAGCAACGATAAACTCCTGAGCATTTGTAGGAACAAAAGCTACCTCTTTCTGATCAGAAGCCGCATCAAAGACAGCAATCACTTCGTCTGGACTTGTTGCCTTTCGCAATTGATCTGCAAAGCCATCCTTTAATAGGTACTGGGATAATTCGGCTAAGGCCGCTAAGTGAGTATCATTTGCCCCTTGAGGTGCTGCAATCATAAAGAACAGATCAGTTGGCTGACCGTCTAAGGATTTGTAATCAACGCCCTTGTTAGATTTTGCAAAGAGCACTGCTGGCTGGTCAACGACAACATTTTTTGAATGCGGCATAGCAATGCCATCACCAAGACCTGTTGAGGTTTGCTCCTCGCGAGCTAAGATACTCTTTTTAAACACATCAAAGTCATGTACAATCCCATGCTCTACTAGTTCTGTAATCATTTCATCAATTGCAGCCTCCTTTGAAATAGCCTGCAAATCAAGAATCATGATGTCTTTTCTTAATAAATCCTGTATTTTCATCGAACCTCTACCTCAACCTCATTATATGTTTTTTTAATATCATCAATTACTGCTAAATCATCTGAAAAAGCAGTTGCTGTTCCGCAGGCCACTCCCCATTTTAGAGCCTCTAGTGGACTGTGGCTTTTGACAAAGGCACTTGTAAAGCCTGCCACCATCGAATCACCAGCTCCAACAGAATTCTTCACCTGCCCTTTAATAGGCTTAGCAAAATAAGCGGCTTCCTGAGTGACCAGCAAGGCGCCATCACCAGCCATCGAAACGATAACATGCTGGGCTCCCATGTCAAGGACCTTACGAGCATATGTCTCGACGTCGTCTAGCCCATTTAAGCTGACGTTAAAAATGGCTTCTAGCTCATGGTTATTAGGCTTTACGAGCAATGGGTGATACGCTAATGAATCTAGCAAGGTCTGTCCTTCAAAATCACAGACCACCTGTGCACCAGCTTGTCTGACCAATGGAATCAATTCCTTATAGACATCATTGCCTAGGCTTGAAGGCGCTGAGCCTGCAAAAACAACGATATCCTCTGCTGACACATTTGCTAATATAGCCTTTAAATGATCCAGTTGCTGCCTTGAAATCACTGGTCCAAGGCCATTAATCTCCGTCTCCTCTGCTGATTTGATCTTAACATTGATCCGCGTATCCTGATCAACCGTCACAAAGTCAGTATTGATGCTCTCAGCAGCTAGACTTTCCTTGATAAAACGCCCAGTGAAGCCGCCTAAAAAGCCAGTCGCTGTATTATCAATGCCTAATCGCTGTAGAATGCGACTAACATTAATCCCCTTTCCTCCTGCAAATGTATCGTCACTGACCATGCGGTTAACCGCTCCAATATCTAATTGGTCTATTCTGACAATAAAATCTATAGAAGGATTTAAGGTTACTGTGTAAATCATAGTGCAATTACCTTCGCTTTTTCCTTGATTTTCTTCAGCATTACTGTCGAAGATTTCTCTGTAATGATTTCAACCCTATCAATTGGAGCTACCTTAACAAAAGAAACATGACCAAGCTTCGTTGCATCAGCTAATACATAGGTGATTTTAGCATTGGCAATGACAGCTTTTTTAATAACAGCCTCCTCCATATCTGGAGTGGTTAAAAATGCCTCATCAATGCCATTAATACCTAGAAAAGCCTTATCAAAATTCATTTGCTTAATTTGCTCCAAAGCAACATGACCAATGCTTGCGTCTGTTGTCTGCTTGACATAGCCACCAATAATAATGGTCTTAATCGCCATATCTACCAGTCTAGTCGCATGGTGAATAGAATTAGTCACTACTGTTACTTTTTTTGATTGTAAAAAAGGAAGGAGAAATTCGGTTGTTGTCCCAGCATCAATAAAGATGACATCGTTATCAAAAATCAGCTCTGCTGCCTTTTGAGCAATCCTCTCTTTAATTTGACTGTTTTTGACAGATTTTTCCTGATTGGATAATTCCTCCTGTAAGGAATGAAAAAGCTCTGCTCCTCCATGCACCCGATGAAGCTTCCCCTCACGCTCCAGCTCATCTAAATCTCTACGAACAGTGGATTCTGACGAGCTTAACAGCTGCATTAAATCCTCTAGCGCAACGTAATTTTCAGCTGTGATTTTTGCCATAATGAGCTGTTTTCGTTTTGATTTTAAGATAAAACCACCCCTTTGTCTGAAATCGTTTACAGTTCTATTATACTACACTTTATTCCAAAGTCAAGCACTATCTTCCAAAAACATTCAAAATCAATCTTGTACCCACATTGCCTTGACGATAACTGCCGATTGATCAGTCATTGCCCGCATCAATAGCTGTAGGCTAATGGTTAACCTCCTCTTTCTTGATTAGAGCCTCAAAAAGCGCTCACCAGTCTCTTACAACGTCAAAAAGCAACGGATTTGCTGCCGTTGCCTCATACTAAGATTCTAAAACAAAGTCTTTTTAGCCAACAAGACAAAACGAGAGATTCACCTATTGTGAGCCTCTCGTTTTACTGTACTGAGAAATTGTTTTGTCCCAGATTCCTTATGTCTAAACCTATTTGATCTTCAAAATATCCTCTTTGGCATGGACTAGCTGTGTAATCAAGCGGCAATAAGGGGTATCGATACCAAGCTTTTCACCCTTGGTATTTACCGCACCGTTGATAAAGTCAATTTCAGTCAAGCGGTGATTTTGAACAAGATCCTGATGCATTGATGGGTAGTGGTGAGCAGCCTTCACTGAGGTTTCCATCACATAAGCTCTGATTTCCTCTTCGTTAAGCTCCACGCCTTCAGCACGACCAACAATAACAAACTCATGAATGATTTCTTTGACCATGTTTAAACCATCTTCGCTGGCAAACAACTCACCAATCGTGCAATCAAGTAAGGCACAGGTTGAATTCATTGTACCATTGACACAGGCTTTTCTCCAAATATTTGGGACAACATTATCATCATAAGTTGCATTCAATTGAGCGTCATTTAGCAAGTCAGCAATCTGATGTCCTGCCTCTTGGTTTGCTGGATCCATACTTTGTAGATTAAGCGCACCAACTCCTTGTAAGTGTACCTGACCAGGCCCTTCAAGACCCGCTGTCCAAACGGTAACACCCATCAAAATATTATGCTCTGGAATATAGTGACGAATCACATCTTCGTGTCCAAGACCATTTAATAGGCAAAGCACCTTGGTTTCAGGGCCAATAATGCCTTTAATATCAGTCAGCATTTGTGGCAGCTGCATGGCTTTGGTGAACAAGATAATGAGATCAGCCTGCTCAGTTGCCTGCGTTGGCTTCATGATAGGAAGCTTTACGGTTTCCTCTACATCACCTGAAATCTTCAAGCCATTCTCTTTAATCGCTTGAATATGTGCTTCCCAATTATCCAGTAAAATAACGTCATTGTTTGTTTTTGAGATTTGGTAACCAAATCGACAGCCCATAGCTCCTGAGCCTGCAATATAAACTAACATGCTTTTTCCTCTTATCCTTCAAATACAAAAATATCTTCTTTGTAAAGCTTTAAGATATCCTTACAAAGTTTATGTACCACAAAAGCAACTCCAAATGGAATGACCAACCAAGCAATGATAATGATCACAATATTGCTGCCACCTGCAAGTGAAGCAATAGGACCAACTGCACCAACAAGACCAAAGCCAGATGAGGCTGGTGTTCCAATCAGATTAAACATTGGAACGGTTAAAGAGCTAACAATAGCTGTCATTATCATTGGAATAGCCATAACTGGGTGTTTTAAGAAGTTTGGCATCATCATTTTCATAGCACCAAGGGCAATGGCAATTGGAACACCTGATTTATTCACCTTAAGAGTTGCCCACACAAGAACAGCAGTTGTTGAAGCAATACCCATTGAGGCCGCACCAGCTGCCATACCATTTAAGCCGATAGCTAAACCAATTGCAACCGTTGAGATAGGACTCACAATCAAAAGAGCAAAGGCAATGGCAATCAAAATAGACATCAGAATTGGCTGAAGCGTTGTGAATGAATTAATGCCTTGGCCAATCAGGGTCGTCACATAAGAAACGTAAGGAAGCAGCTTCCAGCCAAGGTAGCCCACACCTGTTCCAATAATAATTGGCAATAAAATAATGGTTAGAGACCCAAATTTATCACCAAACCACTTCACTGCTAAAACTGCAAGCGCAGCTGTGATCATCATGTTAATCAGATCACCAATCCCTTTTAATTGGAAGGTCCCAGTGGCAACACCTTTTTGGATAACCTCTGTATAAGCCCAGGCTCCAGAACCGATATAAGCTGCCCCTCCGACAGCTAGCTGCTGCATTGGGTTAAATTTAAACTGCTGCCCAATCAAAAAACCGGCCATAACTGGCGTAAAGAATTGGAAAACCTGTACGATATGTAAAAATTCAGCTGCTACAGTATTTGGCAAAAGCGGCTTTAAAAACGTTGCTAAAATAGCATTCGGAATAAGTGCAACTACAATCGCAATTGCTGTACCAGCTAAGACCTTATTCATAAATGAACTAAAGGTCTCTTTATTTGTTGTCGTCATTTCATGACCTCTCTTAATATTATAGTGTGAAAAGCATCACGAAAATATTCTAACATAAAAAGAACATTTTGTCACAGCTATTTTAATTTTTATCAATGTATCCAGAATATTCAACCAAATATCATATAAAACTAATCAATCAATGCTGTTGAATGAACAGGTCTATTATCCCTATCAGGGTAAATATACTTAATCGCTTGATTGACAGCAATTGGTGCCTCACCAAAGCCAGTGGCAATCAAATCAACCCTACCATCATAGGCTGCTGCGTCACCAATTGCAAAAATCCCTTCCTGACTTGTTTCAAAGAGGGGAGAAACAAGAAGACTTGAGCGCTTATAATCCAGATTCCAATGCTTTAGGTTTTTATTGGACGTTGAAAAGCCAAAGCTAACAATCAGACTATCTAGCTCAAGCGTCATCACCTCTTCTGACTTTACCTTTTGAATAGTCATTTTGTTGACAAAGCTATTTTCTCCTTCGAGGGCAAGGGGAACAAAGGGGGTAAGAGTAGTAACATGAGAGTTTTTTAACAATTCTACGCTATGCTCATGGGCCCTAAAGGCGTCTCGCCGGTGCACAAGGGTAACACTCTTAGCTAGGCCATCTAAGGCTAAAGCCCAGTCCACAGCAGAATCTCCACCACCGCAGATCACAACCCTCTTACCAGCAAACTGATTCAAGCTGTGAACATTATAAAAGAGATTATGATCAGCAAACAACTGCTCATTGTCTAAGCCCAAGGTCCTAGGCGCAAAGGCTCCATTGCCACAAGCAACAATAATGGCCTTAGAATAATGTCTGGCCTTGCTTGTTTGAATAACAAAGTTCCCATCAGCCTTCTCAAAAGACAGGACCTCTTCTTTCAGGCACACTGCTATGCGATCGTCAAATCTGCTTAGCTGCTCAATAAGCTTTTGTGTTAGTTCTGCTCCAGTCAGGGCTGGATAGGCTGGAATATCATAGATAACCTTTTCAGGATAAAGAACAGCCGGCTGTCCTCCTAGCTCTGACAGGCTTTCAATAATCTTAACAGTCATACCACGCAGGCCTGCGTAAAAGGCTGCAAACAAGCCTACCGGACCTCCGCCAATGATGGTGATATCATATATTCTTTCTTGCACTAGTTCTCTCCTTCACTTAGCTCCGATTTGATTTTATCAAAAATCCTTTTTTCCTCATCAGAAAAATCATAAGTCTCTAATAAATCTGGCCTTCTCAAATAGGTCTTCTTTAGGCTTTGCTCCATACGCCAGAGACGAATATGCTCATGATGGCCGCTCATTAGGACATCAGGCACCTTCATGCCACGATAATCATATGGCCTTGTATACTGCGGATACTCCAAGAGCCCAGATGAGAAGGAATCCTCCTGATGACTGGCTTGCTTTCCAAGCACATTAGGAATCAGTCTCACTGTTGCATCAATCATTGTCATAGCAGCCAGCTCACCTCCAGTCAAGACAAAATCTCCCAGAGATATTTCATCAGTAATGAGCGTCTTAATGCGTTCGTCATAGCCTTCATAGTGCCCACAAATAAAAATTAACTCTTCCTCAAGAGCTAATTCTTCAGCATAAGACTGATGAAAGGGTTTACCAGCAGGATCTAGTAAAATCACTCGAGGCTTTGTAGCCTTAATACTATCCATGGTATCAAAAATGGGCTGCGCTCTCAGCAACATGCCCTGCCCACCACCATATGGCTCATCATCAACATGCCTAGCTTTCTCCGCATAATCACGAAAATTGTGGTAATGAATATCTAAAAGTCCCTTTTCCTTAGCCTTTCCAACAATGGAGCACTCCAAGGGAGCAAACATTTCTGGAAAAAGGGTTAAAATATCAATCCTCATCATCTAAGCCTTCCATAATCTCAACGTCTACCCGACCCTTTTCAATATCAACACCAAGAACAACCGATGGGATATAAGGAAGCAACAGGTCGCGCTTGCCTTGCCGTTTGACCACCCAAACATCATTTGCACCAGGCTGTAAAATCTCCTTAATCTGTCCTACTAGCTGATCCTTTTCATATACCTCCAAACCAATAATCTGGTGATAGTAAAATTCTCCCTCAGCTAGCTTGCCTTGGTGCTCTTTAGCAATCTTAAGACTGCAGCCCTTAAACTGCTCAATAGCATTGATGTGGTACATTCCCTTAAACTTGATAATGTCAAACTGCTTGTGCTTGCGATGGCTAGCAATCTCAACCTCCTGCACAAAACGATCCTTATCGTCAAACAGAGCTAATCTAGCTCCTTTTTGAAATCGTTCCTCAGTAAAGTCACTCACAGACAGCACTCGCATCTCTCCTTGCAAACCTTGAGTATTGACAATCTTCCCAACGTTAAAATATTCCATCCTTACTCCTAATCATCTTAGACTCTATAGCTTGATAGACCTCTATTTTTTCATGACAACACGACATAAATATCATCATCCTAAGCGCTCTAGCCTATCTTTGAAGCTCCCCTTATTGTAACATGTTCTGCCTTATTTTGCACTTCTCTTTCAAAAAATTAATCTCCCAGCTATAGCAGCTAAGCCTAGCAAGCAAAGCCCTTGATACTAAAGAATCCTGATCCCCCTATATCAACAAATCATCATGACCTGCCTTGCCCAAGCTCAGTCAAGTGAATGAAAAATCTGCTAAACAACAGCCTTGCGCCTCGCTGACAAGCATCCAAAAAACACTCCTGCTGGCATCTAATAAACTAGAATCAGGAGTGTTTCATTATAGCCCAACAAGCAAAAGGGATACTTGGTAGAACCAAAGCTGACTTGCATTGAGAAGATTAAAACCGTTCAATCTGTCACAATAATTATGGAAACATTGAGAATTTAAAAACAAGTATCAGCTTCTATCAACCTATGGGGAAATAGTCTCCCTATGCCTATCGGGCCATCATAGGCCCTCTCAAGAAGAGGTGAGAGGCTCATCGACCAGCAAGAACAGCTATCATCGCCTTAAAGGAAAACGACAATGTTATCACAGGTGTCCCAAGAAAATGCTACAAGAGAGCCTCATCACAGCATGAGTAACCTTTTTTATTGTGTCGTTTTTATATCATTTTGATCCTTATTATCTAAAGGGATTAGACCTTGCGTCAGCTGTTAAAATTTATCTCACAGCATCATTCTACTTTGCAACTTTTCTATACCTCATATCCAATAAAAGACATAAGCTTGCTGATAAGAACATTAGCCCAGCATAGAAGAACAGATTGGTCTCATCGCCAGTCTTTGGTAAGATGGTATTTTGATGCTTCATCGGTTTGGTAGCTGTTGAAGCATGTGGACGCTTGGTTTCATTTGTAGTCGGTGGTACTATCGGACGATTTGGCTTAGTGCTATTAGGCTTATGATTGCCTTCACTACTGCTTGCCTTTTTCTTCCACTGTGCAAACAATTCATTAGGAAGCGGCAGGTCATTATCTACCCTAATATCATCGCCTACCTTGTATGATAACCCTGTGCCATCTGCCTTGGTGTTCCAGCCTATAAAGTCATAGCCTTCCCTTTCAAAATGCAGATCCTTAATACCTAAGATTTTGACATCACTGTTATTGATATAGTCTTCTTCAACAGTCTTATGATCACCAAAATTTGAATGGTAAATAAGCTTTGTTTTTTCTGCTGCATCACTATAGACTGCACGTAACGTAACCTTATAAGTACCGTTTGGCTGCTTCTTAGCAAGCTGTGAGTTTAATAACATAAATTGTCCTGGATAATACACCACTCCATCAAGCTCCCAGCCTCTAAAGAACTTATCCTTTGGTAATGTTTTTGGTGCTTCCAATACTCTGGCGTTGGAAATATCCATGTATCTATTGCTATCAACTGGTGCTTTTGCTCCAGTTCCTGGATCATATTCAACGGTAATGGCGCTCTTATCCAGCCATCTTGCAATTAACCTTGTATCCTCAGTCAATCGCGTATTAACGTTAAATGGTGAGCCGTTTGGCAAGACCCAACCTGCAAATTTAAAGTTATCTCGTGTTGGGGCTTTCGGCATTGGTACAGCCTCTCCTGCATTTATGGTTTGAGGAGCAACTGGCGTCCCACCATTACTGTCAAAGGTTACAGTTACCTGTTTAATGCCCCATTTGGCATAAAGAACTAGATTTCCTGCCGGCATTTTCTTATACTTAGTCAAATCATAAACGTCACCTTTTTTATTTGCCCAGCCTTTAAAGGTGTATAATTCACTTAAATCAAGTGGCTTTTTGGGTGTGTAAAGCTTATCGTGAATATTAGTTCCATAAAGAATAGCCTGATCACCCTTATATGATTTTTCAACCACATCCTTATTAAAGAATGTCAGCTCGTAAGAGTTTCTATTATAAATATTGTGGAAAGTTTGACGATCAACCTGTTCTTTTTTGTCAGGAATAGTCACTTCTTCGGTACGACCATCAGGTCTTTTAACCTTTATTTTGGCAGAATATGATTGATCTGATGGTACTCTTGTAAAGCCAGTTTGATTTCCAAAAGAAAAGGCAGCGGTAATAGAACTCTCTTCTTCCTCACGACGTTCTTCATAAATCCCTTTTTCCAATGTTTCAAAGTAGTCAAACCTTACAATTTTTATCATTTTTCCAGTAGAAAACAGAGGATAAAAGTTCAACATGTCAAAACCAGGTTCAGTTTCCCTTACTAACAATTGTGGCGGAACACCATGTGCCTTATTTTCCCAATCAGACTTGAACAAATAATAGTGGTGATTGCTACCATGATCTGCCTCCCAGCCAATGCGGACCCTTTCTTCTACCTTTTCATCTTTACGTTTAACAATAATATCTGGTCTCCTGTCATCTATCACTTCACCCAAATGAACATTGTTAACGATATAAAAATCATCTTTAGAATATGGCTCACCATTAACCGTCAATTGCAGGTCATAGTTATTGATATCTAGTTTATCATTTTTACTATTCAAGTAGTATTTAAACGTATAAGGGTGTAAATCATAATAAACATTGACAATAGAGCTTCCATCACCTCTTACCTTGTCATGTTCTATTGTTGTTTTAGCAGCATTAAAATCATAATGATAGTAGTCATACCAGTTTCTTCTATCACCTTTTTTCGCTAATTCTTCAACATAATTGGTTGCTAATTTTTCAGCAGCAGCCTTTATGATAGAGCTATCTGATATACCATCTACCGTTTTGACATGATTCAAGACATAATGATCTGGCACAAACTGACCATTAACACATCGTTGTTGCCAAATTCGTATCGTATAGCTTGATGCCTTTGGCGTCCATTTTGCAAAGATTTCTTTGTTTTCAGAAAGGGTTTTATTAAAATCGAGTGCTTTTGTACAGTCCTTATCCTCATACCAGCCGGCAAAGTCATAGCCCTTTCTTTCCGGGATAACCTTACTAGGCTTAGCTCCTTCCTTTACAAACTGTGGCTCTAGGGGCTTCGTTATAAGATTGCCACCATTTTCATTTCCATTAAAGAAAAGCCAATGGCCACCTGTAATCAATGGGTATAAATCAATATCCTGATCACCTACCGTTATTTCCTTTCCGACAGGCTCTGTCCCATCAGGTGTTTTAGACCACCCGTTAATATAGTTGCCAACGGACACTTCAAAGAAAACATCGTCTGTTTTGACCTTTTTGCCCTCTTCGCCCACCTTCACGATTATATTTTTTTCAACGGTATTATGAAATCTGATGGCTAGCTTTTTTGTATAATTAGCATATAAGGCTACAGTTTCTTTTTTGCTAATATCATTGATGGTACCAAAGCCATTAAACTCACTACCATCTTTATTACTCCAGTTAACAAAAACATTGTCCATTAGGCTTGGAATTGATGGCTCAAGTAATTTTTCACCGTTTTTAAGGATTTGAGTATTAACGACCTTACCCTGACTGTAAAACTCATACCTTCTGGTTGGTTTTTCTATCGGCTTACCTGTTTCTGGTTGTTCACTAGGCTTATCTGTTCCAACGATGACATAGATTGAAAAGCTGTCAGCCTTAAAGCTTGCATTAGTCGAGCTTGATGTGCTAATCTCTTCAACTTCCTTGTTATCCTTGATATGAACAACCTTATGCTCCTCACCTGCTACCTCCTTTTGAGTAGCAAGCTTGACATCTACCTTACCCTTTGGTTCAATTTCTTGTCCATTGTGGTAAAAAGTAATATCGACTGCAGCCACATCCTTAACATGCTTCGCCTTATTTGAAATAATAGCCTTAACATCTTCTTTTGCTACATCTGTCACCTTAACCGTTGTGCCTTTTGGAAAAACACCCTTAGCAGCATTTATGGTTACCGTTACACCATTGGCTGTCCTTTGCATGCCATCGAATGCTTCTTCGTCAGAGATATTAGCTTCAACAGCATTGCCCTTATCCTCATGTGATATCTCTGCATGAGGTTCAGTTGATGGTTCACTACTACTTACCGTCGTTTCATTTTTCTGCGTGTTTACTTCATCAGTATTATCATTGGTCTCTAGCTTAGCTTGTTCTGCTGGCTCAGCTGTTAATGTGTCTATTGGTTCAGCAAAGACCTTAACAGCCGGTGCTACTGTTCCAAATACAAGCAAAGAAACTAAAAACAATGACAATATGTTATGAAGTTTTCTTTTTCGTCTCATTTAACAACTCCATTTCACATATTTTAATGACAATTGTAAACAATAGTAGACTTTACATGACACTTTCTGGTATAATAAAAAAAGCAATTTTATGATGTAAATTGCTTTGGTATTAATGACTTTTAAGCAATGTGTCACAGACTTTAGTTTACAACTTTTAATTGTAAATTAAAGTCTACCTTTTTTTACTAATTTATACCTTTTTTATCACTTATGAGCCTTTATTTTATCAAGGTTCTTTTTCTTTTCTCTCATATATCCCTTTTCTTGAATCCATTTGGAAAATGTCGTATGGCTGACATCAAGAAGCTTTGCTCCTTCCCTTAGACTGATTTTTTTATCGACCCACATCGTGACGACATCATCAAACTGTTTAGGCACTTCTTTTTTGCTTCGTCCAAATTTAACCCCTCTTTTCCTTGCTTCTTTGATGCCTTCCATTTGTCTTTGATGAGTGTTTTCTCTTTCGATCTGAGCCACATAAGACAAGATTTGTAACACGATGTCCGATAAAAATTTTCCCGTCAAATTATTGATTTGATGTTTGGTATTCAGTAAGGGAAAATCTAAAACGATGATGTCAACGTTTTTCACTTTGGTGATGAGATGCCATTCTTTGATGATGTCATCATAGCTTCTACCCAGTCTGTCGATGGATTTTATATAGAGCTCATCACCCTCCTTTAGTGTTCTGATCAGTCTTTTGTATTTCTTGCGCTCAAAGTCCCTTCCGCTAGCCTTATCAATGTAGATTTGTTTCATGTCACCGACTTCTTTTAAAATAGCACTTAGCTGTCTGTCTATGTTTTGTTCTTTCGTTGATACGCGTATATACCCATATTTCATCTTTTAACCTCCTGCTTGATCTATTGTTATACATAAGATGTTATACAGATACCTCTGTCAGATAGAGTTCTTGCTTTTGTGTCTTGACCTGACGATTCAAGATACAAAAAAAGCCTGCTAGACAGAACTAGCAAGGCTTTAAGATTAGTCTTGTTCAAAATAGAGCTTATTTTTCATCAATAACTAATCGAACCTTTTTTCCTAAAGTTGGAACCGAATAGACAATCGATCTTATCGCTGTGATGGTACGACCTTTCTTTCCGATAACACGACCGATGTCTTGAGCATCCAAGTCAAGATGGTACTCTAAAAAATCCGGAGTATCTTCAATTTTAATAGTAAGCTTATCTGGTTGTGAAATCAAGGGCTTCACAATAGCGATAATGAGATTTTCAATGGTATCCATAGGCTTTTATTACTTAGAAAACTTTTGATTGTGGAATTTAGCCATAACCCCAGCTTTAGACAGAAGGCTACGAACTGTATCAGAAGGCTGTGCACCCTTTCCTAGCCAATCAAGAACGCGATCTTCTTTAAGAGTTACTTGATTTTCAGCTACAAGTGGGTTGTAAGTTCCAACTGTTTCGATGAAACGACCATCACGTGGTGCACGTGAATCTGCAACGTTGATACGGTAAAAAGGTTTTTTCTTAGAACCCATACGAGTTAAACGGATTTTTACTGCCATTTTAATATGTCTCTTTTCTTTAAATGATAATAGTCAAGAAATGTAGTCTTGCTCATTTCTTACCTAACCAGTATACTTTACTTTTGATTGTGTGTCAAGTTTTTTTCTTGACACTTTTTAGGATTATGATGACTAAGCTGGCTACTGCTCAAAGCCTTCAATCAGCTTAGCTGCTTAGCTGACGTCAAATAGTAGGCAGCTGCTTTTATGAAAGCATACAGTTCCAAGCTAGCCTACTCTAGTGACCCTTACTTAATCATCAATAATTTGATCAAGCAAGCATAACCACTCGTCAAAGGAGCAATTTGTTTCACATCAAAAAGGCAAGACAGACTGATAATCATATCAAAAAGGACTGTCCCTGCACATGCAGGCACTCGTCCTTTTTTTACCAATATGACTTAGCCACCTTGCTTTTAAAGCTGAGGTATTGGCTAAGCGTCACACTAATAATGCATCAGGATATGCTTGAGGAACTCCCCACCATAAATCCAAAAATAACTGAAGGTCAAAATTGAAATGGGCCTACAAATTAGGATAATCAGTAAAAAGCGCTTGTAGGTCATCTGACTCAATCCAGTGATCATGATGAGAGCATCAGCAGGAGCTAGAGGAGAAATCATATTGAGAATAAAGAAGCGCTCAAACAATTTCGTTGATAGCTTCTCTTCATAAAAGTGTAGCTGCTCCTTACTTAAAAACAGTAAGATAAAAGGCTTTCCGTATGTCCTCACCAGCTTAAACAGAATAAAGGACCCAATGCAGATACCAAACACATTTAACATAAAGCCTAATATAGGACCAAAGGCTAGAAAGCCAACGACTGTTGTCACACCACCAGGAATAATAGGAACAACTACCTGCACAATTTGCAAGATAAAAAAGCAAATGGCACCGATAAGGAGATGATCCTTGATTAAATGGGCTAAAGCCTTTGGATTATTAATAATATCTAACTGCCTAATAAGGTAGACAACAAGCATGACGGAGAACAGAATTGATAGGCCACCAAGAATCTTAAACAGCTTCTTTAACAACGAATGTGAAACACCAAAGCTACTCATAGCGCAAAGCCTCTATCGGATCAAGCTTGCTTGCTTTGTTTGCTGGCAGCAATCCAAAAATAATACCAATTGATGCCGAAAAGATAATAGCTACAGCCGCAACATCTAAGGAAACAGCTGCTCCCTTTAATTGCATCGCATTTCCTAGCACACCTACACACATCTGTGCTAGCAGCAGCCCTAAAAGACCGCCAATTAACGTCAACACCACTGATTCAATCAAAAATTGGCTAAGTATCTTCAAGCGCGTTGCTCCCAAGGCTTTTCGCAAGCCAATTTCACGTGTACGCTCTGTTACAGATACCAGCATGATGTTCATAACACCAATACCACCCACAAGAAGGGAAATTCCTGCAATGGACCCAACAACTGTGGTCATGATACTAAATTGTGCGTTAATGTCATTAATAATTTGGCTATTGTCAGGAACAGCGTACTCGCCCTCCTTAACATGAGACAATGTGGTCAGCATAGCAGCTGCTTGATTTCCTAATTCAAGGCTTCGCTTAACGTCGCCAATATAAAGATAGACAGAGCCAATTTCCTTAACATGAAATTCTGAGGCCACCTGGGTATTGGCCATAATGGCTCCTCCAGAAATCCCACCAGCAAACGAAACAACCTCCTGATCAGTCTTGTAAACACCTACTACAAGGTAGTCCTTACTATCTAGACTAACCACCTTATTTAGAGCCTGTTCATAATTACCTTTGCCAAATAATTCGTCAGCCAAGACAGTATCTAATAGGATAATGCGAGAAAAGTTTTTATAATCCTTACTATTTAGCGTCCTACCTGCAACGATATCATATTTTTTGACTTTAAAATAATCCTGACTAACCCCAGTGATGGCCACACTGTCCATCTTCTTTTTTTCAAAAGAAATGGTAGAGGTTGAATTATTGGTATAGTAATAAGAATCTACCCCATCAATTGCTTTGACAATCTGCTCTAGCCATTCAGGCTTGACCTCTTGCTCATTTTCATGCACTGCAAAGGCTGCGTAGGGATTGTCCTCATCTCCTTTTGCCTTGAAATAAAGCTGAACCTCTTTTTGGTCATTTGAAAAGGAATCGGTAACCCTCTTTGTCATGGCAGCACCAAGCCCCATGATAATGACAACAGCAGCTACACCGATAATAATTCCCAGCATGGTAAGAATCGAACGCAGCTTGTGCCCCCAGATCGAACTAAGAGCAAATTTCCAATTTTCCATCACTTTTCCTCCTAGTCAATTCTGACACTTTCTGTTGTATCAGCTGTGATTTCACCATCACGAATAACAATTTTTCGAGTGGCAAAGTCCGCAATCTCCGGCTCATGAGTAACCATAATAATGGTTTTTCCTTCCTTATTCAGCTCCGTCAAAAGCCTCATAATCTGCTCACCAGTCTTTGTATCTAAGGCACCAGTTGGCTCATCAGCTAAGATAATAGACGGGCTATTAACCAAAGCTCTTGCAATCGCAACCCGCTGCTTTTGACCACCTGATAACTCCGATGGCAAATGCTTCATTCGCATACCAAGCTCAACCTTTTCTAAAAATTGCTTAGCCAATTCACGACGCTTTGATACCCCAACTCCCGCATAAATCAAAGGAAGCTCAACATTTTGTAGGGCATTTAGCTTTGCTAGTAAAAAGAACTGCTGAAAGACAAAGCCGATCTCTTCGTTTCTCACCTTAGCTAGCTTTCGATCATTTAAGAGCTCAACCTGAGTCCCATTGAGACGATAATCACCTGAGGTTGGTCTATCTAATAAGCCAATAATATTCATCAGGGTTGATTTTCCTGATCCAGAAGGCCCCATAATAGCGACAAATTCACCTTCATATACAGTCAAATCCACACCTTTTAGGACCTGTAGCTCCTGATCACCATTTTGATAGCTTTTAACAATATTTTTTAATTGTATTAATTCTTTTTTCTCATCTGGCACTACTTAATCACCTCGGATTCTTTGCTGCTTTTTTTAGAATCTTTTGATGCCTTTGTGTCCGCTGAAATAACGTCTCCTAGCTTTTCACCCTCTTTGATTTTCTTATCTGGGTTAGCAATGACAATATCTCCCACCTTTAGACCTGCACTTACCTCTTGTCTTTCAGCATCGGCATTGCCTAGGGTTACTTCAACCTTTTTAGCCTTTGCAGTTGAGTCATCATAGACCCAGACAAAATGCTTCTTGCCTTTGTTAACGATAGCAGTAACTGGTACTAAGGCATGCTTTGCTTCATTGATAACCTCAACAGACACTGTAAAGCCTTGCTTTAGCTGGTTAAGCGGACTCGTGATATCAATTTTGTAGTCATAGGTCGCACCAGTTGAGCTTGATGAGCCTGAGCCTCCTGCAGCTGAACCACCTGCATTGGCATCGGTTGGGTAGTTTGACACATAAGAAATCTTTCCGGTCCACTCTTGATCAGCATAGACCTTTGATTTAATCTTCACAGCTTGTCCAACCTTAATATTGGCTAAATCATACTCTGTTAGGGTCCCTTTGACCTGTAACTTGCCTTCGGTTGCGACATGAACCAAGGTTTGACTGTTTTTTGAAGACGGGTCAATATCATTATTGACCTCCACAACTGTCCCTGAAACACCACTGACAACTACTGTTTCATTTAAGGCCTGCTGTGCTTTATTAACCTCTGCCTGAGCATCAGCATAGGAATCATTTAAATCCTGCAATTGTTGGGCATAGCTAGCATTTTGCTGGGCTGAGGGCTGAATAGTTGTGGTGGTTTCTTGTCCTGTCTCCTCGTCCTTGCTTGTCTCAGTGGTTGCAGCTGGAACACCATACGTTTTTAAATGATTAATCTGACGACCGATTTTATTGAGATTGCGAACAGCGGTATCATAAGCTGCCTGTGGTACAGTTGTGTTGTATTGTACTAGCTGCTGTCCCTGTGTAACCTGATCTCCTACCTTAACCGTAACGGTAGCGTCTGAGCCTTTGCTAGCATCAAAATAAACGTATTCTTCTGAAAGAGCTTTAACAGTACCAGAGAGTAAGGTTGAAGAGGCTATTGTCCCTTCTGTTACATTTACCGCAGAATAAGGCAGCTTGATATTTTGGTCAGAGATGGTATCTTGCTGTTGCTTCCATAATACTCCACCGATAACGACCACAGTTAGTGCAACTGCACCTGCGATAATGCCTTTGGTTTTCGTTGATAACTTAATCTTTCCTCTTTTAGACATTTCTGTCCTCCCCTTTTGTACTATTTTTGTAAGACAAGTATATGATGTTTTTAAAAACTTGTCAAGAATTTCTTGGATAAGCTTAATAAAACAGCCTCTCCATCATGTAGATGACAACTCTATTATAATGGTTTTTCAAGCTGTACTAGCTTACACTTTTGTAATATTAAAGAGAGGCAAAGACAAAAAGAGTTGTCCTTTAACTTTATCACCTAGTCTCATTCATTAAAAAGAGAACAAGCCTAGTTTTCGAAATCTCAGAAAACTAGACTTGTTCGTTTGTTTAGACTTTTCTCTCAGTCTCTTCATCAGGTTTAAATAGCTTCTATGCTAAAGGTACGGCTTTCAAGAACCCTAAGCATTGCTGCTGCTGTATCTAACGCGGTAAATAGAGGAACTCCCTGTTCGATTGCTGAGCTTCTGATCACTTGCCCATCCTGATCAGCCACCCGCTTTGCTCCTACAGTATTAATAATAGCTTGAATCTGTCCTTTTCTAAGTAAGGCTGGGATATCATGAGCATTGTCGCCGATCTTTCCGACTAGCTGTGAGTCTAGCCCTTGGTCAGCAAAGAAAGCAGCTGTGCCTTCGGTTGCCATGATCTGGTAGCCAATAGCACTAAAGCGTCTAGCTAAGGCAAGAGCCTCCAGCTTATGGTCATCAGCAATGGTAAAAACTATTGTTCCATATTCCGGCATGTGCAGATAGCTGGCTTCAAAGGCCTTATACAGAGCTTTTTCAAGTGTTAGGTCAGAACCCATGACTTCACCTGTTGATTTCATTTCAGGCCCTAAAAGGCTATCCACCTTAGCAAGCTTTGCAAATGAGAAAACCGGCGCCTTGATATGGACAAGCGAGCTTTCAGGATAAAGGCCATCTTGATAGCCTAAGTCTTTTAAGGTCTGACCCAAAATAAGCTTCGTAGCAACTTGTGCCATTGGAATATTGGTTACTTTTGATAAAAATGGCACTGTCCGACTAGCACGAGGATTGACCTCAATGACATAGACCTGCTCGTTTTGGATCACAAATTGGATATTCATCATGCCAAGGCAGTTTAGTCCTATAGCAAGACGCTTGGTGTAATCAACAATCTTGTCTTGAACCTGTTTAGACAGGTGCTGCGGCGGGTATACAGCCATTGAATCTCCTGAATGCACTCCTGCTCTTTCGATATGCTCCATGATCCCTGGGATTAAAACTGATTGACCGTCAGAGATCGCATCTACCTCGCATTCCTTACCAACAATATAGGAATCTATTAAAACAGGGTGCTCAGAACTAGCCTTGATAGCTGTTTTCATGTAAGAAAGCAAATCATCTTCGTTTTCAACAATTTCCATTGCTCGGCCACCAAGAACATAAGAGGGTCTGACCAACACCGGAAAGCCAATAGCACGCGCTGCCTCCAAGGCCTCTGCCTCATTAGTGGCTGTTTGCCCAGGAGGCTGAGGAATTCCCAATTCCTTTAAGGCTTTTTCAAAGAGCTTCCTATCCTCAGCCCGATCTAAGTCCTCTAGCTGTGTGCCTAAAATAGGAACTCCGGCCTTTGTTAGCTGCTCTGCTAGATTAATAGCGGTTTGTCCGCCAAACTGTAGGATCACTCCCTTTGGCTGCTCTAATTCAATAACGTTCATGACCTCTTCAAAGGTTAAGGGTTCAAAATAAAGCTTGTCTGATATCGAAAAATCTGTTGACACTGTCTCAGGATTGGAATTCATGATAATGGCTTCATAGCCTGCAGCCTGAATGGCCTTGACAGAGTGTACGGTTGCATAATCAAACTCAACTCCCTGACCGATGCGGATAGGACCGGAGCCAAGGACGATAACAGATTCTTTCTCGGATTTGATTGACTCATTTTCCCACTCATAGGTCGAGTAAAAATAAGGCGTTTGTGAGTCAAATTCAGCTGCACAGGTATCAACCATCTTATAAACTGGCAAGACACGATAAGCCCGCCTTAACCGTCTAATACTTGCAGCATCAGTCTGCCAAAGCTCTGCGATTTTTTGGTCTGAAAAACCATATCGCTTGGCTTCTGTCAACAAGTCAATGTCAACTGGCTTTTTAACAAGCTCTTGCTCCAATTCTACGATATGACGTAATTTATCCAAAAAGAATAAATCAATCTTAGTTAAGCCAGCTAGCTCTTCAATACTATAGCCACGACGGAGGGCCTCAGAAAGATAGAATAGACGATCGTCCTGCGCCCTTACAATATGAGCAACCAGCTCATGATCACTGATAGTATCTAGGCCCTTCAATTCATTATGATCTACTCCAATTTCTAGCGAGCGACAAGCCTTTAAGAGGCATTCCTCAATGCGACGACCAATAGCCATAACCTCTCCAGTTGCTTTCATCTGGGTTCCCAGACGACGCTCCCCCTGCTCAAACTTGTCAAATGGAAAGCGGGGCAGTTTGGCAACCACATAGTCAAGAGCTGGTTCAAACATGGCATAGGTAGTCCCTGTGACCGGATTAAGCATGTCATCAAGCCTTAAGCCAACTGCAATTTTAGCAGCTATTTTAGCAATTGGATAACCAGTTGCTTTTGAAGCCAGTGCTGATGAGCGAGACACCCGCGGATTAACCTCAATGACATAATAGCTAAAGCTATTTGGATCAAGTGCCAGCTGAACATTACAGCCTCCTTCAATCTTAAGAGCACGAATAATCCTCAAGCTAGCATCACGAAGCAGTTGATTCTCAACATCTGATAAGGTTTGTGTCGGGGCAAAAACGATTGAATCTCCAGTGTGTATCCCTACTGGGTCAAAATTTTCCATGCTGCAAACAACCAGTGCATTATCAGCAGCATCACGCATGACCTCATATTCAATCTCTTTAAAGCCGGCAATGGAGCGCTCGATCAGACACTGGGTGACAGGAGATAGCTTCAGGCCATTTTCCACAATATCTCGCAAGGCCTCTTCGTTGGTGCAAATACCACCTCCAGTACCTCCCAAAGTAAAGGCCGGTCGGACAATGACAGGATAGCCAATGGTATTTGCAAAGCTGATGGCTTCCTCTACTGTCGTCACGATCTCTGATTCTGGAATAGGCTCTCCCAGCTCTTTCATTAATTGCTTAAATAAATCACGATCCTCTGCCTGGTCAATAGCAGATAAGGGTGTCCCAAGCAGCTCGACTCCTAATTCTTGTAAAATGCCAGCCTTAGACAGCTCCATCGCCAGATTAAGACCGGTCTGCCCACCTAAGGTCGGCAGCAAGGCATCTGGTCTTTCCTTTCTTAAGATACGACTAACAAATGCCAACGTCAGGGGCTCAATATAAACCTTATCTGCAACCTCTTTGTCTGTCATAATTGTCGCAGGGTTAGAATTAACCAGAACAACCTGATAGCCCTCTTCCTTTAAGGCTAGACAAGCCTGTGTTCCTGCGTAATCAAATTCAGCTGCCTGCCCAATAACAATAGGACCAGACCCTATCACCATGATTTTTTTAATATCTGTACGTTTTGCCATAATATCTGGTACAAAAGGCCTTAACAATCCGAATAAAATAAGTATAAGAGCCCAATATAAAGCTTCAAAATCTATTTGTTACTAGGATTTGTGCCTGTATTCGACTGCAGCGAGCCCCTTGTACCTACTCCTTTCATTATTTGCCGTCTCACAGGGCGGCATTAAATAAAACACTTAACAGTCTGTCACATGAGACGATGAGTACAAGATCAAGTAACCCTTAGCTCAGCAAGTATAGATGACTTAATTGATATAGTCCTTTTACTTCTAAAGAGGGCGATCTTGCCAGCAAATACTAGCCATAACCCGCGGCAGAGCGATCATTTCCCACTAGTCTATCTGCTGCCTGACTCAAGCTGTTTCATGACAGCAGATCAAGCTTTTGGTGCTTGCTTTTTGATCTGCTAGCACACTTGATTAACATTTACCTTGCTGCTCTAGCTGCCAGGCGTCAATCATATCTAAAAATTCATCAAATAGATAGCTAGCATCATGAGGGCCTGGTGCAGCGTCTGGGTGAAACTGCACAGAAAAGGCGGGAACATGTCGATGTCTCACCCCTTCAACAGTTTTGTCATTAATCTCCTCGTGCGTAACCATCAAGCAGTCTGGCAAGCTGTCGCGCTCAACAGCATAACCATGATTTTGACTAGTAAAATCAATACGTCCGGTCGCTATTTCTCTGACGGCATGATTAAAGCCACGATGTCCAAAAGGCATTTTAAAGGTCTTAGCGCCATTAGCTAAGCTAAGTAGCTGATGGCCCATACAAATGCCAAAAATCGGAATTTTTCCTTGAACACCACGAATCATCTCCAAGGCCTCCGGCAAATCCTCTGGATTACCCGGACCATTTGATAGCATTAGACCATCTGGGTTGAGCTGTAGAATCTCTTCTGCTGTGATATTAAAGGGGACTATTGTCATCTGACATTGCCTTTTGGACAATTCTCTTAAAATGGAATGCTTCAAGCCAAAGTCCACCAAGACAATATTTTTCCCAACACCCGGAGCGGGATAGGCAGTCTTGGTTGACACCTGCTCAATACCATTAGTTGGAAGCACAGTTGCACGCAGCTGATCCTTTAGGTGTTCAAGCGTATCACCATCATCTGCCATTGTTGCCTTCATCGTACCATGCTGACGAATGATTTTGGTCAACGCTCTGGTATCAATTCCTGAAATGCCTGGAATCCCCTTATGCTTTAAAAACTCGTCCAAGGTCATTTGCTGACGCCAATTGCTAGCTATCCTGCTTACTTCAGAGACAATGACCCCTTTGCAAGTTGGGGCAATGGACTCATAATCATCACGATTAATACCATAATTACCAACAAGGGGATAGGTAAATACTAAGAGCTGCCCGTTATAGGACTGGTCTGTGATTGACTCCTGGTAGCCTGTCATTCCTGTATTAAAGACAATCTCGCCAGTGACATCAATATCTGCACCAAAGGGCTTTCCTTCAAAAATGGTGCCCTCCTCTAAGATAAGTAACCGTTTTGCCATTTTAACCCCCTCTAACATACCTTTAGACATTTTCGTTTCTGCCATTAAGGATCGCTTCGATAATGGCCATACGGACAAAGACACCATTAGCCATTTGAGCTACTATTCTTGCCTTTGGAGCCTCTACTAAATGGTCTGCAATCTCTACATCACGATTAACTGGTGCCGGGTGCATAATAATCGCAGAGTCCTTTAATTGCCTGTAGCGCTCCTCAGTTAAACCAAACTGTCTATGATAATCTTCCTTTGAAAAGCTTTGACTACCATCATGGCGCTCATGCTGCACTCTAAGTAGCATCAACACATCTAATTGATCAATAATATGATCAATCGCCATGTACCTTCCATAGCTGTCAAATTCAGACGAATACCATTGCTCAGGTCCATAGAAATAAAGCTCTGCTCCAAGCCGCTTTAGAATCTGCATGTTTGATTTAGCCACACGAGAATGTGTCAAATCTCCTGCAATAGCAATCTTTAGGCCATCAAAATGACCAAATTCTTCATAAATGGTTAGCAAATCAAGCAAGCATTGACTAGGGTGCTGACCTGATCCATCACCTCCGTTAACGATAGAGGCAGTAATCGTTGGACTGTCAATAAGCTGCTGATAGTAATCATCTTCTGGGTGACGAATCACGCAGATTTCTGTTCCTAGAGCACTCATGGTAAGAACAGTATCATATAAGGTTTCCCCTTTATTGACAGCACTTGTATCAGCGTTAAAATCAAGGACTCTAAGACCAAGCTTGTTCTCAGCAACCTCAAAGGATTTATGGGTTCTTGTTGAATTTTCGAAGAATAAATTAGCTGCAAAGTGCCTACTGTTATCTTTAATAGCTACCTTACCTGCCTTGTATTCAGAGCCACGACTAATAAGTCCTAAAACCTCTTCATTTGTTAAATGCTCCATTGACACCAAATGCTTAAGCGCAACACGATTATTTACAACTGACATGATTTATCCCCTTTTACCAATAATGAAATGATGATAACAATTGACAACAGCTACACACTAGTTTTCTGGAAGAAGCTGATACAATATAATGCCAAGAAGCGTTGAAAAAGCAACACCCGAAATCTGAAGGCCATTGATTTGAAGCATGAGGCCTCCAATACCAGAAACCAGAATAACACTAGCAATCAATAGGTTTTTCTTGTTGTCCATATCAACCTTAGCTTCAATCAGGATTTTCAAGCCACTAGAGGCTATAACCCCAAACAGAGCAATCGAAATCCCTCCAATCACTGGAGTAGGAATAGACTGAATAAGTGCTGATACCTTACCAACAAAGCTTAACAAACCAGCAATCACAGCGGCACCTGCAATAACATAGACTGAGAAGATTTTATTGAGGGCCATCACACCAATATTTTCACCATAAGATGTTACCGGAGGCGCTCCTAAAAATCCAGCAATCACCTGTGCAAGGCCATCACCCGTCAAGGTTTTTTCCAAGCCAGGATCCTTGAAATAATCTCTTTTAGTCAGGCTATTAAGCACCATGATATGACCGAAATGCTCTGTCATGGTGACAAAGGCAATCGGGGCCATCGTTAAAATAGCACTAGGATACAAGGTAATGTCATAGGTTAAAAAGGGGATAGCCACAGCTGGAACACTGAGCCATTGGGCCTTAGCAACCTGTGTAAAGTCAACAATAGACTGACCCGTCACCATACCAACAAGGATCGCAAACAAATAGCCAACCAATAAGCCCAACAAAATAGGAATGATGGCGACAATCCCTTTACCATAAATGTTAAAGAAAATAATCGCTAATAAGGTGACAAGACCAATCAAAAGGTATAACAGGTTATACTTTCCATCCTTTAGCATGACATCACTAACTGCTGTTGAGGCCAAGCTAAGACCGATCACCATAACAATGGGACCAACCACAACTGGAGGTAAGATCTTATCGATCCATTCATTGCCAATCGCCTTCACCACCAGTGCTACAACCAGATAAACCAGGCCACCTGTAATCGCTCCCTGTGCAACTGCACCAATACCATCTGTTTTCATTAGCATTTGCATGGCTGCAATATAAGCAAAGCTTGAGCCCATATAAGCGGGAATTTTAAATGTTGTTACTGACAAATGCGCCAGAGTCCCAAGTCCACTTGATAAGAGGGCAACTGACGGATCAATCCCAACCAAAATTGGAACCAAAACAGTTGCTCCAAACATAGCAAATAAATGCTGGAAGGACAGGCCAAGCAAAATCCCTGCCTTTGGCACTTCTTCTACATCATAAATGACATCTTTCACACAATCACCTCTTTCTTATCCCGGATCAACAATACTAATACGGTCTTGACCGTCAACCTCAACCACCTCAACGACAATCTCTTCTGTCTTGCTTGTTGGAATATTCTTTCCAACATAATCAGCCCGAATTGGTAATTCACGATGACCTCGATCCACCAAAACAGCCAAGCTAACACGTCCAGGACGCCCTAAGCTAACCAAATTGTCAATAGCTGCCCGAATAGTTCTGCCAGTATAAAGCACGTCATCTACTAGGATAATATCCTTGCCGGTAATATCTACCGGCATGCTGGTGGTATCCTCCTCTACTCTCATGTCATCTCTGAAGGGCTTGGTATCTAACTCTCCAACTGCCAGGTGCAGGCTCTCTAGCTGCTCTAACCTTTCTTGAATACGACGAGCAAGGTAAACACCTCTTGTTTTAATCCCTACAAGCACCACATTGTCCAGCTGCTTGTTGCGCTCAATAATCTCGTACGTAATCCGCGTGATCGCACGCTTCATGGTTAGCTCATCAACAATTACCTTTGATTTCATTCAAGGCCTCCTCAAAAAATTCAACTAAAAAAATCTCCCTGTTAACAAGGAGATTCAGCAAATAGGCACACAACTAGACATAACTGTGTACTTTTTATTCAGAACATGCTCCTTGCCAGCCTCACAGGACTGTTTTAAAGGAATATTTTATTTTCATTAGTATAGCAAAATCACAAGCCAAAAACAAGGATTTTCTAAAAAATAATTCAAAATATATAGAGCTATCACAGCACCAAGGAAAATGCTACTAAGGTCATCAGCAATCCTCCAACACAATTCCAAAAATAGGTCTTAAGACCTATTGCATTTGTATCAAAACAATAGTACAATAATATCAAACACAAAGGAGAGCGTTTATGATGAATGATATAACTAGAAAGATTAACCATAAGCAACTGATTCAAATCACTACCATTCTAGGCATTATTGTTACCATCGTTATTTTGTTCTATCTGCAGCAGCACCCTAATCTTTTTGCAGTTGGCGGTCCTTTTCAGACCTATCTTATGGAACTTGGTATCCTAGCACCCTGTTTGTTTATACTGCTTCAAATCATTCAGGTGGTTTACCCTGTCATCCCTGGAGGCTTGACCTGTGTTTTAGGGCATGTAGTCTTTGGGCCATTTTGGGGATTTCTTTATAATACTCTAGGTATTTTTATTGGTTCGCTGCTTAGCTTTATACTCGCTAGAAAATATGGTGAACAGTTTGCTAAAGCCTTTGTATCAGATGATACCTATAACAAATACATTCCTTACCTCAATAAAGGCAAGTATTTTGAACGATTTCTCATAACAGCCTTTATTCTCCCTGGCTTTCCAGATGATTTTCTCTGTATGGTAGCTGGACTAAGCAGCATGTCTGTCAAAACATTTACCAGTATTTTTCTCATATCAAAGCCAATCACTCTTTATATCTACACCCTTCTTGCTTACCAAGGAATACAAATCGTTGGACAGGTATTGCAATCCTAAAAAAAAGCTAGTATTAAGCTATCAAGCCTGATTGGAATACAGTATTCCAATCAAAAAGGCGCTCAGCTTAGTACCAGCTTTTTATTCTTGTCTTAGTTGCTCCAAAGTCCTTTGGAAGATTTCTGGTGGCTCAACAGTAAAGACCAGCTCCTCTCCTGTCACAGGGTGGGTTAGTCCTAATGTTTGCGCATGAAGAAACTGCCCATTGCCAGCCAAGGTCTTACGAGGACCGTAGAGCGGATCTCCTGCAAGAGGGTGACCAATATAAGCCATGTGAACACGAATTTGATGAGTTCGACCTGTTTCCAATTGCAATTCTACTAAGCTGTAACGGCCAAAGCGCTCCAAGACCTTAAAGCGAGTCAAGGCTTCCTTGCCCTTAGCAGTTACAGTCTGTTTTTTACGATCCTTGTCACTACGGCCAATCGGAGCTTCAATAACACCTCGATCCTTTGGTAAATTACCATGAACAATGGCCACATACTTTCGTAAGGATTTCTTAGCCTTAAGCTCATCAGCTAGTAGCTGATGGGCCTTATCAGTCTTGGCAACCATTAAAAGGCCAGAGGTATCCTTATCAATTCTATGCACAATTCCTGGACGGATAACACCATTAATAGAGGACAAGTCTTTTACGTGATAGAGCAAAGCATTGACCAGCGTCCCTGTAGAATGCCCTGCAGAAGGGTGAACAACCATTCCCTGAGGCTTATTAATAATGGCCAATACATCATCTTGGTAGACAATATCTAGTGGTATATCCTGAGCCTGATAGTCCAAGCTGCTTTCCTCTGGAATATGATAGCTAATGCAATCACCGACCTGCACAATATACTTGGCCTTCTTAGGTGAGCCATTGACCAATACCCTTTTTTGCTTGATCTGATCATTAGCCTGACTTCTTGATAATGGGGTCAAATCAGCCAAGGCCTTATCCAGGCGATGACCTGATTCTGTCATCTTAATTTCCATAGTCCTCTTCTTTCCATAGACAAATGACTAATAGCAAAACACCTACCGTCAAATAAGAATCTGCCACATTAAAAATGGCAAAATTGATCACATCTAAATGAATCATATCAACCACATAGGATAACCTCATACGGTCAATAAAATTCCCAAGACCTCCAGATATAATCAGCAATAAAGAGAGCTGCAGCCAAAAGCTAGCCTTGGGGTGCTTCAGTACATAATAAATGGCATAGCCAACCACCAAAATAGTTATGATTGTAAAGAACCACTGTTGATTCTGTAAGATTGAAAAAGCTGCTCCTCGATTTTGAAGATAGGTTAAGCTCACCAAGCCTGGTATAAAGGGCTTCACCTGCCCTAGCTCAATATGTGTAACAGTCCACCATTTACTTAGCTGATCCAGTATCATTAAGACAATGGCAGCTATAACAAAACTAATTCTTTTCAACTAATCCTATTCCTTTCAGCTTAAAAACAAGAGATTACCTTGATGACTTCAAAAGAGCAACAACAGCTAGCAGCCTCTATAGCGTACTTAACCTCAAAGCCTCCAAAGAGCTGGTGTACTAATAGCCTTTTAGCATCATTTATAGTCAACCACACAGTAGCTCTAGACTTGACCTTATACCAATAAGTCTCGTCACAGCAGCTTGCTTAAGTCGTATCCAGGCCAGAGCTAAGTCCTGTTATCCATAGTTTAGTTTCTTTTTCTATGCTCAAAATAATCCTGTAAAATGGTAACAAAATGTAAAGCCGCAGCAGATAGGTTCTTATCCCTACGTTTGACATAGATCATTTTATGCTCCATATGATCATGCAAAGGAATAACCTTGATGCCATTAACACTTTGCTGATCTAAAAATCCAGATCCTGTTGCAAAGGCAGCTGTCCTTTCTAAAATGCCATTTAAGGTTGCCCTATCTGACACAGTGTATATATGAGAGCTCTTGCTTGTATCAATAAAATTCTCTGAATAATAAAGATACTCTTCCTTTTCTTGAGTAAAGCGTACTGCTGGTAACCCTTGCAAATCCTCTAAGAAAAGGGCTTTCCTTTGGGCCAATGGGTGGCTTTTTGATAGGTAAATGTGGGTTGTAAAGGACAGCAATTCAACATAATCCAAAGCCAGCTTATCCATTCGCTGAAAAAGCCCCTGACGGTTTTGTGCATTAAGGTAGATAATCCCAAGCTCACTATTTCCCTGAGCCACCTCATCTAAAATTTGCATCGTCGTTGACTCAAAAACTCTAAAAACCTTATGCCCATCATGCTCCCCAGCAAATGCCGTTATTAAGGCTGGTAAAAAATCATAATGCTGGCTCGCAACTGAAAATTCATTTGGCTCTAAAGCCGATTGAGAAAACTCCTTTTCCAGTGAATCAAAGCACTTAACAACCTCTAAGGCTTTTTCATAGAATAAAAGCCCCTGGCTGGTTAACACAGTTCCTGTTGTTGTCCTACGAAAGATCTGAAAGCCAAGCTCTGTCTCTAAATCCTTGACTGAAACAGATAAACTGGGCTGACTAACAAATAGCTTTGAAGCAGCCTCACGAAAGGTACCATTATTTGCAATAGCAACCACATATCGTAATTGTTGAATATTCATTAATCCACTTCCTAAATCTAGTACCCTTCATTATACCATAAAGCTAGCTAATAAAAAACAAAGGCTTCCGTCCTAACCATGACAAACGTATGTACAAATAATCAGGAAACATCATTGACTTTTTCAATAGTGTTCTATCATATTTAGCTATAGAAAACAGCCTTACTATAAGTTATACTTTTGAAAGAAGTAAGCCTTAAATCACAGAAAATCACACCGAGATTTTTATGGGCTTATCCTATCTCTCCAAGGACTGAGAATTGGCTACATCTAGCTAATAAGCCATTTCAGGATTTTACTGTCTAGGAGTTATTTATAGGCAACTATTACAGTAAAGTAGCGTCACAATACAAAAAAGGCTATCCCAAAGTATAGAACAGCCTTATATCATGCCTTTTTAGCACATTATTTTGCGATTGGGTATACAGAAACTTGTTTCTTATCGCGTCCTTTACGCTCAAAGCGTACAACACCTTCAACCTTAGCAAAAAGAGTATCGTCTCCGCCACGACCAACATTAACACCAGGATAGATATGTGTGCCACGTTGACGGTAAAGGATTGAGCCGCCTGAAACTGTTTGTCCATCAGCTGCTTTAGCACCAAGACGTTTTGCTTGTGAATCACGTCCGTTAGAAGTTGAACCTCCACCTTTTTTGTGGGCGAAGTGCTGCAAGTTAGAAAGATTAAGTTTAACCATTTGAATTTCCTCTCGTTGAATTTAATTCATCACAGGCTTTTGAACATATTCTGATGAATGCTCTGCTAAATTCTCTAAGCCAATCACAACAGACTCAAAGAGAATTTGCCATACCTGCTCTTGTTGCTCAGTAAATCCCTCAGGCTTTGTCACCCTTAGGAATCCACCATCATCGACGATTTCTAGTGCTGGCTCAAGACCTGTCATCTGTTCAACCGAATTAACAAGATTGAAGGCCAAAACTGAAACCGAAGCACAAACTACATCAAAGCCGTACTCACCGCTTCCAGCATGTCCTGTGATAAGCATCTCAGTCCAGCCAGCTGCGTCTTTTGTTAACCGTACTTTAATCATGTCAAACTAGAATTATGCCTTGATAGCGTTAATCACAACTTTAGTGTAAGGCTGACGATGACCTTGCTTACGGTGGCTACCTTTTTTAGGCTTGTATTTAAAAGTGACAACCTTCTTTTGTTTTCCTTGCTTTTCAACAGTTCCAACTACAGTAGCTCCCTCAACAACTGGAGTACCAACGACAGTCTTATCACCACCTACGAGAACAACCTCGTTAAAAGTGATTTCTGCGCCAGCTTCAGCGTCAATTTTCTCAACGTAGATTGCTTGACCTACTTCAACTTTAACCTGTTTTCCACCAGTTTTGATGATTGCATATGTGCTCATGATGCACCTCCTATAAGATTTTTGATGAGGTTTCCCTCTGTGAAGACTCGCCTAGAATCGTGAGAGCCAATCTACTTGAAAACGATTTTCGTGCGGTTGCACAGGACGTGCACTTAGTCAACATTACAATTTTAACATCAAATTTGTTTTTTATCAAGGAAAATATGCTTTTATCTTCCTAAAATCTTAAGCTATACATAGTCACAGCTATGTAAAGGCTAGCAATGCTTTACCATTTTAGGTTAACCAGGGCATTCATTTCTTTATAAGCAATGGCTGCTTTTTCTTGCGTTTCGGGATCAATCTTATCATAATACCTGCCGCCTTTGATAAAGTCCTCCAAAACCATGGTACGATAGCTATATAACTCATAGCCTTCACTACCATAGAGGCCCTTAGGCTTAGCTAAAACCATTGTCGGGTGAGCCTTTACTGTTTTTATTTTTGTTTTTTGCCCCTTCTTCTCAAAGGTAAGATCCATTAGCACGCCGCGCTCTGTCCAAATATCATCAACAGTCTCTAGGCGCTGATTGGAAATGAAATTACCCATTGAATAGATAATAAATTTCTTTTCCTTATCCTTAACAATCGTCTCTGCCGGCTCTACGACGTGGGGGTGACCTCCTAAGACAACATCAGCACCCCAGTCAATCATTTTTCGATAAAGAGTTTTTTGCTCAGCTGTTGGCTCTAAAGCATACTCTGTGCCCATCTGAGGCATAACAATGGTAATGTCTGCCTCTTTTTCAGCACGTATGAGGTCTTTTTGGATTCTGTCCTCATTAAGGTCAGACAGGTGCTTATCATACTCCTCCTGACTGAGTGTAGCCTCCATTCCGTTATAGCCATATGAATAGCCCAATATTGCAATCTTAATCCCATTAACCTTTTTAATGAGAATGTTCTCCTTAGAGCGATCCTGCTCATAAATACCAACGCTGTCTATCCCCATATCAGCAAAAACACGCTTGGTATTGAGAGCTCCCTCTAATCTTGAGTCCAAAATATGGTTATGGGCCAAATCAACCACATCATAGCCAGTATGCTTAAGCGCAGCTGCAATAGCCTCCGGCGCATTAAACAAAGGATAGCCAGCTAGAGGATAGTCTGGGCTGATCGTTCCTTCATAGTCTCCAATGGCCAAATCAGCCTGACTAATCCAATCCTTCACATACTCAAAATAGGGATTAAAATCATAGCTACCATCAGCCTTTTTAGCACTCATATAGAGAATATCATGAATCAAAATATCACCATTTGCGACAACACGCGCTGTTTGTGTCTTTTGAGGTATCTTGCTTTTCGTTTGTGTGCCTTTTTTTGGCATGCCCAAAAAATCAAAAGCTAAAGCAAAAACAAGTGCCGCAACAATCAAGGTAAGCACTGAAAGCATGGTCTTTTTATACTGAAAATCTTTTAGCAAGTGTCAAACCTCCTTTTTGTCTATTATACCATGTTAACACGACTTTTTAGTAACAAATCCCAAAGAAAAGGCTATGCCCATTTGAGAAGAATGCCTTAGACATCAGTATAGACTCGTATTAGCTAGTTAAAAAACTGGATTGCTCCTCTTTGGTTGATGTCATATACTTTTAGCCTAAATAGCTTTCAACAAAGTCTAATAGTTGAATAATGATCATGCAAAATATGGTATAATGAAACAAAATCAAACTAGTCAGGATAGTCACATGAAGCATAATTCTTTCAGTCGCTCACTATTACTTCCCCTTCTCATCTGTTCCTTGTCTGCTTGCTCTTCTCATACAGAGAAAAAAGACCATACAAAAGACGCTACTGCTATCACCGATACCCGAAAAGCAGAGCATCAGGACATCAGGGCAAATATGGAAAAGGTCAAGCTCGCTACTGCTAGCACCGACTTCAAAGGTGGCTCAAGCCTTGAGGAGCTAATTGCTATTTTTGGACAGCCTAGTCAGCACGAAGATAAAGCAGCTGGTAGCGTTACTCTTGACTCCTACACATGGCAGTTTGACCATGTTACGGTCAATATTAACCTCTATGAAAACAGCAGCATTGTCAAAACCATTGCTAACTTTGCTTTTATCAGAGACCTAGCCTTATCCTTAAAGGACTACAACAGCTTGAAAAAGGGCATGACCTATGATGAGGTCAAGCAGCTATTGACTGAGCCAGATAATTATAGCCAAGCTAATTCCAGCGAAAAAGAAACCATTCAAGCCATTTGGATAAGTGGCTTAAAAGCTCAGACACAGGGTGCCAATATAGCACTGACCTTTGAAAATAACCAGTTGACAGAAATGTCACAGGTTGGTCTTGAAGAATAGTCTTGAAAAGCACAATAATCACATTACTGATAAGAAAAAGAGCTTGATTATTAATAAGATCAAGCTCAAACGATAGACCCAGCAGCTGCTGACCTTGACAGTAATATGTAACAAGCTGAGCTACTACTCACTAGGCAGTATTTACTAGCAGCCACTGAATTTCCTTTATGATGGCAGACAACCACCTTTTTTGTGGTGACCTATCAATAGCACCATAAGATCTCGTTTTACCAGATACCTTTGCTTAACTCTAAGCGTATGATGAGCTTTTTTATTCTGCAGATATTATAGCTATTTGGCGTGGATAAAAGCAAGAGCTGCTAAGGAGAACACTATAAACGAGATCCAACATAGGATCATGCTATGTAGCGCCAAGAACGAAAAGATAAAGACACCTACAGGGAGTGATAAGGAGAACAGAAGACCTAAAAAGCTATTGCTTTGGGCTAGCATATCTGATGGGAGATTTTCCATTAAAAGGGCGTCCAGCTTGGGTGTGGCTTTTCCCATAATATAAGCTGCAAAGGCTAAGCATAAAACCCCTATGATGGCAGGTAATTGCATAGCATTAGAAGCTCCTACCAGCAAAAATGCTATACCCTGGGTCTGTGCTAGCTTTGATATTGAAAGCCTTGAAAAGTAATCCTTTGGTGTTAGATTTCCCAACATCGCTCCGATAATCGTAACGGCATCAACAATAACTATAGACTGCCCATAATGAAAATGAAATAGCTGATGATCCATCAAATAAAAATGATAAATGCTATTAATTGCTCCTCCAATAGCGTTTAAGGTCAAAATGGATAAGAGTAGCTTTACAAAAGAGACATGATCAGTCTTTTTAAAGGTCTCTGTCATGCTTGTATACATTACCCTAAATTGCTTCATTAATGAAACACCTGCTTCAGAAGCTTCAACGACATCATGCCTTAGCTTTTGCCGATTTTTAAGAAGCACAACAGATGACAACAAAAAGGAAATAGCATTTATCAAAGCAACAAAGGCATAATTGTTGCCTGATGTCGTTAGCAGCCAAACTCCTAAAGCTTGTCCTGCAATACTAGAGAGGTAGCCGATAAATTGAGCAAAAGAATAGGCCTCATAGAGCTTTTCTGATTCAATATTTTTCTGCATTATCGGGAGACGTAAGCCATTTTTGTAATCACTTAGAATATCAGAAACCACATTCAAAAAGCCCACAAAGGCAAATACCAAGAACGTCTGATTTGTCATCAACAAGGCTACAAGCGTAAATAAAAGAGATTGTATAAAACCAATAACAATAAGATTTCTTGTTTTCCTTTTTGTCTTATCTGCTTTGACGCCAATCCAAAAGGTAAACACCATAGGAATGATGGTGATGATATTGGCTATAAAAACAGCAATATGAGAATAAGGCAGCGTGGTTGCATAAATAATAAAAACAATATTGTAAATATAAGAGCCTAAAGCACTTAAAAAGTTTGAAACTGTCAGCGTTCTAAAAACGACATTTTTAATCAATACCCTCATTTGGTTACCTGTTGACGTCCTTTCTTAGTTGATTGTTGCCTGCTTAGCTAGTAAATACACTCTCTACATATTCAAAGCTTGTCAGAGTCATATGCTTCACCATGTACCAGCTGAATAAATGGGTACTTCTCTGGATGCTCTATGATTGTCTTAACTTTCTTTTCCACGTAGGCTTCAAAGCTTTTTTCAAAGCTACTTGAACGCTCACGAGAATCTTCTTTATAGATACATTTTTTAGTAATCCTTGGTTTTCTCATAACAATACATCTCCTCAGTCTTTTTAGTAGGACTAGTTACTAAATTATGGTTTGTAGATTGTACATTTCCAAGTCACAACAAAGCCTTTCACTGGCGCAAAGCATCTACTAGCCTCGTATACAAATGGAGTCATGTTTGTGATCTCCTTTCATTTTTGATGAGTCTAGTGTATCATCAAAAACCGCACCAAAGCTAAACTGTTCATAAGTTCAAATCATGGTTTTGACATTAATCAAAAAACAGTAGCTCAAAAAGCCACTGTTTGCTGCTAGTTAAGCATCTAAACATTTTTTGCTTATCAATGCTTTAGATTGTATTTATTCAACTTCCTTTAACCATTTCTCTAAGCTATCTGAATAATAGGCTGCACTTTCATCACAATTTAATGTCTTTAAGATGTGTATGGCGTCATTTATTTGCTTTAAGCCTAGTTCCTTTTCCCCTTTACAATATAGGTGCTGACCATCAGCAATCATATAAACAATTCTTAAGTAGGTGTCATTTTCCTCAAAAAAATGATTGTTAATCATGTTATCAAAATATGCAGCTATACCTAGCTTTTTTTCCTGAGTAGCTTTAAACAGCCCATTTAATAAAATGCTGTGCACTAAATTTCGATGCTGCCAAAGCTCCTCAAAAAAGTCTACTCTTCCTAGCATTTCTCGAGTATACCGCAAATACACATCCAAGGATAATAAGGGAGAAATATCTGAAAATAATTGTAATTCGTATATTCCCCAAATCTCCACTGAAAACAAATAATCATATAAAAAGCTTTGCTCATCTGGAGTCATTTTGATATTCTCATCTAAAAAGAGCATTTGACTTTTAATCATCAAAGCATTTAAAAAATAGATATCCTTTTTGTATAAATGATACTGCTCCAGCTCTTTTGTATACAATTGATGTAAGCTGGACAGGTCTTTTTTTGATATGGCCTCCCAGATCTCTTGCTTTAGGACAGCATATGGGGAAGGCTTAAAGCCATTTGCTAGATAAACAAATTCATTCAGCTCTGTCCGAATATTGCTGAGTCCAACCAATAGCTTTGAGATTGTTATATCGGATTCGCCATTTTCAAATCTGCTTAACATCGAATGAGAAAATGCATCTCCTGTCGCTTCCTTTAAAGATATGTGTCGCGATGTCCGCAGTAATTTAAACATTTCTCCCATATATTGCATGTCAATACCTCTCTAATCTTTCATTTTAGTATAGTATATAACCTCAAAAATGTAAATCTAGTCCTGATTGCATAAGCCTTTAATTCAACGTTTGGTGCTACTAAATATCTTATTTTTCCGAGGTAAAGCCTCAGCTTTATGCTATAAGCACTTGCTGCGTTTTAGAAAATGGGCTAAATCAGCTATATTCCTTTTTAATAACAAAAAAGCCTTATTTATGACCCGCACCCCAAAAGTTAGACAGAAAATCTACCAATGGGGTGCTTTTTATATGAAATTAAGTTACGATGATAAATTAAGAATATATGAACTAAGAAAAAATGGGATGTCTTGTTCCCGCATTGGTCAACAGTATGATATTCAGGTTTCTAATCTCAAATACATGGTAAAGCTTATGGACAGATATGGAGTTGAGATTGTTAGAAAGGGTAAAAATAAGTATTATCCTCCAGAATTAAAACAAGAAATAATTGATAAAGTTCTTCTTGAAGGTCAGTCTCAACTGTCTGTCTCTCTTGAGTATGCTCTCCCAAATGCTGGTATGCTTCTCAATTGGATAGCGCAATACAAGAAAAACGGGTATACTATTCTTGAGAAACAAAGAGGGAGACCAACGAAGATGGGCCGTAAACCAAAGAAAACTTGGGAAGAAATGACAGAGCTAGAGCGCCTTCAGGAAGAGCTAGAATACCTTAGAACGGAGAATGCTTATCTAAAAAAGTTGAGGGAGCTTCGTTTACAGGACGAAGCCAGAGAGTGAGAAAGGCAGAAACAATTAGAGAGATGGTCCAAGAAGGATTCCGATTAAACCTCCTACTTGAGATCGCTAAGATGGCTCGTTCAACCTATTATTATCAAGTCAAGCAATTGGATAAGTCAGATAAAGATGAAGCAATCAACTCTGAAATCAAAGCGATTTATGAGGAGCATAAGGGAAACTATGGTTACCGTCGCATCCATTTAGAACTCAAGAATCGTGGGTTTGTCGTCAATCACAAGAAAGTGCAACGCTTGATGAAAGAGATGAGATTAGCTGCTCGAATTCGTCGTAAACGCAGGTATTCCTCTTACAAAGGCGAGACTGGTAAGAAGGCTGATAATCTGATTCAACGCCAGTTTGAAGCTGCTAAGCCATATGAAAAATGTTATACCGATGTGACAGAGTTTGCTTTACCAAACAACGATGAAAAACTTTATTTAGCGCCTGTTCTTGATGGTTACAACAGTGAGATTATTGATTTCACACTCTAGGTCTCCAGACTTAAAACAGGTTCAAACCATGCTTGAGAAGGCTTTTCCAGATCAATCCTATCACGGAACGATTCTTCACAGTGACCAAGGGTGGCAATACCAGCATCAGTCCTATCATCATTTTTTAGAATCAAAGGGCATTCGTCCATCAATGTCTCGCAAGGGTAACAGCCCTGATAATGGGATGATGGAATCCTTCTTTGGCATTTTAAAGTCAGAGATGTTCTATGGCTTTGAGAAAGCCTACCACTCACTGGATGAGCTCGAACAAGCAATCACTGAATACATCTTTTACTACAACAATAAACGAATCAAAACTAAACTAAAAGGACTTAGTCCTGTTCAATACAGAACTAAATCCTTTCAATAATTATTCGTCCAACTTTTTGGGGGCAGTACAAACAGAGGCTTTTTTATATCGTTTCTATCCACCTTGAGGGAATCGAACCCCCATCTCAAGAACCGGAATCTTGCGTGATATCCATTACACTAAAGGTGGCACCTTTAACCATACCACTACAGTATAGCATAAAAGTGGGTATTTTAAAATCCTTTTTTTAAAAAGATCACACCATACACATGACGAAAATGCATGTCATTATTTTCTAGTCATCTGTATTTTATCACTATATTTTTAATATTTTGATATTTTGACATCATCAATGGTTCAAATACAGTTTAGTTATACCATAAATGTTCTTGAAAAAGCACATTGATTACGAAAATGCTATCAGAAAACGTCAGTTTCTCCATGCATTGGTGTGCTAAAAAAATACTATAAAAAAGCTGAGCAATTACCCAGCTTCTCTTAGTATTATAATTCAATATCACCAAAAAGGTCAGCCATTGAAAATCCAGTTTGTGTTTCTGGAAGTTCGTAATCACGCTTAGCTTCACGTTTTTGACGACGTGGACGTGATTGACGTTTTTCTTCTTTTTCACCCTCTGCTTGTGCTGGACGCTCTTCAAGCGCCTTGATTGACAACGATACACGCTCATCAGCAGCGTTAACGTCAAGAACCTTAACAGTTACCTCTTGACCTACAGTAAGCACGTCCTTTGGATTTTCAACACGCTTGTGTGAGATTTGTGAAATGTGCACCAAGCCATCAATGCCAGGTAATACCTCAACAAAAGCACCAAAGTCAGTCAAGCGCTTAACCTTACCTTCGATAACATCACCTTGTGCAAGCTTTTGCTCAACGCCATCCCAAGGTCCAGGTGTTGTTGCTTTAAGTGATAGTGATACGCGACCTGCTTCCTCATCAAGAGCAAGTACCTTCACCTCAACCTCTTCACCAACAGAAACAACAGATTTAGGTGACACATTACGCTCATGTGAGAGCTCAGTTACGTGAACAAGACCGTCAACACCACCAAGATCAATAAAAGCACCAAAGCTTGTCAAACGCGCAACAGTACCAGTTACCACTGAACCTTCTGAAAGTGTTGAAAAGACTTTGTCACGTGCTTGCTTAGCTGCTTCTTCAACAACCTCACGACGTGATAAGATAAAGCGGTTTTCTGCTGCATCAACTTCTTTGATTTTAGCGTCAAATTCTTGACCGACAAACTTTTCTGTATTGCGAACAAAACGAGTGTCAATCATTGAAGCAGGGATAAATCCGCGAAGCCCTTCAAATTCAACTGAAAGTCCACCTTTAACAGCACGAGTCCCCTTAACAGTAACGACTTCACCTTCACGACCAATAAGCTTGTCCCATGCCTTACGAGCTTCCAAACGTTTTTTAGATACTAGGAAAGTAACTGTATCAGTATCTTTACCTACAACTTGACGAAGAACAAGCACTTCAACGGTGTCGCCAGCCTTAACATAGTCATTAATATCAGCTTCACGATCGTTAGTCAATTCACGAAGTGTCAAAACGCCTTCAACACCTGTGCCTTCAATAACAACGTTTGCTTGACCGTTATCAACTGTCAAAACCTCCGCAGTGACTACATCACCAGGATTGACTTCGCTAACACTGTTTAGCAAATCTTCAAATTCATTCATTCTAAAAAATCCTCCAACAAAAGCTAGCTTATGCTAGCTTTTGATAACAATATATTTTCTCAAGGTAACCCGCAATGACAACAACTTTTATCCTTGACGGTCTCAGACGCTAATCTGATACCTCTGACTGGGGTAGCTGGATTCGAACCAACGCATGAGGGAGTCAAAGTCCCTTGCCTTACCGCTTGGCTATACCCCAATATCATCATTAAAACAATGAACCTAATAGCTTAGGCATGGAAAGAGAGGGATTCGAACCCCCGAACCCAAAGGAGCGGATTTACAGTCCGCCGCGTTTAGCCTCTTCGCTATCTTTCCGTAATAACAAAAACTATTCTACCATAGTTTTTGTAAGCTGACAAGTCTTTTTAAGCATTTTTAATGGTTCAAATTATAGTTTTCAATAATATTTTCAACTGCTTGCTCTAATGTTTTAAAAAAAGCATCTACTGTGCTGTCTTTTAAAACAGCAAACTTGCCATCAAGCTCTGCAATCTCACCAACAACGCGCTTGCCAATCTGTAACTGATAACCATCTATCTTGGTATTATTGACTGTTACTTGTTGATCGCATAATTGCATTTCAATTTTTTTTTCTTTTTTACTCATCACTTCACCTCGCCTTGTCTATTTTACACAAAATCAAAAGAGCTTGCAATAGCAAGCTTCACTTATTTTAATCAATAGCTACAATCCAGCCTTCTGGCGCTTCGATATCACCAAATTGGATACCGACCAACTCATCGTATAATCGACATGTCACTGGACCAACCTCAGTCTCGCTGTAAAAGACATGTAGCTTATCCTGATACTGAATGCCTCCAATTGGTGAGATTACAGCAGCTGTACCACAAGCTCCTGCCTCAACAAATCGATCCAAATCGTTAATCGGCACATCACCCTCAATGGCAGTCATGCCAAGCCTTTCTTCGGCTAATTGGAGCAAGGAGTATTTGGTGATTGAAGGCAAGATTGATGGGCTAAGCGGTGTAATAAATTCGTTGTTGGCAGTGATACCAAAGAAATTAGCGGCTCCGACCTCTTCAATCTTAGTGTGAGTTGCTGGATCTAGGTAAATCACATCTGAATACCCTGCTGTCTTAGCTGCCTTTCCTGGCAATAAGCTACCTGCATAGTTCCCACCAACCTTGGCAGCTCCAGTACCATAAGGAGCTGCTCTATCATAATCCTCAGATACAATAAAGTTGGTTGGCGCAAGCCCGCCTTTAAAGTAATTGCCAACAGGCATGGCAAAAACTGTAAATATATATTCGTTAGCAGGCTTAACACCGATAATATCGCCAACACCAATTAACAAGGGTCTAAGGTAAAGGGTAGCACCGGTTCCATATGGCGGTACAAAATCCTCATTTGCCTTTACCACTTGCTTAACAGCATCAATAAATTGCTCGGTAGATACCTGTGGCATCAGCAAACGGTCAGCTGTTGCCTGCAAGCGAGCTGCATTGCGGTCTGGGCGAAATAGCTGAATAGAACCGTTCTTAGTGCGATAGGCCTTTAAGCCTTCAAAGGCTTGTTGCCCATAATGCAGAGCTGGTGCACTTTCTGAGATGTGCAGGGTAGCATCTTCTGTTAAGCGACCTGCGTCCCATTTGCCGTCCTTGTAGTATGATATATAGCGAAATGGCAGTTTGCGGTATTCAAAGCCTAAGTTTTCCCAATCAATAGCTGTTGTCATTATCCTACCTCTTTTCTTTTTGTATTCTTTTCATCATTGTTTTGCGTCTTTTTTCGACGAAAGACTCAGAGCCTTCACTGGTACAGCTAAAAGACCTTGGCTAGATGAGCCTTGCAGCAGCGACCTCCTGATCTGAAATGCTCTCTGAAATAAAGGAGCCATTACTTGTCCTATCTGATAGAGACAGGCTATTGAGAGCAAGCTGGTATTGCTGACCGGTCTTACTAATAATCTCTAATTGCTGGTCATTAGCTGTGTCCTCTGAATCATGTGTAAATAGGTCAATGGTACCTATTGTAGTATCTCCTTTTACCATTCCTGCCAAGAAAACTCTGTGTGGCTTGGTCTTTAATTCTCGTAACACCAGCAGACCTCTGTTAGCTCGGCTGGTCTGTGGAATATCAGCAATCGCCACTCGCTTTAGTGCTCCTCTTTGCGTCAGCACAAAGAAGGAATCAGCATTGACTGGGCAGGCAGAAACCAAGTAATCCTGAGCCTTTAGGTTAATTCCTTTAACTCCGGCAGCCTTTAGGCCCTGAATCGGTATTTCTTGGCTAGAAAACCGCAAGGCGTAGCCCTGCTGCGTCACCAAAAGAAGATCTTCCATGATAATTGGTGCTATCGCAATAATACGGTCGTCAGCAGCCTTTAGCTTAGCGTATTTGATTGATTTTGATTTGTAGCTTCGCCAAGGCATCATCTCCTTGCGCTCAAATCGTTTAATCAGTCCATGCTGTGTCACTGAAGCATAGAGTCCTTGTTCAAAGGACTGGATCAACTCAGCATATATCACCATTTCATCTGCAGCAAAATTAGTAATAGCCTGTGATAAATGCTCCCCGATGTCTTTCCAGCGCAAGTCAGTCAGCTCATAGACTGGGCGATAAATAACATTACCTAGATTGGTAAAGAGTAACAGGTGGTCTGTTGTCTTAGCCTGCTTAACAAAGATCAGATGATCATCATCGCGCTTACCAATTTCCTCAAGGCTTGAGGCATGAAATGACCTAGGGCTTGTTCGCTTGATATAGCCTCCCTGAGTCACACTGACAAAGGTTTCTTCCTCCAAAATAAGACTAGCAGAATCAATTTCAATCGCTTGGCTTTCAGCCTGCAACTCTGATAAACGTGGCCCTGCAAACTTTTTCTTGACCTCTCTTAGCTCACGCTTCATCACGTTATACATGGTTGCTTCGTTACCAATAATAGCCGAGAGAGTTGTGATGAGCTCTCTTAGGTCATGCTCTTCCTGCTGAAGGGTAACAATATCTGTATTGGTCAGTCGATAAAGCTGTAAGGTGACAATAGCCTCTGCTTGTTCCTCTGAAAAGTCATAGCTGACCTTTAGGTTTTCTTTGGCGTCAGCCTTATTGTCAGAAGCTCGGATCAGCGCGATAATCTCATCTAAAATAGATAAGACACGTATCAAGCCCTCAACAATATGCAATCTCTTTTCAGCCTTTTCCTTGTCGAACTGAGAGCGCTTGATAATAATACTTTTGCGGTGAGCGATATAGCTTGATAAGATTTTTTGCAATCCAACCTGACGAGGCGTAAAATGATCAATCGCAACCATATTAAAATTATAATTGACTTGAAGCTCGGTATACTTCAACAAATAATTCAAGATGGTTTGGCTGTCAGCGTCTTTTTTGAGCTCAATAGCAATGCGTAGCCCTGTACGGTCTGACTCATCACGCACCTCTGCTATGCCTGGAACCTTGTTATTAACCCGAACATCATCAATTTTTTTAACTAGGACAGCTTTATTGACCTCATAAGGAAGCTCGGTCACAATGATCTGCTGCTTGCCTCCCTTTAGATCCTCAATTTCAGTTCTGGAGCGAACAACAACGCGGCCCTTACCTGTTTCGTAGGCTTTTTTAATTTCGGCTGCTCCTTGGATAATACCACCTGTTGGAAAATCAGGTCCCGGTAACAGCTCCATTAGCTTATCTAGCTTAGCCTTTGGGTGATCAATCATGTAAATAACAGCATCGATCACCTCTGACAAATTATGTGGTGGAATATCTGTGGCATAGCCTGCTGAGATCCCTGATGAGCCATTGACCAATAGATTTGGAAAGGCAGCTGGCAATACCGTTGGCTCTTTTTCGGTATCGTCAAAATTCCAAGCAAATGGCACTGTTTTTTTATCGATGTCCTGTAGCAGGTAACCAGCAATTTCAGATAATCTTGCCTCAGTGTACCGCATAGCTGCCGGTGGATCACCGTCCATCGAGCCGTTATTGCCATGCATTTCCACAAGAATTTCACGATTCTTCCAATCCTGACTCATGCGTACCATAGCGTCATAGATCGAAGAGTCCCCATGCGGGTGGAAATTACCCATGATATTACCAACAGATTTGGCTGATTTGCGGTAACCCTTTTCAAAGGTATTACCGTCCTTATTCATCGAATAAAGAATGCGGCGCTGAACAGGCTTTAAACCATCTCGAATATCAGGAAGCGCCCGCTCCTGTATAATGTACTTTGAGTAGCGCCCAAAGCGCTCCCCCATGATGTCCTCAAGGGACATGTTTTGAATATTACTCATAAGATACAAAGGGACGTTTCGCTTGCGAAATTTTTCCGTAAAAAATGCTGGAACTGACGACGTGTCCTTGGACACTAGGAGGTTACCGATTTTTCTAGGAAAAATAGTCCCGTGTTCAGTTAGTAAACTAGCTGAACATTCCTTTCTTTGTTTCTTTCAGAAAGATATCTCTTTCTTTAATTAGTTTTTTTTTGAAAGTTCCTTTAGGTAGTGGGGACAGAAGCGAACCTACGGTTCCATTCCTAAATTTCGAGACTTCGGCTCGAAATTTCCCTCGAAGATAATCGTAAGCGATTATCTTCTTTTCACTACGGCAGGAGCTTTCAGAATGGGCTCGCTACGCTCCCCTATCGCTAGGATTAGCAGTTTCTAGGAAATCCACCCCACACCCAGCAAGAGACCTCTCACTGAGCTTTCCTTTCTGTTAGATTGTCTATTATATTCAAAAAATAGTATAAAGCTAGCCTATTTACAGCTAGCTGTCACTGATCACTCTTAACAGCTGATAAACCCTATCAGACCACTCAACTAATCCTTCACCTCTATAGTCTAGGTAATGAATCTTTGAGCGCAAGGCCTTTGGAATAACTGCTTCAAAGCGCTGCTGCCAGCTTTTAGGAATAATGCAAGCCTGCAATTCCTCCAAACTAAGCTCGTCTTTGATCTTGGCAGGGTGATAGCCATCAAAAACATAGCCTTTCATCTGACAAATATCAGAATAGCTATAGTGAAAGCTAACTCCGGGTACAAAATGCTCTCTTAAGTCCTTTTCATTTGGCATACGATTAAGCAATCTCTCCATAGCCAAGCGATAGCCTGAGGTCGTATTGGACCAGCCAAGCATCACATAATGAAAATAATCAGCAGGATCACCAGCAGCATTTCGATCACTCCTAGCCAACTCCTGTGCCGTTACCCCAAAAGCTCTTACAGCAGACAATAGCCTTCCTGTCTTAAAAATGCTTAGAGCAGCCGCTACAGTGCAGGTATGACTTAAATAAGGACAACAGACTGCCTCTCCATTGATGTTAAATGTTGAAGCCACCAATTTACAGCTAGGCCTAAAGGGATAGGCACAAGCATGTGCTTCAAGAAATTGATGAACCTCTTCAAGAAGCTTGCTGTCCTGACAGCTAATGTCTGTTTGACGATGATTCCATTTTTCGTAGGCACAAAAGGCTGCTAGCTTTTCCAGTTCCCAAGCCTTGATATTGGGATAATCTGTCAATGCAAAATAATAGGTGCCTCCCCACTGAAGACTGTAGCTTTGTTGACAAATATCTAGCTTCATCACTGTTACCTCGATGGTTACAATCCTTGATAAATGAATACTGAGCACACGAATAGCAATTTGATATAAGATATGTTAGGACCTTCCTTAGGAAAAATGCCTTAAAAAACCATATTTTCCTCCAAGGTAAAGATGACATTGTCCTCAATCCATTGGCGACGTGGGGCAGCCTTGTCTCCCATGAGGACTGAAACGCGTCGCTCTGCCCTAGCCAGGTCATCAATCGTCACTCGGATAAGGGTTCGTGTGTCAGGGTCCATCGTGGTTTCCCATAGCTGATCGGCATTCATCTCCCCAAGTCCCTTATAGCGTTGGAGACTTGCACCTTTACCAAATTCCTTGCGAAGATCCTCCAGCTCACCATCTGTCCAAGCATAGGAAACCTTCTCCGATTTGCCTTTACCCTTTGACATTTTATAAAGAGGAGGCAAGGCAATATAGACATGTCCTGCTTCAACCAGCGGCCGCATATAACGGTAGAAAAAGGTCAGCAGCAGGGTCTGAATATGAGCCCCATCCGTATCAGCATCGGTCATGATAATAATCTTGTCGTAATTAATATCATCAAGATTGAAATCAGCACCAACACCTGCACCAATGGTATAAACCATTGTATTGATTTCCTCATTTTTGAGAATGTCAGCCATCTTGGCCTTTTCTGTGTTCAAAACCTTACCACGTAAGGGGAGAATTGCCTGAAATTTACGATCCCTGCCCTGCTTAGCTGAACCTCCAGCTGAGTCCCCCTCGACTAGGTACAGCTCGTTTTTCTTAGGATTTTTGGACTGGGCTGGAGTTAATTTTCCAGAAAGAAGCCCCTTGTCCTTTTTGTTTTTCTTACCATTTCGAGACTCATCACGCGCTCTTCTGGCTGCCTCACGCGCATCTCTTGCCTTGATAGCCTTACGAATCAAATGACCTGCTAGCTCACCATTTTCAAGTAAAAAGAAGGTCAGCTTCTCTGATACAATGCTCTCAACGATTGGCCTTGCCAGTGGACTTCCTAGCTTGTCCTTTGTTTGCCCTTCAAATTGCAAATGCTGCTCTGGTACAAGGATCGATAACACCGCAGACAAGCCCTCACGATAATCTGAGCCCTCCAAGTTTTTATCCTTTTCCTTTAGCAGACTGGTTTTGCGGGCATAGTCATTCATGGCCTTTGTAATAGCTGATTTTAAGCCAGTTTCATGGCTGCCACCGTCCTTTGTCCTAACATTGTTAACAAAGGACAAAATGTTATCTGAAAACCCATCATTGTATTGCAAAGCGACCTCAACCTGAAAATCCTGCTCCTGCCCTTCCATGTAAATCACAGGAGTCAAGGTTTCCTTGTCCTCATTGAGATAGGCAACAAAATCCTGAACACCATTTTCATAATGAAATTCCTCAACGACCAGATCGTCACCTCGTAGATCAGTCAGGGTCATTTTAACCGTCTTTAGCAGAAAAGCAGATTCCTTTAGACGCTCTGCGATAGTATTCCACTTGAACTCAGTTGTCGAAAAAATCTTGTCATCAGGCATGAAGGTAACCCTTGTCCCTGATTTGCTTTTTGGAGCTGAAGCTATTTTTTCCAAGCCTGTCACTGGCCTACCACCATTTTCAAAGCGCTGCTTGTAAACCGCTCCGTCTCTCGTGATTTCTACCTCTAGCCATGACGATAGGGCATTTACAACTGAAGAGCCCACACCATGCAAGCCTCCTGAGGTTTTATAGCCCCCTTGACCAAATTTACCACCTGCATGCAAGATGGTAAAGATGACCTGAACAGTTGGTATGCCAAGAGCGTGCTGTCCGGTCGGCATGCCTCGTCCGCTGTCAGAGATGGTGGCAGAACCGTCCTTGTTTAGCGTCACATCGATCTCATTTCCAAAGCCAGATAAGGCCTCATCGACAGCATTGTCGACAATTTCCCAAATCAAATGGTGAAGTCCGGTTGCATCGGTTGAGCCGATATACATCCCCGGTCTTTTACGAACTGCCTCTAAGCCCTCTAGGACCTGAATGGCATCATCATTATAATTTGTTATGCTTATTTCTTTCTTAGCCAAGTTGACCTCCAGACGTTTTCATCTTTTTTATCTTACAGGTTTTTTGAGAATTTTGCAAAATAATTTAGGATTTTTTCGTAATTCTTTGTAACTGCTTCCGCTTAAATCAATCATTATGATATAATGTATGTTATGAAATTGATCCTATTAATTCTTACAGCATATTTACTTGGCTCCATTCCAACAGGCTTATGGATTGGCCAGTATTTCTATAACATCAACCTGCGTGAGCATGGCTCAGGTAATACCGGTACGACCAATACGTTTCGGATTCTTGGGCTAAAGGCTGGTGCTGCAACCTTATTGATTGATATTTTTAAGGGCACGCTTGCCACGCTTCTTCCGGTTTTGGTTGGCGCTAGCAATGTCTCACCAATTGCTATTGGTTTTTTTGCTGTCCTAGGGCATACCTTTCCTATTTTCGCTGGCTTCAAGGGAGGAAAGGCAGTCGCAACCAGTGCTGGTGTCTTGCTAGGCTTTGCCCCACTCTATCTCCTTTTTTTAGCGGCTGTGTTTGTGCTAACGCTTTATTTGTTTAGCATGATTTCACTGGCTAGTCTAACAGCGTCTGTAGTAGCTGTGATTAGTGTTCTGACTTTTCCTGCCGCCCACTTTTTATTGCCTGGCTACGATTGGCTATTAACCATTACCATCGTTGTGCTAGCAGCAATCATTATCCTAAGGCATCAGGATAATATGAAGCGAATCAAGCAGCAATCTGAAAATCTCATTCCTTGGGGCTTGAACTTAAGCAAGCAGCAGCCCGCAAGCCATCACTAAATCAAAAAGCTGAGCATCAGTTACTATCAGATGCTCAGCTTTTTAAGTGTTGATTAGTTGTCTGCCTGATAAACAATTTGTCCCTTAGCAATGGTGTATTTCACAACTCCCTTTAGGGTTTCCCCAATAAAAGGTGAATTACTAGCCTTTGAAGCAAAGGCTTCTGTTACCAAACGCTCCTCCTTGTCAGCAAAAATAACAAGATCAGCAGGGCCAGACTCAGCCAAATAACCAGCATCAAAGTTATATAGTGAGGCTGGATTAATGGTCATTTTCTCTAATAATCCCATCAATGAAAGATGGCCCGGCTCCACAAGATTTGTCAGGCCTAATGACAATGAGGTTTCTAAGCCGGTCATTCCAGATGGTGCCTTGGTCAGATCAGCAACGGCCTTTTCATCACGATGATGTGGTGCATGATCCGTTGCAATAATAGCTATGACACCTGATTTGAGCCCCTCAATAACTGCTAATCTATCTTGTTCTGTTCTTAGAGGCGGATTCATCTTGGCATTTGCCCCTGCAAGCCGTAAAAGGTCTTCTGTTTTAGAAAAATGCTGCGGTGTTGCCTCGGCTGTGACCTTGGCACCTAACTGCTGAGCAAAGGCAACTACCTTAACAGACTCAGCCTTAGATAAATGTTGAATATGAACATGAGCTTGTCGATCATAGGCAATCATCACATCTCTGGCAATCATACTATATTCTGCCACACCAGTAGCGCCACAAAAATGAAAATGATCCTTAGCGATATGCTCATTGAAGCCAAGGACACCGTTTAATTGGGGATCCTCCTCATGCAGGGCAATGAAGGTCTTGTTGGCCTTAGCCAAATCCAATGCTTCCTTTAAGACCTTGGAGCTCTCTAAAGGAATGCCATCATCAGAAAAACTGACCGCACCAGCTGCTAAGAGCGCTTTAAAGTCTGTTAGCTCTTGGCCATTGAACCGCTTGGTCACACTAGCATTGGTATAAATGTTAATTTTTTCTTTAGCAGCACTTGCTAGAACAACCTGTAAGGTTTCCGTATCTGATATAACAGGATTGGTGTTTGCCATCATGACTACTGTTGTCACCCCACCAGCAGCTGCTGCCAGAGCACCTGTATGAATGTCCTCCTTGTGCGTTTGCCCCGGCTCTCTAAAATGAACATGAATATCCACTAAACCAGGAGCAACAACAAGTCCACTGGCATCGATCTGCTCTGCCTCATCATGCACAATGTCTGGAGCAATCTGTAAAATCCTTCCATTATCAACTAAGACATCTGCCACCTGATCTAGCTGTGATTTTGGATCCATCACACGCCCATTTTTAATTAATAACATGACCCCTCCCTATGTCAAATCTACTTATCTGCTTATCAGGATAATCAAGCATAACCCTAGCAATTTCTGATTTATCTAGGCAGTGATTATTTGTTTTGCTTGACATATCGGACGTAACTGTCTTGATCCCTGATATCATCAATCTCTATTTAGCTAGGTATACCCAAGTCTCCAAAGCCAGATACTTTATTGGTAAATCGTCCTGCTTAGCCATAATAGCCTGCCTCAATGCCTAGCGCAGCCAGTCAATCTGTCCTAGGCCTTCTTTTTCTAAAATGGCGTTAGCTCTTGAAAAGGGCTTGCTGCCAAAAAAGCCACGATAGGCTGACAGAGGGCTAGGGTGAGGGCTTTCGATAACATGGTGAATCGGATTAGTAATCAAGGCCTTCTTTCTTCTCGCATAGGCTCCCCAGAGGACAAACACAACAGGCCTATCCTTAGCATTCAAGACCTTTATGACCGCATCGGTAAAGGGCTCCCAGATAAGACCTGCATGCCCATTGGCACGTCCTTCTGGAACGGTCAAGCAAGCATTCAAAAGCAACACTCCCTGCTCAGCCCAGCTACTGAGATCGTGATGACTCCTTACCCCAATATCTGCTGCTAATTCCTCCAAAATATTTTGCAAAGACGGCGGAGCAGGAATGGAGTCAGGCACTGAAAAGGAAAGTCCCTGAGCTTGAAGAGGGCCATGATAAGGATCCTGCCCTAAAATAAGCACTCTTGTCTCTTCTAATGGCGTTACCTGTAAGGCCTTAAACACATTATCTCTGGGCGGGTAAACCACTCCAGTCGCATAGACCTCATCTAAAAAGCGATTGATACGCCGATAATAATCCTTAGGTAACACTTGTTTAATCTCATCATGCCAAGCTGAATGTGTCATTAGATACCTCTCTAAAACGGTTTTCGTGGAATAATGAAAGCCTTGTCTGATTGTTCAAAGCCAAGCTTAGGGTAATAGGACATCGCCGAAGGTGCTGACAGCAATACAAGAGCAACAGCATCTCCAAGATCCTCTGAGATAAAAGACAGCAATTGCTTGCCTATCCCTTGACCCTGGTATGCCTGATCAACTGCCAGGTCTGAAATATAGCAGACATAAGCATAGTCAGTAAGAGCTCTAGCAACACCAACCAGCTTGTCACCTTCCCATGCTGTCCATAGATAGTTGGAATGCCTTAGCATTTGTGATAATCTAGCCTCGTCCTTAGTCGGTCTTTTAATCCCTGAGGCTTCCAGCACTCGAGCAAAGGCCTGAGTTGAAATCATATGATTTTTCCGAAATACAATAGAGTCTGCCATATCCTACCTCCAACACTCTAGCCAGTCAGTTCTTGACAAAGCTAGCTAACTGATTAGGCTACTTTAGTCTATCATATTTTTATCATAAAAACCCCAGAAATACAATATTTCTAGGGTAAATATTCGGTTTTTAAGAGACTAAGCGCAGCCTCTTTTCTAAAAAGCCCTGACACCGCTCCAACAAGAAGGCAATCACCCAATAAATAAAAGCAACTAAGACATACATAGACATGTAATCCCACTCCCTGCCACCAATAATTTTAGCCTTTTGAAAAATATCAGGAACGGTAATAATAGCTGCCAAGGATGAGCTTTTGACCATATCAATGATGACATTTCCTAAAGGCGGAATAGCAATACGAAAGGCCTGAGGCAAAATCACATGCTTGACAATGCTGATATAAGGCAGCCCCAAAGCCCTTGCTGCCTCCCACTGCCCCTGATCAATAGCATCAATCGAGGCACGAAAGACCTCAGAGATATAGGCTGCACTAACCAGTGAAAAGCCCAAATAGGCACATAGCAAGGCAGACAGCTCTAAGCCATAATAGGGAAGCCCAAAATAAAGAACAAAGAGTACCACAATCATAGGAACCCCACGCATTATGGACACATAACCTCTAACCAGATAATGGCTAAAGTGGCTAGTAGAACGCCTTAAAAAGGCTAAAAGCAAGCCCAGCAAAAGACCTGTTAGAAAGCTTAAAAAAGAAATGCCTAAGGTATAGGGCAAGCCTGATAAAACAAAATCCAAGCTCTCTAGTATCAATCTAAGATCAATCATTGCTTTAGAGCTCCTTTATCTAAGGCACTAGTCCACATCACTGGTATCAATGACTGGAATTTTCTTGTCCTTGCCAAAAGGAACGGTCAAATCCTGACCAGCATAATATGTCTTTGAAATGGTTTTCAAGCTGCCATCTTGTTTCATGTCTTTGATGACCGCATCAATCTTTTTCTTAAGGGTGTCATCTTTTTTACTCATGATAATGCCCTGTGCTGTCGGATTATACAGCACATCACTCATTTTGACATTGAGGTTAGGATTTTGAGACTTCATGTAATCCACAAAAAGCTTTTGTGCAGGATAATCATTGGGAATAAAGTCTGTTCTGCCATTAGCAACATCGTTCAGGTAAACATCACCCGTCACATTATCATAAGTGACTAATTCAGCACCTTGCTTCTTGGCAACCTTCATGTATTCTGTACCAGAGGCGCCAGCTGCTTTTTTCCCTTTCCAATCGCTTAGGTCAGCCTTGCTTATGCCTGAGCTGCCATCAGCACGAACAATCATTCCCCCAACACCATACTTATAAGGCGTTGAGATGTTGTATTTTTTTTGCCGCTTGGCTGTAATGTCAAAATTATTGAGAGAAACATCAACACGACCACTATCAACCGAAGTAAAAGCCTGATCATAGCCTGTTTCAATGAACTTCACCTTAAGATCAAGGCGTTTCCCAATTTCCTTCATCAGGTCAACCTCATAGCCGACCAATTCATTAGCATCATTATAGTACGATGTTGGCTGGTAGGTCGCAGGCGTAGCAACCTTTAAAACACCTTTATCTTTAATCTTTTCCCAGCTTGTTTTTTGAGCTGATGGCTGTGACCCACAGGCGGCTAACAGCAAGCTCGCCAAGCTAACAGAAAGTAAAGCAACTCCTTTTTTCATCAAGAACTCCTTTTTCATTATTAATGACAGTATAGCATTGACTAATCTTATAAGAGACTAGATATGCTCGATTTAACAAAAAAGCTAACCTATAATAGATTAGCTCTGTTTTATAATATTTAACTAGGTAGCTTTAGCAATCCAGCCTGTTCAAACTGTCTAGCTACTCCCAGCAATAAGTCTTCTCGCCCCTTGGCAGCTATCAATTGAATGCCCATCGGCAATCCAGCAGACGTTTCATAGGTTGGCAAGCTAAGGGCTGGCTGGCCTGTCAGATTTGCCAAAGCTGTGTAAGGGGTTATGGATAGGCTCTGCTCAAACATGGCTTCTACTAGCGCTAGGCGCTGACTGGAGGGGTAGCATTCCGTCTTAGCCAGCTTATCTATTAGCTCCTTGCTTGGCTGAAGCTGTCCATGCTTTGGAGCAGGCGTATTGGCGGTAAAGGTCAGCAAAAGATCATACTGCTTATGAAAGCTTGCCATTTCAGCACTATAATGGTCCCAGCGCTGCAGCGCCTGAGAATAGACCGAAGCAAGAATATCCTTACCCGCTTGGTAGATAGCCCAGGTCATGACCTCCATATCTGCTTTGGTCACCTGACGACCAAGGGCTTCTTGGCTATCAGCAAACATAGCAGCTGTCTCAACACTAGTCATCAGGTAGTAATCCCTCATAACCTTTGGTATATCTAGAGGAAGCTTATCTAATCGCACAACCTCATGCCCCATCTCTTTTAGAAAATGACAGGCCTCGACTAAAGCTGTCTGAGCATCTATAGAGGCGGTAGTTCCATCTATCATGTGATCATAAAGAGCAATCCTTAAGGGTCTGTCTAAGGGGTGAAAAAGCTCTTCTTTAGTTAATGGCATTAATGGAAAAGGGCTTTCCACCTGATAAGCCTGCAAGTGATAAAGAAGACGACTTGTGTCTCGAATAGACCTCGTTAAGGCAAAATGAACAGACGCCCCCTGCCAGCCACGATAAGAGCTTGGCCCTACAGGCACTCTTCCTCTGCTTGGCTTTAAACCAATCAAGCCATTAAAGGAGGCAGGAATCCGAATGGACCCTCCTCCGTCACTAGCAGGAGCCAGCAAGGTGATTCCTGAGGACACAAGAGCTGCTGCTCCACCTGATGAGCCACCGGCATTACGACTCTTATCCTGTGGCAAATTTACCGGACCATGTAAGCGGCTATCACTAATATTTTTAAAGCCAAATTCAGGCGTATTGCTTCTTCCTAAAATAATAAAGCCCAGCTCCTCTAGTCGCTGCACAACATAATCCGTTTTTGAGGCACGATAATCCTTAAATAACACTGATCCTGCAGTGGCCAATTGGCCCTCCTGCTCCTGCCCTAAATCCTTTAGAAAAATAGGCACACCAGCAAATGGCTTTCCAGAAAAATCCCTTGCTGCTGCCTCAGCAAGAGCTTCTGAAAAACGCTCTGAGGTAATAGCATTCAACTCAGGATTGAATGCTTGAGCCTTTTTAATTGTGTCTCTCACTAAGGCTGAGGGGCTCACCCTACCTTCTCGAACAGCCTGCGCCATTTCTGTTGCATCTTTAAAAATCGTCAATTCCCTATCCTATCCATCAGCCTTGCTAGACCAACAAGCATGCCCTAACAATAGCTTTTTCTCTATATTTAATCATAAAACAGAGCAAGACGCCATTAAAATGAGCCATTAGACAGGCTACGACTTATTCATCAGGTATGATTAGCAAATGCGCTCAGAAAAAAAGGATTGAAGAGTCATACTCATAAGAGCCCACACCTTCAATCCTATAATCTGTTTCTTTATCACTTATCTAGTCGATGTTTTTAGCGCTGTCCAGTAGTAAGCAACCTCCTGATAGCCTTGGTGCTCATACATGGCGCGATTAGCTTCTTCTGAGATGAGAATGACCTTCTTATAGCCTTGACTGGCCTTACGCTGTAAGGCTGTACCAATACCACGACCACGATAGGCCTCATCTACACTGAAATCGTCCATTTCAATATAGTCGCCACATTCCCAAGCCGTAATATCTCCGATAATCTTCCCTTCCTTGATGGCTAAATAAATGGTTGAGCCGTTTGTCAATAGATTGGCTTCATTATCAGCCTTGCATTGATTGGCATAGGTTTCACCATAAGCCAAATTAGCCTGATATTTGTAAGCCAGATAGGCAGAAAAGCTTGTTTCTGAGAGCTGTTCAATAGTGACTGGTGATATATCACGCTCCTTTAGGTGAAGCTTTGCCAGCTCATTGGTAAAGATCAGGTGCTTTTCAAGGCTAAAGTGATGATCTGTCAAATAAGCTCGCATGTCTGTACTTAGCTCCTCATTTTCAGCAAAAAAGAGAAAGGCGTAGTGACTAGGATAATCCTGCTGCTCTTTTGCCACATAGGCCAAGTCCTTTTTCAAATCAGCCAAAGAAGGCATGCTACGATAGCTAAGGTAATTATCAAAATAGCGCTCAGATACCACAGGATTTTTGTAGTAAGTCAAGCGATCCGTCTGATAATAAATGGTCTCACCCATCTCAAGTAAGTCTTTGTAAGTCATTTTTTCTCTCCTTAAGACATGATCAGCATGTCAGCAGCTTTTCAGTACTGTTTAACTCTCATGCTGCCAATGCTTTTGATCCTCTTTAAATCTTTTTAATAAGGCTAAGCCATCAGCATCAATATAGCCCTTAGCCTTAGCAACCTTAATGAGGTCTGAATAATTAGACAAGGTCACCAAAGAAAGCCCAGCCTTTTCAAAATTGATGCTTGCTACTGGCAATTCATAGGTAAAAATTGCCACCACTCCTAGTACATCAGCACCTTCGCGACTAGCTGCCGCTGCCGCCTCCAGAACTGATCCACCTGTTGAAATCAAATCCTCGATAATCACCATTTTTTGCCCGCAGCGCACATGCCCTTCTATTTGGTTGCCTGCTCCATGATCCTTTGGCTTGCTGCGGATATAGGCAAAAGGCAGGTCCATCTTATCTGCAACGATAGCACCATGTGGAATACCAGCAGTTGCTGTGCCAGCAATCACCTCAACCTCTGGAAATACTGCCTTAATCGTCTCCACAAAGCCATTTTCAATCAAGCTTCTGGTTTTTGGATAAGAAAGGGTGATCCGATTGTCCGTATAAATCGGTGATGTAATGCCTGACGCCCAAGTAAAGGGCTCCTTTGGTCTTAGGTAAACGGCCTTAATCTCAAGTAAATCTGTTGCAATTTGTGCTGCTAGTGTCATTTTTCTCCTCTTTTCCTTGGTGTCATAGTCCAGCTATATGTGTCATGATGATCCTGCTGCTAACGGTTCCACTCTGCCTTAATCTGGTGATAAGCCTTGACAGGGTCTGTAGCCCGAGTGATTGGACGACCAAGAACAATATAGTCACTTCCGATAGCTCTAGCTTGATGAGGGGTCATCACTCGCTTTTGATCTCCGATATCAGCACCTGTTGGGCGAATCCCAGGTGTCAAACACACAAAGCCTACTGGCACTTCTGCCTTAATGGCCTTGACCTCATGGGCTGAGCAAACCACACCATCTAGCTTAGCCTGAGCGGTACGCTTGGCATAGTGAAGCACAGATGCTATCAGTGTGGATTGAATGTTTTGATCCTCACGCATTTGCTCTTCGCTAGTTGATGTTAGCTGTGTCACCGCAATGAGAATCGGGCCCTCCCCCAAGCCCTCACGCGCTGCTCTAAGCATCTCTACACCTCCAGCAGCCTGCACAGTCGTCATGTCTATACCAAGCCTTGATAGGACTGCCATCGTTGATCTGACTGTATTTGGAATATCATGCAGCTTCAAATCCAGAAAAACACTGTGGCCTAAGGACTTGATATAACGGACAATGTCTGGTCCTTCAGCATAATACAGTTCCATACCAATCTTAACGTATAGCCTCTCATCAGCTGGAAACAGCGACAAAAATGACTTGACCTCCTCAAAGGAAGGAAAATCTAAGGCAATAATAGGGCGTTCTTCTCGCATAACCTATCCTTTCTATGCAGTTTGGGAATACTCCCAAATAAATCATGCCCACCCGTCTAACGAGCGGTTTACTGGTCTTATGGATCCTTGCTACAAGACCAACTGAAAGTCACATCATAAAAGCCTCACTTCCAAAGAAGCGAGGCTACACGAAAATCAAGAGAGCAAGCCCTCTCGCCTTATCCTGTGTACCTTGCTCGCCTCTCTGGACTCACTTAAAGGTAACTTATCTTAACCATTATAGCTTTTTTTACAGCCCCTGTCAAAGGGTTTTGACGTCACTTACAGCTAACCTAACAAGGCTAAGTCTGAAAACAGCCAACATGTAATACACCCTTGGCACACTGCTCACCCTAAAGCTAGACTTGTCATGAGAGAGGCGTCCTACAAGACTTAACCAGTCACTACCCAAGCCTAGTCCAGCCTAATCTAATGGCAAAGAGCAGCCGGAGCAGCAAATTCCTTCAATGACATGGTGCTAATTTTTAGAGAGGAAAAAACATCAATTAAAACACCAAAAACACGCGTTCTTTTATCACCAACAATGGCCTGAAAGACCTCCTTGGACTGGCAGAGCTTAATCAAGCCATCTATCCCTTTTATCCAATTATCAACAATATCTAAGGCCTTGTTCATGAGCTTAAAGGCTGACTCCTCATACCAAAAGGTCGACTCAATCAAACGCTGCTGCTTATTTAAGGTATCCACCAAGGTGATAATATCACCTAATTCCATTTGGACAAGAGAGACAGGAAACTCACTTCCCAAAATAGATGGTGTCCTCTCAACTAGCTTCAGCTCATCTCTAAATAATGTCAAATAGTGAGTGCTGACCAACAGCTTTTGAATTAATACCTGATGACTACTTTGTCCCGTCATATTTACACCATCACCACCCTTTATCTCAAAACATTAAATATATCAATATTATTAATATAACACAAGAAAATTAAAAGAGCAATGGAAAAATAGGTATTATCTGACATTATCACGATTACTTTTTACCGATCAAGACCAGCCGTTTATCAAAACACAGGCATGCCAAAAATAAGCGGCAAAAAGCGATAAAACTGCCTATTTGCCAGCTCTTTTTTACCTGGGTACAACACTAGCATCAAGCTAGCTTCACCGCACAAGCTAGGCTACCGCTTGTGAAGCCTTGTCTTAAGCTCTAATAAAGGCACTTGATTCTTTGTACTATTTAAGATAGACTGTCAGTATGAGAATCCAACAACTACAATACATTATAAAGATTGTTGAATGCGGTTCCATGAACGAAGCCGCTAAGCAATTATTTATCACGCAGCCCAGTCTGTCTAATGCTGTCAAGGAATTAGAGCAGGAGATGGGCATTACTATTTTCATTCGTAATCCCAAGGGCATTACCTTAACCAAGGACGGGGTTGAGTTTCTATCTTATGCCAGACAAATTATTGAACAAACAGCACTGCTAGAGGATCGCTATAAAAATCACAATACTAGTCGTGAGCTTTTTAGTGTTTCCTCTCAGCATTACGCCTTTGTTGTCAATGCTTTTGTGTCTTTATTAAAGCGGGCTGATATGACCCAGTACGAGCTTTTCTTGCGAGAAACAAGAACCTGGGAAATCATTGACGATGTGAAAAATTTTCGCTCAGAAATCGGCGTTTTGTTTATCAATGACTACAACCGAGACGTCCTTACCAAGCTGTTTGAGGAACATCATTTGACCGTTTCCACCCTATTTAAAACCACACCGCATATCTTTATCAGCAAGTCCAATCCTCTGGCAAATAAAACCAGCTTAACCATTGATGATCTCCTTGATTTTCCTTATCTAAGCTATGACCAAGGGATTCACAATTCCTTTTATTTCTCAGAGGAGATGATGGCACATATCCCTCATAGCAAATCTATTGTGGTGAGCGACCGAGCCACCCTATTTAATCTCATGATTGGTTTAAATGGCTACACCGTTGCCAGCGGTATTTTAAACACAAATCTAAATGGAGATCAGATTGTCGCTATTCCCTTAGATGTTCCTGATGTGATTGAGATTGTCTTTATCAAGCACGAAAAAGCTAACCTCTCAAAAATGGGAGAGCGATTTATTGACTACCTGCTAGAAGAAATTAACTTCAATCATTAATTGACTACTAGCTAAACACAAAAAACCTGAAAGACCTGTTCTAAGGCTCTAAGCTGACTAGTCACAGCTAGCTTAGAGAAGCCTAGTTCAGATCGTTCAGGTTTTTTATTATTGCTAATCTTTCAAGTAGCTAAGGCTTGGCGCTGTCTAACAGCTCCTTTGCGATGACAGCATTAACGACATCAAAATAGAAGGGCTCTTTGATATAGTTAACACCAGAAAAAACTGCTAAGCTAATCAAACCATCTAGAAAGGCTTGAGAAGAAAAATGAGTTGTCCGATATAGCTCCTCCTCATCAAAGGGTTTGATCAAATGTGCTAGGGGGTTGCGGACTGATTTTTCAAACTGCCTTAAGACTACCACTAACTTCTTAATATCAGCTGGAAGCTCCGATAAAACAAGTAAATCAGCCAGGCTACGTGTCGTCACATGACGCGGCTGTCTTTGTGCCAGATAGCTCCTAAAGAGGGCATTATCGGCTTTTTCCATTGCTTTAAAATTCCAAGTGTCATATTGATCATTCTTGGTATCAATAATATAGCTTTGAACATCTGGGATAGCCTGCTCAAGCAGCCGCAAAAAGAGACGATATAAGACAGGGGACACTGACCTCACAAAATCAATAATCTCACCGTTTTTGACCTTAGCTGCCAAATCAAGCAGGTAATTTGCAATCTGCTCCTCCTCTTGGGCTTCATTTAACAAAAGCTTAACCTGATGTCTATCCTCAATAAGCCTATTTTCCGCCCTATGTTGAAAGGCATAAGCAACGTTAAGCTCTCTTCTTTCCTTTAAAAGCTCAAGCAAATAAAGTACCTTGGGTGAAAAATCAGGCAGAGTTCTTGCAATTTTGTAGGCATGACTATAAGCATAAACTTCTAAAAGAATACTTATCGTATGTTCCATATCAGTCATCACTCTAATGTCCCAATCCTTATTTTTCCTCATCTTATCGATCAAAGGACTAGCAGCGACCCAGCGTTACCGCTAACCTAAGAGCAAGCCTTAAAGCTCTGCCAAAATAGCCTTAACCAAGCCTTTAAAGTTTTCCTTGATACGCTCAGTTACCTCTACAACCTCTTCATGGTTAAGCTCTGATTGGAAGCCTGCTGCAAAGTTCGTAATCGCTGAAATTCCAAGCACCTTCAAGCCTGAGTGGGCAGCGATAATAACCTCCGGCACAGTTGACATACCAACAGCATCTGCCCCCATAACCTTAAAGGCACGAATCTCAGCTGGAGTTTCATAGGTTGGTCCTGAACAGCCAAGGTAAACTCCCTCTTGCAGGTCTAGGCCTAGCTTTTCTGCTACCAAACGAGCTGTATCACGATAAGCTGCTGTATAAGCATCAGACATATCTGGGAAGCGTGGACCAAATTCATCTAGGTTTTCACCAATAAGAGGGTTTGTCCCTGTCATATTGATATGGTCATTAATCAGCATCAGTGTTCCAGGGCTATATCCGATACCACCTGCTGCATTTGTCACAAGCAGGCTATGGCAGCCAAGAGCCTTCATCACACGTACTGGGAAGGTCACAACCTCCATTGGATTGCCTTCGTAGAAATGGAAGCGCCCTTGAAGTGCCAATACCTTACGGCCGGCTAACTTACCATAAACTAATTTTCCGGCATGACCAACAACTGTTGATTTGCCCCAGTTTGGAATATCAGCATAATCAATCACAATCGCCTGCTCAACCTCATTGGCTAGCTCACCTAGACCAGAGCCTAGAATGAGACCAAATTCAGGCTTGTCAATGCCCTTGCTTTCTAGGAAAGCCTGTGTTTCACGAATTTTTTCAAGTAATGTCATCTTATTTCTCCTTTTATCTTATTTTATTTTTTACTATAAAACATGCTTCTCTTGAGCTTTTTGCTGTAGCAAAGTCCAATAAATCAACTAATATCATACCGATCATCAGAACTAGACAACCTGCCACAAGCCTATTAATAGACCTAACCACAGCGCTGGTTTTCAATTTGATACGCCAAGCTCCTTTGCCTATCAAATGGTATTTGCTTACTCCTATACCAAGTCAGCTAAGAATGATGTTCCAATCATAGCAGTGTCCACACCGAAGTTTTCGGCAATAGTCGCTGAAATATCAGCAAAATGTCCCTGTGGAATCACACCTGCTCCAGTGCAGGAGGCTGAGTAAGCAAGCAATGGAATATACTCACGTGTGTGGTCAGTTCCAGCATAGGTTGGGTCATTACCATGATCAGCTGTAATCAAGAGCAGATCATCGTCCTTCATATTAGCAATGATCTCTGGCAAGCGACGATCAAATTCATGCAAGCAGTCACGATAGCCCTCTGGATCACGACGGTGACCAAAGCTGGCATCAAAATCAACTAAGTTAGTAAAAGAAAGACCTTTTGTAAATGCTGGCAGCTGCAAGGTTTTGATCAAGGTATCAATCCCATGACTGTTAGACTTATTGTGCCCCATATCGTTGGTAATTCCTGAGCCATTAAAGATATCATTGATTTTCCCAACAGCGTAAGTAGAAATCCCAGCGTCAGCCAGCTTATTCAAGACAGTGTCTTGGAACGGTGAAACTGCATAATCATGACGATTAGCTGTACGGGTGAAGCTGCCTGGCTCTCCTACATACGGACGTGCGATAATACGACCTAACAGAGCAGGACGCTCAAGGGTAATGGAACGCGCATACTCACAAATCCGGTAAAGCTCCTCAACAGGAATCACCTCCTCATGTGCTGCAATTTGCAATACAGGGTCAGCAGAGGTATAAACAATCAGCTCACCGGTTTCCATTTGACGGGGACCAAAATCATCAATCACCTTTGTTCCTGAGTAAGGCTTATTGGCTTCACGAATAACCTTACGACCTGAAAAAGCTTCGATTTTTTGGATAATCTCCTCTGGAAAGCCGTCCCAGAAAGTATCAAATGGCTCAGTAATGTTCAAGCCCATGATTTCCCAGTGACCTGTCATGGTGTCCTTACCAAGAGATACCTCTTCCAATTTGGTGACATAGCCAGTAGGATCAGCCTCGGCTGGAACTGTCTTTAGGGGTACAGGACGAGGAATATGACCAAGTCCAATTTTTGCCATATTTGGAACAGCCAGACCAGCTGTCTCTGAAATATGACCGAGGGTGTCAGAATCTGTATCAGCTACACCAGCATTAAAGAATTTGTCGGCATCTGGTGCTGCACCAATACCAACAGAATCTAGAACGACTAAGTGAATACGATTAAATTTTGACATAAGTCTCCAATCTAGGGGAGGTTACGGTTGGCTCCCCAAAACCTATAAAATAATGTAAAACATGATTGAGCTAGGAATTAGGTTGACTGATTAGCTTCAAGGACCGTTACACCAGCCTGACCAGCAACAATGACCTTATCAACCATACCATTGAAAAGGCCATGCTCGACGACACCAACAGTTTGATCCAGCAGACGCCCAAACTCAAAAGGATTTTCGATACAGCCAAGGTCAAGATCAATGATAAAGTTCTGCATATCCGTTATGAGACGCTTATCCCCCTTCATGCGAAAAGAGGGCTTATAGCCAGCCCTTTCAAAGACTCGAAATAGCCTATCAGCACCGTATTGAACGACCTCAACAGGGAGCTTGAAAGCACCTAAATGATCCACTAGCTTTGATTCATCAACAACCCAGATGTATTCCTTGGTTGGTGTTGCAACGATTTTCTCCATCAATAGAGCCGCTCCACCACCCTTGATACCGTTAAAGGCCTTATCCACCTCATCAGCACCATCAACAGTCAGGTCAATGCAGTCAATATCATCAATTGATGTTAAGGGAATACCTAGGCCCTCTGCCTGCTTGGTTGTCACACTTGAGGTCGTCACACCAACAACCTGTAGTCCTTCTTCCTTGATGCGACGTCCAATTTCTTCAACAAAGTAATAAGCTGTTGATCCTGTTCCTAATCCAATGGTCATTCCATCTGTTACATATTGCGCAGCAGTCACACCGGCAAGCTTTTTCAGTGCTTCCATGATTCCCCCCTTATTAATAAAATGCTTCCTAGCACCTTATTATACCATGAAAGCGCAAACTTGTTAATGAAAATCTCACACTGTTTGCGCCAATTTTCCTTCTCCATTGTGAATTAACATTAGACATGCCGCTCTTAAGCTTGCCTTCACGGCTGTCATTAAAGCCTTAATCAAATCTGGATCAGACAACACAAGCTGACCAGAAGCTATAATCAAGAGCATTAAGGCCATCAGAGCAAATGCTCTTGATTGTCGAACCTTTATACCTCAAAAAGTAAGATTTTTATAGCTTTGAACATACAAAAAAAAGAGGAGCAGACCGATCCTCTCAAAATATTGGCCATACACCATTAGCCTGCTGGTCCGACGACCCCAGATACATGTCAATACTCATTGGCTCTCTCCTTTTTTCAGATAATCTTCGGATTCTTGTTCTATTGATGGTGATCTAAGCTTAATTTGCGATAACCTGATGTTTTCACCAAATCATCGTAGGCTTCTGCAAAAAGCTGTTCATTGGAATTGACATACCCAAAATAGATGACATCAGCAATATCCTCATGATTGAAGAAAAGATACTCATTATCATTTCCTATACCTTCTGGATAAGGGACTGCGGCATAATCAAAATAGCCGATTTCTCCATTATCATCAAAAAGAGAGGCACGACTCACAATCATCAAAGGAATTTCTCCTGTCTCAGTCAATACTATAGTACCAATCGGTAAAATGTGTTCTGGTTTGTTCATAATGTTTTATTGTCCTTTCGTTTTGCGAATAAGTTTGATGTAAATAATATGTTTAATAATAAGATTCCATAGAAATTGTGGAATTAGCGAGATTAACAAACTTGTTACAGATAATGCAGCGAGATAATCTCCAAACGAACGCGGATGGAAGTAAGCATAATAGGCAATAGGAATTGCTAAAAAAGCTATCAGGAAAGCCCCATAAGTCCCCACAAATGGCTTACTACCTTGGGGCATGACATCATTTTCACGAATAGTGATATCATACATTGTTTTAAAATAGTAGTGCTGTTGTTCCAAACTAGGGTTCTTTTTTGCTAGAGGATATAAATTTCTAAGTCCTAACATAAGTAACTCAAAAGACAGGAAACTGAGTAGTCCCACCATTAGCGGTGCATATTTGAAAATCATTGAATTAGTGTCACTGTTGAAAACGCCCAGACGTCTAACAACAATAACAAATAAAAATATGGCTAACGGAGATAAGCTACCAGCTATGATACTCAGTATTGAAGCTATCTTTTGCTGAGTTCTAATCTTATCATCACTGGGCTGACGCCACGTGACCTTTCCAGTCCATAAGTCATACTCAGCTGCTAGTCCGTTTCCAGTCAAGCCCGTTCCCATACCATTATCTACGGGAAATAACAACGTTCTCATTAACATTACCATGCTAAACTCCTTCCTGATTGTTTAGGTTTCATCTTTTAAGATTCTTTCCTTCGTTTTACGAATTAGTTTGATGTAGATAATGTGCTTTAATAGAACATTCCATAAAAAGTTGGGAACTAGGGAAATAAGAATACTTGTTACAAGCAGGATTGATAAATGACCATAATCCAAATTAGGGAATTGCTCCGGATTCAGATAAACATAATAGCTAAATGGAATACAGAGTAAAGAAATACCAAAGGCAAAATAAGTAGCTATATAAGGAGTTTTTAGATTATCTGACGACAAATTTCTACGAATAGCAAAATCAAACATCTTTTCAAAATAGTCATGCTGCCGCTTCAAATCTGGTTCCTCCTGTGCCAACGGGTCACGAACTCTGATCGCAAGCATTAAAGCCTCAAACGCAAGAAATAAAACGATTCCAAGAATAATTGGAGCATAGATATCAATTTTCTCTGATAAGTCTTCCTCGAAAATAGGGAAACTTCTACTCAACAGTATCATTCCTGCAACAGTAACTGGTGATAAGCATGAGGCAATAATCAAAAGGTTAGACGTTAGTGCTTGTTGCTTTTCAATTGTTTGTTTGGTGGCTTGTCGCCACGTGACCTTTCCAGTCCATAGGTCATACTCAGCTGCATAACCATCACCAGTCAATCCTGAATCAAGTCCGTTATCAACTGGAAATAACAGTGTTCTCATTAACATTACCATGCTAAACTCCTTCTTGATTGTTTATCTTTCACTCTCTAAAATTCTTTCTTTTGTTTTGCGAATAAGTTTGACGTAGATAATATGCTTCAAAATACCATTCCATATAAAATTGGGAAATAGAGAAATCAGTACACTTGTTACAGATAATGCAGCAAGATAATCCCCAAATGAAGATGGGTGCAAGTAAAAATGATAACAAAGTGGAATGATTAAAAAAATTAGAAAGAAAGTGATGTACAGACCTACATAAGGTACTGATAAATTATTAAAAACACCTGAATTGTCATGTATAGTATTATCATACATTGTACGATAATAGTATAGTTGACGATCTAAATCGGGCTCTTCCTCTAATATCGTATATCTACTTCTAAGCGCCAACATCAATAATTCAAACGATATAAAAAGGATAAATCCAACTATTAGCGGTGCCCACTTGAAAATCATTGAATTAGTGTCACTGTTGAAAACGCCCAGACGTCTAACAACAATAACAAATAAAAATATAGCCAATGGAGATAAGCTACCAGCTATGAGATTAAGTACAAATGCTACCTTTTGTTGGGTTCTAATCTTATCATCACTGGGCTGACGCCACGTGACCTTTCCAGTCCACAAATCATACTCAGCTGATAAGCCGTCTCCAATTAAGTTATTATCCATACCATTATCTATGGGAAATAACAAGGTTCTCATTAACATTACCATACTAAACTCCTTCCTGATTGTTTAGGTTTTACAGTTTTATCTAATTGAGCATTCACTGCATTACCAACTTTACTACCGAACCATCCTACAGCAATACTACCCACGACTGAACCAAGGGCAGCGCCTACTCCCGGAATCGGAATAAGCATTTGCCCAACAGCTGCTCCAGCTACACGACCGATATTGCTTCCGACAACAGTTGTTGCAGTATCGACAGCTACCTTACGGGCTGTTAAAGCAGCAGTTTGTTCATTGCTATAGCCTTTTTTCTTGTAAGTTTCAACCGAGTCCTTAACATTGATAGCGGCACCTACCCAACCCGCAACTTTGAGACCTTTTCCTGCAAACTTGAGCACCTTGCTTGCAGCTTTTCCAACGTTCCCAAACTTACCGAGACTTTTACCCAGGTTATTCTCCTTCATCATTTTCAAGTCTCTATTTAGGCGTCCATGCTCATATGACTTGAGTTTTGACGATATGCTGCTTAGCCCTTTATCAACTTTCTTTAACCCTTTACCAACTTTGGTTAGGTCATCACCATCTTTGGAGATTCTAGAAACAAGCGATTGGACTTTCTTACTCTTCTTCAATTGCTTGATACCAGGTAAGTCTGTGTAACGGGCGCCTTTTTTAGAGAAGACTTTATCTTTGATCCCTCCCTTATCAAAATTGGGATCGTTTTTAGACGCTTTCCAAATATTCCATTTTTTGTTTGGTGTATTTTTCCAATAATGTTTACCTGAATGTTTCCAATAATATCTTCCTGAGGAAACGATATACAGCCCACCCTTTGTATACTTGACTAGCTTCTTTACACTCTTTATTTTGTTCCTATTTTCATCTGACAGAACACCGTCCATCACAAAACGATAGGCATCTTCGTACTTAATCCCAGTTTCTCTTGAGAGTTTTTCTGCTGCCTGCTTTAACTTAAGCTTCGAGGCTTTTTCCTCCCTTTGCGTCCACCTCTTTTCTACTACCTTGGTCCACTCTAGATCAAGAGCCCTAGGAAGGGTGAACGTCTGACTTGTCCCATTCCAAGAGGTCTTGGTTTGTCTGATACCTGTATTGACTGCCTCGGCTAAGGCTGCAATAGATGAAAAAAGGTGACGAGAATTGCTATCAAACTCTCGCAGCTTAAGGAGCTTCTCTTCTAATTTTCTCTTGACTTGACGCTGGTTACTCTCCCCACTTTTGAGATTAGTAATATAAGAGTAATTCGGCACCTCCTGCCGATACTCCAGATCAATCAACTCAACGTAACGACCTATGATGCGGTCTGAGCGGCTGATCTGATCCACCAGCTCACTCTCCTTCAAATCCACACTATCAACCTGACGACGGTAGTCATTGGGAAATGCTGCACAGGCTTCCTTGATGGCTTCATCTAGCAGGATACAGCCCCTCATCAAAGGGATCAATACCTGCTCGCTGTACCTTTTAGCAGAAGCATAGGTATGCCCTGATAAGTCAGGACTAGAGGACACCAATTGCTCCAAGGCTCTTTGCAAAGACCTATAAGCTGTTATCCGCTGCTGCAAGACCTTACCAACGCTACTAGCCTGCTGGTCCGACGACCCCAGATACATGTCAATACTCATTGGCTCTCTCCTTTTCTTTGACTAGCTTTAATTTTCGGGTAAGGGCTTCTTCCTCCTGATACAAACGACGCTGTTCTCCTAAGAGCTCCTCATGACTTTGTTCCAAGGACACTTGTGTTTTTCTTTCCAAATAACGCCCCTCTTCCAAAGCCCCTTCAAAGAGATGACTATCTGGTGATGAACGAAAGGTGGTTGCAGCTTCTGTTAACAGCTGTGCCGCTAGGTTAGATAGCTCCTCATAGTCTTCAAAGCGCTGTTCATTACGCTTGAGCTCTTGGGCTATGGTTTCCAAGCGTTTATCCAATCTCTCCTTCTGGTACATGAGCTCATTTTGGGTCATTGAGACTAAACCTCCGCCTGTTTTCTAAACGCCCTAACTCTTTTCCAAGCTGAAGATCCATCGCTTGAAAAGAGGCAGAGACACTCTGAATGTGTTGCGACATAGAAGCGATGATCCCAACTACCTGCGCTGAAACGTTGTGCGATAAATCAATGGCAGAGCTGGCATCACTACGATTTCCAGTAACGGTCGTCTTCATATCTTTGCTCACCGCACCAGCACTAGAGAGGGATTGGACTCCTCTTGCCAAAGCTGTCGCTCGCTCACTAGCTGTGCTACTGTTATTTTGTAATACTACCATATAACCCTTTCTAACTCTCTAATAATTGTATATATTTTATTATAACAAAATAATCTACCTTATTGCTAGTGTATAATGAACTAATCTAACCATAATCATAACGTTATATACTTAAATTAATGCTATTTAGTGCTATTATCTATACTAAGTTTAGGATATTTAATATGGTCTGCCTCCTTTTTAAAAAAGTCTTGAGCTTCTCTTTCACTATCATCAATATAGCCTTCAAGCCAGACTTTTTTAATGTTTTCGTGGTTGAAAAAGAAGCCCTAATTGTCAGTCAGTCCACTAGGATACAAGCACCCAGCATAGTCAAAATAACCAATATTGCCATTATCATTATAAAAGGGCAAATCTGGTTGTAATCATTAATTTTGCAGTACCATTTTCTAATTGAACAATACTGCCGATAAGTAAATAAGTCATGTCATTCTCCCTAATGTTCTCTATTAAACAGTTTCTTTGAAGCTTTTCTCCCATAAAGACTTGAAACGTTTATACAAAATAATAAGGCAGATGAACAAATTAACAACAATAAACTATTCATCAATAGAAAAAATAAGCAAAAATTGTTAACGATACTAAAAATATCGTCAGCATTAGTATTATTTGGTTAATATCATATTTCCAGTATCTTTTCCCTTTCTAATGAATGCCATTTAAAACAGACTTCTTCATTTTCTTTATCAATCTTCTTTTCTTTAGTGGCGAATAGTCCAATATCAGCATCGTTAATATTGCTATGAAAATGCCAATCATCAGAATAGTTGTGCTTTTTCCTTTATACAGATAAAGAAAACTCATACAGACTGAGCTCATTAACAAGATTACTAGACAAATTTGTATCACCCAATTTTGTAAATTTGCTGATTTTACAACTTTTGCTAAATGGTTATCAGATAAATGATATGGAGTAAAATTTGCTTTAGAACGTACAAATAAAATAGTCCCAGCTCCAAATATAATAGATAATGCCATTAGTAAGCCTAAACTGATCACTCTAAAAACAAAATCGTCAATAATACCAATATATGTACCTATTACTTGGAAAAATGTATAGCTTATACTTGACATGACTGGTCCTAAAAGCATTATTCCATTACTGTTTTTCTTAATATCTGTCAAATAAACTTCCTTAGTAGTAGTATCAATATAAATCGCTCTATCCGAAAGCCAACCAAAATTGATATAATTTTTCTTAAATGCACTCATCCAAAAGCACTCCCTAGTTTTCCAAAAAAGCCTGAAACAACATCACCTACATCATTGACAAAATCATTTGTATCCGATACAATACTGTCTTTATTATCATAGGTTGCATCAAAAAGCATTGATAAGCCGACCCCTAACACAAACCCAAAAAGGCCACCAACGGCTGTACCAACACCTATAGCTATTCCCATATGTGCTGCTGTTATTTTGTAATACTACCATATAACCCTTTCTAACTCTCTAATAATTGTATATATTTTATTATAACAAAATAATCTACCTTATTACTAGTGTATAATTAATCAATATAACCATAATTATGACATTGTATACTCTAATCGATTGCTATTTACTAGTATTATCTATGCTAAGTTTAGGATATTTAATATGGCCTGCTTTCTTTGTCATTATAAAAACAGCCAGAAATGACATCAGGTAGTTAAGTCAACTATACTGTGTGAGAATTGTTGCTGTCGGTTTAATAGGGCTTTTCGAGCCTGTATGTTTATCTAAAACTCATCAGCTTTTTGGCTTTATCCTATACTTACCATACAAGGCTTTTTAATCATAGCTTTAGCTGTTTACAACTGCTTTTAAGGCTTTACCACTAGCCAAGAATGACGACAACGAGCAGCTAATGCAATACCTTGCTTTCTATGCTGACTTGTTCTACAATAGAAGGCATGAGTATAACTAAAGAATTTGATACAATTGCAGCCATTTCAACTCCATTAGGTGAAGGAGCTATTGGCATTGTTCGCTTGTCTGGTACTAAGGCTCTGGACATTGCTAAATCGATCTTTAAAGGAAAGGATCTAACAACGGTCGCCTCACATACCCTTAACTATGGTCATATTATCAGGCCAAGCACAGGTGAGGTGATTGATGAGGTCATGGTTTCGGTGATGCTAGCGCCAAAAACCTTTACCAGAGAGGACGTGATTGAAATCAATACCCATGGTGGTATTGCAGTGACAAATGACATTTTACAGCTCCTCATTAAACAGGGAGCTCGAATGGCAGAGCCCGGCGAATTTACAAAGCGTGCTTTTTTAAATGGCCGTATTGATCTGACACAAGCCGAAGCGGTTATGGATCTGATCCGTGCAAAGACTGATAAGGCCATGTCTATTGCTATCAAGCAGCTAGATGGCTCCTTATCACAGCTCATCACCAACACACGTCAAGAAATCCTAAATACCTTAGCCCAGGTTGAGGTCAATATTGACTACCCCGAATATGATGATGTTGAAGAAATGACCACTGCTCTTTTGCGTGACAAAACACAAGAATTTCAGGCACTTTTAGAGCAGCTTCTACGCACTGCCAAGCGCGGAAAGATCCTGCGTGAGGGCTTGTCAACAGCTATTATCGGCCGACCAAATGTAGGAAAGTCTAGTCTGCTCAATACCTTGTTGCGTGAGGACAAGGCCATTGTCACTGATATTGCAGGAACAACTCGTGATGTCATTGAAGAATATGTCAATATCAAGGGAATTCCACTAAAGCTAGTTGATACTGCCGGAATTAGAGAAACAGATGATTTAGTAGAGCAAATTGGTGTTGAGCGCTCTAAAAAAGCCCTACAGGAGGCTGATCTGGTCCTTTTGGTTCTCAATGCTTCGGAAAAGCTGACCGAACAGGACAAGGCTCTGCTAGCCCTTAGTCAGGATAGCAATCGCATTATTCTCCTCAATAAAACCGATCTGGAGCAGGTCATTGAAAAAGACCAGCTTCCAGAAGAGGCGATCCCAATATCAGTTTTGCAAAACCAAAATATTGACCTGATTGAAGACCGGATCAACCAGCTTTTCTTTGATCATACTGGACTAATAGAGCAAGATGCGACTTACCTATCCAATGCTCGTCATATTTCCTTGATTGAGCAGGCAGTACAAAGCTTAGAGGCTGTCAATGAAGGACTTGCTTTAGGAATGCCGGTTGATCTCTTACAGATTGATTTGACCAGAGCTTGGGAAATTCTAGGAGAAATCACAGGCGATGCCGCACCTGATGAATTAATTACTCAATTGTTCAGCCAATTTTGCCTTGGAAAGTAAAAGCTTACTGATCTTTTTGTCATAATTGCTAGATAAGACCTTGATAAGCATGACTGCCTATCAATGTCTCCTCTAAAGCTAGTTTTACGTCTGTTCTTACAGGGACTTTTCAAACGATGATCCACTGTGGCATTTCTCTTAGCAAATAATGGCTTGACGCCAAACAAAAAGCCTTATGAAGTCTCATTAAACGACTGACTTCATAAGGCTTTTATTCGTTAATATTAGCAAGGCTCATCTTAGACAGAGACCTTGTTCAATCTCTTATTTGATCAATTCATAAATAGCTTCAGCGTAGATCGCGGCAGAGCGGTAAATGTTATCTAGTGGCATGTATTCATTGGCTTGGTGCATTGTGTTTTCATCACCTGGGAACATCGCACCAAAGGCAACACCACGCTCAAGCAAGCGTCCAAAGGTGCCACCACCGATAACCTGCTCGTAGCCCTTGAGTCCTGTTTGCTTTTCATAGACTGACAAGAGGGTTGAAACCAGCTCATCGTCCATTGGCACATAGTGAGGCGTGTGCTCATGCTCAGATAAGGTAACCTTAGTCAAGCCTGGTAATTGCTCAAGCCCTGCCTTTAGCACTGCCGCATTGGTTCCCTTTGGATAACGGAAATTCAAGGCAATGGTATTGTCATCTGAATCCTTAGCAAAGCTAAAGACGCCTGCATTCATGCTAAGGGCACCCATTTTGTCATCTGTATAAGCCAAGCCAAGCTTTTCTGCTGCGAAATCCTCATGAAGCACCTCACCTGCAATATGCAAATAAGCCTTGGCTGCGCCATCAAAGCTAAATTGATTTAAGAATTTAGCAAGCAGGGTTGCACCGTTAACACCAGCTTCCGGTGTAGAGCCATGAGCAGATTTTCCAATAATGGTTACTTCTAATAGCCCATCAGCCTCTTTGACGGAGCCTGTCACTGCATGCTCAGATAAGAATTGCTCCAAAGAAGCTTCGATAACATTAAGCTCGTGCGGTGAGCTGATAAGAGCTGTCGCTGATTCAGGAACCATATTTTCACGTAAACCGCCTTGGAAGCGATGAAGGACAAAAGATCCAGCATTTTGACCAGCAAAATGAAGGTATTCTGTAATGTTTCCTTTTTCACCATTGATAATGGGAAATTCAGCATCTGGTGAAAAACCAAAATCAGGGTTCTTCAAGCCATTGTGGGCAAAATAATAGTCCATATCACCCCAGCCTGACTCCTCATCAGTCCCAACAATGAAGCGAACCCTTTTAGAAACTGGCAAGCCTAATTCCTTGATGATTTTCAGGGCATAATAGCAAGCCATGGTTGGCCCCTTATCATCAGATGAACCACGCGCATAGATACGATTATCCTTAATCACTGGCTTATAAGGGTCTGTCTCCCAGCCACTACCAGCAGGTACCACATCTAGATGGGCAAAAATCCCTAACACCTCATCTCCCTGACCAAATTCAAAATCACCAGCATAGTTATCAATATTACGCGTTTGGTAACCATCACGCTCTGCTAGGGCAAGAAAGAACTCCAAAGCCTCAACTGGTCCAGGGCCAAATGGGTGCTTGGCATCTGCCTTAGAATCGTCTCGCTCGGAATTAATGCTTAACAGGTTTGATAGGTCCTCTAGCATAGCTTCCTTGCGCTTATCAACCTCTGCTTTAAAATCAATTGTTGTCATCTTTTTCTCCTTTATCTGTTTGCCTAGCTATTCTCCTAAATCCAAGGACTTATAGGCTAGCTGGACGTAATTGTGTATCCTAGCGTCTTTCAATGATTTCGTCTACTGGTAGGCGATAGCTAGGCTCTGGCTTATCATCGCTATAACCCACAGTTATCAATAATTCAGGACGAAAGCGTGGATCAATATCTAAAATCTCATTAGTTAGCTTTTTATTAAAGCCTAAAATAATATTTGATGCCATTTTCTGGTCCGTTAAGGCAAGCACCAAATTCATCGCCACCAAGCCAGCATTAATGGCTAGGTATTCGCCTTTTTGGGTCTCAGTAAAGGTAGCAAAGCGTGGCGGCAGGGTCTCCATGTAATAGCCAATCAAGTCATCAGGCAAGGACTTGACCCCAATGCGGGCAATCTTACGAGAGCGCTGAATGAGGTCGGTATCAGAAAACAGGGCAATAACATACTGAGCCTGCTCTACTTGAATCTTATTAGCCAGCGGCAAATCCTTTGCCAGCTCTGCCTTTTTTTCCTCAACAATGACAAATTTCCAAGGCTGAATATTATTAGCGCTTGGTGCCAAAGTGGCAACCTCAATAGCTGTTCGCAAGTCATTATAGTCAACTGGCTTGTCATTAAACCGTTTAATAGCATGGCGTTTTTTATTTAATTCGAGAAATTTCACTGCAAATGCTTCCTATCTAATTCTTTTATGTTGTAGTATCATTCTATCATTTTTTGAAACTGGTTTCAGCTATTTTTTCACTTTTGTCAAGAAAATTCAGACTGTTAGGGCTCCTGATAAGGCAAATTCAGGTGTCACTTTTTGAGGTAAGGTGATCAATCAGCGCTTCAGCGACCGTTTTTGGAATCCCTAGCTGCTGAATCTCTTCAAGGCTAGCCTGTTCAAGAGCAGTCATGCTTTTAAACCGCTTGAGCAGTAGCTGCTTGCGCTTTGGCCCCAAGCCTGCAATGTGATCTAGCTTTGATGAAAAGGCATTTTTACTCCTGACCTGCCGATGAAAGGTAATGGCAAAACGATGAACCTCGTCTTGTATACGATGCAGCAGAAAAAACTCTTCTGAATTTCTCGGCAGCTCAACAACTGCCAAGGGGTTCCCAAAAAGCAATTCATGGGTCTGGTGCTTGTCATTTTTTTGCAGGCCAGCTACTGGAATGCTAAGGCCTAGCTGGTGCTCAATGACATCGCGAGCAGCCTTGACCTGCCCCTGCCCACCATCAACAATAATCAAATCAGGTACCTGTAGCCCTTCATGCTTCACGCGGCTATAACGACGATAAATCACCTCTCTCATGCTCGCATAATCATCTGGACCAATCACTGTTTTGATTTTAAATTTGCGATAGTCCTTCTTGCTGGGCTTCCCATCGACAAAAACCACCATCGCAGCTACCGGACTTGTGCCCTGAATGTTTGAATTGTCAAAGGCCTCAATACGAACAGGCTTTTCAATACCTAACAGCTGACCAAGATGCTCAATAGCACCACTTGTTTTTCTTAAATCCTTTTCCAGCAAATCAAATTTTTGCTGAAGGCTAACCCGAGCATTCTTAGTTGCTAAGGCGACCAGCTGCTTTTTTTCCCCTCGCTGCGACTTGACAATCCTTGCTGGAACAATGGCTGCAACCAAGGTCTCATCAATCGTCTCTGGAATAAAGACCTCCTTAGGGATCAAATGCCGTTGGTCACTGTAAAATTGCCCGACATAGGTCAGAAAATCCTCTTCGGCTTCATTATAATAGGGAAACATATTCACATCTCGCTGAATTAACTTACCCTGACGGACAAAAAAGACCTGCACACACATCCAGCCCTTATCAACAAAATAGCCAAAAATATCCCTATCCTGCAAGTCCTTACTCATCACCCTTTGCTTGGTCCGCATGGTGGCAATACCTGAAATCAAATCACGATATTCAGCTGCTCGTTCAAATTCTTGCTTGTTAGAGGCTTCAAGCATCTTGGAGCGCAAGCCATCAATGATATTGTCGTCCTTGCCAGTTAAAAACTGCTTGACATCAGCAACCAAGCTATCCCAATAGGCCTTGTCCGTATGGCAAATCGTATGAGCCTGACATTGCCCTAAATGATAGTAAAAGCAGACCTTGTTAACAGGGTTTTTGCATTTTTTAAAAGGAAAAATACGGTCTAGCAGCTTTTTAACCTCAGTGGCAGTGTAAGCATCTGGATAGGGGCCAAAATACAGACCGTCATTTTTTTTAATCTGACGTGTGATTAATAATCTTGGAAATGGCTCGTTAGTGATCTTGATAAAGGGATAAGACTTGTCGTCCTTTAGCTTGATATTGTACTTGGGCATGTTCTCTTGAATCAAGTTGATTTCCAATAAGAGTGCCTCTGTATTTGATCCTGTGACAATAAACTCAAAATCAGCTATTTCAGAAACTAACAGCTCTGTCTTGGTATCATGGCTTCCTCGAAAATAAGAGCGTACGCGATTTCTCAGATTTTTGGCCTTGCCAACATAAATAATAGTGCCAGCCTTGTCCTTATGCAAATAACAGCCCGGACTATCTGGCAAAAGCTCTAGCTTGTGTTTTATCAGTTCATTCATGCTATCATTTTACCAAAAATTCAGCCATTTGACTTCAAAACAGATCTTCTTGCCACCTCAAGCAAGCTCAGACTCCCTCTCAAAGACCTATTATAACTGGCTATTAAGATCTCGCTTGACTTTCTGAACAAATACGGTGGGTTATGGTAACATAAAAAACAGCCCAAGCAGAGATTGACCTCAAAAAGCTAGACAAAGCAGCTAACGATTCAGGTGCAGCACAGCATGAACTGTTTCATATAACAAAGCCATTTAGTCAGTGGTCTTTCTCAATTGATTGTATCGTTCTAAAATATCCTTTTTATGTCCTGTGATGTAATCATAGTCTTCCTTTAGCGTGACAATGTCATCTAAAGGCTTCATGTCTTGACTGGCCTTAGCGTCCTTTCGAATTGGCCTATTACTAGTTGATTGACCAAAGGCCCGCTGCACATCTAAAGACAACATATAATTAATAAACAATTTGGCATCAGCCTTGGCCTTAGATTGCTTAACAATGGCAACTGCTGAGGGTAAAAAAACCGTTCCCTCCTTTGGATACACAATAGAAACGTTGGCACCACTCTTTAAAAGGGTGACACAGGGGTCCTCATAGGTAAGACCGACAGTCATCTTTCCTTCTGCTACTGACTGATAAACATCTGATGAGCTAGCAGATTTGATCGAATTAATACTATGGATCAATTGCTTGATGTAGCTCCAAGCCTTGGGGTTAGTGTAGCCTCCCTTGGCTAAGAGAATATTGGTCAGCTGAGAAAAGGCACTAGAGGAGGTGTTGGGGTCTGCAAAAGCAATCTTTCCCTTTAGCTCTGGCTTTAGCAAATCCTCATAGCTGGTAATGACCATATCCTTTGCCAATTCATTATTCACAATAAGAACACTTCCATTAAGCGTATAAGGGGTTGCGACCTCGCTTTGCAGCAGGTAATCAGGCAATACAAAGCCAATATGCTTTGAAAGGTATGGCTCAAATAGCTCCTTATGACTCTCAAATTGTGTGTAATTCCCCCCAAAAAAGATGTCTGCATGGAGCTGATCCTTGCCTTTTTGCAAGCGATCAATGAGCTGACCTGTGCTTCCTTGGATCAGACGGATTTTAATACCATATTTTTCTTCAAATGCTGGAATCGTACCTGTTAAGATATTTTGACTGTTGGGTGTCAAAACAACCAATTCTCTTGGTTTGCTGGGAGCTGATCCTGCTTGATGTCTCCAGATAGCATACAGGCCAGAGCCAATCAAGCCCAGTATCACTATTGCCATTGCTAATAGCAGTTTTTTTCTTGTCACAATGAACTCCTATCTGATCTCTGGTGTAATACCGTTTCTCTGAAATCCTTGACCGTTTGCCCCAAATATTTTTTAAACACACGATCAAAATAGCGGTAATCATAAATGCCAACAGCCTCTGCAAGCTGATAGACCATCACATCCGGCTCCGCAATCAGCAATTGAATTGCTCGATTCAGGCGGTATTGGTTGATATAGTCACTAAAAGTCATTTTCAGGTATTTTTTAGCTAAATGATAGAGGTGACTTTCGCTATAGCCCAGATCGTGAGCCAACTGACCAATCATGATTTTATCCTGGTAATGCTCATGGATCCAGCTGAGCATTTCTTGGACAACATCAGGCAATTGGTCATTAGGCTGTGGCAGTTTGAGGTAATCCTGCTGCTGGCTTAGCTCCTGCTCTTGAGACTGCTGTTGCAGCTTTTGGATAATAGTTAGCAAGCAATCATGTAAGGCCTGTCTTTCTAGAGGCTTTGTCAAAAACTCAAGAACTCCATAGTGGATAGCAGACCTTGCATTAGCAAAATCAGCATAGCCAGACAAGATGATTTTAGCATAGGACTGCTCTTTTGTGGCCTCAAACATCTCAAAGGCAGTCATAATCGGCATGTTAATGTCTGTCAAAACAATATCCGGCTTAGCCTCTGCAATCAGCCTAGCCCCCTGCTGACCGTCCTTAGCTTCCCCGATAACAAGGATATTTAGCGCATGATAATCGATCGCATAACGAAGCCATTTGCGAATAATATGCTCATCTTCAACGATTAGTAGCTTATACATCTGTTACTCCTTAACCACATAGGTTAGCAAAAAGCGCTCGTCTCTTTGACAAAAGATCAATTCAACTTTTGTAAATTGATGCTTGAGTCGACGATAAGAATTGACCAAGCCATGATGTGAATCCTCTGAATGCAAGAGCTCTTTAATATCGGCCTGCCTTTTTTGACTAATTCCAGGACCATTATCTGCAACGGTAAAGTAAATCGCATCGGCAATCCGCCTCACACTGATCTCAATCACAAGGTCATGGCGATAGCGCAGACCATATTTGATCGCATTTTCAACTAATGGCAATAAAAATAATTTGGGAACCCTTAGGGTCTCTAGGGCTGGTTCAACAGCTATCGTGTAGCGTAACTCCTCAAACCTGATCTGGCTAATCAACAGGTAGGATTCTAAGACAGCCAAATCCTCCCCTAAACACACAGCCTCCTGCGATTCATCTAAGCTATAGCGAAGCAGCTTGGTTAGCTGAAGGACAATTTTTTCTGTGAGGTCACTGTCATAATGACTCGTAATCAAAATTGTTTCAAGCGTATTGTAGAGAAAATGAGGGTTAAATTGGGCTTCCAGCATGCGTTTTTCAAAACTCACATTTTGCTTTTCTAAGGCTAGGGTCTTCTGATGAAGTGCCTGCAATCGGCTAATCATCTGATTGATCTGAACCGACAGGTATTGAAATTCATCTTGACTTTGCAGGTCAATGGCATTTTTTTCCTGCCTTGAGATGGCCTGCATATCAAGAACCATCTGATTGATCGCTGTTGAATTGCTAGAAGCAATCTGTGTCGCCAGAGCCTTGGACTTCCAATACAAAATAGCATAAATCATGACAGAGGACATCAATGAAAACAAGAGCGCAATAGAAACTGGAATCAAAGGGCGGTAGCTGTAAAGAGTGATAGAAGGACTAAGAGCGACCTTTCTTAGGATAAAGGCATGATGCTCATGAAAGATAAAATAGCCCTTAAGAAAATGACTGTCAAGCTTATTCAGACTTGAGGTCATAAAGGTCCGATTGGTAAAGGCAAAGCTATTGTCAAGCTGATCTGCAATCACAAAATCTGAAGCAATCTGATGTGAGAGCTGAAGAAAATCCTTACCATTCATCACAAGAAGCGAATAGCCCTTAACCTGATGTTCTACCTTAATAGGCTTTATCAGCAGTAAATGATGCCCCTCCTCATTATCCATACTGATCCTCAAGAGGCTACTCCTTTGCCTTGCTTTTTTTAAGACTTCTGTCATATAGACAGCATTGCGAAAAAAATTTCCCAGATGCTGATTACTAGCAAACAGCATGTGACTGTTAGCATCAAAAACCAGCAGCTCTGATTGGCTTTGTGAGCGGTTTCTTAGGTGATAATATTGCTTGCTAAGGTCAGAAGAGCTCAGCTGATGATTCACAAATTTGGTCAGAATATGCTGATTGAGCTCCGTTAAAAATGCCTTATTTTGCCGAATCAGCTGGTGATAGCTATGTTCAACAGCCTTCAAATCTTGATATAGCCCAATTTGCTGAGGTGCCAAGGAAAAAACAAGAAAGAGTCCGATCAGTAAAATGGACAAAATCAATGATTGGTGTGAAAAATGATGTGAAATATCATCCTGCAATCGCTTTTTAAATCTTTCTTCCATAGGCAGCCTTTTCCCCTTATTTCCTTCTATTATACCAAATCATTTCTTAAAGCTAAGAAAATCTTAATCTATCTAACAAATTCATAAGCTATTTCAGCAGCCCTCACTACAAAAAAGGATAAGCAAAGCAAGAAGTCCCTGCCTTACCTATCCTTGATGCTAGGAGATTATTAGCAAATACCTAAAAGACCAAGAACAATACCCAATAGCATAATGCCAAACATAATCCAGTTAATGTTCACCTTCTTACGCAAAAGCCAAAAGGCGGTCATGGTTACCAAAAGAGGGACAATTCCAATAAAGAGCTGATCCAAATAATTTTGGATAGAGGCTGCTTCCTTGGCTCCCTTTGCAGCTACTGTTAAAATGGTCTTAAACTTCACATTTGAAGCTGTCATGGAGCCAACCATCATTAACCCAAGCATGCTTGAGGTCTTGGTCACAATCTTAATACCACCAGACTCATAAAGCTTTTTAATAAAGCCAGCACCAACAGAATAGCCACCATAAAGGCTATAATAATGAATGATAAAAGCAGGAATATTATAGAGAAGTAAAAAGACTACTGCTCCCATCGCTGAGCCTGTGCTAGCAAGTGAAATCCCAATACCTGCTGCAATGACCCTCAAAATACCCCAGAAAAAGGAATCTCCGACACCAGAAATAGGTCCCATCAGAGAAGCCTTGACCGCTGTAATCGCACTGGCATCAAAGGTCGGATCCTCACTGTTTTTCTTTTCCATTGAGGCAACCAAGCCCATGATAAAGTTATTGATATGCATGGTCGCATTAAACCAAGTGGTATGACGAACAAGGGCGTCTGCCTTATCCTTGTCTGTCTTATAAAAGAGATTGATAACAGGCAACAAGGTATAGATGACCCCAACAGCGTGGTATTGCGTAGCTCCTGTACGACTAGCATTCATGGTCCATGAACGCCAGAAAACAGAGCGTAGCATTTTTCTTTCTTCTTTAGTTAAATTGTCTTGAGATCTCATGCAAAGAAATCCTCCTCTTCTGATTCTTTAGAGTCAAAGCTGCTTTGGTTACTGATAGCTCCCTTAGTAATGGCATCTAACTCTAAATCACGCTGCGAGCTGATCACACAGATAACCGCACCAAGTGCTGCCACAGCTACTGCTGGTAGCTTCAAATAAGCTGTCAACACAAAGCCTAATAGGAAGAAAACTGCTAGCTTATTTGTCCATAAGAGCTTCATTAGCATGGCAAATCCGACTGCTGGAAGAAGGCCACCAGCTGCACTTAGCCCATTCATCAGATTTTGTGGAATATGCTCAACAAAGGCGTTAACAGGTCCGCTTCCAACCAGGATACCGATAAAGGAAATAGAGGCAATAATCAAATAATAGACAATCCATGTGCCATAGTGCAGCATGACAAGCTTACCCTGATGGTTTGCCGCTGCTGCCTTATCAACCATTGGCGCAAAGATATTCATAAAGACATTTTTCAAAAACATGACCACAAAGGCTGCTAACATGCCAATCGGAACAGCTAGCGTCATAGCTGCTTTTTGATCAATATGTGAAATGATGGTAAAGGTCGTTGCCATAGCTGTTGCTGTTACAGGCTCTGCTGCAATGACACCACCAATGTTAACATTTCCTAGGAAAAGTGCCTCTAGTGATGCTCCCATCAAGATACCGACCTTCATATCTCCTAAAAGCAGGCCTGTCACCAAACCAACCACGAGAGGTCTTTCCATCATGCTTTGGCCGGTTAAATAATTTCCCCCGAAACAAATCAATACAGCTAGGGCTGCCATTGTTGCTGGTACTAACATAGTTATTACACCTTTCTTTATTTGATGAGCTGGCTCAGGCTAACCTTGCTATTAGATGGCAGTACCTGATTGAAAACATCTAGGTTAGGCAGGCTAACCAGCTCTTTTGCTGCTTCTAATTCAGCCGGATTTAACAATAGGCTTGAAGCCAATTTGACCTTAGTTGCTGGGTCTGACTTGTCAAAGCGCCCTACATTTGCAACGTTAACAGCCTCTAAGTCCTTCACCTGCTTTGCAATCTGGCAAGCATCCTTAATCGAGCTGACAATGACAAAAATACGCTTATCCACTGCGCGTGGATCATTGAAAACCTTGATAGAGTCCTCAACAGAGCGAATCAATAATTTCATGCCATTAGGGACTGCCATTTTTAGGGTCATTTGTGTAATCTCATTTTTAGCAGCCTCATCGTTAGCCACCACAAGCAAAGGGGCATTAAGCTCCTTGGTCCAAACAACAGCAACCTGTCCATGAATCAATCTGTCGTCAACACGAATTTGTGTAATCATTTCATTTTTCCTCCTCAATTAAAAAAGTCATCTTCTGCGGCTGTCGCTGGAGCTAGATCCACCAGCTGCACCTGAGAATCGTTAATCGTTGCTACAATCTCGTCTTTTGTCAGCTCTTCTTCTGGCTTTAAAAACATCAACGATAGCAAGGCTGCAAGATTACTATTTGAAATCAAAAAGATATTTTCCTTGCCACTGTCCATTAGGGCAGTTACTATTTTTTGATTAACACTGCCACCTAATAAATCTGTAAAAATCAGTGCCTGCTCGTCAGCTGCTACATCTTCGATAAAGGTCAATACCTGCTCAGTATAATCACTATCATCAATATAAGCGTCAATGACTTGTAATTCCTGACCTCTACCAGCCAAAATGTCAATAGAGCTTTTCAGACCGCTAGCCATTTTCCCATGACTACCTATTAAAAATTTACGTTTCATGCTTCCTCCAACTGCTCTTTTACTTAAGCTAAACCAGATAAGAAGTTCAATCTCGTTTACCCTAATAACCAAGCTATAATTGTATTCTATCAAATGAAAACGTTTTTAAAATGGATTATCCTATTCAATATGTAGACAATTCTGCATAACGTAAAAGCCAGGTTTCCCCGGCTTCAGCTTAATGATAGCGTTTGTTCTGATGGCTTTTCTAACTGATAGAGCCTACTTACACCCCACCAAGCCACACTTAACAGCTAAGTGAACTGCTCTAACAAGCTTTTTTAGGAGCAGCAAGGGCTTTACTTTTCCTATAAAGCAGCGTATCACCAGCTATTCTCATCAGTTACCAGCTCCCCAAAGCTGCCTGCATTGCTAAGCTAACTGATGTGATCGCTAGCCAGCAAATCCCACCCAGCAAAATGGCCTTACCACCAGTTTTGACTAAGGTCACTAGATTGGTATTGAGTCCAATCGCTGCCATGGCCATAACGATAAAGAATTTTGAGAGTAGCTTAAGCTGATGAAAGATTGCCATTGGCAGACCTAAGCTAGCAGCAAAGGTGGTTATCAAGGAAGCTAGCAAGAAAAAGACAATAAAGGTCGGAAAAGCCTTTCTGAGGCTAAAGGAACCCTCTGTCGTATGTGCCTGCCTGCTCTTGGTTTGGTAAATAGATAATCCAAGTGTTATGGGAATAATAGCCAGCGTTCTGGTTAATTTGACAATGGTTGCCCCATCTAGCGTATTAGACTGGTGAATAGCGTCCCAGGCTGTCGCTGTAGCTGTTACAGATGAGGTATCATTGACTGCTGTTCCAGCAAAAATAGCAAAGCCATGATTTGATAAGCCAAGCATCTGACCCAAAGCTGGAAATAGCAAGGCCGCCAAGATATTAAACAAAAAAATAACCGAAATGGCCTTGGCAATGTCATCGTCCTGCGCATCAATGACAGGAGCTGTGGCTGCAATAGCAGAGCCACCACAAATAGACGAGCCCACACCAACTAAGATAGCTGTCTTGGCTGGTAGCCTTAACCATCTTTTGAACAAATAGCTTATGCCCAAGGCAGTCACAATCGTTACTACAATAATTGGCAGGGATTGCAGACCAACCGCTAAAACCTGCGTCACGTTTAAGCCAAAGCCCAAGAAAACCACAGCCAGCTGCAAAATATATTTGGACGTAAAAGCAATTCCTGCCTTAGTATAGGCACGATTCTGATAAATAAGAGCCAATAGCATTCCCAATAAAATAGCAAAAACTGGCGCTCCAATAATAGGAAATAAGCTTCCCAAATACCAGGCAGGCAGTGCTAACAGCAAGCACAGTAAAACGCCCGGTAATTTTTCTAAAGATGTTAGCATATGAATCTCCTTTTCCATTAGCTATTATAGTCCTTTTAGAGAAGCTTGTAAAACCGAACTGAAAAAACTTAAGCTAACCACCGATACGCACTCGCATAGTAGGTTGTTTAGGGGTTTCACACTCTTTAGCGCAAAGGAAGCTGCAAGTCTCCTTACAAAAAGCAGATTGACCACCTGCCAATCTGCTTGTCTCTTTTCTCTATGTATCTAGCTGCATTTTTATTTCTTTGATTTAGCCACTAGCATTGGCTAAAAGCTCTACCTTTTCATTGGCCGCTAGCAACTCCTAGCTCTTATCAAAAATCCCTAACCATTCGGCGTAGCCCTCTTGCTCCATTTGATCATAGGGGATAAATTTCAGCGCGGCTGAGTTAATGCAATAGCGTAAGCCCCCTGCCTCCCTGGGACCATCATTGAACACATGCCCCAGATGGGAACCAGCCTCACGACTTTTGACCTCAACACGTCGCATACCATGTGATGAGTCATGATGATTGGTTACCATACGGTGGTGAATTGGCCTTGAAAAGGCAGGCCAACCGCAGCCAGAATTGAATTTATCCAAAGAGGAAAAGAGCACCTCTCCACTCACCACATCAACATAAATCCCCTTCTCAAAAAAATCATCATACTGACCTGTAAAGGCTCTTTCGGTCGCTGCATGCTGAGTGACCTCAAAAGCCAAATCTCCAATACGCTGGCGAAGCTCTTCCTTAGATTCCATAGCTGCCTCCTTATAAAAATAACTGATTAACTCTATTGTAACAAAAAGACCGAGCATTTGTGAGCCATAAGCTTAGATTTCTCTAAATCAAGCTGACAGCCAGTATGGCTTAAGCCTTCAAGCCTAACAGCAGTCTGATTAAGCCTCCTGCATTAAGGCTTGACGTCAAAGCTCCAGATCATAACGATTATTCTGGCTCTATCATCTCTGTAGAGGGAACGCCACTGTGGAGATTGTAGGCTTTTTCAGTATACCCCAAAACCCCATATGACTTATCCCAAACCATCATTAAAAAAGCTCATATGAAAGACCTTAAGAGTAGCATAGAATGGCTCGGAATGAACTATCCAAATACCAATATTTACAGCTATTTGTCAATCCCCCACAGAGATGATAGGAGCATTATACTCCAAACCATCTCAAACATACAAGCCTGTCATGACACAATCCCTGATCTCTAGCCTATCAAGACATCAAGCATAAGAGCCAGATCACATGATCTAGCTCCTCATTTGGCATATCACTATTTCTTACTCTCATCGTCCATCGACAAGACGCTTAAGAAGGCCTCTTGCGGCACCTCAACAGAGCCAATCGCCTTCATGCGCTTCTTACCAGCCTTTTGCTTTTCAAGCAATTTGCGCTTACGCGAAACATCTCCACCATAGCATTTTGCAAGAACATTTTTACGTAAGGCCTTGATGTCAGAGCGGGCCACAATCTTTTGACCAATAGCCGCCTGAATCGGCACCTCAAATTGCTGGCGAGGAATGATTTTCTTCAATTTTTCAACAATAAGCTTGCCACGCTCATAGGCAAATGCTCTATGAACAATAAAGCTAAGGGCATCGACCTTATCGCCATTCAACAAAATATCCATTTTCACCAGCTGCGAGCGACGGTATTCAGCAATTTCATAGTCAAAACTAGCATAGCCCCGCGTTGATGATTTCAGCTTATCAAAGAAGTCAAATACAATTTCAGCTAAGGGAATATGGTAAATCACATTGACACGATTGTCATCAATATAATCCATCGTTACAAAATCCCCACGCTTACGCTGGGCCAACTCCATAACCGCACCAACAAACTCCTGCGGTACCATGATCTGGGCTTTGACATAAGGCTCCTCAATACTATCTACCTTAGTTGGATCAGGAAATTCTGACGGGTTAGAGACCTCAAGCATGTCACCATCAGTTGTATTAACATGATAGACAACAGACGGTGCCGTCATGATCAAATCAATGTTAAATTCACGCTCCAAGCGCTCTTGAATGACGTCCATGTGCAATAGCCCAAGAAAGCCACAACGAAAGCCAAAGCCTAGTGCTTGCGAGGTTTCAGGCTCAAACTGTAGGCTAGCGTCGTTAAGCTGAAGCTTTTCTAAGGCCTCACGAAGATCATTGTATTTGTTAGACTCAATCGGGTAAATCCCTGCAAACACCATTGGATTCATCTGCTTGTAGCCATGCAAGGGCTCTGCTGCAGGATTTGTAGCCAGAGTGACCGTATCACCGACACGCGTATCAGCAACTGTCTTGATTGAGGCCGCAATATAGCCAACATCACCAGTAGCAAGAAAATCCCTACCAATAGCCTTAGGGGTAAAAATCCCCACCTCAGTCACATCAAAGGTTTTTCCATTTGACATCATTTGGATCGTATCACCTGGCTTGACCATACCATTGACAACACGCACCTGCAGGATAACCCCACGATAAGCATCATAAACCGAATCAAAAATCAAGGCCTGCAGCGGTTGTTCAACATCACCAGACGGTGCTGGAACCTTTTCAACAATTTGCTCCAAAATAGCTTCAATACCAATTCCAGACTTTGCAGAGGCAAGCACAGCCTCTGAAGCATCTAAACCGATAACGTCCTCTATTTCCTGACGGACCCTTTCAGGATCAGCTGCTGGTAAATCAATCTTGTTGATCACTGGAAGAATTTCCAGATCATTATCAAGCGCCAAATACACATTTGCTAAGGTCTGTGCCTCAATCCCCTGAGCAGCGTCAACCACTAAAATAGCCCCCTCACAGGCAGCCAAAGACCGAGAGACCTCATAAGTAAAGTCCACATGCCCTGGCGTATCAATCAAGTGAAAAATATAATCTTGGCCATCTTTCGCAGTATAGCTCAACTCAATAGCATTCAGCTTGATGGTAATCCCACGCTCACGCTCCAGATCCATAGAATCAAGGAGCTGTGCCTGCATTTCACGACTTGAAACCGTTTCTGTTTTTTCCAAAATCCGGTCGGCAAGAGTCGACTTACCATGATCAATGTGGGCAATAATAGAGAAATTACGAATGTTCTCCTGACGTTTTTTAAATTCTTGACTGTTCATTCTATTTTCCTATACATTTAGTCTTTTACCTATTATTGTACCAAAATAATGACAATGGCGCTACAGCAACCTTTTAAGCAGGCAATAATCGCAGTACCGCCACTTGCTTGTTTCAATAAATCATTTATTTGTTGCCCTAGCATTTTAGGAACTTGAATAGAAACCAGAAAATAAACAAATAGAATAGCAGCTACTGTTAGGTTTACGATAATTCCTACAATGATTGACTCAGCACCTGCTGACACAAGCTAACAAGAAGTAAAGCCATAAGACTTATGTCACCCAGCCCTTATCATTGGCCTTGATTTTTTAAACAAATCATACCAGCTATAGCCTGCTGTAAAACATGTCATCTATCTTTGATCATATTCTGAAAAAATATCCACTCATTCCAGAGCGGACCACTATGAAACGTGAAAAAGTCAAACGCTTACAGCCACCGATAAATGTCATAAGTCACCAATTCCAATAAGACCTACCTGCCACCAAAAGTGACATAGACAGCTTCAACAATATGTCTCCTGCTATATCATAATCTGCATTAAATGACAAAGCCACTCCTAAATATCTCTTAGTAAAATAAAAATCCTGCCAAAGATTTTTTGGCAGGATTTTTAGCAGAAAACCAAACACATTTATCAGTTTCTTCAAGTCGCTCTTCGCTCTAAAAGACTGGTAAATTGGGATTCGGCAATCTCTTGGGATACTCTATTATTTAATTTTATATTTTTAATTTTATTGAATATAGAGTGCTTGGGTGAAATCACATAACCTAACGATAAAATCATTCCAATAGCGTAGCACATGACAACAACATTAAGGTAAAAATAAATCATTATTTCTAATGTACTTGACAAAATCTCCTTTACAAGAATGATTGTAACTAAAATTGGAATCAAAATTGTACTTTTAAAATATAGCCAAAATTGTTTTGCAATTTGAGAGATTGAAAGAACTTCCTTTGACTGTTTATAGACTAATGTAAAAGTTAGGAGTTCAAGCAAAAAACTCCAAAAAATGTGTCTTATTTTATGAGTGCATTGCCAATCTACAACTCCTTCTAAATCCTGATCTGAAAATATTTTTTAACGAAATATATTACTTAACCAGAATGGTATAGAAATTAAACCTCTATGTTTAGCCGGGGCTGATGCGATAGATTGAGCAAGAACTATAATCGCTTTTGGTGCCTCATAATGATTTGTCATTAGATAGGTTGAAATATGTCCTGCTAACCTGGTACTAACTAAATACACAGGCTTTTTGAGTGATAATTGCTGGAGACTTTCTTCCAAAAGATTCCTATAAGTGACATTATTTTGCACCTCTTCATCTTTTAGAGTCTGTTCTATCAGCTGTACTAAATCTCTTTCATTCATGATTTCACACCTCTCTATATAAATTAAAATTATGGACGACTTGCCCAAGGTCCATGGTTAACCCAACCATTGACAATTATCTTACCAACATATGGTCCTGCCACACTCCAGTCCATACCACATTTTGCACTATTTTTTCCTGTATTCCAACAATATACACCGGTCCCTCCAGGTAATTTTACAACTCCATTTTTTCCACCCTCAACTGATTTCAATTACTCTTCAGTCAACGCTATAAATTTTGTATCCATGACGAATATCTCCTTTATATGTGTTTTTATTTTGTCCGGTTGCAACCTTGACAGACTTAGTATAACACTTTCTATTAAAATTTGTTCTCCATTTCCTAAACAGTCATCGAAACGTCCTAAATGGGAAAAATTTACCGCTTAAGACTTAAATTCAACCGTTTGAGATAATTTGATAGATTTGTCAGATTACCATTTAGGACGTTTCGATAACCAATATCTGCCTCAACAAGCTTATATTTTTAGTGGATCAATTTTAGAAAATCTTACTCTCGGTGCAAACCAAGCGATTGCTCAAGAGGGTATTATCAATGCCTGTGATATGGCAGAAATTAGAGAAGATATTGAACAAATGCCTATGGGCTATCTGATGGGGCAGGATTGTCTGGTGGACAAAAACAGAGAATCTCATTAGCTAGAGCATTATTAACCAAGTCTCCTATTCTAATTCTCGATGAGGCGACAAGCGGACTAGATGTCTTAACGGAGAAAAAAGTGATTGATAACCTAATGTCAATGACCGAGAAAACGATTATTTTCGTTGCCCATCGTCTTAGTACTGCTGAACATACTAACCAAATTGTTGTACTTGATAAAGGAAAAATAATCGAGATAGGTTCGCATAACGAATTAATGACGCACCAAAGGCTTCTATCATCATTTATTTAGTAAGTAAGGAGATATTCATGAATCCAAATCTGTTTAGAAGTGCTGAATTTTATCAGCGACGCTATCATAATTTTACGATAATTCTTATTATACAACTAACATTACTCGTCATATTTTTACTTTCATTTTCTTTTCTTGGTCAAAAAGAAGTAACGGTATCGTCACGAGGTGAAATTATGCCTACAAAAGTCATTGCATCAATACAGTCAACTAGCAACAATGCTATCGTTAAAAATAATCTTAAAGAAAACCAACTCGTTAAAAAAGGAAAACGTTTAATCAAATATAAAGAAACCATTGAGAGTTCTCAAAAGAATTCTCTAGAATCACAATTAAATACGTTGAATAAACAAAAAGTTGGTTTAGAGACATTGAAAGAAAGTCTCAAACAAGGAACGAACCTCTTACCACAAAATGATGAATTTGGTCTTGCTGACACCTTCAACAACTTTATAAATCAGTCTCAAGAGATTAAACTTGGTATCGCTAAAATAAATACAGAAGTATCCAATCAATCCACACTTGCAAATAACACCCTTGCTGCAATTGATACTCAAATCAATACTATAAACCAGCAGATTTCAGAATATGAAGATCTTCGTCAAGCTATCTCAAATCATAACACAATCTTACCAACTGGTAATCCTCATCAAGATATTCTCAATAATTACCTGTCTCAATCACAAGAAGAACAAACTTCCACGTCTAACCAGTTTATCTCTCAGATTAACCAGACTATTTCAGGTTTAGAATCATCCCTCTCTGGGCTTAGCATTCAAAGAGCAGGTACTGGTAGTAGTGCAACATACGATAACAGTTCAGAAACCAAAGTTGAAGTCTTGAGGACTCAATTTCTACAGAATGCTTCACAACAGCTGTCAACCATCGACAGTCAAATCACTGAACTTAAAGCTCAGCTAGAACAAGCAAGTGTATAGTTAGACACTAATGTTGTTTTAGCACCAGAAACCAGGATTATTCATCTAAATAATGAATACGAGGGGAAAAGTCTTATCCCAAATGGTAGTGATATTGCCAAAATCTATCCTAATATTACTCAAACTAGAAAAGCTCTGATTACATACTTTGTAACTTCTGATTATGTTTCTCTCCTTAAAAAAGGTCAAACTGTTCGTCTAAATCTTCAAAAAGTGAGAAAACAGTCCATCACTGTTAATGGAAAAATTTCTACTATTGATAAAACAGCAACAAAAACAGAACAAGGTAATCTTTTCAAGATTACAACTCTTGCCAAACTCCCTTCCAAGGATAGCTACTTGATAAAATATGGTGCACAGGGTCGTGTTACAAGTGTTATCGCTAAAAAATCCTACTTCGACTTTTATAAGAATAAACTGTTGTCAAATCATGATTAAACCATTCCGGACGTTTCGATGACCATTTAGGATTTAGAGAAATAATATATTGATCTTAAATTATAATATTAGAAAAAAGAAGGAGGTCCACAAATGGAAAAACAAAATTCACTCACTCAATTTCAAGAACTAAATTCATCCGAACTCAATCAAATAACAGGTGGAGATTGGTGGTCAGAGATATTAAATTTTAATCGCTCTCAAAAATATAAACATACCTCCGTGGGTTCTAATAATATTATTGTCTAACATATACTTAGTATTGTAATAATAGTTTTTTTAGTAGAAATCATAACCACCCGTCCAACAGGTGGTTTGAATAGGGACTATAAGCCCATATAACTAGCCAGCGCCTAAAGACGCTGGCTTTCACTTTGTTCAAACCACATTGCTATTGACTCGTCACTTGCCTCTCAAAGAAGTATTTGTATCACTTACCCTTATCTCTAAAGGGATCTTCATATTCTTTTACACTCAGTTTATCTAGTGCTATGTCATGTTTTTCTTGTTCTTGAATATATTTTTTTATTGTAGCTTCATTTAATCCAACCGTACTAATATAATAGCCTTCTGCCCAAAAGTGTCGATTACCAAATTTGTATTTCAGATTGGCGTGCTTGTCAAACATCATAAGCGTACTCTTACCTTTTAAATATCCTATAAAACTTGAAACACTTATTCTGGGTGGAATGCTTACTAACACGTGTACGTGATCTGGCATCAGATGTCCTTCTATATATTTCTATACCTTTATAGCTACATAATCTTTGAAAAATTTCTCCCAAACTGCCTCGATATTGATTATAGATTACTTTTCGTCTATACTTAGGGGTGAACACAATGTGATATTTACAATGCTACTTTGTGTGCAATAAACTGTGGGGCTTTTGTGCCATATTTTTACTCCTTTCGCTTTACAATTGGCTTGAACACCTATATTGTAGCGCGTTTGGAGTTTTTTTGTAGTATAACGTTCGATGCGCACCCGCATAGCGGGGGATTTTTGTTTCGCACCTACGGAGCGAAACGGACTAAAGTCACTAAGTCATAACCACGCGTAAAAACGGGTGGCTTGTACACCGGCTATAAGCCGTTTCTCTCCAGCGACGTCTAAAGACGTTCGCTGAACTTCGTTCAGGTTAGTGCTATGATTACTTGACTAATGCCCGTAAAAACGGGCTTTTATCTTGTTTTAAAACTGCCATCTGAAAATGGATCTTCATATTCTTTAACACTCAACTTATCAAGTGCAATGTCATTTTTCTCCTACTCGCGAATATATTTCGCTACCGTCTTTTCGTTCAGTCCAACGGTACTAACATAGTAGCCTCTAGCCCAAAACTTTCGATTTCCATACTTATATTTTAAATTAGCGTGTTTATCAAATATCATGAGAGCACTTTTACTTTTCAAATACCCCATGAAATCGGAAATCGAAAGTTTTGGAGGTATCAAGACGAGCATATGAACATGATCTGGCATCATATGTCCCTCAATGATTTCCACGCCCTTGTATTGACATAGGTGACGGAAAATATCAATTAAGTCCTGTCTAATTTTGTAGTAAATGGATTTTCTGCGGTACTTTGGTGTGAAAACTATGTGATATTTGCACATCCATTTGGTATGTGATAAACTGTAACTGGTTTTAGCCATCTCTTTTTCCTCCTTGATCTAACCTGAACAATTAGATTATAACAGGAAAAAGAAATGGAAGCTCAAAGCCTTGTCAGCCACCAGCATAGCTGGTGGTTTTCTTGTTTTTCTCTACGAGAAAAACTGGCTCGAAGCCATAATAAAAATAAAAACCCTGCCAAAAAATCTTTGGTAGGGTTTTTAGCAGGAAACCAAATCAATTTATCAGTTTCTTCAAATCGCTCTTCGCTTTAAAAGGCTAGTAAATTGGGCTTCCGCAATCTCTTGCGATACTCTATTATTTAAGAGTGATAGTTGCTCCAGCTTCTTCAAGCTTAGCTTTGATTTCTTCTGCTTCTGCTGCTGCAACACCTTCTTTGATGTTAGCAGGTGCGCCGTCAACAAGACCTTTAGCTTCTTTAAGTCCAAGACCTGTGATTTCACGAACTGCCTTGATAACACCAACTTTTTTGTCACCAGCAGATGTCAACTCAACGTCAAATGAATCCTTAGTAGCTTCTTCAGCACCACCAGCAGCAGCTACAGCTACAGGAGCAGCTGCAGTCACACCGAATTCTTCTTCGATAGCTTTTACAAGATCGTTAAGCTCAAGGATTGAAGCTTCTTTAATTTCAGCAATAATGTTTTCAATGTTTAATGCCATTGTCATTTCCTCCAAATAGTTATATTAAATAATGATTTGTAGCTCTAGGCTACCTCTAAAGGCCTTACGCAGCGCCTTCTTTGCTTTCTGCAACAGCCTTGACAGCGTATGCAACGTTGCGGACTGGGGCTTGAAGTACAGAAAGAAGCATAGAAAGCATTCCTTCGCGGTTTGGCAATGCTGCAAGTGCTTGAATTTCCTCTTTTGAAGAAACAACACCTTCGATAGCACCACCTTTAATCTCAAGTGCTTCAGCAGTTTTAGCAAAGTCGTTGATGACTTTAGCTGGTGCGATAACATCTTCATTTGAAAATGCTACTGCAGATGGTCCTACGAATATGTCCTTTAATTCGTCGAGACCTGCTTTTTCAGCTGCACGAGTCAAGATTGAGTTTTTGATAACCTTGAACTCAACGCCACTTTCACGAAGTGAACGACGAAGAACAGTATCTTGATCAACTGTAAGACCACGTGAATCTACAACAACGATACTTACAGCTGCTTTCATTTTCTCAGCGATAAGCTCAACTTGTTCAGCTTTTTTAGCGATAATTGCTTCACTCATTAGTTTTACCTCCGTTTTTATTTTTGGGCTAGGCACAAAAAAATCGCACCTAAACCTAGACACGAAAGTACAAATACGTTATCTTCAATAATGACGTTTTGTGCCTCGGCAGGAATATTATGAGCACACTCCCCTGCTGTCTTAGGTCAGTTTTATTCAAAACCATAGTTAGTATAGCCTTTTTAAATGACTTTGTCAACCTATTTTTTAGAAAATCTTAAATAAAAAAGGAAAGCTCTTGGCTTTCCGCTAAATAGATCTGATTAGTGGCTCAAAAGCGCCTCCTAACTTAAGCCTAATGATAAGCAACTTGTGACGATTGATTGCTATAACTTAGCCCGATCAAGCTCCACAGTATCATCTCATAAATAAAGAAGAACAAGGCAAAGCAATGCCCAAAAAAGGCCTCTGGCAAAATCCAAATGACAGGATCTGTCAGCGGATCAAACAACCAGCTTGAATCTCCTACAAAGAGAATTTGATGAAAAAGGGTAAAGAACTGATCAAAGCCAATCATTAAAGCAAAGCAAGCAATCACAATTGGCAATAAGGCTGCTGCTATTAGCCCTCTTCGAAGCAGCATAACCCTTCCTTTTTTGATGCTCTGATAAAAATAGATAATGGTTGGCAACATAAGCAGGCTAAAGATCAGCTGTGTTATATGAAACAGCATTTTCACATCTGTAAAATGCTTTAGACCAGCTCTTGATGCTGAAAAGCTGGCTAGCTTTAGCTCACGAACAAAAGGATTGGTTAAGTAAGTCAGCAATATATTATAGTTGTGGAGAATAGACTTTTTGCACATCAAAACTGCCTGCTCTAGTTGCAAATAATCAACCTCAATCGGATAAAGCAGCCAAGATAAATAGATAGTTATCAAAACTGCCAGTGCTAGTAGCCAAAGCCAACTGGCAATGAACTTGCCTTTTTCAATCATAATAGCTCCCACTCATCTAAGCTAGCCAAGACATGATCAGGCTTAATTGGAAGGCTTGGAACCTCTTTTGCCTTTGTAAAGCCGGTTGTTACTAGAATAGTTGCCATATCATTTTGAATTCCTGCCATGATATCTGTCAGGTAATTGTCTCCAACCATAGCCACCTCAGAACGTGGTACCTTTAAGATCTCTAGGGCTTTATTCATGATAATCGCATTTGGCTTTCCTATAAATACTGGCTTCACTCTAGTTGCTGCCTCAAGGAGCGCATTTAAAGCGCCAGCACCTGGCATTAGCCCACGCTCTGTTGGAATATTTAAGTCAGGATTGGTCCCAATAAACAAGGCTCCTTTTTGAATGGCAAGTGTTGCAATTGATAACATTTCATAGGTAACCTCAGTATCTAAGCCAACAACAACATAGGCTGGATTTTCTGTATCCTCGGTATAGCCTGCCTCTGCAATGGCAGACTTTAAGCCAGTCTCGCCAATCACATAGGCTGTTTTGCCTCGATTCATATCATTCATGTAATCAACGGTTGCCATTGTAGCGGTGTAAATGGTTTCAAGACCTGTATGAACGTTAAATTGATTGGCTAGCATTTCCTGAACCATTTCAGGTGTTCTTGTGGTATTGTTGGTAACTAAGAGATAAGGAATACCTTTTTCCTGTAAACGCTTGATAAAGCGCTCACCAGCTGGAATACGATTTTTCCCTTGATAGATGGTTCCATCTAAATCAATTAAATAAGCTTTATAGGGCACTAATTTGTCTCACTTTCTTTAGTCGTTATAGGCTGCCATTTGATAACAGCCTGCGCATTAAGCTGGCCTAATGACCTAATCTCATGGTAGGAGGTCAGCTGCTCTAGATGATAGCCTGAGGTTATTTGAGTGCTGGGCTTCACCTCTTTGATATAGGTCAAGGTAAGGTGGCAAGGCCTGTGGTGTAATAAAAATTCATGTCCCAAAACGTCATACATCCAATCCAAATACTTACTATTATTGGCATGACCATTCATATCAATGTCAAAATAACGAACCTGATAAGCTTGAACCATAGGATCCTGAAGCTCATCTATTTTGATAGGACGCTTGATTTTCTTAACAAAGTCAGCCTGATAAGGCGCCACTAAATCATCTGGTATCATAGCTACCTTACGTGTTTTAGGATTTAGCAGGGCAAAATGAGATAAAATGGTCATGATGGCATGACCTGCCTGATCATAAATGTGAAATTGCCGGTAACAAAATAATTTATTGTAAGAAATAGCTTGCGTTTCAATGGTTACTGTTTCCCCAAACCTTGGCATACGATCAATCGTTACATCATAATCCGTAACAACCCAAATCAAGCCATATTGCTGAAGTAACACCTCATTGCCTCGTCCAATTTCAGCTGATTGTCTTGCTGATACCGTTAAGCAATGTGCTAATAAAAGGGGCAGCTTGACATCAGCCTTAACATCACAAAAATCAAAAGACAGCTTAAGGCTTTCACTATACCTTAATCCCATAACACACCTCCTAATCTAAGATAAATTTTTCAGCGACAGAATCACCTAAAAAGAGCCCTTTTTTAGTCATTCTGACAAAGTCCTTATCCTTTACCAGAAGCCCCTGAGCCTGAAGCTCTCTCACAACAGGGCCATAGCGTGACTCAAATGATAGGCCAAATTTTTCTTGAAACCGACTGACTGATACTCCTGATTTTTTTCGCAGACCAAGAAAAAGCTCCTCCTCCATCATCTCCTCCTTGGTGAGCACTTCCTCACTTAACCTAGCATTTCCATCTGCTACTGCCTTTAGGTAATGCTGAATAGGAACCCGGTTGCGGTAACGAATCCCATCAAGATAGCCAGAAGCTCCTGCACCACAGCCAAAGTATTCATCATTATTCCAATACATCAGATTGTGTCTGCTTTCAAAGCCAGGCTTGGTAAAATTGGAGATTTCGTAATGCTCAAAGCCACTGGCTTCCATCTCAGAAATAATATACTCAAACATCTCTGCTTCCAAATCCTCAGTCGGCAACTGGAGCTTGCCACGACGCATTTTGTTCATAAAAACAGTGTGATGCTCTAGGATAAGGCTATACAGGCTAAGGTGAGGAATATCTAAAGCAAGTGCCTTAGCCACATTTTCCTTGACCTGCTGTATGGTCTGTCCAGGCAAAGCATAAATGAGATCGATAGACATATTTTGAAAGCCTGCCTCCTTAAGGCTAGCAATGGTCGTATAAATCTGAGCCTCAGTATGACTGCGTCCAATCTGCTTTAATTGCTTGTCATTAAAGGTCTGAACACCTAGGGAAATCCGATTGACAGCCGATTGCCTTAATACTGCAATCTTATCCTCAGTCAAATCTCCTGGATTGGCCTCGATGGTAAATTCTTCAAGCTGGTCTAGCTGTAGGTGCTGCTGCAAATGGCTCAGCAAATAATCAAGCTGCTTGGCTGTTATGGCTGTTGGTGTTCCACCGCCAATATAAAGTGTCTTCAAGGAGTTGATCTGATAGGATTCAAATTCCTTGATCAATGCCTCTAGGTAGGCATCGACAGGCTGATTTTTGATAAATACCTTAGAAAAATCACAATAATAGCAAATTTGTGTGCAAAAAGGAATATGCACGTAGGCTGAGGTTGGTTTTTTTGACATGGTAATATTATATCATTTTAGCTCAGAAATTCATGCCAAGTGATTAGCTTTTTGACATGCGCTAGCCTAGGATTGCTTCTTTTTCACCATTCTCACAAAGGCGTGATTGCTCCCATTAGTATACTGCTCAAAGGTTGAGATTGGCTGATAGCCCATTTTTTGGCAGAGACTTTGTGCGCCTTTATTAAAGCTAGCGATATTTAGAACATAGATTTTTTGCGGATAAGTGGTGCTAGCAAAGGCTTCAATGCTGCCCAAAAAAGAAACACCATCTTCCTGACCAGTAGTATCAGGGGCCATACCAAGACCAATCTCAAGCTCTGATTCCTGTTCAAAAAAGCTGGCAAAGCCAAAAAGAACACCATTGCGAAGCACTTGAAAGTAATGCTCTCCACGCGCCTTGGGTGACAATATTGACTGATAGTCCTCAGGATCAGCAGTCATGCTATAGCACTCATAAGCTGGGCTATAGATCCAGTCATGCGCAATGATTTCAGCACTATGCTGTGTCATCGGCATCAGGTAAAAAGAAGACTCAGACAATAAGCGATGAAAGGTCTTGTTGATATGCTTTATGCGACGCCGCTGCACATCAGGCTGATCTGTTTGATAAATGTAATTAGCATAGCCCTCCTGATATTCTGGAATCATTGTCAAATACAGCTTTTGGGTCAACTCATCAAGCTGACTAGCAATCCTATCCACTCTATGCTTTATCATATTACCTCCAATTCTAATACTGCTTGATAGCATAAAAAGTGCCGAAGCAACGACACTTTTTCTAGATTAATCAAGGCCAATTTCCGCACGAACAACCGCTGCAATGGTATCAACATAATAGTCAACCTCTTCATTGCTTGGTGCCTCTGCCATCACACGCAACAATGGCTCTGTGCCGCTAGGTCTTACCAAAATGCGACCATTACCAGCCATTTCTCCTTCCATCTGAGCAATGACCTCAGCAATGGCAGGCACCTCCATAGCACGCTCCTTCATGCTGTTGTCAACACGAATATTAACAAGCTTTTGTGGGTAAATAGTGACCTCACTGGCCAATTCGGAGAGAGTTTTACCTGTCTCCTTCATGATTTTGGTGAGCTGAACAGCTGTCAGTTGACCATCACCAGTTGTATTGTAATCCATGATAATGACATGCCCTGATTGCTCACCACCAAGATTGTAGCCGAACTGACGCATCTCCTCAACAACGTAACGATCACCAACAGCTGTTACCTTCTTATGAATGCCACAGCTATCTAATGCCTTGTGAAAACCAAGGTTAGACATCACTGTTGTCACAATCGTATTTTTAGCTAGCAAGCCCTTCTCAGAAAGATACTTGCCTATGATAAACATGATCTTGTCGCCATCAACAATAGCACCATTTTCATCAACAGCAATTAAGCGATCACTATCGCCATCAAAAGCCAATCCAATATCAGAGGCTGTTTCTGTCACCAAGTCCTGAAGCTTTTCAGGGTGTGTAGAGCCGATACCATCATTAATGTTTAGTCCATTTGGATTTTCACCAATAACTGTAATGTCTGCATTTAAATCTAAAAAGACATTACGAGCTGAAACAGAAGCTGCACCGTTAGCAGTATCAAGAGCTATCTTTAAACCGTCTAAATCTGCTCCAGTAGTAACCAAGAATCTCTCGTACTTGCGCAAGCCTTTTGGATAATCAACCAAGGCTCCTAAGCCCTCCGCACTTGGACGTGGTAGGAGGTCCTCTTTGGCATCTAAGAGCGCTTCGATTTCTAGCTCTTGCTCATCAGCCAATTTAAAGCCATCACTCCCAAAAAACTTAATGCCATTGTCAAGAGCAGGATTGTGACTAGCTGAAATCATGACACCAGCACTAGCCTTTTCTGTACGGACCAAATAGGACACACCAGGAGTTGCAAGAACACCAAGCTTATAGACCTCTATCCCAACAGAAAGCAAGCCAGCAATCAGGGCTGCCTCTAGCATTTCACCAGAGATACGGGTGTCACGAGCGACAAAAACTCTAGGCCTTTCAGTCTCATGCTGACTTAGCACATAACCACCGAACCGACCAAGCTTAAAAGCAAGCTCTGGGGTCAACTCTACATTAGCCTCGCCTCGAACACCATCCGTTCCAAAATATTTTCCCATAATTTATATCAGCTAAACGCTTCCTCCATTCCATTTTCCTAGCTATTATGCTTTATTTTTTAATTGTTGTCAACTGAACGGTTACTACCGAAGGCTCTATAGAAACCTGATTTGAAACCAAGCTGACCGTTTTGCTCGTGTTTTTGGTGACGTCAGAAATATTGACCTCTGCCACCACCTCATCAATAGTTTCAAGGACCTCCCGACTACCAGAAATAACAGCGGTCTGCTTGGAGAGCTTATACTGGATATCTGACAGACTGTCATCCATTAGTCCAACTGCCTCGACTCGAATAGGAACTGATTTGGTGATTTTTTTGACAGAAACTGACAAATTAGCCTTGGCTGGATCGATCGCACTAGCTAAGATGGTACCATCGGCAGCTACTGCCTGCAGGGTTACTCGGCTGCTATAATTAGCATCTAGCACCTGATCATCAGGTAATTTAGCGACAACATGATCTATCAAAGCAATAGTAGACTCATCACTTGTGACCTCAACCTTGTCAATACCTGTTTCAATTTTGCTAATCTCATAGCCCTTAGCCAGCTGCTTACTATCGACGCTGCCACGCACCGGAAAGGTCTTTGTTTTCTTATTTCCAATCGTTACCGAAATCTTATCAGGAGAAACAGTTGCTGTCACACCAGTAGGTAGATTGATAACCTTTAGGGTCACCGTTGCAGTACCTGGCTTACTCTTTGTTAGATCAGCTACGATCTTAAAGCTTCTAGTGTCACTGTTTACCTCTGAATCCAGCTTTATGCGGTTGGTAGAGGTCAGATAAACCTCTGCACCGTAAGAATAGCCGCTGATGAAGTACTGATCACTATCATACTTGATATCAATAGGAACGTCCTTTAAGCTATGGGTGTAGGTTTCAATAGGGCTATAAATTTGAGAATTAGAATGGTTATGACTGCTAGAAGCAGCGGTCAAAAAAAGAATGATCGCAAAAAAGATTGATACTAAGCCCAGTCCAAGGCGACTATTTAAAAACCTCTTCATTTAGCTTTGCCTCCTAAGATTTTTTTATACCAAGGTAATGTCGCACTAGGCTCATTCATCAAATGAGTTTTGAGGACTGTCTCAAGCTCTTCTGTTGAAAGATCATGTAAAAATTGACCCTTACGAGCGATAGAGACAGCTCCTGTCTCCTCAGAAACAATTATCGTTACAGCATCAGAATTTTCTGAAAGTCCAATTGCTGCTCTGTGACGTGTTCCAAATTCTTTGGAAATCGACATTGATTCAGACAAGGGGAGATAAGCACAGGCTGCAACGATTTTATTGTTAGCTACAATGACCGCACCATCATGCAGCGGTGTGTTTGGGATAAAGATATTGATCAATAACTGACTGGAAATATCAGCATTTAGGGGAATACCTGTTGCGATATATTCTTGCAGGGTCTGCGTTTGCTCAATTGCAATCAGAGCACCAATCTTTCGTGGTCCCATATAAGCAACTGATTTTAAGAGCGCATCAACCAGCATTTCCTCATCACTCAGGCTTTGCTTTTGCAAAAATACCTGTGTTGATCGGCCAAATTTTTCAAGACCCGCTCGAATTTCCGGAGCAAAGATCACCACACCTGCAATCACACCATAGGTGATGACCTGATTCATCAGATAGGTGATGGTGGTAAACCCTATCCACTCGGCAATCACACGAATGATGATAAAAAATATAACCCCCTGTACCAAGGACATGATTTTAGTTCCTGCCAAGGATTTAATAAAACGGTAAATCAAATAGGCTACTATTAAGATATCCAGCAAATGAACCACCAGCATCAAGGGGTCATCAATTAGGCTTAGTAAAAATTTTGTGTCAATACTTGATAAATTACTCATACAATTCTCATTTCTATGTCAGATAGATACCTCTAACATTATATCACGTTTCAAGATGTTTTCCCTATCTAAAATTTAAGAACTTATGTTAAAATATTAACATGAAACTAAAGACACTACTCGCTATAGCAGCCGGAAGGACTGCGCAGCTCATTTTAAATAAAATCGGAAGAGGCTCAACCTACCCCGGACGATTGGCCTTGATGTGGGATAAGGACATCTTAGCCACACTTGCCAAGGACTATGAGATTGTTGTTGTGACAGGAACAAATGGGAAAACCTTAACTACAGCTCTAACTGTTGGTATCTTAAAAGAGGCTTTTGGTGAGGTTTTGACCAATCCAAGCGGTGCCAATATGATAACAGGGATTACCTCTACCTTTTTGTCTGCGAAAAAGAACAAATCAGGCAAGAACATTGCTGTCCTAGAGATTGATGAGGCAAGCCTGTCAAGGGTAACAGCATACATTAAGCCAAGTCTTTTTGTTTACACTAATATCTTTCGAGACCAGATGGATCGCTATGGTGAGATTTACACCACCTATCAGATGATTGTTGATGGTGCTAGTCAAGCGCCGAAGGCAACCATTCTAGCTAACGGTGACAGTCCTATCTTTGCCTCAAAAAAATTGGTTAATCCTGTTAAATATTATGGCTTTGACACACCTAAGCATGAGCCACGCCTAGCTCACTACAACACTGAAGGCATTTTGTGCCCAAAATGTGAACAGATTCTCCGTTACCGTCTCAACACCTATGCTAACCTAGGAGATTACACCTGCTTAAGCTGTGATTTCCAAAGGCCTAAGTTGGATTACAAGCTAACGCAATTAACCAGCATTACCCATCACAGCTCAGCCTTTGTGATTGACAATCAGACTTATCGCATAAATGTCGGAGGGCTCTATAACATCTATAATGCCCTCGCAGCTGTTGCTGTTGCTGAGTTTTTTGGCATTTCTGCTGATCAGATTAAGGCTGGCTTCAATAAAAGCAAGGCTGTTTTTGGTCGTCAGGAAACCTTCTCCATCAACGGTAAAGCCTGTACGCTGGTTCTCATTAAAAACCCTGTGGGTGCCAGTCAGGCACTAGAAATGCTGCGCCTAGCCGATTACCCCTTTAGCCTATCTGTGCTTTTAAATGCAGATTATGCTGACGGTATTGACACTAGCTGGATTTGGGATGCTGATTTTGAATTGATTAACCAAATGGACATTACCGAAATCAACGCCGGTGGGGTTCGACATTCTGAAATTGCAAGACGCCTACGAGTGACAGGCTTTGATGAGGCTAAAATCACATCATTCGATAAGCTTGAAGGTATCATGCAAGCCATTGAAAACCAAGAGGCTGAGCATGCCTATATCCTAGCGACCTATACTGCTATGCTAGCATTTCGTGAGCTGCTTGCCAGCCGCCACATTGTCGAAAAGGAGATGATCTAATGACCTATACCTCACTACAATCTCCGGAAAATCGCGATTATCAATACGACCTTCGTATTGCTCACCTTTATGGTAATTTGATGAATACCTATGGCGATAACGGCAATGTCTTGATGTTGAAGTATGTCGCTGAAAAGCTAGGCGCTAGGGTTAGAGTTGATATTGTATCCATTGGGGATACCTTTGACCAAGATGATTATGACATTGTTTTCTTTGGTGGTGGTCAAGATTATGAGCAAGCCATTGTTGCTAGAGATTTGCCATCAAAAAAAGAGGCCTTAGCAGCCTATATTCACCAAAATAAGGTACTCCTTGCCATTTGCGGTGGCTTTCAGCTACTGGGACAGTACTATATTCAAGCCAATGGCCTTAAAATCAATGGCATTGGGGTTATGGGACATTATACCTTAAACCAAGATAATAACCGCTTTATCGGAGACATTAAAATTCACAATGATGACTTTGACGAAACCTACTATGGCTTTGAAAATCATCAAGGACGGACCTTTTTATCTGACGATGAAAAGCCTCTTGGACGTGTCATTTATGGAAATGGTAATAATAAAGAGGACCAAACTGAGGGTGTTCACTATAAAAACGTTTACGGCAGCTACTTTCATGGACCAATCCTTTCGCGTAATGTCAGCCTGGCCTATCGCCTAGTCACAACTGCTCTCAAAGAAAAATATGGCTCGATTGTTTCCTTAGCGGCCTATGATAAGATCTTACAGCATGAGACCTCAGAGGAATACGCTGATGTTAAAAGCAAGGCTAGCTTTGACAGTTAAGTCCTTCTCATAGCCTGATCAAGCAAAATAACCCTCAAAAAAGTGTCAGGACAACAATAAAATGGCTATGCCCATATACCAATGTAGCCCTCCTTCTCTCACTGCACAGACAGGCTAGAGGAGGTTTAGGCCCTATCTGGTTCAGCGATCTAGGGGTAGGTCTAGCTTGTTTGCGGTGAGCCTGTTTCGGTAGCAAAGATTGAATCCTGCTATAAGATACTCTCAAAAAGATTAACCCAAAAGCCTTGCAGCACATTTAACGTTTTTAGGGATAAGTACCGATATGCAGACACATAGCAGGAGATCTATGTGTCTGACACCAAAGGACACAAAAAACTAAAGTGACCACACTAAAAGCCACATGATACCCTTTTGATAAGGGGGCGTCATGCGGCTTTTTTCTATCTCACTGTTCATTACAAAAAGCCAAACCAGCTTCTTTTTGCATTAGGCAACAATGGCCTTTGCCACCTCTTCTACTGTCATACGTGAGAAATATTGTGTTGTGTCAATGGTTTGAAGACGCTCTAGCACATCAGCATACTCGTATTTGCAACCAATGAGCAGGTTTTCGATATCCTGCACGTCCTTAATACCAAAGAAATCACCATAGATCTTAAGATTCTTAATAACAGAATTGTCAACATTGGCAAAGGTTGAGATTTTACCGGCAGGATAGCGAACATTACGTTCAATCGTGTATTCCGGTGCCTTTCCATAGGTCCAATCCCAGCTCCCAAATTGATCCTCAGCCGATTGTTGAATCTTAGTCAGCTCATCCTCTGACAAGACGTATTCTGTCATGTCTGGATAGGTCTCTTTCATTTTCGCTAAAATCTTATCTGAAAATGCTTCCACGCTGATTTTTTCTGGCAGCTCATTTAAAATATTGGTCACGCGGGCTCGTACAGATTTGACTCCTTTGGACTCAATCTTATCCTTACTGACCTTGAGCGCATCACCAAGAACAGTCATATCCACATCAAACAAGAGACAGCCATGATGCATCATACGTCCCTTGTAATAGGCTTGAGCATTGCCACAGATTTTCTTGCCATCAATTTCAATGTCATTGCGACCTGTAAAATTAGCCTTAACTCCCAAGTCAGCCAAGGTTTCAATCACTGGCTGTGAAAAGGTTTTAAAATCAAAGGCTCCTTCTGCTGTTTTATTGGAAATAATGGTATAGTTCAAGTTATTTAAATCATGGTAAACTGCACCACCGCCAGACAAGCGACGAACCACATGAATACCATGCTGTTCGATGTACTCCTTGTTGATTTCCTGAATGGTATTTTGATGCTTACCAATAATAATAGCCGGCTCATTGATCCAGAGGATAAACAATTCATCCTCATCAACCAATTCTCTAAAAGCATAAGCCTCTAGAGCAATGTTAAAGGCAGGGTTGTGGCTCTTATTAACAATGTATTTCATTTCTATCTCCTATAGCGATAATCGTTATCATATTCTATTCTTTATTCTAATGGAAACTCTTACAAAAGACAAGCTAGAAGAGGCTAGCAAAAGCAAGGGAACTAGTCAATGCTTCCTCAATCAAGAACCATCTGCAAGCTAGCAGTAAAGCTTGATCTAACTTAAAGAGCCTTCCTTGTACCAACGAAAGAGCTGAGAAATCTTTTTCCCAGCCCTTTTTTATCGCAGCTATATAGCTAGCTTATTTTTTACGTTTTGGTGGGTTATGAATGGCTTCGCCAAGCACATCTGCAAAGGCTTCGTACATCACCTCTGAGAAGGTTGGGTGTCCATGAATTGACAATAGCAATTCATCAACTGTTAGCTCAGCCTCCATGATTGTGGCTGCTTCATTGATCATTTCAGCGGCTGCTGGACCAATGATGTGAACACCAAGTATTTCATGGTATTTAGCATCTGCAATAACCTTTACAAAGCCATGAGCCTCGTTTGACGCAATAGCACGACCATTTCCTGTAAAGCTATTTTTACCAATAAGAAGATCGCCATATTGCTCACGAGCCTGCTCTTCAGTTAAACCAACCATAGCGACCTCAGGGTGAGTATAGACCGCCGCTGGAGTGTATTTAAGGTTTGCCTTACGTGTCTTGCTGCCATGCATGGCATTCTCAGCAGCTACCTCACCCATACGGTAAGCAGCGTGGGCAAGCATTTTAGTGCCGTTAACATCACCCGGTGCATAAATGCCTGGGATTGACGTTTCTTGGTAGTCATTAACCTTGATACGATTGCGATCCATCTCAAGATTCAGCTTTTCAAGGCCATTCATCTGTGGCACACGTCCGATTGAAAGTAAGGCTTTTTCAGCAACAACCTCTTCGCCATTATTAAGCTTCAAGGTCAACTGGTTGTTGGCTTCAACAATCTCAGAGACACCAACTGAGGTCTTTATTGTCATGCCTTTCTTAGCAAGGATTTTTTGAAGCTCAAGTGAAACCTCCTTGTCCATGGCAGGAATAATGCGGTCTGCCATTTCAATAACCGTAACCTCTACACCATATGATGCCCAGACCAGACCAAGCTCAATACCAACAACACCACCGCCCATGACAGCCAATGATTTTGGCATTTCACGCAAATCAAGAATATCATCAGATGTCAAGACAAGCTTAGAATCAATCCCTGGAATATTGATGCGTGAGACCTTAGAGCCTGTCGCAAGAATAATATTGCGCCCTTTAATGGTTTGCGCACCAATGGTAACCGTTTTATCAGGATTTACCTGACCAAGGCCATTAAAGATGGTTACCTTGTTGGCTTTAAGAAGCCCTTGAACCCCACCTGTTAGCGTCTTAACAACCGTATTTTTAAAGTCAACTGTCTTATCCATGTCAATAGTATAGTTGGTTGAAGCAAGGTTAATACCGCGTCCTGCTGCAATCTTGATGCCTTCAAGGATTTCAGCATTTTTGAGGTAGGTTTTTGTTGGGATACAGCCAACGTTCAAGCAGGTACCGCCAAATTCAGATTTTTCAACGATAGCAATCTTGCCGCCCAGCTGAGCACCACGAATAGCAGCGTAGTAACCCGCAGGACCACCACCGACAACAATAATGTCATATTCATCAGCAGCAAGCTCTGCCTTTGGTGCTGATGGCGCTGCTCCTTGATCCGGTGCCTTTGGCACCTCAAGACCAGCCGCCTGTAAATCCTCGGTTGTACGCGCAACATTGACATCAGCCGCTGCTGGGCTTGATACATCGATAGCTTCACCTGCAGCTCCAATGTAGCCGATAACTTCGGTTACAGGGACTGTCTCACCTGCCTGGCGAGTGATTTTTAGAAGCACACCTGAGTCTTCTGCTTCTAATTCCATATTGGTCTTGTCTGACATGATTTCAAGAAGAATGTCACCTTCATTAACAGGATCACCCTCCTGCTTTTTCCACTCGATGATCTCGCCTTCTTGCATGTCAACACCGAGCTTTGGCATAATAATTTCAACAGCCATAATGATATTGTAAGGAACGTTCAAATGCAATCAGATGCCTTAACAATCAGCACTGGCTAACATAAGCCTGCTAAAAGCCCTGCATTTAGCTCATAGCTAGTGACTACGAGCTCGTTCCAGATCCTTTCTATAGTTTTAAAGAATTATCTTTTCGTTACTTTGTTTCTGAAATATGCTCTCTTTGCATCGCAGGCCATAAGGCCTGTCATCAGATTAGCAGTTCAAATGGATTTTCCATCAATTTTTTGAGATCAACCATGAATTTAGCACCATTCATGCCGTCCACCAGACGGTGGTCAATTGTCAGACACATTGCCATGATTGGACGTGCAACAATCTCACCATCGACCACTGTTGGGGTTGGAATGGTTGCCCCAATACCTAGAATAGCTGAATTAGGCTGATTGATAATTGGATTGAAGGTTTTGGTGCCAAACATACCCAGATTTGTGATGGAGAAGGTTGAGCCTGACATTTCGGCAGCCTTTAGCTTGCCTCCTTGAGCCTTTTTGATAACGTCCTTAGAAGCAAGGACAAACTCTGAGAGACTCATCTTATCTGCACCATGAACAACCGGCACAACTAGCCCATCATCAAGTCCTACAGCAATACCAAGGTTGACAAAGCGATGAAGCTCAATATCATTAGCATCATTAATCAATGACGCATTCATGTATTCGTGCTCTGGCTTCATCAAGGTCTTAACAACGGCTAAACCAATCAAATCAGTAAAGCTAACCTTTAGCCCTGTTTTAGCCATGATTGGGTCAATCAGCTTCTTACGCAAGGCAATCATTTCGGTCATGTCAATGTCATAATTAAGCGTAAAGGTTGGTGCTGTAAGGTAGGAATGTGTCATCCCCTTTGAAATAGCCTTACGCATAGCAGACATCTTCTTAATTTCAACACCCTCTGGAAGCTCCTTAGCAGGCTTTTCTTCAGCAATAGATGCTTTTTCCACAGCAGGTGCTGCTGCGCCAAGCACAGCCAAAATGTCCTCCTTAGTAATCTTGCCACCAATACCTGTTCCGACCACCGCTGCAAGGTCAACTCCCTTGTCGGCAGCTATCTTACGAGCAAGTGGCGTTGCCTTAGGCTGAGCTCCTTTGAAGCCTTCAACATCTTCTTTGTGGATACGGCCCTTTGGTCCTGTTCCTGGCACTTGGTTAAGCGTAATTCCCATGTCTAAGGCAGCCTTACGAGCAGCTGGCGTTGCGCGTACCTTTTCTCCGAAGGCTGGAGCGTTGGCAACTGATGCTACCTGAGGCGCTGTTGAGGCTGCTTCTTTCGGTACAGTTGTTGTATTAGCTTCTGCTGATGTTGGTACTGGAATTTCAGTTGTTTTTTTACTTGAAGCAGAGCCATCAACAGATTCACCCGCAGCACCAATATAGCCGATAACCTCAGTGACAGGGACTGTTTCACCTGCCTGGCGAGTGATTTTTAGAAGCACACCTGAGTCCTCTGCTTCAAGCTCCATATTTGTCTTGTCTGACATGATTTCCAGAAGAATGTCACCCTCGCTGACAGTGTCACCCTCCTGCTTTTTCCACTCGATGATCTCGCCTTCTTGCATGTCAACACCGAGCTTTGGCATTATAATTTCGACAGCCATATATTTCCTTTCGTTTAATCTCGCAGCTCATGATCTTAAGACCAGATACAGCTGCTGAAAAAAGGGATACTGTTTTATCAGCCTGATGAAGAAAGCCTCTAAGCTAAGACTTCCTTTACCATGCTAATTTCCCTTATTAACCATTTTTACAATAGCAGCCTTGATTTTAGCAACATCTGGTAAGATAGCTTGCTCAAGAACACGTGCATAAGGCACTGGTACGTCCTCACTAGCAAGACGCACAATTGGGTGATCAAGGTAATCAAAGGCTTCACTTTCAGTGACCATTGCTGCAATCTCACCGATAAAGCCACCAGTCTTATAGGCATCATTAACAAGCATAAGCTTCCCTGTCTTCTTAACAGAATTAATAATTAATTCCTTATCCAGCGGGATAAGAGTACGTGGATCAACAACCTCCACATTAATGCCGTCAGCTGCAAGCTCCTCAGCTGCCTGAAGGACACGCTCTAGCATACGTCCATAGGAAACAATAGTTACATCAGTCCCTTCACGCTTTATATCCCCCTTGCCAAGTGGGATATAAAAATCTGGATCCTGATTGACCTCTTCTTTTTTACCGTACAAGGCCTTAGGCTCCATGAAAATAACAATATTGTTATCACGAATAGCTGACTTTAAAAGTCCTTTTGCTTCGTTAGCATTTCCAGGTGCAACCACCTTGATCCCAGGAATATGCGTCAACCAAGCCTCAAGAGATTGCGAATGCTGAGCTGCAGATCCAATTCCTGAGCCAGAAGCAACACGAAAGGTTGCTGGTGTGATCAAGCCACCACCAAACATGTAGTTGTTTTTTGCCCCATTATTAACAATCGCATCAAGTGCAATGGTAATAAAGTCCATAAAAGTAAGGTCAACAATCGGACGAAGCCCTGTAATTGCTGAACCAATCGCTGCACCTGCAATAGCAGCCTCTGAAATCGGTGTATCCTTGACACGTTTGGCACCAAATTCCTCAATCATGCCAACAGAGGTACCAAAGTCTCCTCCGTAAACACCTACGTCCTCACCCATAAGGTAAATCGTGTCATCTTTGCGCATCTCCTCTGTCATGGCAAGATTGATAGCCTCACGCAAAGCCATTAATTTTGTTTCTGTCATTATTATCTCCTAATGTTTACAAAATAGAATTGTCACTGTTACTGTGAATAGATTTTTGCTCGATGTGCTAGCGAATCAGCTAGTCCACCCAAACGTCCTCAAAGGCTACTGAAATGTCTGGATCTGGACTATTTTGTGCAAACTCATAAGCAGCATCAATTTCTTGCTTGACCTGTGCTTGAATCGCATCTAATTCTTCATCTGTGACAATCCCTTCACCTGTTAGGTAGGCACGATACTTAAGCATTGGGTCCTTTTCCTTCCACTCATCAACCTCTTCTTTGGTGCGGTATTTACCGGCATCAGCAGTTGAATGACCAAACCAACGGTAAGACTCAACCTCAACAACAGCAGGACCATTGCCACCGCGAACATGCTCAACAGCCTTGCTCATGGTTTCATAAACTGCCATCACATCGTTGCCGTCCTCACAATAAAAGCCTGGAATACCATAAGCCTCAGCACGCGTGTAGAGGTGAGGTGTATTTGTGGCATTGTTAATGCTCATGGAAATCCCATAGCGGTTGTTAATGATAAAGAAAATCACAGGAAGCTTCCAAGTTGCTGCCATATTGACAGACTCATGGAAGGAGCCCTCATTTGTTGCGCCATCTCCAGAAAAGGCCACAACGATATTGTTGGTCCCCTTATATTGCTGTGTCAAGGCAGCACCTACCGCAAGGGCATAGCCACCTCCAACGATACCATTTGTTCCATAGTTTCCTTTTTCAAAATCAGCCAAGTGCATTGAGCCGCCGCGTCCCTTTGACACACCTGTTACCTTACCGGCTAGCTCAGCCATCATTTTATTGAGATCCATATCTTTAGCGATAGATTGCCCATGTCCGCGGTGGTTTGAAAAAATAATATCATCATAGGTCAAATGTGCCACAGCGCCAACGTTTGCTGCCTCCTCACCAACTGAGAAGTGTGTCATGCCCTGCACAAATCCACGACGGACAAGCTTATTAATACGTGAATCAAATTCACGAATACGCTCCATTTTAAGGAACATATCTAAATGTTGTTCTTTAGAAACTGTTACCATTTCGGCCTCCATATTATCATATTACCCCCTAATCATAAAACTTTTCTTCACAATTTGCAAGGATTTTAATCGCTTTCTTTGTGAGTATAAAAGCTTTTTTAATGCGTTTTAGTTTGTGATTTCACAAACTATATTGTTATAGCATCTGTTACATTTATATATAACAGATTGAAAAATGAATCAATTAATTGTCAGGGCTGCCGAGCACATATTAGCTTTGATAATCAGAAGTTAACACCACTTTTTAAGAGGAAAGCAGGCTCTAAAGGTTTTTGCTTCCGGCATAATCATAATCACCTGTCAAACAGGTGGTTTATCTGTTTGACTCCGATAGGGGCAAAACAAACTAAAAATGCCTGATTTCACCTGACAATCAGACATTTAAAAGCTTTAAAACACTAGGCTCAAGTCCTAAGTATAATCCTCTAAAAAGCCCACTATTTGGCATTATTCAAGAATAGCAAGGCAATTTCATTATCTCATCAGGCTACTCCAGCTGTCCTGCAATGTCCTCCCACTCCAGCAGCAAGGTCTCCTGTTTCTGATTAAGCTGATCCAGCTCTTTTTGCCAGTCTATCAGCTGAGTCGTATCATTTGACACTAACATTTGAGCTTCTATAGCCTTAGCCTTTGCTTCCAGCTCTTCTAAGGTCTGCTCAATCTCCTCAAAGCGTCTTGTTAAGCGACGGTATTCCTTTTGGCTGGCCTTTTGAAGCTGATAATCAGTTACAGCAGCTTCTGCTACATCAGTCTCTACTACGTGATCTGCAGCAGCTAGACGGGCTAATTCCTCCTGCTCTGCCTTTTTTTCTACATAATAGTCGTAGTCCCCCAGATAGAGTGTTGAGCCTGCTTCAGTTATTTCTAAAACCTTAGTGGCCACTCGGTTGATAAAATACCTGTCATGACTAACAAACAACAAGGTCCCATCAAAGTCAATCAAGGCATTTTCTAGAACCTCTTTGCTATCAATATCCAGGTGGTTGGTTGGCTCATCTAGAATCAGAAAATTGTCCTTTTTCATAGATAATTTTGCTAAGAGCAGCCGAGCCTTTTCGCCCCCCGATAGCATGGTCACAGACTTTTTGACGTCCTCACCAGAAAAGAGAAAGGCACCTAAGCGGCTGCGGATCTCAAGCTCAGCTGTCGTTGGGAAATCACGCCAAAGCTCCTCCAATACAGAATTACTACCAGTCAGATGAGATTGCGTTTGGTCATAATAGCCTGTTTCAACATTAGTCCCATAATGGCATGTCCCTTTAATCAAAGGAATCTCTCCAATAATGGATTTGAGTAGGGTTGACTTGCCAATACCATTTGGCCCAACAATAGCGATTGCATCTAACCTACGGACATCTAGATGAATTGGCTCAGCTAAAATGTGGTCATTGTAGCCAATAGCTGCGTCTGTCACCTGCAAAACAACATTTCCTGAGGGCTTATCAATCTGAAAAGTCATACTAGCTGATTTGCGAGAGCTGCTTGGCTTGTCTAAGCGTTCTAGCTTTTCTAGCTGCTTGCGTCTTGCCTGAGCACGCTTGGTCGTTGACGCTCGAACAATGTTTTTTTGGACAAAATCCTCTAGCTTAGCAATCTCTTTTTGCTGCTTGTCATAATGCTTCTCTTCTGCTGCAAGCTTTTCAGCCTTTAAATCAATAAAGCGTGAGTAATTACCAACATAGCGGTCTAAGCTATTTTTAGTCAGATCAAGTGTGATGGTTGCGACCTTATCCAAGAAATAGCGGTCATGACTGACAATGATCAAGGCTCCCTGATAATTTGCCAGATAATGCTCCAGCCAGGCAATGGTTTCAATATCTAAATGGTTGGTCGGCTCATCAAGCACCAATAGCTCTGGCTTTTCTAGTAGCATTTTTGCCAGGGCCAAACGGGTATTTTGCCCACCAGAAAGCTCTGAGATTTTCATTTCCCACATGCTTTCGTCAAACTTAAAGCCATTTAAAATAGCTCGAATATCTGACTCATAGGTGAAGCCATTTCGCAAGCGAAAGCTTTCTGACAGCCGGTCATAGTCTGACATGAGCTGGTCCAGAGCTTGCCCTGATCGACTGGCCATATCAGCCTCCATTTGCCTTAGTCGCTGCTCATCAGCTCTCAGATCAGCAAATACCCTTAGCATTTCCTGATAAATGGTCTTGTCAGACTCAAATCGGCTATTTTGTGCCAAATAAGATAGGGTTAAGTCCCTTTTTCGATTAACCTCACCGCTAGTTGGCTCTTCTTCTCCAACTAAAATCTTAAGAAGGGTTGATTTGCCAGCACCATTTGGCCCAACCAAGGCAATGCGATCACGTTCACCAACCTGCAGCGATAGGTTTTGAAAAAGCACCTCTCCTGAAAAAGAGCGCTCAATGTTATTTCCTTGTAATATAATCATACCCTTATTGTAGCAAAAAAATGCCCTTTTTGGGGGCACTTTTAGTTATTTTTACAGCTCTTTACAGGTAAGATAGGACTCATCAACAGGCTAAAGACATAGGCCTTAGGCTAACACTGCTGATCACCCTTAGTGGTACTTATCTGATGAGACAAACTGCTGCTTGAAAAACCAGTGGGTTGACCTGTTAGCCTATCTAGCAATCGCACCACCTGCTCAGTTATGCTTGAAATGCTATTAGCCAGTGAGGAATCACTATGGTTTGAATAATAAATCAAGCCAAAAATAAGTAATACACATACTATTAGGGTCTGCAAACAGCCTCTGACAAGCTGCCAAACAAGCTTCAGCAGAAGTCTTGGCAGCCATAAGAGGATAGTCAGTAGTTTTTTCATCATAATAAGTCTAAATTCTTTTGTTTAGGATAGCCTTTCTTCCTTGTGGTAAGCAATCGGCAGCCAATCTAATAGGGCCTCTAGCTGCTGATTCCAATAATACCATTCGTGCCTGCCATGATCCTTACGATAATCAATAGTCAAGCCAAGCCTTCTCAACTCAGCAACTGCCTTTTCATTGGCTTCAAACAAAAAGTCCTCATAGCCACACCAAGCGTATAGCTGGGTTTGACCGTCACTTTCTGCTGCTATGCTTGTCAAATAATGCTTTTCAATATCAGGAGCATTCAAATCTCCAAAAACACCCTGCCAATAAGGCAGCTCACCTATACCTTGCTGTAATAGCATTTCCGGCGAAAAATGCAAGGCTCCCGAAAAAGAAGCAGCATAGGAAAACCGATTGCTTTTTAAAGCCCATTTAAAGGCACCATAGCCTCCCATTGACAGCCCAGCAACAAATGTTTTTTCACGCTTAGTGGTCATATTAGGAAAGAAAGAAGCTAATAGCCGAGGAAGTTCCTCTGCAATAGCTTGGTAATAATTCATACCGTAGGTGGTATCGGTATACCAGCCTAAATCAGTCGATGGCATCACTACGATTAAATTGGTATGGCGAAGCAGCCTTTCAATATTAGTCCGCTTTTGCCAAGAATTTTCATTTCCTCCCATACCATGTAACAGATAAAGAACTGGAATATCTTGGTCGCCTTGCTCTTCTGGGCTAAGCTCAGACTGATCAGGGTAGATTACCTTGACATGCCTTTCCATAGCCAAGACCTCTGAATGATACTCAATGCTAATACTTGCCATCAGCTCACCTCCTTTTTAATATCACCAAAGCATAAGGAAAGCCCACTCTTAGGACCTAAAGGCCAGATTCTATTTGACCAGCTTTTAGGCAGGGCTGTATCTGTATTAACGGACCTCCATGACGACCGGAAGAATAGCTGGCCGACGCTTGGTCTGCTCAAATAAAAATCTTGAGAGCTCCTCTCTAACAGAGCCTTTCAATTCACTCCAATCAAAATGATCCCCTTGCAGATAATTGCCAACTGTTGTGTTGACCAATTCAGCACTTTCTCGTAAAATATCTCTGCTCTTTTTCACATAGACAAATCCGCGAGTGTTGACCTTAGCCTTAGAGATAATACGTTTTTCTTTTTTAGATACTGTGATCGCAACAATAAAAATACCATCCTCTGATAAGACCTTACGGTCTCTCAAAACAATATTGCCAACATCACCAATGGCATTTCCATCAATCATCACATCACTAGCAGGAACCGCACCCTCGTGTAAGAAGCCTTCCTCATCAAGCACCATGATGTCACCACGCTTCATAATATGAATATTCTCAGGTAGCATACCAGCCTCCTCAGCTAAATGAGCATGAGCAGCTAGATCGCGGTATTCACCTTGAATCGGGAACAGGTATTTTGGTTTGACGAGATTAATCATCAGCTGCAGGTCACGCGCATTGGCATGTCCAGAAACACGTAAATGCTGCGTGATGAGCTTAACAGATCCACCTGCTTTATAGATAAGGTTTTCAACACGAGCAACCATTGCTTCCTTGGCAGCGCTTGGCGTTGTGACAATGTAAACCAGATCTCCGTCCTTGATTTGCACGTGGCGATGACGCCCTATTGCCATTTTCTGTAGGCTATTAATCGGCTCACCCATACGTCCAGCCTCCAGAACAATCAATTCGTGATCCTCAAACTTAGACATATCCTTTGGCTTGATTAATAGCTTTTCATCAGCAATCACTAGCTTTTTAAGACGAAGTGCTGTTCTGACAATATTTTCAGCGTCAGTACCTGTCAGTACCACTCGCCTGCTATAGGCTGCTGCAGAATCAAAGACCTGCTGGATACGAACAAGATTTGAAGCGACAGCTGCAATGATAATCCGCCCGTCGGCATGAGCAATCACCTTATCCATCTCCTCGCCAACCTCAGCTTCGCTGGCAGTCTGCTCATTGCTTGTGGCATTGGCCGAGTCAGCTAATAGAGCTAACACCCCTTCTTTTCCAATGTCTGCCAAGCGAGCTAGGTCTGTCTGATAGCCCTCACGCGAAGCCTGGTCAAACTTGAAATCACCTGTATAGACAATATTCCCCTTATCGGTTCCAATAACCACGCCTAAACTTTCAGGAATAGAATGTGTTGTCTTAAAGAAGGAAACCAAGCCATCTTTAAATTCAATTTCTGTGTCACTGTCAACCACATGGAAATTTTTAAATCTCTTGGTGCTATTATTGGCCTTGACAAACAATTTTGCTAGCTCAATGGTCAATTCTGAACCAAATACTGGCACTGGAACCTCCGCCAACAGGTAAGGCAAGGCTCCGATAGCATCAGCATGCCCATGACTTAAAAAGACCCCCTGAACCTTGTCCTTGTTTTCAATTACATAATCAAGACTTGGAATTACCAAATCTACACCTAGCTGTTCTGTTTCAGGGTATTTCAAGCCAGCATCTAAAATGAACATGGAATCGTTAATTTCTACTAGATAGAAGTTTTTCCCGTACTCACGTACGCCTCCTAATGCAATAATGTTTATATCAGTCATGATACTCCTTTTTTTATATTAGTTATTACAAACGGTCCTTACTGGGTAAGTCGAATTACTGTCTTGCAGCTAAGCTGCACTCTTTTACAGTATATCATATTTTAGGGCTTATTACCTCAAATTGCCTTGAGACTTTCTCAATCTTTTCAATAGATTATCAAAAAAGCCAAGGGAAGGCTTTCATTCCAATGGCTTTTAGAGTATTTATTTTAGTCAAAAAGTTGGTAATAGTCAGCAATGGTCATTTGAGATTTTCTCTTCTGATCAAGGTCTTGAATGATTTTACCATTTTTCATCACAATCAGGCGATTACCATAGTTAAGAGCGTCCTCCATGTGATGCGTTATCATCAAGGCTGTCAAGCGATCCTTAGCTACAAAATCATCAGTCAAGGCCATTAAGGCTTGGCTGGTCTTAGGGTCTAGCGCTGCAGTATGCTCATCTAATAGTAAAAGCTCTGGTCTTTTTAGGGTTGCCATGAGTAAGCTAAGGGCCTGTCTTTGACCGCCTGATAAGAGACCAGTCGGAGTCTCCAGATGATTTTCCAAGCCATTTCCAACTCGCTTGACCAAGTCAGCAAAGTCTGCCATATAATGGCTAATTCTGCGTGATGACAAGCCTCGCCTTTCCCCTCTTTGCCTTGCAATCAAAAGGTTTTCAGCTACTGTCATTCGAGGTGCTGTTCCCATTTTAGGATCCTGAAAAACACGTGATAGGTAGCTAGCTCTTTTTTCTGCTGGCAGGTGCGTCACATCATGTCCTAAAAGCTTAATTTGACCCTTGCTTAACAATAGCGTCCCAGCAATCACATTAAAAAGGGTTGATTTACCAGCACCATTCCCACCAAGAATCGTTAAAAAATCATGCTCATAAATGGTCAAGGAAACATCATCTAAAATAGCCTTAGTCTCATCAAAGCCATTATTGACTTCGACAGTAGCGTGAATTAATTCAATAATTTTTCTCATCGTGATAAGCTAGCCTCCTTAATAATTGCTTTTTTTAGCACAGGCACCATCAGGCAAAGCGCTAATATAATGGCACTAAATAGCTTAAGATAATTCGTATTAAAGCCAAGGGCAATAACTACTGAGATTAAAAATTGATACAGGATAGAACCAACCACAATGGCTATCAAGCGCTCAAGCAGGGTTAGGCCTGTAGAATATAAAACCTCACCAACAATAATACTCGCAAGGCCAATAACAATCACACCGATCCCCTTTGAAACATCAGCATAGCCATCTTGCTGACTAACCAAGGCACCAGATAAGGCTATCAAGGCATTAGAGATTGCTAAGCCCATAAGCTCCATACGATCAGTATGAATCCCAAAGCTCTTAGCCATATCCCGATTATCTCCTGTGGCAATATAAGCCTGACCAATATTGGTGTAAAGGAAATACATTAACAAAAAAATCACCAATGTAGCTACAACCAAGCCAGCTACCAACACATTGGTGTCAACTGCAAAGGGAAGGTAGTCCTGAATGCGCTTGATATCATGCAAGCCCAAATTGGCCCTGCCCATAACCATAAGCATAATAGAATGGCAGGAGGTCATGACTAGTATGCCGGCAAGAAGTGTTGGTATCTTTCCTTTTGTGTATAACAGGCCTGTGGCGAAGCCTGCCAAGGCGCCTGCCAGCATAGCAGCCAGAGTAGCTAAGATAGGGTTTAAACCAAGATTGAGCAGGGTCACTGCTACAGCGCCTCCTAAAGGAAAGGATCCTTCTGTTGTCATATCTGGAAAATTCAATATTCTAAAGGTCAGGTAAATCCCCAAGCCAAGAATTCCCCATAACAAGCCTTGTGATACAGATGAAATAATCATATGAACTCCTTTTCTATTGCTTACCTGTAAGGTCAGAACGCTTCAGCAGGTCTTTTGAGATCATAAGACCTAAATCCCTTGCTGCCTTTAGATTTAAAAATGGCTTACCGTCATCAACTACCTCGACAGGAACCTCTGATACCTCTTTTCCAGCCATAAGCTGCAGCACCTGCCTAGCTGTCTCAACTCCTAATTGGTATTGACTTTGTGAAATAGAAGCAAGACTCCCTTGCTCAACCATTGTATCAACACTTGAGTAGACCGGAAGCTGTGCTGCATTTGAGGCAGCAATCACCGCTGAAAAGGCACTGGCAATAGTATTATCCTGTGGGATAAAAATAGCATCTACCTTCTCAGTCATCACAGACATGGTCGTGGTAACCTCATTTGTTGAGGGGACAGCGTAGGCTAAAACCTCCAAGCCTTGCTTTTCTGCAAGGGCTGTAAAGTCCTTGACCTGTGATATTGAATTGTCCTCACTGCTTGCATAAAGGACACCGACCCTTTTGACCTGAGGGGTCATCTCCTTGATTAGATCAACCGTCTGTCGAACAGGAACCTTATTTGATAAGCCAGTAACATTTGCCTCAGGCCTGTCTAAGTGCTTGACTAATTTAGCACCAACTGGATCAGAAATAGCTGACATCACAACCGGAATAGTCTTGGTCGCTGCTGCTAATCCTTGAGCTGCAGGCGTTGCGATGCCAACAACAATATCGTTTGTTTTGACCAGCTGCTTGCTCATGGTCTGAATCTTACTTTGATCTCCTTCTGCATTCATAAGGGTAATGCTGACCTTTTGCTCTGGCTGATGATGCTTCTTTAGCTCGTCTTTAATGCCCTGTGCAATCTGGTCAAGCGCCTCATGAGTAACCAGCTGCAATATACCAACCTTAACCACACGCTTGCTGGCTAACTGTGGCTGTTTTTTGCCCTCTTTTAGCACTAGCGAAGCAGCAACCATTAAAAAGAGTGCAATGACTGTTACGATAAGACCTTTATGTTTCATGTTCTACCTCTTAATTTCCATTCTTACTCCGTTGCTAACATTTAGAGTACTCACAAAAAGAAAAAACGCTTAGTAATCAGCTACTAGGCGCTTTTTTTGAAATCCAATGTCAGCGCATAGATACCTTTTTAGAAGTACTCTAAAAGTCGTATCTATGCTAACCCATAAACACAACTTTATCTATGCCAGCTTTGCCAATTTATCATATGCTGTGTTTGCTTCATCTTGGATTTCCTTTCTTGTTTTTTTACATTATAACCTAAAAGCTCAAAAATACAAGAGCATTTGAACATATTTTTCCATTATTTTTTGTGGTATAATGAAAGAATTAGAACTCAGGAGGGAGAAACTATGTCATTTGACGGCTTTTTCTTACATCATTTAACTCAAGAGCTCAACCATAGTATTGTTAATGGGCGCATTCAAAAAGTCAATCAACCCTTTGATAATGAGTTGGTTCTGACTATCCGTAACCATCGCCAAACTTACAAGCTCTTGCTCTCAGCTCATCCGGTTTTTGGACGCATTCAACTGACCCAAACAGACTTTCAAAATCCTCAATTTCCCAATACCTTTACCATGATCATGCGCAAATACCTTCAAGGAGCTATCATTGAAGGCTTTGAGCAGATTGATAATGACCGCATCATCGAAATGACCGTCTCTAACAAAAATGAGATTGGCGATGCCATAAAGACGACATTGATCATCGAAATTATGGGCAAGCACAGCAATATTATTCTGGTTGACCGTCATGAAAACAAAATTATCGAGTCTATCAAGCACGTCGGCTTTTCCCAAAATTCCTACCGGACTATTTTACCAGGATCAGCCTATATCGAGCCTCCGAAAACAGCTACTGTCAATCCTTTTACGATCTCAGATATCGCTTTATTTGAAATCTTACAAACACAGGAGTTATCTGCTAAAAATCTTCAAAAGCATTTCCAAGGTCTTGGCCGAGATACCGCACAAGAGCTATCCAGTCTCCTGACAACTGATAAGCTAAAACGGTTTAGAGACTTTTTTCAAAGACCTAGTCAGCCAAGTCTAACTCAGACCTCCTTTGCTCCAGTTGCCTTCTCAAACACACAGAAGACCTTCCAGGATCTGTCCCAGCTGTTAGATTATTATTATCATGACAAGGCTGAGAGAGATCGTATCAACCAGCAGGCCAGTGACCTGATCCACCGCGTTCAAAACGAATTGGAAAAAAATCGCAGCAAACTGATCAAGCAAGAGGCTGAGCTACTAGCCACTGAAAATGCGGAGGACTTTCGCCAAAAGGGTGAACTCTTAACAACCTATCTGAGCTTGGTGCCAAATGATCAGGATTCAGTTGAGCTTGATAACTACTACACCGGTCAAAAAATAACCATTGCACTTGACAAGGCATTGACTCCCAATCAAAATGCTCAACGTTATTTTAAAAAATATCAAAAATTAAAAGAAGCTGTCAAGCACCTCTCAGGTCTCATTGCTGACACACAACAAACCATCGCTTATTTTGAAAGCGTTCATTACAATCTATCTCAGGCAACGATTGATGAGATTGAGGATATTCGAGAAGAGCTTATTCAGGCTGGATTTGTAAAAAGCCGTAAGCACAGCAAGCACCACAAACGTAAAAAGCCAGAGCAATACCTGGCTTCAGATGGCAAAACAATTATTATGGTCGGACGTAACAATCTGCAAAATGAGGAATTAACCTTTAAAATGGCCAAAAAAGGCGAGCTCTGGTTTCATGCTAAGGATATTCCCGGCAGCCATGTGATCATTAAGGACAATCTAAGCCCAAGCGACGAGGTCAAAACGGATGCTGCTGAATTGGCGGCCTATTATTCTAAAGCCAGATTTTCCAATCTCGTTCAGGTGGACATGATTGAAGCCAAAAAGCTGCATAAGCCAAGCGGTGCAAAGCCTGGCTTTGTCACCTATACAGGACAAAAGACACTAAGAGTGACACCTACAGAAAGCAAAATTCAAGCCATGAAGTGCTCCTCTTCTGCCTCTTCCTCATAAGACTAACAACAATAAAGATAAAAAAGCTACAGCCTCACACTTGGAGATAAGTCCAGTTTTAAAGCTGTAGCTTTTTGTTAATCATCTCTCAAATCATCTAAGAAGCCTTGCATATGAATATCATCTGGAACCTGCTGCAAATACCTTTTTGCCTGCTTAACTGCCTGATCAGTATAGCCGAATTCCCTTAATAAATAAGCATAATCCTGTAAAAAGTCAGGATTTTCTTTTAGGTCTCCTTCGATATCTTTATAGATAGTGAGGGCTTTTTCTTGCTGCTCCAGAGCCTGATAGGCCTTGGCAAGGTTCCATTTAGTTAGCACATGATCAATCTCCTCATGCTCAAGAGCAATGACCTCCTCAAAACGCTCCATATCCAAGTACAGGCTAGATAAGCGCATGATGACCTCTTCGTCATCAACAGCTACTTCCTTGGCCCTGAGCAAATACTGCTCTGAGCCAGCTGGATCATGCAATTCAAAGGCAAGCTGTGAAGCAAGCAACAGCAGCTGGGGGTCAAAGGCATTTTTACGCAGACCCTGCTGAACTAGGCGTAAGGCCTCTTCTGTCCGATGCTCCTCACGCAAGCTCATGGCATAGGGGTACTCGTAGCCTAAAAAGTCTGCATTCATCGTTTCTAATTGCTTGAAATAGAGATTGGCCTTTTGGTAAGCAGCCTGATCATATAAAATCGTCGCCAGCTCAAACACTGTCTCATCGTCATACTCAATGGCAAGAGCCTTTTCAAGAAACTCTACAGCAGCTTCAAATTTCCCTAAATAAGCATAGGCACGCCCTATGCGCTGGTAGGTTGAGATACCTGTCAGCTCAAGAATGTGACGATTATCAAGCCTAGCATATTGCTCAATAGCCTCGCTAAAGTGCTCCAGAGACATCTCAATTTCGGCCAAGCCAAAGATCACTATCGGCTCCTGACTCAATTCAGCTGCTTGAAGCAGCTTCTCACGCGCCACATCAGTTAGCCCCTCCAAATCATAAAGATCAGCCATGACGAGCAGAGCAGACAAATAATCAGCACTATCCTCTGGAATCCTATCAAGGTACATAAAGGCCTCTTCAATGACATTATCCTCAGCTGCAATCTGAGCAAGATTAATATTGACCTCCGGATAAGCCTCACAGACCTGCAAATAAATCGTCTTAGCATGCAGTAAAAAACCAATACTCTCTAGGTATTCTGCCAAAGCCAGCAAGGTCTCAGCATCGTCCTCCTGCAAGGCTCTTTGAAAATAGCTTTCTGCCTGCTCTAAATCCTGTTGCTCTAGTGAAGCAATCATTTTTTCACTATTTAACATCTTCAGCGACCCTCTCAGCTTCTGTAGGCTCTTCCTCATACAGGCCTGTAATATCCTTGTACCAATCAAATAGCTCCTTCACAACAACCTTAACAGAAGCATAAACTGGAATGACAAGAAAGACACCCCAGACCCCAAACATTGACCCTGCTGTCAATAATAAAAACATAATCGTAATCGGGTGAATGCTCAGCTTATTTCCAAGCACTAGCGGCGCGACAAAACGTCCTTCAATCGTTTGTTCAATGACAAAAATAATCAACACCTTGATCAGCATCAAGGGTCCTTGCACCATTCCCATAATCACTACAGGAATCATGGCCAAAAAGCTCCCCAGATAAGGAATCATATTAAGAAAGCCTGCAATAATACCAAAGGTAATAGAATAGTTCAAACCAACAAGGCTAAACATCACTGAAAACATAAGACCAACCACAATCGCAACGGTCACCTGTCCCTGCACATAGCCAGATAATTGCTTATTGATTTCTCCTAAGACACGTGCCATAGGCTGGCGCAGCTTAATCGGAAGCACATTGACCAAACCATTTTTCATATGGCCACTGTCACGCAGAAAATAAAAGAGAATAAAAGGTGACATGATGATTGCAACAGTAATACGGGCAATAGCTCCAGCAAAATTTCCTGCCCAATCAATAGCATTTTTAGAGAAGCTTTGCGCATAATCTAGAGCCTTTTGGCTCATGCTTGTCAGCATATCCTGCAGGTTGGACCTGTAGCTAACCAGCCATTCGTTTTCAAGTAGCTTATTAGCCTCTAGATTGACCTTGGCAACATATTTGGGAAGGTCTTCGACAAAGCTCCTTAGCTGGTCTTGAATCATAGGAATAAAGCCAGAAATAGCCCAGAAAAATAGGAGAATTACTAAGCCAAAGACAATAAAAATAGAGGCTGTGCGATTTGGACCTAGCTTCTCAACCATATCAACTAATGGCTTGGTCAAATAATACAGGATAGTTGAGATAACCAGCGGCAGCATGATAATGGCCAAAAATGACAAAATCGGTGTGAAGAGGAAGGATATTTTTGTAAAGACAAAAATAGTCAGAAAAACCAGCAGCGTGATTAACAAAACCATCACCGCCTGATTATTTAAAAACCATTTGTAAAATAGACTATCATGATGATTAGGCTTAGAATGCAATGACATTAATGGTATCGTCCTTTCTTAATTGTGGCATCATTCTGATGAGAGCTTTTAGGTTAGTTGACTTAATAAAAGGTGACTGTTTTTTCCACCAGCTTGTTGTGGTCATCATACCTAAATTTAGCAGAAAAAAACGGCCGGTCTTCCAATATCCATTTGAAAATGTCGTAATCTCCCTCCCAGGTTGGCTTTTCCAGCACCTGATCATAGGGAACCCATTCTAGGGTCCCTTCTCTGGATTCCTCATCAGCAATTAAGTCACCTTCAAAGTCTGTCACCTTAAACACGTAAGTATACCAATCATGCCCTGGTGTAAAATCAGGAAAGGTAATCACTCCCTTAAAGTCCATCGCTTTTACCTGCAAGTGAGTTTCCTCTAAGATTTCACGTCTGGCACAGTCATCAGGGGATTCGCCTGGATCTAATTTGCCACCAACTGAAATCCACTTGCCTTGGTGAACATCGTTTTCCTTCTTGTTGCGATGCAGCAGCAATAAAGCCTCACCGTTATCAATATAACAAATCGTTGCTAACTTAGTCATTCATACCCTTCCTTTGTTTAGTTGTTACTATTATACCAATCTCTGAGAAATATGCCATCATTTTATCATTTAAGCACATCAAACAAGAAAACCACAATCACTACAACTCTTAGCCCTGTACTAGCAAAAAAGCCTTGATAAGGCAACGTCTGCTGACTCATCAAGACTTATCACTATTTAACGAATCACTTCCTGTGTCTTAGCGTAATTGGCTTCAACTGCTTCTTTTTCGGAACGCCACCAATCCTGATGATCAGTATACCATTGGATCGTTTGCTCAAGTCCTTCTGAAAAATCAGTAAACTGTGGCTCCCAGCCAAGCTCCTGACGAAGCTTTGTCGAATCAATAGCGTAGCGTAAATCGTGGCCTGCACGATCTGTCACATGGTCATAAGCGTCCTTAGGCTGCCTCATTTTATCCAGAATTAATTCCAGCACTTCCTTATTATTTTTTTCGCCGTCAGCTCCAATAAGGTAGGTCTCACCAATACGTCCCTTGGTCAAAATGGCCCAAACACCAGTTGAGTGGTCATTGGTGTGAATCCAGTCACGAACATTCTTTCCTTCACCATACAATTTTGGCTTGATACCAGACAAGATATTAGTGATCTGACGAGGGATAAATTTCTCAATATGCTGGTAGGGACCATAATTATTTGAACAGTTTGAAATGGTTGCCTTCACGCCAAAGGAGCGAACCCAGGCCTTAACAATCAAATCAGAGGCTGCCTTGGTTGATGAATAAGGTGATGACGGATTATAGTTAGTCTCAGCGGTGAATTTTTCACCTGGCCCCTCACCATGTCCTGGCAAATCCTCACGCAGTGGTAGATCCCCATAAACCTCATCAGTGGACACATGATGGAAGCGAATGTCATATTTACGAGCCGCCTCTAAGAGTGTATAAGTCCCAACGAAGTTCGTGTAAATAAATGGACTTGGGTCATTGAGTGAATTATCATTGTGGCTTTCAGCAGCATAGTGGACAATAGCATCTGCCTTAGCGGCCAGCTTATCTACCAATTCAGCATCAGCAATGTCACCAACAACCAACTCCACGCGATCACCCAAAATCTCCTCAAGGTTGGCACGATTGCCAGCGTAGGTGAGCTTATCCAAAACAGTTACGTGAACCTCTGGGTGATGGTTGTAAACATAATGTACGAAGTTTGAACCGATAAAGCCAGCGCCACCGGTAACAATAATGTTTTTATATTCAGACATGTTTTTTCTTTTCCTTTGTTTTCAGCTATCAGCACTCAAAATGCAGCTTAATCCGACAGGCAAGCTCAGCTACCAGTGAAAACAGCGATTAAGCTGCCTCACCTCATTGCTCCTACCATCCATAAGGTCCTTCCTATCAGAAGGATACAGAGACACTCCCATCAAAAGCCATAGCTTATTTCAAATGCTAATTATGATAAATCTTCTTGTCTCAAAGGCTTAACGGCCTCTAGGAAGGGATGGCTTTTATCTGCTTCTGAAACCTCTGCTTGTTCAAGACTTTCCCACGCAATCCCAAGGCTTGGGTCAGCATAATTAACAAAGGCATATTTTGGCTTGAGCTCAAGCGCCCAATAATCATTGACCAGATAGGTATAAGCCACCTTATCAGTCAGTACTTGAAAGCCATTAGCAACACCTCGAGGGACAAAAATCCCCTTTGAAGCATCAATGACTGTTTGATAGGTATGCCCAAAGCTATCACCCTCACGAAGATCAACCCAAGCTCCAAGAACCTTACCCTCATCAGCAACAGAGATGTACTTGTCCCAAGGCTCTGCATGCAGGCCTCGAAGCACATGCTTGCGCGAAAATGAAATATTGTTTTGCAGCTTATCTGCGGCAAAAAACTGCTCAGGAAAGCCTAGAGGAATCATTTTTTCCTTTTGAAAATTTTCCTTAAACCAGCCACGATTGTCCCCTCGAACAGGGATATCAAACTCCAAAAGTCCAGGAATGGCTTCAATTTCCCGACAGGCTAAGGCTTTATCAAAAAATTGTTCTGTCATCAAGCTTCTCCAATCAACCGCAGCAGGTACTGCCCGTATTCGTTTTTCTTAAGCGACTGCGCTAGCTGGTAGACATCTTCTTTAGTGATATAACCCATGCGATAGGCAATCTCCTCTAGGTTGGCCACCTGAGCGTTTTGCAAGCGTTGAACTGTCTCGATGTATTGGGCAGCCTCCAGCAGGCTTTCATGAGTGCCAGTATCTAGCCAGGCAAAGCCACGTCCCATCAACTCAACTGATAGATCGCCACGCTCTAAATAGGCTTTGTTAACATCAGTAATTTCAAGCTCTCCACGAGCACTTGGTTTAATGCTTTTAGCAATCTCTACCACATCATTGTCATAGAAATAAAGGCCTGTTACAGCAAAATGTGACTTAGGAACTGCCGGCTTTTCCTCGATAGAAATGGCATTCATCTCATCGTCAAACTCCACAACCCCAAAGCGCTCCGGATCCTTGACCTGATAACCAAAAACAGTAGCCCCTTTTTCCTTAGCTGCTGCCTTTTGGAGCATTCTCGTAAGGCCGTTTCCATGATAGATGTTATCTCCTAAAATCAAGGCAACCCGATCATCACCGATAAACTCCTCACCAATAATAAAGGCCTGAGCTAAGCCATCAGGACTTGGTTGCTCCTTGTAGGACAAGCTAATCCCAAACTCTGATCCATCACCTAATAGCTCTTCAAATCTTGGAAGATCTTTTGGAGTTGAAATAATCAAAATGTCCCGAATACCTGCCAACATCAGTGTTGATAAGGGATAATAAATCATTGGCTTATCATAAATTGGCATCAATTGCTTTGAAGCTGCACGAGTAAGAGGATACAAGCGTGTTCCTGATCCTCCTGCCAGAATAATACCTTTCATCGTAGCTCTCCTCATTTTATAATACGTCACTATTTTATCATTTTTTGAAAGCAGTGTCACTTTTTATCATTAATCCGACGAATATAATGCTGAATCGGGTATTGACTAGCATCTAAGCTAGCTTTTTGCCCCAAAAGCAGGGCAATCAGCTGCTGAGCAATCAAAGGACCTAGGGTCAAGCCAGATGAGCCTAGACCACTTGCAGCGTAAACACCTGGTAGCTGAGGTACCTGCCCAAAAAATGGAGAAAAATCTCTGGTATAGGCTCGAATGCCTACGCGGTAAGAGATATCAGAGGCAGAACTCAGCTTAGGGTAATAGGTCAAGGCCTCCTGCTCCAAGGCCTCTAAAACAGCTACATCAGGCTCAAGGTCATAGCCCTTATCATTTTCATGACTCGCTCCTACAGACAACCTACCATGCTCAAAGGGAATAATATCCATCTCCCCCTCTGGCATGACCACTGCGTAGTTATCTGTGGTCACATTCGCAATATGATAATCCATTAACTGTCCTTTTTGCGGTCGAATATCCACCTGATAGCCAAGCGGCTCAAGCAATTCTGGCAGCCAAGCACCAGCTGCTAAAATCAACCGATCAAAGACTATACCATCAACGAGATAGCCTTGCTTTTCTATGCTTATGCTAACACGCTTTTTAACCACCTGATAGCCACTAGCTTCAAGCAAGCACTGACATAGGTCTTCCCCATCAACACGTGCAGCCCCAGAAGCCCATACCAGCTGCTCAAAACCCTGTAAATCAGGAAAATCAGCCCTAATGTCCGAACGACACCTTATCGCCAAATCTCCAATCAAAGGTGACTCTTGCTTTCGTTTATTAGCCAGCTGGTAGAGCTCCTCTAGCTTGTTCTCATTCTTTTTTAATAAATAAACACCAGTCTGCTTATAAAAATGTGTAGAAAGCCCCTCTTTTTGCAGCTCCTTGATTAAGTCCTGATAACAATCTGCTCCTAACCGAGCCAGCTGATACCAAGCCTTATTCCTTCTTTTTGAAAACCAAGGGCAGATAATGCCAGCGGCTGCCTTAGTTGCTTGACCATTACCATCATCAAAAATAGTGACCTGCTGATACCCCTGTTTTTTTAAATAATAAGCGGCGCTTGAACCTACAATTCCAGCTCCAATGATTGCTATCGTTGTCATTGCCGTTTCCATTCTATCATACTGCTTACCAAGCATAGGCCATACTCAGTCATGCTATAGATGACTAAAGGGATTTGTTGACGCCTTGCTAGCCATAATGGTTACTTGCCAGCCTTCCTCTTTTTTCCAAGCCTGCATCTTGGCAACTAGCTGATCAATAAATAAGGACTCGATATGGTGTCCCGGATCAATTGCCAGCAGGCCTTCTGTCAGCATTTCCTGTGCTGTGTGGTAATAAATATCACCTGTAATATAGACTTGAGCTCCCTTAGCAAGCGCTGCCTGATAAAATTTATCACCACTGCCCCCACAAATAGCCACTCGCGAAATCAAAGGGTTTTGACCAGTATATCGAACCAGCCGAACCACATCAAGCCCAAAGGCTTCCTTGACCACCAGACCTAGCTCCTCCAGAGTCTGCTCTGCTACATTTCCGACACGTCCAATACCATACCCGTCTTGCGTCTCAACCAATGCCTCTGTCTGATCAATGCCCAACAGCTCACAAAACCAATCGTTGAGCCCGTCAGAGACAATATCTATATTGGTATGACTGACATAGACAGAAATATCGTGCTTCACCAGCTCAAGGACAATATCTCGCTGTGGCGAGGAGACCAAGTCCTTCAAGCCCTTAAAAATAGGAGCGTGCTTGGTGATAATCAGGTCTACCTTGGCCGCAATAGCTTCGGCAACGGTATTTTCTCTCACATCAAGAGTGATCATTACCCTTTTGACCTCCTTATCCAGAGAGCCAATTTGGAGGCCACACACATCTCCTGACATGGATAGCTCAAGCGGACAATAGCTTTCGTATTTTTCGATGATTGTTCTAGCTTTCATGACTGATGACCTCCTCAATCGCTTTTATTTTTTGAGAAATGCTAGCGCGTTCAACAAGCTTCGTTGCTGGCACACAAGACAGGGCATAGACTAGCTTATCTCGCTCTTTTTGCCATTTAGCCACAAAGACTGATGACCTTTCCTGAGACAAGAAAGGACCAAAGCGCTGCTCCTGATCTGTTAGACTTTGTTGACCAGGCTCTGCAACAATGATTTCATAATATTTGCCATTTTCTGTCATAATGGTCTCAGCAATAATCCTAAAAGCATTGGCAGATAGCCAGGCACGCAGCTCATCCTCTCGATTATTGGGCTGTAAAATCAAATGCCCGACCCCCTGCAGCTTTTCCTTACCAGCCGCTAAAATATCAGCTATTAAGCGCCCTCCCATGCCACAGATGGTTATGCAGTCTACAGCATCTCTCACCTCAAAGGCAGCTAAGCCATCAGCCAGGCGTACCTCAATATGCTCTGTCAAGCCATATTGCGACACATTTTTTAAGGCTGATGCAAACGGGCCCTTGACCACCTCACCTGCAATCGCCTTTTGAATTTGCCCAGCTTCAACCAAAAAAATAGGAAGATAGGCATGATCACTTCCCACATCTAACAGCCTAGCACCATCAGGAACATAGGCTGCCACATGGCGTAAACGCTTTGATAAATGACTTTCCATTTTCTTAATCCTTCTAACAACTAATCGTATCACTATTATAGCAAAATACAAACCAATTAAAAAGAAAGCCTCATCAGACCTTCTTTTTACCGTAGGTAGTCTTGTAATAGCTACAATAGCTCTGCACAGGGCAGGTATCACACTTAGGATTTTTAGCCAAGCAGTGATAGCGTCCAAAAAAAATCAAACGGTGGTGGGTGATGATCCAATCCTTCTTAGGAAGCTTGGCCATCAAATCAGCTTCAATTTCAGTAACATCGGCATCTGGGGCAGAAATGTTTAAGCGCTTGGCAATCCTCGAGACATGCGTGTCAACTGCGATTGCAGGGACACCATAAATCTCTGCCAAAACCACATTAGCAGTCTTACGGCCTACTCCTGGTAAGGACTCGAGCTCCTTATGGGTTTTTGGTACCTGACCATCAAACTGAATCAGCAGCTGCTGAGCTGTCTTGATGATATTTTTTGCCTTATTTTTATACAAGCCAATTGTCCTTAGATGATTCTCAACATCTGACACATTTGCCTGAGCCAAATCTGAAAGCTCTGGGTAGCTTTGCCACAGCTTAGGGGTAACCTTGTTGACTGCCTTATCAGTTGTCTGCGCTGATAGGATAACCGCAATAAGAAGCTGAAAGGGCTTTTCTTGGTCCCAATTCAACTCTCCCTTAGCCTCTGGAAACATCTCACCAATGATTGATAGAACCTTTTTTAACCGTTCTCTTCCTATCCTCATTAGTTACTCCAAAGGTTCATCGCCGCAAGAAAATCATCTGAAACCGTCACTTCAGACGCCGTCATATCCTCTCTGGCACGCTTTTTTTCCTCAAGCTGCCTGAGGCTTGTAATCCCCTCCTTGCGCCAGTTTCTTAGAATAGCCTGAATATATTTCCAATTGGTTTTCCCATTAAAGACCGCTTCTCTCAGCGCCTCACGTACTAAATCCAGATCTGTTTGGTCATCATGAACGGTTTTTTCTAAATCCTCTAGCTCCATCGGACTCAAAAAACGCCCCAGCTCACGCTCAAACTCATCAACAAGAAGCTTCAATTGGTTGGTGTTTTGCTGTTCATGCTCGCTCTTTTCATCACGCGCCAGCAGCTGGTCTAGAGTGACTAGTACAGGACTAGCATCAAAGATGATCTCAATCTCTCCAGCCAGCTCTATGGTTTTCATATCTAATAACCCCTGACTGGTCAAGGAAGAAATAGCCTTATTCACCTCTGCTACAGACTTACCCAAGGCATTAGCAATCTGACTAGGTGCCAATTCGTCAAGCCTAGTCGTGTTTTGGAGATAGAAAAACTGCCAAACCAAAAAATCGTCTGAGCTCTTAAAAATATCCTTGTAATGAAACAGTAAGGCAGTTGGAAGGACCAAATTGCCAGACTGATAATGCTCTAAAAAACTCATAATTCCCCTGCCAAACGTAATAGCCCAACCTAGCTTTTAATCAGTGCTGCCATTAGCAAGCACTGATTAACCAGGAAAATGCATCAATACCTTACAATCGTAATCACCAATAGCCTGACGACCATTCAAGCCGTCCAGCTCAATGAGAAAAGCGCAGCCAGCAACAATGCCGCCCAGCTTTTCAACCAGATCAATAGTAGCCTTTACTGTACCACCTGTTGCTAATAAGTCGTCCACAATAAGGACACGTTGGCCTGGCTTAATAGCATCAGCATGCATGGTCAAGGTGTCTAGACCATACTCCTTTTCATAGCTAGCAGAAATCACCTCTCTTGGCAATTTACCCGGCTTACGAACAGGAGCAAAGCCAATTCCTAGCTCAACTGCGACCGGACAGCCAATAATAAAGCCACGAGCCTCCGGTCCAACAATCATGTCAATGCCCTTATCGCAGGCATATTGCACAATCTCACGAATAGCATAGCTGTAGGCCTTGCCACTAGCCATTAGTGGCGAAATATCACGAAAGGTAATCCCCTCCTTTGGGTAATTCTCAATTGAAGCAATATATTGTGTTAAATCCATCGTAAAATAGTCTTTCTAATGTCTTTTAAATTAAAATCTTTCCTATTATAGCATGAAAGTCTAAAAAGGTAAATGATTCCTAATCATCCAGATCAATCCCTTTTTCCTTTAAATTAGTCAGGCATTCCTGTAAATAGGCCTCTTGATGCTCAGGATAAATCGGTGAGGTCAGTGCCACCTCCTCTAAGTCCTCATAGGCGGCAAGGCTTTTTCCCCTGTAATTTTTGTCCTGCCAGCTCACATCTGGCTGGTAGCCCCGCGCCTGCATTTCCTGCATAATCAACAGGTGATACTGGTAAAGCTTATAAGGAGAATGGGAAAACACATAGTCAACCGTCGCATGTGGTCTCCCCCAGCCTGCTCCTCGCAAGGCCGCACATTCACGATGCTGCCCCAACAATTGTTGCCTTGGTAGGCGTGTGATTAAATCCTGATGCCAAAGACGCATAAGCTCTCCTATTTCTCTTCACTAGTCATTAAATACTGATAAATCTCCTGCGGACTGCCCAAGGCCATAAGCTCTTGAAACTTTACCAGCTCTTTTAGCTGCTGGTAAATGACACTGTCAGCGATGCTACGTTTTGGGGCATCAGTCTTTACCCTCATCAGCCCATCTTCGATTACTACAAAGCCTAACTCCTCAAAAATTTGTATCATTTTGACCAGGAGGATTTTTTCAATCTTGAGGTAATCACTTAGCAGGGTCAGCTTATGGCGCAGGTCAAATTCTGGGTATTGATAGATGGTCTTATAGAGCTTGGCAAATTGCTCTCGACTGCCATAGCCTGTTAAGTAATAAGGGTGCTTAATATGATTTTTAAAATAGATCGCTTCAAATTCCCGATGTCTAAAAAGGGCTTTCAAAGCTTCAATATCATCAGGAACTTCATCTATCACAACAGCCTTAGCCTGCTGGTCCTCAACAGCTGTAGGAATATGCTCAGGTGCCTTAGCAGTCCTTGATCGAATATCAAACAGCTGCACCCCAGTCGCTCTGGCATCAACCAGCATTAATTGCAGACTGGTATGACCTCGCCAGTGATTGATCGCAAGACTAACCGCTAATTCCAAGCCCTGTGATTGCTGGTACTCCTGTATCAGATGTCCCTGACCAAAGGCCAAGACATCAGCCTCAACGGCTCCTTTGCTGACCTTGAACTTCAAGTGACTTTGTTGCTGACCAATGGTCCTTGCCTGCTTAATCGTAAAATCTTTTAAGTAAAAAACAGGCTTTTTATTATCCATGCCAAAGGGTGCTAGAAGTAGCAGCTTGTTCAGACTATCTATACTCAATGCTTCTAAATCCAATTCATCATTGATCAATAGAGTGTTTTTTTCCTGACCATCGTGTCCCTTGGCTGCCACGTATTGGCAAAGTAGCTCTGATAGCTCCTCTAGGCGATCAGATGGCAGAGTCATGCCTGCTGCCCCCTCATGACCACCAAAAGCTGTAAATAAGCTCCTATTGCTATTAAGTGCTTCAAAGATATTAATGCTCTCTAAGCTTCTAGCTGATCCCTTTGCTAGCCCCTCATCAATAGTCAAAACAAGAACAGTCTGCCCAATCTCCTCCATGATCCGACCAGCTACAATCCCCAAAACTCCTGGGTGCCAGCCAGACTTAGCTAACACCTGCACAGGCTTGTCTAGATCAACCATAGCCATTGCTTGAGCAAATATCTCCTGTACCAAGGCCTTTCTTTCCTCATTTTTACTACTAATCATCAGAGCAAGCTCATGAAGCTCTTCGTCGTCAAAGCCTGTCAGTAGATCAATAGCTGGATTTGGATCGTCAAGACGCCCTAGAGCATTGAGCTGCGGAGCAAGCTTAAAGCTAATAACATCTTCATCAAAGTGCGCTAAGTCAACCTCTGAAAGCTTCATCAGCTCCTGCAAGCCTAATCTTTCTGTCTCTTTTAGAACAGCTAGCCCGTTTTTGACAAGGATACGGTTTTCACCCCGTAGGCTGACCATGTCAGCAATTGTCCCAATAGCAACCAAATCTAAAAAGTCTACTGGAACCATCTCTAGCAGAGCGGAAGCCAATTTGAAGGCAACGCCACAGCCGGCTAGCTTTTGAAAGGGATAAGTAGCAGTCGGGTGCTCAGGGTGAATAATGGCAAAGGCCTTAGGCAGCTCTGCTGGCAGGCTGTGGTGATCTGTTACAATAACATCTACCCCCTGTGCTTGCGCAAAGGCAATTGCTTCATGACCCGAAACACCATTATCAACAGTAATAATCAGCGAAACCTGCTCTTGCTCGATGAAATACTTGTAAACACTTTGATTGGGACCATAGCCATCTGTAAAGCGATTAGGCAAATAAACAAGAGGCTCTGCTCCCATCATTTCCAGCGTTTCCTTGACAATGGACGCTGCTGTCATGCCATCTGCATCATAATCTCCGTAGATCAAAATCCTCTCAAACCCTTCAATGGCCTGACGAATGCGATGAACAGCCTTTTGCATATCATTTAGCAAATAAGGATCATGGAGCTGTGATAGGTCCGCTGTCAAAAAGCTGATAAGCTCCTCTTCGGTATGAACCCCTCGGTCATAGATGAGCTTTGCGGCTGTCTGACTAAGTCCCTTTGCCTGAGCCAGCTTAAAGAAGCCAGCGTCTGGCTCCTTATCAGCTATGGTCCACTGATACTTGGACGTAATCATTTATAATTAAATACCTTTCTTGCAAGATAATCAGATATAGTTGGAAACAAGGTATAACACTTATGAGCAAGGGCTAGGCTAATAGGCAGATTAATCTCTCGTTTCTTTTTTCCTATTGCAGCAATGATTTTTTTAGCCACAGTATCCGCCTGCAGCGTAAAGCTAGCAACACTGGCTAAATACTGCCCGCTTGGGTCAGCCTGCTCAAAAAAGGCGGTTGCAATCGGGCCTGGATTAACAGTCGTCACATAAACCTGCCTTTCTGCCAGCTCCAAGCGAAGGGCATTAGAAAAGCCAATGACTGCAAACTTTGTTGCAGAATAAATGCTTGATTTCACTGAAGCAATTAAGCCTGCCATGGAGACAATATTAATGATATGTCCAGAGCCCTGCTCTGCCATTTTGTGACCAAGCAAGCGTGCAAAATGAATACTGGCTAGGCTATTCACACGAAACATGGCCTCAATCTCCTCTGCTGAGAAATCATCAAAGGCCTTAAAGGCACCGAAGCCTGCATTGTTAATCAAAACGTCAATCCTGCCATGACGCTGGTAAAGCTCATCAACAAGAGCCTCAATAGCAGCAGGATCTTGAATAGCAATCTCGTAGCATTCCTTTCTGGGAATAGCCTGATACAGACTGTCTAACCTGTCTTTGCTGCGCCCTAACAAAATCAGGTAATCCTCTCTTGGAAGCTGTCTGATGATAGCCTGTGCGAGCCCACCAGAAGCACCTGTTATCAGAATAATTCTCTGTGCCATTAAATGATCACTTCCTCTAAATCGCGAACAACCTTCACATTTTCAAAAATAGTTGCCGCATCCTTTTCCATTTGACGACAGTCACGTCCTAAAAAGCGTGCTGAAACATGATTCAGTAAAAGACGCTTAGCACCTGCATCACGCGCGATTTGAGCAGCCTGCATGTTTGTCGAATGCCCATGATTACGGGCCATTCTTTCATCACCCTTCCCGTAGGTGGACTCATGCACCAGCACATCAGCATCTTTTGCCAATCTAACACTAGCAGATGTCTTGCGTGTATCGCCAATAATGGTGATGATCTTTCCTTTTCGAGGCTCTGAAATAAAGTCCTTGGCAAAAATTTTGGTGCCATCCTCTAGCTCAATATCCTGCCCATTTTTAACCTTGCCAAAAAGTGGACCAAAGGGGACTCCTGCTGCTCTAAGAGCTTCTGCATCAAGTGTTCCTTCTAAATCCTTTTGAACCACACGATACCCCATACAAAAGATGGTATGTGCCAATCGCTCAGCGTAAACAATAAATTTATCTGTTTCTAAAATCTTGCCCATAGAGGTGTCATCAAACTCATGATAATGAATCTGATAAGGCAATTTAGAGACTGATATCCTGATGCTGTTTGTTACATAGGATTTTATCCCAACAGGTCCATAAATCTCAAGGTCCGTCTGCTCCTCACTAGCTTGAAAAGCCCGACTAGATAAAAAGCCAGGCAAGCCAAAAATATGATCACCATGCAGATGCGTGATAAAAATCTTCTTGATTTTTCGTGGCTTGATTGTTGTTTCTAAAATTTGCCGCTGGGTTCCCTCGCCACAATCAAACATCCACACCTCATTGATTTCATCTAATAGCTTTAGCACTAAGCTTGAAACGTTGCGATGCTTGGCTGGCTGCCCAGCTCCAGTACCTAAAAATTGTAATTCCATACAGTCTATTCTTTCTAATGCACAAGGTAAATCATGAATTCTCTTTGTGCAAACTGATAATATTTCTTTCCTTTGAATGCTTGGCTAAGAGCCAACAATTCATCACTATTAAAGCCCTTTAGCAGGGTCATTTCGTTTGAGAAACGATAGATCGTGGTTAACAAAGCATGCTCAGGTGTTATGTCCTCTGGCTCTCCTTGCTCAAATTGACAGCTCTTCATCTTGATTCTACCATCTTCCACATAAACCACGTATTGTGGAAAAATCTGAGCCAGCTCCAGCAGCAGCGATTCCTCAGGCTGCCCCTGCTCTTTTTCAGCAAAAACAATCGCCTCCTGTGCTTCATTTTCAAAGACAAAGCCATAGGATTGCCCCAACAAATTTAAGCGGACAAAGGGCTTCACCTCATCAAATGACGGCTCTGAGGTAAACAGCTTCAAGGCCCTTGATAGCTCAAAATAATAATCTGTCGCTGCTTTTGGTGATTGCTTCTGATACATTTCTGCAAAATAAGCATTAATCACACTTGGGGGTGGCGTGATGGTAGCTAATTTTTGCTGGTCTGTCAAGCCCTTTAAGCAATTTTGCAAATAAACCGTATCTAAACTCGTAAAGCCTCCATAAGTCTTTGCCAATTGAATATAATCAGTCATAAAATTCTTCTAATCTCCATTTATTTTTGGGAGCAATGTAGCCAGAAATCTCTTCAATCTCCTTATCAAAGCTATAAGGCTCCAATAACGCCAACCTGTTGAGGTCATAGCATTTGTAGGCTTGATCCTGACAGAGCTTGATCGAAAATGGCTCAAACATGTCCCGAATCTGATCAATAAGCAGCTGTCTTAAGAGGCTACGACTGTTTTTATCACGTGCTGACAGCCTGACATTTGGAAAAACAGTTGCAGTCAAGCTAGCTGTCTTATCCATCTTGTTATAAATAGCCAGCCTTGGAATATCCAGCATATCTAAATCTTTCAAGATGTCTAGAACAACCCTCTCATGCTCCAAATGATTAGGGTCACTGGCATCAATCACATGCAAGAGCAAATCAACATGCCGACTTTCCTCTAATGTCGACTTAAAGGCAACCACGAGCTCCGTTGGTAAATCTTGGATAAAGCCTACGGTATCTGTCAGAGTTGCCTGAAACTGATTTTGCAGATAAATTTGCTTGGTAGTAGCATCAAGCGTTGCAAACAATTCATCAGCCTCATATTGCTTATCATCGGTCAATAGATTCATGATGGTAGACTTGCCTGCATTAGTATAGCCAATCAGCCCGATATTAAAGGCATCAGAGCTAATACGACGATCGCGAATCGTTTGACGGTTTTTTTCGACAGCAGCTAGCTGCCGCTCAATATCTGCAATCTGATGACGAATGGAGCGCCGGTTCAGCTCCAGCTGGCTCTCACCCGGCCCACGACTCCCAATGCCCCCGGCCTGACGACTAAGCATAACACCCTGTCCGACCAGTCTTGGCAGCATGTATTTGAGCTGCGCTAAATGCACCTGCAATTTTCCTTCATGGCTTCTCGCTCGCATCGCAAAAATATCAAGAATCAGCTGCATGCGATCAATGACCTTAATACCTAAGGCGTTCTCCAAATTGGCATTTTGCCGAGCCGTTAAGCGATTGTTAACAATCACTATATCAATCTCATTGGCAGCAACCATTTCTTTGATTTCAGCCAGCTTACCAGAGCCAACAAAGGTCTTGCTATCATAGCGCTCCCGCCTTTGCATATAGCAATCAACAACCTCTGCACCTGCGGTCTTGGCTAGACTAGCCAGCTCTGTCATTGATAGCTCAGCATGGTCAGCTGCCTCTAGGACCACACCTAGTAAAATGACTCTTTCCTGCCTTGCCTTTGTCTCTATCATGAACGCGACTAATCCTCCAAATTCCGTAGTGTTTATTATAGCATAGTTTTAGCTATTTTCAGCTAGTTTGCCATCGATAGCTCTAAGGCTCCTTCAAAAAGCGCTCCACCCTATCATATATTGCCTGCGGATAGGACGACTCGCTAATCGAGTCAAATCGCACTGCCATACGGTTACGAAACCAAGTCAGCTGTCGTTTAGCAAAGCGGCGTGTTTGCTGCTTTAGTGTGGCTGTTGCTTCTTCTAGACTAGCCTGACCCTGAAAGTAAGGAAAGAGCTCCTTATAGCCGATCCCTCGACTAGCCTGAACAGCTGGATACTGCTCAAAAAGCCACCTTGCCTCCTCCAATAGACCTGAAGCCATCATCAGATCCACCCGCTTATTAATCCGCTCATAAATAACCTCGCGCTCATCAGTCAATCCAATCATCAAGGGGTTATAGGGAGCCTCCTGATTTTTTAAATCCCTAGCAAATTGATTTAGCTCAAGTGAGCGAATGGCACGCCTGCGGTTAACCTGATCAAGGTGAATGCCCTTACTAGCTAATAGCTGATAAAGCTCTGTATCTGTCAGTGTCTCTAGCTGCTGCCGATAAGCAAGTAGCTCCTTTTGATCAAGATCTCCTCCTAGATGATAGCCCTCTAACAGGCTTTGTAGATACAAGCCCGTACCACCGACAATAATCGGCAGCTTACCGCGGCTAACAATATCTTCAATAGCTCGCTTAGCGTCCTGCACGAAATCAAAGGCTGAGTAAGACTCTGTCACCTCACGAATGTCAATCAAATGATGAACCGCAAGAGCCTGCTCCCTGGCACTAGCCTTAGCTGTCCCAATATCAAGGTGACGATAAACCTGCTGACTATCTCCAGATATAATTTCACCATTAAAGGCACCAGCCAAGGCAATCCCTAGAGCTGTCTTGCCAACAGCAGTCGGGCCTACAATCACAATTATCTTTTCTTTTGTCATTTATTGTCTTTCTACTTAAAAAGCAGCTGAAAAAGTCTTTTACTTGAATTTTCTAATCTTTTTCGCTACCATATATTATAACATAAGATTGAGAGACAGTTATGGTCCTCTTAATAGAAATGGAGAATGATTATGGCTAAAAAACATGGATTCGCAAAGGGTCTTGCTACAGGTGTTCTTGCTACTGCTGCTACCGTTGCAGGTGCAGTATTTGCTGTTAAAAAGACTATTATTGACCCTGAGGAAGAAAAAGCAGCATTTGTAGAGGAAAATCGTAAAAAAGCAGCACGTCGTCGTGTTGCTCGCTAATCACTAATAGATGAAAGATTCGACAGGCTTTATCAATAGCTTGTCGGATTTTTTATGCCGTGAGACTAGGCCTTTAGCTTAGTCACATATCAAAAATAACTCGTCAACGCCACATACAGCCTACTGCCTTGCCAACAAACAGATCAAACTAAGGCTAATTTTCACTTATATGGCACATTTCGACTGTAAAACGATTTTGCGATTGATTGACCACAATATCAAACTGCTTTTGATAAGGCTCTAGGTAATGAGTATACTGAGTTCGCCGATGAGCATGGCTCTGCTGAATGAACTCCGGATTGCGGCCTCTTGATCTAGTATCTCTATCAAGCCGCCTTTGGAGCTCTGTGTCATCATCTGTATAAAAGTACAGTGATAAGTCAAACAGCTCTGGCTCTAAAAAGGTTGTTGACATGCCTTCGACAATAAGAATCGGCACATCACCCTTAACCAGACGAGAGGGCGCCCAAGGGGTATCAATACTCAAAAAATCCAATCCTTGCTTAAACATCATGATGTCACACCTCAGACTGGCCAATTCATGCCTAGCAGGGTGACAGGCTGTTATACTATGAAGCACCTCTTTTCCCTGATAAGGGTAGCTAATCAAAACAGCCTGACTAAATTCATTAGCAATGATATAGGGGTCTGTTTCTAATAATTGACCTTGTCCGTCAGGCAAAGCCTGCAGCAGACGACCTGCAAAGGTTGATTTACCAGAGGCACCATGACCACTGATTCTAATAAGCATTTTCTCACGATTAGCTGTTGCAGTTACAATAGCTTGAAGCAGCCTCTCCATGATCTCTTCTCCTCAAATAATATGCTGATAATAGGAATTCATTCTATCAAAAATAGTACCGAAAAACAAACCAGTCTCCTGAAAAAGCCTGACTAGCAGCAAAAAAAGATTGAAGGGCAATCCAATAAGGAAAGCTTCTCCAATCTGATTAATAGTCTATAATGGCTTAATATGAGTGCCAAATGTCTTGGTTATATTGTTCAATCGTACGGTCCGATGAAAAGAAGCCAGCCTTAGCAATATTATGCACAACCTTTGTCAGCCATAGGTCCTGATTGTCATAATCAGCCAGCATTTGTTCTTTGACTGCAATGTATTCCTCAAGGTCAATCAAGGTCATAAACCAGTCCTTAGAGATTAACTCCTTATAGAGACGGTCAAGACGTTCCTCATTACCAAGCTCTAGTAACTCTGGACTGATAATAAAGTTAACCGCTTCCTTGATAGCTGGGTGGGCATCATAATAGTCCTTAGACACATAACCACCTGTGGCATAAAGATCAATAATGGTATCTGAATCCTTACCAAAGGTGTAGATATTATCCATACCAGCAAGCTCAGCAATTTCCACATTAGCCCCGTCCATAGTGCCAAGCGTCAAGGCACCATTGAGCATGAATTTCATATTACCAGTACCTGAAGCTTCCTTTGAAGCTAGGGAAATCTGCTCTGAAATATCAGTTGCAGGAATCAAATGCTCTGCTACTGTCACATTGTAATTTTCAACAAGGTGGACATTAAGGTATGGACTTACCTCCGGATCGTTATTGATAAGCTCTGACAAGCAAAGAATCAAGTGAATAATATCCTGCGCAATGATATAAGCCGGTGCAGCCTTACCACCAAAGATAACCGTTATTTTACGCTTTGGCAGGTTGCCTTTTTTGATTTCTAAGTATTTATGAATCACATAAAGGGCATTCATTTGCTGACGCTTGTACTCGTGGAAGCGTTTAATTTGAGTATCAATGATGGAATGCTCATCAAGCTCAATTCCTTTATTATCCTTGAGGTAGCGTTTCAAAGACAATTTATTATGGTGCTTAATCTCAGCCAATCTAGCATGAACAGTCTTATCCTCCGCAAAGGCCATTAATTGTTCAAGCTTAGTTGCATCAGTCAAGTAAGCATCACCGATAAGCTCTTTAATGTAGTCCGCCAGCTCTTGGTTCGCAAACTCAAGCCAACGACGGAAGGTAATGCCATTGGTTTTGTTGTTGAATTTTTCTGGGTACAGCTTGTAAAAGGCTTTCAATTCACTGGTTTTTAAGATTTCAGTGTGAAGGGCAGCAACGCCGTTGACACTTGTGGCAAAATGAATATCCATATGTGCCATATGCACACGACCTGTCTCATCAATGATCTGAACGGCTGGATCTGATACCCTTGCACGAACAAGAGCATCTAGCTGCTCAATAATCGTTACCAAATGTGGCACAACCTCATTGAGGAAGTCAAGAGGCCATTTTTCCAAGGCTTCTGCAAGGATCGTGTGATTGGTATAGCCAACCATCTTTTGAATCACTGAAACAGCCTCATCAAAATCAAAGCCATGCTTTTGTGTCAACAGACGAATCAATTCTGGAATGACCATTGATGGATGGGTATCATTGATCTGCACGTATGCGTAATCAGCCAAATCATGCAGGTTTGAGCCACGCTCAATGGCTTCGTCAATCAATAGCTGAGCGGCATTAGATACCATGAAATATTGCTGGTAAATGCGAAGGAGCTCACCATTTTTATCAGAATCATCAGGGTAAAGGAACAGGGTCAGGTTTTTGGCAATGTCAGTCTTATCAAATGAAATGCCATCCTTAATCAAGCCATAATCAACACCTTCAATATCAAAAAGATTAAGGTAATTTTTAGTGTCGCGCTTGTAGCCTAAAACATCAATACGGTCTAAACGAGACTTCAGGGTAAAGTTTTTAAAGGGAACATCATATGAAATATCAGTCGGTACTAGCCAAGAGTCATCCTCTATCCAAAAATTAGGCTCTGCTGTTTGTTCATTGTGCCTAAAGACCTGCTTGAACAAACCACAATGGTAATTCAAGCCAACCCCTTCACCATTAATGCCAAGGCTTGAGATAGAATCAATAAAGCACGATGCCAAACGGCCAAGACCACCATTACCAAGCGATGGCTCCAATTCAACGTCCTCTATCTCAGCAATTGATTTGCCAGCAGCAGCCAGCTCCTCTTTGATGTCCTTATAAATACCTAGATTAATGAGATTATTAGAAAGCAATTTACCAATCAAAAATTCTGCTGAGATGTAATAAACCTTACGTTTAGCTGTATTTTTTGCTTTTTTGCTTGCTTCTTCTTTGACATAGGAAAGCAATGAAAGATAGATTTCCTCCTTGCTTGCACTTGCAAGAGATTTTCCTAATGTCATTTCAGTGTAATCTGTAAAGCGTTTCATGATATCCTCTTTTCAATATAGTATTCTAGTGATGATTATTGGCTCGACCATATAGCTCAGTCAAGTGTATTAAGTAAGCCTTATGCTTCTCTTTAAGGTCGTCTTTAAGCATGCGCCATTGCCAGTTGCCACCAACAGTGTTTGGCATATTCATGCGGCTATCAGCTGATTTATCCAGCAAATCCTGCATGCACAAGATCGCAGTATCACAAACAGTTGCAAAGATTGTTCTTAGCATAGCCTTGGTAATGCTTTCATCAGCTGCCTTATGAATGTAATGATTAACAAACTCAACCTGCTCTGCACTCAAATGCTCATACCAGCCATTAACCACCTCATTGTCATGCGTACCAGTGTAGACAATGCAATTATGATCATAGTTATGCGGCAAATCAAAGCTTTGACTTGTCACATCAAACAAACCAAACTCTAAAATCTTCATGCCCGGAAAGCCAGTAGATGCCAGCAGCTGCTCAGCCTTTTCATCAATGTAGCCAAGGTTTTCTGCGATAATTGGCAGCTCACCCAAGGCCTCTCGAACAGCTTTAAATAGAGCAATTCCAGGGGCTGACTCCCAATGACCATTTTTAGCAGTCACATCACCACCAGGAATTTCCCAAAAATCTGAGAAGCCCTTGAAATGGTCAATTCTAAGCTTATCGTATAGCTTGAAGCTCTCTTTGATCCGATGGATCCACCAAGCAAAGCCTGTTTGCTCATGGCTCTCCCAGTTGTAAATAGGATTGCCCCAAAGCTGCCCGTCCTCACTAAAGCCATCAGCAGGTACACCTGCAATGTAAATCGGCTTTTTATCTGCATCCACCTTAAAGAGCTCTGGCATCGTCCAAACCTCAACGCTATCAGCAGACACGTAGATTGGCATATCACCAATGATAGCAATGCCATTTTGATTAGCATAGGTCTTCAGCGCTAGCCACTGCTGATAAAAGAAATATTGGCAGACCTTATGATAGGTGATGCCTTTGGCTAACAGCTTGCGGTAATGAAGCAAGGCAGCCTCTTCACGCTTAACAATTGCTCTATCGTCCCATTCCTGGAGGGCCTTGTGATCAAAATGCTCTTTAATAGCCATAAATTCGGCAAAATCATTTATCCAGCTCGCAGTTGCTTCAAATTCGGCGAGCTGTCTTAAGCCTTCCTCAGTTGAGACAAAAGCCTGAACTGCTTTTTCTAATAAAGGGCGTCTGGCTTGAAAGACTTGAGCGTAATCAACAGACTCCGGATTTGAGCCAAAATCAACAGCAGCATAATCAGCTTCCTGCAAATAACCGTCCTTTGCCAGCAATTCAAGGTCAATAAAATGCGTATTTCCTGCAATAGCTGAAAAAGATTGATAAGGAGAATCTCCAAAGCTAGTTGTTGTTAAGGGCAAAATCTGCCAATAGGTCTGCTTGGTTTCCTTTAAAAAGTCAACAAATTCAAAGGCCTCTTTACCAAAGCTCCCAATACCGAAGCGTCCCGGAAGCGAGCTGATATGCATCAGAATACCACTTGCACGTTTAGTCATTCTTTTTTTCTCCTTGTAAAATCTTTATGTTGAAATTATAACGCAACCGTTTGCGCAAGTCAATATCTTTTCAAAAAAAAGAGACTTTTTCGGCATGCTAGAGCTGCTCAAGCCTTGATAGTAATGAAGGAAGCAGCTAGGACAAAAACAAAAAAAGGATTGGAGAGACAGCCTAAGCAGCTGCTCTTCCATCCTCATCTCACTCCTATTTGGCATTAATATCCCTGACACTCTCCCGCTTTTTGAGGCTAAAGGGAACCAAAATTTTCTGACTCAGGGTTTGTTCGTTGGCATTGATAATGTCTAAAAGCTGCTTAAAGGAAGTTCTCCCTAAATTTTCAACGTTAATATCAAACGTTGTTAAGTAAGGGTGAATCAATTTCGAATAGCTGGAATTATTAAAGGTAATAATCGAAATATCATCTGGCACCTTAATGTCATAAAAGGACAAGAGCTGGACCATTCGCACCGACAAAACATCACCAATCACGATTAAGGCTGTGGCCTTAAAGCTACGTATCGTTTCAATAACCTTTTCAATGCTAATTGGATCCTTTCGATCAAATAGCAGCATCGGTTTGTTTTCTAAGGATAATTTCAAGCAGCCTTTGAGATAGCCCATATAGCGCTCAGAAGCTACCTCTGCTTCCAAATCGTCTGTAATAAACAATATCTGTCTGTGACCCTTTTGATAGAGATGATCAACTGCGGTTTTAGCCATTAGCTGGTTGTCATTGTCAATATAGGTGATTTTGTTTTCATCACCTTCTGGTGCGCCAACAATGACAAAAGGAATTTGGTTGGTCATCAAATAGCCTCTAACAGGGTCTTCTTGCTCAGAATATAATATAATAAAGCCATCAACACGCTTTTGCAGGTGCATTAACTTAACCTGGCTCAATAAATCCTCAACAGACATACCTGTTGCAATGGAAACAGTGAAATGATGTTTCTTAGCTTCATTGGTAATGGTCGATAGGATTTCCATAAAAAAGGGATCACTCAAACGGTCATTAGTGATAATCGGCGGAAAAACCAGACCGATATTATGTGTCAGACCACTAGCAAGCATTTGCGCAGCTACATTAGGAACATAGCCAAGCTCGCTCATAGCTCTTCTGACCTTTTCCTTTGTCTTTTGAGAGATGGAGCGATTATCCTTTAGCACACGACTGACGGTCGAAGGATTAACACCCGCTTTTAAGGCAACGTCTTTTATTGTAACCATATAAACCTCATTTAATACCTGATAATGACGCTATGTCAGGCTTTTTCACATGTATTTTGCTTTTATTATACAATTATCTCCTAAAAAATCAACTCTCTCCCTACAAGAAGGTGGCATAAAAAACTGCTGTCCTCATGATCGAAAAAATGTTTTAAAAAAATCAACTTTTTTTAAAAAAAGACTTGACTTTTTCTGCAAGCGGTTGCATAATATTAAGTGTAAGAAATATATCTTAGGAGGAAATCGCTATGAAATCATGGCAAAAAGTTATCGTCAGTGGGGCAAGCTTGACACTTGCTAGCGCCTTATTAGTAGGGTGTGCATCTGGTTCAAAGGACAAAACAGAAACTGCATCAGGTACTGATTCAAAAACAATTAAGCTTTGGGTACCAACAGGGGCTAAAAAGTCATACACAGATGTTGTCGCTAAATTTGAAAAGGACTCTGGCTACAAGGTTAAGGTGATCGAGTCAGAGGATCCAAAAGCACAAGAAAAAATCAAAAAAGATGCTTCTACTGCTGCCGATGTCTTTTCACTTCCTCATGATCAGCTTGGTCAGCTCGTAGAATCTGGCATTATCCAAGAAGTCCCAGAGGAATACACTAAAGAGATCGCTGATACAGCAACTGATCAAGCTATCCTTGGTGCTCAATACAAGGGTAAAACCTATGCCTTCCCATTTGGTATTGAGTCACAGGTTCTCTTCTACAACAAAACGAAGCTAGCTGCTGATGATGTTGCTTCATACGATACCATCACGTCTAAGGCTACCTTTGGTGGTACCTTCAAGCAGGCTAATGCTTATGCTACTGGTCCATTGTTCATGTCTGTTGGTAACACATTGTTTGGTGAAAGCGGTGAAGACACTAAAGGAACTAACTGGGGCAATGAAAAAGGGGTTGCTGTTCTTAAATGGATTTCAGACCAAGCCTCAAACAAAGGATTTGTTAACTTAGATGCCAACAACGTCATGTCTCAGTTTGGAGACGGTTCAGTTGCTTCATTTGAATCAGGTCCTTGGGATTACGAGGCAGCACAAAAGGCTATCGGTAAAGAAAACCTTGGTGTTGCTGTTTATCCAAAGGTAACTATCGGTGGCGAAACCGTTCAACAAAAGGCCTTCTTGGGAGTGAAGCTCTATGCGGTTAACCAAGCTCCTGCTAAGGGAGATACCAAGCGTATCGCAGCCAGCTACAAGCTTGCTTCATACCTAACAAATGCTGAAAGCCAAGAAAACCAATTCAAGACACGTAACATCGTACCAGCTAACAAGACCGTTCAAGCTTCAGAGGCTGTTCAATCAAACGAGCTTGCAAAAACAGTTATCACAATGGGATCTTCTTCAGATTATACTGTTGTTATGCCTAAGCTTAGTCAAATGGGTACCTTCTGGACTGAAAGTGCTGCAATCCTTAGCGATGCCTTCAATGGTAAAATCAAAGAAGGTGACTACCTTGCTAAGCTACAGCAGTTTGACAAGGACATTGCAGCAACAAAATAAGCTATCTCATTTATAATACTATCCTAAACAAGTACAGAGGTGGGCTATTTTAACGCTATCCTTTCTACTCATCTCTAAAGGGGTGGAGCTAAGCATCATTATTTTTTCAGGGCTTAGTCCACTCCTACTTGTTTTTGATATGACGTAAAGCTTGGTGCTACTTAAATTTTTAATTGCTTAAAGGTTTAGGTAACACTTAGCTATGCGGTCGTTAGCACCAAACGCTTATGACCACAGCATCTGAACAAGAGAGTCAGGTAATCCTACTTTCTTGTATCCTAACATAAAGGAGAACATATATGACTCAGGCAGGCTTAGCATCTCAGGTTACTGTAAAAGAGGCTTTAACAAAGGGAAGCTTCGATATAAAACTATCCGCTATCATTATGGGCTTTGCCAATTTTGCTAATAAACAATTCGTCAAAGGAACACTCTTTTTATTGAGTGAGGTGGTCTTTTTCATCGCCTTTGTTTCACAAATCATTCCTGCTATTGGCGGCCTCATTACCCTAGGAACACAAACACAGGGCATGACAACCAAAACTATCGACGGTATCAGCATTCAGGTTGCTGTTGATGGAGACAATTCGATGCTAATGCTGATTTTTGGCTTAGCCTCTCTGATTTTTTGTTTGTTATTTGCCTATATTTATTGGTGTAACCTAAAAAGCGCCCGTCACCTCTACATGCTAAAGCAAGAAGGGGCAAAAATCCCAAGCTTTAAGGAGGATTTTGTTAGTCTAGCAAATGGTCGTTTCCATATGACATTGATGACAATTCCATTGATTGGTGTGCTTCTGTTTACGGTACTTCCTTTGATCTACATGATTTGCTTAGCATTTACTAACTTTGATCACAATCACCTCCCGCCAAAGTCACTTTTTGATTGGGTTGGTCTTTCCAATTTTGGTAACGTGTTAAGTGGTCGTATGGCAGGAACCTTCTTTCCTGTTTTCTCATGGACACTGATTTGGGCTGTCTTTGCCACAGTGACTAACTTCTTCTTTGGTATCATTTTAGCACTCTTGATTAATACCAAAGGCTTAAAATTGAAAAAAATGTGGCGGACCTTCTTTGTGATTACCATCGCAGTTCCTCAGTTTATTTCACTGCTGATTATGCGAAATCTGCTAAATGACCAAGGTCCCTTAAATGCCCTGCTTAGCAAATTAGGGTTAATCCGCCATTCTCTACCGTTTTTATCTGATCCAATTTGGGCTAAATTCTCTATTATCTTTGTTAATATGTGGATTGGTATTCCATTTACCATGTTAATCGCAACAGGTATCATTATGAATCTGCCAAGCGAACAAATTGAGGCTGCAGAGATTGATGGGGCAAGTAAATTTCAGGTCTTCAAATCAATCACCTTCCCTCAAATCCTCATTATCATGACACCAAACCTGATTCAGCAATTTATTGGAAACATCAATAACTTCAATGTGATCTATCTCCTAACTGGTGGTGGGCCAACCAATTCAGCCTATTACCAAGCTGGAACCACCGATCTATTGGTGACTTGGCTCTATAAATTGACTGTTACAGCAGCAGATTATAACCTAGCCTCTGTTATTGGTATCTTAATCTTTACCGTATCAGCAATCTTTAGCTTACTGGCTTACACAAGAACTGCATCATACAAGGAAGGAGCAGCGAAATAATGAAAAACAAACGTCGATTTCAGCTTGGATTAGTTTACGCCATTTTAACCGTTCTCTCAATCATTTGGCTTTTACCGATCGCTTGGGTTGTTCTGACTAGCTTTCGTGCTGAAGGCACTGCTTATGTCGATTATTTTCTTCCCAAGCATCTCACATTAGACCATTATATTAAGCTCTTTACAAATGAAACCTTTCCTTTTGGGAGATGGTTTGTCAATACCTTTGTTGTTGCTATCTTTACCTGTATCATCTCAACCTTTATTACAGTGGCGATGGCTTACTCGCTTAGTCGGATCAAATTCAAGTTTCGCAATCGTTTCTTAAAGCTTGCACTAGTGCTAAACATGTTTCCAGGCTTTATGAGCATGATTGCTATCTACTATATCCTAAAAGCACTTGGCCTTACGCAAAGTCTTACTGCCCTAGTCCTTGTTTATTCTGCCGGTGCTGCACTTGGATTTTACATTGCTAAGGGCTTCTTTGATACCATTCCTTATTCGCTTGACGAATCTGCCATGATTGATGGGGCTACTCGTATGGATATTTTCTTTAAGATTACCCTACCGCTATCAAAGCCAATCATTGTTTACACTGCACTCCTTGCCTTTATGGGACCTTGGGTTGACTTTATCTTTGCCCAAGTGATTTTAGGAGATGCAACCAGCAAATATACGGTAGCTATCGGACTCTTTTCAATGCTGCAGCCTGACACCATCAATGACTGGTTCATGGCCTTTACCGCTGGATCTGTGTTAATTGCTATTCCAATCACATTGCTCTTTATGTTTATGCAAAAATACTATGTAGAAGGCGTTACAGGTGGTTCTGTCAAATAGCAGTAATGATCACGATAACCCTTACTCAAAAAATCCTTCCCGCTTGGGAGGGATTTTTTGATGTCCGCAAGGGCTAAGCTAGTGCTTGCTCCTCATCTCTAAACTGAGTTTTGTAAAAGACTAGAACCAGCATGAGCAGTGTGCCAAAGACCTGACTATTCATAATAACAATAGGATTGTGCACCCAAAAGCTTATAAGCACTGCTAAAAGCGTAGGAAGTCCAAAGCAATTCACTAGCAAACCCAAGCATTCTGAGTAGCTCTTGAGTGAAAATAATCTAGCAGATCTTGTTAATAACAGTGATAACGAGCCAATTCCGATCACTAAACCAGCTCCTAGATAGACCACACTACTAGCCACTAGCAGCAAAAAGGCAAGCACAGCGGCACGATTGCTATTGTACCATTGCTGATTAACAAAGGCCTTGACAGCCTCTAGAGAGGTTAAGCGCGTTAGCCTTTCCTTGTTGCCTTTAACCTTAGCAGTTAGCCTTTGACCATCAGGAAAGCTTAAAATCCATGAGGTTTCTGTTAATATTAGCTGGCTTCTTTGATCTTTCTTTAGCTCTTCTACTATTTCTGGTGTTGGCAATACAGCAACAACAGCATCAGTATCCTCTATAAGGACTGTTTTTCCATCATAGCGATCATGCCAAATAGTGCCTTGTGTCAAGGCGTGATAGGTTTTTTCTGTCAAGGAGCCTAAACCATTACGGACTATTTGCTCTAAGGGATAGCTCTTCAAGCTTGCATAATGCAGCGTGATAGGCATTAACACCAGAGCATTGAGAAAGAGCACTAAAATCACATTCTGCCACCACAAAAAGGCACTGCGATGAGCAAATATCATTTTAGGAGAAAAGATAATAGTTGTGTAAGAAATAGGAAATCGATCATTCGTCATGATAAAAGCCCCTTGAGAGATAAATTAACCCTTTGTTCCACCATTAGTTAAGCCTGAAACAAAATGCTTTTGTAAAAAGAAGAATAGCACTGAAATTGGCACTGCGATTAAAATAGCCCCTGCTGCAAACAACGTGACCTTAGGATTTCTAGCGTCATTAGTGATGAATGTCTGAAGACCTACCGCTACGGTGTAACGCTCCTGCTCACGTAAGAGAAATTTCGCAAGCATAAAGTCACCAAAGGGCCCCATAAAGGCCCACAGGGCCTGAACAGCAACCATCGGACGAACCAAGGGAAATACAATTTGGTAGAAGGTCCTAAAATGACCAGAGCCATCTAGCTTAGCTGACTCATCTAAATCATAAGGCACAGTATCAAAATACCCCTTCATCAACCAAGCATTCATCGGAATGCCTCCTCCAACATAAATCAGAATGAGGAACCAATAGTGATTCAGAGCATTAAACAACCAAGCCATCACAAAATAAGCTGTTAAGGCAGCCATTGTCGGAACCATCTGAACCACTAAGAAAAAGACCAAGCTCTTTTGACGCCCAAAAAAGTGATAGCGGCTGTAAGCATAGCCTGTCAGCGTAATGACTGTCACCTGGATCAGCATCGTGAAAAAGGCGACAACTAACGTGTTCCAGTACCATCTTAAGTAATAGGTGTCCTGAAAGAGTGTCTCAAAGTTTGATAAGGTCCAAGGCCCATCAATATGAAAGCTAAAGGCAGTTGTATTTCCTGGCCTAAAGGCTGAGCTAACGGTCACCAAGATTGGAAATAAGATGATGATCGACAGGATTAGCAAATAGCTGTAAGTCAACAGCTGAGCTAACAAGCGCTTCTTCTTCACTGACTGTGGCAAATAATTCCTACCCATTTAGCGATCCTCCATGTCAAAGGCTTTGAATTTTTTAAAGGTTATCAATGATACAGAAATAATAATCAAGGAAATGATTAAGGTCACCGCTGAAGCAATGGAAAACTGTGGTGACGTTTGTGTGGTCAGCTTGTAAATCCAAGAAATCAAAATATCGGTCGATCCTGCACCGCCACCAACTGTACCAGGACCTCCATTATTAAAGAGGTAAATAATAGAGAAGTTGTTAAAATTAAAGGTATACTGCGAAATCAAGGTTGGCGCTGCCACAGCAAAGATCATTGGCAGGGTAATTTGGCGAAACTTCTGCAGGGCTGTTGCCCCGTCAACTGTTGCTGCCTCATACAAATCAGCAGGAATTGATTGTAAAATACCAGACACCAAAATATAAATATAAGGAAAGCCCAGCCAGCCTTGGACCATAATCACCGCAACCTTTGTCCAAAAAGGATCTGTCTTCCATGGGATAATGCCAAAATCTGCAAATGGCACAAACCTTTCTAAAAATGGTAACACCTGAACATTCATAGCGCCAATGGAATCATTAAAGAAATTCCCAAAGCTCATGATCGAGATAAAAGCAGGCACCGCCCAAGGGAGCAAGAAAATCACCCCAAAAATGCGCCTGCACTTCACAAAGGACTGGTTGGCAATAATAGCAGTCGCTATTCCTATCACAATCTGGAGACTCGTTGCTGCCAAGGTCCAAATCAAGGTCCATGACAGCACAGAGCCAAAGGCTGACTTAAAGGTGCTAAGCTCTAAAATGCTTTTAAAATTCTTAATGCCAACCCAATCTAATAATTTATAGGGAGGAATATGCCTAAAATCATAGTTTGTAAATGCAACTAATAAAGTAACAAGCACCGGAAAAACAATGGCAAAGGCCATAGCCAAGTAGGCTGGAATAATCAGCAAATAAGGAAAGCCCTTTTCATAGATAGATTGTACCATCTCCTTTAAGGTTAATGAAATGCTATGGCCTGCATTGATCTCCCTTGCCACTAGCCTAGCATCTCGCATGGCAGCCAAATGAAAGATCAAAAACAAGGCAAATAGGATAAGCTGCATAGCTCCCTTAATCAATAAGAATAGGGAATGATCCTCCATTGGTACACTACCAAGGCTGTACAAGCCAGCAAGAGCCGGAATACCAACAAAGAAAGCCTCTAGCAGCTCACCTAAAAACACAAGAAGCAAAATAAAGCCTTTTACCTTTTGAGTATTGTAGAATTGCCCCAGACCAGGGATTATTGAAAGCCACATGGCTTTTTGTGGATTCTTCATTTTTTCATTCTTAAGCATTTGTCATTCCTCTCTATCACCCTTTTATGGTTATCCTCCTTCATAGAGTATTAAATAACATCACAGATAACGCAACTATTTTTTCAATGAAATGGTTTGGGCTTTACTATCAGTTTTAATAGTATAGGTTTCTGGACTGGTCCACAACATATTACCAGAACTATCTTTTTTTACAAGATGGCAATTAATGGTTCTATTAATAGGGAGATTGACATCATAAAACCAGTTTGGATATTTGGCAATCGATTGTGTTGCATTAAAAATAGGTCCTAAAGCTTTATTATTGTCATTTGCCCCAAGCTCAACCACATCACCAACGATATAAAGCTGTTCACCTAATACAGTATTGAAATCATTAACAACTAATCTTACTGGAATTTGCTTATCTGTTAACACTTCAAAGGACTTGTAAACATTACTTTCCTGCCTTGTAGATGTGGTCACCTTAACATCATGATATCCTGCCGATACAGCCGGTATCTTAAATTGGATCAAGGTATCGTCCCATGACACAATATCTGCTTTGCTATCACCAAAATGAAGCTGGCCTTGAGCACTACCAAATCCTTGTCCTGAAATAGAAACTGTATTTCCTGTGACGCCAAACGAAGCGTCTACGTCTCCTATCTGTGGTGTCTCATTTTTCCCTTTAAAGGTCCAAACTGCAACTTGACCTGCACCCAATTCAAACGCCTCAACATTACCATCAGCTGATACCGTTAATTCCTTTCCACCAAGTAAGCCACCTAATTCATCAGCGTACTTACCAGCTGGTAAGGCTGTTTTAGCGCCACTAATTGTGTAGCCATTTGTTTGATCCTTATTAACAGCCACTAAAGCAACGTCATTTCCAAATTTTCTTTCAAAGACCAAGACCTGATCATTAATCCAGCGCTGCTGTGTTGTTCCATAAGCCAAGGCTTGATTTTTCTTACGCAGCGGTGCTAATTTACTAATAACCTGATAAGCAGTGGAATTCTTATCAAATGTTGGCATATCACCACGATTTTCAGGGTCGTTAGCACCTGTAGCATACTGCTCTGAACCATAATAAAGATTCGGAACACCACGCGATGTTAGCAGTAAAGCATAGGCTTGATTAACAGCTGTCTGATTATGATTGACTAGAGTAGCAAAGCGGGTCATATCATGGTTATCAATGAAAGTCACTTGATCTGAAACTTCCTTATACTCTTTTTCCGTAGCTACAATCATATTGTAAAAATCTTGCATTTTCGCTGATAAATCAGAATACAGGCGCCTAACAGAATTAGCAAACCTAAAATCAAGCAGGCTCATGCCGCTAGTATCAGCAAATTTAGTCATCAATGGATCATTAAAAGAACCGTCAGCAAACCATTCCCCAAAGGCGAATACATTATGCTTCTCATAGATATGACTCAACCAATTTTTTTGCCAGCCTTGTGACATATGCTTGACCGCATCTACACGAATACCATCAATGCCCATTTCTAACCATTTATCAATAGCCTCTTTGAGATAATCGTCAACTGTTGGATTCAGATTGTTCAAGTCTGCCAAGCCATACATGGAATGATAAATGCTATTTTCATAAGTTGAAAAATCAGTCCATGACTCATGATTAAAAATCTTTTGATCATCATGACTGAATTTACCAACAAGCTGACCGTCCTTATACAAAGCACCATCTTCAGGGAAGGTTAGTCCTTTATATTCTGCTGTTGAGGTATGATTAGGAGCAAAATCAATAACTACTTTAATGTTTTTGCTATGTGCCACCTGAATGAGCTTTTTAAAATCCTCCATTGTTCCAAAGTGACTGTTTGCTTTGAAAAAATCCTTTGCCCAGTAGCCATGATAGGCTGCACTGCCATTTGAAGGGTCAATGGTATCAATGTTTTCAACTGGTGATGAAATCCAGATAGCTGATACTCCTAAATTGGTTAAGTAGCCATCTTCTAGTTTCTTAATGATACCTGCCCAATCACCCCCATGATACTTTTTGGGATCATTTTTATCAAATACATCTGTATTTCCATTATTAGCAGCATTACCATCATGAAAACGATCGGTGACAATTTGATAAATCGTGTCAGTAGAAAAATCAGCCTTATTAGACACTGCAGTATTTTCAATAGCAAAGACACTGTTAGTTGACATTGCTAAGGTAACCGCTGCCATAGCTACTGTTAATGCTTTACAACATGTTAAAGTAATACGCTTCATCCTTAACCTCCTTTGATAAAACGCCATATTAATAGCTAACAACAAACCCGTTCTGGAGTAGCTCAAATGTCTCTTTATCTACACCATTAGAAACAAGCACAGAACCTCCTTTCTCAATAGGATATGGCTTAACGCCATTATTAACCAGCAATCTTATCGATTGACCGTTTAATTCACGCTTTACGCAAAGGCAGTCATCATGGGAGGTTATCGAAATGCTTCCAGATTGGATAACCGCATGACGACGCAGGCTGATAATGTCCTTAACCTGATTCCAAAAGCTCATATCCCAAGTGCTGCTGTCCCAATTAAAGCTACGTCTAGAGTCAGGATCATAACCTCCCTCCATCGCAAGCTCTGTTCCATAGTAAATACATGGTATGCCCATAAAGGTAACTAAAAGGGCTAAGCCAGCCAATAATTTGTCCTTAGAGCCATTCACCTGAGTCAAGAAGCGATGCGTATCATGGGAATCCAGTAAATTCAGATTCATCTGGTTGACCTGCCAAGTATTTCTCATTAAAATATGCGACAATCTTTCAGCCATTTCCTGTGAGCTAATCGTATCAAATGCAAAATAATCGAGACAAGCCTTGGTAAAGGCATAATTCATGATACCATCATACTGGTCTCCTTGAAGGTAGGGATAAGCATCATGCCAATTCTCTCCAATAAGTATCGCATCTGATTTGACTGCCTTAACAGCCTTTCGAAAGCGTCTCCAAAAATCATGCGATACCTCATCAGAAACATCTAGTCGCCAGCCATCAATATGATACTCTGTGATCCAATAAAGGCCAATCCCAATCAAATAATCCTGAACAGCCCGATGTGATGTGTTCCACTTAGGCATGTAGTGACAATCAGCGAAGGTTTCGTAATTAGCTAGCTCTACAGAAGGATGATCTCCTTGAATCATAAACCAATCAAAAAATGAAGAAGCACTACCATGTGCCAAAACGTCCTGAAATGGCTCGCAATCACTGCTAGCATGATTGAAAACAGCATCTAAAATAATTTTAATCCCTCTTTGGTGGGCCTCGTTTATTAGCTGCTGGAGATCAAGCGATGTCCCAAACATCGGGTCAATAGCATAGTAGTCACTAATATCATATTTGTGATTACTGATGGATTTGAAAATCGGTGTCAAGTAAATGACATTAATACCAAGATCTTCAAGGTATTCCAGCTTATCTGTAATCCCCTTCAAATCCCCTCCGGCAAAGCTATCAGGAGTTGGCCTATCCAGCCAAGCCATATTAATATAGCTATCGTCCTTTTCAAAGTCACCACGATGAAAGCGATCAACAAAGATCTGATAAAAAACAGCATCATGCACCCAAGGGACAGTCTGATGAACGTCTACAGCATTAATATAAGGCATTTGAAAAAAGTTGTAAAAGCCATTTGAAAAATCATAGCTTGTGGTCAAGCCATCCTCACTAAAGTAATAGGTGTGACCAGATTGCTCAAGCTTAAAAATATAAGCCAATCTAACATCATCAAGACTTAAGGTGATTTCATAATAGGTATGGGTATGATCGGTATAAGCAGCATACATCGCCAGTTCTTTTTGATACTCATGATAATGATACTTAGGTCCATAAACCAGCGTCACCGCTATATCGTTATCCTCCTTTGCAACCCTCAACCGAATCACAAGCTCCTTTGTTGATAAGGCAAAGCAATATCTAGAATCTGGAATATGCAGTATTCCGGCTGTGTTCATTTTTTCCTCCCTAGGTTCATCAGTCTTATCAGATACTCTTATTAGGACAAGATGGGAAACAAGACAAGCTAGTTACTACTATTTGTTATCATGGTCTCCTCATCGCCCATTCTGATACTATAGGTAACAAGATGGAGACTAGGATACCTTTATCCCAGCCTCCCTTTTTATGTTATTCAGTGTATTTTTGTGCAATAGCCTCTTGAATGGTTTTAGCTGCTTCCTTAGCAGCCTTGGCAGGAGTCTTCTTGCCTGCTGCTACCTCAAAGAACATGTTCGCACCTGGTCCCCAAACTTCTGCCATTTCTGGAATATTTGGCATCGGCTGAGCATTTGAGAATTGCCCGATAACCGCCTTTGTCAATTCATTTCCTTGTTCTGCAGCATAACTGCGAGCAGCTAGATTGGCAGGGATCTCTTGTGTCTTATCATAAAAGGCTTTTTGGTTTTTCTCATTTGTCACATAGTCAAGGAATTGCTGTGCCAACTTTTTATTCTTAGAATAATTTGAAATCACCCATGCTTTACCTCCACCAAAGGCTTGATAGCTACCGCCATTAGATAAGCTTGGAATTTGTGCCACTCCAAAGTTTACACCAGCCTCCTTAAATGAGGCTGCAGCCCAAGGTCCATCAATAATCACGCCAGCCTTTTTAGAGGTGAATTGCTCTGTAATAAAATCTCCAGCCTTTTGGGTATCCTGCATGCCTTGAGGCCATACACTATACCACTTCTTCGCATACTCTAAGCCTTCAATAGTACCAGCATTACCAATACCCAAGTCCTTTGGATCAGTCCCCTTATCTCCAAATACATAAGCCCCATAGCCTGCAATCAAGCCATAGCCATAATAGAAGTCTGTCCACTTAGCAAGAAAGCCTACAGACTTGCCGTCTTCAGAGGCAAAGGCAAACTTAGGATCCTTATTTAGCTCTTCAATGTCAGCAAAGGTTTTCGGAGCCTCTGATACCAAATCCTTGTTATAATACATCACCAAGGTTTCAATAACATTTGGTGCCCCATAAACCTTTCCATTTATGGTAACTAACTTTTTAACAGTATCATCAAACTGGTCAGCATTGCCTAAGCTCACTTCAGCAATTTGCCCTTCAGAGCCAAGTCCACCAACCCGGTCATATGGTGCTAAAAAGACGTCTGGCGAAGCACCTGTCGGTCCATCAGTAGATAGCTTATCTAGCGTATCAATCATACCTTCCTTTTTGACCTTGACCTTAACCTTATTGTCTTTTTCAAAGGCTGTCTTAATCTCCTTGATGTAGTCCGCATAGCCCTCATCAACTGAAACCACAATGGTATTGTCGTCCTTTTGCTTGGCCTCTTTCTGATGACCTCCACTACAAGCACTTAATACCATGGTCGAAGCCAATGACACCACTCCAACAACACCTGCTTTTTTCCAATCCCACGCCATAGCTATTTACCTCCTAAAGGGATGAACTAAATAAATATTGTATAACCGTAATAAACTGCCTCATTGATTACTAGACTACACCAAATGCTTTGAGATTATTGATTGCATTTAGGCAGTGCATGATCAAATCAGCTTATTCAACTTAACTTAAACGTTTAAGTTAAGTTTATTATACTGCAATCGCTTACAGCTGTCAATAGCAAATTTCATATTTTTTAATCTGATTTTTCCGCCACTAAGCCTAGGCTAAAAATAGCCGCTCACGAGATGACCATATGATTATTACCCTAGCAAGTAAACTGTCTTGACATGTTTACTATCAAAAAAAGATTGAGGACCATAACTAAAACTAGCCTTTCCTCAATCAAGTCTAAACTAATATTATTGAATAGCAAAACAGCAACCCAAAGCCCTAGTATAAAGCCTATAATCCTCTTCAATGAGCATTAACAGCCCAAGTAAAGGCCTTAAAGCTTCTCTAGAAATCTCAAACCCAAGCCTCATCAGACAAGCAAGGCTAACTGACTCCTATAGCAACAATCACTCCTTCTTTAAAATCAGCTCGGCAATCTGCTTGCACGCCTGCCTTGCCTCTCGTATCGGGAAGATCGCATAAGCATGAATCATCTGCTCAGCAATAATGAGCTGATTGAAGTGCCCCTGCTCTGTCAAGCGCTCATGCAGGGTCATAATATCTGGGTAAAAAATCTCTTTTGTCCCGACAAAGGTGACAATCTTTGGCAGGTCATGATAATCGCCATATAATGGGCTGACATACGGAGACCGCATCTCTTCTGGACTGCCTGCCCACAATTCACCAATGTCTCGAAGCCGCCTAGCATCTAAATAAGCCTCTACCGCTTCAAAATGCTTATAATCCTGATTAGCAAAGCTAACATCTAACCAAGGAGATAACAGGATTAATTGCTTTGGCTGCGGTGCCATTTGAGTATCTCTTAGGTATTGGGCCAAGGCCAAGGCCATGCCACCACCTGAAGAATCACCAATAATGCTAACCCTGGCCGCGCCACTGGATAAGCAAAAGTCTTTATAAGCCTTTGCCAGCTTTGGGTAAACCTCCTTGTAGGTAGCATAGGGAGCTTTTTCAAAATTTGGAAAGACCAGCTTGGCATTGGTTAAGCGGATCAAATGCTTAATGGTTTTAAAGTGAAATGTCTCAGGGCGGCGCAAATAAACACTACCATAAAGATAGTAAATCACCGGCTGATCCTGAGAATCTTGGTCATTAATCACAAAAACCTGCATGCCATCAATCGTGTGTTCTGTGGTGGGAATACCTAATACCGCCTCAGGATTATCCAAGTGGTAGGGAATACGACGACGTCTTTGCGTCTCAATTCCTTCATAGTTGTCAGGCTTTTTAGAGAGCTTATACTTACGATAATCAAACATCTTCTCAAGCAACCAGCTAGAAAAGGAACGCTTTTGACCATACTCAATCGCCAAAACAGCAATAGCTAAAGCAAGCAATACTACGATGATACTCATTAACAATTCTAATCCTCATTTTCTAATGGTCTATTGACCCTAAAATCCTGCTGTTTTATTCGCCCAAGCCTTTGTTAGGAAGTAAGGATTCAGCTGGTATTTAGATGGTGGTGTTTGATCCTCTAAGAAAGGAGCAACCTCCTTGTCAAAGGCTAGCCAACCATTCCAACCAAGGTGAATCGTATCCTCCATAAAATACTTATCTCCGCCATTTCTGGAAAAATCGGCGATACGAGTAAAGCCCTGTGAGGTTAACTGATGCTTTATTTTTCTGACAGCCTTTTGATACCTTTTCCGGTTTAAGCCTGTATAGTTTGCCCACGCTTGATTAACAGGTGTAATAACGAAAAGCACCTCTGTTTTGCGTTTCGCAAATTCTGACAATACCAGCTGAAAATCATTGTATTCAGGCGACACAGTGTAATTATTACGACACTGAAAATTTTTATAAAGAGGAAATTGCGGTGCAATTCGCTTAGTATAAAAAGCATTTTTGATGCCAAAGCGATTATTTGAGGTTCCCTCCTTAGCTCGTCTGGCCGCTAGCTCCCCCAAGCGCTCATAAGAAAAGGCTTTAGGCAACCCCTTAACACGAGGCAAAATCCTATCCTCATAGTTTGCCGAGCGACCAAGAAAGCTAAACAAGGACTCTTCTCTTAAGGACAACTCCTGCTGCCATTTGAGCAGACGAATGTCCCATCTACTCAAGGCCTTGCCTTGACTAATTTTCCTTAAAAGATCTGATTTGGCAACTCCCGGATTAATGTCCAGCATTCTTTTAGCGGCAAATTGTGATTCCTTATGACTAGCCTTTGCTTTTAAGAGGAAATCAATCACCTGACTATTAGATAGATACAATTGAACCGCACCAGGATCAATACCTTGGGAGGTAAACCATTGTGGGGACACGACAAAGACTGCCTTTTTCCCAGTTATTTCCTGTGAAATCTGCTGCATGCCGTAATATTGTGATAAGGAAGCAGAGCCTCTTTTCCCAATTAAAAACGGTCTGTAGGAGCGCTTGTAGCGTTCTGCAAGCACTGATGGGTGCATGCTATCCATGCGACTCCATTCGCTAGAGCCAAAAAACGGAATAAAACAGTAGTTAGGATCTGACAAGGCCTGCCTTTTAATCAAGCCATTTTTAAAGGAGCTATCATTGATTGCCACTGCATTTGACTTTTCCTGGCGCAATGAATAGCTAAGCTTAGTAGGAAAGCTGAATATGGTAAGACAAACCAAGCCAAAAGCGATGATTAGAGGACCTAGGATTAACCAAAGCCGTTTAAGCATGCTGCAATTCCTCTATGCCCTGAATAATTTTATTGGCAGTGTTCCAGTCCTCACGTCCAAACTCTGAAATCGGCACCTTAATGTTAAAGATAGATTCGATCTCTACAATCAGCTCAACCGTTCCTAGGCTATCAAGAACGCCAGCATCAAACAAATCCTCGTCCATCATATCTGATACGTCTTCCATAAACAAGCGATCAAATAAGTCAATTACAGTTTCTTTAGTAGACATTTTTATACTCTCCTTTTTTAACGTAACGGTCTGTTAAACCAAAGCTCATTTAAGAAGCCTGAGAATAACAGAAGTGAGAACAAGACAACGTGGAAAGTGACCACGATTGATAAAGCATGAAATGCCTTACCCTCAAACAAAGGCTTAAGCCCTTGCTTTTTCCGACGACGATTGATTTCCTTTTTCTTACGAAGCCAAGCGTCGTTTACAATCAAGCCAATACCATGAAACAGACCGTAAGCAATGTAATACCAGGTCAAGCCATGCCAAAGCCCCATCACTAGCATATTGACCAGATAAGCAAAGCCTGAAGTCACATTTCGATTCTTAAAGGTCTTGTGCTTGATTAAGAGATGGACCAATCGCATAAAGACAAAGTCTCTAAACCAGAAAGATAAGCTCATGTGCCACCTGTTCCAAAACTCTTTTAAATTTGGTGATAAGAAGGGCTTATTGAAATTTTCAGGTGTCTTAATCCCCAGTAAATAAGACAACCCAATCGCAAACATCGAGTAGCCAGCAAAATCAAAAAAGAGATTAAGCCCATAAAGGTACATGACATAGATCGTCTCTTTGTTAAAGTAGCCGCCTACAGTCAGGGCCTTATTTTCAACAAGGGGCAATAGCAGCCCACCCAAGCAATAAGAGATAATATGCTTGTACAAAAAGCCCAGCATGAGATACATGACAGCCTTATTGAGCATATCTAGGTAAGTATCACGACTAGGAAGCTTGGTATAATCCTCTTGAAATCTTCTAAAGCGATCAATCGGCCCGCTAGAAAAAGTCGGAAAGAAAATCATAAAGCGTAGAAAATCCTTTAGACTAAAATCTGTCAAAACCCCATCACGCATTTCAATGATCATCCCAACGCTTTTGAAAGTTAAATAGGAAATACCTAAGAAGCTAAAGAAAGACCTCGTTAGACTGACAGCGATAAATGGGCTTACCTTCACACAAATCAAAGGAAATAGACTGGCTAAAATGCTAAGATAGAAAACCCACGCTGCATTTGCCTTTTGACGATAGTGCTTGTAAGCCAAAACACTGATGGTTTGCCAAATTAGATAGGCTAAAAAGGCAAGCAATTGCTGATAGTGTTCCCCACCAAACATGAGCAAAATAAAGATTAGGCTGACAAAGCTTTCATACGTCGAAAAACGCCTTTGCTTAAAAATCCCAATAATAACTGGAAGAAAAGCAATGATGAGGTAGACAAAATAAATCGGATTGCCATAAGGCTCCATATAAGGTATGTGATGAAACAAGGTCGTCATTGATGATTAACCTCGTTAATCAAGAATTTGATATCGATTTTGCCATTTGGTGTCAATGGGAGCTTTTCACGATAAATAAACTTAGACGGCATCATATAGGCCATCATATGATCCTTAACAGAGGCTTTAATGGCTTTGGTAATATCCAAATCTCTCGCAAATTGCTCCCTCACCCCGTCCTTCAAGACAACATAAGCTAAGAGATTTTGGACCTTATGCTCTTTGTTATACCTTGGTACTGCTACTGCTGATTCAACCAGCGGTGATTGGTTTAGCTGCTGCGACACATCTTCTAATTCGATGCGGTAACCTGCATATTTGATTTGAAAGTCTAATCGTCCACCATAAAGTAACACATTGTCCTCAGTAAATGATCCTAAATCTCCCGTATGATAAGCAGGCATGCCATTAAAGGTAAAGAAGGCTTCAGCTGTCTTTTCAGGATTGTTGAGATAACCCTTAGAAACTGCTGGACCCGTTACAATAATCTCTCCCTGTTGCCCTGGCTCCAGAGCATTGCCAGCTTCATCAATGATATAAGTAGGCGAATCCGGCTTTGGATAGCCTATCGGCAAGCGTGTGTAAGTCTCTATCATATCTTTAGTGATTGAGATCGCTGATAAAGCCACCGTTGCCTCTGTTGGACCATAGGCATTGATAATGCGTGCGTCTGGAAAGCGTTCAAACAGCTTTCTTGCAGTTGATACTGTCAGCTCCTCCCCATCAAAATAAAAGTGGGTTAGCCTTGGCATCTTCTCCTGGCAAAAATCATCACTAAGCATGGCCATATCGGCAAAGGACGGTGTTGAGGTCCAAATGCCTATCGGCAGCTCCGCAATTGTGCTAAACAAGCGCTTAAAATCTGAAACCATTTCCTTTGGTAAAGCAAACAATGTCCCACCTAAAGCCAAGGTCGGCGCCCAATACATCACTGACAAATCAAAGGAGTAAGGAGGCTGAGCCAGCATCTGCGGTCTCTCAGGAATAGCAAACTCAGCATCCTCAATCATCCAATTAGTAAAGCTCAAAAGATTGGCATGCGAAATTTGCACTCCCTTTGGCTGTCCTGTCGTTCCAGAGGTGAAGATAATATAATAATTGTCATCTCCCTTAACCGGCTTTGTCATGGTAAAGGCTGCCTTGGCTGCTTTAGCTGCCTCTATCTCTGCTAAGCTAACCACCCTAATTGCATCAATACTAACCGGCAGCTCTTCAATAGCAATGATAAGACTTGGCTGAGCAATCTCAATAATAGACAAAACACGCTCTGGCGCCGAATGAACATCAACAGGAATGTAAGCGTGACCTGTCTTTGTCAAGGCGACAAAGGAAGCTAGCATGTCATAGCTTTGAGCCCCAAAAACTAAAACGGGTGATTTTTCACCTAGCTTTAAGCTCTCAATAAAGCCTGCTATGCTATCAGAATCTTCCTTTAGCTGTCCATAGCTACGGCGCTCTCCCAAGCAATCATAAACTGGAAAATCCGGTTGTGCTTGTGCAAAATACTCAATTGTTTCAATCATATCGTTAACCATCAGACAATCTCCTAAAATTCATTATAAATAAAATTACTTTGACCATGCCCTAGGTAACCAAAAAAATAAACGAGCAGCATCAAAATCACGTAAAACAATGCTATCTTCCCAACAAAAACGAAAATAGCTCGCAGTCTTGACTTGTTTTTTAACATACTTACCTTCTTGTATTAGTGAAATAATGTACTAAGAAATTCTATCCGAAAATAGCCTTATTGACAAGGTAAAACTTAAATTATTAAAAAGAAAATTTATTTAATATTTCTATTTTTGCCAACTACTTTACATTATATCAGAATTGTCTTATCAAAATCAATCTTTCATTAAATCATTAAAGTAGTCTGAAGTTAGTAGCTGCAATAGCTCTTGCGTAGATCAAGCTCAAGGTATCACTCATTTATCTGGTACCAAAGATCATAAGACAGACCTAAAGGACAAACTCAAAAGCAGATAAAAAGCCTAGCTTATACAGCCAGACTTAGCTTATCAGGTCTTAATCTATTGCTTTTAACTCTAGGATCAGGTCACGAAGCTGTGCTGCTAATTCAAAATCCAGCAGCTCTGCTGCTTCCTGCATGTTTTTTTGCAATTGCTTAATAGCTTCTTGTCTTTCAGACCGCGTCATTGACTCATAATTTGTCTCTGCTTCTGTTGCTTTTGCTTCAACTGCTCTGGAAATACTGATTAAATCACGAATATCTTTTTTAATGGTTTGCGGAATAATCCCATGCTCTTCATTATATGCCATCTGTATGGCACGACGACGAGCAGTTTCATCTATAGCGCGCTGCATGGAATCCGTCATACGATCAGCATACATAATCACATGACCATCAGCATTTCTGGCAGCTCGACCAATCGTCTGAATCAAACCTCGTTCATTTCTTAGGAAGCCTTCCTTATCCGCATCAAGAATAGCAACAAGGCTAACCTCCGGAACATCAATACCTTCACGCAGCAGATTGATACCAATCAAGACATCAAAAACGCCTAAACGAAGGTCGCGAATAATTTCTGTACGCTCTAATGTCTTGATGTCGCTATGCATGTATTTTACCTTGACACCCATTTCCTTGAGGTAGTCGGTCAAATCCTCCGCCATTTTCTTGGTTAAGGTTGTGATAAAGGTGCGCTCACCTCGTTCAACCCTCAGGTTAATCTCGCCAAGCAAGTCGTCCATTTGTCCCATGCTTGGCCGGACTTCAACCTCCGGATCAAGCAGACCTGTCGGTCTGATAATCTGCTCCACAATCGTATCAGTCTGCTCCATCTCGTAATCTCCAGGCGTTGCTGAGACATAGACAATCTGGTGCACATGACTTTCAAACTCCTCCCGACGAAGCGGACGATTGTCTAAGGCAGATGGAAGACGAAAGCCATAATCCACAAGCATTTGCTTTCTAGCCTTGTCTCCATTGTACATGCCTTTAATTTGTCCCATGGTCATGTGACTCTCGTCAATCATGATGAGAAAATCCTCCGGAAAGAAATCTAACAGGGTATAAGGGGGCTCTCCTGCCGAACGCCCGTCCATATGACGGGAATAATTTTCAACACCATTGGTGTAACCCATTTCACGCAGCATTTCAATATCGTACTCTGTCCTTTGACGCAGGCGCTGAGCCTCTAGCAATTTGCCTTCTGCTTCAAATAGCTTAAGCTGGTCTGCTAATTCTGCCTGAATCTTGCTAATAGACTGCTCCATGTGCTCATCATTGGTCACAAAGTGAGTGGCCGGAAAAAGCACTAAATGATCAGCATCACCTAATACTTTACCCGTTAGGCTTTCAATTTCACGAATCCGATCAATCTCATCACCGAAAAACTCAATCCGAAAGGCATGCTCATCTCTTGAGGCTGGAAACACTTCAACCACATCACCACGCACACGAAAGCGTCCACGTTGAAAATCAATGTCATTGCGTTCAAACTGAATGTCTACAAGGGCATTGAGCAGCTGATCCCTGGATATCTCCTGCCCAGGACGCAGGCTAACAGCTGAATCAGCATATTCCTTTGGTGAGCCCAATCCGTAAATACAAGAAACCGAAGCCACAACAATCACATCATTACGCTCTAAAAGCGATGAGGTGGCCGAATGGCGCAGCTTGTCAATCTCATCATTAACAGAGCTGTCTTTTTCAATATAGGTATCACTAGAAGGAACATAGGCCTCAGGCTGATAATAGTCATAGTAGGATACAAAGTATTCGACAGCATTTTCAGGAAAAAACTCCTTAAACTCACTGTACAACTGACCAGCCAAGGTTTTGTTATGAGCAATCACCAACGTTGGCTTGTTGACCTTGCTGATCACCTGACTCATGGTATAGGTTTTCCCTGTTCCTGTTGCTCCTAGTAAAATCTGCGCTTTTTCACCACCTTCGATATTATCAACCAAGGCTTCAATGGCCTGCGGCTGATCTCCTGAGGGGGCATATTTTGACACGAGCTTAAATGCTTTAAAATCACGTTTATCAATCATTTATTGGTCCTCAATATCTTATCTCTTATCTATTGTAACATAGTTAAGGACTTAAAGACCCTATCAAAGCTTTTTGACTATTTTAGTTGTTTATGTTAGGTTTTATGACATAAAAAGAAGAGATGATTTGCCTGTTTGAAAAAAATCTGCTATAATTAGGCATATTTTTTATTAAGGAGACTAGTATGAAAAACACATTAAAAGCATGGATGCTTGCAATGCTGTCTGTTGTTTTGATGACTGCTGGGATTGCAAGTGCAGAGACAATTGATATTGTTTCTGATACTGCTTATGCACCGTTTGAATTCAAGGATTCAGACCAAGTGTATAAGGGAATTGATGTTGACATCATCAATGAAGTAGCAAAGCGAAAGGGCTGGAATATCAATATGACATTCCCTGGCTTTGATGCTGCTGTCAATGCCATTCAGTCCGGTCAAGCTGACGCCCTTATGGCAGGCACCACCATCACTGCTGCTCGTCAAAAGGTCTTCCATTTTTCAGATCCCTATTACGATACAAAAATTGTTATTGCTACAAAAAAAGCCAGCCCTATTAAGAAGTATAGCGAGCTAAAAGGAAAAACAGTCGGTGTTAAAAATGGAACAGCTGCTCAAGCCTTCTTAGATAAATACAAAAAATCGTATGGTTATACTGTTAAAACATTTGACACAGGTGACCTGATGTACAACAGTCTTGCAACAGGCTCTATTGACGCTGTTATGGACGACGAGCCTGTCATTCAATATGCCATTAACCAAAAGCAGGATCTTGCGATCAACATGAAGGGAGAGGCTATTGGAAGCTTTGGCTTTGCTGTCAAAAAAGGCAGCGGCTATGATTATCTCATTGACGACTTCAATGAAGCCTTAGGCGCTATGAAGGCTGATGGAGCCTATCAAGCTATCATGACAAAATGGCTTGGCAGCAATGACAAGGTCACAGCAGGCAAGGCTACTGGCGATGCCTCTGCTAAGGCCACTCCTTTAAAGCCGATTTATAAAATCGTGGCTGACTCCTCCTTTGCTCCCTTTGAATTTCAAATTGGCAGCGGAGAATATGTCGGTATTGATATGGACCTCATCAAGGCAATTGCTAAGCAGCAAGGCTTTACCATTGAGATCAGCAATCCTGGCTTTGACGCTGCTTTAAATGCTGTTCAAGCTGGTCAGGCTGACGCTGTTATTGCAGGTATGTCTATCACACCTGCACGTCGTGAGATTTTTGATTTTTCAGATTCCTACTACACATCAAATATTCGCCTTGGGGTCAAATCCGGAAGCTCTATCAAATCATACAAGGACCTCAAGGGTAAAATAGTCGGTGCCAAAAAAGGAACAGCCTCCTATGATTTCCTTGAAAGCAACAAGGATATTTATGGTTACCGTCTAAAAGCCTTTGATGAGGCCTCCTCAATGTACGATAGCTTAAATTCTGGTTCTATTGACGGGCTTATGGATGATGAAGCTATTTTAAGGTACGCTATTCAGCGAGGCCACAAGCTTGATATTCCTATCAAAGGGGAGCCTTCTGGTGAGTATGGTTTTGCTGTTAAAAAAGGAGCCAACCCTGAGCTCATCGAAATGTTTAACAACGGTTTGGCTGCTCTTAAAGCATCAGGAAAATACGACGCCATCATTAGCAGATACCTTGATTCAGAGGCATCTGTCAAAACAGCCGATGAGTCAACCATTTATGGACTTTTAGCCAATAACTACAAGCAATTATTGGCTGGGCTTGGAACAACCCTTGGTCTGACACTCATCTCCTTTGCCATTGCTTTGGTTATTGGTATTATTTTTGGAATGATGGCTGTATCACCATCAAAGAACCTGCGCGTGGCTTCTACTGTCTTTGTTGATGTGGTGCGTGGTATCCCCTTGATGATTGTTGCTGCCTTTATCTTCTGGGGAGTGCCAAACCTCATTGAAAGCATGACTGGCCACCAATCACCGATTAATGATTTTGTAGCTGCTACTATTGCACTTTCGCTAAATGGTGGAGCCTATATTGCCGAAATTGTTCGTGGGGGTATCGAGGCTGTGCCGGCAGGTCAAATGGAGGCTAGTCGCAGCTTGGGCTTGTCATATCACACAACAATGCGAAGGATTATCCTTCCTCAGGCCATTAAGCTAATGCTGCCAAACTTCATCAATCAGTTTGTCATTTCCTTGAAGGATACGACCATAGTCTCAGCGATCGGTTTAGTGGAGCTCTTCCAAACAGGGAAAATCATTATCGCTAGAAACTATCAATCCTTCCGCATGTATGCTATCCTAGCAGTTATCTACTTGATTATGATTACACTCTTAACAAGGCTTGCAAAACGTTTAGAAAAGAGGCTTAACTAATGGCAGAATTAAAAATTGATGTTCAAGATTTACACAAATCCTATGGGCAAAATGAGGTCTTAAAAGGCATTAATGCTAAATTTTACGAGGGTGATGTCGTTTGTATTATCGGGCCATCTGGCTCTGGAAAATCAACTTTCCTGCGCACCCTCAATCTCCTGGAATCCATTACTAGTGGTAAGGTTGTGGTTGATGGCTTTGAACTTTCAGATCCTAATACCAATATTGATAAGGCTCGTGAAAATATCGGCATGGTGTTTCAGCACTTCAATCTCTTTCCACATATGACAGTCCTTGATAACATTACCTTTGCACCAGTTGAGCTTGGAAAGGTCTCAAAGGAGGCGGCTAAGGAAAAGGGACTTGCTCTTCTAGAGAAGGTCGGTCTAGCTGATAAGGCTGACGCTTTCCCAGGAAGTCTATCAGGTGGTCAAAAGCAGCGTGTTGCAATTGCAAGAAGTCTTGCCATGAACCCTGATATCATGCTCTTTGATGAGCCTACCTCTGCTCTTGACCCTGAGATGGTTGGAGACGTCTTAAACGTTATGAAAGACCTAGCAGAGCAGGGCATGACCATGCTGATTGTGACACATGAAATGGGCTTTGCTCGTCAAGTGGCTAATCGTGTGATCTTTACAGACGGCGGCCAATTCCTAGAGGACGGTACTCCAGAGGAAATCTTTGATCACCCTAAGCACCCACGCTTAATTGAATTTTTAGATAAGGTCTTAAATGTTTAAGTAGCAAGATATTCTATTAAAGGTCAAAAAATAAAAAAAGCAAAGGTAAGCATCTACCCTTGCTTTTTTGCTTGCCTTTAAATGTGATAACCAAGATAGAAAATCAAGGCTAGCCCTTAGGTTTGTCTTTTCATAGGGGCTAGCTGCTTGCATTGACTAAGGACGCTTGCGCTTAGTGAGGTAATACCCTAATCCAACAAAAGCTAGTCCTGTCACGATATGTAGGTATTTGTTGCCAACCATTGGACTAATGGCAATAAGGAAAAATCCTATAGCCATTAAAAAGCTTGCTCCGTTTTTTGCTGTCATGAAAGGTCACTCGCTTTTTCTTTATTAGCTGAAATGACAAATGGTGCCCAGATAAGAAAGGCAACAAAGAGGTTAAACAAGGAAACCAGACCTGCCATAACACTACCTCCAGTAGCCAAGTAAGCGTAAAGTCCAACTGGCGTAATCCAAGGAACTGGCAAGAAAACGGGAGGGATCAAGCCTATTGCTGTGGCAGCATAAGCAATGCTAGCACAAATTGGTGGTACGATTAGCCATGGGATAGCAAAGGTTAGGTTCAAGACAATAGGCATACCAAAGGTAATTGGCTCATTGATGTTAAACACGCCCATCGGTGCTGATAATTTGGCAATGGTCTTGTGCTCCTCACGTTTTGAGAAAATAAAGATAGCAATAATCAGAGCCAGAGTAACACCTGAACCACCCATTTGTGCATAGGCATCAAAGGAGCCTCTCGTCCAGAGATAAGGCAGATTAGCAACGCTCTGACTGGTATTATAGGCAGCTGTATTTTCTGTTAGAGCCACTAAGTACACACCATCAAGCACGGGTGCTAAGACATTGTGACCATGCAAACCAAAGAACCAGAGCAATTGAACCAAGAAGGTTAACAGGATAACAGAGCCAATCCCTTGAGACAGCCCCAACAAAGGCAATTGGATATAGGTCGAAATCATATCACTTAGAGACGAGCCTGTGAGGGCAAAAATAAGGTAAGCTACGATCGCTGACACATAAATCGCGACTGTCCCTGGAATAATAGCTGCAAAAGCCTTATTAACCGCAGGTGGCACATTATCTGGCAATTTGATGGTCAGGTTACGTTTGGTCAAAGCTGCATAAACAAAGCTAGATAAAAAGCCAATGATCAATGCTGTAAAAAGACCTGTTGCTCCAGCATATTTGAGGGCAATTGCTCCCCACTGGCTTGTTTCTAGAGCTTGGGCTCCATTTGCAGTGACCACTGATAGCCCCATATCCTTTAAGCCTGCTAATAAACTTGCTGACGCCCCTTCAAGTGGTGTGGAAATGGTTAAGCTTTGAGGAAGGGTGGCAATAAAGGAAGCAAAGGAGATTAAACCTCCAGCCAAAGGATTCACCTTGTGCATAAGAGCTAAATGATACCCAAAAGCAAAGGCAAAAAAGAGTGCCATGATACCAATTGTCCCAAAATACACATAACCATTGATGTCAATAATGGGCTGCATGGCTGCTGCAAAACCAGTCCAGCCCATATTGTTTGGAATATCACGCAAGAAAACATTCAGCAAGACGGCGACAGAGCCCGCCATCGTAATGGGCATTAGCGAAATAAAGGAATCACGAATGGCAACCAAATGCTGCTGGGACCCCATCTTTCCCGAAATCTCCATAAACTTATCAGAAAAATGTGACATAATTTTCTCCTGTTTCTATTTTTTAGTATGACAAGCCCTATGATCAGCCAGCTGAGCTGTACTCAAACCTTCTAGCTTAGCTGCTTAGCATACTGGATAAGGGCTGCTAATTGGGCCTGTGACTGCCGTTTGAAGCTCTTCTTAAAAAGCTTCCCAATGATCAGCTGATTGGCTTTTTGAAAGACATCAAGTGGCTGATAGTCGTAGCAATAGGTTATTTTGGTACGCTCCTCTCCCAGAGCTTCTAAGCGGTAGCTTAATGTTTTTAGCCCATGATTAGAGCTAAAGCAAGCAGTATATAAGTGCGGAGCTTCTAAGGCTGTGATCAGCACTCTAACGTTATGCTCCTTGTTTTTGCCATAATGCTTTATGTAGCTTAGCCCTGCTTTTAATTCAGCTGGTGGCAGCCGTCTCAGGGTGTTTTCATGATAATCCTCTTGGAGAGAGCTTAGTATAGCCTTGAAGCATTGAGTGACAGAGACATCTCCTTCTGCTGTAATCATCATCATAGCTCACCTCTTTGGATCCTTGATATTTTGTCATAAACAGCGACCAATTCCTTGGCCAAATCAATAAAGGCTAGGGCTGTCATCATATGATCCTGACCATGCACCAGCAATAAAGACAAGTCAACCTGATCTCCAGCCGCTTCCTGAGATAGCAAATTGGTTTGTGATCTATGGGCAACATTTAAAGAATGTGTAGCCTCTTGAAGCAAGTGCTGAGCCTTTTCAAATTGACCATCTCTAGCTGCATGAATAGCTTCTACAGCCTTGCCCTTGGCCTCACCACCATACATGATTAACCCCATAATAGCCTCTAGGTTTGATGGTTGCGTCATACCTCTTCCTCCATCATTGTTAGGGCTGTTTCAAGCACCTTGTCACCATTCATGAGGCCATAGTCAGCCATGTTAATGACATCTACCTTAATTGCCGGTTCAAATTTGGTCTTAAAGTCCTTGAGTAAGAATTTGACCTGCGGCCCTAACATGAGGACATCAATGGTTTTAGCAGCAACCTCATTGTCAGCTTCGCTCACAGGAACTGCCCAAATCTCAACCTCGATGCCACGCGCTTGAGCGGCTTTTTGCATTTTAGTCACCAGCATACTGGTTGACATGCCGGCATTACAAACTAACATAATGGTTTTCATAATACTTCTCCTTTTATTCAGTGATGAGTGGGGTAAATAATGTGATGAATTGTGCATAGCTTGGTTCTTCTAATAAAGCCTGCTGAAGCTCTGCTTGATTGACAAAAGACACCAAACTCGGTGAAATATATTTTAAATAGCTGTTACGTCCCTTGGACGGTGACAACAAAAAGATAAAGTGAACAGCCTGATGACTCTCGTCCCAGTCAATAGGCTCTTGACAGACAGCCACCACCACCTGTTCAGAATAGGTCATGGGATTAGCCGGGTGTGGAAAGGCAAGCACCTCACCAAAAACAATTGAGCTATAATTTTCCCTCAACACGATTTGGTGATAAAAGGCCTCAACAAAGGCTTCATCCATTGCTTCGTCAAGACAAGCAATCATCTTTAACAGCAAGGCCTTCTTTGATAGTTTTTCTTTCACATAAAGAAAACGCTTAGGACTAAAGACACCTTTTAGAATCTGCTCTGCTTTTTCCAAGCTCATCTGCGATGACGACGCAGCTTCTCTTCTTATTCCCTCCTGCTCCCCGATAAATTGGCGAATGGCTTTGATGTCTTGATCAGATAAAAAGACACTGACAGTAATGACTGGCGTTAAAAACATGACATTAGCAAGGCTGATAGAAGAAATAATCACATCAACCGTTTGCAGTCGTTCCTGTGTTATTTCATAGTAGCTGATAACATCTACAATCTGAAAGCGACCTTCAAATTCCTTTTCCAAGCGATTTTTCAGCATCATGGCACTGCCATAGCCTGTGGCACAAACCACAAGCACCCTGAGCTTGTGACGATTGGAATAGCGCTCAATAGCTGCCATGACATGCAAGCTAATGTAAGCCCATTCGTCATCAGACAGGTCATAAGCCTGAAGCTCAGGAATATTCTCAAAAGCTTGCTTGGTCAGGGCAAAAGCCTCTGGGTATTTGCTTTTAATCTCCTCAGTTAAGGGATTGGTCAGCTGAATATGATTTTCAAGCCTTGTGGCTAAAGGCTTCATATGGGCCAATAGACCTTGAAGCAAGCTGCTATCAGCCTCCAAAGACATACCTGTCAGCTGACTAGCCTTGACAATACCTGCTTTTAAATGACTTCTCAGCAAGTCATCAGCCTTATTGTCCTGTGGGCTGCCATCAACGGAATGCTTAACCTTGAGGTGTAAAGCAATATAGTTAGCTTCTTCTTTAGGAAAACGGATCCCCATCACTTCTTCTACTCGATACAAAATACGTAGAGCCACTTGATACTCGTCCGATTGGCGAATAGCTGCTGGAATGGAAAAAAATGCTAACGGATAGCCAGACCGAATACGCTGAACCATTAGGGCAATGTGCAAAACCAAATTGTGCATAACAAAATCAGAAAGCTTTAATTTGGCATCTCGACATTCATCTAAAACAATTATTGTGATATCAGCAAACTTGATATGATCAAGAAAGGTATTGTCTACTATGGCATACATGGAGTCATCAAAGCTGGTAGCAAAAAAATAATCCATGATAAAATGCCTAATAGCCTCTTCCTTACCTGTCACCTGAACGCGCTGATGACTCACATCAAGCTGTAGCTGATAAGGCCTAATACGGTCTCTAATAACCGCTAAAACATGGTTTAGGGTCGTCCGACTAATATACAATTCTTGGCAGAGCTCTTCAAAATCCCAAACGGGCTCTTCAAAGAAGAATTTATTTAGCAAATAATGCTCCCGATCAACTGTTTCTTCCACCTGAGTCACATCAGCCAAGCGCTTTTTAGAGGCCAAGCTTTCCTGCCAAAAGATCTCAAACGCCATAGAATGATCAATCTCTAAACAGTAGCCCTGACCTTGCTTGGAAATGATGTGCGCTCCCTTACTAGGAAGGCTGCTAATCAGCTCCTTTAGATATTTTCTGACTGTGCGATCACTCATGCCAATAGCCTTAGCCAAGGTAGCACTAGAGACAAACTGCCCTTTTTGGCTGATTAGAAATGCTATTATAGCCATTTCTTTTTTTGATAGCATTATTCCTCCTTCGTTTGTTAGAAAACGCTTTCTTTAATCTCTTAGTTTAGCAAATGTTTCCTGAAAAAAGTGACCATCATTTTCCGTATCGATTGTGAAGCCAGACTAGTCAGTCTCAATCACCAATGAAAACTCCTGCCAGGGCTTCAGCTCGTCCAGCAAGCTTAAGTAATCCTCTTTAATGTCAGCGACCACATTGGCCTTTGAGCTAAGGGTAAAGGGTTTTAGAGCAATTTGCAATTCTCCCTTGTATCGGTTGTAATGATCATTATCAATGATAATACTGCCTCGCTTAACCTGCTTGGGCTGCTCTCTTGGAGCAATTGCTTCTTGAGCATATACCACACGCGGCATGGTTGAGCGAATCACATAATCTGATACATCTCCCCGATAACAATGTGGGTAACAGATAATCTTCTCCTCTATGTCCGTCAAATCAACCAGAGGCTTGACCTTAATAGACATGACTGATCTATCCAAGGCTTGACGGCACTGAACGAGTTCATCTTCAGTGATGAATTGATTGGACAAAATGACAGTATCAATAGTTCCTGTCGCCTTCATCAGTTCTACCTGCACGTCAATTGGCAACTGCCGATGAGCCTCAACAGTCGGTAAGCCCTCTGACAGCGGCCAAGGGCCTTCCTTTGCTGATTGGGCTGTGATAAAAGCAGCCGTTGCAATCCCATGCTCGTGGTAAAAATGGGACATTTCCTTAAAATGCTCCAGTGACAGGCCGGTAAAGGCGTGCGGGTAAAAATTATGACAACCAATGAGGTTACTCCGATCAGGAGTTGCCTTTAGCAAGGCTGTCAATAAGCTCTTATCAGTACTCATATTGAGTTCAATCTTAAGCCCAAAAGAGTTTTTCGTTAGCCTAACAATATCCTCTAAAGGCAAGGCCTCATCTAAACGCAAGCCTGCTAAGCCAAAAGCATGAGCCTGTTCAATGACCTGATGTGACCAACCAGCCTGCTTGATAAAAGCAGGGCTAACGTCTGCAATGACCCGAATGCCCAAGCAATTGGCATAAGCAATCAGATCCGCATAAAGCTTAAAAGTCTTGGGATCATTTGGCGCCAACTGTAAGAGGCTCATAAACAAGCGCTTGGCTCCATAGCAGTGCAGTAAATCAATATAAGCCTTACTCTTAGCAAAACCATGCTGCTCAGGGTAAAGGGAAAATCCTAAGGTGACCATCATACGCTCCTATTTATCAAAACCATTTGTCTGACTCAGGGTCTTAAACCAGTGGCCAGATTTTTTAAGGGTTCGTTTTTGAGTCTCTAAATCCAAGGCTACCAAGCCATAACGATTTTTATAGGCATTTAACCAAGACCAGCAATCAATAAAGGTCCATAGGAGGTAGCCTTTACAGTTTGCACCTTCTTCTAAAGCCCTATGCAATTGAATCAAATGGTCCTTGATAAAGGCAATCCGATAATCGTCTTGGACCTGACCATCAGCTAAAAAGGCTTCTTCACCTTCTACTCCCATACCATTTTCAGTGACTAGCCAGTCAATATTACCATAATGCTCTTTTAAAGTGATAGCAATGTCGTAAAGGCCCTGCTCATATATTTCCCAACCGCGATGAGGGTTAACCTTTTTGCCTGGCATATCATAAGGTTCAAAATAAGAGGCTAGCGTGATCGGATCACCATCTTGTCTTGTTTTGCTAGGCGCTTGCACACGCAAAGGTTGATAGTAATTAACTCCCAAGAAATCAACAGGATTGTTTTTGATAATAGCCAATTCATCAGCACTATACTGGGGCAATAAATCAGCTGCCTTTAAAAGAGCTACTAACTCTTCTGGGTACACTCCTAAGACAGACGGGTCTAGGAAGGATTTAGTCTGGAAAAGCTCTGCAATTTTCGCTGCCTTGACATCTTCTGGCTGATCACTTCTAGGATAGGCAGGAGTCACATTAAGCACAATACTAATCCTATGCTTAGGATACAGCTCGTGACAGGCCTTGATAGCAAGTGAGCTAGCCAACTGGGTATGGTAAGCCACTTGAACAGCTGCCTTGGCGTCTACCTTGCAAGGATAGTGGTAATGCCCCAAATAACCGCATTCGACTGGAACAATAGGTTCGTTAAAGGTAATCCATGTATCCACCAAATCACCAAAAAGCTCAAAACAGGTCTTAGCATAGGTCTCATAAGCCCAGACCGTCTCCTTAGCCTCCCAGCCTCCCTTTTCTTGCAAGGCATAAGGCAGATCAAAATGATAGAGGTTAACAATCAGTTTAATATCCTGAGCCATGATTTCCTGAAATACCTCTCGGTAAAAGGCTACAGCTTTTGGATTAACCTGACCAACTCCTTCTGGAATCAGTCGAGACCATTGAATAGAGGTCCGAAAAGCTGTGTGACCGGTCTCTTTTAAAAGAGCAATATCGCTTTTGTAGTTGGTGTAAAAGGTTGAGGTTACCTCTGGACCAATCTGATGATGAAACTTATCTGGCTCCAGACTAAACCAGTAGTCCCAATTGCTAGGTCCCTTCCCATCTCCAGAAACAGTCCCCTCACTTTGAGGGCCAGATGTTGAGCTTCCCCACAAAAAACCTTCTGGAAATTGGTAACGGCGTTTTGATTGCTTCATATGCTTTTTCCTTTCTTTTTGTCACTTATACCCCTATTATAGGAAGAAAAAAGGACACTGTAAACGCTTTAAAAAATCTGGTTTTTCCTTATCATCAAGGAAAACCACTGACAGAGCAAAGCCAAGGCTCTTAGTCCTTTTCTTCTAGACAAAACAACAAGGAGTATTAGCAACAGCAGCCAGCAAGGAAACTCTTAACTCATTTACCTCTAGTTAACACCATCGTCTGCGAGTGTTATCCCTCACAACCAATCACACTATGGCAGGTATTAGCTTATTTTTCCCTAAGTCCCAGAACAAACGCATGAAGAAAATCATTGATTGAAAAAGTTGTGAAAAGAGCAAAATATCCATTTTAGAGTATTTTGATAGAGTGTTTCCTGAATTTTTATACCCTCCCTCTATAAACTTTTCTTGAAAAATTTCTTTTCTGCAATTATCACTATGATTTTCCTGTTTTTCAGAATAAGTTTTCGTATGTCAGAAATATCTTAAAAATTTTTTCTTCATGCGTTTGTCATGCCTAAGTCCGACACCCTATTGACAGATAAAAAGGCCTATGCTTGAATAAGGATATGGCTTATTTAAACTATTTTACAAAAACCGAGTGGACGCTTTGGTTAACCTCCATTTCGGCTATTCTCCTCAGTGCCTTTTTCTTTGGAGAACAAGCTCCCTTAGCACTGATAGCTTCCTTAATCGGTGTGACAGCTTTAATCTTTAGTGCCAAGGCAAATCCGATTGGACAGGGCTTGGCCATTATTTTCTCCCTTATTTATGCCTATCTGTCACTGTTAAACAGTTATTACGGGGAGCTGATAACCTATCTCTTCATGACCCTGCCGATGGCTATTTGGTCACTGTTTACTTGGCTAAGCCACCCATTTGAAGATCAGACATCTCAGGTAACCATCTCACGCTTGACAACAGCAGACCGGCTGCGCTTAGTGGTCCTTACCATACTAGTTACCAGCTTGTTCTATGCTATCTTAGCCTATCTTAAGACAGCCTATCTGCCTGTCTCTACCTTATCTATTGCCACCTCTTTTTCAGCAGCCTATTTAAGCTACAAACGTAGCCCTTATTTTGCCTTGGCCTATGCTCTTAATGATTTGGTCTTAATTCTCCTGTGGCTCTATGCTGCTCAAGCAAATACCAGCCAATATGCAGTGGTCATTTGTTTTGCAGCCTTTCTTGTTAATGACATTTACACCTTTTTTAATTGGCTACATTTGCAGCATCACCAAGAAAAAAAGCATCAAAAAAGGACGAAACCTTGAAGTGCACCCTCAAAAGTTAGACACTAAATCTAACGATTGAGAGGAAGTGCACTTAAGCTTCATCCTTTTTTAATTTGTCACGTTCCAAACGCAAACGCCTATTGGGATTTAAGAGATTAAATAATTCTTCTAATTTTTCAGCATTCCAGACATCTGCTGCCGAAACAAAGTTACCGTTCTTATCCTTGAAGGATATTGGTTTATCTCCCATAAAAAACCTCCCTAGCTCACATCAACCAAGACCTCATTGCTGTGAATCGAGCAAACAGCCTACTTCAGATATGACTCAGCATCACTTGCTACAAAAAACAGCTAAGCTTGGTATTTGTCATTAGTCTACAAATTCAAACTCAAACTTGCCAATGCGAACAATGTCGCCGTCCTTAGCACCACGCTCACGAAGCGCTTCATCAACACCCATGCCACGTAGCTGACGAGCAAATTTCATGATAGATTCGTCGCGCTCCAGATTGGTCATCACAAAGAGACGCTCTAATTTCTCACCAGACAATACCCAAGCTGCATCATCAGCACGACTAATCTCAAAGGCCTTTTCCTCAGCCGCAAAGCCATAATAGGCCTCGTCCTCAGCAAAATCAGCCTCATCATACAACAAGAAATCATCAGTTTTTGCTAATAGCTCTGCTGTTGCTTCTAATAGGCTGTCCAAGCCCTGATGTGCCAGACTAGAAATAGGAAAAATCATTGGCAACTCGTCAAAGTCATCATACTGAACAGCTAACTGTTCCTTGAAGCGCTGCAGCTGCTCCTTTGCCCCTGGCATATCCATTTTATTGGCAACGATAATTTGTGGACGCTCCATGAGACGAAGATTATATGCTTCTAGCTCCTTATTAATCGCCACATAGTCCTCATAAGGGTCTCGTCCTTCAGTAGCTGACATATCAATAACATGCAGGATCACACGCGTACGCTCAATATGGCGTAGAAACTGCGTGCCAAGCCCCACACCCTGGCTAGCACCTTTGATTAGCCCTGGAAGGTCAGCCATAGCAAAGCTCTCACCAGATTTGGTTCGAACCATACCTAGATTAGGCACAATAGTGGTAAAGTGATAAGCACCAATCTTTGGCTTGGCTGATGAGACCACGCTTAGTAGCGTTGATTTACCAACTGACGGAAAACCAACTAGTCCCACATCTGCCAAAATCTTAAGCTCTAGCTCTAATTGGCGCTCCTCTCCTGGTTCACCATTTTCAGCAATCTCAGGTGCTGGATTGCGTGGCGTTGCAAAGCGAATATTCCCACGACCGCCACGACCACCCTTAGCCACGACAAATTCTTGACCATGCTCAACCAGATCCGTCAGAACCTTACCGGTTTCAGCATCACGCACAGTCGTTCCCTGTGGCACTGAGATAATCAAATCCTCTGAGCCACGACCATGCATGCCCTTAGTCATGCCTTTTTCACCGGATTTAGCCTTGAACTTACGATTGTAGCGAAAGTCCATTAGGGTACGCAAACCTTCATCAACCTTAAAAATGACAGAGCCACCCTTGCCACCATCACCGCCCCAAGGGCCGCCATTAGGCACATATTTTTCACGACGAAAGGCTACCATACCATCACCGCCACGACCAGCCTGAACACTGACCTTAGCAGTATCTAAAAACATACTCATACTTTTCTTCTCAAGCTTTCTCTTATTCTAAAAAAACGCCTTTCAGCGTTTTCTTACATCAATACTGACAGGGCACCCGCAATAAGTCCACCGACAGTCACAAGAACCATCACAACCACAACAACTGTTGTCAACTTTTCAAAGGCAGTTTTTTTGCGAGGTCCATTTTCTCCAAATGCCACTTTTAAATACCTCATCTATTGATTTTTTCTCTTATATCTTAACACGAATATCACTATTAAGCAAATATCTATTAGTAAGGGCAGCGCAAGCTTATCAAAAAAGGGATCGTTTTTTAACTCATCAGAGAAAACCAACACTGAGCCTTTTACGATAGGCATTCTAGGAGACATTTAGCCTATGAAGCAGGCTAGCTCCTTGTGAAATAGTCGCAAATATGATACATTAAATTTTGCAACATTAACATTTTAGGAGACTGCTATGGTTTTACCACATTTTGATGAACATCTTGAAAAGTACGCTAACCTTCTTATCAAAAAAGGAGTCAACATTCAAAAAGGTCACACACTACTCATTTCTATTGCTGTAGAGCACCACAAGCTTGCGCGACTATTAACCAAAAAAGCCTATGAGGCTGGTGCGGCCGAGGTTTTTGTTGACTATAATGACGATCAGATCACACGCGAGAAGCTTCTTAAGGCTGATGAAGACCGTCTCTTGCAGGTACCAGATTATGTCGTTGAACAGTCACATTATCTCCTTGATCAAAAAGCGAGCCGCTTAGTCATTCGCTCTGCCAATCCAAACGTCTTTGCTGATGTTGATTCTGACAGGCTAGCTGGAGCAACACGCGCAACAGCTATTGCCCTTGAAAAACAGCGGGCTGCCACCCAAGCCAACAAAGTCAGCTGGAATCTAGCAGCTGCAGCCAGCCCCGAATGGGCTGCTATGGTTTTTCCAAACCTGACAAGCGAAGAAGAACAGGTGGACGCTTTGTGGGATGCCATTTTCAAAATGAACCGCATTTACGAGGCAGATCCTGTCAAAGCCTGGGACCAGCATCAGGAACGTTTAGAAAAAAAGGCAAGGCTTCTCAATAATTATCAGTTTGACAGCCTTCACTACAGGGCACCAGGAACTGACCTAAGACTTGGAATGCCTGAGCAGCACATTTGGGAGGCTGCTGGCAGCACCAATGCTCAAGGCGAGGTCTTTATCGCAAACATGCCAACTGAGGAAATCTTTACCGCACCTGACTACCGTCGTGCAGATGGCTATGTCAGCTCTACTAAGCCTCTATCCTACGCAGGCGTCGTCATTGAGGATATGACCTTTACCTTTAAGGATGGGCAAATTGTGGACGTCACTGCTAAAAAAGGAGAGGACACCATCAAACGCCTGATATCAGAAAACGAAGGAGCCAGATCACTTGGTGAGGTGGCACTTGTCCCACATAAGACACCCATCTCTTTATCAGGTCTGACCTTCTTTAATACGCTTTTTGATGAAAATGCTTCAAACCACCTGGCTGTCGGTGCAGCCTATGCCTTTAGTGTCAAGGGTGGTACCGAGATGACCAATGACGAATTAAAGACTGCTGGCCTAAATCGCTCAACAGCCCACGTGGACTTTATGATTGGTTCTGAACAAATGGATATCGATGGCATTACCAAAGACGGAGAAGTCATTCCAATCTTCCGAGGAGGAGAATGGGCGATCTAATCACCCTACAGATCAGTCTAAGACTGGTCTTTTTTACTATCAATTCAGCAGCTAACCCAGCAAGTGACTAGTCTAGCCTTAGGCTTTTAAGGCCTCTAGCTCTGCTGCTGTTAACCTACGATAGGCTCCAGGCGCCAAAGCACTATCAAGCTGTATGGGTCCCATACTAATGCGCTGTAAATCGCTGACTGTTTTACCACAGGCTGCTACCATTCGCTTAACCTGATGAAATTTTCCTTCCTCGATGGTGATTTTGACAAGGCTGGTTTTTAGCGCTTCGTTAATCTCAAGAATGTCCAAATGTGCTGGCATACATTGGTGATCCTTTAAAGTGATTCCCTGTGCGAAATGCTTGACGTCCTCTTGAGTCATCATACCGTCTACCACAGCAAGGTATTGCTTGGCAACATGCTTTTTAGGAGACAAAAGAGCATGTGCTAGCTTTCCATCATTGGTCACTAAGAGCAAGCCATGCGTATCCTTATCAAGCCGCCCAACAGGAAAGACAGCCTTTTGACGTGCAGTATCATCTAACAAATCCAGCACTGTCTTATGGCTAGAATCCTCAGTCGCAGAAATTACTCCTTTAGGCTTATTGAGCATATAATACACAAAGGCCTCATAATCGAGCCTTTGTCCCTGATAGCTAACCTCATCGGCCATTTCATTGACTTGATATTTTGGAGACGTTTGGCTAACCCCATTCACACTGACTTGCTTTTTCTTTAATAGCAGCTTCACTTGACTGCGACTGCCTAAGCCAGCATCAACTAAAAACTTATCTAAGCGCATGTATTCCCCTTCTTTTTACTGTTAGCTGATGCTTAGTCTGGCCCATGCGAGACACATTAATTCAGCAACAGCTCTTTCAAGCTAATTCTTAGTATAGCACAAAAGGCAGCTCATTTAAGACTGTAAGCCCTTAATATATTATAATAATAAAAAAGGAGGGTATCATGTCTATTTATTCACAGCTATACGACACAAAAAGCAAGCATTCTGCTCAAGCAATGGGCTCTGGTGGCTTAGAGGTCCTAGCAACACCTGCTCTTGTCGCCTTTATGGAGCATGCTGCCTTCACGTTTCTGCAAAGTCAGCTAAAGGACAAGCAAACAACCGTTGGAAGTGAAATCGCTATCCAGCACCTAGCTGCCTCTAAAATCGGTCAGGCAGTAACCATTGTTATCACTGCACTCAAGGAAGAGGGCAGAAAATACGACTTTCGTATCGAAGCCTTTGCCAACCATAAGCTCATTGGCAGAGCCTGCCACACACGTGTCAGGGTTGACCAAGACGCCTTTTTGGAAAAGCTTTAAAGGTCAAAAAGCGCTTAGTCTAAATGCCTAAGCGCTTTTTGAGAGCTTCAACAAAACCTTTGCTACTAATCCTACTACACTTACCAGATCTATTTTGTCAGCGCTTGATATCGCTCTGCCTTCACATTTTTGATCGTCCATAGAGCCACAAAACTAATAAGGTACAACAGGGACAAAAAGAGCATAACCATTGACACCCCATAGGCGTCAAGAATACTGCCAATAATCACCGATGAAAAGCCGCCAACTGCGCGTCCGACATTGAGGATAAGATTGTTAGCTGTTGATCGAATGTGATGAGGATAAAGCCGCGTGATCATTGCACCGTAGCCTGCAAACATGCCATTAACGAAAAATCCGACAATAGCCCCTCCAATAAGCATGGTTGACATCGAATTGGCAAACTGAAACAGATAGACACAAACAGAAGACAAAAGCAAAAAGACAGAATAAACCAGTCTTGGTCCATAGGTGTCTAAAATATGACCAAAAGTCAGCATTCCAAGGCACATGCCCACAATGGTTGATACCATCCACAGAGACGAATCCTTAACAGAAATATGTAGACTAGCTTGGATAATGGTTGGCAGCCAATTCATCATACCAAAATAACCAGCAATCTGAACTGTCGTCATCACCATCAAAGCGAGAGTTTGTCCTGTCAAGGCTGGTGTCTTAAATAACTCACTGATCTTTACCGGCTGACTAACTTCCTCTAAGTCATTGACATGGTTATCAATAATCTTATCATCATCAATAGCAAGCATCATCCAAATGACTAGTAAAATCGGAGCTAGCCCAAAGAGAAAGAGACCACGCCAGCCAAGAGCAGGAGCTAGCCACCCCGCCAATAAAGCAGAAACAATTGATCCAACCTGACCTGCAATCCCATTTAGCGATGAGATACGTCCCATTTTCCCGGCAGGTACAAGCCCTGCCATAATCGCGATGGCAACACCATATTCACCACCAACCCCAATACCAGCAATAAAGCGCATGAGGTATAAAAATTCAATCGTCTTGGTAAAGTAAATCAAGCCTGTTGCCACTGAAAAAATAAGGATCGTCCATTTGAATACCTTAAATTTATGATGTCTATCAGCAAGCAGACCAAAGAGCAGGCCCCCAAAGAGCATTCCTAGATTAGTGATAGTAGCTATCCAGCCTCCTTGAGTACTACTCACTCCTAGATCAGAGATAATAGAGGACATCGAAAAGGCTAGAAACATAACGTTAAGATCATCTGTTCCTGAAGCGGCAATAGCAGCCCAAAGCGCACGCTTGTTGTTCTTGTCTAAAGACAATGCTGACATGATTATTCTCCTTTTAATAGTAGCTCACTGACTACCTTAATTAATTGAATACCCTTTAAGACCATCAAAAAAGACCTAGGCATCAGTCCATCAGTCGCATTCAGTCTACAGCAAAATAAGAGCAGGCTCACTCCTCTTTGTCTTGTCACTTTCATGCCTCACAGAACATCATTAAAGTGGTATTTAATTGTTCCTAGTATAAGCAAGTTAGTTACCATTGTCAAGTCATTTTTTATCGGTATTTAAATAGCGCTGCTTTTTGCCACCCTAGCTACTTAGAGGAAGAGACTAATTTTTAGACAAATCATTCACTTCTCACTATTTCTTTGCTATAATGCTTAGCAGAGGTGAAAAATAAATGAAAAACATTGCTTTTGATTCCAACAAATACCTAAGCTTACAAAGGAATCATATTCTAGAACGTATCAAGCAATTTGACGGCAAGCTCTACATGGAATTTGGCGGAAAAATGCTTGAGGATTTTCATGCGGCGCGTGTCTTGCCTGGCTATGAGCCTGACAACAAAATCAAGCTGCTAAAGGAGCTCAAGGATCAGGTTGAGATTGTCATCACCATCAATGCCAATAATATCGAACATTCTAAAACGCGTGGTGACTTAGGAATCTCCTACGATCAGGAAGTGCTCCGTTTAATTGATACCTTTAATGCCTTAGATATCTATGTTGGCTCAGTTGTGATCACGCAATACAACCATCAGGCAGCTGCGGACCATTTTCAAAAGCAATTAGCCAAAAACGGCATTACGTCTTATCGTCACTACCCAATCAAGGGCTATCCAACAGATATTAACCACATCATTTCTCCTGAGGGTATGGGGAGAAATGACTATATCAAGACTAGTCGTAACCTGATTGTTGTCACAGCTCCTGGTCCTGGCTCTGGAAAATTAGCGACCTGCATCTCACAGCTCTATCATGACCAACTAAATGGCATCACATCAGGCTATGCAAAGTTTGAAACATTTCCTGTTTGGAATCTTCCGCTCCACCACCCTGTAAACCTAGCCTATGAGGCTGCCACTGCTGATTTAGATGATGTGAACATGATTGATCCCTTTCATCTGGAGGCTTACGGGAAAACAGCAGTCAATTACAATCGTGATATTGAGGTCTTTCCAGTATTAAACAGGACATTTGAACGCATTTTAAGCCAATCCCCCTATGCATCTCCAACAGATATGGGGGTTAATATGGTCGGCTTTTCCATTGTTAATGAGGAGGCTGCTATTGAAGCCTCAAAGCAAGAAATCATTCGCCGTTACTATCAAACCTTGGTAGACTTCAAAGCAGAGCGCGTGACCGAAACTGCGGTTAAAAAGCTTGAGCTCCTGATGAATGACATCGGTGTCACTCCCAAGGATCGACAGGTGACTCTAATCGCTAGGCAAAAAGCAGAGCTAACTGGTCAGCCTGCCCTAGCCCTTCAGCTTCCAAATGGTCAGGTAGTCACCGGTAAAACATCTGATTTGTTTGGTCCGACCGCTGCTGTTATCATCAATGCTATCAAAACACTGGCCCACATTAGTAAGGAAACGCATCTCATTGAGCCAGAATATGTCAAGCCCATTCAAGGGCTCAAGATTAATCACCTAGGCAGTCACAACCCTAGGCTACACGCTAATGAAATCCTAATGGCGCTGGCTATCACAGCAATGAACAACAACCAAGCCGATCTAGCCATGAAAGAATTAGGAAATCTCAAGGGCAGCGAAGCGCATTCAACCGTTATCCTGACCAACGAGGACAAACATGCTCTCAGACAGCTCGGTATCAATGTGACCTTTGACCCTGTTTATCAGCACCATAAGCTCTATCGCAGCTAAAGCCAAACGTCCAGCTAAAATCAAGCTGGACGTTTTTTGATATGACTTGTATCAGCTAGTCAGAGGATCGTTTTTTACTTGTCACAAACATGGTCAGGCTAACCCTGGTTAATAGTCTATCATCTTGATTTTTGATAGTGACCTCAATCAGCTGTGTGGTCCGACCTCTATGCACCAGACTACCTTCTACGACTAAACGGTCTCCTAGATGACCAGGCTTAAGATAATTCACATTAGCTTGCAGAGTAACAGCCTCAAGACCTATTGATTTGGCCACCAAACCACCAACCTGATCACAAAGGGTAAACAAAAAGCCCCCATGTGCATTTCCATAATAGTTCAAGGCTGACGCATGGATCTCTGTTGATAACAGCACATGACCAGCCTCAAACACATCAATATGATAATGCTCAAAGACACTAATCGTATTTAGCTTTAAATCCTTTGGTATTTCTGTCATTATAGTCATCACTTTCTTATTAATATCACTTTAACGACCATTATACTATAAAGAAAGCCCTTAGCTCAACCTCGCCATAAGTTGTCTCACGCATACGCATAAAGAAAAGGATAAACATCGTCTTTATACATCAAGTAGATGTCTTCAAATTCCAATAACAGGTCCCCCTTCCAAAATGTCTGCTCACTTTTGTTGGACTACAATTTTGCTAAAAGGTTACAGCTGATGTCAATTTTTTGACATCACCCCTGCTAAAGACCTGCCTTATGAGTCGTTTGCACCTAGTTGAACTGACAGTCTTAACCCTTTTTGATCAAGGACAAATAGCCAGCTTCTTCAGAGCTTGGTGTCAGGAGCTCCTTCGCCATTAGAGGTCTTTACTAGTGTGATTTTTGCAAGGAAATGATTACAAGAGGCTGTGAGTAGATCCAATTATTCTAACCCCATCTGCACAACCAGCTGTAGCTACATCTCACCATTTGTTAAGGCTTACTCTATGGCCTCATTGACTAGCTGATCTTGAGCAAACAAAAAGCACACTAAAGGCAAATTAGCATGCTTTCAAAAAAATGCTAACCACAAGAAGTAAGCTAGAGGCTTTTTATGCTTTTGATCTTGGCACACAGATCCCTCTTACTTCCCTCATTTTCAACAGCTGTCCTGCTATCTCTTCAATGATATCTTGAGGGTACAAGCTCAGACAGAGAAGCTGTTTTTTAAACAAAGCCAGATCTCTTCTTTATAATACCTAGACTGTGGACTAAAAGACCACACCAGAAGCAAATACTAGAGCTGAAAGCTGCTCTCAACTCACACAGGACTTAATGCAAAACCATGACTATCACCTATGTCATACCAACGATTAATTAAGAATGTGATAAACCTGTAAACAAAGCCTTTTCTTTGAAGCTGTCTCACATTCCTGATAGGTCGATGTCACTACATTGAATTTCTCTACCAGCTTAATGCTGCCAGTATTTCTAATATCTACCTCATAATTGAAATAACGGTATTTGTCCTTCCCTTTTAAATAATCCACAATAGCTCTCAAGGCCTCATAGCCATAGCCTAGTCCCTGACTTGACGTTTTCAGCCATATGCCCAATTCTGGTGTATCACTATCAAGGCTAAAGACCTCCAAGCTTCCAATGAAGTCATTTGCTTTATTCAAAATGACTAGCTCTAGCATGTTTCCTTTTTTCATTTCTGCGATAAAGCTAGCTAGTGTCTCCTTAGCAGAAGCTATGTCCTTAAAGGGATCAGGCCACTGAAATGCTGTGATTTCCTCGGTAAATGCCTTGTGATAAGCCTCAAAATAGGTCTCATTCAACTCCTGTATGATCAATCTTTCTGTCAACAATTTAACTGCCATTAGCCCTCCTACCAATAAGCTCAATATTACTTACCATTTCACCGCTTATAACAGCACCAGACATAAAGCAGATCAAACGCTTCAGCTATCCTGCTGCCAAAACGAGAAAAACACCTATTTAGTCTCTATCATTCTAAGACAGATCATTCTATTGTAGCGATGATAAGCCACTTTAAAGCCTGCTATCCTTTCATTAATAATCGTTTGCCCTATCAGGAGCCTTACCTAAGCAGTTCACATAGCTGCTTGATGCTATCAATGCATTGGTCTGCCTGACCTTGATCAATGCCGTAACGCTTGTCCTTGATGGCCAGAACCTTCAAGCCAGCAGCCTTAGCTGCGGCAATTCCCTTTTGACTATCTTCGATAACGACAAGCTCTTCTTTAGCTAGTCCCAGAGCCTGCGCAGCCTTGTTATAAATCTCAGGATTAGGCTTACCAGCTGTGACGTCCTCACGCGCCAGTGTAAGGTCAAAATAAGCCTTGATATGACTGCTCTCTAAAGCTAACAAAATATCACAACGACTAGAGTTTGAGGCTAAAGCAAGCTTAAGTCCCTGCCCTTTAAGAGCTTTGAGGCAGGACTTGACCCCTTTAAACATAAGCTCTTGGTAAGGAGGCTTATGGCACAGCTTATAGTCCTCATAAGCCGCAGCAACATCTCTTGCCTCATTAGCAGTAACCTGCTCTGCCAAGACCTTGTCCCAAATCTGTTGAAGATTACCACCAATAAAATCCTTGGGGCTGAGGTGGTCAATCCTAATGCCCTTACTCGTCAAAAAGGCTTCACGACGTTTGAGATAAAAAGGCTCCGTATCAAATAAAACGCCGTCCATGTCAAATATTATTCCCTTAACCATTAGTGCCCTCCTTTTCCTTCTATTCTAGCATAGATCCTGCAAAAGTCTGCTTTCAAAGCAGGGAATAGATGTAAGAAAGCTTATTTTCAGATTTTTTACAGTCGCTATTCTTTCTGCTTTTTGGTATCATAGGCTATGGTATATTGGTCTTTCACAGCATTTGAATGCTAGACCTGACATGATTATTCTTGACTTTTATTTTAGAGAGGATTTTAGTAATGAAGCTAAGGCGCAAGACACGTTTGACAAAGATAGGAGCAGCTATGACAGTTAATATTGGAAAATCCCACAAGGTTAAGCTTTATCCGGGTGAGAGTATCGATATTGATCTCCCCGATGCTGAGGATTATTTGACCATCAAGCATAGCAGGCAAGCCAAGAAAATCGTAACCAATCAAGATCAGGTCACTATCACTGATAACCCAATCAACCTTATCCTGTTTTGGTCTGGTGTTGTGCTTGTCCTTGGAAGTCATCTCTTGCTTAGCTTTGATTCCAGCTGGCTTTATTGGCTAACCATTATTGGCCTTAGCAGCATTATCGCTAGCTACCTTGTTCCCCGGTTTAAATGGGTGGTCACTCAGTCCTGATCAGCTTGAGCCTAAGGACAAGCACAAGAAGCTTACTCAGATTAAAACAGTTCTTGCTCTGATACCCCGTACTTCTTGAGTGATAAGGCTAGATCTTTCTACTATCAGATAACATTCCCCCCTAAGCTCTTCAGCTCAGGGGGGGATTTTAGCTTATTACTAATGTGCTTGAATGGCTATGATAAGGCCTTAAAAGATAGCTGCTTAAAGTCATTTCCCACCTTTTGATAGAGGTATAAGCCTGATTTTTCAAGACTCAATTGACCATTAACCACCTCCTTAGCCTGATTGTATTTGACCACCGCCAACAGGCCTTGTTTCTTATCATGGATCAGCTGAAGCTTGCTGTCATTTTGCAGCACCTCAATACGTGCTTCGCTGCACACCTTGTCAAAGTCTGCTTTGCTGATATTTGGAAGTAGGGTGTAGGCATAGCTATCACTAGCCTGAGAATGAGCCTGACTGATTGTGATAAAGCTTTGGGAAATGAGGTCTTCATTTTTGCTATTTGTATTGATCTCAGACCAGCGGCCTGACTGCACCTTTCGCGACAGCGCTAATGATGTTGGCTTAGCAAAAAGGTAACCAATATTGGCCTGACCGTCTTTAGAAAGTAGTAAAAGACTGGTCACATCATCTCGATGCAGGACCTCTTCTGTTAGTGCTGTCTCCTGCCCATTGATAAAAAGAGTGTAGCTGTTGTCTGGGTTTTCTTTGCGTTGATCAATGGTAGTACTCACCGCTTGGTGTGTCTGACTAGTGATGGCAGTGCCAAGAAAAACAATTTGGTCATCTAAGATCGTCCAAGACTTCTTAGCAGTGACTGTCCTATCCCAATTTTGAAAATCCATAACAGCCAAGGCTGTTTTGTCTCCTGCCTTGATGGCTCCAACAAAGGACGATTGCTGGGTAGACATACCCGCTTTTTCTTTGGCCTTTTCTTTATAATCATTGGTCAGCTTTTTTAGATAAGCTACCGTCACGTCCTCTCGATGGACCTCTGCTTCTGTTGTTCCAGCCATCTTTAAGGGATTAACGGTTGGCCAAAAGCGGTCCGAGTAATGCCCCAGATCACTGTTATAAAGATAAAACATGCCATCTCCTGTATACCAGCCACGCGTATTTTCATTGTTCATGGCTTCAAAATTCAGAGTTTTGTTGGAATGAAGGGATAAAGCAAAGGCAAAATCCTTTTCAGCATTGTAGTAGGCCAATTTATCCATCTGGTTAAAAAGAGATAGATAACTCTTGACTGGACTGGCTTGGATTGCGGTATCCTCCAAGAGCTCCTTGAATAGCTTCATGTCATAGTAGCTTGATAGACTCTCTAAAATAGCCTCCTGATTGTGGAAGGCCAAAACAGCCTTGATCCTGATTTTAGCTTGCTCTGGCAATGCGTCAGCCAGTCTTAGCATTCCTCTTAGCGCTTCTAAGGCTGCCTGCCTTGAGGAGGCATTTTCACGACTGATGGAACGCCCACGATTCATATCCATGAGCTCCCCATGAACCATCAAGGGCAAGAATGCTTGCTCAATCCAATGGGTCATGGCCTCTAGCTTTTTCTGGTCTAAGCTAGCAGCCGATTGCTGAATTAATGGTACCAGTTGAGACAAGCCATCAATAAGGACATTTCCATAGGCTCCAGTGTAGGCGACATTGGTATGGTCAATATAAGAGCCATCTTCATAAAAGCCCTCACCCTTTGACCCCCTTGGCTGAAAAGCAAATAAGGTATCTAGGGCTGCTATACTGTCTTGAAGCGCTTTCTTATCATGCTTTAACAGAGCCTCAATAATCTTTATTCGTCCCATATCAACAAGGTTACCCCCAATAGCCTTAAAAGGATTCACAAGGGTTGAGCGAAATTGTCTAGGATTAGGAACAAAGTGAGAAATTCCTTTAGTATAGCGCTTGATCTCCTCTTGAGTGACATAAGGGTAAATGAAGGCTAGGGTATTGACAATAGCTCTTGGGGTACCAATTTCAAAATCCCACCAATTAGCCTTGCCTTCAATATCCTTTTGCGGATGATAGTAATTAAGTGTCAGCCAGGCTAATTTATCCTTGATCAGTCTTATCAGCTCCTTATCCTGATAATACCTAGAGGCTAGGCTACTCACCTGCTTGGCCATTTCCTCTAAACGCCTACAGGTAGCTGTCATATGAGACGATTGATGAAGATCCGCCAAATCACTCCAAAGGTATGTGCTTTTCTGATCCTTGGTCAGAACAGCTAGATTCTTGGTCACGCTGTCGTCCAGTTTTTGGTTTAATGCCACCATGGCTGGACTTGATCGGTCAAAGTTTTCAGCCCCCAAAATCACCTCACACCACTTTGTGATCAAGGAGGTTGTTTGAGGGTCTTCTGCTGCTAAAATCTCAACTGGTACCGTTACTACTCTTTGCCCCTCTTGATCCAATACCTCTAAAAGCGTTTTCCCCTGCGCCAAAGGAATTAAAAGACCATTTTCCACGCGCACAATGTTGCTGGACTCCGCTGCAATCTGATAATGATAGTCAGCCATTTCCATGAGGTAGTGCTTATTTAAAGGCAGGACGATTTGCTCCTCTAAGTAATGTGAAGCAATCTTGATGTCATCACTTGGCTTATCACCAGCCTCTCTCAAAGAAAGGTTATCAAAGACCACCTGTCCATGACCGGCCTCATAAAAGAGCTCTAGCTTGATTTGATTAACCTTTAGCTTAGGGATATAAAGCTTTTCTTGGTGTTTTTTCTCAGTTCCTGTTGCCATCGGAGAAAGCCACAAGCGTTGCTCTTTTGCAGCACCAGAACCTTGCTTTATTTCTTCAATGATACGCGCAAAAGCCTGACCTGTTTTATCCTTTGTCTCAATGTCAAAGGTCAGCAAATACTGCTTGTCTGGATTGATGGCAACGGTTTGGTGCACACAGCCTCTAAATCTCTGATTGCCATCGCTAGTCATTGTCAGCTTGTTATCAGAGACAGCAATTTTAGGACAGCCCTGACTCTTACTAGCGTCCTTATAATCCTTCCAATCATTTGCAGACTCCTTGCTCCAAAGGCTTGTACTTTGATGCTCTTGAGCAGGACTGGTCTGATCAAATTGAGGATTTTTAAGCAGGTTATCACCTGTGAGAATGAGCTGCTCCCCAAGACTGGATTCCGTAGCTACTGACGACGCGTCTTGAGTGTCTGGGGAGCTTTCTTGAGAAGCCTCCTCAGTTTTTAGTGGTGCTTTCTTTACCCTCTGAAGCTCCTTGGAAATGGCTTTTGCTGCTGTTTTTTCTTCTGCTAAGACTGTTGGTGCCCGAAATAAACAAGCTAGTATGATACTAGAGCAAACAGAAGATGATAGTTTTTTTCTTTGCTTCATCTGATACCTCCTTGCTTTTTTAATGTTTTATGACCGACTTTAACAGCTACTCATGTAATCTGCAGCCCTTGCTGTGATTGCCTGAAATTGACCCTGAGCTGCCAATTGATTAAATTCTCCTCCAACTCCCAGCACCTGAGCACCTGCGGCAAACCAGTCTGACACATTTGTGACAGTCACGCCACCTGTTACCATGACATCAACCTGCGGCAAAGGAGATTTGATTGCCTTAATAAAGGACATGCCAACTGTGGCACCTGGAAAGACCTTGACCATCTCTGCACCTGATTCCAAGGCAGTCACGACCTCCTCAATAGTCATACAGCCCGGAATATAAGCAATAGCATAGCGATGACATAGGCGGCTTGTCTGCCTGCTAAAGCTAGGAGACACAATAAATTGAGCACCCGCTAAAATAGCTAGCCTTGCTGTGACATCATCAAGAACCGTCCCAGCCCCGATCAGGATCTCTGGATCATTGCCAACTGCTTCACGCAGGCCTGCAATAACCTGACTGGCAAAGGGATTAGTATAGGCCACCTCAATGGTTTTGATCCCACCTTCAATACCTGCTAGGCTGCAAGCCATTGCTTCTTTTTTAGAAGCTCCCCGAACGACTAAGGCTAATTTATTGGCTTTTAGCCTTAACATGATTTCTGATTTTCTCATATTACCTTCTTACCTCTCGGTTTCCCCTCATCACCCTATCAACCTGATTAGCCGAAACAAAGAGCTGATCATCAGCGACTGTACACTTAAGACTAGCTGTCACAGCAGCAAAATCAAGCGCAGTAGCAATAGCCTGTCCTCTCATCAATTGATATAAGCAGCCTGCAACAAAAGCATCGCCACTGCCAACTCGTTGCAAAACAGGCGTTGATAGCTCAATGGAGCGATGGAGCTGCCCATCATAAGCATAGGCTAGGTAATGATTGACTCCTTGGTCATCGATGTGACGTTCTGTGTGAAAAATGGCTTTTAAGTGATATGTCTCATATAAGGCAGCCAAGCGCTCCTTGACAGCACCTTGATCTGCCTTGTCTCTATCAAACATGGCCTGATCAGCTTGATTACACATTAAAGGCTCCATACCAAAGATCAGGTCTGCATACTGTGCAAAATGAGAGAACAGCCTCTTTGCCTCCCTGACTGAAATCATTGAGCTGCGAAAATTCAAATCAAAGGAAACACAGACCTGCCGCTTCATTGCCTCAATAGCCAGCTGCTCAACCAGGTCCTGACTGACTTTTCCTAAAGCCAAGGTAATGCCACTAAAATGAAAATGAGTAACTGCCTCAAATAGTTTACCATAATCCAGGCCTTGTGGCCCCAGTAAACTAAAGCTAGAGGCAGAGCGATCATAAGCAACCTGACTAGGGCGGCAGCCAAAGCCATTTTCCAAATAATAAACACCAACCCGATCACCACACCATTGCACATGCTCTGTGGCAACACCGCTTTGCCTCAAAAAGGCCTCAAAGCTTCGGCCAACCTGATTATCAGGAAGGGCAGTCAGCAGGCTACTCTCTGCTCCAAAGCCACTAAGTGTTCTTGCAATATTAACCTCTGAGCCACCAAAATACAGCTGTGCTTGACAGGCATTTCCTAATGTCTGAAAATGACTGGGACTGATGCGAATCAGCGGCTCTCCCACCAATAATACCTTGGTCATAGGGGTATCCTTTCTATAGCTGCAGATAAGACTTATTGTTGAAGGATTTCTCTTAGGTAGTCGACAAGGTCTGATGGCTCAGCATTTACAAAGAAATAATGCTGGAAGTGCTCTCCAGAAATGGTTTCCTTCAAGAAATCTTGGTCAATCTCCTTTAACACCTCCAACAAGGGACGATAAGTCATAGCCTTCAATTCGCCCAAGATTCTAGCGTTACGTTGCTCTGGAATGGCTCTCTCTTTGGGATAGCCACCCCCCATCGGCTCAGCAAATAAGCGCTCAAACATCAGGGTCAAGTTAAGCTCTGCCCCCCAACCAAAGCCCTTGGCAAATGGAATAGACAAGGCATTGCCACCATTAATCTGAGCAAAAAGGTAGGCTTCTGTTGGCTCGCTGGCAAGACCACAGGTCACACCTGGAAAGCTATTTAAGGCCAGCATAGCTCCCACACCAGTCCCACAGCCCGTTACAACAAAATCAGCTGCCTTGGTGGTCAACAAAATAGAAGCTAACAGCCCGTTTTGCACATAGGTCAGCTGACTTTCGCCCTCCTTACCATACATGCCATAATTAAAGACCTCATAGCCATACTTATCAGTAACGGAGACTAAGGCCTCATAAATAACATTGTTTTTAGCTGCTTGACTGTTTTCATTAATTAATGCAATTTTCATCTTCTATAATCTCCTTTGATGCTTTTTTGTTTCTTTACGGTTGTTTGCCAATGTAAGCTAAAATGCCTCCATCAACATAAAGGATATGCCCATTGACAAAATTACTCGCCTCACTAGCCAAAAAAATAGCTGGACCAGCCAGATCTGCTGGAGTTCCCCAACGCGCTGCCGGAGTCTTAGCAATAATAAACTGGTCAAAGGGGTGACGACTGCCATCAGCCTGACGCTCTCTTAAAGGTGCTGTCTGAGGCGTTGCAATATAGCCAGGCCCAATGCCATTGCACTGGATATTGGCTTCTCCAAATTCTGAGGCGATGTTTTTGGTTAACATCTTAAGACCACCCTTAGCTGCTGCATAAGCACTAACCGTTTCACGACCAAGCTCACTCATCATCGAACAGATATTGATGATTTTCCCATGCCCTTTTTTAATCATTGATGGCAGAACTGCCTTTGAAACAATAAATGGCGCATTTAGGTCTATATCTACCACCTGACGAAAATCCTTAGCCGTCATCTCAAGCATCGGTGTCCGTTTAATGATACCTGCATTATTCACAAGAATATCAATAATACCAACCTCTTTTTCAATCTGAGCCACCATCTCTTGAATCCCTACTTCATCAGTGACATCACAAACATAGCCATGAGCTTTAATGCCAAACTCTCGATAAGCTGCTAATCCTTGATCCACTAAATCCTGCTTGATGTCATTAAAGACGATCTTTGCTCCAGCCATGGCATAGGCCTTAGCAATCTCAAAGCCAATCCCATACGAGGCTCCCGTTATCAAGGCAATTTTGCCCTCTAAAGAAAAGAAATGTTCCATTGTTTTACCTCTCAATCTCAACATTTAAGTAAACCTGTTTACCAAAACTATAGCAAGACTAATCCATTTTGTCAATCATTTTAGTAAAAACACAAAAAAAAGCTAAAGTCTTTCTTATTGTCATTATTGAGGAAGGCTTCTTAGCTATATTTTTCTTGCTCTTACTCGCTTTACTTCCTATAAGGATCCCAAAAATTAGGCCATATTGATCGCTTATTTTGATAAAATAACAAAAAAGTGTTGACAAACATTTTTGAAAGCGCTACAATGTTTCTGAGTAAACCGGTAAACTAAAAAGGAGCTTATTCATGATTTCTATTATTGTTATTGGTCATGGGCATTTTGCAAGTGGTATCGTCTCGTCCTTAGAATTAATTGCAGGTAAGCAAGAAGGCATAACTGCTATTGATTTTACTGCTGAGATGACTGCTGCTGATGTGCATGAACACTTATCAGCAGTCTTACAGCCAAAGGCTCAGGCACTTGTGCTTTGTGACTTACTAGGCGGCACCCCCTTTAAGGTAGCTGCTACCTTGATGGAGGAGCTTTCTGAGACCACACTTGATGTCCTGTCTGGACTCAATCTAGCCATGCTAATAGAAGCAGTCTTTGCCAGGCAAGAGCAGCTAGATCTAGAACAAACTGTCGCTAAGCTATTAACCACAGCTAAGGAAGGGATCAGTAATTGGAAGTCCCTCTCTAGTGAAGCTGATGAAGCAGACCTTGATGAAGGAGGGATTTAATGACCAGACAGATCAAAGAGGTTAGCCTTGAGCCTCTCATGCAAGCAGAAGCCTACAGCCAGCAGCCATGTCTAACAAAAGCTGATATTGAGGCAGCTATTTTGTTAGCCCTCAAGCAAATCCGACTAAACATGGACTATTTTGGTACTGATTTCCCGACACCAGCCACCAAGGACAATCATTACTCAATTATGGATAATACCGAGTGGACCAATGGCTTTTGGACCGGCTGCCTATGGTTGGCCTACGAATACACTGGTGATGACGCCATTAGGTCACTAGCACAGGCAAATGACCTGTCCTTCTTAGAACGCGTCACCAAAAGCATTGAGCTTGACCATCATGATTTAGGATTTCTTTATTCACCCTCTTGCATGGCTGAGTGGAAACTTTTAAAAACACCTGAAGCTAGACAGGCAGCCTTAAAGGCAGCAGATAAATTGATTGAGCGCTATCAGGAAAAAGGCGGCTTTATTCAAGCCTGGGGACAACTCGGGAAAGCAGAAGATTACCGCTTAATTATTGATTGTCTTTTAAATATCCAGCTACTCTTTTTTGCCAGTCAAGAAACAGGAGATGACAGGTATCGTCAAATGGCTATCAATCACTTTTATGCCTCAGCCAACAACGTGATTCGTGATGACGCTTCTGCTTACCATACCTTCTACTTTGACCCTGAAACAGGTGATCCAATCAAAGGAGTTACACGCCAAGGTTACAGTGATGACTCCGCCTGGGCCAGAGGACAAGCTTGGGGAATCTATGGAATTCCCTTGACCTATCGCTTCTTGAAGGATCCACAGCTAATGGCCTTATTTAAAGGAATGACGCACTATTTCCTCAATCGCTTGCCCAAGGATCAGGTATCCTATTGGGATTTGATCTTTGAAGATAGCAGTGGTCAGTCTAAGGACAGCTCCGCAACTGCTATTGCTGTTTGTGGTATTCACGAGATGTTAAAACATTTACCAGAGAATGATCCTGACAAGAAAGCTTATCAAGCTGCCATGCACTGTATGCTCAGATCATTAATTGATAGCTATGCCAACAAGGACATCAAGCCTGGTGCTCCACTTTTACGTCATGGCGTTTACTCTTGGCACTCTGGCAAGGGCGTTGATGAAGGAAATATCTGGGGAGATTACTACTATTTAGAGGCCCTGCTGCGCTTTTACAAGGACTGGACCCCTTATTGGTAGGCTGATAGCATTTAGCCTACAAAGACTATTGTTAAAGGAGATATTATGACACCACCAAACATTATCATGACCAGAGTTGATGAGCGTTTGATTCATGGTCAAGGCCAGCTATGGATCAAATTTTTAAATTGCAACACTGTCATTGTGGCTAATGATGCCGTTGCTGAAGACAAAATCCAACAGTCTCTGATGAAAACTGTCGTTCCATCAAGCATTGCCATGCGCTTTTTTTCCATTCAAAAGGTGATTGACGTGATTCACAAAGCAAGCCCTGCTCAGACAATCTTTATTGTTGTTAAGGATTTAGAAGACATCAAGCGCTTGGTTGAAGGAGGGGTGCCCATTAAAGAGGTCAATCTTGGAAACATTCATAAAACAGACGATAAAATCGCCATTACCCAATTCATTTCGCTAGGCGACAAGGACAAGGCTATTATTCGGACATTGACTCACGATCATCATATTGTCTTTAACACTAAAACAACTCCAGCTGGCAATGGTGCCTCTGAGGTTAATATTTTGGATTATATTTAAGAAAGGAAATTGATATGGATATCAATTTGTTACAAGCACTTTTAATCGGTCTTTGGACAGCCTTTTGTTTCAGCGGAATGTTACTTGGTATCTACACCAATCGCTGTATCATTCTGTCTTTTGGTGTCGGCATTATCTTGGGGGACTTGCCAACAGCACTTAGCATGGGAGCTATATCTGAATTAGCTTATATGGGATTTGGTGTCGGTGCTGGTGGTACTGTGCCACCCAACCCAATCGGACCTGGTATCTTTGGCACCTTGATGGCTATTACCAGTGCTGGTAAAGTTACTCCGGAAGCTGCCTTAGCTCTTTCGACACCAATTGCCGTTGCTATTCAATTTCTTCAAACCTTTACCTATACAGCTTTTGCTGGTGCTCCTGAAACAGCTAAAAAACAGCTTCAAAAAGGGAATATTAAAGGCTTTACATTTGCTGCCAATGGTACCATCTGGGCTTTTGCTGTGATTGGCTTAGGACTTGGTTTATTAGGCGCCTTGTCAATGGATACTTTACTTCATTTGGTTGATTATATCCCACCTGTCCTCCTAAATGGATTAACCGTTGCTGGTAAAATGCTTCCTGCTATCGGTTTTGCTATGATTCTATCTGTTATGGCTAAAAAAGAGCTGATTCCTTTTGTCTTAATTGGTTATGTCTGTGCAGCTTACCTGCAAATTCCAACCATCGGTATTGCCATCATAGGCATTATCTTCGCCCTAAATGAATACTACAACAAACCAAAGCATGCAACAACAGCTGAACAAGGAGGTCAACAAGATGACTGGATCTAATAAGCTCACAAAGCGTGATTATCTGAAAACTGCTCTTAGAGCCTTTTTCCTGCAAAATGGCTTTAACTATAGCAATTATCAAGGAATAGGCTATGCCAATGTCGTTTACCCAGCCCTAAAAAAGCATTTTGGCAATGACAAAACAGGCCTTTACAAAGCACTAGAGGACAATTGTGCATTTTACAATACAAACCCTCATTTCCTACCTTTTATCACCAGCCTACACCTGGTCATGCTAGAAAATAATCGGCCTGAAGAAGAAACCCGCAATATCAAGATGGCACTCATGGGACCTCTGGCAGGTATCGGGGATTCCCTTTCGCAATTTTGTTTAGCACCACTCTTTTCGACCATTGCTGCTTCCTTAGCAAGTGACGGCCTGATTTTGGGGCCAATTCTCTTTTTCCTAGCCATGAATATTATTCTAACAGCTATTAAAATTGGCTCTGGACTCTATGGCTACAAGGTGGGGACAAGCTTTATTGATAAATTAAGCGAACAAATGGCAATTGTATCTCGCATGGCAAATATTGTCGGAGTTACAGTGATTGCTGGTCTAGCTGCTACTTCTGTTAAGATATCTGTTCCCATCACATTTGCAGCAGGCAAGGTCGACGCTGCAAATGCAGCCCAAAAATTTGTGACCATTCAGGGAATGCTGGATAAGATTGCACCAGCTCTTCTGCCAGCCCTCTTCACTCTCTTGATGTATTACCTCATTAAAACGAAAAAATGGACAACCTATAAATTAGTTATTCTAACAGTTATTATTGGTATTGTTGGCAGCTGGTTAGGTGTGTTAGCCTAGCAGTCTTAGAGATTCTGTTAATCAGTATTGGAGGGTCTCCATTAGTGATGAGCAGGTCTCTTTTCTATTGGGCAAAGCTAAGCATTGACACCATCAACTCTCGTAGCCTCAGTCAGATCTTTTGCCCTGCAGAGCCTTTAAGCACAAGCCTTTACTGCTAGCTGTGAGGAAGGCGTCCTCCTTCTACTGGCTTCTGGCACAATTAATCCTTTATATCTCTACAAGCACATGATTTAGCGGCTGATTGCGCGCCAATCTTACAGAAGGTCGCAACTTAAGAAAGAGTAGGATCATTTTTGACCTCTTCAAAGGTCATATTCTTGGACTGAAATATTAAAACAATTACCATTCCATATGTTATAATAAAACTACTAATGATGACAAAAAGGGGTCTATGCAATGCAGCGCAAAGTAACGATCAATGATATTGCTGACTTAGCTAACACTTCAAAAACAACTGTTTCTTTCTACCTCAACGGTCGATTTGATAAAATGTCTCAGGAGACAAAAAGCCGGATTAAGGAGGCTATTGAAGCCACCAACTACAAGCCTAGCATTGCAGCTCGCAGTCTCAATGCCAAGGCTACCAAATTGATCGGTGTGGTTATCGGTGACATTACCAATAGCTTTTCCAACCAGATTGTCAAAGGTATTGAAAGCAAGGCACAAGAATTTGGGTATCAAATTATCATCGGCAACAGCAACTATGATCCTTCACGTGAGGACGAATTGATTGAAAAAATGCTTAATCTAGGTGTAGATGGTTTTATCATTCAACCAACCTCCAACTTTAGAAAGTATTCACGCATCATCGAAGTGAAAAAAAAGCACATGGTTTTCTTTGACAGTCAGCTCTATGAGCATCGCACAAACTGGGTCAAAACCAACAATTATGACGCTGTTTATGACACTATTCAGCAATGCATCACCAAAGGCTATCAAAGCTTTATCATGGTGACTGGCAATCCTAATTTGCTGAGCACACGAATTGAGCGTGCTTCTGGTTTTATTGATGTTTTAGAGGCTAATCAGCTTCAATACCATCAAATGATCATTGATGAAAACCAAACCAGCTCTCAAGAAATTGCTCAGTTTCTACAAGACGCATTTGACAAAAATCGTCACAATCTGGTATTTGTCCCAAACTGCTGGGCTCTGCCTAAGGTTTTTACTGCCATGAAAGCACTAAAGGTGTCATTGCCAGAAACTGGTCTAGTTGGCTTTGATAACATCGAATGGACTCGCCTATCATCACCAAGCATTACCACTATTATCCAGCCTGCTTACGAAGAAGGGGAGCAAGCAACCAGCATTTTGATTGATGATATCGAAGGGCATAGCAAGGAAGCCAAGCAACAAATTTTTGATTGTCAGGTTAATTGGCAAGAATCAACCTTCTAACAGGATTTTTTCGCCTTCTAGACCTTAAAAAATCAGCCATTCTAATAACGATGACAAAGCAACACGAGGCTTAACGCTTGTTTGCTAGCATAAGAAAAAACGCAGCATCAGCCTGAACTACCCGGTTGATGAAACAATAAACCATTAAGCAACGGTCTTATTCCTCATACCAAGAGGAGCAAGGCCGTTTTGACGTTTTTGACAATGGTCGTTATTATAAACGTAACGATAGTGTATCACTGACAGGCTCTTCAAAAAAGCTGTCCTCCTTAGGTCATACGAGGCCTTCTTTTACAAGCGACTGCTACTTCTTCACTACTAGTGTGATCTTTTAGCCAATTTCTGAGAACATCATCAGTAAAATCTCGCACCTGCCAATAATGGCAAGCAAGCTTTTTTGACCAGCAAGTTAATCCTGTATCACTTGTGACTTCAACTCTTAACTGTTTGTCCTTTCAAGTCTACTATAAGAGGAATGAATTCCCAAAAAAATTCGGTCAGTTGCTCTTATTTAGGTAAGAGCTGCAAGCACAATGGCTACTATCCTGTGATATAATGAAAGACACAATGGTTATAAAGGAGAGATTGTATGAGTGATACCATCACATCAAGCCCTGTGGCTGCCTCTGCCGCTATTAGCGAATTGGTAGGTGTAGATACCAGTAGGGTTCACCAACAGTCCGTTGCATTTAGTGTGACCAGCGGTATTGCAGGAATGGAAAAGGGACGTCAGGTCTCTAATCAACTGCTGCAGGCTGTTAGCGACTTTAGTCAGGCAGTCCTTATTCAGGCCAATAAATTTCCTCAGCTTGCGGCCAAACTAGAGAAAAGAGACCTAGAGGAAGCAAAAAGATGGGGGAATCAGTCATGATCAAGGAAGAATCTGAAGACAAATTTCTTGCCCTAACCCAACAGATCAACCAGCTGGAGTGGCTAGAGGAGGATCTTTTGTCGATGAAACGACGACATGAACAAGCAGTCTCGGAGCTCCAAGCAGACTGTCGGCACCTCTCTTTTGCCCTTGAGTCCCTATTGAACCATATGCCTGAGGACTATGCTGGAAAGTACGCAGAGCAAGAGGCCAATGACCATTTGATCAGACAAATGGATCGCTATGTTGATGAGCATCTGGATCACGTGTCAACCTATACGATGGGGGTTCGTCGTAGACTAGAGAGGGACAAAGAAGAGCTTATCGGTGAAAGGAGCCGTTTACGATGGGAGTAACCTACAGTGCAGCAGAGTCAAAGGCCTTGATTCAGGCCGTGACAAACAATATCCAAATAGCCAATGAGATAACGGACAGGTTATCAAGTGGTTGCGACCATCTCATTGCTAGTCTGGATTCGGGAGAGCTACAGGGAGCAGCTTACACAGCAGGTAGGGGACTTTTTACAGCGATCATCATTCCCTCTATCAAAAAGTTACAAGCAGCGATTGATGCTATCCAGGTGGAGTTGACCACCTATCAAAGGGCAGATGCTCAGATTTCCAGATACGGAACCCTGGATCGTGATCAATTAACCGAGCTGAAGAGGCTAAGAGAACGGCAAGTGCAAGTGATCCAAGCACAGATTGATGAAAACGAATCGTTTATGAAGCAGATTAGTAGTCTTTTAACCGGAGACTATGGCACCCTTTGGTCTGATACCTCTACACTATACCATGCCAAAAACCAGCTGGAAATAGGGATTCGAGAGGTTACGACCAAATTGGAAAGCCTTGAATGGTTTCTAACTCAAACCTCAGACTGCTTTAGGGACAGCTTAGTTATTTTGCAGTTAGCCATTCAGGGCGCAACACAGCTCAGTCAGGTCTTCATGAGCAGCGACGGCAGCTACTCGACTGCCGGCCTAGATATGAGCTGGGTGGCTAGCCTGAGGAATCAAGAGATTAGCCCTGTCAATGCCTCAAAGTACACTCAAAACCATTATCACAACATACTGACTCAGACCATTAAAGCCATCAAAAGCAGCTCTGAAAGGCCGCTACAAAAATCAGAGCGACTTGTAGCTGCCTATGAGGATTACCTCTATTTTCTCAATAAGCCAGCCTTTGATGACTATTGGAAGGTGAGAAGTAATTATGATGGAGAGTGGAAGCCTGATAAGGAAGGAAGTTATGCAGAGAAAATTGAGCGACTTCTAGGGCTAAAATTACAATCGTCGGGCATTGATTTTCGTTTGATTATCAACAAGATGGGAGATGATATCTTATCGGTTAATGTTAATGCTCCCTACCTTTCACAGGTAGCTGGAAGTCAATTAAGTGCTATAATACTTGACAACAAGCAATTTTATGATCTTGTCAATACGGGTCAGCCCTTGGATTTGAAGTCAAGAATCTATCATGGCCATAACTATTCTGTCTGGTCAAGACAGTGGGAATCAGAATTGCCAGGCGACTACGCTGGGAACTACCTCTATGGTTATGTTGGTACAGGCTTTTTAGATGCTTCAGGGACTTATTTAAAAACGGCAGCCGGGATTGCCCAGGTCTTTTCTGATAAGGATATACCAAAGTGGTTTGAGAATTTATCATCAGGTCACTATGGAGACAATGAGGGTGATACTCAAATGATCCAAGCCGGTATAGATGGTTATATGGAAAGGAAGAAGTCAAAATGAAGCGAAAAATCCTGTTATTAATGATGTTGCTGGTAGGTGTTTTCATCTTCTCAAAACGCTATGAGCTTTACTATTTCTTTCAGGGAAAGAAATATCTAAGGCCAAATGAGAGTATAGAGCTTGCGGTGAGACCAAAGTATGAACAAATAGAATATTCCTCTGATCTATACCTAGAAAGCGACGAAAAAGTGCTACTGAAGCTAGAAGGTCGTGATACATGGCACGAAAATTGTGGTTGGACATATAAGAATATGGGAGATATAGGATATCGGTATTCTATAACAGAGCGTGTTATTAAAAAATACGACTCCAATACAGATAATGGCATAATCGTAGCCACTGGACACAAGGGAGCTACTATTGATGGAGATGGCCTCATCGTTCCCTTGAAGGGGAAGAGAAAATACGGTATTACAGAAGACCATGATTATACTATCACCATTACCAACCTGTCCGATCAGCCGGTTGCTTTTAGAGCAATAGTAGCAGATAGGTAATATGTGCGCATGAACTGCTTCAGGTTTGCCTGCTACTAATCTTAGATTTTTGTTAGGCATAGAAAAGCTCCCCTTATAGCTTCTAGTGATGGTTTGTTGGGGCACTGTTTGCTATAGGGGGAGTCTATTATTTTTTAACTATGAACGTCAGACCATTTTGTTAGTTTGAAAGTGTTCTTATCTTTTTACTGATGACGCCTAAATCGCTTTGTCATCTTGACCAAGTGAGCGCTGAATAGCCTTGACAAGCTCAACAAGCGCAACCATCAAGAGACTTCCAATAATAACAACTAGCCATTGTGTAAGGGTTAAATGAGTCACATGGAAGAATTTGTTAAAGCCAGGGACAACCACTGTAGCCATCAAGGCAACAAAGGCTACTGGGATAGAATAGTTAAATAATTTATTCTTAAATAATCCAACTGTAAAGATAGACTGATAAACAGACTTAACATTATAAGCATGCACCAGCTGAATAAGGCCAAGCGTGACATAAGCCATCGTTAAAGCATCGGCATGCACGTCATGGTAGCTTGTATGCTCTGGGAACATCAAGGCAAAGCCATAAACACCAAGCACTAGGATTGTCTGAAGGGCACCCTGATACAGAATAGCTTCTTTTACACCACCGTCAAAGAAGCTTGATTGGCGTCCACGAGGCTTGTGCTTCATGACACCAGGCTCAGCAGGCTCAACACCAAGAGCGATCGCTGGCAGCGTATCTGTTACCAGATTAATCCAAAGCAGGTGAACCGGCTGAAGCACGTCCCAGCCAAATAAGGTAGCCAGAAAAATTGTAAAGACCTCAGCCATATTAGCAGAAAGCAGGTACTGAATTGTTTTTTGAATGTTTGAAAAGACCTTACGTCCTTCTTCAACAGCAACGATAATGGTTGCAAAGTTATCATCGGCAAGGACCATATCAGAAGCCCCCTTAGAAACCTCTGTACCTGTAATTCCCATACCAATACCAATATCAGCTGTTTTAAGAGACGGCGCATCATTGACACCATCACCAGTCATGGCAACAACCTTACCTTCATTTTGCCAAGCCTTAACGATACGGACCTTATGCTCTGGAGATACACGCGCATAAACAGAATATTGTCTAAAGACCTTTTGGAAGGCTTCGTCAGACAGCTCATTGAGCTCAGCACCCGTAAAGACATGGTCAACACCATCTTCTTCGATAATGCCAAGACGCTTGGCAATAGCTTCCGCTGTATCCTGGTGGTCACCAGTAATCATGATCGGACGAATACCAGCCTCCTTAGCAACCTTAACAGCCTGAGCCGCTTCAGGACGCTCTGGGTCAATCATCCCAACAAGACCTGAGAAGATAAGCTCTGCTTCGACCACCTCTGTTTCAAGTGCTGGAATCGCTTCTATGTATTTGTAGGCCATCATCAAGACACGAAGGGCTTGCTTAGCCAGATCCTTATTAGTAGCTAGAATCGTTTGCCTATCAGCCTCTGTAATCGGACGAATCTCTCCATTTTCTTCGATTTGAGTGACACGCTTCAACAATTGGTCAGGAGCACCCTTAACAGCGATGAAGTATCCGCCGTCAGCTTGCTTGTGAATGGTTGACATCAGCTTACGATCAGAATCAAATGGTAATTCTGCCACACGAGGTTCTGAAACAAGAGCCTCACGCACATCAAAGCGATGATCTAAGCCAAATTGCACCAAAGCAGTCTCTGTAGGATCACCAATCAGCTTACCTGCTGGATCAACCTTAGTATCATTGGCAAAATTCATCACACGAAGAGTATTGTTATCAAAGGCAATATCAGCTGATGACTCTTGAAGTGCTCCGTTGGTATAAACCTTTTCAACTGTCATCTGGTTCATGGTCAAGGTACCAGTTTTATCTGAGGCGATAATTTCAGTTGAACCAAGGGTTTCGACCGCAGGCAATTTACGGATAATAGCGTTACGCTTTGCTAGCACTTGTGTTCCAAGAGAAAGCACAACCGTAACAATAGCTGGAAGCCCCTCTGGAATGGCAGCAACTGCAAGCGCCACTGATGTCATCAAGCCTTCAAGCGGGCGCTGACCACGTAAAAAGACACCAACTGCAAAGGTCACAGCTGCAATCACAAGAATAGCATAGGTTAAAATCTTAGATAGATTGTCAAGGTTTTGCTTTAGCGGTGTGTCTGTCTCATCAGCATTAGCCAGCATGCCAGCGATATGGCCTACCTCAGTGTACATACCAGTGTTTGTGACAACTCCCATACCGCGTCCATAAGTAACGTTTGAGTTTTGGTAGCCCATGTTAACACGATCACCAATACCAGCATCAGCAGAAACCTCTCTTGACAGGTCCTTTTCAACTGGAACTGACTCACCAGTAAGAGCAGCTTCCTCAATTTTTAAGGAATTGACCTCTAACAGACGCATATCAGCTGGTACTACATCTCCTGCCTCTAGCAGGACTATATCGCCTGGAACAAGCTCTTTAGAGTCAACCTCAATCACATGACCATCACGACGCACACGTGCTAAGGGACTAGACATGGATTTTAAGGCCTCAATCGCTGCCTCTGCCTGTCCTTCCTGATAAACCCCGAAGGCTGCATTTAAGATAACAACAGCTAAAATAATGATAGCATCTGTCAAGCCCTCCATCCCTTCTGTTACCACAGAAAGAAAGGCCGCTGCAACCAAAATAATAATCATCAAATCCTTAAACTGATCAAGGAATTTCATGAACAGGCTGCGCTTTTCACCCTCGTCAAGCTCATTGCGCCCGTAAGCTACTAGACGCTGCTGGGCCTCTGCACTCGTTAGCCCCTTGCGACTAGACTCTAATTGAGCTAATACTGTTTCTTCACTTTGCGTATAGAACGCTTCATGTCTTTGTTCTTTCGACAAATTGGTCCCTCCTTGGTCTTTTTATGCTTTATTCAACTAAAAAGACCTGTTTATTTTTCTTAAACAAGTCTCGCTGTTTCAGATTGTACCGGAAATCGAAATTCCGTATTGACGACACAATCACGGCTAACCGTCTGCTACTCCCTTGATATAGTCACTATTATAATAAAATGATGACCAAAAAACAAGAAAAAAACAGGGAAATATTTTTTAAAAGCCTCAAATCATCTGATGATTTCCAGATAAAAGGGCAACTAATAGCCAAGCTTAGGCTGTCATTGCCGAGATACAAACAGCAGAAACCGGCTGTCAGCTTAGGAGACTAGCAAAGAACTTCCTCTTGCTAAGATCAATACCACTTGATCTCCAAATGATAATGAGCAAAGGCCGTCTCAGTGCTGGCCTGTAATAAAGCATAATCTAGGGTCACTGTCTGCTGGTCATGGTCCAAGTGAAAATGGCTCGTATCTGTCAAAAATTGCTGGATCCCTACAGGCGTCGGAATAGCGATCAAGGTTTTTTTGTTTGCAAGAAACCTCATCACAGACTGAGGCTTTGAAAAGCGACTCATCGTTAGCTCAGCAGCATTGAACTTAATCACTACTCTTTCGTTGTCATTATTTTGATAAATTAGATAGGTAGCATCTGCCTTTTGTCTCAAATCCCCAGTATGAATCTCCTTGATTAGCTCTGTTTCCTGACCATAGCTGATCTTGTTATTAATTTCAATCTTCATGATATCTTCTTTCTCTTGAGTTTTGCTCGTCTATTCTACCAATTTCTGACCATTTTCGCAATTTCTGCTATAATAGAAGCATGAATGAAAAAGTATTTCGTGACCCTGTTCACAACTATATCCACGTTAATCATCAGCTCATTTACGAGCTAATCAATACAAAGGAATTTCAACGACTAAGGCGAATTAAGCAGGTACCAACAACAGCCTTTACCTTTCATGGTGCCGAGCATAGCCGCTTTTCACACTGTCTTGGTGTCTATGAGATTGCTCGTCGTGTCACAGAGATTTTCGAGGAAAAGTATGCAGACCTTTGGCATAAAGAAGAAGGGCTTTTAACCATGACTGCTGCGCTCTTGCATGATATTGGCCATGGTGCTTACTCGCACACCTTTGAGACCCTATTTGATACTGATCACGAGGCTGTTACTCAAGATATCATTACCAGTCCAGAAACGGAAATTAATGCGATTTTGACGCGCTACTCTCCTGATTTTCCTGACAAGGTAGCTAGTGTTATCAACCACACTTACCCCAATAAACAGGTAGTGCAGCTGATCTCTAGCCAAATCGACTGCGATCGCATGGATTATCTGCTGCGCGACTCTTACTTTTCTGCGGCTAATTATGGGCAATTTGACCTAATGCGCATTCTTAGGGTTATTCGACCTGTGAAAGATGGCATAGCTTTTGATCTCAGCGGTATGCATGCCGTAGAGGATTACATTGTCAGCCGCTTTCAAATGTATATGCAGGTTTATTTTCACCCTGCCAGTCGAGCCGTCGAGCTGATCCTACAAAATTTGCTGAAGCGTGCTAAGGCTCTCTATCCTAGCCAGCAGGACTATTTCCAAAAGACAGCCCCTGGGCTCATTCCATTTTTTGAAAAAAGTTTCACGCTTGCTGATTATCTTTGCTTAGATGATGGTGTGCTCAATACCTATTTCCAGCAATGGATTAACAGTGAGGACCATATCCTATCAGACCTGTCGAGTCGGTTTATCAATCGAAAAATTTTAAAATCAGTCACCTTTGACCAAGAATCACAGCAGGATTTAGAGCGTTTGCGAAAGCTGGTTGAGGCAGTTGGTTTTGATCCTGATTATTATACAGGTATCCATGTCAATTTTGACCTTCCTTATGATATTTACCGTCCTGAGCTGGAAAATCCAAGAACTCAAATTGAAATGATTCAAAAAGATGGCAGCAGGGCTGAGCTATCCCAGCTCTCTGCGATTGTCAAAGCTCTCACAGGCACAAGCTACGGTGATAGACGCTTTTATTTCCCAAAGGAAATGTTAGAGCTTGATGACCTCTTTACATCAGATAAGGAAGCCTTTATCAGCTATATCTCTAACGGACACTTTCATTTTAACAACTAAGGACCAGTCAAGGTCCTTTTGGCTTTTTCATCACGCTCTAGATTTAAAATGGTATATTACCCGATAAGGACAGCTAGAGCTCTGACAAGCACAAGCCACCAAACACAGTAGAGCCTTTAATATTGCCAAAATCTCTTTTGTTTTCATGACAAAAGAACCTATTTTTAGTAAGATAGAAGGTGGCAAATCATTGATTACAAATCAGAACAACCAAGGAGAATTCCATGTCTATCAAACTTGTTGCCATTGATATTGATGGCACCTTACTCACTGACGATCGACGCGTTACTAATGACGTTTTTGACGCCATACAGGAGGCCAAAGCCCAAGGCGTCCATATCGTCATTGCTACGGGACGTCCCATTGCTGGGGTCATCTCATTATTAGAGCAATTGCAACTAAATCAAAAGGGAGATCATGTCATCACCTTCAATGGTGGACTGATTCAAGACACTGCGACCGGTGAAGAGGTGGTCAAAGAGCTGATGACCTACGATGATTACCTTGACATAGAATATTTAAGCCGCAGGCTAGGCGTTCACATGCATGCCATCACAACAGAGGGCATCTATACTGCTAACCGAAATATCGGCAAATACACTGTACGAGAAGCAAGGCTTGTGGACATGCCTGTTTTTTATCGAACACCTGAGGAGATGGCTGACAAAGAGATCGTCAAAATGATGATGATTGATGAGCCAGACCTTTTAGATGAGGCCATCAAACAGATTCCTCAAGCCTTCTATGACACCTACAATATTGTCAAATCAACACCTTTTTATCTCGAATTAACACCAAAAACAGTCAGCAAGGGCACCGCTATTGGTCACCTTGCCAAAAAGCTTGGCATTGACATGTCCCAAACGATGGCAATCGGCGATGCTGAAAACGATCGAGCCATGCTTGAAGCGGTTGCTAACCCTGTTGTCATGGAAAATGGGGCTCCCGAGCTGAAAAAGCTGGCCAAATACATCACCAAATCAAACAATGACAGCGGCGTAGCGCATGCTATTCGGAAGTGGGTATTAAACTAATGTATACATATAAAATCGGAATTTCAGCTAAAGAGCACGATCAGTTTGTCCTATCACATCCTCAGGTCAATCTGCTGCAAAGCGCTCATTGGGCTCAGGTAAAGGATAACTGGGAGCATGAGCTCATTGGTTTTTACCAGGATGACAAGCAAGTCGCTGCTGCTGCTTGCCTTATCAAGAGACTCCCCCTAGGCATGACCATGATTTACATTCCTCGAGGGCCGATTATGGATTATTCTGACTTTGAGTTGGTTAACTTCGTCATGACTAGCCTAAAGGCTTATGGTAAATCCAAGCGAGCTCTCATGATTAAATACGATCCTTCCTTGTTTATCAGTCAGGCCTTAATAGGTGAAGAAAGAAAGGACAATGACTTCACCCTCTCCATTATTGATTTTTTAAAGACCATCGGTGTTGAATGGACTGGCAGAACCAAAGAGCTTGAGCAAACGATTCAGCCCCGCTTTCAGGCCAACATTTACGCCAAGGACTTTAAGCTCCAAAGCTTATCAAAAAAAGCCAGACAGTCTATCCGAACTGCTCAAAATAAGGGAGTCGAGATTATTATTGGCTCAACAGAGCTACTTGAAGACTTCTCAGCACTGATGAAAAAGACTGAGGAGCGAAAACACATTTCTTTGCGTGGCATTTCCTATTATGACAAATTAATGACCACTTACGCTAATCAGGCTTACATTACCATGGCTAGATTGAACCTTCCCAAGCAAAAAGCGCTCATACAGCAGCAATTAGAGGAAGCCTTAAGCAATCAGCAAGTCTTTACCCAAAACAGCAAGCCAGGTAAGGTCGCAGAAAACCAAAATACCATTAAAAGGCTTGAAAGGGAGCTGGCTTTTCTAGATAAAGAAATACAAGCAGGTAAAAGCATTGTACCTCTAGCAGCCACCCTGACGCTGATCTATGGGCGAACCTCTGAAAACCTATACGCAGGTATGGATAATGACTTTCGCCAATATCAGGCAGCTCTCTTAACCTGGTATCATACCGCAGAGGAGGCCTTTAAGCGCGGTTGTCAATGGCACAATTTAGGAGGCGTTGAAAACCAATTAGATGGCGGACTGTTTCAGTTTAAAGCAAGATTAAACCCAGCTATCGAAGAATTTGCAGGAGAATTCAGCATTCCAGTTGGACCTATCTCAAAAGTGGCCATGATAGCCTATAATCTGAGAAAAAAACTAAGGAGTAACCCTTAATGGCTTTAGATATCATTGACAAAGAAACCTTTGGCTCATTTTGCAGTCAAGTGGAGTATAAATCCTTCATTCAATCCATAGAAATGGCAGAGCTGCTGCAAAAGCGTGGCTATCAAACACAATACCTTGCAATCAGTGACCAGAAAGATATTAAGGTTGCAGCCATTCTCTACAGTATAGCAATGGCCGGCGGCTTACGCATGGAAATCAACTCAGGTCCCGTAGTGGCTGATACGACCTACACAACAGCCTTTTACAAAGCCCTACAGGACTATGCCAAACAGCAGGGAGCTCTTGAGCTAGTCATCAAGCCCTACGATACCTATCAGACCTTTACCAGTGATGGTCACCCAAATGATGATGAAAAGCCAGAACTGATCAAGGCCTTGACAAAGCTCAATTTTACACATGATGGCCTGTTAACAGGCTATCCTAACGGTGAGGGCGATTGGCATTATGTTAAAGAGTTAAGTGGCTTAACCTCTGCTAACTTAATCAAATCCTTCAGTAAAAAAGGCAAAGCCCTGCTAAAAAAAGCCAAAACCTTTGGCATTAAGCTACATAAGCTCAGTCGTGATGAGCTAACGCAATTCAAGGCAATTACTGCTGCTACATCTAGTCGAAGAGATTATACCGATAAGCCCCTATCTTATTATCAGGATTTCTATGATAGCTTTGGGGATAGCTGTGAATTTATGGTTGCAACCCTCAATTTTGATGACTACCTCGCCAACCTAAGGCACAGCCAAGACAGGCTAAAGCAAGGCATGGCTAAATTAGAGGCAGACCTAGCTAAAAACCCAAGATCAGAAAAGAAGCAAAATCGGCTTCGGGAGCTCTCCAGCCAATTTGATACCTTTCAAGTTCGGGTAGCTGAAGCACAGGAGTTGATTATCAAGTATGGCAAAAAAGACGTTCCTCTAGCTGGTAGTCTCTTTGTTTACACCCCGCAGGAGGCTGTCTATCTCTTTTCTGGCTCCTATCCAGAATTTAACAGGTTCTACGCGCCAGCTCTATTACAAGAACATGTCATGCTAAGAGCGATTGAAAAGGGAATCAGCTGCTATAATTTTCTTGGTATCATGGGTGAATTTGATGGCTCTGATGGTGTTTTACGCTTTAAGCAAAACTTTAACGGCTATATCACACGAAAGATGGGAACCTTTAGGTATTATCCAAAGCCCTTCAAGTACAAAGCCATACAGGCCATCAAGACAATGCTTGGTCGCAGCTAAGTCAAGCTAGTGGCTAAGCAGCCCTTTAAGCCTTCCAATGGCTATTGACCACAATAATAAATCCTTGATTGTCTTACTCAGAACCCCTTTAGTAAACTTTCCAACCTAAAAATAAGGTATAGGTGATCCCATGCTCAAGAAGGGTATCAAGCAAACCAAAAGCTCAAGGAATTAACCCTTGAGCTTTTTAGCTATATTATAATTGTCATTAGTTGACAAAATCAAGCAAGGCAAGGAAGCTATCTGCTTCTAGTGATGCACCACCGACAAGAGCTCCGTCAACATCTGGACAAGCCATGTACTCCTTAATGTTTTCAGGCTTCACAGAACCACCATACTGTACACGAACCTTGTCTGCCACCTCTTGACCAAAGTCAGCAGCAACCACATCGCGAACAGCCTTACACATGCTTTGAGCATCTTCTTGAGTGGCAGATTTACCAGTACCGATAGCCCAGATTGGCTCATATGCCAATACCAATGAAGCAACCTGCTCAGCAGATAGCCCCTCTAGAGCCGCGGACACCTGTGCACCAACAAAGGCTACTGCCTGACCAGCCTCATAGGTCTCAAGAGACTCACCACAGCAGATAATTGGTGTTAAGCCATTAGCAAAGATGGTTTTTGCTTTTTTATTGATATCCTCATCAGTTTCGTGGAAATAGTCACGACGCTCAGAGTGACCAATCACCACATAGTCAGCTCCCATGTCAGCAAGAACCTTCGGAGAGGTTTCGCCTGTATAAGCGCCTGAATTTTCAAAATAACAGTTTTGCGCAGCAACCTTAAGGACAGAGTCCTTAGCAGCCTCAATTGTAGTGACCAAGTCAACAGCTGGTGCTGCTACTGCAACGTCAACAAGATCGTTTGAAGGTAATTTGCTTACTACTGCCTCAACAAAGGCTTTTGCCTCTTGAGGATTTTTGTTCATTTTCCAGTTACCGGCAATAATTGGTTTACGTGACATTTCACATACCTCTTCTTTTTTTATTTACATCTACTATTCTAGCACAATTTCTATGCTAATAAAAGAAAATGGCTGACTTTTAGGAATATTTTCACAAAGAAAAGAGTATTTTCTGAAACCATTTTCAAACGATAAGGCTTATCGATTAGCTAAGCAGACCCGCTAAGTCCTCATCTTTATAAACAGAGCAAAAAGAGCCCTTAAAACAAGGGCTCTCACAATTAAGCTGTCTGACTTTAATCGTTATCTGGGAACTTAATCAAAATTAAGCTTCGATTTCTGAAACGATACCTGAACCAACAGTACGTCCACCTTCACGAATTGAGAATGTAGTACCTTGTTCTACGGCGATTGGGTGGATCAACTCAACGTCAATAGTCACGTTATCACCAGGCATAACCATTTCTGTACCTGCTGGAAGCTCGATTGAACCTGTTACGTCAGTAGTACGGAAGTAGAATTGTGGACGATAGTTGTTGAAGAATGGTGTGTGACGTCCACCTTCTTCTTTAGTAAGGATGTATACTTCACCTTTGAATTTAGTGTGTGGGTTGATAGAACCTGGCTTAGCAATAACTTGACCACGTTCGATTTCATCACGTTGTACACCACGAAGAAGAACACCAACGTTGTCCCCTGCAAGACCTTCGTCAAGCTGTTTACGGAACATTTCGACACCAGTAACAACTGCTTTTTTGATCTCGTCTCTGATACCAACGATTTCGATTTCGTCGTTAACACGAACAGTACCGCGGTCGATACGTCCTGAAGCAACAGTACCACGTCCAGTGATTGAGAATACGTCCTCGACTGGAAGAAGCAATGGCTTGTCTGTGTCACGTTCTGGTTCTGGAATGTATGAATCAACAGTATCCATCAATTCCATGATGATATCTTCGTATTTGCTGTCGCCTTCAAGAGCCTTAAGCGCTGAACCTTGGATAACTGGAAGGTCATCACCTGGGAAATCGTATTCTGAAAGAAGGTCACGAATTTCCATTTCAACAAGCTCAAGCAATTCTTCATCGTCAACAAGGTCAACCTTGTTCATGAACACGATAAGGTGCTTAACACCAACCTGACGTGAAAGAAGGATGTGCTCACGAGTTTGTGGCATTGGTCCGTCAGTTGAAGCAACTACAAGGATAGCTCCGTCCATTTGAGCGGCACCAGTGATCATGTTTTTAACGTAGTCCGCGTGTCCTGGCGCGTCGATGTGCGCATAGTGACGTGTAGCAGTTTCGTACTCAACGTGTGCAGTGTTGATAGTGATTCCGCGTTCGCGTTCTTCTGGAGCAGCATCAATTGAAGCGTAGTCTTTTGGTTGGTTAACTGAGCTTGGTAGACGACGTGCAAGAACAGTTGTGATTGCAGCTGTTAAAGTAGTTTTACCATGGTCAACGTGTCCAATTGTACCAATGTTAACGTGGGGTTTACTACGATCGTATTTTTCTTTTGCCATTTTAGGAAAAGCCTCCAATAAAATATATTTTATAGATAGACGGTAGGCAATACAGTCTAACTTTACCTTACTATTGTAGCAAATTATAAGGAAATTGCAAGCAGTAAGTGAGGAACTTTAACGGATTTATCGTTATCCTTGATTTCAACAACCCTGACATACAAAAAAGGAAAGTGTTTTCGTCTTCTCTCAGGCAATCAGCTCTTTACCGTTTTTTGCTTTTCAAGGCCCTAGGCATTTGCATACTTTTGGAGGAGAGTTGAATTGTTAAGAGATAATGCATTCTGAGATCTATAAATCATAGGCAGGACATACCGATCCAAAACTAAGATAGTGGAGACTTGATGGTCCATGACAGACGCACGAAACAGCTATTTCCGAATGATAATATCGATTAAAGGTGACACCTTCAACGTCCTTCCTATAGTCGAATCTATACAAAATCGTACATAGTCTTAAAATGGACGAACATTGAAATACAGGAAGCTTTATTTTCTTGCTAAAAATCTTTCATGTGTCTATCGTGGTCGATGATCACAGAGTTAGCTTGTTAATATTTTCTATCTTTTTTATTATATTTCGTTAATTTTATAGTCTATTTAACCATTTTAAAAATTTACTTATTTAAATCACAAAACACTGTTATAATAACATTTTAAGGCTATCAATGATTAAGATTTTTCCAAACATATTTATCATTTCTAGGATTAAAGAAAATATATATTGACATATTCTGATTTTTTAATATTATGGAATAAGAAAGACAAAATAGTCAAAAAGGAGGGATAGGATTTTTAACACCGTAACAATATCGTCATCACAGCATCAAGAGCTAAGAAGGGTAAATAGTCTTTCTATTTTATAGTATTTGCGAGTATAGTTTTAAGGCTAGCTATTCTTTTCCCAGAGTTTTGAATCACTTTATATTATTGTAAAAGGACTTTATAACGATGAAACTAAAGAAAATAATAGCACTAGCATGTGTTGGAATATTAACATTACATCAGCTCTCTCCAGCAATTGTTTATGCAACTACTGATGCTTCTGATGGAACAGCCGCTACAGTTAATGCAGGTGATACAGCTGCTCCTTCTGCCGAGGCTAAGCCATCACAACTGATGACTGATACCCAAGCCTTATTTACAGATAACTCCTGCAGTAAGCTGGCAAGTGGTGTCACACAAGAAAAAATAGATACCTTAAAGCAAAAGGCGACTGACTCAACAGAGCCTGAAAAAGAGCAAATCCTAGGTCTACTAGATAAGGCAGCTAGCCTATTACAGCAGTTTACCCTACAAGGGTTAGGCAATGGTGTCTTTGCTCAACTTTACTTCTATGCTGATGGCAGCTACACTGCAAGTTTGATCACTAAAAGGGGCCAGCCTCACTCTTATTTCTCTACTAATTACGCTACGATAACGATTCTTAATAACAAAAAAGAAACCGTCTATTCAAAGGAATATGTCGGTAACGTTTCTCAGGTAGCACAAACAGAAGAGCTTGAGCTAAAAGAGGGCTATTACCTCATCATCAATAAGCAGGAGCCTAACCGCTTCTACACTAACCACAATGACGCTCTAAAGCAAAACAATACCAACCCTTACACTTATGTGGTGAGAGATGGGCAGCTTGAGCGTATTGATGACAGCAATAGAACGCTGCGCTTCCTTGGCTTAGGCAATGCAGAATACGCAACCTTAAGGGTTGATTACAATGCCTCTACCCTAACCCTCAAAACCAAGCAGACCAAGCCACATGTTTACTTCAGTGGGTCTTATGAAAAGCTTGAGGTCCTAGATACAGAAAATCAAGTGATCTACACAAAGGACTTCATTGGAACTCAAGTCCTCGAAGCTAAAACAGAGACCATTCCTTTTAAAGTAGGCTACAAGATCCGCTTAACAGGTAGTGAGCACCATACCAGAGTGAAATTCTACGATGATTATGCGGTAGAAGCGCCATTAACACTCTCTAAAAATCAAGCAACCTTAAAGCTTCTTGACCACTCACTAGAGCTAATGAGGTCTAAAACAGGCTCAGAGCTTGAGTCTGAGGTACTGACTCTATTTACAGATGAGTCTACAAGTAAGCTAGCAAGTGGTGTCACACAAGAAAAAATAGATGCTCTTAGGAAAAAGGCGACTGACTCAACAGAGCCTGAAAAAGAGCAAATCCTAAGCCTACTGGATAAGGCAGCTAGCCTATTACAACAGTTTACCCTACAAGGGCTAGGAAATGGTATCTTTGCCCAGCTCTACTTCTATGCTGACGGCAGCTACACTGCAAGCTTAGTCACTAAAAAAGGACAGCCACACTCTTACATCGCTAACAATTACGCTACCCTAACCATTCTCAATGAGAAAAAAGAAATCGTTTATGCTAAGGAATACGTGGGTAATGTTTCCCAAACAGCTAAAACAGAAAGCCTTACTCTCAAGGAAGGCTATTACCTAGTCATCACTAAGCAGGAGCCTAACCGCTTCTACACTAACCACAATGACGCTCTAAAGCAAAACAATACCAACCCTTACACTTATGTGGTGAGAAACGGGCAGCTTGAGCGTATTGATGAGAAAAATAGAACCCTACATTTCCTTGGCTTAGGCAATGCAGAATACGCAACCTTAAAGGTTGACTACAACGCCTCTACCTTAACTCTAAAAACCAAAAAGGCTAAGCCACATGTTTACTTCAGTGGGACTTACGAAAAGCTTGAGGTCTTAGACTTAAAAGACAAGGTTGTCTACACACAAGACTTTATCGGAAACCAAGTTCTAACAGCTAAAACAGAGACTATTCCCTTCAAGGTGGGCTACAAGATCCGCCTAACTGGTAGTGAGCACCATACTAGAGTCAAAGCCTATGATGAAGAAAACAAGGCTGTTTCTCTTAGCCTCCCTAAAAATAAGGCAGAGATTCGAATCACCAAGGGTGGTTTGGCTTCTGTATTTGCACTAGAGGCTAAAGCTACTAATACACTCGTACAAGCCGTTGAAAAAAGACTAACCAAGGAAAAAATCGAGGACTTCAAGAAGAAAGACGACAAGCATAAAGCCTTTATTGATTGGTTGCTCAAAGATAATGAAGCAATGCAATTATATCTTGGTGCAGGCTATGCCCATTCTGCAGCACAGGGTGGCATGTCATCATACCAATTCAAAAACACCTATAACCTCACCAATGAGCTAGAAGCATTGGAATTGTGGTTTAAGATTTGGGATAAATACAAAGCCTCACATCAAGGTATTCAACTCAAAATGGCTATTGCGGTTGCCTTGGAATTTACCAAGCCTGTGGGCGCTTGGTACAATGAGAGCCAAAAGATTGATCCTCTTGAAAGATTTGTAACCTTTGCAGAGGCCGAGCAAGGCAATGTCTTATTTGAAGATTTTTACAGCTTAACTGTTGAGCAAATCCGAAATGTCGTCAATGCCAAAATTACTGATGAGGACATGAAATGGCTAAGACAATACGTTGAAACCAATAAGCCTGCTATGATTAACCGTAATGACATCACTAAGGGCTATTCGCTAATCAGTTATGTCGGGACCAACCCAGAAACAGGTGTGAGCGTCCACAGCTCTGGCTTTTACGGACCAAATCCAACCATCAAGGAAGTCATCAAATATGGTGGTGTCTGCGGTGCCATGTCTAAATTAAGTAGTGTGCTAGCACAGGCTTACGGTGTGCCAGCCTTTCCGATTGGACAACCAGGTCACTGTGCTTATATCTACTTAAATGCTGACCATACCTATCAGCTCGGCTATGATGTCTCAGGCTGGACAGGCTGTGGTAACTACAACACAACACTTCCTTATGTCCAAATTCATAACGTCTACTCTCTTAATATAGACGCTTATAATGCCTCAGAATATGAACGATATAAGGCTGAAGCAGCTACTGACAAGGAGACTAAGCTTAATCATTTAGATGCTGCTCTAAAGGCAGAGCCATTAAACTATAAAGCATGGAATGACAAGCTAGCATTGGTAGCTTCAGACCAAACAGCATACCAAAGCACTCTAAATGACATGAAGTCTGCATTGAAGGATTATCCAGTTATTATCAATAATTTAGAAAAAGATACTAAACAGTAAGCTAATTCCTTGGGCTTAAAAGAAGGCTAGCTAAAACTATACTTACAAATACTATAAAATATAAGAGTCTCAGCTTGAAGGACATGCTCAATTGAGAGAGCTGCTTCAAGCTTTTTTGATTGCAGCAAAGCAAAAAGCCCCAGAAGCAGTGATCAAACACTGACCTCCAAGAGCCTTTTGACGTCTTTTGACCTAAGCTGGAGCTTTTTTAAGCATCGATTGCTTGACTTAATCTTTTAAGCTTTTATCCTTTGCCTGATGCGCTTGATTGTCAGCACAAGCTTTTTATTTACTTAGTTAGCTGATGATAGGGCTGAATGGTAACAGACTGACCAATATTTGAAGCATAGATCCAATCAGCCGTTTTTAAGGAGGCAAACTGCTCAGCCTTGCCGGTTAAAATAATGCCAGCAAACTTAGCTGTTTTGACATTGCGATTGTTTTTTAGAAATAAGGCCACATCCTCCTGCTCACTTAAATGAGTTCCATTAGCGTCGCCATAGGTATTATTAATCCAGTGATTGTCAACTGCCTCCTGTAGATAATGCCTGAAGGTATCATAGGAATTTTGCAGAGCCACCGTCGGGGTAACTGGCTTATCGTAAGCAGCATTAAGCTTAGACAGATCAGCCTCGTTGTCCTTTTTTAGGATATTGTTTATTTTTTCATCTAACTGCTTTTGCTCCTTGTACGTCATATTGGCCTTCCAGTCTGGCTTAAAGCCATATAAATTAGCAGGGAAAAGCCCTGAGGTGTCATAGCTGCTTTCTGTGCCAATCCAGATCCAATTCAGCTTTAGCTGGTCTGGAACCAGCTTGACTATGTCCGATAATAAATAAGGCTTATCAAAGGTAATGGCTACCTCAACCGCCTGTCCTGACATGTCAGCAATAAAGTCTAGGTCCTGCGTTGGCTTGTCATAATTGCTTTCTGTGATCTTGGCCTTAGTGTTGAAGAAGCGAGGCATTTTATAATGTGCGCCTCTTGTATAAGTTGACCGTCCATCATCACCTGAAACAAGGTATTCATTGCTGGAATCAGTTCGGCGTAAAACCAAGGAATAAGGAGCTCTATAGGGCTCAAACGGCACCGAAATGCCATCAATGTCCTTGGTTCGCTCAGAATGAAGCTCACCAGTAAACTGCGAATTGGCATTATAAAAGAAGCTATTAACATCAATATTAGGATAAGCAATTTGTATACGATTGTTGTAATAAGCCATCAAATACTGACCGTTCATGCTGGTCAATCGATTTAATCCCATATAGCCCAGCACAAGAGCTACTAAGGCTAAGCCAGCACTCAGCACTACATATTTAAGGGTCAGCCTCCTTTTATGGCGCTTAGCAATGGCTTCAAAATCAGTTGAAATCGTCATAGGTATAACCTGCTTTCTTTAGTTTTTCTTTAAGGCATCGTCTTCCCCGCATCAAGTTGACCTTGACGCTGCTAACAGACCAATGGAGCAAAGATGCCACCTCCTTGACTGATAGGTCCTGAAAGTAATAAAGCGATAGAACCCAGCGGTATTTTTCTGGCAATTCATTGACTGCTGTATAGAGCGGCTCATAGTTGGGCTGATCAAATTCAACAACCCTTTCTTGATGAAAAAAGTCTCTTTGGAGAATATCCAAGTAAGCCTTATCCCGCCTGTATTGGTCAATGTATTTTCTAACAGCGACCCGATACATCCAGGCACGTATTTTTTCAGGAGGCAAAGCAAGGTCACTCTCAAGCATTTTTAACAAAACGTCCTGACTAATATCACGCGCTAGCTCCTTAGCAACACCTGATCTCACTAGGTAGGCAATAATTTCCTTAGAATAAGCCACTAGCTCTCTTTCATAAGCATCTAGCCTGATAATTCTCCCCTCCCTTCTTCACCTATATAACGAACGACTGCTTCATTTGGTTACAAAAAAATCCTCAAATGGAGATTTTTGGCTCTATCATTTCTGTAGTGGGTAAGTCCACCATGGAGATTATAGGGCTTTTTGTGCATCAAAAAGTCCCATAAGACTTATCATGAAAAGCGATCAAACAACTCATTAGAAAAGCTCATATGAAAGACCTTAAGAATACCACAGAATCGCTCGGAATAAAAGATAAACATATCACAGTACTCTCTGCTGGAAAGCATCACACTCACATCGTTATCAAGGCTAAGCAGGGTCATGAGCCTCTGCCTTACTCTCGCTGCCAAGGAAGCATAAGTAAATACACCACCAAAGAAAGCTTGCTAAACCAAGTCAAAGCCAACTTGCTGAGCTACTAGAAACCAACAAACTAACTCTCAGTATGGTAGAAAATGGCCAGCGCAAAGCTCCAATCAAAAAGTTAATCAAGCTGCATAACATTTTTGGTGTAACAGCAAACGAGCTATTGCCAAAAGATTGACAATCGTTTGATAAATCACAGATTAAACAGACCAGTTCATTCTATGGTACTTTTCTGCCAATAGTAGGGTAGGAAAATAAAAGTAAGGGTAATTTCCTCAACAACCACTACATCAAACATATCTTACCTGAAAATATTGATTAACCTGACCGACAACCTAAGCTATCGCAAGCATAAATCCCCTCTGGTGGGTAAAGGGAAGTTACAATTCCCTTAATTTGTCCCCATTATGCCAGCAGAAAAGAGGCCATACAATGACAATCACTATCGCAGTATTACTCATCATTGGCAATCGTTACTTGCTTAATAGCAAGCATGAAGACCAATTACTACTGCAACTGTTACCTTGTAATCATTTACTGACATTAAAACTATTCAATACAGCATAGCAAAGTTAAAATAAGGCTTTGTCCGTAATCAACCTGAAAAGGGGAGCACCGAATCGGTGCTTTTTTACTTTCTACCAACTCTACCAATACTTTTCAGGTGGTACATTATCCAATGAAGTGCAACACTTTTCCATAAAAGAGTTCATAAGATAGTTTCCAGTTGGGACATTTCCTAGGACCATTATTTCATTTATCTTCCCACTCTAATTGACTGCGTGCCATGTGTGATCTCCTTTCTTTGTATTAATTGTTTGACCACAAAGGAGAATCGTAATTTACAGGCATGCCCTCTTCCACATAGTATTTATTTATCATCACAATATCTTCTAAAAATGTCATGAAGCCCTCCTTTGCAGCATTAAATTTACGATACGCTGTCTTTCCATGATAGCTACTTCTATCCATGGTTCCATAAACAAGATACACTCCACTAGTATCATCATATTCAATAACTACTTCCCATTCTCCTGGTCTCTCTTTAGAAAAAATGGAATACCTTAGACTATCATAACCTAATTGATGGATTGCTTCTAATAGTTCTGCCTTTTGATGATCTAAATTTTTCATCTACTTTATCTCCTTAATTAAACCCAATTTTTCATACCAACTTACAGAAGTTCCTAGCTTTCTTTAGATACCTCCACCAGAACCAAAGACAAGATCAATCATTCCTTTTTGTGGAGTTGCTATGTCATCTAACGAGAATTTATAATCCTTCATTAATTTATCTAAAATAAATTTATCTTTATAAGCTAGATTATCATAGTCAAACTTAACATTTTCTATTGTAATATCTTGAAGAATCCTGTACTGATGATAATTTTGATAGCCCTCTGGATAGGGTAAGCCTCGCTTGTTAAAGGAAATAACCTTATGGTTAATGATTGGACTCGTGAACGGTCCTCCAGATTCCCCATACCTATCAAGTAAATCGCCTGTTTTTAGGAAAGCCGGGGCCATAATAGACTTTCCCTTTACATCAAGACTAAAGCCATTATAGTTTGGCCAACTAATAGATCCATCAGCCTTAAGGTAATTTCTATATCGGACAGGAATTGGGGTTCCGGTAGCTTTATCAAGGTCACTGGACAGATAAGCATATTTTCCATCTGGCATGGTGATTCTTTCTGCAAAATACCTTCCTTTTAACTGGTACTCTCTTCGAAAGTAATCATCAAACCTTGAGCTCTCCCTTGCTAGCCTGCTGTTCTCAAGGTTCTTTTTCTGCACTTTGTATGAGTTTCTTCAACTTGTCAATGTCATACATTTTTCCAATGTACTAAATCATACGGATAATATTGTTGATCTTTTAAGCTGCTATCATCTAACTCTAAAATCTTAGCCATTGCACCGCTCTCAAAACTCCAGTAACCTACATGAAAAACTGGATTTTTTGCTTTGTGATTATTATACCAAGGAGCGTCATTAGAACCTGCATACCATTTGCTAAATATATAGTTCCGCAAGAAGCCTAGTGCCTGTTCTTTATCCGGTGCTTGAATAATTTTTTGAGCGTGACCATAAGGACGTTTAAAACTAATGTCATCGTGCTGTTTCCATTCTGGACGATACCAACGAATAAGAAAATCTATTAAAAAATCATCATAGCCCACTTGTTCAATATTATCTATAAAAGGTGCAATCGTCTCTGTATCAATATCTAATAAGATCGCTATAGAAATAATGTCTAGATCATTTAAATAAGCAACTTGACCGTCTAATACTTGACATTTAACATCTAAATAATCTAAAAATGCCTTTTTCACTTCAGAAATTGGATAGCCAGCTGAATAGGTAGCTTTAAAAATTTTAAATAAATCTCTAGCCATCCATCTTTTCGTATTATGAATAACTTGCTGATTATCAATCTTACTTTTTTGAATTCCGTTTCTCTCATCTCTTAACAAGTCTTCAATTTTTTCTAAGTCACTTTCAATAACGCACTGGTGAAACATTATTACTTTTTGGTAATTTTCCAATGTATTTAATTTATCTCTTGTTTTCATAGCCTTCCTTTCCTTTACGGCCAATCACTTATGATATTAGCATCTTCATCTAATCGATAGTGATGAACATTACCCTTTGCATCAACTTTACTTAACACAGAATCATAGTCACCTTGACGCATAGCATTACGTACCTTTAAATAATCTTCTAGATTTTCAAAATTTGTCTCTATGATTCTATTTTCAATCCAATCACGATTCATCTGTTTACCATCTGATGTTTTGGGATTAAGCGTAGAAGAACCATATTTTGCCTCGTTAATAACAACGCTAGGTCCATCTGCTTCGTTTATATAGATACCATCAATTCCCTTCTCTAGTCTGGTATCAAGACTTCTAGGAACATCACGTCCAACACGACGAAGATTATATGTAACCCTATCTCCTTGTATTGGTTTAGATAAATTTGCATCAGCCATTATCTCACCAAAATTACCCTTTTGTTTGGTACTAGCTATCTCCGGATTAAAACCTTTTACTTTTCTAGCAATAGCTGTTTTAAGCCCCACTAACTTTTCTCTAGCTACATAGCTCTTAAACCTTGAGCTTTGCCTTGCCAGCCTGCTGTTCTCAAGGTTCTTCAAAAGCTGCTGGTGATTGTAGGTCGGTTTCGTCACTCTAGCTGCTATTGGCTCATTCAAGCTGAACCTTCTGGCGGCACTTGAGGCGGCATAGCCTGCTAGGATATTCCCTACCAAGGTAGCTCTTTGGGCATCTTGCTCACTGCCGCCTAAGAGCTTGGTGCCATGATAGCTGGCCTGACCACCGATAAAGCCGCCAACCTCACCGATCGTAAACTCTGTCAAGCCCTTGGCAACACTCTTGGTCTGACCAATCGGAATTAGTGCTGCACTGGCTGTTGTGAACAGCCCGCCAACTTGGTGGTATAGCCTGTCATTCCCCATGAACAAGGTATCCCGAAGGGGATTGGTAGCCACTGTGAGTCCATCGCCCTTCTGGCCTAGATAAATGTTATGGCCAGCCTCATACAAGTTCGACGCCCCATAAGCAACTGTTCCACTGCCAACCACACAAGCTCCAACAACCAAGGGAGTCGCTGCCCCTGCTGTCATGACGATAGCCGCAACTCCAACCGCTATTGTCACAAGGCTGAGCGCTAGGTCCACCCAGCCCTGACTGGCCCTGTCCGCTGCGGCTACTGCCTCAAAGCGAGCCTGATCCCGCTCCTGCGCTGCTTGGAGACGCTTGGCATTGATCTCAAGGTGACGAACTACTCCCTGATAAGCGGTCGCAGGCTAATTATTAAGAACATGCTTTAAAATAGCAGAGCTAATCACTGCTCCGCTATCTTAAACATTATTTCAAAGGACTGACATAATCATCTGGCAGCTTTCCCTTCCAATCTATCCATTTTTGCTCTGCGATTGGAATCAGTTTTCTTAGCTCTTCTTGGGTAAAAAGTTCCCAACTTGTTGGATCTGCAATTAAGGCTATTGGGGATCTTTGTAAAAATGCTTTATCACTAGCTCTTTTCTCTTCTTCCGTTGGTGGCCAGCAATCATATCGTAATTTAAAAGCAATCTCCCCTAAATTCCGTTTTCCTTGTTCCAATAATTGGAATAAATCATACGGCAACTCATATACTACTCGCTGCTCAGCTATACCGCCTTCATTAGTCACTAGATAGTAAGTCCCCTGATGCTTCCACACCTGTTGGCCATAACCCTTGACTTCCTCATATTGACTAACATCTTCCCACTCTAATTGACTACGTGCCATGTGTGATCTCCTTTACTTGTACTGATATCTTTCATAACTCCCTCTGGCATATCACCTGGATAGGTACGACCTCCAGGTCGCCACCAGCTATTAGCACTCTTTTCATTACCACTTGGAATAGAAATACCTTTCTCTGAAATAACCTCTGGTGAAACATCTAATCGGTAAAGAGGGCCATCTCCCAAATACCCTTCATCGAAACCAAGTAGCGTCTCGTAGAGACGATTATCACCTTTGGCAACATCTTGAATAATATCTGCATGATCTTTACTCAACCAAAAACTATTACCAAATTCATCTCCGACTATTCCTTTTTGATAAGTAACATTAGGCTTAAATTTTTGGAACTTGGCTGCTCCATTATCAAACTGTCGTCTATGTGCTTTAATATAATCTGAAGTAAGGTACCGTTTAACCTTTGGCCGAAAAATTCTTTCGTCGGGATTTGGTTTTATGTCAAGTATTTCTTGCTTGGTATATGTGTCTGGAATATACTCAACTTTAGGTGCCTTCTCAGATATTTTTAAAATTCTTACTCGATCTGACGGACTAAGTCCAGCCTTTGCGTATTTGTGCCATTGAATGTAGCGCTGACTATCTTCAGGACTCATGCCCGCAAGGGTTGTCGTGAATTTTTCTCTTGCTACATAATTCTTAAACCTCGAGCTTTGCCTTGCTAACCTGCTGTTCTCAAGGTTCTTCAAAAGCTGCTGGCGGCTGTAGGTCGGTTTCGTCACTCTAGCTGCTATTGGCTCATTCAAGCTGAACCGTCTGGCGGCGCTTGAGGCGGCGAATCCTCCTAGGATATTCCCTACCAATGTAGCTCTTTGGGCGTCTTGCTCACTGCCGCCTAAGAGCCTGGTGCCATGATAGCTGGCTTGACCACTGATAAAGCCGCCAACCTCCCCGATCGTGAACTCCGTTAAGCCCTTGGCAACACTCTTGGTCTGTCCGATCGGGATTAATGCTGCGCTAGCTGTTGTAAACAAGCCACCAACCTGGTGGTACAGCCTGTCATTCCCCATAAACAAGGTATCCCGAATAGGATTGGTAGCCACTGTGACCCCATCGCCAACGCTGCCTAGATAAATGTTGTGCCCAGCCTCATACAGATTCGACACCCCATAAGCAACTGTACCACTGCCAGCAACAAAGGCCCCAACCACCAAGGGAGTTGCTGCTCCTGCTGTCATAACGATAGCCGCTACCCCAACCGCTATTGTCACAAGGCTCAGTGCCAGATCCACCCAACCCTGACCGGCCCTATCCTCCGCAGCTACTGCCTCAAAACGAGCCTGATCTCGCTCCTGCGCCACTTGGAGACGCTTGGCATTGGTCTCAAGATGACGAGCCACCCCCTGATAAGCGGTCGCAAAGCGTTTGATGGTGTTGAGCTGTCCTATATCCCCAACCTGATAGCTCCCAGCCCGCTTGGGCTTACTGCTGTACTCTGCTATCAAGGCCTTGGTCGAAGCCAAAAGCTCCTTGAAGGCGGACAAGTCCTGACTGGCATGATTGCTTTCGTATTGAATGATGGCCTCGTCCAAGCGATTGATATCAGTGATCAGCTCGCTATAATCCACCACTGTCTTGGCATGACTGACACCAGAGTAGTGTACTAGGTCAGACACCTTAGCTCTGGCATTCTGTAGTAGCTCAAGCTGATCCTTGAGGTGAGCCTGCGAGAGCCGAAGCTCTAACTGCAGGGTCTTAAAGACCTGACCGGGTAACTGGGCATGGCTGTTACTGTCTATCTGGTAATAGCCGTCCTTATACAGCAGGAGGCTGGCTGAGTAATCATTCATCAGGCTTTGCAGGGTTTGTAAGAGTGTCCCATGCACCTCACTCAGGTAGCTCTTGATGGAGCTAGCGGTCTGACCCTGAAGGCGACTGTCTCCAATCAAGGCTGACAGGGCGGTTTGTAAGCTAGACATGGAGTCTCCCCATGATTCTATCGTCTTTTGCGTACTGTTTTGAAGATAGGTGACATCATCAAATTTAATGCTGTAGCTCATTTCTCCCTCCTAGCCTTCATAACATCAAATGACTTGTTAATAACAACAATATCTTTTCTTAATGTACCAGTCTATTATAACAAAAAATTAATATTATGATAATAGTATGGGCTAAAAATCATTATAATATCATTAAAAATCTGACTTATCTGCCCTTTTGGGAGAAGCAGTCATAAAGGTTGATCGCTGAAAATAGCACTAGCCTGGCGATAATAAAGTCTATATCAGGAGCTACTGCCCTTCTACAAGGGGAAAATGCACAGGAACAGGAACGCTGAACAGCTTGCAGCAGAGGATAGAGGAAGGTATGGCATGATCTTACAAAATATGAAGCTAGCTCACTCTTTTGAGAAGCACTTGATTTATCATGAGCTGTACTCTTGACAGAAGCTTCTCTTGACTTTCTTAAGCTAATAACCATAATCAGTCAGCCTAATCAGATAGGTAAGAATAGAGTTAGTCCTTTAATATAGTCTTGCTAATCACTGAATCGAACTTGCTTTTTCTGTTATAGCCTTTTGTCTTATCTTCTTAACTGAATGCTATCTGAAAAAGCACTCCAAAACTAGAGTCTATCTCTAGTCTTTGGAGTGCCAATTAATGTCAATCAATAGCTGCTATCTATTAGCGTACTTCATGCGCAGCACTCTTTCTTGCTGCTTGTTCAAGCGCAACAGGATAACAACCTTATCAATACTCATATTACTTTCTAACAAGCGTTCTGCCGCCATCATCAAACCATTGTTAAGACCTAATTGCAGCACCGGGTTTTTCTTGTCATTGATATCAAAAATAACCTTGTTATCCGGCAGATCAAACAAAACCTTAACAGCACCAAACAGTTGCTCAAAGTTATCAATAGCCACATCATAGATAGGCCTTGTCCCAGGCTTTAAGCTTCTACCTCTGTGGTTAAACCACATGGCATGCCAGCCACCATTTTTAGCTCCCATAACATCATTGTCGTAAGAATCGCCGACATAAAGGGTTGTCGCAGGGTTCATGTCAAACTGCTCTGCTGCTAGGTTGAATATCTCTTTTTCTGGCTTTTGGAAGCCTGTCGCCTGACTGACAATCACGCGCTTAGGATCAACATAATCGTATAGCCCTAGCTTACGCACCTTCCTTAGCTGGTGCTCAGTAGGTCCATTTGTGATAATCCCCATCGGAACGTTTTTTGACTTCAAGAAATCAAGTGTCATGCGCATCTCATCAAGCATGGTAATATGCTGCAGCTCATGCTCATAGACCTCTTGAAAATGCACTCCTGTCGCCTGATCAATGTCACGATAGCCAAACTCAAGCAGGGTCTCCCGACACCGCCAAAATCGAAAATATTCTGTCGTCCACTCACCTGACATCACTCTTGGAAATCCAACGTCAGAATAATGGCGAAAACGAATATAGGCTCGATTGATCAATGACATATCAAAATCTGGAAAGCACTTTTCCATTGCGATACGGTAAGGCGCCTGCTGGTCATAAATCGTATCATCTACATCAAAAACAATTGCAGAAATCATGAGTCTCTTTTCTTTTCTAGGTTGATATGCTTATCATTATACTATTTTGTCATCGACTTTTCAAACCAGCCCATGCTTTTAGCATGCTAGAGACACAAAGAAAATGCAGGTAACAATTTTCTAGACACAAACATTTTTCAATAGATTTTCCATTATTTTGACATCATCAACTGCTCACATTTAGCTTCATTGTGCCATAAGTTTTCTTGAAAAAGAGTGCATTAATCAGAAAAGCTATCAAAAACAGCTGTTTTTTCATGTACTTGGCGTGAGGCCTTTAGCTTATTTGTTCTAATCACGCTAATCAGGGGCTATTTCTCGATAACCTTTCCCTTATGCAGGAAAAGCACAACAATAAAGCCTACCACTGCAAACATAAAGCCAAGGAAAAAAGAGGCATGAAAGCCATTTAAATTGGCTTCTAGAAGCTGCTGAGCGTATTGCTCAGGGTGTATGGATAGGAGCATTTTAGGCGGCTGTTTGCTGCTGATAATGTTTTGTGTCACACTCGATAACACAGCTACAACAATAGAAGAGGAGATCTGGCGTACAGTATTATTAGCTGCCGTTCCATGCGCCGATTCATGCGATGGCAAGGCATTCATAGCACTTGCGGTTAAAGGCATTAAAATCATTGATATGCCAAACATTCTAATGGCATACAAAACAGTAATCAAAAAGCGTGAGGTATTTTCATTTAGAAATACAAATGGTAGAGTCGCCGCAGCTAAAATGGTAAAGCCTAATAACGCCAGATAGCGAGCACCGATCTTGTCATAAATGCGGCCAGAAACTGGACTGATCAGCCCCATAATCAAAGCCCCCGGCAATAAAACCATTCCGGAATTTAATGGAGATAAGCCTCTGACATTTTGCAGATACAGCGGCAACATCATCTCAACACCAATCATCGCCATCATCGTTAGGGCAATTGCTATTGTTGTCAAGGTAAATTGCTTGTTGCGAAAGACTCTAATATCTAAAAAGGGCTTCTCTAATTGTAGCTGACGCTTGGAAAAGAGGTAAATCCCACCAATACCGACTAAAATAGGTAAAATCACGTACACCATATCTAGCCAGCCATAAGCTGCAACATTTGTAAAGCCCCAGAGAAAAGCACCCAGCCCTAAGATAGATAAGCCTAGAGATGTTGAATCAAGCTTAACAGCCTGCTGAGGGATAACATCTCGGAGCATGAAGGGCGACAGGCTTAAAACCAACAGCAAAATCACTAAAGGCAAGATAAAAATGGCTCGCCAGCCTAAATAAATACCTAATACTGAAAAATCCTTTTTCAAAATCCAGCCTGACAAGGTTGGTCCAACAGCCGGAGCTAGCCCAACCACCAAGCCATTGATTCCCATTGCTGCACCACGCTGCTCCGCAGGAAAAACGTTGATCATCACCACCTGCATCAATGGCATGGTAATACCCACTGCACAAGCCTGAACGATACGCGCTGCTAAAAAAACTCCCCAATGAGCGGTCGGAGCCAGAGCTGCTAGCAACAAGCCACTCACAAGAATAGCATAGGCTGTCATGTAAAGCCTTTTGGTGGAAAATCGTGTTGCTAAAAAGGCCGAAACAGGGATCATAATACCATTAGCAAGCAAAAACCAAGTGGTTGCCTGCTGGGTTGTTGATAAAGGTACCTTAAAATTTTCCATCAATGTTGGTATAGCTGTCCCCAAGCTTGTTTGGTTTAAAACTCCTGCAAAGGTTCCCACCAACAGCAATATAATCATCAGCGTTCGATGATAAGGCTTCCCATGTATATCATAAGTTTCCATTTCTTTATGATCCTTTCCTGATAAAAACCCTCAACTGCACAAAGACTAGCCTTAGCGTTGAGAGTTTTTTGATTTTTTCGATTAATATTTTTTCACAATTTAAGTTTTTTGTCAAATATCATCAAAAATAATCTATTGGAACTAGCAAAAGCCCTCAATTCAAGTAAGATCTCACAAATAATAGCTTATTTATACAGAAAAACCAACTCAGACAAAACCAATTTTTCTATACAAGTCAAAGGTCTATCATCTGAGGCTTCGATGATAGAATTCCCGCGAAATATAGGTGTATTCTATAGTCTTTTATGTTACAATAGGAAGGAAAAGTATTGGAGGAAAACATGTCAAATCAACACATCGAAGAATTAAATGATCAACAAATTGTCCGTCGTGAAAAAATGGCAGCCTTAGCTGAGCAAGGCATTGATCCATTTGGCAAACGCTTCGACCGAACAACTAATTCTGGTGAATTAAAGGAAAAATACTCAGACAAAACCAAAGAAGATTTACAAGAGCTTCAAGCCACTGCGATTATTGCTGGTCGTCTGATGACCAAGCGTGGTAAAGGAAAGGTGGGCTTTGCTCATCTTCAGGATCGTCAAGGGCAAATCCAAATCTATGTTCGTAAGGATTCAGTTGGTGATGACAACTATGACATTTTCAAAAAAGCTGACCTTGGTGATTTTATCGGGGTCGAAGGCGACATTATGCGTACTGATATGGGTGAGTTGTCTATCAAGGCCACAAAACTGACCCATCTATCCAAATCTCTACGTCCACTACCAGAGAAATTTCATGGCTTAACTGATATCGAAACCATTTATCGCAAGCGTCATCTGGATTTGATTTCAAACCGCAGCAGCTTTGAACGGTTCGTCACACGTTCAAAAATAATTTCTGAAATTCGTCGTTACCTCGATGGCCTTGGCTTTTTAGAAGTGGAGACACCTGTCCTTCATAATGAGGCTGGTGGTGCTGCTGCTCGTCCCTTTATCACTCACCACAATGCACAAGATATTGATATGGTGCTTCGCATTGCACCAGAGCTGCATCTCAAGCGCCTCATCGTCGGTGGCATGGAGCGTGTCTATGAAATTGGACGGATCTTTCGTAATGAAGGGATGGACGCTACACATAACCCAGAATTTACCTCTATTGAGGTCTATGAAGCCTATGCAGACTATTTAGATATGATGACTCTAACTGAAGGAATCATTCAGCACGCTGCTAAAGCAGTCAAGGGAGAGGGACCAATTGATTATCAGGGGACTGAAATCAAGCTTCATGAACCATTCAAACGCGTGCATATGGTTGATGCCATTAAGGAGGTAGCTGGTGTTGATTTCTGGTCTGAGATGACTTTTGAAGACGCAAAGGCTCTAGCTAATGAAAAGCATGTGCCACTTGAGAAGCACTTTACCTCTGTTGGTCATATCATTAATGCCTTCTTTGAAGCCTTTGTCGAAGACACCCTCATTCAGCCAACCTTTGTTTACGGGCACCCCGTAGAGGTCTCACCACTTGCTAAGAAAAATCCTGAGGACAGCCGCTTCACAGACCGCTTTGAGCTCTTTATCATGACCAAAGAGTACGCTAACGCCTTTACCGAGCTAAACGATCCAATTGATCAGCTGTCACGCTTTAAGGCACAGGCAGCAGCCAAAGAGCTTGGAGACGATGAAGCAACCGGTATTGACTACGACTTCGTTGAGGCTCTTGAATACGGTATGCCACCAACAGGCGGGCTTGGAATCGGTATTGACCGCCTCTGCATGCTGCTGACAAATACAACCACTATTCGCGATGTTTTGTTATTCCCAACAATGAAGCCATAAAAAGCGACTAGCTACCAGTGTTTAAAAAGCAGCTTTCTCTAGCTGATCCTAAGCATCACTTTTGAAGTGGCAGCCTTAACTTGTCTGTATACTAGGATTGAAGAGTCACCTCTTAGGATTGATTCTTCAATCCTTTTTGTTTGCAATGATGACATGCTGCTAGGATAAACGGTTTTTAGCTAGGCCAATGAAAGCTTAAATAAAGCAGTCATTGATCTCAGCAGCATTTAAGCTGATTTTTATGCTACAATAGTGTAAAAAGATAGGGAGCATTTTATGAAAAAAGAATACATTAGTTACCTCTCAGCTGCTATTTTTATCCTTTATGCCTTACTCAGCTTGAAATGGATTTTCTTTGCTTTAGGACTGATCCTCATGATTATTGGTCTAGCCGATCGTTTCAAGTCAAAGCCTTAGCTAGCCCTCTACCACCTCCAAGTCTCGATCGCTACCAGCCAAGGAGCCTTACATTAAAGTAAAAATAGCCCTTAAGCCTTATGAAAGCAGAGCCTCCCACAAGGCTATCAGCTTGTAGTCAACAACCAAGCATGCCAGTCATCATCTTAAAAGCATGGCAATAGAAAAACCAAGTACCAAAAGGTCACACCTTCTTATACCAAGACAACAGGAGCTAAACACCTTCAACATCAGTCATTCAAGGGCCTTGAAACCTAGACTCAACAAGTGTGCTATTCTAAAGCAAGTCATGACAAGCTATATGATTTTAGAGCAGGATATGAGTAGCCTAAGGCTAAGACAGAAGTAGCAATCTCTAAATAGAGCTGAGCTTGAGTGGCTCCCGGTTAAGTAGACACTGAACTGGTAAATGATTAAACAGAAGCCTTGTTCCTCCTAAAGGGAGGGGCAGGGCCTTTCTTGTGCTCTTAAAGACAGTTGTATTACTATCAGTGACAAGCTGTCTGGTATACCCTCAGCTCATAGCAGTCAGGACTTAAAGCGCCCAAACCAAGGCTCGATTGGAGCACTGTGATATACTCCTCTCACCAATAGATAGTGACCAACAGACACTAAAAGCTATAAAAGGACTAGACCAGCCTTCTGGATACCAGATTCCTAATTAGTTTGTTTTTGGGCTTTTACCGTTGCGGTAGCAGCTATTGGTACTAAGGGAGTTCTAGACGATAGTCTTTTTATCTTGCTCTTAAAAGCTCACTTGAAGAGATAACAAAAGAACCTTCCTACAAGAACAAAGTAACTGATGGTTGATACTGTTCATTAGAAAAGGTTCTTCTCATATTGAGGTTATTGATGACTAAGCTAAGGCTTAACGACGAAAGGCATCAAGAATTGTCTTAAATTCTTCATTGGTCAGAGTAATGCCCTTACCCATCTTTGTGTGATCAGGGCTCCAAGTGCGGATATCCCATTTTGGCTCTGCTCCATTGAAGCTAACGCGGTTTAGCTCTTTTGTCCACCCCTTATCGCTTTCTGACAGGGTTAGCAAATGCTCCTCAATCTTAAATGTAAATTCTGACATTATATTTTCCTCCTCATCTATCTATTCGAAAATAATATTAAAAATTGAATGCAAAACAGTAAATTCTTTTTAAAAATCATAGTTTAAGGTAAAATACTATCAAACTATTCTATCAATGTTTGAGGACAATAGCTATGAAATCAATGATGAAGCAGCTGCAATCAGCCTTGATCGGCTTTATTGACAATCAGCCTCCCAAAAAAGCCAAGGCTTCTCCCGTTAACCTCAAGGCCAACCAGATCATTACCACCATCAAAGAGGCACAGGCCAAGGAGACTCCAATTCATGTGATCTATCAAGCCAAAAGCTTTACTGGACACATTAAAAAATACGATCAGCTAACCGGCCAATTGGTCTTAAAGAACATCAATCAAAACCTGACTGCCATTATTTTTTTAGCAGATATTGATAAGGCTAGCTTAGTACCTCATACACGCACCAGCACCAAAGAAAAGCCATAGACTCAGTACCCTAATCAGGAGTAAAGGAGACCTAGCCTTATCATTTCTCTGTGTTAAAGGGAATTGGTCAAGTCCTATTGCTTAGTCTAGTGGTACTAGGCTCTTATGGTCTTACTGGTTCCGTCCTTTTGATAGAGGTTAACAAGTCCTTCTTTACAGGCTCTAATCATATCTCCTGGCTTGACAGCCTGTGGCAAGGAGATGGTTAAGAGCTCCATTGGGTTTGGCGCGCGGTCAATTTTATTGCCGTCAGCGTCATGTAAATCCTTGATCACTGTCTCAAAATGACGGAAGCCCGGTCCGTAAAACTCAACTCTGTCTCCTTCAACAATGACGTTACGTTGACGAATGGTGGCTGTCATGCTGTCATCATCAAAGGAAACCACCTCCCCAACAAATTTGTATTGCGGAATCTTACGCCGCGCACCAAATAGCTGCTCATTTTCAGTTGGTGTATGATAATAAAAGCCAGTTGCTAGCTCACGCTGAGCCACTTTCCAAAGCTCATCAATAAGGTCGTCCTTAATAGCATAAAATGCCTCTGGACTTTCCATATAAGCATCAACAGCTGCTTTATAGCAATTGGTCACTGTTGACACATAATGGATAGACTTCATGCGCCCTTCGATTTTCAAGCTATCAACTCCATTTTCAATCAAATCAGGGATATGCTCCAGCATACACATGTCAACCGAGGACATGGAGTATTCCTCTGGAATCTCTCCTTTTAAGGAACGACGCTCTGAGCCAAAGGGCATATCATACAAATCATACTTCCAGCGGCAGGATTGTGAGCAGCCTCCGCGATTGGCATCTCGGTGACTCATGTGATTTGAGAGAACACAGCGCCCTGAATAGGAAATACACATGGCACCATGCACGAAAGCCTCAATCTCAACCTCTGTGCGCTTTCGAATCTCGGCTAATTCTGCCATATTGACCTCACGTGCCAGCACAACACGTGTCAGACCTAATTCCTTCCAAAATTCAAAGGTTTCATAGTTCGTCGATGATGCTTGAGTTGATAGATGAATCTCAAGTCCCGGTGCTTCTGTTGAGCAGATCACAATAAGGGCCGGGTCTGAAACGATGACCGCATCAAGCCCCATATCACGCAATTGACGGAACCACTCACCAGCCCCAAGTTCGTTGCCCTCATGGGTAACCATATTGGCAGCAACATAGACCTTAGCCCCATGCCTGTGAGCATAGTCAATCCCCTCTTGTAATTCCTCCATAGAGAAGTTTCCTGCGCGACTTCTTAACCCGTAGGCCTGCCCACCAACAAAAACCGCATCAGCGCCATAATCAATGGCAACCTTTAATTTTTCAAGTGTTCCTGCGGGCGACAGCACCTCAGGACGTTTTTTTACATTTAACATGTTATTATTCTTTCTATTTTCAAGATAGGTAAGATGTAACATCTTTGAATGATTAACTTGTCATGCCTTGAAATAGTAACCTTAATCAGGACAAGTCAAGTTAGAGCTTATTTGACTGTTTTAGGATCAAAATCATAAAAGCCTGTATCTAGACCACGCCCTACAGGGTGAAGCCCTTGCACTTCTGCATCAAGCTGCTGGGCGAGCTCTGGGGTAAATTGCCCAGACTCCAGCAAAGCCTTTGCTTTTATAAACAGCTTGGTAATGGCCACAAAATTCTCACCAGGACAGTAAACACCATCTAGCTTCCAATGTGTCAGGCCATGCTCATATAGCTCGCCTAGCTTAGTCATCATATCAATGTCATTGTTAATAAAAATATGAGTTCCATGATTGTCCTCATAGATAGAATAATGACTATCAGGATCGCCTGGCTCTGCTAAGAAAAGCCCACGCTCTCGACTGACCTCGTCATCAATTTTGGTAAAATGATAATAATTTTCAAGGAGGGGTCTCTTAGAATGATGAATAACAGAGGCCCCGTAAACCAATATTTCTGCTGGGTAGTCAAGATTGTCAGCCAAGGCAAATAATTCCTCCGAGGGAATCTCTCTAGCTAAAACACTTTCAACAGCGCCATGCTGCCCCCAAAAATTAACCTGACGGCTTGAGGTAACAAAAACCGAGGTATCATAAATCAGCTTAAAATCATAGCCATCTCGTTTATTCACATAAAAAACACCGGCATCACCAACAACAAGGTAATCGACAGCAATCTCCTTCATAAGGTCCAAAAATGGCTTTATACGATCCATCATGTCTTGGTGCATCAGAGCGTTACAAGCAACTGTTAGCTCCTTGCCCGCCTTGTGAACAAGCGCTGCAATCTGCCTCAAGTCATCATAAGAAAAAGCATGAGGAAGACGCAATCCATAATCAGCTTCGCCTACATAAATACGATCAACACCTGCAGCTAAAAGCGATTTGACTTGGTCAATGCTTTCTGCTGTGGCTGTAATAATTATTTTTTCCATACAAGGGATATTATACCAAATTTCTTAGGCTTTCAAAAATGATTCATTCAAAATCTTAATGCCTACACCAAGGCCTATAACGAGAAGCCTTCAAAAAAAAGATGACAACCATCAGCTTTTATGGTAAAATGGTTGGGTATCTTACGGGAAAGGAGAGGACTATGCCTACACCATTGAAGCAGCGGCAGCTCAAGGAGCAAGAGCAGGTCTCGCAGCAAAAATTTCAAGAGTTTCAAGACCTCAATGGACACAGTAGCAAGCTAAAGGAACTTATTTTTTTTGCCCGTATTGCTGTTTTTAGCTTAATCACCGTCTTGTTTGCATTTGTCCTTCTCGTCATGAATTTGGCACCGGTTTGGGCCTTTCTAATTGCTAGCGCTATCAGCCTAGCCATTACTTCCTTTCTTTCAAAAGCAATCACATTATTAATGTCATAAAGAGTTAGAGCTTGGCGAGACTAAGCTCTTTTTTCATTACCCTTATTGCCTATTGCCCTTGAATAGACAAGTAGCCTGCACTACAAAAGACCCTCCATAGCTGAGAGGGTCCTTATTTTGCCTTATTATTCTTAAGACTTATTGCTATCTGCTTCTTTTTCTGAATCATCTTCAGGATAGTTGATAATAATATCCTCTTCGTTCAGGTCAATGATCACATCATCAGCCTTGTCATGCTCTGAAGTAGCTTCCTTTGCCTGATGAACAAATTGGCTGGTCTTTTCCTTGATAAAATCAAACACCTGATCAGTGGTCATATCCCCTGATTCAAACCTAGTCTTTAAATCATTAAAGGTATGGCGAGCCAGCTGACTGTACTCACTTCCTTTTTCTTTAGCCATTTGATGGTATTCCTCAGGATTTTGACGATAGGCTTCATAGGCCCTTTGCGCACGAGCCTTCAAGAGCTTTCCTTTTTCAGTTGACAAGAAATAAGCAGCAGCTGCTCCTGAAGCTGCACCAATCACCAACGTTTTTAAAAAATTACTCATGACTTTTTCTCCTTTTTACCAAATAATTTAGAAGCAACCTTGCCTACAAGAGCTACCTTCCCCACCTTTGCGGCATTGCTTGTGGCATTTGTCGCCCGGTGCCCAAGGTGTCTAGCCTGCACATTCAAATCAGAAACACTTTCTGACAAATCCGCAATAGCAACAAAGAGAGGATCTATTGTTGTCATCTTACCATTAACATCATCTACCAGCACATTAGCCTTGGCTAATATTTCATTAGTTTGATAGAGGGTAACATTGACATCACTAGTTAAAACAGTAATGGTTTTTTTAGCCTCATCAACTGCCTCTGATACCTTTTTTAATACCATAATCAAAAAAATAACCAGAGCAACAAAGGCTAATGCGATTATCAGCAGTGAGATTCCCACCAAATTCATAAACTTCTCCTCTTTCTATTCCTATTCTTGATAATAAGAAATTCCCTTTTGTCGATGTCTTTTGAAAATAAAAACAATCGCAATGACAATGAGCAGCACCGACACATATTGAGAAACACGAATCCCTAGAAGCATCAGGCTGTCCGTTCGCATGCCCTCAATCACCAACCGACCGCAGCCATACCAAATCAGGTAAAATGAGAGAATATCTCCATCTAACAATGACCTGGGCTTACGCCGCCACACCATGATAATGACAAAACCAATCAGATTCCACATGGATTCATACAAAAAGGTGGGAACACGATAGCTGCCGTCTATAAACATCTGCTGGCGAATAAAGCTAGGCAGGTAATTGAGCTGGCTGACAGCCTTACCGTAGGCCTCTTGGTTAAAGAAATTTCCCCACCTGCCGATAGCCTGAGCAAGCATGACACTAGGCGCTGCAATATCTAAGAAATGGATAGGATTCAGCACCTTATAGTAGCAATAAACAAAGAGAACGATAGCACCTGTTATCAGGCCACCATAGATAGCAATCCCACCATTCCAAATAGCAAAGATGTCACTCAAATGCTGAGAATAATAGGACCATTCAAAGGCTACATAATATATTCTTGCTCCAATAATTGCCAAAGGAAAGGCAATCAGAATAAAATCAATAATATCATCACTGGTCATTTTTTTTCGCGGAGCTTCTTTGGCTGCCAAATAAACCGCTAAGAGCAATCCCACCAAAATACAAACCGCATACCAGTGAAGACTAAGGGGACCAAGCTTAAAGGCTATTGGATTGATCATTTGCCCTCCTCATTTTTGCTGATTAAGCGTGTAAGGCGCTCCTCAAAGGTTTTGGTGGCATCAAAGCCCATCTCTTTTGCACGATGGTTCATTGCAGCAGCCTCAATAACCACTGAGACATTTCGACCTGTTTTAACAGGAATGCGAATCCTTGGAATACTGACACCAGAAAAGGTGATCTCTTCATTGCCATTGCCCAGGCGGTCAAAAACCTTGCCTGCCTCAAAATTCTCCAAATAAATAGCTAACTGCACCTGTGAGGAATCCTTGACAGCACTAGCACCGTACAGTGACATGACATCAATAATTCCAACACCACGAATCTCAAGGAGATGGCGTAAGATCTCTGCTGGCTCTCCCCATAGCGTCTCCTCATCTTTGGCAAAGACATCTACTCGGTCGTCTGCCACCAAGCGATGACCACGCTTGACCAACTCTAAGCCTGTCTCACTCTTACCAATACCTGAATCACCTTGGATCAACACCCCCATACCGTATATATCCATCAGCACCCCATGCACGCTTGTCCGCTCTGCTAAGGAAGCATCAAGAAAATAAGACATCTCACCAGCTAAGCGGCTGGTAGATACGCGGCTGCTAAACAGGGCAATGCCTTCTTCCTGCGCTGCCTGAACCATCTCCTCTGGAATAGCTAGCCCCCTAGATACAATCACAGCCGGCGTGTCTTTTTTAAACATTTCCTTTAAAACTGAGTAGCGGTTATGTGAGGTCATCTGAGTGAGATAGGACCACTCCTTCATACCAAACAGCTGGAGCCGCTCTGGGGCATAGTAATCAAAATAGCCGGTCATCTCAAGTCCCGGACGCGAAATATCTGAGGTCGTTATCTCCTTTTCTAGCAGGTCATCAGTTGCATAGACAACGTCAAGCTTGACCTTTGTGACTAACATCTTAACGGTAACTGTCATAATTTCTCCTTTTTTAATATTATATCATAAATCACTATCTAAGCCCTTACAAATACTTATTTTTCAAAGAAGCTTCCAAAGTGCTTGATCATACTAAAAAAGAATCCTGCAACAGCTGCCTCAGCTCACTTAAAGCAGGCACTAGCCTAAAGAGCACAAACAACAAAAGGCCCTATCTCATCAGATAAAGGCCTACAGCCAGCTTTATTTCTGATAATCACGCTAAAGACACTATTAAAATTCCTGTTAAGCTTTTAATAGTCGCTCGCTGTGGTCTTACCAAAACCAGCCTTCATCTTCATCATTTAGGACATCAGCATCCTTGCGACGTCTTGGTCCTCTCCCGTAACGTTCTTCAAGTAGGTCCTCTTTATATGGTAGGAAGATGGCTAAAAGAATATAAATAACAACCCCAAAGCGAGTAAAATAGATCAATAAGGCGGCAAGCACACGAGCTAGGGGCAAATCCCAGCCGTATTTATCAGCTAAACCAGAGATAACTCCAGCCACTAGCTTATGCTTTCGTTGCTTATAAAATTTAGATTCCATGTCTCCTCACCTCCTTATTCTATGATACTAGTTTATTCCTTTTTTAGCAAAATAAAATCAGCCTTACGACTGATTTTTTTCAATGAGCCTGCCATGACACCTGCCGCAGGCAAATACTGCCAGATTGATAGGGCGTTTTCGGTCATAAGCTTGGCCGCAATGTTGACAGATGTAGAGGTAATTAGCTTGATGTGACTGTAATCTTGGAGCGTATCTCAGACCGTCTACTTGGTCTAGAAGCTCCTTAAAGGCTTGATCCTTATGCCGAAAGCCCAGCCCCTCAAAATAGAGGTGATAATGACAAAGCTCATGCCTAACGATCTGTCTAAAGACAGTCTCCCCATGCTCCTCTAAGATTTTGGGATTGAAATCCAGATGACCATCCTTTGGAAAAAAACGTCCGCCTGTTGTTCTTAGTCGTCTGTTCCAAGAAGCCTGATGCTTAAAGGGCTTTCCAAAATCAGCTAGCGAGACCTCTCTAACATAATCAGTCAGCGTCACGAGGCGGCACTAGGCTTAGGTTGACCTTGTGGCGGTCTAAGTCAACCTTAGAAACCCAAACAGTGACTAAATCTCCGACAGAAACTACCTGACTTGGGTGATTGACAAAGGCCTCACTCATCTCTGAAATGTGAATCAAACCGTCCTCATGTACACCAATATCAACAAAAGCACCGAAGTCAACCACATTTCTAACAGTTCCCTCTAGCCTTTGACCAACAGCCAGATCCTTTACACTCAAAATGTCCTTTCGAAGAACAGGAGCTTCAAAGTCATCACGCAAGTCTCTTCCTGGCTTCAGCAAATCAGCAATGATATCCTTGAGCGTTTCTTGACCAAGCGTCAATTGCTCTGCCATTTCTTCAAGATTAACCGCCTGTAATTTGGCCCTTGCAGGCTCATCTAGGTCTTTAATCGCAAGTAATTGAAAGAGCTTTTTGACAGCTGGATAGGCTTCTGGATGGACACCTGTATTGTCTAATATATTCTTAGCATTGGGAATACGCAAGAAACCTGCTGCCTGCTCAAAGGCCTTTGCGCCTAGTCTAGGGACCTTTTTGATCTCAGCACGTGAGGTGATCTCTCCATTTTCTTCACGATACCTGACGATATTCTCAGAAATGGTTTTATTTAGCCCTGAAACATGAGCCAGCAGGGCTGGACTAGCTGTATTGATGTTAACACCAACCTGATTAACAACGGTATCAACGACAAAATCCAGATGCTCAGATAGCTTTTTCTGACTAACATCATGCTGGTATTGTCCGACACCGATTGCTTTGGGGTCAATTTTGACCAGCTCTGCTAACGGGTCCTGCAAGCGACGTGCAATAGATATAGCTGAGCGCTTTTCAACCGTCAGCTCTGGAAATTCATGGCGGGCTAGCTCTGAGGCCGAATAAACCGAAGCTCCACTTTCATTAACAATGACATAAGAGGTTTCTGGAAAATCCTTTAGCACCTCTGCGACAAAGGCTTCACTCTCACGACTGGCTGTACCATTACCAATGGCAATAATATCAATCTGATAGTCAGTGATGAGCTGAGCTAAGGCTTCTCTTGCTGCTTGAATCTTAGCTTGATTAGCTGGTGCCACTGGATAGATGACCTGAGTGGTTAATAGCTTTCCAGTCGGATCAATCACCGCTAATTTGGCCCCTGTCCTAAAAGCCGGGTCAAAGCCCAGCACCATTTTTCCCTTTAGTGGTGAAATTAGCAAAAGATGACGCAAATTTTCCGAAAAGAGCTTGATAGCACCGTCCTCAGCCATTTCCGTTAATTCTGTACGGATACGCCTTTCCATAGCCGGAACAATTTTTTTCTTGATTGTTTGGTTAATGACGTCATCAATATAAGCATTGTGCTCCTTAAAGCGAAGGCTGAAAAAGCGCAGCATTTTGTCTATATGATGCTCAAAGGATACCTTCAATATGCCTAGCTTTTCCCCACGATTGAGAGCTAGGGTCCTGTAGCCCTGCATGTTAGATACCGTCTCAGAAAACTCATAGTAAATCTGAAAGACCTGCTTGTCATCTAAGCTGGCTTCCTTTAGGCTAGAGGTTATACGGCTATAATTCCAAATCTCATTATAGGTCCAGGACCTTAGCCTGCTATCCTCTGACATGGCTTCGACCAAAATATCAACAGCTCCAGCAAGGGCTGCCTGTGGATCCGAAAAACCTTCTGTGATAAAGGCCTCTGCCTTGGCTTCTAGGTCTTGTGCATTTTGAAGGATCAGTCTAGCTAGTCCAGATAAGCCAGCTTCTCGAGCAATGGTTGCCTTGGTACGCCGCTTTTCCTTGTAAGGCAAATAAAGCTCCTCTAGGTCAGCCAATTTATCAGCTGCTTCTATAGCTTCCTTAAGGGCAGCTGTTAGTTTCCCTTGTCCTTCAATTTTAGCAAGAATGGTGTCTTTACGCTCCTTAAGCTGTGTGAGAGACTTATCCATATCAATAATAGCCTTGATCACCACCTCATCAAGGTTACCTGTAGCTTCCTTACGATAGCGCGCAATAAAGGGAATGGTATTACCCTCAGCGGTAAGGGCAAGCACTTGACTAATCTGTTTTAGGGTGACCCCTAACACTTCTGAAATGTTTTGATGATTCATATTTTCCATAACAGTTCTTATTATAGCACAAAGAAAGAGGGATAGACCAAGATAAAAGCTTTATGACAAATAAGTGTCAAGAAAACAAAACTTATCTTTTCAGATACTTCTAAAGGCTAAGAAAAAACGATCTCCAAACGGAAATCGTCTTTTAGCTACTTAGTGGTTAGTCAAAATTAAGCGAGTTTTTCCAGTTCTTCTCTAAACTTGTCATAAAGCTCCTCAATCTGAGCCGGGGTTTTTGCTTTACCTACTTCAGCTCTAAATTTTCTTTGATAAAAGTAAAAACCACCGCCTCTCAATTTCTCCTTATACTGTGTTAACAAATTGAGGATCTGCAGTCTTGAGCCCCAGCGCGCTGCACTAAGCGACTTGGTGTCGTTAATACTATGTTCGATTACATGTTTAGAATGAGAAGCTGCCTCTACTTTTGTTGTGCTAACTGCTACTGTTGCTAAGGCTAGCGCCGCAGCACTAGTTAATAGTAATTTTTTCATGATATGACTCCTATTTATTTTTTTATGTAGTTATTATATAACATTAATAAGGTTATAATTTACTAATATATATATATTTCTAATACCAGTAACCTTTGTCTGAAAATAGCTAGATCGTGCTTATCAAAGAAAGCAAAAAAGCTTCACTCTACAGGAAGTAAGAGAGAAGCTTCCACGCTAATAGGATACTGATCTGACATCATCAAAACACCAATTGAGGAGAGATTTAGCCCTCATTCCAATTGCTCTTTCATCGCCTAGTCCTTTTCTTATCCGAAGCGTCCGGAAATATAATCCTCTGTGCGCTTGTCCTTTGGCTTTGTAAATAGTTCAGCTGTATCGCCAAATTCACAAATATCTCCTGTGAGGAAAAAGGCTGTTTTATCTGACATGCGTGAAGCCTGCTGCATATTGTGGGTAACGATGATAATCGTGTAATCCTGCTTTAATTGCTGAACCAAGTCCTCAATTTTTAAGGTAGAAATGGGATCAAGAGCAGAGGTAGGCTCGTCCATGAGCAACACATCAGGTTCCACAGCAAGCGCTCTTGCAATACACAGCCGCTGCTGCTGTCCACCTGATAAGGACAGGGCACTCTTTTTTAAGCTGTCCTTGACCTCGTCCCAAATGGCTGCTCCTCTCAAGGATTGCTCGACCAGCTGATCTAGGCTTTTCTTGTCTTTAAGGCCATGTGTTCTGGGACCATAAGCCACATTATCATAAATAGACATGGCAAATGGGTTAGGCTGCTGAAAGACCATGCCAACACGCTTACGTAAGCTATTGAGGTTTATTGCTTTAGCATAGATGTCTTGATTGTCTAAGAGAATCTCCCCTTCAATCCGACAGGAAGGAATCAAATCGTTCATGCGATTTAGGGTTTTTAAAAAGGTTGATTTGCCACAGCCAGAGGGACCTATCAGGGCTGTGATCTGCTTTTCTGGTATATCAATGGAGATATCCTTTAAGGCCTGAAAATCTCCGTAAAAGACATTAAGATGCTTGGTTGAAAAAGCTCCCATTTTAGACGACTCCTTTCACTAATCGGCGTGATAACAAGCTTGATAGGGCATTGATCAGTAAGACGGTTATGAGTAAGATAACACCCGTTGCATAAGCTTCCTTGACATGTAGCCCTTCACTAGACAGCATGTACATGTGAAGGGCTAGTGAGCGTCCTGATGACATGAGACTGGTTGGTGTATTGGTAGAGGTGCCTAGGGTATACATCAAGGCTGCTGTCTCACCCACAACACGTCCAATTGCTAAGATTACCCCGGCTAGAATACCAGGCATTGCAGCCGGCAGCACTATTTTAAAAATCGTCCTTAGCTTACCGGCTCCTAAGCCAAGGCTAGCCTGACGCAAGTGATCACTAACAGAGAGGAGTGCTTCTTCTGTTGACCGAATGATAACTGGCAACACCATGATTACAGACGTCAGAATACCTGATAAAAGAGAATATTGCAGGCCAAGAAAAAACACAAAAAACAGCATGCCAAAAAGACCAAAAACAATCGAAGGAATCCCTGATAGCGTATCAGCTGCAAGACGTATCGCCCTTACCCATAGTGAATCCTGCTTGGCATATTCCACAAGATAGAAGCCAGCAAAGACACCAATGGGTAAGGCTAGCACTAAGGTGCCTAAAACTAGACTAACAGTTGAGATAATCGACGGCACTAGAGAAATATTGTCAGAGGTATAGGTCCATGAAAATAAGGATAATGAGAGGCTAGGCAAGCCTTTTACCAGCATAAAGGCAATGATCAAAAATAAGGAGCCAAAGGTCAATAGCGCCAAAAGATAGACCAGGGCTTTTAGCAAATAGTTAATCATGAGTTGATTTTCCTTTCACATAAGCAAAGCAAGCATTAATAATGAGAATAAAGCCAAAGAGGACAGCTGATGTTGCAATTAAGGCTTCTCTATGTTGACCAGAGGCATATGCCATCTCTAAGACAATAATTGTTGTCATGGTTCTTGTGCCCTCAAATAATCCTGATGGCAGCACAGGCTGGTTTCCTGCTACCAAAATAACTGCCATCGTCTCACCAATGGCACGACCAAGCCCTAAAATAAGGGCGGAAAAAAGGCCTGATTTGGCTGCTGGCAAGATCACTCGAAAAATGCTTCTTTCATGACTGGCACCTAGTGCGAGACTAGCTGAATAATAAGCCTTTGGAACAGCTCTGATAGCAGATTCTGAAAGACTGATAATCGTTGGCAAAATCATGATTCCTAAGAGCAAGGAGGCAGTCAGCACACTCATGCCATTACCAGCAAAGCTCCTAATCCAAGGCACTAGCACTTGAAGACCAAAAAAGCCATAAACGATAGACGGAATGGCTGCCATCAGATTAACAGCTGACTTTAAAAAGCCATAGCATGCTTTAGGACAATAGTAAACCATAAAAACTGAGGTCAATATACCTGTTGGCACACCAATCACCATTGCACCAAGTGTGATGACAAAAGACCCTGCAATCATCGGCAAAATACCATAGCTTGCCGGCTGATTTGACGGTGACCAATCATTTCCTAGCAAAAAGGCTCTCATACCATACTTAGCAATAAAGGGAAGGCCATTACTAAAAATAAAGATACAGATTAAACAAATAGCAATAATTGCCATCGCTGCACTGAGAAAGAAGATAACTTTAAAAAAATCCTCCTTAAAGGCTTGTTTATTCACTGATGATCCTTTCTAAGAAAGGAAAGCAAGAACAAAACACCTCTTCTTTGCCTTCCTTCTAATCGTTCTTTATTTGACTTTGTCCCAGCTTGTTAGCTTGCCGCTAAAGACATCAGCCAGCACATCTATGCCAATATTACTTACCTTATTATCCTTGTGAACAATCACTACGATACCATCAAGGGCAATCGCATCATCAATTAAGCCCTTGCTCTCCTCAGTTGTTAGGTCACGAGAAACCATACCGATGTCTGCTGTTTTTTCCTTGACGGCGGTGATACCTGCTGATGAGCCATTTGAGGTAATATCAATGCTAATGGCTGGATTTTCTTTCTTGTATGCTTCTGCTAATTTTTCCATCAAGGGTGAAACTGAGGTTGAGCCTACAATTGACAGCTTGCCTGATAAGCCCTTACTGCTATAGGCTGGCGCGTCTGTTTTTGCTTCGATCAATCGATTGTCTCTAACAATCTCCTGCCCCTGCTTTGAGTCAATAAAGGTGATAAAATCCTTACCAACTCCTGATAGGTCTGAGGACCATACAATATTAAAGGGACGCTGCAGAGGGTATTTCCCCTCTAAAATAGTCTCACGACTAGCCTTTACGCCATTTACCTTTAGGGCTGCAACGTCGCTATTTAAGGACCCTAGCGAGATGTAGCCAATGGCACGACTATTTCCCTTAACAGAGGAGATGACCCCTTCTGTGCTATTTTGGATAATAGCTGTTTTTGCTGTTTGGTCAATCTCTTTGTCACCGTCCTTTTTTAGAATGCCTGTCATTTCGGCAAAGGCTCCACGAGTACCTGAGCCATTTTCTCGAGAAACAAGGTCAATCCTGTCTGCTGCTTTTCCAGCATCAGCACTGTTATTGCCACAGGCTGCAAGACCTAAGCCTGATAAGCCAATAGCTGCCATGATCAGCATTTTTTTGATTGTCATAAGAATCACCCTTATCTTTTATGATATTATGTTGTAGGCTTGCTACACCTATAGCTTATCAGGTCTTTGTAAAGGTTTATCCCTGATTAATGTAAAGATTTTGTAAAACCTAAAACAGCCACTACCAAGACTAGCCTTAAGCAGCTGGTAGTGACTGTTTACTTGTTGATAGCTTCTGGTAAGAATAAGGTAAATTGGCTACCCTCTCCTAGCTGACTTGTAACTGTTATCTGACCGCCAAGAAGCTGACTCAGCTCCTTTACAATGGCTAGGCCTAGGCCTGTTCCACCACTTTGCCTGCTGCGTCCCTTGTTAACACGATAAAAGCGCTCAAAAATACGATCTAGCTCAATTTGGCTAATGCCAATCCCAGTATCTGCAACCGTAATGGCAACACCACCAGCAACCCTTTGACTGGATAGCTGAATTCTGCCCCCATTGTCTGTATACTGTATCGCATTTGACAAGAGATTTAACATGATCTGCGATAAGAGGTATTGATCAGATGTCACAACAATCGAATCCTCCAATGCATAGCTTAGCTCAAGCTGTTTGTGCTCTAGCTGTGGCCTCATGCTCTGACCTGTATACAGCAGGAAGTTCCTGAGCTGAAACTCTGTCAGGTCAAGTGGTGTCTTGTTAGCCTTGGATAAGGTCAGCAGGTGCTCAACAATACGCTCTAGACGCAAACTTTCATTGTAGATAATGTCTAAAAAGTCTTCTTTTAGGCCTGTCTCATCATCAGGCATTTCCTTAATCGTTTCAGCAAAGCCCTTGATCGATGTAACCGGTGTTCTTAATTCGTGAGAAGCATTAGCAATAAACTCCAAATTTAGCCTCTCATAATGACGAATGGCCGTCAGATCATATAAGAGCACTAAAACCTCCTTGACAACATGCGACTGGTTAAAGATAGGCACAAGGGTAACCTCCAAGATCAAATCACCATCATGTAGGCCTGTTAATTCCTTCTTTAATGTCTGCTTTTGGTCAAAGACTTGATTAACTAAAGCTATCAGATCCATTCGTTTAAGATCCTCCAAAACCACAAAAGGTGGCTTAGCCTCTGGAAAATAAGCCGGTAAGGACTTGCTGGTCAGCAACAGCTCCCTTTGATTGGAGACTAAAAGCATGCCCATCGTGAGATGAGAGGTTACAGCCTCCACATTTTTTGATAAGGATTTTAGCCTTGCTTCCTTTTGTAATAGGTCACTTTTTAGCTCTGTCAGCTGCTTAGCATAAGCACTTAAATCAGCCTGCCCCACTAGGAGAAAATGGTCACTAGCTGTCAAAAGATGGTGGTGCAAGGCTCTGAATTCACGCTCCCATCTAAACAGCATAATCAAGACATAAAAGCTAGCTACGAGACCAGTACACAGCACTATCAGAGTCAGCACCTGATGCGGTCCTTGCCAGATCAGACCAAGAGCAGCAAGCAAGCAAAGCCCTAGCAACATGCTCAACCGCCTAAGATGTCCTATCATTCTTTAGCTCCTTAAATTTGTAGCCATAGCCGCGAATGGTTTGAATATACTGAGGCGCCTTAGGATTGTCCTCAATTTTTTCTCTGAGCTTGCCAATATGAACGTCTACCAGACGTGTTTCTTGGCCAAAGTCATAACCCCAGATACGCTCTAATAGCCGCTCACGCGTCAAGGTCATATTAGGGTGCTTCATGAGATAGAGCAGTAGCTCATATTCCTTTGGGGTTAATGGCAATAGCTCCTTGTCCTTATAGACCTCATGTCGCTCTGGGTACAGACGCAATTGACTCATCGTATAAAAAGGCTCACGACGCTCCTCACCATCACCAGAAATCTCTGCTTCAGTACGCCTTAAAATAGCCTTGACACGCGCTAATAATTCTCTAGGACTAAAGGGCTTGGTCACATAATCATCTGCCCCCAGTTCCAAAGCCAAAACCTTGTCAAATTCATCACTTTTAGCAGAAACCATCATAATTGGGGTTTTGCTTCCCTTAGCACGAAGCCTTTTGCAGACCTCGATACCGTCTAATTGCGGCAGCATAATATCTAACACAATAAAATCATAAGGTTCTCTTTCAGCTAATGCCAAGGCAGTACGGCCATCTGTTACCATCTCTGTCACAAAGCCCTCCTTGGCCAAGTGATAATCCAGTAGCTTTAAGATAGGCTCCTCATCATCTACTAATAATACTCGTTTTGTCATTTCATAACTCCTATCAGTCACATTGTATCATATTTGTCAGTTAATCTAATGACACACTGCTTGACAGCCTGAAGCCTAAAATCAATCAGAAGATAAAAAGATCACGACAAACGCATGAAGAAAAAATTTCCAAGATATTTCTGAAATGCAAAAACTTATTCTGAAAAATAGGAAATCTATAGCGATAGTTGCAGAAAAGAAATTTTTCAAGAAAAGTTTACAGAGGGAGAATATAACAATTCAGGAAACACTCTGTCAAAATACCCTAAAATGGCTATTTTGCTATTTTCACAACTTTTTCAATAAATGATTTTCTTCATGCGTCTGTCGTGTAAAAAGATGTTTTAGCTTTGGCTTTACCGTCAAATGATTGTATAATAGAGCTATATTGATTGAAAGAAGGTATACCTATGGCAATTACTCATAAGAAAAATGACCAGCTCGAAAAGATGATGGCAGGCTTTGCGTCTATCCCAGATTTTGATAAGCCTTTAGAGCTTAACCAGGAGGGAAAGCTAGTCACTGAAAAACCAAAGCCACAAGCCAAGACAGCTAAGCAGGACTAGCCCTTATTGGCGTCGTTAACATATAGAAAGGATACGGTGAATGTCGCTTTTTTCAAATCTGCCACCCAGCGTGCTTCAGTGGTTTGCGATTTTTCTATCCATTATTATTGAGGCTCTGCCTTTTGTATTTTTAGGGACCATTTTATCTGGCTGTATTGAGGTTTTCGTCACGCCTGATTTAGTTCAAAGATACCTCCCTCAAAATAAGTGGCTAAGAATTTTATTTGGTACCTTTATTGGCTTTGTTTTTCCTTCCTGTGAATGTGGTATCATTCCTATTATTAATCGTTTTTTAGAAAAGAAGGTGCCTAGCTACACTGCTGTTCCCTTTTTAGCAACCGCTCCAATTATTAATCCGATTGTTTTATTTGCTACCTACTCTGCCTTTGGGAATTCGCTGCGCTTTCTCATGCTAAGGCTTTTAGGCGCCATTTTAGTTGCTGTCAGCCTTGGCATCATGCTAGCCTTCATTGTTGATGAGAACATTCTCAAGGAATCAGCCCAGCCGGTGCATTGTCATACATACAGTCACGAAAGTCTGCCAAAACGGCTTTACTTGGCACTGGCTCACGCTATTGACGAATTTTTTGATACAGGAAGGTATCTAGTCTTTGGGACTCTGATTGCTTCAGCCATGCAGATTTATCTGCCAACAAAGGTGCTGACAGCGATCGGACATAGCCCTTTGACAGCCATCTTAGTCATGATGCTCTTAGCCTTTATCCTATCTCTTTGCAGTGAGGCTGATGCCTTTATTGGAGCTTCGTTATTGTCAACCTTTGGAGTTGCTCCTGTTTTAGCCTTTCTCTTGATTGGCCCTATGGTTGACATCAAAAACCTCATGATGATGCTCAATTCCTTTAAGGGAGCCTTTATTGTTCAGTTTATCAGTGTATCAGCTGTGATGATTACCATATACTGCTTACTTGTGGGGGTGCTGTGATGATTCGCTTTTTAATTTTAGCAGGCTATTTTGAGTTGACCATGTATCTAGAGCTATCTGGCAAGCTAAATCAATATATCAATATTCGTTATGCTTATCTGGCCTATATTTCGATGGTTCTATCCTTTATCCTTGCATTGGTGCAGTTATACACTTGGACTAAAAACATCAAGCTGCACAGTCATTTAAAAGGTAAGGTCGCTCAGCTGACCAGTCCCCTTATCCTGGTCTTTCCTGTTTTGGTTGGCTTGTTAGTACCTACAGTCAGCTTGGATTCGACGACCGTTGCCGCCAAGGGCTATACCTTTCCATTAGCCGCAGGCGCTTCAAAAACAGGAGTCAGTGATGATGGCACTACCATTCAATACCTAAAGCCAGACACCAGCCTGTACTTTACCAAATCCGCCTATCAAAAGGAAATGCTCAATGAGCTGAAAAAATACCAAGGCAAATCAGCCATCACCATTACCACTGACAATTATATGGAGGTAATGGAATTAATCTACCTTTACCCAGACGAATTCGTTGATCGTACGATTCAGTACACTGGCTTTGTCTACAATGAGCCAGGACATGACAGCTATCAATTCCTCTTTAGATTTGGGATTATCCATTGTATCGCTGATTCTGGTGTGTATGGGCTTCTGACCACCGGTAATCAAGAAAGCTATGCCAATAACACTTGGCTGACCGTCAAGGGCCAGCTGCACATGGAATATGACAAGACCCTAGAGCAGCAGCTTCCTGTCCTTCAAATCGAGGAAGCACACCAAGCCCCAGAGCCTGATAACCCTTATGTCTATAGGGTATTTTAACAAGCATTAAGCCTCCACACCTATGACACAGGTCTGTGGAGGCTTTTTGTTAAGGGAATAGTACAAAGACGTAACTGAGTCCATTCCATTTAAACGAGACACCTAAAAGCCGTATAGCATCAACCATTTAAAAGACGTGTGCTATACGGCTTTGCTATTGTTGGTAAAGCCTTTGAGGCTACTTTCTAGCTCTCCTCAGACAGGCTACGCCCATTGGTCTCAATGACCCTTTGATACCAAGCAAAGGATTTTTTCTTGTAGCGTGTCAAATGACCACTGCCATCATCATGTCGGTCGACATAAATAAATCCATAACGCTTACTTAGCTGAGCAGTCGACATAGAAACACAATCAATACAGCCCCAGGAGGTATAGCCCATAATGTCAACACCGTCCTCAATAGCCTTAGCAACCTGCAATAAATGCTGCCTCATGTAATCAATCCGATAATCGTCCTGAACTGTCCAGTGACCATCTTTTGTCTGTACTAGCTTATCTTTGGCGCCAAGCCCATTTTCTACAATAAAGAGAGGAATTTGGTACCTATCATAGTAATCATTCAAGGTTATGCGAAGGCCAATTGGATCAATTTGCCAGCCCCATTCCGAAGAGGGCAGATGAGGATTAACCAAGCCACCTAAAATATTGCCCTCCCCTCGTTGATAATGATCCGGGTGATGAGACTGAGTCACACTCATGTAATAGCTAAAGGATAAAAAGTCAACCGTATGCTGCGCCAAAAGCTCACTGTCGCCCGGTTCAAATTGAATGTCAATGTGCTGCTCCTTAAAAAAGGATTTGGCATAGGAAGGGTATTTTCCTCTGACCTGAATATCTGAGAACAGGAGATTACGTTGCTCAAACTGCTTCGCAGCTAAAATATCCCTCGGATCAGAGGTCATTGGATAGGCTGGCATAGCCAAAATCATACAGCCTATTTTAAAAGCAGGGTTAATCAATCTAGCAAGCCTTGTCACACTAGCAGACGCTACTAATTCATGGTGAATCGCTTGATAAAGCTCCTGCGGAGTCAGCTTTTCCTTTGGTGTCATGATAGCACCACTGGTAAAAGGCATATGCAGGATTGAATTAACCTCATTGAAGGTTAACCAATACTTAACCTTGTTCTTGTAGCGCTGCATGACAGTTGTCGCAAAACGTTCAAAGAAGCCAACCATACGACGGTCAGTCCAGCCATTATAGACCTTAGCTAGATGCAGTGGGGTTTCGTAGTGAGATAGGGTCACTAAAGGCTCTATGCCATGTGCTATCAGCTCATCAAACAAATCGTCATAAAATTGTAGCCCTGCTTCGTTAGGCTCTGTCTCATCGCCCTGAGGAAAAATACGAGACCAAGCAATTGATGTCCGGAAAACCTTAAAGCCCATTTCTGCAAAGAGCGCCACGTCCTCCTTGTAGCGGTGATAAAAATCGATGGCCTCTAGCTTCGAATTAGCTGCTGTTGGCTCAGCTGTATAGTCTCCTAAGCCCCCTTCTGGTAAAACATCCTGAACCGACAAGCCTTTGCCATCTGTTAAATAAGCTCCCTCAACCTGATTGGCAGCAACTGCCCCTCCCCACAAGAAATCCTTTGGAAAACAAACCATATTATCTCCTCCTTCAATTCATCTCTTTAGAGAATAACGAGAGCAACATCATGCTGAGTGATATGCTCCTTGTTGTCATTAACAATGATTTCGAGCTGCTCAGAGCTATTGGTCACCACAAATGGAGTCACTAAAGAATAGCCCTTAGAACGGATAAACTCAAGATCTACACGTAATAGCGGCTGCCCCTGCTTAACAGTATCACCAGCCTTAACCATCTGCTCAAAGCCCTGTCCTTTTAGCTCAACCGTATCAATACCAACATGAATTAAGACGTCAACTCCCTTGGCGTTCTTTAAAGCAATAGCATGCTTTGTTGGAAAAAGGGTGATAACCTCGCCATCAAATGGGGCATAGACATATTCCTCATTAGGTAAAATAGCCAGTCCCTCTCCTAAAAGCTTAGACGAAAAGGTTTCATCTGGCACCTCTGATAATGGAAGCACTGTGCCAACCATCGGAGCATAAATAGATTGCTTTGCTGATAAGCCACTTTTTACTGGCGTGCTATCCGAGTCAGCTAACCCCTCCTGGTCAACCTCCTCATCAATGCCAAAAAACCAGGTTAATGTAAAGGTTAGAGCAATTGTTAAGCCCGCTGCAATTAAGGCATTGGTAAAATTAGCAGAGCTAGTCGGGCTAATGTATTGTGGCAATCCAATTAGTGATGGCACCACAAAAGTATAAGAGGCTATATTAACAAAGCCAATATAGGCGCCCACAAGGCCACCAGAAATCATTGCAGCATAGAGCGGCTTTTTAAACTTTAGAGTAATGCCATAAAGAGCAGGCTCTGTAATTCCTGCCAATAAAGCTGATAAGCCTGCTGCTAAGGCAACCTGACGGGTTTGCTTTTGCTTTGATTGACATGCTACAGCCACCGCTGCTGATCCCTGAGCTAGGTTAGAGGCTAGCATTGCTGGGAGGATTAAAACATCTGGAGTTGCTACAGAGGCCGCCAGAAAAATAGGAGCAAAGGCCCAATGCATACCCGTCATAACAACAAGCGGCATAATTGCACCTAAAATAGCAAGAGCCAGCCAAGGAGCAATATGGTAAATCGCTAGCAGGCTATTAGACAAGCCCTGTCCTATAATAACACCCAGAGGTCCAATAACAACTAAGGCTAGAAAGCCTGAAATAAAAATAATCAAGGTCGGCTGCAGGAAGCTCTTCATCACACTCGGTACAAAACGGTTAACCTCTCGCTCAATGTATTGCATCAGGTAAACCATAATTAAAATCGGAATAACTGACGCACCATAGCTAGCAGGTGTCACCGGCGCTCCAAACAGAGCCATAGGTTTACCTGCAGCTACCATCGTAACAAAAGCTGGGTGTAGTAAAATCCCTGCAACAGTTGCTGCTAATACAGGTGTGACCTTAAAGCGTGCCGCAGCTGAATATGCAATCATGATTGGCATAAAATAATAAGCAGCATCTCCAAAAAAATTAATAAAAGCAACTGTTTGAGAGTCCGTACCTGCTAGACCAAGCATAGGCACCAAGATCCCAACCACTTTTAGCATACCACCACCCAACAAGGCAGGAATAAGCGGCGTAATAACGCTAGCTATCGTCTCAATCAGCCCTTCAATAACAGACTGCTTTTGACCAGCGCTAGAGCTCATATCAGTTTCATGAAACTGCCCTAGGGTCATAAATGCCTTATAATAATTGTTAACATCATTTCCTAAAATAATTTGATACTGACCGTTTTGGCGCATGACTCCAATCACATTAGGAATAAGTTTGATTTTTTGATCTACCACTTGTTTATCATCTTTCAAAACCAAGCGTAACCGCGTGATGCAGTGGGTTACCTCTTGAATGTTCTGCTCACCACCAACTGCTTCAAAAATGGCCTTGGCTGTTTCTTGATAAGTCATTTCATTACTCCTTCACATCTTTGACTAAACGTTTGATATGAACCGTTAAATACAAAAGCTCACTAGAGCTAAGCTGATAATGGTATACTTTTTTCATGTGATGGCTAATTTGCCTAACACAGTGATATTCCTCTGGGTATTTATCCTTAACCACCAGCAGCAAATCAGTCTCGTCATCATCATAAGCCATGCCTGATAACACGCGCTGGGCAAATAGCTTCACATGAGTGATAAAGCGATAATAATCAATAGAGGCTTCATCAAGCTCTGTCTTAAAATCAGCCTTGACCTTCTGTTCAATGTAAGACACAATTTCTGTCATTCGATGAGGCTCCTTGAAAGGATTATCAAGGCTCGCGTTGACAAAGTGCATCGCAATAAACGAAGCTTCATCTACAGCCAGAGCGACTCCTAGCTCACTGGCAATGACCTCTAAGGCCTTAACACCAATCGCATATTCATCAGGATAATACCGTTGAATCTCCCAACGCAAGGGATTACTAATGATAACCCCCTGCTTATGTCTTTCAATAGCTGAATGAATATGGTCTGTCAAATTGATATAGAGTATTTCATCTAAATTTTTACCCAGCTTAATTTTCCCTAGATTAATAAGCCTCTCTGAGCAAGCAACCACCTCTTGCGGAACAGCAATAAATAATTCAGTAAAACGGTTCATATTGTCACTATTTTTTAAAACAAATGACGCTTCGATAGCTTCACTATCGATATGGTCACCAATTCTTTTCTTAAAAGCAATCCCCTTTCCCATCAAAAGAATATCTAGCCCCTGATGGTTGGTCGAAATCGCTGCATTATGGTTTAAAACGCGTTTAATAATCATAAAAGTCCTAGTCCCTCATTGCTTCACAATAAAAAATGACCTATCCACAGCATGCCAAAAGGTCACACTGGAATAGGTCCCTGCTCACAAAACTGTGATAACATCCTTTAATATTCTGATTCATTTGTCATTAGCACGCTTACCCTAAGTAATCACATCTAATAACATTTTCATTTTATCATCTCCTAAAGGTCCTGTCAAGCGTTTTCAAAAGGCTGTTTAACATTTGCCTCTAAACGAACCCCCTCATTCTCTTTGGCCAACAGCCGATAATCTGAGGCTTTCCTCTTAAAGTATGCCTTCTAATAGTCCCTTCATAAAGTCCTCAGAGTGAAATTCACCGATATCATCAATAGCCTCACCAAAGCCAATCAGCTTCACTGGGATATCCAATTCCTGACGAATAGCTAGGACAATTCCCCCCTTAGCTGTACCGTCAATCTTAGTTAAAATCAAGCCTGTGAGCGGTGTGATTTTTGAAAACTCCTTAGCCTGACTCAGGGCATTTTGCCCCGTTGAGGCATCGAGCGCTAGCAGGGTTTCGTGTGGGGCATCAGGTATGACACGCTTAATGATTCGCCCAATTTTTTCAAGCTCTGCCATTAGGTTGTCTTTATTTTGCAGGCGACCTGCGGTATCAATCAAGAGAATATCTGCCTTTTCCGCGACAGCTCTTTCAACACCGTCAAAGACCACAGAGGCCGGATCTGCTTTTTCAGGGCCTGTAATGACCGGCACATCAACCCGTCGTCCCCATTCAACCAGTTGGGCAACCGCGCCTGCTCGGAAGGTATCAGCAGCGACAAGCATAACCTTTTTTCCCTCTTGCTTATACCGATAAGCTAGCTTTCCAATTGATGTTGTCTTACCAACGCCATTAACCCCCACAAAGAGCATGACGGTCAGATCCTGCTGATAATGAATCGCTTCATTGTAGCGGCCATCCCCCTCATAAATAGCCACTAGCTTTTCAATGATAAGACGCTTTAGAGCCTCTGGCTTTTTAGCATTTTCAAGCTTAGCCTCATAGCGCAATTCCTCAGTCAAGGCTGTGGCAACATGAACACCAACGTCTGAGAGAATCAGGAGCTCCTCTAGCTCCTCAAAGAAGTCCTCGTCAACACGTCTAAAATTAGCCAGAAAGCTGTTCAAGCGTGCTGAAAAGCCTGTACGGGTCTTTTTTAAGCTGCGATTGTATTTGTCTTGGTCAGATTCAGCTGATAGGGTCTCTTGCCTTGGCTCCTTATCAGCTGTCTGATTAGCTGAACCAGCAGGTGCTTGAGCTGCTACTTGATACTCAGCATTTGTCTCTGCCTGATCTTCTGTTGATGCGTCTGCGCTCTCGTTACTATGCTCTGACTTAGCCCTATCATGCTTAGCCTCCTCCATAGCCTCGTGCTGGCTTAGGCTCTCACCTGCCTGATCCAAGGTCTTGTCATCAGTAGCTGCTAACTCTAGCTCCGGCTCTCTTTCTAAAAGAAAAGCTCCTCTAGCTGCTGGATCAAGCCCTTCAGCTTGCTCTGAAGCAGCCTCGTCTGAGAGCAGCTCAGCCTGTTTGCTAGTGTCATCGGTCCTAGAGACCACATCAGCTGCCACTGCATGAGCATTTGTATCTGATAAGGCCTCCTTTTCAGACTCAATCGTATCCTTTGACGTTATGTCCTCCGACAATACCTCTGTAGTGGCAGCCTCTTGCTCAGCAACCTTAGTCTTATCCTTTTTTCCAAATAAGCGTTCAAATAATCCCATTAGCCTTCCTCATTTAAAATATATTTCCAAATAGCCTCAGCCACACCTGATTGGTCATTGGTTAGGGTAGTCACTGCATCTGCCACTTCCTTAGCCTGATCAACCGCATTGGCCATAGCCACACCAAGACCTGCCCATTGTAGCATGCTAAAGTCATTGGCCTCATCTCCCATCGCCATGACATGCTTGGCCTCCAAGCCCAAGTGCTGACAAAGCAGGTCCAAACCAAATGCCTTATGAATCCCCTTAGGCATAATCTCAAAGATGATGTCTCGTGATTTAAAGGCCTCAAAATCCTCAAAGATAGTCTTTGGAAGCCTTGCAAGCTGCTGATCCAAGACCTTTGGATCCGTCACCGTAACAATTTTATTGTATGTGATGTCCTTTGGCAGCTCAGCAAATGATTTAAGGCTAACAAAGTTCAGCAAGGGACTTGCCAAGTGATACTGAGAGCGTCTGCCATCATTGCCTGATAAGCTATAAACAGTACCATCACTGATAACATCAGTAGGTAAGCCAACTGCTGCCAACTGCTGATGAATATCATAAACCTCAGCAAGGCTTAGAGCGCTTTTATCTAAAATATGACCAGTATTTCGTTGAACCAGACCGCCATTAAAGGTAATGCTATAGTTCTCTTCACCTAGCAAATCCAGCTCCTCAAGCAAATTTCCGATAGCCTTAAGAGGACGTCCGGTTGTGATAACAACCTTAACTCCTTTTTCCTTAGCTGCTGCTAGAGCTTTTTTGTTCTCATCACTAACGATTTTTTCGGTATTATAGAGAGTCCCATCTAAATCTAGAGCTAAAAGCTTAACACGCGTCATTTACACCAATCCCTCCAAATAAGTTAACACTGCTGAGTCATTACAATGACCAATAACCTGATCAGAAATCGCTTTGATTTCAGGCCTTGCATTTTCAGTAGCAATAGCACGCCCTGCAAAGGACAGCATTTGATAATCATTTAGATTATCGCCAAAGGCAATGGTCCTTTCCGGTAAAATGCCTAGGTGCTGACACAGCTGATCCATGCCAAAGCCCTTATGAACCTCTTTTAGGATAATATCAATCGAATCAAAGCCTGTCGTCACCGCAGAAGCATAGGACAGCTCCTGATTTAGCCAGTCACTACCAGCTAGGACCGTTTCTCCTGTAAAGGTCGTTGAGGCTTTAAAAACAGTGTCATCAACAATATCCTGCAGACAATCAATAAGCTGAACATTTTCATAATAATAATGCATTTTTTGGATATAATCCTCCGTAGCTCCTTTGAGCACATAGGCTGCCTTTTGCCCTGAAAAGAGGATCCCAGACTGATTGTAATAAGGATTGGCAAGAATTTTCTCTACAATTTCATGACACTGCTGCTTGGTCATGACATCAGCAAAAAGAATGTCCCTCTTGTATTGCACTACAGACCCATTCTCAGCGATAATGGCAATGTCATCTAAAAAAGGCTCAAACAAGTGATCAATGGCTAAAAGCGAACGCCCACTAGAAACTGTAAAGAGAATCCCTTTTTCTCTTAGCTTAGGCAACAGAGCTGCCAAGCGCTCCTTGTCATAAGTTCCGTCCTCTCTTAAAAAGGTTCCGTCCATATCTGTTGCTATCAATTTAATCATACAATTTAACCATTTCCTTTTTAGGGAGATACTGATTCAGCTCTCCCAAAAATCTCTTTTTCCATTATACCATATCTAAACAAAAAGGGCGTGTCTATCCTAACACGTCCACGACAGACGCATGAAGAAAATCATTTATTGAAAAAGTTGTGAAAATAGCAAAATAGCCATTTTAGGGTATTTTGACAGAGTGTTTCCTGAATTGTTATATTCTCCCTCTGTAAACTTTTCTTGAAAAATTTCTTTTCTGCAACTATCGCTATAGATTTCCTATTTTTCAGAATAAGTTTTTGTATTTCAGAAATATCTTGGAAATTTTTTCTTCATGCGTTTGTCGTGTAACACGTCCTTGTTTTAAGGCTTTATAATTTCTGTAGTGGATAACTCCACTGTGGAGATTATTGAGCCCTTATTCCAAGGCTTTCTTTATGTTCTATTGTATCAATTTCCTTATTCCAATTTCTGTTGCAATTAACTTTAACATACAATCTAACCATTTCACTTTCAAGGGAGTGCAAAACCCGAGTGGGGTGTGCAACTCAAATCCCAGTATAACTCCTTTCGTTATACCACAGGTAGACCAAAAAAGGGCGTGCCATCTGACATACCCTTGTTTTAACAGTCAATCTGAGCTCCGTTTTTAAAGGCTAAACTTCTTTATCTTCATACTCTCAACGCTTATTTGCCATAATTCTTAATTGAAGCCCGTCACTAAGTTTTCTTGTTACTAAAGAGTTGAGTAATGAATCTATCTAGACTGATGATTTTTCTCCTTAAAAGCTTCATATAGTTTTTTATATAACGCTTTCTTTTCTTTTTTCTGAGCATTAAACTCTTTTTTACCGTAATCAAAATTTGCTACCACAAACCCCTTGTTATTGTTAGAAAAATCAAAAAATTCCATTTCGATTAATTTGTTATTCTTAGAATCTTCTATAGTATTCTCTAAATGATTGTTGAATTGTTTAACATCTTCTTCACTAACTCCAAAACCCATAGCAGCTCCGTCTGCAATGATGTTTGAAAATATTTCTTCTGAAGATGCTGCTTCTTTTACCCTTATTAGGTATATGGCTTCTTCTGTTTCTAATTGTCTTACTTTATTCCATTTTTGGGTATCACTAGAAGAGATCGTATAGACTGTTAAATCTACCGTAGGTTTATTGGGATTTTCTTTTTTTATTACTTGTTTTCCCACTAAGAAAATTGCGAGTATTCCAATTAATAATATCAACGTCATATAAGCTTTCTTTTTCATATCTCACTCCCTATATCTTTCAAATCAATGATAACATCAACCTTATTATATACAGCTGGATCATGTGTTGCTATAATAACATATTTATTTTCGGCTGTTTCACTCAATAATAAATTAATGATTTCTTTTCCAATCTCACTATCCAAAGCTCCTGTAGGTTCATCCGCTAAAATAATTTTACGTGGCTTCATTAACATTCTTGCAATAGCTACACGCTGAGCCTGTCCTCCAGATAATTCATATATTTTCTGATTTAAATAGTCATTAGAAAGTCCTACTTTTTCAAGTACATCAGCTATTATTTTTTTATCTTTATTGATGAGTCTCAAATTATCATATACTGTTTTGTTTTCTATTAAAGAATAATTCTGGAATACATACCCAATAATAGTTTTAAAGAAAGTTCTTTCTTTTGTCTTCCAAATATCCTGCTCATCAACTAAAACCTTTCCACTGTCAATTTTTTCTAGTCTTCCTATGATATTAAGTAGTGTACTTTTACCTGAACCAGAGCCTCCAATCAATACGTAGCTTTTTCCAGCTTCAAACGTTAAATTTAAATCTGTGAATATCTTTTTTGAGCCGAATTTTTTGGTAACATTCAAAACTTCAATTGCCATTAGTCATCTCCTTTTAGAATTTGTGTATATTTTTCAGATAATTTTCTAAAACTCATTATTGTTGAAAAAATTAAAACCATTAAAGAAGCAATGCCAATATATAATAGCTCTACTTGTCCTGTCATCATAAATGTCAATAGAATAACCATTGTAATAGTCACAATAAAATAGTTGAGACTTGAAATGGCTATACGTGTTTTCGATAGGCCTAAAATGATTTTTTTAACATAGTCATTCTGTTTTAAGGCAACAAACATTTGAGCATACTGATAAATGAGTAGAAATACGATTCCACAAATAATTATTTGCAGTATTTTTGAAAGGAAAATTTGATGCTCTAAGGATTGAATATTAAGTTTTACAGTTTGGTAAACCTCGACTGGATTGATTGAAAAATTCAAACTAGCACTCAAATCGTTGATTTTCTTAATTGCTTCCGAACTAAAAAGTGAGTTATATATTATATTACTTGCCAAAATAAAATCGTTATTTTCTATCATTTTATCAGTATCTAGCACAACGACTATATTATCCTTACTATCTGTCACACTTTCCAAAGGTAGATTATCTTTATTTTCAGGAACACTACTACCATTTTCATTGAAATAGAAAAATTCTTGCCCATCAGGAATGACTTGCACCGTAAGGTCATCTTTTGTATAGTTTGTACCAGTAAATTGTTCTGCTACAACTGTATTCTCGATTGATGCCTTATTCTCTTTAAATTTATGAGGAATATAGATGGTTGCTATTTTATTATCTAATGATTGATAGTTCGTTCCATTAACTTTATTTTGTACCCTGGCACCTGTTTGATTAATATAAACCAGTTCCTTATTGACTTCTGGATGCGTTATTCCATCACTTTTTAATTGCTTAGAAAAATCTTCTGTAACATCAGAAGCTGCCATATATTCTGGAACATAGGCTGAAGATGATTTGATATATATAAAATCCAGTTTTTTTAAGGCTTTAGCAATCTCTATGTACTTAGCTCCTGAGTCATTTGCTTCTTCTCCATTAGTAACAGATTCATTTTCAATACCCAAAAACTCTGGCCTTTTCCAGTCTTTTACTGCACTCCATGGTTCTAAATGCTTTATCTGCATGTTTATCTTTGATTGACTAACCTTTGTTTCCCGTAAAAAGACTCCTGAAACAACTATTATGCTAGAAATAACCGCAAGCCATACGATAAAAATGAGGCTATTTTTGGCCTTATTTTTTATAATTTCAATAGGTTTTTCAACCTTAATAGTTAGCCAAAATAGAACAAAGGTGATGATGTCAATGATTTGAAATATGATCAAATTAGTTAAAAGCATAGAAAAAAATAACTTGGAACTATAGGTGAAAAAACCACTACCCAAAAAAGAACTATAAGAAATCATCAATAAAGCGGCCATAACCAGTTCAAAAGTAAATGACATGAAATAATCTCTTCTTAGGTCGTGTACAGGTAATCCTAAAGAACGTCTTATCACTCCTTCTTTAGTCTGTCTCGCTCTAACAACAAATAGAACAACTAATAAGGTTAAGTAAATTGAAATCATTAGCAATAATCTCAACGGACCAGTAAATTGTATCATTCCTCCTATCTGCCAAGGGTAAGCCAGATATATGACTTGAAGACCTGTAGATGTGAGCGGTTTTAAACTATTTGAATCTAATTCCCCTAGGGTATAATACATCCCTGTGATTGGTGCAGACTTTAATTGTTCATGATTAGTATTATCAAACTTGATATAAGTCAACTGCCCCGAATTTTGAACTACCGGTTTGTAAATGGTAACTTTTTTCTCTTTTGATAGGTCACTAATCGTTTGATACACTTCTTCATTAGAAAGATTGCTTTTCCCTTGAATGGAGAAGGCACCATCAATTGGTAAAGGTATTGGTTTTTGAGTATCATTAATACTAACCAGACCAATAGCAGCAATTAAACAAAAGAAGAATCCAACAATGCATAATTTTAATTTCATAAGCACCTACCTATATCATAAAAGGCCCTATAGCATTATTGGGCCTTTAGCTTTCATAAACCATTTTTAAAATGTAAAGTAATTCCAATGTGCATTTAATCGAACATCATTCCAGCTTTTTGTTGCGCTTGAGTTTGCCCATCCATATTTTTGAGAATCTCTATCCTTAACTGTTCCCCATAGATTAGTTACCGAAGATTTTGAACCAATATTATTTGGAGACTTAACATAGTCATTAGAATAACCATAGTTATCACTTACACCATAATTCCATTCATCAATAATTGGATATGGAGCTGGATGCGCTGTTGCTGCACTAACAACTCTAGCTGTAGCAGCAGATCCAAAACTTAAAGTGCTTACAGCAAGCAAAACTAATGTTTTGTCACCAATTTTTCATATTAGTTCTCATTGGATAGATTGTTAAAAATATTTGAACAATCTAAATAATATATTATTATTTATTAACATAATATCATATTATTATTTGAATTACAAGATGCTAAATTGCAAGTAAAAGTTAGTCATCCTATAGAAATTATCCGAGTGACTTGTTGTTCAAAATTTTCCCCAATTTTAAAAAGAGATGAAACTCTGCGTTGGATTGATCCTTTAAGCGACCCAATTCATTGAAAAAATCTGATGCAGCATTGGCAGATAGGTCTAAACGCTTCAAAAAAACACTCATCTTCTGGTACTCAGAGTTGATCAAATCATTTAAGACATGTCTTCTTTCAGATAAGCTGTCTTCACGCTTCTGATAGGCTCTTTTCTGGCGCAGAAAGTCCTGCTCGGCATCATCCATCTCCCGAAGCTTACGATAAATAGCCACTTCCTCTACAATTCTGTCTGCCATGCTCTAAACTCTCCTGCTAACTGACGATCCGTTTCAAGCTTGCTATCAATAACCGTCTGAATATCTCTATTCAAGTTTTCAAAGTCTGTGGCCAAGGCTGACATCTTGCTGACCTTGGATTGAGTATAGTCCTGAAAGTCTTGGACAAAGCGGTCATATGTGATACCATAAGAAGCAAATAAGGCCTGCACCTCATAGTAGGGCAGCTCATGAAAAGAGTTGAAGTCAATCGCCGACCACACTTCCATAAGCTTTGCGTCTGCAACCGTTTTATGATCCAGAGCTTCATCAGCCCCCTCTCGAGCAGCCTTAGCCATCGACGAGCCTAGGATCATTCCCTGTGCCGCATCTAAAAAGAGCTCCTCAGAACTACTGAGCCCCTTGCCGGTAGACTGCCAGTGCGCCTTTAAAGACTTTAAATGAATCATTCCTTGAACAGCATGTGAGTAGATTCGACTATATTCATTGACAACCATGTCTCCATTCTTTTTACTAAGAACTGCACCCGTTCGCAAGTCAAAATACCAGTCAGAAATACTATGGCTTTTTCCTTCTATCCAATGTATTGTACCGTAATCATCATAGTATTTCCAAGGCTTATTGACATCATTATAAGACGTCACAGTATCATTCTTTTTTCTATAGCTGATGAACATATGCGGGTTCTTTTTTAAAAAAGTCAACTCTTCTGTAGTGAGGGCGTGATAATTAAACCAAGCATTAAATGTTGTTGCTGGGATATGGTATTTTGCTCCCGCCTTAGTTACATAAGCCCCTTGGCTATAACCTGTTAGCTGTGAAATACGGACATCAGGTAAATCTTGAACGGTTTCGATAAAAGTTTCTAATGACTTATACTGTGGAGATAGGTTAGTGTATTTTGCAAGACCTGCAGAAACTAAGTCTTGTGATATGGTAATAGTTGCTACCATGGGCTCCATTCCTACAGGTGAGGCATTAGCTATACGGAGCTTTAAGTCCTTTGCATTCGGGTCAGTTCCCGCAGCAACAACCGCAACATGTTTCAAATCTATTTTGTCATCTATAATCGGTGCCACAGCCATACCATCAAAACCTGTTTTAGGATCAGAATAGGTTTTAATAACTTGGAAATCTTGATTATCAACTGTGATCCTATTGATTTCACCTGACCTTAATTGATTATCCGGTTTATCGACAATTAAGTCATAATCATATCTATTGGCATAATCCTCGCTAACACTGTAAACATGTTTGCCTCTATTAAAAACATTTAATTGTTTATCTGAATAAATAAAATAATTCATTGATACCCTTTCTCACCATCAGAATAAGAAACTGGCACTTCCCAATCAGTTTTCCCTTTATTAGCCTCTAAATACTCCCAACCTGCTATATTTTTTCTTTTTATTCCTCCTGTTGAAAAAGTCTTTTCTTCAAGACTATAGCTAGTACCAAAAAAGATAGTCTCCCCATCTAAAAATTTAATACTAATTTCACAATGCCAATTTCCTGGTGGTATAGTATAGTGCGGATTTGTGATTGTGATTTCCTCAATCCCTTTGTAGGAGTTTTTTAACACTTTCACCAAACTAACTTCATACTCATAATTCCGTAACTCTTCTTCAGATTTGTGGTTGATATCTGGGTTATTCAAACTAAAAACCATAAGCAGCCCTCCTATGAGAATCATTAAAGCAATAAAAGCTTTGGTCGACTTTTTCATGAAAGTTCTCCTTTCAACTAGTCTCCTGCCTGTCAGTGCCATACCGAACTACATTATTGGACTTTGCTTTCCTGGGTTCGACATTATAGGCCTGTTCTGACAACTTCTTATAACTACTATCGGATATCATCATATTAACTCCTTTTCTCATGAGAATACGTAATTGCCACTCCCTCTAAAGAAACTTTTTCAATGTCTTTAATTCTATATCTCACAGGCCCCATTTCTTCCAGACTATTTTTCTCAACTAACTTAAACGTATCTGGGTGATAAGAGCGCCCACTAATATTCGCTAATCCTGACAAGCCATCAAACGAAAAGCCCATTTCATTTTCTCCATTATAACTACTGTCGTCCCCCACGAACCTGTTTCACGAGAATGTCCCCAGCCTGTAAACTTAATGGTTTCAACACCTTCATAGTCACTGACCAGCAGCTTGGCAATACTGGTCTCCAAGTCCCTTTTTTGTTGTTCCTCTGTTCTTTTGCCATTCAAACTAAAAAGCATTATCATCGCTCCTACTGCTATTATTAAGCCTAGCCACAGCTTTCGGTTATTAATCTTAACTGTCATCATGTCCTCCCCTTCACCCTTTTGCTGACAACCGTCACTCTAAGAAAGACAGCATGACTAATTAGGGTGAAATTAATATCAAATCTTATTTATATTATTCTCATTTTGTAATTAAATTATAATATACAGACATCTACTTGTCAATATATTATGTCATTAGTTACTTTTTTTAGCATATTTTAATTAAAACCAGCCGCGCCAAGTTCTAGGAGCATGTCAAAAACAGCAGCTTACTGCTAGCCAATCCTTGTGCTTTGTCCTTTGGAAAGCCAAAAAACCTACCCATGACGATAGGTTTTTTTATAGCTTATTCTTGGTTATCATCTGCTACATGTAGAAATACAGCTAAAACTAAGCTCTGTCCTAGATTTATGACAAGTAAGTCAGATCCTGCGTATCCTTGAGCTTAACAGATACTACCTTAGAAACACCAGATTCTTGCATGGTAATCCCATAAATACTGTCTGCTGCTGCCATTGTCCCCTTACGGTGGGTAACCACGATAAACTGACTATCCTTGTCAAAACGATTGAGATAATCTCCAAAACGCTTAACATTGGCCTCATCAAGGGCCGCCTCAACCTCATCTAAAATCACAAAGGGAATAGTCTTAATGCGGATAATAGCGAATAAAAGGGCTAGCGCTGATAAGGCTTTTTCTCCACCAGACATCACATTCAAAGATTGAAGCTTTTTGCCAGGCGGCTGCACTGAAATATCTACTCCAGCAGAAAGCAGATCAGTCTCTGTCAACATCAAGTCCGCTGAGCCTCCGCCAAACATCTGCCTAAAGGTCTCCTTAAAGCTATCACGAATAGCCTCAAAGGTAACCCTAAAGCGTGCCTTGACCTCATGGTCCATATTGCCAATTGTATCTACCAAGAGATTCTTGGCCTTGATAAGGTCAGCCCTTTGACCATTTAAGAAGGTCAAACGCTCACTAACCTCATCAAATTGAGCAATAGCATCACTATTGATTGGGCCTAGGGCACGAATGCTTTGCTGAACCTGCTGCAATTTCTGTCTTGCTGCTGCCATGTCAGTGTCATTGATTGGGCTTGCCTGCTCCTTGGCCTCCTCTAAGCTTAGCTGAAGCTCCTCTGATAGGCTTCTAGCGTGCTGCCGCAAACGACCAATAACCTGCTCTAAGTCAGCCTCCAGTCTTGCCTGCTGACGAATGAACTCTTCATTTTTCTTGGCTTCCTTAAGCAATTGAGCCTCTAGCTCCTCCAGTCTGGCGTCATAGTCCTCACCTTCAAAGCGCACCTGAATGAAGTGCTCCTGAGTCTTAATCTTGCGTTGATTAGCCTCTGTCAGCTGATTTTCTAGGTGAGGCAATTGGTCAATGGCCTCCTGACTAACCTGATGTGATAAAACAGCCTCCAAATCAGCTAATTCCTTCTGACCCTGAGCAATCATCGTCTCCAAGCGACGCTGGTTAGCTGCTTCAAACTTTTTCTCGTTGAGCAAATCTCGCTCTTTAAGACGAGCCTGAGATAATTCCTGGCTAAGCTGGTCCTTCTTTTGCTTAATCGTATCTTTATTTTCCTTAATTTGCTCAATTTCTGACGTTAAGGCTGATTTTTCATCAGCTAGGAGCTGCAATGCCTCCTCCAGCCTCGCTTTTTCTGATAATAAGCGCTCACTAGACTGAACAGTCTGGCGGTTGCTGAGAAGCTCTAGCAGCTCTTTTGAGTCAGCCAGCTTTTCTGCCAGCTGCTGATAGGCCAATTGTGTTTTTTGCTCGGCCAGTCTTGCTTCCTCACCAGCCAGCTTAGTATCAGCCTGTACAGCCTTTTTAGCCTTCAAATCAGCCTGTACAGCAGCTACTGCTCCTTCAGATTCCTTGATCTGCTCAGAAAGCAAGGCTAGTTCCTTCTCAATCTGGTCTAGCTCTGGCTTGATAAAGGTTGTGCTATTGTGACGATTTGCCCCCCCTGAAAAGGCACCACCAGGACGCAGCTCGGTACCATCAAGCGTTACAATTCTGACCTTATAATGCAGCTGCTTAGCTGCCTGATTAGCATGATCAATGGTATCAAAAATAGCTGTCACACCTAACAGGCTTTGTACAATAGCAACCAAAGAGGGCTCATAGGTCACCAAAGAATCAGCTGTGCCTAAATAGCCCTGACAAGCCCTGAGCTGCTTGAGAGTCACCTCAGAAAGCTGACGGGCCTTAATCGTTGTCAGAGGTAAAAAGGTCGCACGCCCCTGACGATTAGCCTTTAAAAAGGCTATCGCTCGCTTGGCTGCTGCCTCATCTGCCACAATAATATGCTGACTACTAGCTCCCAAAGCAATCTCAAGTGCCGTTTGATACTGACTATCAAAGGTCAAATGCTCACTAACTGCTCCTAAAATACCATCAAGCTTACCAGCAGCTTGAAGCACTGCCCTAACACCTGCGTAAAATTGACTATGATTTTTTTGGATAGAAACCAAACTAGCCCTACGAGCCTCCTTGGCTTTTTTCTGATCTAACAAATCAAAAAGCATCGTTTGTCCCTGATGATAATCCTGCTCTAAGGCTTCAACTGTCTTTGCTAGCTCTTGATAATCAGCTAGGAGCTGCTCAAGCCTTGATTGACTAGCTTGATAAGCTAAAAGGGCAGTCTGTGTGTCCTGATTGAGCTGGTCGACCTTAGCCTGCAGGGCTTGATATTCCTGTTCCTGATTTTCTCTGGTCTGGCTTTCCTTATCCAGCTGAGCTATTACAGCAGTTAGCTGATTGGACATATCAGCCTCCTGCTGCAGCAATTTAACAAAATCCTCACGAAGAGCCTCAAGCAGCTGATCTGGATCGCTAGAAAATCGCTCAAGCTCCTGAGAAAGCTCACTGACCTTGGTATTAAACTCAGCTAAGGCTTGATGGATCTCATCTAGCTGATGACTCTTTTGCTGATGTTCCTGTTGAAAAGCAAGCAATTGCTCCTGAGCCTGCTGCCTGCGCTGACTGGCCTCTGTTTTCTTTTCCTGCTTTTGACTAAGGTCCAGCTTGATGAGGTCAATCTGTCGCTCCAGATCTGATATGACCTTTGTCAATTCTAGCAAATCAGCCTGCGTCTGCTCAGCTACAGCAGAGAGCTTTTGCCGCTTGGTTTTTAGACGGTGATTTTCCGCCTCTAGACTCTGACGCTTCCTATGATAGGCCGCTAGATCCTCACGAAGAGCTGCTAAGGCCTTTTCTTGAGCCTCCTGCTCCATGCGGTCTTGCTCTATATCTTTGACCAAAATATCCAGCTGTAGCTGCTTACGATCAGCATCTAAGGCTAAAAATTGCCTAGCAGTTTTCGCCTGTCTTTCTAGAGGACCAGCTTGATGCTCAAGCTCATAGATAATATCGTCTAAGCGGTCAAGATTATCTTGAGTTTGGTTTAGCTTAGTTTGCGTCTCCTTCTTGCGGGTCTTGTATTTCAAAACTCCAGCTGCCTCTTCAAAGATGGCCCGTCTTTCCTCTGGCTTACTATTGAAAATCTCCTCAACACGACCTTGAGAAATAATAGAGAACGAATCGCGCCCTAGTCCTGTATCCATAAACAGCTCGTGAATATCTCTTAGCCTAACCTTTTTACCATCAATCAGATAATCACTGTCGCCATTGCGATAGATATGCCTCTCCACACGAATCTCTTTCTGAGCATTCTTGATAAAGGCATCTGAATTATCCAAGACAACAGCCACCTCTGCATAATTCAAGGGACTCCGATGCTCAGTTCCAGCAAAGATCACATCTGGCATCTTACCACCGCGCAGGCTTTTGGCACTGGCCTCACCAAGTGCCCAACGAAGGCTTTCTGTCACATTACTTTTTCCAGAGCCATTTGGCCCTACAACAGCTGTGACCCCCTTATCAAAGATAATCTTGGTCCTATCTGCAAAAGACTTAAAGCCCTGCATTTGTATTTCTTTTAAAAACATTTAGACCTCACTAAGTTGGGCTAGGGCATTTTTAGCAGCATCCTGCTCTGCCAGTTTTTTAGATCTACCTGTCCCCTTGCTAAGACGATCCTCACCAACCAATACAGCTACCTCAAATTGCTTAGCATGAGCTGGTCCAGTCTCGCTAATCACCTGATAATCAATCACAACATCACCCTTAGCCTGTAACAACTCCTGCAAGCAGGTTTTATAATCCTTGACCTTCTCAAAGGTTCCCTGCTCAACCTGTGGAATCATAACCTGATTTAAAAAGCGACGAACCTCTTCAATGCCTTTATCCAAAAGAAGAGCACCCAAAAAAGCCTCGAACAAATCGCCTAAAATCGTATCACGATGACGGCCTCCTGATTTTTCCTCGCCCTTGCCAAGCTTAATATAAGCATCAAACGAACAATAGCGTGAAAAGCCTGCTAAACTTTCCTCTCTGACAATCGTTGATCTAAGCTTTGACATATCACCCTCAGTCTGCTTAGGATACTTGGCAAAGAGGTATTCTGAAATAATTAACTGTAGAACGGCGTCTCCTAAAAATTCCAAACGCTCATTATGTGAAATGTTTAGGAGGCGATGCTCATTAGCATAAGAGGTATGTGTAAAGGCAGTCTCTAGTAATCTTTTATCATCAAAACGGATATTAAAAGAGTTTTCCAGCAGGGCCTCAAGCTTTTTCATCATGACAAATCTCCTTTTCTAATGTCCTTATAAACCATTCTATTATAACAAAAATCCACTTGAAAGGCTTATCACAAGTGGATTTTTCAGAAATTATTGTACCAAATAGACACGAGCTATTGGCTGCTGCTATTTAGCATAGGTGTTATCACGATCAGCAGTAAGCCAATCAAAACAGGTATCGCTAAAGCAAGTTCTCACAAAAAATGGTCCAAAGAAAAACCTAGCAGCCTTATACCACTTGCTTAGCAAAAAAACTTACTCTACCCTATCTCCAATCAAGAGCTGCTCTAAAAGCTGCTCGTAATGCTTACGATGAAAGTTCAGAATTGATTTTACCACTGTTTTTCCCTGCTCCTTAATGTAATCCATGCTCATACCAATTAAGACGCTCTTATCTGGAAATACCTGCTGCTCCTCAAGAAAAGGCAAAATATTATCACTCGTAATCACAAAATCAGGAGCCTGTTCATAATTTTCCAGACTATCTGTTAGCATGTTGATACGAGTAATATTAACCTTATAAGAAGGAATACTTGAGATAACAAAGTAAGACAAGACATCACCTAATGCTCTCTTGTTTTCAACGATGATGACCTCTACAGGCGGCAAGGACAGCTCAAGCATCTGCTCTAAATGAAGGCACATAAAATGCAGGTGCCCTGGTGAGAGCGTTTCTGACTGGTAGCTAACCATCAGCCAGTCCTTGATTTGCTCTTCAACCTTTTCTAGCAGCAGCTGACTGCCTTGATACCTCTTTGAATAGTAATCCTGAAAGCTAATCAAATCATGCAATTGAAAGAGACATCTTCTGAAAAAGGGAAGTAAAAAATACATCTGATCCCTTAGATGAAGCTGACGACCAAACAACATTTCCAAGCGATTAACAAGCTCCTTATACAGCGGATCTTCTTCTAAGATATTGTAGACAAGACGTAATTGCTTGTCATTCCAATAATGCATAAGAAAAGAACTATCAACTGTAAGATAAACCAAGTAAAGATAATCTAAGTCACCAGAATCAAACACAACCTGAGTACGTGTCTCAATTTCTTGCTTAGCATAGCAACTGATTTGCTCAAAAATAGATAATTCTTTTAAACGGTCAAATAAAGTAAGCTGTGGTAAGGATACATCATAATTCTGCCTCTTCCAAGACAGCATGAGTAAAATATCAAAAAGATAAAATTTCTTGTCCAAGAAAACAGAGGGCTTTAACCGCGTAGGGGTTGAAAAAATAAAGGCATGAATAATTTCCATATCCTTAGGTGTCATCTCATAAACAGCAAACCCATACTCCTTATGAAGCATGGCAATTAAGTAGCGAATCCGGTACTCATCCCCTATAACCCGGTAATCATCAATATCCAAATGAATGGATTGCAGGTAGCCCTTTAGCTTATTGACAAGATGATAGGCCTTTGATTTGGAAATAAACTGTCTTCTGATGAAAGTTGTCAGACACTTTGTCCTGTAATTATCCGTCAACAGAAACTTCAAAATTTTAAGCGTATCAGATGATGCATAAATACTGTGAAAATACTTTTCCTTGTTATTAGGATCAAACTCACAGGTAATGCCTGACTTCAATACAGTAATAGACAGGTCTTTGTCAAATAGAGCATTAATCTGATTAAGGTATTCCTTAGCTTTTCTGGGAGTTATTGACGTCTGCGAACACAATGAATCAAGTGTAATCTCTTTTTCTGTCAATAAGACAGCCAATATTAGTTTTCGCTCAACAATATCTCTTTCTAAATAGTAATCTAACAAAATAATCTCTCTCCTTATTAGTTTGTATGACCATATACATTTTAGTTGATAGGATTTAAAAGTCAACTAAAAAAAATACACAAAAAATAACGACTGCTTCCTTTCAAGGATCATCTGAAAATGATAAATAAAAAAGACTGAAAATATTTTATAAAATAACCTATAAGAGTATACAGTCAATAGCTTATAAAATCAAGCCTTATGATAAGACCTTGACAAATTAGCCTTTTTTAGACATTTTATGAGAATGTCATTTTACTAACATAATCAGAATATTAGTAACTTAATTAAAGATAAAAAAAACCGAAATAAATGCAAAAACCAAGACAAAAATCGCCACATGATACTACTGTCAGCTTAAAGACTATTCTTTGAAAAAGCTATCTTTATAAATTCATTATTTTTAATAAAAACAGGACAAAAGATGAGAAAAATAGCCAAAAAGCTACTAATCTTAGTAGTCTTACAAATCGGCAGCGACATTATAGGTAGAATGATAGTGCTGAGAAACAAGCCCTTCTCTTTTTATACATATTATACATAATCCCTACAATAACAGTAGTTATGGTTTTACATCGTCAAATCATTAGAGAAACCATATATGCTAAACTGTCATAGCCTCCACTACTCTCTAGGAGATGATAGAGATGACCCGCTTAGTAACAAGCCTAAAAGTATCTTGCAATAGCTTCTAAAGCTTTGCTTGCAGTAAAAAAGGTGAGCGTTCTAGCCTAAATGCTTGTCACACATAAGCAAGCCTCAGACAGCCTCAAAATAAGCTTTTCCATAGCAAGTCTGTCACGCTGGACGGGATAGGGGTCTTATATCTCATTAATATATAAAATAAATCTCTCGGCCACATAATACATTGTTACCTACAGACGAATTCCTCAATTTAGACTTCTTTCCTTTAATCAACAACATATAAACTAAGTTTAAAAACTACAATAAGGAAATACAGCAAAAGATAATTTTTCAAATAAAATATTGGAACTTCAACATGAATATGCTATAATGAAACAACTAAAGGATGATTAAGGATGTAGAATGAGATATATTGGTTCTAAAAAATTATTGTTGACAGAAATTAAGACCATGCTAGACAAACATAAAACTGGTGATGAAGAAGTTTTTTTAGATTTATTTGCAGGCACTAATGTGGTTTCAAACTTCTTTAAACAATATTATACTGTTTATTCTAATGATATTTTATACTTTAACTATGTTAAAGCAAAGGCTATTATAGAAAATAATTCTTATCTATCCTTTAATAAACTAAAAGCAGTAGGAATTTTAGATCCAATTGATTATCTACAAAGGCTTAATGGTAAAATTGGATATTACACAAAAAATTACTCTCCTCTAGGAGATTGTATGTATCTAACACAAGAAAATACTGAAAAAATTGATAATATCAGACAGATCATAGAAGATTGGAACAACAATCAATTACTCACAGAGTACGAATATTTTTACCTTTTAAATGCTTTGATAGAAGCTATTCCTTATGTTAGTAATATTACTGGAACCTATGGCGCTTTTCTCAAGCATTGGGACAACCGAGCGTTGCATTCCTTAACATTAGCAGAAGAAACTATTTTTGATAATTATCGTCCTAACAAAGCGTTTAATGAAAATGCTAATGAATTAGTCAAAAAAATAAAAGCAGATATTGTTTACATTGATACCCCCTACAATGCTCGACAATACGCATCAAATTATCATTTACTCGAAAACATCGCCCGACATCAAAAGCCAATTTTAAAAGGGATTACTAAAATTTTTGATTGGAAAACTCTTAAAAGTGATTATTCAACAAAAACAAAGGCTTTAAAAGCAATGGAAGATTTAATTGCTAATATTAATGCTAGTCATATCATTCTAAGTTACAATACCGAGGGTATTATATCCGAAGAAGATTTAACACTTTTACTTCAACGATATTCGTTCAATAATCAAATTGATGTGAAACGGATTCCTTACCGAAAATATCAATCTAAGAAAAAATCTCAGAACAAAGACTTATACGAACTTCTTTTTTATATTCAAAGAAAGCCGATAAATAATCGCTTCAAATCACAAACTAAAAAAAAGGCAGCCATCATCAGTCAAAAAAAGTATATAAAAAGCCCATTAAATTATATCGGTGGAAAATATCGACTGCTAAATCAAATCATTCCAATTTTTCCCCGACATATCAATACATTTGTTGATATGTTTAGTGGGGGGGCAAACGTTGGTATCAATGTTCCTGCTAAAAAACACATCTTTAATGATATGAACTATCGCATTAATGACATGTTTCGATATTTTCAATCACATGACCCACTTGAGATACTTGAACAAATTGAGCATCGAATTTCAGAATATCAACTCAGCAAGACCAATGAACAAGGCTTTTTAACATTCCGAAAACATTATAATACTCATCCAAATCCACTAGACTTATACGTACTATCGTCTTATAGCTATAACTATCAATTTCGCTTTAATAACTCGATGGAATTCAACAACCCATTCGGCAGAAATAGAAGTCATTTTAGTGAAAACATGAAATCCAATCTACTCAATTTTGTAGCTCGACTACACCGTTTAGATGCCACTTTCTCCGATCAATTTTTTTCAGATTTTGATATTTCTACATTATCAATAGATGATTTTGTTTATCTTGATCCCCCCTACCTCATAACGACTGGCAGCTATAATGATGGAAATCGTGGCTTCACAAACTGGGGCGAAAAACAAGAAATTGAAATGTATCAATTAATAAGAGACCTTAACAAGAAACAAATTAAGGTTGCACTTAGTAATGTTCTTGTTCATAAAGGAAAGCACAATGATTTACTTGAGCAATTTGTTCAAGATGAAAGTCTATATCTCACCACTTTAAATTACAATTATAAAAATGCTTCATACAACACAAGAAAAGAAGATAGCATTGAAGTATTGATTACCAATTATAAACCAAATCCAAAATAATAAAAGCATAGTTGAATTAGCTATGCTTTTACAAATTCAATTTCTTTGTTTTGAAAATAAGATGGTAAATCGGAAATATGCAGTTGTCCTTTAAGAACCAAATCTGCTCCCAAAAGCAATTGCTCTACGTTGAGGGCTGCTCCCTTAATTTGTGTTTCATTAGAGGTATAATCAAGCTGCTCTTGAAATTTTCCAATGAATTTACTTGACACCCACATAAAATAAAACTCTTCTTGTGGAATCGTATCTGGAAAAGCTTCCCACCACTTTATCGGATTACGATTTTCATCTCGTCGCTTATTATCTTCAATATACCGAATCATTTCATCAGCCTGATTGATAGATTTAGAATAACCTTTTCCATAAGCCTTTGTATCTACAATCACACCAAAACGATCTTGATAGAGTAAACCATCTGGCTTTCTGCCACCACCTAAAAGCTTAGAATGCAATCTATATACATTTCTAAATAATTCCATTGTAACAATTTCAAAATCTCGATTTCGCTTACCATCGTAAGCAATATCAAGCAATTCAATATATTTCATTGGTAAATTAGTCTCTTTTAAAAATTTTGCCTTACGCTTTTCCGCCTGCTCATCCTTTAATTCTTGTGTAATTTCTAGTTCAGGAATAGAAAAATCGTTGATCTTATCCTTCAAAGAAACCCTATTGCTAGAAATATCTATCCTCAAACCAAAATAATTCAATCCTTGAATATCTGATAAGATAATCTCCAGTTCATCGTAAAAACCCTTAGCCCTTAGTTTATCTAATAGAATAGCCAAAGAATTAGTTTCTTGGAGAAACTTGACGATATAAGCTCTCCGAGTACGAACATACTCGCGATTATTGCCATGAGTTGCAAAAAATTCCCACATCACAAATTTTTCAAGCTTGCTATGCTTAGAATCCCCCTGAGCTTGTCGTAAAGCATGAAGACCACGACCATTAATTTTATAACCTTGAAATCCATCTTTTTCACCATTAGTAAAGGTACGCTTAATCGTTTGTGAATCAACCAAACCAACATTTTTTAGCCAATTACAAATACCACGTGCATATTTATCACTTGTTCCTTCTATATCAGCTTTAATAAGTTTTTTCTCTGATTTAGTGGCAGATCCTAACCAATCAAACATAATATCTTCATTATAGGAAGTAAAGCCTTTTTCACCACGAAAACCAAGCTGCTCACCTAAATAGTATTTAGTACAATAGGTACCGCTATCAGCCAATAAAGATAAGATTTGTGTAGCTGGCGGGTATGACAACAGTGCCTTTCTTAAAATAGCGGTTTCTTCTTCCGAATTAATTATTGCTCTAGAAAAACGCAAACCCTTTGAAGTAATTGAAAACATATCCGTTTCTCTATCTACCGACACAAAATTCAAGCTAACAGCCCATCTTAAAAAACCATCTGATGTCCAATTATCCGTCCAAGTTTTACCTGTATTTTTTGCCTGTTGAGGTATGATGCTGATTTGAATCAAAGAATCTGCCATTGCATCTGAGCGTTTTCGGGGAGATTTGTTATTCTTATCCTTTGATGTTCCAACTAATTCTAAATATGAAAATGATTGAACCCCATTACTCAATTTGTTTCTGAGTGATTCTCGTGGTTCTTCAAAAAAAATTGTATCAATTAACGAACCTAATAATTTTTGATAATGTTCAGATTGATTGTCAAAAATCTGAACAACTTTTTTTAAGCTGGCAAAGCTTGATGGATTCTGTACCCAACCATAAGTTCTTATTTTCATAAGAGCTCCTTAATCTTATACTTATTAGCTTTATTATAGCATATAATTAATCCTTCCCGTTAGCATTATCACAAAGCAACACCATTTCTTATTTAATGGATCTACTATGTAGCCATTTTAATACATGTTTTTACCTCACGAAAACACCCCTACTTGTCAAACTGTAACAAGCAGGGGTGAAGTCATAAGGCTAGATGTCTGTCAAGGGACAGGCGGTATCTGGTGAGGTGTCATGAACAGTAAAATCTGTTCCAACACCTAAATCTGCCATTGCTAGCTGATTGACCATTGTCATGTGGGCTAATTCTTTGATATTGTTCTCCTGACTTAGGTGACCGAGATAGATTTTCTTGGTTTTATTGCCCAAGCTTCGAATCATGGCACCGGCACCATCTTCATTGGATAAATGCCCTAGGTCAGATAAGATTCGCTGCTTGAGGCTCCAAGGATAAGAGCCGGCTCGCAATATCTCCACATCGTGATTTGACTCAATCAAGTAGCCGTCAGCATTTTCAATGATCCCAGCCAAGCGGTCGCTCACATATCCTGTATCCGTCAGCATGACAAAGGACTTGTTATCCTTCATAATGCGGTAAAACTGTGGGTCTACAGCGTCATGACTAACACCAAAGCTCTCAATGTCAATGTCTCCAAAGGTCATGGTCTTACCTCTTTCAAAGACATGCTTTTGTGTGACGTCTAGGTTGCCAATCATATGACGCTCATCAATCATCTGCCAAGTCTTTTCATTGGCATAGACATCTAGGTTATATTTTCGAGCCATGATTCCAACACCCTTGATATGGTCGGAATGCTCGTGGGTAATCAAGATAGCATCCAAATCCTCAGGTCTTCTGTCAATCTCAGCAAGGAGACTGGTGATTTTCTTTCCAGTCAGTCCTGCATCAATCAACAACCGCTTCTTGGGCGTTTCCAAGTAAAAGCAGTTACCTGTCGATCCTGATGCTAAAATACTATATTTAAAACCAACCTCACTCATCAATTAATCAATATCATCCTCCCATTCATCATAGATAGCAGCATCCTTTTCGTAAGGTAACACAATGGTAAAGGTTGAGCCCTTGCCATAATCGCTCTTGGCCCAAATAAAGCCTCGATGCTGCTTGATAATTTCTTTAGCAATCGCTAAGCCTAGACCAGTTCCTCCTTGAGCCCGACTTCTAGCCTTATCCACTCGGTAAAAACGGTCAAAAATCAAAGGCAGGTCCTTCTTTGGTATGCCCAAGCCCTCATCAGAAATCGAAATGATTAGCTGGGTATCTGTTGTTTTCATGTTGACGACAATTTTTCCGCCATCGGGTGAATATTTGATTGCATTGTTTAAAATATTTTCGATAACCTGCGTCATTTTGTCATTGTCAATTTCTAGCCAAATAGAGGTGATAGGGTAATCTCTGACAATTTCATAGGATTTTCCTGTACTGGTGTGCTGATTTTTCACCAAATCAAAGCGGTTTAAGATAGAGGTCATAAAGGCTGTAAAGTTGGTCATTTCAACAGACAGCTGTGTCACATGATTATCAATTCTTGATAGGTTGAGCAAATCTGAAATCATGCGCATCATGCGATTGGTTTCATCTAGTGAGACCTTTATAAAGCTTGGAGCGATGTCCTCCTTTAGCGCGCCCTCATCTAGAGCCTCTAGGTATGACTTGACAGAGGTCAAAGGTGTCCGCAGCTCATGGCTAACATTTGAAACAAAGAGTCTGCGCTCACGCTCTTCCTTTTCCTGCTCAGTCGTGTCATGAAGCACAACAACCAGACCTGAAATAAAGCCGCTCTCTCGCCTATTAAGCGCAAAGCGCAGCCGCAGGGAAACAAATTCTCCTGTATCATTACGACGGTTTAAGGTCACAATCGGTGTTTTTGAGACCAGCTCTCGGTAGGTATAAGGGGAGTCACTGTCTAATAAATCTGTAATGTTTTTTTCCAAGGCCTGCTCGCGATTTAAATTGAGCTGCTTTTGAGCAGTCTCATTAATCATGATAATCTTGCCGGAACGATTGGTCGCAAGGACCCCATCTGTCATATAAGCCAAAATACTAGCAAGACGATTTTTTTCTTGAGCAAGGTTTTCATGAGTCAGACGAAAAACATCTGATAGGTCATTGAGCTGCTCAGACAGCTCCATCAATTCAATATCAGCCTTTTCATTGATCGTATCAGTATAGCGACCATTGATCAAATCTCTTATCTTGTGGCTCATCAGACGAATGATCCGAGCATTGCGATAATCACGAATGGCTAAATGAATGAAATAAAAAGCAACAAAAACAAGCAATAAGAGTATGGCTAGCTCAAATGCAGAAAGGTTTCCAATGATGTCCTTAGTCATAAGCCTTCATGTAGTACCCAACACCACGTCTTGTCAAGATGTACTCCGGACGACTCGGTGTGTCCTCTATTTTTTCACGCAGGCGACGGACAGTAACGTCAACGGTTCGGACATCGCCAAAATAATCATAGCCCCATACGGTCTCAAGCAAATGCTCACGTGTCATGACCTGTCCAATATGGTTTGCCAGGTGATGCAGCAATTCAAACTCACGATGGGTCAACTCAACCTCTTGACCATGCTTTTTAGCGATAAAGGCATCTGGTAAAATCTGTAGATTGCCGATAGTTAGCTCCTGAGAGCCTGAGGAGGCATTTTCTTCGGCTACTGCTGTCTCAATAGTCTCTGTCCGACGCAAATGTGCCTTGACACGCGCCAGCAGCTCACGATTTGAAAAGGGCTTAGTCACATAATCATCAGCCCCTATTTCAAGTCCAATCACCTTATCAAATTCGCTATCCTTAGCAGATAGCATGATGATAGGAATATGGCTGGTCTTGCGGATTTCCTTGGCTACCTCAAGGCCATCTAATTCAGGAAGCATCAAATCCAAAATAATCAAATCTGGCTTTTCCTCTTCAAAGACTGCAACGGCCTCTTTGCCATCAAATGCTGTGACCGTATCATAGCCTTCCTTTGTCAGATTAAATTTAATGATATCAGAAATCGGCTTTTCATCATCAACAATCAGTATTTTCTTCATGCTTATACCTCAGAACATTTCTCTCCATTAATTACTACTAATTACTAGGCTGCCTCATCTCTATGCCATAAGATTTAGAGACAAGACCAATCATTTTTTATGTCCTTTTGATTATATCAAAATTTAGGATAAATTGACAATGACCGCTATACTAGCCACAAAAGTGCTCTAAATACCTCATCAGGCAAAACGGCTGCTGATCCATTGCTTAGAAAAGTCTGCTGCGCCAGATCTGCCATCTAAAGGCACAGGCCTGTCGCTTGACCAAGGCAAAGCAGCTTTTGCTATTGAGGCTAAAAAAGCCCTTAGCATTAAAATAAGAATAGTCAAAATCTGGTGGCGATAACTGAAGCCAAGAGCGCTTCAGCCACTTAGGAGCTCGGTAGCCTGCCAGGCAGTCTTTTCTAAAGGCTGGGTCATGTCGGCTGATAGGAGCAACATCTAGCTCCCAATGCCTCTTGCCTGCTGTGCCATAATTGAAGGAGGCTCCGTTAATGATTCCCTTGTTGGTCACTAGCTCACCATCCATTTCATTAAGAAAACGCCCTTGACTATCAAGGATAAATTCGGTATGGAAATGCAACAGAATTTTAATATTATGAGAAATCTCGTGATCAGGAAAGCTTGCTAGTCCATTGACAAGCTTTAGCTTGTTATGCAGACGAGCCGATTCCATAAGCGTGTAGTCAGGCTGGCTGCGCCAAAAAGCCGGGCCTTTTTTGTCCTTGAGAAAGATAGCCAGTGCCTGAGCATCAGTCATGCCCTTTGATCTAAAATGGCTGCGAATATATTGTGCCTGCTGACTCGAAATAAGGTAGCGAAGCTGATGAATCCCCTTAGCTAACCCGCTCTGCTGCGCTAGCTCCTTATCAGGAAAAGCAAGACTAACCATCTGGGCTAGCTCCATCCAAAAGCAATGATCCGGTGGCAAGTCAGGGTAAAAGCGACTTAGCAAAGCCTGCGTATCCTCTAGCCTTCCTGATAACTCTATTGGCATGCTGACAAGCTCAAGAACAAGCTCTAGGAGTTCCTTGGGAGATCGACACTGTTTTTCACACTGCCAAATGGCTAAAAAGGTCGGTGAACCTAAGCGAGCATCAATAGCTGAGGCAGCTGCCAATAGCTGCTGAGAGGTTAAGGAAAGACCTGCTCTTACGTAAGGCTTGAGTGCCTGATAACGTGCTAACATATCCTGCTTCATCAACTGACCTCCTTTTTTGACCATATTATACCATATTGAGCTGATGCTTTGGGCTCAGGTAACTTTTCCTTATTTGGTGTTATGAGCAGCTTTAGTTGATTTGTGGGCGAGCTGGCTAAGTCTTCTGCTATCCAGCTTTCCACTGTCATTAAGTGGCAGCTCCTTTAAGAGCATATACCGTTTAGGCAGCTGAGCTGGGCTTAGGTGTGCCTCAAGATAGGCCTTAACAGCGGTAAGGCTTCCCTGCTTTTTCAGCACCAAGCATAGTATCACATGCTCATCAGCTGCGCTGCTGCCACCCTTTATCGCTGTTGCTTCTTGAACAGCTCCTGATTGGTGGACTAGCTGAACAAGGCTAGGAAGATGACATTTGACACCTTGCTGATTCACCCAATCCTTGGTTCGCCCCTTTAGAATCAAGCCTGCCGCTGTCATTTCTCCCACATCACCGACACTATAGGGCTGATCAATGCCCTCAATGGCATAGGGTGTCTGAACAAAAATTTGCCCCTCTCGGAGCTCCAGCTTTACCTGAGGAAAGGGACGCCCTACAAAGCCAGCTATTGCCATAGCCTCAAAGCCCTGACACCAGCTGATAAAGGAAAGCTCGCTGGCACCGTAAAACATCAATAGCTCAAGCTGTGGAAAGCGTTGGTAATAGCTACGAATCAGCTCTGGTGACAAGTGTTGAGATGAGGTTAGTAAATAAGGGGCAAAATAGCTATCAGCAGAAATGTAAGGCAATAGCCGATGCAGCAGACTAGGTAAGAGGTACAAATGGGTAACCTTTTGCTTATGCCAGACAGAAGACCAGCTTTTAAAGGACCGCTGATCACTAAAGACCAGACAGCCGCCGGCCCAGAGCTGTGCCAGAGCTAGGTTCAAATTGCCTGTAAAGCTCAAGCTGCCATGACTAAATAGCCTCGTTTGCTCTGAGAAATGAAACAGCTGGTTTTGCTGTTCAAAAAAATCAGCCCAAGAAGCCCAAGAGCGCCAAAAAACCTTGGGACGGCCAGTAGAGCCGGAGCTAAGCACCGCAAAATCCGCCTTGCCTGGTGGAGAACAGCAGCTAGACAGCCGCCTTTGCTCTTCTTCTGGTAGATTTGGGTGACAGATAAGCGGGTAGTTCCCATATTGCAAATGATAGCAAAAAGCAATCAGCTGCTGTAAGCGATCCCTTTTGACAATCAGAGTCGGATAGGAGATAGGCTCCTGAGGCTGATAGGCCAAGATCTGCTCTACAAGATCCTGATAGGTTAGGGTCTTTTGGTCTGTTAGGATAGCAGGTCTTTGTGGTGCTTGGCTAGCCCAAGCTAGCAGTCTAGATAACATGTGAATAGTCCTTATGATATTCCAATAACAGGGCAAAGGCTTGACCACCAGCTGCGGGAATGGCTGCTAGACCATACCTTCCTTGCTTTAAGGCCAATGCCTGCATCAAATGCAAAATGATAATGGCTGCTGACACGCCAAAGGGATGACCATAGGCAAGAGCACCTCCAAAGATATTATAGCGATCAAGGGCCTCCGAAAAATAATGCTCAAAAAGAAGATCAATCACTGCAAAAGCTTCATTCCACTCGATCGCGTCCATATCAGTCATGGCTAGGCCATTTCTAACCAATAAAACCTGACTAGCCTCAACCACCATTTGAGGACTGGTTTTAGGATTGCCAGCAACCTCAACCAGATCAAGAATCTGGTAGGCTGATTTTTGGCTGCTTAGCACTAAAAATGCTGCTGCGTCATGGGTCAAGCAGGTATTGGCAGCACTGATGAGGCCAGCCTTGTCAAGTATTGGCGGCACCTTGCTTAAGACCTTTTCTGACAGGTGAGGGCGAATGCCTTGATCAGACATACCTGGCATTTCTAGAATAATATCAGCTAGCCAATGCTTCTGCCTAGCTGTGTGTGCTCGCTGGTGGCTAGTAAGGGTCCATTGGTTGAGCTGCGAGGGTGTCATTTGGTAGGTCTGGGCCACCCGCTCTGCTCCTGCTATCATAGCCAGCTGACTGCTTGTGTCTGGAGAAAATTGTGCCACCTCATAAGCGCCCGATCGACTATCAGCAGCAGCATAGATACGCTGGGGCTGCAAAGAGCTGCTTTCGATCCCTCCTGCTAACAAGCGAGTGGCAAGACCGGCCTTGATTTTGGCATAGCCCATAGTAAGAGCTGCACCAGCCGAGGCACATTGCATGTCAACAGTTATGGCAGGTACAGTCTCTCCCAAGTCAGAATACAAGGTCATCAGCCGACCAATATTACCGCCTGTCCCAACAGCATTACCACAGATCACCTCATCAATAGCCAGCTTATATGCTTTGACTAAGGCATTAATAAGCTGAGCACCAAGCAGCTCTGGACGCACCCTAGCAAATTGCCTGCCAGCTAGACCAATAGGCGTTCTAAGCCCTTTTTGAATATAGACATCAATCATACGTGAAGCTCTCCTTTCGCTAATAATACCCCAGCCTGATAGAGGCTGATAGCCTTTTCTCTCATCACTAGGTGAATAGGAGCATTCACAACCGCTGGGGCATAAAAACGCAGGCTTAGCCTACGGTAATCTAAAATAAGCCAGCTGCTAACCTCTTCCATCAAGAGGGCTCCCGGTAAGATATAGGGAGCTGTTTGATGAAGAGGATTTTGGTCCCCTGTTTCTGCTAGAAATTGCTGTAAGGCCGCCTGATTAACGCTCAGTACATGGCTATGCTCAGCTAATGCTTGGCTATTAACTGCTTTAGAAGGCTTAGCACTTGTGTCCTTTTTCAGCCACCTGGCTGGTAGCCCTTTTAGTAATCGAACCTCTAGCACAAGCCCTGATGTAGTCAATCTGATCTGCCGCAGATTTCGATAATCCTTTACGCGATAATCATCTGGCTGCACAGCTTTTTCCAAGCTCATCTCAGCCACAAGGCTGTTTCTTGGTAAATCCTGATTTTTCTCAACCATAGCTGTGATTAGCTGTCTCATTGTAACCATCCTTTTGCGAACAAGTTAACTTTATTATACTGAATACCTGAACACAAGAAAAGAAAAAACAGCAAAAACAAGGCTTAGATAGCAAAAAAAGGCGAGCCTTTAGCCTAACCTTTTTTGTCTGATCACATCATGTTCAATATCATTTAATAAATCAAGGCACCTGCAACCCCACCAAGGATTGGTCCTAAAACAGGAATCCAAGCATAAGACCAATCAGAATCACCTTTATTTGGAATAGGAAGCAAGGCATGCATGAGACGAGGTCCAAGGTCACTCACGCACTAGATAAGCCGCATGACCTATTACCATTCTAAGACATTAGCTGATAAAGGCTGCTGCGATTGTTACTGTACCCCAACTAAGGCCTAGGCTTGGCGAGATTATCCTAAAAGCGATCTTAGGACAGTGAAGAAGTAGGCTCAAACAAGGGGTCAGGACTATCGTGCCGAGGACTTGTTGGTATTGCTAAGCCTATCATCACAAGGCCGTCTAAGATCCTGCGCTTTCATAGGCTTCTAGTCCCATTTTCCAAAGTCTAAGGGCTATGGCTAAGCCTACCAATGACATCACAATAACACCACCAATATGAAAAACCACATGCTCACCTCTTAAGAAATACGCGGCAGGATAATAGGCAGTAAAGGCAAAAGGCACAACAAAGCTAATCAGCCAGCGCAGCAAGCTATTGTAAATAGATACTGGGTATTTTGCAAAATCATTGAACATGTAAAAAATATAAGTCACAGCACCCGACTGCTTGGTCCAAAAGGAAATACTAGCTGTCGCAATCTTTAAAGAGGTGTAAATCAAGGCTGCAAAAGGAATGGTCACTATAAATAGAAAGAGCTTGGTCGCTGTCCAGTCAATGCTTGACGCCGTTGCCGCTAATAAGATCAAGGCAACCAGCAATTCACCCAGAGCATCAACCTGAAAGGTCTCAACCATCACATGAAAAAGCGGACTAATCGGTCTAATCAAGTACTTATCAAACTCTCCCTTACGCACCAGACGTTGCCCCAAAGCCCAGAGGTTATCAAACAAAAGATGATCCAGTCCCTTTGGAACCAAGGAAAAGCCATAGATAAAGGCAATCTGACTAAAGCTCCAGCCCTCTAGAGCAGGAATATGCTGAAAGAGCACCGTCAAAAACAACAGGTTTAAGCCCTGAGACAGAAAAACACCCAAAACACCAATAACAAAATCTGCCTTGTACTCCATAATCTGCTTTAGGTATTGCCTAATAAAAATCATATGCATACGTGCTAATTTTGTCATCCTATCCTCCTTGTATCGTCAAATGTGATTGGACCTTTTTCCAAATCAGCTGGGAAGCCAACACCATCACTAAAAGCCAAAAAGCTTGCAAGGCTAACGCCTGACAGATTTGAGCAATACTGTATTTCCCAATAACAATCATGACTGGTGTATACACCAAGGAAGAAAAAGGCAGCAAATGCAGCAGATCTGCAATCAGCTTTGGGAAAAATACCAAGGGAATCAAGCTGCCAGACATAAAGGCAACTAAAGAATTCTTTAGCAAATTAGAGCCCCAAAGGTTCTTAAACACAAAGGCTGAAAAGCCAAAGCAAATATTAAAGTAAAAATTAATCAAAAAAGCTAGCAGCAAGCTCATTAAGAATGCTAGCAGGCTTCCTGTGACCTGCCAGAAAGGTACTCCAGCAGCCAGTCTCATGCCAAAAAGCAAGAGTAAAAAGGGCAGCCCAACAGACAGAAAAACCATCAGCCTAAAGCCAAGCTCCATAAAGAGAAAGGAGGTGGCAAAATGCACCGGCCTAAGCAGGCGCATAATGATCGATCCGTCCTTGACCTCCTCACCAATCATAAAAGAGCTGTCTGACTTTGTCAGCAGGCCAGTGACAAAGCTCATGATAATATACAAGGTCATATCAGATAGCCTGAAGCCTCTAATCAAAGACTGATGAGAAGCATCAAAAACAGCTCGCCAAAGGTAAAAGGCCACAAAAGCACCCAATACATCTCCTGCACGATACAAAAAGAAATTCACCCGATAGGTAATCAACTCCTGAATCCCTGCTACCAAAAAAGGCTTATAGCATCTCCAAAAGCTTGTCATCTTACAGCTCCTTTCGATAAAAGCGCCGAATAATATCTTCAATATCAACCTCTTTAAATTTAAGGTCTCGCACAGAAAATTCAGCCAAGGTTTTTTGAATCACATCAGCAGTTTGATAGTAAGACACGTCATACTGTAAATCTAACAACAGGTCCTGACGCCTCACACTAATATGAGAAAGTCCCTCAAAGCTTGAGGCAATGTGGTCCTGATTCGGATATAGCTCAAAGGAAAGACTCTTGGTTTTCCCAAATTCCTGCTTTAGCTGCTCGATAGTGCCATCAAAAATTTCTTGCCCCTTATCAATCATAAAAATCCGGTGACAAAGCTGTTCAATATCACTCAAGTCATGAGTTGTCAAGAGGATCGTCGTCTCCTCTTCTTGATTAATCTGCATAATCGCTTTACGGATATTGTCCTTAACCGACACATCTAAGCCTATTGTTGGTTCATCTAAAAAAAGAACCTTGGGGTGATGCAGTAGTGAGGCTGCAATATCAGCACGCATTCGCTGACCTAGAGATAAGGTACGAACAGGATCCTTGATAAAGTCATTGAGCTCAAGAACCTCATTTAAAAAGTCCATGCGTTTATGAAAGACCTTGTCAGGAACATCATAGATTTCCTTTAAGACCGTATAGGTTTCTTGCAGGGCTAAGTCCCACCAGAGCTGAGTTCTTTGCCCGAAGACGACACCGATATCCTTGACATAGTCCTGCCTGTTATCCTGTGGGATTTTGCCATTGATACGACAACAGCCCGATGTTGGCTTTAAAATGCCAGTTAGCATTTTGATGGTGGTCGATTTGCCAGCACCATTAGCCCCGATAAACCCTAAAATCTGTCCCTTAGGCACTTCAAAGGTCAGGTTCTTAACTGCTTCAAAGGTTTGATATTGAGGATTGATAAAGGATTGAAGGGCTCCCTTTAGCCCAGGTGACTTCATTGATTTTTTAAACTGCTTTTGAAGCTGCGACACTTCTATCATTGCCATTAGCCATTCCCCATTTCTAATCAATTCCTGCCATCAGCTACTAAGACCTCATCCAGCTGACCCTTACTGAGTCAGCCACAGCACAAAGGCTCCTACTACAGCCGATAGATGAGAATCATTATAGCATGATTACAAAAACAATGCAATCGCTTTCGTAAGTTTTTAACATCACAAAAGAGAGCACCAATCTGGTCCTCTCTAGATCTTAGTTATCAATCAATCCACTACAGTTGATATTTGGCTCTTATTTTTTGAGCTGAAACCAGTTATGTCCCAAGCTCTTTATTTGATGATTCCTGCAGCTTTGTAATTCTTATTTCCTAATACTGATATGTCATCAAAAATCAACAGCACCTTTTTCCAGTATGTTTTTACAGATTTATTTTAAATATGAATTAAAGTCAAAACAGTTCCCAAACTTCCATCTAAGAATTTTACACCTTATTGAAATAATTTCCATCTTTTTGATTAGCTAAAATCAGCAAATTCATCAAAAATAAGACTACAATATCTACAAGTAAAACCAATAAATATACCTTAACTCTCTCATTATTATATTCTATAATCGCATTAACAGGTAAAGCTGCTGGCAACCAAAAAACGTTTAGAAAAACCTTATTTGTTGCAAACAATATAAATAAACTCTCAACAAATGCTATAAGTAAATTGCCTCCCTTTCCAACTAACAGACTCAAAAGCATATGAAGATGGTTCAGTAATATCAACAATAACCAATTAACGATACCTATAAACATATAGTAGGATACATGTTTTAATGCAATTCCAACCACTAACCACAAAAGTAGAGTCGGCAGAAGTAACCATAAATCTGTTACGATCAATTTCATCCCCCATAAGGTAGCTGAATTTTTTTCACCCCTGATATTCTGAAAATGATTAGCTTTACCTTCCTGTTCGTGCACTAATATTGAAACTATTGCAATCAATATAGGATACCCTAACATCGGAAAAAAAGGAATATTTTCTACAATAAGAGGGTTTTTAACAACCATCATATAAGGCGGAATAGTCATCAATTGCAAGAGTGATAAAACTAAAATAAGATAAAAGGCATGAGAACCCTTCCATTTTATCTTCTCACTTTTTAGATAATTGATCATTGCTTACCCTCCAATTCAACAATAAAAGAGAAATAATGAATGCTATCACTGATAGAATTACCGTTATTACAAGCGTTTTAATATCTATTCCACGCATGGCTAAATCTAAATCTCCTGACGGCTTCAAATGCAGCAAACTATAAGAAATTTTATAATGGTAAGTAAAAGGAAATAGATACCAGATAGACGTTTGAGCTATGAGGGGGGCTATCAGTAGACAGGTCAAAGAATTAATTGCCAACAAAAAGTATGGACCCACCCATTTCGATAGAAAATATAAGAACGGAAATAACCAAACAGAAGTCAGCAAAAGTAGCAATAAACAGATGCCATCCTTACTTATACTCAACGATACTATTTCAGAAAACAAAAAATGTGAAACACAGACAAGGATAACTAAGAAGATCATACTAGAAAATAACACATCTTTTATCTTCAATAAGACCTTAGCCATATAAATCTTAATTGTACTCCCGCCAAGATAAATATTTTGAAAATGTCCTGCTCTTTCTTCCGCCTTATAATCATATAGAAACAACAATCCAATTAAGGTATACAGGAATATTGCCTCCCACCAATAGATTGAAAAGCTCTCCAAAATATTTGGTCCAACCAATAGTAACGTTACAAAAATAGCAATTAATGGAACTAAAAACAAAAACTTCTTATCAGCGTTTGAACGTTGTTTTATCCATTCAGACTTAATTATTCTTTTCATTCTAGGCACCTCCATGAACAATATTAAAGAAGAGTGTTTCTAGCTCATCATGATGACTATTGCTTTGATTATAGAAAATATTACCATTATGTAAGATAATAATTTGGTCCGCAACCTTACTCACCTCATGTAATTGGTGACTAGATAAAAGAATTGTCATTCCAGTACGTTTTAACTCAACAATTAACTCTAGTAATTCTTTGATACCATCTGGATCTAAACCATTTGTGGGTTCGTCCAAAATAAGTAAGTCAGGGTTAGTAATAATGGCCATACCCAATCCCAAACGTTGTTTCATTCCCAATGAAAAATGTCCTGCTTTCTTTTTTCCGGTCTGAGATAAGCCAATTAAATCAAGCACTTCGTGTATCCTTTCATCAGAAATGTTATATAAGAGTGCTCTGGTTTTTAAGTTATCAAAAGCTGACAAATTCATATATATCGCTGGAGATTCAATTAATGCACCGATCTCATAGTCCACATGCTGATCCTTTTGGTTATAAAAAATCACATTTCCACTATCCGCTTTTTCTAAACCGAAAATAATTTTCATTAGCGTTGATTTCCCAGCACCGTTGATACCAAGCAGTCCACATATAGTGCCTTTCTGTATCTCAAATGAAACTCCTTTTAAAATGTCTCTATCTTTATAAGATTTCCTAATATCCTGAATTTTTACATCCATGATTACACCTCCTTTTTTATTTAATCATACGGTTTCTTTTTCAATATTTGTTCAGAAAATAATGAAAGCATCAAGATTTGGAATAAAAAGAAAATCAAACATTTTTATAGAAGCAAGCAACCAAATGTTCTTACAACGTGAATATGGAACCTATCTTTGTCCGGTTAAAGACTTATTTGGGCTACAAACGTTGCATAACCTTCATTATGACTAAAAGCTATAATGTCAGTAAAATAATATTCAGTTGATTCTTGAGTATTTAAGAATATGAAGGCCAGCGAGATCAGAGTATGATAAAAGCCCGTTGGACGGGCGATAATCAAGTAAACACTGTTCAGTGATCGTCTTTAGACTCAGTTAAAGAAATCTGCTTACAGAAACCAAGCCACCTGTTTTTGAAGTGACCTCCAAAAGTTGGACAGAAAATCTAACGAATAGAAGTACAGCTCATCTAACGGGTGGTCATGATTTAACTATCTACTTTACAGGAGGAGCTCATACTTTCTAATGATTAAATTAACCTGGGCACCCTTGAGTGGATTTAATAATTGTAACTTACCCTGATGCCTTACAGCGACACCTTGAGCAAAAGATAAACCAATCCCATAATGCTTGCTGCTTCTACCATTATCCTCAGTAAAGAATAATTTATTAGCACCATTTAATGCTTGTTGTGAAAACTTCGAACCACTATTCCAGATTTCAAAAATTAGCTGATCTTGTTCTTCTTTTGCAGTTAAGCTAACTTGCTTCACATCAGTAGCATGCTGTGCAGCATTAACTAAAATATTAATGAGAGCTCTTTCTAAATTGAATCGATTACCTTTAAAATGAGTGATTCTAAGATTGTTCTTCATGTCAAAATCAACCTGTTCAGTATGCATAATTTCCTGAATTTCAATCTGCAAACCGCTCATAAATTCTGTTACCTCTATAACTTCCTGATAATCTCTCTCTTCTATTAACAAGCGAGAATAGGTTATCATTGAATTAAAATATTTCTCGAATACTGAAACACTATGATTAATAGAACCAATAAAGCTTATCTGTTGATTAGAAAGATCTGTCATTTCAAGTAATTCTAAATTTCCTTTTAAAACCGTTAAAGGTGTCCTTATATCGTGTGAAAGAGCCGCTACTTGAAAAGAGAGATCCTTCTTTTCAGCTCTTTCAGCTTCTAACAATATCGTCAGTTCATCATCCTTTTGATAGAGCATAGCTAATATATCATTAAATTCACTTATTTTTGTTGTTGAGCGTTCAATTTTATAATCACGACTCCCCATATTTAAAGAAATTTTTTGAATTAAACGGAAATCATGAGCAAACTCTCTCAATAGCTTTGTGACAGAGATAAATACAATAGATAGTGTCCCTACGATAAACAGGATAATAGATAAGGTATTAAAGGAAACTTTTCGAAGGGAGGGATTAACAAACTCTGGGAGTGTTGGTTGTCTCACAACCAATAATATTTGGTCATTACTATAAGCTTTATAGTCAATTGTACCCACATTAATTGGCTTTTTATCCTCAAAAACTGTCTCGTAATAACTTAATTCCGTTTTTTGATAGTTCCCATTAAGAACTTCACCATTCTTTCGATTAAAAAGGACGTAATCAAACGTAAGTGTATCCATCTGTTTAGTGATTTCTTCTGTTGAAACCTTATCACCTAAAACGATATCAAAACTTGTCCCATGAATATTTAACTGTTTAGTAAACACTAACAAATAGGGAATGATAAGAAGAGATATAACTAAAATTGCTATCCCTATTAAAATCTCGCCAACTGTTATTCCTACTCTATACCTTATTGAGTATGTTTTAGTCATACCACTTATACCCCACTCCACGAACTGTCTTAATAGGATTCAAGTTAAAAGGAGCAAATTTTATACGAATCTGATAAACATACTCTGAAATAGAGCGAAATAGAGCATTTGCTTCATCATCATAGACATGCTCATAGATATCTTCACGAGTGAATACCTTGTTAGGATGACTTGAAAGCAACTCTAAAATATGATACTCTCGACTCGTTAATGGTACTGGTTTTCCACTAACACAAAGCATTTTTTCTTGTAAATAAAAGGTGATTGGTAATAATTCTCTTGTTATCTTTTCGACATTTTCCCCATGCTTTACTCGCTCTTCACGTTTCAGATGAGCACTCACCTTAGCCACAAGCTGATTCACACTAAAAGGCTTCGGGATGTAATCATCTCCACCAAGGTTTAATCCTTTAATAATATCGTCTTCAGTATCTTTAGCACTAACAAAGATAATAGGAGAAGCAACTTTATCTCGGATTAATTGACAAATTTGTGTACCTTCAACATTGGGCATCATGACATCTAATAAAATTAAGTCAAACCCTTGGAAATCTCTAAAATTGATTGGAAAAGTCACTTCTTGATAGGTTGTTACCTTGTAATTTTTCATCTCAAGAATTGTCCGCATCAGCTTTAAAATCTCATAATCATCATCAACGACTAGAATCTTATACATAGTCTTACCTCATAATCGTTACACTGTTATTTTACACTATTTTGAGATAAAATCTGTAATATTTAACAATCTAATTAGTTTTCCATTATCATCTAAACTACTCCAAGAGTTACTATACAAAATAGTTATGGCCTCATCTGGTTTGTCTTTTAAATCATATTTTTCGATGATTAAACCTAAGGCAGCAGCTACTTTAGGAGCTGCAATAGAGGTCCCGTAACCATAAGTATATTTCCCTTCTAGTGTTGGGATAATAACCCAATCTTGCTCAAATAATTTATTGTTAATCCAAGTGTCATAGCCATGAAGCGCTAGCTTCTTGCTTCCTCCACCTGCCGCAAAGATATCAACGACATTCGTTCCACGATTGGAAAAGCTAGATATTGCACCATCACCATCAACAGATCCTACTGTCACAACATTATCTAGCTGCGCGGGAATATCCTCTATTATCCCATCGACTGAACTAAACGCTCTTCCTGTGAGAGTACTGACTAAGTTCTTAAGTTCAGCTTGATTATTTAAGTTAGCTCCCTCATCACCAACAGAAGCAACTACCACTGAGCCTTGTTTATGTGCATAATTGATTGCCCGTTGATAGCTATTGATTAGGGCAGTTCTGTCTTCATCAATATTTGATGAATCCTTTAATAAATATTGACCAAGACTCAAATTTATGACATCAACATCATCCTTTGCTGCTTGAATAATTGCTTTTAAAATCCATTCATCTTGAGCATTTCCCTCTTCAAACACCTTATACATTCTAACCTTCATGCCTGGGGCAATGCCTGTATAATAACCATTTGAAGACATTTGTCCAACAACAGAAGTACCATGACCTGTTTTATCCAAAACATTATTAACATCAATTACTCCAGTTACTGGATCCTCCGTAAAATTTTGAACAGAAATGACCTTTGAAGAAATGTCAGTATTATTATCAGTAATACCAGAATCTATTACACCAATGGTTACCTCACCTGATGACTTATGCCAAAACCTACTACTAGTACTAATACTTCTTTGCATATCCCATTGTTTATTCCAGTAATTTGAATCACTATCTAAATAAAATGCATGCCCAAACTGATATGTCATTTTGGGATTTACTGTAAAAGTATTATTCCTTGAAATGTCATCAATATAGTTACTATTCTTTTCCAAAATCATAGATGAGTCATTTGAAGTAGCGATTGTCAAAACATTAATTTCAGGAATTTCATCAAGCACTATCATTCCCTGATCATTTAATTGCTTTTTTACCTTATTGATATCTAAGCTTTCTTTTATAAGAATATTATATTGAGTTTTGCTGCTAGTCTCAGCATAGACATGTAACATATGAAATTGAGATACAAAAATAGGCAATAACAAACAGAAAGTCAACATTTTATGCTTCATGGTCAGCACTCCTTTAAGTATTGTTTTTAAACTTATCGTATGACTAACATTTCAGATTTGTTTCAGATTATAGAAAATAATACTTACTATTGTGCTTATTTAAGTCCAAAAATCAGCATTACACTCATTAAGTATCTGAGATTAATCCAGCTAACATTCTAAATTGTTTTCTCCCACTCATCTTTTGTTCTTAATTCCGAATTATAATTAAAGACAAAAGCTAATTTTTCTAACTGCCTCGCATAGCACTCATACTTGCCAATCATTGTTGTCATCGTCTCCTGATTGAGCCTAGTTTCTTCTTCCACCTGATCCAGTTTAATAGCTGATATGCAAGTGCAATGGTCGTTTTTTGTGAATCACACCTACTTTGAATCTGGTAAAATCATTCTACTAACAAACTTCCTGTGTAATTTCTAGTAGCCTAGGTAGCCTGATAAAGAGATTTCTTCAAATAAAAATAACCATGTCGAATGCCAGCGCTCCATTTCTTACCAGCATTTTCATTATTCCCCAGCTAAAGCTCTATCCATGAGGCTAAGTGACCTGTGCTTAGAATTAACTCATATCCACACTAGTCTCAGAAATAAAGACTGAAGCTATCATGATGTCACTACTAGGAATGAATGAAATCTAGGGTTTCTACTTGACAGTCATAGTGAGACAAACAAGCGGCAATTTGCTCTTCTAAACTCCCGATTTGTTTCTAATAGCAAGCATAAATCTCCATAGACTACCCCCATAGAAAATGGTGGTGATTGGAGAAATCACCATTAAGTGCTTCACGACGTTGAGGAGCTTTCTTCTTCAAACTAGTATAAACAATTAATGGACTACTTACTCTAGCTGTCATAGGCGTTTGAGCAATCAGTAGTTGAAATAGCTTGCAACCGAAAGCACCCAGCATACTCTCAATGCGGATCGGAAGTTCAATGCCACCTAACTGTAGAATTTTATAATGCAAATTGTCCTTTATTAAGAACCTTATTGATCATTTTAAGCTTTAGTTCGGGAGAGGAACGAATCTTTTTCCTTAGCAGCTTTACAATCAATTAATCGTGCTAAATACTTTAAATGGAATTGATTGATATCAAATTGTTTGAATGAATAACTCTGGTTTTGTAGGCCGCAGATTTCTACCTTGTCTTGATGTCTTAATGTCATATTAAAAGCACCCCATTCGTTAGATAGTTTGTCTAACTTTTGGGGCGCAGTTCATTTGTAAAACTAAGCTTTTTTATGTCATCTGTTTTGCAAGTCAAGCCACTTTCTACCTGATCAGCCTATCCAAAACCAGCTTGCTTAGTCTGTTTTTTAGCCTTCAGCTGGGCGCGATTTGCGAGCAATATCAGCCAAAATATTGTCAACAAATTCTGCTATAGCTTCAGTATGCGTTGCTTTGCTGCCATAGCGGCGCACATTAACTGACTTGTCCTCCATTTCCTTATCACCAACGATTAATTGGTAAGGGATTTTGCTGGTTTGAGAGGCACGAATCTTGTATTGCATTTTTTCATTGCGATCATCCACATCAGCACGAATGCCATGATCACGAAGGGTTTTAGCAACCTCCCAAGCATAATCAATATGAGCTTCATTTGAAATTGGGATAACTGTCACCTGATGTGGTGCAAGCCATGTTGGGAAAGCCCCCTTATAGGTTTCAATCAAAATAGCAGTGAAGCGCTCCATGGTTGAAATTACACCGCGGTGGATCATCACTGGACGGTGCTCTTCTCCATCAGCACCAATATAGCTCAGGTTAAAACGTTCAGGCAGCAAGAAGTCCAGCTGAATAGTTGATAAGGTTTCTTCGTTTCCAAGGGCTGTTTTGACCTGAATATCAAGCTTTGGCCCGTAAAAGGCAGCCTCTCCTTCTGCTTCAAAGTAATCAACGCCCATTTCATCAAGCGCAGCCTTCAGCATGCTCTGTGCATTTTCCCACATCTCATCGTTATCGTAATATTTATGTGTATCCTTTGGATCACGATAGGACAGACGGAAGCGATAATCTGTCAGATTAAAATCCTCATACACGTCAATAATCAGCTGAAGGGCACGCTGGAATTCCTCCTGAATCTGCTCTGGCATCACAAACAGGTGCCCATCGTTTAAGGTCATCTCTCGCACGCGCTGAAGCCCTGAAAGAGCCCCTGATTTCTCGTAGCGGTGCATCATACCAAGCTCTGCAATACGAATCGGCAGCTCGCGATAGGAATGCACATGGTTTTTATAAACCTGAATATGGTGGGGGCAATTCATTGGACGAAGGACAAATTCTTCACCATCTCCCATATCCATTGTCGGGAACATATCCTCCTGATAATGCTCCCAGTGGCCTGATGTTTTATAAAGCTCAACTGAAGCAAGCGGCGGAGTATAAACATGCTGATAGCCTGATGCCAGCTCTTTATCAGTGATATAGCGCTCAAGCGTGCGACGAATCGTCGCTCCATTTGGTAGCCAAAATGGCAAGCCTTGTCCTACCTCCTGAGAGATCATAAACAAATCAAGCTCCTTGCCTAGCTTACGGTGATCGCGCTCCTTAGCCTCCTCAAGGCGTGTCAAATAGGCCTTGAGGTCCTTTTTATCAAACCAGGCTGTCCCATAGACACGCTGCATCATGTTATTATCGCTATTGCCACGCCAGTAAGCTCCAGCTACATTTAACAAATGAAAGACCTGAATCCGACCTGTTGACGGCACATGAGGACCACGACAAAGGTCCACAAATTCACCTTGACGGTAAACAGTTAAGCCAGCCGCATCATCTGCATGCTCATTAATCAACTCAACCTTATAAGGGTCATCCTTAAAAAGCTCAAGAGCCTCTTCTTTTGTGATCTCCTCACGAATACATGGAAAGTTCTCTTTGACAATTTTTTTCATTTCCTCTTCAATGCGAGGCAGGTCTTCGTTAGAGATTTGACCATCAGCATTGTCTGTATCATAATAAAAACCATCTGCAATGGCAGGGCCTACACCAAGATGCAGCTTGGGGAACAAGCGCTTAGCAGCTTGAGCAAACAAGTGAGCCGCAGAATGACGCAGCACCTCAAAAGCGTCCTCATGATCAGCAGTTATAATTTCTATACTACCGTCCTCTTCAATGGCGCGCGTGGTATCAATTAATTGACCATTAAACTTACCAGCCAAGGCCTTTTTAGCTAGAGATTTGCTGATAGAGTCAGCAATCTCAAAGGTTGTGACACCAGATTCAAATTCACGCACCGCGCCGTCTGGGAAAGTGATTGTAATCATCTGTTTTCTCCTATAAACCATCTAGATACTTAAAACAAGCTAATCAAGCAGGGCTATATCTCCCAAGCCTTCTGCTGCTACGACAAAATAAAAACTGACTGCCTCCCAAAGGACGCAATCAGCGTGGTTCCACCTTTATTTATGCATGACAAAGAAATCCTGTCCTGCACCTCAGCTTGGCTATATCGTGACCACCGTTTTATGTTTGCATAAAAGCAAGGAAGGAGTATTACACTAGACACCCTGTGCTCTTCTCACCAACCAGCACTCGCTAAAAGGGTGTGACCTAATCTAACTTGTCTTCTTGATTATTATAGCAATATTTGGAAATAATTCAAGTGATTTTTCCTAAAAAAGCTGAGATAAGCCCACAAACCTCCAAGCCCACAAGGCAAGAATGACTAGGCAAGGAACCCTGAAACTTCTGCCACAAGCCTTTGAAGAACAGCTCAAACAGGACTTGCCGCCTGTCGTCTCAGTTCACAAGACAACAAACTAAATCCTTTAGACAAATGATTATCCTAAAGAGCTATCTGCTCTCTCACGCAGAACCAAAGCCTGTAATTGCAGGCTTCTTTGTTTATTTAGCCTTAGTCCAAAAAGTCTCGGATCGCATTGACCAGCTTGATAGGGGCTTTGAGCACCTTGACAGATGTCAGTGCAGTTGCCTTAGCTGCTCGCTTAGGCAAGTGAATCGCTCCTTGAACCAGCTTGATTGAGCCACTCTTTTCTGTTCGATTGAGATAGAGACTTAGCTTTTTCGTCTCTTTATTGTGTCGCGAAATCAAGGTATCTAAATAAAAGGTGTACACTGATTTGCCAAAATGCTGAGCTGAAATCTCATAGCGCTTCTCATCTAGCAGCCTCTGGTTCATTTGAGGTGTTTCTAAAATGGCATCAATAATCGCATCTGACAATTCTGACTCAGCATAATAAAGTGTTCCAAACATCTTATCGGTAATCAAATCATCTAGGTAGGGATTGCCATGAGCGATGATGGGCTTGCCACTAGCAAGGCTCTCAATATAAGTTAGCCCCTGTGTCTCACTCGTTGACGCTGAAATAAAGAAATCACAGGCCTTATAATAAAGCCCAACCTGATCATGAGCAATCATACCAGTAAAGACCACATGATCCTCAACGCCTGAGCTGACAGCCAGCTCCTTTAAGGCTTGAAGATAAGGACCATCACCAACAATGACAAGCTTGATCCTGCTATTTTCACTCAAAACAGCTGGCAGCTGATGGATAATAGCCTGAATATTCTTCTCATAGGACACCCGCGACAGGCTCAATAGCATGGTCTCATCATCAGAAATGGCCAATTCCTTTCTCAAGGCAGCGACATCTTCTTTTTTAATATCCTCACGAACATAGTTCTCTAGTGCAATGCCAGTCGGAATCACACGCTTAGGAATGGTCACCTCGTACCCCTCCAAAAGATTTAGCACAATCCGACTTGGGCAAATAACACCATCAAGGTCCTTTAAATACCCACGAAGCAGGGGCTTGACCATGCTAGGTCGAATGATCTTACCATTAGCAATATAGCTCACATAATCCTCATACTGGGTATGATAGGTGTGAACAACCGGAATTCTTAAGGCCTTGCCCACCATTTTGCCCAGCAGACCTAAGCTAAACTCTGTTTGAGTATGGATAATGTCTAAATGATATTCCTTAGCAATCTTGTAGGAGGAAATGAGCCCACGATAAACCACACGACGATCCGTAAAGGACACAAAAGGAACACTTGGTAACCGAATAATTGTCGGATCCTCAAAGCGCTTAACATGCTTGTCTGTTGTTGTGAAAATATAGACCTCATGCCCCTCTTTTTCCAGCTCCTCCTTTAGGGTGCGAATACTGGTAGCCACTCCGGAAACCTGTGGAAAATAGGTATCTGTAAATAGACCTACACGCATCTTATAACTCCATTACTTTTTGATAAATAGCCACTAATTGATGAGCAATCCTATCAAGGCTGCGCCCCTCGGCGACACGATAGCCTGCCTCTGTTTTGTTGCTTTCCCCTGAAAGAATGCGTCTTAAGGCTGCAACAAAGCCTGAGGTATCATTTGCCAACTCAGCACTGTCTTGATCAATCCAGCCCTCATAGACTGGTATATCGCGTAAAACAAGATGCTGCCGGCTGGCTAAGGCTTCGAGAACCACAATGCCTTCTGTTTCCTCACGACTTGGGAAGAAAAAGGCGTCAGCCCCAGTCATAGCCCCCTCATACACATCTCCCTTGATATAACCAGGGAAGATCACATTATCGGGGTGCTTACCGTTGACAATCTGGCGGACACGAGCAGGAATAACCCATTTATTGGTATCACCAAACCAGATAAACCGAACATCTGGCATCATCTCAGCAACCTTAACAAACTCATCAATCCCTTTTCTAAGAAAGAAAAGCCCCGCTCCCATGACTACCTTCTCACCCTCTTTGAGGTTAAAATAACGACGAAAGGCAGCTTCTTTGTCAGCATTAGCACCATATTGCTCCAAATCAATCCCATTAGATACTGCAAAGATAGGGGTCTTAATCCCGTAATGCTCAATTAAGGCTTTAGAATAAGGGGTCGGTGTGATAATGGCGTCCGCCTTATTGTAAAAGCGACAGAGATAGGCTTTGAATAAAGGAGACACTAGATTTGAAAAAATAAAGGAATTTCTAAAATCCTCCTCTGTCGAATGCCCATGCATAATCACCTTTTTGCCGGCCTTTTGAGCCTTTGACATCAAAAGCCAGCTTTTAAGCCCATAGGTATTGAGATGAACCAAATCATAGTCGTCCTTTGGATCAGTGGTGAACTCCTGTCCCACAAGCGATAGGGCCTTTGCCTGATGCTTAATCGCTCGCCCGATACCTGATTTTCTTAAATAATTTTCTGCTTCTAAATACAATAAGACTTTCATACTGTCTATTATAGCCTATTTTATGGTATTTTTCACTAAGAGAGTTAAAAATCAGCCCTGAGACTGATTTTAGATCATAACCTCTCCTACACCTATCCTCAGCTCAAAAATGCTTTTAATTCCTGATTTTGCTGTCATCAAATGGCTGATTTTGGTAATATCAGCTGCACCAAGATCGTAAAAGCTCCAGCTCAGGACTCACGTATTAGCCCTTTCAAGAAAGCCTCCCACCTTTCTCACTGACCAAAAAAGCCAACAAGACCTGGCTTTTTCTTCTAACTAAGCTAGCCTATCTGCTAAGCTTCTTCTTTTGGCTGTGCTTTTTGTAACACCCAGGCTGAGATAGATCCTGCTGCTGCCTTGAAATCTGCCCAGCCATCCTCAGCAACAACAACAGTCTCTTGACAATGTCCTAAGAAATCATAAAAGGTTTGACCAGCATAGGCTTGACCAACCTCCATACGCTTCCAGCCTGCATCGCCATTAGACAAAACAACTGCCAGAGGCTGAGGGTGCTGATCATCTCCTAAGCAGGTCCAGCCGATACAATTGGCATGATCAAAGTAATCAATCTGCTCCCCATAGACCAGCTGCTGCCTGAGCTCTGCCATTTTTGTGATAACCCCTTTAAAGCTTTGCTGAGGGTAGTCTCCAGAAATACCATAATAATCACCATAAAAAAGACAGGGCTTGCCCTCTTGCCGCAAAAGAATCAGACCATAGGCTAAGGGCTTGAACCATTCCTCAACAGTTGACTCTAGAGCTTGTCCTCTTTGGGTGTCATGGTTTTCAACAAAGGTAACAGCAAGGTCTGGCCGACTAGCCACAAGACTGCCATCAAAAATAGTGGTCAAATCAAAATCAGCTCCCTGCTGGCTAGCATTAAAAAAGGACATGTGCAGCGCAACATCAACTAGAGCAAACTGAGCCTTCGTTGCTTCGAGGTAATCCTCCATAGATTCCTGATCAGACTTCCAGTATTCTCCAAAAACCTCTAAATCAGGCTTTAGCTGGGTACGAATATCATTGATAAAGGTCTGAATAAAATAAGAATCAATATGCTTCACAGCGTCTAAGCGAAAGCCCTCAATACCAGTTGTCTCAATAAACCACTTGGCCCAATCCTGTAAATTTTGGATTACCTCAGGGTGCTTGAAATCCAGGTCATTGTACATTAGATAATCAAAATTACCATGCTCATCATCAATAAGCTCATCATTGGCCCAGCCCTTGTTATCACCGGTGATCATGTAAATACCTGTCTCATTAGACCTGGCGTCATAATCCAATCCCGTAAAATGATACCAGTGCCATTTAAAGTCATTATAGGTATTTTGTCTACCGGGAAAATCAAAGCCTGTCCAGCCTTCAATCTCATAGGGCTCTGTGAGAGGCTGCTGACGGTTCTCTGGATTCATTTTGATCACAGAAAAGCGTTCCTTGTGATCACCATTAGCCTTATGGTTCAGCACAACATCAGCAATAGGCTTTATATTTGCCTCTTTTAGGGCTGCAATCAGCTGCAAATAATCCTCTTTGCTGCCATATTTTGTGCTGACAGTCCCATTTTGGTCAAACTCTCCCAAATCAAACAAATCGTAAACACCGTATCCCACATCGTCAGAGCTAGTGCCCTTAAAGGCAGGCGGTAGCCACAGCTGACTAACCCCTAGCTGCTGCAGCTCAGGAATACTGCTTTTCAGCCTTTGCCAATGCTTTGCATCAGCAGGTAAATACCATTCAAAGGCCTGCATTAATAGTTGATGACTCATCTTAACCTCCTAAAAAGGACAAACCAGAAAACTCCCAGCTTGTCCTCAAAGCTGCCTAAACAGGCAGAACTATTTTGTTGTCCCACGCTTTTTAATGCCATGGTTCAATAAAATTTCTTTTTCTTCTAATTCTTCCTTATTCATGATCTTAGTGAGCATACGCATGCTAACAGCACCCAAGTCATAGACTGGCTGACTGATAGAGCTCAAATTTGGACGTGTGTACTGAACGACTGGAGAATCATTGCTTGTGATAATCTCAAAGTCCTCTGGAACACGCTTGCCAGCTTCAAAAAGACCATTCAAAAGGCCTGCTGCCAGCTCGTCCTCTGCAACATAGGCAGCTGTCGCTCCGGAATTGATCACACGCTGAGCCAGCTCAAAGCCTTCCTTATAGGAATAGTTGGCTTCAAACACCAGACCCTCTTTAAAATCAAGCTTGTTCTTCTTGAGTCCGTCCTTGTAGCCAGCCAAACGCACCTTTCCATTGATATCATCAATGAGCGGCCCTGAAACAAAGGCAATGCTTTGGTGGTCTTTAGCTAAAATGTCCACAACATCAGCAACAGCCGCCTTATAATCAATGTTAACACTTGGCAGTTGATGATCCAGATCAACCGTTCCTGCCAGAACAATTGGCGTACGCGAACGAGAAAACTCTGCACGAATCTTGTCAGTCAAGTGATGTCCCATGAAAATAATGCCATCAACCTGCTTTGCAAAGAGGGTATTCACAACATTGACCTCTTTATCGTCGTCCTCATCGCTTGAAGCAAGAACGATATTGTACTTGTACATAGCAGCAATATCATCAATTCCCTTTGCCAGGATAGAAAAATAGCTATTTGCAATATTAGGAATCACAACACCAACTGTTGTTGTCTTTTTACTTGCAAGACCACGAGCAACAGCATTTGGACGATAATCGAGACGATCAATAACCTCTAAGACCTTTTTGCGGGTATTTTCCTTTACATTTTTGTTACCGTTTACAACTCGACTAACTGTCGCCATTGAAACTCCCGCTTCGCGAGCAACATCATAAATCGTGATTGTATCATCTGTATTCATTCTTCATCTTCCTTTCTAACTGAAAATGACGCTTTCAAAAAGTATTTTAGCATGATTTGTAACCACTTTCAAGTATTAACGGTTGATTTTTGAAAAAGTTTTCAAAAATTCATAATAAGCTTGCTTTTTTAAGTATTTTTTGGAAAAATAGAAGGCAGAAAGAAGGTTTATCTATGACTAAATTAGATCAAATTCGTTTGTATCTTAATCAGGAAAAAGCTGAGCTTGCTATCTTTTCTGATTCTGTAACGATCAATTACTTAACTGGTTTTTTATGTGATCCTCATGAAAGGCAGATGTTCCTATTTGTCTATCATGACAAGGCTCCTGTTTTGTTTGTACCAGCTTTAGAGGTTGCAAGGGCTGAACAATTGCTGGACTTCCCTGTTTTTGGCTACGTTGACTCTGAAAATCCTTGGGAAAAAATCAAGTCTGTCCTACCAAGCACAGCAGTAAAGATCATTTACGCTGAGTTTGATCATTTGAACATTACCAAGTTTCAAGGGCTGCAGAGTGTCTTTTCAGGACGCTTTGACAATCTAACCCCTTACATTCAAAGAATGCGGCTCATCAAGTCTGCTGACGAAATTCAAAAAATGCTGGTTGCTGGAGAATTTGCCGATAAGGCTGTCAATGTAGGCTTTGATAATATTTCACTTGACGTCACTGAGACAGATATCATCGCTCAAATCGAATTTGAAATGAAAAAACAAGGCATCAGCAAGATGAGCTTTGAAACGATGGTTTTAACTGGTAACAACGCCGCAAACCCACATGGTATTCCAGGAACCAATAAAATCGAAAACAATGCCCTGCTGCTCTTTGACCTTGGTGTTGAAACATTAGGCTATACTAGCGACATGACGCGTACAGTTGCCGTTGGAAAGCCAGACCAATTTAAGCTTGATATTTATCAGCTTTGCTTAGAGGCTCAGCTAACTGCTCTTGATATGATTAAGCCAGGAGTGACTGCAGCTCAGGTAGATGCCGCTGCTCGCCAAGTGATTGAAAAGGCTGGCTATGGCGACTACTTCAATCACAGGCTCGGTCATGGTATCGGTATGGACGTTCACGAATTTCCATCAATCATGGCTGGCAATGACCTGATTCTTGAAGAAGGCATGTGCTTCTCAGTTGAGCCTGGTATCTATATCCCAGGCAAGGTTGGGGTTCGTATTGAGGACTGTGGTCACGTGACTAAAGACGGCTTTGAGCTCTTCACTCAAACACCAAAAGAATTACTATACTTTGAAGGGTGATAGGAGACTTAAAAAGCCCGAAACGAAACGTCTCAGACTCTAACATCTAAAGCAACAGCACTTGGTCTGTTGCTTTTCATATTACAGGCTATTTTCTCACAAGGAAAAGTCAAAGCACCCCTTGATGGGAAATCAGAGGGGCAAAAGCTATTTGTGCTAAGCTCAAAAGCTGATCAAGAGCACCTGACTAGCTTTTTATCCTTTAGATGATAAATGCAATCATAAGCTTTTACATCATATTTATGAGCTATCTCAATCATGGTACAGGGGAGTGAATAGAGTAACTCACGAATCTCTCTGGCGCTTTCTTTGTCTAGGGCAGCTGTGACCTCATCAGCCAACAAAATCGGTTTTAGTCTCAGCAAACAACGTGCAATTTCTAGTTTCATGATTTGCCCGCCAGAGAGATTTTGCCCATCTAGATGGAGATCAAGATCCTCGTTTAACTCATTCCAAAGATGAACCTGCTGTAATATCTCCTTTAAGCGCTGGTCCGAATAATCCTGAAACAGCGTGAGATTATCTCGCAAGCTTCCTTCAAATATGTAGGGCCTTTGATGTATCAAAGACACAACATCATAGGAAGGAAAATAGCGTTTTCTATTGGCAGCTTCAAAATAAATAGTTCCAGAATAATCCTTATCCTCACCACACAAAAGAGCAAATAAAGTGGATTTCCCACTACCACTGGCTCCTGTTAGCAAGGCTTTATCCCCTGCTGGAATGTGGCCATCTGTCCTCTGAAAAATAAGCTTATGATCAAAATGCTTATGTAGCTTCTTAAAATAGACATCAAGTTTGAGACCATCTGTAGGGACTAAGGCTTGATGTTCTGTTTCTTCCTCTAGAGCCAATAACCTAACCATCTTCTCTTTGATTGCGGTTGCAGACTGTAAACTCGAAGTGGCTTCTAATAATTGTTGCAAGGGAGAGACAAGATTCGTAGAAGCTGTCATCATAGCAATGAGAGTTGTTAGTGATAGACTTGAATAGCTCATCACCAACAGACCAATAATAAGAGGCCCAACCAAGCCAATCCCTTTTAATGGACCAGTCCAAAACATTACCAGATTGTGGGTAGTATAATAGCTATATTGCTTGTCTTCCATATGCTGAATCATTTCTAACACATGATGAGCAAAAGCTTCGTTGGCTTGATTACTCTGTATCGTGTCTACCCCCTTAGTAAAATCAGTAATACTGGCCAGGCTTTTCTCCCTCGCCTGACTAAGCTCTAAGCCTCGTGATTGAAGTAAGTGATTGAACACAAACTGTGGAATAATCATCAAAAAGCCACCAATAGTAAAAGCAATACCAATGTAAATATCCTGCAAAAGAAGGTACAAGACAGAGGCTAATATAGATAAGCCAAAAACAGGATAAATGAATAAGGGGACCAAATACTCCTGCCAAAACATAGGAATATCTTGTGTCAAAAACGAATTTAAGGCTGAAGTAGAGTAGTTGAGCTGTTTATGATAAAAATGATATAAAGCCTTCTTTGCAATAAGGCAATTAAACGCTCTAACCATAGAACGTGCTAAAATGTTATTAAGATACATGCACGTATAAATAAAGACAAAAAAAGCTATGCCTCCAAGACCAAAAAGCAATACCATTCCTTTATTGTTCATATCAATTTGCCCTGCTATCTGAATTAATACTGATAACAATAGTCCCTGCAAGGAATAGAGCAAAGCCAATAAGCTATACAAGAAAAGCTGCCATTTTGAAATGACTTGTAAAATACTTTTCATATCAATCACTCCTCACCTGAAACCTAAATGTATCGCTCTCTTGGAAAGTATAAACGAAACATCCTCATACACCAATCATTTCCACCACAAACTAGATTCTTGACTGTTAAATCAAGCTCTTGATCAAAATCATGTTCTCTGATTTCTTGAACAACCATTGGTTCTCTCCTTTCATTCTTACTATTTCTAGTATATAATGGGAAAAAATACGAAAGGAAAAATTTCGGAAATCCGGATATGAATATCAGAGAGAAATTTAAAGCAATTCGTAAACAAAGAAGACTATCCTTAAAAACGCTTGGTAAAATAGCTGGCTCAGCCACTAGTATTTCTGACTTCGAAAATGGAAAAACGAACCTTTCTAATGATGTTTTATTGCAGCTTTTAGGCTTTATGATTGTTGAAATAAACGAGCTATTCGAATGGGAGGATTTTCACGAAAAGGAATTGATTGAAGCCATCAAGCAAATCGAACTGGCAATAAAATCTAAACATATTCCTACTCTATCTCAGCTACAGCAGGACTTTCAAAGTCTATCTAAGACAAAGGGACAGTATATTTACCACATCATCTCACTGATCCTAACCATCACCATTGCAGAATATCAAAACAAAGAGATCGATCCACACATCATGTCTGAGCTAACAGACTACTTCTTTTCCTTGGAGTATTGGACTAACCTTGATGTCGGCCTACTAGGAAACATCGTCCACTACATGACAACAGATGCCCTAATCTTATTGACAAATGACATCTTAGAGCATACGCCTCAAGCACTCCGAAATAACCTAGATCGTATTAGGATCGATACTGTATTAAACTGTCTTACTGTCTTGATTAATCGTAAAGAGAGGAAGGCAAGCAGAACACTTCTTAAATTATTATTTAACAAACATTATCCTAATTACTTTGCCTTTGAAAAGCTCTATTTACATGAATTACAAGCAGTCTATGATTTTAACTGGAAAGATAAAGAACAGGCGCTTGCAGCTCATCACGTCATACTGGCTACCATTTCATTACTATTTACAGCTGATGAAGCCAAAGAATGGGACAGCTTCTTTCAAGAAAGTACTAGCTCTTTGTAATACTCCAGCTCATACACTAAAGAAAAGCAAGGATAATCACATAAAAACTAATCACATCACTTTGCCCTGCTAGCTGAATTAGCTTGGGTCATCTCTTATGCCCAGCAAAATATCATCTAGTCTCAGCTTTCTTCCAAAGCTTCTTGTCTCTCTGGGCTTGCAAGCTTTTGATGGCTTAAGAGGCACAAGCATTAACAAAGGCTAACAAATGCCTGTAAAAATATGCTATGATAGGGGTAACAAAAACCTAGGAGGTGCTTATGTCACACAAATCCATTCATCAACAGCTTAGAAATGCTTTTTCTTTTCGGACAGCGGTACGCGTCTACAATGACCAAAAAATAGCCAAAGAAGACTTAGACCTGATTTTAGACGCTGCCTGGCTCAGTCCTTCCTCTATCGGCCTTGAGGCCTGGCGGTTTGTCGTTTTAGAAAATGAAGCTGTCAAGCATGAGCTAAAGGAGGTCTCTTGGGGAGCAGTCTATCAGTTTGAGACAGCTAGTCATATGATCCTTTTAATCAGCGAAAAAAACGCCAGATATGATGGCGCTTCTATCAAGCAAAGCTTATTGCGCAGAGGCATTACTGACGAGCAAGCCTTGGCCAGTCGTCTGGCATGCTACGAAGCCTTCCAAAAGCATGATATGAAAATAGCAGATAACCCGCGCGCACTTTTTGATTGGACTGCCAAGCAAACCTATATCGCACTTGCTAATATGATGACCACTGCTGCTCTTATGGGGATTGACTCTTGTCCGATTGAAGGCTTTGACTATGACAAGGTAAATGCTATCCTAGCAAAACATGGGATTATCAATCCTGATACCGAGGGTATTACTAGCATGCTGTCTTTAGGCTATCGCCTGCGCGATCCCAAACACTCACAAACCAGAAAGCCCAGAGAAGAGGTTATTTCCTTCTTTAACTAAGCCCCTTTTGCCATTGCTCCCAAAGAAAGTGCAAAGACAGTCCTTTGCCTTTTCTTTTTCATAACTGTCGAATTATGGTACAATGTGTCAAAAGACCTATGGAAAGTGATGCCTATGACATTATTATCTGTAATTATCCCCTGCTTCAACGAAGAAGACACGATTATTCCTTATCTTGAAGAAATGAAGCAAATCGAAGCGGCTATGACCAGCCAATTAGCCTTTGAATATCTTTTTATTGATGATGGCTCTACAGATCAAACCCTGAGCGTGCTAAGAGAGCTTGCGGGGCGCTTCTCTAATGTGCATTACCTCTCCTTTTCACGACATTTTGGCAAGGAAGCTGGACTATTAGCCGGCCTAGAAGAGGCAAAAGGAAGCTATATTACGGTGATGGACGTTGACCTTCAAGACCCACCAGAGTTGCTCCCTCTGATGTATAGCAAACTACAAGAAGGCTTTGACGTGGTGGCCACAAAAAGACAGAGCCGACAAGGAGAGCCTGCTATCCGTTCCTTTTTTGCCAAGCTTTTTTACAAACTGGTCAAGCATGTCTCTAACACAGAAATCGTCGATGGGGTACGTGATTATCGCTTAATGACAAGACAGGTAGTGGATAGCATTTTAGAGTTGGGAGAGGTCAACCGCTTTTCCAAGGGGATTTTTTCTTGGGTTGGCTACAAGACTGCCTATATTAGCTTTGACAATCGTAAGCGGCAGTACGGCAAAACCAGCTGGAACTTTCTTGAGCTTTTGAACTACTCGATAGACGGCTTTATCAATTTTTCTGAGATGCCTTTAACCATTGCTACCTGGACTGGAACGCTTAGCTTTTTGCTATCCCTACTGGCCATTTGCTTTATTGTTATACGCAAGCTGCTTTTTGGTGATCCGGTTTCAGGCTGGGCAAGCACTGTATCCATTATGCTGTTTATTGGCGGTATTCAACTATTTTGTATGGGCATTATTGGAAAATACATTTCCAAGATCTTCCTTGAAACTAAGAAAAGACCCGTCTACATCGTCAAGGAAAGGAAATGACAGAGCAATCATCAAGGCCCCTATCAGCCACCAATGAGGCCGATAAGGACTGGTTGCCCTCATCATGACAAGCACGACAAAAAGACTTGATGGTCCCAATCAAAACCATCAAGTCTTTTTTAGTATGTGACCTTGCGTCTGCCTCGCACCTAAAAAGACGAGATAATGTCATAACCACCCGTCTATCTACTGACCCCCAAAAAGTTGGACAATTTAGTTTTAAGCAAGGGATTTAGTTCTGTATTGCACAGGACTTAATCAAGGCCATCAGCTTGTAAACAGACGCTTAGCGGCGGTTCACACTCTTCATCACACGTCGAATGTCACGATCCTGCTCGCGTCGCTTGATGGACTCACGCTTATCATAATCATGCTTACCCTTGGCAAGTCCAATTAATACCTTTGCAAAGCCGTCCTTTAGGTAAACCTTTAGAGGAACCAAGGTCATGCCTGTGCCCTTTAGCTCATCTGCCAAATGCTGAATCTCACGCTTTTTGAGCAATAATTTGCGCGTGCGCTCCGGATCAGCATTCCAGATATTTCCCTGCTCAAAGGGAGCAATATGAACATTGACCAACCAGGCCTCACCATTCTTGATTTGGGCAAAGCCGTCCTTGAGCTGGATACGCGCGGCACGAACACTCTTAATCTCCGTACCGGTCAACACAATTCCAGCCTCAACTGTCTCAACGATATGATAGTCATGACGAGCCTTTTTGTGTTGCGCTAATACATTACCTTCGCCTTTTGCCATGCTTAACTCCTTTTACGACCTTTCTTTTTAGCAGCTTTTTGGTAAAATGGTTTCTTTGCTTTTTTTCTTGTCTTCTGCTTTGATTTTGGCTTTGAGGGCTTGGATTCCTTGCTCCTGCTAACCCTTGAAGCAGCCCGTTGCCGAGACTGTCGTCTAGACTTGACTGACTTAGTAGTCTTTTCAATTACATCATAGTCACTGGCCAAGTATTCAAAATCAATCTCGCCAGTTTCCTTATCAGCCCTCATGAGCCGAACTCGAATGGGCTGACCAGCTCTAAAGACCTTTCCTGAGCGCTCCCCATGTAAGGATAGGGTTCTTTCATTGTAATGATAATACTCAGGCAAATTGGTAATATGCACCAGCCCTTCAATTGTATTTGGCAGCTCCACAAACATACCAAATTTGACCACGCTAGCAATCACACCATCAAAGACATCACCGATATAGGCAGCCATATACTCTGCTTTTTTCATCGCCTCAACCACACGCTCCGCGTCAATTGCACGACGCTCTAGCTGAGAGGACGATGCCGCCAATTCTGGAATAACCTGAGCAAAATGATCCACCTTCTCCTGCGTGATCTGATTGTATTCTCGAATCATGCGGTGCACCAGTAAATCAGGGTAACGACGAATCGGGCTGGTAAAATGCGTGTAGTAGTCTGCTGCTAAGCCATAGTGACCATGATTATGCTCAGAATACCTAGCCTGCTGCATAGAGCGCAGCAGCATCATATTCAAAACCTCTGCTCCAGGACTTCCTTCTACCTTTGCCATAAAGGCCTGCAAGGCTTCTTGAGAAATCTTATTAGCAGTTCCCTGAATCTGAATCCCAAAGGCACTAGCGTAATCAATAAAGGTCTGCAATTTCTCTGCCTTTGGCTCCTCATGAACCCGGTAAATAAATGGCAAGCCAGCCCTTGAAAAATGCTCAGCAACACATTCATTTGCTGCCAGCATAAAGGACTCAATCAGACGCTCTGCCACACCTCGCTGACGCAAAACCACATCAACCGGCATGCCCTTATCATTGACAATAATCCTAGCCTCCTGCGTGTCAAAGTTCAAGGCCCCACGCTTCACACGCATCGCCTCTAAGATCTGATGCAGCTCAACCATAGTACTCACATCATCAGCAATTCTATCAAATTCCCTAAGCGCCTCACTGTCACCTGCAATCATCTGATTGACCGCGCTGTAGGTCATTCTAAAGGTTGTGTTAATCACTGACTGACACAGCTGATAATCAACCACATGTCCCTGATGATCAATCTCCATGATCGCTGACTGGGTCAACCGGTCAACCTTTGGATTGAGAGAGCAGATACCATTTGACAACCGCTCCGGCAGCATTGGCACCACACGATCTGTCACGTAAACAGAGGTCCCGCGCGCAGCTGCCTCACGATCCAAGGCTGACCCTTCCGTCACATAGTAGGACACATCTGCGATATGAACCCCAAGCTCAACGTTTCCATTGGCCAATCTCTTGATATGGATGGCGTCATCTAGGTCTTTAGCATCAGCACCATCAATAGTGATGGTCGTTTCTTTGCGCAAATCAACACGCCCCATAAGATCCTGATCACTCGGAGCATCTGGAATGGCATTGGCCTCAGCTAGAACGTCATCTGGAAACGCCGATACAATATCCATAGATTCCAAAACCTCCAGCACATCAATGCCGACATCATGCTGATGCCCAATAATATCACACACAGTCCCTACAAAATAATCCTGCCCAGCCTTAGGGTATTGCACAATATCAGCCTTAATGATTTCAGTACCATCTAAGGCAATTGGAGATTTTGCGATATAAATCCTCTGTTGAATCCTTTGATTTTTCGACTTGATGTAGCCAGCATACTTAGGGTGATCATCATCTAAAATAACCCTACCAACAACCGTCTTTAAAGAGCGCTCCACGATAGCTACCACGCGAGCCTCTGCTGCTGTAGCCTTAAGCCGATTAGCTGGTTTTTTAATAACAGCCTCAACCCTATCGCCATCACTAGCATACCCCACATCATCACGACCAATAAAAATGTCGTCCTCATTGTCATCAACCGACAAAAAGCCAAAGCCAGCCTTATTGGCACGAAAAATACCTTGAACCCTTATCTCTGGCTTTTTTTGCTGTGGTGCTCTAAGAAACACCTCACCCTCATCTGAAAAAGACAAAAGTCCCTTGCCTTCCATTTTGGAAATGGCTTTAATCAGGCGAGGAAAGCTCCTCGCATCAGTCATCTCTAGTGCAGCCGCCAAATCATGAATATTTGATTGGCCATGCTCCTTTAAATAATTCGTAATGTTCTCTATCATCATACCTATCTTCTATTTCTAACACCATGCTTGATGGTTGTGCTCATTGATAAAAAAATGAGCTAGACTAACTCTGTCAAGCTCACTCCTTATTTACTTGATAAAATGGCAAGCACCAATGCAATCCCTAGCCAAAAAAACACTAGAACTGCTGTAAAACGTTGCATAAAAGCTTCAAATCCACGAGCTTTTGTACGTTCAAACAAGGCCTCTGAACCGCTGCTATCAAAAACATTGCTACTAGGATTTTTTTGTGGCTGCATAAAGATAGCAATCACAAGCAATACTGATAATACTAGCAATATCGTAAGTAGTAAGTCGTACATGTTAATTCCTCCACTGTAGTCTCACTCATTCTAACACAAAACCAACTAAGATTCAACATGCAGCGTTACTTTTCTCTCCTTAGGACAGTATTTAGGAACCTTAATCTTCTCAGGGTGACTTGTTTTATTTTTACTGGTCAAATAATTTTTGCTACCGCAATGGCTGCACTCCAAATGAATCTTTACTCTCACATCATTTCCCTAATCTTACTATATTTTATCAGCGTCATAAGGCTTCAAATCACCCTCAGCTTCTTTGTCAAAGGCATCTCTAGTTATTATAGCATATTATCAAGCAAGAAAACAAACTCAGGACTTTAGGCAAAAAAGGCTTAAGCGCCAGCCAATAAACGTTCCAAGGCTATCGGGGAATATTTTTTAATGGTTATTAGAAACGATGAACAATTACCTAACAAAAGACTCCAAAATAAAGGTAAAAGACGAACGTTCACCTTGCTGCTCAGCTACCAAGACAAACAATCCTGATAGCATCAATTTTCTTTAGGCTCTTAGCAATTAGTTGCAATATCAGATAATTTTGAATTTAATTAAAAAAAAAAAAAAAAAACGAAACTACGGAGACCAATTATCAGAAAGCTATTCACAGCCTGCAAAAGGCATGCTAAAGTATTCTCTGGAAAAAGAAAGGCTTAGGAATGATTATTTCTAAACTAAAAGGAGAGAGACAATGAAAAAAACAATGAAGAAGATGCTAGCAGCCTCGACACTCTGTATCATCATGTCAGGCAACTTCATCAGCGGCTCAGCTAGAGTGTTGGCGGAGGAATATTATGGCTACGACGATGGTACAAAAGGACAACAAAATTGGCCAGCATTTTTATACGTAACACCAAAAAATAACCCAGAAAGAAAAACTGACACAAAGCACATCGTGTATTGTTTCAATAAAGATTTCAGCTATCCAGAACATTGGGAACTACAATTTCAACATCAACAACCAGATAAATTACATTTTCCACTACCTATCTATCATAAAGAAATAGGTACTGATGCATTTTTACAAAAATATTCTAAGCTAAAAAGCAGTAACTTATCATCAAAACTAGCAGTCCTTCTTGAACATGGGTATCCCAATAAAATATTAGATGGTTTGACTCCCGACCAAAGTCGACGCGTAACACAGTTAGCTATTTGGCATTTTACTGATGGTTATCCTACGGATAGGTTTAAAGATGGCTATAGTTTGCAAGATAAAGAAAACCAACACTTAAAAAGTTTAATTGATACTGCAGAAAAAAACAAAAATACATTATCCACCTATAACTTAGAGCTTTACACAACTTCTTCACTTACTCCTGATAAACGTAAACATTACCAACATCTTTTAGGCTCTGCTTTGATATCAAAACAGTCTAATCCTAGTAGTTGTTTTTGTCATAAAATTTACTTAAAAGAAGAAAATCGTAGTGGAGTACGAATTATCACCTATATTGATAAAAATGGTAATAATCAATATGACGAAAATTATGATGAGAAAATTCAAGAACAATTTATTAAACATGGTTTAGATGGACGACGTGGTCCTCAAGGCGAACCTGGAGAACGCGGACCTGCGGGGAAAAATGGTAAGAACGGTGAGCGTGGTCCTCAAGGTCCTAGAGGCGAAAACGGTAAGGACGGGAAACCTGGAATTCCGGGACCTAGAGGTGACAAAGGAGAAACCGGACCCGCTGGAAAAGACGGGAAAACAGGTGATAAAGGGGAACGTGGACCTCAAGGACTTCCTGGGCCCAAAGGTGAGCCTGGAATTCCAGGGCCTAAGGGTGAAGATGGAAAAGATGGTGCTCCTGGACATGACGGACAACCGGGGCCTAAAGGTGAAAAAGGGGATCCTGGTAAACCAGGCGAAAGAGGACCTAAAGGGAAACCTGGAATTCCAGGGCCTAGAGGAGAAAACGGTAAAGACGGTGCTCCTGGGCGTGACGGACAAAATGGTAAGGATGGACAACCTGGACCTAAGGGTGAAAAAGGGGACCCTGGGCAACAAGGCATTCCAGGACCTAAAGGGGACCCTGGACGTGATGGTAAAGATGGAGAAAAAGGCGAGCGTGGAGAGCAAGGACCTCAAGGCGAACGTGGAGAGCAAGGACCTCAAGGCGAACGTGGAGAGCAAGGACCTCAAGGCGAACGTGGAGAGCAAGGACCTCAAGGCGAACGTGGAGAGCAAGGACCTCGTGGGGAAAACCATACTCCTACCCCAGACCCAATGCCACAACCAGAACCACAGCCAATGCCTAATCCAGCACCTAAACCAATGGATCCTAAACCAGAATCCAAACCTGAACCTAAGCCGACACCTCAACCAGAAGTTAAGCCTCAGCCAGAGACTAAACCACAAAAACCAAACAAGCCATCAGCAATGGCTAGCCAACCAAGTGGCAAAGCACTACCAAAAACAAATGACACTAGCGGCTTAATGACTGTACTTGGAACAAGCTTACTCTCTCTTCTTGGACTAGGCTTCCTGGCAAAACGCAAAAGAAAACAATAACTAAAGCACTACCCATAGCCTTTTAATCATTGGCTATCAACTAGATGACAAAAAGCTTATCGTTTTATGAACTGCTCCCTGTCAAGTAGACAATGAAATAATAAAAGATTAAGCAACGGCCTTGTTCCTCACTTCAAGAGGGGCAAGGCCGTTGTGCTTCTCTTGAAATCGTTCGTTATTGTAAAAATAGATATAGTCATCAATATCATAAACTAACTCCTCAAACGTCTTGTAATCCTTCAAGTCATAACACTCCGTCTTAAAGTGACCAAAGAAGCTCTCAATTGGGGCATTGTCAATGCATTTACCAACTCGTGACATTGAACGTGTCATCTGATACTGTGTTGTTACCATGCGATATTCCCGCGACGTGTATTGGGAGCCTCTATCACTATGAAGCAATGGTGTGGCTCCTGAGTTAATCTCTATTGCCTTTCTTAGAGTTTCCATAACAAGTGGATTATCATTGTGCTTACTGATATGGTAAGCTACGATAGAGCCGTCATAAAGGTCTTTAATAGCACTTAAATAAGCCTTACAACCTCGTCCATACTGTAAGAAAGTCACATCTGTACACCATTTTTGATTAGGGGCATGAGCTGCAAATTCTCTATTGAGAATGTTCTCTTCGATATTCACAAAACTGGTTTTCGTGCAATAACCACGAGAACGACGGATAATTGAGGAGATACCAAGAATGCGCATTAGGCGACGAATTCGCTTCTTGTTATAAGTTGTTCCAAGTTTCCGATTGACAGCTCGCGTCATTCGACGATACCCTAAAATTCCCTTGCGTTTGGTATGAAGTTCCTTTATGGTTTTTAATAGTGTTCGATTTGTCTCCTCAGATGTCGTCTCTTTGTGATTAAGCCACTTATAATAACCTGATCGAGATACACCAATCAATTGGCATAACTGGCTAATAGAAGCTTCACTATGCTTATCGGAATAATCTTTAATAGCTTGAAATTCTTCTAAGTAACGTCCGATTCTTACCGTCGGTTTCTGCGTCTGATTTCTTCTAACTTTTTTAGCAATCCTACCTCCATTTCAAGGTAACGATTGCGTTCCTCTAACTGTTTGATTTTAAGCTGTAACTCTTCTTCCGGAGTAAGGTTAAGCTTACTTTCTAACCCTTTCCCTCTGCGGTCTAGAAGTCCTTGGCTACCGTCCTTCTCAAACTTTCTTACCCATGAATAAACTTGTTGGTAAGAAATACCGTATTTTTCAATAGCTGCTTGATAGTCCTTATCATGAGCAATGGTGAAGTTGACAATCTCAACACGTTCTTCAAAAGTGGTTTTTCGTCCTTGCTTCATACGACTTAGTCCTTTACTAGTGGTTTGTAATGCTTTATCACTAGTATACTGGTTTATCCAACGTTTGAGAACACTTTGACTAGAAATATGATATGTCTCAATAATCGTCTCTAAACTTCCTAAGTTGTTTAAATAGTCTTGTACAGCTTGTTCCTTCAATTTTTTACTGTATTGTTTCCAAGTTCGACTTTCTTTAAGACCATCTATGCCTGAGTTTTCGTATTTTCTAATCCACTTCTTGATAGTTGTACTAGCCACTCCATAAGAACTAACTAAGGTTGAAATAGATACTCCTTGTTCTTGATACAGCTGTACAAGCTCTAACTTTTCTTCTACTGATTTTGGGCTTCTCTTGGACATATGAAAACTCCTCCTATAGTTTCTAGTGAATTTTTGTTTTTTCACTGTCCACTATAAGGGGAGTATATCATTACTCCTAACGATAAGCTTTTTCGTATTCTCTATTACTTGGTCCCAATACTATTTTTCCAGCTTTAGGCTGGTTTTGTTAATCCAAAATAATATCAGACAATTTCCGTTTTAATTAAAAAAAAAAAAAAACGAAACTGCGGAAGCTAATTATCAGAAAATGATTCACAGCTTAGAGTCACCATGTTAAGCTATTCTACGGAGAAGAAAGGTTTGGGAATGACTATTTCTAAACTCAAAGGAGAGAAACATGAGAAAAACAATGAAGAAGATGCTAGCAGCCTCGACAGTCTGCATCATCATGTCGGGCAGCTTCATCGGCGGATCAGCCAGAATCATAGCCGAGCAGTATTATGGATACGATGACGGAACAAAGCCTGGTGAGAATTGGCCAGCATTTCTATACGTAACACCGACAGACCATCCTAAAAGAAACATTGATAAAAATCACTGTGTCTACTGCTTTAATAGACTAGATAGTTATCCAGAAACTTGGGAAGCTAGATTTCAGACTATGGATCCCAAAAAATTAAGTATCCCACTACCTACTTACGAAAAGAAATTAGGCAATAATCCTCTTTTAAAGGAATATTCTCAAAAACATAGTGACAATTTGGCATCAAAGCTGCTAAATATCCTTACAAATGGATACCCTTATCAAAAATTAGGAGACTTAGATGAGGAGCAAAGTCGTCGAGTAACACAGCTCGCTATTTGGCATTTTACTGATGGTTATCCTAAAGAACATTTTAAAAGTGGTTATAGCTTAACCGACTACGAAGATCAACAGTTGAAGAAATTAATTGATACTGCAGAAAAATCTGAAGCTACTTCAGCTACTTATAGCTTGGATCTTTACATAACTTCATCTTATACCCCTGATACACATAAACACTATCAGCACCTTCTTGGTTCTACTTTGATACCAAAAAAACCAGAGTCAGGTCCTAAGCCCCCAGGTGGAAAAAATCCGAAGCCTTTACCAGGTGAGGATGGGCAAACTAAATATCCAAAAGGAGAAAGTGGAGAAGCGGGTCCACCGGAAAAACCTAAACTTGACCCTGCGCCTAAACCAGAACCTCAGCCTAAGCCAGATCCTGAACTTAAGCCTGATCCTGAACCTAAGCCTGATCCTGAACCTAAGCCAGATCCTGAGCCTAAGCCAATGCCGGAACCTCAGCCTAAGCCAGATCCTGAACTTAAGCCTGATCCTGAACCTAAGCCAGATCCTGAACCTAAGCCAGATCCTGAGCCTAAGCCAATGCCGGAACCTCAGCCTAAGCCAGATCCTGAACTTAAGCCGGAACCTCAGCCTAAGCCGGAACCTCAGCCTAAGCCGGAACCTCAGCCTAAGCCGGAACCTCAGCCTAAGCCGGAACCTCAGCCTAAACCGGAACCTCAGCCTAAGCCGGAACCTCAGCCTAAGCCGGAACCTCAGCCTAAGCCGGAACCTCAGCCTAAACCGGAACCTCAGCCTAAGCTGGAACCTCAGCCTAAACCGGAACCTCAGCCTAAGCCGGAACCTCAGCCTAAGCCGGAACCTCAGCCTAAGCCGGAACCTCAGCCTAAACTGAACCTCAGCCTAAGCCGGAACCTCAGCCTAAGCCGGAACCTCAGCCTAAACCAATGCCTAAGCCTGAGCCTAAACCAATGCCTAAGCCTGAGCCTAAACCAGCGCCTCAACCAGAGGTTAAGCCTCAAAAACCAACTAAGCCATCAACCATTACTAGCCAATCTAGCGGCAAATCACTGCCAAAAACAAATGACACAGGCAGTCTAATGACAGGACTTGGAACAGGCTTACTCTCTCTTCTTGGATTAGGCTTCCTAACAAGACGCAAAAGAAAAGACTAAGACACTAAAAGATTATCTATAGTCGTTTAGTTGATCAGTATCTAGTCTAATACAACACAAAAGCCTTATCGCGCCATAGATGGAACGATAAGGCTTTTGACATTCTCTCTAAATTCAATCAAAGATCATAACAATACTCACAAAAATAGCACTAGACAAAAGAAGTGTGACCTCACAATGTCACACCTCTAGGGTCTGCAAAGCCTTTTTGAGCTGCACCTCTAAGGCTTGTAAATCACCATTGTTGTCAATCACGACATCAGCATAGACTTTTTTCTGAGACATGGGGAGCTGACTTGCTATCCGCTGCTTAGCAGCTAATTCGGTCAATTGATTGCGCTCCATAAGGCGCTTGAGCTGTGTATTGTCATCAACATAAAGAAGCCAAATAGCGTCAAACCAATCCTGATAGCCCAGCTCAACCAAAAGCGGTAAATCCATAAAGAAAATATCCTCTGTTTGAGCCAGCTGCTCCTTTTTCTTGGCTAAGGCTTCTCTAATGATAGCATTCTGCTGCTGGGAGGACTTAGCCATGCTGTCTGCATGAGCAAATAGCAGCTCTGCCAGCTTAGGCCTGTCTAGCTCTCCTGACGGTAGCAAAATGTCCTGACCAAAGGTCTCAAGCAAGACCTGATAAAGCCTTCCTCCCTTTGCTTGCAACTCATGTACCACCTGATCGGCGTCAATGACCTGATAGCCTGCTTGCCTGATCAATGCAACAGCAGTTGACTTTCCAGAGGCAATGCCTCCTGTAATACCAATGATTTTTGACATTATCGTTGACACCTAGGACAGACATGTGTCCCTCTCCCTCCAACCTTTAATTTCACAATAGCTGCACCACAGCGCTGACAGGGCTTGCCTGTTTGACCATAAACCATCAAGTAGTGCTGCATACTGCCATTCATTCCCAAGGTATTTTGATAGGTCCTAACCGTCGAGCCACCCTTTTCAATACCTAGCTGTAAAATACGAATGGTCTCATCATGGATACGTTTGATTTCCGCTTTTTTTAGACTAGCAGACCGACGCTCAGGATGGACCTTGGCCGCCCATAGAACCTCATCTACATAGATATTGCCAAGGCCAGCCACCAGAGTCTGATCCAAAAGGTGGGGCTTAATGCTCTTTCTAGACGCAAGCAGAGCAGCTTCAAAGGGCTTTAAGCGAAAGGCTTGCTTGGTAGGCTCAGGACCAAGCTGACGCTTCTGAAAAAAGGCAGCCAGCTCAGATTTTGGCAGCAGCTCAAAGGTCCCAAACTTTCTGACATCTTGATAAACCAAGGTGGAGCCATCAGTCATGGTCAAAAACACATGAAAATGCTTCTGATCAGGCACTGTATCAGAAAACAAGAGGTATTTGCCCTCCATACGTAAGTGCGAAATCATAACCAGCTGACCAAAGTCAAAGAGCAGGTACTTCCCACGACGATCCACCCCTTGCACCTGCTGCCCAGGGATCGTCATCACAAAATGCTCAAGGTCTGTTTTGACCATTTTAGGCACCTTAACTGTCACTGCTGCAATCTGCTTGCCAACGACTAAGCGCTCAAGCCCGCGTCGCACTGTCTCAACCTCAGGGAGTTCAGGCATAATTAAAGATACCAAACGCGCTAACAAAGAAACTACATGACCAAAACCAGCAGAATCAGCCAGTCTTAGCGTCTTTTGCTCAGCCTCAATGTCACAAACACGCTTCCTTTCTATAGGCTACTATTAGAAAGCCCCGCCCAAAACCTCAATAGGCTTGAGCACAAGGGACTATCCTTTGATAAGAACTATTATCATTCTTATTTTACGCATAATCCATAAAGAAAGCAACTCTCACGAACAGGCCTTGGCCCATTTCTATTGACCAACCGTCCTTGCCAGCTAGACTAATACAGTAGGCAGGCTGAGACTTCAGTCTAAAAAGGAGTACACTGCTTGTTCACCCCCCACCTGACAAGCCAAAAAATCCCTTGAACCAGCTAATTGTGAGCTGACCCAAGGGTAAAAGGAAGTGTAAGCTTATAAGACAGTGAAGGACAAGCTACCACTAAAAGCCTTGGCTAACTTAGGCTTAGCTTAGCTGTTCCTTTCGTCAGATTGAAGGCAGTCTAGACTGATCGGCTTGTCAACAAGACGGATACTGTCCTGGTAAACACCTTCTGTTTCAAAAATAATAATGTCATTTAATCCCTTGTTGAAATAGCCCTTTGGAATATAAAGGGTTAATAAGGGACCCACCTCCCAAAAACGACCGATAGGGTGCTGATTGACAAAGACACAGCCCTTTCCAAAGCCAGTCATATCAATATAGCTTGCCTGAGGCTCATGACATTCAAACTGATAATGATAAAAACCGGGCTGCCCCTCGTAAAAATCACCATCAAAACGAAGCTGAGACAGATCATCAAGCGGCAGACAATACATCTCCCAATTGGTCACAAAGTGCAAGTCAGCCATCATGCCACGTCCTAGTCCCTTACATTGACTAGGTGCTGTCAGCTTGTGCCCATAATTGACCCGGCCCATATTTTCAATTAAAACATCGACCTGACTCAAGGCATGCTTCTGATTAATGATGATGTCATCACCAATCGTCTCCTGATACTGTGTTGCAACCCTTTGCCCATCTAAAAAGACCTGTGCTCTATCTCTACTATCAATCAAGCGTAAACGCTCGTCCTCACGCTTATCCTTCAAAAGATGTGTCCGATACAGGATATAGCCTGTTGATTGCCCTAGAGCCTCCATGTTACTAGGGTAGCAAGCAGTCTGACAGCTGCTGATACGCTCTAGCGTACTAAAAAGACTAACCTTATCCTTTAGACCAATAAAAGGCAAGGACATCAATGGCTTAAGCAAGGGAAGTGTCGTCTCTAGCTCCGGAAATTGTGCTGTCAAGCGCTTTTGGATCGCGTAAAACTTAGCTGTCGGATTGCCAGCCTCATCTAAGATGGCATCATAATCATAGGAGGTCACCTGCGGCAGATCTAGCTGCTTTCTGGCAGAGCAGCCATTCATAAAGCCAAAGTTTGTTCCCCCATGAAACATGTAAAGGTTGATGCTGCCTTGAGCCAAGACCTCCATAACAGCATCAGCTAGCTCCTCAGGGTCGCGTTTGATGATAGGCTCATGCCAACGATTGAACCAGCCGTCCCAAAATTCCATACACATTAAAGGCCAAGCCTTACCATGCTCAGAAAAGAAGGCCTGCATGTCAGCAAAATTGTCCTGGGCCCTTGAGCCAAAGTTGCCAGTCACAAAGACATCATCTTCAATCAGACTACCGGCTCTAAGGGTTGCCCGCCAAGGACCATCTGCTGTAAACAAGGGCGCACTGAGGTGCTCTTTCATCAATGCCTTAATGGCTTTTAGATAAGCCTTGTCCTCTCCATAGGAGCCATACTCGTTTTCAAGCTGAAACATCAAAATATTGCCGCCCTGCTGCCATTCATGCCTTGCTAGCCTCGGCAACAGCGCCTCATAATAGCGCCTCACGTAGGCTAAATAGGCAGGATCAGACGACCTGATATGACAATTCTTTGTCAGCAGCCAAGCAGGCAAGCCGCCAAATTCCCATTCTGCACAAATATAAGGACTAGGTCTGACAATAGCATACAGCCCTAAGCGCTGCGCCAGCGTCAAAAAGGCTTCCACATCTAATTGGCCAGAGAAATCATAGCTTTCCTCCCTAGCCTCATGTAAATTCCAAGGGACATAGGTCTCAACGGTATTAAATCCCAGTGCCTTTAAATTATAAAGAGAGTGATACCAATCATCTGGGTGAATTCTAAAATAATGGATAGCCCCTGACAGGATTTGCAGCGGTCTACCATCTAAATAAAACTGATCAGAAATCTGAAAAGGTTCCAAGCTCATTTCCTCACTTACTATTATTAGTTGCCCACTAAGTCTCATTGTTGAGCTTATGTCGGCTGATTGATGTTAAGCTCAATAGGCTAAACTGCTGTTATAGCAATAACGATCCCGTCTCTCCTCTGCTATTAGGCTGTAGCAGGATCAGGATAAGACAGGGTATAGGTCTTGTCATCTGTCAATCTAATGCCGTATTTGGTTTCAACAATAGTATGGTCAAACTGCGGTAAAACAGTTATCGGTCCTTCAGGCATACTCTCCAGAGACAATTCAAATATCGCTGTGTCTGTGCCATCTCCTGAAACATAGCTGGCAAGCTTATCTACGCCATTTACAGTAACTGCTAACTGATGATCACCCAGAATAAACATCGGTTGATTGAAGGTAACCTGAATCGTTAGTGTTGCTGCGCCATTTTGTTTTGGAGCTACTGACGTTATTGTTATTTCTTCAATTTCAGCCCTATCCTCACGAAACTGGTCTGAGATCATCTGCTTGATATTAAAGGTTGAATAGGTGATCTGACCACTGTATTCGTATAACAAACCAACCCTCTCGTCGTCTAGTTGAACCAAGCTAGAGTAAGCAAAACGCTTTGGCTCAAAAATGGTTGAAGCGACCCAATGAATGCTATCGTCCTCTAAGACCTCACCGACACGCAGAATCCCTTTCATGCGTTGATTTCTAATCGTCAGCTGCTCACCTGAGGGCTCTCCTAAAGGATTGGATAAGACAACATATTCCTTGCCATCAACCATCATGTGAATAGCTGATAGATTAACATATGGCTCTGGGAGATCTGTGACAGTTGGATTATCCTCCCAGGTTGCACCGTAGTCTGTGCTTCTGGCAATCACGATTGTCTTTCCGGTATTGCGCATAAACTGTAATAAGTGACCATTGTTTAGCTGAATGATTTGATTTTCTGTCAATTCTGTCACAGAGGTATCAAAGTCTTTAGAGGTTGTGTGCTGGTTATTGCCATAAATTCTGCCATCATTTGGTGACTCACCTCGCTGCCAGGTCTGACCGCCATCATCGCTAAAGATAATCGCACTGCTTTGACGGCCTAGACTAGCTGATGTCGCATTTTGTTGGTTGGTATAGTAAATCGGGAAAACCAGACGTTTCACCTGCTCACCCTCTGCATTGACTGCGTCTATTTCAATGCCAGCTGCGGCACCCGTACCTAAAAATCCCATCCAATCTTCTTTGATTTGTGGCGTGACATCAAGAGGTGTAGACCAGGTTTGCCCTTCGTCTTCACTGGTTAGCAGCCATAAAAAGCTAGTCATGTAGGTAAATAGAGGAGCTGTTTGCGAGCCTTCTCTAGTAATGCCCTGCTTAGTGCCACCACTTCTCAGATAAATATTCCCTAGTAGAATATCCTCTCCTGCCCCTGTTTGATAGAGGTTGCCGCGCGTGCTAAAGGCTGTCTCAAAATTGCCCTCATCAACATACATATCTGTCTTCTTGCCATTACTGTCGTAAACAATGCCCTCCTCACGTACAGTATATTTATGATTATCAAAATCATAAAGGTTTAAATAATACTGACCGTTAATCCATTCATAGCCTGAGCCTGCTTTAGAAGCAACAGCGCCCTGTGACTCAGGAAAGACATCTACCAGCAAATAAAGCTTGCCAGAAGCGTCTGTTAGCAAGGTGGAGTCTATTGAAAAAGCAGATTGAGTCATGTTGGTATTCCAATCAGCCAAGCTATACTGTGTTGTAAAATAAGGCTGAGTTGGCATATCTAAGACCGTAATGTTATTACTCCAGGTTTTGCCATCATCATGGCTTATCCTGACAACAGTTGCAATGTCTCCCCAGTCATTGTAGTGCTTCTTGCGTGCATCTGAGGCAGCTACTAAGGTGCCTGATGGGGTTTTAACAACGGAGGGAATACGGTACTCAAAGACCCCTTCATCATACTTATCCCAAACGTTCGTCTTTTCGCCAGTAACTGGTCGAAGGGTTGGCTGATGAGCCTTGGCAATATCTGTCAGATCATAGACATCTGTATCAATCAGCACCTGATCAACCAGTCCCTTTAACCCCCAATGGAAGGCTGATTCGCCATCATAAGATCGGCTTAATCCTCCAACCGTTACTGTATCAGCAGAAGCCTTCCAAGGCAATTGCTTCATAAACCCAGCAAAGTCAGCTTCTCCATATAAGTCACCATTCAAGTAAATCTTTAGCCTAGACCCTGTAAAGACATAGCTGATCGTCTGCCAGTCTGAGTTAGTTAGTAGGTTAAAGCCTGAGCCCACTTTTACAATCGGCACCTCAGCTCCTTTAAACTCAAGACCTATTTTATTATTTTTAGGCTCGATAAAGAAAGAGGCGTATTCATTGGCTGATGCTTGATTTGAGATCGATAACAGGGCTAAAGGCGCTGCACTCCTTACGGTTGTATCAGCAGTATCTAGGCGGTACCTGATTGTTACTGTTCCCTTATTTAAGCTCATCACATCGTCTAGCTTGCTAAGAACCTCGTCATCTGTTACGGCTGCTTTTTCTGCCGTTGCGTCCAAAATAGCATTGCCTAAATCAACTAAAATGGATGCTTGATCTGAGATTGGCTGATCTGAGATATAGCTTGCTTCTATGCTTGTATAAACAGCTCTTCCACCTTCTGTGGTGTATTTGACCTGATAGCGATCAGCGCTTCCTAAGAGCTCCTCTGGCTCAACCCATTGCCAATTGGTTGGTAGGGCAACTGTAGACAAGGGCTCTCCTTTTTGACCATATAGCCCTTCCTTTGGCAATACTGTTAGAATAGCCACTTCTCTTGCAATTTTTGCTGTTGGGGTCACTGTTGATCCTAGATTAGCAGCCTCAGGAACTGCACTATAGTAAATATTATAAATACCAGGAGCTAGCTCAGACAAGGCTGACAAATCATCTCGACCAGCAGCCTGTAAAGCAGCATTGGTATTTCCACCCTTGTTAGTAAACAAATATTCATTTTCAACTGAAAAATCAACCACATACCCTTCCTGGTCAGTGGTTACAGCTTGAGCTAAATCAGGACTGGTTCCCTCTAGCATGGTCAAATCCTTGACCCCCTTGAGAACTGGCTGTGAGGCATAGTAGGCTTCTGAAGCAGCCTTTTGCTCAGCGTCTTGGTAATAACGCACATAGTCAATCACAAAGGCTGTCTCATCTGAAGCTAGATAGTAGCCTGCATTTTTACTCCAATTACCTCCAGTAGCAAGGTTAAACTGGAGGTATTGTGGCTTGTTAAAAGCAGCAGCGGCAGCCTCTAAGCGTTCATCACCGGTTAAATACATGGTATTGTAAACAATCCCATCAACATACCATTCAATCTTATCTGGATACCAGTTAATACCAAAAATATGGTAGTCATCATAAAAGTCATCACTTAATGTCAGATTGCCACCCAATGCAGTTGGACTATAGCTGCCGTCCTTATCTGCATCACCATTGACGTAGTAAAAATGAGGAGTCCCATAAACCGTCTTGTTGCTTTGATCACCTTCGGCAAGCTCACCCTCATGCTCTCCGTTAGGAGCACCGATTAGCTCCATAATGTCAAGCTCACCTGTGCTTGGCCAGCCATAGCCTTGAGTTGACGCAATATCACCATCTAAGGTAAAATCAGCCCCCAATGTCCAAAAGGCTGGAAAGGCTCCCTTACCCTTTGGAAGCTTGGCCCTAGCTTCGATACGACCATATAAAAATTCTTGCTTGCCAACCGTTCGTACGCTTCCTGAATCATAAATGACCTGACGTGCGCTTGTTCCTCCTCTAGGATTGGCATAACGGTCCTCACCCTTACGCTCTGTGACATTTAAAACAAGATTACCATTTTCAAGATAAACATTATCTGTGCTGTCTGTGTAGTGCTGCTGCTCATTTCCACGAATGCTTCCCAATTCGTATCCCCAGTTCTCCTGATTGAGCTGATCTCCTGAAAACTCATCCTCCCAAATCAATTCATAATCATTTTCCTCTACGAGACTCACGTTATCAATACTAGCAGAGGCAGCCAAGGTTTCTGGTGAAGAGGCTTCCAACCATTTGACTAAGCCAACAAAGGTTTCTGAAGTCGTTGCTGTAAAGGAGAATTTAATATGTGACCAAGTACCGTCTGTATCTGTGAGGCTGACCTCTTTGATAACAGGGCCTTGAAGATTGTGATTGGCCTCTTTAGCAGTAAGGTATAAGCCATTATGAGGTGTGTCAGCTTCAACCTTCACATCAGCCTCTAGCGTATAGGTTTTCCCAACCGTTGTAGACACCTTTTGGAGGATATGCTCATCTAAAGTGCCGCTTGTTACCTCAGCATAGCTATTATTATTCTCTGTTGTAAGGACTGAATGACCTCCCTCTCTATATTGCCACTGATTCTTATTGGACACATAATCATTATCAAAACCACCATTAGCCACCTTATTGAGCTCAACAGGAGCGTTAGACTTCTCTTCGTCTGCTGTCTGATCAGCAGCATTGCTGGTCACAGCAGCAGCTACCACTGCCTCCTCTGCTGTCGTCTCCTCTGAGGCTACTAAAGCCTCGCTATCTATATCTGTGACTTGAGGCTCCTGCTCATGGCTTGTCTCTGCTACTGCTGCTTGCGTAGGCTGCTGCAGGCTTACCTCTGAAACGTCATCAGCATAAACAGCCACTGGCAGACCAGCAGCAAGACCAATACCCACACACACTGAAGCAACACCGACACTAAGCTTTTTGATGGCATATTTTCTAATTTGCTCTTTTCCGATAGGATTAAATAACATGTTTATTTCCTCACTTATATATACATCATTTTTAAACACAATAGCTTTTCAAAGGCCCATTTAGCCTGATCCAGTGCTGGTCAGGCTAACGACCTCGTTATAAAAACGCTTTCAATTCAGCGCTTAAAAGAAGATATATCAGACAAAACCGATATATCCTCTCACAAAGTGACTAACCTGCCTTTTCAATATCATTATCAGCCATTTTAACAAATGGAAGGTAAATCAGGGTTGCCAAGGCCAAATTGACAATGGATAACACAATAGCACGCCAATCAAAGCCAGTTGAAAAGAAACCATACAAGACAGGCGGCATTACCCAGGTCACATTTTGCGTAACGGGTGCAACCAAGCCCAGACTAGTTGCGATATAAGCAACACTTGACATAACAGCAGGACAAACAATAAACGGAATAAACAACAAAGGATTTAAAACAGTTGGTAAACCATACATCACTGGCTCTCCTATATTAAACAAGACAGGAGCAACACCTAGCTTAGCCACCTCACGATAGTGTTCATTTTTAGACTTCCAGAAAATAGCAATCAATAGCCCTAAGGTCGCATACCATACAAAGGCACCATAAGAAACACTCGTCCAAAGATAAGGAATCGCCTCATGCTTTTGATAAGCCTCCAAATTAGCCAAGAGGGCGACACCAAATACTCCCTCCATAATTGGCGCCATAACGTTGCCACCATGAATCCCAAAGAACCAGAAAAATTGGGTCAAAACAGCTACCAAAACAACAGCAATAAAGCTTTGTGATAAGCCCAAAAGTGGGATTTGCAAGACCTTATAGATCCAATCAATCATCAAAGAACCCGTTAGCTTTTCAAAGACAAATGTTAAAATAGCTACGCTATACAATGCGCAAAAGCCTGGTATGATAGATAAGAAGGGCTTGGCTACAGCAGGTGGCACACTATCTGGCAATTTAATTGTCCAATTTTTTAACATTAATTTACAAAAAATAATAGAGGCTAAAAAGCCAATCATAATTGCTGTAAAATAACCATTGGAGTTAATTTGCGCACCAGGCAATAGGCCTGAGATGGTCACATTAAGTGAGCTGCCGCTGACAGTAACACCACTGTCCTTAAAAGCCGTCACAAGATCAACACCCTTGAGACCTGACGCGTCAATGCTAGAGGTAACAGAATCCCCAATCGCAATCACAAAGGCAGCTAAAGAAACCAAACCTGATGAGAGCGTGTCTGTCTTGTAGATTTTAGCGACATTAACCCCTAAGCAATACACAAATAGCAAGGACACAATCGAAATGCTTCCCTTAAAGACAAGGTTGTTGATGGTTACCCACCATTGGAAGGCCTCTGTAATGCCTTGCAAGCCAAATTGGTCTGGAATATCCACTAAAAAGGCATTGATCAACAGGGCAATAGAGCCTGTCATCACAACCGGCATCGTTGCAATAAAGGAATCTCGCAAGGCCACTAAAAATCGTTGATTACCAATCTTCGTAGCAATTGGCAGCAGCTTTTGCGAAAGAAAGTTCATATAATTATTCATTCATAGCTCCTTAAAAGAATCATAAAACAGCTAAGATAGAGCAGTAAAGGCTCTCTCTAACAGCTTAGCCTTCATTTTTAGTTTGCTCGCTCGCCTGCCATCTTCTTTCCACATTAATAATAAACGGCAAGTAAAGAAGAATATCTAGAATAATTAAAACAAGCTGTAGGACTGAGGCTTGCCAGCTACCCGTTGCCAAAAATCCTGAAATAACAGGCGGCATGGTCCACCCCGGATCAGCATAGGTGCCAGGTACAATGCCAGAAGCAAAGGCAAAATAAGCGACAAACAAATTCATAACAGGTGCTAGTACAAAAGGAATAACTGTCAATAGATTTAAAACAACCGGTAAGCCAAACATGGTCGGCTCGTTAATGTTGAAAAACCCTGGAATCAAGGTCAATGGTGACAAGACCTTTGCCTGCTGACTAGCCTTGCGACGACGTGCTAACCAGGCTAAAGCCAACACCAAGCCAATGGTTGCACCAGCTCCGCCGATAAAAACAAAGTTATCCATAAATACAGACGTAAAGACATGCGGCAATTCCTGACCAGCCTTATGAGCTGCCATATTTTCAGTCAAGTTAGATAACCAGATCGGCTTCATAATAGGATTGTTTAAGACATTTCCACCATGCACACCACAGAACCATAAAAAGCCATTAAGAAGAACAACGATAAAATTACCAAATAAGGTACTTCCCAGCAAGCCAAATGGAACTCCTAGTACGGACTTAACAATGTCATGGACATTTGGCAGGCTAAAATGATCCAAGAAAGCATAAACAGCAAGCCAAAACACAATAATCACCGCTCCAGGAATAATGGCGCTAAAGCTTTTTGATACTGCAGGTGGTACACCCTCAGGCATCTTAATCCGAATATCCTTTTTCATAAACCATTGATAAGCATAGCCATTTACCAATCCTAAAACAATGGCAACAAACAAGCCGCCTGATGAAAGGTAAGAAGGCGCAATACCCGCTACCTCACCCAAGGCTTTACCAGATTCATTGACAAATGGAACAGTAAACGGTGTCACTGTTAAAAAGGCAGAGATATTAATAATCCCGGCAGAAATTCCGTCTGCCTTATACTGCTTAGCCAAGCTATAAGAAATCCCAAATGCCGCAACCAAGGCAATCAGATTAAAGCTCGAATCTACTCCCTTCCACAGATAAGTAGAGACACCAATCTCACCAAGCCAAGCTTCCCAACCAGGAATCGGCAGGCTAGCAATCACCATTAAAAAGGACCCAATCAAAATCAAGGGCATAGCGTAGGTGATCCCATCACGAATAGCAATAAGAAAGCGATTGCTTCCTAAGCGACCAGCAACTGGAACAAGCTTTTGCTGGATAAAATCTTCAAATTTAGTCATTGTTACCTCCTTGTGACGTTAACCTTTCATAAATAGATACTAGCTCCCTTGCCAAATCAACAAAGGTAATACTAGTCATCAAATGATCCTGACCATGAACTAATAGTAGGCTTATTGGCGTAGCATTTCCTCGTGCCTCCTGAGTCAGCATATCTGTTTGTGAATGATGAGCCTGCACCAATGCCTCATCAGCCTGCTTTAGACTGTCTTTGGCTTGATTGAGCTCTCCCTTTTTGGCAAAGGCAATCGCCTCCATCGCAAGCGACTTGGCACTACCACCATGCATGATCAGGCCCATAATCGTCTCTAGCTGCTTATCTTCCATGACCACCACCTATTTCATCAAGCTTTCAGCTAAGGCAATAACCTTATCACCATTCATCATACCGTAATCAACCATTGGCACAACCGCCACTGGAATGTCCTTTTCTGCCAAGCTTTCTTGAAATGCTGACAATTGATAAGCAACCTGTGGCCCTAATAACACCACATCAACAGGATGACTTAGAGCATAATCCTCTGCCTCAGTCAATGGCAATGCAAAAATATCTGCTTGCAGTCCTCGATTGTCAGCAGCCTTTTCCATCTTTGTCACTAATAGACTGGTACTCATACCCGCTGCACAGGCCAACATAATTTGTTTTTTACTCATGATCTTCTCCTTTATCCCAAATCCTAACGTCGAATAGAGCGCGACATTCTCACAATGGTATGTCTTTTTCCTCGGATAGCGTCACTAAGAGCAAAGATATTTTCCACTGGCGCAATCCCGCTATAGCCAGCATCACCAATATGATGAATATCGACACCACAGATTTTATTGCGAATGGCAATATCTCGAACAATTGTAGTATCTGACCCTTCCTGACTCGTTCCAATAGCTGACATAACTAGAGCATCGTGAGCATGCACCTCCTCAACAATAGCTCTAAGGTCATCCTCTGTAAAGCCAGGAACTGTCCCAACAGCAGGAACTAAAATCACATCAGCTCCAGCCTCTATAAATCGCCGAACAGTTTCTAAGTCAATCACCGCTTCATTGGAGCCAGCAGCATGCATCTTCCCAGCAATAATCAAGCCTGAAAAATAGTCCTTGGCCTGTTGAATAGCTCTTTCAATTTGATTATTGCTAACACCAGTGCCTGGATTTCCTGTCAAGCAAACAAAGTCAAAGCCTAAGGCTTCAATCTCTTGAAAGGTCTTAGCTGTCGCCTGTCGCCCTTCTACTAGCTCCAAGCGCTTTTCAGTCATGTCAACGTCCAAATCAATTGGTTCTAAATTAACACCAATTGGACGCCCCACCAGACGACGCAGCTCTAAAATAGGCTGATCAGTAGCAGGTAGACCAGATATTTGAACATCAAAGACATCTACACAATTCAGCAAAATCAAATCAGCACTAAAGGCTGCGGCAACCTCAGCGTTCGTAAGGTCATCTCCAGTCCAAGAGGGTCTTGGCGCTACATTTTCTGAGACAATGGTACGTCCCTCGCTTGCCTTAATGGCTTGCTTTAGCTCTAACGATGTTAACTGTAGCATTTCTGAGCTACTAGCACTCAATAATCGTGTTTTCATCGCTTCTCCTTTATTTTTATTTTAAAAACATTAACAAAAGATAAATAAGATTTAACTCTTATTTGTTTACTTTTTATAAACAAATAAAGTATATTCTATTTACCAATATTTGTCAACGTTTTCAGGAAGGATTTTTAATTCTTTTTTGGTATGATAGAGGTACGATAATAGAGGTTACTATGAAGACGGATAAACAACAAGAGCTTTACGCAAAAATTTTAGATACGATTTATGCCCAACGGCCTATTTCACGCATTGATATTTCAAAGCTAACGCACATCACACCTGCTACAGTAGGGGCTATCACTAAAGAGCTGCTAGCACAGGGGTGGATACACGAAATCGGAGAGCTGACGGACCACTCCGTTGGCCGCAAAAAAATATTACTTGATGCTTCGGCTAATGCCTTTTATTTTGCTGGTGTCGAATTATCCGAAAAGCATTTCTATTTGGTCATTACAGATAACCTGGGTACCATCTATGCCAAGCACAACCAACAGATCGACCCAAGCATTTCCTCCTACTACAAATCGGACTATATCTCTGGGCTGATCCAAGCCTTCCTCAAGCAGCACAAGCACTATGATGTACAAGCCATAGGAATAGCACTGCCTGGGCATTACGATCATTCCACCTCCAGCTCAACACATATTAACACCAACAATCCCATCTGGCAGCAGGTCGATTTAACCGCAATTGCGAAGTCCTTCCCTATTCCAGTGGTCTTTAGCAACAATGCTCACTGTATGATTATTGCCAAGCGCTTATACGAGCGTCAGGCACATAATCACAATTTTATTTTCTTTCATGTCGGACGAGGCATGCACTGCTCCTATATGTATAAGGGGGTCATTTATAGCCGTCACAATGCTGTTGTTGGGGAAATCGGACATACCATTGTCAACCCCACTGGAGAGCTTTGTGAATGTGGCAAAAAAGGCTGTTTACAGACCTATGCCAGCAATGCCTGGCTACTCAAAAAAGCAAAGCTGCTGCATCAGTATGCCCCCAATTCTCATCTAAGAAGCCTTGTCGATAAGGCCTGTGAGCTCAAGCTAGACCATCTCTTGATTGCCTATGAGCTTGGTGATGTCGGGGTGACCACGCTCATTCACACAGCTATTGATTACCTTGTTTTATCCCTGTCTAACCTTTCATTACTGATTGATACCGAGCAAATCTATCTCCATGGCAGATTTATCAGCCATCCTCTTATATCCTCCAAAATTCTGCAAGCCCTGCAAAATGACATTAAGCTTCTTAGCAATCAAAAAAAGCCAGAAATCATTGTCATGCCTTTTTCTGTCTATAATGCCGCTGTGGGAGCTACAGGCTTATGTATAGATGAGCTTTACCTCAATTATAAAAATAAATATGACTGATAAACTCCACTCCTACCAATAACAACTAAAGCTTTAAAGCCCATTTGAGAAGCCCTTTCTCAGGTGGACTTTTGCATTATGTGATTTTTAGTCCGTCACGCTCCGTAAGGTGCGAAACAAATGATAACCATAAAAAAAGAGAGACACTTGGTTCTCTCTGCTCTATCTTAATGCCCCATTTGAAACTCATCAGCAAAATACTCCGCCAGCATCAGTCTATGCTTGTCTGAGATTGAAGGCAGCTCTGCAATCTCTTCTCTAGAAAAATAACCAAGCCTTAAAGTTTCGTCATTTTGATAATCAATGACTGTCTCAGCTGCCTGGGCTGTTACCTCATAAAGCATAACAACGGTCTGAACCTTGTCACCATTTGGATAAGTCTCTTCAAAATTGGTATAAACATTCAACAGCCGTAAAGGTTCTACTGTAATCCCCGTCTCCTCATAAAATTCACGCTGACAGGCAGCAACAGAAGACTCCCCAAGCTCCATAGCACCACCCGGAATTGCCCAGGTTTTCTTATCTGCACGCAGCTGCAAAAGCACCTTACCTTCGGCATTAGCAAGGATCCCACCAGCAAAGGTCAGAATAATGTTATCATGCCCCACCTTTGAGCGAATATAAGAAATGTAGTCCTGTGTCATCATAACTCCCTTCATTGCCATCATAAGATTAAAGCCAGTCAGCTGGCGCAATTGCTGCTTTTTTGCCAACCAATAAGCAATGCAGGCTTTGTCTCTTGTCCTTGATAGGCTGGCAAAGCATATAGCCCTAATTTTTCAACCCGATTATATCACATTTTCTAAAGGCAAGAAAGAAACAGGCCATGCCAAACGCGCGAAACAATTCTTTCCGAATGATAGTATAGAGTAAAGCAGACAGCTTCAATGATTTTCCTATCTATAAACTAATAGACCAATGGTTTTCCATTGATCTACTGTGTATTAAAAAAACAGGCTAGTTAAAATAATAATGATTTCGGCTACCAAAGTACTACCAAAAACTGTAATAAAGGTTTGTTTAAAGCCATTTTTATGATTGAGACCAGTAAGGCTCAAGAAGGTTAAAAAGACTCCAGACTGTGGTACAATGGTCAAAATATTAGAGGCAACAGCTCCCACACGATGAATGATCTCAGGTGAAACGCCTGCATCTAAATAATATTGAGCGAAGTTTGGCATTACGATCCCTAACGCTCCTGAAGACGAACCTGTAATAGCTGCCATAGCCGAAGTCAGGACAGTCAAGCTGATCACAGGTGGCCCAGGAATATTCAAAATGATGTCTGAGAATACGCCAAAACCAGATGCTGCTGTAACAACAGAGCCGAAAGCTACTGCAGAGGCTGTCGCAAAGATTGGACCAACCGCACCGCTAGCACCAATGCTGAGGGTCGCAATTTTCTTATCAATGTACTTGTTAAATAAAACGATAGCTGAAATAATTCCTGTCAAGAGGGCCACATAAATGATATTTTTCTTAACGAACTCATCTCCTAGCAGACTGCCTGTGATGGCGATAGCAATCAAGAGTGCCAAGGGCAGGATACTGGCTACAAATGATGGTAAAACCCTCTCAGCTGTGTCTTCATTTGTTTGACTAGTATAAGTCGCATAGTTTTCGCCAACTTCTAAACTCTTAGTCAAACAACGCTTCATATAGAAAAGACCAAAGGCGATACAGCCAACACTCCCCAAAATACTTGGCACCAAGGCTGCGGTTAAAGACGTGTTGAGGTATTGTATAGGGATAACGTTTTGAATCGCTGGTGTACCAGGTAAGATCGTCATAGTAAAGGTTGCAATCCCCAACCAAAGTGGTACTTGAATTAAGTTCCATGCTAAGTCCATCTTTTTAAAGAGAGAGCGCGCCAAGGGTAGAACAGCAAACATGACCACGAAGAGACTAATACCACCATAAGTCAAGATAGCACTGATGATAAAAATAGCCACCAAGATACGGTAAGGGTTTTGATAACCTACTTTTTTCAAGATAAATTCAGCAATGGAAACTGTTGCACCACTGACTTCCATCAATTTAGCTAAAATAGACCCCAACAAGAAGATAGCAAAGTAGCTCATGATATAGCCACCCAGCGCGCCCATATAGTTATTTGGTTCCTTACCCAAGAGTGACTCAACTAGTGGCATACTATTTAGAAGGACAACCAAAATCGTTGCCATAGGAGCCGCAATGGTAATATGAATTTCCTTTAGAGAAAAATAAACGATGGCAATAATGCCCAGCAAGACCCCAATTGGTCCTAAAAATTCCATAGTATTTCTCCTCTCACATTCAAAAGGAGCAAGAGATAGAGCAATGTCACTCTATCTCTAACCCTCCTATTTGTACTGAACGGACAGCCCTTATTGAGCAGTGTAACCACCATCCAAGATAACTGGTTGACCGGTAATACCCTTTGCTTTATCACTTGCAAGGAAGGACACATAGTCTGCAATTTCTTGTACGTCAATCAAACGTTTTTGCGGTACCAATGGGTACAACACTTCTTCCAATACATTTTCAAGTGGAATCTTACGTGTCTTAGAGAGGTCTTCAAATTGGCCACGAACGAGTGGTGTGTCCACATAACCTGGACAGATAGCGTTGACTGTGATCCCTAAATCTGCGGCTTCAAGCGCTGCAACCTTTGTCAAACCAATCAAACCATGTTTTGCTGAATTGTAAGCCGCTTTTCCGGCAAAACCAATGACACCATTGATAGAAGCCATATTAATGACACGACCAAAGCCTTGCTTTTTCATAGTTGGAAAAGCGCGCTTAATAGCGATAAATGGCGCTGTCAACATGACCTTCAACATAAATTCATATTTTGCTGTTGGAAAATCTTCAATCATGGCAACATGCTGCAAACCTGCGTTGTTGACCAAAATATCCAAACGACCATGCTTTTCAACTGTATAATCAATCGCTTTATTGATCGCTTCTTCATTTGTCACATCACACAAAACAGAATCAGCCGCCCAGCCTTTTGTGGTATACTCATCAACAACAGCATCTAATTTTTCTTGATTGATATCTGAAAAGACAACGATTTTGCCCTCTTTCAAGAATGTTTCACCAATTTGTTTACCAATACCGCTTGCTGCACCTGTTACGAATACTACTTGTTTAGACATATTTATTTCCTCACTTTTTTAAAACATATTTCCTATTAGTTAGGACAAATCAATCTTGCTTCAGTTACTTCTTGAACTTCTTCAAAGGTATAATCTGGATGAATTTCTTCTACCGCGATTCCCTCTGGAGTGACTATGAAGACACCCATCTCTGTGACAATCTTGTCAACAACTCCTGCTGCTGTCAATGGCAATGAGCACTCCTTCAAGATTTTCCATTTGCCTTTATTGGTATGCTCCATAGCAACAATGACTTTTTTAGCACCGACTAGTAAATCCATGGCACCGCCCATTCCTGGAACCATTTTCCCTGGAATAAGATAGTTTGCGATGTTTCCTTTTTCATCAATTTGCAAAGCGCCAAGAACTGTTGCATCGACGTGGCCACCACGAATGATCCCAAATGAAGTGGTGCTATCAAAAAATGCTCCGCCTGGTACGATGCCAACCGGCTGACCACCTGCATTAACTATAGTTGGATCAATGTCATCGCCTACTTTATCTAAGCCGACAAAACCATTCTCAGACTGCAGCATGATAGTCACACCTTCTGGTAAAAATCTAGCTACCTTGGTTGGCAAGCCAATCCCCAAATTGACCAGGGAATTATTTGGAAGCTCGAGTGCCACACGTTTAGCAATTCGTTCTTGAATTTCTTCTTTGCTTAATTCTTTCACCATAACACTCACTCTCCTTCCACTAGATAATTGACAAATATGCCTGGTGTTTGAACTGCAATGGGTTCAATTGCTCCAACCGGTACAATGTCACGCGCTTCAACGATGGTAATTTCTGCATTTGCTGCCATCACTTGGTTGAAATTATTTTCAGAACCCTTGTAGCATAAGTTTCCTAATTCATCAGCCTTATCTGCAAAAATTAAAGCCACGTCAGCTTTCAATGGTAATTCTAAAAGATAATCCTTGTCATTGACCTGTAATTTTTGCTTGCCTTCTTCTACCAAAGTACCGATACCTGTCGGAGTCAAGAATCCACCCAATCCGTAAGCTCCTGCTCGGATTCTTTCAGCCAAGGTTCCTTGTGGCACTAAGTCAATGACTGTTTCACCAGCTGTCATTTGGCGTCCTGCTTCTTTGTTCAAGCCGATATGAGAAGCAATGATTTTCTGGAATTGATGTTGTGCCACCATTTTACCGACACCCTTGTCTGGAAAACCTGCATCGTTACAAATAAGGGTTAAATGTTTAACTCCTTTTGCTACCAAAGCATCAATCAGGCGCTCTGGACTCCCGTTGGTCATAAAACCACCAACCATGATGGTATCGCCATCCTTTATAAGGTTCACAGCTTCTTCCATGCTAATTCGTTTATTCATGAAACGATCTCCTTTTATTTTTCAATCAATACAGATGTCCCTTGACCGCCACCGATGCAAAGTGTTGCCAATCCTTTATGCGCCTGACGCTTTTCCATCTCGTGCAATAGTGTTACCAAGATACGCGCACCACTAGCACCGATCGGATGACCAAGAGCAATAGCACCACCATTGACATTAACGATATCTGCATTAAGACCAAGCTCATCTACCACACTGATAGCTTGTGAGGCAAAAGCTTCATTGGCTTCTACCAAATCCAGGTCTTCAACCGTCCAACCAACCTTAGCAAGGGCCTTCTGAGTGGAAGGAATTGGCCCAGTACCCATGACCTCTGGTGCTACACCAGCACTTGCATAACCTTTAATGGCTCCCAGAATTGGAAGACCAAGTTCTTCAGCTTTGTCACGACTCATGAGAAGGACAGCTGCCGCACCGTCATTAATTCCTGAAGCATTTCCTGCAGTAACAGTTCCTGAACCATCTCGGACAAAGGCCGGACGAAGGGCTGTTAATTTTTCAAGGGTTGTTCCAGCTTTAATGTACTCATCTTCTGCCACCAAGATTGGATCACCTTTACGTTGCGGTACTGGCACTGGAACAATCTCGTCTACAAAGCGACCAGCGGCCTGCGCAGCAGCAGCTTTTTCCTGACTGGCCAAAGCAAATATATCTTGAGCTTTACGGCTAATCCCATAGCTTTTTGCGATATTTTCTGCTGTAATTCCCATGTGGTAATCATGAAAGGCATCTGTCAAACCATCATTGACCATAGTATCAATGATTTTTCCATCGCCTAAGCGACCACCCCAACGGTAATCTTTGAGCACATAGCTGGCTTGGCTCATATTTTCTGTACCACCTGCAATAATGATATCTGAATCACCACAGACGATACTTTGTGCTGCTAACTCGATGGATTTGAGACCAGAACCACAGACCATATCCACAGTGAAGGCAGGTTTGTCGTTTGGAATACCTGCAGTTATCGCTACCTGTCTAGCAACATTTTGACCAAGTCCTGCATGGAGGACATTTCCGAAAATGACCTCGTCAATTTGTTCAGGCTTCACACCTGATTTCTCTAGTAATGCTTCTACAACCACTTTTCCTAATTGAACAGCCGAGACAGATTTAAAGGCTCCACCAAATGAACCAATGGGTGTCCTAACAGCTGTAGTGATAACAACTTCTTTAACCAACATGCGATTCTCCAATCTAATTGCTATAGAAAGCGCTTTCTATTTTTGTAAATTTATTTTATCACCACTAAAAGCGTTTGCAAAATTCGATTTTTTTATATGACTATAAAAAAATTTTATTATTTTTTATTGACAGCTATAATATTTATCATTAGTATGGAGAAAAAGACATCTGAAATGAAAGAAGAGGCAACATGGATATTAAACATTTACGCTTTTTCATTGCTATTGTAGAAAATAATTTTAACCTGAGCCGTACCGCTCAACAGCTTTATATCTCCCAGCCTACCCTCAGTATTATGATTAATGATTTTGAAGAAAAGCAAGGCATTAAACTCTTCAATAAAAAATACAATAAAATCCTCGGCTTGACCATGACAGGCAAGCAATTTTATGAGGATTCTTTGGAAGTTATCCGCAAATATGACAAAATGCACCAAAATCTCTTTTCCACCAATCAAAAGTTGGATGGCAATATCACTATCGGCATTCCTCCATTAATTCTGTCAATTGTTTTTTCAAAAATCATGCCAGAAATTATTCTAGAAAATCCCAATATCCACTTTAATATTAAGGAGTATGGCGCTAATCGGTTACGTCAAGAATTGATTTTAGAGAATGTGGATATCGCCATTCTTCTGCATCCTGAACGAATTGCCGCAAACACCATTGATTCCTTCCAAATCCAAGAATCTGAGCTCTGTGTATTTGTTTCCAAGAACCACCATTTGGCCAATAAAAAAATCCTGACTTGGATAGAACTCCACAATGAAAAACTAGCTATATTTGATAAAACCTTCATGATTCACCATCTCATTAAGGAAAAATGTAAGTATACTGACATTAACCCCCAAATCATTCTGGAATCAGCTTCTTGGGACTTTCTGATCAATTCTACTCGTATCAACCCTCAACTAATGACGATTATTCCAAAACCAACGGTAGATAGCTATGGTTTTCAGGATATTGTGGCTATTCCTATGGAGAATCCTATTCCTTGGAAAGTCATGGTCAGCCGTCTCAAAAAAGATCATTATTCCACCATAGAAGAATACATTTTCAACAAAATGCTTGAAAAATTTCATGTAATCGAATAAAGACTAACAAGTAGCCCCTTTCACACGACTGCTCCTGCCCTTTGACATATAGCGCTTCAACTAACCCTTAGCGCATATGGAAACAGCTCAATTCTTTTTGAAGGATAAAACTAAAGAGGCTTGAAGAGCCATACTAACTCAGACCAAATATTGCTATCAAGAGCCTAAATCTTAAAACAACTCATTTAAAACAATTAACTAACCAAAAATGGTCTACTCCCTTGAAGCGTGACAGCAATACTGCAATTTGTAAAAAATGACTGTCAAGACAATATCTCTGAACTCAGTCACACACTCTCTCAAAAGTCAATTCACATCTAATGGAGGACTATCAAGGAAAATTTATTTTTAAATTATCAGCAGCATATCCAAATTTTCTAAACGATGTCATATAAAAAGAGCTGGAGTTACCAAGCTCTAACTGATTTTTACATGATATCCTATAACAATATTGTTTAAAGATGATTATTTTTGACTAGCATTTTGATCACATTTTCTAAAAGCCAGAAAGAGACTTGAATACCGAGTCCCTTTTCTTTTTATCTATAAACAGCCTTAAAGAAGCCCAGACATACGTTAGCTTCTGCCACTTCTCTTGTTAAGCCCTGCTCACTTGATGATTCGTTATTTTTACCACCTGAAGACTCTCCTCTACATAGGCTACTTTGTCATCTAGCTCCTGCTTCTTAACGATATATCATCGTCTCAATTGATGCCACTTCCCTTATCATCTTAGAAAAAAGCTAATTTCTATACCTTTAGGTGTTCTAGATCACAAAACAGCTTTCTTAATCCTACCTCCCCTACAAGAATTCGTTAAATGCCCTTAACTTTTGCAGTAACGACAATAAAAATAGCTTAGATAAATAGACTATTCATGCTACTGATTTACCCTCTTCATTGACAAGTATGCTAAATATAGGCAAAGAAATGCAAAAGCTAATCTAGTCATGACAACAAATAATCCATCAACCCAAAAACTTCCAAAAAAGCCGTCATAAGCAAGCTTAAGCATTATGTTTGGTGTACTCGCAGTTGATACAGATAAAATACTCAACACCTTATGAGGTATTCCTGCTTGAAAAATATCCATAAGAAAGCTTGGTATAAAAATACTAGCCGCAGACAAGGCAAAACCTGCCAATGGAGACTTAACCTTACTTGAAATAAGGATAGTGATAGCCGTAATAAGGATAAGCCCAATAAACTGATAGATTACTAGATTGATAAATGTTCCCAAAAGGGTCAGTTTTTCTGGAAAAGCCATTATATTCACATTATTGTTAATCCAATACAGATTGAGTTGAACACTCGTGTCCCAACCACTTAAACGACATTCGTATGAGACATTTTCATGCCTCTGTTATTCTTATCAGAAGCCATATTAATTACGACGACATTTTCAGAAATCATTATCGTGTGTTTGGTATCATCGACACAACCGCTAATAAATCGTTTAAATGTATCCAAAACCAAATTCATGATTACCTGTTCAAAGAATAACCAGAGGGCTTACTGATTGCTTTAACAATCTTTTCTAACTTTCTCATTTTACGCCTATATCAACTAATCTACTCTGTTAAAGATTGCTGCGAACAGAAAAGCTTTCTCAATCTATTTCAGTTTTATAGCCGTAGTTAGGTTTAAAGTGACCCCCTGCATTTTCCATACCTAAGATCAATTGACTTGCTTTCTCAGCATCAACAGTCATGTTATCCATAAGATGACACATCACGATGTATTGTGGTTATTGTTCTTCTATATTCAGCCTTACCTCCTGAAAATAAAAAACGAGAACACCTTTTAAATGTTCTCATATAAGCAATCTTATATATTAAATGAGGATTCGATCTAATGACAAGACAGCCTTATTGCTACCAATAATGCAGCTTACCAAACAAGGGCAATCAGTATAAGGGTTGCTAACCAGCTCTGCTGACATAGCCTGCTTTGAGCGATCAATACTCCTTCTGATTATAGCCAAAGTCAGCTAAATCAAGCTTTTTGTCACGCCAGTTTTTCTTAACCTTGACCCATGTTTCTAAATAAACCTTATCTCCCAGCATCAGCTCAATATCACGCCTTGCCAGCTTACCGATTTTTTTGAGCATAGCGCCTTGTTTTCCAATAATAATGCCCTTTTGGCTGTCACGCTCTACCATGATGGTAACTCGGATATGCACCTTGTCAGTTACCTCATCACGCTTCATCGACTCAACCACAACAGCAACTGAATGGGGCACCTCCTGCTGTGTCAAGTGAAGCACCTTTTCACGAACCATCTCAGAAACAAGAAAGCGCTCTGGGTGATCAGTGATTTGATCCTCTGGGAAATACTGGAAGCCCTCTTCAAGATTATCCTTTAAGAGTTGAACGAGTGTTTCGACGTTGTTTCCTTGGAGCGCTGAAATAGGAACAATTTCCTTAAAGTCCATCTGACTACGGAAATCATCAATCTGCTCCAATAACTGGTCTGGGTGAACCTTGTCAATTTTGTTGATCACCAAAATAACCGGAATACGAGCAGCCTTGAGGCGTTCGATAATCATATCATCACCCTTACCACGCTTTTCATCAGCAGGCACCATAAAAAGAACCGTCTCAACCTCACGCAGGGTACTATAGGCCGATTCCACCATAAAATCACCTAAGGCTGTCTTAGGCTTATGAATACCTGGCGTGTCAATAAAAACGATTTGCTCTGTCTCTGTGGTATAGATCCCCATAATTTTATTACGGGTTGTCTGCGCCTTATCGCTCATAATGGCGATTTTTTGTCCCATGACATGATTCAAAAACGTTGATTTGCCGACATTTGGTCGGCCAAGAATGGCAACAAAGCCTGATTTAAACATAAGCTATTAAGGGCCTAAAGGATCAGTCAAGGTAAGAATCAAGCAGCAGGCTATTCACCTGATTGCCTTCCTAAAGCTTATACTTCCCTTCCTGCGCTGCACTATCGCACAGGATAGCCCATTTCCTTTCATTTTTTTAATGGCATAACATTCGCCAAATTTTGGGAACAAAGATAATCAGCCCCGTCAAAACAGCATAGCCTGAAATGACCAGGACAGCACCTGCAGCCATATCCTTGGCATGCTTAGCCAGCATGGAGAAATGGTAATCACTTGCCAAGTCAACCACATTTTCAATAGCTGAATTGACAATCTCTAAGGTAATCACCAAAAAAATAGCCAGCAATAAAAACAGCCACTCTATTGTAGAAATACCAAAAACAATCCCAGCCAAGGAGGCTAGCAGGGCTGACAAAAGATGACTTCTTAGGTTACGCTCCTCCTTAAAGGCTGTCAGAACCCCTGTCAAAGCAAATTCTAAGCTAGCGATAACTGTTCTGTTTTTCCATTTACGTTTATTATTGTCTTGTGAGGCCATAAGCAGTCAAAATCTCTTCCTGTAACGTAAACATCTCTTTTTCTTCCTCAGGAGTGTAATGATCATAACCATTAATATGCAAAAAACCATGAACAGCCAAGAAGCCCATCTCACGCTCAAAGGAATGCCCATAGGCTTCTGCCTGCTCATGGGCTTTGTCAACAGAAATAAACAGCTCCCCAATATAAGCATCAAACTCCTGCAGCATACCTGCTAAGTCAGGATCAAGCTCCAAATCCTCTTGGCTAAAGGTGATCGGAAGCTCTGGCTTGTACTCCAGAGAAATCACATCAGTCGGACGATCAGTATCACGATATTCAAGATTCAAGGCGTGGCTTCGATCATTGGTCACAAAGGTAACCGCCATTTCCTTGTCCTCTTTACCAATTGTTTTGGCAGCAAAATTGAGCAAATCAATGGTTTGCTCCATCATCTCTTGAGAAACCTGCTTGGTTTCATCAATCATTTCTATATACATCATTATATGAAGAGGTCCTAGCAAGACCGGTCCAAACAAACACCACACTGCTAGGTCAAAAAGCTTGATACCTCTTATCCTTTCAACATCATTTCAGTATTTTCTTTCCATTATACCACAAGAAAAAAGAAAAAGCAGACATTAGTCTAGCCTGCTCCAAAAGAAGCCTGAACAATGACATGACCGTTGATAGACCAGTAGCTGCTTCTGGAATACCTAGCCTGCTGCGCAGAATACAGGTCTCTTAGATAGCTGGGACTCCTACTATAATACCAGATAAATCTTGCAGATCACTTCAAGCGTCTAAAGATGAATTCCTAGGTAGCTTCTGTAGATACCACTAGCTGCTCTCAAAGCTATTGTGGAGGTAACGATCTGGCTTATTGGCTGACGCCAGTGATTTCTGCTGGTCATAATCTTCTTTGGTTAAATAATAGTGCAGCACTGTCACAAAACGGTTGGAATCAAGGTGATCCCGCTTAGCATATGGCTCTTCATGTGAAAAGCACATGCCGCTTTTAGCCATGACACGTCCCGAAGCCGGATTGGCTTTATCATGCTTAGCAATCACACAATTCATGCCTAAAGCTTCAAAACACAAGACCAGCACAGCCTTGACAGCCTCTGTCGCATAGCCTCTTTTCCAGTGATTCTTGTGAATACAATAACCGATCTCAGCTCGACCTAAATCTGGCTGCATATGATGAAGGTCAAGCGTCCCAATAAAGTCTCCTGTTGCCTTTAATACAATCCCCCACCGTCCAAGTGGACTAGCCAAATAGACAGAAGCAATGACCTGTCGGGTCTCCTCAATCGTCTGATTGGCTGGAAAGCTATACCTGACAGTCTCTTCATCAGAAGCATAATCAAACATGGCCTTGGCATCATCCAAGGTCACTGGACGCAGGCATAGACGCTCTGTCTCAAGATACCTATGCTCTGCTAGTTTTTCAAAAAAGCTTGCCACTGCTACTCTCCTTTTACAAAAAATCTAACTCACCTAACAGTATGACTGTCTGTCCTAGTCGCGTAAAATCTGCCTCACCTTATCCTTTAAAACAGGGATCAGCTCCTCTTCAAACCAAGCGTTTTTAGCCAACCAAAGCTGATTTCTAGGAGATGGGTGAACAAGGGGAAAATAATCCGGAAGATAGTCCTCAAAATGCTGCACCGTTTCGGTAAGATTGCGTCTACAACCTTCACCAAGGTAATATTGCTGGGCATACTGTCCGACCAGCACCACCAATTCAACCTGAGGCATCAAGGCCATTAACGGACCATGCCACTTGGCAGCAAAGCCCTTTCGCGGTGGTAAATCACCTGATTTTCCCTTACCGGGATAATAAAAATCCATAGGAAGAACGCCAAACAAGCCCGACTGATAAAAAGTCCTGTTATCAACACCCAGCCAAGCTCTCAAGCGAACTCCGCTACGATCATTCCAGTACAGACGCGTCTCCTGAGCTACAATACCAGGCGCCTGACCAACAATGACTATCCGAGCAGTCTGAGGAGCTGCATAAAGTGGTTCAATACCTTTTTTGGTATAGTCACGATTGGCAGGATCAGCCATAATCGCTTGCAATAGCTCTGTCATGATACCCTCACTTTCATAAAAGGCTCTTCAGGTGAAGAGCTCTTTTTTACGATTTGTCTTCTTTAGGCAGCTCTCCAATGACCTCATAGGTTGTTAAGCCTGACGTAGACTGACCCGTCTCTGTTTTAGGCCGATCTGGAGCCTTAGTCTGATGTTGCAGCTGATTAGGGCTGCTTTTTAATGACTCTACTTTTGAACCTACAGTTTCATAGGCCTTAATAATCTCAGCAACAACAGGGTGACGCACCACGTCCTTGGCTGAAAAATGCACAAAATCAATCTGCTTGATGGCCTGCAATTTTTGAGCTGCGTCAATCAAGCCTGATGTGATATGACGTGGCAAATCAATCTGACTAGTGTCCCCATTAACAATCATTTTAGACTGAAAGCCAAGTCTGGTTAAAAACATCTTCATCTGCATGATGGTCGTGTTTTGCGCTTCATCTAAAATCACAAAGGCATCATCTAAGGTCCGACCACGCATATAAGCCAAGGGAGCAATCTCAATAATATCACGCTCCATTAACCGAGTGGTCTGCTCTTTACCAAGAATCTGATAAAGGGCATCGTAGACTGGTCTAAGGTAAGGATCAACCTTTTCCTTCAAATCCCCTGGTAAAAAGCCTAAGCTTTCTCCTGCTTCAACAGCCGGGCGTGTGAGAATGATCCGCTTGACCTGACCACGCTTTAAAGCAGTAACAGCCAGCGTGACCGCTAAAAAGGTCTTTCCTGTCCCAGCCGGACCAATCCCAAATACCACATCATGATGCTTGATGCTATCAACATAGGCCTTTTGCCCTAGCGTCTTAACACGAATTGGCTTGCCATAAAAGTCCTTGATAATCTCTTCCTCATAAAGAGCAACAAACTGATCAAGCCTATCCGAATCCGCCATAGACAGCGCAGTCACCACATCAGAGGTATTGATAACCATACCACGCCCCACCAAAACTAGAAGGGCTTGTATCGTCAAACGCGCTAGCTCAACAGCCCGCTCATCATCACCAATAATCTGAACTCGCTCAGTTCTAGCATGAATCACAACATTGAGGTGAGATTCTATCATCTTCAAATGGCGCTCATTGCTACCAAAGAGAGCTAACAGATCATCTGGGTGATTCAAGCTAATGTCAGTCGAATAATGCAAATTTGTCTTCCTTTTCCATCTATAAGTAACTCTATTATAGCAAATTTTGCTATAAATCGGGAATAAGACCAAGTTTTAAGGCCTAAAAGAGCTAGCCTATGGCTAGTGGCTAAGGTAATCTTCCCAAATCTGGTCAAACTGCCCCAGATTGAATGAAAAGCTCGCTTCCTCTTCAAGGTAACGACTGATGGTCTCAAAATCATCTGTATGCTTTGGAAAGGTCGTGTCCTCAAAAACCAAATCAGCTAATAAAGCAGCAGGCTTATTAGATGTTGAGTTGCGCTGAGCCATCAGCCAAGTGTAAAATGCCTTTCTCATTGCCAATGCTCCTCCAAAAATTGATGACGAATAGCACTACTTTGTGCATAACGCTCTGGATTCTTTTGATAAAAGCCCTGATGATAGTCCTCTGCTAGATAAAAAGGCTCTGCCGGCTTAATGCTTGTCACAATGGGCTGGTCAAAGCGCCCTGAGGCCTGCAGGGTCTGCTTGGACCGCTCTGCAATTTCCCGCTGCCGCTCATCAGTATAGTAAATCACTGGCCGATAGTTGTCTCCTCTGTCCTCAAATTGCCCAAAGGCATCGGTCGGATCGGTCTGAGCCCAGTAAAGCTCTACCAAATCTGAATAGCTGATCAGGCTCGGATCAAAAATAATCTCAACAGCTTCAGTATGGCCTGTCGTCTTTGAGCAAACCTGCTCATAGCTTGGATTGGGAACATGTCCTCCTGTATAGCCACTTCTCACCGATAAAATACCTGCCTGCTCCTCAAAGGGCTGCACCATACACCAGAAACAGCCTCCTGCAAAAATTGCTCTTTCCATGCCTAACCTCCACCTTCTTAGTCCTTACATTAATGATTTTCATTGTAACAAAAAACCTTGCCAGAGGCAAAGCTTAATATAAAACAAGTCACAGACTCAAAGTAACAAGACTCCTCAGCCCAGCTAGTACCTAGCACTAAGCAGTACTGTCAAGCAGCCACTACTAGATCAAGAGGCCCACACAGAGCTTTTTCCACAACAAAAATGATTGGCGCTTTAAAACAGGCTATCAGCTAAGCTCCACACTCAAAATAAGGAAGCTAGCTATACTGATAGAGGATAAGTCTTAGCAGCACTGATCCAGCTCATGATTACAGGCTGAGAGACAGACAGCTCCTTATGATATCAGCTCAGTTCCTGTCACGTCCTGCTTGATCTTGTTAGCCTTCATCAAGCCACCTAAGGCCTTTTTAAATTGGCCCTTGGAAATCCCAAAGGTTGCCTTGATGTCCTCCGGGCTTGATTTGTCATTAAGGGTCATGTAGCCACCATTAGACTTGAGATAGGTCAGAATCATCTGGGCATCGTTTTCCAGCATTTCAAAGGAACGCGGCTTTAGCGAAAGATTTAGAGTACGGTCACGTTCTCTAAAGCCAATCACCCGAGCAGTCAAAACCTGTCCTAAACGAGGCTCCGTATAACGTTCGCTAGGGTGGATAAAGCCCAGCATATGATTTTCTGGCAGGTAAACAAAGGTCCCTGATAGCTTCAAGCGATAGACAATAGCAGGCAGGCTTTGATTTTGCATGTTATCATAGGCTGGGTTGGCAAGCCTTTGAAATATCTCTGGCTCAGCTGGCAAACCCCAGATACGATCTTTTTTGTCAACTACAAGCTTAAGGTAAAGCCTGTCTCCTTTTTTAGGCCAAAGGTCCTTTAGCTCTGGCAAAACATCTAAGGAAACCACGATCTCCTTATCTGGAATACCAGTATCAACAAACACCCCAAGATCACGACGGACAGTGGTCACCTCGCCCCAGCCATAATGATCACGCCTTGCGTCAATAGGCTTCGTGGTCAAGCGTAGTCTTTGCTTCATATCTGTATAGACAAAGCCCTTAACCATATCTCCTAATCTATGACTGCCTTCCTCCTTAGCTAGAGCAAAGCTCAGCCCCTCCTTTTGGACAAGATAAAACTGACTATTTTCTTCTTTTACTAAGCCAGTGATGACTGTTGCTAATAAATGATTCATATCTTTTTGTTCTTTCTTTTAAAAAATAGGGACAAGTCCAAAGCAGCTGCTTTTTAGCCTTGTCACCTATCCTGTTATGCCTGATGTGTATTAGGTTACGAGCTGATCTAGCTTAATGATCAGATAAGCCTCTTAAACTGAAAGTAATTCCTTTTCTTTGTCAGCAGTCATTCGGTCAATCTCTTTGATAGCCTCATCTGTTGCTTTTTGAATATCCTTTTCCAAGGCTTTTAACTCATCTTCAGTGATTTCCTTAGCCTTCTCCTGCTTTTTAGCCTCGTCCATAGCATCACGACGAATATTGCGAATCGAAACCTTCGCAGTCTCACCAACCTTTTTCACTTCCTTGGCTAATTCCTTACGTGTTTCTTCTGTAAGCGCTGGAATAACCAAGCGGATGACAGAGCCATCGTTAGCTGGTGTAATGCCCAAATCAGAAGCATTCAAGGCACGTTCAATATCCTTGATTGATGATTTGTCAAATGGTGAAATCAAAAGCACACGCGCCTCTGGCACTGTAATAGAAGCCAATTGGTTCAATGGTGTCGGTGCACCATAATAATCGACCTGAATACGGTCCAAAAGGCTAGCATTAGCACGACCAGCACGAATGCTTGCGTACTCACGCGCTAGTGAGTGATGTGACTGTGTAAAACGTTCCTTTGCAGTTTCAACAATTGCATTTGCCATGATTGTTTTTCTCCTTAATCTTTTAGCTCTAAAATCCTAATCGCAGGCCTTATTTGATACCGTTGTGCCAATATGCTCTCCAAAGACCACACGCTTGATATTTCCTGCTTCATTCATATTAAAGACAACCAAATCAATATCATTATCCATTGACAAGGTTGAAGCTGTCGCGTCCATAATCTTGAGACCGCGCTTGATAACCTCCCCATGAGTCAATTCATCAAACTTAACAGCGTTTGCGTCCTTTCTTGGGTCAGCATTGTAGACACCATCAACACCATTTTTAGCCATCAAGATAGCATCTGCCTCAATCTCAGCAGCACGTAAGGCCGCTGTCGTATCTGTTGAAAAATAAGGTGACCCAATACCAGCACCGAAAACAACAATGCGCCCCTTTTCCAGATGACGAAGCGCACGACCTCGAATATAAGGCTCTGCAACGTTTTGCATGGGAATAGCTGTCTGCACACGAGTATCAACGCCATAATGCTGAAGGCTATCAGCCATTACTAGAGCATTCATAACGGTTCCAAGCATGCCTGTGTAATCAGCCTGTACACGATCCATACCAGCCTCTGCAGCAGGCTCACCGCGCCAAAGATTACCACCACCAATGACAAGAGCAATTTCAACACCTGAATTGTGAACTTCTGCGATCTCTTTAGCAATCGACTGAACCGTTGTTATGTCAATGCCAACACCCTTATCACCAGCCAAGGCCTCGCCAGACAATTTGATTAAAATACGTTGATATTTAGGTTTCACTATTTATGATCTCCTTATTTTGTCCTTACCATTCTACCACAAAACAAAAAAATTTAATAGACCAATGCAAGAGAGGAAAGTGAAATTTTTGATGATCCTTTTATCAAAGCCTCCAAGAGCAGCAAAAAAGATGAATTGTTACAAAAAAGATATTATAATATCCAAATAGTACAGCTATAACCCAAAACACGACTAAAAACAGAATAAATATTACAAAAATGTATTTATAGTTCGTTTTTATACTTATCAGCTAAGCTTTATATCAGCCTCAGGAATTGGCACCATATCTTTTAAAACAAGATTTTCTTAAAACGCCAGGAAGGACACCAGCCTCCTTTGACATGTCATACTCAGCAGGTCTCAAAGCCTCTAAGAGCTAAAGCTCAACAGGTCAGCAAGGCGCAGCACAACAAAAAGTCTAGCTCCTAGCTCACTTGGGCCGCTAAAAAAGCATTGATGAAACCGCGAAGGCTTATCAGTAGCCTAAATCTCTCATAGCTGCTAGGTTAACCATAAGCACATCACCCAAAACACAGACAAGGTTCTCACACCTTAGCATAAGCTCCTTACCTCATGTACAGCAGGGTAGACAGATCATACCAAAACAAAACAGCAACAAAAAAAGACTTAAAATCTAGCCTCAAGCCAGGCCGGATTCCAAGTCATGTGATATTGAGAGATGATTTATTTTAATTATCTAGCTCGATGTCGCCACAAGAAGTCTGAGATTCCTTATCTCTGACAGCTACTAGCCTGCCCTGCTCCAGCAGCAGGACACGATCACAAATAGCCTGACAAATGTTAGCATTATGGGCAATAAAAATATAAGTCAGCTGATAGGCCTGCTTTAACTCATAGAGCAAGTCCAATAGCTGCCCTTGGGTAATAGGGTCCAAGCCACTCAAAGCCTCATCAAAAATGATCACCTCCGGCCTTAACAAAAGAGCTCTCGCTATACAAACACGCTGTAGCTGACCACCACTCAGCTCTCTGGCCTTTTTACCCAGATGAGTGGCGTCAAGACCGACCGCAGCTAGTATTTGAACAACCTCCTCTAAGGCAAAGTCCTTAGAAAGGGCCTCTGTCAATATCTCTTGAATAGTAAAGAGGGGATTGACTGATCTTAGCGCATCCTGAAAGACAAGTAAAATCCGAGGTCCACATACTTTTACAGAATAGGGCTGACCATGAAAGAGCACCTGACCAGCTGTCGGCTGCTCTAGCCCAATGATTAACCTAGCAAGCGTTGTCTTGCCACTACCACTTTCTCCCATAATCCCAAGGCTCTCACCCTTTTCCATTTGAAAATGACAATCTGTTAGCACTGGCTTTTGATGAAAGCTCTTATAAACATGTCTAAACTCTATCATAGCGTATCAGCCGATCATAATGATTTTGCAAAAGCAACTCCTTGGTGGCAGCCTGACTTGGCCGATGAAAAATCGACTCAACACTTCCCTGTTCGATGATTTTTCCCTTACTCATCACCAGTAGTTGCCCTCCCAAAGTCTGTGCCAATTGGTAATCATGCGTCACTGTAATAATGGTTTTTCCCTTGTCCTGCAATAACTTCAGCATCCGTATGATATTAGAACGATTGGCATCATCTAAAGCAGAGGTAGGCTCATCTAAAATGATCATTTGTGGGTCTAAGCACAGCAAAATAGCTAGCATTACCCGCTGTAGCATACCACCACTTAGCTCAAAGGGGTACTTCCTCAGCAGCTCCTCTGGCTGCTCTAGATAGAGCTCTCGCATGAAAGGCAGAGCCCTTTTTAGACAGGCTCTTTTTGAAAGTCTCTCATGACTTCGGATGGTTTCAAGGAGATGAGCCTCAATGGTCTGAAAGGGATTGAACATTGCCATAGGATTTTGGACCATATAGGCCATGTGGCGCCCTCTAATGCTCTGCCATTGCTTGGCGTCTAATTGATCTAGTCTCATGCCCTGACAGGTAATGCTCCCTGTCATCTGCACATTTGCTGGACATTGACCAATTAATAGCTTAGTCAAGAGGGTCTTGCCCGAACCACTCCTGCCAACAATCACCAAGGAGCTCCCCAAGGGCAACTCAAGATTGAGCTTACTTAATAGCACATCAGAGCCATTATAAGCCGATAAATCATTAACAATTAACCGTTCCATGTTTTCCTCCACCCCTTAGCATCAGCGTAATCACCTAGGCTGTTAAAAGCTAGCACAGTCACTAAAATGGCAAGCCCTGGTGACATCATCAGCCACAGAGCTGTCCTAAAATAACTCCTAGCATCATGTAACATCATTCCCCACTCTGTCACATTGGGCTGAACACCGATACCCAAAAAAGAAAAGCTTGAGATCATGAGAATAATATTGCCAATATTCATCAAAGCCAACACTACAATCGGCCGATAAACAAATGGCAGGATATGCTTTTTTAAGATATGCCGCACAGATAAGCCCATTGTCTGCGCACTAATGACATATGGCTCTGCCTTAGCGCTTTTGACCATCGTGACCATCAGCCTAGCATAATACAGCCACTCTATCAGAACAATAGCTAGGATCATGTTGCCTATGCCCTGCCCAAGTATCCCCATTGTAGCTAGCGATAGTAAAAAGCTAGGAAAGGCAGAAACAACATCAGCTAGCCACAGAAAAGCTGCCTCGAGCCTTCCTTGATACCAGCCTACAACCAAACCAACCACAGCACCAATAGATAGCTCTAACAAACTAATAGTAACCGCCAAAAGCAAGGAATACCTAGCCCCATATAACAAGCGCGACAGCACATCTCTTCCCAATTGGTCAGTTCCTAATAAGTGCTGCTGACTAGGTGGCATGAGCTTACTAGCAACATCAACAGCATGAGGATCAAAGGGAGCAAGATAAGGAGCAAACAAGACACAGATAAACAACAGCAATAGCATAACAGCTGAACCAATTACGTATTTGGGCATGCTTCCTCCTTTGTCTTGCGCAGACGAGGGTCAATAAAAGACACTAGCTCTTGAGTTATCACATGGTGTAGTAAAAACAAAGCACCAAATAAGAGCATACAGGCCTGAATAACCGGAATATCTGCTGCCTTCAGACTCATAACAAATAGACTGCCAATACCATTCCATGAGAAAATATCCTCAACAATAATAGAGCCCGTCATCAAATAAACAAAGGTCAAGCTCAAGCCTGTGGCAATAGCAGGAAGGGCATTTCTCATCAGGTGATGCTTAACAATATAATAGGTCTTAACCCCTCTTAGCCTGGCATTTTCAACATGCAGACTCGTTAGCTGCTCACTGATTGCCTTTCGTATCAAAGCAGTATATTGCCCAATCAAGGAAAAGCTAAGCGTAATACTCGGCAAAACGAGGCTGCTGGGACCTGCCTTGCCTGACACAGGCAGGAGATTTAGCTTAACAGAAAAGGCTATAATCAAGAGATAACCCAACCAAAAGCTAGGCATTGACACAGCGACAAAGCTGAATAAACGCACCAGCCGATCAAACAAGGAATGCTCAAACAAACCACTGCCTACTCCCAAAGGAAAGGCAATCACAAGTACCAGTAAAAAAGAGGTCAAGCTTAACATTAGCGTTGCTAAAAAGCGCTCCACCACCAAAGGCAGGACAGGGACCTTTAACAAGTAAGAGGTCCCAAAATTTCCCACAAGAATATCAGACAGCCAGGTCACATACTGCTCCCATAAAGGCTTGTCTAAGCCCAAATAGAGCCTAGCATTGTGAAGAGCCTCTGGTGTAATACTGATCTTAGATAGGCGCAAATACTGCTCCGCCGGATTAGCGGAGGATAGCTTAACCAGAACAAAGGTCACTATCGAAATCATTAGCAAGGCGCCAAAGGTAGAAATAAGCTTCTTTATCATATTTTCTCTCAACCCTTCACTAAGACATCAGATAAGAGTTGTCAGGGTAGTCACTCACAACCAGCTCCTCTGCTCTATCAATTCTTGACTGCCTTATCAGCAGCACTTTTTTCAATGTAACGCAATGGAAGGGCATTTTCCTCTGGTGCAAAGCGCATTGTCTTAAAGTCTCCCTTGCGATATACCGAAACGACTGACTGATAGGTGAGTGGAATATAAACAGCCTCATCATGCAACAATGACAATACCTGCTTATAGCCCTTGTCTACCTTATCCCCATCTGGCTCAATCAAAACAGATTTAATCAGGCGATCAATCTCAGCCTTTGATGGCAAACTCTCCAAGGCAATATTTTCTGGGTGACCATGATCCGCTTTTGCCGTTAAGGCTGTCATCCAAGCATGAGGATCCCAAGGAGCTCCCCATGAATAGGTCAGCATCATATCAAACTGCCCTGTCTTGGCATTAGCCCAGTAGTCATCCTCCTCCATAGCTGTCAAGACCACATCAATCCCAAGCTTTTTCCACTCGCCTTGGAAATATTCAACCAAATCCTTGTCTGTCGCTTTAGTTGAAATATAAGGCACCTGTAAACGCAACTGCTGACCATCTTTTTCCCTAATCCCTTCTTGGTTTTCCTTCCAGCCAGCGGCTGTCAGCATGTCCTTAGCCTTTTGGAGATTGTATTCATAAGGAACTAAGCCCGCATCAGCATGCGGTGTTGTTTTTGAAAAAATGGTATCTGCTGCTGTCTCTGTTCCTCTAAAGGTGTGCTTAGCAATAGCCTTTTTGTCAACCGCATGATTCATCGCCTGACGAACCCGCTTGTCCTGAAACACTGGCTGCTTAGCATTTAACAGCAATAAACGAGTCGACATGGGCTGAGAAACATCAGTAACATACTTCTTGTCCTTAGCGTATTGCACAAAGGTATCAAGACTAATCAGACCATTTCCATAGATCAAATCAATATCACCAGCCTCAAACGCCAAGGCTCTTGTCTCAGCATCAGGCATAATCTTGATGGTTACTTCCTTTAGCTTTGGCTTTTCTCCCCAATAGCCCTCATGACGTGTAAAGGTAATGTATTCATTTGCCTTTTTCTCTTTAACAACCCACTGCCCGGTACCAATTGGCTTTTTAACATTATGCTTATTGGTATCATCGCCATCAGGAAAACCAGCATCAGCCAAAAACCTAATCGGCCTAATCATTGACAAATCATAAAGAGTCGCACTATAAGCCTCCTTTAGCTTAATCTCAAAGGTATGGTCATCTAAAGCCCTGTAGCTCTCCAATTGGTTAGTAAAGTGAAACCAGTTATGATTCCCCTTATTCTGCTCAGAGAAAATCGTATCAAAATTCCGTTTGACATTTTGAGCATTAAAATCAGAGCCGTCTGAAAATTTAGCCTGTCTCAGGTTAAAGGTATAGGTTTTGCCATCTGGGCTAATCGTCCAGCTCTCTGCTAACGCTGGCTCAATTTTCCCCTTATCACCGTATCGAACCAAACCCTCATAAACCATGTCCTGAATAATAAATTGATCAGGATTGTAGCGATGAGGATTGACATCACCAAAATCCTCACCCCAAGCAATCCTCAGCTGATTCGTACGATGAGACGCCTGCTGACCAGCTTGACAGCCCGCAAGCACCAGCGCAAAAAAGAATAACAATAGTATATGCAATTTAGTTTTCATTATGTCATTAACTTTCTAAAGATATGAATCTATCTAGTTTTAGTTGTGGTTTATTACAAAATTAAGTATGGTTAATTTAATCATTTTATAGCCATATTGTCAAGAAAAAATGAGACAAAACCAGCCTAGAAAAAGCTAGAAGGCTACAAACGATTAGATAGTCAAACATTAAGAACATTACAAGGCAGCTAGGTAACATTTCTTGCTAGCTATTAGAAATGATGAACAATTGTTGAAACAAAAAGCCAAAAATAAAAGTAAAAGACGAACATTATTCCTTATTGACAAGCTACCAAGACCGATAAGCGCAAGAGAACAAGCCTCCTTTAAGTCTGTAACAGCCTGACCAATCCACGTTAATATCAGACAATTTCGATTTTAATTAAAAAAAAAAAAAAAAACGAAACTACGGAGAGCAATTGTCAGAAAGCTATTCACAGCCCGCAGGCGTCGTGCTAAAGTATTGTCTGGAAAAAGAAAGGTTTAGGAATGATTATACCTACAACTCAAAGGAGAGAAACAATGAAAAAAACAATGAAGAAGATGCTAGCAGCCTCGACGCTCTGTATCATCATGTCAGGCAGCTTTATCGGCAGCTCCGCCAGAGTATTAGCGGAGCGGTATTATGGGTGGGAAGATGGTAAACACGAAAACCCTTCACTACTATACGTAACTCCTAAAAATACAAGTACAAGGGGGACCAAAATAATTGTTTACTGCTTCAACAGGTTAGATAAATACCCTGAGCCTTGGGAAGAAATTCATAGTGATATAAATCCAAACATGCTTCAAATTAAATTGCCCGAATATGAAAAACAAAGCGGCAGTAATGAAATGTTTAAACAAGGTAATAGGAATATAAAAATTAAAAATCCGTTGGCGGCTTTACTTGCAGTTTTAGAAAATGGTTACCCTAATATGAAAAAGGAGGGAGTAAACCAGAAAGTGACTCAATTAGCTGTGTGGTATTTTACAGATGGACTTAAAGATATTCAACAATTTCATTTACAAGAAAATGAAAGCAAAGTTTATCAGGAATTGATTGAAAAAGGAAATATTGCTAGCGAAAACGGTAATACATCAGGTAGAACTTTAGATTTTTACTCATATGTAGAAGGAACTGGTTATAATAAAAGAGGTTATCAAAATCTACTAGGTTCAACTCCAATTTCTATTAATATTCCTCCCAAAGATGAATGTCAATGTACAAAAGTTGACTTAATGCAAACCAAAGATGGTGTTAAAATTATTATTTATATTGATAGTAATAGAAATAATAATTATGACCCAAATGAAAAGGTGCTAAAAGTAAAACTCATTAAACATGGTCCTAAAGGTGATAAAGGGGAAGACGGTAAACCTGGTAAAATGGGACCTAAAGGGGACCGAGGAGAGACTGGTCCACGTGGCGAGCGTGGACCTGCTGGGAAAGATGGGGAAAAAGGCAAAGATGGGAAGAACGGTGAACAGGGACTTCCTGGTCTTAAAGGAGAACGTGGGCCTGCTGGACCTCAAGGCCCTAGAGGAGAAAACGGTAAAGACGGGGCTCCTGGGCGTGACGGACAACCAGGGGCTAAAGGTGAAAAGGGAGATCCTGGAAAACAAGGACCTAAAGGGGACCCCGGACGTGATGGAAAACCTGGTGACAAAGGAGAACGAGGACCTCAAGGTGAAAAAGGTCTAGACGGTAAGCCTGGTGAAAAGGGTCCTAAAGGCGATACAGGAAAAGATGGTGCTCCTGGACGCGACGGACAAGATGGTAAGGACGGACAACCGGGGCCTAAAGGCGAAAAGGGAGATCCTGGACGCGATGGTAAAGATGGAGAAAAAGGCGAACGCGGTGAGCAGGGACCTCAAGGAGAGCGCGGTGAGCAGGGACCTCAAGGCGAACGTGGAGAGCAAGAACCTCAAGGAGAGCGCGGTGAGCAAGGACCTCAAGGCGAACGCGGTGAGCAGGGACCTCAAGGAGAGCGCGGTGAGCAGGGACCTCAAGGCGAACGTGGAGAGCAAGGACCTCAAGGAGAGCGCGGTGAGCAAGGACCTCAAGGCGAACGCGGTGAGCAAGGACCTCAAGGCGAACGCGGGGAGCAAGGGCCTCAAGGTGAACGCGGGGAACAAGGGCCTCGTGGAGAAAATCCTACTCCTACCCCAGATCCAATGCCACAACCAATGCCTGACCCTGCACCTAAGCCAATGGACCCTAAACCAGAATCCAAGCCAGAACCTAAACCTACACCTCAACCAGAGACAAAACCTCAACCTAAACCTGCGCCTCAGCCAGAAGCTAAACCTCAAAAACCAACCAAGCCATCAACCATTACTAGCCAATCTAGCAGCAAATCACTGCCAAAAACAAACGACACAGGCAGCTTGATCACAGTATTGGGAACAGGCTTACTCTCTCTTCTCGGATTAGGCTTCCTAACTAGACGCAAAAGAAAGCAATAATTAAAGCACTACCCATAGCCTTTTAATCATTGGCTATCAACTAGATGACAAAAAGCCTATCGTTTTACTCCTAACGATAGGCTTTTTTTGCAGATTGATGGGTAGTAACGACACGAGGGATTTAGAGGCTTTCTGTGCCGCTGTCAAACACAGTCCTTCCAAAGGTCTCATTGTTACCATGAGCTGTGATATTGAGATCAAGCAATCTGCTTCATCTTATCATCATATATCAATCGTGACGCTTCGTCTAAAAAAGGCTATCCTCACAATATTAGGCTCTATAATTTCTGTAGTGGGTAAGGCCACTGTGGAGATTATAGAGCCTAAAAAACGCATCTTCCTCGCTTTGAACATCACAAAAGAGAAGACAACCTTCGTCTCCTCTCGTGCTTAGCTATAAGTCACCCACTACAGTTGACATGGAGCCAAAAAACTATCCTCACAATGTTAATCAAAAAAAGACAAACACCAACTCATGATGTCTGTCTCAAAACCAATCCCTTTTAGGGTCAGTCCTTAATTACTTATTAAAATGAACTTGGATCTACCTTGATACCCACACCTTGTGTAGTTGTGATAGATACGTTAGTCATGTAAGTACCTTTTGCAGTAGCTGGCTTAGCCTTAACCATCACCTCATGGAAAGCCTTAAAGTTTTCAACCAACTTGTCAGCGTCAAATGATACTTTACCAATGATAGCTTGTACGTTACCTGCTTTATCAGCACGATAGGTAATTTTACCACCCTTAGACTCTTCAACCGCCTTAGCAACGTCCATTGTTACTGTACCAGTTTTAGGGTTTGGCATCAAGTTACGAGGTCCAAGGACACGTCCAAGACGTCCAACAATAGCCATCATATCTGGTGTTGCAATAACAACATCAAAATCAAGCCAGCCGCCATTGATCTTAGCAACAAGGTCATCTTCACCAACGAAGTCTGCACCAGCTGCCTTTGCTTCTTCAGCTTTTGCTCCACGAGCAAAAACAAGGACACGCTGAGTTTTACCAGTTCCGTTTGGCAACACCATCGCACCACGAATTTGTTGGTCTGCCTTACGAACGTCGATGTTTAAGTTATAAGCAACTTCTACAGAAGCGTCAAATTTTGCGAAGTTAGTTTCTTTTGCGAGTGCTACAGCTTCCTCTACACTGTATGCCTTTGTGCTATCCACTTTCTCAAGTGCTGCACGCATTTGTTTGCTTTTTTTAGCCATTTTTATCTTCTCCTTGTAATGTGGTCATATCGATTTGATTTAAAATCTCCCACGTCACTCATCTCTTATGATGAAGTCTTGCGGGTAATAGGGGCAGGTTGCTGATTAGTCAGTAACGGTGAATCCCATAGAACGAGCAGTACCTTCAATCATACGCATTGCAGCTTCAATGTTTGCAGCGTTTAAATCTGGCATCTTAGTTTCAGCAATTTCTTGTACTTGTGCACGAGTAACTGTCGCAACTTTAGTTTTGTTAGGTGTCCCTGATCCTTTTTCAACACCTGCAGCCTTCTTTAAAAGAACAGCAGCTGGTGGTGTCTTAGTGATGAAATCAAATGATTTGTCTTCGTAAACTGAGATAACAACTGGGATAATCATACCAGCCTGATCAGCTGTACGAGCGTTAAATTCCTTAGTGAATCCCATGATGTTGATACCTGCTTGACCAAGAGCTGGTCCAACTGGTGGAGCTGGTGTCGCTTTACCAGCAGGAATTTGAAGTTTTACAAGTTTTTCGACTTTTTTAGCCATTTTTAAAAATCCTCCTGTTGTGGTTTTGGCGGTAATTCATGATTTTTACCTCCCACAGGTATGCTAGAGCATACCCTACCATTATACCTTATCAGACAAATAAATCAAGTCATTTTCACAAAAAATGTTGCCGCAAATAGCCTATGTCTCCTATCTCACTAGCAGCATAGGCTTATGAGTCTTCCAAGATCCACTTCTAGTTGACTTTTAAGCGTTTTTTTATTATAACAAAGCTATGCATAAGAAAGTTACGATCAAAGATGTCGCACGCGAGGCGGGAGTTTCTGTGGCTACTGTCTCCTATGTCATCAATAACAGAGAAGATCAAAAAATTAGCCCTGAAACGCGCAATAAAGTGCTGCAAATGATTAATCTTTTAAATTATCGGCCAAACCAAGCCGCAAAATCACTCGTGACACAAAAAAGACAGCTAATCGCCCTTTACTACAAAGAGCACAGCTCTATTTTAAAAAGAGCAGAGCAGCTTCACTTTATCACCCAGCTATCTGCCTTTCTTTACACAAAGCACTATCATTTGATTTGCCTTAATCAAGAATACATCGGAAAATATGATGTAGCAGATGTCATTCTCACCCTAGAGGTCACCAAAGAGGAATTTTACAAGATCGGAAATAGTAACTTTGTTCCTTTGATTGCTATTGATAGTATTATTGATGATCCCTTATTTTTCCAGATTAATAACGACCCTCGCCTGATGCTGAAAAAAGCCAACAAGCATTTTGCTGGGGAGCCCTTTGAACTGGTTAGTCTCCCTATTCAAAACCAAGAAATCACTCAAGAACTCGCTCAACAGTTTGATAACATTTGCTGGATTCACTCTATTTGCGACATCGAAAGCGTGTCTAAGGGGAATATTCTAGTTATTGATGATACTGTCAATCATATTCTTAGTAAGCACAAGAACAAGCTATACCTGCCAAGTATCTCAGAGGCTAAGCTTATGAAGCTTTTTCAGGCTATTGAGTGGGCTTCCAAAAGAGAAGCAATCAACAATCATAATATTTTGGTTTAACCGTGATAAGAGCTTAGTCCTATGCTTCAACAAGCTTGCTGCTAAGCTCTTTTTGTCGGTCAAGAGGTCAACTTTATTTAGGTGTCAGTCGGTGTGCCAGCTCTTTTAGCCACTAAAAGCAGGAATTAGTTTACAAGTCTACCAATTGGGTATAAAATAGACTTATGATCATCTACAAATTAACAGCCTTAGCTTTTATTATCCTGACTCCCTTATTCTCTATGATAATGATATCTTTATTGAGACTGGGACGAAGGGGCATTAAGTTTCCTGATTTAGCCTTACCACTTTTTGTTTTTGACATTGTGATTGTATCAGGAAAATTTTTCACCCATCATTTGTTGCCTTATTACCTGATTGTTATGTCCTTGTTGGCCATTGTTATGGCACTCTTGCTGATCATCAGAATCCAGCAATTTTCTTACCGCCGATTTTTCAAACTATTTTGGCGAGTAGGCTTTTTAGTCACACTACTCTTTTACCTGATGCTAGTTGGTCTTATTTTTATCGTTTAGTACCTTACCAAATATGGCTTTGAGCCTAGCAACAAGTGATAGCTAGCTTAGCGTTACTAGTCTGGAAAAACTTTTTCAAGCAAAGCGTCTGAATTATTCTATCGTTACCAAAACCAATTCAAAAACCCGTATCAAGCCACATGGTTAAGCTTAGCTTGGTACGGGTTTGTTTTATGATGAGCCTTTAGATGAGCTCTTTTTTAATTGGTTTGCAGTACCTTTCTTGGCTTAGTCCCCTCAGCTGGACCAATGACACCGGCCTCTTCTAATTCGTCCATCAGTCGAGTTGCTCGGTTAAAGCCAACCGATAGACGCCTTTGGAGCATCGAGGCACTTGCCTTTTGCGTTTCCAATACAAGAGCCCTTGCTTCCTCAAAAAGGGGATCACCCTCAGGAGCTCCGCTACTACCATGATCAGAGTCACTAACCTCACCTGGATCAAAATAATCATCATAGTCAGCCTCTGCCTGCTCCTTGATAAAGCTAACAATGCGCTCAACATCATCATCTGAAATAAAGGAGCCTTGCAGACGCACAGGGTGATTCTCATCAATCGGCTTAAAGAGCATGTCCCCGCGACCGAGCAGCTTTTCAGCGCCATTTTCATCAAGAATGGTGCGACTATCTGTTCCTGATGAAACCGCAAAGGCAATGCGTGATGGAACATTGGCCTTAATCAATCCAGAAATAACATCAACAGAAGGTCTCTGAGTAGCTAAAATCATATGGATACCTGCTGCACGCGCCTTTTGCCCAAGACGAATAATAGCGTCCTCAACCTCCTTACTAGCCACCATCATCAAATCAGCTAGCTCATCAACAATAACAACAATCATCGGCAAAGGGATTTGCTTTTGCTCAGATTGCTTGTTGTAGGCTTCAACCTTGGCATTGTAGCCTGCAATATTTCGGACACCGACCTTACTGAACAGCTCATAGCGATTTTCCATCTCATCAACAACCTTTTGAAGTGCTTTGCTTGCTTTACGAGGGTTGGTGACCACCGGGATTAACAGGTGAGGAATGTCATTATAAACAGACAGCTCAACCATTTTCGGATCGACCATTAGGAATTTGACCTGATCCGGTCTAGCCTTCATTAAAATACTGGAGATAATACCGTTGACTGCAACAGATTTCCCTGATCCTGTTGAGCCAGCCACCAGCAAATGAGGCATGCGGGTCAAATCAAAGCTTCTGGCACTACCATTGACAGCCTTGCCAAGAGGAATTTCTAGCAATTTATCATCAGAAGTGTTGGATTGCTCCCAAAGCTCGCGGAAAGAAACCGTTGCAACCTCTGAATTTGGTACCTCTATACCCACAAGGGATTTGCCAGGGATCGGAGCTTCAATCCGTACGTCCTTGGCTGCCAAGGCCAAGGCCAAGTCATCAGCTAAATTGGAAATGCGATTCACACGAACACCAACAGCCGGCTTAACCTCGTATTTAGTTACAGATGGCCCAATCTCTGCCCGCTCCACCTTGACGTCAATTCCAAAGCTTCTGAAGGTATCCTCTAATACCTTGATATTTTGACGAACAAGGTACTTTTCCTTGGATTGATTTTTAGGCTTATCAGCAGCAAACAGCTCTATCGTTGGTAGCTTGTACAACAGATTGGTCTTTGGTGTGAAATCCACCTCTACTGACAGGTCCTCATCATCTGATAGCGGCGCCTCTCCTGCGATTGCTGAAGCACCCGTTAGAGGGGCTTCTGGTACAGACTCCTCTTCATCTCCAAATGCCTCAGGCTCATCAGTAGCAGGGTGTGAATCATAAGCCAGAATTTCCGGCTCAAAAAATGCCTCAGACTCCTTCTGACCAGCACCCTCCATCAATAGGTCTTCTGGCTCTGCTAAAAGCTCACCTGTCTCAGGATCAATCGCTTGGTTTGCCAGATATTCTTGCTCCTCCAAGGCCTCTCTTGCTAGACGCTCCTCTTCAGCCAACAATCGTTGCTTTTCTCGCTCAACAAAGCGTTTTTCCTTCTTTTCTTGATAGGCCAAGGATAGCTTTTCAAAAAGCGTCTTAACAAAATGACTGACGTCATAAATATCCCAAGGGGTCATTAAAAACAAGCCCAGCAGAATAAACAAAAAGCCAATAAAATAAGAGCCAATATTAGAAAACAAGAAGGAAATGGGCTTGTACAGCATGGCCCCAAGCATACCACCACCAACAAACTCGCTGACCTTAAAGGCTAGCAGGTCATTGGTGATTAGCTGGATAGTCCCAGCAACAATAGCCTGATGCGCTAGCTTAGGCAATGAGAAAAGATAGGCATGCCATTCAACCAGAAGCCCTAAAAACAAGATGATAAAGCCAGCGATAAGGCCATCTTTTTGCCTGAGCCACTTGAAGAAAAAGAGGTAAAAAAGAACCGCCAATATCAAGAGATTAGCCAAGTCGCCAACCATAAAGCGAATAAGATTATATAAGGTAACCCCAAGCGCACCTAGCCGAAGCATAGCAAAAACAAGCAATAAAGCGCAGGAGAAAGAAACAATCATTCTCTTAATAGCCTTTTGCTTTTCAAGCTCTGCCTTTGTTAAACGCTTCTTAGGGGAATTTTTTTTTCGTTGAGTTCTTCTAGCCATAGCCTTATTATAACATTTTTTAATCGTTATGAAAGATGACATTAAAATTCTCAATAAATAGGTGAAGCTGCTTGATTTTATGCTATAATGTCAATCATAAGAACAAATAGGAGTTGAAGATGGAAAAAGAATTTAACACCTTGACCTATGGCAAACTTCCCCTGCAAATTGATATGGGACATGGCAAACTAATTCCCAAAGGAGTTGAAGTCAAGGCTGTCGTTGATATGCAGACTGGGCAAGTCACCTTTAAGGTTTCTCAGGAGGACTTAGAGAAGCTTAGAAATAGTTAAAAAATAGACTTCGTCTCATGCCCTTTAGCTTTATTTTCCAAGTCATTTTATGTTAAAATAAAAGAAATTGTTCTAAGGAGTACACATGAAAAAACTACTATCTTTTGGCTTAATCGGTCTTGCTTTGCTTAGCTTAAGTGGCTGTGAGTCCATTGATCGTGCTATTAAAGGTGATGAATACGTCGATGAAAAAATCGCTAGAGAGGAAAGCGAGGCAGCAGCAAAGGCTTACGAAGCAAAAATCAAAAAAGCGCTCAAGGCTGACGCTGATCAGTTTCCACAATTAAATAAAGAAGTCAGCAAGGACGAAGCTAAGGTCATTATCAAAACTAATCAGGGCGATATCACCCTCAAGCTCTTCCCCAAGTATGCACCGCTTGCTGTTGAAAACTTTTTAACACACGCCAAGGAAGGCTATTACGACAAGCTTTTGTTCCATCGGGTGATTAATAACTTTATGATTCAAACCGGTGATCCAAAGGGAGATGGATCTGGCGGAGAATCCATTTGGAAGGGCAAGGACAGCAAAAAAGATGCGGGACAAGGCTTTGCTAATGAAATCTCACCATTTTTATATAACATTCGAGGGGCTCTTGCTATGGCAAATGCCGGTGCAGATACTAATGGCAGCCAGTTCTTTATCAATCAAAGCAAGCTCAACCAAGCCAAGGCCTTATCAATTGATAATTACCCTAAGCCAATCATTGACGCCTACGAAGAGGGTGGCAATCCTAGCCTAGATGGTGGCTATACCGTTTTTGGTCAGGTTATCGAGGGTATGGATATCATTGATAAAATAGCTGCCAGCCCAGTCGGTCCAAATGACAAGCCAATAAAGAACATCACTATTAATGCTATTGACATTGTTAAGGATTACTCCTTTAAAAAATAGCCTCTAAGCTACAACAACAATAAAACGACCAGCTCCTTATCGGAAAAGCCGCCGATTCAAGAGCTGGTCGTGATTTTTTTCTTGTTAACTAAATGAAGAGCTGGCCTGTTGATCATGCCATAAGTTGCTTTCAAAGCACAGCCAGCTATGGTTTACTAGGAACGCTTTTTAAAGTAGCCCTGCTTAGGCGAAACAAAGAAGCTAATCAGAAACACCACAGTCGAGGTTAAAACAATGCTTGAGCCTGCCGCAATATTAAAGGTATAGCCCAAATAAAGCCCCAACACAGAGGTCACAGCTCCCAAGCATGAGGAAATAACCAGCATTACCTTTAGGCTGTTAGCATACAAATACGCTGTAGCTGCTGGCGTAATCAGCATCGCCACAATCAAAATAGTACCAACACTTTGCATAGCAGTCACCGAAACCAAGGTCAATAAAATCATCAACAGATAATGATAAGCAGTGACCTTCATTCCCATAGACCTTGCTAGCACAGGATCAAAGGAGGTAATGAGTAATTCCTTAAAGAAGAGGACAATAATAGCTAAAACAAAAACCGAAACAATGATCGTAATCCATTTGTCACTGTCTTGCACTGCCAGGATATTTCCAAAGAGGATATGAAAAAGATCCGTTGAGCTATTAGCAACCCCAATCAGAATAACCCCCAAGGCAAGAAAGGAGCTAAAGGTTATCCCTATTGCTGTATCTCCCTTGATAACAGAGTTTTCCTTGATATAAGTGATGATCACAGAAGCCAATAGACCAAAGACAATAGCCCCTACAAAAAAATTAATCCCTAAAATAAAGGACAAGGCTACTCCTGGCAAAACAGCGTGAGAAATCGCATCACCCATTAATGACATGGATCTAAGGATAATAAAGCAGCCTACTGCTCCTGATACAATACCAATAACAACGGCTGTAATAAGGGCATTTTGTAAAAAATGATAGGACATCAGCCCTTCAAAAAACTTCAAATACATTTAAACAATTCCCTTTCCTAAGAATAGATGATCACCATAGGCCTTTGATAGGGTTTCAACAGTGAACACATCATCAACAGGTCCATAAGCAATCAGCTCTTTGTTCAATACCACTAACTCATCAAAGTAATGCTCTACCTTGCTTAAATCGTGATGAACAATTAAAATCGTTTTGCCTGCTTTTTTCAAGTCCTTGAGCAGGTCAATGATGATTTTTTCGCTAACCGAATCAATCCCAACAAAGGGCTCATCAAGAAAAATATAGTCTGACTCCTGAATCAAGCATCTAGCTACTAGCATACGCTGAAACTGCCCACCAGAAAGAGATTTTATCGGACGATTACCAAAGCCAGCAAGCCCAACCTGCTCTAGTAGCTGGTTAACCTGATCATATTCTTTTTTTCCGACACGACGAAAAAGCCCTAGCCTAGTGTAGGTCCCTAATGAGACACACTCCTTCACCGTAATTGGAAAGTTGTAGTCAATCATGCTGCGCTGCTCTACATAAGCAATCGTATGCCCCAGCCTTCGACCGTCCTTTTGATCAACAGTCACTTGGCCACTATAATCTAAAAGATTGAGCATAGCCTTCATCAAGGTTGATTTTCCTGCACCATTTGGCCCGATAATCCCAACGATAGCTGGTCCTTTGATTTGTAGTGAGATATTGTCTAAGGCTTTTACGTTACCGTTATAGCTAACCGAAAGATTTTGCGTATCAATCATTTTTTCTCCTTAATACAAACAAAGCACAACACCAGAAGCTGCTGTGCTTTATTGTTATATTATTTTGCCAAGCCTTCAGAAATTTTATCAAGGTTCCATTTCATCATAGCATAGTAGCTATCTCCATCTTGACCTTTTTTGGCTACAGAGTCTGTAAAGATTTCTGCATAGATTGGAATACCACTGTCCTTAGAAACAGTCTCCATTGGACGTCTGTCAACACTTGACTCAACAAAAAGCGCTGATGGCTTAACGTCCTTCAATTTTTCAATCAATGATGAAATCTGATCTGGAGTTCCTTCTTCTTCAGTGTTGATTTCCCAGATGTAGGCTGATGGGACACCGTAAGCTTTTGAGAAGTATTTGAAGCAACCTTCACTTGTTACGATTAGCTTTTTGTTGTCAGCAATCGCATCAAATTTTGATTTTGCTTCCTTATCAAGCTTCTCTAGCTTTTCAACATAAGCTTTTAGGTTGTTTTCATAGGTTTCCTTGTTTTTAGGGTCTTTAGCAATCAATTGCTTTGCAATATTTTTTGAATAGATAACCCCATTTTCAAGATTCAACCAAGCATGAGGGTCTTCCTTGCCCTTTTCACTTTCACCTTCTAGGTAAATCACATCAATGCCATCAGATACAGCGAAGTAGTCCTTGTCTTTTTTCTTCTTAGCATTTTTTACAAGCTTTGTAAACCAAGCCTGTCCGCCGTCTTCAAGGTTAATACCGTTATAGAGGATAAGGTCAGCATTGCTAGTTTTCTCAACGTCTTCTGGCAACGGCTCATACTCATGAGGGTCTTGACCAATCGGCACAATGCTGTGCAAGTCAATCTTGTCACCTGCAATATTTTTAGTCATGTCAGCAATAATGGAATTGGTAACCACAACCTTGAGCTTATCACTCTTAGCTTCCTTGTTTCCACCATTAGAGCAGGCAACCAGCATGAAAACAGCCAAAAAAGCACTCAAGGCGAGGCTAAGTTTCTTTTTCATCAGTTATCTCCTTAGGATCTATTATTTAATTAATTAAGTATAGTTAATTATGCTATTAGCATAACTTTTTTTTAGGCCTTTGTCAAGATTTTTATGAAATAATCTGATATAATAATCATTATAAATAAGAGAAAGGCTTTTAGACATGACGCCTAATAAAGAAGACTATTTGAAATGTATTTATGAAATCGGAGAGCAGAATATTAAAATTTCTAACAAAATGGTAGCAGAGAGAATGAAGGTTTCTGCACCCGCTGTGTCAGAAATGATTAAGAAAATGATCTCACAAGGCTGGATTGTAAAGGATAAGACCTGCGGCTATTATCTAACAGAGCAAGGGCAGCGCTTAGTGGCAAATCTTTATCGTAAGCACCGATTGATGGAGGTTTTCTTGATCCATCAACTGGGCTATACTGCTAGAGAGGTGCACCAAGAGGCTGAGGTGCTAGAGCATACGGTGTCAGATATATTTATTGATCGCTTGGATAAAACCCTTGGCTATCCCACCTTTTGCCCTCATGGAGGGACAATTCCACGTCGCCAGCAGCCCCTAATCGAAATCAACAAAACAACGCTTAATACCATTAAAGAGCTGGGAGTTTTTCGTTTGAGCAGGGTTCATGATCACTTTGAGCTTATCCAGTACCTAGAAGCCCACCAGCTGACAGTTAATAGTGAATTTAGACTGATACAGATAGATGACTTTGCAAAAACCTATACCATTGCTTATGCAGATAAGGAGCTGATTATCCCTGAAAACATTGCTAAGCAACTCTATGTAACTGCTATTTAGAAAAAACCTGATAGTTTGCTGCTACCACAAACTATCAGGTTTTTGATTATCAGTTGTCATTAGGTAAGGCCTCTAAAAAGGCTATTAAGACCTTGGCTGATTTTTTTCCAGCCTCAACAATAAACTGGTCAAAGGTCATATTAGCGTCATGAGCTGCTGTATCGCTCATCGCCCTAACAACAATAAAGGGCTTACCAGCAGTATGAGCGGCCTGTGCCACTGCTGCTCCCTCCATTTCCACTGCTAAGGTCTCTGGGAAATGTGCTTTGATGGTATCAATACTTTCTTGGCCGGCAATAAAGCTATCTCCTGTTGCAATCAAGCCAATCCGACTATTGGTCTTTTCCTGATCAAGCACCTGCTTAAAGGTCTCAACCAGCTTGCTATCACTGTCAAAGTAAAGGGGCTGCGCAGCCATTTGACCATAATCATAGCCAAAGGCCGTCACGTCCACATCATGATACACCAAGCGATCCGCAACAACAACATCACCAATAGCCAACTCATTAGCTATTGCCCCAGCCGATCCTGTATTTATAATAGCGTCAGCCTGAAAGTGCTCTGCTAGCATCGCAACGGTCATCGCTGACATGACCTTTCCAACACCAGATTGGACTAAGATCAGCTCATGGCGACCAAGACGACCTGTATAGTAAGTATTGGAGAGCAGCTGATGCTCTTGACTATCCTGGAGCTGCTCCAATAAAAACCGTAGCTCCTCTTCCATAGCCGCAATAATTCCAATTTTCATATGATATCCCTATTTGTTTTTCTATAAATTAAAGACCGCATAGACCAAGAGAGCAATCAAGACAAGCACCGCTAAGAGAATCAGATTTAACCGAGATTGAAAGCGACTGCGCTTAGCATTTTCAATCCTGCGACTTTTGTAAATGCGATCGGTATGCTTATCCTCAAAGGTCATGATTTTGGTTTCAAAATCTGCATAATCGTCAGGCTCAAACTGTTCTCCGCGCTGAGCCTTTTCGATAATGTCATCAGTTAGCAAGGGCTTGCCCATTACACATCACCTCCAAAATGAAGGGCGTAATATTGCAGGGCAATGATGGTTTTAGCATCGACAAGCTTCCCTTGTGCCACTAGATCCATACATTCTTGATAGCTCAGCTCAAGAAGCTCAATCACCTCATCTGCGTCCTGTGGTCTAGGATTGGCAACTCTCTTCAGATCTGTCGCCAAGTATAGCTTAATTTTTTCATTACAAAAGCCAATTGCTGTATAAAACTCGTGAATGAGACGCAAATCACCAGAATAGGCTGTTTCTTCCTCTAGCTCTCGTGCTGCTGCTTCTAATGCTGAGTCAGCCTCACCGATCTCTAATTTTCCAGCAGGAATCTCATAGGAAATCGCTTCGATAGCCTTACGGTACTGCTTGACAATTAGCAGCTTACGCCCTGGCGTTACAGCCAATACAGCGACTGCACCACGATGAAAAATCAATTCACGCTTAGCCTGACCTAGACCGTTTGGCAATTGGACATCATCTACCGCAACTTTGAAAATGTGACCATCAAAAATCTCTTGCCTTTTAATCGTTTTTTCTTCAAAATCCATGTCTGATCTCCTTGCTTTCTCTCCATCATTTTACTTTGCTTGATTTGGGTGATGTGGTAGCCTCTTGGCATAGCCCTCCTTCACCACCTGACGGCTACGCCCTATAGCCACACTGTCTGCCGGCACTGACTGGGCTATCGTAGACCCTGCGGCTGTTAAAGCATTCTCCCCAACCTCTACCGGAGCTATCAAAGTCGAATGACTCCCAATAAAGGCATGACTGCCAATCACTGTCTGGTATTTCCTTTGACCGTCATAATTAACCGTAATGCTTCCTGCACCAATGTTAACCTCCGAGCCAATCTCGGCATTCCCCAGGTAAGTCAAATGCCCTGCCTTGGTATTGGCACCTAGATGAGACCCCTTAACCTCTACAAAGTTCCCAATATGAACGCTCTCATCGAGCTGTGAATCCGGGCGAATGTGCGCATAGGGCCCTACTGTCACACCATCTGCTAGGACTGAATCCTCAATCACCGACTGGCTAACCACTACACCCTCACCAAGCCTCGAATCAAGGATATAGCTCCCATTGCCTATGACACTTCTGCTGCCAATCCTGGTCTGTCCCTTTAAGGTCACATTGGCTTCAATCAAGACGTCTGGTGCAATCTCTACACTGCTTTCAATATAGGTAGCTGCCGGGTTTTGCAGGGTCACCCCATTAAGCATGTGCTGCCTATTGATCCGCTCCTGCATAATCACCTCGGCCTGAGCTAGGGCTAAACGATCATTAACCCCTAGGCTCTCATCAAAATCCTTCAGCAGGTAAGCGCCAACCCTTTCTTGGCCAGCCTTGAAAATACTGATCACATCGGTTAGGTAGTACTCCCCTTGGGCATTATCAGTCGTGAGATGCTTTAGAGCCTCAAAAAGGCGCTTATTGTCAAAGATATAAGTCCCTGTGTTGATCTCCTTGACCTCTTGCTCTGCCTCATTCGCGTCCTTTTGTTCAACGATGTTGACCACCTCTCCTGCTGCATTGCGAATGATTCGGCCGTACCCAAAGGGGTCCTTGGCACTGGCTGTGAGAATGGTTGCCACATTCTTTTCTCTGATATGATAGTCTAGCAGGGCCTTGAGGCTTTCTCCTCTGATCAAGGGGGTGTCACCTGCAATCACTAGGGTCTGCCCCTCTAAGCCAGATAGCTCCTCTTCTGCCATCATGACTGCATGACCTGTTCCTAGCTGCTCCTCTTGCACCACTGTCAGTGATTGATCACCTAGGACGGCACGTACTTGCTCTGCCTGATGACCGATCACTGTGAGTTGCTTTTGAGGAGCTAGGGCTGAGACGCTCTTGAGGACATGCTCCAGCATGCTTAGGCCTGATACCTTGTGCAGCACCTTGGGAAGCGCTGAATTCATGCGGGTTCCCTTTCCAGCTGCTAGGATAATGGCGTAGTTTGGCATAATGACTTCCTCCGTTTGTACATAGATCATCTCATTATAGCACAAATGGCCTTAATTTGCAGAAAAAACAAGAATGCTGCAATAGTCCTTAGCTTCAGACAAACTCCCTTACCTACCTTGATTAACTTTTTAAAGCAGCTAGCTAGAGCTGCCTGTCATCGTCAAGTATCAAAGATGTCGTAAACAAAGCAAGCTGCAAATTAGACCCCTCACTATGGAAAAAGCAGCTAATGCTCAGCCATTGAAGAGGCTCCGAGTCATCAGGAGCAAGACCTGTATCTGATAGAACAAGAAAGGTCATCATTTCTTAAGGCAGCTAGCAAAAAAGATGACTTAGCTTGTAGCTACTAGCTACTCTTAGCTATCGCTTTCTAGCGAAGCTGCTGCCTGCTCTAAAACAGCCATGACTGCCTTGCTGTGCTCCAAGGCCTGCTCTGCCCTTTCCATGTCCTTATTAGAGATAATATCTGAAAAGGCAATAAATTCATCGTACATGCGATGAGACGGGTGGTTAAGGTTGACGGTCCTTGCTTGCTCACCTCGAATGGCTAGTAAAAGCTCTGGTACAGCATTAGGAGCACCTAAAACAGAAAGAAAGCCTTTATTCCCCTGAATCGTAGAGACAATCTCTGCACTGCAATCCTTAGCCCCAATGCAAACAGCCTTAAATCGCTCATAATCCATCAGCAAAACACCAGAGGTGTCGACCTGGCGCTCCATATTAGCCAGGTATTGAACCGTTTTGGGCTTGCCAAATAAGCCAACGAGCAGATGGATATTATAAATATTCAAATCACGCAAGGCCCCTCCACCCTTTTTAGGATCAAAGGCTGGTGCAATCTCCCCTCGCTTAAAGGCATCATAACGAGAGGAATATTGAGAATAATTGCACTCCACAAGCTTAATCTCTCCTAACTCAGTCAAGTGATCCTTAATAAATTGTGTGTTTGGCAAATATTGGTTGGTAATAGCTTCTAATAATATCAGCTGCTTAGCTCTTGCAATGCTGCTTAAAGCATCAAGCTCCTTGGCTGTCATGGTAAATGGCTTTTCACAAATGACATGCTTACCAGCCTCAAGGGCTTGCTTAGCCACTTCAAAATGCAAATGATTTGGGGTGGCAACGTAAACCGTATCCACCTCTTCATTTTTTAGGACCTCGGCCAGCTGACAGCTGGCCTGTTGAATGCCAAAGGCGTCAGCAAGCGCCTCTGCGGTTTCAAGACTACGAGGCGTTGAAACAATCGCCATTAAGTCTATGCTTTTGATCTCCTTTAAAACAGGCAAAACCTCTTTGACAATCATGCCTGTACCAACAAGGGCTAATTTCATTTATCTCTCCTTTTTAGCAGCTTCAGGGTAAACCAGCTGAAATTCCTCTAACACAATAAGGCTATCCTCTGTAAAGGGGATGCCTGCCTCTTCAAAATAAGGTCTGAAAAAGGCCTCATGAAGCAGCCGCCATCCTTCCAAGCTTTTATCACCCTCTCCTTCCTTATAGGCGTGCTCTGCTGGCACGTCCTTGAAGGGAACAAGACTAACCTTAGTAATCTGAATAATACAGATCGCCTGACCCCTACTATCCAAAATCACGTCATAGCTGCCCTCTTTGGAAAGCGGCTCATGATCAAGGTCATATAAGTCATAGGCAGAGGCTGTAGCTGTTTTAGTGCCTTCTAGCACTAATTGTGCTAATAAATCAGGCTCAGCTCCAAAGGCCCAGGCCTCAGCTAGATCACCAACACCAGGATTGATTTGCTGGTATTGAGACCATAATTCTTCTGCAGTCATGTCATCACCTCTCTTGATCAAATTCTCTAGACAGATAGGCTTCTGCTGTGTTTAAGCAAACCTCCTAGGCACTAGGCTTCATGGAAAGCCACCTCATCAGCTCTATTAGCCTGTAACAAGATTGCTTGGTATAGCTATCAACTGTCACCCTCTGTACAGACAAGCTAGATCTTGCTAGGCCTTATGTCAATGTGCTGTTTCACTTTAAGCTCCAGCCGCCATCAATTTTAACAATTTCTCCTTGCATGGCGCTAGCTTTTCCAGATGCTAAAAACATGGTCAGCTCGGCTATTTCTTCAGCCCTAAGCCAACGACCGATAGGAGTCTCATCAGCCACCCACTGGGCTAAGCCACCTGGCTCAAAGTCTGTGGCTGTCATTGCTGTTTGCACTGCGCCAGGGGCAATTCCAAAAACCTGAATGCCTGCCTTGGCATAATCAAGCGCTAGCTGTCTGGTAAAACCAGCCAGAGCATGCTTGCTGGAGGTATAGGCAGCTCCTCCGCCACCTGCCATGAAGCTAGCAATAGAGCACATATTGATGATAATACCTGATTGAGCTGCTAGCATCTGTGTCAAATAGTGACGCGTGATGCGGACAGCCGCAAAGAAATTGACCTGAAAGAGGGCCTCAAAGTCAGCCTGTGTGGTATCAAGCAAGGGCTTATAGGCATCAAGAACGCCCGCAGTATGGCACAACACATCAACCCTAGGCACAGCCTCAAAAAGCTCTGGCAAGTCACCTGTAATATCTAGCTGTAGAAACTGAAAATTTCCTGATAAATCAGGCTTTTTTGCCTTGTCAACCCCGTAAACAGCAAAGCCATTTTTCAAAAACAGGCGTGCCTGTGCCAGTCCTATGCCCGACGACACACCAGTGATCAGCACCCGCTTAGTCATAAACCTCTACCCAATCAGTAGCAAGAACATCACAGGGAGTCGGTGCCCACATGGAAAATCCCTCGCCATCTCCTGACACGTTAATCAAAAAGTAAGGCGTCACCTCAAGTGCCACACCATTTTGTTCAATGCTATCAAACAGCTGAACATAGTTTTCAGCGCCTCCCCAGCCCTTACGAACGTATTTTTTCTTGGCCTTCAAGCCTGGCAAAATCTCTTCAAACGTCATGATTGTCTCCTTTTCTAAGCCTACATCACAGCATGAGCTCTTTTAACAATCATTATACCAATTTACTCAACTTTTGTAAGCTTAAAGCAAACGTACAGGTTTTCTTTGTTTTTAGATAAGGAGGTATAGGTTACATTCAAGAATTAAAAAACGGGATTATACTACAAAACCATTTTAAAAAACAAAAGTTATATACTCCAAAATAATCATTTAAGCATTGTTTTCATGCTGGAATTATTATATCCTGACAAAGGTACTCTACCATTAAAATATAATAATTATCAAGATTAAGATTGGAGTGTAAGATGAAGAAAAGGTTAGTCTCAAGTTTAAGTATATTATTTATAACAGTAATCATAAATTACTATTATGATAATGTAAAGGCAGAAAGCTATACCCTAAGCGAGAGGGAATGGAAACAAAGTTTTGGACTACAAAATTTTAGTGGGGATTATGGACATGATGACTATACAATTCAACCTCAACCTACTGGAGATGCAAAAATAATTGGATTTAGAAATGACTGGAACAAAGCTAGAGAATTTGGAGTAAAACCTATTGCAAAAGGTGACCGTCAAATTGAACTGAAAACATACCCTAGAGCAATAGTTCAAGTTTTTTTAGGGAACACAGATACTAAAAATGTTGAACTACTACAACCAATTGTTAATACGCCACAAAAACGTGAAAATGATGAAACTATTCCATCCACCTACAAGCCAAAGTTCACTTTAGCTAACGACGAGGGGAAAGTTATTTTTCCTTTAACCAATGTTATTACTTATGACTATTCAAATAATAACATCGAAACAAAATACGAACCAAAGACAGTAAGTCTAGAGTATGGAAGTGAAGTAACAATAGTCATTAGCATTGATGGGTGGACTATAGGTCAAGGAACTTGGATTGTTGGACAATCTAAACCACAAGATCAAATAGAGAAGGAAGAAAAAGAGTATGAAGAAGAAATGACAAAAATTTTAGAACAGTTCGAAAAGCAAGAACAAGAACGTGAAGCTTTAGAAATGTTTCAAAAACAACAACAAGAAGAAGCTAACAAAACCTGGTATCAACGTCTGGGCGATAACATTGAAGACACTTGGGCTAATGTCAAAGGTTGGTGGAGAGGCTAATCATATCGTTTCCTCGCTTTGATTTCTGCAAGTAATATACTCCCCTAAAAAACTCTTTGCTAGAAGGCTAGTTGCTTATCTGCTCTTAGATCAATGGACCTGTTTCAGGTCTTTTTTCGTTACTTTTTGCAGTCTTTTAAGGAGCTTTAAAAGCCTGCTAATATTAACAGGCTCTTCCTTTATCTGCTTAGGCTATTCTGAGGGAGATTAGGGCTATTCTATTGTGACGCTGATGCCTTCTGGGATATTTTCATAAAACCATTTGGCGTCTGCTCTGCTCATGCGGACACAGCCATGTGAGGCTGGCTGTCCCAGTCTCTCTGCCTCCTCTGGAATCTCATTGCCATATTGGTCTGTTGGTAGGCTATGAAACAGATAAATCCCATGATCCTTAAAGGACACCCAATAATAAGCTCCCTCTTCTGATGCCTGATTGAAGAAAAAGTCTCCTCGCTCAGGCTCAATGACAAAGGTCCCTGTCGGTGTTGGACTTTCCTTTGCTCCTGTTGACACGCTGGTCTTAAAAATAACCTTACCATCTCCTATAATGGTCATGACTTGGTCTGCAATCGACACATGAACAGCCAACTCCTGATAGCTAGCAAGATCAGGATAGGCTTCTGGCTGATGTGATGTCTCAGGCTCTTTTGATTCCATTTTTTCCTTATGCGGCACTGAGGCCTTTGTCGCTGCTGTGGTCATGACTTCCTTGACCTGCTTGGGTTGTGGACGATCTGCCACTGACCATTTCCACCATACCAGACCAAGCATAAGTCCTATTACCAGCACACCTAACCAACCAATGACTCTTTTTTTCATGAGACACTCCTTTGACTTATATAGATAATTGTGATGATTACTCCTTGACAGTATATCAAAAAAAAGAGCCGATTGGCTCTTAAATCATCAGTTTACTTCACTAGCTTTTCCATTTCCTTAATACGCTCTACGGTTGCATCGTATTTAGCTTGGTAGTCAGCCTGTTTGTCGCGTTCTTTTTGGACAACCTCTGGCTTGGCATTAGCAACAAAGCGTTCATTGCTGAGCTTTTTGCCGACCATGTCTAGCTCTTTTTGCCACTTAGCTAATTCCTTTTCAAGGCGCGCTAATTCTTCTGTAACATTGAGCAGATCAGCTAGGGGAAGGAAGATTTCTGCACCTGTAATAACAGCCGACATGGCCAACTCAGGAGTCACAATGCTTGAAGCAATCTCAAGCCTCTCTGGATTTGTGAAGCGTTTGATGTAGTTGACATTGCTGTTGAAGAAGGCTTCCAAGTCGCTGTCACTTGTTTTCACAAGGATAGTAATTGGTTTGCTTGGGGCAACGTTCACTTCCGCACGCGCATTTCGCACCGTACGAATCAAGTCCTTCAAGCTTTCCACGCCTTTGTGCGCAGCTGCATTTTCAAACACAGGAGTCACTGTTGGATAGGCTGCTGTCACGATAGAGCCTTCAGCGTATTGGCCAAAGATTTCTTCTGTCACAAATGGCATGATTGGGTGGAGGAGACGCAGAATCTTATCCAGCGTGTAGAGGAGAACAGAGCGAGTGATAACCTTCTCGTCTTCGTTGTCGCTGTACAGAACCTCCTTGGTCAGCTCCACATACCAGTTGGCAAATTCTTCCCAGATAAAGTTATAGAGGATATGGCCTGCCACACCAAACTCAAACTTATCAAAGCTCTCTGTGACCTTACCGATCGTTTCGTTGAGGTTGTGGAGGATCCAGCGGTCTGTCACGTTACCAGCAGCGCCAGACACAACTTGCTCAACATTAGCAGTAGCTTGCTCAAGTGTCAAGCCTTCATTATTCATAAGGATATAGCGTGAAATGTTCCAGATTTTGTTAATGAAATTCCATGACGCGTCCATCTTTTCATAGGAGAAGCGCACATCTTGGCCAGGAGCAGACCCATTTGATAGGAACCAACGAAGAGCGTCAGCACCGTATGTCTCAACAACGTCCATTGGGTCAATCCCATTACCAAGCGATTTAGACATCTTGCGTCCCTCTTGGTCACGAATCAGACCATGAATAAGGACGTTAGAGAAAGGCTTACGCCCAGTAAATTCAAGCGATTGGAAAATCATGCGAGACACCCAGAAAAAGATAATGTCATAGCCTGTCACCAAGGTTGAGGTTGGGAAGTAGCGCTTGAAGTCTTCTGCATCTGTATCAGGCCAGCCCATAGTTGAAAATGGCCAAAGCGCAGAGCTAAACCAGGTGTCAAGGACATCCTCGTCCTGCTTCCAGCCATCACCCTCTGGTGCTTCCTCACCAACATACATCTCACCTGCTTCATTGTACCATGCAGGGATTTGGTGCCCCCACCAAAGCTGGCGAGAAATCACCCAATCATGGACATTTTCCATCCATTGCAAGAAGGTATCGTTGAAGCGTGGTGGGTAGAAGTCAACCTTGTCATCTGTATCTTGATTGGCAATAGCATTTTTAGCCAATTGGTCCATCTTCACGAACCACTGTGTTGACAAGCGAGGCTCAACCACAACACCTGTACGTTCTGAATGACCTACTGAGTGAACACGTTTTTCAATCTCAACAAGGGCACCGATTTCTTCTAGCTTAGCCACAACAGCCTTACGAGCTTCAAACCGATCCATACCTGCAAATTCACCTGCAAGCTCATTCATAGTGCCATCATCATTCATGACGTTAACCTGTGGGAGATTATGACGCCCGCCAACCTCAAAGTCATTAGGGTCATGGGCTGGTGTGATTTTCACGACACCGGTTCCAAATTCTGGATCTGCATGCTCATCAGCAACGATTGGAATTAGCTTATTAACGATTGGCAGAACAACATGTTGACCAATCAGGTCCTTGTAACGAGGGTCTTCTGGATTGACAGCGACAGCCACATCTCCAAACATGGTTTCAGGACGTGTTGTTGCTACTTGAAGGGCGCGCGAACCATCTTCTAGCATATAGTTCATGTGGTAGAAGGCACCCTCAACGTCCTTATGGATAACCTCGATATCTGAAAGAGCTGTCCTAGCTGCCGGGTCCCAGTTGATGATGAACTCACCGCGGTAAATCCAGCCTTTCTTGTAAAGCTCAACAAAGACCTTGCGAACAGCCTTTGAGAGCCCCTCATCAAGAGTGAAGCGGTCTCGCGCATAATCTAGTGAAAGCCCAAGCTTGCCCCACTGCTCCTTGATGGTTGCTGCATACTCGTCCTTCCATTCCCAAACCTTGTCTAGGAACTTGTCACGACCGAGATCGTAACGGGAAATCCCCTGCTCGCGCAAGCGCTCCTCGACCTTGGCCTGAGTGGCGATACCTGCATGATCCATACCAGGCAACCAGAGGGTGTCAAAGCCCTGCATACGCTTTTGACGGATAATAATATCTTGAAGGGTCGTGTCCCAAGCATGACCAAGGTGCAGCTTACCTGTAACGTTTGGCGGTGGAATCACGATAGCATACGGCTTAGCCTTCTTATCGCCTGATGGCTTGAAAACATCTTGGTCCAGCCAAGCTTGATAACGCCCAGCCTCAACCTCAGCTGGATTATATTTTGGTGAAAGTTCTTTTGACATATGGTGTCCTTTCTAGCTTACTTCTAACTCTTTCATTTTTTGGACGATAAACTGCGCTGTTTCTTGAGCAGAAAGACTCGTATTATTGATTTTACAATAATGTTTAAGATTTTCTGGTGCCTTTGCAGGATTAAAGTTAGCAAATTTAGCAGTATCCAAAATATCTTTCTCAGACCACTCCAAATGACGCTTTATCGGTTTATGGTAAAGTCGATTTTCAGTTTTATTTCGCCTTAAGCGTTCTTTTAAATCTGTTTCTAATTCAACGAATAAAACCTCTCTGTCGAAATCATGAAACACACTCTGTAGTGTTTCCAAAAATGCTATATCTTCAGGTGCATTAAAATCAATGACAACAGTAAAAATAATTGATTGCTGACGCTTTGCAAATGTTTTAAAAAATAGCAATCGTAGCTCATCAATTAGTTCTCTGGCTTCCGATGACATTGGTATAAACTTAGTTACAAAATCAATTGATTCATGATTATGAAATAAAGTCAGATCAGTCAGTTTTTCTAATTTCTGTCCAATTGTCATCTTACCAGACGCCTGTGCTCCAATTAAGATAATATTCATACCAAACCTCTTTCCGATCTCTCTTACCTCTTCTCACCTCACTTAACATAACACTTGCTGCTCAAGGCAGACTACCAGAAACTGATGACACTGGTTGGCGAAGCGCTAACCAGTTTTGGTAGTCATAAGCGCTTTGAGTTTGAGGACTTCTTATGAAATGCTTTTGACAGATTAACGCATATTTTAGAGAGTCTACTCCTTATCTACGCTGCCTCTCCCATTCACTCCTTAGCAATCCATATCGTAGGTCTGCGCAGCGATTGCCTTTAGCGTCCTTGCGATCACGAATGGTCGCCTCAAGAGTGAAGCCTAGCTTTTCTGCGATCCGACGACTCCCCATATTGTAATCGTAACAGCTGATTTCAACCTTGTGAAGCTTAAGCAGAGTAAAGGCAACCTCTAGCAGGGCACTCGCTGCCTCAGTCATAATTCCTTGATGCCAATAGTCAGGGTGAAGCAGATAGCCCATCTCAAAAACATCATCTGCGTGACGGTTGTTAAAATCAACAGACCCAATAATCCTATTGTCACCCTTTAGGGCAATGCCATAGCCTGCCGGTAGCTGTTGCAAAAGCCAGCGCTTAGGCATCGTGTTTGCGATGTAATGCTCCTCTTCTTCAAGGGTTTTCACAGGTGGAAAGCCTGCTGGGTAACTAACCTCAGGTCGGCTAGCATAAGCAAAAATCGCTTCAACATCAGCTAAAGTACGCTGCCGCAGCAGCAAACGACTCGTTTTGACATCTGGTAATCTATTATTCTCAACAGAAGCCATTATCTCAATCATAGCAAGTCCTCCAAAAAATAACCCCGCCTAGTCAATCGACTAGACAGGGACGAATTCACTAATAATCCGCGGTACCACCACTGTTTCAGATTACGCTTAATCTGCTGCTTTATCATTTTTCCATTGTAAGCCTCAGCTACATAGCTTGACATCTGTGCGGATTTCTCAACACCACCGCTCTCTGTAACAGACAAACTCAAGATACCTCTGATTGCTAACATTCTAACAAATTTATACTTATTAATCAATAAAAATCAGACTACTTTTTAAAGCTGACACCATTTTCCTTTAGCTTGCTGATAGTCGCTGGTCCAATTCCCTTAAGCGCCAAAAGCTCTGCCTCTGTCCATTGGCTAAAAGCAGCAGCTGACCTAATACCAGCCTCAAAAAGCACCGCAACAATATCTGCCCGAAGCTCTGAAACCTCAGCCAACTCTGCAAAAGCATCGCGTGATAAGACTTCACTGCTAGCCTTTGAGGTCTCTTTTTCACTTGAAACCTCAGAACTGTCAGCCAAGCTACTAGAAGCTACATCTGCTTCAGGCTGAGCTGCTTTTTTAGCAATGCTCTGCTTATCCTGTAGATCAGCAGTCTCTGTCTTTGATGCTGTTACCATTTGTGAAGCGGTATGCACTGCTTCTTTAGTCTTATCAACCACCTTTTCCACAGTCTGCTCCACTTGATTGATTACTGCCTTGAGCAGTCCTTGACGCTTAAGCTGTAGCTTGTATTGTTTTTTACGATTGTATCGTCTTGCCATGATTACTGCTTATCCCTTCCTCTAATAACGACGGCTACCAAATAGGCTGTCTGGTACCTCATGAAAAGCTTTGCCCTTATTATAATTATCAAATTTCCCTAATAAAAACTCATAGGCATCTAGCTTACTTTCATAACGAATAAAGGCATCTCTGGCTCTTTGATCATTATCTTCCTCTGCAATTTGCTGGCTCGTTGCCATAGCTAGCTGGTTGACCTGAATTTGAGCCTTCACCCAGTCTTCAAAATCCCTTAAAAAGTCTTGCTCATAAGACATGTCTGACCCCCTCTTTCTGACTTAATCCTTACCATTATACCACAGCCTGACTTATTGTGCTATTTTCTTAGAAGCTCATAATAACAACAACTATAAGGCAGTCTGACTTGCTGATGATTGACTAATACAAAGTCTTAAAACGAAGTTAAGCTGTTGAGGAGAGCTGATGACTGTCTGTTGGGCAGTGGTCAGGGAGACTGTCAAGCGATACCTGATGTATTGACAGAACTGGTAGCATCAAGTGATTTGGCGTCACAGACAGCTTAGACGAACAGAAGTCATTATGGTAATGATTCACAGATGACCACTATTGGTTCACCTAGCAATTAAAAAAACTGTCCTAATAAGACTTAGGACAGTACTCAAATGCCACCACCGAGAATCGAACTCGGAACGAAGCATTACCATTGCTTTATTATACCATTTAACTATAGCGGCTACCTTTCTATAATACTATAACTTGCTTTAGTGTGCAAGTCTTTCTTTAAAAAAATGTCATTAGTGTTCTGATTTTTTCTTGTGTCATGCTATCGTGGTGGAGTAGAAAAGTTAAGACGATGGCTGCTCATTCTGAAAGGGCCTTGAGGTTTAAGCAATTGAAATAAAAGCATTTTTATAGTTGTACTTATAATGGCTAACATAGCTCAGACGCTTCTTCGTTTTAACGTATCAGCTACCTTTTGTCAACTAAATACGAAATAAGTCCCACAACTATTTTTCTGGTAGGTCAAGAGAATAAATGGCAAGCCAAAAAGCAATCGTCATTAACACATGGTAAACCAAGAATAAGCTATCAAAAGCATCAGGAAATAATATGCCTGTTACTGAAAAAGCCAATCTAGGAGCTAATAGATATAAAATCGCTTTTAAATACTTAAACATCTACCATTACCTCTGTTTCTAAAATGATTTGCTTTCTATTATTAATATACACCAAAAAACGATATAGGTAAACCTTTTCTTTTTGTGTTTGAAAAGCTAAACTCTCCCACAATAAAAGCTATAACTAGTCTCATCATGACACTCAATCATCAGCACTTTTTCACTGTGCTTGCCTATTCCAGCTAATAAGCATTCGCAACAGCTCTAGCAGCTGTAAAACCTCTACCTGAGAGGGTTAGGATGCTCACAAGCTTCTCCTCTGGCAACGAGCTGATCTCTCTTACTAGCTTGAAATTTAAGCTTGATTATGGTATGATTTCCCAAGCTATGAATAGTTCTGCCATGCCTTATGCACAGTATTATCTAAGGCAGAGCTGTCATCTTACCTTTGGGGAATCATTCTCTCAATATCATATTAGGAAAGAGTATAAATGGGAAACGATATAATAGCTGATTTTTTAAACAAGGGCTGTCAAAAGAGTAACTTTATTGTCGGTCCCTGCGCCATTGAATCTTATCAGCAAATCAGACAGGCAGCAGCAAGCGCCAAGGCTTTAGGCTACAAGTATTTTCGAGGGGGAGCCTATAAGCCCAGAACCTCTTCTAACTCCTTTCAGGGCTTAGGGCTGACAGGGGTTACCTATCTACATGAGGTTTGCCAGGAATTTTCGCTGAAGGCTGTTAGTGAGATTATGTCTGAAAGACAGCTAGAGGAAGCCTATGACTATTTAGATATTATTCAGATTGGCGCTCGAAATATGCAAAATTTTGAATTGTTAAAGGTATTGTCAAAGATTGACAAGCCTATCTTGTTTAAACGAGGACTAATGGCAACCATTGAGGAATATTTGGGTGCTTTATCTTATTTACAAGAAAATGGCAAGCAAAATATTATTTTATGCGAGCGTGGGGTTCGTGGCTATGATGTGGAAACTAGAAATATGCTAGACATCATGGCAGTCCCTATTATTCAGCAAAAGGTGAAGCTGCCAATCATTGTTGATGTCTCTCATTCTACCGGAAGAAGAGATTTATTATTGCCTGCTGCTAAGGCCGCTAAGGCTATTGGTGCCAATGGTATTATGATGGAGGTGCACCCTACACCTGATCTTGCCTTGTCAGATGCCGCGCAGCAGATTGACTATCAACAGCTAGAGCAGCTTGGAAAAGAGCTTTGGGAAAGCTAACTAACAGCAGCCACAGGTCCAGTCATTTGAACTAATGGTGCTTAGGAGAGAAAGACGCATGACACAAACACTTCAGGTTAAGTCTCGTATCAATGACTATCCGATTATCTTTACAGACGATATTTTTCAGCCGCTGAATCAATTTCTTGCTGAAAAAGGAGACGTCAAGCTATTATTTATCACTGATCAAACGGTATTTGATTTATACCAGCCTTTATTTAGACGTTTTCAACAGGATTACGATAGTTACCTTCATATTGCTACTCCAGGGGGGCAATCTAAGTCTCTAGAGGAGGTTAGTCGGATTTACGATCGACTGATTAGGGCTAATTTTTCTAAAAAGGACGTCATTGTTACTGTTGGAGGAGGGGTGATTGGAGATCTTGGGGGATTTGTTGCGGCAACCTTTTACCGCGGGATTTCCTACGTTCAGATTCCAACAACCTTACTTAGTCAGGTAGACAGCAGCATTGGTGGTAAGGTTGGGGTTCACTTTAAGGGCTTGACCAATATGATAGGCAGTATCTACCCTCCAAACCAGATTATTGTGTCAGCCAAGTTTTTAGACACGCTTTCTGAGAGAGAATTTGCCTGCGGCATCAGCGAAATGATTAAAATTGGTTTTATTCATGATCGCAAGCTCTTTCAACAGCTCCTAGCCTTCCCCAAGGACCGCAATCAAGAGCAGCTCAGGCAAATGATTTTTCAAGCGATTTGCCATAAAAAAAGAGTGGTTGAAAAGGATGAATTTGAAGGCAATCTCCGCATGTCCTTAAATTTCGGGCATACGCTAGGGCATGCGATTGAAGCCTTATGCCATCACGAGCTTTACAGGCATGGTGAGGCTATTGCGATTGGCATGGTCTTTGAGGCCAAGCTGGCCGTCCAGCAGCAGCTATTGAGCCAACAGGATTTAGAGGCATTACAGGCTGCCTTTGAGGCTTATCAGCTGCCTACCACACTTGAGGCTAAGTCAATGACAGCCGAAGCCTTGATGACTGTTTTAAAAACAGATAAGAAAAATTCTGGTCAGCATATTGTCCTCATTTTGCCAACGACGAAAGGCTATATAAGCTTTCCTATCGCTAAGCATGACAGGCGCCTGCTGGATTGGCTAAGAAGCCTGCTAGATATCGCCTGAGAAGGCTTTTCTCCTGTCTTATTAGTCGAGTGAAAAACTGCTGCTTCTGAAAAACAAAAAGGCTTCAAAGCCTCTTGTTTACTGAGTCTTTTGATGAGAAAAGACCACTTTTTTCACAGTAAGGTGAAAGGCCTAAGCTTCATTGCTTTGTCCCTAGGTGAATGCTAAGGCATAGGTATAAGAAGCATAGGCTACTCTAAACATTATATTAACATGCAGAGGTGAGCTGTTTGCATGACACCTTAACAGCACCTTGAGCTGAACTGATCTCCCAGGCGTTAGAGCCTTAATCTAACCTTTTGGAGGCACTTCATAGCTCTTGATGCTTTTTTAGTTATCCTTAAATAATCGTAAGGCCAACTCTAAGGCAATAAAGGCAATGTTATCCTTTGCCTCTAGGTCTGCTTCATTGGCTAAGCTTCTTGCGTCCCACTCATCAGCATCTAGATTATCAGCGGAATAAAAAAACTGAAAATGCTCTAGCTGTCTGAAGGCTGCTAGGGCCGCAATCGCAGAGCATTCCATGTCAACACAGATAGCCCCCTCCTGCTTTCGTTGAATCATCTTGTCTCTAGTTTCTCTATAAATCCCATCTGTTGTCCAGGTCTTACCAAGGGTATAGGTCTGGGAATGCTGTTCTAAAACATCAATAGCCCTTGTTAAATAAGCTTGATTCACTGCAATGTCATGACTAGCAGGCTGATAGTGGTAGCTGGTCCCTTCGTCTCGAATAGCACTAGTTGGGATAATAATAGAGTTTTCACTGATAGTAGCGTCTAGGACTCCACAGGTTCCAAAGACCAAGAGCTGCTTCATTCCCATAGCAATGATATCCTCTAAAACCCCAACGCAGCCAGCTGCTCCAACGTAGGAATTGAAAAAGCCAAGCTTATGCCCTTTAACATCTAATTCGTATATTGGAATATCAAGATTAGCAACGCTTGTTGTGGCTATCAATCGATGCGGCAGTACATTAAGTACCCTATTAAAGGTTGCTCTTGCAAAGCAGGTAACTACTGTTTTAGGAAAGTCATCTATCTCTGCCACAAGATCCTTAGGGTTAATGATAGCTTGGTAGTCAGGGTCGAATTGTGTTAATATCATAGGCTGCTCCTTTGCTTTTGGTGCTTTTTATTATAAATAAAATGCTAATAAACCTCAAGACCAATCAAAGAGCTGAGCGATTAACCTTTTTTTCTTTTTCCTATACCGGTGTGAGTAGCAGGCATTCATTCCTTGTTCTGACATAAAAGCTCTCGGATATAGGCTACCGGCATGTCTTCACCTGTCATCAGCTTAAAGGCTTCTGCTCCTTGGTAAAGGAGCATGCCTAGGCCATTCATCACTTTTTTAGCCCCATGCTCACGCGCAAAGGCTAGGAGCTTTGTTTCTGCCGGGTGATAAACAAGATCAAAAACCACAAGATCTGGACGAATAAGAGCTGGATCAGTAATCAGGCGATGCTCCTCAAGAGGCTTCATGCCTACACCAGTCGCGTCAACATAAATACTAGACTCTGCAATAGACCGCCTAAAGGCTCGATCGTCTGCTAAGTCCTGTAGGCTTGCCAGAGCTGAAGTCTTTGCATTAATGCCTTTAAGCACCTGCTTGGCCTGCTTGAAGGTGGCTGTTTTTCGATTAAATAGTCGAATCTCCTTGGCGCCATCAAGTCCCAGCTGAACAGCAATGGCTGTGCCTGCACCGCCTGCACCGGCAATCGTAATGATCTGATCCTTTATCGAGACCCCTTCTTCTGCTAAGGCTCGAATAGCACCTGTGCCATCGGTGATATGACCAACAAGATGACCTCTGCCATCTTTATTAACAACCGTATTAACAGCTCCAGCTAAGGCGGCAGCTGGTGATAGCTCATCAAGCAAGGGCACAATGGCCTGCTTATTTGGCATAGACACATTTGCACCGCAAATGCCCAAGGCACGCATGCCCTGTACCGCAGCTGCTAGTCCACTATTATCAACCTCAAAGGCTAGATAGGCATAGTCCAGTCCTAGCTTAGCATAAGCTGCATTGTGCATTTTCGGTGATAGGCTGTGACGTGCCGGTGCTGCCAGCAAAGCTGTTAATCGTGTCTGACCTGATAGCCTCTCCAGCATCAAATACCCTCCTCCTTTACATCATATCAGGCGATGCTTATTTTTGCTAACCTAGCAAAGCTTGCTAGGCATTTACTGTCATTATACATTATTTTTCAAAGACTGTCTTAGCTCAATCCTATTGACAGTATGAGCCGATAAGCTTGAAGCCTAAGCCTCCTTAGCCATGCTCCAAAGGCCTAGCTGAAGCCTAGCTAAGTCAAAAGCCTGTCCGATCGGCTGCTCTAATGTTAGGTCTAGGCTTAGCACATCAACTACTTCTTCCAGCATGATATAGTGACAGGGCTGTTCTATCTGATCAAGCGATAGGATCAGCTGTTTTGATGGCGCATTGGTGCTGCTGCGATAGTCCAAAACAAGCCTAAGCGAGCTTAAGGGCTTCTTTAGTCCTGTCAGGCTAATGGCACCAATGGCCTGTACGGTATCGTATTGATAGCGGTAGCTAAGCTGGGTATCACTCTGAAACAGCCGCTCCTTTTTAGCAACTAAGCTAAGCTCTTGATTGATCCTCAGCCCTTTTGTATCGGGCTTAAGAATAGCCTCAAGCTTCAAGCTCTGACCAAAGCAAGAGGTCTGCCCACTAATCCTTGACTCCTCAGTAAAGACTGGAGCTACCAGCTGCCAATCAATAGGAAAGGCCTTGGTTAATAGGTGGCCAGCAGCTGTTTTAGGCTGTAGCCAGCTTGGCAGAAAGATATCCCTCCCCTTTATCAGTCTTTGCGTCAGAGGCTGAAAGGTCAATGGCTCTGTAAATACCGTAGCATAGCTAAACATCATCACAGGCCTATCAGACAAGCAGTGACTTTGGCATGATACATAGTAATCAGCAGCAGGTGCGAAGTCATCAGAGCCTTGGCTGATTGGCCTTGGAGCTGCCTTGAGCTGCCTTTTCGTCTTGTTAATGATAAAGCTGTATTTGTCAAGCCGATAAGCTAGGAGCTTCTCTTTGATAGCTACTTCAGCGACAGTCAGCTGATAGCTTGCTTCTTGTAGGCCTTGAGCTCTGGCGGTTACCTTGAGCTGACCTGCCCGACCATCAAGGGCAATAATGGCTAGCAGCCTGCCGCCATAAGCCTGCCGCGACAAGCTGCTATAAGGCTGATGGTCACGAGGGTCACCATTATCCAAGGCTAAGCACATTCCAGGACCCTCAACTTCAATGTTGATAAGGAGATTAGCATTAGCTACCAGGGTCTGATGGACATCTAATAAGGATAGTTCAAGATAAAGTAGCGCAGGCTCTGCAAGCAGTTTAGGAAGCTCAAAGCAGGACCAGGAAAGCTGAGCAGGCTGCTGGTAGCTGCTCACACAGGAACGACCGCTGGTCTGTGTGAGCACCTGTCCCTTGTCGTCATAAGCAATAGCTCTCAAGCTGCCTGAGCGATAAGGAAGCTTCCATGTCAGGTAAAGGTTTTGATGAGGTAATTCTGCTGCATCGTCACCCTCATATAGCTGGTAGCAATGGCCTGCTGGCGTTTCATGCCTTGTCAGAGCCTTGATACCATAATCAATCTGGCCCCCATGACCATCATCAAAAAGTAGCCTCACACTAGCAGCATTACTATAAACCACAACCTCCACCATGCCCTGATCATCTAGCTGAAGGTCTTTTTCCTGCCAGCTGGGCAGGATATGAAGTGTCGTTTTGTCTTTTGACCATTGGCTTTGGTAGAAATAATAGCTATCCTTAGCAAATCCAGCAGTATCTAAAATACCAAAGTAGGATTGCTTGGGCGACGGCCACTGATCAGCTGCGCCTGAGTCAATCTTGTTCCAAGGAGTAGGCTCCCCTAGATAATCAAAGCCCGTCCAAACACACTCACCTGCAACAAAATCCCTTGTGATTGTATCATACCAAGCCTCACTAGCTAAGGATCCCCAGTCAACCGTTGACTGGTCATAGGAGGTTAGCTCATGATCCTGACTAGCTCCTCCTTTGAGATGATAGACCCCTCTACTATTAATAGCAGAGGCTGTCTCTGAGCCATAAAGCAGCCAAGTCGGGTTGTCCCTATGCAATCGATCATAATCTCTGGCCTTAGCATAGTTAAGTCCAATCACTCCTTGCACGGACTGGAGCTGATTGACCTGCTCTGCCAACGCTTTTGTTTCCTGAGCCCAATGAAAATGCTTGTCCTTGAGCTTATTATCCCCAAGGGTAATAGGTCTTGACTGATCCAGCTCAGTGATCCACTGGCATAGCTCCTTAGCAACATAAGGGTAGTGACTCACATCAGCTGAGAAGCCTTCTAACAATTCATTGCCGATTGACCACATCAAGACAGATGGATCATGAAGACCTGAGAGAACCATGGCCTGTATGCTATATTGCGCCCAGGTGGTTTCTGCTGTAGTGACTCCCTTTAGCCTGGCTGCATTTTGATGTCCCACTGTCTTGTGAAAATGGCTCGAAAAATCATGGCTATTACCATTTTTAGCATAAGTCCAGGTATCAAAGGCTTCCTCAATGAGAAATAACCCAAGCCTGTTAGCCAGATCCTTAAGCCTTCTGGCACTAGGGTTGTGCGTGACACGAACCGTATTTGCTCCCATTTCCTTTAGCAAAACAAGCTGCCTAGCTATAGCTTCCTCATAAGCACATGCCCCCAGGCTACCCTGATCATGATGAAGACAGACCCCTTGCAGCTTAAAGGCTTTGCCATTCAAAAAGAAACCACACTCAGCATCAAAATGCAGCTGTCGAAAGCCTGTTTCAAGTGTCAGCCGATCAAGCACTGCTCCCTTGTGGTAAAGAAGCATATCAAGCTGATAGAGCTGGGGCTGAGCTGGTGACCACAGCTTTATCTGCCTAAGGGAAATGGGCATCACCAGCCTACCTGACTCCTCCAAGAGGTCCAAAGCTACCGGTTTACTCTCATATACTGTCTGCCCTTGCTGGGTATCTGCCAGCTGCTCAGATAGACTAAGGCTAAGCTGATAGTCACCCAAGGAGACCTGTTGGCTTACTCCAAGCTCTATCTCCAGTACTTGACTATCAGCCTCAAGCGCTGCCTGGGATAAGGATAAACGAAGCCGATCCTTATCAAGATGAACCTTAGGAAGAACGGTCAAAAAAGCCTCCCGATAAAGCCCGCTTCCAGAATACCAACGCGAGCTAGGCACTTGATGTTCAACCCGAACCGCTAATAGATTCTCTTGCCCAGGGATTACAAAGGCTGAGAGATCATAGCTAAAAGCCTGATAGCCATTGACATGCTCTCCTATCAAATGCCCATTAAGGTATACCTGTGTTTCCATATAAGCCCCATCAAAGGTCACATAAACCTTATGGTCAGCCAGCTTTGGATCAAGGGCAAAATACTTCCGGTACCAGCCTACACCACCTAGCTTATAGGCACTTTGAGCTTCGCCATTAATCGTATAGGGCTGATTAATGCTAAAATCATGAGGTAAAGAGATCTGCTGCCAATCTGAATCATCAAAAAATGGCTCCTGAGCGAGCTGCAAATCAGCCATCAGAAAGCGCCACCCCTTTGAAAAGGCATGGCAGTGCCCTACTTTATCAATCCAGTGAAGCTGATAGATATCCCCATGAGATTGATCCGTTGAACCAGTGATTGTCTCTACAGACATAGCGCCCCCTTTCTTAATAGCTTCCTTTTATAGCTTGATAATTATCTTTATAACGGTCTCTAAACTCCTTGGGCGATAAACCATTTAATTTTTTGAACATTTTTATGAAATAATGGTTGGTATTATAGCCTGTCTCATAGGCAATTTCGTTAATCGATCTATTGGTGTAAAGCAGCAATTGCTGTGCCTTTTGGATCCTCACCTGATTGAGGTATTGGGAAAAACTACACTCTGTTTCATTTTTAAAGCATTGTCCCAAATAAACCCCATTGATATGCAAGCGATCTGACACAGCCTTGAGGGTTAATTCCTGAGAGTATTCCTCCTGAATACAGGTAATGGCTTCACTGACCAGATCAGAATAGCGCTTTTGGGGCTGATTGCTTTTGCTTGTCAGCTCAAGCACCTTTTTTAAGGCTGATAAGATCTGATCAATGGACTGACTATCGTGAATAGTCTTGACCATCGATAGGTAGGTCATTCGATCTAAAATCGGAAATTGACGGTAAATATCTGAAAACAAGAGAAAAGAGACATGCTTGACATCTTCAGGAGAGAAGCTTAGCTCTGTCATTTCCTCAAAGATTGCCTGTAATTTGGAAACAATAGTTGGCTCGTCCCCAATCATCAAGGCCTTATTAAAGGAAAAAAACTGCAACCGCGATTCCGGCAGCTCAATTTTAGCATTGGTCTTAGCAGCTACCTGAGACACCTCGCTGTTGTAAAAAAGGCTCCTTCTGACCTGATTATAGCTTTCATACACATTTTCCCAATCAACAACCGTTTCTCCTAGAATGATCTGGTTGATGGTATTGTAAAATCGCTCCTGAAGCGTATTAGTAAAGCGCTTAGCCTGATGGCTCTGTCCTAATAGAATGACTAGATAGACCTTCTTTTGCTCTGCCTTTTTTAAGTAAAAGGGCTGCTTGGAGGCCTCAAAAAAGGCTTCTAAGGCAGGGCTAAAAGCCTTGCAATCCACATACAACACCGTAAAGCCTAAAAGCTCAGCCTCGGGTTGCTCCTGCGTTAGTTGAAAAAACTCTTTCTCACTCAATTCATCAGCAAGCCAGAGATTGATCAAGCCCTCACGATAAGCAGCCTGACGCAAAGAAGCTGCCCTCTGCTCATCAAGCCATTCCTTAAAATAGAGCATTTTAGCTACCAGCTCTTTTTTATCAACTGGCTTTAGGAGGTAGCCCTTAGTCTCTAGCTCCATAGCCCTTTGCACATAGGAAAATTCCTGATAGCCTGATAAAATCAAGGTCTGCAAATGCGGCAATACATCTCTTGCTGCCTCAATCAATTCCAGGCCTGTCATACCAGGCATATTGACATCTGAAATCATGACATCTACAGCGCAGTCATCTAGGTAAGCTAAGGCTTCTTTGGCTGACCTTGCCGTTGCCACAACCTCAAAACCAAGCGCCTGCCAGTCAATAATCACCTTTAGGCCCTGTAAAATCATGTATTCGTCATCAACTAATAAGACCTTGTACATTAAGCTTCCTTTCTAATTCTGATCTGAATCCTAAAGCCGCCAGTCGGTGCCTGAGACATGGACCAAGTCACCCTGTCTCGATATTGGTGAAATAGGCGCATGTAAACATTTTGCAGGCCAATAGAGCTATTACCCGTTGCTTGAGGGACCTGTAAGCCCTCCTCAATAGCCATTAAGCGTTCAGAGCTAATGCCCTTGCCATTATCAAGCACCTGAATCAAAATACTGTCCCCCTCATCTAGCGCCTTGATGCTAAGGGCGTTATCATAGCGGCTGTAATCAATCCCATGCACAAAATAATTTTCCACCAAGGGCTGAATGATAAACTTAGGCATTTCCACATCAGCCACGACAGGATCAAGCTTGACATGGTAGGCAAAGCTATCTGGATAGCGCATTTGATACAGGTAGATGTACTTTTCACAAAAAGCCAGCTCTTCTTTTAGAGTGGTTACCTTATCCTGGCTGATGTTATTTCGAAGTAAAGCAGCAAAAGCATAAATCACATCTGCCAATTCCTCCTGCTGACAGCTAAGCGCATACATGCGAATATATTCTAGAGTGTTATACAAAAAATGAGGGTTAATTTGTGATTGCAGGGCACGCATCTGGGCATCTCTTTGCTCAACCTCAAGGACATAGATTTCTTGGATATAGGCATTGATATTGCCAAGCATTTGATTGATCGCCTCAGAAATGTGATACAGCTCTAATTCCATATGACTGTTGTCAATCCTTAACGACAAATCACCAGCTGCAACCATTTCAATAGTATCTGTAATCTCAGAGACCTGTCGGATATAATTGCGAAATACCCTGAAAAGGAGCTGTAGCAATAACCAAGCTAGCAATAACGAGCCAAGGCCATACAGGAGCATTGTACGCACAGCCTCTTCCATAAAATAAGACCTTTTGACCGCCACATAGGCCAGCAAGTCTCCTGAGCGATTGTATTGAATATGATAGCTCTTGCTGAGAGCTGTCAAATCAATAGCCTGATCCGCCTTTAGCGCCTTTTTAAGACCTGCCTCAAGCTCAGGAAAGGCCACACCTCCTTGGTGAAAGAGCTCTCTGCCATAGTAATCAAAGGCAAAGGTCGCTAAGTATTTATGCTGCTCAGGCTGTAATATCGTACCTGGATCTGTAAAATGCAAATAGAGCTGTCCTGTGACGTCACCCGACTCAGGGTGGCGAATGGACCTCACTAAATAATTGCCCTTTAGTGTCTGGGGCTTACCAAATAAAAGCCGTCCTGTCTTAATAGACCTATCAGCATACAAATAAGCTGTGCTATCGTCCAGCATCAGGGTCAGCCCGTCCAAGTCTGGATACAAATCAAAAAGCCTTCTGACCTGCTCTGAAAACAGAGGGGTATTTTTGCCCTCGCCCCAATCCTCAAAGACCCTAGTAAAATACTGATTTGGTGTCAAGAGCATGTACTGATAGAGATTATGATAATCCTCTGGACGTCCTACTAACTGCTCCAGCACACGCAGGGTAATATAGTTTTGGGACTGTAGCTTTGTTAAGGTCTCATCTAACCGCATTTGCATTTGATTGTCAACCATTTGGTAGGTATTTCGAATCGAATAGGTGCTTAGACCAACCGCACTTAAGCTAAAGAGAGCCACGATAAACAGGCTATATATTTTCATCAAGCGGTTAATTAAAAAGCCCTGCTTAATATGCTCCATCAAGAACCGCTTTAAAGATTTACTTGTCATCAATGACTCCATCTACCATGCGACGATTAGGCTTGGTAGCTATATCCAGCAAAACAACCAGAGCACCAAAGCTAAGAAAAAGGTACAGGCCCTTATACTGCCAAGTAAACCAAGCAACTCCAGCTAAAACCATAAGGGTCAACAAAAACTGCTTGGCATTCAAGAAAATACTGATAAAAGACAGCTTGAGATTCTCCCAAAAAGCAATCTCATAGGTCACTGCATAAAAGGTCATGTAAATCACAATCATCACCAGCCAGACCATGACAAACATGATAATAAAGGATAGGCTAAACCACAGCAGCGATTGAAATTGAATGGCCAAGTACAGGCTCGTATTCAGCAATAATAGCAATAATCCAAAGAAGAAAAAGCTGAGATTGGCCTCTTTGAAGACCCGACGCCATATCTGAAAGGCCCGCTTGAGCGAATAATGTTTCTCCTGCTGACTGGTCTCCAAAAACAAGGTAACAACGGTCTGCCAAGCTGGCCCCACTCCAAAAATCACAGCTCCACATAAGGAAAGCAAATGAAATATAAGGGTTAGCTGCATCATTTTCCAGATGAGAAAGCAGGCTTTTTCAATTCCTGTCATAAGATTATCCTTTTCTAGTATCCTTTGTAGGACCAATAGCGCCCTAAGAGAAGCAACGATCCCTCAGCCAGATGACTAAGGTCTTAGCTGTCATGATGATAAGATGAGATACTTCTAATATAGCATATTTTACTCTAATTGTGACAAAAGCTTAATAAAAAGAGGACAGCCGACTAAGGCTGGTAAAACCTTGTCAGCAAGGGCTTTGGTGGACCAACTGCCTTGCAAGCAGGCTCTGGCTTTTTTCTAAGAGAGGCCTTATCTGTCAGCTCTTGTATGCCTGCTTGAGCTAAAAAGAACTGAGGCTGTCCCCAGTTCTTACCACCTTGCAAGGAAAGTCCATTGCCTTATTTATTTTTGGTAACAAAGTCGTCCAATTGCTTTTGCACTTCCTTTTGAACCTTGTCCCAACCAGCGTCCTTAAGGTCTGAAAGAAGTTTTGGAAGAGCTTCATCAGGGTCTACTGTACCAGTATTGATACTAGCTTTATAACGGTTCATCACGTTTGAGATATTTGATAGCTCCGTTTTGATTGCCTTGGTATCTACCGTAAAGCCTAGGATCGGAGATTCTTTAGCGTCTTTGATTGATTGGTCACGCTTGGCAATCATATCATCTGTGATGGATTCCTGAGTGTAGAGGATCTTGTTGTTACCAGTATTCCAAGCACCCATGTGCATTTTGGGTTGGTAGCCATCAAGCAGCTTGATTTTCTTGTCGCCAACCTTTTCCCAGGCCTTGCCTTCAACACCATAAACAAGACCATTTAGCAATTCCGGGTCGCTGTTAAGAAGGGAAAGAACTTCAACGGCCTTTTCTTTATTTTTAGACACATTTGACACGACAAAGTTTGCCATTTGGGCCTGTGAGGTTGTTTTAAGAGGCTTAGTCAACGGACGTGACACAATGTCCTTACCAGCAGCATTTGTCAGGATAGTATCGCCATAGTCCATAGGACCTTGGGTTTCTTCACGCATGAACCAGGTGTTGCCTTCAAGCGGGTAGCCCTCTGTATTGGTTGCCGCATCTGTTGGAATCAAGCCTTCCTTGTACCACTTGTGCATCAACCGAAGATTTTGCTTAAACCCTTCGTCATCGTATTGGTTGATGATGGTTGGTTTGCCATCTTCAATCTTAACTGCAAATGGTTGGTTTTTGGTCAATGGGTAATCGTAGTCACCTGACATGCTAAAGACTTGACCAATCGCAAAGGCAGCAGTATTAGGTTCTTTTTCGTGGAATTGTTTCAAGACCTTTTCAGCATCTGCATAGGAATTGATGTTTGAAATGTCAAGACCATATTTGTCTACCAATTCTTTGTTGAAAGACAGCATTTGCTGAGCATAGACGTTAGCATCTACTGGAAAGGCGTAAAGCTTACCGTCAATGGTATTTCCCTTGATATAGGCTGGATCTAGGTTTTTATAGGTTTTCTTAGCGTATTTTGGCATTAGCTTGGTCAAATCAGCAAAGGCACCCTTTTGAGCATTGACCACATAATTGTTGGCAAAGGCAATGTCGTAATTTTCACCTGACGCAATAATGGTACTCATCTTGTCGTCCCAATCACCCCAGCCAATGTATTGCAAATCAAGGGTTGCCCCTGTTTTTTCCTTAATACGTTTATTTGCAATTGTCATCAGCTCATCAAAGTTATCAGGCTTATCTCCCACCTGATACATCAATAGCTTCACCTCACCGTCCTTAGAAGCTGATTTGCTTCCACAGGCTGTCAAGCTAGCAGCTGCAAGCACAGCTCCCGTCACACATAAGATTGTTTGCCACTTTTTCATCAGTAAGCCTCCTAAAATAATTTCTTTTTTTGATAACAGAATCATTGGAACGGTCAGCTGTATGACCTATTCCAAATGGGTGATTATTCCTTAACCCCGCCGATGGTTAGTCCTCCAACAAAGTATTTTTGAAAGAAAGGATAGGTTAGGGCGATCGGCAAAGTTGCAATGACAACAATAGCCATGCGGACAGATTCCTTTGGTAAAGAGGCTAAGCTATCAGATAGCTGGGCACTCATACCAGCATTTTGGGCTAGTGCCTGTATATTGCTTTGAATCTTCATCAAGAGGTATTGCATCGGGTAGAGACTCTCGCTTTGCACATAGAGCAGCGCATTGAACCAATCATTCCAATAGGTTAAGGCTGAGAACAGGCTAATGGTTGCAATCCCAGGAACTGCCAAAGGTAAAACGATTTTCATAAAAATCATCAATTCACCTGCGCCGTCCATACGAGCGGATTCAATAATACTATCAGGAACGGTCTTTTTAAAGAAGGTCCTCATCACCAAAATGCCAAAGGGACCCAGAGCCATCGGTAAAATCAAGGCCCAAATCGTATCCTTTAATTGCAGCAGGTTACTCACCACCAAATAATTGGCTACCATACCCGGTGCAAAAAGCATGGTGATCAAGGCATAGATGGTAAAAAAACGCCTGTAGGGAAAATAAGGTCTTGAGATGGCATAAGCATAGGTTGAGGTCATTGTGGTATTGATAAAGGTTCCTAAAACGGTGATAAATACAGACACCGCAAACGATCTTATGATCCGATGAGACATAGCCCCTTGGAAAATATAATGATAAGCCTTTGTCGACCAAGCAGCTGGGAAAAAGCTATAGCCATGATTGATCAGATAGCTTTCATCTGTGAAGGAAATAATCATCACAAAGATAAAAGGAATGATACAAGAGATGGCAAAAAAGGCGATTAACGCATTAAAAACAACATTGGTTTTTTGATCAAAGGTTCTGACATTAACCTTTTTAACGATTTTCTTTTTCTCCATGTCCTCCTCCTAAAATAAGGCTGCATCGGGATCCATACGACGAACAAAAGCATTGGTGATGAGCAGGATACAGGTTCCGACCACAGATTGATAAAGACTGGCCGCAGAAGCCATACTAATATCACCAGTAGCTGTCAGGGCATTGTAGACATAGGTATCTAAAACACTGGTAACATCGTAAAGAGGACCTGAATTTTTAGGAATCACATAAAACAAGCCAAAGTCAGATTTGAAGATACTCCCAATATTGATAATCAATAAAATAGACATCATCGGCAAAAGCTGTGGAATGGTGATATGTCTAATTTGCTGCCACTTACTGGCACCATCAACCATAGCCGCCTCATAGTAGGTGTCTGATATTCCCTTAACCGATGCGTAATAAATGATACTGTTGTAGCCAAGTCCTTTCCAAACACTCATGAAAAGTAAAATCAAGGGCCACCAGGTTGGATTGGAATACCATTTGATTGGGCTATTGCCACTACCAATGAGCAGTTGATTAATAAAGCCCTTATCCGTATTTAAAAAGGCAGAAACAAAATACTCAATCACAACCCATGATAAGAAATAAGGCAGTAAGGACATGGTATGATAGACCTTAACAGCCTTCTTGTTTCGAAGCTCACTCATGATAATAGCGAAAGCGATGGCAAAAAAGACGTTAAATAGTAAAAAAATAAGATTATAAGCAATGGTATTTCGCGTAATCAACCAAGCATCCTTAGAGGCAAAAAGGTATTTAAAGTTATCTAAGCCAACCCAGGGACTTTCTTTCAGGCTTTCCATAAAACCTCCTGCTGAGTAATGAAAATCCTTAAAAGCCACTACATTAGCTAATACTGGAATATAAAAGAAAAAGATGAACCAGACAAATCCCGGTAATACCATCAGCAACAAAGCGCGGTATTTGATCACATTTTTCCAAAAGGATTTCTTGCTGCTGATCTTTGTCGTCATCTTCCCAACCTCCCTTTGCTTTTCAATTGATGCTTCAAGTATATCAAGCGCTTACACATAGAACAAGCAACAAATTATAGGTTTGATAACACAAATTATAGGTATCATAGCACAAAATATAGGAATGCCGAGAAAGCCTTTTCAAGCACTTTGAAATCTGTCATACTAAGGGTAGCTAATTGGTAATATACCTGTTATAGGAGGAATTACAATGACCTTATTATGTATCGACATAGGCGGCACCAGCATCAAATTTGCTATTTGTCACAAGGGCAGGCTAAAAAAGCAAAGCAGTCGCCCAACTCCCCAAAGCCTAGAGGACTTTTACCATATGCTTGACGAGCGACTGGCTTACTACCGCACAGAAAAGCTCTCAGGAATTGCCATTAGCTCCCCTGGAGCTGTCAATAAAAAGACTGGCAGCATTGAAGGCGCAAGTGCTCTGCCTTATATTCATGGCTTTCCGATTCAGCAATGCCTTGAGGAGCGACTAGGTCTGCCGGTTTCGATTGAAAATGATGCCAACTGTGCTGCTCTTGCCGAATCTGCTCTAGGTGCAGGACAAGGTGCTAGCAGCCTTGCCATGCTGGTACTTGGCACCGGCGTTGGAGGCAGTCTAGTGATTAATGGCAGGTTTCATTACGGTGCCCATTTATTTGGAGGTGAGTTTGGCTTTATGGTCATGAATGAGCGTTATCAAACCTTCAGCGAATTAGGCACTGTGGTCAATATGGCCAAGCGCTATAGTCAGATCATAAATGATGGTAAAAGCTACACCGGTAAGGAGGTCTTAGAGCTAGCTGATCAAGGAGATCCTGTGGCCCTAAAGGAAAGACAGGTCTTTCTTCAAAGTCTGGCAATGGGGGTGTTTAATATCCAGCATGCCTTTGATCCTGAAATGATCCTAATTGGTGGCGGTGTCTCTCAGGCTGACTTTCTTCTTCCTGCCCTTGAGGCTGAGCTGGATAAGCTCTATCAGATAGTCAGCATTTCTGATTTGAGACCGCAGCTTGCTATCTGCCACTTTAAAAACGAGGCCAACCTACTAGGTGCCTCTATTGATTTTATGCAAGAGCATAGAAAGGACGAGATGTGGATCGATTAGACTTCATTGACACCCGCTTTGGAACAACCAATCACTACCATTTTTCACAGGGAAATTGCCTGCCATTGACAGGGGTTCCCTTTGGCATGCATTATCTAAGCGTCGAAACCAGTCAAGATCGAAGGGCTTGGTGGTTTCACCCCGATGATCACAGCTTTTCAGGTATTCGCTTGACACATCAACCCAGCCCTTGGGTCGGTGATTTTGCGACGGTTACTTTTCTTCCAGTCAGCGGACCGCTGACCAAGGGAGATGTGTTTCATAATCAGACCTCCTATCGTCCCAAGGAGGCAGCTTTTCGGCCTCATCTTCTTGAGATTTTTAGCCAGAGACATCGGATTTTGACGCGAGCAACAGCAGCTGCCTACAGCTTTCATTGTGCTTTTTCCTTTGATAATGGCAAAGCAGGCTTGATTATCCATAACCCCGGAAAAAGCTCCTGGCAGGTGACAGCTGATGGTAAAACAATCCTTGGCTGTGTGCAAAACATCACAGACTGTCAGGATAAAGACCTAGCCATGTTTGTTTATCTTCAGTTTAGCAGCCCTGTGCTAAAAAAGCTTATCGGAGAAGACTTAAACTCCAAATCTCTTGATGATTGCAGCAAGACGTCCTTTACCTATCTCCAATTTGCTGATGACCTCAAACATCTTGAGCTTAGGGCGGCTGCTTCTTTTATTAGCTTTGATCAAGCTCAACTCAATTGGCAGAGGGATTTCCCCAGATCATTTGAAAAAAGCCTTGAATACAGCCGCAAGGAGTGGCTCAGCTACCTCAGTCGTATTGACATTAAGGATAAAGACTTTGATAAGGTCAAGGCCTACTACCAGCATTTTTACCGAGCCCTGCTATTTCCCCAAAGATGGTATGAAATCACTGCAACCGGGCAGGCGATTCACTATAATACAACAAGTCAAAGACCTGTTGCTGGAAAATACTATACCAACAATGGCTTTTGGGATACTTATAAATCTGTCTATCCTTTGCTGTCTCTAATTGCACCTGAGATTTATGCTGATATTTTAGAGGGACTCTTGTCAGCTTATCAGGACACCAACTATCTGCCAAAATGGCTGTCTCCAGATGAGCGAGGCCTGATGCCTGGAACCTTGGTTGATGCTGTTATTGCTGATGGAGCTGTCAAAGGCATCAGAAAAGACCTTATGCCTGAGCTTTTAGAGGCCATGCTGGCAACTGCCAATACAGACAGTCAAGGAACAGGCTATGGCCGCAAGGGCAATCAAGACTATCAAGAGCTAGGCTATCTGCCAAATAGCTACCAGGAAAGCGTCAATCAGACTCAAGATTATGCTTATAGTGATTTTTGTATCGGCCAGGTAGCTGCCACCTTAGGCAAGACAGCACTTAGTGACCAATACCACACACGCTCTCTTAATTACCGGCATTTAGTGGATACTGATACTGGCTATCTTAAAAGCAAGGATTCCAAGGGGCAATGGCGATGTGGCTTTAACCCTATCCACTGGGGGCAGGACTACACCGAGGGATCCTATTATCAAAATGGATTTGCCTTTTATCATGATATTCTAGGTTACATTCGACTGATCGGAGGAAACGCCGCCTTTGCCAAAAGACTTGAGGAGCTGTGCAATCATGAGCCTGTGTTTGACGTTCACAGCTATGGCTTTGAAATCCACGAAATGAGTGAGCTAGCCGCACAGGATTTTGGTCAGATTGCTATCTCAAATCAGCCAAGCTTTCACCTCCCCTATCTCTATCACTATATCGGTCAGCCACAATACAGTCAGCTAATCCTTAAAAATCTGCTCAGCCATGCCTTTACCGATACAGGCTACCCAGGAGATGAGGACAATGGCAGTATGAGCGCGTGGTATCTGTTAAATAGCCTTGGTCTTTACCCTGTCACACCAGGAACTGGGCAATACCTGATTGGTATTCCAACTGTAGATCAGGCAACCCTTTATCTGCCAAATGGCAATACTATCCAAATCAGCTGTAGGGGCAATGTCCCTCAATACCAATTTGTCAAAGAGGTCAAGCTCAATCAGGCTAGCTACAACAAGCTCTACATCAATCATGATGATCTGATTCAGGGCTGTCAGCTCGACTTTCAGCTGGGCTTGGTGCCTCCGCTCAAAGACTATTTGCCCGAGGATCTGCCCTATTCCCTAACCCATTAATAGCCAAAAAAGCATGTCATAGCTTGCTGTAAGACAAGTCATGACATGCTTTTAGTTATGTGACTTTAGTCCGTTTCGCTCCGTAGGTACGAAACAATAAATCACCCGTTAGACGGATAGTTATGATGTTAGGAAATCCTCTTTTACACTCCTTTATCGCTATCACTGGTATAGCTCATCAGCAAGCCCTAATACTGGCCAATTACACTAGCAGGTAAAGCCGCTAAAGCTAACAGCTGATCCTCTAACATCTCTCTTAGCTTTCCTAAAAGCAGCTTTAAAGGGGAGGGGCTGGCTTTTGTGGTTTTTTCTTCTGTTCTTAGCCAATACCGTTAGCCTGTGCTACCTTCTGAAACCATTCTCCTGATTTTTTCACACGACGGCACTGCGTGTGATGATTGTTCTCCACCAGACCATAACGATTTTTATAGGCATTTAGCCAAGACCAGCAATCAATAGGTGTCCAGACATGATAACCAAAACAATTGGAGCCTGCTTGAATACCCTTGTGAAGATAGGTCAAGTGTTCTTTTAGAAACTGAATGCGATAGTCGTCCTGAATCTGTCCGCTCTCATCTCGGTAACGGTCCTCTCCTGAAATCCCAACACCATTTTCAGATAAAAACCAGGGGATATTCCCATACTGATCACGCATTTTTAGAGCAATATCATAGACCGCCTCTGGGTAAATCTCCCAGCCCTTATCCACATTCATACGGCGCCCCGGCATCAGATAAGCGTCATAATACCGCTCAGGACTCCATGAGGGGCTGATCACAGGGATCACCGCTGGTGCCTGCACGCGCTTAGGGTGGTAAAAATTAATCCCCACGTAATCAACCTTATAAGTAGCAATAAGAGCCAGCTCCTCTGGTGTGGACTGCCAGAGCACCCCATCTCTTTGTAGTATTGCTACCAGCTCCTTTGGAAAGCTACCGTAAACAGCAGCAGACATAAAGAGGTCATTATTCCACAGCTCTGCAATATGAGCAGCAGCAAGATCAGCCTCTGAATCACTTGCCGGATAGACTGGAGTCAGATTGAGAATAGTACCAATGCGGCCTTCGCTACGTTTCTCATCTAGTGCTCGATAAGCACAGATGACCTTAGCCGTTGCAAGTGCTAGGTTATAAGCCACCTGTACCGCTTTTTTCCCATCGACAATGGCAGGATAGTGGAATTGCATCAGGTATGAGCCCTCCACCACAACCATGGGCTCATTGTGCACAAACCAATCCTTAACGCGATCACCAAACTGCTCAAAGCAGACCTTGGCAAAGGCAACAAACAAATCCACAACATGCTTTGATTCCCAACCGCCATATTTCTGATAAAGAGCAATCGGCAAATCAAAGTGGTGCAAATTGATCACTGGACGTATACCATGCGCCAGACAAGCATTAATCACCCTATTATAGTAAGCAAGCCCTTCTGGATTGATCGTGGCTGCCTCAAAATCATCAATCAAGCGTGTCCACTGGATAGAGGTCCGATAGGAATTGTGCCTCAAAGACGCTAATAAAGCTAGGTCTTGATCATACTGATGAAAAAAATCAGAAGCCGTATCAGGTCCAACATAATCATAAAACAGCTCAGGATTTTGCTCATACCAATAATCAAATAAATTGCGATGCGGCTTTTGAAAGCGGCCTTCACTTTGAGGGCCTGATGTAGCACCTCCCCACCAAAATCCTTCTGGAAACTCTAGCATGTCCACTCCTTTCTCTCCATGCTGATTAAGTGTAATCCTCAGCCCTAGCCTCAGCAACCTGTACCTGATTGCCTAGCCCCCTATCCTCCTGAAGATAGTGCAACTGATAAAAGCGGCTTGGAATGTTGCTTCCAATTCGATGCCTTTGCTCCTGAAGCTCAGCATATTGCTGCTCAAGATCAGGCGCTTGCTCTAAAATAACCCTCCAAAAGCTCTGATCAGCCTTAGCCCGATCAAACCAAGGTGCAATAGCCTGTTGAAACTCAGGAATATCAAGCTTTTTCAGCTTATCCACCAGCTCTACTACCTCAGCTACCCAAGCAGATAAGCTCGCTATGTCCTTACGCACAAGGGCCTCCTCCACCTCAAAGGGGAGGTCTCTGTGCAAATGACGATTGCCATTATGCCAAGCAAAGCGCAAAAGCGCTAAAGCCATTGCCTCATCTCCAGTATAATCTCTCAAGGCCTCTAGCCAAGAATAACTTGGCTGATAACGCTTGGCGTCCCACAGGTAGCGACTCATGTCTATTAAGGTCGGCTTTGATAGCTCCCAGCTAATCATTGGATTAGACACAATTCCCCTGACCTGATAGTCTGGCTGACACAAGAAAGGAGAGCGATTGGCAAATGGGGTCAAAAAGAGCCTCTCAGAATCGTTCTGATAATCATTGACAGGAATATTATCCCAAATGATTATGGGCCGCCGGTAGATGGCTGCCATTGTCTCAATATCTGCCTGAGAAATCTGACTGGCCAGAGTGCTTGGGCCAGTCCAGAAAAAAGCCACCTCAGCAGGAATAGCCTCTGATAACTCTGCTAAATAAAGGGAGTCATGATGATTATCATACTCCGTCGGACAGACAACCAGATCAGGAGCTGCATGCTGCCGCTGTAAAAACTGGTAAACAGCTGTTGCCAAATGTGCTTGGGCATAGGCTGTTTTTTTGAAACGTCTCTCAACTGCCGCCACTATTTGGTAGTCAATATCATCAAGCAACAGGCCAAAATGACAAACACCTAGATCCAGCAATTGCTGCAATTTTTGATAGAGCAGCTGATAGTCCTCTTTCTTGGTGTAGTCAAAATCAAGCCCCGGACTAATCATGTACCAAAAGTCAACCTGTCTTTCCTTGGCAAGCTGGATCAGATCCCTAAAATGAGCCACCCAGTCCTCTGGATAGGGCTCACGCCAGTGGCTGCGCTGATAGTCATCATTTTTAGGGGCATACATGTAGGTATTCATGCCCTTATCAGCAATAAAGCTCAAGCAATCTAAACGCTCCTCACGCGTCCAAGGAGTGCCATAAAAGCCTTCAATCACACCACGCATGTCAAAGGACGGGCAATGCTTGACCGAAACAAGCGGCAAGTAGAGCCTGCCCTCCTTAACAGTCATGACCTTTTCTAAAGCCTCCTGAGCATAGCGAAAGCCTCTTAAATTCTGGCTTTCAATCACAAGCTCCTTATCCTCTGAAATGGTCAGGGTAAAGGCGTCCCTAGCTAAGGTGCGGTTAAAAACGTGCTTAAAGGTTAAGTCAGCAGCTCCGTCCTCAACCCAGTTGATATAGGCTGACGCTGCAAGACTAGGCTTCATAGCTGTTTGATTCTCAAATCGGAAAAAACGACCAACAAAGCGGCAGGAAACAGGGGTGTCAAAAACGAGGTAATCACCTCTGGTTATAACCTCCTGATAGTCCTTGAGGGCTTGATAAATAGACATGGCACTTCTCCTTTTTATGGCATTTCTAGGGACTTTTGACTGCTTTCTCTGATAAAGACCTTAACAGGAAGCTGACAAGATACTGCCTGCTGATCAGACCGGGTCAGCTCCTCTACCAATAGCTGCGCTGCTTGCTGTCCCATCTGGTAAAAATCCTGAGCAGCTGTTGTTAGCTTAGGGCTGATTAACTGAGAGGCTTGGCTGTTATCAAAGCCAACAACAGCTACCTGATCAGGAATAGATAGCCCAGCCTGCTGGATTTTTTGGATCAATTGAATAGCTAGCCAATCATTTTCGACCACTAAGCCAGTCTTTTCAGCTGTAGCACCCGCCAGGTCATCAACCAACCGCTCAAGATAAGCAGCATTGCTTTCTGACTTCAGCTTTGCAAAATAATTAGCCTTAAGCTCTGTTTCAGCCATCGCAGACAAATAGCCCAAATAACGATCTCTAACAGAGGAAATCTCACCAAAGGAGGCTGTTGCCACAAACATGATCCGACGACAATCCTGATCAATCAAATGCTTGGTCAACTCATAGGCTCCGCCCTTATTGTCTGCAACAACCGCCGGAAAGTGAAACAGGTCTAAGGCCTTATCCAAAAGCACCAAGGCAAGCCCACGCTGAGCACAGTAAAACAGGAGCTCAATACTATGATTAACGTCTTCTGGATAATAAATCACACCAGCATAATCAGCTAGCTCCTCCAAGCTTACCGTACTCGTAAGCTGGACCATCAGGCGATAGCCTTTCTCAGCGACAACCGTCATAATCCCCTTGGCATAATCCCCCAGCTCATAGTCAGAGGCAAAGGGTAGGATCAAAAGGATATCCCTACTAGCCTTGGCAGAAATCGCTGGTCCTTCGGTAACAAAGCTGCCCTTACCTCTGCTGCGTGTGATCAAGCCCTCTTGCTCAAGCTCTACTAAGGCTCGCTTAGAGGTAATACGACTAACCGAAAATTGCTCTGATAGGGCCTTTTCTGTTGGCAGGCGGTCACCTACCTGTAATTGCCCTGAATCAATTTGTTGCTTGATAAAATGATATATCTTTTTGTATAGTAATTCAGTCATTTTTTACTCCCTCTAGCAGTATATCATGAAAAAAAAGACTTGTAAACCTTTTCTAAAGTGGTAGACAAAAGCAAAGTTATATCTTATAATTAAAAAAGATATTAAACGATATATCTTTTAGGAGGATATGATATGACAAGATCTATTCCTAGCAGTGTGCTCAGGTTTATGGACACGATTGAAGAGCTCTGCGGTGAAGAGCACCGTAGCTGGGCCATTAATTTTAAAGCCAGCTTTGCCAACACCTTGGAAACGACCCTAAAAATCGACGAAGATGGTACCAGCTTTCTTCTAACGGGTGATATTCCTGCCATGTGGCTTCGTGACTCAACTGCCCAGCTAAAGCCCTATCTCTTTTTAGCCAAAACAGACGCTGGCATGAGGCAAATCATAGCAGGTCTCGTTAAACGTCAGTTCCGTTACATTTGTATTGATCCCTATGCCAACGCCTTTAACGAGAAAGCAAATAGCAAGGGCCACCAAGCAGACCACACCCAGATGGGACCTTGGATTTGGGAACGAAAATATGAGATTGATTCCCTCTGCTATCCGATCCAATTAGCCTATCTGCTCTACCGAGAGACAGGCTGTACAGATCATTTCAATGAGGAGTTCCACAAAGGAATCGAGCTGATTCTTGATGTCTGGACCACAGAGCAAGACCACACCACCTCTCCTTACAGCTTTGAACGTGACACCTGGCGTAAGGAGGATACCTTGACTCATAACGGTAAGGGAGTTCCTGTTGTCTCTACAGGCATGACCTGGTCTGGCTTTAGACCAAGCGATGATGCCTGTCAATATGGTTATCTCGTCCCGTCAAACATGTTTGCTGCTGTCGTCTTATCCTATCTTGAAGAGCTCTATACTGATCTCTTTAAGGATCAAACGCTTGCTAGGAGAGCTCACGCGCTTAGGCTTGCCATTCAAAAAGGGATTGAGCAGCATGCTCTTGTAACCAACAGCCAAGGACAGACCATCTATGCCTATGAGGTAGATGGTCTGGGGCACTATACTATCATGGACGATGCTAACATTCCAAGCCTCCTTGCGGCACCCTATCTTGGTTTTTGTGCTAAGGACGATCCTATTTACCTAGCCACTCGTCAAACCATTTTAAGCCCGGAAAATCCCTATTATTACCAAGGCAGTGCTGCTTCTGGTATTGGTTCTTCTCATACCCCTAAAAACTATATTTGGCATATCGCCCTTGCCCTACAGGGCTTAACAGCGCTTGATCAAAAGGATAAGGCAGACATGCTTGATTTGCTGGTAGCCACTGACGCGGGCACCCACCTGATGCATGAAGGCTTTGACGTCAATGATCCTAGTCACTATACACGTGAATGGTTCTCATGGGCAAACATGATGTTTTGTGAGCTTCTTCTTGATTATCTGGGCTTTACCATTAGCCCTTAGAAAGTGAGTCAGTGATGACACCTAAAAAAGTACATATCATTTCACACAGCCATTGGGATCGCGAATGGTATATGGCTTATGAGCAGCACCACATGCGCTTGATCCAGTTAATTGACGATTTACTAGACCTTTTTAAAACAGACCCTGATTTTCATAGCTTCCATCTAGATGGGCAAACCATTATCCTAGATGACTATTTGCAGGTCAAGCCTGAGCGTGAGGCCGAGATTAGACAAGCCATTAAGGCTGGTAAGCTACGAATTGGCCCCTTTTATATCCTACAGGACGCCTTTTTGACCAGCAGTGAATCCAATGTCCGAAACATGCTGGTTGGCAAAGAAGACTGTGATAAATGGGGGGCAAGCGTTCCACTTGGTTATTTTCCAGACACCTTCGGAAATATGGGACAAACACCACAGCTAATGCGAAAAGCAGGACTAAATGCCGCTGCCTTTGGACGTGGTATCAGGCCTACCGGCTTTAACAATCAAGTGGATACAAGCGAAAAATACAGCTCCCAATTTTCTGAAATGATCTGGCAAGGACCTGATGATAGTCGCATTCTTGGGCTATTATTTGCCAACTGGTACAGTAATGGCAACGAAATCCCAACAGAGGAAACTAAGGCCCGCCAATTCTGGGATCAAAAGCTAGCAGACGCTGAGCGCTTTGCATCAACCAGACACCTGCTGATGATGAATGGGGTGGATCACCAGCCTGTTCAGCTTGACGTTACCAAGGCAATTGCCCTTGCAAATAAGCTCTATCCTGACTACGAATTTGTCCACTCCTGCTTTGAGGACTATTTGGCTGACTTGAGTCAGGAGCTACCTGAGGAGCTATCAACTGTGTCTGGTGAGATTACCAGTCAAGAAACGGACGGCTGGTATACCTTAGCCAACACTGCCTCTGCTAGAATTTACCTCAAGCAGGCTAATACCAGAGTGTCTCGTCAGCTTGAAAATGTCACAGAGCCTCTTGCCACGATGGCCTTTGAGGTCACAGGCACCTATCCTCACGAGCAGCTGCGCTATGCTTGGAAAACATTGATGCAAAATCACCCTCATGACTCCATTTGTGGCTGCAGTGTCGATAGTGTCCATCAGGAGATGATGCCTCGCTTTGACAAAGCCTATGAGGTGGGGACTTACCTGGCAGAGCGCTCTGCCAATCAAATAGCTGAGGCTATTGATACCTCCATGTTTCCAGAGGATAGCTGTCCTTTTGTCCTCTTTAATACCTGTGGTCATGAGAAAAAAACGGTCTCAGACCTCACTCTGACATGGAAAGTCTTTCCTTTTGGGCAGCGGCTGCCTAAAGCTGTTTATCAAGAAGCCCAGGAATACCTAGAGACAAGACAGCCGCAATTTCAGGTTATTGACGCAGCTGGCAGGGTCATAGAGGAGGCTGAAATCTTAGGCACAGACATCGCCTTTGATTATGCCCTACCAGAGCGCACCTTCAGAGAAGCCTACTTTGCCATCAAGGTACAGCTAAGGCTCCCACTGACTCTTTCTGCTATATCATGGCAATGCCTTGCTCTACAAGCAACTGACCAGCCAAATCAAGCACCTAACGAGACACTCCTTCACCAAGACGGGAGCTGTCTTGAAAATGATTTCCTAAAAGTCATCATCGCAGCAAATGGCCTTCTAACGATTGAAGACAAGCTAAATGGCAATAGGTTTGACAGCTGTCTCCAATACGAGGATTGTGGTGATATTGGTAACGAATATATCTTTCGCCAGCCCGATCATGATATCCCCTACCTTGCTCATCAAGGGAGCTGTAAGCTGCGTGTCTTGACCAACACAGCCTATCTTGCTGAAATCGAATTGACACAGACCTTTGATATTCCCTTAGCTGCAGATGATCGTCTACAGGCTGAAATGGAGGCTGTCATTGACATTCAAGAGCGTCAGGCCAAACGCTCACAGGAAAAAGCGCCCTTTACAATAAAAACAGTCATTCGCATGGAAAAAGAAAGCCCACGTCTACAATTTCAGACCAGCTTTGACAATCAAATGACAAATCACCGCTTGCGCGTCTTATTCCCAACCCATTTAAAGACAGACCACCATTTTGCAGATAGTATTTTTGAAACGGTAAAGCGGCCTAATCATACCAATGCCCAATTCTGGAAAAACCCAAGCAACCCTCAACATCAAGGAGCCTTTGTCAGCCTTTTTGATGGCAGGACTGGTGTCACTGTAGGAAATGATGGCCTCAGTGAATATGAAATCCTACCAGAAACCAATACTATTGCTATCACGCTACTAAGAAGTGTCGGTGAGCTTGGAGATTGGGGCTACTTCCAAACTCCTGAGGCCCAATGCCTCGGTCAGCAGACGGTGAGCTTTAGCTTTGAAAGCATCAGTACCAAAACACAATTTGCCAGCTATTTTCGGGCACAAGAGAGCCAGATACCAGTCACTACAGTGCAAACCAAGATCCATACCGGGCAGCTACCAGCTCAGTATGCTTACATCAGTGGCCTAACTAATCACGTCGCTCTCACAGCCTTCAAGCGTCGCCTATCCGATAATGCCCTAATCACGCGCAGCTATAATGTATCAAATGATGAGGCCTGCGCCTTTACCCTAGCAATCCCAGACCACACAGCAAGGGTGACCAGCCTACTAGAAGAGGATCAGCATAACCCCCTACCAGCTCAGCTTGGCAAGGGCGACATCCTAACCCTAGCTTGGAAAAAGAGTGAATCAGCTCATCTATAACCAGATTACCACTACCTTGACCTAAATCACAAAAAAGTCCTTAGCATTAACGCTAAGGACTTTCAGCATTGTCTATTCGAAAAATCTATAGAAGAATAGCAATCTCTTCCTGACACAAAGGAATAACAGCATTGTCAAGCTAATTGCTGTAGCTCGACAGTCCAGACTAAATGTCTCAGAGCTTGCCTCTATTGTAGATGACAGATGTCGATGATGTCATCAACGCGGCTAAACACATTTGGGTCATGAGTGGCAAAAATCAGAACAGTATCAGGGCTCACCAAACTAAGCAACAGCTCAATAATCTCATCACCTGTTTCCTTGTCCAAGGCACCCGTTGGCTCATCTGCCAAAATAATGCAAGCCTTTTTTAACAATAGGCGTGCAATAGCAACACGCTGAGCCTGACCACCTGATAATTCATAAATGTTCTGTGAGAGAAAACTACTGTCTAAGCCAACGCTATGCAAGGCTTCCACAATTTTAGGCTTAGGAGCTAATATTTTAAGATTATCATAGACCGTTTCTTCCTCTATCAGTGCATAGTTTTGGAAAACATAGCCCAAATAGCGCTTAAAATAATCTTGCTCTTTCATGCTCCAGATTTCCTCACCATTTACCAAAATCTGACCGCTATCTGGCTTTTCAAGGCGAGCAATAGCATTTAATAGGGTTGTCTTGCCTGATCCTGAAGGACCTACAAGTGCATAAGAACGATTGGCCTCAAAAGTCAAGCTAATCTTGTCATAAATTGTCTTTTTTCCATAATGTTTGGAAAGCTGTTTTATCTCAATCATAATATGTCAAAATCTCCTTTGATGATTTGAATCCGATGCTTCAAAATAGCCTGATAAGCAAAAAAGGACATACAAACGATTTCTCCTAAATAAAGCAGGCCAATGCCTAGTACCATGAGCCTATTTCCAGTAAGGATTCCCATCATTCCTATGGCAAGAAACAAACACAAAGCTAAGGGCAATAACAATCTACCAATCAAAACAAGGCTTTTTTGCCCCATCAAGAACCAGACGGAAATCTTTTTGGCCTTTTGTTTCATCAGAGAAACAATGTATTCATAAATGATAAAGCACTGGGCAATGGCAAGGACCGTTAAGGCAATAACACTTCCGATGAGCTGGCTTAGGATTTTATGGCGCTCTAAAATCAAATGATTGGAAACATTGGTCAAACTGGAGAAATTCGTCAAGCCTGCTTGTGTTAATCGATCACGAATAAGCGCCTGACGATAGATAGATTTTTGAGCCATTTCTCCAAACTTCGTCAGTAATGATGGCTCCATCATGAACGAAAAGTTTAACTACACTAATATAGTATCCACTTCTTCTTGCTGAGCAAAAATGTCTTGTTGGTCTTCCTTATGATTAAAAAGAAAACTCTTTTGTCCGTTAGGAACCTCTTGAACAACCAATTGATTAGCCTTTAGGCTGCTGTATTGAAACCATTCATAATTGACAATGTTTAAAATGCTGTCAGCATCTCCCATCATATGTTTAGGAATATAAATGACTCCTGCAACATCTGCTGCTGGCCTTCCGTAATCATTGTTAGGAAAAATGTCTTTATTTTTTAGCATAAATCCCTGATTGACATAACGGACTTTTGACGCAATCCTTGGATCAACCCCATTGGTCTTTAACTCCTTTTTGAAGTCATCAGGAGCTGATTGTAAATTGGTTTCGTTAAGGCTTGAAGGTTCTGAATAAATAACCTCACTATCCGAAAAAGACAGGAGAAAATGTTGATAGCGCTGATTTTCTTCCTTTAAATAATCACTATCAATTTGGTGATTCTCATCAGTATGAGCACTCAGTGTCTCTAGCCATGTTATTTCCGCAAAATCCTTAGCTGTATCCCATTTTCCTAGAACTTGAATGTCATTGGCAGATTTACCTATAGTCTCCAAGCTTTTGTGTAGAGAAAGCCCGAAAATGACGCTAGACAGACAAATCCCCACCAACCAGACAAAGAGGACCAGAGGGGTTGCTCGTTTATTTTTTAGAATGGCTAGCGCCTTCAACGAACGGATATTGATGAAAAATAAAGCATGAACAGCAAGCATCAGCAATAATAAAATGACAGCATTAGTCAACATCAGAAGTGTAAATGACTTGACAAAAACATTGGAGATACTGCCTTGATAGAGAATGAAGAGGAGAATACTAACCGCAAAGCTAGCTCCCATCAGCAACAAATCCTGTAGCAACTCTCTACGGCTATAGTGTTCAAATAAGCCCAGACTTCTTTGAATCATAGACTTTTTAGCATACATCAATTTAACAGCAAACAAGAGGAGAGCAAACACAAAAAAGAGGGTCCAAATAGCTAAGGATCGTAAGTTTGTGAACAAAAAATAATAAGGCAAGAGATACCAAGGTAAATCAGCACCTTTGTAGGTCAAGCCCAGTTCAGTCATCGCGGTTTCAAATGATGAAGGAAGAGACCTCGTCGTGTAGTACATGCCACTAAGATCGTTTGTCAAGAGCTCCTTGCGATTACTGCTATAGGCAGTCTTTTTCCCATTTGTCCCAAACAGGTAGGTAGCTTCTTTACCAGTATGATCTAAGTAGGGACGATAAATTTGGATATGTTCCTGCTCGACTAAGGCTTCGATCCTGTCTAAAACGTGTCCCTTATCAACATCTTTGTTTGAAGCCACTAATGAAAATGCAGCCTGAACAGGGTATTTGATATCATTGCCATACTCCTTGACCGCACCAAATGATAAACATGTCAAAAGCAGAACGAAAATACAGATAACTGTAGCTCTCCACCTCATAAAAACCTCCTTGAGAAAAGTTGACTAAGAGGATAATATCTTAGTCAACTAAAACGTACAATAAAACATTAAACCTGATACCAGCCATAACATGACTTTGCTTGAACCCAATTCCACTGCTTTTTTACACCGGCACGAGCCCAACCATTGTTTTGACTATCTTTACTATTTACATTTCCCCAAAATTCTGTCACAGAAGCACTACTTCCTAGCCTAATAGGAACTCCAAGAAAAGCGTTTGAGTAAGATCAGCTAGCACTGGTCATTCCAGATCTCCAAGTATCCTTACATCTTAGGTAAGGGTGGCTAGCTTCTACACCAAAATCAGTTATCCCAGTGGCTGACGTCAAGGTTATAGATCATTTTACACTTCTGTTCATACTATATCTTTTCTTTTATTAAAATAAAGTAAACATAAGCTTAATTCGTATCAGAATCTTTTTACAATACAACTATACCATATTATAAAAGGTTTTTTGGATAGCGTTTAAGTTTTTTTTGCAGCTCATTAACAGAATTTTCAAGGGCAAAAAAAAGATATTAAAAAGACAAAGCTTAAAAAATAACATTTATTTCCTCATCAAATCTTCCTTTATGGCGTTTAGATGATGCTATTGTCATAAAAAGTGCAGGGAATAATCCGTTTTTCTACACTATTTATTAGTAATTTCAAAGGAGGCAAGGTTAGGAGAGAGAAGCCTGCGCTATTACAAGAACATACGACAAAATAAGGGATTATCACAGGCAATCATTGGAGAAGTCATCAGCAGACAAAGCTTGATTAGCTTTGAAAAAGGGGAAAGCACTCCTCGCTATGAAACTATGATGTTTCTATTGAGACAAATTGACATGACTTTTGGGGACGTTGAAGACAGCTACACTGAGATTGAGAGAGTGTTATGATTGCGGTTACCAGCCAAGGCTTCTCGTAAAAAAATACAAAAAAATTAGCTTCCTCTGATAGGACCTAATCCTTTTGTATTAATCTAAGCTTTTATAAGGTGTCATTCAGACTGATGCTTCTGGCAAAGAAGATCTCTAAATGACATCACTGGGCGAGGGCGTACGTCATGCTCTCCCAGCAGTTTCTCCATCCAAATCATATCAAACCACTGGTTAAACTTATAGCCCGACTGATGAAATCTGCCAACCAACCGATAACCGAGTTTTTCATGGAAGACTTGACTGCTATTGGTCAGATAAGGCGTAGCATGCGCTGTACTAGCGATACAGGCATTACAATTTAAAATTCCCATGCCTTTCAGATAGCCCTCCAAACGGTGATACAAGGCTGATCCCAAGCCTCTCCCTCTAGCCTCCTGGGCCAGATAAATGGTCACCTCAGCAGACCAAGCATAGGCTGCGCGTGCATGAAAGCGACTAGCATAGGCATAACCTAAAATGCCTCCCTCCTCTTCCACTACTAGACAGGGATAAAAGGCCATAATGTCAGACAGGCGTTGCTCAAACTTGGTCAAGCTAGGTACAGTGTACTCAAAGCTAACAGCAGTTTCCTCAACATAAGGACGGTAAATATCAAGTAAAGCCTTAGCATCTGCTAAGGTTGCTAAACGAATCCTACGCATTAATAGCCCTCCTAGTTTTCCCAGTATACTCCAAAACAAGGGCCTTGTCAAAAGCACTGATAGTAAAAAAGCCTGATCCCTAAACGAAATAGGTTGTCATATCGCTTGCAGATAGACAGCTCTACCCCCTCAAAAGCTATTTTAAGCGTTTGAGCACACAAACACTAGGTATCGCTTTAAGGCTGATACCTAGTGCTATAGCTTATGATTAACTGGTTAAGGAGGTGATTCCAAGTACCACCTCAAGCTATTAACGACGATAAGCTTTTGCGTATCTGATCCCCCAAATCATCAATCCCATAGTGACAAATGATATAAAAGAGCATATCACAGCAATAACCTGCTTATAAAACTCAGACGAGCTTAGACCACAATAGATTGACACAATGCCTATAATCATAAACACCACTATAAACAGGATCTGAGTTAATAACAGATTGGGACGTGTTTGTTCTTTCAACTGCTCAATCGCAATTTCTCGTGAAAAATAGTAATTAGAAGCAGCAGTGCTTACCGCAAAGATAGCAAAACTAATCAGTGATCCAAAAGAAAGCCTATGAATGGCTTTTGAAAGAAGAACAGCCATCAAGCCAATAGCTGGTAGCTGACCAGTTAATAGCCTAAAAATCATCAAATAATGTAGTCGCTTCATTTTATTAAGCATTACAACACCTTGCCCTTTCTTAGCAAGTCAGTGCGCCACCTATTCCTCCAATAGCTGCGTCACAAACTCTATTAATTTTTTCAGCCTCAACATAAGCAAGTCTAACAGTACCTAAGCATTAAATATTTCATCAATGCTGTCGTCCACATGAATACTTCCTATGTTTAGCAACCGGCACCAGTATAGCAGATAAACAATCGCTTTCAGTATTTAAGTCTTAAAATGTCGTCGAAGCGTCTTGAATGGTAATACGAAAACCGTTGACACCAGTTAAGCGCATTTCTAATACCCATAACGAACATGAGAAAGCTGTCTTAATTGCTTCAAAAGCTGGGTTTCCTTCTTTGTGAGCTGAAGGCTCTCTTTTACCATTATAGCTGACAGTGCAACGTTCAACTCACTAAGTACCAAAGGAACTGAGGTGCCTCCAGAAGCCAACTCATTAGAAAAGTGATAAATAATCTGATAAAGAGATTGCTTGTTTTCCTGTTCAGATAAGAGTATCATCAATTCCTTCAGCAATAAAAGTGCTTCTGTCCTTCGAGCTTTCCCACCTGAAAACCAGTTTAAAGCTGACATCAGATGATTCCCCCTGAATGCCAACCTGCATTCCCACCGGTAAGGCCATTCATCACAGAATTGTTTAATATGATATTAACTGCTTCTGACCAATTTACCCAACACTTTTGCGTATTACAATATAAGCCATTCCCATAGTAAGTAGTCTTTCCACCCTCAACGTGAGCAAGCTTGTCAGCGTCTATAATATTAAATTATTTCATTAATGTCGTATTCATTGTGAATACCTCCTATCTTTATTTTTTGTCTGTTGCAACTGACAAACCCAGTATAGCAGATAAACAACTGCTTTCAACGCTTAGTCTTGAAATGTCGTCGAAACGTCTTGAATGGTAATACGAAAACCGTTGACACCAATTCAGTGAAAATTCCTAATACCCGTAACGAATATGAGAAAGCTGTCTTAATTGCTTCAAAGGCTGAGATTCCTTCTTTGTGAGCTGAAGGCTCTATACTGTAATGACAAATAGCCAAACCTTAAATAGCTATTTTATTTTTCCAGATAGCAATACGTCATCAACAGCTGATGAAAATAATACATTTGTGGCCTCAGCTTACTAACTTAAGCCTCTAGAAATAAGGAAAAGCAACTGATTTGATAGCTAATAGCGCAGATAATATTTCTTTTCCAAGCTCAATAAGACTCAAAAATAAGTTCTTTGTAAGAAAAAATAAATCACTAACCAAATGAGATAAGCTTATTGCCCTTGCAATTATCCCAAGCTACTTCTTGTCCGAAGCCACCCTAGATAGTTAACTACCACAAAACAATAGGTATCAGCTTTAAACCGATACCTATTGTTATATCCTGCGATTAGCCAATCAACTCAATCGTTACTTACTTTACCTTTAGCTAGCCATCTCACAAAATAGCAATAACAGTCTTTTCATGTCGTTTCGCCTATTAACAATAATACCAATACAACAATAAGGTATGAGCGTTTTATTATCGCCTAATAACTCCCAATGATATTAGGCCTCGACCTAGCTGTTTATCACATTCTTTGTAAGTAGAGATTTCTTTATAGAATTTAGCCATTTCTATACTCATTGTTTCAACTCTTATCTGCTTAACAGCTAATTGATGCAGAGATTCAGACAGCATCATCACTTCCCTGTCAAAGCTATTTGACTCCCCTACTCTATCTTTAAATCTTATCAGAATGACTCGCTCTTCTGATGTTAAGGTCGGATCTAAAATTAAATTATAAACCTTATTTAGTATCTCTTCTCGCGTCAACATACCCAACTACCCTCTATAGCCTGGATGGAAATAACCACCTCCTAAAGATGATATCCAACCGTTAACAATAACATCTTTAGTTGCTTCAACATTACTTTTAGTGACAATATAGCCCCATTCGCCATTGCTATATCGGCAGGCATACCCATTAGAACCGGCCATTACAAACTGACAATTTCCTTTGCCTCCCCCCTCAACGTGAGCAAGCTTATCTGTATCTATAATATCAAATTGTTTCGTTAATGTCGTGTTCATCGTGAATACCTCCTATATTTACTTTTTGTCTGCTACAACTGATAAACCCAGTATAGCAGATAAACAGCTGCTTTTAATGCTTAGTCCTGAAATGTCGTCGAAGCGTCTTGAATGGTAATATCGCAGCTGATTAAAAAAGAGTGTTAATATCATTATTCCCATTTAAGACGTTTCAACGACTATTCAAGACTAGCTCAGTTTTTTTCTGAGCTTTTGTGGCACAATAGAGTCGTTACAACAGAGAAAGGAAGCCAACCAATGACACTCTTTTATAAAAGAACCTTTGTACCACAAATAGATGCCAGAGATTGTGGCGTAGCTGCTCTAGCTTCGATCGCAAGGTATTATGGTTCAGATTATTCATTAGCTCATTTGAGAGAATTAGCAAAGACCAATAAGGAAGGGACAACAGCCCTCGGTATTGTCATGGCTGCTAAGGAAATAGGGTTTGAAACCAGACCCATTCAAGCGGATATGACCCTCTTTGACATGGCAGATGTGCCCTATCCATTGATCGTCCATGTCAATAAAGAAGGAAAGCTACAGCACTACTATGTGGTCTACAAATCTAAAAAAGACTATCTTATCATTGGTGATCCCGATCCAATGGTCAAGGTCACAAAAATGTCCAAGGAACGCTTTGCTTCTGAATGGACAGGTGTCACCATATGTCTTGCTCCTAAGCCAAATTATAAACCACATAAAGACCAAAAAAATGGACTATTAGGCTTCTTTCCACTTATTTTTAAACAGCGAGCCCTTATTTTTTATATCGTGTTAGCTTCTGTCTTGGTAACGGTCATTAATATTGCTGGTTCATACTATCTCCAAGGGATTTTAGACGAGTATATTCCAAATCAACTGAAATCTACCTTAGGGATTGTATCAATTGGTCTCATCATTACCTATATACTCCAGCAGCTAATGAGCTTTTCTAGAGATTATCTTTTAACTGTCCTTAGCCAACGTCTTACGATTGATGTGATCCTGTCCTATATCCGCCATATTTTCGAATTGCCGATGTCCTTTTTTGCAACACGTCGAACAGGTGAGGTAACCTCGCGCTTTACAGATGCTAACTCTATCATTGACGCACTCGCTTCAACCATTTTATCTCTCTTTCTAGACCTCTCTATATTAGCTATTGTCGGAAGTGTTCTTTTGGTGCAAAATAGCAGGCTTTTTCTGTTATCTCTGATTTCTATCCCAGTATATACCATTATCATATGTGCCTTTATAAAGCCGTTTGAACAAATGAATCATGATGTGATGCAAAGCAATGCCATGCTAAGCTCTGCTATTATCGAAGATATCAACGGGATCGAAACCATAAAATCACTAACCAGTGAAGAAAACCGTTACCAAAAAATTGACAGCGACTTTGTGGATTACCTCGATAAGTCCTTTAGGCTTAGTAAATATACCATCTTACAAGCCACACTTAAGCAAGGAGCGCAGCTAATTCTGAATATCATCATTCTTTGGTTTGGGGCTCAACTGGTTATTAATGGTAGGATTTCAATCGGGCAGTTAATTACCTTTAACACACTTCTTGCCTATTTTACAACCCCTTTAGAAAATATCATTAATCTTCAAACCAAGCTCCAAGCAGCTAAGGTTGCCAACAATCGTCTCAATGAGGTCTATCTTGTAGAGTCCGAATTTAAAGCCTCGCAAGCCTTATACGATTTATCGCTCTTACAGGGTGACATTCAGTTTGAAGCTGTTTCCTACAGGTATGGCTTTGGCAAGGATACATTATCAGATATTACATTAACCATTAAGCAGGGAGCAAAAGTAACCCTTGTTGGTGTCAGCGGCTCAGGAAAAACAACCCTAGCCAAGATGCTCGTCAATTTCTTTGAGCCTTATAAGGGACGTATAACCATCAACCAAAATGATCTCAAGACCATTGATAAAAAGAATCTTCGACAATACATCAACTACCTTCCACAACAAGCCTATGTCTTTAATGGATCTATCTTAGAAAATCTAACCTTGGGAGCCAAGCAGGGCATCAGCCAGGAAGACATTCTTAAAGCCTGTGAGATTGCTGACATTCGTCACGACATCGAGCAAATGCCAATGGGATACCAAACCGAGCTCTCTGATGGGGCTGGCTTATCTGGCGGACAAAAACAGAGAATTGCACTTGCTAGAGCATTACTAACCCAAGCTCCTATACTAGTTCTTGATGAAGCAACCAGCGGACTTGACATACTGACAGAAAAGAAAATCATTGACCGTCTCATGAACATGACAGACAAAACGATTATTTTCGTTGCCCACCGGCTTAGTATCGCAGAGCGCACTGATCAGGTTGTGGTTCTTAATCAAGGGCAAATCATTGAAACAGGCAGCCACCAGGAATTAATGAAACAAGGTGGATTTTATTACCACCTATTTAGTGAATAAGGAGACAATCATGAATCCCAATATGTTTAAAAGTGCGGAATTCTACCAAAGACGCTATTATCATTTGACAACATTCTTAACAATCCCCTTAGCCCTCTTGTTGACTTTTCTTATCCTTTTTTCTTGCTTTACTTATAAAGAAATAACGGTAACGTCCTACGGAGAAATCACTCCCACTCAAGTCATTGCAACAGTCCAGTCTATTAGCAATAACCCTATAATTGCGAACCATCTCATCAATAACCAGCCAATCAAACAAGGAGACTCCATTATTCAATATGCTAAAGACCTAGAAGAGTCTCAAAAGCAGGTACTTGAGAAACAATTAGCTACCTACGAAAAGCAAAAAAGCAGCCTTAATACTCTATTGTTAAGCTTAAAACAAGGCCAGAACCTTTTTCAGAACGATGATCAATTTGGTTACGTCAATACCTTTAATCATTTCATGAGCCAAGCCCAAGATATTGACCTTGGTTTCTCAAAAATAAAGGCAGAGACCTGCCAGCAGGCCCAGCTGATTCAGGACTCTATTGTTGCTATCAATCAGCAAATAAATAGTCTTTCTCAACAAATAGCAGATTATGAAGAGCTTCGAGCTGCAGTCATTAACCAATCCGATAGTCTATCCTCCAATAACCCACATCAAGCCACCCTTGATGCCTATCTCTCTCAATCTCAAGCAAGCCAAGAGGCTGCCACTAATCAGCTTTTATTTCAAATAGACCAAAGCCTTTTAAATCTAAAAGCTTCTATGGATAGCCTTAATAGGCAACGTGCTAATCTGCATCAATCTACCAGCTATGATAATAGCCTCAACACAAAGCTAGAAATACTCCGAACACAGTTTTTGATAACAGCCTCTCAGCAGTTAACAGACGTCAATCATCATATTACTGAGCTCAAGGCACAATTAGAGCAAGCCACTCTTCAGGTAAACAGTCTAGTGATCAAAGCCCCCAAAAGTGGCATTGTTCAGCTCAATAGTGCTTTTGAAGGCAAAACTAGTATTCCAATCGGTCATGATATTGCCTACATTTATCCTAGCCTCAAACAAACAAAACAAGCCTTGCTCACTTACTATGTCAGCTCTGAATCTGTTTCTCTCCTTAAGAAAAACCAGATTGTCAGACTAGCTCTAGATAGACATGGAAATCAACCGATAGTCATTACGGGAACCATTAAAACCATTGATGAGCTAGCGACCAAAACCAAGCAGGGAAATCTTTTTAAGGTTACAGCCAAACTAACACTTTCTGAAAAAGAAAGCACTACTATTCAATATGGTCAGCAGGGACGAGTGATAAGTGTTATTGCCAAAAAAACATTCTTTGACTTTTATAAGGACAAGCTCTTTAAAGTGACAGAATAACCATTTAGCGCTTTTCAACGACCATTTAGGACATACAGTATAACAAAGAGTCAAAATAAGCTATAATAACATAGACAGTATTTAAAAGGAGCTTTTAATATGGATAAACCAACTAGACAATCAAAATTTCAGGAACTAACACCTTCTCAATTAACTCAGATTACTGGAGGAGGCTGGCTTGAAGACACTATAAATAACTTCCTTATCCCTAGAAAAAAACTATTAGAATGGTAACATTCTCCCTTTTCAAAACACCACTATCTAAAGATACTGAGACACTATCGGAATGATGTGATCCTAAACATCAAATCTGAGAGGTGTAAGACAGTTTTTCTTTACTAGTGGTGTTTTTTTATAACCTAAGCTCAAGTGTTTGACCAAATACATGATTTTGACTTATGGTTTTTATCATCACATTGGGATAACGATTGATAATTTCCATAGCATTATAAAGTCCCACACCTCTATTATCCCCCTTGGTGCTTACTCCGAAATCATATAGAAAGGATAGATCAATCTTCTCTTCCTTAGTTGTATTTTCAATCATAAATAGTTGCTTATTGTCCAAAGTAAAATAAGAAATCGTTATCTTAGACGAGGAAGCTTCAACAGCAGCCTCTATAGCATTATCACATAAAATAGACACAATAGTAAGAAAATCAATCAGCTCCATGCCTTGCGGACTACTAGCCTCTGGAACCTCTAAGGATACTGAAATCCCACTTTCTAAAGCCTGACTAAATTTTGCAGCTAAAAGACTTTTCAAGGCTGTGTCAGTGACATGGATAAGACGCCCAACATCATATTTTTGCTTGCGAAATCGTTTATTTGAATCCTTAAAGACTGATTGATAAACTGACCTAACAATAGACATGTTATTATTGTCTATACCAAACTTTAACGTGGCAATCAGATTGCTATAGTCATGACGAAATCCTCGAACCTCTCTGTAAAGCTCCTCTATCTGACGACTATAGCTCTCAATATTTGCCAGCTGCAGCTCTCTTTGAAAGGTCAGTCTTTCTTGCAGTGTATCTCTTAGCGACCGGTCCAGTCTCGCCACAGTTCCCATAAATATAATCCAATAGCCAAGCATCATGCATTGACGATAGGTATAAGTATCAACAGCTAGCTCATACTCTAAATAAGCAAGCAATTGGATCAAAAAATAATAGCTAACCATAGACCAGTTGGTCACACCTAAAATTCTTTTATCCCTATCAGATAAAAGATTAATTCTTAATGCTCTGAAATCATATCGTAGCCACCGCAAAAAGAGAAAAACCATCAAAGTAGATACTATATCTGTAAAAATTCCCCAAAATCCATCATTTGTTAAATGATAATCAAGTTTAAAAAGAGGTAAGATAAAAAAACCAAGCAGTCGGTACCAAAGGCTCCACAGGGTAATAGGAAATAGCCCATAAAATATCAATAATGTTTTTGATAAGGGTCGCAGCAATAGCCATGATATCACTACCATATAAATGGGAAGACTCCAATAATTGAGAAGTGAAATGTCGGCAACATGATTAGCTATAGTGAAAAAAACAGCAAATCCTATTCTTAAAAAAGTACTGAAAGCAACTTCAAGCCAGGTTAATTGACGTCCACTGATTTTGGAAAAGAGCACTAACGATAAGCCTATACTTGTCGTCATTTCTAAGAAAAATAAAATAAACTTCATTAATCATCTCCTCTATGTAGGTTCTCAATTGTTGTTAAAACACTGTTCATTTTACTACGAGCAATTAAGCAGCTAGAGCCATTTCGAAAATAAACCACTCGCTCAATCTTATCTACCTTAACGACATTCCTAGGATTAATCAAAAAAGAACGATGACATTGCAAAAAACGAGACTCTTGCTTCAAAATATCCGTCAAAGTCCCTGTAAATTGCATTCTCTCCTTTTTTGTATACAAATTGACACGATGCGCTCGTGACGATGTCTCAATATACAGGATATCATTAAAAGGCACCTGTACCTGAGCATAACGAGATGTAAAATAAAAAGCACTTTCCACTATCGTTTCACTATTTTGCCGCACAGCATATAATAAAGCAGTCTCTACCCGTTGAACAAACTCAGTGTGAGGCAGCTCTTTATCGATATAGTCCAAAGCAGATACCTGATACTGAAAAGCCAAGGGCATAAATTCCGAGTGAGTCGTTACAAAAACAATCATCGCATCTGGATTTATCTGACGAATTTGCCTAGCAACCTCAAGCCCTTTTTTGTCCTCATTTTTTATCTCAATATCTAAAAAGAATAGCTGCTGACCACAGTTCTTCTTGATAGCACTTAATAGCTGATGAGGCCTTCCAAAACAGTCAAGTCCTTGAAATAATAGCTGGTGCTTAACCTCAAGCTCTTTAATGAGCTTTTCTAAATATCTCTGCTGAATCATATCATCTTCTAAAATAACTACTCTCACCTAAACTCAGTCCCCTATCCAATCTGCAGAAGCATTAGCATTACTACCGTTTCAACAAAATAATAAGCACAATAACAAAAATAAATCCATTAAAAACAACTGCATCAAATCTCATAAAAATAATATTTTGTACTTATTTTAGCATAAAATACCATTTTTGAATACACTAATCTCTAATAAACTAATGCTATCTAGTCTTAGCTAGCAATAACCTAGTGCTTCTAACAACAATAATCAGCTCAACAATTTTTAGCAGCTACCTTTTTAAAAAAAAGAGACTGGGATAAAAAGATTTCTCAGGTAAGAAAAATAGAGATTCACCAAACAGTGAATCTCTATTTTTTGAACTGAAACTCCTTTTGTCCCAAACTCATAAGATGTATTGACTTTGTGAGATGAACAATTTGTTACACTTGATTTGATCATCGGGATTTAGAAAAAATAGTGAAAAGAATCCTCATAATTCGTGAAAAATATAATTTCTCACCCAAAAATCCAATTCAAGATTGTATTTATAAGAAGTAGCATGATTAAAGTTATAGAAATTCTTATCAATACTTCTTCTTTTTTAACAACACTAAATATCAATAGTATAATCGGAACTAAAACTAATACTACTAATAATATTGTTTTATAGTCCATTGATAATGGCCTGTCCTGCACCAACAGTGCTTCCTATTCCTGCACCCAATACATACAATGGACCAGAGAAAGCACCTGTAACGATAGCTCCACCTGCACAATGTCCTGCAACAGAGCCCCAATTAATTTTACCGCCATTTACACTTGCCAAGTCAAGCTCGTATAACATCTGAAAATCTTCGTACTGCTTCATGGTATATACTCCTTTCTTAGTTAAATCTATTACCTATCATTCCACCCATACATGCAAAACCTCCCCCAATTGCACCAACATGTGCGCCAACAAATGCACCTGGAAGTGCGCCAATCCCTCCTGCTGGTGCTCCCCACAAAGCCCCACTTCCAGCTCCTATTAACATATATCCTCCCATGTCTTTAAGACAGTCCTTACCAGAATATCCACCTTCAACAGTTGCAAGAGCCTCTATATTCATAACATCAAATTGATTAATCGTTTCTGTATTCATTTTGAATACCTCCATAACATATTTTTTCTTTGTGTCGCGATCACGATTTAAGTATAGCATTCTAGTATCATATTTTTTCTAAAAGTCTTAAACGGTCGTTTTTTCATCGTAAACGGTCATTTTCAATCGTTTTCAACCGTTCAAGACAAAATTAACTACCATTCAGGATTTTCATTGGATAAATCGCTATTTTTTGACTCCTTGTCAACCCACTAAAGCTATTAATAAAAAAATAAGACAGTAGCCTAAATGTGACTACTGTCTCTTTTATCTAAAGCCTTGATCGGCAAGAAAAGAGCCAGTCTTTTCCAACTAATCGATTATTTTTGTGGTTTTTGTCGCTTCTGTAGCTTCACTACAGCCTCGGTCCTTGGTAATTACTCATCGAAGACTTGCTTCTACTAAAATGATGAATCTAATTTATATTAAAACTCATAGCGGCATTAGAAAACACCGTTTCGTCTAGTTCTGATGACTAAATTTTTTGATCTTCAGCAATATAATCAATAAATTTCCTATCTTCAAATCTATAATTTGTCTTAGCATTTTTAGGATTAAAAGTCCAATGTGAAAGATAACAACCAGTCCATTTTGTTCTAGCTAAGCTATCTCCATCAAATTCATCATGAAAATCTAAGTAATAGTCTTCTTTAGAAGTAATATTCTCTTCTGCATTTACAACTACAAGTACTCCGAGTAAGACTATTAAACAAAATGAACTAATAAGTCTTTTCACAAAATATTCTCTCAATTTCAAATAAAGTATTAGTGATTACTTTAAAACAGGCCAAAAATCTTTATTTGCCTCATAAAGTTCATCGAGCACTTTTTTACCAACAGTGTAGTTCGGGATCGTCTTATTGAGCATCACAGCTTCTAAAGCAGTCTGATATGATCCAGTTAATGCTGCATCAACTGTCTTTTTCTCATAAGCCTTTTGCATTTCCATAAGCCCCTTTTGAAGGGGTGGAATGCTACCAATATTAATCGTCTCAGCCCCCATACTTCCGACATAAGCTGGAACTTCAACAACAGCTTCTGGATCAAAGTTTGAAATCGCCCCATGATTCTTTTTATTAACAGTAAAACGCTCACGAGTGTTGTGAATGATGGAATAGGCGATATCCACAATATAGTTTCCATGAACTCCAGCATGAAGTGAAGAATTCTTAGCAGTCCCTGAAGCAATAACGCGGCGGCATTCTTCATAAATCCGTTTTTCACGTCCTTGTATCACGTAATCCCCACGAGTGAAGTTGACGTCATCATGAGCTAGCATTTCATCTGGTGTTAAGTAATACTGTAAGTAGCAATTAGGGAAATAATCAGGGAATCGCTTGAACAAACTGATCATCTGTTTGTAGGTATCAATCCAATACTGGTCTGCCTTTGTTTCTTCATTAGATTGCAGTAATGTATCAATCTTACCAGAAACAACATCCTCGCGAAGTATAGGTAATAAATCATTCCCATTTTCATCATAGATATTGGTCCACCAGCCAAAATGATTTAGACCAAAATACTTGAATGTTAAATCGCGTAGATCTTTGTTAAAATATTTAGCAATAGCTCCTTCAATCGAAATCGGCATATCACAAATACAAAGGACCTTTGCTTCTGGAAATTCACGGTAAATAGCTTCAGACAAGATAGCTTCTGGATTAGTATAGTTCAAGATCCAGGCATTTGGACAAAGCTCTTTGACCTTACGAATAATATCCATCACAGCTGGAATCACACGCATAGCGAATGAAAATCCTCCCAAACCACAAGTCTCTTGGCCTACAACTCCGTTTCGAATACAGATTTTTTCATCAATAGCTCGTTGGCGATTGAGGCCTGGACGGATTTGCATAAAGAGGTAATCTGCTCCAGTGAATGCTTCGTCAATATCAGTTGTATAAGATACGTTGACAGTTGAACCTGTCTCAGCATAATACATCTTTGTATATTGACCAAGTAAAGAGACACGTTCTTCATCAATATCATAAAGAACCAAATCTGTTAACCTTAACTCTTCAGATCTTTGACGTAACACCTCTAAAATTCCTGGCGATTGAGTAGAACCTCCACCCACCATAACAAATTTATGTCCCATAATCATTTCTCTCCTTTTCTTATGAATTCAAGTAATTTTCAATTTCTTCACGTATAGTTTCAACACCAAGTCCGATAACAATCTGGATATGTTTACCCTTATCTACAATACCTGATGATTTCACTTGATTTTTTAGGATATTCATATCCAATTTAGTTTCATCTTTAATATCAACTCGTAACCGTGTATAGCAGTTGATAATGCTAGAAATATTATCTTTTCCACCTAGACCAGCTACAATTTTTTCAACCTGATCATTGCTTTTTACAACTTTAGCTGTCGTTTGAATAGTCGTCATTTCGTCTTGCTCCTCATCATCTGCCATATCCTCACGACCCAAGGTTGGAATATTAAGTTTAACAATAAGGTATCGGAAAACAAGGTACTCAATAACAGCAGTAATTACAAATACCACTGGAATCCAGTATTGTTTACCAAGGGATAATGGGAAAGCAAAACTGTTAATAATCATATTGATACCTGTATCAAACTGGATGGAGATGCCAATAAGGTTTGTGATTAAGAGGCTTAATCCATAAACAATAGCATGGGCCAACCAAAGTACGGGTGACAAGAATAGGAATAAGAATTCAAGCGGTTCTGTAATACCTGCCATAAATGCTGTAACAACTGTTGGAATCAGAATTGAAGCCACTTTCTTACGATTTTTAGATTTAGCCGTTTTCCAAAGAGCAAATGCGATACCAATAGGCAAAGAGATAGAACCAAAGTTTGATAAATAACCAATAGAAGAATGCATGCTGATGATTGATCCAGCATTTCCTAGCTCAGCCAACCAAATATTAAATGCTCCATTTTGCATCTGACCTGCGATTTCTGCCGTACCACCAAGGGGTGTGTAGAAGAGTGGCATCCACAAGAAATGATGTAAACCAAGTGGTAATAGCATACGGTTGAGGAAGCCATAGAAGAAGAATCCAAGTGAACCTGCTGTTGTAGTTGTTGCAACAACTGACTCAACAATTCCATTGACAACTGGCCAAATATATGTTGTAACAATAGCAAGTAAGATAGTCAAGAAAATCAGAATAATATAAACTGACTTGGTTCCTTCATATGGGGCGAGATACTTATGTAGCTTAATTTCACCAAATTTATTAACCATGACACCAACGAAACAGCCTAGCATTATACCAAGGAACACACCCATATCGACTACTTGCATACCAAAGACCATACCTTGACCAGTACCATATAGACCAAATTCTCCAGCTTCTGCTAGTCGATTTGTCAAGGTTAGCCAAGAGTTATTGGCATACAAGAAAATTAAGAACGTTACAATTCCTAGAATAGCTGCGTCAGTCTTATATTTTCGTTTTGCAAGAGCTGTTGCAATTCCTACACTGAAAATAACACTTAGCTGTCCAATCATACCCCCAGATAGGATATCAAATATAAAATTCCCAATATTTTTCGTGAATTCTGGCATAAAATCTAGTTTTAAAATAGCACAAATAGATAATACAATTCCTGTTACAGCCATAAACATAACCGGCTGGATTATTGCCTTTGAAAAGACACTTGCTGACTTCATCATTCTTTCTTTCATGATAAACTCCTCTCGCTAAAATGTAATATTGCCATAATGATATAACTGAATATTGAAATCTTTAAATAATTGAGCAACATCTTGATCACACAAAAGAGAAACTTCTTTGACGCGTGCTATGTTGAAGGAAGAATTAAAGTAGAGTATTTCATCCACATAAGCCGGATGTACCATTAACTCCGTAATTGTATTATCCTCAATTTGATCAAGAAGCTTTTCAACTTCTGTCAAACAAGCTATTTTATCACTTTCAATGCTTTTCGATAAATCACGAATGTGAGGATAGTTTGTTAAATCAAAAAATCCTGTTGCTCCAATTTGATTTGGCAGATCGATATTAATTTCTAAACCATATGCATTGCGTAAGGGTAAGCCATATCTCTGAGCTATTCTTTGACTAATTAACAGATTTTCAGGGAAAGTATGCAAATGATGATGGCTATCAATATGGGTTGGCTTCAACCCTTCATCTAATAAATAGTCAATTTGACAACACCACTCCTGATATATCTCTTCATCATCTATCTTAAACCGATTTTCATGATAATTTTTCAAGGAATAAAATTTCCCTTGTTGACTAATAGTCTTACCTTTAGTCATAGATTCACCACAAGTAAGTACCATATGGACACCGACACCCAAATCGGGATTTTCCTTTGCTAACATAATTGCCTCATCACAGCCAGGCATATTAGCCATTAAGGTTGTTGATGTCAAAATACCATCCTGAAATGCTTTGATAATCCCTGCATTTACGGCTGGTGAATAGCCAAAATCATCAGCATTTATTATTACTTTTTTCATAGAGGTCCTCCTTTCACTCTAGGGCTATTGATTGTTGATTAGTATTTTATCATTTACTTCACGCCTAGAGTATAGTATAATGAGGAAGTGAATACAATAGCTTTTCAAAAGATTGAAATCGCTTGCATTTCTTGAAAATATTTTCAGGAGAAAGAGTTATGTCACCTATTTATCACCCTAATCGCTTGTTTCCTAATAATAGTTTTTATCCTGAAGATGGTAAATTGATTGAATCAATCATCAGAATGATTGAAACAGGTGAAAATCTCGATATTCGTCATATCGCTGAAATAAACTATACTTCTCCATCTTCAATTAGTCGTTTAGCCAAGAGAGCTGGTTTTAGTCATTTTAAAGAATTTATCTTTTTTCTGTCAACGACTTCACAACAAAAAAACAAAAGCCAATTAGCTAATCTCCCCTTTGCTAGGACAGACTCTGATTGGGAAGCTATTGGAAATCAGCTTAGACATGCGTTTACAGAAAAGAAAATTTTTTTATTTGGTGAAGGTTTCTGTCAATTTCTGGTCGCCTATACTTATCGAAAGCTCTTACTTAAGAAGATCTATCCTGTAAACCTTGATGGTGTCGAAATCAGTACTGTTTCTGATGATACTCCCCACACACTCATTACCTTTTCACACTCAGGTGAAAATAAACGTGGTTTAATCAAGATAGATGAATGCAAGCAACGCGATGGCTGTGTTATCGCCATAACTGCATCCTCTAATAGTAGCTATCATCAAAGAAGTGACCACTGTATTATTGTCGAAAGTCATACCATAGCTACTGATTATGAAAATCAGCATCTCAATTTCTTTTTCGGGAACTCCTTAAACCTAGTTGAATATCTCATCGACCAATTTACAAATTAACTCTAAAGTATCATATTACTATTAATTCAAATATGTTCCCTCGAATTCTTTACTTTTTCTCATCTCTTTTATCAGTTCCTGCACATAATTTAAAATAATAGCTCTTTTCTCCTCTTTGTTAAGCCGAACAAGGCTTTAGGTAAAAATAATTTTTAAGACAGTAGTCAAATTCAGACTACTGTCTTAATTTCTTAAATTAATAGCTTCAAACCTTATAAAAAAATGTAGCTCTATAATTTCTGTAGTGGGTAAAGCCATCATGGAGATTATAGGGCTTTTTGAGGGCATACAAAAGTCCCATAAGACTTATCATGAAAAGCGATCAAACAACTCATTAGAAAGTATCTTATGGAACAGATTCATCATACCACACTACTCATCGGAATCAAAGATCAAAATATCACCTTGAATGAGGCTATCCAGCATGATACACATATCGAAGTCAGCGCTACACTGGACTATCAGTCTCCTAGGTGTAGACACTGCTTGGGGAAACAAATCAAATACGACTTCCAGAAGCCCTCTAAAATTCCCTTCGTCGAAATCGGTGACTTCCCTAGCCTCATTCGATTGAAAAAGAGAAGACGAACTTCGTCTCCTCTCATGCTTAGCTATCAGTCACCCACTACAGTTGATATAGAGCCTTATTATAATGTTCTCATATCCTTTAACATATCTAATCTTTGTGTCTTCCACAGACAGGCGAGATAAAAACGTTAACTTCAATCGCCTTTTTTTGGACTTTTTTAAGTCCTCTTAGACCATCTGAGACAAATACGAAATGCTTGAAAAACTGCTTAAAATCAAGGATTCTCAGCATTCCTTCTTTTGTAGTTTCACTACAGCCTCGGTCCTTGCTGTGTGTGGAAACATGTCAACAGATTGAATATATACCACATCATAGACCTGAACCAAGGACACCAGATCACGAGCCAAGGTTGAGGTATTACAGGAAACATAAATCATTTTAGCTGGCTGATAGTGTAAAATCGTTTGCAATAGCTTGTCATCTAGTCCTGTTCGAGGGGGATCTACAATCAAGGCATCAGCTCGGTAGCCTTCAGCGTACCAGCTTGGGATCAGCTCCTCTGCCTTGCCAGTCTCATAATAAGCATTGTCAAAGCCCAATGCCTGCGCATTTTTCCTAGCATCAGCAATTGCCTCTGGAATAATGTCCATACCGCGAACAGACCTTACCTTGTCTGCAACTGCCAGACCAATTGAGCCAACACCGCAATAAGCGTCAATAATATGCTCCTCAGCTGTGGGATCAAGCGCCTGAACCACTTGACTATATAAAACCTCTGTCTGCTTGGGATTAAGCTGATAAAAGGCTCTTGGCGACAGGGCAAAGCTATAGCTCAAAACCTCCTCTTGAATGGTCTCCTGACCCCAGAGAATCTCAGTTTTGGCGCCATAAATATCACTGGTTTTTGAAGCATTGATGTTTAAAGCAACAGTCCTGATTTGTGGAAATGCAGCAGTCAGCTCAGCAATAAGACCTGCCAACCTCACCTCCTTACTGCTGACAAAAATCAACTGAACCTGGTCACTGGCCTGTGCCCTACGAACCATAACTGTACGAATTCCAGCTACTCTTCGTTCATTATAGATAGGAATCCTATGCCGATCAAGCAGTTGAGTCACACGATTAACAATAGCCTGTGTTAGCTGATCCTGAACCAGACAATCATCAATAGCAACCAAGCGATGGCTTCCCTCTGAAAATAAGCCTGCCTTGACAGAGCCACCAAATGAACGCGTCTGAAACTGTAATTTTGCTCGGTAATGCTGCGGCTCTGCCATTCCTAAGGTATGACGAATCTCAAAATCCTCATACCCCTTAGGCTTAAACTTTTTTAAGGCCTGCCGAATGATGTCATCCTTAAAGTAGAGCTGCTTAGGATAGGCCAGATGCATGATTTGACAGCCCCCACAGGTCTCGTAAATGGAACAGGCCGGCTTCACTCGACTTTTAGAAGCCTTATTAATCACCAAGAGCCTTGCCTCAGCAAAATTGCGCTTAACAGCAGTCACTTGACAGAAAACCTCTTCTCCCTTCAGAGCTCCAGGAACAAAGACCAAGGTTTTTTTATAAAAACCAATCCCCTCACCATTAATCCCCATTCGCTTAATCTTAAGCGGTATTTTTTGCTTTATTTTGACATTCATTCCTGACTAAATATTACTCCTAATCGCTTAAGCCTTGCTATCATCTGCTTGCCAACACCTGGAATATCAAGAAGCTCTTGAGTTGTCCAGGCAGAAAAATCCTCCAGAGTATGAATCCCATACTGATTAAACAAATTGACCTTACTTAAAGGAAGATCAAGCTCCTCTAGAAATGTTAGCTCATCTTCAGCTCCTTCAAAAAATACTTGAAAATACTGCTGCAGGTAATATTGTGCAGTCATCAACAGCGGCAGGATATTAAAGAAAGCAAGGTAAATACTTGATAAGCTGTTTGGCTCATAGCTCTCTAGGGCACCAGCAGCTAAAATATCATTTATTGGAAAGGCTTTTTGTCTGACAATTGCCACAAAGTCTGGAACTGTCTCAGCAAGGTTGGCCAAAATATCATCAGCTAGCTCTTCTCTTTCAGCTAATAGCGCTCCAACCATCAAAGGAACCTCCATCAACAGATCTCCTCTATGATAATCCTTACTGTCATAAAAAGCCTCTGCCATCGTAAAATCAGACTTTAACACATAAAGAGCTAAGATTTCATACCTTGTCCCTAAGTGATCCCCTTCATCGTATTGATGAATTTCTAAGAGGTGATGTAAAGCTTTTTCATAAAAGCCATTTTGCTTATACAGCATTGCCAGCTCAAATTTTTGAGACAAGTAAGGTCTCTCTTCAAGATTCACCCAGCCCATAGGCTTAGAAGCAAGCCAGGCCTGATGCTGACAGTCTTCATCAAAGGCCAAATACTTGATTAAATCATAGGCTCTATCTCCTGCAAAGTGCTCCAAGTCCGACAACGACTGGTTATCCATACTATTTAAAAGAGCCTCTAAGTCATCACTGAAAAACTCTGTCTCATATCCAAAGAGCATATCATCTTCTGCATCAGCTTGGCGATAGTGCTGTAAGCTAACAACCTTATCTCTATCTTTTTTATCTTTTTCTGTCATAATGCCCTTTCAATCTATTGACCATTTATACTCTTATTTTACCATTTTTGTTATAATGAGGGTATGAAAATCAGTCAAATTGAAAAGAAAAAGCATTTATACCTCATTAAGCTAGACAATGGTGATAGCCTAACGGTCACAGAAGATACGATTGTCACATTTATGCTAAGTAAGCACATGGTCATAGACAGCCAACAATGGGAGGACATCAAAAGCTTCGCACAATTCTCATATGGTAAAAGCAAGGCCTTAGGTTTTATTGCCTTCCAACAAAGGAGCCAAAAGCAAGTCCAAGATTACCTGCTAAAGCATCAGATTAGTCCTGATCTCATTCCAAGCATTATTGATAGCCTAAAACAAGGCAAATGGATTGATGATCAGCAATACGTTGACACCTATATACGCCAAAATAGCCTTACTGGAGACAAGGGACCATTACTTCTCAAGCAAAAGCTAATGCTCAAGGGAATAGCCTCACAACTCATTGAGCCTGTCCTAGCACAGACTGATTTTTCCTCTATAGCACAAAAGGCTGCTGAAAAAATCTACCAGAAATATCAACACAAATTGCCAAGTAAGGCCTTGACCGATAAAATCATACAAGGACTTCTTAACAAGGGCTTTTCCTATGACCTTGCCAAAGGCATTGTCAGTCAACTAAGCCTTGAGCAGGATAGTCAGCACATCGAAGACCTGCTTGATCAGGAATTCGACAAGCTATTACGAAAATACAGTCGTCGCTATGATGGCTATCAGTTGAAGCAAAAGCTTTACCAAGCCCTTTACCGCAAGGGCTATGACAGTGATGATATTACCACTAAGCTAAATAATTATTTCTAGTCCTATCAAGGCTGCTGCGCCGATTTGACGCAAAAGCTTTTAGTCAGCAACAAAGTAGTCCTATTATGATCCTGTAGCTTTGATAATGGTTTAGCTAGCTCCTCAACTGAACATCAGATTTCTAAAAACTTCTTTAAGCATTTGTCAGATCATATTGTCCAAAACAGTGATTTATTTTCTCAATTATGGTAAACTATAGAGGATAAGTTTAATTGTAGAAAGTTGGTAAGGCATGAAATTACCTAAAGAAGGCGACTTTATTACAATTCAAAGTTATAAGCATGATGGTAGATTGCACCGGACCTGGCGCGATACTATGGTACTAAAAACAACTGAAAATGCTCTGATTGGAGTTAATGATCACACACTTGTTACTGAAAGCGACGGCAGGCGATGGGTGACACGAGAGCCTGCGATTGTTTATTTTCATAAAAAATACTGGTTCAATATTATAGCAATGATTCGAGATAATGGTGTTTCTTATTATTGCAACCTTGCAAGTCCATACCTGATGGACGCAGAAGCACTCAAGTATATTGACTACGATCTTGATGTCAAAGTCTTTGCAGACGGTGAAAAGAGATTGCTTGATGTTGACGAATATGAAATGCACAAGCAAGAAATGCATTATTCACCCAATTTGGACTTTATTTTAAAAGAGAATGTTAAGCTATTAGTCGACTGGATCAATAAAGAAAAAGGACCATTTTCAAAAGCCTATGTCAGTATTTGGTACAAACGTTATCTTGAACTGAAGAATCGTTAGTCGTTGTCTAGCACTCCACAGGGAGTGCTTTATTTAATAGCTAGTATAACATCATATCAGTAAGTCGATCTGGAGCTTACAACCTGTCAGCATTTGTTATCAAATGCATATCATTAACCACTGTAGCTTGGCACAAGCACAGACAGCCTATAACACCAAGTAGCAATCAACAGTTATCATCAGCTACCTAGCTAGATCAGGCATTCGGATGACCTCATCATAAAATCGCAACAATAGAAAGGATTGACAATGGCATTTCAAGCAACAAAAGGACGATACGCAAGCTTTGGCGTTGCAGTCAGCCTTCCACCTGAGCTCATTGATACCTTCTGGGAAATCATTGACCATTACCTAAAAGGAGTGTTTCCCCTCAATACTGTTCTCACCTTCAAACTAATCAAAAATAAGAAAAACCTTTCTTACGAGTACATTGACCAACAAGCTGGGCTTCGGATTGTTTTTGACTATAACACACTATTTAACGCCTTTTACCCCAAAACACTCTATATTGTAGATCAGCAAGGCATTGAAACAATTTTATTGCCTCACGAGATGTATTGATAAGATCTCGGACATCAGCTATAAAGTCCTTACCATTCAGTTTCATTCCCCCCTTTGTAGCCCATTAATTCCATTACAAGCATAACATTAGATGATTATATACCTTTATCCTAGCTCTGAATGCTGTATAGATATTAAGTCAGTCAGATACATAGCAATAAACTAAACCCATGCCGGTAGAAATCGTTCTAACATGAGCTTGACAGTTTTTTCATTCTGTAAATCATTGCTAAGCAAACACATCAGCCTTATTTCCTATTCTGGGAAATCTTGATAGAACATTTCAGTAACCTCCACCATATTGAGCTACATCTATAGGGTTTGACATTTTAATATGTAATCATCTCATTTCGCAACAATCGCTATAGACCTTATAGCAATTGGCATCATTGTCATAACGATTAAATTCTATATGACCAAATGGCTAGTAGGAAGCTAGTTGCTTTGTATTAGCCTCACATAGGCTTTTTACATAGCCCACAATCTTAAGAGTGGTTTTAACTGCGCAACACTTATAAAACCTAAAAATCAACAAACACACTTTAAAGTACAAGAACTTTGACCCTTTCAAAAAAGCTCTGTAATCTCTGTAGTGAGTAAATCCACTATGGAGATTATAGAGCTTTTAATTGTACAAAAACAAACTCATATGACTTATCATGAAAAGCAATCAAACCATCATTAGAAAGGCTCATATGGAACACTTTAAGAATACCACAGAATTACTCGGAATAAAAAACACTATCCAACTGTTGACTGTCCTAAATCCTCACCCCCACATCGTTATCAATCCTAAGCTTGATTATTCAGTTCTCTTATGCCCTCACTACAAAGGAAACATGAGCAAACAAGACTTCCAAAAAGCCTCTAAAATCCCTATCCTCGATTGCCAAAGCTTTCCAACACTGCTTCAACTCAAAAAACACTGCTTTCAGTGGAAAGCCAGTTCTAAAGTGAGCCTTGCTCAAACTCCTTTTGATTTTAACATCACAAAAAAGAGCACCAATCTGGTCCTCTTTAGATATCAATTACTAGTCAACCCACTATAGTTGACAAAAATCCAAATAGTCCGTACGGGATTCGAACCCGTGTTACCGCCGTGAAAAGGCGGTGTCTTAACCCCTTGACCAACGGACCATCATATCTTAATGGGCACGAGTGGACTCGAACCACCGACCTCACGCTTATCAGGCGTGCGCTCTAACCACCTGAGCTACGCGCCCAAGCATACTATAGCTTGGGAAAAACTAATGATAGTTATCTCACAATGCCGGCTACATGACTTGAACACGCGACCCTCTGATTACAAATCAGATGCTCTACCAACTGAGCTAAGCCGGCCTATCTTATGCGGGTTAAGGGACTTGAACCCCCACGCCGTTAAGCGCCAGATCCTAAATCTGGTGCGTCTGCCAATTCCGCCAAACCCGCCTTTATGACCCGTACTGGGCTCGAACCAGTGACCCTTTGATTAAAAGTCAAATGCTCTACCAACTGAGCTAACGAGTCCTACGGTCCCGACGGGAATCGAACCCGCGATCTTCGCCGTGACAGGGCGACGTGATAACCGCTACACTACGGGACCTATTCATAACTTATGGGAGTTAACGGGATCGAACCGCTGACCCTCTGCTTGTAAGGCAGATGCTCTCCCAGCTGAGCTAAACTCCCCCAAGTGGATCTAAGCTAAGCAACTTCCGTATCTCACAGGGGGCAACCCCCAACTACTTCAGGCGTTCTAGGGCTTAACTACTGTGTTCGGCATGGGTACAGGTGTATCTCCTAGGCTATCGTCACTTAACTTACGAGTCTTCTCCACTCAAAATTGAATAACTATAGTCTAACAAGAATTCCTTAAGCTGTCAATAGCGACTGGTTTCATCTTTTGGATAAGTCCTCGAGCTATTAGTATTAGTCCGCTCCATGTGTCACCACACGTCCACTCCTAACCTATCTACCTGATCGTCTCTCAGGGCTCTTACTAACTTAACGTTATGGGAAATCTCATCTTGAGGGGGGCTTCGCACTTAGATGCTTTCAGCGCTTATCCCTTCCCTACATAGCTACCCAGCTATGCCTCTGGCGAGACAACTGGTACACCAGCGGTAAGTCCACTCTGGTCCTCTCGTACTAGGAGCAGTTCCTCTCAAATTTCCTACGCCCGCGACGGATAGGGACCGAACTGTCTCACGACGTTCTGAACCCAGCTCGCGTGCCGCTTTAATGGGCGAACAGCCCAACCCTTGGGACCGACTACAGCCCCAGGATGCGACGAGCCGACATCGAGGTGCCAAACCTCCCCGTCGATGTGAACTCTTGGGGGAGATAAGCCTGTTATCCCCAGGGTAGCTTTTATCCGTTGAGCGATGGCCCTTCCATACGGTACCACCGGATCACTAAGCCCGACTTTCGTCCCTGCTCGAGGTGTTGCTCTCGCAGTCAAGCTCCCTTATACCTTTACACTCTGCGATTGATTTCCAACCAATCTGAGGGAACCTTTGGGCGCCTCCGTTACATTTTAGGAGGCGACCGCCCCAGTCAAACTGCCCGTCAGACACTGTCTCCCTAGACGATTAGCCTAGTGGGTTAGAGTAGCCATAACACAAGGGTAGTATCCCAACAACGCCTCCATCGAAACTGGCGTCCCGACTTCTATGGCTCCTACCTATCCTGTACATGTGGTACAGATACTCAATATCAAACTGCAGTAAAGCTCCATGGGGTCTTTCCGTCCTGTCGCGGGTAACCTGCATCTTCACAGGTACTAAAATTTCACCGAGTCTCTCGTTGAGACAGTGCCCAAATCATTACGCCTTTCGTGCGGGTCGGAACTTACCCGACAAGGAATTTCGCTACCTTAGGACCGTTATAGTTACGGCCGCCGTTTACTGGGGCTTCAATTCATACCTTCGCTTGCGCTAAGCACTCCTCTTAACCTTCCAGCACCGGGCAGGCGTCACCCCCTATACATCATCTTGCGATTTAGCAGAGAGCTGTGTTTTTGATAAACAGTTGCTTGGGCCTATTCACTGCGGCTGACTTGCAGTCAGCGCCCCTTCTCCCGAAGTTACGGGGCCATTTTGCCGAGTTCCTTAACGAGAGTTCTCTCGATCACCTGAGGCTACTCGCCTCGACTACCTGTGTCGGTTTGCGGTACGGGTAGAGTATACGTATCGCTAGAAGCTTTTCTTGGCAGTGTGACGTCTCTAACTTCGCTACTTAACTTCGCTCCCCTTCACAGCTCAATGTTATAGATGTAAGCATTTGACTCACATCACACCTCACTGCTTAGCCGGACTCTTCCAGTCGTCCGGTTTAGTTAGCCTACTGCGTCCCTCCATCACTATATACTCTAGTACAGGAATATCAACCTGTTGTCCATCGGATACACCCTTCGGTCTCTCCTTAGGTCCCGACTAACCCAGGGCGGACGAGCCTTCCCCTGGAATCCTTAGTCTTACGGTGGACAGGATTCTCACCTGTCTTTCGCTACTCATACCGGCATTCTCACTTCTATGCGTTCCAGCACTCTTCACAGTATACCTTCATCACACATAGAACGCTCTCCTACCATTACCTTAACGGTAATCCACAGCTTCGGTAAACTGTTTTAGCCCCGGTACATTTTCGGCGCAGGGTCACTCGACTAGTGAGCTATTACGCACTCTTTGAATGAATAGCTGCTTCTAAGCTAACATCCTAGTTGTCTGTGCAACCCCACATCCTTTTCCACTTAACAGTTATTTGGGGACCTTAGCTGGTGGTCTGGGCTGTTTCCCTTTCGACTACGGATCTTAGCACTCGCAGTCTGACTGCCGATCATATCTCATTGGCATTCGGAGTTTATCTGAGATTGGTAATCCGGGATGGACCCCTCACCCAAACAGTGCTCTACCTCCAAGAGACTTTATATCGACGCTAGCCCTAAAGCTATTTCGGAGAGAACCAGCTATCTCCAAGTTCGTTTGGAATTTCTCCGCTACCCACAAGTCATCCAAGCACTTTTCAACGTGCCCTGGTTCGGTCCTCCAGTGCGTCTTACCGCACCTTCAACCTGCTCATGGGTAGGTCACATGGTTTCGGGTCTACGTCCACGTACTTGCGCCCTATTAAGACTCGGTTTCCCTTCGGCTCCGTCTCTTCAACTTAACCTCGCACGTAAACGTAACTCGCCGGTTCATTCTACAAAAGGCACGCTCTCACCCATTAACGGGCTCGAACTTCTTGTAGGCACACGGTTTCAGGTTCTCTTTCACTCCCCTCCCGGGGTGCTTTTCACCTTTCCCTCACGGTACTGGTTCACTATCGGTCACTAGTGAGTATTTAGGGTTGGGAGATGGTCCTCCCAGATTCCGACGAGATTCCTCGTGTCTCGCCGTACTCAGGATACTGCTAGGGTTAAAGACTATTTCGAATACGAGGCTGTTACTCTCTGTGGCGACCCTTCCCAAGGCCTTCTTCTATAATCTTGTCGTCCCACAACGCAGTCCTACAACCCCGAAGAGTAAACTCTTCGGTTTGCCCTCCTGCCTTTTCGCTCGCCGCTACTCAGGCAATCGCGTTTGCTTTCTCTTCCTGCAGCTACTTAGATGTTTCAGTTCACTGCGTCTTCCTTCTCATAACCTTAACAGTTATGGATACTAGCCATTAGCTAGTGGGTTCCCCCATTCGGACATCTCTGGATCTTTGCTTACTTACAGCTCCCCAAAGCATTTCGTCGTTTGTCACGTCCTTCTTCGGCTTCTAGTGCCAAGGCATCCACCGTGCGCCCTTATTAACTTAACCTTATTTTTTCTTAAACTCGTTATCACAGCGTTTCGGTTTATTTCTTGTTACTTTCTTACAATCTTTTTTGATTGCGGAATGTGATATAGTTATTCAATTTTCAATGGACAAGATTAAGATACTAAGACCGTCCCAACTTGTTGGGCATTTTTGTAGAAAAATAGGAAATCGACGATGTGTGCTTTACACACGAGGAGATTTATCTTTTTTCCTAAAAAATGAGGTCGTGTTCAATTACTTGAACGATATCTTATATATCTTAGAATACAGAAAATTAGGTAACCCAAACATTTCTTTGTATCCTAGATAATGGAGCCTAGCGGGATCGAACCGCTGACCTCCTGCGTGCAAAGCAGGCGCTCTCCCAGCTGAGCTAAGGCCCCACAAGACCTCTCAAAACTAAATAAGACTTCCAAACATGCTTCCATTTTTCCTTAGAAAGGAGGTGATCCAGCCGCACCTTCCGATACGGCTACCTTGTTACGACTTCACCCCAATCATCTATCCCACCTTAGGCGGCTGGCTCCTTAACGGTTACCTCACCGACTTCGGGTGTTACAAACTCTCGTGGTGTGACGGGCGGTGTGTACAAGGCCCGGGAACGTATTCACCGCGGCGTGCTGATCCGCGATTACTAGCGATTCCGACTTCATGTAGGCGAGTTGCAGCCTACAATCCGAACTGAGATTGGCTTTCAGAGATTAGCTTGCCGTCACCGGCTTGCGACTCGTTGTACCAACCATTGTAGCACGTGTGTAGCCCAGGTCATAAGGGGCATGATGATTTGACGTCATCCCCACCTTCCTCCGGTTTATTACCGGCAGTCTCGCTAGAGTGCCCAACTTAATGATGGCAACTAACAATAAGGGTTGCGCTCGTTGCGGGACTTAACCCAACATCTCACGACACGAGCTGACGACAACCATGCACCACCTGTCTCCAATGTACCGAAGTAACTTCTTATCTCTAAGAATAGCATCGGGATGTCAAGACCTGGTAAGGTTCTTCGCGTTGCTTCGAATTAAACCACATGCTCCACCGCTTGTGCGGGCCCCCGTCAATTCCTTTGAGTTTCAACCTTGCGGTCGTACTCCCCAGGCGGAGTGCTTAATGCGTTAGCTACGGCACTAAGCCCCGGAAAGGGCCTAACACCTAGCACTCAGCGTTTACGGCGTGGACTACCAGGGTATCTAATCCTGTTTGCTCCCCACGCTTTCGAGCCTCAGCGTCAGTTACAGACCAGAGAGCCGCTTTCGCCACCGGTGTTCCTCCATATATCTACGCATTTCACCGCTACACATGGAATTCCACTCTCCCCTTCTGCACTCAAGTTTAACAGTTTCCAAAGCATACAATGGTTAAGCCACTGCCTTTAACTTCAGACTTATTAAACCGCCTGCGCTCGCTTTACGCCCAATAAATCCGGACAACGCTCGGGACCTACGTATTACCGCGGCTGCTGGCACGTAGTTAGCCGTCCCTTTCTGGTTAGTTACCGTCAAATGATGGACTTTCCACTCCCATCACTGTTCTTCTCTAACAACAGAGCTTTACGATCCGAAAACCTTCTTCACTCACGCGGCGTTGCTCGGTCAGGGTTCCCCCCATTGCCGAAGATTCCCTACTGCTGCCTCCCGTAGGAGTCTGGGCCGTGTCTCAGTCCCAGTGTGGCCGTTCACCCTCTCAGGTCGGCTATGTATCGTCGCCTTGGTAGGCCTTTACCCTACCAACTAGCTAATACAACGCAGGTCCATCTCATAGTGAAGCGTTTGCTTCTTTCAAGCCAATGACATGGGTCATTGGCTTTTATGCGGTATTAGCTATCGTTTCCAATAGTTATCCCCCGCTATCAGGTAGGTTACCTACGCGTTACTCACCCGTTCGCAACTCATCAGTCCAGTGCAAGCACCTGACCTCTGCGTTCTACTTGCATGTATTAGGCACGCCGCCAGCGTTCGTCCTGAGCCAGGATCAAACTCTCTTTAATTTAGTTTGAGCTCTTAACTCGACGTCATTACTGACTTGTTTCTTTATTGACAGGTTACTTCCGTAACCCGCACGTTTGGTCGTCTTATTCAGTTCTCAAAGGTCTTTGTCTTACGAGACAACTATTACATTCTATCAGCTTAGGCTACCTTTGTCAACTACTTTTTTTACCTTTTTTCATTAACCTTAGCTAGCTCTCGTCGACAGCTTCATTAGTATACGATATCTTACCGACACTTGTCAAGGGCAAAAAACAAGAGGTGAGATGCCTCTTGCTTTTCAAATTATTTTGCTTCGATAAGTCCTAAGTCACCATCCTCACGACGATAAAGAACATTTGTTGCACCGTCCTCAGCATCTGTATAGATGAAGAAATCATGCCCTAGAAGTTCCATCTGCAAGCGAGCTTCCTCAACGTCCATTGGCTTTAGAGTCACATTTTTAGTGCGGACCACTTTGATTTCTGGAGTTTCTTCTGCTTTTTCTGCTTCAAATTCACTAGTAAACACTTGACTAGTTGACATTTTTTCACGATGCTTTTTAGCAATTTTTGTTTTATTTTTTCTAATTTGACGTTCGATTTTATCAACGACTAAATCAATAGAACCGTACATATCCTGTGAAACGTCTTCTGCACGAAGTGTCACTGAACCAAGCGGAATAGTGACTTCAACCTTTGCAGTCTTTTCACGATAAACCTTTAAATTAACGCGCGCATCTATTTCTTGCTCTTCAACAAAATATTTTTCAATCTTAGTAAGCTTTGATTCTACATAATCGCGAATAGCCTCTGTAACTTCGATGTTTTCTCCACGAATACTGAATTTAATCATAAGAGTACCTCTTTCTTGCGTTTAAAACGCTTTCTTTAGTTCTATTATAGCCGTTTTCATGAAAATTTGCAAGTTTTATCGTGCAATTGAGAGACTTTTGATGTCCTGACAGCCATGCCTGATAAGCTCCTGCCTTAGACTCATTATGGTGCTACCGGTTGTATAGATATCATCAATTAATAAGATTTTCTGTGGAAGAGCTGCTCCCTTTTTGAGTCGATAGCGGTTATTTAGCTGCAGGCGTTCTTTTTTTGTTTTGCTTGATTGTCTAGTATCGTCGATTCGCTCAAATAGGTCAAGATAGGCTAGGTTGGCATATTCTAAAATAGCTGTTACTTGATTAAAGCCCCTTTCATCATACCTTTGTTTGCTAACAGGTACAGGAACTAAGGTGTAGACTTTATAATACTTTTTTATGTGCTTAGCTAGCTCCTGAGCAAAAAGACTGCGTAAAGCATAATCTCCTTGAAATTTGTAACGGCTGAAATAATCCTTCATTGCAGTGTTGTATTGGTAAAGGCTCTGATGATCAACCTGATAGCCTTGTCTTTTCCAGGCAATACAATCCTGGCAGGCGCCCTCATGACGATACTGGTAGCAGTTAGAGCAGGCTGGCTGAGTAATCCTACAAAAATGGCGCTGACAAGCATCACACATAAGGGCTTTGTTAGGACTTAACAACAGGATTGCTGTGATAGATAAGGTCTCTTTACTATTATTGTGACAGAGTAGACAGTTCATTTTGATACCCTTTTTGATTCATATCCTTTATCTCCCGCACTGCCTTGAGCATGGCCTTGCTAATGCCATCATGAAAAAACAGCACCTGTCCTTCAGGCCTTTCCAAGGAACGCCCGACGCGACCTGAAATCTGAATAAGACTGCTGCTTGTGTAAAGGCGATGATTGGCTAACAAGACAAAGACATCTACGGTTGGAAAGGTCACACCTCTTTCTAAAATGGTTGTTGATATGAGTATAGTGATTTGTCCTTGTCTAAATTGCTCAATGATAGCCATTCGATTTGATGACTGACTGGAAGCATAAGCAATAGTTTCCTTAGGAAAATACTTTTGCAGCAGCTGACAGCACTGCTCAGCCAGCTCAATAAGTGGGAAAAAGATTAAGAGGGGATAGCCTGTTGCCCTTTGTTTTTTGACTAGGGTGATTAACCTTCTAGGCAATTTCCCGCGATGGATAGCCTCTAAAAGGGAGAATAATCTTTGATACTTTGGGACAACTAAGGGCTTGCCATGAAATCTTCTTGCTAATGTCAATTTGACAAGCTCTTTTTGCTTGACCTTGCGCTCTAAGTCTCTTGTAGAGGTTGCTGTTAGGTATACTGTCACTGCATCTGCTTTTGCAGCCTGATGAGCAGCATGGTTTAATTGACGATTGTTGACAAAAGGAAAGGCATCTACTTCGTCAATAATGAGCAGATCAAAAGCATGGTAAAAGGTCATCAATTGATGTGTTGTGGCAATGATTATGGGACTTCTATGATAAGCCTCTGACTCAGCATGCATAAGACAGATTTGACAGGAAAAGTCCCGCGATAGTCGTTTTTCAAGCTCTATGCAGACATCAACTCGTGGACTAGCAATGCAGACCCAGCCACCCTTATCAACAACTGCTGCAATAGCTTCATACATCATCTCTGTTTTACCAGCGCCGGTAACGGCATGAACCAGTGTGTCTTGCTTGAGCTTAACATGGTTAGTAAGCTGATGAGAGACAGCTACCTGATATGTTGTGAGCTGTCCTTGCCACCTCAGATAATGTCCCTTTGGAAAAGGAGCCGGTGGAAAATAGAGCAAGGGCCGATCAGATTGGTTTCGACCAAAAACGAGACAGGCTCTACAGTAGTAAGCACCGCTAGGTAGCTGATGAGCTTTCTCAATTAAACTGCTACAGCGTTGGCAGTATAATGTTCCTTTTTTAGCGATCATGCTTTGTAAGCTACAAGCCCAGACAGAAACAGCCTTTGGGCATTGCCCTTCGGGTAAAAGACGTCCATAGTAATTTTCGATATTCTCCATACCTTATTATCCGAATTATTTTGCTAAATATCAGCATTTTTTGTAAAATTTTCTTATGGAAGATTATAAAACTATTATGACTGATGGGCTTTTTGAGGAAAGCATCAAAAAATCTCGCTTTATTTGCCAAATCAAACGTGTCTACACAGAAGAAGAGGCCAGAGCCTTTATTGCTGATATCAAAAAAAAGCACTATAAGGCCAATCATTCCTGCTCTGCTATGATTATCGGAGATAAAGGACAAACCAAGCGCTCAAGCGACGATGGTGAGCCGTCTGGCACTGCTGGTATTCCTATGCTTTCTGTCTTAGAAAGGCAGGAATTAACCAATCTTGTAGCTGTTGTGACTCGCTATTTTGGAGGTATTAAATTAGGAGCTGGGGGACTTATTCGTGCTTACTCCGGCGTGACTGCAGCAGCTATTCAGGCTTTAAAGGTGGTTGAGGTAAAAAAACAAACCGGGCTAGCAATCAGCCTTACCTACCCTCAATACCAAATCTATCCTAATTTTCTGGAGCAAGAAGGATTGATTGAAATGAATACCGAATTTTCTGATGTCGTTAGAACAGCTATTTACTTTGATCCTGAGCGCTTGGATAGCATTTCTAAAGCTTTGATTGAGCATTATCATGGCAAAGTTTTCTTTGAAGAGATCGAATCTCAAAGGATTGAGGTCCCTGTTTTGCCTGCCGATTAGCATTAACAGTGATAGCGTCTCTTTATCACTATGATAGTAAATGGCTACTTTACTTTGTCGATTATTGGCTATATACTTTTATATAAGCATGTATTGATACAAGGATAAAAAGGAGGACCTATGTCAAAGCTATATCACAACATTACAGAATTGGTTGGTAAAACCCCTATCATTAAATTGAGAAACACCAGTCCAGAAGAGGCTGCCGATATTTATGTCAAGCTAGAGGCTTTTAATCCAGGCTCCTCAGTCAAGGACCGCATCGCACTTGCAATGATTGAAGCTGCGGAGAAAGCCAGCATGATCAAGCCAGGTGATACAATCGTTGAGCCAACTAGTGGCAATACAGGGATTGGCTTATCCTGGGTTGGGGCTGCAAAAGGCTACCGAGTGCTTATTGTAATGCCTGAGACAATGAGTATTGAAAGACGTCAAATCATTCAAGCTTACGGAGCAGAGCTTGTTTTGACCCCGGGTAGTGATGGGATGAAAGGCGCGATTGCTAAAGCAGAAGAGATTGCCAGAGAGACTGGTGCTTGGATGCCCTCACAATTTGACAATCCTGCCAATCCCAAGGTCCATGAGGAGACAACAGGGCAAGAAATTATCGAGGCTTTTGGAGAAAAAGGACTTGATGCCTTTGTTTCTGGTGTGGGAACTGGTGGCACTATTTCTGGTGTTGCGCATGCCTTAAAAGCTGTTAATCCTGATATTTCTATCTATGCTGTGGAAGCAGATGAATCTGCCGTCTTATCTGGTGAAGAGCCTTCTCCGCACAAGATTCAAGGGATTTCAGCTGGCTTTATCCCAAATACCTTAGATACAGAGGCCTATGACCACATCATTCGAGTAGCGTCAGAGGCTGCCCTTGCCACTGCTCGGTCAATCGGGGCTAAGGAGGGCTTTCTTGTAGGCATTTCTTCTGGAGCTGCTGTTTATGCTGCTATTCAAGCCGCTAAGGAGCTTGGAAAAGGTAAAAAGGTCTTAGCTATATTACCAGATAATGGTGAGCGATACCTGTCTACTGCCCTTTATCAGTTTGATTAGGATAAAAAGCAGAACACATCAGCGCTAGTCCAGTCCCATCAGCTGCAACAAACTTTTAAGCACACATCATCGCTCTTACTTAGCCACCACTTAAAGGCAAGTCAGCTAGCCTATGGAAAAATGCTTACTTTGATTCCTTTCTAACAGTGAATATAGGCATATCAAGCTTAAGCGCCCAAGAGCTCCTAGCTTCTTGGAAACAAGCTTTTGATCTGTCAATATTCTAGCTGCTTTTACCACAAGCTAAGAATACTCAAGCTAGTAGCCTAAGTATTCAAAGAGGATTGGCAATTACAGTTGGCTTTTTCTGAAGATAGCTTTGAGATAAGTAAGATGATTGGTCTAGAGCTGATAGCAAAAAACCGAGGAACAGTTCATATAGCTGTTTCTCGGTTTTTTATGTTTCCAAGTCTGTTTACGATTTTTCCTGCTTAAAGTGGTCTAAGCCTTCCTCAATCCAATTGGGTAAGCTGGCTTCAAGAGGTTTAAAGCCAATCTTATAACGGCTGTTTGAAAAGCGATGATGACTTGACACATGATGCTTTTCCTCCTCCAAAGTTCTCAAGGACAGGCTGACCTTATGACTATATTCGTCATAGTCAATGACCTGAACTAAAACCGCCTCACCAAGCCTTAGGATCTGATGAATATTATCAATAAACCCCGTCTTAATTTCTGAAATATGAATGAGACCTGTTGTCCCATTTTCAAGGGCAACAAAGGCTCCATAGGGTTTGATTCCTGTAATGGTCCCATGCAGCTTATCGCCAATTTTCATCAATCAAATACCTCGATGGCCTCAATGACAACGTCCTCTTTTGGCTTGTCTTGTGCCCCTGTTTCGACAGCAGCAATGTTATCCAAAACCTGATAAGAGGCTTCATCAGCCAGCTGACCAAACACTGTATGGCGACGATCAAGGTGAGGAGTCCCCCCATGCTCAGCGTAGGCTGCTGCAATTTCCTTTGGCCAGCCACCACGCTCTAATTCCTTTTGAGAATAAGGAAGGCTTGTATTCTGGACGATAAAGAATTGGCTGCCGTTTGTATTTGGTCCTGCATTAGCCATCGAAAGGGCTCCGCGAAGGTTGTACAATTCCTCTGAAAACTCATCCTCAAAGCTTTGACCATAGATGGATTGCCCACCCATTCCAGTGCCAGTCGGATCTCCACCTTGAATCATAAAATCTACAATAATACGATGGAAAATAACACCATTATAGTAGCCTTCCTTAGCTAGACCTAAGAAGTTAGCAACTGTTTTTGGGGCATGCTCTGGAAATAAAGCCAGTGTCAGCTCACCATGATTTGTTTTCATCACCACTCTTGGTCCTTCATAGCTAGCCAAGTCTAGCTGCGGAAAATGTAATTCTTTATCAATCAAACCTAATTCCTCCAAGGCATATAAAATGCCGTTTTCTTCAACTGTTTTAGTAATAAAATCTGCTTTTTCTTGTAATTGTGGGTGAGAAACCCCCATAGCAATGCTGATGCCAGCATAATCAAATAGCTCTAAATCATTGAGCTCATCACCAAAGACCAGGATATTTTCAGGTTTTAAGCCTAAATGCTCAACAACCTTTGATACACCTAAAGCCTTAGAGGTGCCCTTTAGGACCACATCAGAGGAGTGATCATGCCACCTTACCAGGCGAAGCTGCTCAGCCAATTCAGCAGGTAATTGCAGGTCATCTCCCTTGTCCTCAAAGGTCCACATTTGATAGACATCGTGGTGTTCATTGTAATCTGGGCATACCTCTAGTGTGGAGTAAACCTTATCAATAGCATCACTAATCATCTCATTACGAGCTGATAAGACAGCCTCGTGACGTCCTGCCATGCCATAATCGATACCGACTGTATTGGCCCAGTCTTTATAGGCTACAACGGTGTCTGCTGGGATAGGCGCCTGAAAGATAATGTTTTTTTGATTGTCCTTCACATAAGCGCCGTTTAGCTTAACACAATAATCTGCCTCTAAATCCTGAACCTCCTTGGGCACTCCATATCTGGCGCGGCCCGAAGCAATTCCTGTTAGGATTCCTTTTTTCTTGAGCTCTTTGAAAATCCTCTGGATAGACTCTGGCATATAGCCTGTGTCCTTTACGCGCAGGGTATCATCTATGTCAAAGAAAACCATCTTGATTTTCTTGGCCTTATACTTTAATTTTGCGTCCATACTTTCCTCCATTGCAATGATACTATTATAGCATTAATGATCATCTTGGGGCACTAAATGGTGTCGGAAAGCGTATACAACAGCCTGAGTACGATCATCAACCTGCAATTTGGCTAAAATATTTGACACGTGAGTTTTAACTGTCTTCAAGGATATAAAAAGCTCATCAGCAATGGTCTGATTGTCATAGCCCTTAGCCAATAAATGCAGAATATCGTATTCACGCGCTGTTAGCTCTTCATGTAAATCAGGCTGCTGATCATGTGCCTTAATCTTCTTGTCAACCTCCGTTTCAATGGCAAGCTCACCCTTAGCAACTTTTCTAATAGCATTTAGGATTTCAGCTGCACTTGATGTTTTTAACATATAGCCCTTAGCTCCTGCGTCAATGACAGGGTAAATTTTTTCGTTATCAAGATAAGAGGTTAACACCAACACTCTTGCTTCCTTCCATTTGGATAGGATTTCCAAGGTTGCCTCCACACCTCCTAATTCGGGCATTACCAAATCCATAACCACGACATCTGGTCTCAATGCAAGGGCAAGCTCAACTCCTTCACGACCATTAGAAGCCTCACCTATGACATCAACATCTTGCTGCAAATTTAAGAAGCTCTTTAAGCCCATTCGGACCATTTCATGGTCATCAACTAATATTACGGTTATATTACTCATCTTCATCTCCCATCACAAGTGGCAGTCTAATGTCCATCGAAACGCCCTTTCCTTTTTGACTAATCAAACGAAGCGTTCCAGCTAGGTCATTCACACGATCTTCAATATTTTTAAGGCCATAGCTTAATTCCCTAACCTGATCTATGTCAAAACCAACCCCATTATCAACCATTTTTAGCTGTAGCTCTGTTGGTGTTTGGTTCAGGTACACCTCAAGGCGGCTCGCCTTAGCATGCTTGAGGGTATTGCTGATAAATTCCTGAGCGATCCTAAAGAGGTTATCCTCTATGGCCTTTGGCAGAGTGCCAATATCTTCCTTATAGACAACCTCAATGCCGCTTTTATCAGTTAGCTCCTTGAGAATCATCGTAAATCCTTCTGATAGGCTGCGATTTGCCAATTCTGTCGGGCGCAGGTGCAACAATAAAATGCGTAAATCATTTTGAGCATTTTGCAGCATGGCTTCAACAGTAACTAATTGCTGCTGTAGCTGCTCCTTATCCATCTGATCTAGGCTCATAGAAACCCCTGACAAAATCATCGACGAAGCAAACAATTCTTGACTAACAGTGTCGTGCAGGTCTCTAGCGATTCGTTTACGTTCCTGTTGAACAATTTTTTGACTATCTAAAATATAAGCATTCTCTTTTTTCTGGATATTGGTTGTTATATGAGACATTTTCGCAGAAAGTCTGGTCAAATTCGTGTTGATTTCAGAGGTCTCCTCCAAATGAATTCTTTGATTGTTGAGAATCCTGCGTAAATTTTTATTGATGCTCCGCTTGCTATTATCATCTAAAATAATCCACAACAAAAGCAGCAGCAAAGTTACAGAGATGATAAGCAGCACAACTGAAAACACCAAGCGCTCTAGCTGCCATAAATGGCTTCGCAAGTAGTCAAAGGTGATCCCCAGATTATCCATCACAACAAAAACAATTGATAAAATGGTTATAGTCGAATAAAGCCAGACCAAAGCATAATACCTTTTTTTCATCGTCTAGCCACCTCGACATTTCCTGCTATAGTGGATACGATAATCTTAACCTTCTTTAAGCTGCTGTCCTCGGCCTCTCCTAGGGTAATAGATTCATTTCGTAAATCGTATTCTTGAAGCTCAAAAAAATCAACACTAGCATAGATAGAGCTGACCTCTAAGGTAACAGCCACATCAATAGGCACTAGAATCTTTGTATTGCCAAAGATCTTTCTGATAATGATGACATTGTCCATTCCAGTCACAATCACATTTGTCAGATCAATCGTATCATTGCCAGAGGCACGAATAATATTGATATCCTCAAAGGAATAATAATCACTTTCATAGTTAGCTGCGCCAAGCCATTGATTTTTGACCTGTCGCACAGTCATTTTTTCTTCTGCAAACCGAATGAGGGCAAATCGATTCTTCTTTTTTACTTGTGAAAAGTGATTGATAATCACATACACAATTCCCAACAGAACCGCCATAATAATATAAGGGTTCAGCATAAAAATTAAGAACAAAAGCAATAAGCTAACTGTTAGCAAAAAGCTATTGCGGGTATCTTGATTATAAAAACGCAGAGCCAATAAAATCAAGACCAAAATTAAAATAAAGCTTGATAAATCGTTGGCCAAAATGGTCATAATCCCCATAGCCAACAGTATGCATTCAACAAGCAGAAAGAATTGAAATTTTTTCATTAGACTCCTTCCATTACCCTGACATTTTATCAAAAATTAAGCAAAAATTCACCCTTGAGTGGCATTCTAGTAAAAAAAGAATACCTAGCTTAGCAACTATGGGCAAGCCAGATATTCTATATCCTATTTACGTTTACGGTGTTGTAACAGCGTCATTTTGACCTAATTCGGTATGACTGCTTGAGTCTGTTGTATCTCCAGCTGATGGATTAGGAGCCGAGGTATCAGAGCTCGATGAGCTGCTTGATGCACGTGTCTCCTCAGGGTAGAGGTAGAGGCTAATATCACCCTTTTCAGAAAGGCTAATCTGGGTACCATAATACGGTGTCTGCCCACTGACAATCGCCTTTGAGCTTGGGGAGCTCACCTGCACAAAGCCTGTCGGAGAGCTGGAGCTTGGTACATAGGCCTTGATTCTTGCGGCATCAATTCCTAGGGCTGTTAGTGTATTGACTGCGTCTGCATAGCTGTACTCAGTTACCATTGGCATGATGACCGTATCACCCACTGCTACACTGAGAGTAATCTTGGATTTACCAGCTGGGTTAAATTTTTCTCCCGCGCTTGGAGACTGGCTAATAACGGTGTTTTCAGGGTATTCATTTGTCACGATACGCTCAATCTTGATTTTTGACTTTGGTACACCATAGGTCTCAGTCAGACTGGTCATCACATCTTGATAATCCTGTCCCTTATAATTTTCCATCTCAAAGCCTTTATTTCCGATCGAAAGGTAAAGGTCAACGCTGGAGCCTTTTCGCTTAGCTGAGCCAGCTTGAGGATTTGTCTTAACCACCTGATCCTCACTAACTGTGTCACTTTCAATCTGATGGACCTTACCGACCTTTAGTCCCGCCTCCTCCAAGACCTGCTTGGCAGCATTGAGACTAGAGCCTGTCACATCAGGAACCTTAACCGTAGTTGGCTTGGTCAAGACCAAATAAGCAAAAAGAGCCACACCAACAACAAAAAAGGAAAACAAGATTTTTAAGAGTGTTCCTAGAAAACGCCCATTTTTTTTCTTTTTTTGAGGCTTTTGCAGAGTATCCATCTGGCTAGTCTGCTCAAGTCTAGCATCAGCTGCCGCAGATGCCTGACTAGCATTTGATACCTTAGGTGCTGTTACAGGAGTCGGTGTTACCTTTGGCAAGGGCTTTGTGCTTTCGACATCATTAAAAACAACCTTACGCTCACGACTGCGATTATAACTAAGGGCTGTCATCAAATCCCTGCTCATCTCAAAGGTCGAGCGATAACGGTCACTTAGCTTTTTGGCAGTGGCCCGAATAACAACATTTTCCAAAGCTTGAGGCACATTAGGATTTTCATCAATGATAGAGGGCAGCGGCTTTTGAAAATGCTGCAGAGCAATCGTCACAGCGCTATCGCCATCATAAGGAATATGCCCTGTTAGCATTTCAAAGAGCATGATTCCCATCGCGTAAATATCACTTTGAATTGTCGCTTTAGAACCACGCGCTTGCTCAGGTGAGAGGTAATGCACACTTCCTAGCATAGAATTTGTCTGGGTTAGGCTGGTCTCTGCAAAGGCAACAGCAATCCCAAAATCTGTAACCTTAACAACACCTGATTTGGTTAAAAGAATATTTTGAGGCTTTAAATCCCTGTGGACAATTCCTTTTTGATGGGCCAGAGTCATGGCAGAAAGAACCTCCTCCATGATTCTCACCACCTCATTGTTGGATAATGGCGCATGATCCTGAATGTATTTTTTCAAGTCAGAGCCATCAACGTATTCCATTACTAAAAATTGCTGTCCGTCTTCCTCGCCTATATCCCGAATGGCAACAATATTGGGGTGATTTAATTCAGCCATGGCTCGCGCTTCTCTTTGAAAACGCGCAACAGCAACCTGATCTGTTTGATAATTGGTCCGCAAGACCTTAATGGCAACGTCCTCATTATCCAGAATCAAATCGTTTGCTAAATAAACATCCGCCATACCACCGCGGCCTATAGATTTTAGAATGCGATAACGACCAGCAAATAGCTTGCCAATCTGAATCATTCTGCTTCCCCGCTTTCCTTATGCACCAAAGCAACGGTGATGTTGTCTAGACCTCCTCTTTGGTTTGCCAGGTCAATCAAGGCTTGATTTTTCTCATCAAGGCTGATATCTTGACATAATATGTCAACAATCTCCTCATTAGCAATCATATTGGTTAAGCCGTCACTATTAATCACTAGGTAGTCGCCCTTTTCTAAAACCTTGACACCTAAGTCTGGCTCTACTGGCGAGGCTTGACCTATAGATTGTGTGATGATATTTTTTTGTGGGTGGCTAGCAGCCTCCTCTTCGGTAATCTGACCAGCCTTAACTAAGGCATTAACCAAGGAATGATCACTAGTTAAAAGGCTATAATTTCCCTCATGAACCAAGCCGATACGAGAGTCGCCAATATGAGCGTAAATCGCATTAGAATCAACTAGGGCAACTGCCTCAACGGTTGTTCCCATTCCCTTATAATCCTCAGACTGTCCCAAGTCATAGATGCGTTGGTTCTCTGCTTCGATAGTTGCTAGCAGCCAGTCCTTGATCTGACTAAGCTCAGTAAAATCAGTCTTAACCCATTCCCTGCCTAGGTCTGTAACAGTCATCTCACTGGCAATATTTCCTGCCCTGTGACCTCCCATACCGTCTGCTAGGATAACAAGGGTAATGCCTTTTTTATTATCAAACTTGTTGATAAAATCTTGATTGTTTGAGCGCTTTTGCCCAATATCGGTTTTTAATGAAATCTTCATATAATCTTTTCTGACTAGGTCAGTCTCCTCCTAAATACTACAAGACTCGTCTGACTTGCCCAATAAAGAAGCCATCAGTCTGGTATTGCTCTGGTGTAATCATAAGACAACCGTCCTTGACAATATCTGCTTGTGCATGCTTGAGTGTTACTTGTTCAAAATTAGGATGACGTTGTAAAAATTTGTCAATAACTTGGAAATTCTCTTCATCAAAAATCGTACAAGTGCTATAGGTTATTATACCACCTTTTCGCAGCGTTTGACAAACACTAGATAATATCTCCAGCTGAATTTCCTGCAATTGCTGGAAGTCCTGCCCTTCCTTGTTATACTTAATATCTGGCTTACGCCTTATGAGACCAATGCCAGAGCAGGGAGCATCAACTAAAATCTTATCAAAGCTATCCTTGGCAAAATACCTATGGGCCTCTCTAGCATCAAGCATCTTAGTATCAACCCGATCTGCTACCCCTAGACGCTTGGCATTTTCATTTACTAAGACCAGCTTATGCTCATACAAATCGAGAGCTGTCACTCTCCCACTTGTCAAATAAGAAGCGATGTGAGCTGTTTTCCCTCCGGGTGCGCTACAGGCATCTAAAATCATTTCCTGTCCTTGAATATCGAGCGTCGGGGCAACTAGCTGACTGGTCTCATCTTGGATCGTAATGTCCCCATTGATGAAATAGCTGCTGGCAGCAAAATGACCAGCTCTCTTGGTCAGACCAGTCTCAGCAAGTAATGATTGCTCTGAGCCTGTTGCTTGCTTGATCTCATCAAACTTTGCCAGATCTGTGACACGTATGCTGGCTCTGCTTCTCACAAAAAGACTTTCCATGATTGCTACAGCTCGCTTCTCGCCAAATTGGTCGATCAATTTTTTGACTAGCCAGACCGGTACTGAGTAAGCAACAGCATAGTATTTGTTTTTTCGCTTGATGCTCTTGATATCTGGTAAGGGCTTATTGGTCAGCTGGCGCAAAACGGCATTGACCAGCTTATCTGCTCCTCTGCCATGAGTTCTCGCCTTGGCAAGGTTAACAGCGTCATTAACAATAGCATGAGCAGGCACCTTGTCTAGGTAAGCCAGCTGGTAAAGGCTAAGCATCAAGAGATAATAAACCCATTTATCCAGCCTGTCTCGGTCCTCAATATAGTGAGCCAGATACCATTCTAGGGTTATCTTCCTAGAGATAGTCCCGTAAACAATCTCTGTGACCAGGGCCTTGTCCTTATCACTTAGAGACTGATTCGCCAGCTGGTGCTTCAAGGCAAGGTTAGAATAAGCTCCATGGTCAAAAATATCCTCAACGATAAGTAGCGCCTGTCCTCTAGCTGATTTTTTCCAATCATTTGCCAAGGACATCACCCACCTCTAGGCCTCTGCCAACACCATTTAAAAAGTCAACAATAGGCATCTTGGGCTTGCCTGCTGGTTGGACGAGCTTCAAGGATAGAGCTCCCTCACCTGCTGCTACGACCAATGCTTTTTTGGTTTTAGCGATGATTTGTCCGGCTTCCCCAGAGCCTTCAGCCAATTCAGCCTCATAAATTTTGAAGCGCTGCCCATCTAATAAGGTATGAGCCACTGGCCAAGGGTTCATTCCTCTGATATGATTAAACACCTCTCTTGCTGGCTTTGACCAGTCCAATCTTTCTTCTTCTGCTGAAAGGTTCGGAGAAAAGGTGGCTTGGCTATGGTCTTGAGGAACTGGCTTTAGGTTACCCGACAAGTAATCAGGCAAGGTCTTCAATAATAAATCTCGTCCTAGAATGGCCAGTTTATCAAACATAGTGCCAACATTATCAGTATCTAAGATCGGAAGGCTTGCGCTTGATACCATATCCCCAGCGTCCATCTCCTTAACCATCTCCATAATGGTAACCCCGGCCTCCTTATCACCATTGATAATGGCATAATGAATCGGAGCACCACCACGATATTTAGGAAGCAAGGACGCATGCACATTAACAGCAAATGTCACTGAATCCAATAAGACTGTTGGTAAAAATTGCCCAAAGGCTGCCGTTACAATCCCATCTGCTCCTAATGCCATGATATCTGCTAGCTCCTGTGAACCAGATAGCTTCTCAGGCTGAAAAACAGGCAGCTGATGTGCAAGCGCCAGCTCTTTGACAGGTGTCATTGTGATTTCTTTTTTGCGACCGACCGCACGATCAGGCTGGGTCACAACCGCTAAAATGTCATAGGCTGGGTTTTCTAATAAGCCCTGCAAAACGGTTGCTGAAAACTGGGGGGTACCCATAAAAATTAATCTTGTCATCTATTTCCTCTATTTTCTTTCTTTTTCATTATAGCATAGCTTGGTGCAAAGTCTGGCAAAGAACACTTACATAAAGCTCTGTGGCTCTTGATCAATGATAACCTTTAGTTCACGATTATCCTGCTCTTGACTCCAATCAAGAATTTGATTCAGGGTAGCTTCAAGCTGATCCTCAAAACGATATTTCAAAATAATCTGATAATGGTAAAGATTGTGCGTTCTTGCAATCGGCTTTGGCGTTGGCCCTAATATTCTGATCTGATCAGACAAGCCCTGCTTCAATATGGTCATCATTTGATAGGCCTTTTTGACCACCTCCTGCTCACTCTTATGCGATAGGGTCAGACCTACTGTGAAATAATAGGGAGGATAGCCTAGCTTTCGTCGAAGCCCCATTTCATAAGCGTAAAAGGCTTCAAAATCCTGCTTTTTAGCCAGTTGAATCGCGTAATGCTCAGGATTATAGGTCTGAATCAGGACTTCACCTGGCTTGTCTGCACGCCCTGCTCGTCCTGCAACCTGGGTCAGCAATTGAAAGGTTCGCTCTGATGCCCTAAAATCAGGTAAATGCAAGGAAGTATCTGCATTTAAAACACCCACCAGAGTAACATTGGGAAAATCCAACCCCTTTGCAATCATTTGTGTGCCAAGCAACACATCAGCATCACCATTGCCAAACGCCTTTAAAATAGCTTCGTGACTGCCTTTTTTACGTGTTGTATCCACGTCCATTCGTAATATTCTGGCTTCTGGCAATACCTGCTTAAGCTCATCATAGGCCTTTTGCGTCCCTGTTCCATAATAGCGTATGCTTTTGCCTTGACAGCTAGGGCAAAGCCTTGGAATAGCTCTTTGAAAGCCGCAATAGTGACAATTCATGGTTTTCGTATCCATGTGGAGGGTTAAGGAAATATCACAATTTGGACATTGATCAACATAGCCACAATCTCGACACATGATAAAGCTAGAGTAGCCACGCCTGTTGAGCATCAAAACAGCCTGCTCTTTTCTAGCAAGACACTCTTTGAGTTTATCAATCAAATAAGGGGTGAAGCTGCTAACCTCCTGCTGACCAATATAATCTCGAAAATCAACAATCTCAACCTGAGGCATACTGGCAAGAGGATTGGCTCTCTCAGTCAGCTGGATAAACTGATACAGTCCCTTGCTGGCTCTAGCGCGACTATCAATACTAGGGGTCGCTGAGCCCAGCACTAAGGCAGCCTTATGGTGCCTTGCACGAAGCAGAGCTACATCTCTGGCATGGTATCTGGGATTAGATTCCTGCTTGTAGGTGGCCTCATGCTCCTCATCAATAATAATGGCACCAATATTTTCTAAGGGTGAAAAAATAGCAGAGCGAGCACCGACCACCACTCTAGCCTGCCCTGTCTTAATTTTCTGCCATTCGTCAAATTTTTCTCCATCTGACAAGCCTGAATGCATAATAGCGACCTGTCTTCCAAAGCGGGAAATAAATCGAGAGGTCATTTGAGGCGTGAGGGAGATTTCTGGCACTAAGACAATAGCTGTCTTTCCTTGCTCAAGCACATGCGCAATCACATGAAGATAGACCTCTGTCTTGCCAGAGCCTGTAATACCTTCCAGTAAAAAGGGCTTAGCCTCTCTGCCAACAGCCTTGGTAATCTGATCAACAGCTTGCTGCTGCTGCTGATTAAGCTTTAAGAGCGGGGCTGCCTTGATGTGATTGAAATAATCCTCACTGCGATTGACACGTCGCTCCTCAAGCTCGATCAGCTGGTTGGCCACAAAATAGCTAACAACCTCTCTAGAATAATCCTGATAAAGCTTGGCTAGCTTATTTTTTTGTGGATTGGCTAACAAATAAGCCTTTAAGGCTTGGCGCTTTTTAGCCCGATTTGAAATCTTATGCTCCTGTAAGGCTAATCTATTGACCTGATAGTAAGTCTCGGTTTTGATTGTCTTTTTGTCCTTGGCTAGATAAGTTGCCCTAATCTTACCAGACTGTATCAGCCTAAGGACAGGTCCTTCCTGCTCTGGACTTAGCTTAGAATAAAGCAAGGAATCCCCATTAGAGAAAACATCAGCAAGGTCAGCCGCAGCTAAGTCAGCTGTCGGGGTGAGCAGCCGATCGTAATGAGAATTGAGTAGGCTAGGAAGCATTGCTTTTAAGAGGGTGATTTTGTAGGAAAAAACTGTTTGTCGCAATTGCTCTGCTAACGCCACCTGCTCCTGATTCAAGACAGGCTCAGCATCTAAAACTGACCAAATAGCCTTCAATTGCTGCGTTGATTGACTAGAAAAGCCAATAACAAAGCCCTGTAGCAACCTATTGCCATTACCAAAGGGCACATGAACGCGAGAACCAATCTTAACCAGAGATAATAGCTCATCTGGAATAAGATAAGAAAAGGGCTTATCGGTTTGCATCAAGGGAATATCAACAATGACCTGTGCTATGTGTTGCATTTTGACTTCCTTTCTATCAAGAAATGGACCTGCAATATGAAAAAAACTAAGATTGACTCAACCTTAGATTTTTTCTCCCTCTTCTTCTTTTTCTTTTGCAATCTGCTCTTTTATTTTACGCTCTTCTTCTTCTCTTGCTAAACGCTCTGCCTCAATCCTTGCACGAACAGCCGCACGCTTAGCAGCAGGGTCCGGGTGAATCACAACATTGCCTGACTCAATCTCCTCTAGTGCCTGAAGCGTTGATTTGACAGACTTAAAGGCCTGTGTCGGCGTAGCACCTGCTTCTAACTCGTGGGCACGCTTGGCCTGTAAAATAACAAGTGAATATTTTGATGGGACTTTATCTAATAAAGTATCAATCGAAGGTTTTAACATCATGGGCTTTACTCTTTTCTATTTCTATCATCTGAGAGATTTTGTTGTTTTAATCATTTGGTCATAGCGACCAATCACACGCTCAACGCGGAAATGCTCGGTCTCAATAATCCGCTTAACACGCTCGGCGGCTAGAGGAACCTCGTCGTTGACCACAGCATAATCATACTCCCGCATGAGTGCAATCTCTTCCTTGGCTCTTTCGATACGCTTGGCAATCACCTCTTGGCTGTCTGTTCCACGACCAACCAGACGGTCCTGCAATTCATCTAAATCTGGCGGCGTTAGAAAAATGAAGACACCATCAGGCACCTTAGCCTTTACCTGCAAAGCACCCTGTACCTCAATTTCTAAAAAGACATCAACACCCTTATCAAGGGTTTCATTAACATAGGTTAAGGGAGTGCCATAGTAATTGCCGACATACTCTGCATATTCTAGCATTTGACCATTTTTTATTAGCTCTTCAAATTCTTCTCGTGTGCGGAAGAAATAATCAACCCCATCAACTTCACCTGGTCTCTGTGGACGTGTCGTCATCGAAACAGAATATTCAAATTTATGATCTGGCGTTGAAAAAATCTCTTGTCTCACCGTTCCCTTTCCGACGCCTGAGGGGCCAGAGAAAACGATTAACAAACCGCGTTCAGACATTGTATTCTCCTTATTGATTGCTTTCTAATAGTTTATCAAAAAGGCTATCGTTTTTCAAGACAATTATCAGCCCAATCCTAAGAAAGAAAAAGGAAGAGATAGACGCCTTCTCAAAGCTAGAGGCTAAGCTCTGGCTTTTGAAAAGCATACACTCTTTCCTTTTTTATTTAGCATAATCTATTGCTCGCATTTCACGAATAACGGTTACCTTGATATTTCCTGGGTAATCCAGATTATTTTCAATCTTTTCTCTGACCTTATGTGAGAGGACCACAATCTCGTCATCAGAAATCTTTTCTGGCTGAACCATGATGCGAATCTCTCGACCGGCTTGGAGGGCAAAGCTGCTTTGAACACCATCAAAGCTTGTTGCGATTTCTTCAAGGTCACGAAGACGCTTAATATAGTTTTCCACAGATTCATTGCGAGCACCTGGACGAGCAGAGCTAAGAGCATCAGCAGCAGCTACCAGAACCGCAATAACTGAATCTGGCTCGACATCGCCATGATGGCTGGCTATGGTGTTCACTACAACAGGGTGCTCCTTGTACTTGCGAGCAAACTCCATACCAATCTCAACGTGGCTTCCCTCAACCTCACGATCAATAGCCTTGCCCATATCGTGCAAGAAGCCTGCGCGACGTGCAAGTGCCACATTTTCACCAAGCTCGCCAGCTAGAATACCAGCTAGCTTACCAACCTCAACTGAGTGGCGTAAAACATTTTGACCAAATGAGGTACGAAACTGTAAGCGCCCCATGATCTTAATCAAATCCGGGTGGAGGTTAGGCGCACCGATCTCATAGGCAGCAGCCTCACCATATTCACGAATCCTATTGTCCATCTCAAGACGATTTTTCTCAACCAATTCCTCGATACGCGCCGGGTGAATACGACCATCAGCAATCAAGGACTCTAGGGTCATACGAGCAATCTCTCGACGAATAGGGTCAAAGCCTGATAAAACAACCACTTCTGGGGTATCGTCAATGATCACATCAATCCCTGTCAGACTCTCCAGAGTACGGATATTGCGACCCTCTCGACCGATAATACGCCCTTTCATGTTATCATCAGGCAAGTGCACACTTGTAATCGTCTGCTCAGTCACATACTCACCAGCCATACGTTGCATGGCCTGTGCAAGCAGGTCCTTAGCAGTCTTGTCTGTCCTGTCCTTGATGTCACGCTCTGCATCACGAATGCGTGTTGCGATCTCATGCGTCAGCTTGTTTTCAGTCTCCATCAGGATAACCTCACGCGCCTCTGCAATAGTCATAGCAGCAACTCGTTGGAGCTCTGCCTTTTTTTCTTGCTCAAGCCTTTCAACCTGTGCCTGTCGCTCATCAATGTGCTTAGATTTATCGGTCAGACTTTGCTCTTTGCTATCTAGTACTTTTTCTTTACTTGATAGATTTTCATCCTTACGATCAAGAGTTAGAGCACGCTCTGCTAAGCGCGTCTCCAGCTGTTTAAGCTCTTGTCTTTCAGATTTAAATTCCTGTTCAATTTCTTCACGATACTTTCTTGCCTCTTCCTTTGCTTCTAAAAGTAATTCTTTACGACTTGCTTTACTTTCACGTTGTGCTGTCTTTTTGATATGAGCAGCATCAGCCTCTGCCTTGCCACGAATATCAACAGCATCCTGTTCAGCGTTTAAAAGAGTCAACTCTGCAGCTTCCTTCGCAGACTTGAGTCTAATCGAAATAAGTGCATAACCTAATATTACACCAATGAGGCCACAGACAAGCAATGTTATGATATTAATTAACATGTCTTTACCTCAATAATAGTTTAGTTTTCATTAATAGAAAGCCATCTCCTAGTCTATCATAAAATGAAGATTTAGACAATTTAAAATCCACCTGCATTTTTCTAAAATCTAGTGATTTTATGTTATGATATTGATAAAAATAAAAAGGAGTTTCTAATGCCAAAAGAAGTTATTGTTGAAAGCTTTGAGCTTGATCATACCATTGTTAAGGCACCCTATGTAAGACTAATCTCTGAGGAATTTGGACCCAAGGGAGATGTGATTACAAATTTTGATGTTCGGCTTGTTCAGCCTAATCAGGCTGCCATTGAGACGGCCGGTTTACACACCATCGAGCATTTATTAGCCAAGCTCATTCGTCAACGCATTGATGGAATGATTGATTGCTCCCCCTTTGGCTGCCGCACAGGCTTTCACCTCATCATGTGGGGCAAGCACAGTTCAACAGACATTGCTAAGGTTATCACGTCCAGCCTAGAGGAAATCGCTACAGGCATCACTTGGGAGGACGTTCCCGGAACAACCATTGAATCCTGCGGCAATTACAAGGACCACAGCCTTTTTGCTGCTAAGGAATGGGCCCAGCTTATTCTCAAGCAAGGGATCTCTGACGATCCATTTAACCGCCATGTCACCTCATAACAATGAAAGCCTCGCTTTTCTGCTAATGAAAAGGAGGCTTTTAATGCATTCAAAAAGGTGCCAAAGGCAGGGCTCAATCCCTTTGCCTTTTAGCACCTGTGATAACTAGGGTATCCAGCTCAGGATCACACCTTGTCTTCTAAAGATTAATAGTCTAAGTCCTCTGCATGCCCCTTGCCATTTCCGACAAAATAGCCTGTTTTGCAGTTCAATGAAAAGAGATAGGTGCCATCAGGCTTAAACATGTTGTAGTAGCCATTTCCATTGATAATATTGACCGGCTCCAGAATATAATCATTACCTGAAATATAACCCCTTGCTTGTGAGGTAGCCACAATACGCTCAAGCACACCTGGATTAAAGGCCCAAGCAGGGTTTCCTGTATCAGCAATCATAGCCTGATTGTAAGGCACACGAGACAGGTCACGCTGCAATATTGAAGGGTCATAGCCTGTAATGCCATATATTGGAGCAGCTGGAGCTGGTACGGCAGGAGCCTGTGGAGCTGCAGGGCTTACTGGTGAGGCAGAAGCAGCTGGAGTGCTGGCTGCTTGGGTAGCAGACCTGCTTGCTAGCTGCTCACGACCTGCCTTGATGCTTGATTGTAGCAATGAATCAAGTTTTGCATTACCGGTGGTTAGCGTATCACTAGCTAGGTCATCAAAATTAGCATTAGCCTTGACCTCAGCTGCAACTTTTTCACCATTGACAATTGCAGCTGTTGTAAATTTCCCATTAACCGCCTGAATCGCTGTTAGTTGCTTTTTCAGCCCAGTAACCTTTTCCTTAGCCTTGTCATAATAGGCTGTCCCCTCAAGCCTTTTTAAAGCAGCCTCCAAATCTGGTAGCTGATCAAAGGCGCTATTTTTTAGGGTTGTTTTATCATTATCTGTGAAAAATGTCTTGTAAAGATCTTCAAAGGCTTTAGCATTAGCCTTTGTTTTGTTGGTCTGGTTAACCGTTGACGTTTTGCTTCTTGCTTTTTTAGAAATAGTAGCCTTTGGCTGAGGCTTATGCTTAGACAGCTGATAGATATAGTTGAGGGCAAAGGCTGAGGCTGCAAGGGTTAGCAGGGCTAATAAAATAGCAAACAGGGGCTTTTTCTTTTTAGACCTACGACTGACATAGCTATCTGATAAAATACTCTCTACTTCTGCAGGCCGCTCGCTAACTGCGTCATCAGCTGGCTGCCCAGTAAAGTCACTAGCAGAATCAGTAGCTGCCGCTGAAGTGTCAGCTCTAGCTGCTAGAGGCTCAATGAATGAGGTCTCACCAGCTGGCTTCTCCTCTGTTGAAGCCTCGTCCACTGGCTCAACATCAACTAAGCCGGCTTTGCTGAGCTCCTCTCTTTGTTTTTTGATAAAGTTATCCAGACTTGCTGTATCTAACTCCATATACTTTGCATCAAACTTTTGTGATGACACTTCGTTACGATGCCGCTTAATATATTTGTCTAAAACACTATCGTCCTCGGTAATCCCTGCTTTTAGCTCTGAGTCCTTGCGTACTGCCTCACCGATTGTCATTTTTTTGGCTTCATGAAGCTCCAAATTTTGGCTTTCTGCCTCTGATTCAAATGCTTTGCTTTTTTCTGACACGTTTTTTACCTCTCTATATCAGATTGCGCTTTACCCTCTCTCCATAAAATTGATACAAATCAACCCTTAGAGTACCATTATAAAGCTTACGTTTTTTATCAGCTTTTTGACCATATTTTTGTTCAAAGTGATCATCACTCGTCAAAATAAACTTGCTCCAGGTAACTAATGGAGCAAAGACCTGTCCCATCTCATTATACAAGATGTCTACTGCTTTGTCATCAAGCAAACGCTCTCCATAAGGAGGATTTGAAATGATGACACCGTTTATCTTGTCTGTACGGAAATCCTGCAAGCGCATTTGCTTAAAGGTAATGACATCAGCCAAGCCAGCCGCCTCAGCATTTCTCTTGGCAAGCTCAACCATACGACCGTCAATATCAAAGCCTGAAATATCCAGCTCAATATCGTAATTAGCCTCTTTTTCAGCAGCGTCACGAACCTTTTGAACACGATCCTTGTCCACCCAGCTCCATTCCTCAAAGGCAAAGGAGCGATTAAAGCCAGGAGCGATATTCATTCCGATGAGAGCCGCCTCGATACAAAAGGTCCCCGATCCACAGGTGGGATCAACCAAGGGCTTATCCGGAAACCAATTAGACAGCTTGAGGATAGCTGCTGCCATGTTTTCCTTAATAGGAGCTCCCCCTTTTTCCACCCGGTAGCCACGCTTAAATAGGCTTGAGCCACTAGTATCAATCATCAGGGTAGCCTGATCCTTTAGGATTGAGACCTCAATTTTGAACTCAGCCCCCACCTCTTGCAAAGGAATATGCTCTGGTCTATGAAAATGCTGCTGCAATTTTCTGACAATGGCTTTTTTGGTAACAGCCTGAACACTTGGCTCGTTGTGCAGGGTTGACTTAACACACTTAGCCTTTGCAATAGGAAACCTAGCACCTAAGGGCAAATAATGCTCCCAATCTAAGGCAAATACCCCCTGAAACAGCTCCTCAAAGCTTCGTGCCGGGAACTGACCTACAATAATCTTGATACGGTCAGCCGCTCGCAGCCAGAGATTTGCCTTAGCAATAGCTTCAATATCACCTTCAAAGAATACCTTGCCATTATCCACTCGGCAAACAAAGCCCAAGGCCTTTAATTCCTTACCCACAACAGACTCTAGTCCAGCTGCTGCAGTTGCTACTAATGTAAATTGTTCTTTCATATAGCTCTTTCCATCCTAACCAAATAAAAGCTAGCATATGCTAGCTTAACCTATTATGCAATTTTCTATAAGCCATGTTTTGTTCCAGAAATAACTAGGTATTATCTCCTTCGATAATCATCTGTCTACTGTCTGTCAACAGTCAGGATAGCTTGTTCGTTTCCAACTATCCCATGCCCCTACCAAAGTTTGGGTTGCTAGCTTGAGGGGTTTACCGCGTTCCACTTTTTACGTTTCCATAAAAACTACGTCACTGTGGCACTTTCAGAGTTACTCTAGCATATCAAGGACTTAGCCTTTTCACTCGCCGTAATGTGTCAAACACATCCCTAGGCTTATTTGTTCGCCTAGCACAAACACTACCGGCATCACAGCCGGTGCTAGCATGGACTTTCCTCATAGTATTGCAATACTACGCGATTATCCAAAAATTGCACATCTACATTACTCAATAATTTGCTTTCCAAAAACCTCTTTTTCCAGCTTGCTAATGCGCTTTAGCATGTCAAAATTGGTGGCTGACTGTGCTACTCTAGTTGGTTGTGATACCGTTTGAGAGTTGCCTGTCAAAGGATCACGCATCTGAGCCTTAGCCTTTTTTAAGGCCTCATTTTCAGCCTTTAGAGCCTCGATCTGAGCATTGAAATACTCATAATCCTTGATAACGTTATCAAGGAATTCGTCGACCTCCTTTTTATCAAAGCCACGCATACTGGTCTTAAATTCTTGCTCAAAAATGTCCTTTGGACTATAAATTATACCTGTCATTCTATACTCTCCAAACGGTCAATCTTTTTCAAATATCAAACTTTGATATCACTATTTATGATACAGAAAAATAAATTAAAAAGCAAGTATTTAAATACCAGTGATTTTTAAATGTCATTAGCTACTCATCTGCAATGTCGTTTAAACGTTCAAAATCTAGAAAAGAAAGGGGATAGCAGGGCTGCTCCTTCATAGCTGCTAGCAAATAGCTTAGGCGCGTTTCGTGCTCACTATCATAAAAAAGATAGGCTCCGTCTGTATTGTGAATTAAAAAGTGATGGTAGCTCTTTAGCTGTTTAGGGCTTTCATAGCTGGGATAGCTATATTTGACAAAATCAGTCGCCTGAAATTGCTGCAATAGCTCTTGATTACGATCATTCCAAGTACTGCCATGCGTTTCAAAAGCAAAAATAGTAGCTGTTTTTAAGGGGTAGGTCTTTTTGAGGTCATTAGCTACCTCTAGAGCCCACTGCTCAAACCCTAAATTCCCAGTAAAAATAAACCAGTCTACGCCCTCCTCAAGATAAGCAATTAGATCTCTTTTGATCGCTTTTTTGATAATGGCAACTCTTTTATCCTTTTCACTAAAGATGCCCAGCTCAAAACTTCGATAGCCTGTCACGAGAATTGCAGTCATTAGATGTTATCCTTTCAAAAATATGTTATAATGTGAATACTTAAATTATTATTAAGTCATGATGTTAGGAGAACAATGGTTAACTACCCTCATAAACCTATTCGCCAGAAGGTGGCCCCTCTTCAAAAGCAGCAAAAGCACAAGCAAGTAGACTTTGCTAATCGTGGTATGTCCTTTGAAGCAGCCATTAATGCAACCAACGCTTATTACTTGGCCAAGGGCATTGCTGTCATTCATAAAAAGCCAACTCCGATACAGATTGTCAAGGTAGACTATCCAAGACGTAGTCGAGCCAAGATTGTTGAGGCTTATTTTAAGCAGGCTTCAACGACCGACTATTCTGGTATCTACAAAGGGCATTATATTGATTTTGAAGCTAAAGAAACAAGACAAAAAACAGCTATGCCAATGAAAAACTTTCACGCACATCAGATTGAGCACATGGCTGCTGTTTTAAAGCAAAAAGGCATTTGCTTTGTCCTCCTTCACTTTGCGACACTAAAGGAAACCTATTATTTACCTGCCAAAGCACTCATTGATTTTTATCAGATTGACAGAGGCAACAAATCAATGCCACTTGATTATATCAGAAAAAACGGCTTTGAGGTCAAGCTAGGAGCATTTCCACAGGTTCCTTATTTAGATATTATAGAACAAAAATTTTTAGGCGGTGATTACAATTAACAATCCAAAAATCCTTAAATTCCTGAAATATGCATTAGGCGCTATTCTTAGCCTTATCATTGCGACAATTGCCTTAGGAGGCCTTTTGTTTGCTTACTATATCAACAGCGCCCCTAAGCTTTCTGAGGCCCAGCTCAAATCAACCAATTCCAGTCTTGTTTATGACGGTAATAATCATTTGATTGCCGACTTGGGCTCTGAAAAGCGTGAAAATGTTACAGCTGACAGCATTCCTATTAATCTGGTCAATGCTATTATTTCTATAGAAGACAAGCGCTTTTTTAATCATCGAGGTGTTGATCTCTACCGTATCTTAGGTGCAGCCTTTCACAATTTAACAAGCAAAACCACCCAAGGGGGGTCTACACTTGATCAGCAGCTGATTAAGCTAGCCTACTTCTCGACAAATGAGTCTGACCAGACCTTGAAGCGAAAAGCTCAGGAGGTTTGGCTGGCCCTTCAAATGGAGCGAAAATATACCAAGCAAGAAATCCTGACCTTCTACATCAACAAGGTTTATATGGGAAATGGTAATTATGGTATGCTGACAGCAGCTAAGGCCTATTATGGCAAGGATTTGAAAGATTTGTCCTATGCTCAGCTAGCCTTGCTGGCAGGGATTCCACAGGCCCCAAGCCAGTATGACCCCTACACACAGCCTGAGACAGCTCAAAGCCGCCGAAATATTGTCCTTCAGCAAATGTATGCTGAAAAGAACATTACCAAGGCTGAGTACGAGGCAGCTATCGCCACACCTATATCAGAAGGCCTACAGCCCCTCCAGCAACGCGCTAGCTATCCAAAATATATGGATAATTACTTAAAGCAGGTGATCGAGCAGGTAAAGGCTGAGACCAACAAGGATATCTTTACCTCTGGTCTAAAGGTTTACACAAACATCATTCCAGAGGCCCAAAAAAGACTTTATGACATTTACAATTCTGAGGACTATGTGTATTACCCTGATGCTGACTTTCAGGTTGCCTCAACCGTTATTGATGTCACAAATGGACACGTTATCGCCCAATTAGGAGGACGCAATCAGGATACCAACGTTTCCTTTGGAACCAATCAGGCTGTCTTAACCGATCGTGACTGGGGATCCACCATGAAGCCGATCACAGACTATGGACCTGCTATTGAATCTGGTGCTTACAACTCTACAGCTCAAACAACTAACGACTCTGTCTACTATTGGCCAGGGACACACACTCAGCTCTATAACTGGGATCGTAGATACTATGGCTGGATGACCATTCAAGCTGCTCTCATGCAATCACGAAACGTCCCTGCAGTTAGGGCTCTAGAGGCGGCAGGACTTAGCTATGCACAATCCTTCCTCAGTGATCTGGGCATTAACTATCCAGAGATGCATTATTCAAATGCCATCTCAAGTAACAATAGCAGCTCTGATTCAAAATACGGTGCAAGCAGTGAAAAAATGGCTGCTGCCTATGCGGCTTTTGCCAACGGTGGACTCTATTATAAGCCACAATACGTCAACAAAATTGAATTCAGCGACGGCACCAGCAAGGTTATCGAAAACAAGGGCAAGCGTGCCATGAAGGAAACAACAGCCTATATGATGACTGATATGCTAAAAACGGTACTAACCTACGGTACAGGTACTGCTGCGGCTATCCCAGGAGTTGCACAGGCTGGTAAAACTGGTACCTCAAACTATACCGATGAGGAGCTGGCACAAATTGTTGAGACACATGGACTATCTCCTGATTACGTGGGAACAATGGCGCCAGATGAAAACTTTGTTGGCTACACCAACCGATACGCTATGGCGGTTTGGACTGGTTATAAAAACCGTATGACGCCAATTTATGGCTACAGCCTAGAAATTGCTTCTCATGTTTATCGCAACATGATCAGCTATCTCACCGGCGGCTACAGTGAGGATTGGACCATGCCAAGCGGGCTCTATCGCAGCGGCGGCTTCCTCTACCTAAGTGGTACCTATACAAACAGTAGCGATTATACAAGCTCTGTCTACAACAACCTCTATGGTAATAACAGCTCATCTTCAAGTCAATCCTCAGATGAGGATACAACTGAAGACAGCCACTCAGAAGCAAACGATAGCACAACGTCATCATCAGAGCAGCAATCAAGCTCCACCGATGATAAGAAAACCAACTGATAACAAAAAACTGGTTCAAATGTTCTGAACCAGTTTTTTCAATTATTTGGCTAAAGCACCCATCGGATCCCAAGGAGCAAGCACCTGTGGCTCTGCCTCATAGGCTGCTAGCTCATCAGCTGTTAGGAGATCCTTGCGAACCACAATCTGATAAGTATACTCGTCCATCCAAGCATCAGAAGCAACAAAGTAGCCTTTGTCACCAACCTTATCTCCCCAAGAATTTTCAACCTTCCATTTGATAGGCTTGCCAGTATCATCTAAATCAACACCTGTCAAAACCATAGCATGTGTCATTAAGCTTTCGCTGTAATCAAGACGACCAGCCTTGTCCTGGCTCAATTGAATATCCATGCCTGCCTGAAAATCATAGGTATTAAGGGCTAAGATACCCTTTTGACGGTCTGATACTTGACCAACATCTGAACCAAACCAAACAGACTCTCCAGCCTGCATTTGCTTAATAGCAAGCTCCTTGAAGCGCTCCATATCAAGATTAAGGTAGCGCACCTCAGGACTGCCAACAACATTACCAAGCATATCAACCGTATAAGATTTGCCATAAGGCTTATCAGCTGTTGGAGCATTAATAACAGACACATAGTCAGACAGCTTTAGGCCAACATATTTTTCATAAAACGTCTGTGGTGTGACCCCTCTATCAGCATGATAGTGATTATCCTTATCACGATAAGCAAAATCAAACTGACGAGGTGGCAAGCCAAGATTCATGGCTAAGAAATTAAAGATTTCCTGAAGTAGCTCTTCTTTTTTAGCCTGTACTGCCTGATAATCAGCACCAGCACTGATCACATCTCGAAGAATCTGAGCGTCCTGACGCAAGAGCTTATTGAGGTATTGATTTAGCTCACGACTATTGCTTGATGACACAGACTCTGGGTAGACTGATTTTGGCACAACACCATATTTTTCAAACAGGGCTACAACCATGTCCCACTGACCACCGTCTTGCTGCGGAACGTCCAAAAGAAACTTAACCCTACGGCTAGTCAAGGCTTGATCAGCAGTTGCAATCACCTGTTCCATAAACCAGTTTGATTTTTCGTATTTGTCCCAGAAAAAGGTGTGTGCTTGTGACAACTCAAAATCTTCTAATTTAAATTCTGAAATAAGCTTATGGCGAAAGGTGTTTAAGGCTGCAAACATCCAGCAACGACCTGAAGCCTTTTGATTAGAGACCTTATCCTTTGTCAAGTCAATGGAAAAGACAAAATCATTGTCGATCTCACTTTGTCTTGTCTCCAAGGATTTAAGCAAGCCATTGTGAGTGATGGCATTTTCTAGAGCTAAATATTTAGCATTAGCTTCATAATTAGCATATAGCTGTTCTGTAAATGTCTCTGTTAATACTGACATCATTTTCCTCCAAAGATAATAAATAACAACACCTAAAAATAAAGTTGACAGAAAAATCCATAAATACTGTCAATTTCATTTTTAAGGATTACTTCTATTATAGACCTTATTTGATATTCTTCAAGTAAAAAAATTAGGCTGGCTTAATTTTTAAAGCTAAGTAGCAGCTTTCCAATAACCAGACAAAAAGCCATCTCAAAAGACGACAAAACCTGCTGGACTTTGAGCACCTAAACATGTCATATGTCCACCTCAGCATTGGCTCAAAGAAGCTAGCTGTATCTAGTCTTCACGTCATCATGGTGATTAGCACAAAAAATTGTCTCTACTACAGCAAAAGCAATTGATAGGACATTATCAGCTAGTCCAAGAAACTGCAGGTAGCTAGCTGAAACATATGGCAAAGCTAAAACCAGAGACCTCCCAACCTTAAAGCCTCTGGTTTTTAGTTAGCTGAGCATTCTCCTTTATCTTGGCTGCTTTAAGATAGGGACAAATCAACGACTACCCCAATCCCATTTACAAGAAAGCCCTAAGTCAGAGTCTTCATAGGGCTAAGGATGAGGGAAGCTCTTAGGCAACAGCTACTAGATTCATGCCTAATAGAAGCTTCTGTCCCTCCTCACCTATTTAAAATAGCATTGGTTTATCTATAGCCTGTATAGGTTTGAGGATCACTTCCAAAAGTCATCAAAAATAGTAATTGGCAGATGGCGCTTATGCTGCCCTTTGTGCCACCAAGCTTCAAGCCTTGCCTGAGCTTCAGCGGAAATCCTATGTCCCTCTAAGTAGTCATCTATCTCTTGATAGCTAACACCTAATGCCACCTCATCTGCAAGTCCTGGCTTCTTATCCTCCAGATCTGCTGTTGGCACCTTCTCATAGAGGCTAGGATCAGCCTTTAGCTCCTTCAACAAGGCCTTGCCCTGCCGCTTAGTCAACCGAAAAAGTGGCAGAATATCCGCTCCGCCATCACCAAACTTGGTGAAAAAGCCTGTAACATTTTCGGCAGCATGATCTGTCCCAATGACAGCACCAGCTGTCTGACCAGCAATAGCATACTGACTAATCATACGCTGACGCGCCTTAATGTTTCCCTTGTTAAAGTCAGAAATCTCAAGCCCTGCCACCTCTAAGGCTCTTAGCTGACCATCAACAGCCTCTTTAATATTAACCGTCAAGACTTGATCAGGTTGAATAAATGCTAAAGCTCTTTGTGCGTCTGCCTCATCTGCCTGAACACCATAGGGCAAGCGGACAGCGATAAATTGGTACTGCTTATCACCTGTTTCAGCACGCAGCTCCTCAATCGCTATTTGAGCTAGCCTTCCGGCTAAGCTAGAATCCTGACCACCAGAAATCCCTAAGACATAAGTCTTTAAAAAAGGATGTTTTAGCAAATAGGCCTTTAAAAAATCAACCGACTGGCGAATCTCCTGCTTAGGATCAATCACTGCTTTGACTCCAAGCTGACGAATGATATCCTCTTGTAATGTCATATACAATCACTCCTTTTACTGGCTTCCTTGCGAATTTTGTCAATGAGATGCATCTTATTTTGCCAAACATCAAGCGCAAGATCCACAGGATAGTGCTGTGGATTCAAGACACGCTTGTATTCGTCCCAAAGCTTATCAAATTCCTTTCTAGCATAAGCCTTGATGTCTTTTAAGCTTGGCAACTGATAAACTAGCTTTCCTTTATCAAAAATATCTACTAGCAAAGGAACAGCATCAAAATCTCTGACGGTTTTATTAATGTAGGTATAAGTCGGGTGGAACATGTGAATTTCTTCTAGCTCATTGACATTAACACCTGTAAAGGTGATGTAGTCGCCTTCTGATTTGCCCTTTTCGCGGCTGGTAATTCGCCAAACCTGCTTTTTACCTGGTGTTGATACCTTTTCAGCATTATTTGATAGCTTGATGGTATCGCGCATGGTACCATCTGCCTGCTCTATCGAAACAATCTTATAGACCGCACCTAGAGCTGGTTGATCATAGGCTGTAATCAATTTTGTTCCAACACCCCAAACGTCAATTTTAGCCTTTTGCATTTTCAGGTTGAGGATTGTATTTTCATCTAAATCATTGGAAGCGTAGATCTTAGCCTCTGTGAAGCCGGCAGCGTCTAGCTGCTGACGTACCCTCTTAGATAGGTAAGCAAGGTCACCAGAGTCCAGACGAACACCCAAGAAATTAATCTTATCACCCAATTCCTTAGCCACACGAATAGCTGTTGGCACACCTACTCTTAGCGTATCATAGGTATCAACCAAGAAAATACAATCCTTGTGCACACTGGCATAGGCCTTGAAAGCATCATAATCATTACCATAGGCCTGTACTAGAGCATGTGCATGCGTGCCAGACACAGGAATGTCAAAGCGCTTTCCGGCACGAATGTTACTTGTCGCGTCTGCTCCGCCAATAACGGCAGCACGTGTCCCCCAAATAGCAGCGTCCATTTCCTGAGCGCGACGTGTCCCAAACTCTAATAGAGGCTCATCTTCAATAACAGAGCGAATACGGGCTGCCTTTGTAGCAATCAAGGTTTGGAAATTCACGATATTCAAAAGAGCTGTCTCTACGAGCTGACATTGACCTAAAGGTCCTTCAACCTGAACAATAGGCTCATTGGCAAAGACCAAGTCTCCCTCTTGTGCTGAGCGAATCGTCAGCTCTAAACGAAGCTCTCTGAGATAGGTCAAAAAAGAAGGACTGTAGCCTAGCTCCTCCAAATAAGCCAAATCAGTCTCAGAAAAGGTCAATTGCTCAAGGTATTCTACGATTCTTTGCAGACCAGCAAAAACTGCATAGCCATTGCTAAAAGGCTCTCTACGAAAATAAACCTCAAAGACAGCATTACGATTATGAATGCCCTGCTCAAAATAAACCTGCATCATATTTAATTGATATAAATCAGTATGAAGGGTTAAACTATCATCTCTGTACATATAAGTAACTCCTTAACATAATTGTTATTATTATACCATATTTTTAGCATAGGCCTGTAAGACTCAACTAAAATCCTCTGCTCAAGCTTTCTAAAAAAGAAGCCTTGAGCTGCTATTAAGCCTAACATATTTTTTGCCAGTACCTTCCTAAAAAGTCTATAGCACAAGGGCTTATGGCTTTTTAACAAAAGCAGTTTCAGTTGATAGCATTCATAAAAAAAGATTGAAGAAATTGACCAAAATAGCCCTTTCTTCAATCTGTTTAACTCACACCTTAGCGCTTTAACACTTTTTACACTTGAGCTGACTATAGCAGCCAAAGACTAGGATCCAAATGCTAGCACCGATTGCCCCGATATAAGTGGACTTCTGTAAAAACAGGGAAATAAAAACAAAGGCAAAAAAAGCTAGGGTCAATGGCGTTGTTAGCTGATAGCTTGGCATCAAATAACCATCTGGCATAAAGTCACTGGATTGACGATATTTCCAATGCGCAAGCATGGTCAAAGCATAAATCGCAATATAAACACCAGATGAGGAGGCCGTAATCAGCGAAAAGGCGTCTGAAACACCCGGCAGGATATTAATCAAGGCCGACACTCCAACAGTAACAGCTGAGGCAATAATAGCCCTGCTTGGTACCCCTTGACGAGACAGAGTGTTAATCCTTAAGGCTTTAGTAAGAGCATTTGGGGTCTCATTAGCGATTTGATACAAATGCCGCCCTGTCGAATACAGGGTCGAATTTAGGGCTGATGCCGCTGATGTTAAGACCACAAAATTAATTAAAGCAGCAGCCCATTTAATCCCAATCAGCTTAAAGACCATCACAAAGGGAGATTCGTCCGTAGGCAGCTGATACCAAGGCACAATCGCCATAATAGACACCAAAGCACCAACGTAAAAAATGACAATCCGCATCGGAATCTCTTGGATGGCCTTTGGCAAGACCTTTCTAGGATTTGCTGTCTCAGATGTTGTAATACCAACAAATTCGATGGCTTGATAGGCAAAGAAAACCATCTGAAAGGCCATGAAAAATTTCAGCTTCCCATTTGGAAACAGTGAAAAGTGATCCACAATATTAGCAAGGCTTGCATGACCTACATGCGTTTCAAAGCCGGTCAAAACCATAAAGATTGCTGTTGCAATCAAAGCCAAAATCGCAACAATCTTAATCATGGCAAACCAAAACTCAGTCTCTCCAAAGACTCGCACAGCAATTAAATTGATGGAGCTAAGCAACACCAAAAAAACGAGCTGAATCAGCCAAGACGGCCAAGCAGGAAACCAGAACTGAACATAGGAGGCGACAGCTGTAATCTCTGCCATGCCAATAAAGATAAGAGAAATCCAGTAAGAAAGCCCAGAAAAATAGCCCCAGCCTGGCCCAATATATTTTGTAATGAAATTGATAAAGGTATGCTGATCCGGGTCATAGTACAGCATCTCACCAATAGCCCGCATCATCAAAAACATAAAGACACCCGTAATCATGTAAACAAAGATAATAGACGGGCCCGTTAACGCAATAGAGCGACCAGCTCCTAGAAAGAGACCTGTTCCAATGGTGCCTGCTATCGCAATGAGCTGAACATGTCGGTTTTGCAGCCCTCTTACCATGCCATTTTCAAGTTCCTTAGTGCTTTTAGCTTCTTTTGTAGACATTTGACTCTCCATTCAATAAAAAAAACACCACTATTATATCTGTTTTTCAGAAAATGTTCAACTTTATCTAAGGTTTGCAAACTAAAAAGGTCAACTGAACCTTTTTAGCGTTGACCTTTTTAAGATGTTAGATTTTCAATGTAATGGTAGACGCCTTGACCAGCAATGGCACCATCTCCAACTGCTGTTGTGATCTGACGCAACTGCTTTTGACGAACATCACCGACAGCAAAAATACCAGGAATACTTGTCTTCATTTGATCATCTGTAAGAATCCAGCCCTCTTGATTGGTAATGCCTAGCTCAGATACCATTTGAGTAACTGGAATCAAGCCGACATAGATAAAGACACCACCAAAATCATGACTAGTCACTTGACCTGTTTTGACATTTTCAATCATAACATTAGAAACCTTAATGTCGTTTCCTTGAATCTCCCTGACAACAGAATCCCAGATAAAATCAAGCTTTTCGTTGGCAAAGGCACGCTCCTGCAAGATCTTTTGGGCACGCAGCTGATCACGACGATGCACAATCGTTACCTTCTTAGCAAACTGGGTCAGGTAGATTGCTTCCTCAACTGCTGAATCTCCACCTCCCACAACTAATAGCTCCTGATTGCGAAAGAAAGCGCCATCACAGACCGCACAATAAGAAACACCTCGGCTGGTGTACTCCTCTTCTCCAGCAACACCTAAAAGACGATGCTTTGCTCCTGTCGCGACAATCACTGTTTTAGTATCGTAGTGCGTATCTTCTGTGTACACACGCTTATAATCACCACAATCCTCAACCCTTTGAACAATGCCATAAATGTTTTCAACCTTAAATTTTTCAAGCGGCTCATACATCTTTAGCGATAGCTCTGGTCCTGAAATGTGATCATAGCCAGGATAATTTTCAATATCTGATGTGTTATTCATTTGACCACCGGGTGCTCCCTGCTCAATAATGCCAACTCGTAGGTTACTACGTGCTGCATATAAAGCAGCTGTCATACCAGCAGGTCCTGATCCAATAATGAGTGTATCGTACATGGGTTAACTCCTCTTAATAGTCTTGTCATCATTTTAACAATAGCTACATCATATTGCAATTATTTCGCCTTCAATACCACCAGAATGCTCATAAAGGCAAAGGACAAAATCGGAATCGTCAAAATAGCAACCATGATCATCTCATATAAAAATGCCTGTCTCTGGAGAATGGTTTTATCCTTTTTGGTCACAGCACGCCATAAAATCCACAAAAGACAAAGCATGACCATCGTAATAGCTGCTAACAACAGACCTTCCAAATAAAAGCGAAAAATTTCTACTAACATCTTTATCTACCTGATTACCATAACCTTTTTTCATGGCAGCTTAGCTTTTAAGCACATACAAGAAAAGCCTAGCCTACCTAGACCTTTTTATTATATCAAAAGCCGGCTTTTAAATATACGTTTTTGCATAGTTTGCAAAAAATTCCTTTGTTCTTGCTTCCTTAGGGTGTCTAAAGATCTGCTCAGGAGCTCCCTCTTCAAGAATTTTCCCCTTGTCTAAAAAAAGCACCCTATCTGCAACCTGATAAACAAAAGCCATATCATGACTCACTAAAATCATCGTTTGACCTGCCTTGGCAGCATCAATAATAGACCGTTCAACCTCTCCAACCAGCTCAGGGTCTAAGGCTGAGGTCGGCTCATCTAATAAGAGCACATCTGGCTTCATTGCTAAAGCACGTGCAATAGCAACCCTTTGCTTTTGACCGCCAGATAGATGACGAGGGTAATGGTTTTCGCGATCAGACAAGCCAACCTTAGCTAATTCTGCTCTAGCTATGTCTGTTGCTTCTTGGTCAGACAGTTTTTTAACTATTTTTAAGCCTTCCTTGACATTGTCAAGCGCTGTGCGGCGTTCAAAAAGGTTAAATTGCTGAAAAACCATCGCTAATTTTCGTCTAAGCGTTAGAATGTCTTCTTTTGTGATGTGTTCAAAGTCAACTGCAAAGTCATCAATAGCAATACTCCCTGTGTCTGGCTGTTCAAGATAATTCATGCTTCTAAGGAAGGTTGATTTCCCTGCGCCTGATGCACCAACCAAGGCGATGACCTGACCTGTTTCAATCGTCACCGTTAGGTCGTCCAAGACCTTTTGCCCAGAGAAGGACTTGGTTAAATGAGTTACCTTAATCATTAGCGCAATTCTCCTATCTTGCTATTATTTGTTGGGACTGGTGCTTTGATAGCCATTTTGTATTCAATCAAGCGACCAGCCTGCTCTATCAAAATACTAATGCCCCAATAAACTAAGGCAACTGAAATATAACGTTCAAAATAACGATAATCTGCTCCACCTAGAATCTGGGCCTGTGCAAACATTTCAACGATACCTGCATTGAAGGCCAAAGAGGTTCCCTTTGTCAGGCCTATCAAGCCATTAATCAGGGTCGGTGTTGCCACAACAGCAGCATTTGGAATGATAACTCGGCGATAAACCTGAACAGAGGTCATTCCTAAGCTCTTAGCAGCCTCAATTTCACCTGCGTCAACGGATTGAATCGCAGCTCTAATGGTTTCACTCGTATAAGCGGCTTCATTGAAGGCAAAGGCTGTAATCGCAAAAACAGAGGCCGGAATGGCATTAATATTCCAGTCAAAGCCATAGCGTTGATTTAAGAATTTCAGAAAAAGAGGAATACCATAGTAGCTCAGCATTAGCTGAACCAAGATGGGTGTTCCACGCAAAAAGCTAACAAAAACCGCTTGAATCGGATAAAGGATGCGAACCCTGTTGATTTTGACAATGGCAAAAACCAAGGCCAAAAAAAGACCCAAGGCAGCACCAGCTATCGTCAAACCAAGTGTGATTGGCAGACGCCTGATAATATCTGGAATGGCATCAAAAACAGCATGCCAGCTAAACAGCTTCCCTTCTGGAATCAACGAGATGAGCTTGTCATACCAAGCCCACCCACTTGTTAAAAACGTAGATGTCATGTATCGCCCCTTTATACTGGTTTGTCTCAATATTTTCATTTTAACATTCTTGAGATGTCATGTAAAATAGTAAATCCGCATGATAACGATAAGAAAAGCCTATCGCAGAGGATAGGACTCAAACAAAGGAAAAAAGCTCTTTTAGCTGCCTGTGACAGTACCTCCTTGGAGCTACCAAGCTTGATCTTGAGCTGCACTCTCAAAGCCTCAAAATGGCTGATTCTAAAGGAATACAGCCACTGGTACAAGACTAACAATCAGTTGCTAGGCCAAAAAGCTTGACACCACAGCTAACTGCCTCAAAGGCTAGATCAACAAAAGATTGAAGCTGACTCAGAGCTTGAGGGCTTTTAGCCCTATTAATTAATTAACCTTGGTGACAAAGTCTCCTCCCAAAAATGCTTGGCTAAGCTTTCTGAGCTGACCTGATTTTTTTAGCTTAGCCAGCCTTTTATTGACAAAGCGCTGTAGAGCCTTACCCTTTTGATCATTGGCAAACACATAATATTCCAAGCCGTCCTTAGCAGTATCAGCTTGCTCCTTGAGCTTTGTCACATGTAGATCAAAACCCTGCTCTTCAGCTACGGTGGTTAGAGAAATAGCATCATAGAAAAGAAAGTCCAGCTGGCCATTCTCCAGCAGCTGCAGCCTTTGGGTCAATGGGGTTGACTCAGAAGCATAGGTGAGATGAATAGGCTTTTGATCAGGGTGAGATTGGTTCCATTTTTCAAGGATAAGCATGTAATTGGAGCCTGCTATGCCTTGGGTTTTCTTTCCAGAAAGGTCAGCTAAGCTTCTATACTGCTGCTTGCCCTTTGTTGCCAGAGCATAATGTGAGGCCGAAATAGGACTTGAAAACAGATACTTTGCAGCTCTTTCCTTACTATAGCCAAAATTATTGGCCCCGATCTGATAACGACCTGCATCAATACCAGCCAGAATCGATGGAAAAGGAACCACCTCTATGCTTAACCGATACTTTTTAGAGCCTTTAAAAAGCCTTTTTAAAACCTCAATATCATAGCCTGTAATGCTATGCTCCTTTCTATAGGTAAAGGGCTTGGTTGCAGCATCTGTTGCTACTCTGACCACCTCTTTTTGACGGGCTGTGACCTCATGGCTAATCATGACTGCCAAGAGTCCTAGACTAGCTAACAAAAGAAAGAGTGCTCGCTGTAATTGTTTTGTCATACCATACTCCTATCTCTTAATAGTAGCCATTTTAACAGATTATGATAAATTTGAATAATATCATTTATTTATCAAGGCAATAAGAAAATAGTATCAAACAAGCAGCTAAATCAGCACAATCTGATTAAAACAGCACATTCTTCATTCACCTGATCATGGATTAACCACAGACAAGCTTTAGCTATTAGCAGACTACCTAAGCCTAAATCAACACCTCAAGCTTTCAATTGACTGATATCAGAACTAGTAACCACCTCTATAGGACGAAAAAGCGCTGTTGATGGCACGCAACCAGTATTACGGCATCTTAACTGGCCGTTCGTATCCACCTCTATTACTAGGCTGGTAGCTAATGATCAGAAAAGCAGCTGACCTGTCTGCCCTATAGAGTCTAGAAATCCAGCTTCATTTTCGTGCAACATTAGAAAACAACCGAATAGTTTAAAATAAAATTTTATTATTAAACTTTAACTGTTGCTTTATTAATCTTTTTACAATATAATTAAGTATAAGGAGGCTTTCTATGAAAAAGGTAATAGTATCGGTTACTTTGTTAACAGTAGCTGTTTTAAGCTTATCAACGAGATTTATCTACTCCACTGATTATTCCGATTTAAATCATAAGGAGATGGCACGTCTTATCCAGTCAAGAAAACAACCAGTAATTAAGTATCATGACAATGTGACCATTAATAAAATGATTACTTACCTAGCTCAGGCTAAAAAGGAGGGCATTCTGACAGAGACCTTCCTCATGAATTATATTTTCGCTGGAGAGGGTGAGTACCTGACTAAAAATTCAAGGATTATTGCCGATCCTGACGGAGGGTATTGGAGTATCCTAGAAGGCTATGAGGGAGATGGCGGTGTTAAGACCGGTATTGATGGCGTCTCAGAGCTCAATATCTTTAGTCCAGAATCTACCAGCATCGGAGAGCTTCAAGAAGCGGTGCTAGCCTGGTATGAGGCTAATAAGTAACCGCAGCTTAGTTAACCGACTGCTTTATATAATAGCTAGTATTAGCTAATCATAAGCCTTATAGGCATTGAAATGGTTAGACCCATGCTCAATGCTTATAAGGTTTTTTAGTGCTTACCATCTAACCAAAACCATAGCCTTCAGAGAGACATTGAGCTGAACAAGCAAAAAGAGGAGCAAGCTCCTCCTCAAACATTAATACACCTCAATCCAGACTCCTGTAACAGGTGCGACAGAAATAAGGCTTACATTTGAAATTATCGAACCTATATCAATTGTTACAGTAACCATCTTTGAAGCGTGGCAACTAAAGCCAATTGCTAGCAACTAAAGCCGCCCCCTCTGCTATCAGGATAGTGACTGACATTAAGAAATGGATACGCTTTGACACACCAGCCTTAAGCTACTTCCTTTTGAGGGCGCGTAGATTGAAATCCTTACACTCCGACAAGACCATTTGACATGGGACACTGAACAGAGTTGAAGCCTTTAAAAACAATCCCTAAACAGCTTTGGGACCTAATCACAGTTCCTTGACTCAGCTATTGCAAGGACCTACTGTTCGTATCAGCTTAGAATGCTCGCTAACAAATTTTTTGACCTAAGAAAATTATCTTTTTCTTGAACGTATAATCTTTATTAATCATCTGTCTTAAAAGCTTTGCTTTCTGGATTTACGCTCTGCTCGGCCCTTGGCGCGTTTTTCTGCTCGTCGCTGCTTGCGCCGCTTCTCATCAACTGCCCACTGAATTTTCTTTTTATAACCTGGTTTAATTTTTTTCTTTTTTTTCTTAACCAGGCCAATCATTTCGGTATCTAGCTTCTGATAAGCTTTTTCACGATTCTGGCGACGATCACGATCATAGGTATCCTGAAATTCGCCATTTTTTAAGACCTTTGGTATAAAGCTAATGCCCAGCTTTTCCAACTCCTTGATGTCAGAATCATCACTTGGCTGATAAAAGGTAATGGCTGTCCCTGGCATGCCATTTCTACCCGTCCGTCCCACACGATGCACAAAAAAGGACAGGTCTTGAGGAATGGCGTCGTTAATCACATGACTAACCCCCTCAATATCAATACCACGCGCCGCCAAATCCGTTGCCACAATATATTCAAATGCTAGGTTTTTAACTTGATTCATGATCCGCTTGCGCTCTCTAGGTGGAATACCTCCATGAAGCTTGGCTACCTTCATGCCATTAGCTGCCAAGAAGGCATGCAAGTCGTCAGCTCTCTCCTTGGTATTGACAAAAATCATGGCCAGATAAGGCTGGATAGCCTTTAGGGTCGCCAAGATTTGCTCATTTTTATCGCGTCCCTTGGTTGATAGCAGCCAGTTATCAATCGTATCTGCAATAACGGTTTCTGTCTTGATCTGTTCAATGACAGGATTGGTCAGATACTTCTTTAAAAAGGGCTGTAGCTTTTGTGGAATGGTCGCTGAAAATACAAGCATTTGGATAGTCTTTGGCAGTGCTGAAGCAATCTTATCCACAGTGTCTAAAAAGCCCATATCCATTGTCATATCAGCCTCATCAACAACAAAGGTAGAAGCCTTATGAATGGCTAAGTCTCCTGACTTGACCAGATCATAGATACGACCTGGCGTTCCAATGACAAGCTGGGGCTGACTAAGCTTTAGCTTGTCAAGCTGACGCTGCTTGTCTGTTCCTCCAACGTAATTAGCAATACGAATCTCCTGCTTAGAGTGCTTAGCAATTTGCCTGCTGGCCTCAAAGATCTGTGTCGCCAGCTCCCGGCTAGGTGCTGTAATGACAGCTTGAACCTCTTCTTTTTCCTCCTTGAGCTTTTCAAAAATAGGCAGCAAAAAGGTATGCGTCTTTCCTGAACCTGTCTTTGACTCACCCACTAAGTCTCGTCCTGTGCTGACAAGCGGAATAAGACGCTGCTGAACCTCTGTTGGCTCTACAAAGCCAAGCTCCTCTAGGGCCTCTTGAATATAATGCTTAAAGTGATAATCGTGAAATGACATCATTTACCTCGTTTTCTTTCTGATAATACTATTAGTGCTTGAGACGAGCAAAAGGCGGTGCCTCAAGCACTGCCCCAGTTGCTTACAAATAAAGAATCGCTAAAACAATGAGACTGGCTACAAGACCAAGAGCCCATAAGAAGGCATCAACCTTCCATTCAGACCATTTGGCTGCTTTACCGGATAGGCCGCCTAATTCCAGATGATGATGAAAAGGGGTCATCCTAAAAATACGACGACCTTCGCCATATTTTTTCTTGGTGTATTTAAAGTAAGTGACCTGAAGCATGACTGAGCTTGTCTCAAGAACATAGACAATCCCAATAACCAGCAAGGTCCATTCCTGACGAAGCGCAATAGAAATCGCTGCTAGCATGGCTCCTAAGGCTAAGCTTCCAACATCACCCATAAAAATTTTGGCCGGCTTATGGTTAAACAAGAAAAAGGCCAGCAAGGCACCAACCATAGTACCTATCAAGAGCAAAACATCAAATTGCCCCTGAGCATAAGCGATAACGCCATAGGCCAGCAGACTAATCACAACAGATATCGAGGCCAGACCATCAATACCATCTGTCAGATTGACTGCATTTGAAAAGCCAACCACCCAAAAAAGAACAAAGCATAGGTATAAAAAGCCTAAATGCCAATGATAACCAAAGACATTAATCGCATCAATACCACTTGGCCTAACATGTACCACATAAAAGACCAGACCTCCAACAATCTGAAGCATGAATTTTTGCTTGGCAGTAAGGCCTTCATTAACCTGCTTGAAGATCTTTAAGAAATCATCTAAAAAGCCTATGATCCCGTAAATCAGTACAATCAATAAAATCCCCGAAATCAAGCCTAGGCTTTGCCCGTCTCGAAAATAGACTAAAGCAAATACAAAGGATAAGCTTGTGGCAACAAGAAGAAAAACTGTTCCTCCCATTGTAGGTGTTCCAGCCTTAGCCAAATGCTGCTTAACATCCTCATGCATCTGCTGCCCCCCAATTTTTTTCAACTGGTAAAGCCTTATAAAGTGAGGCATGGCAAGGGCAGCCACAGCAAAGGCTATCAGGCCTGCTAGAATGGTTAAAAACATGTTAATCTCCTAAAGTTATGGTAATTTTTTTGACTTTTTTGAGCGCTTTTCCGACATCAACGCTCTGTTTAACGACACGTCCCGAGCTTGATCCCTTGTACTTGATATCAATGCCAGTCCATTTGGCAAAGGTAGCCACATTAGCCTTAGTCCAGCCATACATATCAGGCATCTCATCAAAATGATTTGACAAAATCAGGATTTGTTGGTTAGCAGCTAGATTGGTCCCTGCCTTCTTAGATACCTTTTTAATCTTGCTGCCATTGCCAAGGACAATAGGGTGAACCAGATTTCTGCGCATCTCATCAGCTGCTTTTCCGGTATCTTGACCAACAATATCAGGCAACTGATAAGTAGCCTCGTGATTAGCATCTACAGCAGCTGGCTTGTCTAAGATATCCTTCATCAGATAGGCTTCCTCTAAAACAGGGTTGATAATATCCTGCCAAAAGACCATTGCCCAATGCTCTGGGTGCTTTAGTGTAACATACATCAGAAAATCAGGCTCATCAGCCGGCACCATAGCAACAACCGAATAAATATAGTTTGTCAAGCCACCATCTAAATAACCTGTACCGTCCTTAGTCGCAATCTGAGCGGTCCCTGACTTGACAGCAACTGGTAATTGGCCAACCTTAACCACTGGACCTGATGATTTCAAATGAAGGGTTCCAAATTGTGGGTCAGTCCCAACGTTAATCATGTATTTTCGTGTTTCACTGGCAGCCTTTTGGGAGACCGGCTTTCCGACAATCTCCTTGTCTGACACCCGATAAGTGTCTGTATTGGGGTCATAAATGCGACTAACAAATTGAGGCTCTAGCATCACACCGTCATTAGAGATGGCTGTAAAGGCTCTAAGCATTTGAATTTGCGTCACCGAAATCCCCTGACCAAAAGCACTCATTGCTTGGGTAACAATATTATCAGAAGGGAAAATGCCTGGGTCTTCATTTTCTAAGCCAAAGCGTGTCCGGAATCCAAAGCGGAATTTGGTCAGGTAGTTCATCCATTTATCATTTCCCATTTTTTGCTCTAGCTTGGTCATGCCAACGTTACTTGAAAATGAAAAGCCTTGAGCGTAGGTCATGTACTGCCCTGTAGAAATACCTTCGTTAATCGCCCAGTCCTGAATGGTAGCATCAGCAATGGTTAAGCCATTCGCATTGCTAAAGGTCTCATCAGGATTAAAGACCTTCTCATCAATAGCAGCAGCCAAAGTCATAACCTTCATGGTTGAGCCGGGCTCAAACTGACCCTGATGGAGGATATTTTGCCAGCTATAGCTTTTGCTATTTAGCCCCTCTAAGGTATCGGCATTGTAGGTTGGTCTTTGAGTGGTCGCTAAGATCTCACCGGTTTTAGCATTCACCAGAGTGGCACTTGCAAGCTCTCCTTGGGCCTTCGATTGAAAGACGTCCATTTGGGTTTCTAAAAAGGTTTGAATGGGCTCTGACAGGGTGGTATAAATGTCCTTACCATCAATTGGCTTTTTCACTGTCTTTCCTGTTCCAAGTAGGGTATTGCCATTTCTATCCTTTTGATAGGTGATAATGCCATCTTCACCAGATAAAATGCGGTCAAAGGCCGCCTCCATGCCCATCTTTCCAACTAGACTCTTGGTACCGTCCTTTTTGTTTTCTTCAAGTGAGGCAAGACCAATCAGCTCTGAAGCAAAGGTTCCATTTGGATACATACGGCTAGGGCTTGCTGAAAATGCGATCCCCTTGATTTTAGCTGCCTCCATAGCCTTTTGGATCGTTGTCATTGTGCTATAGGAAATACCTGAGCCAGACGGACCAAAGGAAACCTGAAAAAGACCCTTTCGCTTGAGCTGCTTGATAACATCCTTTTCCTCCATGCCCAACTGCTCCTTGAGGATTTGAGCAACCTTGTCATACTGAGACGGTTGAACAAAGAGCTTCTCACCAGTTGCTGACACAAAGGACTTATCAAGAATGGCGTAAATGCTATAGGTTGTCGAGTCCACAGCGATAGCTGTACCATTGCGATCATAAATCGTGCCTCGCTTGGCCTGAACAGAAACCGTCTCTTGGTAAACCTTTTTGGCTCCATCTGATAATTTGACACCAAATTTCTGATCCGTCCCGATAATGATCATAAAATTAATCATAAAGATGAAGAAAATAAAGATGGTCAAGAGCATCATGTTTTGCCCCACCCTCAAACGGTTTTGAACAGGTGTTTTTCGATCACGAACCACATAATCTAAAAAATATTTTTGCCATTTTTTCATAGATTACTCGACTTTCTTAATGTTATCATTTCGGTTACTAAGCCCTGCTTTTCCAGCAATATCAACAATGCGGTCACGACGCGACAGCTCGTTAACCTCTTGCTTGGCATTGTTAAGCTCTGTCCTTTTATCTGAGATCTGTCTATTGAGCTGGGTGATATGCTGCTGGAGCTGCAATTTACGACTTTGCAAGTAAATAATGCTGACAGCCATTGTCACTGCTGTCAGGATAAGCGTAGCATAAAAAGCCTTCTCAACCCTCGAGAAAGTTCTAATTCTTTTTTGCAAGGCTTTTGAAACTGCCTGAGTTCTTTTTTCATTAACCATAATCTATTTCCGAACTTTTCTTGCGACTCGTAGCTTGGCTGAATGTGCCCTATTGTTAGCCATTAGCTCCTTTTGACTTGGTAAAATCGGCTTACGAGAAACCAATTCAAGCTTAGGCTTGAGCTCATCAGGAATAAAAGGAAGCCCCTTTGGAGCATTAGCTGTGCTTGCCTCTTTAAACAAGTGCTTTGTCAGACGATCCTCCAAGGAATGAAAGGTAATCACTGAGATACGTCCATCAACAGCTAACAGCTCTATCGCCTGCTGGATAGACGCCTCAGCAGCACCAAGCTCATCATTGACCTCAATACGAATAGCCTGAAAAATTTGCTTGGCTGGGTGTCCTTTTTTTTTGAGCTCCTTGGCTGGCTTAGCTGCTTTGATCAATGCTGCCAGCTCTGTAGTGGTGCTGATTGGCTTAACTGCTCTTGCCTGCTCAATCTTACGAGCAATCTGCTTTGAGAACTTATCCTCACCATATTTAAAAAAGATCCGAACCAAATCATTGAAATCATAAGTATTGACAACCTCATAGGCTGTCAAAGCTGCCTGGCTATCCATTCGCATATCCAAGGGAGCGTCCTGCTTGTAAGAAAAGCCCCGCTCTCTCTCATCTAGCTGTGGACTAGAGACACCTAAATCATACAAAATCCCATCAAGTTCTGTAACCCCATGCTCTAAAAGACGTGCCTTGAGGTGTCTAAAATTATCCTTAATAAAGGTCACCTGTCCCTTGTCAATATAAGGCTTGAGCAGCTGCTGTGCATGATCAATAGCCCTTTGGTCCTGATCAAAGCAATACAGGTGCCCCTTATCACCAAGCTGGGACAGCAAATAGGCTGAGTGCCCAGAGCCACCAAGGGTCGCATCTACATAAATACCATCTGGCTTAATATCCAGCATATCAACAGCTTCATGAAGAAGTACAGTTACATGATGAAATTCGTTTGTCATAGCTCTAATTGTACCATACTTCAAATGGTTTATAAATCAAAAAGTAAGAGAAAAGGGCTTTCAAGGCCTAAGAAAGTCTCCTTTTTTCTTACTTTTTTGACTTAGCTATCCTTGACATCAAGATGACTAAGAGCTTGCTGCACAATCTGGTACAGCTCCTCTGCTGATTCAAGCAAGTGCTTGGTTTCCTTTAGTACTCGCCAGTCTGTCACTGGATTATCCAGCCAAATATCAAGCCCCTTATCCCAGCCTGTATGAGATAGCCCAGAAAGCGAGCTTGTGCTACTAGCAGTCAACTCCTTTTGATACCTACAAGCCAGATCTCTCACGTCCTCTAGGCTCTCATTAACAGCACTGATTTTTTGCCTTTTTACCCAGCTTGTTAGTATCCCATTGTCGAACAAATCAAAAAATCCCCACCTCTTAAGCTCTTTCAATGCCTCAATGACAGACTCAAGCTTAAAAGCTAATGTCTTTAGGTCTCGTATGGTTTCTTGCTTCTTTAGATCCCTTGTCATAAGCCTACCTCCTTAGCAGCTAGCTCCGAATATGGCCATTTCCATTGATCAGGTATTTACTACTGGTCAAGGCCTCAAGTCCCATAGGGCCACGAGCGTGCATTTTTTGTGTGGAAATGCCAATTTCTGCTCCTAGACCAAAGACAAAGCCATCTGTAAAGCGTGTCGAGGCATTCACATAGACAGCTGCCGAGTCAACCAGATCCTGAAAACGCTCTGCAGCATTGATATTAGCTGTGATGATAGCTTCTGAATGATGACTGGTATACTGATTAATCCAGGAAATGGCCTCATCAAGAGAGGAAACCAGATGAACAGACATGATATAATCCAAAAATTCAGCTGCATAATCTTCCTCTGTGGCTAATACAGCCTTGCTAAACAAGGCTTTTGCCTGCTCATCTGCTCGCCATTCCACCTGCTGGACCTCACTGATGGCTGCTTCAAGCATGGGAATAAAGGTCGCTCCTACCTTCTCATGAATAATCAGGCTTTCTGCAGCATTGCAGACGCTTGGTCTTTGCGTCTTAGCATTAATCACAACCTTAACAGCCATCTCTAGGTCGGCTGCTTCATCAACATAAATGTGAACATTGCCAACACCCGTCTCAATGACTGGCACCTTAGCCTTTTCCTTGACCGTTTGAATTAATCTGGCACCACCACGAGGTATCAAAACATCAACATAAGCAGCTGCCTGCATCAATTCCTCAGCTACAGTATGAGAGGTATCCTCAACCAGCAAAACAGCATCTGGCGTAATAGCTGATGCCTCTAAGGCATTTCTGATAAGCTTGACCAAGGCCATATTAGAGTAGAGAGCATCTTTGCCACCTCTAAGAATGATGGCATTATTGGTCTTAAAGGCCAAGCTAAAAGCGTCAACAGAAACATTAGGGCGGCTTTCAAAAATCATCGCAATAACACCTAAAGGCACACGCTTTTGGGTTATTTTCAGGCCGTCCAGATTTGTATAGCCCTTAATCACTTCGCCAATGGGATCAGCCAAGTCTGCCACCTGTCTGACGCCCTGAGCCATCGCATGGATACGATCTGCTGTCAGGCGTAAGCGATCAAGCATAATCTCTGAAATCCCATGCTCAGCCGCCTTAACCAGATCCTTGGCATTTTCTGTCAAAATCATATCCGTCTGGGTCACCAATTCCTCAGCCAAAAAGGCAAGAAATTGATTTTTATCCTTCGTTGTCAAGGATACCAAGGCCCTACTGGCTGCCTTAGCCCTTTGTCCTAGCTGTTCTATTGTCATCAGGCATCACCTCTTTCTATCTGTTTAAACCAGGTACCTAGCTTTTCTCCCTCCAAGACCCTTAAAATGTCTCTAGGGTTGGCACCATTCATCAAAATCATTTGCCCCTGATGCTCAAACATCATCTGGGCGGATTGGATCTTACTTAGCATGCCACCAGTTCCAAATCTGCTGCCTGCACCGCCTGCTGAGGCTATAATGTCCTCTGTGATCTCTGTCACATGACTCCTCAAGCAAGCATCCTCATAGATGGTCGGGTTTTTATCAAAAAGACCATCAATATCTGACAGCATAATCAGCAGATCAGCCCTTGTAATACGAGCCACAATAGCTGATAAGCGGTCATTGTCTCCAAATTTTGTTGAATGATCCATCTCATCAACGCTAACAGCATCATTTTCGTTGACAATCGGAACAATACCTAGGCTAATCAAGCTCTCAAAGGCATTGGTAACATTTGCTAGACTTTCTGGAAAAATAACCACATCACGTGTCAATAAAATCTGAGACACCGTCGTCTGATAGTGAGCAAAAATTTGCGAATAAAGGCTCATCATAGCAACCTGCCCTACGCTTGAGACAGCCTGCTGCTTGGCAAGCTGACTTGGTCTTTTGGCCATTTTCAACAGATCAAGCCCAAAGCCCATGGCACCAGAGGAAACCAAAATAACCTCTTTTCCCTTATTCATTAAGCTTGAAATCACAAAGGCTAAATGGTCGATCTTTTCTAAGTTAATCTTCCCGTTCGCAAGAACCAGTGAGCTGGTTCCAATTTTAATTACAATACGCTTTACATCTTCAAATTGTCGTTTCATCATATTAGGATTATAGCATAAAAAACAGCTCAGAGGACTGGCAGATTGAAGACAAAATCAATCAGCCTATCAGCTTGACAAAAAAGGATCACTGGCTACCCATTCACCTAAGATATAAAACCCCACCTGATAGCCACTCCAAGCAGGATTTCCTTTGTGACACCACATACCACGCTACGCTTTATCCTATTGTAAGTTTAAGTCTGATCCTCCTGCATTGTCCTGTCATTTTTAATGACCATATACCAACACTAAAGCTATTGACAAAAACGCACAATACGATAAAATGAAAGCGCAAACAGCTATATTTACTACCTAAGGGCCAGACCTTGCTGTAAAGCGCAATACCTGACAGAAAGAACACGTTTCAGAAGTAGCAAGAACAAGTCACAGGCATACTGTCTGGCACATTGGCGCAAAGGCTACCAGTGTTCAACAAGACTGGAACGCAGGTCAATAGGCTGGAAATCGAGTAGAAAAACCGTATCATTTAAATTTTTGGAATACCAAGACTTAATTGTTCTCAATTAGTTTGGGGTGCTTAGGACGACAGAGCCTGTCAGTCATCTAAAGCAATTAATTAGTTATAGGAATAAATCACTATGGTTAAACTATCAAAAAGAAGCAAGATAGCTATGTCATTTTTAATTGTCTTTTGTGGTATATTTTTCGTCGCTCAAAAACGATTCGGTTCGTCAGACCAATCATTTACCGTAAGGCCAGACGCAGATTTCTATATAGTCGGTTACCACAATATTGAAGGTTATCAATTGACAAATGAGCAGCCGCAAAAAATTTCTGACGCTAAGCTCGAAGTGGTCAAAGGTCAGATCAATCAAGTGGTTAAACGAGCAGAGCTTTCAAATCGTTATCTGGTCTTTTCCGAAGAGGGGCCTCCTTTAGGGGCAATAGGAAGACTTATCGCTCTTGATTTTCAAAAAGGCAAGGTGACGTATCACCCAACAGCTGATTATGCCTTTACTTCCTCCGGAGTATCACCAGATTATTATTTCACTTCTACAGCAAATACCGACGATAGTTTTATTGCTGTTTTTGATCCTAAGCTCAAAGAAATTGATAAGCATATCTTTGAGGATTCTATCATTGCTAGCGATTTTTCAGTTGATGGAGATGACATTTACCTCTTAGGAACAGATGTGAAAACCAAGGATAACTACCCAACCTACCTATATACGCTATCTATCAAAAATGGGAAATTAGCTCTGAAAAATAAAGAGCTGCTCTATGAACAGCCTGAATCCACTTACTTTTTCCATGATAGCATTGTCAAAGAAAAACAGCTCTATACCGTCTCAAGCGGCTATCGAAACAATGCTACCAAGGAGAGAACCGTTTTAGGACAGGTTTTCCATTATGATATGCAATCAGGTCAAAAACATTTTTTCGATCTCACCGAGATTGCTCCAGTCAACATTTTTGATTTGGGTCACGATACATTGGCAATCGAGCATGAAAAAAATGAAACTGGAAAAATTGGGTTTAGCCTGTTTTACCTCAATGATAAAACGTCTACTTTTATTGACTTATCTCAATTTGGTTTATCCATTGAAAGTGACTACTTAAAAGACATCAAACAAATCGACGAGAATACCCTGTTAATATTAGCTGGTCATAAATTAATCGGATACCATATCAGTGACCATCAAGTTATCTTTGACAAACAAGTCAGTGATGATGCTTTCCATATATGGGTAAAATAGCTAGTCAGTTAACTGAAAACAAACAAAAGATCAAGGACCTGTACCTTGATCTTTTAGTTATGTGACTTTTAGTCCGTCACGCTCCGTAAGGTGCGTGACAAATCATGCCCACCCGTTTGACGGGTGGGTATGATTAAAACATTTAGGCTAGCTTCTTGGAAAAAGCTAGCCTAAATTAGCAGTATTTGAAACTGTCATCAAGACGGGATAAAGCTAGCATGCTTGTGATTGGTTATCAGAATGTCACTCCAGCCAAAACGTCATGGAAGCCCTTTTTGAAAATGATTTGGCGCATTACTGTTGACCTAAAGCTAATAGCTACTAAAGCTGAGTTAGCTTTTTCGTGAGGCTCCCAAAGCTATTTGCTGAGCAACATCACTAACAGCTTTAGGAGCTTGAACTTGATGTTCCACAAGCTGCTACGACAGGGCACTGCTAGCTTGCTAAAGCTTTTTGCTTTTCTGTTTCAATAGCTGCTCCAGATTTTCAAACATAGCTGCCACATTCCTTCTCCCTATCTAAGCTAGAAACAAGCTTGTATCACACCTTAGCTTTCCTTTGAACAATCCAGAGGACTGCTCAGTGCTATTTACATCTTATTCAGGCTTTTCCAAAAGCTTCTTTGAAGCCAGAGCTGAGCAAAGAGCAAGCAGCTAAGAAGAATAAGGCTCACAGCAATGCTCACAAGAAGAGGCTGCTGACTAATGGTAGCACACATAATTGCTAAAACAATCAAAAAGCCACCAATAATTAAGTCGCCAAACATCAGCCCAAGCATAAACCATTGGCTATTTCCTCGAGTGAAAAGCTGAGTGACGTCCTGCCATTTCAGATCTAGCATGCGATAATCACGCCTAAACATCAATTGCCCTTGTATGATTCCCATCAAGACAAAGCCTAATGAAAAGAATAGGACAATAACGGGGTGAAAGCCTAATACAAACAACCCAATAAAGGCATAAACCACCAGTGGAGCAAGGATTTGCAGACCTATCAGCAAGCGAAATTTGTTAAGCAAAAAGCCCTTTAAGCTAATGGGTAGGGTCTTAATAAAGGTGAAATTTTCCTTTTCAAGAGAGATCCCAACACCAACAAAGCTGGTCGGCACAGTACACACACTTCCCAAGAGCACCCCCACGAGAAGCGCAATACCAAAGTACTCATAGGTAATGTAGCTTGAAAATTGTGCACCGCTTGTCACACTAGGAGTGATAAAGATCATCACATAAATCAAAGGCATCAGATAAGTCTGTGTCAATAGCGTCGCATTTTGCAGTGTTGCAAGATGGTGCTTTATCAACAATCGCTGTAGGCTTTGCTGACGATCAGCTGCAGCTGCCTTACGCGCCACTGCTGCTTTTTTAGCATTTCCACCAACATAGAGAGTCTCTCTGTAATAAGCCGGCATGATTCGTCTAACAAGACCATACAGCATCAGCATGACCAAAAGTAAGGGAAGCCAAAAATTAAGCAGGGCCTGACCAGAAAACGGCGCCACAACAACATCATAGCTGCCCCTAAAATAAGGAATCAAAGGGCGATCTGAAAAGGCTTGACCAGCCATCATTCGCTGATTGTTAGTCATATTGAGAAATACAATCAAGCCCAGAGCACCAAAGGTCGAAACAAACATCAACATCGCTGAAATCAGCTTGCGCTTACTGCTTCTAAGAATAAGCCTGCCAATCCAAGCATTGAAGTACAGAGCAAAAACAATCGAGCTGACAAATAGCACCACAAACAGGATAAGTGCCAGCACAAACGCCAAGGCGTTTCCAATAATCTGCCAATAGGCAATCATGAAAAGACTTAGCAGGGGCATTAAAAATATTGACCCCATACCTAAAGAGGAAATCAGCTTAGCAATAAAAAGCTCCTCAGACCTTATGGGCAAATGAACATAGAGCTTAACGTCATTACTCTCATAAAAGACTGCATACATTGCCGTAAAGGCATTGACAGTTGCCATGACAAAGAAAATGGCAATATAAAGTGACAACAGTCCCGGATATTGACTAAAATCAACGCCCATAAACATAAAGATGTAAATGACTAAAAACAGAGCAATCATCAAGGCTTGCTGTCTAATCATGCTCTTATAGGCCTTGAAGTTCTCTTTAGGTGCCTTTTCTTGCTTTTTCTTTAAGGCTGTCAGGGACTGGGGATTGGAATAAAGGATATTAATCTTGATTAATTCCCAAATAGTTGACCAATTCATACCATTATGCCTCCTGTGCTTGACGTCCTGCCAATTCAAGGTAAATAGTCTCCAGATCCTTATCAGGATAATCAGCCTTTAGCTGCTCAACTGTCCCAACAAAAATCAATTTTCCCTTTTTCAAAATCCCAATCCGGTCACACAGCTGCTCAGCAACCGACAAGACATGCGTTGAAAAAAGGACCGTATTACCAGAGGCAGCGTGCTCTTTCATCATTTCCTTTAGGTCAAATGAAGCCTGAGGGTCCAGTCCAGTCAAGGGCTCATCAAGGATCCAGATACTAGGATTGGAGATCAAGGCACCAATCACAATGACCTTTTGACGCATACCATGTGAGAAGTTATCAATCGTGTTGTGCATCTCCTGCGTCAGCTCAAACAATTGCGTCAGCTCCTCAATCCGAGCTTTTGTATCTTCCTCGCTGACCCCATAAATCTTAGCAAGAAACTGCCAATATTCATAGGCTGTCAGGTTTAAGAAAATGTCCGGTGAATCAGGTACATAGCCGATTTGCTTTTTGATGGCGTCACGATGCTCACTTAGCAGCTGACCATTGACCAAGACCTCGCCATAGCTCGCTTCGATAATAGAGGTCAGGATACTGATCGTTGTCGTCTTGCCAGCCCCATTGTGACCAATGAGACCAAAGATTTCACCATCCTTAATCGTGAGGCTCATATCACTCAAGGCCTCCTTGTCACCGTATAGCTTTGAAACATGTCTAAATTCTATCATAACTCTCTCCTAGCTTTCCTATCCTAGACCAGCCACTCATTGCTGGTCAGCCTTTTTCCAACAAATAAGCGTCAAGCGATTGCTTAAAGCCACACAAGGACTTAGGCAACAACAAATCATTAGCAAGTAAATAATCATCAAGGGCTTGATTTAGCTGCTCTGCAATCGTCAGTGGATTACTGTTTTTAATTAATTGATTAGAAGCTGACAGCAATAATCTGGCTAAATGGGTATTAGCACGATTTTCTGGATAATCGTAGGCCTGTTTGATGACATCGTATAAGCGCTGCTGTTCCTTTTCCATAGGGCCTCCCTCTAATTTGTACGTTTACGCTAATACAACTGTTTAATACTTAAATCATAATCTTTATTAGAGGTTTTGTCAATATCCTATCGCCATATTTGTCTCTCCTCACAAAGGCAGATAGAGCAACGATGATGACGCTTACTTTTATTCCCTTTTTAAGGCAATAAGGGCAGCCAATTCTGACCCTTAGCTTTAGCTAACAGTAACAAAATCAGACCATTGTCCTTTTCATTAAAAAAAAAAAACGAAACTACGGAGACAAACTAGCCAGCAGCCATTTCTCGCCATCAACCATCATGTTACAATGAGCCTTGGAAAAGAGCATTTAGGAGTACTTCATATTTCTATTATCAAAGGAGAGAGAAATGATTAACAAACAGAAAAAAGCCGTCTACAGATATGGCATTTGCACCGCAGCAATTGTGCTTATGGCGTCAGCTACGGGACTAGGAACAACCGCTCACGCAGAGGAACGGAATATATCAAAACTTAAGCAGCTGCTAGAAGAATTTCCCGAAGTTAACAAAACTCTTCAAATTCAAAGTGGCATTAGTAACGTCTATACCACAGGTTCTATCAAAAAATACTTAAATCAACTAGAACAATACTTTAAGGATTACCTTGGAGAAGTAAATTCTGAATTGACTAAACCAGGACCTAAAGGGGAACCTGGACCTCAAGGGCCACGTGGTGACAAAGGGGAGACTGGACCTAAGGGCGACACTGGTGAAGCTGGAAAGCAAGGGCCTGCAGGAGAACGCGGACCAGCTGGACCTCAAGGACCACGTGGAGATAAAGGTGAGACCGGACAACAAGGGCCTCAAGGAAAGCAAGGAGAACCTGGACCTAAAGGGGAGACTGGACCTAAGGGCGACACTGGAGAAACTGGAAAACAAGGACCGGCGGGAGAGCGTGGGCCTGCTGGACCTCAAGGACCACGTGGTGACAAAGGCGAGACCGGACAACAAGGGCCTCAAGGAAAACAAGGAGAACCAGGACCTAAAGGGGAGACTGGACCTAAGGGCGACACTGGAGAAACTGGAAAACAAGGACCGGCGGGAGAGCGTGGGCCTGCGGGGCCTCAAGGAAAGCAAGGAGAACCTGGACCTAAAGGAGAACCTGGACCTAAGGGCGACACTGGTGAAGCTGGAAAGCAAGGGCCTGCGGGAGAACGCGGACCAGCTGGACCTCAAGGACCACGTGGTGACAAAGGCGAGACCGGACCACAAGGGCCTCAAGGAAAGCAAGGTGATAAAGGTGACAGTGGTCAGCAAGGTATGCCAAGTGAACAGCACAACAAGCATGAGCATAAGGGTGACCAAGACAAGGATACCAAACCATCAGTACCAAAAGCTCCTGAAAAAACTCCTGAAAAAACTCCTGAAAAAACTCCTGATCCAAAAGCTCCAAAGGCTTCAGAGCAGCAATTAGCCAGCCCTAAAGCACCAGCACCTCAATCAGCACCAAACAAAGCAGCTAAACAGGCAACCCTGCCAGCAACAGGGGAGACAAGCTATCCTTTCCTTACCCTTGCAGCCCTTAGCGTCATTGCTAGTGCAGGCCTGCTAACGCTAAAGGAAAAGAAAGACTAAACTAGCTATACCTGTGGCATAGCTCATAGCAGCTAATACCACTTCTAGCTATCTATTTTAAAAAAAAGCTAGTCTAAATCCTAAACCCCAAAAAACGCATGAAGCCAACCTTCTAGGAGACTTCATGCGTTTTTGTTTATTGATTAATGCCAGAGCTAAGTAGCTAACCAAGCACCTCGTCTAGCCTAATAATGATTATAAGGATTTGTACAATTCAGTAGCATGCTCTACTGTAAAGCCGTATTCTTCAAAGATACGATTGCCCGGTGCAGAAGCTCCCCATGTATCAATGGTCAGTGTTTTGCCTGCAAGGCCAACGTATTTTGCCCAGCCAAAGCTTGAGCCTGCTTCAATCGCTAGACGTTTTGTCACTGCCGCTGGCAAGATGGCTTCCTTATAGCTGTCTGTCTGCTCATCAAAGATATTTTGTGATGGCATTGATACCACACGCACATGGATACCATCTGCTGCAAGAGCAGCTTGAGTCTCCATTGCTAGCTTCACTTCAGAACCGGTTGCAATGATGATCCCATCAAGGTCACCCTTTGCTTCTGACAGGATATAAGCTCCCTTATTAAGACCATCTTCTGCCAATTCCTTAGTGCCTTCAAGTACAGGAAGGTTTTGACGTGTTAAGACAAGCATTGTCGGACGGTCTGTTTCAGCGATCGCACGCTTCCAAGCAGCGTTTGTTTCATTGCCGTCAGCTGGACGAATAACGTTCAGATTTGGCATTGATCGAACACTAGCTAGCTGCTCGATTGGCTCATGGGTCGGACCATCTTCACCAACCGCGATAGAATCATGTGTCATGACATAAACCGTTGGTAGCTGCTGCAAGGCTGCCATACGAACCGCTGGCAATAGGTAGTTTGAAAAGACAAAGAAGGTTCCGCCATAAACACGTGTTCCACCATGAAGGGCAATACCGTTCATCGCTGCTGCCATTGCAAACTCGCGAACACCAAACCAGATGTTACGACCAGCATAATGACCTGGCTGGAAGTCTGTCTCAGCCTTAACCATGGTATTGTTAGAGGCAGAAAGATCAGCTGAGCCTCCCCAGAAGGCTGGCACCTGCTCAGAGATTTGTTGGATAGCCTGCTGACTGGAAACACGACTGGCTACTGCTGTGCCAAGCTCATGAGCTTGCAGGTCAACCTCTGCTGCCTCATTAGCAAAGGCTTTTTTGTATTCGGCTGCTAACTCAGGGTATGCTGCTTCATAGGCTGCAAATAGGTCATTCCATGCCTGCTCAGCCTGCTCACCACGCGCCTGAAGGCCTTGTCTAAAGCGCTCAGTCACCTCTTGCGGCACCTCAAAATCAGCATGGGTCCATTGATAAGATTTCTTAGCAAAGGCAATGCCTTCTGCACCAAGCGGAGCCCCATGAACAGCTGAAGTCCCTTGCTTTTCAGCACCAAAGCCAATGATTGTCTTTACTTCAATAATGGTTGGCTTTTCAGTCTCTGCCTTAGCTTCCTCGATAGCTTTAGCAATAGCTTCTAGGTCGTTACCATCCTTAACGAGGATATGCTGCCAGCCGTAAGCTTCAAAACGTCCCTTGACATCTTCTGTGAAGGCCATTGAGGTTGGTCCATCAAGCGAAATATCGTTTGAATCATATAGCAAGACAAGCTTACCAAGCTTCAAGTGACCGGCCAGACTGGCTGCCTCCTGACTGACACCCTCCATAAGGTCTCCGTCACCATTTAGAGCATAGGTATAGTGGTCTACAATATCAAAGCCAGGCTTATTGAACTTAGCTGCTAAGTGTGCTTCTGCCATAGCCATACCAACTGCATTGGCAATTCCTTGTCCTAAAGGCCCTGTGGTTGCCTCAACACCATCTGTGTGATTGACCTCTGGGTGACCTGGTGTTTTAGAGCCCCATTGACGGAAGTTCTTCAGATCCTCAACAGACACATCATAGCCTGCTAGGTGCAATAGGCTGTAAAGCATGGCACTACCATGACCTGCTGATAGGATAAAGCGGTCTCTATTTGACCAACGGCGGCTTGTCTTTGGATTGACTGTCATAAAATGGTTCCATAGCACATAAGCCATTGGCGCTGCCCCCATCGGCAAACCTGGGTGCCCAGAATTTGCTGCTTGAATAGCGTCCATTGATAGAGTACGAACAGTATTGACTGCCAGCTGATCAATTGCATCAAATGTCATAAGTAAAACCTCTCTGTGTATTACAACTAAAAATTAAACGTTTTCCATTGTCTATTGTAACATAAAAGTAAACTGATTTTTAACAAAATCCTATAAAGTCCTTAAATTCTTATCCAGCCACAAGCATTGCTGTTCCTAGCTTTTTGGGATTGACAGCTGTCCTAGCCAGGGCACCTATGCTCATAAGAAAAAGCAAGCCTAGCTGTTGCCAGCTAAGCAAGCATTCCTCTTTGGTACCTCCCTTTGGCTACAGTAAGCGCCAGCTGCCTGTTAATTCTAGCGCAACAGCAAAGCACCAGCTGATCCTGCCACCTACAAATAGCTGGTTCCAAACTCACTGCTATAGCCACATTAGAACATAAGGAGAGCTCTATGCTCTTAGCCTATTGCTTAAAGGAAGCCCAATCCTCCATAAAGGTCTTTAAGCCATTTGTTGTCAATGGGTGCTCAGTCATCTTGGCAAACAATGGATCTGGAATGGTTGCAATGTGTGCCCCTAGCTGTGCAACAGCTTCAACATGAGCAGCTGTCCGAATGCTAGCTGCGATGATTTCTGCTTGGAAGCCATACAAATCAATGATCCCACGCAAGTCACTAATGAGCTGATAAGGGTCTGCACCAATATCCTCTAAGCGCCCGATAAATGGACTGATATAGGTCGCACCAGCCTTCATCGCCATTAGTCCCTGACTAACTGTAAAAATAAGCGTCACATTCGTTTTGATGCCTTCTTGTGATAAGACATTAGTTGCTTTTAAGCCCTCTGTCGTCATCGGAATTTTCACGACCACATTGTCATGCCACTTGGCAATGCTCCTAGCCTCTGCAATCATTTCCTCTGCGGTTAATCCAGTTACCTCGGCACTGATCGGGCCATCAACAATCTCACAGATTTCTTTGATAACTGTCTCAAAATCACGACCCTCACGTGAAATAATGCTAGGATTTGTGGTAACACCGTCCACAACACCAAGCTCATTAATCGCACGAATTGCCTCTACATTTGCTGTGTCTAAGAAAAATTTCATCTTAACCTCCGTTAAATTAGTCTGTTACCAGTCATTGAACAGCACGACGCTGTTTACCGTCTACACTATCATTATAAAAGTCACTCCTAGGATATAAAAGACCAAGTATCACACAGTCTAGTGTTCAAAACTAGACCTAGCTAGGGGACTCTGTTTCCTTAAAAGGCCTGATTCTTACAGCTCCTCTGTGAAAAACTGTGTGGCTTTGACAGCTCTTTTCCAGCCTTGATATAGCTTTTCTCGACGGGAGTTACTCATGCTTGCTTTAAATAGCTGACCTGTGGCATTTAATTGCTTTAGCGTCCCCATGTCCTCCCAGTAGCCTACAGCAAGCCCGGCCAAAAAGGCTGCTCCTAGAGCTGTGGTTTCAAGATTTTCAGCACGAGCAATATCAATCCCTAAAATATCTGCCTGAAACTGCATGAGCATGTTATTCATGGCCGCTCCACCATCAACACGTAATTGCTGGATGGTGATCCCTGAATCCACCTGCATGGTATCAATCACATCTCTGACCTGATAAGCAATAGACTGTAGGGTAGCCTTAACAAAATCCTCTTTTGTTGTTCCACGCGTTAAGCCAAATACCGAGCCGCGTGCATTGGAATCCCAATAAGGAGCGCCAAGACCTGTAAAGGCTGGTACAACATACACCTCATCAGCATTGGTTGAAGCCAAGGCTAGCTGTTCAGACTCAAAAGAGGTTTTTATCATTCGCAGGCCATCTCGCAGCCATTGCACAGCAGAGCCGGCAATAAAGATAGACCCTTCTAAGGCATAATAAACCTTGCCATTAATACCATATCCAATCGTTGTTAGCAGATTGCTGCTGGATAATTGAGCCTCTTGACCAGTATTCATGATGATAAAAGAGCCTGTGCCATAGGTATTTTTTACCATACCAGGCTCAAAGGCCAGCTGCCCAAATAGGGCGGCCTGCTGATCACCCGCCATGCCAGCAATAGCTACCTCTCCTCCGTAAAAATGAAAAGGAGCCGTTTTACCATAAATTTCCGAATTAGACCTGACCTCAGGAAGCATGGCCTTAGGGATATTCAGCAAGGCCAATATCTCATCGTCCCATTTTAGCTCTTTGATATTGTATAGCATGGTACGTGCTGCATTAGAATAATCCGTCACATGTACCGCCCCGTCCGTTAGCTTCCAAACCAGCCAGGTGTCAATCGTGCCAAATAATAATTCTCCCCTTTCAGCTCGCTCTTGAGCCCCCGGAACATGATCAAGAAGCCATCTGAGCTTGGTCGCAGAAAAATAAGCATCTATAACCAGACCTGTTTTTTCATGGATCATTTTGGTATAGCCGTCACGCTTTAGCTGCTCTGCAATGGAGGCTGTTTGTCTAGACTGCCACACAATAGCATTATAGATGGGCAGACCTGTCTGTTTATCCCAGACTACCGTTGTTTCACGCTGGTTGGTAATGCCTATAGCTTCTATTTGCTCTGGCTTTATACCAGACTCTATAAAGGCGTCTGCAATAACAGACTGCACCGAATTCCAAATGTGATTGGCGTTATGCTCAACCCAGCCAGCCTGTGGAAAAAACTGTGGAAATTCCTTTTGACTACTAACCAGCGCTTCTCCTTTCTTATTGAAAATAATGGCACGAGAGCTCGTTGTGCCTTGATCAATAGCCATAATATAGGTTTCAGTTCCCATGTGTCCTCCATTCTATTGCTGCTGAGATAAGACCTCTCAATCATAGCAAGCGCTTTCTATTCTATTATACAACATTTACAGCCCATAGCCTATCCTTATAGTCATAAAAGTATCACTCTACCAAATCCTAAGCTGATAATGCCTATCATTTCAACTAAACAGCCCTTATCACAGCCAAATACCAGCAACAAAGGCGGGCTATAGACTAAGCGCCTAAATGGCTGCCAACAAGCTCCAGCTTTATCAGCTAACAAGGAGCAACAAAAAACCTAAGCCCTTTTAGCATTTAAGGGCTTAGGAGTGGGCTTTTATCGCATAAGCGGTGATAGCTTCTTAATCGTAAACAGGCTCAGAGGACTTTTCTAAAATATCTCCACTATTAGCGTCAATAGTATAGCTGTACTCCTGATCCTTGGCGTCAAACTCAATATCGTAAACTAACCTACCATCGTCTGTTTCTTTCGTCAGCTTGAGCCTTTGAGCGTCAGCTGCTGTGATTGAGGCGTCCTTAAAAGCAAGCTCCTTGGCCTTGTCCTCTGAAATGCCAGCTGCTTTATCAGCCTGACCACCAGCTGCTTGAGCTGAAGCAGGAGCCTCAGTGATTGGCTCAGAGGATTTTTCTAGGATCTCACCGGTATTAGCGTCAATGGTATAGCTGTACTCCTGATCCTTAGCGTCAAACTCAATATCATAGACCACTCTACCATCGTCTGTTTCTTTCGTCAGCTTGAGCCTTTGGGCGTCAGCTGCTGTGATTGAGGCGTCCTTAAAGGCAAGCTCCTTGGCCTTGTCCTCTGAAACACTTGCCTTCCTATGATTCTGAGCGCTGCCATTTTGACCTAGAGCCTGATTCTGTTGACGACAAGCTGATAGGCTGATTAAGGATAGACTCGTAAGAGCTATTACTGAAAGTTTTTTGATTATCATTGTATTGACCTTCCATCTTTATTCATCTTATTTCCTCTAGTATACATTAAATAATCTGATTTTACAATTTTAAAGCACTAAAACTCTCTTAACCAGGCTTACTCCCTTATATGATACCCCCCAAAGAGCCCATAAGGTAAAGGTAATGGCTTTGCTATCCCTCAACCAAGAATAGATCACCCAGCCGAATAAAAAAAGCAATTATTGGTAGAATGAGAAGAATTATTTTGGTCTTATTTATTGCCTTCACCAGCTATCAATCACTATTTAATGACCATTTTGGTATGAACCCTCACTGCCACTCACTATCTGACACCAAGCTACTTTTAAGTACCAGCATCGATGTCTCTTACACCTCCAGTGCCTATCCATAGCCGACCTTCAGCATGCCAGCATTTCTGATTAATTACAAATACTCCCTAAACTGTTGAAAAAGTATCTAAACGAATCATACAAAACTTAATTTACCTTTTTTCTATATAAATAGCTAAAAAACATAGTAAGGTCACAAGGGATATAAGATTTACATTGCTTATAGTAGTCGATAAGAAATAAAAAATTAAAAAAATAAAGTAGGAAGACCCTTCTTTGCCCCTCTTAGCACTGTCAACCAGTATATAGATAAAAATTAAAGCATAAAGACCTGAAAAGGTAATCAATAACATCTAATTTGCCTTATATGCCAAGTATGCTCCTCCAGCAGTAAAGCCGGCTATACATACTCCTTTTAGCACCGGATGAGGTATTTTGCAAAACTTAATTCCTGTCTTGAGACCTCCTAATCCCCCGATAACAGCATTACCTGCTGCATTTCCTCCTGAAATGTCCTGCATTTCATTTATTGCTAATGCTCTATAATGTTCCATTTCTATTATCCTCCTAAAACAAGGTTCCAAACTCAGAATCTTTCTGTTTTTCTCATTTCTAAAAGCCTCCTGTGACACCAGTAGCCCAAGTCCAGAGTGTAACTCCAGTTTTTGCACCAATAGATCCACAAGCTACTCCACATACTGGAAATCCAAGTGCTGCGCCTGCACTTCCTGCTCCAATCACACCTGACACATTGGCAGCCCAATTATTTTTTTCTCTTTCAAAGCTAGCAAGCATTTCTGTAGCCATTACGTCAAATGATTGTATTGATTGCAAATACTCCCTAAAAATTGATGTTGTCCAGTTGCAACCTTGACATATTTAGTATAACCCTTTTTTGTAAAACATTCCTCCATATCCTAAACAGTCGTTGAAACGTCCTAAATGGGAGCATTTTTTTCGTTTAAGACTGAAAAGTAACCATTAAGGGAGGTCATAAAGCGGCAAGCCTGTGGCTTTAGAAACCTTAAAAATGTTAAAAGCAAGATTTTCATTGCTATTAAGAGCATCAAAGAAAGCACCAGTCTGGTCCTCACTAGGTGCGAGTTGTCAGTCAACCCACTACAGTTGACGTTGAGGCAAAAAAAGAGAACTGACTAGCTCTCTTAGTGTGCAGACAAATCTATCTGCTTACATTAATGACAATTCTCAGAAGTACAAAAGACAGCTACTAGCCCTTGCTTGAGTACCTCTCCTTTACTTAGCCTATTAGAGATTCTCTCAGCCAAGTGACTGGTCTAGGTTAAAACCAGCCTAGCCAAGCCCATGAAATTGCTGATAGAGCTCTTGGCGATTCACCTTATAATCTTTGGCGACTGTCTTGATCGCCTGATTAGGCTTCATGCCAGCAGCAATAGCCTGTTGAACAAGTGCTAGCAGATCCAAATCCTCAGCAGGCTCTGATGCGTCAGCTTGATTGGCACCTGCCACAATCAATAGACACTCACCCTTGAGTGGATGGTCTGCTAGATAGGTCAAGACCTCTGAAATCTGACCACGCTGGTATTCCTCAAAAAGCTTGGTTAGCTCTCTCACCAGCACCACCTGGCGATCCCCATAGCAGGCCAGCAGGTTTGTTAGCGTATCCTTAACACGATAAGGAGATTCATAAAAGATTTGAGTCTCCGGATAGTCTGTCTTAGTCATCAAAAATGCCCTTTGCTGCCCAGCTTTTCTTGGCAAAAAGCCATAAAACAGATGAGGCTGGGGCACCAAGCCGCTAGCAATGAGACCGGTAATGCCCGCAGAAGCACCCGGCAACGCAACAATAGTAATGTCTCGATCAATAGCTGCTCTAACTAGCTCATGACCAGGATCTGAAATAGAGGGCATACCAGCATCGGAGACCTGCGCTAATGACCTTCCAGCCAACAACAGGTCTAGCAAATCTGGAATTTTATCATAAGCATTATGCTCATGAAAACTTACCTGCTTTGTCTTTATTCCAAAATGCTTGAGCAACAGACCAGTATTTCTCGTATCCTCTGCACAGATAATATCCACCTCTTTTAGAACATTAACCGCTCTAAAGGTCATATCCTCTAGGTTACCAATAGGGGTAGGCACCAGATAGAGAACCCCTGACTCTTTTTCTTCCTTGAAGCTCTTTTGGATTTGCATGACTCTACTTTCTATCTAATAGCTCTCGACAAAACATACACTCTTCATCATTTTCACGACGTTGCCCATAGAAAAAATTGCAGATATGAAAGCCCTCATCATAAATGCCCTCCAAGTGGTCCTTGCCCTGCTTAGAAGAGGTCTTGGCCAGATTTTCGTGCTCCAATTGACTCAAGCGCTCACGTAATTTGGTGTTTTCAAGCCTAAGGATAGTATTTTCCTCTACGAGTCCTTGGACCTGCTTTTTCATTGCTTCAATTTCAGCTAAAGTCACCATCAGGTTTTGTGAAAAGCCATCAAAAGCGTCAAACAGTTCTTTTTTATTCACTAACTTTAACCTCCTCTAAAGCATAGGTTACCAAGGCCAGCTGGTCCTTAAAGCGAACCTGAATGGTATCTGTAAAAAGATCAATTCCTGCAACCTCACCTGGTCCCTGCGCTGTTCTTACTATAGTACCATAATCAGGAAATTTTTTCTTACTTTCTTGATAAAAATCGTCCTCATATTGTAGGCAGCACAGCAAGCGACCGCAGCAGCCCAGAGACTTTGCCGAATGCAAGGACAGCCCTTGATGTTTTAGCATTTTGATTGAGACTGGAGGAAACTCTCCTAAAAAGCTTGAACAGCATAGTGGGCGACCACAGGGACCCAGCCCTCCATAAACCCTTGCCTCCTCACGACTATTAATCTGACGCAGCTCAATCCTTGTCTTAAAATAGGCAGCAAAATCCTTGAGGAGCTGGCGAAAATCAACACGCTCCTGAGCGGTAAAGGTAATCAAAACATAACGTCTCTCAAGGGAGAAAACAATGTCAACCAAGGTCATGTCTAAGCCATTTCTGTCAATCATCTCTGCTACTTTTTGCTTTGACTGGACTGCTAGCTGAAGGTTTTGCTGGTAAGCCTTGTAGTCCATGTCATTGGCAGGTCTCAAAACAGAGGGCATATCCTTTGGCAGGTCGTCCTTACAAAAGCTTTTTATCGGAGAATTGACCATTGCCAATCGACTGCCCTTGCCATCAGATATGACAAGCTTGGTTTGCACAGGAAAGGCCTGATCGGTTTGAACATACCTGACAGAGCAGGTGTCACAATATTTAATTCCAATCGTACTTATCATGAAATCACCATATATTCTAACGTATTTTGAAAGCTGACATTGCTTTGCCACATGAGTCTAGCCTGATAAACAGCCTCCAGATAGGTAAAAGCATTTTGTCGACTGTAATCCTTCGCCAAGATTAAGGTTAAAAGAGTTAGTGCCATGTCCTGCTCCTCTTTTTCCTCTGCTAGCTGAACCAAGCGATTAAGTTCCAGATAAGCCTGTTCCTTATCCTGAAACCAGATGGAAACAAAACGCTCAGCCTGCGCCATCAGCTCCAACATCCTGGTGTTTTCAGAAAAAGCGGTAAGCTGCTGGGCATTGGCTGCTAATCTGGCTAAGAGGTCTGCTTGATGTTTCAAAAGCCCCTTTTTTTGGGCCAGCTCAGAGAGGTAGTGCTCATCTTTTGGAAAGTGAAAAACCTGTGTACGGCTCTTGATCGTTGGTAGGACCTGATTGTCATCATTCGTTAGTAAAAACATATAGCAATCCCCTTGTGGCTCTTCTATATATTTTAAAATGCTGTTAGCTGCATTGACATGCATCTTATCACAATCCTTAATGATAAAAACCTGCCGCCTGCCCTCATAGCCGGTCTGCGAAAAATTTGTCATCATTTCTTTGACGGTATCAGTCTTGATAAGCTGACCAACAGGCTCTAAGATGGTAACATCTGAAAAGTCATTGTGCTCAATCAGCTGACAAGCACGACAGTGATGACAAGGAGCGTTGCCTCTTTTTTGTTCGCAAAAAAGAGTCTTGGCTAAAAAAAGAGCCATGTCAAAATTGGCAAAATCACCTGAAAAGAGGTAGGCATGATTTAGACGTTTTTTTTGCAAAATCTCTTGAAAGGCCTGATAGACCCTAGGAGCCTTTTGAGCCAAATCCATTCCTAACCTCCTGCTATGCTTGACTGTGTGTGATAATGGCAGCTAAAGCCGCTGCCACAACGCTTTCTAAGTCCTGTGATGCATCAATCTTGACAATACGCTGGGGATTTTCCAAAGCTAGCTCCAGATAGCCCTTACGAACACGCTGGTGCAGGTCTAACTGCTCAAGATCAAGACGATTGACCTCTCGCTCAGTATTTTGTGCAATCCTTGCCAATCCAAGCTCTGAGGGTACATCAAAATACAGGGTCAAATCAGGGTCAACACCATCTGTTGCAAAATGATTGAGCCATTGAATGGCTTGTTTATCCAGCCCTCTTCCGGCACCCTGATAAGCAACTGAGCTATCAATAAAACGATCCACTAAAACCAGGTGTCCTGCCTCAAGAGCTGGCACGATCTTTTCAACCAAATGCTGCCTTCTTGCTGCAATATAGAGCAGCAACTCTGTTTTATCGTCCATGGTCGTGTGACTGACATCTAAGATCAGCTGACGAATCTTCTCAGCAATCGCAACACCTCCAGGCTCTCTCGTTGTTACAATGGTTTGTCCCAGAGCTGCCTGTAAGAGTGGCACCAGTCTTTCCAGCACCGTTGTTTTTCCCGCTCCGTCTGGACCTTCAAACGTTATTAATCTTCCTCTAGTCATCTTATTTCCTTTGTTTATCGTTACCTCTATTTTACCAAAATTTGCCTGAAAAAGCACTGCCAATTCATTGAGCAGTGCCAGATCAGAAAAAAACCTTTTTGTGCTGCCTTTTAGACGATAGGGATAAAAAGCCACCTCTCAAAGCAGGCAATCTGAGGCTGTGTCTCAGACCTCAAAGCCTATGCCACGATTTGACAAATGACAGGCGTCTCAGCCCTTATTTTCTTTATCTAAGCAAGCCAGCAAGGCTGATCAATCATGCTTTAGGCGATTGATGAGCTACGACATGCTATGCAAGACAGGAGCAGGCCTACTTAGTCCTGATCAGGCTGGGCTTGAATCTCTAGAGGCTCACGATGTAAATTCCCAACAAAATCGCAATCAATGTCATCAAAGGCTGATGCCTTCACCTCTTTGACAAATTTTAGTCGACTAATGTCCTTTAGCTTTTCTTCCATGTCCTCTTTATTGATGTAAATAATAAGGTATCGAGAACGCTTGGAATGGTAGTACAGGTCACCATATTTCATCAATTTTCTAGCGTCTCGATTGTAATACAAGTAGATAACCAGCCCAATTCTCTGCTGTTTTTGAAACATTTAGGTACTCTTTTCTTTAATATTTTGATACGGTCCAAGCTCATGTCGAGGTCTATTTGTCGCCAAGGGAAGCCCTGTGTCGACAAGAATATCCTCAGACACTGCCTCTGCAATAGCTGTCGAAATCGTCGCCAAAACCTCCTGCAAATCAACCTGTGCCAAGCGCAGCTCAGCAACCAATGGGTGCAGATCAAGCTGGCGCTTTTGATGAAGTAACTGGCAACGCAAAGCCCTAGCATCTGGACAAGACTCAAGCAGGCCCTGCTTAAGCTCATAATCCCGCTTAAGCTCTTCAAATAAGGCTAGCTCGGTCTGTAGGGCCAAATCTGCCTCAAAAGCCTTTTTAGCTAAGGCATAGGTCTGATACTGGCTGCTTGTCCTAATATCCTGAACCAGCTGCAAGATAGCCCTTTCAATGGCAAACAATTCTTCATTTATGATTAGCATAGATTAATTATACCATAATTTTAAGAGGGATAGCTCTCTTTAGCATGCAAAAAGCCCCTGAAGCGTTAGCTTCAGAAGCTTTTAAGCTATTTACTAGACTCTCTAAGCTAGCTCATTATTTTCCATAATTTCATCAATAAAGCCATAGGCTAGGGTCTCTTCTGCGCTCATCCAGTAATCACGCTCAGCGTCCTTATGGATTTGTTTGATCGTTTTACCGGCATTTTGTGCCAAAATCTTTTCCAAGCGGTGACGTGTCTTTAATAAATGCTCAGCCGCAATGGCCATATCTGTCTGCTGTGTACCACCACCTGTGCCTCCCATAGGCTGGTGAATCATGTACTCTGCATTTGGAAGCATAAAGCGCTTGCCCTTTGCACCTGATGAAGCAATAACGGTTCCCATAGAGGCAGCCATACCCATAACAATGGTTTGCACATCTGCCTTAATAAAGTTCATCGTATCCACAATAGCTAGACCAGCTGATACAGAGCCTCCTGGGGTATTCACATAGAGGTAAATGTCTTTTGTGTTGTCTTGGGCATCTAAAAACAAGAGCTGCGCAATAACAGAGTTTGCCATATTATCCTCTACTGGACCAGTCAGCATGATAATACGGTCCTTTAACAGACGTGAATAAATGTCATAAGAACGCTCTCCACGACTGGTTTGTTCAATAACTACAGGAATCATAAAAATCTCCAATCTATCGTGACTGTCTAACGCCACTCAGCCTCATGCAGTGACAATCAGTCAAACACATCTTTTTATAATGATTGACCTTATTATAATCTCTTGGTCAAAAAAGGTCAAATGATAAACTTGCTTTTAAAAAACCTTCCAGCCTAAACTAGAAAGTCTTATTAGCTTTAGCAGGCTAGCCTCTAGCAAGCAGAGCCTAGCACAACCAAAGCCTGTAGCCTTTTACTTGGTACCAAATAAGCGATCGCCAGCATCTCCAAGACCAGGAACAATGTAGCCATGATCATTTAATCTTTCATCAAGGGCTGCTGTATAAATGTCAACATCTGGGTGAGCCTCCTGAAGCTTTTTAACCCCTTCTGGTGCTGCTACCAGACACACAAACTTAATATTAGCAGCCCCACGCTTTTTCAGTGAATCCACTGCAAGAATTGCAGAGCCGCCAGTAGCAAGCATTGGATCAACAACAAAAATTTGGCGCTGATCAATATCCTCTGGCAGCTTCACCAAATATTCAACCGGCTCCAAGGTCTCCTCGTTACGATACATACCGATGTGACCAACCTTGGCAGCTGGCACAAGGCTAAGAAAGCCATCCACCATACCAATACCAGCTCTAAGAATCGGAACAATTGCTAATTTTTTACCTGCTAACTGCTTTTGAACCGTCTTGGCAACCGGTGTTTGAATCTCAACATCCTCTAATGGCAAGTCACGAGACACCTCGTAGCCCATAAGCATTGCAATTTCATTGACCAGCTCTCTAAAATCCTTGGTTGAGGTATCCTGACGACGCAGGATTGATAGCTTATGCTGAATAAGTGGATGCGAAATAACCTGACATTTTCCCATGATGACGTACTTCCTTCTTTATTTTTTACACTTTTGCTATTATACCAAAAAATTGAAAACCTTGCTTACTTTTTTCAGACCCGGTTGAAATGATAAAAGCAAGAATCTGGTCAGCTAGCAGCCTGCGTCAGCTGTCTTGAGCTTGGGTATCAAAGCCCCAATTTTTGGCGATACCTAGCTGCTCTGCTGCCAATTAATTTGTCCAGCTGACGCGTCAATAGCGTCATGTAGGCGTAAACACCCATTCCCAAGCCACCAATAATCACTAAGTAAAGCAGGCTAGTCAATCTGCCTGTCGGCTTAAACAAATAGCCCAAAAGCCAGCTAGCTAGTAGCACAATCAGTCCCATCAGTGCTGTCTCAATCACCGTTAGTAATATACGCTTATGCAGCAGCTTACGGTTAAATCGTGTGACCTGATGCAGACGACGGTACATGAGATAGATAGGCACTAGCAAGCCAAGAGTCGTAGCTAACAAAGGACCATAAGCATGAAATAGATAGATCAAAGGAACCTGCAAAACCAGCTTGACAAAAACACCATAAGCAAAATAATAGATGGCCTTACGGTTTTCAAACAGGGCCTGCAGCATCGGAGAAAAAAGCGTATACAAGGCCATCAATAGGGTAAGGCAAAGCACAGCAACAAACAGCCTAACAGCCTCTTCCTCGCTACTACCGTAAAAAACCGTATAAAGAGGCCTTGCCAGTATAATAGCTCCTGTCAGAGCAGGCAATAAAAACATCAGCAGCATTTCAATGTTGTTAATGATCAGGCGCGCTGCTGCTCGCATGTCCTTTTTAACGTAATTTTCTGTCAATAAGGCAATACCAACACTACCGATTGAAGCGGCTACTGCAATGAGGACCATGGTGATTTTAGCAGGGTTGGCATTAAAATAACCAAACAGCACCCAGAGCTGAGAACGAGCATAATTGGTAAAGAGGGTCATTGTATTGACAAAGGTCCACTGGTCGATGAGCTGAAAGGCCTGAATTGCACTTCCTGTGATGATAAAGGGAATCGACTCCTTTAGCGTTTCAATAAGCAGACCCTTGATGTCAATAGGAATCGCATGCTCTGTCTTGGTAAAAATAGCCTTTAAAAGGCCCTGCGTCCAGAAATAATAAAAGAGCACCGCCATACTGGCTATCATTCCAATAAAAGCAGCAAAGGTGGACTGCGTAACAGCTGCAATATAGTCCTTAGACCCCATTTTCATGATGAAAAAGGTTGTTAGAAGCATCCAGATCACACGAACCAGCTGCTCAGCAATTTGGCTAAGAGCATAGGGCTTAATCTCCTTATAGCCCTGAAAAATCCCCCTAATCACGCTCATCACTGGAAAAACAAAAACAGCTAATGATAAGCTATGCATAATCGGGACAAGGGTCTCATCACCACCGGACAAGCGAGCAAAGAGTGGAGATCCCAGATACATCAGCACTGAGAAAATCAAGCCTAATACCAGCATAACCTTTAGAGTGCTTCGAATGAGCTGATAGCTATGCTCTTGCTGCCCCATCGAGTTGTACTTAGCGACCTGCTTAGCAATGGCAACATTTAGCCCTGTTGTCGAAATCAACAAAAAATAGGCATACACATTGTATCCCATATTAAAGAGCGCATTTGCCTGTATCGCATACTGCCCCATCCATATGTACCATGGAATAATATATAGAACGCCTAAAAGTCGGCTAATAAAATTACCTGCGGTGGACCAGGCTGCTCCCTGAACCATCAGCTGTTCTTGTGTCAATTGTTTTTTTTCTGTCGACATATCCGTTCTTCCTAGTTTTTATAGCTTTATTATAAACTTTTGCTTGTGACTTGTAAAACAAGAACATTAAGGATAAAATAAGGCTATGATAACAATTGAGCACTTATTAACCATTTTAAAAAAGGACCATAATTTCCGAGAGGTTCTTGATCAAGACGGCTACCACTTTAACTATAGCGGTCTACAGTTTGACAGCCTTAGCTACGACAGCAGACAAGCAGATGAGCAGACGCTCTTTTTTGCTAAGGGATCAGCTTTTAAGGCTGACTTTTTGAGACAGGCCATTGCCAAGGGACTAAGACTCTATGTTTCAGAGATTGACTATCAGGTAGGGATCCCTGTTATTCTTGTTAACAATATTAAGCACGCTATGAGCCTAGCTGCGATGGCCTTTTATGATTACCCACAAAATAAGCTCAAGCTGTTAGCCTTCACCGGAACAAAGGGCAAGACAACTGCTGCCTACTTTGCCTATCATATGCTAAAGGAATCTCATAAGCCTGCCCTGCTCTCTACAATGAACACAACTTTAGATGGTCAACACTTTTTTAAATCGCAGTTAACCACACCTGAAAGTCTTGATTTATTTGTAATGATGGCTCAGTGTGTGGCTAATGGCATGACGCATTTGGTGATGGAGGTCTCTAGTCAAGCTTACTTGGTCGGGCGTGTCTACGGCTTAACCTTTGATGTCGGTGTCTTTCTCAATATTAGCCCTGATCATATCGGACCAATCGAACACCCAAGCTTTGAGGATTATTTTTACCATAAGCGGCTTTTAATGGAAAATAGCCGAGCTGTTGTCATCAATAGCGGTATGGAGCACTTTCATATCCTAGCAGAGCAGGTGGCCGATAAGCCTCATGATTTTTATGGCAAGGGGGCTTGTAACAGGCTGCTGCAGCGTCAGGCCTTTTCATTTCAAGCAGCTGGCAAGCTAGCTGGAGACTATGCGATTCAATTGATTGGCAGCTTCAACCAAGAAAATGCTATGGCTGCTGGACTGGCCTGTCTTCGATTAGGAGCAAGCCTAGAGGATATTCGATTAGGAATTGCTAAGACAAGGGTGCCTGGTCGCATGGAGGTCTTAACCATGACCAATCAGGCCAAGGTGTTTGTTGATTATGCACATAACGGTGATAGCCTTGAAAAGCTCCTATCTGTCGTTGAAGAGCACCAGAAGGGCCAGATTTACTTGATTCTAGGAGCACCGGGTAATAAAGGCGAGAGTCGTCGGGCTGATTTTGGACAGGTCATTAACCAGCACCCCAATGTTCGTATTATTCTGACTGCTGATGATCCTAATTTTGAGGACCCACAGTTGATTTCAGAGGAGATTGCTAGCTATATTCACCGCGAGGTTGATATTATCATTGACCGTAAAGAAGCAATCAAGACTGGTATGGAGCGCTGTCAGAGCAAAGAGGACGCACTCATTATTGCTGGTAAGGGAGCTGATGCTTATCAGATTGTCAAGGGACAAAAGGCAGCCTATGCAGGTGATTTAGCGATTGCAAAGAGCTACCTATAAGGTGTCCTAACAGGCTAAACAGTAATGATTCTTAAGACTACTAATAATGATTCTAAGCTGGCTCCTTTTTTTAGTGTCAGCTCAGTAATTAGATTCTGAAAGGCTTTTTTAGGCCTTTTTTCTATGCTATAATGGGATAGCTTTTAAGAGAAAGCATACTATGTATAGTCAGACCAAAAGAGCAACTAGCATTCCATAGGCTATCAAACCTTTAGGATTGCGCTAGCTGGCCTTGCTTGACTATTAGAAAGGAGAATAACCATGTCAACAATCAGTGCTGAGACGATTTCAGCTGGCTATGATCAATCGCTTATCATCAGCGACTTATCTGTCACTATTCCCGAAGGAAAAGTAACGACCATCATCGGCGCTAATGGCTGTGGGAAGTCAACCCTTTTAAAGGCTCTAGCGCGGCTATTACCACTCAAAGCAGGGCAGGTTCTCTTAGATGGACAAGCCATTGCTAGGCTAGCAACCAAGGACCTTGCTAAGACACTAGCACTCTTACCTCAGCTACAAGAAGCTACCGCAGCTACTGTCTATGAGCTGGTTTCTTATGGGCGCTATCCCCACCAATCCTACCTAGGACGGCTTAGTCAAGCTGATAAGGATAAGATTTGCTGGGCAATGGAGGTCACAAGCATGACACCCTATGCTCATCAGACTGTTGATGCCCTGTCAGGCGGCCAACGTCAAAGGGCCTGGATTGCTATGGCCTTAGCACAGGATACTGATATTATTTTTCTAGATGAGCCGACAACCTACTTAGACATGAATCATCAGCTCGATATTTTAGAATTACTAAAGGAGCTCAATCAGGTCTCTGGAAAAACAATCGTGATGGTCCTTCATGATTTAAATCTTTCAGCACGCTACTCGGATCATCTGATCGCCATGAAAAATGGACATATCAAATATTCTGGAGAGGTCAACCAGGTGATGACGCCAGAGATGATTCAAGAGATTTTTCAAGTAAAGGCTCAGCTCGTCACTGATCCTCTCTATAATTGCCCTACATTGCTGACCTATCAGCTGATATAAATTTATTCTAGGAGAATAGAATACATGAAAAAACTACTGCTTATTTTAACTGTTTTTGTGACAGCTTTTACATTAGTCGCCTGCTCAAGTCAAAGCAAGCAACAAGAAAGCACCAGCAAAGCAAGCCTATCCCACAAGCCAAAAATTGCTGGGGTGACCTATTATGGTGACATTCCTGTCAAGCCAAAGCGCGTGGTTAGCTTAGCAGCTACATATACTGGTTACTTGGCAAAATTAGACCTTCATCTGGTCGGTGTCACCTCCTACGACAAAAAGAACCCTGTTTTAACAAAAAGCATTACCCAAGCCAAGCAGGTGGCAGCTACTGACCTAGAGGCTATTACAGCACTAGAGCCTGATCTCATTGTTGTTGGCTCAACAGAAGAAAACATTGACCAGCTAGCAAAAATCGCACCACTAATCTCCATTGAATACCGCAAGCGTGATTATTTGCAGGTGTTTTCTGATTTTGGCCGTATTTTTAACAAGGAAAAGGAAACTGACCAATGGTTGGCCGACTGGAAACAAAAAACAAGTGACTATGAAAAAGAAGTAAAACAAGTCACCGGATCAGCTGCTACCTTTACAATCATGGGGCTCTATGAAAAGGAAATTTACCTTTTTGGTAAGGACTGGGGAAGAGGTGGTGAAATTATTCATCAGGCCTTCCATTATGATGCTCCCGAAAAGGTGAAAAAAGAGGTATTTAAGCAGGGCTATCTGTCCTTATCACAGGAGGTTCTACCAGATTATATTGGTGATTATGTAGTTGTTGCTGCTGAGGACGACCAAACCGGCTCAGCCTTATATGAGAGCGACCTTTGGCAGCAGATCCCTGCTGTGACCAACAATCATGTCATCAAGGTCAACGCTAATGTCTTTTACTTCACAGACCCACTGTCACTGGAGCACCAACTTGAGGTTCTAAAAAAGGCTATCCTCTCAACTGGTACAAGTCAATAAAAACTTAAGATGACAGCTCAACATCATACTAAGCCTAAACGAGCTAAAGCAGCTCCTCCTTGGCTGATCTTAACCTTTATCAGCTTAACTCTAGTGCTTGCCATTTACTGCAGTCTGAGGTTTGGGGCTGTGTCACTATCACATCAGGAGCTCTATCATATTCTACTTGGAAAGCAGGACCATGGTCAAAAGGCCAGCATTATTTTGGACATTCGCCTGCCCCGCTTGATTTTAGCGGCTCTAGTTGGTGCTGCACTTGCTGTTTCAGGAGCTATCATGCAAGGCATTACCAGAAATCCCATTGCCGAACCTGGCTTACTGGGAATCAACTCTGGAGCTGGGCTGGCATTAGTCATCGGCTATGCTTTTTCCCCTCATCTTCATTATTCGACAATTATATTACTTTCCTTGCTAGGGTCACTCTTAGCGACCCTATTAATCCTCAGCCTAGCCTATCAAGCTGGTAAGGGCTACACTCAAATGAGGCTTATTTTAGCAGGAGCGATGATCTCTATGCTGCTGTCAGCTATCGGACAAGGAATAACGACTTATTTTCACTTAGCCAATGCCATTATTGGCTGGCAGGCGGGAGGACTGATCGGGGTCAATTGGCAGATGGTTAGCTATGTTGCGCCACTCATCATCTGTGGCTTAGCCCTATCTTATCTGCTAGCCTATCATTTGACCATTTTAAGCTTAAGCCAAGAGCAGGCCAAGACTCTAGGACAACGCACCTTCTTGATTAGCCTTGTCTTTATCGGACTTGTGCTGCTTTTGTCCTCTGCTGCTGTGGCAGTAGCTGGCAGTATTTCCTTTGTCGGCTTGATTATCCCTCATGCCATCACATTAGTCATTGCTAAGGATTATCGCTGGATCCTGCCGCTAGCTACTCTTCTTGGAGCCAGCTTTATGCTTTGGGTAGACTTTGCCTGTCGCAATATTAATCCTCCCTATGAAACACCGCTATCTGCTCTGATCAGCTTTATTGGACTTCCCTGCTTTTTATGGCTAGTTAGAAAAGGAGGTCGCTTTTGACAGCTACTAAAAGACACGTCCCATTATTTCTAGGGCTAAGCGCTGGACTGGTCTGCTTGATGATCATTTCCTTATCTATTGGGGATTCTAGCATGTCACCGTTAGAGGTTATCAAGGTTCTATTTGGAAAATCTACCGCCGCTATGACCTTGATCATCACCAACATTAGACTCCCAAGAATTTTAGCTGCCTGCATTGGTGGCGGATCACTAGCCCTTTCTGGCTTATTGCTGCAAAGCTTAACGCGAAACCCTCTGGCAGATTCGGGCATATTAGGCATTAATGCTGGTGCTGGTATGGCTATTACCCTTGTCATATCCTACAGCACCAGTGACAGCCTGATCAGCAGGCAATGGCTGCCGCTTATTACCATATTTGGGGCAATGGCAACCATTGTCTTGGTCTACCTGCTCTCACTCAGTCATGGTCGTATCAATCCTATTCGACTGATTGTCACTGGCGTAGGGGTATCATCCATGCTATCTAGCCTGATGATTGCCTTTGTTGGCAATGTAAACCGTTACAAGGTGGATTACGTCATTCATTGGCTAAGTGGGCAGCTAACAGGTGATGATTGGTCCAAGCTAAGCATTGTTGCTCCCTTATTGGGGATCACTTGGTTGCTTGCCTTTAGTCAAGCCTATAAGCTCAACATCATGGCATTAAACGATGAAGCAAGCATGGCTCTAGGCTTCAAGATCCATCAGTACCGTACAATTGTTCTTGCGCTATCTGCAATTCTCGCAGCTTTAAGTGTCATTTTGGTCGGAAACATCACCTTTATTGGCCTGATAGCAGGACATACCAGCAAGCGACTAGTAGGAGCCGATCACCGATTAAGCCTGCCCGTCAGCCTTTTAATCGGCATGATCCTGCTCCTTTTGGCCGACACTATCGGACGAGTATATCTCGTCGGCAGCAATATTCCAACGGGGATTCTGGTCTCTATTCTTGGTGCAGCTTATTTTCTCTACCTTATGGTAAAAATGAACTAAAAGCCTTTACCACATAGCCTAACAAGCATAATGGCTTGGAACCTTTTTTCTACAATAGGGTTCTAAGCCATTTTTAGTTGCAAGCATTACCATAAAAGCAACTACAATAAAACCATAATGCAATTCTCTCCATGCACACCCTCGCCAAGGAGAAGATAAGGTACCTAACCAATGACGATCAGGTTCGTCAATGTCAATCCACGCTCCCATGAAGGGCGAGACGACTGGGCGGAAATCCCAGAGATTACTTTTGACGATTTCAATCTACGCTCCCATAAAGAGAGCGACTCTGGTAAATGACCAGTATTGCAACGTGCAACTCTGTCAAGGCATAGCCACTCCCACAACCTGTCCTGACAAACCACAAACAAGCTCAGCAAAAAACATCAAACAGACAAGTCTTAGCCTCTTGATCTTGAAAGCGTCCCCCAATCCCTATTGAGCTCAGCTCTTTGAAATCAAAAAGAAAAGACCAGGCTGGTCCTCTCGATTAGCTATCAATCATCTACTACAGCTACAGTGAGCTTGGAAATGTGCCATAAGCCTCCTACTGCTACCACAAGCTTAGACCACTAGAGCGGTAAAAATGCAGTTACAAGCACAGCCAAAATTGCTGACAAGGAGCCTGTTACAATGTGAATCTAAACGCTTTTGACTATTCCAGTCAACTCTTAATCAGCGTAGAAAATTAGCTGCTCCTTATCAAAAGCCAGCTTCAGGCAGTATTTAGTGGCCTCTACTTTTTCAATATAGCCTAGAAGCTCCAAGGCAGTTACAAAAATATCTGTCCGCTTTTGCATAACAATCTCTTTCCTAGCAAATTTTAGAAGAAAGCTAGTCATGTACTTCAAGGCATAGTCCTGATTCACATCGCCTAATAGGGCATAGAGCCTTAATTGCTCATCAGATAGGGCTTCCCCTCTTCTTAAACGGTAAAAATAATTGGCAAGCGTCAGCTTATCTCGCTCGATCGTTGTTTTTTCCTTGATCAAAACCTGATTGGTCTGATTAGGCAGCACTGTCTCAAACACCAATGCCAGCAAAGCCTCATATAGATCTGATGCCCTATCCACAAAGATTAGATCTTCTAATGTCACCTGCTGCAGGTCATCTAGCAAGGGCAGACACAGATAGTAGCGTCTGTTTTTTCGACAGATATAGCCAGCCTGAATGTAAGCTTCAAGCGCCTTATCAATCCCCTTAACATGAGAAAAGGCCTGCTTAATGTGACGTAGGGTCACGTCATCATGCTGATTGAGGTAATGAATAAGGTCTTGAAAAAAAGGCTGTCGCGTTAATTTATCAGGATTAAAAATGGCAATCATGCTACTATTATAGCAAAAATACCAAAGGACTGCTGATAAAAATCAACAGTCCTCTACAGGCAAGCTCTATGCTCCGAAGCTTTCAGTTAATTGAGGGACAACCTGCTTTTTACGAGATACAGCACCCGCTAGGAAAGCATGATTATCCTCAAGCTTAAAGTCAAAGGCTACTTCAACCTTATCCATATTCGCACCAAGAGCCAAAATCTCTGAATTTGAATTAACAATATCTGTAATCATCAAGACAAAATCAGAATAGCCCTCACTTGCCATCACCTCTTTAATAGCAGCCTCAATAGCCTCCTTGCGCTCTAGCACCTCTGCAATGTCAACGGTATTGACCTGGGCTACACGAACTGCATTGCCATTTAATTCAAAGGTCTTTGCATCAATATCAATCAATTCTGCTTCTGATTTACTTGCAAGGTTTGTTCCGGCCTTGAGCATAGCCATACCATATTCCTCTAGCTTAACTCCTGCTAGCTCCGCTAATTCCACAGCAACACGATGATCTGAAGCATGCGTTGTTGGTGATTTTAACAGTAAGGTATCAGAAATCAAGCCAGATAAGAGCAGGCCTGCAATATCCTTTGGAACATCAACCCCATTTTCCTTGAATAGACGGTAAACGATAGATGAGGCAGAGCCAACGGGTTCGACACGCATATAAAGCGGGTTTGCTGTCTCAAAATTAGCCACCCGATGATGGTCCACAATACCATACACTTCAACCTCACGAATATCCGAAATAGATTGTGGAAATTCGTTATGGTCTGTAAGGATCACCTGATCAACCCCTTCTGCCTTTGCTGATGTCACCACTCTTGGCGCTGACACCCCAAAATAGTCAAGGGCAAAGGCTGTTTCTTCATTTGGATCACCCAGAGCGACTACCTCTGTATCCAAATCAAAGGCTTTTTTTGCTAAGTAGTCAAAGGCATACGATGATGCGATAGCATCAGTATCTGGATTTTGATGACCAAAAACTAATATTTTTGACATAATGTTTCTACCTCATTCTCTTTATTCATCTTATTGTAGCAGAAATAGGCTCTAAAATCAAAGGAGATTCCCCAGTCACAGGACAAGGACCTAAAGAGCATAGGCGAACAAAATTTCAGATACTAAAGAGCCCTTTCAAACACACAAGAACAGGCAGGCAAGGCCAAAAAGCAATGCCCTCTATAGTGAGCTGGGCAGTTGTTTGGGGACAGTACACTGTCCTTGATTCTTTTAACTTTTCAGAGATTGCTTTTTGTCAGGTGTCTGAGCTCGCCTAAAAACACTGAAGGTCTCATCAAGTCAGCCGCTTCATCAGCAAAAAAAGCTGGGCATTCCCCAACTCTAGATTAGCCTATGATTGATGAATACGGTTCATGTATTCAGTATAGGATTCTGTATGTAGCAGCTTTTTGGCATTTTCCACACGCTCCTTGGTCGGTGGCTTAACGCCCTCAAGCTGGTATGGAATACCTAGCTCACGCCACTTGAATTCTCCCATCGTATGATAAGGCAGCACTTCAAACTTGTCAACATTTTTCAGGGTTTTGACAAACGCATCTAAGCGTACCAAGTGATCATCAATGTCTGTCAAGCCAGGCACCAAGACGTGGCGAATCCAGACAGGGACCTGCCTATCAGAGAGGTAACGAGCAAACTGAAGGATATTTTTATTGGGCTGGCGGGTGACAAGCTTATGCTGCTCCTCGTCAATCTCCTTTAAGTCCAGCAAGATCAAATCAGTAACTGCTAATAAGGTCTCTAAAAGCTCATGGTATTCAGGGGTTGGACGATAGGCAAAGCCACAGGTGTCTAGCGTTGTATGGATCCCCAGCTTTTTAGCCTCTGTAAAGAGCGCAGTGATAAAGTCCATTTGCAGCATGGCCTCACCACCTGACACAGTGATCCCACCCTTTTTTCCCCAAAAGTGCCTGTACTGTAAGGCCTCTTTTAGGACATCATTGACCGTTCGACGTTGAGACTGATTGGTTTCCATAGCCCAGGTATCCGGATTATGGCAATACTGGCAACGCATCTTGCAGCCCTGCAAAAAGATGATAAAACGTATCCCTGGACCATCAACAGAACCAAAGCTTTCTGTAGAATGCACCATTCCAGTTACTTGCCCATAATCTACTTCAACCATTATGCCTCCTTCACCCTTGTAAACGGTTTTACATTTTCATTATATCATGTTTCATAAAAAAGACTAAGCTCAATGCCTAGTCTTCAGTAATATTCTGTTCTATATTAGAAATGGTAAGCTTCAATTTGGTGATACGACCGTCCTTTACCTTATCATTGACCAAGACCAGATGCTTTTGCTTGCTATCACAGGCAAAGCTCTCCTTCTCCTTTTGGCTTGGAATGGTACCAATCCCTGTCAAATAAAAGCCTGCGATGGTATCTACATCATCACTTTCTAATTCTGTGTCAAAATACTCGTTAAAGTCGTTGAGCGTCATTGTCCCTGTGACAATATAGGTATTGTCATCAATGTGATGAACAAATTGCTCAGCCTTGTCTGTCTCATCATCAATCTCACCAACGATCTCCTCTAGCAAATCCTCAAGCGTCACCAAGCCTGCAACTCCTCCGTACTCATCAAGTAGGATAGCCATCTGGTTTTGAGTATTTCGCAACTGCCTCAACAGGTCATCTACAAAAATCGTTTCTGGGACAAATAAGGGCTCCTGCAGGAGCTTTCGCATGCTGATGTTTTCAAAGCCCTGACGAAAGCCTGATTCTAAAAGCCTTTTGGTATGAATTAAGCCGATCACCTTGTCCTTATCAACATCATAAACTGGAATACGAGAGAAGCTCTGCTTTAGGATTTCCTTGATATTATCTAGCGTATCGTCATTAATATCAATCATAAAGGCATCTGTCCTTGGGACCATCACCTCACGCGCCATCATCTCATCAAGCGAGAAAATCCCTTGCAGCATTTCAATCTCTTCGGCATCAAGCGTTGCCTCGCTATTAGTCAGCATGTACTCAATCTCATCACGCGTCATGCGCTCATCTGCGTCATCAAAGGTCATTGGGGTAATCCGGCTCAGCAAATTTGTCGACGCCGATAAGAGCCAAACAAAGGGACTAACCAATTTCCCTAAGACAATGATCACTGGGGCAGAAACCACAGCAAGCTTGTCTTTTAGATTCATAGCTATCCGCTTGGGGTATAACTCTCCCAAAACAATCGAGACATAGGTCAGGAACACCAAAGAAATAATGCTGCCAGCTGTTTGAGCGGTCGCAGAACCACCTAACCAGCCAGAAATAACCTGCCCTAAAGAGGCTGACAGGCTCGCCCCTGACAAGAGGCTAATAAAGGTAATACCAACCTGAATGGTCGATAAAAAGTTATTGGGCTGCTCTAAAACACGCAGCAAGCGATCATACCTCTTATCCCCATCGGCAGCCTTTTGCTCCACACGAGAGCGATTTAAGGATACCAGAGCCATCTCACTGGCTGAGAAAAAGGCATTTAACAAGGTTAGAATGACTAACAATAAAAACTGAATCAATAAAGGCTGACTCACAGGGTCTTCCATTAATATAACTCCTAAAACATAATATACTATTTCATTATATCACAATTGTCGCCAAAGATTGCTGATTTATTTCTTTTTCCTGAGAAATCGCAGACAGTCCAAGCCTTGACGTAAGGCTGGCTAAAGCTTAATCAGTAACTGCTATTTTTTCCAGCATGATTAAAAATGGCGGCTGATTCATCTGATTGATCGGCTGATAGAGCATTGCTGTTACCTGGCGCTGATCGAGCTGACCAATATAGTCCAAAAGCTCTTCTTTCTCCTTATCACCGCCATCATGACCATAATACACCATGATAGCAATCCGACCGCCTAGCTCAAGCCGATTAAGTATTTTAGCTAGGGCTAATATGGTCGTCTCAGGCCTTGTGATCAACGACTTATCTGCATTGGGTAGATAGCCCAAATTAAAAATGGCTGCCCGAATGGGCTCCTTAACATATTGATCCACCTGCTCGTGTCCAGCTAAAATAAGCTCTGCATTAGTCAAGCCTTGCTGCTCCAAGCGCTCTTGTGTCTTGGTTAGTGCTTGCTGCTGCACATCAAAGGCATAAACCCTTTGTGACAGACTCGCTAAAAAGGCAGTGTCATAGCCATTTCCCATAGTGGCATCAACAGCAATACTCTGCTTATCCAAAACCTCTTTTAAAAACTCATGTGATACATGAATAGGACGCTTTATCATCTTATCCTCCTAAGCAAATACTTCAAATGCCGCGATACTCTCTAGTATATCTAAGTCAATATGCCTTCGGCCGTAACAATCTAGCACATAGTCCTTATACCGATCTGTTTTTAGATTGAATTGAAGTGACCAGATCAGCCAAAAAAGATCAATATGTCGATCGCTTTTCCCTGCCTCCCCCCAATCAATCATGGACTGAAATTGCCACCGATCCAAGATCATATTTGGCAAACAAAAATCCCCATGAATCAGAGTTTCATGCTGTAACAAAGGCTTAAGCTCCTGAATCTGCCTGTAAGCCTTCTCCTGGGACCGAAACTGCTGCTGAGGCGGTAAAAAGCGCTGATTGAACCGCCCTTGGTGATAACCAGTCTCAGCAGCTTCGATATAGGCTAGCGTTTTGTCAGCTACAGGAAAATCAGACAAAGACAGGCTATGCAGCCTTAGCATATGATCAACTAAGATACGACATAAGCGCTTGGGATCGGACAAATAATCAATATGACTGGCGTCCTCTCCTGCTACCCTTGCGGTTAAAAGCCAGTCCTGATCACCGCTGATATAATCAAGCACCTCTGTTGCTAAGCCCTTACTATGACAATACCGAGTTAGGGCGGCCTCCTTGGCAAGCCTGCCTTTAGCGGCTGTTTTTAGAAAATAGCCCTGCCCTTTATCAATAGCATAAACACGTGCCTCTGCCGAGCTACTGCTATCATAAACTAAACTGTTTTGTAACAGTTTTTTTTAAAACAAGTGGTAGGCTTAGCTCCTCTCCTGCTATCAATCTTTGTTTCATTGCTTCCCCCGATTATCCCTTAAGCTTACAGCCCTGCCAGCTATTTCTTCTTTCCATTTCTAGGTCAATCGCATTCAAAACCTCCCATTTATTCAGGCTCCACATGGGACCAATCAGCATGTCCCTAGGCGCATCACCTGTGATGCGATGAATAATGATATGCTCAGGTATGATTTCTAGCTGATCACAGATAATCGATACATAGTCCTTCTGACTCAAGAGCTGCAAGCGTCCCTCATGATAGTCTCTTTGCATGCGCGTATTGGTCATCAGGTGCAGCAAATGCAGCTTAATGCCTTGAATATCATTGTCTGTGACACAGCGTCTAACGTTTTCGATCATCATCTCATGGGTTTCACCAGGCAAGCCATTAATCAGGTGAGACACAATGTTAATGTTAGGGTGCTGCCTCAGACGCTGAACCGTTTCCTTATACAAGTCATAGGAATGCGCCCGATTAATCAGTTGGGAAGTGGCTTCATAGGTTGTTTGCAGCCCAAGCTCCACTGTCACATGCATGCGCTCTGATAGCTCAGCCAAATAAGCAATCGTCTCATCTGGCAAACAATCAGGCCTGGTTCCGATATTGATACCAACAACGCCAGGCTCATTGATTGCTTGCTCATAGCGCTCGCGAATAACCTCCAGCCTGTCATGCGTATTGGTAAAATTTTGGAAATAAACCAAATACTGATTGACCTCAGGCCACTTGCGATGCATAAAATCAATTTCTTTGTAAAATTGTTCCCTGATCGGTGCATCAGGCGCCACAATCGCATCACCTGAGCCAGAAACGGTACAAAAGGTGCAACCACCATGAGCAACCGTCCCATCACGATTGGGACAGTCAAAGCCAGCATCAATGGGCACTTTGAAAATTTTAGCACCAAATAAACGACGATAATACTCATTTAAGGTCTGATATCTTTTTGTCATGCCTCTATTGTAGCACAAATCCCCTGATTAACAGCAGAAGATCTCAATTGGCTGCTACTTCTCTGATTGACGGGCTAAAGCAGGGCAACAAAAAAGATTGAAGAAGACCTCTGGAAGAGACCTGCCTTCAATCACTAGCTTTTCTAGAGCTGATCTGTAACGAGCCATGCGGCTAACTGATCACTTGATTTATTTTTGCTTTAGCTGAAAACGCCATTCAAAACGCTTTTGATCATAAAAAGGATAAAGCAGCTGAAGTATGCCAAAGCCTAAAGCATAGCCAGCTAACACATCACTAGGATAGTGCACTCCCAGATAAATGCGTGACAAGCCTATCAGCAAAATCAAGGCCAAAAGAGCTATATCAACCAGCCAGCGTAAGGAGGCTGACTGCAATCTTTGATGGCAAATAATCAGCAGGCTTCCAATAATCAAAAGGCTTCCCATCGAATGGCCACTCGGAAAAGAATAGCCAGAAGCATGCACCAAATGCTCAATGCTGGGTCTTGGTCTTTGATACAAGAGCTTTAGCACCCAAATCAAAAGGGCCGCAAAAACACCATTTGATAGGACAAATAAGGCCTCAGCTCTCCAGCTCAAGGCCAATAAAGCCAGCACAGCAACAACAACAATCACTGCCTGTGTACTAACATTTCCAGCTACAGTGATCCCTTTAAAAAACTGGGTTAGCCCTTCAAGCAGATGACCTCTTAGGGCTAACTGAAGCTGACTATCAAAAGACGTTAGGTCTTCGGGAAAAAATTTAACAATATAGCCAAGCACCACAAATAGTAGCATAGCAAAGGAAGACAATAGCAGATGTTGTTGTTTATGTTTCATGATATGAATTCGGATATCTCTCTAAAATTGGTTTACCTGCAATATACACGAAATAAAAGACAATTGCAAATATTAGCCCCTCCAAAAGGTTGAAAGGAATGACCATTGTAAATATGTAGCGGGCAATCCCAATAGAAGCTTTAATATCAAAGCCAGCAAACTTGGCATATAAGGGAATAGCAAAGACATAGTTCATGATAACCATACCAAGCGTTAACAGGCCTGTCCCTACAAGGCTTGCTAGTACATAGGTGACCAGCCCTTTCTGACGATGCCAAATCAAGGCAAAGGCAGTGATAAAAAGCGCAACTGCAATAACATTCATCGGTATACCAATCAAATCATTAACGCCATGATTATTTAAGGCTAGTCTAAGCAAGGTCCTCACCGCTAAAATCAAGTAAGCTTGCTTTAGATCCATCAAGACCAAGCCTAATAAAATCGGAATAATACTAAAATCAATCTTTAAAAAGCTAGCTCCCGGAATAATGGAAAACCCCACAAACATCAGGCAAAAGGATATGGCTGAAAGAATGGCAACCATCACCAGTTGATGTGTTTTTGACATAAAAAATTCCTCCAATTTTGACAAATTGAAAGAAGCTCCTTCGTATGAGCAGGCAAAAAGTCAACTCAAAAACCCGGTCTTCTCTCTTCCAGACTTTACTGTCGGTTGTGGAATCACACCACATCAGCTTGCGCTCGCGGACTTCTAGCTGCACTAGTCACCGCCGGTCGGGAATTACACCCTGCCCTGAAGACACTTATAGCATAGCAAATTTAAACCTATAGCGCAAGACATTTTTTTGAAGCCTAGCTTTTCCAACAAACACAAGACATCAGGCAAAAAAGCTAGATGAAAGCAACAGCAAGAAAAATCACTTTGAGGCTACAAAGCTCTCTACGAGGTAGGCCACCCTGTGACATGGCACTAGCCTAGCTCAAGGCAAAAAAGAGCAGACTAGAAGAAACCTCCCATAACCTGCTCTGGTATTACTACCGTTGTCCCCTTTACGGTAATAGGCATACACAACCAATGAAAACTCCAATCGGAGTTTTCAGATTGAAGAAAAAGTCCATTTTAGACGGTTTTCTTCAATCTTTTTCTTTTAATCAAAAAAAACAAAAGAACTCTGAAAAATACTGTAATATCAGCATTTCCCAGAGTTTTCATGATATGATAGTCAATTTCTAAATTTTCAATTTTTCTATCACTGATAGGGTTTGCCTACATTCTGAACTCTAATCGGAGTTTTTTTCTTTTTGGCTTTAGAAAACCATTAACACAGCTGGTGCTTCCAAACGGGTGATGGTGATTCATCAGCCCTCTAGGGCAGCACCTTTGCTTCTTACTGCTGCTCACATCGCAAGTCTAGCAGTGTGGTGACTGCTGTAAAAGCCTAGACAGCTGGTAGGACATGAAGAACTTACTATCACATCAGGCTGCTATAGCCCCTGTTCTGTGTCTTGATCGCCTGCTCGAGCGCTGTCCTGCCTTGCCCTCTAATGCTGCTATCTAGCTGATTGACAATGGTCTGAATATGATCTGCGGTGTCTGTGGCAATCCGAGATACCTCACTGTCATAGCGCCTTTGAAGGGCATGAAGCCTGCCTAAGGTCAAGGGGGCACATATGGACTGAACCAATCTCCTATCCAGCTCTTTCTTTAAAGCCCTAATCGGCTCTTGTCCGGTTAAAATCATCTCTATAGCAATCATCTTATCTCCTTTCCTTTAACCTTCACGCCACTGACGCCTCAGCGCTGTGATGTCCTTCTCTATAGCCTGTCGCTTGCTGCGATAGTGATGGGCAATCTCTTCCTCCTGCTGCGACATCTTGCGACATTGCTCGTGATAGCACTGATCTGTTCGGTGCTGGTAGTCATCAATCAGTCTCGTTAGAACGGTATATTGGTCTGTTATCAGGCTAGCATCATAATGTCTGAGGTAGCTGCTAACAGCCTGATAGCTAGAGGCATAGAGCTGCTGCAGCTGGTTGTAGTTGCCTCTTAGCTCGTCATGGGCTGCTTCCATTTGGAGCCGCTCTTGATGATAGTGCTCCTGCAGCTCCTCTAGCTCCTCTTCCTTTTGACGGATAGCAGCTCTGATCTTCTCTAATGCTGTCATGAAAAGTCGCCTCCTAGCTTTTGGTCAGTAGCGATTGTCCTTTCTATTCCCTCCTCTAGCTGCTCCTTTACGGTCTTGAACTTAGTGGCCAGTCCTCTAGCTTGAGCGACCTTGTCATCAAAGTGCCTCTTGGTCTGACCGACAAGGCTGTCATAGGTCACACCTGCCTGGGCATAAGCCTCCTCTAGCTCCGCCCAGCTCAATTCACTCACAAAAAAGGGCATTTCTCTTGTCTTTTGGTGAAGCGCCTCTGCTTCTGCAACTGCCTCCTTCCGACGAGCAATGATCTCCTCTTGGGCAAGCTGAGTGGTCTGCTCCAAAGCCTGTGCGACTGCTCGAGCCTGAAACTGATCAAGGTAAAACTCCTCTGAGCTGCTAATACCGTTAGAGGCTGCATACTTTTTCTTTAGCAGGCGGTAGTCGGTTAGCTTTGAGCTTAGGGTAGCAAGAGCAGGTGCTTGAGCAGCGGCAGGACGACCCTTACGGTCAATCACCTGACCCTTTGAGTTGAAGCGATAAGCGGCTAAGCTATGACGTCCTATTCCCGCCTTACCGTCAACCCATCTTGAAATCCCTAGCTCATCATCTCCAAAGTAAGTGCCTAGGTTTCCAATGTAGTCATTGTTAATACGGTAGCTGTGATAGAGTCCCTTGTTGGCTGTAACAAAGTCAATAGCCTCCTTGGAGAGGTTATTAACAGAGCTTGGCGCATTAAAGACAGTGGCAGGCTGCTTGGCATGGGCTGCTGTGATGAGTGCCAGATAGCCTCCCAGAGAATGTCCGGTGTAGGAGATAGCAGCGTTAGGGTAGCTTGTCCTGATGTGGTCGGAAAAGGCTTTAGCAGTGCTTAGCTGACTCTTGACTACTTTAAAAGAATCAGGCTCCTCATGGGCACACAGGTATTGATCATCTCCAAAAACAACAGATTGAATATCGGTGTCAATATCGCGTATATCACTGCTATTTGTCCCGGCATAGGCAATGACAATGTGACTTCTATCCTCTTTGCCATCTTTTATTGGTGCAACTGCCATAGCCTGCATACCATTGTCGGGGTTGTCTTCGGCTTTGAGGATTTTGTAGGTACCGTCCATTATTTCTTGTCCTTCTTGTTCATGAACAACACCTTCTTTTCCACTATCTACATTATAAACACGATTAGATAATTCGTTATAGTCTTTATCAGTAACTATCATATTATTCTCCACAGTAAACCACTTTTATATTGCCCTTAAAGGAATCTTTTCTATTTGCTTTAGGATATTGAGTAATAAACTCTCTTGTATAATAATCAAGAGATATTTCACCACCAGCACCTCTTTCATAGAACGTTACTTCAAATCTATCATCTATTTCAGCAACACTGGTATAGTAGCCTGTTTTTGTATTCTTTTCAAAATTCTTAAACTCAACTTTTTTAATGCCTTCATAATTTTGTGCTAAATACTCTACCATTCTATCCTGCTCATGTTTATACCTTGGTTCGTCCTTACCTGTGAATGAATTAAACATTGCCATACCTCCCATTACTAAAATTGCTACGATTCCTAATAAAATGATGACTTTCTTTTTTACTATCATAAAACCTCCTTAATTTATAATTTAAAACTAGAACATTCCCATTTCTCTTTGACACCCTAGCCTGCATACCATTGTTAGGGGTGTATTCAGCTTTGAGAACATAAAATTGCGAATCTTTTTTACCAATAACATCATATCTGACCACATGTTTTTCAGAATTAGCTTTAGCATACTAAACATCATAAACTTTTCCAGCTAGCCAGTTATAGTTTTCGTCAGTTATCATTTATTTTCCTCCGTCAGAATATTTAATATCAATACCTGTTAGATCCACTTGACTTAATGTCAATTTTTTGTGACGCTCCGCTAACTTAAAATTTTTTTTTATTAAAATGATAATAATAATCATCAAGCTTTCCTGAAAAAGTCATCGAAAAAGAATAAGATATCTCATTAGTTTTATTTATAGTAGCTGTTGTTCCCCAATATCCTGTTTCTTTGGATTGGACTGGACTAAGAAAACTAATCTCTTTTACCCCTTCAAACTCACTAATAATTTCCATTGCTAAATCCTTCTCTACTTGATAATAGTTATTCTCGCTTTTATTGTCTCTATCCCCATTAAACCAACCCATTGTTATTATTCCTCCTAAAATTGTTATTAAGGCTACTATGCCAATTAGTTTTCGTCGTTTGTTTTGTTGTTTGTTCATCATCAACTCCTTTTATTGCTAGGACGCTAGCAAATAGCTGCTTTTTACATAGACAATCATGATATGACTCTTACTCACCTCGCCACCCTTAATTGCTCCAACCACCAGCCTGCATACCATTGTCGGGGTTATCTTCGGCTTTGAGGATTTTAAAATTGTTATTTCCCACAATCATTCCTACTCGAAAAGGAGAATTAGTTTTGTTAGAATCCACTTTATAAACATCTTTTGAAATATAATTATAATCTTTATCTGTTATAATTTTTAGTTTCCTTTACATATGTAATTTTTATATTATTTAAAGTAGAATTATTACTTTTATCATTAAAAGAAAGTTCATAATCATAATATCCATTTGCATCAATCTCTTTACTACTTTCATTTTGGGAAAAGGAAATTCGATACTTTCCATTTATAATCGTTGAAAACCATAAAAAACCTGTTTTTTATCTTTTTGAACTTCAACAAACTCTATTTCTCTAATGGGTCTTTTATCCACTAAAGTTATATGATTAACACAGTATTCAGCTACTGCTTCTTGTTCCCTATGTTCTTTGTTGACTTCTTCTTTACTAAATAAATTCATTGTTATTACTCCTCCTAAAATTATCACCAATATAACTATACAAATTGATACCAATCTTTTATTTCGTTTCTTATTCATAATAGTTTCCTTAATTATATTAGGCTACCCTACTACTATTTGTCCCGGCATAGGCAATGACAATGTGACTTCTATCCTCTTTGCCATCTTTTATTGGCACAACTGCCATAGCCTGCATACCATTGTCGGGGTTATCTTCGGCTTCAAGAACGCGGTATTTTCCATTAGCAACCGGATATCCTTCTTGAATCGGATCTCTTTCTTTACCAGAATCAACCTTATACACATCCTCTGAAATATTTTTATAATCTCTATCAATCATCATTTCTCCTCGTAATAAATTGTTTCAACATTAGTCATATTATTCCTCATCTTTTCACTGTATTGCTTAAATTCTTTTGGAGAATAATAGGAAGTCCGTATTTCTTCACCTAATCTATCTTCTGAAAAATGAATCAGATATTTCTCATTAACAATTGCTGTTATTGACCAAGTTCCGGTGGTTGCAGTTTCTAACTGAAATTCTATAAACTCAATTTTGGTTATAGGCTGACCATTACCTAGTTCTATATGCTCTCCTATGTATTTCACTACCCTATCCTGCTCTTGTCTGTACTTTTTCTTTTTTAGCTCTTCGCCATTAAGCCAATTCATTGTTAGTATTCCTCCTAGAACAATGAGCAAGATTACTATGAGTTTCCGTTTTTTGCTTTGTTGTTTGTTCATCATCAACTCCTTTTATGTTATAGTGTTACTGTCAACTGCCTTTGTGCTTTATCATAAGGTGTTGCAGGCTTTTTGCTTTTACCAAAACAGCTAGACACCAGATGTTCTAATATTATGATAGGATTATAAATATTATACTATAATAATAGTATAATATTGACATATTGTCAGTAACTTTTTACCATTTTGACGCTTTTATGAGATTTTTGCGGTATATTTTTTGACACATCTTTGTTTTATACCTGTCTATAATACAAGCCTAATAACGGTTTTATTGGCTTTAAACGCTTGATTGACAGCAATAGAATACAATAAAAAAAGACTGAAGAAGCCTCCTAACGGACACTTCTTCAATCTCATTTATATTTTGCGACATGCTTATTATCATTTTAGTTTGTCATGCTCATAGGTATGGCTAAGCTCTAAGCCCTTAAAGGCTTGCTGTCTGAGTGCCTCATAGACAATCATGCAAACAGCATTAGAGACATTGAGACTTCTGACATGCTCATCATTCATAGGAATCCTGAGTGCCCTATCAGCATATTGACGCATAAAGGGCTCAGGCAGACCGGTATCCTCACGCCCAAATAAGAAATAATGAGACTGACGATCATTGTAGTCTTTGTCTGAGTACACCTGATCAGCAAATTTGCTAATCACATGCAAGCTCCCATCACATTGTGCTAAAAACTCATCTAGATGATCATAAAATCTAATGTCTAGCTTATCCCAATAATCTAGTCCCGCTCTTTTCATCTTACGGTCATCAATCGGAAAGCCCATAGGCCTGATGATATGTAAAGGCGTGTTGGTGGCAGCACAGGTCCTAGCAATATTTCCTGTGTTTTGTGGAATTTGTGGCTGAAATAACACCACATGGTTTCGACTATTTTTTTCCCTATATTGTCTATTAATGATTTCTTGTTTCATGCTTGTCTCGCTTACTCTTTTCATCAAAAAAACCACACTGCCCGGAGTCATGCTCAGCAAACAATGTGGTTGACGGTGACTCGTTAACTTAAATCATAACAGGTTTGATTTAAACCAACGAATACTTAACTGCTATTATAGCACTTTAACTGCTATTGTCAATCAGTTTTTTGGTCAAAATCCTGTATTTTTTCATGCGTTATGAAATGTCTTTTTAAGGAAAAGGTATCTGGAACCGGGTCTTCCCCGCCAGCAGCAAAAGGGTGGCACCTTAATAGTCTGGCAAGCCCCATCAAAACACCCTTAGCGCCATGCTTTTCAATAGCTGTAATCATATAGGCCGAACAAGTCGGCTGATAACGGCAGGAAGGAGGAAATAAGGGAGAAATATATTTCTGATAGGCTCTGACAGGAGCGATGAGTAGGGCTTTGATCATTTTCGTGTGCTCGCTAAATGATGTAGCTGGCTGACTTCTTTTTTGCTCAACCTTCTGGCTTCTCCAGGCTTTAGACCTCTGACATCAAGGCTGCCAAACTGTGTTCTTGATAGCTTATCAACCAAGTGTCCAACTGCTTCAAACATTTTCTTGACCTGATGATGACGACCCTCGTGAATCGTTAGTTCAACAATAGAGCGATTTTTATCAGGCTCAACACGAATAATACGGTAACGAGCCGGCTTTGTTTTTTTACCATCAATGACGACACCACGTGTTAAGGGACGCAGGCTTTCTTTAGTCACCACTCCCTTGACACGAGCCAGATAAACCTTGTCGATTTCATTGCGGGGGTGAATCATTTTATCTGTAAAATCACCATCATTTGTCAAGATTAACAAGCCAGAGGTATCCCAGTCCAAGCGACCAACAGGGTAAATGCGCTCCTTAACCTGCGGCAACAAATCAATCACTGTCTGACGCCTCTTATCATCTGAGACGCTTGAGATGACACCACGAGGCTTGTTGAGGAGATAATAAACCTTCTCTTCATTGTAAATGGGACTCCCCTCTATCTCAACAAGGTCGCCTGATTTAACAGTAGTTGCTAAATCGGTTACCACCTGACCATTTAGAGTCACCAGTCCTCGTTTGATCAGCTCTTCAGCCTTACGACGGCTAGCAACGCCTGCATGGGCGATGTATTTGTTAATTCTCATTATCCTTCTCTCTTTCTTATTAGGAAATCTGACGATAGCTCCAACAGACCAGTCACTCTCCTATGGGTAAAAGCTCACTAGCTTAAACAGGTCTACTCTTATTTAATAGCATGCCTAAAAAGACCGCTGTCCATAACGACAATAGGATTTTCAGGCACCATACCTTGCTAAGACTGTTATGCTAAAGGCTCTTTTACTAGGGAGCATAAGGCCTGTCTGCAAATGAGACAAGCTCCTCTTTACCCTTAAAACAAGGTTGTCTCTTGCTCTTCAACAGCAATAGAAGAAATGTCGACCAGCTCTTCTAAATGATTAATGCCCATATAATCAAGAAAGTAATCTGTTGTCGCATAAAGATTTGGTCGACCAATCACTTCTTTTTTGCCAGCCTCTTGAATCAGGCCAAAGGCCACTAATTTACTAAGGGCACCACTTGAATTGACACCACGAATCTCGTCAATTTCAATCCGAGTTATCGGCTGCTTATACGCAACGATTGACAAAACCTCCAGGCTTGCTCGTGACAAGGTTTGGTTGATTGGAGCCTTAGCATAGTCTCTAAGCAAGGGAGCCAGACACTCTTTGGTGACTAGCTTATAGGTCCTAGAGGACTCAATCAAGCACAGACCAGACTCCTTATCCTCTTTGTATTTCTGAGAAAGCTTGTCGAGCTGCTGCTGTAAGGCTGTCGGTGTTAACTCTAATAGGCTGGCCAACTGACGTAGGCTTAGTCCTTCTTCTCCTGCGACAAACAGCAAGGCCTCCAGCTGAGATAAATAGGTCATTGGATCTCCTTTCGCAAAACAATCTGGCCAAAATGTGATGTCTGCTCAATACCAACAAGCTGCCGTTTGATTAATTCTAGGCTTGCTAAAAATAAGGTAATGGCCTCATTAAGATGGTCACAATGCTTCAATAAATCCGTTAAGGTAAGCTCTTGCTCTAGCTCAAGCCTAGCTTCAATAAGCTCCATCATATCCTCAATACGATAATCATCTCGCTCAATGACTGTATGGTTATATTTAAAGGCCTCTTGCTTTGCAGCCATTAGCTGGGAAAAAGCTAAAAACAAATCCATGACCGTTTTATCCTTTTGTAGGACAGCCTGCTCAAAGATCAGCTCCTGCTTTGGCTTAGAAAAAAGCAGAGCCCTCTTGTCATGCTGGCTGGCCAACTCCTGACTCAGAGCCTTGAAATGACTATATTCTTCAATCTTACCTAAAAGCTCCTGCTCAAGATCCTCATCATCAGGCTCCTTGTCTACCAGCTTTGGCAGCAGTCGTCTGCTTTTGATAAGCATTAGCTGACTAGCCATGAGCATATACTCTCCAGCAAGCTCCAAGCGCATCGCCTGCAGGGTCTCAATATAGGCTAAATATTGTTCGATAACCTCTACAATAGGTACCTGATAAATATCAACCTCATACTTTGACACTAAGTGCAAAAGCAAATCTAGAGGACCTTCAAAATCTTTTACTTTTATATCCATTATATCTTATAATATTTTTCTAAGGTGATCGGGCTTTTTAGCCCCAGCAGCTGAGCCACCTCAATGATGGATTTGCCAGCTGCTTTTTCATTTAAAATGAATTGCTCTCTCAAGCTCTGAGCTGAAAGCTCCGCACAGCCAATGCTCTCTAAAAAATCTCTGAGCTGGTTAAAAAACCATTGCCTTGAAAAGGGCTTGGCGTCATGATCAAAGAGGTAGAGCTGCTGAGCTTCTGCTGCCCTTTCCAAAAATGGCAGCAAGGTTCTTGATAAGGTCATCACACGAATTCCTCGGTGAGATTGCAGTCTTAGCACCTGAAGACCAAGGTCAAAATCAGCAAGACGAAGCCCTGCTATCTCACTTGGCGTCAAGCCCAGCTCCAGAATCAACAGCGCAATGAGCTGCCCTTTGAGAAAGGCTGTTTCAGCATAAAAAGCACTGGTGTCAAGCCTTGTCAGCTGGGGCTTCAGAGAAAAGGAGGCTTCTATCCTATCGTCCATTTTAAAATAGTCTGTTAAAGCCTTCTGCTGATACAAATAATACAGGAATTGATTGACCGTTGAGAGCTTACGCTTTTTAGCTGCCGCTGTAAGACCAGATAGGCTTTGCTGATACAAGGCCAAGGTTTCAGGATTAATACGCTGTCCTACCTGCTGGCAAAACTGCTTTAAATCATAACGATAAGCCTGCTGGCTGTTATTAGCAAGAGATTTGCTTGCTAGAAAGGGTTCAATAAATGCTATCATTTTTTTGTGATTGTGTATTCATCAGTGAAGTCGTGCAAAAGGCTATTAACCGCCTTCAAAATGGACTTACGCGTAATAATACCGATAAATCGATTGTCATCATTAACAACTGGTAAAAAGGGAAAATCAACCAATTTATGCATGATTTCTGTCAAGCTAGAGGTGATATTGATGGTCTCAATCTTTGTATTTACCATATCACCAATATTAGTTTGCGTCATCTCCCAGTCTGTTAGCTGCCTTTTGGCTTGATAGGTCATTATATCAGAAATGCTGATCGTTCCGACATATTGCTTTTCCTTGGTAATGACAGGAACTCGTGAAAAACCATTGCTAACCAATAAGAGCATGACATGATCAGCATTATGCGTGTTGATAAAAATAGCTAGCTCCTCTGCCGGAATCAGGTAGCTATCCAAATGACTGATTAAAAAGGCTTCAAATTCTTTTGCTATCATCGTTTAAATTCCTTAGAAAGTGATGGGTAAGGCTTATGCTGGCAGGTAAAGTAATCCACCCTAATGCAAGCTGCTGTCCATTCAACACGCGCATACAGCTTTTCATTCACCTCACCACGCGGCTGAGTGACTGATCCAGGATTGATAAAGACAGTCTTGCCCAATTGCCAAGCAGCAGGTCTGTGCAAGTGCCCATACAAGCAAATATCCGCTCCAGTCTCCTGAGCAAAATAATCTAGCCTATCCCAAGTAAAGTTAATATGATACAAATGCCCATGCGTTTGAGCAATGGTAAAGCCATCAAAAGAGGTAATCAGGCTATCCTTATAGCCACTATCATGGTCACAGTTGCCTGCTACAACATGAATCCCCTCCCAAATAGGATCTGAGCTTTCCAGCTCAGAATCGCCATTATGGAAAATCGCATCAACCTTTCCAAGGTAACGGTCTTTAATAACTGCCACAACCTCACGATCGCCATGCGAATCGCTCATCACGATGATTGTTTTGCTTGCCATGCTGGAAATACCTCCATTAACCTCTTGACAGCCTGTCCTCTATGAGACAGCTTGTTTTTTTCATCAGCAGCTAGCTCTGCTGCATGGCGCCCAGTCTCCCCAACAATAAACAAGGGATCATAGCCAAAGCCATGCTCACCTTTTGGCTTGGTTGCAATATAGCCAGGCCAATCAGCCTCGACAACCAAGCTGTCTTTACCGGGTGCAGCAACCACCAAGGTCGTATGAAATTGAGCAGAGCGATCCTTTTGATCAAATACCATTGCCAGCTCATGCAATAGCTTAGCATTATTAGTCTCATCAGTAGCATCAGGGCCCGAAAAACGAGCTGACCAAACCCCAGGTAAGCCACCTAAAATATCCACCTTGAGTCCTGAATCATCTGCCAGGACCATTTTTCCAGTGAGCCTTGAAATGGTTTCTGCTTTTAGGCGGGCATTTTCTTCAAAGGTAACCCCTGTTTCTGCCACATCTGGAAGCTCTGGGTAATCATTGAGATTTTCAACGCGATATCCCATATCACCAAAAAGCCGGCGAAATTCCTTGGTCTTGCCTTCGTTTCGGGTCGCAATCAAAATCGTATCCCCAAAGCCATCTGCCTGTTGACCAAAGAAGTCAGCCACAGGGACGCCATCATCTGGCATATGCACAGCAAGCAAGCGCTCATTTTCGGTCACTAAAATCGCACCTGAGTGCCGAACAACCTTAAGGGCTCGATTGGCTTTCTGATTGATCATACCAACAACAAAGCTAATCAAAGCAAAGGGTGAGGCGTAACGAATAACAGTCACATCATAACCGACTGGACTTTCAAAATCCACATTACCAGCAATCGCACCTAACATATCGTCTATTCTGGCAATAAGCTCATGGTTAACACCCCAGCCAGCCATTAAGTTGTGGCCTGTCATCTTGCCAATAAACCAATTGTCTTTATCCTTGTATTCATAAATGTTATCACTCATAAGGTTACATGCTCCACATCTATCGTTTGATTTAGCCAGACTGAGGCAATTGCTTGAAAGCTGTCTGAGCCGGCTGTAGTGTAAAAATGATGACACCTATGTTCATCATCTCGACTACCATTAATCTCAAAATAATTTAAAAGAACAGAAATATCACGCACACACTCTGCCCCACTATCAATCAATTTAACTTGTGGCCCCAGTACATTTTGGATAATCGTCCTGAGAAGAGGATAATGGGTGCAGCCCAAAACCAAGGTATCTACCCTTCCAACTAAGGGGGCCAGCGTTTCGTAGACAATTTTCTTGGCCACACTTGAGCTTATCTCATTGGACTCCACAATCGGGACAAATCTGGGACAGGCCAAGCTAGTTACCTGAACAGTGGGGGCCAGCAGCTGGATCTTTTCCTGGTAAATGCCTGAAGAAATAGTCATTGATGTGCCAATAACACCAACCCTTCCTCCACTAGTAGCCTTGATAGCTGCGCTAGCGCCCGGCAGGATAACCCCCAAAACAGGAATATCCAGAGCCTCCTTGACCTCCTCCCAAGCAACAGCTGTTGCAGTGTTACAAGCAAAGACAATCATCTTGACATGTTTCGTCAACAAAAAACGAACCAGCTCCCAGGTATATTCTCTGATTTGTTCAGCAGGTCTAGGGCCGTAAGGAGCTCTTGCTGAATCACCAATATAAATGATTTTTTCATGGGGAAGCTGACGCATCAGCTCACTAACAACGGTTAAGCCTCCTACACCAGAATCTAAAAAACCAATTGGTCTATTATCCATAACGATTATTTCCTCATTGAAGCATAAAAAACTCAGCTGGTAAGAGCCAACTGAGTCTATTGTTAAACCCTGAACAGTTGACACCTCTAACTGACAATGCAAGCTCTAAGCAAGCTTTTAACATCAAAGACTGTTCACTCTTAGCTATTGCTTAGAAACCACGATTTCTAATCCGTAGCCTATTTTTTACCCTTAGTCATTGCGGCTTTTGATTGCTTGACAATGTTGCGGTAAGTTTGTTGAATTTTCGCTTCACTTGGTTTTTGACCCATTTGACTCATCATTTCACGAATGGCCTCAGGCGTTAATCGTGGGTGCTCTCCAATTTCCTTTTCAATTTGCTTACGGGCAATAAAGATCCCACCAAAAAGACCGGCTGTAAGAGCAACAATGATTAATAATATCCAGATAGCTGTAGACATATTGATAGATATTCTCCTCGATTTTTTGTTTCTCTCATTATACCAAAAAAGAGCATGCTTTACAAATCTACACCAACAGGCGATCTTATCATCTGATAAGAGCTATCAGACCAGATATAGGCTTGGCTTGAAGCACTTTACCACAAATCAAGCAAGCAAAAACGAGCCCTTAGGCCCGCTTCTTGACTTTCCTTTTTTAATACCTTCTCTAGATGGCTGATAGTAACTGTCTTTCCTTGACAGTCATGCTCATCAGCGCTTTCCTATCAACTGCTTTCTTGCTAGCAGCAGCCTCTCTCTTCTAACAAAAGGTAACACCTGCAGCCTTGCTGATTTCTCTTAATAGCGATTAAATGACAATCAGCAGCTGTGCTTAAAATAGCTATTAGTCATTTCTTCCCAAGATACGAAGCAAACTGATAAAGAGGTTGATAAAGTCTAGGTATAGGCTAAGAGCCATAGCGACAGCCCAGCCATCACCAGCCTGACCATTAGAGGCTTGGTAAACCTGCTTAATCATCTGGTTGTCTGAGGCGATCAAGCCAGAAAAGATCAATACTGAAATCAGACTGATCACATAGCTCATCAGGTCACTACTGATAAAGAGATTTACCAGACTAGCTACGATAATCCCAATTAAGGCTGCAAACATGGCCTTTCGGATACCTGACAGGTCACGCTTAACCTTAACACCAAGCAGTGACATAGCAAAGAAAACAGCTGCCGATGAGATAAAGGCCTGTAGCACTGTTGTTTGCGCATAAGCTACAATAATGAAACTCAAGGTAAAGCCGTTTAAGGCTGAATAGACAAGAAATAAGGGTAAAGCTGCTGGTGTATTGCGACGTGCAGCACCACTAGCAGCAAAAACCAGTACAAGCTCAACAATAGCCGCCCCATAATAGACCATAGGATGGTCAAGAATAATCGACACTAAATTTTGCCTAAATGGAAACAGCATCAAATAAGAAACAAAGGCAGAAAGCCCAACTCCCATACCAACCAGACTATAGACCTTGGCAAAAAAATGGCTCAAGCCTGCGTCAGACTGTGTGTAAATAACATTATCGTTCATCATAACTCCTTTTTTTACTTAATGATTGTGACTTTGAAGCGTCTTTCGACGCAGGAAGCGACGGTTTGTCCATTTTTGACGCAGCGGCGTCATGGCCTCCTTGACCGCCCAATATTTATCAACAAAGGTAACAATATAGCTTTCCTTGTAGCGGGGAAAAGCAATGGTAGCTCCCCACATATGCTTTAGGATAATATCCTCTTCTTTTTTGTTGAGCTCTGTTAATTTTTTAGCATTTCTAACAGCAATTCTAGGGTGCACCCAAGCATGTCCCTTGTTAAACTTGGTTACTCGCCAATCATAATAAAAGAAATCGTGTAATAAGCCACCTCGTGCTGTACTCTTAGCGTCTAAGCCAAGCTTCTTTGCCAGCCTATAGCTAGAATAAGAAACATTGACAGAGTGCTCTAAGCGAGTAGAATGGTGATGCTGAACAATATGTCCGAGCCTTTGGAAGCGAGGGTGAGCAATCAAATGACCAACATGCTCCATGTATTCTGTATCTTCTGTATAATGCATACACTAATCACCTCACATCATTATTATACCATACTAGCTTAAATCAAGCTGAAAATAAGGATTCCTGCTGCAACTGCGACATTTAAGCTTTCAGCCTGTCCAGGCATGCTGATATGAATCAGCTGATCAGCTAGGGCTTCCATCTCAGGACTAATGCCCTGCCCTTCGTTTCCTAAAACAAGGGCAAGGCTACTTCTAGCCGGGAGATCCTTGTAATCAATCGAATTCTGAGATAAGGTCGTTGCTAGCACTGGTATTTTTTGCTGCTGCATCGCCTGACTGATCTGATAAATATCAGTTCGCCAAATCGGCAGGTGAAAATGACTGCCCTGCATGGAGCGTAGGGTTTTTTGATTGTAGATATCCGCAGTCTTTTCAGATAAAAACACCCCATCAAACTTTGCTGCGTCCGCTGTTCTAATGATTGTCCCTAGATTGCCTGGATCCTGAATGTCCTCTAAAATCAAATATTTTCCAGCATAGCTAGTCGGTAAGGCCTGTTGACAAAGCTTAACCTCAGCAATAATGCCCTGTGGATTGGGAGAGCTCGTCAGCTCCTTTAAAACCTCTGGGCTGACGATAATAACCTGATCAAAGCCCGATAAGCGCCCTGCCATTTCCTCCAAAACAAAGATATGTATCAATTCCTGCCCAGACCTCTGAGCCTCCTCAAATAGGTGCCAGCCCTCAATCAAATAAGAGTGCTTACGGTGCTTTTTTTGCAGTAATTTCTTAGCCTGCTTAATCAAACGATTTGCTTTTGATGTGATAATCATGGTCTTATTATACCACAAAATAGTTCACTCTTTGGCATAAAAACCATCAGAAGGCTATCAGCCTAAAAGGAGCTTTCTCCCCTCATCAGGTGTCGTAAGCTCATCAGCTCTACCCCTTAAAAGACAAGAAGGAGAGTTAACCATAAACATGGCCTTGCTGCACTAAGACCTATTGTTTACCTCAGCAGATAGCCCACTTGCAGTCTTTGCCTATCCTTTAGCTGCTTGCTCTATGGCAACTTTTAGTATTTATAGGCTATCTATGCTATAATAAAAAGAAAAGAGGTGACTTATGAAAAAGGTCAGACTAATCGTTTCAGGTAGGGTGCAGGGTGTTGGCTTTCGCTATTCAACCTACGCACTAGCTTTGGAAATTGGTGATATTTACGGCCGCGTGTGGAACAATAGCGATGGGACTGTTGAGATTTTAGCACAGGCTAATGATCCCGCAAAGATAACGCGCTTTATCCAGGAAATCAGAAAAGGACCTTCTAAATGGGCAAAGGTGACCTATGTTGATGTTAGCCCATCTCACTTTGAGGATTTCCATGATTTTAGGATCAGCAATTAAAAATCCTACTGTAGAACTATTGTTAATTTCTCAAAAAAACAGTAAAATGTTTAGGTATATTAAAAATTAAAGGACAAACACATTGAAACTCAAAACGAATCGCATACTTTTCTCAGGACTTGCCTTATCGGTCCTACTGACATTAACAGGGTGTGTCGGCAGAGATGCCAAGGGGCACCCAGAGGGCATCATTTGGGATTACCTTGGAAAGCCTGTTTCCTTTCTCATTGATTACTTTGCTAACAGCACTTCCCTAGGCTATGGTCTTGCCATCATTGTTGTAACTATTATTGTTAGAACCATTATTTTACCACTTGGACTCTACCAATCATGGAAGGCAAGCTACCAATCAGAAAAAATGGCCTATCTAAAGCCTTTTTTTGAGCCAATTAACCAACGCATCAAAAACGCTACAAGCACTGAAGAAAAAATGGCAGCCCAAACAGAATTAATGGCAGCCCAGCGTGAAAATGGGGTCAACCCACTAGGCGGCATAGGCTGCTTGCCACTACTGATTCAAATGCCTTTCTTTTCTGCCATGTATGTTGCAGTCCAATTTACCAAGGGAGTATCAACAAGCACCTTTATGGGAATTGACCTGGGTCATCGCAGCGTCTTGCTTACAGCTGTGATTGCGGCTTTATACTTCGTTCAATCCTGGTTGTCAATGATGGCAGTCCCTGAGGAGCAACGCGAGCAGATGAAAGCCATGCTGTACACCATGCCAATTATGATGATTGTCATGTCGTTTTACCTGCCTGCCGGATTAGGCTTGTATTGGCTAGTTGGTGGTTTCTTTAGTATCATTCAGCAATTGATCACAACCTACCTTTTAAAACCAAGGCTCCGCAAGCAAATTGCAGAGGAGTTCGCAAAGAACCCTCCTAAGGCCTATAAATCTCACCAGCCACGCAAGGACGTTACAGCTGAAAAGCAAGCCCTTAGCACAAGCAAAAGGACTAAGTCAAACCGAAACGCCGGTAAACAAAAAAAGCGTCGCTAAGATAGCTAAAAGAGTCTGTGACAAAAGTCTGACTCAAGATAAAACAAACGAACAGGTCTAATTTCAGGGATTCCGAAAACTAGACCTGTTCGCTTTTTTAATGAATGAGACTAGGTCATAAAGTATCTTAGTTAAGACTTTCTAAAGTACAGCTCTTTTGGTTTCAGCCGCTTTTTGATGGACCACAACAACTGATATAAAAAAGCAAACCACTAAAAAGACTATCAGGACACTGCACTGATAGTCAGATAAGTCTTATTGTGTTTTGTCAACACTGATGATAGTAACCTCATAGGTAGCTGCTGGAGACTCAATCTTAACCTTATCTCCTGTTTTCTTACCAATCAAGGCCTGTGCAATTGGACTTTCGTTTGAAATCTTCCCAGAAAAAATATCTGCTCCTGCCGCACCGACAATATGATAGGTATCCGTTGTTTGTGTGCCAACCTCCTGGACAACCACTGTCTTACCAATCGCCACCTCGTCCTTGGCAACAGCATCACTATCAATAATCTCAGCATAGCGAATCTTTGTCTCCAAGGTTGAGATTTGTCCCTCAACAAAAGCCTGCTCATCTTTAGCAGCATCGTATTCAGAGTTTTCAGAAAGGTCTCCATACGAACGAGCGATTTTTATGCGCTCAACAACCTCTGGACGACGAACTAATTTTAGCTCCTCTAATTCCTTTTCAAGCTGTTCTTTTTCTGCTGCTGTCATTGGATAAGTCTTTTCTGCCATTATCTTTCTCTTTTCCTTTTTCTTTTGACGAATCAGAAACACAAACATGATGCTAAAGCACCATGTTTGTCCTTACTGAATTTGACTGTTAACATATTTTTCAACATTTGCAGAGTGCTCTTCAAATGTTTTTGCATAGTAAACCTCACCGGTACGCACATCAGCCACAAAATACACATAATCTGTCGCCGCTGGATTGATAGTCGCCTCTATAGCTGCAAGCCCTGGACTATCAACCGGACCAGGCATTAAGCCGGTGTTGGTATAAACATTATAAGGAGAATTAATGGTTGTGTCAATAGCAGCGTCCTCTGCTAAGGTTGTCTTTTCTCCCAATTTGCCCATTGCATACAATATAGCGATGTTAGACTGTAGGGCCATGCCATTATTTAAGCGATTGTAAAATACGCTTGCAATTTGACGCCGATCATCATCAGTAGAGCCTTCCTTTTCAACCAAGGAGGCTAGGGTCAAGACCTCATTAACTGTTTTGCCGCTAGCTGCAATCGCCTCATAATAAGGCGCTAGGTTTGCATTTGCTGCTGCAATCATTTCCTCTGCCAGGTCTTTTAATGTTGTTTCCTTATAATAATTATAGGTCGCAGGGAAAAGGTAGCCTTCCAGTTGATAAGCAGCTGCTTCCTTGCTTGGAATATCTCCTAGCAATTTTGGATATTTTTTAACCATTTCTTGAATAAAGGCATCACTTGTCACCAAATTCAAGAAATCCTTTGAGTGAAAAGGGGTTTTAGCCTTGTTACGGTTCTTTGCTCTACTATTAGTTTCTATGGCCTTAGCAATTTGCTTAATGGTATAGCCCTCTGGGATTAAAATTTTTCCTAGCACTGGCTTTGTAGGCTCTGCTGTACCACCCTCTTGTAAGGCTTGGGCAATGTCTTCTAGGCTCATACTCTTTTGCAGGTTGTAGTAGCCACTTTGAAAATTAGTGAAATTTTTAAACTTAGTGTAAAAGCTAAAGACGGTACTATTTTTGATCAGCCCCTCTTTTTCAAGGATCTGCCCAATAAGCTTATTGCCTGAGCCGGCTGGGATTTCAACCTGAACAAAGTCATCGCTATTTTTGTCAACAGGGTTAAGGGCACTATAGACATAGGCTGTCCCTGCGAGGCCAATCACCACAATAATAGCGACAATCGACGATATCAGTACTGTCGAAATTTTTTTGGCCATTCGATCTGTCTGCTGGCGCTTATTTGTTTTTCTTCTCACTGGACCACCCTTCTTAGTCTGACCCTCGACACTTGCCTCTTCCTTAAGCAGGCTTTCACTCAATGCAGGCTCCTCTGGTGGCGACACTGCTTGATCCCCAGTAGCTACTGCTGTCTCTTCTAGCTTAATCGCAGAGGTGTGGGCTGTTGAAGCCGTTGAGGTCGTCTCTTGCGACGCAGCTGCTATATCACTGGACGCTTGTTTGGGGTTATTGCTTAGTGCTTCTTGTCTTTTATATTCTGCATAAAGCTGAGCTGTTCTTCTAGCAGCCTCTTGAACCTCTAGATCCTTTTTAAAAAGCTCTTCTTCTTTTTCTTTTCTAATCTGATTTGCTTTTTCTAATTCGGCTAGAATCTTTTCTTTGAAGCTTTTTTGCTGCTGACGTCTTTGCTCATCATCTTTAAAATCAGTCAAAGCCATTCCTCCTAAACTTAATCAACCGCCATTATATCCTAATTGCACTATAAATGCAATAAAATCCCCCTTTTGTTACTAATTCTTAATACATGCTAAGCCTTAATATCCTTCCTATGGCTGCCATAGCATTTGATACCAAACAGAGCCACCATGCTGTGAAGCTGACAGGCCTTGATCTTGAAAACCATTCATCTCATAGTAAGGAATCAAATAGTCATGACAGGTAAGTATGATGCCCAGCCGATCCTGTGCAACTGCTAAATCCTTCATTGCAGCTAAGAGAGCTGTGCCAATCCCCTGCTTTTGGTAACCAGGAGCAACAGAAAGACTGGTAATGGCTATATAGCCACCCCTTGCTGGATTCTTGGTCACACTATGAAATAGGTGGTCCTCAAGCCTTGGCTCAGCAACAACCGGACCTTCGATATAGCCGACAAGCTGATTGGCAATAACTGCGACAAGAAAGGTATCCGAAATAAGCCTTGTCCGCTCCTTGAATACTTCTTTTGCTACAGCCTCTTGGGGAGAAAAATTGGCCTGTTCAATGTCAGCAATAATTTCCCAGTCAGTCTGATTCACATGTCTAATTAGCATAGGTCCTCCTTTACGATGAGAAAACCTGCCTAAGGCAGGTGGTTCAATCATTGATTATTTTTGGTCAAGTTAGCAAGCAGCTCTTCAAATGAGCGTTCGTACAGCTGAATATCGCCTGCTCCCATAAAAACATAGACTGCATTGTCATGATCCAGTAGCGGCGATACATTGTCAACTGAGATGACCTCGGCTGGACGCTCAACCTTAGCTGCTAGATCCTCCACCTTGACGTCACCCTTATCAATTTCACGCGCTGAGCCATAGATAGGCGCTAGATAAACACTGTCAGCCTCATTTAGGGCATGGGCAAAGTCGTCTAGCAAAGCAATGGTCCTTGTAAAGGTGTGTGGCTGAAAAATAGCGATGATTTCCTTATTAGGGTATTTTTGCCTAGCAGCATCAAGCGTTGCAATGATCTCTGTTGGGTGATGAGCAAAGTCATCAATAATAATAGTGTCATTGATCACCTTTTCAGTAAAACGACGCTTCACCCCCGAAAAGCTCTTCAAATGCTCTGCAACAAGCTTCATATCAAAGCCTGCAATAAATAAATTGGCAATCACCGCAGTAGCATTTAAAATATTGTGACGCCCATAGGCCGGCAAATGAAATTGACCGATAAGCTTGTCATGATGCCTTACCTTAAAGTCTGAGCCATTTGTGGTACGTGTGATATCAAAGGCTACAAAATCATCAGTATCCCCAAAGCCATAATAGTAAATCGGTGCAGGAGAGCTAATCTTTCTTAATTCCTCATCTTCACCGTAAACAAAAAGAGCTTTTTTCACCTGCTTAGCATAGTCATTAAAGGCATTGAACACATCATCAAGACCCGTAAAATAATCAGGGTGATCAAAATCAATATTAGTGATAATGGAATACTCCGGGTGATAAGGCATAAAGTGACGCTCATATTCATCTGATTCAAAGACAAAATAACGAGCATCAGCAGCCCCATGCCCAGTACCATCACCAATCAAATAAGAAGTAGCCGCCATATGCTTGAGCACATGTGACAGCAGGCCTGTGGTAGAGGTTTTTCCATGAGCTCCTGCCACACCTAGGCTGGTAAACTGTTTCATAAACTCACCTAAAAACTCATGGTAGCGTTTAAAGGGCAGCTGATGACGCATCGCATAAGCGACCTCGCTATTGTTGTCCTCACGAAAAGCATTACCTGCTATCAGCTCCATATCCGGAGAAATATTATCTTCGCTAAAGGGCAAAATGGTAATACCTGCTTGCTCTAGACCTCTTTGTGTGAAATAATACTTCTCCACATCACTGCCTTGAACCTTATGCCCCATTTGATGGAGCAGCAGGGCTAAGGCACTCATTCCAGCTCCTTTAATTCCGATAAAATGATAGGTTTTTGACATGTTAACTCCTTTTAATGTTGACAGATATAAGGCTGTATAAAGCTTACTTAATATCCTCAAAGCGATTCAGGTTTAGCTCTTGAGCAATGGTCTTTTCACGATGATCTCTGTCTTCTTGATGATTGTAGATTTGGCTGCGCTTCAAAAAGTCATAATTATTTTTTTTGACAGCTACTTGGCTGGTATTTTGCGGCTCCTTATATTGACGAGGAAGCTCAGCTAAAATATAAGACTCTTGGTTTAATTTCTCTGTAAAACGGCTCAATTCTGTTGCTGGCTTTTTGGAAGAGACAACCCTACTTTGACCTTTCTTGGTTGCCTGCTTTGGGCTATAAGCCATATTTTTAGCAATATAAGCCTGTCTTTTTTCTTTGACAGCTTGCTTTGCTTGCCTTCTGGCCTTTTGAGCGTAGCTGTGATCCTCATTGACAGCTGGAGAATGATGAAGGGATTCTTTAGGGACGACAGGAGCTTTCTCAGCAAATTGATGGTCTCTTATGATGTCGTCGTAATGTTTGTCTTGATAGCTGCCAGCAATATTTGTGATCAAATCTTCGTTTTCATATAAAGCCATCTGCCTAGCTGACTCAATAATAGGCTCACCATCTGCAACCAGAGGAAACGCATGCTTTGTCATTCTATCTCACTCTCCTTCCTATAGCATTCCCTATTATAAACTAAATAATCCTATTTTTCAAAGTAATTCCTAAAAAGAAAGGCAGCAAAGCAAAAATGATGTGACTAGCTCATCACCTCTGCTCTCCTGCCTTATTTGTTTATAGAGGACGGACACTGGCTTTAGCTGATAAGCTTAAGAGCATGTGCTAAAAGCTATGTAGGCTAAGGCTGAAGGCCAAGGATCTCTTTGATCTCCTCGACAGACATGCTTGCCAGGCCTTGATTGCCATCTAAAACGGTGGTGATCAGATGACGCTTATTTTCCTGAAGCTCCAGCATTTTTTCTTCAATTGTTCCGCGTGTAATCAACCGGTAAACCTCTACATTGTCCTCCTGACCAATACGATGAGCACGACTAATGGCCTGCATTTCTACAGCTGGATTCCACCATAGATCAATCAAAATAACAGTGTCAGCGCCTGTTAAATTGAGCCCAACACCACCAGCCTTTAAGGAAATCAAAAAGGCGTCCTTTGAGCCATTATTGAAGGCACGTGTCATTTCTTGACGGTCATTGGCCGGTGTTGAGCCTGTTATGGTATAAGATGATAAGCCAAGCTGATCCATTTCCTGCTTGACAAGAGCCAGCATGCCCTTAAATTGTGAAAACAGCAAAGTCCTATGACCGTTTTCTTTGATTTGCAACAGCAGGGTTCTTAGATTGTCTAGCTTACCGCTTCCTCCTTGATAATCCATAAACAGGCTTGGAGTATCACAAATTTGCCTTAGACGTGTGATACCAGATAGGATTTCCAGTTTGCTGCGATGAATATCATCATCAGTTGCAGCAGACAGCCGCTCCTGCATTTGCCTTAGCTGGGCCAGATAAATCGCTTTTTGACCATCAGACATTTCATTGTAATAGCTCATCTCGATTAATTCTGGTAGCTCTGGTAAGACCTCCTCTTTTTTACGTCGCATGACAAAGGGCTTAATATAGCGAGAAACATCTTTAGCTTCCATTTTCAAAAAGGCTTTTTTAGACGGTAGCAGGCCCGGCAGAACAATTTGAAAAATGGACCAGATTTCAAGTAGCTTATTTTCAATCGGCGTACCGGATAAGGCAAAGCAGTTCTTTACGTCAAAGGCACGCAGGCTTTGAGCGATTTTGGTCTGAGCATTTTTAATCATCTGTGCCTCATCTAAGATTAAATAATCATAATCACTTGCCTGATAGGTCTCCAAATCCTGTCTAAAGGAGGAATAGCTGGTAATCGTCACCTGATGTCCTTCTCGAATAAGAGCATCTCGTGCTGGCTTTAGTCCATAGGATACAGCAACATCTATCTGAGGGGCAAATTTACTAAACTCATCTAACCAATTGTAAATCAAGCTAGAGGGTGCCAAGATAAGCACCTTGGAGGTCTTGGTTAGCCTGCTTGATAAAAAGGCAATGATTTGCAGCGTCTTGCCCAAGCCCATATCATCTGCCAAAATACCACCAAAGCCATACTTATCAAGCACAGATAGCCATTTGATGCCCTGCAGCTGATAATCTCTCACCTTGGCCTTAACGACTAGCTCTCCCAGCTCAAAGCGATCCGGGTGCTGCAGATCCTTGATTAGGGTCTCTAGCTCCTCAGAAAAATGGACAGAAGACAGATCCGAAAACAGATGAGACAGCTGGGTGGCAGCTATTCCTTCTAGCTGAAGGTGACCATTTGCCAGCTGCTTAGCTCTTAGCTCCTGTAAGCTACGACTGATTTTTTGTGTCTCTTCATCAAAAACGACCAGCTTGCCTGACTGATTGACAAAATAAGAGCTGTCACTAAATAAAGTGGCTAAGGCCTTTTCAATATCAGCCTGACAAACCGTTGAAAAATCAAAGGAAATATCTAAAAGACCACCCTCACGTTTGACCGTAAGCTGAGGGCTTTCCAGCAGGCGCTGCTCTTGAAGCTTAGAGGAGAGCTGAACCCTACCTAGACTTTCAAAATAAGGAACAGCCTCTGTAAAAAAGCGATACCAGTCCTTGGGATCAGTCAAGGCTTTTTTAGCAAAAAACTGCGGAGAGAGACCAAAGCGCTTCAAGGCACGATAAATACGGTTTTCTTTTTTATAATGGCTAGCAAAGGGGAGCTGATCTAAGCTCGCCTTATCACTGATCTGAATGCTCCCATAGTCAAAAATCAGCTGAGAGGTCAACTCGCCTTTTTCAGTAATATCAAAGACAAAAGTCACTTGGAAATCTCTAATATCAAAGCTTTTAGGAGCCTTCACCTGACCAAGCTCTCGAAATTCCAACAAGCTAGCTGCCAGCTTAGCCTGATCATCAAGATCAAAATGAATGTGCTTAGCCAAATCAGCCTCAATAGGGAGGCTACGAATAGCTTGAACCATTTTTTGCTGCTTCAGGCTTAGGTGATAAAAGGTGTTCATGTATAGCAGGTATTCATTATTGAAAAAATACTCTATATTTTTTTCCTTAATGTGAAGCTCAATAGAGCTGCGATGAACATCAACTGTAAATTGAAAGAGACCAGCCTCTGCCTCCAGGGGTCGAACATAAAGATGAGAATAGGTGTGAGAGGAGGTCTCAAATGAAAACTCATAAAGCCCTGTCAGCAGGTCAATGCCCTCCTCAAAAAAGCCTGCTGGTAACCGAAGATGACGAGCATGGTTAGGAAATAGCCATTCGTAATCTAGCTTATCTGAATGCGTTGATAAGCGACAAAGAAAACGAATCAAATCCTGGCTAGCCTGATCAAACTGCAATATGGAAAGAGACTCAAAATAATTCTTTCCAATCTGGTAATAGCCTTCGATTTTGACCAAATGGATAAAAGCCTTAATATCTCGGATAACATAAGCCTTCTCGCCGGGCAAGCGATTTATCTTAAGGCTCCACCAGTAATCAGACGAAAAGGGGCTTTTGGCACCAAAGGCTAAAAGCCTATATTTGGTCGTGTCGTCCTCATTCATTTGCAAACTGTCCAAAAAAAGACTGCCAAAGGAGGTCAATTTTTTAGTCTCCTCCTTACTTTCCAGCTGGCTGTTAAGCTGCTCTGAGAGCGACTTGCCCTTCTGATTATTTTTCAGAAAATATTCTAGAGCAGCAATGTGCTGGCAATACTGCTTTCGCTCAAAATAATCACACTGACACCTAATATCCTCATCATTGATACCGTATTGAACCTGATAAGTATCCACCTCTGCCCAAATAAGATCAGTCCTGTCATCTATGATTTTCACCAAGCCCTGCTCATAAAGCTCGATGCCTTGATTGCGAATCCGCCCCGGAATTAATCTAGCCATATCTGCTCCCACCTTTTTGCTTATCCTTTTATTATAACAAACTTCAGCTTAGATTTCCTGCAAAAATCTCTCTTAAAGGCTATTAAAACATATTTGAATAGCTGTATATAGCTGTTCTGATAGGCCTAAGGCACTAAAAAATCACTAGCCTAGGGCTAATGATTATCAGGTTATATTAATGCTTGGCATGCCTTGCTTGCTGGTAAGCTCTATTGGATAGCAGCCTCTCATTTCTGGTAAGGCTTATCAGTCAAAAGCCTTAGCGCACAAGGTCTAGACACCGCACATCAACAGCGCTCGCTGCTTTCAACGCTAAAAAGAGCAATAAGAGGGCCTATTTACGATTGCGCGCAATCAGCTTGATTGGTGTTCCTTCAAAGGTGAAAGCAGCACGAATCTGGTTTTCTAGAAAGCGCAGATAGGAGAAGTGCATAAGCTCTTCTTCATTCACAAAAACAACAAAGGTTGGCGGCTTCACAGAAACCTGTGTAGCATAGAAAATCTTTAGACGCCGTCCCTTATCCGTCGGGGTTGGGTTGATCGCAATAGCGTCCATGATCACATCGTTTAAAACAGCTGATGAGATCCGCTGGCTTTGACTATCACTGATACGCTTAATCAACTGAGGAAGCCTGTTTAAACGCTGCTTTGTAACAGCAGAAACAAAGATAATTGGTGCATAGGTCAGAAATTGAAATTGATCGCGAATATCAGCCTCCCACCTAGCTACTGTATGATTATCCTTTTCAATGGTATCCCACTTGTTAACAACGATAATCATGCCCTTACCTGCCTCATGCGCAAAGCCTGCAATCCGCTTATCATAGTCACGAATGCCCTCCTCGGCATTAATAACCATTAACACAATATCTGATCGGTCAATGGCACGCATGGCACGCATTACTGAGTATTTTTCGGTATTTTCATAGACCTTACCGGACTTACGCATTCCTGCGGTATCAATCATGGTATAGGCTTGACCAGATTCATCGGTAAAGCTTGTATCAATTGCATCACGAGTCGTACCAGCAACTGGACTAGCAATAACACGCTCTTCTCCTAGGATCGCATTAATCAGGCTTGATTTTCCAACATTTGGACGTCCAATTAGGCTAAAACGAATCACATCGTCGTTTTCTACTGGCTCTTCTATCGGCAGGTTATCAATGATAGCATCTAAAACATCACCCGTACCAATACCATGAACTGATGATACCGGGAAGGGATCTCCTAAGCCAAGAGAATAAAAATCATAAATATCGTTTCGCATCTCTGGATTGTCCACCTTGTTGACAACCAAAATCACTGGCTTGTTGGTACGATACAAGAGCTTAGAGACATATTCGTCTGCATCAGTAACGCCCTCTTTACCAGAAACCACAAAGACAATAACATCTGCCTCGTCCATCGCAATATGAGCCTGATGCTTGATTTGCTCCATAAAGGGAGCATCAACGTCATCAATACCACCTGTGTCAATCAATGAAAATTGGCGGTTAAGCCATTCACCAGTCGTGTAAATACGATCGCGAGTAACCCCTTCGACGTCTTCAACTATAGAAATACGCTCTCCTGCAATTCGGTTAAATAATGTGGACTTTCCAACATTAGGACGTCCAACAATGGCAACTGTAGGTAAAACCATGATTCTCCTTTTCTTTATCTCATTATCCATCACTTGAGCTAGCCCTGGCGGCGATTAACTCCTTCTAAATGGCATTCACGCGCTAAATAACGCACACGCTCCATAACACGCTTGGCCTGCCAGGTCTCATCATTTCCTTTGATCTTTGCCCATTTTCTCTCCAAATCTGCAAAGCTGTAATTAGAGGTGAAAAAGGTTGGCAAATCCTCTAGCATACGATGCTGCAAAATAACCTGTAGCACCTCATCACGCACCCATGAGGTCGCCTGCTCTGCACCAATATCATCTAAAATTAAAACAGGGACATGCTTGATGGCATCAATCTCTTCTTTGACAGAGCCATTTGAAATGGCATTTTTAACATCAATCGTAAAGCTAGGAAAATGAAGAAGAGTTGTTGATACACCCTTTTTTTCAGACAATTCATGTGCCATAGCAGCCATCAGATAGGATTTCCCGACCCCCATATCGCCATAAAGGTAGAGACCCTTTTGCTCTGCCGCTGGATACTGCTCAACAAAATCCAAAAGCTCTGAAAACACCTGCATACGACTGGCATTGTTAACATCAACAGCTGACAAAGAAACCCTACGATAAGATCTTGGCAGACTAACCAAATGAATCCGATCTGCAATAGCTGCCTGCCTTTGGGCTTCAACAAGCTCTCTTGTCTCTAGGTAAGACACGTCTGCATAGCCCTCGTTCATGACCAAAATGGGCTGATAGCCCTTAGCAATATAGGTCTCATCACCTGTCTGGTATTTCCGGCGCTCAACTAAAAACTGGTTGAACTTTGATAAACTCAGCTTTATTTCTGCCTGAGATAGCTGGTGAGCCTTGATAAACTCAGCCACCTCCTGATCAGCAAGTATAGCCTCAATCAGCTCAGCACTAGCTACACGACTAGCCTGTCCCAAATGCTCTACCATTTTCCCGATCTTTTCCATCTAGTCACCACTCTTTCCTAGGTTCTCCAGCCTTTTTAAGGCAGCCTGCTTAAACTGCTCTAGCTTTGCCTGCTCTTCCTGACTTGTTTTTTCTTGATAATCCGGATTGCTCCACTTAGGCACATTGGACTGCTGTGACTTTGCCTGCTGCTTACGCTCACCAAAGGCGCGTGTCTTGATAATAGCAGCCTCTGCTGTCAAAATCTGCTGGTAAGCAAAATCATTTGCCATTTTCATCAGATAAGTCTTGTGAAGATTAGCTGACTTGGTCTTATTGAAGGTATATAATACCATAATATTGATGACCTCGTCTAAGAAATTCATGCGAGCTAGAGTAAGCAACAGATCCTTTTCGTCCTTTGTGACTCTGGCTCGCCTAGCTTTTTTGATCTTCTCCAAAAAGACAAGTGGGGTGTCCTGCTTAGACTCTCTAAGAATAACCTGCTCAGCCGGTGAGAAAGTCTCTGTATTATTTTGAAGACCCTCTTGCTGCTTCTTGACCAGCATGCGCTCTGGGCGAATACTGCCGCCGACTGCTGTTGCCTTAGCCAGCTGATAGGTATCAAACCAAGTTAGGTGGTATTGCTCAGAAATACTATAAAGACTGATAACGTCCTTTTGATGATTCTCAAACCTAAGGCCGTCACGCCGCATTAGCTGCTGAAAGCTGTCTAAATCAAAATTTATCTTTGATGGCTGAGGCTGCTTGAGCTCCTGAGAGTCTATTCCAAAAACATCTGAAAAGGTCTTTGAGATATTTCTAGCCTGGTTGGGAATCACCATTTGCAGGTCCAAAACCGCTACATCTCCAATCTTTTGCTCTAAAAGCCTACGATAAATTGGGTTATTTAAAAAGGCTTCCCTGCCCAAGGGCTGATGCAGCTTAATCAGATAAGCCTCTGGCAGCTGATACAAAACCAGCAAATCAATAGCTGTCAGCATAACCAAGGCTTCCTCTAAGCGCCTCATTCCAAACTGCAGATGGTTTAAAATATCACTAAATTTGTGGGCTCCTGAGCCATCGTCAAAAAAGTGAACCAAATACTGATAAACTGCCACTGCGTCATTTCCAATAATAGGAAAATACAGCTGAATCAGGCTGCTTGAATCGTATTGAACCTGATTATGCTTAATATAAGAAAAGGTATCAATAGGCTTCATCATCTACACTGCTCTTCTTTTTTCCTCTAACACGATTAGTAATCTGCTGTAGGAGCTCTTCAATTTCGTCTAAATCCTTAAAGCTTTTATAGACACTAGCAAAACGGACATAGGTAATCTCATCAAGCTCTGCTAATTCCTCCATCACCAGATTGCCAATAACAGTGCTTGACACCTCATTTTCATAGGCTGTACGAACCTTCTGCTCAATGCGAGAAATGAGATTTTCAATGTCAGTACTTGACACCGGACGCTTTTGGGCACTTTGAACAACGCCATTTAAGATTTTATCTCTTGAAAACTGCTCCCTAGTCCCGTCCTTTTTGATCACTAGTAATGGAAGCTCTTCTAAGCGCTCAAAGGTTGTAAAGCGCGTGTGACAGCTTTCGCATTCTCTGCGGCGACGAATCGTATTGCCATCTTCTGCCTGTCTACTATCAACAACACTTGACTTATTATAGTTACATTTCGGACAACGCACGCAAACACCCCAATTCTATCGTTAATCTAATACCCTATTTTACCATAATTTTAGGGATAACAAAAGAATAGACAAGCACTCAGGTTTGCCTCCAAGACCTCTCCTTCTCTGATAAGCACCTCATCATCAAGCCACACACCAGAGCAGTCAAAAGCCTGAGCATCTACTAGATACTCAGGCAGGTATGAGCTATAAGCCTTGATGATCAGCTAAGGGAATCCGCAAAATAAAGACAGAACCTTTATTTAGCTCACTCTCAACCTCCATATGTAAATGGTAGCCATCAACAATTTGCTTTAAAATGGATAAGCCAATTCCAAGGCCTGCTTGGGTGCTGGTTCGATTTCTGGACCTATCGGTGCGGTAGAAGCGCTCAAAAATATGCTTAATGTCCTCTTCTGAGATCCCCTCACCTCTGTCCTTGACCTTAACCACAGCCTCCTTACTAGCATTGACTGATAATTCTATAACGATTTTCTTTTCTTTTCTAGAATATTTGACCGCATTATCAATCAAAATCATCAGGGCCTGCTCAAAATGATTTTTATAAATCTTGGCTAAGGTTCTTTGATTTTCAGAATACCAGGTAAAGTCAAAATCCTCACGCAGGACCCTAAAATTACCAACAACGGTCTCAATAGAGCCCTCTAGGGTAGTTGTATCGTTTTGATGCCCCTCAAAGGATCCCTGTACTCGGATCATATCAAGCATGTCATTGATCATGATAGCCATCCGGTCGACCTCATGCGCAGCTGCGGTAAGGCTTTCATCTAAAATAGCACTATCGTCCTTGCCCCAGCGCTGCAATAATCCAATATGCCCCTTGATAATGGCAACTGGCGTGCGCAGCTCATGGCTAACATCACTGATAAACCTCGATTGCAATCGTGTATGCGTCTCAATCTTATCAAGCATTTTATCAAAGATAACGGACAATTCCTCAATTTCATCACCCGAGGAAATACCCGAGCGCAGCATTAGATTATCTGGATTTTTGGAAATTGTCCGCATCACATCATGAAGATTGTTCAGAGGCTTCAAGAAATTGCGTGTGACAATTAAGATAATGAAATACGCCAGACCAACCCCAAAGAGCTCAACCACCAAAAGCCAAAAGAAAAGGCGTGCTCTGATCATATAGTAGTTTTCCAAGTCATGGAAAACCTGAACATAGCCTACAAACTTCCCTGTCTTATTAGAGTAGACCTTCTGAGTCATTGAAAAGCCCTTGTATTGCTCCTCAATGTGGTCCTTGGTTACCTTACCAATAGTTCCGTTTAAGCCTGGCGAGGCCTCTTCGTCATCTGTTGTGAAGATCATTTGCTTATCAACATTGTAGACGTAGATATCCTCATTGGCATTGAGCGTATTGGTAATATCTCGTTCACTTCTGATAATACGACTACCATTTGCGTCATCAATCTTTAAATGCGTTCTATCGTTTTTATAGAGAACCTCTGCTAAATTCTCTAACGTAAAATTAGAGTCCACCTCAGAAAGACGAACTCTAACAATGTTAACAGCCTGAAAAATAGTTTGTTTTTCTCGTTTCAACAAAAAGTAGTTTGTCGAAATATAAGCGAGTAGGGTAAAGGCAGAGAAAATGCAAAAGAAGAGAACGAAAAAAAGATTCGATAAACGTTTTGGTAACGATTTCTTATATTTTTTCTGCTTTGCCATCAATTATTTCTCGCGAATCACATAACCCATTCCACGAACAGTTTGAATGTAAGATTCTTTCCCAGGGATATCTATCTTCCCACGAAGGTAACGAATATAAACATCAACAACATTGGTCTCAACAGCCTCGTCATATTTCCAAACGTTAGACAAGAGCTCCTCACGAGTCATGACACGATTCATGTTTGTCATCAAAATATTAAGCAGGTCATATTCACGCTTAGTCAGTGAAATCTCGTCATCACCGCGATTGACAGAGCGGTTTTGAGGGTTTAAGACTAAGTCGCGGTAAACGCCTTGACTAGGAGTCTTTTTCTCTGACTCAATGTCCTGACGACGGAAGATAGCACGAATACGTGCCAGCAATTCTTCAATGGCAAATGGCTTCACGATGTAATCATCAGCACCACGATCCAAGCCGGCTACAACGTCCATAATAGAATCACGCGCTGTCATCATCATGATGTAAGTCGTTTTTTCTGTTTGCAAACGACGTGTCACTTCAAACCCGTCCATCTCAGGAAGCATCAAATCAAGAAGGATTAAGTCAAAGTCCTTCTCTAGGGCTGTCTCCAAGCCCTCACGACCATTAACCTCAACGGTTACCTCGTAACCCTCATGCTGTAGCTCAAGTGAAACAAATCTTGCAAGATTCTTTTCATCTTCGATAATTAAAATTTTCTTTGTCATTACACCAATCCTTACTTCCTGTATCACAGCCCCTTATCAGCTATGTACAAGATTCATCCATTTTATATTAATCAAGTATTGCTATTTAGTCATCAAAATGACTAATATGCCGTATATTTATAAAGTATACCAGACAACCGTTCTTTTTTCAAATAAAAAATACAGACATCTTTAATGTTTTTTCTACTCGTCAAAAAGACCCTGTAAACCTGCAAAAGGATTATTGTTTTTTGCCTTTTCCTTCTGCTGGGCCTGGTATTGCTCCTCAGTTAAGATTGCCCAATCCTCCCCTGTCGGCAAGGCTTGTGAGTCCTTTTCAGCCTCTGTCAACACCTGCAAGGGAATCGCCAACAAAATATTGTCAATAATACTCTCTTCAAGGTCAAGCTGACCCTCTGACAAGACCAAGACAAGGTTTTCATCAACCATTTCCTGCTTGCCTGCCACATCTGCTTCCTCGATAAAAAGCTCCTGAACCGTCTGCATCTCATCTAAGACAACAGGCGTCATGGAACGACTCGAGGGCAGAGTGATCTGATAGACCAGCTGATATTCTAATAGATACAAGCCGTCATCAAACTGAGCCCTCCCCGAAGCCCTGACGTCCTTAATATCTATAATTTGCGGATCACGCATAAGTAGCGCTTCCTTGACATCGTACTCTCTCTCAAAGCGAATGCCTTCCGGCCGCTTTCTAATATCTGAAACAGATAACATGCTTTCTCCCAATAAAACACTTCCTAATAAAACTCTAATCTATTTTTACTATTATATCAAGAATTTGTCAATAGCTTTATGACAAATTCATAACATTTTTTAACATTAAGTCTGGATACAAATAAGTATTGACAAGCCAACAATCAAATGTTTAACCATAAATACCCTATGAAAATAGCCCAAATTCCTATAAAAGTCTTAAAAAATATCAGGGTCAAAAAAATTAATTAATGATGTTTTCTGAACATTATGACTAACAAAAATGAGAGCTGAGCCAGCCTCAAGCTCTCACATATGCTTCAAGCGTTCAATTCTATCTTCAATTGGCGGATGGGTACTAAATAAAGCGCTAAGCTTTTCTTTTTTTCTAGGCTCATTGATGTATAAGGCTGCGCTAGCATCATCTACTGGATGGGTCATAGGCTGTGAATTGCTTAGCTTTTGCAGAGCCCTAATCATGCCCTCTGGGTTTCTGGTTAACTCAACAGAGCTGGCATCTGCCAGATACTCTCTTTGGCGAGAAATAGCTAATTGAACCAGAGAGGCCGCAAGAGGAGCTAAGATGAGTGACAAAATTGAGAAAATCAACATAATAGCACCAAAGCCATTATCGCTACGATCGTTATCACGTCTCCTACCACCGCCATACCACATCATGCGCCCACCAATGCTGGAAATCAGTGTGACAGCACTAGCTAAGGCAACTGCAATGGTGGATATCCGAATATCATAATTACGAATATGGCTGACCTCATGCCCAATAACGGCTTCTAGCTCCTCACGATTCATCACCTTTAGTAGACCAGTGGTTGCGGCAACAGCTGCATTTTGAGGGCTGGAGCCTGTGGCAAAGGCATTCAATGAAGGATCATCAATGATAAATACTCTTGGCATTGGAATCTGAGCAACCAAAGCCATATCCTCAACAATGTGAAAGAAATCAGGAGCATCGTTTACTGTGATTTCCTTAGCCTTATTCATTCCCATAACCAGGCTGGTTGACTGAAAAATCATGCTAAAGGCATAAATAGTACCAATAATCAGAGCAAAGGCAGCCCCCAGCTGATAGCTGTCAGCCAGTAAATAACCAGCAGCAGCGCCAATCACTACCAGTAAGACAAAAAAGGCAAAAAGCAGGATAACTGTTCGTCGTTTATTTTGTGAAATTTGTTGATAAAGCATTGATGTCCTCTTCTGACCTTGATTAGCCGCATTAGACTGTAAAGTCTACCTTTGGAACCTCTTTTTCAGCCTCAGGAACCTGTAAAAACTCACTTGGCTTGAAGCCAAAGCATTTGGCCACAAGATTGCTCGGAAAGGTTTCTAGCTTAAGGTTATAATGCGACGTTGTTGTATTAAATAATTGACGCGAATAAGAAATTTTATTTTCTGTATTGGTTAATTCCTCTTGTAATTTTAGGAAATTACTATTGGCCTTTAAATCTGGATAGCTCTCTGCAACTGCAAATAGGCTAGTAACCTGCTTGCTCAATTCATTAGAGGCTGCCATTGTGGCCTGTGGTGTAGTAGCGTCAGCCACACGTGATCTGAGACTAGTAATCTTTTCTAAGGTTTTCTCCTCATAGTTGGCATAGCCCTTGACCGTCTCAACAAGGTTCGGAATCAGGTCATTGCGACGCTTTAGCTGCACGTCAATCTGACTCCAAGCTTCCTTTGTATGCATACGAGCTTTAACCAAGCCATTATAGCTAACCATCAGCCAAACAACCAGCACACCGATAAGAGCTAATATTACTAAAAACATTGGCATTGCAATTCTCCTTTAATCTTTGTGTCTCAATTATAGCAATTTTCAGTTTAATAGCAAGTATTGAAGGAGCTTTTCAGCAGTTTTCTGCTATTTTATGCTAAAATAGTAGCAATTAATTAAAATATAGAGGATATATATGACACCCCAAGCCTTTTACCTTGCCCTAGAGCAAGCAGGATTTGCTCTGACAAATCATCAAAAAGAACAATTCGACACTTATTTTAAGCTTCTGGTTGATTGGAATCGTAAGATCAACCTAACAGCCATCACTGAAGAAAATGAGGTCTATCTCAAGCACTTTTATGACTCTGTTGCTCCACTTTTACAGGGATACATTCCAAACGAGCCTCTCAGGCTGTTAGATATTGGGGCTGGAGCGGGCTTTCCAAGCATTCCTATGAAAATTATGTTCCCAAAGCTTGATGTTACCATTATTGATTCTCTCAATAAGCGCATACATTTTCTTCAGCTCCTTGCTAAAGAGCTAGGATTAGAGGGAGTACATTTCTATCATGGTAGGGCAGAGGATTTTGGACAAGACAAGCAGTTTCGCGGACAATTTGATTTGGTAACTGCTAGGGCTGTTGCCCGCATGCAGATCCTGTCTGAGTTAACCATTCCTTTTTTAAAAATCAAGGGAAAACTGATTGCTTTAAAGGCACAGGCAGCAGACCAAGAATTAGAAGAAGCTAAAAAGGCACTTCAGCTACTCTTTGCTAAGGTGCTTGATCATCAGCCCTACCAGCTCCCTAATGGAGATGCCCGCTATATCACCCTTGTCGAAAAGAAAAAGGAAACGCCAAACAAGTACCCTCGAAAAGCCGGTATTCCTAATAAAAAACCATTGTAAGAGGCTATAGAATGCTGCTTCAGGCAGCCTTGATCAAAGGCTGTCTGAAACATTTTTTGAAGTAGCGTCCTTGATACACTAGCCTAGCTTCTAATGGCTGGCAGTAGGGAGCTGAGGCTATGACCATAGCTAATGATGACCACGCAAGTTAGGTGCCAGCCTTGAGTGATATAGATAGATTGGCCCTATAGGACCCTGTCAAGACTACTTTTGATACTTTACGACGTCAAGCCTCTTTGAAGCCTAGCAAAAAAGCATGGGCTAGAGCGAGCTCACAATTCTGCTTTCTACTGTGCAACAATGACTAAAGCTTTTAGGATTTTAGAAAACATTAGTCAGCGCTTTTAAGCTCTAGGCTAAAAGCTTAAGCCTGACATGTCAAAGAAAGCTATTGTTCCTTAGAGTATTTTAGAAAGGTATTATCGTAAACAGGGGCTGCTTCAGTCTAAAGCTAGGTTACTGCTTAGCTTTTTCAATGTATTTTTGATATGATAGTATGAGATATTATTAGGAGGAATCATGAAACGCTCATTTTTCAAGTCCTTATCGGTGACCCAGCGGCTAACCTTTAGCTTTGCGATTGTCATTTTGATAGGCAGTCTCTTGTTATCCATGCCTTTTACCCACTACAGCAATGGTCCTAATACGGTTTACCTTGATCATTTTTTCAACGTGGTGTCAATGGTCTGTGTAACTGGACTTTCTGTCGTTCCTGTTGCAGATGTCTACAATGGCATTGGTCAGACAATTGCCATGATGCTCATGCAAATTGGCGGACTTGGATTGGTCACTCTGATTGCGGTCAGCACCTTTGCACTCAAGCGCAAAATGCGTTTAAGTGATCAAACCTTGCTCCAATCCGCCCTCAATCGTGGTGACAGTAAGGACTTAAAAAAATACCTCTTTTTTGCCTATAAGGTCACCTTCTCACTGGAGGCCTTTGCTGCCTTGGTTATCATGACTGACTTTATCCCTCGCTTCGGCTGGAAAAATGGTATCTTTAACAGTATCTTTCTGGCTGTCTCTGCCTTTTGTAATGCAGGCTTTGATAATCTAGGATCATCTAGCTTAAAGGACTTTGTGTTAAACCCTACCATCAATGCTATTATCACCTTCTTAATTATTTCTGGCGGACTTGGCTTTGCTGTTTGGGTGGATTTAGGCACTGCCTTTAAAAAATACTTCTTTGAAAGGCCTCACTGCTATGGCATCACCTTTAAAAAGTTTTCTAATCAGTCACGCTTAGTGCTGCAAACAACCCTAGTTATCCTTGTTTTAGGCACCTTTTTATCATGGTTTTTGGAAAAGGACAATCTCAATACTATTGCCAGATACAATCTACCGCAGCAGCTGATGGTGTCCTTTTTCCAAACGGTAACCATGAGAACTGCAGGCTTTGCGACTATTTCTTATAATGATACCTTGGCTCCTACCAATATTCTTTATATGATTCAGATGGTCATCGGTGGAGCTCCAGGTGGTACTGCCGGAGGAATCAAAATCACAACTGCTGCCATCACCTTTTTATTGTTTAAGGCAGAGCTTTCCGGTCAATCTGAGGTAACCTTTCGTAACCGTATCATCGCCAACAAGACCATTAAGCAAACCATGACTGTTTTGATTTTCTTTTTTGCAGTCTTGATGATTGGCTACATTCTACTGCTAAGCGTGGAGCCAGATATTGCTCCTATTCCGCTTTTATTTGAATCCATTTCAGCTATTGCAACGGTTGGGGTCTCAATGGACATCACACCACATTTATCAAGTGCAGGACGATTAATCATTATTGTGCTGATGTTTGTTGGTCGTGTCGGACCGATTACTGTTTTGATTAGTCTAATTCAACGTAAAGAAAAAACCATTCAATATGCCACTACTGATATTTTAGTGGGTTAAGGAGAAATCATGTTAAAACGAAAAACTGTTGGTGTTCTTGGTCTAGGGATTTTTGGCCGCACCGTTGCCAGAGAATTAAGCAATTACGACCAAGATGTCATTGCCATTGATATTAGAGAAAGCCACGTGAAAGAAATTGCTGATTTGGCTACCAAGGCAGCTGTTGGAGATATTACTGATAAGGATTTTTTAATCGCAGTAGGGGTTGAGCAATGTGACACAGTTGTCATCGCATCAGGAAACAACCTAGAGTCCTCTGTGCTAGCTGTCATGCACTGTAAAAAATTAGGGGTCCCAACCATTATTGCAAAGGCTAAAAACAAAATTTTTGAAGAGGTTTTATATGGCATTGGAGCAACCAAGGTTATCACTCCTGAAAGAGACTCTGGAAAGCGAGTGGCCTCAAATCTCTTACGCCATCACATTGAGAGCATTATCTACCTAGAGCATGGGATTTCCATGATCGAATTCACCATTCCTAAGAGCTGGGAGGGCAAATCGCTCTCAGAGCTTGATGTTCGTCGAAAATACGAGCTTAATATTATTGGCATGCGTCAAAAAGAGGTCAAAACCCTAGACACCAATGTTCAGCCCTTTGAACCACTTGAGGCTGACACCATTATTGTTGCTATCGCTAACGATCATACCTTTGAAAAGTTTGACTACCTAGGCTACCTCAAATAACATAACGGGTCTGGGACAAAAGCCTGACCTAAAATAAACGAACAAGTCTAGTTTTCAGAGATTCCGAAAACTAGACTTGTTCGCTTTTTTAATGCATGAGACTAGGTCATAAAGTATATTAGGTTAAGACTTTCTAAAGTGCAGCTCTTTTTGTCCCAGCCTCTTTTTTACTAATAAACTGTATTAACAGAGCTATTAAGGCTAGGCCTTCTTTTGCTTCCAGAAGGCCTTTTCAGCAATGGCTGTAAAGAGGACATCAGTTGATGAGTTGAGGGCTGTTTCACAAGAATCCTGAATCACACCAACAATAAAGCCAACTCCAACAACCTGCATAGCCAAATCACTTGAGATCCCAAAAAGACTACACGCCACCGGGATAAGAAGGAGAGAGCCTCCCGTAACACCTGAAGCACCACAGGCTGAGATAGCCGCAACCACACTCAAAAGCAGGGCAGTCAGAAAATCAATCTGAATACCAAAGGTATTGACAGCAGCAAGTGTCAAAACATTGATCGTGATGGCTGCTCCTCCCATATTAATCATTGCACCTAGGGGAATAGATACTAAATAGGTCGCCTGACTTAGTCCCAAGTCCTCACATAGTTGCAAATTGACTGGAATGTTTGCTGCCGAGCTCCTTGTGAAAAAAGCTGTAAGGCCAGAATCCTTTAGACACCTAAAAACAAGAGGATAAGGATTTTGATGGGTAAGGGCAAAGGCAAGCAAAGGGTTAACCACTAGCGCTACAAAGAGCATAGTCCCTACCAAGACCAGAATTAAAAGAGCATAATCAGACAAAATGCTAATGCCATTTTCAGAAACAGTTGAAAAGACCAAGCCCATAATACCAATCGGAGCTAAATTGATAATCCAAACAACAATTTGAGACGTCACGTCTGCAGCTGTTTTGATCAAATGCTTAATATCTGAAGGAACAGACTTGAGGGCTAAGCCAAAGATTAGCGCCCAAGCTAAGACGCCGATATAATTGGCAGTAGCCAAAGCATTAATAGGGTTATCCACTAGTTTTAATAAAAGCGTCTGAAAGACCTGAACAATACCTTGTGGTGGTGAAAGCTCAGTATTAACCGGAGTATTTAAGGTTAAGGTTAGAGGAAATAGGTAATTAGCAATAACAGCAACCAAGGCCGCCAGAAAGGTTCCAAGCAAATAAAGCACAATAATCAAGGTCATATTGGTTTGCTGACCTGACCTTTGGTGAGAAATAGCCTGTGCCACCAAGGCAAAAACCAAGAGAGGAGCTATCGCCTTTAAAGCCCCAACAAAAAGCTGCCCCAAAATGCCAATCGCTGTTACATCAGGCAATAAAATCCCCAAAAGAAGCCCTATAACAACCCCGATACCTATTTTTTTAATCAGGTTGGTCCTGACCCATAAGTCACGAATTCTTTTCATTTTGTTTATCCTCGCTCAAGTTAGATGTTTTTTATCATAATATAATTTTAGTTATTCGTCAAATCAGGCAAGGATGTTGTACAACGCTGCAGCCCCACTATCACAAGCTAGCTGACAGATTCTTTCATCAATAAAACAGCAAAGCTATTATCAAGACTCCCCAAGCCTTGGACCACTCTTTCTAGCAAGGCTTGATTAGAGATTCAGCAGGTGAGCAAGTCCTCTCAAAAGCTGTAAAATAAAGGCTAAGCTGCTTTATCCAGATACCCCTCAGCGCTTTTTTAGGTCTCAGCTTGATCTATCGTCTGATAATTGTTGACGACTTTCAGAAACTTAGGTATAATAGCAACTGTTATTATTTTCAAGAGTTTTCAATTAAATTATTGGAATCTTCAAATTTATATCAAAAGAAAGACTTATTAAGGCAATGAAAGAAAAAAATGTCTATATCGTTATTGGCTTTATGCTGTTTGCGCTCTTTTTTGGTGCAGCAAATCTCATTTATCCGGCCTTTCTTGGCATCTATTCAGGACAAAATATCCCTTGGTCTATTATTGGCTTTTGCTTGACTGGTGTATCTTTACCCTTGCTTGGTGTCATTGCTGTTGCAAGATCGGGCTCTGATGATGTTGAAAGCTTAGCTCGGCCGATTTCAAAATGGTATGCTATCCTTTACTCATCAATCCTGTATTTGTCCATTGGTCCTTTCTTTGCTATTCCTAGAACAGGCGCTACCTCCTTCTCTGTTGGGATTGCCCCGATATTAGGAGATAGCGTCATCAATAAAGCCATCTATGCTGTGCTATTTTTTGGCTTATCTTACTTCTTGGCTATCAGACCAAACAAGCTAGCCGAAAGCATTGGTAAATTTCTGACACCGACATTGCTGGTTGTGATTACTATTTTAATCATCGCTTCTTTTGTTCACCCAGCTGGAGGTTATGGCGAGGCCTTTAATGCTGGAGCCGGTATCAACAATGCCTTTAAGGACGTTCCCTTCATTGCAGGTCTTATTCAAGGTTATGGTACTATGGATGCTCTAGCCTCCTTGGTTTTTGCCATATTAGTCATTGAAGCAACAAAGCAATTTGGCGCTAAAACCGATCAGGAAATCACTAAAATCACCCTTATCTCTGGGGCCATTGCCATTTTGCTGCTAGCCTTTGTTTATATTTTTGTGGGACGGATCGGTGCGACCTCACAATCTCTTTTTCCTTTTGTTGATGGGCATTTCACCCTAAACAATAGTGCTGTCAATGGGGGACAAATTTTAAGCCACGCCTCACGATTTTACCTAGGCAGTATTGGGCAAGCCTTTCTTGCGATTGTCATTTTCTTAGCCTGCCTGACCACCTCAACTGGGCTTATCACTTCAAGCGCAGAGTATTTCCACAAGCTAGCGCCAAGGGTATCACATGTTGCTTGGGCAACTCTATTTACCCTTGTATCTGCCTTTTTCTACTTCGGTGGCTTGTCAGTTATTATCAATTGGTCATCTCCTGTTTTGTACCTCTTGTATCCACTGACTGTCGATTTGATTGTCCTTGTTCTGATCCAAAAATCCTTTGGCAATGCTCCTCTTGTCTACAGAACGACGATTGGGCTTACCATCATTCCAGCACTGTACGACGCTCTAGCTACCCTATCGCAGCTAACCAAGCTCTTTACCTTGCCTGATGGTCTTTCCTATTTCTTTGAAAAGTTGGTGCCACTCGGCCAATTTTCAATGGGCTGGATTAGCTTTTCCATCTTAGGTTTTGTCTTAGGTCTTATTATCAGCAAGGCAAAAGCACCTCACCTTACAGCATCAGGACATTAAAAAACTGCTTGGAGCTAATAAAGCTCTGAGCAGTTTTGTTATTTGTGACTAAAATGCCTTGTCAGGCTGTCTCCGATAAATTGAATCGCAAAGATCAGCAAGAGAATAATAAGGGTGGCAACCCACGTCACATCATTGTTAAAACGGTTATAGCCATAGGAAATCGCGACATTACCAAGCCCTCCAGCACCAATAGCTCCTGCCATCGCTGTCTCACCAACCAAGGAAATCAAGGTCACTGTTGACACACGAATCAGGTCTGGTAAGCCCTCACTCAGATAAACCCTGACAATATCCCAGAAGGTAGCTCCTGAAGCCTGTGCAGCCTCAATCACACCTCTATCAAGCTCTGAAAAAACAACCTGGACCTGACGCGCAAAAAAGGGAAAGGTAGCAAAGGTCAAAGGCACCAGAGCTGCTGTTGCCCCCAGGGTTGTTCCCATAATCAGGTAAGTAAAGCTTGCTAAAATAGCAATCAATATGACAAAGGGAATAGCCCGAAAAATCGACGTGAGCTTATCTAGAAGCCAACAAACCAGTCGATTTTCAATCACCCCATCTGGCCCCATCAGTACCAGCAAAAGACCAATAAATAAACCAATAGCTCCACCTACAATAAATGGAACGATCGTCATGTACAAGGTATTCCAAATGGCTACTCCCCAGCCAGCATCACCAGACCAGCCAAGCTCATAAACATTTGGCAAATAAGCCTGAAACAATTCTAACATTTAAGCCCCTCTCTTTAAAATAGTGACATCGACGCCAGCCTCATGCAAGACTTTTTCTGCCGCCTCAATACTTGCTGCTGCACCTTCAAAAACAACAATCATCTCACCAACTGGTACCTGATCTAGGATTTCAATATTCCCATAAAGAATATTAGCGGTCACCTCAAACTGGCGATAAATCTGGTTAAGTAAAGGCTCGTCAGTCGATGTCCCTGCATACTTGAGCTGAGCTAAAATAGCATTAGCTGGTAGCTCCTTGACAATATCCTGCTGGTTAATTTTCTCAAGTGCCTCATCAATACCAGTCGCTGTCTTGATAAACTCCTGCGTCAAAGGCTCTCTTGGATTTGAGAAGATATCCAAAACACTGCCTTCTTCAATTAAGGTTCCCTGCTGCATAACAGCCACACGATGACAAATATCCTTGACAATCTGCATTTCATGCGTAATCATGACAATCGTTAAGCCTAGCCTGCGGTTTAATTCCTGCAAAAGAGCTAGAATCTGCTTAGTCGTTTTGGGATCTAGCGCTGAGGTCGCCTCGTCAGAAATCAATATTTTAGGATCATTGGCAAGGGCACGCGCAATAGCAACCCTCTGCTTTTGACCACCAGACAGCTGTGCTGGATAATTGTCTGCACGCTCAGATAAGCCAACTAGCTCTAATAACTCAGCTACCTTTTTTTCTCTTTCAGCCTTAGACAATCGAGAATGGCGCAGAGCAAAGGCAACATTTTCCCGAGCTGTTTTTTGCGCCATCAGATTGAAATGCTGAAAAATCATGCCAATATCACGACGCTTCTCACGTAGGCTATTAGCAGACAGCTGAACCTTCCCTTGATCAAAGGTCAGCTCCCCATCAATTGTAATGCTTCCCTTTGTTGGCTGCTGCAGCAGGTTAATCACACGCACTAGGGTTGATTTACCGGCACCAGAATAGCCAACAATGCCATAAATATCTCCTTGATTGATATGAAGCGTTACATCCTTAACGGCTTCAATCACACGTTTTTTTTGGTGAAAGGTAATATCAATATGATCTAATTGAATCATTGGTTCACTCATAAGATGTTATTAACTCCTCTATTAATGCAATATGCCGACAATAATCTACAATAGCAATGTTTTCATCACCTGCATGATCACAACTATTAGAATGCCCTAAGCCAAAAGCGGCAATCGGAACCTGCAGGGCTTCAAAAACAGTATGCATAGGGCCTGTTCCTGCTGATGTCGGCAAAAGAGATAGCCCCTTAGGGTAAAAAGGCTGAGCTGCTGCAATCAGCTGACTAATAGCAGACGATGAAAGATCACTCCGATAGCTCATCTCACCCAAAGTATAGGTCAGCTTGATCTGGTCAAAGCCCTTATTGAGCAAATAAGACCTAATCTGATCAAAGACATACTCAGGCTCTAAGCCAGGAACCAAACGAACCTCCAGTTTAGCAGTAGCCTGTGAAGGAATGATCGTCTTAACCCCCTGTCCTTGATAGCCAGTCCACAGCCCTTGAATGTTAATGGAGGGCTGAAAGTAATAAGCTGCTAACAATTGACGACGCTCTGATTGTAACATAGGAAGCTCCAGTCCGTAAAGCTTTTTTAGAGCTTGGGCATTTTCAATCGCATAGGTCTCAACTAAATCTAGCTCTCGCTCAGTTGGCTGAACGACTTTTTGATAAATACCAGGCACCAGCAATTCCCCACGATGATTCCGCAAGCTTGATAGGGCCTGAAGCAAATACCAGGCAGCTGACTCAATAACACCACCATATTTAGAATGAATATCACAACGAGCACTATCTACTGACATCTCAAAGGTCAAAATCCCCTTATTACCACCGGTTATTTCAAGCTGATCATGTTCATTACGAATACCCTGCTCCCAAATCAGCAGCTCAGCCCCCACTAACTGATCCTTATATAGCGCCAGATACCGATCCAAATCCACTGAGGCTGACTCCTCAGCTCCCTCTATCATAAAGACAATATTAAGCGGAAGGTCTGCATGCTCCTTTAGGTATCTCACAACAGCAGTCAATCTAGCAATGATATGCCCCTTGTCATCGTCAACGCCGCGCGCAAACAAATAGCCATCACGCGCTGTCAAGGTAAAAGGGTCACTCGTCCACTTTTGATCACTATCTGCTGGCACTGTATCGTAATGATTGTAAAATATCAGCGTCTTAGCAGCTGGCCTAGAGCTATTAAAGCGTGCTAGGACAAAGGGGGCTGCATAAGTCTTATCAACAATAACCTCAGCACCGGCCTGAGCAAACAGCTCCTTTAGATAGTCTGCTGTCTCTTCTAAGCCGACAGCCTGAGCAAAAATAGACCTACTAGCAATCAAGTGCCCCAACGACACAAGATAATCCTGTGTGAGCTGATCCTCCCAAATCCTTTTTAGAAGCTGCTGATTCTCCATAGCTGTCATCTATTTTCCTCCTAATATAAGAAAGGGCGTGCTTCACACGCCACTTATCCTCCTGTTGCTACTGTTAGCTAGCCTTTACCATACAGGGACATCAACACCGTTTGAGGTTTTGTCCACAATTTTTTTCACATCATCAGTATGGTAGGCCTTGATTAATTTTTTAATCGCATCTGCCTTAGCAGACTTTTCCCAATCCTTTTGCGCGGCAATGATATTAATCCATTGCTTGGCATTCTCATCAGCCTTTTCCTTAAAAAGAGATGTTTTAAAATCAATTTTCGCAGGAATGGCATAGCTGTTATTAACAATAGCAGCATCAGCTGACGTCAAGGCACGCGCTGTCTGACTCGCATCTAATTCTTTAATATCTAGCTTTTTCTTATTTTCTGTAATATTTGCAATGGTTGCCAGCTTATCGCCTGACACATTGAGCTTTATCAAGCCTGCTGCTTGAAGCACATACAGGGCACGACTTTCATTTGTCGCATCGTTTGGTACTGCGATTTGAGCCCCATCTGGAAGCTCATCTATCGACTGGTATTTAGGCTTACCGTCTTGACTGGTCCCTGAAAAGAGATGGATCGGGCTGATATAGGTTTCAGCAATAGCCTTCAAGTCTGCCTTGTTTTCCTTGTTCCAATTATCCAAAAAGTTATAATGCTGGAATGAATTGACATCAACCTCACCATTAGCAACTGCCTTGTTGGGCTGAGAATAATCTGTGAACTCTTTATACTTTAGAGTGATCTTATCCTTTTTCAGCAGCTCTTCAATCTTATCCCATCTGGCTTGATCAGATGCTGTTTTAGTCATTACCCCAATGGTCAAGGTATTTTTGTCGTCCTGCTTACCAGAGCAGGCTACTAGAGCTATTGAAGCAAGAGCAAGGCTAACAAAGCTGACAGCTTTTTTAATAGTCATATTTGATTCCTCATTTTCATTTTTTCAATGAGTTTATTTTATACGAAATGACTCTCGCATTCAAATTGGTAAATTTTAGGATAAGGTATAGTCATTAGCTATAATCTCTAGTCAAAACACCAAACCTAAACCAACTGACAGACTAGCCAAGCAAGCATTAATTAAGTCAAGACTCTTACTACAGACCTTTTACCTCAAAACCACCATCGAAATAAGGCAACAGGTCTTAATAGCTGCTGCCCTAGACACTAGGTCACTTGAAAAGCCTTGGTAGGCCATAAAGGCATTTAAAAAGGCTTAAAAGCAAGCCTTCTAACAGCTTGGTTTTAAGCCAAATAGTCGCTTATATCGTTGTTGGTCTTTACAGCCAATTTAGGATTTTGCTGTAGGAAGCTTCAAATCCTGCTTAGCTGGAACATAATCGCCACCTAGATACTTTTTAGCAATTTTACTGAGTGTGCCATCAGCTGTCAGCTCCTCTAAGCGCTTATTGACAAAGGCCTGTAGCTCCTCTTGATCTTGACTAAAAATAAAGTAGATAAAGGGTTGCTCACTTGTCGCCAGCTCAATTGTTTTCAAGTGCTCTAAGCCTTGATTATCAATAATAGCATTAACCGTTGGAGCATCAAAAATCTTAAAATCAGCCTTGCCCTCATTCAGATTAGTTAGCATTTGAGTGATGGTTTCGTTGGTAAACTTTAGCTCAACAGGATTATCAGCATGCTCTTCGTTGAAGGCCTTTAGCTGAGCAGCAGTCGTTGTTCCCTGCACCACCTGTGTTGAATGACCCTTAATATCATCATAAGACTTGATATCACTATCCTTTGGCACAACTAGCACTGACGGGGTTGCACCAATTGGATAAGAAAACAAATATTTGGCTGAGCGTTCCTTAGTGTATGAAATATTGTTGCCACCCATTTGATATTTTCCAGAGTCTAAGCCTGTAAAAATAGATGACCATTCTGTTTTCTTAAATTGAAGCTTGTACTTCTCAGAATCTTTAAACACAGCCTTAGCCACTTCGATGTCATAGCCTGTCAATTGTCCTTCCTTTTCAAATGAGAAGGGGGCAGTTGTTCCAACTGTCGCAAAGATAACCTCTTTTGGTGTGTCCTTTGTGCTCGAAGCTGATTTTTCCTTTGTGCCACATGCCGCTAGCATACCCACAGACAGTACGGCCAAGCCAGCTAAACCTAAATAACGTTTTATTGTCATTGTCCTCTACTCCTTTATGATTCATAAGATTAGTTTATCATTTTTTATCATAAGATACTAATGATTGAACTCTGCTAAAGCAACACCATGTGACAATCAGCTACTACGTCAGCTGTTACCATAAAAGACAGATAGTCATACTCAGCCTCTACAGAGCTCGATTATAGGAAAATGAACAGAGCCGAGAAATCTCGGCTCTGTTTACATGATAGTCTTAGGGCTTAGACATCAGCTACATTATGATAGACCTTTTGCACATCATCATCTGCTTCAAGGGCATCAACCAGCTTTTCAAAAACAGCAAGGTCATCCCCCTCAAGAGTTACCTCAGACTGAGGAATCATCTCAAGCTCAGTCACCTGAAACTCTGATATACCTGATTCACGAAGAGCAAGAATAGCCTTATGCAGATCTGTTGGTGCTGTATAAACAGTAATTGATCCGTCTTCTGCCTCTACATCATCAACATCAACATCAGCCTCTAGGAGCAGCTCAAAAATACTGTCTGCGTCATCGCCCTTAAAAACGATAACCCCCTTTTTATCAAATAAGTAAGAAACTGATCCAGCCGCTCCCATATTACCGCCATTTTTACCATAGGCAGCACGAACATTGGCAGCTGTACGGTTCACATTTGACGTCAAGGTGTCTACGATAATCATTGACCCACTTGGTCCAAAGCCCTCATAGCGTCCCTCAACAAAGGTCTCATCAGTATTACCCTTTGCCTTATCAATGGCTTTATCAATAACATGCTTTGGCACCTGTGCCTGCTTTGCCCGATCAATGACAAACTTGAGGGCTGTATTCAACTCAGGATCAGGCTCTCCTTGCTTAGCAGCCACATAGATTTCAACACCAAACTTAGCATAAACCTTTGATATTGCACCGTCTTTAGCAGTTTTTTTTGCAACAATATTTGCCCATTTACGTCCCATTGGATTCTCCTCTAAAATACAATTTTGATTAAGCTCTTTTTAGAATAAGCAGAGTTAAATTAGCTTTAACTCTATCATTATAGCACTTTCAAAAGGGTTCGTAAATTAGGAATAGCAGCCAGTGATATGCACTTAGCAGCTTATTGCTGACAATAATAGCTAATAGCTCGGCTGACAAAGGCTGCCGTTCCTGCACCACCCATATGATCAATAGCCGCTCTAAAGCGGTCATCCTCAAGATACATACAACCAAGAGCTGATAAGATCTCAGTTGAGCAATCGTAAAAGTGTTGACTAATGTAATCCTGCAGAGCCTTTACCTGCTGCTGTACTGCTAGCTCTGCTACAGGCTGATCCAGCATACGACCAAAGATTGAAAAGATCTCCCCCATATCCTTGATAAGCTGCTCTGCGCTAGGCTGATTGACTTTGGCCTCATAAGCCATATAGGCCTCTGTCTCTCCCCAACGCTCCTTAGCCTCTAGTTGAAAGGCTTCTAGCTGTGACTTACTATAAATGTCAAAGGTCATGGTTTCTCCTCCTTTTTGTAAAGTCCTAGCATGAGCAATAACCTTTTCTAAATGAGCCTTGCGTAGCTCTAGCATCTTAATCTGAGCAGCAAGGGCTGCTTGTTGGTCATAGCTAGGACTGTCCAGCAATTGTTTAATCGTTTTTAGAGGAAATGCCAGCTCACGAAAAAGTAAGATGTCCTGCAGGCGTCTCAAGGCAGCAGCGTCATAAAAGCGATAACCATTTTCTCCCACCATTGTAGGAGGCAGCAGGCCTATCTCATCATAATAATGCAAGGTGCGTACACTAAGCCCTGTCAATTGACTAACCTCTTTTACGGTTTTCATGGTATTCCTCCTTAGTGAGGTCAGAAGAGCTCCAACTAGTATGGCTATTTCCACCTCAACAACAAGTATAGACTATCACGTAGGGAGAGAGTCAAGAATAAACTTAACTTTTTTGATCTTAAATGATAAGCTTCCATGAGCTGACAGTTCTTGCTAACTATCTTCTTATCAGCAATGAAAAACAGCTTAGCAAGCAAAGGCAGTCTATCTGACCTTTATACCAGCAAAGAGTCACCTGAACTACTCTAACAACACCTTTACCAACTGACTATAGTGCCTACCCGAACTTCTTAGAAGCTCTTGCTGGTCCTCTAAGCGTGTCATACAAAGACAGTGGTTTGCTTCTAGTAACGCTCAATTCATCGCCCCTGGCCTTATCGGCACGCGTCCCCAAGTCTGTTCTGGCATATCCATATGCCCCAGCTGATAAACAGTGTCAGCTCGTTGAGTCAACTGATCCCAAGGCTTAGCTCCAATACGACTGATTAGCGGCACAGAAGCTTTTATTGTTTTAAGATGAGCCTGACCTTTTTTTGAAAAGCCCAAAACATGAATGCCTTCCGGCAATGGGGCTTCCACAGCCTTAACCAAGATATAGGTCAACACACGCCTCACCCTTGCCTTGGTATAGTGCTTGGTTGCAACCGCCTCTACTAGCTCATCTACCGTCGCTACGCTCCGAATAGCAGCGCTGATTCTACTAGCTAGCTCATCATTAACTTGAAAAAACTGTGTTAAATCTGGAGCTGTCAGAATGTGATATTTTAACAAAGGAAAATAATGCTCCCAGGTCACCTGAGGAGCCCTCAAAATAAGAGCTGCATTGGGTGATGATTTTTCCACAAAGGCTCTGTCAGCGATATGCTTACGAATCGCTGTAGCTGATGACAAGCATTGATCCTTGGCTTCTGAATGAAAGCCTGCCCCCAGACGCTTAATCGGCTGCAATTGCAGCTTTTTCCCTGCACTGGCCTTGACATAAGATAGAGCTAAAAGATGGTTTGGCCTATCACCAGTAGGGCTAAGGCCTGCAAAGGCCTCCCACATGCTTTGTGTTTTTTGTGGATAAGACAGATGATCAGGTAAGGTGGCCAAATAAGCAGTCATGTGCTCTGCTTGCTCACTATATAGCCTAGACAGCTTCTGGTAATCAAGCAATTGCTCAGTCCCAAAGGCAAGAGTCTCAATCCCAAGTCTCATCAAGATATCCACAGCTCCCTGAGCAAAATAATCTGCAGATTGAACAGAAACCAGAAAAGGGAGCTCCACCACAAGGTCAGCTCCATTTTCCAATGCCATTTGCGTGCGTACCCACTTATCCACAAGTGCCGGCTCTCCTCGCTGCACAAAATTCCCCGACATCGCAACAATTTTTAGACCCTTTGCCTGTGATAGCAAGTACTGATGCCCATAATGAAAAGGGTTAAATTCAGCAATAATACCAGTGACAGTCATAACATTGTCCTACCTTTCGCATCTATTCCTATTATCATCAAGACCTGCCACAGACTCAATACAGAGCCACTAAACCACAAAACCGCTCGCTGACCTGTCTTAGCCACAGCTATTTTTGTGCAACAAAAAACCAGCGCTTACTTGTCTTTGTTGGCTCCTGATCCTCAAAATCTGCATAAACCTTGAAAGACTTAAAGCCAGCCTGCTCCAGCAAAATATCGTAGGTCAAGATATCATAGGTACGCTCCTCATGTACCTCATCAAAGCGTAAAAAATGGCCGTCCTCAGCCTGAATAAAAAAGGTCAGCTCATGCACCACTGAATGTGGAGCCTCAGCCTTGTAGGTATCCCAAACCATAGCAAATTCCTCAGCATTTTCATGGTAAGAATAACTAGGAAAAAGGTGATCCATCTGATAAATAGAATGAACATCAAACATAAAAATACCGCCATCATTCAAAACCTGATAGACCTCTTTAAAGACATCACCCACCTCAATCTCGTCCTGCATATAACAAATCGAATCCGAATAGCAGGTCACCACATCAAACGATCCAGCCTGTGACAGATCCAGCATATTGCCTTGCACAAAGGTAATGGCCTTCTTAGCTGATTGAGCTCGCTTTTTAGCAACCTCTAGCATTTCTTGACTAAGATCCAAGCCAGTAACCTCAAAGCCTGCCTGAGCAAATCGAACCGATTGAATACCAGTCCCACAGGCCAACTCTAGAAGCTGTTGCTGATCCCTGCTTTTAGGTAAATGACGAAGCGAAAACGCTGTCCACTTATCATAAAGCGAGTCGTCCATAATGGCATCATAAACTGATGCGAAGGTATCATAATTCTTTTGCATATTATTTGATACAGTCAGCACGTCTCACAGCAAGTACTACAAGAGCTTACCTCTTAGGCAATCCTGCCTCTAATGCCAACTTCCTTTCTGTTTCTTATTGTAAAAAACAGCCCAGAGCCGGCTGCTTTTTTATCCTAAATAGTGACTAAGCTCCAGAGCTGGAGCCTCATGCCAAAGCTTTTCAAGATTATAATGATAACGCTCATCTTCTGAGAAGATATGCACGACCACATCATTCAAATCCAGCAGCACCCAACCAGTCTGACTGTTTCCTTCAACATGACTAGCATCACCACCTGCTTCCTTAACCCTTTCACGAATATTGTCAGCAATCGCCTCCAACTGACGACTATTGGTTGCCGTTACAATAACAAAATAGTCCGTTAGGCTTGTTAAGCCAGCCAGATCAAGAGCTAGCATATCCTCAGCACGCTTTTCATCAGCACCCTTAATCACAATTTCTAAAAGTTCTTCTTTTCTCATTTTATTCCTCATGTAAATAATGCACAAAGGCATTGTAAGTATCAATAGTTTGCGGAAAAATCGGCTGAGCCTTCGATGCCAAATAAGCAACTGTATGAGCTGTTTCGTAGGCAACTGCCTTATCTAGATCAAGCTCTGCTATTCTCCTAGCTTCGTCCACCAAAGGAAACACTCGACCTTCCTCAATATAATCTGCAACGTACAGAATTTTATCCAATATCGTCATCTCAGCAGCGCCAACAGTATGAATCTCAATTGCCCGCAAAATGCCTTTGTCTTTTAACCCCAAATCTTCCTGAAGCTTATAAATGCCAACCATACCATGCCAAATATTATTGTTCCATTTAAGAAGCTCAGGATCCAGCTGATATTTGTCAATTAAGCTTATAAAAAGCTCATCAGGACATTCCTTGGCATAGTCATGCAGTAGAGCTGCTAACCCAGCCTTAATCGGATCACAATGGTAACGCTCTGCCAAGTGAATAGCAGCCCTTTCCACGCCAAGAACATGCTTAAAGCGCTTATCGCTCATCTGCTCAGCAATTTTTCCTAACAGCTCATCACGTCTATAGCCAACATAATCTTGATACATCATTGATACAGGCCTTCTTTATGAATATAGTCTAAAACAGCCTTTGGTAATAAATGATTAGGCTGACGATCACTTTGGATAAAGTCACGAATCATGCTTGAGGAAATATCTAGCAAGGGGACATCTACCCAGATAACCGGATAAGAGGTACCAGCCTTGTATTTAGGCCTTTGCACGCCGACAAACTGCACCATATGGATCAACTCATCAATACGGTGCCACTTTGGCAAATAATCTACCATATCCGCACCAATAATGAAATAATAATCCACGTCAGGATTTTGCTCAATTAACAACTTCATCGTATCATAGGTATAGCTAACCCCTTGACGTGTAAGCTCAATCTCTTCAATCGCTAGACCTTCTGTCTCCTGAATAGCCAGCTCCAGCATACGAAGCCTATGTTTTTCATCAATTGTTTCTTTGTGGTCAACATGCGGAGGATTAAACTCAGGCATCAAAAGCACCTGATCAAGCCCCAATTGTTGACGAACCTGGTCAGCCACCACTAAATGAGCATTATGAACAGGATTAAAATTCCCTCCCAAGATACCAACCTGCTTGCGATTGCTATCTTTTTTTTCCATTTCTAATTCCACCCTCGTAAAAGGCGTCAAAAGTTCTAAAGCCATAACCTCTCCAAAATATCACCATTACTCATGTTGTCAGCACTGACACAGCAGACCTAAACGTCTTAGCCTAGCAAAAGCTCTCGCTAGATCGATTTGACCTTAACTGATAGCTTGCGATTGTCTTTTTTAGCTGACACCTTAAACAAAATAAGGATCCGACCAATCTTTAAAACCGTATCACAGCCAATCTCCTCTTCTAAAATCTCTGCCACCTCATGAATTGTTTCATCAGTATTTTGCAACAGAGTAACCTTGATCAGCTCTCTAGCGTCCAAGGCTTGACGAATACTGGTTTTAATCTGATCATTCAAGCCATTTTTACCAATCTGAACAATCGGTTTAAGACTATGGGCCTCAGCCTTTAAAAAGGCTCTTTGTTTACTTGTAAGCATTTTTATTCCACTTTTCTTTTTATTTATTAAATAATCGCCTTGCGAACGACTACTGCAACACCATCAGGAGCCCAAGCCGCCACCTTAGTTGCAGTTTCCTTATTAGCATTAACACGAATCCAACCAAGACCAGAAAAAACAACGTCCACTTTTTGATCCAGCAGAAATTCATGACGAACCAACCGAGGAAAATCATCAAGCTCCTTTTTATCAGGAGGAGTCAGCAGTTGCCCTGCCTGCTTGTCATAAAAAGCATCTGCACCCTCTAATTTTGTCCGATGGAGGAGCAATTGATTATCAAAATAAGCTGTAAAGCCTTGTCTTTCACCGCTAATAAAATCAAATCGCGCCAAGCCACCTAAAAAAAGCGTTTGCTCCGGATTTAATTGGTAGGTTTTAGGCTTAATTTCCTTTTTAGGACTGATAAACTTCAAATTCTTAGCTGACAAATAATGAGCCATCTGGTGACGATGGATAATACCAGGAGTATCAAAGATAAAGCTACCATCATCTAAAGGAATTTCGATTTTATCAAGAGTGGTTCCAGGAAAGCGTGACGTTGTAATCACATCCTTATCCCCAGTAATTTCCTGAATAATGGCATTAATCAAGGTCGACTTTCCAACATTAGTCACCCCAACAACATAGACATCTCGCCCTTGGCGCAATTGATCGATCCGTTCAATCAGCTCTTTAATAGCATATTTATTCTGCGCACTCGTCAGCAGGACATCAAGAGGTCTCAAGCCCTCTTCATGAGCTCTTTCTGTCAACCACTGTGTCACCTTGCTGTCCTTAACAGACTTCGGAAGAATATCCTTTTTATTTCCAACCAATAATACATCATTTCCAGCAACAAAGCGTGATAGGCCAGGAATAACCGAGCCATTAAAATCAAAAATGTCAACCACATTAACAACCAAGGCATCACTATCTCCCACCTCATGGAGCAGCTTCAAAAACTCATCATCAGTGATGTGAACATCTGTAATGTCGTTGTAGTGACGTAATCTAAAGCAGCGCTGACAGTAAACCTCCCTAGCTTCAATTCCCTTTGCCAAAGCAGCAGCAGGTGTAAAGCCAGCCTCTTGCTTTCTTGTCGTTTGGATCTGAATACCACAGCCGATACAAAATAATTCTTCCATTAAATCCCTTTTTGATATACTAGCCTTCCATATTTTTCTTCTAATTTTGCCAAAACACGACGCTCACGCCATCTATTAACCTTAGTGTTCCAAGCATCTGATGTTACCAGAGGCTTTACTAAAACAGACTTAATTCCTGCCCGATGACTAGCCCTAATATCAGTCATTAGCTGATCTCCGACCATAACGACCTCATCACGATCAAAGCCATAACGATCAATAGCCTTATTAATACCATAGGCAAAAGGCTTCATGGCACGAGCAATAAAATCAACACCAAACCGCGAAACAGCGCGCTCCACACGTGAATATGTGTTATTTGACACAACCACCACACTAATATCTGCAATCGTCATCTCATCTAACCAAGCACGAACCTCCGGAGTTCCATCAGGATTATCCCAGGCGATTAAGGTATTATCTAAATCCACCAACACAGCCGTAATCCCTTGACGCAATAAATCATTTGCTCTTAAATCATAAACAGCCGCTACCGCATAGGTCGGCCTATAATCATCGACACTCATTTCATCTCCAAAATAATTAGTACTTTTTATTTTACCATATTTCACCAGAAATAGCATTCAAAATCAAATGAAAAAGAAGGGAAAGCAGGATTCTCCCTGCACAATAAGCCTTTTTAAGCACATTCCGGGAACTCCCCCTTATTTCTCACCAGTAAAGTCCTGAAAGTAAGGTCCTATCTTGCGAAGCAAGGCCCGTCTCCCCTCAAACCGCTCTCCCCTGATCAAAGCCCTAAACTGTAACAGCTCGCTCTCTGTCAATTGCTCCTCAACCTCCTTCACAATCAACTGATAAGCCACATAATCATCTACTCCCAAGCCACCTGCTGGTATCGCATGGCCTACCGCCCCAATCTCCTCATAAGCCATCTTATGAAACCGACGCTTCTGACTCTCCTGCTGCCGCAACACGTCCTTCAAATAAGAGGAAAACTTGGTCTTAAAATAACGGTACAGCTTCTCCTCATCTTCTATCAATTCTGGATAAGTAACCAACAACCGATACAAGATCAACCGTCCCTCCTGTAACCAATCATCTAGCTCCCACAGCTGAATATAATAATGCCGTCTTAGCTTCATAATAATAGGCTTGATCTTATCAAACAACCTCACTAAATCATCAGTCATTATACTTTCTCCTTTTCATGCTTAGTAGCCTTATTATAAGGAGACAAACAAAAAAACAACAGGACAGAAATGTCCTGTTGCCTTGCTATGCACCCTAGAGGAGTCGAACCTCTAACCGCCTGATTCGTAGTCAGGTACTCTATCCAGTTGAGCTAAGGGTGCTTTTCTTAACCACTGCTATCTTACCATACTATCTCCTAAAAAGCAAGGCTCTATACCATCTGGAATAGGTAAGACTACTCAGGGGGGCAGAGCCTTTGATTGTCCAAAACAATCCCGTAAGCCTTATCATGAAAAACAACCAAACACATCATCTTTAGTACCAAAAAAGAGAGCACCAACTTGGTCCCCTCGAAATGTTCGTTGTTAATCAACCCACTACAGTTGACATGGAGTCAAACTCCGCCAGTAGGACTCGAACCTACGACATCATGATTAACAGTCATGCGCTACTACCAACTGAGCTATGGCGGATCTAAGCTAAGCAACTTCCGTATCTCACAGGGGGCAACCCCCAACTACTTCAGGCGTTCTAGGGCTTAACTACTGTGTTCGGCATGGGTACAGGTGTATCTCCTAGGCTATCGTCACTTAACTTACGAGTCTTCTCCACTCAAAATTGAATAACTATAGTCTAACAAGAATTCCTTAAGCTGTCAATAGCGACTGGTTTCATCTTTTGGATAAGTCCTCGAGCTATTAGTATTAGTCCGCTCCATGTGTCACCACACGTCCACTCCTAACCTATCTACCTGATCGTCTCTCAGGGCTCTTACTAACTTAACGTTATGGGAAATCTCATCTTGAGGGGGGCTTCGCACTTAGATGCTTTCAGCGCTTATCCCTTCCCTACATAGCTACCCAGCTATGCCTCTGGCGAGACAACTGGTACACCAGCGGTAAGTCCACTCTGGTCCTCTCGTACTAGGAGCAGTTCCTCTCAAATTTCCTACGCCCGCGACGGATAGGGACCGAACTGTCTCACGACGTTCTGAACCCAGCTCGCGTGCCGCTTTAATGGGCGAACAGCCCAACCCTTGGGACCGACTACAGCCCCAGGATGCGACGAGCCGACATCGAGGTGCCAAACCTCCCCGTCGATGTGAACTCTTGGGGGAGATAAGCCTGTTATCCCCAGGGTAGCTTTTATCCGTTGAGCGATGGCCCTTCCATACGGTACCACCGGATCACTAAGCCCGACTTTCGTCCCTGCTCGAGGTGTTGCTCTCGCAGTCAAGCTCCCTTATACCTTTACACTCTGCGATTGATTTCCAACCAATCTGAGGGAACCTTTGGGCGCCTCCGTTACATTTTAGGAGGCGACCGCCCCAGTCAAACTGCCCGTCAGACACTGTCTCCCTAGACGATTAGCCTAGTGGGTTAGAGTAGCCATAACACAAGGGTAGTATCCCAACAACGCCTCCATCGAAACTGGCGTCCCGACTTCTATGGCTCCTACCTATCCTGTACATGTGGTACAGATACTCAATATCAAACTGCAGTAAAGCTCCATGGGGTCTTTCCGTCCTGTCGCGGGTAACCTGCATCTTCACAGGTACTAAAATTTCACCGAGTCTCTCGTTGAGACAGTGCCCAAATCATTACGCCTTTCGTGCGGGTCGGAACTTACCCGACAAGGAATTTCGCTACCTTAGGACCGTTATAGTTACGGCCGCCGTTTACTGGGGCTTCAATTCATACCTTCGCTTGCGCTAAGCACTCCTCTTAACCTTCCAGCACCGGGCAGGCGTCACCCCCTATACATCATCTTGCGATTTAGCAGAGAGCTGTGTTTTTGATAAACAGTTGCTTGGGCCTATTCACTGCGGCTGACTTGCAGTCAGCGCCCCTTCTCCCGAAGTTACGGGGCCATTTTGCCGAGTTCCTTAACGAGAGTTCTCTCGATCACCTGAGGCTACTCGCCTCGACTACCTGTGTCGGTTTGCGGTACGGGTAGAGTATACGTATCGCTAGAAGCTTTTCTTGGCAGTGTGACGTCTCTAACTTCGCTACTTAACTTCGCTCCCCTTCACAGCTCAATGTTATAGATGTAAGCATTTGACTCACATCACACCTCACTGCTTAGCCGGACTCTTCCAGTCGTCCGGTTTAGTTAGCCTACTGCGTCCCTCCATCACTATATACTCTAGTACAGGAATATCAACCTGTTGTCCATCGGATACACCCTTCGGTCTCTCCTTAGGTCCCGACTAACCCAGGGCGGACGAGCCTTCCCCTGGAATCCTTAGTCTTACGGTGGACAGGATTCTCACCTGTCTTTCGCTACTCATACCGGCATTCTCACTTCTATGCGTTCCAGCACTCTTCACAGTATACCTTCATCACACATAGAACGCTCTCCTACCATTACCTTAACGGTAATCCACAGCTTCGGTAAACTGTTTTAGCCCCGGTACATTTTCGGCGCAGGGTCACTCGACTAGTGAGCTATTACGCACTCTTTGAATGAATAGCTGCTTCTAAGCTAACATCCTAGTTGTCTGTGCAACCCCACATCCTTTTCCACTTAACAGTTATTTGGGGACCTTAGCTGGTGGTCTGGGCTGTTTCCCTTTCGACTACGGATCTTAGCACTCGCAGTCTGACTGCCGATCATATCTCATTGGCATTCGGAGTTTATCTGAGATTGGTAATCCGGGATGGACCCCTCACCCAAACAGTGCTCTACCTCCAAGAGACTTTATATCGACGCTAGCCCTAAAGCTATTTCGGAGAGAACCAGCTATCTCCAAGTTCGTTTGGAATTTCTCCGCTACCCACAAGTCATCCAAGCACTTTTCAACGTGCCCTGGTTCGGTCCTCCAGTGCGTCTTACCGCACCTTCAACCTGCTCATGGGTAGGTCACATGGTTTCGGGTCTACGTCCACGTACTTGCGCCCTATTAAGACTCGGTTTCCCTTCGGCTCCGTCTCTTCAACTTAACCTCGCACGTAAACGTAACTCGCCGGTTCATTCTACAAAAGGCACGCTCTCACCCATTAACGGGCTCGAACTTCTTGTAGGCACACGGTTTCAGGTTCTCTTTCACTCCCCTCCCGGGGTGCTTTTCACCTTTCCCTCACGGTACTGGTTCACTATCGGTCACTAGTGAGTATTTAGGGTTGGGAGATGGTCCTCCCAGATTCCGACGAGATTCCTCGTGTCTCGCCGTACTCAGGATACTGCTAGGGTTAAAGACTATTTCGAATACGAGGCTGTTACTCTCTGTGGCGACCCTTCCCAAGGCCTTCTTCTATAATCTTGTCGTCCCACAACGCAGTCCTACAACCCCGAAGAGTAAACTCTTCGGTTTGCCCTCCTGCCTTTTCGCTCGCCGCTACTCAGGCAATCGCGTTTGCTTTCTCTTCCTGCAGCTACTTAGATGTTTCAGTTCACTGCGTCTTCCTTCTCATAACCTTAACAGTTATGGATACTAGCCATTAGCTAGTGGGTTCCCCCATTCGGACATCTCTGGATCTTTGCTTACTTACAGCTCCCCAAAGCATTTCGTCGTTTGTCACGTCCTTCTTCGGCTTCTAGTGCCAAGGCATCCACCGTGCGCCCTTATTAACTTAACCTTATTTTTTCTTAAACTCGTTATCACAGCGTTTCGGTTTATTTCTTGTTACTTTCTTACAATCTTTTTTGATTGCGGAATGTGATATAGTTATTCAATTTTCAATGGACAAGATTAAGATACTAAGACCGTCCCAACTTGTTGGGCATTTTTGTAGAAAAATAGGAAATCGACGATGTGTGCTTTACACACGAGGAGATTTATCTTTTTTCCTAAAAAATGAGGTCGTGTTCAATTACTTGAACGATATCTTATATATCTTAGAATACAGAAAATTAGGTAACCCAAACATTTCTTTGTATCCTAGATAATGGAGCCTAGCGGGATCGAACCGCTGACCTCCTGCGTGCAAAGCAGGCGCTCTCCCAGCTGAGCTAAGGCCCCACAAGACCTCTCAAAACTAAATAAGACTTCCAAACATGCTTCCATTTTTCCTTAGAAAGGAGGTGATCCAGCCGCACCTTCCGATACGGCTACCTTGTTACGACTTCACCCCAATCATCTATCCCACCTTAGGCGGCTGGCTCCTTAACGGTTACCTCACCGACTTCGGGTGTTACAAACTCTCGTGGTGTGACGGGCGGTGTGTACAAGGCCCGGGAACGTATTCACCGCGGCGTGCTGATCCGCGATTACTAGCGATTCCGACTTCATGTAGGCGAGTTGCAGCCTACAATCCGAACTGAGATTGGCTTTCAGAGATTAGCTTGCCGTCACCGGCTTGCGACTCGTTGTACCAACCATTGTAGCACGTGTGTAGCCCAGGTCATAAGGGGCATGATGATTTGACGTCATCCCCACCTTCCTCCGGTTTATTACCGGCAGTCTCGCTAGAGTGCCCAACTTAATGATGGCAACTAACAATAAGGGTTGCGCTCGTTGCGGGACTTAACCCAACATCTCACGACACGAGCTGACGACAACCATGCACCACCTGTCTCCAATGTACCGAAGTAACTTCTTATCTCTAAGAATAGCATCGGGATGTCAAGACCTGGTAAGGTTCTTCGCGTTGCTTCGAATTAAACCACATGCTCCACCGCTTGTGCGGGCCCCCGTCAATTCCTTTGAGTTTCAACCTTGCGGTCGTACTCCCCAGGCGGAGTGCTTAATGCGTTAGCTACGGCACTAAGCCCCGGAAAGGGCCTAACACCTAGCACTCAGCGTTTACGGCGTGGACTACCAGGGTATCTAATCCTGTTTGCTCCCCACGCTTTCGAGCCTCAGCGTCAGTTACAGACCAGAGAGCCGCTTTCGCCACCGGTGTTCCTCCATATATCTACGCATTTCACCGCTACACATGGAATTCCACTCTCCCCTTCTGCACTCAAGTTTAACAGTTTCCAAAGCATACAATGGTTAAGCCACTGCCTTTAACTTCAGACTTATTAAACCGCCTGCGCTCGCTTTACGCCCAATAAATCCGGACAACGCTCGGGACCTACGTATTACCGCGGCTGCTGGCACGTAGTTAGCCGTCCCTTTCTGGTTAGTTACCGTCAAATGATGGACTTTCCACTCCCATCACTGTTCTTCTCTAACAACAGAGCTTTACGATCCGAAAACCTTCTTCACTCACGCGGCGTTGCTCGGTCAGGGTTCCCCCCATTGCCGAAGATTCCCTACTGCTGCCTCCCGTAGGAGTCTGGGCCGTGTCTCAGTCCCAGTGTGGCCGTTCACCCTCTCAGGTCGGCTATGTATCGTCGCCTTGGTAGGCCTTTACCCTACCAACTAGCTAATACAACGCAGGTCCATCTCATAGTGAAGCGTTTGCTTCTTTCAAGCCAATGACATGGGTCATTGGCTTTTATGCGGTATTAGCTATCGTTTCCAATAGTTATCCCCCGCTATCAGGTAGGTTACCTACGCGTTACTCACCCGTTCGCAACTCATCAGTCCAGTGCAAGCACCTGACCTCTGCGTTCTACTTGCATGTATTAGGCACGCCGCCAGCGTTCGTCCTGAGCCAGGATCAAACTCTCTTTAATTTAGTTTGAGCTCTTAACTCGACGTCATTACTGACTTGTTTCTTTATTGACAGGTTACTTCCGTAACCCGCACGTTTGGTCGTCTTATTCAGTTCTCAAAGGTCTTTGTCTTACGAGACAACTATTACATTCTATCAGCTTAGGCTACCTTTGTCAACTACTTTTTTTACCTTTTTTCATTAACCTTAGCTAGCTCTCGTCGACAGCTTCATTAGTATACGATATCTTACCGACACTTGTCAAGGGGATTTTACAGGTTTTTTGTAAATAGATGTAAAATGCTAGATTTTTCTATCCTTGTTGAAGCAAAGAAACTGTGCAATAAAGACAAAAACAGAATCTAGCTGGGGCTAAATTCTGTTATGTGATGATAACTAATCTTAAAGCTCTTTGCGGTAACGCTCCGCTTCTGCCTGGTTAGCCCAGACGAAGTGATTTGGTTTGATTTCCACCATTGATGGCTTGTCAACAGAATAATCATGCTGCTCTGGATGATAAACCACCAATTTCTTTTGACGCTCTAAAATGGGATCTGGAATTGGTACCGCTGACAGCAGAGATTTGGTATAAGGGTGAACAGGATTAACAAAAAGCTCTTCTGTTTCGGCGACTTCAACAATTACTCCTTTGTGAATAACAGCAATACGATCTGAAATAAAACGCACAACTGATAAATCATGAGCAATGAATAAATAGGTCAAGCCTTTTTCAGCCTGTATTTTCTTCAACAGGTTCAAGACCTGAGCACGAACAGATACATCAAGAGCTGAAATCGGCTCATCAGCAATAACAAACTCCGGATCCATTACAAGCGCTCTTGCAATACCTATACGCTGACGCTGCCCGCCTGAAAACTCATGAGGATAGCGTGTCAGGTGCTCTGCAAGCAAGCCCACCTCTGACATCATCTGTTTAATTTTTTCCTTACGTTCGTCTTCTGTTTTGAATAGGTTAAAATTATAAAGGCCTTCTGAGATGATATAATCAACCGTTGCACGCTCATTCAGGCTGGCTGCTGGATCCTGAAAAATCATTTGGATTTTTCTAATCAGTTCATTAGCTTCAGATTTTGATTTTTTACCATTAATAATCTTACCGTCATAGCGGATTTCGCCTGAGCTTGTTTCATTTAAACCAATGATGGCACGACCGATTGTTGTCTTTCCACTGCCTGATTCTCCAACAAGAGAAAAGGTTTCTCCTTTATTGATAAAGAAATTGGCATTTTTAACGGCAACAAACTTTTTCTTTCCCTCTCCAAAGGAAATCTCCAGGTCTTTTACTTCAACTAATTTTTCAGACATTTCCTTCCTCCTGGCGTGACATTTTTTTCAATATTTTTTGATGCAAATCTTGGATAACAGCCGGCTTTTGAACCTTAGGTGCATCTGGATGTAACAGCCAAGTTTTTGCCCAATGCGTGTCACTGATCGTAAAACGAGGAACTGTTTCTTCAAAATCAATGGCCATAGCATACTGAGAGCGTGGCGCAAAGGCATCCCCAACAATCGGCTTATACAAGGACGGAGGTGTCCCCGGAATTGAAAACAGAACGCCCTTTTCATCTGCCAATTGCGGTAAGCTAGATAATAAGCTCCATGTGTAGGGGTGACGAGGATCATAGAAGATTTCTTCAACCTTCCCATACTCGATAATCTCCCCTGCATACATAACAGCAACCTTGTCAGCAATACTTGCAACCACTCCTAGGTCATGCGTGATAAAGATAATGGTGAAGTGATACTCTTTTTGAAGCGTCTTTAATAGATCAATAATCTGAGCCTGGATGGTAACGTCAAGAGCTGTTGTCGGCTCATCACAGATAAGAATATCTGGCTTACAGGCTAGGGCAATGGCAATAACGATACGCTGTCTCATACCACCAGAATATTGGAAAGGATACTCTCCAAAGCGCTTTTCCGGCTCAGGAATACCGACCCTTGTCATATAATCGATCGCTAAAGCCTTAGCCTCTGATCTAGATTTTTTCTGATGCTTAACAATAACCTCAGTAATCTGGCTACCAATCGTTTGAATCGGGTCTAGACTAGTCATTGGATCCTGGAAAATAGTAGCAATTTTAGAGCCGCGAATAGCTTCCCAGTCCTTATGATTTTTAAGCTCTGTTAGTTCTTGACCCGCATAGGTTATCGTCCCTGAAGCAACACGTCCATTTGCCTCCAGCATTCCTGTAAATGTCTTAGTTAAAACAGACTTGCCAGAGCCTGACTCACCAACAACAGCCAATACCTCTCCCTTGTACAAATCAAGAGAAACATCGCGAATAGCGGTCAGTACACGATCACGCACATCAAACTCTACAACAATATTTTTAGCACTTAATATAATTTCTTGTTTTTCAGTCATGACTTCTCCTATCTATGCGTCCTTGGATCACTAGCATCTGCTAAGTTTTGTCCTACAATGTATAAAGGTAGGGAAACAAGAATAAGAGTTGTCAATGGAATCCAGAATAAATAGGCATTCGTTGTTAAATTGTTTGAATAATTTGAAATTAATCGACCCAAGCTTGGTTCTGTGATTGGTAATCCCAAGCCAAAGAAGGATAGGAAGGCCTCTGATGAAATGTAGGACGGCAACAGCAAGGAAACCATCGAAACGATCACCGAAACCAATTGAGGCAAAAGATTTTTAATGACAATTTTATGGGTGGGTGTTCCTAAGGTCTGACTTGCTAAATTGTATTCTAGATCACGATAACGCAAAATTTGTACACGAATCGAATAAGCAATTCCAATCCAGCCTGTCACACAAAAGGCAAAAATCAAGTTCCAAAAGCCTGCTCCGATAGAATAAGTCAATACAATGATAATGAGCATTTGCGGCAGGTTAGAGATGATATTATACACTTCAATCATTACCTTATCAACTGCCTTGGAAACACCCCAAATACCACCAATAACAACTCCAATAATCATATTGATGATGGTAGCAATGACTGAAATTAAGATTGAATTTCTAGCACCATACCAAACACCATCAAAGAGCGATTGACCATTTTGATCCGTACCAAACCAATACTCTGCATTAGGTGCGATATAACGCTTTGAAAAATCATTAATATTGCTCACATCACCAAAGTCATAGTTGGCAAACATAGGATAGATGAAGCTCATCAAAATAATAGCAATTAAAATAACCAGCATCAAAATAGTTGATTTACGTGAGAAGAATTGCCTAAAGACAGATTTCCAATAAGAGTAAGCAGGGGCATCAATGACTTCTGATGCATAGCTATCCAATTCAACAAAGGTGAATTTATTTTTGTCAATTGCTGCCATTACTTACCTCCTTTACCTGATAATTTAATACGTGGATCTAAAATCGTCATAAGAATATCACCTACTAGCAAGGCTAATATTGATAAAACAGCAAAAATAAAGACAAGACCAACAACCATAGAGTTATTAGCAGCTTTTATGGAATCAATCAGCATTTTACCCATTCCTGGGAAAGCAAACACCGTCTCTGTCAAGGTTGCACCAGCAATTGTTCCGACAATGGCCTGTGGAATACCGTTAACAATAGGCACCATAGCCTGCTTAAAGAGGTGATTTTTTGAAATCTCGAATTCTGAAAGCCCCTTTGCTCGTGCAAAGCGAACAAAATCACTGCCTTGCAGGTCCACAATATAGCGCCGGAACCAAACTACTGTACTTGGTGTACCAAGAATTCCTAATATAAGAGCAGGCAGCACATAAGACCTAACATCTCCTGCTCCTAGCAGCGGAAAGGTATCTGGCAAGCCCAAATAAGAACCGACAAATCGAACAATATAGATAAGCGCAATGCTTGGCAGGGCTAACATAAAGGTTGTGGCAGCCGTTGAAAAACGGTCAAACCAGCCATTCTTATAATAAGCCATCAGCATACCAATTGGCAAACCAAAAAGATAGGACAACAAGACACCGAAAATACCAATCTTAAAGGAATTTGCAATCATAGATGGCTCTGCATAGTTATTTTGTGTATTGGTATAAGCATCACCCTTACCAAAATTGGCAATATCCTTGCTATCTAAAGAGCTTGGTGTTTTATAGGTTCGAGAGTAAATATCGATTGAAGACAGCTTTGTTTTGCCTGTTGGGAAGGTGACCTCTTTTTGAAGTGTTCTTCCTTGTCCTTGAGTGATAACCTGAACAACTGGAATATTGGCATAGGTTGGATAGGACACTCCCAAATCAAAGGTTACGATATTTTGATGGATAAATGGAAATTGCTTGTTGAAGTAAATCAAGTATTTGTGCTTAGTACCAGAGCCAACTAAGGCTGGACCAACAGCAGGGTCAATTTCTGGTCGCACATAACGCTCTAGATTTGGATTTTTTGGATCCTTGATTTTCCATGGGTGATCAATCACAACCAAATGGCTAAAGAAATTCCACACGCGCTCATAGATTGGAATCTCTCTAACGGCATAAAATCCCTTACTTTCTGTAAAGCGCCCAAGCTTCCAACCATTACCGACAGAAGCAATATATTTTTGATATATTTTTTCATTGGCCTTGGTTGGTGCAGTTGTTACAGAAGGATCAAGCTTTGAAGCCTTATTCTGCAGTTCTTTACTGCTGTAATAGGAAATATAGCCCATATTTTCAAAAACAGTATTTAGATAATTGGTTTTCTTATCAGGTGTTGTCACCATCTTATTGTAATTAGGGTCTTGCTTAAAAATCAAGCTTTTTGGCACTAAGGTAAAAACAATGGTATAGGTTAGTGCAGTTACCAGCAGGATTGAAACAAGCGACCTCAATATGCGTTCAAATATGTATTTTTTCATTCTAGTCCCCAGCAGTTCAAAAGAACTTCCTCCTCTAAGAGAAAGTTCTTAATGAACATTAATTTATTTTTCAATATGCTTCTCGAGGGAATTGTTATATTCTTCGTTAGATTTTTTCTTTTCTTTTTTCCACTCGGCCAATGCTTTGTCATATTGTTTAACAGTTACAGGCTTATCTTGCAGCTTGACGTATTTGTAATAAAAGTCATTTTTAGTACCAGCCCAAGCAAAGGCACCTGAAAACGGTACGATTTTAGTTACACGTGGTGTTCCACCAAGTGAGATAGTTGGGATGTAAATAGCAGAGTCTGTCAATGCCGCTTGAGCCTTAGCGTAGAGCGTATAGCGGGCATTGAGATCATCAGTAATCTTACCTGCCTCTGTCACTAGCTTTGTAAATTCGTCTAAGCCAGCTGCACTAGCAATAGCCAAATCCTTACCTGGCTCAAGTCCAATTGATTTTGTTTGTGAGTTTGCAAGCGTTGGATTGAAAATATCAAGATATGATGATGGGTCGACATAGTCAGGTCCCCAGCCAGAAGCCGTTGAAATATCCCAGTCATTTTGAGCAGGAGTTTCGGCGAGATAACTAATATTTTCATAAACATCTCTCTGAAGCTCAATAATATCAATCACAACATTGTCAGTTCCTAATGTTTTCTCGATTGACTGCTTCATAGAGCGAGCCTGCTGTAAGAGCACCGTTGCAGTTTGATCCATTGGGTAATCAAGATGGATTGGGAACTGTACACCCTCAGCTTGTAGGGCTGCTTTTGCTTTTTCAAATGATGCTTTTGCCTTTTCAGGATTGTACAAGCCATCCTGTGCATCATCTAGATTTACATTTTCCCACTGGCTACCATAGGTCACCAAGTGCTCCTCAACAACATCACCAAAGTCTTTGTCGCCAATTTGCACAAATGTCGGTGGTACAAGTGTGCTACGAAGCGCTTTGTTAGCTGCATCTTCACCTGCTGATTGCGCCTGATAAGCAATTCTATCAAAGGCAAATGTCATAGCCTGACGGAAATCCTTGTTTAAGATAGCCTTTTGGGTATCTGATTTTTGGCTATCTGAGGTCTTCTTAGTATGGTTGTAAGACGTACGGTTTAGGTTAAATGCCGCATAGTAGAGAGTAGCATTTTGTTGTCCGTAAGTGATGCTATCTCCATATTTTTTCTTAACGGTTTTGTAAGAAGGTGTTGTTGGGAATAATCTCGCCGCTGAGTAAGCTCCGTCATCAAAGTTTCTAAACAATGACTCCTGATCCTGTCCATCGTAAAAGGTCAATTGAACACCATCAAGGTGAACATTCTTAGCGTCCCAATAGTTTTCGTTTTTGACAAGCTCGATAGAGGATTTACTTGTCAAAGCTGTAATAAGAAATGGACCATTATACAGGATAGATGATGGATCTGTTGCCTTACCAAAATCCTTGCCCTTTGATTTTAGGAAGTCAGCATTTACCGGAGCTAGGATACTATAGGTTAGCTTTGAATTCCAGAAGCTTTCTGGTTGATTAAGGGTGTACTGAACTGTTTTTTTGTCAAGCGCTTTGACACCTACGGTTGAAAAGTCCTTGGTCTTACCGTTCAAGTAATCGTTTAAGCCTTTAATAGAGTCCTGAATGATATATAGGGCATCAGAGTTAACATCTGCTGCGTGCTTTACTCCAGCCACAAAATCCTCAGCTGTCACATCTGCATATTCTTCACCATCAGATGTGTACCATTTGATCCCATCACGAAGCGTGTAGGTATAGGTCAAGCCATCCTTTGAGACCTTCCAATCCTTAGCAAGAGAGGGGATTAAATTCCCATATTGGTCATTTTCCAAAAGCCCATCAACAGCATTCGTTGTTATGTCATTTGTTGTTGCTTTACTTGTACTGATATAGTCTAAAGTACTTGGATCACTAGAATAGACATAGCTATAAATCTTTGATTCACTGCTTTTACTTGAGCTGTTTCCACAGGCTGCCAGGATGGACACCGACAGCGCCGCGACACCCAGCGTTGTCAACCATTTACTTTTCTTCATAGAAGTCACCCCTAAACATTATTTTTCATTTATCAGCATAAATGAAATTGGTTAATTGGAGCTATTATACCACAAATTTTAGCTGATGGAAATACTGATCGCAAAATTATCTGAATATTTTGCAAGATTTTTTCTATTGACGATCTGATGACGTTTAAAATACATTATTTGCTATTTTTATACAGTTCGTTATCGCTATCATAACAGCCAGCATTTTCTCATAATAATCACTCTTATCTGAGAGGTTTAGTCAAGCTCCTTGAAAAATTATGGTATAATTAAAAAAACGACTAGAAGGATTTGTTCAAATGAATAAGGTTTTGATAGGTTTGATCACATTAGCCATATCTTGTCTGGCTTATCCGGCACAGGCTGATCATTATGATATTAGCGCTAAGCATGCGATTGCTGTTGAGCTTGATAGCGGTAAGATTCTATACGAAAAGGACGCCAACAAGACTGTTTCTGTGGCTTCTCTAAGCAAGGTTTTAACAGCTTATTTGGTGTACAAAGAGGTGCAAGCAGGAAAGTTAAAATGGGATAGCTCTGTAACGATTTCTAACTATCCTTACGAACTAACCACCAACTACACCATAAGCAATGTTCCCTTAGATGCTAGAAAGTATACTGTTAAAGAGCTGTTAAAGGCTCTCATTGTCACCAATGCTAATAGCCCTGCTATTGCCCTAGCAGAAAAAATCGGGGGAACAGAGGCTAAGTTTGTTGATAAAATGATCGCTCAATTGAAGAAATGGGGCATTACAGATGCCAAGGTGGTCAATGCTAGTGGCCTGCCTAACCACATACTAGGGGAGCATATCTATCCGGGATCTAGTCTTGATGATGATAATCAATTTAGTGCAGCCGATCTTGCTCTTGTCACCAGCCATCTTTTAAAGGAATTTCCTGAGGTTTTAAAGCTATCAAGTCAGCCTGAGGCTGAGTTTAATCATCAACAGATTTTTTCATATAACTACATGCTAAAGGGAATGCCTAACTATCGTGATGGTGTTGATGGGCTTTTTGTTAGCTATTCTGAAAAGGGAGGCTCTTCTTTTTTAGCCACTAGTGTCGAAAACAATATGCGTATTATTACAGTTGTCCTCAATGCTGACCATGCCCAGGACAACGATACGGCTGTCTTTACAGCGACAAACCAATTGCTGCAGTATGTTTTGACACATTTTAAAAAGGTTGTTGTCCTTGAAAAGGGTAAACCAGATCAGCTTAAAGCGCTTCCTGTTTTAGATAGTCCTCAAAAGAAGATCCAGCTAGTGCCAAAAAAGAAGCTCACGATGATAAAGGCTCTTGACGACAAGTCTAAAACGACTTTTCAGATAAGCGATACAAAAAATCCCTTAGTAGCGCCTATCCAAAAAGGACAGACTCTCGCAAAGGCCACACTTAATGATCATAGCTTAATCGGAAAAGGCTATTTAGGTCAAGCCCCAAGCGTTGAGCTGGTGGCTCAAAAAAAGATTCCAAAAAGTTTCTTTTTAAAGGTCTGGTGGAATCATTTTGTTCGTTATGTTAACCAATACCTCTAATAACTAGCTTTTATGCCTTATGTACTCATTAGTACCAAGGCCTCATTAGGGCTATCCCGTAAGAGTTGACCATTATGTGTCAGGCTCTCCAAGAAGGTAGCTAAAAGAGCTCCTGGCAAGCTCTAAGGCCTACAAAAGCTCTGCAAACAGCAAAACCGTATGAATTGACAGCTTTAGTCTGTTGATGTCAGACGGTTTTTTTGAGGCTTGATTTTTGGGGACGTCATCTCACTCAGAGTCTTGACCTAGCCTTCTTTAAAGGTACTCAATGACCTTTTGACCGATCACTATTTCCTTGCTACAATGATGGTATGAAAAAACTTATTGTGACACTTGCTGCGCTCATGTGTCTGATCACAAACACCTCCCTTGCTGAGGACTTCTCTGTTAATAGTCGTCAAGCCATTGCGGTTGAAATGACAACTGGAAAAATCCTGTATGCCAAAGAGGCTCAGCAAAAGGCGCCCATTGCTTCTCTAACAAAGCTGCTAACCGTCTACCTAGTCCTGAAGGAAATTAAGGCAGGACGGCTCCAGTGGGATAGTCAGGTAACCCTATCTGAATATGCTCTGCAATTAGCCACTGATCCTGATATCAGCAACCCAGCATTTGAGCAAAGACCTTACACTATCAAAGAGCTTGTTGAATCTAGCCTGATTATTAGTGCTAATAGCTCTGCTGTAGCTCTAGCAGAGCATATCGCTGGCTCAGAGCCTACATTTGTAGACATGATGAAAAAACAGCTGGAGGCTTGGGGGATTAGAGACTATCTTCTTGTCAATGCTTCAGGGCTAAACAACAGTATGCTAAAGGGGCATCTATATCCAGGCTCACAGCCAGATGATGAAAATCAGATGACAGCTAGAGATCTGGCACTGATTGCACAGCAGTTGATTCAAGACTTTCCTGAGCTTCTCACCATCTCCTCACAGCCCCAATTGAAATGGGGTGAGAAGGACTTGCCTAGCTCTAATCTACTATTAGCCGGTCGCGAGATGGGCAGAGCTGGGGTTGATGGCCTTAAAACAGGCACTACCAGCCAAGCCGGGCAAACAATGATTACAACAGCTGTGCAGGATAATATGCGAGTTATTTCTGTTATTCTCCATGCTGATCAATCTGACACTGATGAGCGAGCTCGCTTTGTTGAGACCAATCGCCTGCTTGATTATTGCTTTGATAGCTATGCCTTGGAAAAGCTTGTTGCTCAAAACCAAGTTTTGCCTGAAAGACTGATTGTTAAACAAGCAGCAAAGCAAAGACTAAGGGTCAAGGCTAGTCAAACCTTAACGGTTGTTCGGCCTAAGGACCAGACAGAGCTATCTTACTCGCTACGAATCAAAGACAAAGCACTCAAGGTCCCAATTCGTCAAAATAAAAAGGTCGGTACCCTTATCTATCAGGATCCTAAGCTCATTGACAGTGGCTATCTAGCAGCACCGTCAGCTGTTGCTATTGTCTCAGCTAAAAGCATTCCTGAAAAAGGGAAACTTAGCAAATTATTTGACTTTTTTCAAAAAGTCATTGGCATTCTCATTAACCCTTAATATTTTCAAAAAATATATTTCATTTGTATTATTGAAATGATATAATAAGCTTACATTATTTTTTACATTAAGGAGCTTTGAATTGACTAAAAGATTGCTACTATTCGTTTTGGTGTGCCTTTGCTTTCTAGGCATTTCTCAGGTTCACGCCGAAGATGTCATGGAAATTACCCGCAAGGCTGGCTATACCGTTAGTGAGGTTAATAAGCCAAAAGCCTCCATTGTTGTTGACGCAAAGACCTCAGAGATTCTATGGCAGGATAACATTGATATGCCTAGAGATCCAGCTAGTATGTCAAAGATGTTTACGCTTTATATCCTTTTTGAGGAATTAGCTAAGGGAAAGATAACGCTTGACACCACCATTACCGCAACAGAGACTGATCAGGCGATTAGTAAAATTTATGAAATCAGCAATAATAATATTGTTGCAGGAGTTGCGTACCCTATTCGTGATTTAATCATTATGACAGTGGTTCCGTCATCAAATGCTGCAACGGTGATGATTGCCAACTACCTATCCAACAATGATGCGTCAGCCTTTATTGATCGGATCAACAAAACAGCCAAAGAGCTCGGTATGACCAATACACATTTTTCAAATGCTAGTGGAGCAATCGCACAAGCCTTTCAAGGCTATTATGTCCCAGAAAAATATGATTTAACAGCTTCTAATATCACGACAGCACGTGATTTTGCAACCTTAATTTATTATTTTTTGAATAATTATCCTAGTATTCTTGACTTTACCAATCAAACCGTCGTCCGCACCATGGTTGGAACCCCTTATGAGGAAGAATTCCATTCCTACAACCACTCTCTACCTGATGGCAAGTTTGGAATAGAGGGTGTTGATGGCATGAAAACAGGATCCAGCCCAAGTGCTGCTTTCAATGCAGTTGTAACAGCAAAACGAGGAAATACCAGACTGATTACAGTTGTCATGGGAGTTGGTGATTGGTCTGACCAAAACGGGGAATTTTACCGTCATCCATTCATTAATGCTTTGACTGAAAAAGGCTTTAACGATAGCCAAACACTCACCAAAGCAAAACGAAGCAAGCTTGAAAGGCTTGTTGCTAAGCCAGTCAGCACAGCTGCTGCTTCTAAAAAGCAGCTACCACAAGCTACGACTGATCAGTCTTTTCTTGAAAAAATGGAACAATTTGTCGATGATCATCGTCCCCTTGTCTTAATTTGCTTAGCCATTGTTATCCTTATTGTTTTACTCCTTGCTCTGATGGCCTTTATGATGGGACGTTAGGCCCGTTGATGATAAAAAAGACTTCTTGGTAGCTGCCAAGAAGTCTTTTTTATGCCTTAGGTATTTAAAAACTAACCTCTTGGGTTACTACCTATGTCTTTTAAAAAGCCTATCCATCAGGTCACCCTAATGGATAAGGTCAATGTAGCTGCTTCTTGACTAGCCAACTGATCCTTCCATTTCATAGGCGATCAAGCGATTCAATTCAACAGCATACTCCATTGGTAATTCCTTAGTAAAGGGCTCAACAAATCCCATGACAATCATTTCAGTAGCTTCACTCTCTGACAGCCCCCGACTCATCAGGTAATAGAGCTGCTCCTCTGAAATCTTTGAAACCTTTGCTTCATGCTCAAGAGCTACCTGAGAGTTGTGAATTTCATTGAAGGGGATAGTATCTGATTTTGAAATGTCGTCCATCAGGATTGTGTCACATTCGATATGAGAGACTGATTTTTTTGACAGCTTGTTAAAGGTAACCTGACCTCGATAATCAACCTTACCACCACTTTTAGCAATAGATTTTGACACAATAGACGATGAGGTGTGAGGCGCATTATGCACCATCTTAGCTCCTGTATCCTGATGCTGACCAGTATTAGCAAAGGCAATAGAGAGCATGGTGCCACGCGCGCCTGGACCATCAAGGTAAACTGAAGGGTATTTCATGGTTGTTTTAGCACCCAGATTACCATCAATCCACTCAACCGTTGCGTCCTTGAGAGCACGCGCTCGCTTGGTCACCAAATTATAGACATTGTCAGACCAATTTTGAATTGTTGTATAGCGCATGTAAGCACCATCTAAAGCAAAGATTTCAACAATAGCAGCATGCAAGCTGTTACTTGAATAGGTAGGTGCTGTACAGCCCTCCACATAATGCACACTAGCGCCCTCATCAACAATAATTAGGGTACGCTCAAACTGACCGGTGTGTTCATTATTGATGCGGAAATAGGTTTGCAAGGGAATATCCACCTTGACTCCCTTTGGCACATAAATAAAGGTCCCTCCTGACCAAACAGCAGAATTCAAGGCAGCTAACTTGTTGTCAGTTGGTGGCACCAGCTTAGCAAAATACTGCTTAAATAGCTCAGGATATTCCTTTAAGGCAGAATCCGTATCCGTAAAAATAATGCCCAGCTTTTCAAACTCAGCCTTCATGTTGTGGTAAACCACCTCAGACTCATATTGTGCCGAGGCTCCTGCCAGATAAGCCCGCTCTGCCTCTGGAATACCTATGCGCTCAAAGGTTTCCTTGATTTTATCTGGAACATCGTCCCATGAGCGAGCCGGCTTATCAGATGGCTTTTGATAATAGATAATCTCATCAAAATCAATATCTGAAAGGTCTGCGCCCCAGGTTTGCATGGGCATTTTATGAAAGGCTTCAAGTGATTTTAGGCGAAATTCCAGCATCCACTCTGGTTCATCTTTAGCAGCTGATAATTCTCTCACAACTGCTTCATTTAAGCCCTTACCTGTTGAGTAGATAGGCTCAACATCATCATGAAAGCCAAATTGATAATCACCTAAATCAATTGGCTGGGGGGCTACTGTTTCATTTATATCAGACATTTTCCATTTTCCTTTATACGTTAATAAATGAGAGAGACTTAAAGCTCCTCGCTTTTTTCAATAGCCTGCTTGAGAGCATGCCAGGCCAGGGTTGAGCATTTGATACGCTGTGGAAAGTTGGCAACCCCAGCTAATAGCTCAGCTTCACCCAAGAGAGCCTGATTGCTATCATCATTTCCCTGAACCATATTTGAAAAAATATCAGCTAGGGCCAATGCTTCTTCCTTTGTCTTTCCTAGGACAGCATCTGTCATCATACTAGACGAAGCAGTCGAAATCGTACAGCCATCACCGGCAAAGGCAATATCCTCAATCCTGTCACCAGCAAATTTGACAGTCAGTGAAATCACATCTCCACAAGTAGGATTATGAAGCTGGACTGCCTCTACGCCCTCAAGCTGTCCATGATGATGCGGATGTCTTGAATGATCAGCCACAACAGCCATATATAAGCTGCTTAACTTAGAAAGTGCCATTAAAAAACTCCTTTGCTTTTAAAATAGCTTCTATCAAGCGATCACAATCCTCCCTCGTATTATAAAGATAAAAGCTAGCACGAACTGTTGAATGCAGTCCCAAGTACTTATGCAAAGGCTGAGCACAATGATGTCCTGCTCTAACTGCAACACCCTCGTAATCTAAAGCTGTTGCAAGATCATGTGGGTGTAAGCCATCTATATTAAAGGCAAGGACACCTGAGCGTTCATCTGCTCGTTCAGGACCATAAACCGTCAAGCCAGCAATAGCCTGTAGCCTTGGCAAGGTATAAGCAACTAAATCAGCCTCATGAGCATGAACCTGATCCATTCCTATAGCATCCAAATACGAAATCGCAGCACCAAGACCAATAGCTCCAGCAATATGGGGTGTTCCTGCTTCAAGCTTCCAAGGTAAAGGCTTCCACGTCGCCTCCTGCTCATAAACAAAATCAATCATTTCTCCACCAAATTCAACTGGATTCATTTGATTAAGGAGAGCCTCCTTGCCATACAATACACCAATGCCAGTCGGTCCCAGTAGCTTATGGCCTGAAAAGGCAAGGAAATCACAATCTAAATCCTGCACATCAACAGTCATGTGTGGTACTGACTGTGCAGCGTCAACCACAAGATAGGCACCCTGAGCATGAGCAAGCCTTGCAATCTCCTGAATCGGATTAACACAGCCTAACACGTTAGACACATGGGCGATACTGACAAATTTGGTGCTAGCACCCAATTTTGATTGCAGATCATTCATGTCTAGCTTGCCTTTCTTAAGATAAGCATAGACAAGCCTTGCCCCTGTTTTTTGACAAACCTGCTGCCAAGGAAGGATATTTGCATGGTGCTCCATAATTGAAATCAGCACCTCATCACCTGGCTTTAAGACCTGCTCAGCAAATTTTCCAACCCAATTTAAGCTAGTTGTCGTCCCTCTTGTGAAAATCACTTCCTTGCTTGACTTAGCCCCAATAAAGTCAGCAACCTTTTGACGACTAGCCTCGTACTGTCTTGTTGCTCTTTCTGCCAGGGTATGGACACCTCGATGAACATTGGCATTATCCTTTTGATAATAGGCCTGCAGGGTCTCTAACACTGCCTGTGGCTTTTGTGTTGTCGCTGCATTATCTAAGTAAACAAGAGCTTCATCATTTACACATTGGTCAAGTAGTTTAAAGTCTGCTTTGATTTGATTAGGATCAAACAATGATAACTCCTTTCTTTGACTAGTAACTAACGACGTGCCAGCTTATCATCTAAGGCAGTGATAATATCCTGACGAACCGACGGCACAGGGATCTCTGCCACCACTGCACCAAGAAAGCCTCGAATAACAAGACGCTCAGCAGTCTCTTGGTCTAGTCCTCTACTCATTAGATAATACATGTCCTCAGGATCCACCTGGCCGATAGAGGCGGCATGGCCTGCTGTCACCTCATTTTCATCAATCAAGAGAATAGGGTTGGCATCAGAGCGAGCTTGATCTGACAGCATCAGGACACGACTTTCTTGCTGAGCATCAGCACCCTTTGCTCCCTTAATGATATGACCGATAGCATTAAATGTCAATGTCCCACGCTCCAAGATAACCCCATGCTGTAAAATATGCCCAACCGTATGCTTCCCATAGTTGGTTACTCGGGTATCAATCCCCTGAACTTGGCGACCACTTGAAGCAGCAACCACCTTCACATCAGCCTGTGAGCCTTGACCAATCAAATCACTATCAAAATCAGCAATAACATTGCCCTCATTCATCAGAGCAAGCGCCCAATCAATGGTCGCATCCCGATCTAAGCGGCCTCTGCGACTGATATAGGCTGTCACCTGATCACCTAGACGATCAATCGCTGAAAACTTGATCTGACTTCCCTCCTGAGCAATGACCTCAACGCTAATATTGGCACTAGCTGCTTGGGTCCCGTCTCCGACAGACTCAAAGCGCTCAAGATAGGTCAGCTTGCTTTCTTTACCTGCAATGATGAGCACATGCTTGTTAAAGGGAACATCACTATCACTATCTTGCAAGAAAATCCCTTCAATTGGCTGCTCAATTTCAACATGATCTGGAACATATAGCACAGCCGCACTGTTAAAATAAGCAGAATGATAGGCCGCCAGTCTATGCTCATCAAAGGCTAAGGCAGAGCCAAAATGAGCCTCAAGCTGCTCTGGAATCTCCTCTAAAGCTGTAGCAAGGTCTGTAAAAACAACCCCCTTTTCGATCAATTCCATAGGAAGCTGCTCAAGAACTGTCTGTGTCCCAATCTGAACCAGCTTAGGATTATCACCCAAGGCCATAAAATCTGGAACAGCTCCTAGGCCAGTGCTTTCTGTCAGGCTACCATCACCAAAGTTCCAGCGGTGAAACTTAACCCGTTCAATAGTAGGCAGCTCTAAATGTGGCATCACATCAAAGGCCTTTAAGCGCAGCTCTTGCAGCCAAGCAGGCTCAGCATGCGCTTGAGAGAAGGCCAATATCTTTTCTTTTGTCATCTATCCTTCCTTTTTTCTGGTAAGCTTTTCAATCATCAGCAAACATACTAATCAGTATAGCTATGGCGAAGCCTTAGACAGCCCTGCAGCTTAGACCTCTTCTTTATAGTCAATGCCTAGCTCCTCAGCAATGCCTGCATAGCCTTCTTTTTCGAGTCGTGTAGCAAGCGCAGCATCTCCTGATAGGACTATCCGACCATCCATCATGACATGCACCAAGTCCGGAGTGATGTAATTAAGCAAGCGCTGGTAATGGGTAATAATCATCGCACCAAATGCCTGACCACGCATCTCATTAACCCCTTTTGACACCACCTTTAGAGCATCAATATCAAGGCCTGAGTCAATCTCATCTAACAGCGCAAACTTAGGCTCCAGCATAAGCAATTGCAGGATTTCATTTCTTTTTTTCTCACCGCCAGAAAAGCCCTCATTGAGGTAGCGCTCTGCCATTTCCTCCTTCATACCAAGCAAGGCCATCTTCTCATCTAGCTTGGTAATGAAGTCACGAACAGAAATCTTATCCTTGTCCTCTTTACCTGCATTCATAGCGGCCCGCATAAATTCGGCATTGGTAATTCCTGGAATCTCAGACGGGTATTGCATCGCTAGGAAAAGCCCCAGTCTCGCACGCTCATCAACCTCTAGCTCCAGAATATTGACACCATCTAGTAAGATCTCACCCTCTGTCACTTGATAGTTGGGATTGCCCATAATCGCTGCTGACAGTGTTGATTTCCCTGTTCCATTTGGTCCCATGATAGCAGCAATTTCACCTGTCCTTAGGGTCAGATTGACCCCCTTTAAAATCTCTTTATCCTCTATCGAAACATGCAAATTGTTGATTTCAAGAATTGACATTGTATACCTCATCATTTCTATTAGGCTATTTCAGTATCTTCATGGTCTTTCCTGAAAATAGCCTAATGCTTTCATTATCTTCATTATAACAAAAAAAGCCCCAGCAGGCTTTTTACTTGTCTGAAATCATTTCTTTTGCTTCCATTTTGAAAGCGTGGTCTGACGGTAATCGCTATTACCGATAAACTTCAAGAGGTTGAATAGGGGCGTTCGTTTTTCTCCCCAGATCTCAATACCTTCAATAAAGACCTCTAGGGCAAATAAGAGTCCCAAGATAAGCAAGACCCCACCAATACGACTAGAGACATTCAGCAACAGAGAAATCAAGGAAAAAAGCATAGCAATACCATAAACAACCAGCACTGCGCCGCGATGTGTAAATCCCATAGACAAGAGACGGTGATGCAAGTGCATCTTATCAGGCTCGTAAAATTTCTTTCCAGACAGGCTTCGACGAATAATCGCCACAATCGTATCCATAATTGGAACACCTAAAATAATAACCGGTGTAACAACCGCTACCGCAGTTGCATTTTTCAAGCCCTGCAATGATAACACACCAATCATAAAGCCGATAAAAAGCGCTCCTGTATCCCCAAGATAAATAATAGCCGGGTGATAGTTATAAGGAAAAAAGCCAGCAATAGACGCAATCAGGATTAAAATCGTCAGGGTTAAAAAGAAATTTGTCAATGGCAAAAAGAAATAAGCTACAATAGCCATTGTTACTAAGCTAATAATCGAAACACCACTGACTAGACCATCTAAGCCATCAATAAGATTAATCGCATTGGTAATTGAGATAATCCAAAGAACGGTTAAAAAGAAGGTCAAGAAAGGTTCAAAAGCCAGCAAGGGTCCACCAAAAGGAATCTTAAAGCTATCAAATTTAAAGTCAGTAAAGGCCCAGACAATAATGGCACCAATGACAATTCCCAGCATTTTCAGCTTAGGACTTAGCTCATACACATCGTCTATAAAGCCTGTTACGGTAACCACCAAGCCTCCTAAGACAACTGGCAAAATATACTGAAAATAGGTTTGCCCGCCAATATGAGCACCATTTGATGCCAGAGGCATCAGTACCAGACTCGTAATCACAAAGGAAGTAAAGATAGCCAAGCCTCCACTAGTCGGCATGGGAACCTTATTAATCCGTCTAGCATTTGGAGTATCTACCACACCGACTCTAATGCTTAGAAAACGTACAATTGGCGTTAATAAAAGTGACATCAGCAAGGCACCAATTAAAACCAAGACATCATCTATCGTGAACGAAATCATCATACCCTACCCCAACCTGATTTTTTGCAGCTCCTCAACAGCACCATCAAAAATGAGCTGACAACCATGCTCCTGCAAATAAGCTCTTGTTTTTGTACCAGGACTAGCATGCTCAATCAATCTGGCATACATCACGTTGGCAAAGTAGGCAGGCTTGTTTTGCACATCAAGTAAAATCGTCATGTGATAATGACGAGGACCCTTATACAATTCAGAAGCCTCGATCGGAAAATCAATCACCTTAGCAAAGCAAACAGCGTCTCGAACAGAAGCAAAATCAAGAACATAGTGAACATAATCAAGTGGCTCCGTCGGCTCATCAAGCTCAGCAGCTTCCTTACTATCTGCTTGCTCAGCCAAGGTAGCATCAACCACGTCCTCCATGATCTCCTCGATTTTTTCAAGCTTTTCATGGGCATTGACATCACCCTTTTCACGCATAGACTGCTCCAAGCTTCTGAAAAAATCCTCTGGAGTCATCTGGGAAATATCACCTAGGTCTGCCAAATCCTCAAAATTAAGGTCCTTATTGAGGTCTGATTTGGTCACAAAAACATCTAAGCGATCCTTTCTTGGAGTCACTCGAAAGCTAAGCATACCACTGTCCTTAAAATTGTCCGGAAGGTCCAACTCGTCCATGACAGCATAAAAGAACTCCTCTGTCTTTTCTTGAGGGATCAAGAAGTCCTTGAGCTCCATCCCCCTTTCTTCTAAATCGTCCATACTAATTGTTATTTTTAGCGTTGTCTCGCTAATTTGTTTCATTTCCATTGTAAAATACCTCGCAGGCGTAGTCATTTTATTATACTAGAAATGCTATGATTTCGCAATTTATGACTAGCCTTACAGCAAGTAAAAGCAGCCTTCCTAGGAAAACTGCCTGACGATTTCTAAAAAAGTGACTTAAATACACTGTAGACAATCAATAAGCTTCCCAACACAATCCGGTACCGCCCAAAGACTGTAAAATCATGCTTTTTAACATAATCTGTTAACAATTTGATCACATACAGACTGACTGCAAAGGCTGTTAGGCTGGCAACTAAAAGCACTAATAGCTGCGAGAGGGTCAAATGGTTGCCATCAATAAAAAACTTCAAAGCTTTTAGGCCACTATAGCCAAACATCGTCGGAATGGCCAAAAAGAAGGTAAAGTCCGCAGCAACTGTCCTGCTTGCTCCAAGAATAATCGCCCCTAAAATCGTTGCTCCCGAACGACTGGTCCCAGGAATAATGCTAAGCACCTGAAAGCAGCCAATAAAGAAGGCTGTTTTATAGGACATACGAGATAGCTTGACGACTCGCGGCTCAAGTGTCTGATTTCTCTTTTCAATCCATAAAAAGGCTATCCCATAAACAATCAATGCAATAGCAATAGGAAGCATATGATTAAAATGAGCGTCAAACCAATCATCAAGTGGTACTGCAATGATAATAGCCGGAATACAAGCAATAGCAACCTTAAGCCACAGCTGCCAGGTTAGCCTGATTTGCTGTGGGCTCTTGCCAGGCTGAAAAGGGTTCAAGCGTTCAAAGTAAATAACAATAACCGCAATAATCGCTCCCAGCTGAATAACAATATTAAACATCTCCATAAAGGCCTTATCCTGATGAAGCCTGATAAATTCCTGGACCAAAATCAGATGTCCAGTACTGGAAATAGGCAGCCACTCAGTAACTCCCTCAATAACACCAAAGAAGATGGCCTTCAGCAATTCAATAAATAACATGTTTCCTCCTTCTAACAAAGGCTCTCATATCTAGCCCGTCCTAAAAGAACACCACTTCCTCCTCCATTGCCAGCGGAGAAGCCGCAACCACAGTCACCAAGCAACAGCAATGGGGTATTGCTTTTTTTGCTTGTTCATATTGTACCATAAATGACACCTTTAATAAATCAGTGACTTCATAAGAAAAAGCTTATTTTTAATCATTTCTTCACTTGTTTTATGAATAAATAATCACCTCTTTTAACCAATGTATTGAAATAGCTTGTAAATTACTATAGAATAGTATTAAACACGTTTTTAGAAAAGGAGACCTATATGAAAAAGCTAGTCCTTAGCTGCTTGGCCACCTTACTTATTTTTCTTGGAGGAATAGGTACTGTGCAAGCAGATCACTATTTACGAGTTGGTATGGAGGCGGCTTACTCTCCATTTAACTGGACTCAAGATGATTCGTCAAATGGCGCTGTTCCTATCGAAGGAACCAGCCAATACGCCAATGGCTATGATGTGCAAATCGCTAAAAAAATTGCAAAAGCATTAAACAAAGACTTATTGGTTGTAAAAACCTCATGGACAGGTCTTATTCCGGCTCTGACCTCAGGTAAGATTGATTTAATTGCAGCTGGTATGAGCCCAACAGCAGAGCGCAAAAAAGAAATTGCCTTTTCTAACAGCTACTACACCAGCGAGCCAGTCATTGTTGTCGCCTCAAATGGTAAGTATGCCAAGGCTCGTTCTATCAAAGATTTTTCAGGTGCTAAGGTAACTGCTCAACAGGGCGTGTGGCATGTCAACCTGCTGCCACAGCTAGAGGGGGCAAAGCTTCAAACACCAATGGGAGATTTTTCTCAAATGCGCCAGGCTCTAACCTCTGGGGTGATTGATGGCTATATCTCCGAGCGCCCTGAGGCAATGACAGCCGAGACTGCCAACAAAGCCTTTAAAATGATCACTCTAACAAAAGGGTTTACCGTTTCGGAGTCAGACGCTGCCATTGCCATTGGCATGAAAAAAGGAGACGACCGCCTTACAGCAGTCAATCAAGTGCTTGATGCCATTTCTCAAAAGGAACGCCTTGCCTTGATGGACAAGATGATCCAACAGCAGCCAAGCGAGCCCAAAGCTGATGAAGCAAAGCCCTCCTTTATCAAGCAAACCTGGTCAATCTTTCAAAGCAACTGGAAGCAATTCCTTCGCGGGACAGGCATGACCCTCCTGATTTCGATGATTGGTACTATCACAGGACTTTTCATCGGTCTCTTGATTGGTATTTACCGTACAGCACCAAAGGCTAAGGGCAAATTGGCAGCGCTAGCTCAAAGGCTCTTTGGTGGACTACTCAACGTCTATATCGAAGTCTTTCGTGGTACGCCAATGATTGTTCAATCAATGGTGATCTACTACGGCACTGCACAGGCCTTTGGCATTTCCATTGACCGCACACTAGCAGCTATCGTTATTGTCTCAATCAACACAGGTGCTTACATGAGTGAAATTGTCCGAGGCGGTATCTTTGCAGTTGACAAAGGGCAATTTGAAGCAGCAACAGCCCTTGGCTTTACTCATGGGCAAACCATGCGTCAGATTGTCCTTCCTCAGGTGGTTCGTAATATCCTACCTGCTACTGGTAATGAGTTTGTCATCAATATCAAGGACACCTCTGTCTTGAATGTCATTTCAGTGGTTGAGCTATATTTCTCAGGAAATACAGTGGCTACTCAGACTTATCAATACTTCCAAACCTTTACCATTATCGCTATTATTTACTTCGTCCTAACCTTTACGGTAACGCGTATCCTTCGTTATATCGAACGTCGCTTCGATGCTGATACTTACACTACCGGAGCAAACCAAATGCAAGTTTCGGAGGTCCCAAATGTCTAATCCTATTATTGAAATTAAAAACCTAAAAAAGTCTTATGGAAATAACGAGGTCCTAAAGGACATCTCGCTAACCGTCAATAAAGGAGAGGTGATTTCAATCATCGGTTCATCTGGATCAGGCAAATCAACCCTCCTACGCTCCATCAATCTATTAGAAGAGCCCAGCGCCGGAGAAATTCTCTTTCATGGTGATAATGTGCTCGCAGAAGGCTACAATCTGACCCATTACCGTGAAAAATTGGGCATGGTTTTCCAGTCCTTCAATCTCTTTGAAAATCTTAACGTTTTAGAAAATGCAATCGTAGCTCAAACAACTGTCCTCAAGAGAGAACGATCAGAGGCTGAAAAAATCGCCAAGGAAAATCTCAAGGCAGTTGGCATGACCGAGCAATACTGGCAAGCCAAGCCTAAGCAGCTATCAGGCGGACAAAAGCAACGTGTCGCCATCGCTCGTGCCTTATCTGTTAATCCTGAAGCCATGCTGTTTGATGAGCCAACATCAGCTCTTGACCCAGAAATGGTCGCAGAGGTCTTAAAAACCATGCAGGATCTGGCTAAATCAGGCTTGACCATGATTATTGTCACTCACGAAATGGAGTTTGCAAGAGATGTTTCTGACCGTGTCATTTTCATGGATAAGGGGCTCATTGCAGAAGAAGGCACACCAAAGCAGCTCTTTGAGCAGCCAAAGCAGGACCGAACCAAAGCATTTTTACAGCGCTTTTTGTCATAAGCTTGAAAGCCAATCTAACCATAGGTGTTAAATTGGCTTTTTTTGATAAGTCACACCTGCTAATACTTCAGATTAAAAACTGATTATAATACTATTTCCCTCACTCAACAGGTACAGATAATAAGCCTCCTTTTGGAAGAGCAGGCTGATACACTCTTCAAAGCTTCTAAAGCGACTGGTCTACAAATATCATTTCTCAAATGAGACGGTAGCCGTTAAGCCTGATCTCTATTCTAAAATTTTAACACAAAATACTTTACCGGTTAATGACTTTGTGCTATACTGTTTTTATTAACGTTAATAATATATTTTAGTAGGAGGATAGCATGGCCGAAAAAACTGACCTCGCGTCAGCTTACAGAAGACTAAAAAGCCCAAATATTAAAACTAAAAAACGTGCTCTGAAGATTATTCACGAGTACAAACGTTACGGTAAAAAATAGTATTCTATTTTTATCTCTCCAAATTTAAGTCAGACAAAAAATGATTAGGACACCATCCCTCCGTCTTAATCATTTTTTGATGCCCAAGAAAAGAAAGCTTTAAGCATTATTAACCACTAACAAGCTTAGGAGGCAAATATCTGATAGAGCTACCAAAAGCAGTAGTTAGGAAATGCTACACTCAGCCTTTAGGGGTCATGCCTCAGCATTTTCAAGCAACTGAGTACCAAGAGATTCTGTCCTTTAGCACAGCACAAAGCAGCACTTAAGCTCACAGTTGCTCTCTTAGCAGCTAAGCTTCAAAGGCGATTGAGGTAACCATTGCAATTGCTCTAGCTTCTAAGCTGTTTGAGCCTATGACTCTTGCTACTATTTCAGACATAGCAACGTTTTTCAACAGCCATCATGCTTAAGACAATAGTGGAATAGGAACGACTGCCTGTTTTACTCGTCTAGACAATTGACTAGCCATAACACAAAAGCAAGCTGATTCTAACCAGCTTGCTGAACACCTGTTATTTTGTTTTTAAGGCTGATAGCACCTGAGTGCGAATATCATCAACACCATTTGGAGTATTTGGTAGGAAAAGGGTCTGATTACCCTTTGCAGCAAAGGTATTGAGGGTATCTAAGTACTGGTTGGTCAGAAGAATTGACATGATCTGCTCTTCATTCAGTGAGATATTAGCCTCCTTCAATTCTTGAATAGAATCAGCCAAGCCATCAACAATAGCCTTACGCTGCTGTGCAATACCGACACCATGCAGGCGATCCTTTTCGGCTTCCGCTTCTGCGGCAGTTACAATTTTAATCTTATCAGCATTAGCTAATTCCTGTGCTGCCACACGCTTACGCTGAGCAGCATTAATTTCATTCATAGACTGCTTGACTTCAGCGTCTGGCTCAACCTTTGTAATCAAGGTCTTTACAATAATATAGCCATAGGTTGACATTTCTTCTGCTACCTGATGCTGCACCTCCAAGGCAATTTCATCTTTTTTCTCAAACAATTCATCTAAGGTTAGCTTTGGAACAGAAGAACGCAAAGCATCCTCAATATAAGACCTAATTTGAGCCTCTGGCTTGATCAATTTGTAATAAGCATCTATCACATTTTGCTCATTCACACGATATTGAGTCGCAACATTTAGCGTCACAAAAACATTGTCCTTGGTCTTTGTTTCAACGATAATCTCTGATTGCAGCAAGCGCAATTGCACACGCGCAGCAATGCGGTCAATCCCAAAGGGCAATCGAATATGAATACCACTAGTAGCTGTGCCTTGATATTTCCCAAAGCGCTCTATAATAGCAACAGATTGCTGGCGCACCACATACAGCGTGCTTGCCATAATGGATAATATCACAATCACTAGAAATCCAATAATCAAAATAGCTTCTAACATGTTAATCTCCTCCTTATTAAGCCCTGGCTCGATAGCTATACGGCTTTTTATTATTGCCTCATTGTTATAAGACAATTATAAAATATTTTTGCCTTTTGTCAATAAAAATCTCAACGTCTATCAGCCGGTTTTACAGCTGCTAGAGACCACTAAAAAGTCTACACCTGACGTCAGGTTGCAATCACTGCTGCTTAATGGTCACATCTTCCTTGTGAAGACAAAAGGAGTCAAGCATTGCCTAACTCCTCTCTTTGTTTTATTCATTATTCAACACTCATGAGATATGGATACACAGGCTGATCTCCCTGATGTAGCTCAACCTCAATATCTTCATATTTTTCCTCAAGGTAATCAGCAAGACCTTGAGCTACTTCACTGCTGCCCTCTTCACCAATGAAGATCGTAACGATTTCGCTGTCCTCATCAATCATGTGATCAAAGGTAGTCTTTAGAGTAGCTTCCATATCTGGATTTGATACTACAATGCTGCCATCGACCATTCCTAAAAAGTCATTTTCATGAATATCGAGGCCATCAATCATTGTATCGCGCACAGCCAGAGTCACACTTCCACTAACCACATCAGATAGGCTTGCTGTCATATCAGCCACATTATCCTCCAAGGCTTTTGAAGGATCAAAGGCCAGTAGGCTCGTGAAGCCTTGTGGAATTGTACGTGTCTCCACAACAGCCGCAGGAATATCCACAACCTCTGCTGCAGATTGGGCTGCCATGAAGATGTTTTTATTGTTCGGTAAGATAATCACCTGCTTAGCATTGACAGCTTCAATAGCCTTGACAATATCCTCAGTAGATGGATTCATGGTTTGCCCACCTGAGATTATGTAGTCAACTCCCTGTGCCTTAAAAATCTCTGCCAGGCCATCACCTGCAACAACAGCAATCAGACCAAACTCTTTTGCCTCCGCCTTAGCAGGCCCATTGTCTATTTTTTGTACCTGTGCCTCATGCTGATTGCGCATGTTGTCTACTTTAATTTTGATCAGTGAGCCATACTTCAGACCCTCTTGCATCACTAGCCCCGGATCCTCTGTATGGACGTGAACCTTAACGATCTCATCATCATTTACCACTAAAAGCGAATCACCAAGTCCACTCAAATAGCCCTGAAATTCATCATAATTAAACTCTTTAACATAGGTAGGACCCTGCTTTAGGGCAACCATGATCTCAGTACAATAGCCGTAGGTAATATCCTCGGTAGCAACATGACCTGCAACTGATTTGTGGTGCTCAGCCTTAATCATCTCAGACATATTGGCAGGAGTGGCCTTAAAGTCCTCAGAAGCCACATAATCACCATTTAAGGCAGACAAGAAGCCTTCGTAAATAAAGACAAGGCCTTGACCTCCTGAGTCAACAACACCAACCTCCTTCAAAACTGGCAGCAGGTCTGGTGTTTTTGCAAGAGCCCCTTTTGCACCATCTAGCGCTGCCTGCATCACCTCAATGGCATTATCAGTCAGATCTGCCTTTTTCAAGGCTGCTGTTGCTGCACCACGAGAAACGGTCAAAATAGTTCCCTCAACAGGCTTCATCACCGCCTTGTAGGCAACCTCAACTCCCATTTGAAAGGCCTGGGCTAGGTCCTTACCTGTCAGCTCCTCTTTTGACTTGATGCTTTGGCCAAAGCCACGAAAAAGCTGCGAGGTAATAACACCAGAATTGCCACGCGCCCCCATCAAGAGACCCTTGGATAGGATCTGCCCAACCTCACCAACCGTTGAAGCTGGCTTATCAGCAACCTCTTTAGCACCATTATCCATTGTCATGCTCATATTAGTTCCTGTATCACCATCTGGTACAGGAAAAACATTTAAGGAATTGACATATTCTGCTTGTTTACCAAGACGAGTTGCTGCCGCTTGGACCATTTCTTGGAATAAGCTTGTTGTAATATTTGACACTAATTTTCTCCTACAACTTTAATATTTTGCACGTAAACATTCACCATATCCGCAGAAAGCCCAAGCTGACTCTCAAGGTTAAATTTCACACGCTCCTGAATATTTTTGGATACCTCACTAATCTTAACACCGTAGCTCATAACAGTATAGACATCAACTGAAATACCCATGTCCGTTGACTTAACAACTACACCCTTAGCATAATTTTCTTTGCGAAGTAGCGATTGAAAGTTATCTTTTAGAGCACTTTTACTAGCCATACCAACAACGCCAAAAATTTCCGTTGCTGAACCTCCAACGACAGTTGCAATAACGTCATCAGATAGCTCAATTAGACCATCTTTTGTATTAATTTTTACAGTCATAGTTACTACCTCAAAAAGTTTTTATCAGCTTATTTTATCATAATTCAAGGTCAATGTAAAAAGATATAAGCGAAGAAAGGTCATCTCTATCATGCTTTTCTAGGCTTTTTCTGAAAACGACTAAGAAAAAAAGCCCTAAGGCTTATTTCGATTAGATGCGTTCTACTTTACCAGATTTAAGCGCACGAGCTGAAGCCCAAACTTTTTTTGGTTTACCATCAACAAGGATAGTAACTTTTTGAAGATTTGGTTTAACAGTACGTTTTGTTTGGTTCATAGCGTGTGAACGGTTGTTACCAGATACAGTCTTACGACCTGTAAAATAACATACTTTAGCCATTGTAATCTATTTCCTCCTAGGTAGAATATGTTTACGGATGTGCTAGCACCACATACTTATCTAGTCTATCACAACTCCTATATTTTAGCAAGCTATTTTTTCTACTTACTTATTATCTGAAAATAAACACAACCCCTCTATCACTAAGCAAGCCTCTCACTTGGCACTCTCTTGCAGCTCAATCAATCGGTATCAGCAGAATTTGCTGTCTCACCAGTCAAAAGGCTGTCAAAAAGCTATCTTTAGCCTAGTAGCCTTCTCTTGGGACGCTAAAAAAACGCTAGAACAGGTGAGGCTTATTTTTGTCTGATTGGCTATTTGCTCAACAACCTGACTGATTAAAACGCCATAACCATTCAGGCACTAGCATACTAAAAAAGACTAAGCAAGGCAGCACCTCTGCAAATTAGCTTAAGAAGTGCTCAATGCTTAGTCTTTTTTGATGTTAGTCATCTCCATCAGCATAGTGACCACTGTACTGGTTAGCGACGAGCGTCAATCCTTAGGTCTACTTCCATTTTCGACTTCGGCCTTAGCCCTTGCAATCAATACATCAATATGCTCTTCAAGATATAAAAGCTTATAGAGGAAAACATGGCTGTTAATGGTATCAATATAATTGGTCATAATAAAGCCGTCTAGATCAGAAGCTTTAATCTTCTTGATTAATTCCTCTCTTTTCTTTAGTACCTCCTCCCAAGTGCCTTTAATTTGCTGAGACGGGTACCAAGACCTATTCCAATAGAAGGTTGATACATGCGCAAAGGCTGTCTGGCTAGTACCAACTGCTAAGCCAAGACAGACAGATAGTAGTCCAAGGCCCTTTAAAAGGGGCTTTTTTGAAATATTTAGAGCTGCCATAGCAATTTCTCCTTTTTACTTTTTCTAATTAAATAATACTAAAACGCAACTATATTGTAAAATAAAAAGTATTATATTAGAGATAAGTAAAAATAAAGCTGTGAACAGATGACCTGACTAGATCCAACAAGCAAGATGCTACATGATAAAATTCCCTTTAGTCGCACCACCTGTGATCTCATCAAAAACTCTCTAAGACAAAGAGGCATAGACAGCTACCGAATGAAGCCTTAGCAATAGTTCTCTCAGCTTATCTTATTAAAATAATAGGCCTGACAAATAAGGAAACAATTGCGCAGTAGTAGCTGATAGTGTCAAAGACTCTGCTTCAGCAAGCATATCATGAGCCACCTATTTCAGCATAAGTATGGTAATGTTTGGATAGTACAAAGCGTTTCATTCAAGAACGTTCAAGATTCTTCCAGTCATAGCAGAGTAGCTCTTACCACAGACATCTGCTGGCACACACCTCAAAGACAAAGACACAATCCCCCAAGCAGGGCTATTCTTTATCGGCAAGGGTATTTGGGTGAAGGGACTATAAAAAGGCCTATCCTTGCGGATAAACCCTGATTTAATCACGTTTAGCAGTCATTAAGCCTTGTTTGCTGAGCCAAAGACATCAATACGTTCTTCAACAGAAGCCTGGATCGCCTTAACACCATCTGCCAAGAATTTACGTGGGTCAAAGAGTTTTTTCTTATCGTATTCTGCAACGTTTGCTTCGTAATCACGCGCAAAGGCACGAGTAGCATTGGCAAATGCAATTTGACACTCTGTATTAACATTAACCTTTGCAACACCAAGCTTGATAGCTGCTTGAATTTGATCGTCAGGAATACCTGAGCCACCATGAAGCACGATTGGGAAGCCTGGTACAGCATCAGTCAATTTCTTCAAGTGATCTAGATCAAGACCAGTCCAGTTTTCTGGGTATGGTCCATGGATATTACCAATACCTGCAGCCAAGAAGTCAATTCCTGTAGCAACCATTGCCTTAGCATCTTCAATCGGAGCAAGCTCACCACTACCGATGATACCGTCTTCTTCACCACCAATTGTACCTACCTCAGCTTCAACTGAAACACCCTTAGCATGTGCTAGCTTAACAATTTCACGTGCTTTCTCAAGGTTTTCTTCAACTGGAAGGTGTGAACCGTCAAACATGATTGAAGTGTAACCAACCTCGATACATTCAAGAGCATCTTCATAGTGACCATGATCAAGATGGATCGCAACCGGTACAGTGATGTTCATTGATTCTACAAGAGTTTCGATAAGAACCTTAGCTAGCTTGTAGCCACCCATGTATTTAGCTGCACCCATTGAGGTTTGGATAAGAACAGGAGCTTGTTTAGCTTCTGCTGCACGCAGGATCGCTTGAGTCCATTCAAGGTTGTTTGTGTTAAATCCACCAACAGCATAGCCGTTATCACGTGCTGCTTGGACAAATTTTTCTGCTGAAACGATTGGCATTTTAATAAGCCTCCTCTTATATTTTGGGTTAACCCCATTTACATTGTTCATTTTAGCACAATTTTCAAGAAATTTCCAGCCCCTCATCAGCTTAAAGCGTTTTCTCGATTCATCTTATCACAGGCTCACAATTGAGTATTTGGCTAGTAGCAGTCTTTTCAGGAAATAAAAAAAGATGAATCCAAGATTCACCTCTGCGATGCGGAGAGTGGGACTTGAACCCACACGACCTAAAGCGGTCACAGGATCCTTAGTCCTGCGCGTCTGCCAATTCCGCCATCCCCGCTGCTCATCAGCAACATATAAAATTATATCAGCTGGGAGCTTTACTGTCAATACTTATTTCTCATATTTTTGCAAAAAGGCCGCAATCTTTTCCTTGTACTGATCGGGATTGGTCTCAAAGGACTTGGCATGCTTAGCCCCCTTAACAACCATTAGCTCTTTAGGACCTTTTGTTGCCTGATAGTTTTGATAGACCATCTCTGTCGGGACAAAGGTATCCTTGTCGCCATGAATAAAGAGGACTGGCAGCTTATTTTTAGCCAATTGCTTCACCGAGCTAGCCTCACCATAGCTAAAGCCGGCACGAATTTTAGAGAGGGCTGAAACCTCATACAGCAAGGGAAAGGCTGGTAGATTGTACATGGCCTTAGCTTGGAATTTCAGTTCGTCCCAAACACTAGTATAGCCACAATCCTCAACAATATTGACAACCTGACTAGGTAGCTGCTCACCGCTTGCCATCATAACTGTTGCGGCACCCATGGATAAGCCAAATAAGCTAATGCGACTGTCTTTATCCTCGCTAACGAGCAAATCAATCCAGGCAAGTAGGTTCAAGCGATCATTCCAACCATAGCCAATCAAGTCACCCTCACTCTCACCATGAGCCTCATTATCTGGTATCAGCACATTGTAGCCTAGGCTGTGAAAAAGCATGGCATAGGGCTTCATGTCTTCTTTATCATTTGTAAAGCCATGAACGACAATAGCTGTCTTATGAGTATCCTGCGAGGCAGGCAAATACCATGCGACCTGCTGACGTCCTCTGTTAGTAATACTGCGTTTTTCACGCGTCAAGCTGTCAAAAGCTAGCTCTGCTGGGTACAAAGGATTGTCTGGGGTTCGTTTTTTATTGTTGATAAATGATTTTTCCTCACGCACCTGAGCAACATGGAAGAAATAAAAGCTAGCTCCCACACTAGCCAGGGTCAACAAGAGCAGTAAAATGCCAAAATACTTTGATAATCGAATGGTTTTCATACCGACTATTCTACAAGAAAATATGGAAAAAAGAAAGCTTTATGCTAAAAATAACCGATACCTTTTTACTGCCTTCTTAAGGCCAAATCTCAAGCCAGCCAGTAGCTAAAGCGTTTTCACAGGAATTGAAGCTCAATAGTTTAAAGAATATACAAGCTACCTTCAAAATAGATTTGACCAGATCAAGAGGAAGTCCGCTGACAGCATTTGATAAGAGGTAAAATGGTGCTTTTTGCTATATTAAAAGTGGCTGATGTCATCATCTCATCAGCCACTCAAAGACTTAATAAGCCTATCAAAGCTGCTAACTCTCAGCACCTAAATAAGACTCAAGGATAGCCTCTTACGTCACACTAGATTTAAAGGCTTTAATGTTTATTTTCCACTGCTGCTGTAATAAAGGCAGTGTATAGCTCTTCAGGACGATTAGGACGGCTTTGTAGCTCTGGGTGGTATTGGGCTGCTACAAAGAATTTCTTCTCTGGCAATTCCACAATCTCTACCAAACGATTGTCCGGTGAAACACCTGAGAAAACAAAGCCTGCTGCTTCAAAATCTTGGCGGAATTTATTGTTAAATTCGTAACGGTGGCGATGACGGCGCTGCACCACCTCTTGGTTATTGTAGGCTGCTGCAGCTCTTGAGCCAGCTTTTAGCTTACATGGGTATAGACCCAGACGTAATGTTCCTCCCATGTCCTCAATATCAATTTGATCACGCATAATATCAATGATTGGATAGGCAGTATCTGGATCCAGCTCAAACGAATTGGCCTTTTCCATGCCTAGGACATGACGAGCAAACTCAACACAGGTTAATTGCATGCCTAAGCAAATGCCCAGCATCGGCACATCATGCTCACGCGCATAGCGAATGGCTTGAATTTTTCCTTCTGTTCCACGCTGACCAAAGCCGCCAGGAACGATAATGCCATCGGCCTGCCCAAGCAGCTTCTTAGCGTTTTCAGCTGTCAAGTCATTAGCATTAATCCAATCAAGCTCAATAGCAGCAGCATTGGCATAGCCAGAATGCTTCAGGGCTTCCACGACAGACAGATACGCATCTGGAAGCTCAACATATTTACCGACCAAGGCAATCCTTGTTGTTTTCTTGAGGTTCATCACCTTATCAACCATTGCTGACCATTCTGTCATATCTGCCTGAGGAACGTCTAGCTTCAAGTGATCACAGACGATTTGGTCCATTGATTGAGCCTGCAAATTCAGCGGAATTTGATACAAATGCTCCACGTCACGAGATTCAATAACAGCTTCTGGGTTAACATCACAAAATTGCGCCAGCTTATTTTTAATCCCTTGCTCAACAGGCTCCTCAGTACGAATGACAAGCATATTAGGCTGAATCCCTAAGCCCCGTAATTCTTTGACAGAGTGCTGGGTTGGCTTTGTTTTCATCTCACCAGCTGCTTTTAAATAAGGCAGCAGGGTTGTGTGAATATACATCACATTTTCAGAGCCGACATCTGCCTTCATTTGACGAAGCGCTTCTAAGAATGGCAGACTCTCAATGTCTCCCACAGTTCCACCAACCTCGGTAATAATCACGTCAGAATCTGTGGTCGTAGCTGCGCGCTTGATCTTCTCCTTTAAGGCGTCTGTAATATGTGGAATAACCTGAACAGTAGCTCCAAGGTATTCACCCTTACGCTCCTTACGAAGCACCTCACTGTAAATTTTACCAGTTGTCACATTTGAGTATTTATTAAGATTAATGTCAATAAACCGTTCGTAGTGACCAAGGTCCAAATCAGTCTCTGCACCATCATCAGTGACATAGACCTCCCCATGCTGATAAGGGCTCATTGTCCCAGGATCGATATTAATATAAGGGTCGAATTTTTGGATCGTTACCTTTAGGCCACGATTTTTCAATAAACGTCCAAGGCTAGCCGCTACAATACCTTTTCCGATTGATGAGACAACTCCACCAGTTACAAAAATGTACTTTGTCATAACACTCCTTTGTCCTTTTGAGTTAAGCCTGACTAACTCGTTTTTATTTTTAAAAGATCGTCCTACTTTAGCTAGTAACGATTGGGGGCTAAGCTTCCCACAAGGCTAAGCCATGAGACTAGTAACCAAAGCTGGGTCATTAAAACAAAAACAGCCCCCTATTAGCTAGGGAGCTTACCCGACCTCTTAAAGAGGTGCCCGATTAATAATATAAACTATAAGAGGACATTTGTCAAATATTACTATTGCTTTTAGAGGCTAGCGATACACCTGCTACTCCTCCTCGTCCTCATCTTCTTCGTCCTCTTCATTGAGGTCAACCTCTTCAAAATCGTCCTCTGGAATGATTTCATTGAGCTCTGAATCGTAGGACTCTACCTCAGATTTTTCATCGTCTGGATCTTCCTCGTCATATTCAATATCAGATGATTCACGAACAAAATCCTCATCCTCTGGATCATCGGCGCTATAGTCAATAGCGTCCTCATCACCGTCCATGAAGGCATTGACACGTTTCTTCTTGCGTTTTGGTGCGCCGTCTTCTTCATCTTCTAGGGTGATGATTTCCTCATCAATCTCATCAATAGCATACCATGAACGTAGACCCCATTTATTTTCACCAAGTGGAATAAAGCTACCATCTGTATTGAGATCAGTGTAAAAAAATGGTAAAGCATAACGAATATCAGCGTCAGACTTGCCTAGGTAATTTTGAATCTCGTTAACCAAATCGCTAAAATACATGTCATTATCGCGACCACGCTCTTCTAAAATAGCACGAGCAACTTCAATCATAGAAAGTTCGCTTATTTCTTGTCCTGCAAATACATCTAATTTCAAGGCAGTTCTCCTTATTTTATCATTCTCTCCTATTTTACGCTAAAAATACCGATTCGTCAAAGTTTTTATCAGAGGAGAACCAGTATTCTTTTTACCCACTTCTCAGCCAGCAAGAACAAAGCCTAGCAGCAGCTAACCCGACAGCTCCTAAACGCGACAGCAGGAACAATTCAAAAAGAAGCGCTAACGACTTGCTTTAAACCATATAAAAACAGCAAAACAAGACCAAGTGCTTGCTTAGTCTTGCTTGTCTATATCATAACAGCTTATTTTGCTTTTGCTGAGCTTGTAATCACTTCTACAGCTTTTTTCATGACAATGTCATGCTTTAACATATCAGCTGAAAGCAATGAGCGAACCTGCTCAACTGGCATGCTATACTCAGCTGCAAGGTCGTTAATTTCTTTTTCAATCTCATCGTCTGAAGCTTCAAAGCCCTCTGCCTTTGCGATAGCCTCAATAACAAGATTAGTTTTGACACGCTTGTCTGCCTCTGCTTCATGCTGCTTGTGAAGATCTTCTTGACTTGTGCCAGTTAGCTGGAAGTACATATCAGGTGAAATGCCCTGACGCTGCATGCTAGCCATAAATTCGTTAACGGAACGGTGAACCTCGTCATGGACCATTTCCTCTGGTAATTCCACGATTTCAGCATTTTCAACAGCTAATTCAATAGCAGCACCCTCTAGAGCGTCATCATAAGCTGCTTCCTTTGAAGCTTCAAGCTCTTTACGATACTTAGCCTTTAGCTCATCGAGTGTTTCGACTTCCTCATCAATATCCTTTGCAAGCTCATCGTCAAGCTCGGGTACTTCTTTTGCCTTTACCTCATGAACAGTTGTCACAAACTTAGCAGCCTTACCTGCAAGATCCTCAGCTTGATAATTTTCTGGGAAGGTTACATTAACCTCAACAGTATCACCAGCCTTCGCACCAACTAGCTGATCCTCAAAGCCTGGAATAAATTGTCCTGAGCCCAGCTCAAGTGAGAAATTGTCCCCTTTGCCGCCATCAAATTCAACTCCATCAACAGAGCCTACAAAATCAATAACAACTGTGTCGCCTTCTACTGCTGCAGCTTCTTTGACAACTAGCTCAGCAAGATTGTTGCGCTCACGCTCAACCTTTGCATCAACCTCTTCATCAGTAACCTCTTTTGAAACATCAACCTCAACAGTAAGGTCTTTGTAATCACCAAGCTTAACCTCTGGTTTTGTGACAACCTCTGCAGTAAGTGTCCATTCTTGACCCTTTTCCATAGAAACCACATCAATTTTTGGCTGTGCAACAACATCAAGCTCAAGCTCTGCAACAGCACCTTCATAGGCTGCTGGTAGCACAATATTCAAGGCCTCCTCATAAAGAACCTCTTCACCAAATCTTTGATTAAAAACAGGACGAGGCATGTGACCCTTACGGAAGCCTGGTGCATTTAAATCCTTTTTAATTTTATTAAAAGCTTGATCAAGAGCGGGCTTGATTTTATCTTGACTAATTGTAAATGTAATCACGCCACGATTTGTAGCTTTGTTCTCAAATGATGTAGACATTAAGTCATTTCTCCTTAAAATAATTTAGATACACCTCATTCTATCATATTACCAAGTGTTTTTAAAGTTTTTTATGCGTGAAAGTAGGGACAGGGTTTCCAAATATCAGACTCTTAACTGAACCATTACCAAAGCCTTCATCAGCTTCAAAGAAAAAGAGACTGGAATAAAAGTCTGCCTCCAAAATAAAATAAACGAACAAGACTTGTTTTCTGAGATCCTAAAAACTAGTCTTGTTCGCATTTTAATTATTTAGATTGGGTAATAAAGTACATTAACTATGACTTTTTAACATGCAACTCTTTTTGTCCCAGACTCCAAACAGTCCTTAATCTGTAAGCCAGATAGTTACGCTGGAAGCAGGACAGCTACTGATTTCTTAGCTAGATGACCGGTAATGTTGTGATTGGAAACATGATAAACTGTGCCAGTCACTGCGTCTTTGTACTTACCATCAGCTAGGGTTGTTGTAGAAGAAAAGTCTTTATCAACGATGGTTAGGTTGGTGATAACAGCACCCTTTTGACCGCGTTCAATCATGACTAGGCCTTGGTCCATACCAGGATTGCGAATGTATTCTGATTGACCATTCATCCTATTGCGGAATTTATTAATCGCAACAATGGTTGGATCCTTAAACAAGTCACTGCCAGCATCACCAATTTGGCTTTTTCCAGGGAAGCGTCCATTTTGGCCGCCACCGCCACGAGGACGTGAAAAGAAGAGCGGTGCTCCCTCATTACGAGCAGCAATAATTCCCCAGCCAAGCTTAATGTCCTCATCTGTTAGCTTGGTAGACTCTTCCTCATTGTTAGCATAGGTATCATGAGATTCTACCCAAGTGACTAACTTGTCCTCTGAAACACCATACACTTGGAAGTTGATGAGATCACCATCTTTCACATAGCCCTGCTCTAGCACTTTACGGATTAGCTTACCATAGTTTGACGCTGTCACTCCCATGATATTGCCATAGCCTGCTTCGTTGCAAGCATCACCCTGTAAAATTTCTCCATATTGGAATTTAGCACCATTGTTAAGAATAACATTCCAGAAATCGCTGTTATGCTCACCTGGTAATTCGATATGCTTTGCAGCATCATACCTAAAGCCATCTGCTCCATCAGCTACTGCTCGTTTTAGATAATTCAGCATGTATTCTTGGACAGCTCGATTTTGTGTGTTGAAATCATAAAGTCCTAGCAAGGATTTTTGAGTTATTTGATAACGGTCGTTGAAGTTGACGATTTTGTCATTTCCATGTGTCCAGTTATCTATAGCTGTGATCTTAGGGCTAACTGCATTAAACTCAGAGGTTGTATGATTCAAAACAGCATCAACAATAATATTGATTCCATATTTATCAGCCTCCTGAGCCATTGCCTTAAATTCCTCTTCTGTTCCTAATTGATAGTTCCCGATAGTATAGTCTGTTGGCTGATAATGGTAATACCAGTTTTTCAAGTCCTTACTACCGCCATCACCCTTAATAACAGCATTAATAGGTGAGGTTTGAATACTAGTGTAGCCAGCTTCCTTAATGGCACTCATGTTTTCTTTGATGGTGTTAAAGGACCAGCACCAAGCATGTAAAATAGCTCCGTCCTTCATGGCTATCGGTTGATTATCAGACTGCACCTCCTGAACACTAGCAAGGTTAGCTGTTGTTAGAGGAGCCAAGCCTGACAGTACCAATCCAAGGGTCAAGCTGGTCACTGATAGAGCTTTGAGAAATCTTTTTGTCTTATGTGTTACCATATGTAAACTCCGTTCTTTCTGCGAAAGCGCTTTCGTTAGCGCTTAAAAAAATAAGATGATTCTCTGTACTGTTTGCAAACAAAAATAGGACCTATAAGAGAAGTATAACATATAAATTTCGGTATGCATACCATTTTTAGCAAAAAATTAGTGATTTTTTTAATTTTTATTTCCTTTGCTAAAGCCTATAAAACCAATCAAAATCATGTTGCATAAGTATTTTCCTTTTGTTTATCTCATAATCAGACTCATTTACTCTAATCTTTTGCACATGTTAATGTCATTTATTTGCAGACCTACGCAACCAATTGCACAGAGCTTTGTTTCCTTCGTCAGAAAAACCTCAATAAAACATAAACAAGAAGCCATTACTCTTCTTAATAATGTTTGGTGATCTATTTTCAACTAGGACTTTTTTTGGTAAACTAGCTACGATAGAAAGGAGTTACCATGACGTTTATATTAACATACTTTAATCAGCTACACCTAGAAAATATCATGGTGCTTGTGTTTTCTAAATTAGTGTCAATCACCTTATTATTGATTTTCTTTGTGATCTTCAAAAAAATCACGACAGCTTTATTTGAAAAGGCAATCGCCAAGTCATTTTCCTATTCAAGACAGACTGAAGCAAGGAAAAAAACCTTATCCAAGCTCCTTCACAACACCCTAAATTATGTTTTCTATTTTCTTCTCATCTATTGGATTTTGAGCCTACTTGGTATTCCAGTATCTAGTCTTTTAGCAGGAGCAGGAATTGCTGGTGTTGCTATTGGGCTTGGGGCTCAAGGCTTCTTGTCTGATGTGGTCAATGGCTTTTTTATTCTGTTTGAAAATCAATTTGAAGTAGGAGACACCGTCACCATTGCAGGCATTGAAGGAACCATCTCCAGCGTTGGTATTCGAACCACTCAGGTGCGAGGCTTTGATGGCACACTACATTTTATTCCTAACCGCAATATTACAGTTGTTAGCAACAAATCACGTGGCAATATGAGAGCTTTGATTGATATTCCACTTTATTCCTCAACCGATCTAGAGCATGTAACCCAAATCATTAAGGCTGTCAATAAGCGAGAGGTACCAAATTTCCCACAAATTGTCGGACAGCCCAACATTCTAGGACCACAGACCAATCCCAACGGACAATTCACCTTTCGCGTTAGCATTTTTACTGAAAATGGGCAGCAATTTACGATTTACCATAGCTTTTATAAGCTCTATCAAGAGGCCTTACTAAGGGAGGGTATCAAGCTGCCAACTGCATCTGCCATATCACCCTTAGCCTAGCAGTAAAAACCATTGCTTTCTTAGCACACAAGCCCTATCCAGCAGCCAGGTCATCAGACTTAAACTGCTAGATATATTTCTTTTGCTCTTATTTCCGAATAGGATCAGGCTGATACCTGGCTCTTACACCACCAATTAATTTGGGACGACTTGCCAAGGCAGTCACATGAGCGCCACCAAGCTCTCGCTGAATAGGCACAAGCGGCACCTGTACACGCTTAACATGCATACCAATTGAGGTATCTCCAATGTCAAGGCCTGCATGAGCAGCAATGGCTTCAACCTCAACTGGCTGCTTCATGTATTTGAAGGCTGCTAATTGACCACTTCCTCCAGCATGCAAGCTAGGCAGCACATTGACTATTTCTAGCCGATATTCTTCAGCAACACTTTCTTCTAATACCAAGGCACGATTAATGTGCTCACACCCCTGAACCGCTAAATAAATCCCTCTGAACGACAATTCCTCCAACATAAGCTTCACAATAACCTCACCCACCTCTAAGCTAGAATGCTGGCCAATACGACCACCAAGTACCTCGCTAGAGGACAGCCCTAAGACAAACAGTTGCCCTTTTTTGATAGCACTACGCTCCACAATATCAAGCAAGATAGAGCGTGCTTCTTCTCTCAATACCTTTAAATCCATTGAATCACCTGCTTAATCATCTGACACTTTGACCAGCTGTTTTTTGACCCCTAAATACAGCAGATAGCCTACACCTATACCAAGGATATTTTGAGCAGCATTCCCCGAAATTTCTGAAATAGCAGCGCCCATACCATACATTGGAATAGATGCAAGAAAATAGAGACCAACCATTACCACAGAAGCAAGGCCCACACCAAGAAAGCGATGCCTGCCAGACAAGCCTGCTAAGTAGCCCTGAGCCCCATGAGCAACAAGACTAATCAGCATCCAATTGGGGTAACCTGAGATCAAATCAAGCAAAAAACCTGATAAGCCCCCAACAAGCATACCCTCCTTTTTCCCAAGAGAAAAGGCAGTCACATACACCCCTGCATCTAAAAGACTTAAAAAACCTGTCGGCGTGGCAATACTCACAAACCTGCCCAGGACAACTGTCAGGGCAGTCAAGATAGACACAAGAGCTAGCTCTCTTGTCTGTTTCATATTTATCATAAGACAACTCCATAATCATTTGACTGTTGAATGGCTTCAAAAACAAGGTCTTTAGCCTGCTCAACAGCCCTAAGCGGTGAATATCCCTTAGCTAAATAAGCAGCAATTGCAGCTGCAAAGCTACAGCCAGCCCCACTGTTTTGTTTGGCCAAGACTGGCTTTTCTAAAAAGCACAGGGTTTTTGCGTCATAAAATAGATCTAGAGCAATTCGCTGGTCAAAACGATTTCCACCCTTGATCACAACCCTCTTAGCTCCCATCTCATAAAGCTTTTTTGCCGCTTCTACCATTTGCTCCTTGCTATTAATAGCAAGCCCTGCTAAGCGTTCTGCTTCTCTTAGGTTGGGGGTAATCACTGCTGATAAGGGAAAGAGAGCGCGCAAAGCCTCTGTCATTTCCACAACTGTCTGATCTTGATTTTCCTTAAATACTAAAACAGGATCTAAAATAACAGGGGTATCATTTTTAAGCTCTAAAAACAGGGCCACCTGCTCTGCTATTTCAGGCCTTGGTAAAAGACCAACTTTGATCGCCTGAAAAGGAATAGCTACTAAACTAGACAACTGCTTTGCCAGCAAATCAGTCGCAACAGGGTGAATGTCGAAGCCTTTAGCATCACAGCTTGTTAAGCAGGTAACAGCTAAAAATGCAAAGCTATCGAGCTGATGAAGCACCGCTAAATCAGCCTGCAAGCCACCACCACTTAAGATATCACTCCCAGCGATTGTTAATACCTTATTCTTCATAGATAATTTCCTTCAAATAAAGGCCATTACCAGCCGCTGTCGGTCCAGCTAGCTGCCGATTCTTACTCTCTAAAACGAGCCTGATTTGCTCAATTGGCAGCCGACCATTGCCGATCTTGAGCAAGGTCCCAACCATATTTCTAACCTGCTTATAAAGAAAGCCATTACCTGAAAACGTAAAAACAAGAAAACCAGTTTTAGGGTCCTGAGTGAGGGTAGCTGCTGTAATGGTACGGACCTTATTTTCAACAGAGGTTCCCGCAGCTGTAAAGCCTGTAAAATCATGCGTCCCAACCAAATCCTGAATAGCAGCCTGCATCTTCCAAATAGCCAAGGGATAGGGGTAATGGGTCGCATAATGGCGCATCATAGGATTTTTAGGACGACCAATATCCACTAAAAATTCATAGGTTTTGAAATGCTTATGGTAGCGGGCGTGAAAATCATCTGCGACAATCTCCAGACTGACTACATCAATATCATCTGGTGTCTGTGTATCAAGAGCAAAGCGAAGCTTTTCAGGGTCTCTTTTTTGATCCAAATCAAAGTGAATCACTTGACCATAAGCATGCACACCAGCATCTGTCCTGCCAGCCCCATGAATCTGTATCCCTTGACCACCCGTTAATTTTTGCAGGGTCTTTTCAATCTCTTCTTGTACCGTACGTGCCTGACTTTGTCTCTGAAAACCAGAAAACAAGGTCCCATCGTAGGAAATAATTGCTTTATATCTTGTCATGCTATTATTCTACCATTTCTTCCAGCCATCAGAAAAGAGCATTTACGGGTTTTGTCCCCATACAGTTTTTGATTATCCTTGATAAGAAAGCTTGCTTTGACATCAATAGACAGAAAAAGGCTACTGACAAGGACTAGCTTTTCTGCTATAATTTCTCTAATATTCAATAAGTAGACTGGAGAGCAAATGAAGGTAACAAAATTTGGCGGCAGCTCCTTGGCATCTGCCCAACAGTTAGAAAAGGTCTTGGCTATTATCAAGGACGATTCTGAGCGCAAAATCATCGTTGTCTCCGCACCAGGCAAACGATCCCCTACAGACACAAAGGTGACTGATGCACTCATTGCCTATTACAAAGCCTATGTCTCAGACCGTCACTATCACAAGCATTTGGAATGGATTATCAATCGTTACCAACAAATCTGTAATGACTTAACGCTAGATAGCAAAATCATCACACAAATCACAGCTTCTTTAGAGCAATTGGCAAGACTTCCAAAAGAACATAATCCTTATTTATACGATACCTTTCTTGCAGCCGGTGAGGACAATAATGCCAAGCTAGTAGCTGCTTACCTCAAGGCAAATGGCTTAGCTGCAAGCTACCTCCACCCCAAAGATGCAGGTCTAATCGTAAGCAGTGAGCCACAGCATGCACGTTTGCTTCCAATCAGCTATGATAAGCTAGAGGCCTTAAAGGATCATGATGATATTCTTGTTATCCCTGGATTTTTTGGTGTGACAAATGAAAACCAGATTTGTACCTTCTCACGTGGTGGCTCTGATATTACAGGCTCCATTATTGCAGCAGGAGTCACAGCTGACAGCTATGAAAATTTTACAGATGTCAATGGCATCTTTGCTGCCCACCCCGGTGTTGTTAAGCAGCCACAGACTATCGCTGAATTAACCTACAGAGAAATGCGCGAATTAGCCTATGCTGGCTTTTCTGTCCTCCATGATGAAGCATTAATCCCTGCTTACCGAGGGAAAATCCCAATCATCATTAAAAACACTAACAATCCCAGCCACCCAGGTACAAAAATTGTTCTTGAGCACCAGAGAAAATCTAATCCCGTTGTCGGTATATCAGGTGACGATCACTTTGTCAGCATTAACCTATCTAAATATCTCATGAACAGAGAAATTGGATTTGGGCGCAAGCTCCTTCAGATATTAGAGGACCTCAATATCAGATGGGAGCACATGCCTACAGGCATTGATGACCTATCAATTGTACTTAGAGAAAGAGAATTGACCCCCATCAAAGAAGAAGAAATCCTTCGCAGACTTGTTCAGCAATTAGAGGTTGATGAGGTGTCCATCACCAGAAATCTTTCTATTATCATGATAGTCGGTGAAAATATGAAAAGTCATATCGGTGTCACATCTGCCGCAGCAAGGGCTCTATCTGAAAATCATATCAATATTGCTATGATTTCCCAAGGAGCAAGCGAAGTATCCGTCATGTTTTTCATCAATAGCACCGATGAAAAAAAGGCAATTAGAGCCTTATATCAAACCTTTTTTAGGCCTGATCTGCCCCTGTAAAGCTCCAGATAACATCTCTTGTTAACATCAAGCTTCAAAAACAGCTCACATAGACAATGTCTCTAGTCTATGAGCTGCTTTTATAATCTATAAGCTATCAAAATTAAGTATTGGTAGTAACGACTTAATATGCTCACAGCTATCATAAGCATTTGCTTTACCTTGCTGCAACAAAACAACTTTCACCTCAGCTGGGGTTAACAGCAAGTGATTAGGCACTTACGACTACAGCACCTTACTGTATGTACAATCTCTGCTAGATCCAAACAAATATAGCAGCAAAGCACCCAAGTATAGATTAGCCAAGCTCTCCACAAATCAAGATTTGCCTTATCAATTGATACAACAGCCAGCATTCTCAAAGATGCACAAGATCCATCACAGTCTAGCCATCTCCCTGCACAGTAAGCCTTTCAATCTCGTTTCGTGAACTCCCCACTATTTCTAGCCAGTAAAATCCTGAAAGTAAGGTCCTATCTTGCGAAGCAAGGCCCGTCTCCCCTCAAACCGCTCTCCCCTGATCAAAGCCCGAAACTGCGACAGCTCACCCTCTGTCAATCGCTCCTCAACCTCCTTCACAATCAACTGATAAGCCACATAATCATCTACTCCCAAGCCACCTGCTGGTATCGCATGGCCTACCGACCCAATCTCCTCATAAGCCATCTTATGAAACCGACGCTTCTGACTCTCCTGCTGCCGCAACACGTCCTTCAAATAAGAGGAAAACTTGGTCTTAAAATAACGATACAGCTTCTCCTCATCCTCTATCAATTCTGGATAAGTAACCAACAACCGATACAAGATCAACCGTCCCTCCTGTAACCAATCATCTAGCTCCCACAGCTGAATATAATAATGCCGTCTTAGCTTCATAATAATAGGCTTGATCTTATCAAACAACCTCACTAAATCATCAGTCATTATACTTTCTCCTTTTCATGCTTAGTAGCCTTATTATAAGGAGACAAACAAAAAAACAACAGGACAGAAATGTCCTGTTGCCTTGCTATGCCCCCTAGAGGAGTCGAACCTCTAACCGCCTGATTCGTAGTCAGGTACTCTATCCAGTTGAGCTAAGGGTGCTTTTCTTAACTACTACTATCCTACCATACTATCCCCTAAAAAGCAAGGCTCTATACCATCTGGAATAGGTAAGTCCACTGTGGAAATCAGGCTCTATAATTTCTGTAGTGGGTAACTCCACTGTGGAGATTATAGGGCTTTTTGAGTACCAAAAAGTCCCATAAGACTTATAATGAAAAGCGACTAAACAACTCATTAGAAAGTATCTTATGGAACACCTCAATAATACCACATTACTTATCGGAATCAAAGACAAACATATCACCTTGACTAAAGCTATCCAACATGATACTCATATCGAAGTTATCGCTACACTAGACTATAACCCTCCTAAACGTAAGCACTGTAGGGGTAAACAAATTAAGTATGACTTCCAGAAGCCCTCTAAAATTCCCTTTATCGAAATTGGAGGCTTTCCTAGTCTCATTCGTTTGAAAAAAAGAAGGTTTCAATGCAAATCCTGTCGAAAAGTCACTGTATCTGAAACTACCCTGGTTAAGAAAAATTGCCAAATTTCTGAGATGGTGAGACAGAAAATCGCTCAGCTTTTACTCAACAGAGAGGCTCTCACCCATATCGCTTCTAAGCTCGCTATCTCCACTTCTACCGTCTATCGCAAGCTTAAGCAGTATCATTTCCGAGAGGATTACGCCAATTTGCCAGAAGTTCTCTCTTGGGATGAGTTCTCTTATCAGAAAGGCAAATTAGCCTTCATTGCTCAGGATTTTAACACTAAGAAAATCATTACCATTCTTGATAATAGACGTCAAACAACCATCCGAAATCATTTCTTTAAGTACTCTAAAGAGGCTAGAAACAAGGTGAAAGTCGTTACTGTCGATATGTCTGGAAGTTATATTCCTCTCATTAAAATTCTATTTCCTAAGGCTAAAATCGTTCTCGATCGTTTTCACATTGTCCAGCACATCAATAGAGCTCTCAAGCAAACACGTAGTGACATCATGAAACCATTTGACAAGAAGTCTCTTAAATATAGAGCTCTTAAGTACTACTGGAAGCTTATTCAAAAGGATAGCAGAAAACGGTCTCTTAAGCCTTTCTATTCTCGCACCTTCAGACAAACCTTAACTCCTAGAGAATGTCTCAATAAGATCTTCTCACTAGTGCCTGAGTTAAAATCTTATTATGACCTGTACCAGCTGCTCCTTTTTCACCTGCAAGAAAAGAATGCCAAGCATTTCTTTGGTTTAATTCATGACACACTACCACATCTTAATCAGACTTTTAAAACAGCTCTAAATACCTTTAGTCGCTACCAAGACTACATCACCAATGCCATTGAACTGCCTTATTCTAACGCTAAGTTAGAAGCCACTAACAAACTTATCAAAGATATCAAGCGCAATGCGTTCGGATTTCGGAACTTTGACAACTTTAAAAAACGCATCTTCCTCGCTTTGAACATCACAAAAGAGAAGACAACCTTCGTCTCCTCTCGTGCTTAGTTATCAGTCACCCACTACAGTTGACATGGAGCCAAACTCCGCCAGTAGGACTCGAACCTACGACATCATGATTAACAGTCATGCGCTACTACCAACTGAGCTATGGCGGATCTAAGCTAAGCAACTTCCGTATCTCACAGGGGGCAACCCCCAACTACTTCAGGCGTTCTAGGGCTTAACTACTGTGTTCGGCATGGGTACAGGTGTATCTCCTAGGCTATCGTCACTTAACTTACGAGTCTTCTCCACTCAAAATTGAATAACTATAGTCTAACAAGAATTCCTTAAGCTGTCAATAGCGACTGGTTTCATCTTTTGGATAAGTCCTCGAGCTATTAGTATTAGTCCGCTCCATGTGTCACCACACGTCCACTCCTAACCTATCTACCTGATCGTCTCTCAGGGCTCTTACTAACTTAACGTTATGGGAAATCTCATCTTGAGGGGGGCTTCGCACTTAGATGCTTTCAGCGCTTATCCCTTCCCTACATAGCTACCCAGCTATGCCTCTGGCGAGACAACTGGTACACCAGCGGTAAGTCCACTCTGGTCCTCTCGTACTAGGAGCAGTTCCTCTCAAATTTCCTACGCCCGCGACGGATAGGGACCGAACTGTCTCACGACGTTCTGAACCCAGCTCGCGTGCCGCTTTAATGGGCGAACAGCCCAACCCTTGGGACCGACTACAGCCCCAGGATGCGACGAGCCGACATCGAGGTGCCAAACCTCCCCGTCGATGTGAACTCTTGGGGGAGATAAGCCTGTTATCCCCAGGGTAGCTTTTATCCGTTGAGCGATGGCCCTTCCATACGGTACCACCGGATCACTAAGCCCGACTTTCGTCCCTGCTCGAGGTGTTGCTCTCGCAGTCAAGCTCCCTTATACCTTTACACTCTGCGATTGATTTCCAACCAATCTGAGGGAACCTTTGGGCGCCTCCGTTACATTTTAGGAGGCGACCGCCCCAGTCAAACTGCCCGTCAGACACTGTCTCCCTAGACGATTAGCCTAGTGGGTTAGAGTAGCCATAACACAAGGGTAGTATCCCAACAACGCCTCCATCGAAACTGGCGTCCCGACTTCTATGGCTCCTACCTATCCTGTACATGTGGTACAGATACTCAATATCAAACTGCAGTAAAGCTCCATGGGGTCTTTCCGTCCTGTCGCGGGTAACCTGCATCTTCACAGGTACTAAAATTTCACCGAGTCTCTCGTTGAGACAGTGCCCAAATCATTACGCCTTTCGTGCGGGTCGGAACTTACCCGACAAGGAATTTCGCTACCTTAGGACCGTTATAGTTACGGCCGCCGTTTACTGGGGCTTCAATTCATACCTTCGCTTGCGCTAAGCACTCCTCTTAACCTTCCAGCACCGGGCAGGCGTCACCCCCTATACATCATCTTGCGATTTAGCAGAGAGCTGTGTTTTTGATAAACAGTTGCTTGGGCCTATTCACTGCGGCTGACTTGCAGTCAGCGCCCCTTCTCCCGAAGTTACGGGGCCATTTTGCCGAGTTCCTTAACGAGAGTTCTCTCGATCACCTGAGGCTACTCGCCTCGACTACCTGTGTCGGTTTGCGGTACGGGTAGAGTATACGTATCGCTAGAAGCTTTTCTTGGCAGTGTGACGTCTCTAACTTCGCTACTTAACTTCGCTCCCCTTCACAGCTCAATGTTATAGATGTAAGCATTTGACTCACATCACACCTCACTGCTTAGCCGGACTCTTCCAGTCGTCCGGTTTAGTTAGCCTACTGCGTCCCTCCATCACTATATACTCTAGTACAGGAATATCAACCTGTTGTCCATCGGATACACCCTTCGGTCTCTCCTTAGGTCCCGACTAACCCAGGGCGGACGAGCCTTCCCCTGGAATCCTTAGTCTTACGGTGGACAGGATTCTCACCTGTCTTTCGCTACTCATACCGGCATTCTCACTTCTATGCGTTCCAGCACTCTTCACAGTATACCTTCATCACACATAGAACGCTCTCCTACCATTACCTTAACGGTAATCCACAGCTTCGGTAAACTGTTTTAGCCCCGGTACATTTTCGGCGCAGGGTCACTCGACTAGTGAGCTATTACGCACTCTTTGAATGAATAGCTGCTTCTAAGCTAACATCCTAGTTGTCTGTGCAACCCCACATCCTTTTCCACTTAACAGTTATTTGGGGACCTTAGCTGGTGGTCTGGGCTGTTTCCCTTTCGACTACGGATCTTAGCACTCGCAGTCTGACTGCCGATCATATCTCATTGGCATTCGGAGTTTATCTGAGATTGGTAATCCGGGATGGACCCCTCACCCAAACAGTGCTCTACCTCCAAGAGACTTTATATCGACGCTAGCCCTAAAGCTATTTCGGAGAGAACCAGCTATCTCCAAGTTCGTTTGGAATTTCTCCGCTACCCACAAGTCATCCAAGCACTTTTCAACGTGCCCTGGTTCGGTCCTCCAGTGCGTCTTACCGCACCTTCAACCTGCTCATGGGTAGGTCACATGGTTTCGGGTCTACGTCCACGTACTTGCGCCCTATTAAGACTCGGTTTCCCTTCGGCTCCGTCTCTTCAACTTAACCTCGCACGTAAACGTAACTCGCCGGTTCATTCTACAAAAGGCACGCTCTCACCCATTAACGGGCTCGAACTTCTTGTAGGCACACGGTTTCAGGTTCTCTTTCACTCCCCTCCCGGGGTGCTTTTCACCTTTCCCTCACGGTACTGGTTCACTATCGGTCACTAGTGAGTATTTAGGGTTGGGAGATGGTCCTCCCAGATTCCGACGAGATTCCTCGTGTCTCGCCGTACTCAGGATACTGCTAGGGTTAAAGACTATTTCGAATACGAGGCTGTTACTCTCTGTGGCGACCCTTCCCAAGGCCTTCTTCTATAATCTTGTCGTCCCACAACGCAGTCCTACAACCCCGAAGAGTAAACTCTTCGGTTTGCCCTCCTGCCTTTTCGCTCGCCGCTACTCAGGCAATCGCGTTTGCTTTCTCTTCCTGCAGCTACTTAGATGTTTCAGTTCACTGCGTCTTCCTTCTCATAACCTTAACAGTTATGGATACTAGCCATTAGCTAGTGGGTTCCCCCATTCGGACATCTCTGGATCTTTGCTTACTTACAGCTCCCCAAAGCATTTCGTCGTTTGTCACGTCCTTCTTCGGCTTCTAGTGCCAAGGCATCCACCGTGCGCCCTTATTAACTTAACCTTATTTTTTCTTAAACTCGTTATCACAGCGTTTCGGTTTATTTCTTGTTACTTTCTTACAATCTTTTTTGATTGCGGAATGTGATATAGTTATTCAATTTTCAATGGACAAGATTAAGATACTAAGACCGTCCCAACTTGTTGGGCATTTTTGTAGAAAAATAGGAAATCGACGATGTGTGCTTTACACACGAGGAGATTTATCTTTTTTCCTAAAAAATGAGGTCGTGTTCAATTACTTGAACGATATCTTATATATCTTAGAATACAGAAAATTAGGTAACCCAAACATTTCTTTGTATCCTAGATAATGGAGCCTAGCGGGATCGAACCGCTGACCTCCTGCGTGCAAAGCAGGCGCTCTCCCAGCTGAGCTAAGGCCCCACAAGACCTCTCAAAACTAAATAAGACTTCCAAACATGCTTCCATTTTTCCTTAGAAAGGAGGTGATCCAGCCGCACCTTCCGATACGGCTACCTTGTTACGACTTCACCCCAATCATCTATCCCACCTTAGGCGGCTGGCTCCTTAACGGTTACCTCACCGACTTCGGGTGTTACAAACTCTCGTGGTGTGACGGGCGGTGTGTACAAGGCCCGGGAACGTATTCACCGCGGCGTGCTGATCCGCGATTACTAGCGATTCCGACTTCATGTAGGCGAGTTGCAGCCTACAATCCGAACTGAGATTGGCTTTCAGAGATTAGCTTGCCGTCACCGGCTTGCGACTCGTTGTACCAACCATTGTAGCACGTGTGTAGCCCAGGTCATAAGGGGCATGATGATTTGACGTCATCCCCACCTTCCTCCGGTTTATTACCGGCAGTCTCGCTAGAGTGCCCAACTTAATGATGGCAACTAACAATAAGGGTTGCGCTCGTTGCGGGACTTAACCCAACATCTCACGACACGAGCTGACGACAACCATGCACCACCTGTCTCCAATGTACCGAAGTAACTTCTTATCTCTAAGAATAGCATCGGGATGTCAAGACCTGGTAAGGTTCTTCGCGTTGCTTCGAATTAAACCACATGCTCCACCGCTTGTGCGGGCCCCCGTCAATTCCTTTGAGTTTCAACCTTGCGGTCGTACTCCCCAGGCGGAGTGCTTAATGCGTTAGCTACGGCACTAAGCCCCGGAAAGGGCCTAACACCTAGCACTCAGCGTTTACGGCGTGGACTACCAGGGTATCTAATCCTGTTTGCTCCCCACGCTTTCGAGCCTCAGCGTCAGTTACAGACCAGAGAGCCGCTTTCGCCACCGGTGTTCCTCCATATATCTACGCATTTCACCGCTACACATGGAATTCCACTCTCCCCTTCTGCACTCAAGTTTAACAGTTTCCAAAGCATACAATGGTTAAGCCACTGCCTTTAACTTCAGACTTATTAAACCGCCTGCGCTCGCTTTACGCCCAATAAATCCGGACAACGCTCGGGACCTACGTATTACCGCGGCTGCTGGCACGTAGTTAGCCGTCCCTTTCTGGTTAGTTACCGTCAAATGATGGACTTTCCACTCCCATCACTGTTCTTCTCTAACAACAGAGCTTTACGATCCGAAAACCTTCTTCACTCACGCGGCGTTGCTCGGTCAGGGTTCCCCCCATTGCCGAAGATTCCCTACTGCTGCCTCCCGTAGGAGTCTGGGCCGTGTCTCAGTCCCAGTGTGGCCGTTCACCCTCTCAGGTCGGCTATGTATCGTCGCCTTGGTAGGCCTTTACCCTACCAACTAGCTAATACAACGCAGGTCCATCTCATAGTGAAGCGTTTGCTTCTTTCAAGCCAATGACATGGGTCATTGGCTTTTATGCGGTATTAGCTATCGTTTCCAATAGTTATCCCCCGCTATCAGGTAGGTTACCTACGCGTTACTCACCCGTTCGCAACTCATCAGTCCAGTGCAAGCACCTGACCTCTGCGTTCTACTTGCATGTATTAGGCACGCCGCCAGCGTTCGTCCTGAGCCAGGATCAAACTCTCTTTAATTTAGTTTGAGCTCTTAACTCGACGTCATTACTGACTTGTTTCTTTATTGACAGGTTACTTCCGTAACCCGCACGTTTGGTCGTCTTATTCAGTTCTCAAAGGTCTTTATCGGGAAGACAGGATTCGAACCTGCGACACCTTGGTCCCAAACCAAGTACTCTACCAAGCTGAGCTACTTCCCGTAACTATGCACCCTAGAGGAGTCGAACCTCTAACCGCCTGATTCGTAGTCAGGTACTCTATCCAGTTGAGCTAAGGGTGCTTTTCCTTATGCTATGCCGAGGACCGGAATCGAACCGGTACGATGTTAACCATCGCAGGATTTTAAGTCCTGTGCGTCTGCCAGTTCCGCCACCCCGGCTCCCCAAAAGCGAACGACGGGATTCGAACCCGCGACCCCCACCTTGGCAAGGTGGTGTTCTACCACTGAACTACGTTCGCAACTCTATCAATGCCGGCTACATGACTTGAACACGCGACCCTCTGATTACAAATCAGATGCTCTACCAACTGAGCTAAGCCGGCCTATCTTATGCGGGTTAAGGGACTTGAACCCCCACGCCGTTAAGCGCCAGATCCTAAATCTGGTGCGTCTGCCAATTCCGCCAAACCCGCCTTTATGACCCGTACTGGGCTCGAACCAGTGACCCTTTGATTAAAAGTCAAATGCTCTACCAACTGAGCTAACGAGTCCTACGGTCCCGACGGGAATCGAACCCGCGATCTTCGCCGTGACAGGGCGACGTGATAACCGCTACACTACGGGACCTATTCATAACTTATGGGAGTTAACGGGATCGAACCGCTGACCCTCTGCTTGTAAGGCAGATGCTCTCCCAGCTGAGCTAAACTCCCCCAAGTGGATCTAAGCTAAGCAACTTCCGTATCTCACAGGGGGCAACCCCCAACTACTTCAGGCGTTCTAGGGCTTAACTACTGTGTTCGGCATGGGTACAGGTGTATCTCCTAGGCTATCGTCACTTAACTTACGAGTCTTCTCCACTCAAAATTGAATAACTATAGTCTAACAAGAATTCCTTAAGCTGTCAATAGCGACTGGTTTCATCTTTTGGATAAGTCCTCGAGCTATTAGTATTAGTCCGCTCCATGTGTCACCACACGTCCACTCCTAACCTATCTACCTGATCGTCTCTCAGGGCTCTTACTAACTTAACGTTATGGGAAATCTCATCTTGAGGGGGGCTTCGCACTTAGATGCTTTCAGCGCTTATCCCTTCCCTACATAGCTACCCAGCTATGCCTCTGGCGAGACAACTGGTACACCAGCGGTAAGTCCACTCTGGTCCTCTCGTACTAGGAGCAGTTCCTCTCAAATTTCCTACGCCCGCGACGGATAGGGACCGAACTGTCTCACGACGTTCTGAACCCAGCTCGCGTGCCGCTTTAATGGGCGAACAGCCCAACCCTTGGGACCGACTACAGCCCCAGGATGCGACGAGCCGACATCGAGGTGCCAAACCTCCCCGTCGATGTGAACTCTTGGGGGAGATAAGCCTGTTATCCCCAGGGTAGCTTTTATCCGTTGAGCGATGGCCCTTCCATACGGTACCACCGGATCACTAAGCCCGACTTTCGTCCCTGCTCGAGGTGTTGCTCTCGCAGTCAAGCTCCCTTATACCTTTACACTCTGCGATTGATTTCCAACCAATCTGAGGGAACCTTTGGGCGCCTCCGTTACATTTTAGGAGGCGACCGCCCCAGTCAAACTGCCCGTCAGACACTGTCTCCCTAGACGATTAGCCTAGTGGGTTAGAGTAGCCATAACACAAGGGTAGTATCCCAACAACGCCTCCATCGAAACTGGCGTCCCGACTTCTATGGCTCCTACCTATCCTGTACATGTGGTACAGATACTCAATATCAAACTGCAGTAAAGCTCCATGGGGTCTTTCCGTCCTGTCGCGGGTAACCTGCATCTTCACAGGTACTAAAATTTCACCGAGTCTCTCGTTGAGACAGTGCCCAAATCATTACGCCTTTCGTGCGGGTCGGAACTTACCCGACAAGGAATTTCGCTACCTTAGGACCGTTATAGTTACGGCCGCCGTTTACTGGGGCTTCAATTCATACCTTCGCTTGCGCTAAGCACTCCTCTTAACCTTCCAGCACCGGGCAGGCGTCACCCCCTATACATCATCTTGCGATTTAGCAGAGAGCTGTGTTTTTGATAAACAGTTGCTTGGGCCTATTCACTGCGGCTGACTTGCAGTCAGCGCCCCTTCTCCCGAAGTTACGGGGCCATTTTGCCGAGTTCCTTAACGAGAGTTCTCTCGATCACCTGAGGCTACTCGCCTCGACTACCTGTGTCGGTTTGCGGTACGGGTAGAGTATACGTATCGCTAGAAGCTTTTCTTGGCAGTGTGACGTCTCTAACTTCGCTACTTAACTTCGCTCCCCTTCACAGCTCAATGTTATAGATGTAAGCATTTGACTCACATCACACCTCACTGCTTAGCCGGACTCTTCCAGTCGTCCGGTTTAGTTAGCCTACTGCGTCCCTCCATCACTATATACTCTAGTACAGGAATATCAACCTGTTGTCCATCGGATACACCCTTCGGTCTCTCCTTAGGTCCCGACTAACCCAGGGCGGACGAGCCTTCCCCTGGAATCCTTAGTCTTACGGTGGACAGGATTCTCACCTGTCTTTCGCTACTCATACCGGCATTCTCACTTCTATGCGTTCCAGCACTCTTCACAGTATACCTTCATCACACATAGAACGCTCTCCTACCATTACCTTAACGGTAATCCACAGCTTCGGTAAACTGTTTTAGCCCCGGTACATTTTCGGCGCAGGGTCACTCGACTAGTGAGCTATTACGCACTCTTTGAATGAATAGCTGCTTCTAAGCTAACATCCTAGTTGTCTGTGCAACCCCACATCCTTTTCCACTTAACAGTTATTTGGGGACCTTAGCTGGTGGTCTGGGCTGTTTCCCTTTCGACTACGGATCTTAGCACTCGCAGTCTGACTGCCGATCATATCTCATTGGCATTCGGAGTTTATCTGAGATTGGTAATCCGGGATGGACCCCTCACCCAAACAGTGCTCTACCTCCAAGAGACTTTATATCGACGCTAGCCCTAAAGCTATTTCGGAGAGAACCAGCTATCTCCAAGTTCGTTTGGAATTTCTCCGCTACCCACAAGTCATCCAAGCACTTTTCAACGTGCCCTGGTTCGGTCCTCCAGTGCGTCTTACCGCACCTTCAACCTGCTCATGGGTAGGTCACATGGTTTCGGGTCTACGTCCACGTACTTGCGCCCTATTAAGACTCGGTTTCCCTTCGGCTCCGTCTCTTCAACTTAACCTCGCACGTAAACGTAACTCGCCGGTTCATTCTACAAAAGGCACGCTCTCACCCATTAACGGGCTCGAACTTCTTGTAGGCACACGGTTTCAGGTTCTCTTTCACTCCCCTCCCGGGGTGCTTTTCACCTTTCCCTCACGGTACTGGTTCACTATCGGTCACTAGTGAGTATTTAGGGTTGGGAGATGGTCCTCCCAGATTCCGACGAGATTCCTCGTGTCTCGCCGTACTCAGGATACTGCTAGGGTTAAAGACTATTTCGAATACGAGGCTGTTACTCTCTGTGGCGACCCTTCCCAAGGCCTTCTTCTATAATCTTGTCGTCCCACAACGCAGTCCTACAACCCCGAAGAGTAAACTCTTCGGTTTGCCCTCCTGCCTTTTCGCTCGCCGCTACTCAGGCAATCGCGTTTGCTTTCTCTTCCTGCAGCTACTTAGATGTTTCAGTTCACTGCGTCTTCCTTCTCATAACCTTAACAGTTATGGATACTAGCCATTAGCTAGTGGGTTCCCCCATTCGGACATCTCTGGATCTTTGCTTACTTACAGCTCCCCAAAGCATTTCGTCGTTTGTCACGTCCTTCTTCGGCTTCTAGTGCCAAGGCATCCACCGTGCGCCCTTATTAACTTAACCTTATTTTTTCTTAAACTCGTTATCACAGCGTTTCGGTTTATTTCTTGTTACTTTCTTACAATCTTTTTTGATTGCGGAATGTGATATAGTTATTCAATTTTCAATGGACAAGATTAAGATACTAAGACCGTCCCAACTTGTTGGGCATTTTTGTAGAAAAATAGGAAATCGACGATGTGTGCTTTACACACGAGGAGATTTATCTTTTTTCCTAAAAAATGAGGTCGTGTTCAATTACTTGAACGATATCTTATATATCTTAGAATACAGAAAATTAGGTAACCCAAACATTTCTTTGTATCCTAGATAATGGAGCCTAGCGGGATCGAACCGCTGACCTCCTGCGTGCAAAGCAGGCGCTCTCCCAGCTGAGCTAAGGCCCCACAAGACCTCTCAAAACTAAATAAGACTTCCAAACATGCTTCCATTTTTCCTTAGAAAGGAGGTGATCCAGCCGCACCTTCCGATACGGCTACCTTGTTACGACTTCACCCCAATCATCTATCCCACCTTAGGCGGCTGGCTCCTTAACGGTTACCTCACCGACTTCGGGTGTTACAAACTCTCGTGGTGTGACGGGCGGTGTGTACAAGGCCCGGGAACGTATTCACCGCGGCGTGCTGATCCGCGATTACTAGCGATTCCGACTTCATGTAGGCGAGTTGCAGCCTACAATCCGAACTGAGATTGGCTTTCAGAGATTAGCTTGCCGTCACCGGCTTGCGACTCGTTGTACCAACCATTGTAGCACGTGTGTAGCCCAGGTCATAAGGGGCATGATGATTTGACGTCATCCCCACCTTCCTCCGGTTTATTACCGGCAGTCTCGCTAGAGTGCCCAACTTAATGATGGCAACTAACAATAAGGGTTGCGCTCGTTGCGGGACTTAACCCAACATCTCACGACACGAGCTGACGACAACCATGCACCACCTGTCTCCAATGTACCGAAGTAACTTCTTATCTCTAAGAATAGCATCGGGATGTCAAGACCTGGTAAGGTTCTTCGCGTTGCTTCGAATTAAACCACATGCTCCACCGCTTGTGCGGGCCCCCGTCAATTCCTTTGAGTTTCAACCTTGCGGTCGTACTCCCCAGGCGGAGTGCTTAATGCGTTAGCTACGGCACTAAGCCCCGGAAAGGGCCTAACACCTAGCACTCAGCGTTTACGGCGTGGACTACCAGGGTATCTAATCCTGTTTGCTCCCCACGCTTTCGAGCCTCAGCGTCAGTTACAGACCAGAGAGCCGCTTTCGCCACCGGTGTTCCTCCATATATCTACGCATTTCACCGCTACACATGGAATTCCACTCTCCCCTTCTGCACTCAAGTTTAACAGTTTCCAAAGCATACAATGGTTAAGCCACTGCCTTTAACTTCAGACTTATTAAACCGCCTGCGCTCGCTTTACGCCCAATAAATCCGGACAACGCTCGGGACCTACGTATTACCGCGGCTGCTGGCACGTAGTTAGCCGTCCCTTTCTGGTTAGTTACCGTCAAATGATGGACTTTCCACTCCCATCACTGTTCTTCTCTAACAACAGAGCTTTACGATCCGAAAACCTTCTTCACTCACGCGGCGTTGCTCGGTCAGGGTTCCCCCCATTGCCGAAGATTCCCTACTGCTGCCTCCCGTAGGAGTCTGGGCCGTGTCTCAGTCCCAGTGTGGCCGTTCACCCTCTCAGGTCGGCTATGTATCGTCGCCTTGGTAGGCCTTTACCCTACCAACTAGCTAATACAACGCAGGTCCATCTCATAGTGAAGCGTTTGCTTCTTTCAAGCCAATGACATGGGTCATTGGCTTTTATGCGGTATTAGCTATCGTTTCCAATAGTTATCCCCCGCTATCAGGTAGGTTACCTACGCGTTACTCACCCGTTCGCAACTCATCAGTCCAGTGCAAGCACCTGACCTCTGCGTTCTACTTGCATGTATTAGGCACGCCGCCAGCGTTCGTCCTGAGCCAGGATCAAACTCTCTTTAATTTAGTTTGAGCTCTTAACTCGACGTCATTACTGACTTGTTTCTTTATTGACAGGTTACTTCCGTAACCCGCACGTTTGGTCGTCTTATTCAGTTCTCAAAGGTCTTTGTCTTACGAGACAACTATTACATTCTATCAGCTTAGGCTACCTTTGTCAACTACTTTTTTTACCTTTTTTCATTAACCTTAGCTAGCTCTCGTCGACAGCTTCATTAGTATACGATATCTTACCGACACTTGTCAACTAGTTTTGGACTTTTATTTTCCTCTTTCTTGGGAATGGGTATGCATCAGTAATAATTGTACAGCTGCTAACCTTTTTCCTAACCCTTTTAGACACTAAAAAACTCCCCTTATCGTTTTTAGTGATTGTTTTTCACTGTCCACTTTAAGAGGAGTGTCTAGTCATTGATGTCTAGGCGGTTTTGATTGAAAGGCTATTAGGTGTGATGTTAATTGGTAAAAGGTCTTTCTGTGCTGTCCTCCTTAGGTCATATAGCCCTCAGCAACCCGCTTTGACCAAAGCTCACATCTAGCCTACACTGCTTTAAAAACCCTGAGGTTCTAATCTTCAGCCTATATGACTGTTGCTGCAAGTAAAAGCCTACTAAAGAATCTTAGGCTATAAGGCGTAAGGGCAGATCATCATACCAATAGCTTTTTTGAAGTAAGCTATGATTTGTATGTCTTAGCTATTTTATGGTGTTTATTTGATTTGTTGTAATGTTGTCACATCATAGAGCACTAGGTGTCCTTTTTGGTCATAGAATTTGACACCCTCTGGCACGAAAATAAGATACTCCGGTTTAATGCCTGCTATTTCAGCTAACTGATTGATCTGACGTTCAAGAGTTGCCCGATCTAAACCATAATTAGGAATATCGTCAAATAAAGACTTGGTCTGCTCTGTGCCATCTGCGGCAGTATCTTGCGCTGACGGTTCCTGGTCTTTGGTTGGCTTAATAGTGCTTTCAGCTGCGTCTGAGGTCTTATTGCCTAATAATTCTTGAACCTTTTGCCATTCATCATGAGATAACTCATCTTTAGTAATGGTTCTTAAAGAGCGTCCACCAACTCTAGGAATGCTAAAGGAATCATTACGCCAAACAAAGGTTCCTTCAGCAAGAACGTCCTTAGGATCAAAAATATAGCCATCTGGAGCTGCGTACCGACCTGCCTTGATAGCTGCTTGGACCTCTTCGGCAGAGTGAATAATTTGCCAGTTTTTCATTGAAGCACGTTGATCAGCTGGTGTGACATTAGCAATGACTCCTCCAGCTTCATCATGATTTGGGTTAGACCAAACATCAGGACGAGTATTAGGGTGCTGCATGACATATTTGATGGTTGCAATCTGATCCTTAGTTAGCCATGAATAAGGTACAACATGGATATGATCGATGTGAGGAATGACAAAAGATGTCCCTGTATCATAGGTTGCATTACCAGCATGCATCGGTAGGCTGGATACCTCTACAGCTAGCTTTGGCTGAACGCCTGTATCAACAATGTCATAAATATAGTGTTGCTTATCCTTAAGCATGAGCTCTTGCTCTGCAAAGGCAATTTGTGTTAGGTCTAAATGCTCACGATCATAGAAATACTCTTTACCATCTTTTGTCATCATGTAACCAACCTTACCGCCATTGGTTACCTTGCGACTGACATGCTTAGCGTCAAATGACATGTCTTTGCCGTCTGATTGAACTAATGCCCTTGCAATCTCATCTGCTTGACCATGCTCCTGCAACCATTGTGCAACCTGATCAAGCTCCTCTTGCTCTAGCTCACCAAAGCCCATGTAATGGAAATGCTCCTCATGCTTAGCTGTGACACCCGCCTTATCAACAGAGGAAATAGATGCCTTACTAAAGACATAATGGTCACTCGTGTCATAAGGCTTGCCATCTAAGCCTTTACCATAAGCCTTAATCTGATGGCCAAGGAATTGATGTGTAACCTCTTTTGCAGTCTGGTCTTGAGTAGCTGGCTTTGGCTTAGCTATTAGACTGCCCTGCGTTTGACCTGCTAGGTAACGATCAGCCAAGGTTATTTCAAGGGCTGATAATTGCTCACGAGGAATAATATGGTAGTGATCTCCATGAGGGATAACATAGCCAAAGGCATTGGCAAGGGTCACCTGAGTTGGCTCAAAAATGAGACCATCTTCCTCGACGTGCCTGTATTTTTTATCCAAGCCATGCAATTGATCCAACAATTCTGCAAAGGTTTTATCTGCAAATGACAGGCTTGGATCTCCTACTGACGGCAAATTCCCAACTGAGTGGTGAATAGGGTTAACAGGAATATCATATGGTCTAGGCTGATCTCCTTGACCTGGTAAAGGCTGACCGCCAATAACACTTGGTTTTCCGCCTTGCTTGTTATTCCAATAGGCCTGCGCAGCTGCTAGCTCACTTGGGGATAAGTCCTTTTTAGGAATATAGTGGAAGTGACTGCCATGGGGCACTAAAAAGGCATCTCCCATGTCTCCAATAACATCTGTCGGGCTAAAGATATAGCCATCATCAGTTGTATAGCGTCCTTGACTTCTTGCTTCGTTAACAGCTGCCACCTCTGCCTTACTCAAGTGGGCAACCTTGGCCAAGCCTTTTTCCTTAGCTTCCTTTGTTCCCTTTTCAACCTGCTCAGCAATTTGCTGCTTGGTACGAATATTTTTACGCTTGCTTCCTGGCTTTAGATAAACATAATACTTGCCATCAACCTTGATAATATAGCCATCTAGAATCTCGTTAACAACATCAGACTGTTTAAACTGATAATTGGGGTCCGTCATTAATAGCTCTTCACTAAGAATAGCATCATAAGGAACCTTACCATTGTAGAAATGGAAATGATCACCATGTGAGGTTACATAGCCTTGATCTGTGATTTTAACAACGATTTGCTCTGCAGAGATCCCCTCTTCTGCGCTGATTTGATCCATTGTTTTTTCTTTGGGAAGGGCTTTTTTGCCATCCTTTGAATCAATATAGGCAATGCTATTATCTTTAGATGAGGAATTTAGAGCCTTATGCTTCCCAAACTGATATGAAGCAGCATTAGTAGCCAATAAAATGGCCACAGCTGATCCTAAAACAATATGCTTCTTTTTCACGTTTTCATCTCCCTTTATTTTAAGCTTTGGTAAAGAGCTTCCAAATTAGCTCTCAAATTGTCTAGATAGGACTTGTTGTTTTTGGGCGCTGCCTCTAGTGGACTGAGTAGCTTGACCTTTGCTCCTGCTGTTTTAGCTATCGCCTTAGCAATTTTAGGATTAACATTATCCTCTGCAAAAATCGTTTTTACCTTATATTCTTTAACAAAGTCTTGAATTTCAGTTAGTTGGCGAGGAGTAGGCTCTTGCTCTGGCGAAATACCAGAAATACCTAACTGCTTTAAGCCAAAGCGTTTTGCTAGATAAGAAAAGGCTGTGTGCTGTGTGACAAAGGTTTTAGATGATGTCTTTTTAAACTTTTTAGTGTACTCATCAGCCAGCTCTTTTGCTTCCTTTTGGAATGCTTGAGCATTCTCAGTGTAAATGGCCTCATGCTTAGGATCTAAACGACTGAGCTCCTTAGCAATAGCGAGTGCTTCTTCACCTGCTAAAATAGGATCTGTCCAGGTATGAGGATCATACAGGGTAGCAGGGTCAATGCCATCTGTCACCTCAATATCCTCCAAACCAGTAACACGATCTAAGGTTAAAGATTTGGAAGCTTCAAAAACAGCAACCTTTGATTTCTTCAAATTAGGATCCAAATCATCAGCCCAGGCCTCTAGGGTGTGAGAGTGATAAACAAATAAATCAGCATCGTAAATGGCAGCAACGTCATTTACAGATGGCTCAAAGGAATGAATCCCTGCCCCTGACTGAATCATCCGAACATCGTTTAGCTCACCAGATACCGCCTTTGTCATGGCGTAAATAGGATAAAAGCTAGTGACGATCGTCATGCCTCTTGACTGCTTGCTTTGCTCCTTGGGCTTGCTACAGGCAACAAGACCTGAAAAAAGAGCAAGCAACAGTGTTAAATGTATCCATTTTCTTTTCATATAATCTCCTTTGCTCATTAACCAGTTATGAACCGGTTAATTTTAACAGCTTTAGATGTATTTGTCAAATTTTTTAATAAAAAATAAAAGCCATTAAAACGATGGCTTAATCAGCCTCTAACCTGCTTAACCTTTATAAGAAGCCATAGCTCTATGATAAACTGTGGTCTGTGACGCATGACCTCACTGTCTGTTATCTTACTGTTGCATGATACGTTTAAAAAAGATTTAGCCTTCTTTTTTTAGATTGTAGAACGGCGCTGAACAATCACTTAACCGTCAAAAAAACGCCTTGATAGCTGCAAGACGTTTTTACTTATTTGGTTTTAGCTAGAGCGACGTTTTGTCACAAGACCGATGACAGCTGCAAGGCCTATTAATAGAACTCCCATGAACGCTACCATCGGCGCTGCTGATTCACCAGATCTTGGCAAAACCTTAGTCTCTTTTTTGCCTTCTTTAGGGGCTACACTGCGGTTTGATGAGGACTTGGTCTCTGGCTTAGCGACATTCTTATCCTTTTCAGGATCCTTTGGCTCCTTGCCTAAGGGCTTTGTGTCTTTAGAATGGCGCTCAGACTCGCTGAGCTTATTACCGGTTCTGATTTGAGCCTTGGTTAAGAAGCCGCTGACATCACTACCGGTAGAGGCTTTTTTAGGTATCTTGACCCCGTTGATAACAATCTCATAAAACATACCGTCCATGAGCTGATTCACAAAGGTTGCCTTACCAGATTGAGCAGTTTTGCCTATTGCCCTGATAGCTCCGTATCGATTTTTCAGCACAACCTCTTGCCCTACCAGCTTATTTCCATTGGCATCATAAACAGTTACTATGGCTGGTGTCTTAGAGTAAACAACAGGCTTTGTTCCTTTACCGTCGACATAAAAAGCAGCAGCCTTATGCTCATTAGGCTCACTCGTGCGAACAGTATAGCCCTGTAGCTTACCATCAATTGAGACACTGATATTACGTGATAGTGGTAGCTTGGTAAAGACTGCTTGACCATCAGCATTTGTCTTTGCTGAAGCAATTGTCGTCTTAGCACCGTCTATCAAAGCAGTCAGGCTGACCTCCTTGCCTGCGACGACCCTATCCTCTTTATCTAGAGCAGTGACAACAAAATGAAAGCCTTCCTCTAGCGGACTTGCCTTTCCATCCTCCTGCTTAGGAGTGTCCTTGGACTGAGGTGACGTACCTGATGACGAGCTTGATGAGGTGTCAAGGTAAGCGTTAACAGACATTTTTGTCATGACCTGCCCTATATACTTGCCATTGAGCTCATAGTGATAAAAGGTTCCGTCCAGCAAGCGATCCTTGAAGGTTACCTTTCCATTTTTATCTGAGACAAGACTTCCTACCAGCTGACCCTGGCGTGTTTTTAGGGTGACTGTTTGACCTTCTAGAGGCTCACTGTCTTGATTGCGGACCGTAATATCAATGACATTTTTACTATAAATAGGCTCCTTTGTCCCTGCTCCCTTGGCGACAAAGCTGGCTGCCTCTTTAGATCCGGCAAGACTAGTTCTCACTGTATAGCCCTTGGTTTCCCCGTCAACAGAAACGCTCAGGTTACGATTCAAGGGCAGTTGAGTAAAAATAGCCTGCCCGTCACTGTTAGAGACAGCAGAGGCCACCTGCTTAGCAGGATTAGCTGTCGTGTCTGACAAGATGACTGTTTTTCCCTCAAGGACGTGACCGTTGCTATCAAGTATCGTTGCAACAAAATCAAAGCCCTCAGCTGTTTGTGACGTCGCAGCTACAGCGTTGTCTCTGGCATAGGTCGTATAGGTGTTGACATTGGCTGCTAAGGCCAAGCTAGATATAACAGTAACCGTTAAAAGACTGACTTTTTTCAATGACTGTTTCTTCATAAAAAAGCTCCTTTATTTTGATTAACTAGCCTAGTTTTAATGGGGAATATCCCCTTGATACCCTTTCTGAGGTGATAGGAACAGCAGCGACCTCTCTTAGTCTACTATATCTAGGCTTCAAGACGAGAGCCTCAAAGTCTTCAAGCAACGAATCTACAAGAAAAGCAACCACCTTTACCACAGCAGAGGGCACCATGTGAGCAAACGACAAGAGCCGCTAGCCAAGTTAAGGCAATGCTTAATAGCCATTTTAGCTGCTCTCAAGGCTGTCGCTGCAGTGATGATGTGATTGTCTACACTTTTTAATAAAACTTAACTAGTTAAGATTTTTGTGCTGCTATCCTATCAAATAACCCCCGCCAAGTCAACAACAATGCTCATACCACAGCAAGCAAAACATTTTGATGATGACTGAACAGTCAAATCAGCCAAGCCCCAGGCAGCAAAAAAGAGGATTCAGACCAAATCCTCTCTACTAAGCCTGTTACTGTTGACCTATCATGATAAAGACAAAGGATACAGCTGCGCTGATATGAAGGTCTAATTAACAGTTACGACGGATACGCTTGTTAAGACTACCGTTACTAATCACACGAGATCATATCTCCCATCGCATAAGAATGACTGGCTTCATTATTCAGATTAACGATACACCTGCAGGTGCTGAGGAAGTACCTTGATAGTGATTGGTAAGGCCTCACCCTCATCACCGTCCACATTGATAGATAGCTGTCCTTCCTTCATGGCAATAGTGGCCTCCTTGAAGGTTTGATAGCCAAGTGTTTGATCTGAAGCCTCAACTCCCTTCAATAGGCTAGGAAGGGCCTTCACCGTTTCTAATAGATTGCTATCCTTCAGATAGATAAGGTGCAGCAAACCATCGTCTACACGCGCCTCTGGCAAAATCCGCTCAAAGCCCCCGATTGAATTGGTCAAGCCAATCAAGAGTGTTGTGCTGTTGATTTCTTTTGTTTTGCCATCAATATCTAGCTGGAAGGTATAGCTTTTATTTTTGATCAGCTGCTTAAAGCCTGACATAAAATAAGCCATTTTCCCAAAGGTCGTCTTCTCCTCAGGGGCAACATCATTGATCGCCTCTGGGAGCGTCCCTATGGCAACAACATTCATAAAGTAAGCATCGTTGACCTTACCAATATCCAGAGGACTGGTTGTCTCAAAGCTTATCTGATTAATCGCTTCCTCTGGATCTAACGACATGCCCAAGGCACGCGCCAAATCATTGACCGTTCCTAGAGGGAAAAAGCCAAACTTAGGGCGATAATCCTGCTCTGCAAGCCCACTGATCCCTTCATTGACAGTCCCATCACCTCCCATGACAAAGACACTATCTAACTGCTGCTGGGCTGCCTCATGCGCAAACCGTTTGGCATCTCCTCCTTTTTCAGTGTGCTTGACGTCAACATCATCAAAATACGAAGCTAGCTTATCATAGGCTAAGGCTTCATATTCCTTGGCTTTTTCGCCGCCGGAGCTAGGGTTAACAATCAATAGGGCTTTTTTCATTTATGATATCCTACATTTTCTATTAGATTTTACAACTATTATAATTGTTATTCAAAACCTCTTCAAATAATACTCACTATGTCATTAGTCAGTCTTAAAGCTTCTAATATGATTGCCGTTTAATGTTTCATTTTACTGAAATCTTTACCCAGCTAGCTCAATGCCTAACCAGTTGTGCTGTCTCTTAAGGTCAGCTCTGTCGCTAATGTTGTCATGGTCTTGACACGATCCGGGTTAAGGATGTTCCTATTAAGCACATCAACAGCCATACGTCCCATGTCCTCTGTAAATACGGTCACGCTAGAAAGCGCAGGAAAGACCTGTCTTGTTAAAGGAGTATCGTTAAAGGAGATAAGCTCAACACGCTCAGGCACCGCAAGCCCTCTTTCTTGGAGAGCTCTTAGAGCACCTATTGCAAGGGTGTCATTAGCAATAAAAAATGCTTTAGGCAAATCATCACCTAGCTCCTCAATCGCTTGTGTCATAAGCTCATAGCCAGATTGTGCTGAAAAAGGACCGATATAGACATATCTCGGCTGATAAATCCCATGCTCAGAGGCATAATTTTTATAGGTGCGAAAGCGCTGATCCACTAAGGCTTCTCTGCCATCAGTTGTCTTTTCCTCACCAGCAATCATGCCAATGCTATAAATCCCTTTAGTCATAAAATAATCAAGTACCTTTAGCACTGCATTGTCAAAGTCAGTTGTGACACAGGGGTGCCCCAATTCAAGCGTATCGCTGTCCACAAATACCAAATGCTGGGATAAAGCTTCAAGCTCCTTGATTTGACAAGCGCTAAACTTTCCAATAGCAATAATCCCAGCGTAATCACCTGAAATCCTCAAAATGTCATTGTTAAAATAACGAACAATATCATAATCCAATTCATAAGCCCTTTTTTCAATGCCAATGCGAATCGCATAATAGTAAAGGTCATTGAGCTCCTCTTCTTGAGAGTACCATTGAACAATAGCTATTTTTAGCTTTGATTTGGGGCTATTTGTCGTTTTTAAATGCTTTTGGTAGCCCAGCTCATCAGCAATTGTGAGAATACGGTGCTTTGTCTCTTGACCAACAGACAAGCTTTGATCCTTATTTAAAACCCTAGAAACAGTTGCAGGGGAAACCTTGGCCAGAGCTGCAATATCCTTAAGCGTTACCATATCAAACCTTCTTTCTAATTTCTTCTAGTATATCACAAGCATTCTTAAAAGCAATATTTAGTAAAATTTTAGTAAAAATATTGACGAGTAGCTTAGCGAAGAGTACAATCAAGCTATCAATATCGTTAAAGGAGCCGCTAATGGATATCGCGCAACTTAAGCAAAGCTTTACTGACGTTTTTGGCAAGGAGCCAGATGCTGTCTTTTTCTCACCGGGTCGCATCAACCTCATTGGTGAACACACCGATTACAATGGTGGGCATGTCTTTCCAGCTGCTATCAGTCTGGGAACCTATGGACTGGCCCGCAAGCGTGAGGATCAGCAGCTGCGCTTTTTCTCAGCAAATTTTGAAGAGGCTGGGATTATTGAGGTTGACTTAAATCATCTGGCCTTTGATAAGGCTGACCTTTGGGCTAATTACCCTAAGGGAGTCCTCTCCTTTTTGCAAAAAGCTGGGCACCCTATTGATACAGGCTTTGAGCTTTACGTTTTTGGCAACATTCCAAATGGGTCTGGCCTGTCCTCCTCGGCATCACTGGAGCTTTTGACAGGCATTGTGGCACAAGAGCTGTTTGAGCTCAATGTGGATCGGTTAGATCTGATTAAAATCGGTCAGCAAGCTGAAAATCACTTTATCGGGGTGAATTCAGGTATCATGGACCAATTTGCTATAGGTATGGGAGCTGATAAACAGGCTCTATACCTTGATACCAACACCTTAGCCTATGAGGCTGTTCCGCTTGACCTTGGTGATCATGTGATTGTCATCATGAATACCAACAAGCGTCGAGAGCTAGCCGATTCAAAGTACAATGAACGCCGAGCAGAGTGTGAACAAGCCCTTGAGGAATTAAATACCCTTCTTGACCTTAAAGCACTGGGAGAATTAGACGCTCAGCGCTTTGATGAGTACAGCTACCTTATCAAAGATGGTAAACGTCTCAAACGCGCTCGCCACGCTGTTTTGGAAAATCAACGAACACTCCAAGCAAGACAGGCCCTTGAAGCAGGAGCATTGGAGCAATTTGGTCGTCTGATGAATGCTTCTCATGTATCCTTGGAGCATGATTATGAGGTCACAGGCCCTGAGCTGGACACACTGGTCCACACCGCTTGGGAGCAAGAAGGGGTCCTAGGGGCTCGCATGACAGGAGCAGGCTTTGGAGGCTGTGGCATTGCTATCGTGGCTAAGGATAAGGTAGATAGCTTTATCGAAACAGTTGGCAAGGCCTATACTGAGGTCATTGGCTATGCTCCAGCCTTTTATCTGGCTGAGATTGCTCAGGGAGCACGACTACTTTCAAGGAAATAAGGTATGGCAAGCTTAATAGACACCTTTGTAAGGAAGGTGATTGAACACAGCGACTACACATCAGAGGACGCTATTTATATCCGCAATCGGGTTTTAGCATTGGTCGGTGAAAACCATGTCTGGCAAGAAACCTCTTTGACAGCCTTAATAGCTCTTAAGGAGGCATTGGCTGATCTAGCTGCTGAAAATGGCAAAATAGGCAGACTTCCTGAAGAAAAAGACTGCTTAGGAGCTGAATTAATGAACATGATAACCCCTATTCCAAGTGTGGTTAATCGTCGCTTCTGGGATACCTATGCACAATCTCCTCAACAGGCTATCTCAGATTTTTACCAGCTTAGTCAGCTAAATGACTACATCAAAATAGCAGCAATTGCCAAAAACATCTCCTTTACAGTGCCTTCTCAATATGGTGATATGGCTATTACCATTAACCTATCAAAGCCTGAAAAGGACCCTAAGGCCATTGCAGCCGCTAAGAAGGCTAAGGCATCCTCTTATCCAAAATGCCAGCTTTGTATGGAAAACGAAGGCTATCAGGGACGGATTAACCACCCGGCTCGAGCTAATCACCGTATTATCCGTATGAGCTTAGGCAATGAGGCTTGGGGGTTCCAATATTCACCCTACGCTTATTTTAATGAGCACAGTATTATTTTTAATACTGAGCATGTGCCAATGATTATCAGCGCAAGCACATTCAGACAGCTCCTTGATATTGTTGATAGACTGCCAGGTTATTTTGCCGGCTCTAATGCTGATCTGCCTATCGTTGGCGGCTCTATTTTGACCCACAACCATTACCAGGCCGGTCGTCACGTTTTTCCGATGGAAATCGCAAAACAAGACAAACGCTTTACCTTTAAAGGATTTCCAGACATACAGGCTGCCACTCTCAACTGGCCTATGTCAGTTATCCGACTGCGCAGCAGCAGCAAAGACCAGCTGGTTCAATTAGCAGATGTGATTCGACTGGCTTGGCGTCATTATTCTGATGACAGTGTTGATATTGTTGCTTATACCAAGCAAGAGCCTCACCATACCATCACACCTATTGCCAGAAAAAAAGAAGGGCAGTTTGAATTAGACTTGGTCCTACGTGATAACCATACCTCTGAGCAATTTCCAGATGGTGTTTACCACCCACATGCAGATGTTCAGCACATTAAAAAAGAGAACATCGGCCTTATCGAGGTTATGGGGCTAGCTATTTTACCACCGCGCCTCAAAGAGGAATTGGTTGAGGTCAAAAAATATATCCTCAATCAAGCCAATCAAATCGCAAATTACCACAAGGACTGGGCTAATCAGATCAAGTTACGACCAGACCTCTCAGCCACAGCTCTTGATGACATTATTCAAGAAGAGGTCGGCTCTGTCTTTGTTCGTGTCCTTGAGGACGCTGGCGTCTACAAACGTGATCAAGAAGGTCAAGCAGCCTTTATGCGTTTTCTTAAGAGCATTGGCATTGAAGCAATTGAAGAATAGGAGGAAAAAATGACTGTTCTAGTTTTAGGTGGTGCAGGCTATATTGGATCACATACAGTGGACAGGCTAATATCACAGAAAGAAGAAAAAGTCATTGTTGTTGATAGCTTGGTGACAGGACACCGTAAGGCCGTTCACCCAGAAGCTATTTTCTACAAAGGAGACTTAGCAGACAAAGCCTTTATGCGTCAAGTCTTTAGGGACAATCCAGACATAGACACTGTGATTCACTTTGCTGCCTCTTCCTTGGTCGCAGAATCAATGGCAGACCCTCTGAAATACTTTGACAATAACACAGCAGGTATGATTAAGCTGCTTGAGGTCATGAGAGAAGCCAAGGTTAAGCGCATTGTCTTTTCATCAACAGCAGCCGTCTATGGCATTCCAAAAACAGTCCCCATCTTAGAGTCAGCGCCTAAATGCCCAATCAATCCTTATGGCCAAAGCAAGCTTATGATGGAAACGATAATGACCTGGGCCGACAAAGCCTATGGCATCACATTTGTGGCCCTTCGTTACTTCAATGTTGCCGGAGCAAAGCCAGATGGCTCTATCGGTGAAGACCACGAGCCAGAAACACATTTATTACCCATTATCCTACAGACTGCACAGGGAGTGCGTGAGCAGGTGATGATTTTTGGTGACGATTATGACACACCAGATGGTACTAACGTTCGAGATTACGTCCATCCTATCGATTTAGCTGATGCACACATTTTAGCGATGGCATATCTGCGTCAGGGCAAACCATCACAGGTCTTTAATCTAGGCTCCCAAACAGGCTTTTCCAATCGTCAACTGCTTGAAGCCGCTCGTCGGGTAACAGGACAAGCCATACCAGCCAAAAAAGCTGCAAGACGTCCCGGTGACCCAGACACCTTAATTGCGTCATCAGAAAAAGCACGCAAGGTTCTCAATTGGAAGCCAAGCTATGACGATATTGATAAGATAATCGCATCAGCCTGGGCCTGGCATACCAAGCACCCAAAAGGGTATGACGATAAAACAAGTAGCAGCTAGTCCCTCAAGGCAGCTACCACAGTAAGTACTCAGCCTCCCTTAATTCATACACCTATACTAATAGGAGAAACAAACTGTGAACATTTATCAAGACATCATTGAATACATCGATCAAGTACCAGTCACCCAGCTAAGACTGATTAATGCTAACGGTGTTGAGGCTCACCTGCTGACACTAGGAGCGACCCTACAGGCCTTTCTAGTGCCAAATGAAAAGCAGCCAAAAAATATCATTTTGGGACATAACCGACCAAGTGACTATCTAAAAAACCCTCTTTGTGCAGGGCAAACCATTGGCCGAGTAGCAGGTCGCATAAAGGGAGGAAGCTTTCAGCTAGAGCAGCAAAGGGTTTGTGTTGACACCAATGAAAATGGGCATTGCCTGCATGGAGGCTTCAAGGGCTTTCATAAGCTTCATTGGCCTTATGATACCCGCCAAACAGCTGATTACCTTGAAGTAACCTTTAAAAGGGATATTTTAGAAGCAGATGACCATTTCCCAGGTGACCTGACCGTAAGCATTACCTACCGTCTAGACAACCATAATCGTTTAAGCATTCACTTTAAGGCTCATAGCATGAGAGGCACTAGCCTATTCAATCCAACCAACCATGTTTATTTTAATTTAGGGCAAACACAAGACCTAACCAATCACAGCCTACACATCGCAGCCTCACATAGGATTGAAACAGATAATGAGTTAATCCCAACAGGTCAAAAGCTAGCAGTTGACCAGACGGTCTATGATTTTAGATCAATAAAACCCCTCTATCCTGCTATTGTCGAAAATAATGGCTTTGATACCGCCTTTGAAATTGATCAGCAGGCTATTGGAACAACCCAACCCATTGCTGTCTTACAAGACAGCATCAGCCATGACCAAATCAGTATCTACTCCGATCGAAATGCACTCGTCATTTACACTATGGACAGTATCCAAGATGGCTTGTATTTTGGAAGAGACCAGGGCAAAGTGGGGCTTGCTCGTGAGGGGATCGCTATGGAAGCGCAAACCCTGCCTGATGCTATCCACCACAACCAATTTGGTGACATTATCCTCAAAGAAGGAGATACCAAAAGCTACACTATCTGCCTGGCCTATGAACATCTGCCAGACTAGATAAGTAGTAGCCAAGCTTTAATAAAGTAACAAGACCTTGATTTTTTTGAATTGCACCCCAACAGTTAGCCAAAAACTCTAACAGGCTGGGGTCAGTTCATTCATCAAGGTCTTTTCTTCTTTTTATCTATAGGCGTTACAAAAAGGACATGAAACGACAAGCCTTTGGACTTAACTTTAAAAACTTCAAAACCAAGAGCCCCAATGCTTTGAACATCACAAAAGAGAAAATAAAAATGATCTCCTCTCGTGCTTAGCTATAAGTCACTCACTACAGTTGACAAAGAGACAAAAAACACCCAAGATAAAACTCTTGAGTGCTCTGAAACGTTGATATAACTGAATATTAACGTTTTGAGGCACAGAGACTACGTCTCCTTTGCAGCCGTATTCGTAAGCGACTAAAGCCGCAACGACTACGTCAATTGCGTCGCCAGTTCTTTCAAAAAAGAAAATACTCCATGGTAATCCATGAAGTATTGTTCTGCTGTATCGTAGCTGGTTCTTAACGTTTTGAGAACTGGCTAGCTTTACGAGCTTTCTTAAGACCTGGTTTGAACAACTTTTGTTTGACTAAATTTCAAAAGCCTTTAATATCAAACATTTCCACGATTTTTTGAAAACACTATTTCAATCTATTTCAACTAATTTCGTCTGAATGGTGTGAATTTTACCCTAAAATCATTGAATTGAGCTAAATTATACTCAAAAGTTCACACCATTGTAAGATGTTCTTAATTGCACAAATGAACAATATATGCTATCATGAAAATATAATGAAATACCCAAGATTTGAATTTTACACACGTCCAAATGGACGGACTGAGTTTATCGAATTTTTACAAAGTATACCGACAAAGGACAAGCAGAAACTCCTTGCTACTATTAGTGTAATCCAAGAGCAAGGCTTACTGGTGGCTCAACGTATGGAGTGGGTTAAAAAGTTAGATAGTGATATTTTTGAAATTCGTTCTAAGGTATCAAGTAATATTCAGCGTGCCCTTTATTTTCATGTTGTTGATGACCGCTTTATCATTACGCATGGATTTACTAAGAAAACGCAAAAGACCCCTACTACTGAAATCCACCACGCTAAAGCTCTGAAAAAAGAATTTGAGGAGAATTATAACAATGACAACCATTAAATTTGACGATTTTTTGAATGAAGAATTGAAAAACAATGACTTCAAATTTGGCTATCTGGCTGAAAAAGCTATCTTAGAAAGCGCCATTGCTGTCTATAATGCACGCCAAAAGGCGGGGCTTAGCCAACGTGAACTCGCTGACCTCTCACATGTTCCACAATCCACCATCGCACGTATTGAGCGCGGCAACAATACGAGTATCGAAACCATGAGCAAAATCGCATTTGCTCTTAATAAACATCTTACTATTCACATTGGTTAATGTTTATTTTTATAGTTTAAAGGCTCTATAATTTCTGTAGTGGGTAACTCCACTGTGGAGATTATAGGGCTTTTTGAGTACCAAAAAGTCCCATAAGACTTATAATGAAAAGCGACTAAACAACTCATTAGAAAGTATCTTATGGAACACCTCAATAATACCACATTACTTATCGGAATCAAAGACAAACATATCACCTTGACTAAAGCTATCCAACATGATACTCATATCAAAGTTATCGCTACACTAGACTATAACCCTCCTAAATGTAAGCACTGTAGGGGTAAACAAATTAAGTATGACTTCCAGAAGCCCTCTAAAATTCCCTTTATCGAAATTGGAGGCTTTCCTAGTCTCATTCGTTTGAAAAAAAGAAGGTTTCAATGCAAATCCTGTCGAAAAGTCACTGTATCTGAAACTACCCTGGTTAAGAAAAATTGCCAAATTTCTGAGATGGTGAGACAGAAAATCGCTCAGCTTTTACTCAACAGAGAGGCTCTCACCCATATCGCTTCTAAGCTCGCTATCTCCACTTCTACCGTCTATCGCAAGCTTAAGCAGTATCATTTCCGAGAGGATTACGCCAATTTGCCAGAAGTTCTCTCTTGGGATGAGTTCTCTTATCAGAAAGGCAAATTAGCCTTCATTGCTCAGGATTTTAACACTAAGAAAATCATTACCATTCTTGATAATAGACGTCAAACAACCATCCGAAATCATTTCTTTAAGTACTCTAAAGAGGCTAGAAACAAGGTGAAAGTCGTTACTGTCGATATGTCTGGAAGTTATATTCCTCTCATTAAAATTCTATTTCCTAAGGCTAAAATCGTTCTCGATCGTTTTCACATTGTCCAGCACATCAATAGAGCTCTCAAGCAAACACGTAGTGACATCATGAAACCATTTGACAAGAAGTCTCTTAAATATAGAGCTCTTAAGTACTACTGGAAGCTTATTCAAAAGGATAGCAGAAAACGGTCTCTTAAGCCTTTCTATTCTCGCACCTTCAGACAAACCTTAACTCCTAGAGAATGTCTCAATAAGATCTTCTCACTAGTGCCTGAGTTAAAATCTTATTATGACCTGTACCAGCTGCTCCTTTTTCACCTGCAAGAAAAGAATGCCAAGCATTTCTTTGGTTTAATTCATGACACACTACCACATCTTAATCAGACTTTTAAAACAGCTCTAAATACCTTTAGTCGCTACCAAGACTACATCACCAATGCCATTGAACTGCCTTATTCTAACGCTAAGTTAGAAGCCACTAACAAACTTATCAAAGATATCAAGCGCAATGCGTTCGGATTTCGGAACTTTGACAACTTTAAAAAACGCATCTTCCTCGCTTTGAACATCACAAAAGAGAAGACAACCTTCGTCTCCTCTCGTGCTTAGTTATCAGTCACCCACTACAGTTGACATGGAGCCAAATATCCAGCTAAAAAGCCCTATCAGGGGCTTTTTATTGCATATTAAAAAAATAATCATTGGTTTAATATCGTTATTTATCACGGCTACTTTTTTATAAAGAATTACTTACTTTTTATTTCACAGAACCCCTAACAAATGTGGAGATAGAGCTTAATTAAGTTGTTTGCCTACAACTCAGAAATCCATAAAATACCCTAATTGCTCAGCTTTGTAGATAGCCTCTTGCTTATTATTTACCAAGAGCTTTGAATAGATGTGGTTCAAATGATTAAATACCGTTCTCCTACTAATTTGTAATGTTTCCTCTATCTCTTTTATAGAGAGACCTTTCTTACTCAAATTTAAGATAGCTATTTCTCGTTCAGTTAAAGATTCAACATAATCCTGAGACTCAATTTGTTCAAAATACTTTTTCCCAGAATCCACTTTTTTTAAGATAGAAATGAGTTGTTTAGGGTCTATATTTTTATCTACAAAACCATATGCGCCTATTGTTTTTGCTCTCTCTTCATAGATTGATTTAACATATCCTGTCAGCATAACAACTTTCAAATTAGGAGTAGACTGTATGAGTTCCTCTGCTATCTCCAATCCATTCTCTTTAGAAATATTTGTTAAATTAATATCAAGTAATATAATATTGTACTTAGACAAATCAATCGTCACATCGTTAAAATTAGAAGTAATCGTATCTATGACATCTACTTCATCATACTGTTGACATAACAGTTGGATACTCTTTGCAAATAGTTTATGGTCATCAATTAATAAAATCTTCATAGCACAGTTTCCAATCTATGGGAAGTAATATTCTGATATTAAATTGTTTATTATCTATTTGTAGCTCCATATCCCCATCAAAAGCTGCTAGTGTTTCTTGAAATGATTTCAAACCTCTACCATAATTTATAGATTTAACTTTTTCCACTATATGATTGCTCTCCTCAATGATAATAATATCAGATTGAACCTTTAAAGATAAATGAATATCTTTACTAACTCCATATTTTATAGCATTATTAATTAACTCTTTTATAAACCTGTAAACAATATCTCCATATGGAGGTGGGATTATTGCACTATTCGAACAGTTGAAATACAATAATTTATTACTTTTCCTTCTTTTGACAATATCGTCAAAAAGAGACTGTATATTTTCTTTCATTGTTCGATTAACAGGAACTATTGGGTGGTAAGTATCAATTTCATCCCTGATACCAGAAACTAAATCATTTAACTCATTAACAATGAAACCCTGTGTTATATCACTATTTTCTAGCGAGAGTAAGTTTTTTATCGCTATGATATTTTGCAAGACATCATCATGCAAATAATTTGAAAACTCCACTCTCATGTTTTCTTTTGATTTCATAAAATAGTTCAGCCTTCTATTTTTATAGTCAAAATTTTGTTTAGAGTTTTCTAAATAATAAAATATACAAGAAATTGCCACTAAACAAAACAACGTACTTGCGTCAACAACTATAAAAAATAGTAAAAAATCTTTAACTAGTACCCTTATAAGTACAACCCAACAAACAATAAGAAGTACAGATAATAGTTCTATACGAGTTTTGTAGTTACCTAACCATCTTTGAGTAACTGAACTAAACTTATCATGTATGACCTTAAAATAGTATATTGTACTCATAATAAGGGGAAACAGATACCACCCCAAATTATTAAAGGCTTGATTAACATCTAGCATTTCTCCATAAAATTGACTACCAAGTATTACCAGCAAAAGCAAAGAAAACAGTATCAATGAACGTTTTACTACTGATATTTGTTGCCTAAAATACCTATAATATAGCACTATAACCAATAACGGATAAAGATGTAAAATAGTAAAAATAATCAAGAATAAAATATTAAATAAAATTCTATTAACTAATAGGCTAATTGTAGAAACAAAAATAATTATTAACAAGCACTTATCTAGCTTACCCTTAAATTGTTTCTGCCCATATAATATTAAATCAGTAATCTCAACGGTATAACAATAGAGCAATATAATTTGCAGACCACTACTCAAAAAGAGAGGAATTCCCCTTGATAGCACAGATTCCAAGTATTGCCAAATTGTTAAAGAGATGACAAAAATAATTCTTTTAAAAATATCATCTTGTTTTTGGCGTAATACTGCTGCTAGCCAAATAAAAGCTGTATCAATAAGAGTCATTACAAGAGCTACTTTTTCAGAGAAAAGAAGAGACAAGTTCTCTCGATTATAGACTAAAATCAACAAGGCTATTAATTGTTGTAACAAGATTATTGCAATCCCCAAAAATTTACTCTTTGTTATTTTTTTTATTCTTATCATATTACTACTTAATTATTAAAGTTAAGAGGTTTTTAGAATTAATTGTTGATTATTGACTTCACTGACCGCAATGTCAATAAATAAAATGTGCCATATATTATCAAGAAGAAAAACAGACAAAGCAATAAAGATAGCATTATGATATTGCCTGCTACCAACGTATCCATAAATAAATATTTATAGAAACTAAGCAACATACTACCATTTACAATTCCAATTAATACAGGAATAAGAAAAAGTATACCTGTTTCATATCCGAGAATCCGATTAATTAATTTTTTACTATAACCTAGCTTACTTAGATAGCCATATTCTTCTTTATTTTCCATGATTTCTATGAGACTTGTAAAGTATAGAATACTACCTGTACAAATAATAAAGAGTATGGATAGGAAAGTTATAAAGATATAAGTCGCAATATTAGCAGTCTTTACTGTGTATTCCCTACTATAACTACTGATAACATCAGGAACCGCACTAAACTGATTGTAAAATGTTTCGTTTGACCTAATAGAATTTCCATTAAAAGTCCTAATTGTCATTTCTTTCTCTGGAAAACGAGAACTAAGTTCAGCATATAATTTATCAGAAACAACCAGAGTCGTGACACTTGTAGAAAAACTAAAAACATTATTCGTTGATACTTGTTTTACAGTAACATCATATACATTTTCCAAATTAAAGGTTTTCCCGAGGCTAATTTCTGTTGGATAATAATTTATTAACAATGGTAATGACTCACTACCTTCAATAGAATTTGTTCTCCCTTGAGCTTTCATTAACTCTTTATAATCACTGTAATTAATTATATCAAAATAAGGAATTGTTTGCCCAGATTCTGTGATAGTCACTTCTGGGGTAGTGTTCAATCTCAATAGGTCAACATCAACTAGGCTCACTTGGTTGTTCTCTAAAATATTTGTAACATTAACTTGACCATTTTCTGACTCAACATTATATTCTATAGCAGATGGAGTCAATCTCTCTATTCCATTAAGAGAATAAGCATAGAGCATTACCATAATTCCAGTAACTGAAACGGTTAATGTTAAAAGGCCTCCCAAGACTGTTAATAATTTATTTTTTGTCGCAATACGATAGTTAAATTTGGGATAGATGATATTAGATAGAGGACGGTATAACCTTTTTTTATTTTCTTTTAACAAAGAAATTACAAAAGTCAATCCATATCTGACTGTAAAAATTGTTCCAAAAATAATTAAGATAATTATCAATAGAGAAATCGGTCCCATCCCTATGCTTAATAGCATATTTCGTGTGGATGAAAATACTGTCGCCAAACATAAAACATATGACAATAGCAATGCAGTAATAGCGATAATAGCTCTGACTTTTCTTATCCTGATTTTTTTCTCAGCCTTTCTTGAGAAATTAACAAATTCAATCAAAGACTGTTTACTAATGATAAGTCCATTTGTGATGAAATTAATCAGAAAAACTACAACTAATATTCCTAAAGACTCTATAATCTCATTAACTGTAATAAACCACTGAACTTCCATTGTTAAATTCAATAGATGAGTAATTACCAGTACAGCTAAAAAATATAAAGTCGGTCCCAGCAATAAACTTACCAAGTAACTCAAAACTAGAATAACAAGATTTTCTAAAGTCAGTAATTTTGTTAATTCTCTTTTTGAAAACCCTAGTATTGCTAAGACTCCAAGTTCTTGACTACGTTTTTTAACAAAGAAATTATTGAAATAAATTAAAAATATCACCAAAAATACAGTCAAAAAAACTAATGACCCGTTAGCGATAACTAGAGCTTGGCCACTATCCCCAATTTTTTCCGCAATGATTTTATCTGAGATAAAATTTAGAAAAGCTATAAAAATACTTAATAAACCAATCGTAGCTAGAAAATAGATACGATATAACGAAAAATTTTTTTTAATGTTAGATTTTGTAATTGACCAAATCATATTACTCACCTCTATCGGATAAGGCTTGACTAATTACATCGTAAAACGACTCTCCACAAACCTCTTTATCAATCTCCATGTGAAGTTTACCATCTTTGAGGAGTACAACTCTATCGGCATAAGAAGCTGATAAAACGTCATGAGTAACCATTAAAATAGTTACCTTTTCCGTTTTATTGATTTCATTCAAAATCCTCATTGTTCTTTCAGAAGATTTCAAGTCAAGTGCTCCAGTTGGTTCGTCAGCAAAAATAATCTCTGGTTCTTTAATGATTGCTCTGATAATACTAACCCTCTGTCTCTGACCTCCAGAAAGTTGATAAGGATATTTATTCAACTGCTCATATAAATTAAATCTTTTTGCATAGTTATTTATCAAATCATCAATCTTTGATGAATCAATATTTTTTAAAGATAAAGCAACAGAAATATTCTCCCTAATGGTTAGACTGTCTAACAGCATATAATCTTGAAAAACAAAACCAATATCGTTTTTTCTAAAATTAGTTGCCTCGTTATTAGAAAATGCACTAATTTCTTTATCTGCACAATAAATACTCCCACTATCAATTTTATCAATAATCGAAGTAACATTTAAGAGTGTCGTTTTACCACTACCGCTACGTCCCATGACAGCCACAAATTCTCCTTTTCCCACAGTCAAATTGATATGGTCTAAAGCATAATTCGGTTGGTTTGGATATCTTTTGCAAACATCTTTTAATATTAATTGATTCATTCTATTACTTCCTCCTGATATTTATTCATGTACGAGTCATATAAATCACGATAATACTCATTATTTTTATATAAATAATGATGACTACCATAGTCAATAATTTTCCCATTATCCATTATTAAAATCTTATCAGCTTTTTCAACTGTATTAAGTCTATGGGTAACCAAAACCCTAGTACAATGTAAAGCCTCAACATTTTTTTGGATTATTCTTTCAGTTTTTACATCTAAAGCTGATGTAGGTTCATCAAGAACTAAGATTCTAGGGGTAGTTACTAACTCTCTTGCTAGAGAAATTCGTTGTTTTTGCCCACCAGATATTGATGGATTGTCTCGAAAAAGTGGGGTATGAAACTTCATTGGCATACTCATAATATCATCATATATTGATACTCTTCTACAAGTTTCAATTACCTGCTCTCCTGAAATAGATTCTTTACCAAGCGAAATATTATACATCACATCCCCATCGAATATGGGAGAATCTTGAGAAACAAAAGCCGATATCTCCCTAAAATCTTTTTTATCAATTTTGGAATAAGGAGTATTATTGTATATGATGTTTCCACTACTAGGACTGACATATCCTAGTAGCATCTTAGCTAGAGTAGTCTTCCCACTTCCACTTTTTCCTATAATTGCAATAAATTCTCCTGAGTGAACTTTTAGGTTAATCCCATTCAGTACCTCTGCTCCATTTAACTCATATCGATAGTTTATATTTTTTAAATTTATTTCTATATCCGTATCCTCTGATAATTTATAAGTGCTATTTGTCTCATCATCAAGAGTCGATATCTCCAGTACCCTTTCGTAATGCTTAACACCATATAGAATCTCATCAATCGAATTCAAAATATTATTAATGGGGTTAATAAAATTCAAAACCATCATATAAAGGAGAATAAGCTCACCACTGCTACTATTTGGCGAGTAATATAAAAACAACAAAATTAACAAAATGGGTACGGAAAAAGTAATCACATAATTTACCGCCCCTAAAAGACTGAAGTACCTATTTCTGTCATATGCTGAATTGATATAGTCCTTAAAACTTTTATCCCATTTTGACAAAAGTTCTTTTTCAGAATTCTTAGCTTTAAAAAGAAATAGCCCATCCATCAGTGAAAAGAATGTTTGTAAAGAGTTCTTTTGTCTTAAAACTTCTTTCCCTAACTTTTCTTGTTTAATGCTTAGTGAAAGGAAAAAAATCATCATTTCCACAATAAAAACTATGCCCAATATAATTCCCAAAGGTTTAGAAATATATGTGATATAACTAATACTCGCAAACATTAAGATAATATCCAACCAGATAGACATAATTCTTTCTGACAGTAACTCCCTCACAATCATCAAACAATTATATCTATGAATGATATCTGTTTTATCAATTTTTCCAATATATTCTATGGGAAGTTTCAATAACTTAGTCACAAACTTTTCTGAAATAGCGCTGTGAAATTTATTTTGCAATTTCACTAAAGAGATATTCTTTAGAAAATAGAATCCTCCCTGAAAAAAAATTATTATAGAAAGTAGGATTGCACTTTCTAAATAGCTAAATTTTTTAAGGAAACCCCAATCTCCATCAATAATACCCCTTATAAAAAACGGAATTGACACTGTAATAATCTGAAAAATCAGAGTATATAGAATAGTTAAAAAAATATCCTTCCTATTTATAAATATCATTTTCTTTACGTTTTTGCCAACTAATCCTCGTTTGACTATTTGTTTTGAAGAATTAGTCGTCCTATCATAAAAAAACTCAGTATAAAATTTAGGAGATAATTCAAAGAATTCATTTTTAGCTAAGACATATTTCCCAACAGCAGGGTCAACAATAGTAAAGACATCCTCACGAATATCCTCTAAAATTACAAAGTGTGAATCTGAAACAAATACCATGACAGGCAATGTTTCTGGGCACTGGGCAAAACGATAAGTTTTACAAGTAACTCCGTAGATAGAAGCAATATCTGAGATATTCTTTATACTCAATCCATTTCTTCCTAAATTGACCTGTTGTTTCAATTTAAAGTATGTTTCTGGAATATCAAAATAATCTAACATCATATACAAACAACATAATCCACATTCAGTAGGAGTTGTTTGTTCAATAGGGGTAATCTTCTTCATTTCCAACACTTCCTTTTGGAACATCTAATAACAATAATGATGGTACTTCATACTTAGATATATATCTAAGTAACTGATATGCTATCCCTAATTCTCCAACCATCATATTGAATACTCTTGTATGCTGTGGCAAGCCAGATTCCCAACCGAATTTTTGAGAATTACGAACAATATTAAGCATGATACCTTCTATATTTACATCATTTTTCGAGGAGCCATCTAAATTCATAAATAATTCTATATTGCCCATTTTCCCGTGACAAAGGCAATCCGAATTCAAATAACCATTATTTAATACCGTTTGTTTAGCCATTTCATAATTATTTTTCAACTCTTTATCGTTTAACCATTTTGATTCTCTATATCTCGTTAATCCGATACCTGTTGCACCATGACACCAATAAATAGGTTCTGGCATTCCTAACTCTGAACGTTTTCCTTTATTTCTAAAATCAATCCAATTTCCATCGGAAATACGAGTATTTTCAAAATCAATAGCTGACTTCGCTATTTTCAAATAATTATAATTTTTATTGATTTTCCATGATAAAAGTAATGCATATGCAATTCCAGATTGCCCGTGAGACAGTCCATTTAGAATTTCTGAATCTGAAAAGTCCGATACCCAATAAACTTTATCATCTTCTTTTTTCACATTATCAATAATAAATTCAGATATCCGATTAATTAAATAATATACTGTTTTATTTTGCTCCACATTATATATATTGCATAAAACAACTAATAGACCAGACAATCCAGAAATATAATCTATATTTTGCTCCTCTAGTGATTGGTTGGAAAATTCTTTAATTATGTCTAAATATAATTTTTGGTATTGAGGTAATTTAAGTTTTTTCCACAAACTAAAGTATAGATAAACCAAACCTCCTTTTCCCAAAAATACTGACATATCACTAGTTTCTATAAGGTCCTTCGTGGTCTCCAGTGTTTTCAATATCCTATTTAATGATACTAGATATTGCTCATCACCAAAAATTTGATAAGCATATAAATAACATAGAGCATCTCCAATTAATCCATTATACAAGGTAATGTTCTGAGGAGATATTACCCATTGCTCAGCCTCTGTAATATCAATATTGAGCCATGTCATCTCCTCCTCTGAAGAAAAACTATTCTTATCTGCATCAATAAATATCCGTCTAATACTGTCTAATATTTCCTCACTAAAACTTTGTTCTGAGGATATTGATGGAAAATGATAAGATTTCCCATCCTCCCTCTCCCAATGCTTAATCGGTTTTTTTAAGGCTATTTCAATCAATTCACAAGTGAACTCCATTCTTTCATCGTTCAATGTCGCTATATTATCAAATAACGTGGTTGTATCTCCTAGATTTCCAATTAATGTCCCTAAAGAATTATATACATTTCCACTGGTATCCATTGAAAAGTAAGGAATATCACCATTCATCAAATCTTTAATTTCACTATCAATAATAAATTGTTCAATATGTTTTGACTCATATAGTATCGAAAATAAATTATTTCTCTTTTTTTCTGAGAAAAGATACTTTGGATTCGTAGAGGCTTGCAAAAATTTTCCATAGTCGGAAGTATTTCTGAATATAGCTCTAGTTTTCAATTCTGGGAAACCTTCTAAAATCTCTTTAATCTTTGCACGTTGCGATATAAGAAATATATAGCACTCTCTAAAACCTGTAATTATCTCATTAGCATAGTCGAGAGGTTCCACCACTTTCCCATTTAATGTCGGAATATTATAACTATCTTCCTGAAAATAGTCAGTTTTCACTAACTTCATATCTCCACGATTTTTATTTATCAGTTCATACTTTCCCTTTTTTCTTTTCCCACCTTTTCCACTTATCCCAGAAACGTTAGGAGCGCTGTTTTTCTCAAATTGTACGGGAAATAAACCATTTGAAAGTGATGTCTCATAAATTCTCTGATAGGTATCAACAGTAATCCCTTCAAAATTATTATTTTGTACATTCAACTTTCTTTGAAAAAATGTTTCAACATCAATTAAATATAAATCTCCGCCTGAAACAATCACATTTTCCATATGTAAGTCCGTAATGGAAAAAATTTCAGAAAATGCAGCTAAAACACCATACTTAAAGTAAATTTTCTCTACTTCATCATTATTAGAATTTATATAATCCACACCAAGTTGCCAACAATAATCTGCTTTAACTAAGCTTTCAGGAAGACTGAACGAGAGTATATTATTAGATTTCAGTAAACGAATAAGTTCTAACAAGATATTGTATGAATCATAACTTTTAGGCTTGTAGTAAACAGATTTTTCTTTAAATTCAATTTTAACGACTGTTTGTTTTTGGGAATGACTGTCTCCAAGTGAAAATTCAACATTACTTAGGGGCTCAGTAATATTAAAGCACGACCTTATTTCAGACAAATCTTTTAAAAACCTATCAAATAGCAAAGAGTACGATTCCACTACCAATCCAACTTCTCTATTGATTTGTTTTAGCAAATATGGATATCTGTCAAAAAAATGACTTATCCCATTTTCTCCCCTTATCTGCTGTATATATTGTTCATATGCCTTTGACTTATTTTCAATTTCCTTGGAAAAATTATTTATATCTAGAACTAGTGTTTTCATTGAAAGAAACATTACAGTTTCAAATAACTGATTTTCAAACTCACTATAAAATAACTTATGTGTCTTTTCCCTTAACAAATAAATATTTTCACTAATAGAAGTATCTAATATGTCGTAATCAAAAATTGAGTTAAAGTATTCGTAAAACTGATGTTGCTGATATTCTAACTTTAATTCATCTCTTTTTATCATATTTATCCTACCATTGCTCAAAAATCCTGCCTAGACTAAGTCTAAACAGGAAATTTTTAGTCTGCTTATCCAGATTGTTTTAATTAACAACAAACAAATACTGAGTTCGGACAGTCATCAGTGATAGTTGCAAACCAACCTGAACCTTTTTTACCACCAGCTACTTCCATAAGTTCTTTTTCAGAAACTTCTTCGATAGCATTATTCAAAATATCTTTTGAGTTTTTCATGGCAATCATTCTCCCTCCTATTAGTATGTAGTAGATAATTTCTACACTCTTATTGTAACCAATATATCTTCATTTTTAATGAGTAAAAAGTGCAAAAATTGTTTTTTTAATATTTTTGAGTTGTAAAATAAGAGGTCACTTTATAACAAGTAATCCTCTCATATAATAAAATAAATCTCGTTCTTTACAGCTATTTTATAATCCAATCACTTCTCATTATAAAATTAATTCCTTATCGGAAATAGTTTACTTTATTTGCTTAATTATGTAATGAGTATTTAGCGCAAAAACCAATGTTAAATATGTTTGAAAAGGAATCAAAAAAGTCTTGGCAAAAATTGCTAAGACTCAAATAACTATTTATAGCTTTGTATTTTCAAATCGAATTACATCAAGTTCCTTGTCTGATTGGTCTTTATACAACGAGATGAGATTGTCGGTTTTCTTCTGAATATCTTTTTCATATTTAAGTTTGATGAGGTCTATTTTATTCTCATCAGACATGGTATTGCTGCTTTCCAATTCCAACGCTTGATTGAGTTGCTCTTTCGTATAAGTTTTTTGTTCCACTTCTCGTTGAAATTTTGAGTAATCAAAAAGACTTTGTAACAGCAATTCTTCTTCTGCCATACGAGCATACTGAAAGTTATTTGCCAAACGTTCCAAATGCTCTGCCCATTTTAAATCTCCCTTCTTTTCCCCAAGTTCACTATAGGGAAAAAGATCATCAACATCAATTTTCAAGGCTTTTGCTATATCTTCAAGGCGCTCCCAACTTGGTTCTGTAGTGCCTTTTTCGTAGTTAATAATTGTCTGTTTAGTTACACCGAGAATTTTTCCTAATTCTTTTTGGGTCATTCCTGCTTTTAAGCGAGCCGACTTAATATCCAATTCTCCAGCTCGTAAAATAGTTGCATAATTATATAAAGGAGCCATTAGTATCTCACTTTCTAGGTAAAATATTTTTTTACTTTTTGTTGACAAGTAAATTTTTATTTTGTATAATAAAGATAATTCAAGGTAAAATAACTATTTACCTCTTGATTATACAATATTTTACCTTAAAAGTAAATGAGAGGAGACAAAAATGACACAATTTTATGATTATACTCAAATAATTGAGCTTGTCTCTGGTTTGAACTCTGTCTCAACCTTAAAGAAATGGCGTTTAAAGATTGAACAGTTAACAGGACACACCTTTCAAGAAGATAGGATACGAACAGGAAAACGTTCTTATAGCAAAGTCTTCCTCTTTACAGCTGATGATATTGAAAAGCTCCAACAAATTGCAGATACCAAAGGAAATCTTGGACTAGATAAGGCAATCCTAAAAGTTTATGCTCCGAGCAGGGCTTCCCCTTTATCTATTAACCAAAAAATTAATCGCTTAACGTTTCAACTAACGGGATTAAGTCAAAGAGTAACCGACTTAACACAACAGGAACAGCTATTAGCTATTCGTATAGAGCAGTTAGGCAAACAGATTGAAGATTTAGAGAAACCAAAGAAGAGAAAATTATTTGGCAAGTGAGTACGGTTAGAAGCACAACGCCATGGGCGAATGTGTGGAAACACGGTAGCCCATAAATGGCGTGCCCGTGCTTGGACGGGCGAACTTCCCCCTAAATTAGTACCCCATTACTAATAGGGGGTACGAACGTACACGAAAGTAGGGCTAAACCCTTGATACGTCTGGGGTTAAAGCCAATCAGTTGAAGTTTTCGCTGAAATCCCTTGGGGAGTAAGGTTCAAAGCTAATTCTGCGTACGTTTAGAAAAGATAACTACTTTAGAAAATACAAAGGAGAATACTATGACAAACTTAACACTAACTGACACAACACTTAAACTTGGCGAATTGAACCTTGATAAAAGTCAATTCATGCTACCTAAAAAAGTGGTGGTGCTTTCTGCTCGTATGAGTTATAAGTATCAAGAGGTAAATGGCGAACAAGTCCGAACAGACGAACCATCCAAACTAGTTTGTAGCGTTCAAGATGCGGATAAAATCAAAGTGTTAAAAGAAATGAACATTGCCATTGAAGAACTCAAAGCGATTACGCTTGAAATTCATGACAACCTCGACAAAATCACGAAATTGGCAGAAAATGACGGTTTACTTGATAAGACCGTTGAACTCGTCAATCCTCAAGTCCGTCTCATGTGGAACATGACTCGTAGTAACTGGTCTGGAGTAAAACTAGTGGCAAACGACCTTAAAATCATTGGTGATTAAACATGGACAACAGTGTGAGGGTTGACTACTTCGCTGTAACCGTTAAAGATGTTCCACCAGAGGAGGTGTTAGAAGAGATACTCCTTATGCCCCAAGACCAGTTTGCACTTAATGCTTGGGGAATAAATAAGTATCAACGCCACTATGCCTGTTCAGACATCAAAGTTTACTTTAACCAAGCCTTAGATAAGATGGGGGTCTATCTGGAACTCAAAGGACAAGGCTGTCGGCAATATGAGGAATTTATGGCGGGTAACGCTAACAACTGGGTAGCTCTGGTCACACGCCTTTACCGCTATCAGGTCAACTTTACCCGAATTGATATTGCCAACGATATCTACGATAACGCCTTATCGGTTCAAACTCTCTATGCTTACTGTAAACGGGGCTTGTGTATCACCAGAGCCCAACACATGGACTATCACGAGCGTTCAATCCTTGAAACGGGGGAACGGGTTGGCGAGACCGTCACCATAGGCGCACGAGGAAGCCAACAATGGTGTGTTTACAACAAACTCATGGAACAAACAGGCAAAGGTAAGATTGTTGATAAGACAAGCGCTTGGGTCAGAGCGGAGCTCCGTTGTTGGCAAGGCAAAGCCAATATTATCGCCCAGCAAATGGTTCTTAAAAGACCTCTGACAGCTATTTACTTTGAAGCTATCAATGGACACTACCGCTTTGTCAGACCTAATGACAGGGATACCAACAAACGCAGACGTCAACCTGTTAAATGGTGGCTGGACTACCTCCAGACGGAAACCAAAACACGGTTAAGTATTGAACGCACCAAGCCAACACTTAGACAATCGGAACAATGGACGGAGAAACAAGTCTCAAAGACCTTAGCCAAACTCTATGTGGCTAAGTACGAGGCAACCACACTTGAGGGAGCTGACCAATTTCTCCAAGACCTCTTAAAATTGGGATTATCGAAATTTACCAACAGCGATGAAAAGGAGATTGACCAATATGTCCGTGAACACCAAAGTTCTGACACTTGGGGCATACAAAAAGACGACTTGCCATAAACAAATCGCCTTAGAAATAATAACTACCAATATTATATCATGAAAGGACAAAAAAGGCTATGCAAGTGATTTTACCAGACGAACAAATTCATCAGCTACAACTGTTAATTAGCCAGCTTATAGAAAATGAAATAAAAAATAAATTGGATAGTAACAACATTGAAAGTCCATTCTTGAACAAGCAACAAGCTTGTAAGTATCTAGGAATTGCCAATAATACGCTTGATTCTTGGATAAAAAAGGGGTTACCAGTTATTCGAGTTGGAAAAACTGTCCGCTTTGATAGAGCCGAACTCAATCAATGGTTACAAAATCAGTAGCATTATAACCGTGGTTTGATATAATTAAGCCACGGTATTTTTCTAGCTCAATTCAAAAAAGGAGAATACTATGTCAATTACAAAAACTAAAAATGGAACTTATCGCTTACGTATCTATATCCCAGAAGAAGTCAAATCATCATTGGGAATTGATAAAAAAGTGATTGAAAAACGTTTCAAACTAAGGAGTGAGGCTAAAAAATACGAACTTGAATTACAAAACAGGATTGATAAAATTTTAAGCGAAGATTCAACCTCATTGGAAACAAATGGTTTAATCCTCTTTTCCGATTTTTATCACAATATTTGGTGGGAATCCTATAAAGCAGGTCAAACAACATCTACCACAAAACCACCTTCACAAGCTACTATTGACGGTACTGAAATTGTCTTTAGAAAACATATCCTGCCCTTGCTTGGAAATTATCCTATTGATTTTCTCAATCAAAATAAACAGGTTGTTTTGAACCTATTGACCCAAAAAGCAGAAGAATATGCCAACTTCAAAGTCATCAGAAGTTATGTTAACTCTATTTTTGATTGGGCTGAGGAACTGGAATATATCGAAACTAATCGTCTCTCTAAAACCATTAGCCGTATTAAGGCAACTAAAAAAATCAAACTACAAGAGGCTAAAAATGATGAAGATTTATATCTATCACCATCAGAACTACAAGCATGGTTTACAGCTTTTGAAGAAGATTTAAAAAATGACAAACTCCTGTTCAAAGATTATGTGTTATTCTATACAACTTTTTTCTTAGGAGATAGAAAATCTGAAAGCTACGCTTTGCAATGGAAACACATTAACACCAAGAAACAGGAAATCCAATTAGTCCAAGCCTTGGATAAATATAAAAATCCAAAATCTACAAAAGGGAATAAGAAAACAACCTTTCAAATTCCAATTGAATTAGCAAACCTGCTTCAATATTGGAAAAAACAACAGAAAGCTGAGCTGGCGAAATTTGACATTATCCAATCTGATGAACAGTATGTTTTTACTTATATCGACATGAAAGGCAACGTGAACAGTCCCTTACATGCTGATTATCTCAATAACAAAATGAAGTCAGTCAAACGCCGTCACAAGGAGCTGAAACACGCCACACCGCACAAATTACGCCATACAGGAGCAACTTTAGCTAAACAAGCAGGAACATCACTTGAAGCTATTTCAGAGGCTCTAACGCATAGCGACACCCTCACTACCAAAACTTACGTTAATACTTCAAATGTTGTCCCAATGGCTGTTGGCGAAATCGCCTATCGTAACCTTAAAAAGTAATGGTGTGAATTTGGTGTGAAAAGTGGTGTGAATTTTGCTAAAAAATCATCAAAAAACACCCCATGGTGTGAACCATGAAGTGCTTTGAAACGTTGATATATATAGGTATATTAACGTTTTGAGAATTGTGATGCTTTACGTGCTTTCTTAAGACCTGGTTTTGGGTAACAAAAACCAAATCTCTGTAAAAGACTATTAAATCAAGCTTTCAAAAGTCTTTTTCATTAAATAAACAGACTTCTAAATCAATCCTGAAAATCATGGATTACCAATAGATTACCAAAAATTTAGTTTTCGGAGCTTATGTAGTTAAGAAACAATGTGTATTCACTTTACTTTTTTGTAAGTTCATTTTATAATGTATATACAAACGGAGGTAGAACCATGAATGTTATCTTGAGAAAAACAGGAAATAGTACTGTCATTACAATTCCCAATAAAATTAAAGAAACTCTTGGAGTAGAAATTGGAGAAGAAATTGAATTCGTCACTTCAGGAAATAACGTCATCATTCGTAAAGCTGAGCCAAAATTTGATTTTGATAAGGAACTAGAAAAAGCCATGAACCAATACGATGAGCTTTTGAAAGAATTGGTGGATAGATGAGATATCTAACTGCTGAAGATATTATCAAAATCAATGTCATGGTTATTGGCAAATATTCTCCTAATGAACCTGTTGGCATTGCTGATCCAAACAGTCTTCGAATGATTGTTGAACAGCCTAAACAAGAGATTTTCGGCAAAGTTCTCTATCCAGATATCTACAGTAAAGCTGCTATTATCTGGATAAATTTGATTAAAAAACATCCTTTTTATAATGCCAATAAACGAACTGCTGTTCTTGCCTTGCATATGTTTCTAGCAATGAATGGTTACCAATCCAATCTTTCCTTACAGGATGGACTTGAAAAGACAGTTGAAATTGCTACCTTTCAAGGAGATTTTGAAGATTTAAAGAAAACAATTATTCAATTCCTCAAGCAAGATGGAAACATAACAAAATTATAATTAAAAAGTGGTTATCAACCTTTCGTTGAAGACCACTTTTATGTTCTATTGTATTCTACTGTATTCTACTGTATTCTACTGTATTCTACTGTATTCTACTGTATTCTACTGTATTCTACTGTATTCTACTGTATTCTACTGTATTCTACTGTATTCTACTGTATTCTTACTGTATTCCCATCACTGTATTCTACTGTATTCTACTGTATTCTACTGTATTCTTATTCTACTGTATTCTACTGTATTCTACTGTATTCTACTGTATTCTACTGTATTCTACTGTATTCTACTGTATTCTACTGTATTCTACTGTATTCTACTGTATTCTACTGTATTCTTTATTACTAATAGTATCCTGACTGCAATCATTTATCAACTAAAAGATAATATTGATTGCGGTCATTTTTACTTGAACCAAACCAAGTGATGATTTCTAAATCACGAAGATGATGCAACATTTTAACAACAAACGAGCGACTTCTTCCTGTTAGTTCAATCGCCTTCGCGGTTGTCATTTTCTCTCCTGAATTGTACATGAAGTGAATAATAGCCTGTTCATCTGCATTTAGAGTTCCAAAATCAGAAAACTGTTTTTCCAAACTGTCTCGTGTTCGTAGATGTCGACTAACAATGTTATTTTCAAGGATTAGAACTACCTTATTACCTGGCTCTGAATATTTAGGTTCATGAAGAAAAGCTGATTCCATTTCAGAATAGATACGCTTAACACCCTCGTTCATTTCACGAACCCAACCAAATTCAGTCAGGGTTCTCGCAATCCGAGGATTTCTTGAAAAACGTTCATGCTTGATATTGTCAACGGTGACGATATTGGGTAATTTCCCTGGGCTGTGAATCTCTAAGCGATCATCGAACATGAGTACACGAATGTGATCTCCATAGACAGAGTAATCACGGTGAGTTACTGCATTGACAACACCTTCAAACCAAGCAAACTCAGGATATTCAGGCAATATTTGAAATTGACCATTATCGTCTAAGTACTGAAATTCCCGCAACTGAGTACGGATAAAATCTCGAACTTTTATAATCAGTACTGGCAAAGCATCATCAAAAGTCACTTCTTTGATGACATTAAAGCTACTGCCTGTCCCCATATCCGTGCCATCAAAGCGTTGAAAGCGAACACGAGCTTGTGGGAAAAACGCTGACGGACATTTACCAAAAAGTAGAATTGCTGCCTTGGTCAGTTTACCATTCACGAGAAAACGCCGTGCTTTAAGAATTTCCTCTGTCGAACGTTCTGAAATATCAAACCGATTTTTGAAATCTTGCACTAAGTTATCATCAATGTCTTCCAGGGTTGCATCAGGTACTACTTCATCTTCAAAGAAACGTTGTCCCTTATCATAGCTGAGCTGAGTACGTTGCTCATAGCTTAATTTAACCGATTCATCGCCCTGACGCAGATAAACCTCATCATTAGGCGCAGCAATCACTCGATTAGATGACAATTCAACTGAGATAACCAAAATCAGGTCATCTTCCCCCTTATGATTAACCACAGGGATTTCTTCAAAAGATAAGTCCAGAGGAGTGTCACGCATCTCACGGTCAATCTTTTTGAAATCGTCTATTGGATAAGCTCTGCCATCCTTGAAACCAGTGATAATGTTGTCCTGTTTCTCATCTTCAATACCAACCACCAACTGACCGCCGTCCGCATTGGCAAAGGCAATCAGATGCTTGAGTAATTCCTGTGGCTTCTTGCGTGCTGATTTTCTATCCAAGTATTGAGTTTCTGGTGAAAATTGGTAGTAGTGTAAGGTTCGATTCATGTATTTCTCCTGAATTCTATTAACTATCCGCCCATAACTCACATTGTGTGATAACTGTTGACAAGGCATCTTCAAGCCCTTCTGGAGGATACTTGTATTTTCTCAAAAGTCTCTTAACGATCCGTCGCATATTAGCACGAGCAGATTCCTTTTTCTGCCAATCAATCGTGCGACTTCTCCGCAATTCGTTTGTCAGCTCCCGCGTCAGGGCAACTAACTGGTCATTATCATAAAAATCTTTAACAGCAGCAGGTTTGGTAATCGCATCATAAAAAGCTATTTCCTCTGGACTAAGTCCTAGTTCATTTCCTGCATCACTTGCTGCTTGCATTTCCGACGCCATGCGTTTTAATTCTTCGATAACTTCCTCATTTGTCAACATACCATTTAAGTAGGCTTTCATAGCTCTGGAAAGCATCTCTGAAAATTTCTCAGATTGAACAACATTTGTTCGCTTATAAATATGAACTTGTTCTCTTATCAACCTCTTCAACAATTCAACCGCAATGTTCCTTTCTTTCATCTTTGCAATTTCGTCCAAGAATTTAGGATCAAACAATGAAAAATCTCTTTCAGAATCCGCAAATAGATTGATAATACCTTCGCTCTTAATACTTGATTTTAGCAACTCACTGATTTTAGCATTAATTTCTTTGACCGATAGAGGTTTTCGAGGATTAACAATACGCGTTAATATTGTTCGAACAGCTTCAAAATAAGCTGCTTCATAGCGTTCCTCTGGCGTTAGTAAGGAACGACAGAGCTGCAGGGCTTGCTTTAAGAGAGTAGCCTCCCGTAAAAAACTCTCCTTATCCTTGTCTCTACTAGTGATAAAGTTGACACCACCCGTGATGACATTAGCACGCATCAGATTCGTTGCATTTTCATCTTTAAAAGCGGTGTAATCAAAGCCAAAGAACATATCTTGACAAACTTCAAGCTTTTCTTGAAATTTAGGGTAAGCTGTCGCAGCAATATTGGTGTCTCCAAAATTGCCTTTATCGCGATTGGTATAATCGTTCATAGCTTGTTTTAAAGCTGAGGCGATACCAACATAATCAACGACTAAACCACCTTCTTTATCCTTATAGACACGGTTAACACGCGCAATAGCCTGCATGAGATTATGACCAGACATCGGCTTATAGACATACATGGTCGCAAGACTTGGAACATCAAAACCAGTTAGCCACATATCAACAACGATAGCAATCTTGAAAGGACTATTATCATCCTTAAATTTTTTAGCCAGTTCTTCTTTATGCTTTTTATTGCCTATAAGATCATGCCATTCTTCGGGATCTTTGTTACTAGAAGTCATCACAACACCAACCTTATCACCCCAATCAGGACGCAAGTCAAGTATCTTATGATAAATCTTCATCGCAATAGGTCTCGAATATGCGACAATCATCGCCTTCCCCGTCAATTCATTTTTACGATTATCTTCGTAGTGGGTGATAATATCTGTCACTAGCGCCGAAATGGTCTGGTCAGCACCTAAAACACTATCCAGTCGACTAAGTTCTCTTTTACTCCTATTGATGGCAGAATCTTCGGCTTGCTCTGCCAACACGTCATATTCGGCATCAATCTCCTGCAAGATTTTTTCATCAAGGTTGAGATGTATGACACGACTCTCATAGTAGACAGGTCTAGTTGCACCGTCCTCAACAGCCTGTGTCATATCATAAATATCGATATAATCCCCAAATACTTCTGTTGTTGATTTGTCTTTACTTGAAATAGGTGTTCCAGTGAAACCAATATAGGTCGCATTGGGGAGATTATCACGGATGATGCGCGCTGTCCCGATTTTAAACTTACCAGTTGCGGGATCAATCTTTTCTTCTAAACCATACTGACCACGATGTGCCTCGTCAGCCATAACGACGATATTATATCGTTCTGACAAGGCTTCCGATGATTCTTCAAACTTCTGCATGGTTGTGAAAATAATCCCGTTCGCTTGCCTACCAGATAATAGTTCTTTAAGATGTTTACGACTTGTCGCTTGTACTGGTGTTTGGCGTAAAAATTGAGAACAGCGGTCAAATTGCTTAAACAACTGATTATCTAAATCATTTCTATCCGTCAGGACAACGATTGTTGGCGACCGTAATATCTTATCTAACAAATGAGCATAGAAAACCATCGAAAGGGACTTGCCGCTGCCTTGCGTATGCCAGAAGACACCACCACGCCCGTCAGTCTGCGTAGCTTTTAAGGTAGAACGAACTCCTTTTTTCACGGCAAAATACTGATGATAAGCTGCTAAAATTTTGGCATCACCTGAAAAACAGATAAAGTTTTTAAGGATATCCAACAAACGTTCTTTGGCAAACATGCCTTCAATCAAGGTTGTAAAGTTTGCTAACTGTGTATCCTCATAATTGCCATCAGTCGTCTTCCACTCCATGAAACGATCTTCACCAGCTGTGATAGTCCCTGCCTTTGATGTTGCCATGTCACTCATGACCAAAAAGGCATTGTAATAAAATAAAGATGGGATTTCCTTCATGTAGTTGCGGAGCTGACTGTAAGCTTCTGAAACTTCCGTTTCCTCACGTGACGGGCTTTTCAACTCAAAGACCACAATAGGTAGACCATTGAGAAAAACAATAATGTCTGGTCGTTTCTCACTATGTTCCTCGATTGTCCATTGATTAGCGACAATAAAGCTATTAGCGTCAGTATTATCATAGTCAACGAGGTAAGCAATGTCCGAAACCTCTTCGCCATTTTTAACATAAGTGACAGGCACCCCATTTTGGAGATAATCCATGAAAGTTTTATTTTTCTGCAACAGTGTGCCGCTCTCAAAATCACGCAACTTATTGATAGCAAAATCAATAGCAGAGCTTGGTAAGTTGGGATTTAGTTTTTCCAAGGCTACATCAAGCACATCACGAAAAAGGCTATCGCGGTAGTCCCTCTCGACATCAGGACCATAATAATAGCCATAACCTAATTGATTTTGAAAAATGTCTAAGATAGCATTTTCAAATTGGCTTTCACTAAAATTCATAACAAATCCTTTCTTGGATTGGGGTGGAGTGGTAAATCATCATTTAGCTGAGCTAATCGATGCTCAATTTGCTCACTTGCTTGAAGATAATGAATTATATAAGTCGACCTTTTCAGAAATTGGTGAAATAGTGGGCGGTGGTACGCCATCTAAAAAGGTAGATGATTACTGGAATGGTGATATCCCATGGCTTTCTCCAAAAGATTTATCATTAAATCCTGCTATGTTTACAGGTAGAGGTCAAAATTCAATCACTGAGCTTGGCTATAAGAAGAGCAGTGCTAAGTTAATGCCTCGGAATTCAATACTTTTCAGTTCCCGCGCTCCAATTGGTTATATCACCATAGCAGAAAATGATATTTCAACTAACCAAGGTTTTAAGTCAATCATTCCCAAACCTGAATACCCATATACTTTCGTGTATGAACTCTTGAAACAGGAAACTCCTTCCCTCGAGAGTAGTGCTTCAGGTTCTACATTTAAAGAGGTATCTGGAACTCATTTGAAGAACCATGAGATTCGAATTCCGCCCCATTCAGCAATAATTAAGTTTCATGAGTCAGTTGAGCCACTATTCAAGACAATTAATTTGAATGAGAAAGAGATTCAAAAGTTAATCGAAGTGCGCGATTTTTTACTACCAACGCTTATGTCAGGCGAAATATCAGTCTCTGATTAAGCCGCTAAATGATGATTTATCTGTTTATTAAGTTGAATTTTCTCGTCATAGGACTTCAATATATCTGAAATCAACTCTTGCTCCTCTAAGGAAAATAGAGGAACTGTATATTTCATAATTGAACTCTTATCTCCACGGGGCATCTTCGTCCCCTTAGAAGTTGATACTGCATAATCAAAAAATGTATCACTTGATAGCACATAATATAGAAAACGGTTGGAAAAGTTACTGTCCGACCTGATTACTAAAACATCATTAGAACACCCTCCAGATTTGTCTGCTAGCCAAATTTTCTTAAAGTAAGGGCGAATATTGGAAATTAGAATATCTCCCTTTTGAAATGCAGTTGTAGTTTTTACACTTGGAAGTTTTGTTGCCAAACTAATTCCACCACGATTAGAGATCATATTCTCGGTAGAAATATAGTTCTCCAGCCTTAACTTACTCACATTGATTTTTTCAGAGACATAGCTACCGACTTCTGACAATGTCTTATATCTCAAACCCAATCTCCTCCAATCGTTGTTTGATTTCTTCTTCTAGGACATGAGATTGTTTAAATAGTTCAGACAGTTCTGTGGTTAAGCGTTCCATTTTCTCTTCAAAGGGTTCGCTATCTTCTTCCCTGTCTTCAACACCGACATAACGTCCCGGCGTTAAGATATAGTCCTGCTCAGCAATGTCCTCAGTCTCGACAACAGCACAAAAGCCGTTTTCATTTTCCAATGTTCCTTCTTGGAAGGCTTCAAATGTCTTAGCAATCTTTTGGATGTCATCGTCCGTAAAATCTCTATGTTTACGGTCAACCATGTGACCTAGATTTCTGGCATCGATAAAGACCGTTTTCCCTTTTTGCTTTTTATTCTTAGAAATAAACCAAAGGCAGGCTGGAATAGTCACACTGTAAAAGAGTTGGGCAGGGAGTGCCACAATACCTTCAACCAAATCTTCCTCGATAATAGCTTTGCGAATATCCCCTTCGCCACTTTGTGTAGATGATAGTGACCCATTTGCCAAGACAAGACCAATTTTACCATTGGGCGCCAAGTGATGTATCATGTGTTGTATCCACGCATAGTTAGCATTACTATCAGGAGGTGTGCCGTACTTCCAACGAACGTCATCTGCTAGCTTATCTGCTCCCCACTTCTTCAAGTTAAACGGAGGATTTGCCATGATATAGTCCGCCTTGAGTGTCGGGTGTAAATCGTTGGTAAAAGTATCTGCTTGATGAGGTCCAAAGTTAGGTTCAATACCGCGAATAGCCATGTTGATTTTTGCCATTTTCCACGTATCGGTATTGGCTTCTTGTCCGTAAATGGAGAGATTGTTAATATTGCCGCTATGATTTTCAACAAATGTCTCTGATTGGACAAACATACCGCCAGAACCACAGGCTGGGTCGTATACACGACCATTAAAAGGTTTTAAAATCTCAACAATTGTTTTAACAATGCTTGTTGGTGTGTAAAATTCCCCACCATTCTTACCTTCATAGGCAGCGAATTGTTCCAAGCAGTATTCGTATGTTCGACCGAGCAAATCTTTTTCATTACCATAATCATATATGTTGATATTTGTAAAAATATCAACGACTTCGCCCAGTACACGCTGATCCAAGTCAGGCGAGGCATAGACTTTAGGCAGAACACCACTCAGCGATTTGTTTTCACGCTCAATCTCACGCATGGCATCATCAATCGCAAGACCAATTTCAGGGGTGTGTGCTTTTTCCGCAATGTAAGCCCATCTTGATTTTGGTGGGATAAAGAAGATGTTTTCAGAAACGTATTCATCGCGGTCTTCTTCAAATCCTTCATCTTCTTTGAGAAGATAATTATATTTAATCGTAAACGAATCGGAAACATACTTTAAGAAAATCAAACCAATGATCACTTTTCGATAATCCGCTGCTGAAATATGACCTCGTAAAGAATCTGCCGCATCCCAGAGCTCCTTCTCGAAGCCAATATTAGCACTCGTATTTGTATTTGCCATTTTACACTCCCAAACTGTTTTGTTGTCTCTATTATACCATTTTCTACCTTCGTCTCGAACTATTTCTCAAGGGGTTTGGGGATTCTCCCCAAAATAAAAAACAAACATCAGTTCAAAAGTGTCAGTCTGACCTTTGTTGATGTTTATTTTTTACGATAGTGTGTATACACTATCTGAGCTCGCAAAGACCTTTTAACATTCTAAGGACATAACCGTACTTTATACGGTGCCGCACATTGTCCGTACAAGGATTTTTTATGACGACATAATAAAAAACACTGACCACCATCAGCGTTTTTGCTATCTTATTTTAAAACTATGCTGCCAAAATTACTGGAGTACTATCACTTCTTAGCTACTCGTTGCTTATCTTCCCTGATTTGCTTCTCTACATGTTCTACAAGTTCTTCCATCAGCTGACCTAATTCCATCAAGTCTTGCGGAGAGATTTTCCCAAACTGGGTCGCACTCTTGGCAATAGAATTAATTGTTCTGCCAATAAATAGCAATCTATTCGTCAGAGTCTGATATTCCGGAAAGCTTACTAGCCATGTTTCAAAATCAGGTTTCAACAATTGCTTTCTAGCAAAAATAGAAAAGTTTGAGAAGCCATCTTGCTTCATTCGATTTAACAATTTTTGATTTTCTTCTTCAGATAAAAAGACTTGTTTAATAACGTTTCTAATTCTCCTTTTAACCATTAAGCTCCCTTAGATAATAATTTTCTTTTCTTCTGCTTGTAGTAATGAGTTAACTGCTTTTCATAATTTGAAACTAGCCTTCTGCTATACTCTATAGCTCTGTAAGCTTGAATATTTTGAGACTGTTCTGCAATACTTGATAACTGCCTTAAATTATTTTCGACACGTCTTAAAGAATAAATCAATTCCTCAAACTGTGATTCATCAAATTGAATAAAAAGTGACGTTTCCTTAAAGAGCATCCGACGAGCATAATTAGAGAATGTTTGTAAGCCCGTATCATTTACTAGCTGATTAAGCATTTCATTCTGCAATTCCGTCACATAAAACTTCTTTAAAATATTTCTGACACGTTCAGACATGGCGGATCATCCCTAAATATCGGTCTGCCTGCTTAGTATCATAGCGTTTTAACTGAGCTACTAATTCCATATAGTCAGCTAATATTCCTTCTTCTAAATCAGGAAAATCATTTTCTGAGGTCTTACAAATGATTTCAATCTGATTGGTGATTTCTCTAATAGAAAAGCTGTAGTCCTCTGACTCCCCTTCATAGTCTCTCTTGAGAGCCTGATAGCGGTCGTACTCCTCTTGTGACTTAAATCCAGCCACTAACATATTTTCTAATTGATAATATACTGTCATCACTAGTTATCCTCCTAATCTTTCCATATATCCATAGCTGCTATAAAATCTTCAGATACTTCCACATTTGAAATTTCTAATGGACGGTAGTCTTTTTCAGACACTATCACTTGGTCAGCAGTTATAAAACCTCTAGCTTCCCAATTCATTAATATCCCTTTGACATAACTCATATTTTGTTTCTTTGGCTCAAGCTCAGCTGTTTTGTGAATAGCTAACTGCAATAAAGAATCACTAACTGTTAATCCTTCTAGTAATACTTTTTCCTGTCGGGTTAATTCTCGATGCCATAGTGTTTCCATTAACCAGATGTCATCAGTCAGTCGTGATGAGAATGGATCATTATCTAATCCTATCTTATCTTGACTTAACTTATCTTTACCTATCCTATCTTTACTTATCTTATCTTTAATTATATTGCGGTTCCCATCTGGATCCAGACTGGTTCCAACTTGGAGCCGAGTATTTTGAAGATAATTAATCAAGCGTGGTCCTAGATTTAGACACTCCAACAACTGATTATCCTTCAGATAATCTATAAGAAGTTGACGATGACTACTCGGTGTGTAACGATCTGCTTTGATGGTATTCTGCTCAAAGAAATCCTTGATAAAGTAAACCATTTCATTGTTTAACAAGAGTAAATACTGCTTAAGAGTTAATAAATTCAAACTGTCCTCATTAGCGTTGATCATTCGCATAACAGGAAAAGCTTCAACAATACCATCATCATCTGCATTGACTACCAAGTGACAGTAAAGTGCCTGCGCTTCAAGTGGTAGGCGTAAAAATCGTTGTGTCTGCACTACCGTTTTACTCAACATTCGTCTATTAGCCATCCTTTACTTCATCTTTCATATTGCTTCAACCAACGTGTAACCGCTCGTTTATCGTAAAGCGTCACCCCATCAATGACCATTGTAGGCATTCCTTCTCGCGTCCACTTTTGAAGTGTTGTCGTTGACACATCAAGCCATCTAGAAAGGGCTGCCATCCGAACCATAGGTTTATATAATTCTTTATCCTCTAGCGCTCTTTCAATAGCTGTAGAAACCATTTCATCATAATGTGCTCTTAATTGTTTTTCCAAAACTTTGGGAAGTTGAACAACTAAAGTCGCTTCTTCAGACATATCATTACCTCGTTTCCATTTCTCAATTAAATAAACTCCGAATTTATTTGTTATTCATTTTGAATTATATATTCTTTTAGAATTTTTGTCAACTGTTTTTATTCAAAAAGAATTAAATGTGTTATAATACTCTCAAGGAGGTATTTATGACCAATCATATTGCAAAACTGATAGAAGAGAGCGGCAAAAAACTGACTGAGATTAGTTCTGCTACAAATATCGCTTATCCAACCTTATCAGGATACAATCAAGGCATTCGTCAACCGAAAAAAGGGAATGCTCAAAAATTAGCTGACTATTTCGGCGTATCCGTTGCTTACATCTTAGGACTTGATGATAACAAACAAGCACCGTCAACTATGAACATTATTACGGACAGTTTTAAAATTTCCGAGATTAGTTCTGTAACACCTTTTAAAAGCGATATGAAAAAGCTGAAGAAAGGAATTGAACTAGGAGAAATCCACCTGTCTATGCCCTTAAATGACGGCTTCTCAGACGATTTTAGGCGCATTTTAGCGCGCTACTTGATCAATCATGAGGAAGAATTCATGAAAACTTTCACTAAACACATGAATAGTTTAAAACGAGAATCAGAAATTTGGCAAACCTGGATTCAGACCGAAGAATACCGAATTAGACAAGAAGATCGACATAAAAAATAAACTAACAGTTTCTCAATTACATAAGCTCCGAAAACTTAGAAACGGAGAACTGTTATGTCTGTACACAAGTACCAATCTACAAAAGGAATCACCTATTTTGTTAAAGTTTACCTTGGTCTAAACGACTACGGTAAGAAAAAATATTATACTAAACGAGGATTCAAGACGCGTAAAGCTGCCAAAGCTCATGAAACTGCTGTTAATCATCAGTTGAATAGTGGAACTTTTGTCCATATTACTGCTCAAACAACCTACACTTACCAAGAGCTTTATCAAAGGTGGTATGAAGCTTATAAAGATACTGTTGAAGCAACTACTGCAGTCAAAACTGCCGACCTCTATCGCCTACATATTCTTCCTGTTTTTGGAGAAAAGAAAATTTCAAAAATCAGTCCTTTAGACTGTCAAACCTTCATCACTGACAAAGCCAAGACATTCAAAAACATGAAGCAAATCAAATCTTATACTTCTAAAATATTTGAATTTGCCATTAATATGAATTATATTGAACGAAATCCCATGAGCAAGGTTATTATGCCCAAACTCAAAAAAACTGTCAGTGACAATTACTGGACAGTTAGTGAGTTGCATCATTTTTTGACAATCATTTTAGAAAATGAACCTTATAAACATTATGCACTATTTCGATTACTAGCATACAGCGGATTACGAAAAGGAGAGCTCTACGCCCTTAAATGGGAAGATTTTGATTCTGAGAATCAACTATTAACAGTTAGCAAAAGTTTAGGAAGAATAGATGGCCATGCCATTGAAAAAGGAACTAAAAATACATTCTCTGTGCGCTCTATCTATCTTGATGATGAAACCTGTTCTATCCTCAACAAATGGAAACAGGAAACTAGCAGAGAAAAGTGGCAATTATCAGTACAGCCTCTTTCTCTCGACAAAGAATTTATGTTTACATACTGCAACCGAGATGGTGAGATAGAACCCTTACACGCTGACTATATCAACAATATTCTAAAACGTATTATACGTAAGCATAATCTTAAAAAGATTAGCCCACATGGGTTTAGACACACTCACGCAACCTTGATGATTGAAATGGGAATTGACCCAGTCAATACTGCTAAACGTCTAGGTCATGCTAGCAGCCAGATGACTTTAGATACTTATAGTCATGCTACAAAATCAGGAGAAAAACAATCTATTAAAAAGTTCGCGGATTACCTCAATAAAGCTAAATAGTCATTCTAGCTTAACCACTCTCAAAACTAGGCCTCAACAGATTACCAAAAGGATTACCAAGGCGCTTTTTTCAACAAAAAAGCACCTTGCGAAATCTTCGCAAAGTGCTCTGAAACGTTGATATAACTGGATATTAACGTTTTGAGAATTGTGATGCCTTGCGGGCTTTTTTGAGACCTGGTTTTTTACGTTCAACCATACGTGCGTCACGTGTAAGAAGACCAGCGCGCTTTAGTGAGTCACGGAAATCTGGGTCCACTTGAAGAAGCGCACGAGCGATACCATGACGAATCGCACCTGATTGACCAGCATAACCACCACCTACAACGTTAACAAAAACGTCGTATGAGCCTTCAGTTGAAGTCACTGCAAAAGGCTGATTAATGACTAAACGTAGGTCAGCATGTGGGATGTATTCTTCAACATCTTTTTTATTAACAGTGATTTTACCAGTACCTGGAACTAAACGAACGCGTGCAACAGCGTTTTTACGACGACCAGTACCTGCATATTGTGCTTGTGCCATTATTTAATGCTCCTTTCTCTTAGATAAGTCCTGAAATATCAAGTACTTCTGGTTGTTGTGCAGCATGAGTGTGCTCACCACCAACAAAGACCTTTAATTTCATACCTTGTGCACGTCCAAGAGTGTTGTGTGGAAGCATGCCTTTTACTGACTTTTCAATCAAACGAACGGCATTTTTAGAGCGAAGCTCACCAGCAGTGATTGATTTCAAGCCACCTGGGTACATTGAGTGAGTGTAATAAACCTTATCAGTTGCTTTTTTACCAGTTAATTTAACCTTCTCAGCATTGATAACAATAACAAAGTCACCTGTATCAGTGTGCGGTGTGAAGGTTGGCTTGTTCTTTCCGCGAAGTACGCTAGCAACTACTGCAGAAAGGCGTCCAAGTGGCACATCTGTTGCGTCAACAACGTACCATTTGCGTTCAACTTGGCCTGGTTTAGCCATAAAAGTTGTTTTGTTCATGATTTCTCCTATACGAATTCGTTTTTGTTTACATTAGTGATGGATGTTCCGGTCCATCGAAGGTATTTGGAAGGTTCCGGGGCCTTTCAAATGGGGTAAACAATACCGTCTACTATAGTATCAAACTTCTTAACTGATAGTCAAGTGGTTTAGCTCTATTTCTTTGATTATTTTTCTTTTTTCACAAGAAGAACAGGCTTGCTTTTGAGCTGGACTATTAGCCTTGACTTCCCTCCAAAAAAATCCGCTCAGTTCCTGTTAGCTCCTATGCAAATAACAATACAAAGATTAGGGGTGGAATGACCAAAGCTCCTATCAACTGCTTAAACCATTTGACATCTGACTTCTGATAAATCAAAAAGCCCTGTTCTGTTATGCTAGCTTACCTGCACGCGCACCTTCATTGTCAAACAATTCATTCTGGCTTTTGATTAAAAATAAAAAACGCGAACACCCATACTCTTAAGCGGCGTCACAGCTAAAACAAACTATAGCAGACAAAAAAGAATTGAAACAAGCCTTTCAATCCTTTTCTTTTTATCTTTTTTCCTTGCCAATGACAAAAACCGCTAAGGTATCTGGACCCGTATGAGCAGCAATCACCGGTCCAAGTGGCAGCATAAAGACATCACTGATACCTTCATGTGCTAATAGCTGTTCTCGCAGGTCATCTGCCCCAGTCTGATCACTAGTATAGGACACAACAACAGTTGAATCAGCAATATCTTTTGTGGCTCTATCAGCAATTTCCTTGATGGCCTTTTTACGGCCACGAATCTTGGCAATAGGAACTAATTTTCCGCTGGCATCAATCCATAAGAGAGGCTTAATATTCACTAAGCTGCCTATAAAAGCAGAGCCTTTTGACAAGCGTCCTCCTCGCACAAGATGAAAAAGGTCATCTACTAAAAAATAGGTACGCAAGCGAGGCAAAATACCTTCTATTAGCGCTTTGGTTTCTAATAAGCTTTTTCCGTTATCACGCGCCTCCGAGGCTAGCATGGTCAAATAGCCCTCTCCTCCTGCTGCAGCCAAGCTATCAACAATCTCAATTACAGCGTCTGGATAGTCCTCCAAAACCAGCTCACGTGCCATAACAGCACTTTGATAGGTACCTGATAGGACTGAAGAAAAGGCGATATATAAAAGAGCTTGGTTATCAGCTGCGTAATGTCGAAAAACCTCTTCAAACTGACCAACATTTATCTGGCTTGTTTTGGGCTGGCTACCGCTTTTCATCATAGCTAGCAAAGCATCACTCGTTAATCTATCTGGACCAACCGTCTTGTAAACCTTACCATCACATTCAACAGTCAGACCTACTATATCAATGTTATGCTCCTTTGCCCAAAAAGAATCTAAATCCGCTGTTGAATCTGTCATCAATACAAATGTCATCTGAACTCCCAAATAATGTCATTATCGTTTAATAATCAAATGATTTTCTCATAGTATAACAAAAAAATATCATCTAGGAAAGCAATAAGAACCAGCCGCCTCATAAATAATCACCGTTAGATTGTGTGAGCTGCTCTAGCAGCCTAGAAAATCATACCTAGAAAAGCTGTCAAGCTAGCAAGATAAGCTTACTAATCATCTAATCGGTCCATAAAGTCCTTGAGCTGATTAAGCTGCCCTTGATCAAAGGGACCCAGTCTAGGCCTTTTAAGATCAATATCCTGTGACAGCTTATCTAAATCCGACTTAACAGCATTAACACGCTGCTCAAGCTCTTTAGCAGTAACACGCAAGGCGCCTTGGGAAAAGACCGTCCACTGTTCATTCAGATCACTAGTAGCAACCTCTACCATGGTTAGAGCGGTGTTGAGCTCAGCAGCAGTTCGCTCAATATAGCTATCAGCTGTTTCTTCCTCCTCAGTAAAGATAACAGAGATCCTATATTGGTCATAACGCTGTCTAAGTCCTGGAACATACTGAGCATCAAACACGCAAATAATGTCACTATCATCAAAATGTGCATAGTTGTTCAGCTTATTTAGCAGGATCCTTCTAGCTTGATCCAATTGATTTGTCTTAAAAAACTGACGAGTTGACTCCCAAAAGGCAATCATATTATAGCCATCAACCAGCAATAGTCTTTTTTTCATCTATAATTTATTTCTAAATACTTCATACATCAAAATAGCAGCAGCAACGCTAGCATTCAAGCTCTGAACATGTCCTGTCATAGGAATGGTAATCATTTCATCTACCTGTTTTTTGATGTTAGCTGAAATGCCCTTACCCTCATTGCCAATAATCAAAGCCAGCTTGCCTGAGGTATTCCACTTGTGTGATGGTGTGCCAGCTACATCTGTCCCAAAGACCCAAAAGCCATTTGCTTTTAGCTGATCCAATGCTTGGCTAAGATTTGTCACGCGAGCAATTGGAACATGCTCAACAGCTCCTGTTGAGGTCTTAGCAACAACTGGTGTCACACCAACAGCACGATGCTTGGGAATAATCACACCGCAAACATCTGTTGCGTCGGCTGTTCTTAAAATAGACCCAAAATTATGAGGATCTGTCAGTCCATCTAAGATCAGCAGCAAAGGGTTAGCCTCCTGCTGCGCCAGCTCTAGCAGCTCATCTAGCTCAGTATAAGCAAAGGCTGACACTCGAAGCACAAAGCCCTGATGAACAGCTCCTGCTGTCATTTCGCTCAAGGCTTTCTTTTTTGTCCAAGAGATAGACACCTTCTTACTGGTGGCTAAATCCTTGATGTGATCGACATTCTTACCGCGTAGGTCCTCTTGAATGTAAAGCTTATTTCCAGTATTGGCCAGTAAACTCTCGGTAACGGCATGGACGCCATAGACAATATCCTTGATTTCATTGATTTCTTTAGCTTTCATGGTTTTTATTATACCACGAAAGCGATAAAATAGCTCTTGCTGCTCTTTTTATTTCCTGTGAACAGCTTTGACGATAAGGGCAAGTAAAGCAGCCGCTGTAAGAGCAATTAGAGATGATAGCAGCCAAGGAAAGCCTTTTTGCTCTTTATCTTGGACAGCACTATCAGAAAGCATGCCCTTGTCTTTCTCATCAGAATCTATTGATTTGGCAGCTGATGGTGTGCCGCTTGAGCTTGCCTGACTTGCCTTTAGGGCCTTATCGGATCGATGATTGCTTCTTGTCATGTGATTGGCGCTAGTAGCTTCACTAGGCACACTTTGGACTTGCTCAGTGCTTGTCACCCTACTGCTAGCAGCGGGTTTAGGCTGGTTATTCGCCGGTGCTGGATTGCTGCTTTTCTGTTCTGTCTCTGGGGTATTTTTGGTTGGCTTTCCATCAAAATGAATAGGTGCTGAGCTACCACTAAAGGCCTTTTCTTTATCAGGAACACTTACTGATATACTGTAATCACTGACCTTTAGGTTCGTAAGGTCAAACCATACTGAAAACCGGCTTTGACCAGCCTGCATGGTATAGGCTGTACTATTAATCGTGTTGCCTTTGGCATCCTTTAGTAAAATAGTAGCCTCAGTGCTTTGGCTAACTGGCTGACTTGTGGCAATGTTAGCTTCAATAACGGACTGTTCTGAACGCATACGAGCACTGACACTGGCTTCAGCTGCTGCCTGTGCTTGAGCTGCTGTGGTTGGTTGATTGTCCTGCGCTGCTACTGCTGATACAAAGGCAAGTGAGCCTAACAACACCATTGCTGAAGTAACTAAGATTACTTTTCTCATTGATTTCATAGACATTCTCCTATCATTTTATTATGACTCTTTCATTATAAACTATTCGGAAAATTTTTCAATAGTTTTGTTACGTTTTTATTACAAATATTTATTTTATGTTTCGTTTGTATCTATATTGTGACACAACTTTTAAACACAACATAAAAACACTCTCATAGCTTTAAGCGATGGCAAATCGCTAGCGACATAGAGAGTGTTTTAGATTATTCATCATTATGATTGAGGTCTGTTCTCCACCTGCTTGATACACCACTGGATCAACAGTTCTAGACGTTCTGTCTGACCTGTCATATCAAGGTAGCCCATAACAGCCTCAAAGCCTGTTGACATACGATAGGTTACTACATCAGCATTTTTTGCCTTGGTATGGCTGTTGGTATTGCGGCCTCGTTTGTAGATGTCTTTTTCTTTTTCGGTCAATAGCTGTGCTTCTAGCATGGCCTGAATCAAAGAGGCCTGTGCCTTTGCAGAAACATATTTTGTTGCAAGGTGGTGAAGCTTATTTGGCTTGGTCTGGCCTTGGAAAATCAGATGACGACGAATATAATAAGAATAAACAGCATCACCAACAAAGGCAAGGGCAATGCCATTAATCAAATTGACATCAACTGAATTAGTCACGTATCCACCTCACACCATCTTTTGTATCCAACAGCTTGATCCCCTGAGCTGCCAACTGGTCCCGAATAGCATCTGCCTTTGCAAAATCTCGATTGGCGCGTGCCTCCTGACGCTCAGCAATCAGCTGCTCAATCTCTGTGTCTAGGCTTTCTGCTTCAAAGACAATGCCAAAAACCGCCAGCATCTCTTCAAACGCTGATTTGACAGCTTCTGAGTAGGCACCCGAATTAATCCATTTTGCCATGTCAAATAAGACTGTGATCCCATTTGCTGTATTAAAATCATCATTCATAGCCGCTTTGAAAGCAGTGATAAAAGCATCAAGCTGTCTAGCGTCTGCTGTGGCTACTGTGGGCTGCTGAAGCGTGTTTTTCAAATATTTAAGGTTAACCCCAGCATCATGAATCGCCTTTTCAGTAAAATTAATCGGCTTACGGTAATGCTGAGTAGCCAAGAAAAAGCGCAGCGTTTGCCCATCAACTGTCTTTAATAGATCATGAACAGTCACAAAGTTGCCCAGTGACTTGGACATTTTTTCATTGTCAACATTAACAAAGCCATTATGCATCCAGTAATTGGCAAAGCTTTTGCCAGTTTTTGCCTCTGATTGGGCGATTTCATTGGTATGGTGTGGAAATTCTAGGTCTGCTCCACCACCATGAATATCAATGGTATCTCCCAAAAGCTCGGTTGCCATTACAGAGCACTCAATATGCCAGCCAGGACGACCTGAGCTCCAAGGACTTGCCCAAGCAATCTCACCTGCCTTGGCCGATTTCCACAAGGCAAAATCCAAAGGATTTTCCTTGAGGGCAGTTTCTGTGTCTGTACGACCACTGGCACCAGCCTCCAAATCAGCAATGGTTTTGTTAGCCAGCTTAGCATAATTTGCCGCCTTTGCCACACGAAAATAAACATCACCTGCCGACTCATAGGCATAGCCTTTTTTGATTAAAGCAGCGATAAAGGCAATGATCTCGTCCATGTAGTCCATGACGCGTGGATTTTTAGTGGCTGGCTTCACACCAAGTGCCTTGGTATCCTCCATAAAGGCAGCGATAAATTGATCTGCCAATTGCTTTGGTGACAGGCCTGCTACCTTGGCTGCTTTAATAATCTTATCATCTACGTCTGTAAAATTTGAAACGTAATTGACTGTATAGCCTGCGTATTCAAAGTAGCGACGAATCGTATCAAAGGCCACAGCCGAACGGGCATTGCCAATATGAATATAATTGTAAACCGTCGGCCCGCAGACATACATATTGACCACCTTATCAGTTATTGGTACAAACTCTCGCAGACTTCTGGTCATGGTATCATAGATTTTTATCATCACTTTTCCCTTTTGTTTTGTCCTTTTCTCTTAGACTGCGTAAGCTGTCAGCAACTGAGGTAAGCATAGGGCTCTAATTCCCCTCCAAAAGCTTGTCGTTTTTTTGACTGGCAGCCTCCACCTAGAGAAGGCTCTTAATCCTGCACTGAAATCTTTTTTTCATGCACTCGAACAATTTTAGCTGGTATGCCAACGACCGTCACTCCAGCTGGTACATCAGCCAACACAACAGCTGCAGCTCCAACCTTAGCCGCTTTCCCAATCTCGACAGGACCGATAATTTGAGCATGCGCAGAAATCAATGCCCCCTCACGAACAGTAGGGTGCCGCTTTCCTCGATCTTTTCCGGTTCCACCAAGTGTCACTCCATGATAAAGCATGGCTCCCTTTTCAACAATGGCCGTCTCGCCAATCACCAAGCCAGCTCCATGATCAATGAAAACACCTGAAGCAATCCTAGCTCCCGGATGGATTTCAATCTGTGTCCAAAAACGCCAAAACTGGCTATGCATTCGAGCCAACAGCTTAAAGCCATGCTGCCACAAAAAGTGCGACAGCCTGTGCGCTGCCAAGGCCTTTAATCCAGGGTAGGTTAGGATAACCTCTAGGGTACTACGCGCAGCAGGATCTAGTTGCTTTACAATATCAATATTGTCCTTCCACCAGCCCATTCAAACTCCTTTTATGTGTCAATATCAGACCAATCAACAAGAATCTGCTGATCATCAAAGGGGTCAATAGCAACCCCAAAGGTCTCGTCTATGTCATTATTGCCATTTCTTGGCTGATAAATGTCTGCTATCTTCCATGTTAAGATAACACCGCCTGATTTCCTAAAAAGGCCGCCAAACTCCTCTTGATTGTACCATTTAGCGAAGCTCTGAAGATTTGAAAAGGCAGGAACATAGCGCTTCCCCTCTGGAGTTGACATGGTTGGAAAAAGCCTGTCATAGTAATGCTCCTCTTCCTTAGGGTAAACAAAGGCCGGCACCAGATAAATCCTATCCAGAGTATCTGCTACGCTATTGTCATCACTCATCAAGGTATTCAAAATCGTTGTGTAATTGTTCATAAACTGAATCATATCAGCAGCCTTGAATACTGTAGAATTGCCAAAATCTCCCTTTTTCTTGAGATTAAAGCCTAGCCCAGCAGCACCTGCATGAACAGCCTCCTCCAAGACAGTAAGAGCAGAGCGCTCTACCCAGTACTGAGCTTGTGCACTCTTTTGCTCCTCTTTAAAGGTCGCCATGTCGTCCTTATCTGTGAATACAGGAAAGACTCTTACTCCTTCAATCTCAATGGCATAGGGCTTTTTTGCTGCCCATACCGGATACTGATGAAAAGCATTAACCAAGGCCACGCCATCTAAAAAATTGTCTGGGGCATTGATAAAGGCTCTTAAACGAATATCTAGTTCATTTGTGTTAGTCATGTTTGTCTTCTTTTTTTGCTTCTGATTTTTCTGGCTTTGGCGGGCGTGGCACCAAGGCCTTCATTGATGCGTCAATGCGTCCCCTATCATCAATCTTAATGACCTTAACGTCAACCTCTTCACCGATTTCAAGGACATCTGATACATTAGCAGTGCGGCTCCAAGCAATTTCAGAGATATGCACAAGCGCATCTGTCTTATCAAAGAGGTTAACAAAGGCACCAAATTTTTCAATACGGATAACCTTGGCATGATAGACCTCTCCTACCTTAGCCTCACGCACTAAGCTGGCAATGATTTCCTTAGCACGATTAATAGCAACCTGGTCACTTGAGTAGATTGACACATTTCCTTCCTCGTCAATATCAATCTTGACACCTGTTTCAGCGATAATTTTGTCAATGGTTTCGCCGCCCTTACCAATAACCACCTTGATCTTATCAACATCAATCTTGATGGTATCAATCTTTGGTGCTGTTGGTGCCAATTCTGGACGAGGCTCAGCAATGGTTGCCTCAATTAAGTCAAGAATTTCAAAGCGAGCCTTTTTAGCCTGCGCCAAGGCTTCTTCTAGGATTTGAGGTGTGATACCTTCAATTTTAATATCCATCTGAAGGGCTGTAATCCCTTGGCGTGTCCCCGCAACCTTAAAATCCATATCGCCAAAATGGTCCTCTAACCCCTGAATATCCGTTAGGACAGTGTAGTTTGTCCCATCAGAGATAAGTCCCATAGCAATACCCGCAACCGGTGCCTTAATCGGCACACCACCAGCCATCAAGGCAAGTGTCCCTGCACAGATAGAAGCCTGAGAGGAAGAACCATTTGACTCCAATACCTCAGCCACTAGACGAATAGCATATGGAAACTCCTCAAGGCTTGGAAGGACCTGAGCAAGAGCACGCTCACCTAAGGCACCATGCCCAATTTCACGACGTCCTGCTGCCCCATAGCGACCTGTCTCACCAACAGAATATTGAGGGAAATTATAGTGGTGCAGGAAACGTTTTTTGTACTCAGGCTCAAGCCCATCAATGATTTGAGTGTCTCCCATTGGGGCTAGGGTCAAGACGGACAAAGCTTGAGTTTGACCGCGCGTAAAGAGGCCTGAGCCATGTACTCTCGGCAAGAAATCAATCTCAGCAGCAAGTGGGCGGATCTCATCAACACGACGACCATCAGGACGAACCTTGTCCTCAGTGATGAGGCGACGAACCTCAGCATGCTCCATTTGCTCCAAAATTTCAGTCACATCACGCATGATACGGTCATGCTCTTCGTCTGCTGCATAACGCTCCTCGTATGCAGCTATGACACGCTCCTTGACAGCCTCGGTTGCGGCTTCACGTGCTTTTTTCTCCTCAACTTGAACAGCCTGCTGCAAATCAGCATTGTAAGTCTCTATGATTTCAGCCTGCAAATCAGCAGCAACCTGTAATAGCTCTACCTCAGCCTTTTCCTTGCCCACCGCTGCAACAATCTCTTCTTGAAAAGCAATCAACTCCTGTATAGCCTTATGACCAACCAAAAGTGCTTCTAGCATAATAGCCTCTGGCAATTCCTTGGCACCAGATTCAACCATATTGATCGCATCTTTTGTTCCTGCTACGGTTAACTCTAATAATGAAGCCTCCTGCTGGGCCTTATCAGGATTGATGATAAATTCACCCTCAACATAGGCCACCTGAACACCAGCAATCGGCCCATTAAAAGGAATATCTGAAATCGATAGGGCTAATGAGCTACCAAGCATAGCAGCCATAGGAGCACTAGCATCTTCATCATAAGACAGGACAGTATTAATCACCTGGACCTCATTACGAAAGCCCTCAGCAAACATAGGACGGATAGGGCGGTCAATCAAGCGAGCGGTTAAGGTCGCATCTGTCGAAGGACGCCCCTCACGCTTCATCCAGCCACCAGGAAACTTACCTGCTGCATACATCTTTTCTTCGTAATTGACTTGAAGTGGGAAAAAGTCTCCTGTCGACATCTTCTTAGACATGACAGCAGCGGTTAGCACTGTAGACTCCCCATAACGAACGACAGTGGCACCATTTGCTTGCTTAGCCACTTGACCGACCTCAACAACAAGTGGTTTGCCTGCAAAGGTTGTTGTAAATGTTTGTTTTGACATGAAAAACTCCTAATCATTAAATGTGATACTCTGTTTTCTACAAAGACCAGCGCGTGATAGCTCATGAACCCGTCTTTGCATAAAACCCAGTATCCCTTATATTCTATCATATTTTTAGGGAAATAGCAGAGCTGTTGACAGGATTTTTAAGAGAAAAGAAGCTAGGTAACTATTACCATCACTGCTTTTTGACACTGCCACTAAACAATTACTGTACCAGACCTGCTTTTGTTTGGCACAAGAGAGGCAAGCAATATCATACCCTCAGCCACACCAGGACTTCTCTAGGCTAGAAAGCCCTAGACACCTTCAGCTTATAACAATAGCAAAACACCAGTATAAAAAATGAATCCTCAGTATCTCTGAAAGACAAGAAAGCCAAGGACTCAAAAAAAGCCCTTCTAAATTAGAAGAGCCTTATCGAACCTTTGCAAAAGCCATAGCAAGCAGGACAAACTGCCTTATGCAGCTACACATTGACAGTGTCCGATCCTACTAGGACTGCTTAACGTCCTTAGAATCTTATTAACGACGAAGTCCAAGTGATTGGATTAACTCGCGGTAACGGTTAACATCTGTACGACGTAGGTATGCTAATAGGTTACGACGATGTCCGATTTTTTTCATCAACCCACGATAAGTTGCGTGGTCTTTTTTGTGCTCTTTAATGTGGTTGTTCAAGTGGTTGATTTCCCAAGTAAGAACAGCTACCTGAACCTCAACTGAACCTGTGTCACCTTCATGACGTGCATACTGTGCAATGATTTCGTTTTTTTTCTCTTTTGAGATTGCCATAATAATTCTCCTTTTTTGCTTAATCCGAGTCTTAGGGTTGGCACTCCTAAAACCAAGAAAAAGTTAGTCTGTCTTGCGACCTCTCTATTCTAGCAAAATAGCCAGAACTGGTCAACTATTATTCTCATAAATGCTGCATGCAAAAGCAGCAACTAGTAAAAAAGATCGGAGAAGCTACTGATACTAACCTCTCCAATCTTCATAAGCTTTTAGTTAGACGACATCATCTCAGCTCAGTCGACACCAAGCTTTAACTTAGTCTTTTTGATAAGGTCTAAACCAGAAGACCAGTCCTAGCATAGAAAGGATTCCTACCCCTACAAGAGCAAGTATATCTTTTGCCTCATGTGCTTTTGGTAAGGCTTGGTTGCTTTCTATTGAACGCAAAAGGTGCGGCTGATCCTGCTGTGGTGCCTTTGGTTGCTCTGGCTGTTCTGGCTTAGGAGCGTCATTAGGAAGCTCATTATCAAAATGGAATTCCAGCTTAGGACGTGTATCCTCTTCAAATGTTTGAATATCATTCGTACCGCTCATACTCGCTTGAGTATCTTCGGTTGTCTCAATCACATTACCCTGTCCTCCTAGGATAATATCTGATTGCGGCTGCTTGGTGTCCTCGGTCTCTGCTATATTACCTGATTGACCACTCATGCCCTCTTGGGTATTTTCAGTCGTGTCAATCACATTACCTTGTCCGCCCAGGATAATGTCTGGTTGTGGCTGCTTGGTATCCTCAGTCTCTGTAGCATCACCTGATTGGCCACCTATGCCCTCTTGAGTATTCTCGGTAGTCTCAGTAACACTACCCTGACCGCCAATAATCACATCAGGCTTTTTAGTGTCCTCTACCTCTTCCTTGCCACCTGAATGACCACCTTCTTCTATTGGTCCAGATTGATAGGTTAAATCAATAACATTTCCACCACCAATTTCAAAATTGCTTTGAGGCTCTTCTGGAACAATAATTGAGCCTATTAGGTTTTGATACCTAGGACCATATCTTGAATCAATGTGACGAATATAGAAAGTTAAATTTTTTTCTGACGATTCAGTTTTATTCTTTTCTCCTTCCTTGATTAAAAAACTTAATGCCTGCTTCTCCATCTCATCATTCCCTCTGCTATCTATATACCTTGTCACAAGTTCATTTTCTTGAATATTGTCAGTATAATACCAAAGTGCAAGCTGAGTAACTTTTCTAGCAGATTGATCATTAAGCGAGTATTTTTTGCATAACTCAATATTATGATTTGGATATCCTTTACTTAAAATTGTAAAAATAGCCGGTAATTTATCTTTCATACCTTGGAGCTTATTCTTAGTTTCCGACATCATAGAAGTATTACCTGAATTACTTTCCAATATCTTTTGAAACCCTTCGTACTTATTGTATAATGTCAGATAATTAGGTCTATCCTTGCCATTCCCCCACAATAATGGTTCTAAAAATCTTTGATCAAGACAGTAGACAGGAATATCTAATTTTCTTGTAGTATCCCCTACTGGTGTAACATATAAAGCACTCGGATAGCTGCTACTCCCGTCACTCCACCCGTAATACTGTTCTGCTAAAACAGTCATCATGCCGCAGGTCAGGTTTAGCAGCAGCATGGTAAAGGCCACTGCTCCTGCTAGCATTTTCTTTAATAGTGTTCTCATTACTCTCTCCATTTCATTTTTTGAACGTCCTATACTTTAACACAAAACCCTTGGCATGGCTACCTGATATTAAGAGAACATTAGTTTTTCGACAAGCGCTATTGCTTTAATTACCGAACAATCAGAACAATATAATTTTTTTAGATTAGATGTTTGATTTATTTACGAACGATTATCATTTTTTATCTATTAATTATTAGAATTCCTGTGTATTTCGTATATATATATATATATATATATCGTGCTAATTAACGAACTATTTTTTTAAATAATTTAATATATCTGATAGAGTTAGCTAATATCGTCATCACTGGCCTGCCTTATCTTTTAAAAATAAGGAATTTGTGATATAGTAAAGCCATTATCAAATATAAAAAAAGGGAGGCAAAATGTCTGCACAAGATAAATTAATTAAAGCACAGCATCTCATTGATATGAATGATATTATCCGCGAGGGCAATCCTACGCTTCGTGCTATGGCTAAGGAGGTCGAGTTTCCTCTTAGTGATGATGACATCATTTTAGGTGAAAAAATGATGCAATTTTTAAAGCATTCTCAAGACCCTGTCATGGGAGAAAAATTAGGGCTTCGAGCAGGAGTTGGTCTAGCAGCACCTCAGATTGATGTGTCAAAGCGTATCATCGCTGTTCTGGTTCCAAATCCTGAAGACAATGAGGGCAATCCACCTAAGGAGGCTTACAGCATGGAGGAAGTGCTCTATAATCCTAAAATTGTGTCTCATTCTGTTCAAGACGCTGCTCTTGCTGACGGTGAGGGGTGTTTGTCTGTTGATCGTGTGGTGGAAGGCTATGTGGTCCGTCACGCGCGTGTGACAGTGGAATATTACGATAAGCACAATGAAAAGCACCGCATTAAGCTAAAGGGCTACAATGCTATCGTGGTTCAGCATGAGATTGATCATATTAATGGTGTCTTATTCTATGACCGTATTAATGCGAAAAACCCCTTTGAGGCTAAAGAGGGTATGCTAATTCTAGAGTAAGCCACTATTTAATAGAACAAAGTCTTTCAAAAAGAGCTTCAAACCAGAATCGGTTTGAAGCTCTTTTGTGTGTCAAGCTGCTTCTGAAGATGAGATACAGCTGATGATCTTTTTAGCGGTAGGGTATTTTAATTAATGGCTTCAAGGAGGGCTTCTGCCTGTGCTGCAAGGCTTTGCCTTGTTTCCTCAGAAATATCAAGAACACCTGTCGCCCATGCTTCTGGATTGACAGCGGCTTTGGTAAAGTCGCCAACTACTGTCGTACGGATAAAGGGCAGCAAATCCTGGTATTGCGCAAATAGCTGCTCGTGCCCGCCATTAGCAACAGATGATACGGTAACCACCTTACCATTGATTGCTGATGGTCCTGATGGGTCTGACAGATCAAGGGCGCGTGATACCCAGTCCAATAGATTTTTGATAGAGCCCGGGATTGCAAAATTATAGACAGGTGAAAAAATCCAGATAGCGTCTGCTGCTTGAATAGCTTCACGTACGCTTGCCACTGACTCGGGGGGACTGGCTTCTAAATCTTGACTAAAGATAGGCACCTGCCCCCAGTCCAAGTAAGATACAGCTGCCTTGCCTTCGAGTAGCTGCTCAGCTGCTTGAGCAAGCTGGTGATTAAACGATCCTGTACGTAATGAACCGTTGATGATTAAAATCTGTTTCATGCTTTGTCTCCCTTTGATGATCTGATAACTAGCCATCAACTGCCTTGATGACTAATTATAACTAGTTAGTACATTTTTATACTATGTAGTGATTATATCCTACTTAGGAGATCCTGTAAAGCCATTTGCTTAGAGCTCTTTAAATTTCTTTAAAAGCGTAATCAATTGTTTTTGCTCAGTCTCTGTCAGCACTGAAAAAAGGGCTTCAACACGTTTGATATGCTCAGGTAGGATAGTCTCAATCAAGGCTTTGCCCTCTGGCGTTAGCTGTACCAAGCAGGCACGCTTATCTTTAGCATCTTGGCAGCGGCTGATCCAGCCATTTCTCTCCATATTTTTCAGCACTACGGTCATATTGCCAGAGGTTGCCAAGAGAGAACCGATGAGCTTGTTAATTCTCATGCTTCCTTTGGAATAAAGCACCTCTAAGACGCTAAATTGGGTAGGAGTCAGATTGGCCTTTTGAAAAAAGGCGGAGCTTTGAGCATCTAAGGTACGCTGTGCTTTTCTAAAAACAACCATTGCCTTTAAGGCAGGATTTTTGTCTAATTCATTCATGCTTTTCCTCGTTCTTTTTTGGGCTTTCTTTGCGTATTGACAAAAAGAGGACAGGAAGCCTTCCTGCCCTGCTCTTCACTGTATGACAAGCTAACATAGACAATATTAGGGCTGTGCAATCTTAGAAAAAGTCATCAAATAGACTCAGCTGATTGTCATCTGGCATATTTCCTAAAATGCCCAGCTCGTCCATCTTATCAACTAGAGTGGCAGAAGCACCACCACGCTTGCGTAATTCCATTTTTGATAGAAATTCACCATCTTGGCGAGCCTTGACGATTTGTCTAGCAACGTTTTCTCCCAAGCCTTCTAAGGCAATAAAAGGTGGAATTAGGGTATCCCCTTCAATTTGAAACTCAGTTGCCTCGCTCTTGTAAAGGTCTAGCTTGCCAAACTTAAACCCTCTCTCAAGCATTTCATTGACAATTTCTAAAGTGGTAAACAGGTCATTTTCAACGTTTGAGGCTTCATTGCGCTTGCGCTTATTGCTGATGTCCTCCATGCGAGCCTTGACAGCAGCTAGCCCACCACTCATGGTTTTGAGCTCAAAGGCCTTGGCACGAATAGAGAAATAAGCACAGTAATACATGATGGGGTGATGAACCTTGAAATAAGCCACTCGCAATGCCATCAAAACATAGGCGGCAGCGTGTGCCTTGGGGAACATGTACTTGATTTTACCACAGGATTCGATATACCAGTCTGGGACGTTGTTTTGCCGCATAGCCTTGATATAGGAGCTGCGCTCCTCCTCGGAGATCTTTAGCCAGAGTCCCTTACGCACACGCTCCATGATGGTAAAGGCCATCTTAGGCTCTAGACCAGCATGCATGAGGTAAACCATGATGTCATCTCGACAGCCGATAACTGTTTTTAGGGTGGCAATGCCTTCTTTGATCAGATCCTGAGCATTACCCAGCCAGACGTCCGTTCCATGCGATAGACCTGATAGCTGCAGCAATTCTGCAAAGGTCGTTGGGTGGGTCTCATTCACCATGCCACGAACAAAGTTCGTTCCAAACTCTGGGATCCCAAGCATACCTGTTGGTGTTCCAATTTGTTCAGGAGTCACTCCGAGCACCTCTGTTCCAGAAAAAAGTGCCATCACGTCAGGATCATCTGCTGGAATAGTAATCGGATCAATACCTGATAAATCCTGCAGCTTACGAATCATGGTGGGATCATCATGACCGAGTACATCGAGCTTTAGGACATTTTCATCAATATCATGGAAATTAAAGTGGGTCGTCTGCCATGAGGCTGTCACATCATCTGCCGGAAACTGCACAGGTGTGAAATCATAAACGTCCATATAGTTAGGGATAACAACGATCCCACCAGGGTGCTGACCAGTCGTCCGCTTAACACCAGCCGCACCAGCAGCTAGACGATCAACCTCTGCATCTGGGTAAAACTTGCCATAATCTCGCTCATAGCCCTTGACAAAGCCATAGGCTGTTTTTTCAGCGACAGTACCAACAGTACCTGCACGAAAGGCGTATTCTTCCCCAAAGATATCACGAACGTCCAAGTGGGCATTGGGCTGATCATCTCCTGAGAAGTTCAAATCAATATCTGGAACCTTATCACCATCAAAGCCAAGGAAGGTTTCAAAAGGAATATCCTGTCCGTCCTTTTTGTACAGCGTCCCACATCTAGGACAGGCCTTGTTTGGCAAATCATAGCCAGAGCCGACCGAGCCATCTGTGATAAACTCTGACTGCTGGCAGCTTGGGCAGACATAATGAGGCGGCATTGGATTGACCTCTGTGATGCCAATCATGGTCGCAACAAAGCTTGAACCAACAGAGCCACGTGAGCCTACCAGATAACCACGCTCATTGGAGCGATTAACCAGCATTTGTGAGGCTAGATAAATCACCGCAAAGCCGTTTCCCAAAATGGACGTTAGCTCCTTTTCAATGCGCAGATCAATGATATCTGGAAGTGGATTGCCATAGATAGCAAAGGCCTTTTGATAAGTCAGCTCAGCAACGGTTTCTTCTGCCTTATCAATATATGGGGTATACAGATCACCCTTAACAACCTCCACCTCTTCAATTCGATCAGCAAGGGCTTGGGTATTTTTCACAACAACCTCATAGGCCAAGTCCTTACCTAAAAAGGCAAAATCATCAAGCATTTCATTGGTTGTTCTAAAATGGGCCTCTGGTAACGGGACAGGCTTGGCAGCCTCTCCGCGGCCAATAGTACGGTTAATCAGGGCACCTTGCCCTAGACTACGAACGATAATGTCACGATAGATGGCGTCCTCTGGCTCAATGTAGTGCACGTTTCCAGTAGCTAGGACAGGCTTTTCAGCTCTGCGGCCGACCTCAATCAAATCGCGAATAATCTGCTCAACTCCTGCTTGATCCTTAATTAGCTCTCGGACTACCAAGGGCTGGTAAATTGCAGGCGGCATGATTTCGATAAAATCGTAGTATTTGGCCTGATCAACAGCAGCGTCAATTCCTTGGGTCAAAACAGCGTCAAAGACCTCGCCGTCTGAGCAGGCTGTCCCAAGCAGCAAGCCTTCACGATGCTGATCAAGGACGGTTCTTGGAATTCTAGGCACCCCTTCAAAATATTTCACATTTGAAAGGCTAACCAGCTTAAACATGTTTTTGAGGCCTAGCTGATTTTGAACATAGATCGTAGCGTGCTTGATCCGAGCCTTCTTATAGGAATCCTCTGCCACTAAGTCTGTATTGAGCTGAAGCAGGTTTGTAATACCATGCTTTTCTCTAGCTTCCTTTAGGAAGATAAAGAGCAGACGCCCTGTTGCTTCAGCATCGTAATTGGCCATGTGATGGTGCTCAAGACTAACCTGAAAGCGTTTGGTTAAAGGGCCTAAACCATGCCGCTTATACTCAGGATACAGGTTTCTAGCAAGCTCTAGGGTATCAATAACCGGCTGGCTGATTTTTGCTAGACCATACCGATCGTAGTTGGCATTCATAAAGCCCACGTCAAAGCTAGCATTGTGGGCAACTAGGATAGTGCCCTGGCAAAAGGCCTGAAATGCCTCTAGCACCTGCTGTATAGGCTTAGCTCCTACCAAATGATTATCTGTAATCCCTGTCAATTCTGTTGTAAAAGCAGATAAGGGGTGGCCTGGATTGATAAACTCATCAAACTGCTCAATGATATTTCCCTTGAACATTTTGGAAGCTGCGATCTGAATCAAATCATTGTTCATGGCAGAAAGGCCGGTGGTCTCCACGTCAAAGACAACATAGGTAGCTTCATGCAGGTCCATAGCGACAGGATTGAAGGAAATAGGTACCTTATCCTCAACAATATTGGCCTCTAAGCCAAAGATTGCCTTGATTCCTGCCTTGCGTGCTCTATGATAGCCATGCGGAAAGCTCTGAACATTAGCGTGGTCAGTAATCGCTACTGCCTGATGTCCCCACCTGGCTGCTGTATCAATCAGGTCTTCTACCGTCGGTAGAGCGTCCATTGTGGACATATTGGTGTGTGCATGAAATTCAACACGCTTTTGCCCTTCTGGCATTAGGTCCTTACGTTCGTGGTGAACAATCGCCTTAACCTGCTGAACAGTCATGGTTAGGCTTTTGGTAAAGGGGTTATTTTCGATATTTCCCTGAACACGCAGCCAAGCTCCCTTGGCAATCAGGTCAAATTTTCTGAGCTCATCGTCATCTTTAGCCCATTTTTGCATGGCAAAAGAGGAGGTGTAATCTGTCATCTTGAAGTTGATGATATGGCGGCCTGTCCTTGTCGTCTTACGCTCCACATCAAAGACCACTCCTTCAAAAACAATGCGATTTTCCTCTGTATCCACCTCAATCATTGGTGTAATGACCGCCTTGTCAAAGCTTGCTTGGCGCTGGGCCATGCGTTCTCTATAGTCAAGGCTTGGGCTTGGTGCTGCCTCCTCAGCCGGTGGCTGCATGGCCTCCAGTGATTGCTGTGCTGCGATATTATCCTGTACAGCCTTTTCTACTAGGGCTTGACGGCTAGTCTCAAAATCCTTTGTCAAATGGTCTGTCATCTCCTGATCAGACACCATATCAATCGTTAGCCTACCAAAGCCAAAACGCTCAAGCTGTGCTGCCAGATTAGGCAAGTGATTTTTCCTAAAATGGTCATTATTAACAAAGTCAGGTGCCATAATGATCAGCTGGTGATGGTCATACTTGACCTGAAGCTTGGAAAAAGATGACTTGAAGCTAGCCCCGTTACAGGGCTCATGCTCAAATGCTTCTTGGTAGTAGGCTTGCAGCAGATGATCCGAATAATCAATTGTCTCTGCCTTGATGTCAAATGTTACCTTAATATCTGCTGCCTCAAAGGTTCTCGCAAGCCTATCTGACAGCTCTCGATAGCTATCTATCGGGAGAATCTCTGCAAAGGAAAAATGAAATTCCCACAGACGAGACACTGAATGCACCTTGACCTCGATAATATCAGCAGACGAAAAGGCACTTGATTGTCTTATCTCAAGTGGCATTTCAATTTGTTCCATCAATTTACCGAATAAATCTGACATAGCTTTCTCCTGAGTTTCTTAGGGTCTATTTTATCATAAATAGTAATCATTTTCGACCTCTCCTACAAGACAACAAGCCAAAGGTTAAAAGACCCTTGCTGTAGGCTTAATGCCCTTTCTGGCTCAGCTGGCGCTTCTGGCAGCAGTATCACGCTTATCACAAGACACATGGTACAGCTAAATAGGGTGTGACAGTATCTACAAAGGCAAGGCTATCTGCCGATGATCTTCATGTGCTTGTTTTAACTAGACAAGAGCCTGTAGCTGACGGATCCGGTCCTTTGACTAATTGCTTGACTGTATGGAGGTCCTAGCTTGCTTTGTTTTCTCTGACTTAGCAGTCATGGTAGGTCAGCTGTGGCCATTTCTTGTGCCAGTCCTTCTTTGCTAGGCGCTGCCTATGGCAGTCCATACGCTCTGAATTCTCTAAAAAATGCGGTGTTGGCCGACAGACAAAGTGACTAATGTCTGCTAAGCCATAAGGAGCAAAAACCTCTACCTGTCCTCTCACCAATCTGACAGCAATCGCTGTACAGCGCTCCGGATACTTTGTGATAGCGTCCTGACTAGATTGATAGGGAAGGGTGTTAGGGCTATGCTTTTGCATATACACTTGATTGCGAAGCTCCCATTGGTACATGGGATAAGCACACTTAAGTTGTTCTTCTAGCAGCTGCCCAGCTTCATAGAAGATTTCAGGGTCAAAAAAGACCACATCTACATCTGTCAGCGAATCAAAGCCTGTCCCATAAGCCACATGATTCCAGATGGTATTTCGCACTGCACCTGCTGCCAGCCAACAATCCTTTAAAGGCAGAGCCTCTATAATGCTTAGAATGGTCATTAGCTCATGATCTGCTAGTACCAGCTGCTGTAATTCCTCAATTGTCATGCTTTCATTATAGCATACAAAAAGAGATCAACAATCGTTGACCTCATATCATTAATTGTCCTTGGTGAGAATATCAAGGGTTTCAATCAAGCTATCAGCGTGCACCTCAATGCTGTCACCTGTGGCTTTGATTTTGATCTCAACAATGCCCTCAGCTGCTTTTTTACCAATCGTCACACGAATCGGAAGTCCAATCAAATCACTATCAGAGAATTTGGAGCCGACACGCTCATTGCGGTCATCAGTGAGGACATCATAGCCCTTGGCCATCAGACTAGCCTCTACTCTTTCTGTCAGGTCCTGCGCCTCCTGGTCCTTGACATTAACGGTAATCAAATGCACATCAAACGGAGCTAGCTCTTTAGGGAAATTAATCCCCCAAGCATAGCGATAGTCACCCTTTGGTGTCTTGCTGACAAAGAGACGAGCATGCTGCTCAATGACTGCTGATAGGATACGACTAACCCCAATACCATAGCAACCCATGACAATCGGAACTGCTCTGCCATTCTCATCAAGGATATTAGCTGCCATGCTATCAGAATAGCGGGTCCCCAGCTTAAAGATATGACCGATTTCAATACCTCTGGCAAACTGCAGCACGCCATGTCCATCTGGAGAAATCTCTCCCTCTTTTATCTCACGAATATCAGCATACTCTGCTTGGAAATCACGATTTGGATTGACACCAGTCAGGTGATAACCATCTTTGTTGGCTCCAGCTACAGCGTTTGCAAGGTCTTGGACCTTACGATCAGCCACAATACGGATACCATCTGCCAAATGAACTGGACCAAGTGAGCCAAAGCCTGCTCCTAGAATCGTATGTGCCTCCTCCTCGCTAGCTGGCTCTAAAAAGTCTGCTCCAAGGTAGTTTTTCAGTTTGACAGCATTAACCTGATCGTTTCCAACCAATAGAGCAAGCACAGGCTCCTGGTCAGCCATAAACAAGAGAGTTTTAATGGTCTGATGCTCAGTAATGCCAAGAAAGGCTGCTACCTCATCAATAGTTTTACAATTTGGTGTCTCAATCTCGATGAGATCATCTAAGGCTGTTACCTTTGATGAGGGCTTGTACTCACTGGTTGCCATCTCAAGGTTAGCAGCATAGCTTGATTCACTTGAATAAGCAATAGTATCCTCTCCTGAAATCAACCATGAAGCAAGCTCTGCCTTAATCTCCTCTAAGACCTCCTCTGGAATGTCAGCCAATGATGGAATAGACTTATCTAAGACTAGCCAACGGTCTAAATTGGTACGATCTGGTGTGATAGCCATAAATTCCTGTGAATCCTTGCCACCCATAGCACCACCATCACCGATAATCCCTTTGAAATCCAAGCCTGCTCTGGTGAAAATAGCCTCATAGGCCTGACGATAGGCGTCATAGGTGACATCTAAATCATCATAGCTTTGATGAAAGCTATAGCCGTCCTTCATGATAAATTCACGCGTACGAAGCAGGCCATTACGAGGACGCTTTTCATCACGATATTTAGATTGAATCTGATACAGATTGAGCGGCAGTTGCTTATAGGATTTAACCGCATCACGTACTAGCGTGGTAAAGGTTTCTTCGTGTGTCGGTCCTAAGATAAAGTCTGATTTATCGCGATTTTTTAGCTTGTAAAGGTCCTCTCCATAGGTCTCATAGCGGCCTGATTCACGCCAGAGATCAGCTGTTAGAAGAGCAGGTGCTAGCATTTCAACTGCACCAATTTTATCAAACTCCTGCCGCATAATCGTCTTGAATTTTTCAATTGTACGATGAGCTAATGGCAAATAGGCATAAATACCGGCAGATACCTGACGGACGTAGCCTGCACGCACCATAAGGGCATGACTGATTACCTGAGCGTCACTTGGCATTTCGCGCAGGGTTGGGATAAGCATTTTACTTTGTTTCATTAAAATAAGCTATAGAGAGCAATCTAAAACAGCCTGTACTGATACTAGACTTAGCATCTTATTTTTAAGCTGTAAGCACTAGCTCAGCCTTGTCAGCTGAGCTCAGCTTAGCAGATAGCTCTCTTTCCTTTCATTGAGAATTCATTTCTAAAAAAGAGACAAAATGTGCTATGTTGGTTAAGCTTTTGCTGCATTGCAAGGTCTTAGAACCACAATAATGACACTATATCTCTTGTTATTTCTGTTACATTGAGCCTTTTAGGCTCTCCTTTAAACGGGAGAGGCCATTAGCCTTAGAAGAAGGCTCGCATAATATCGTTCCAGGTCACTGCAATCATGAGCACAACCATAATCGCAACACCTGCAAGGGTAATATAAGTCTCTGTCTCTTGCTTTAATGGCTTGCGACGAAGTGCTTCAATCACATTCATCAGGATCTTACCACCATCTAGTGCGGGAATCGGAATCAAATTAAAAATCCCTAAATTGATAGAGAGCATTGCCATCAAGGACAAGACAGACTCTAAGCCATTCTTAGCTGCCTGATTGGACATCTGATACATGGCAACCGGCCCACCCAATTTATCCAGACTAAAGGAGGTGATCAAGCCCTTTAGAGCAGTGACAATCACTAAAGCACCATTACCAGCCATCTCAAAGCCACCTATTAGCTTGTCTGTCAGACTTGTTTTTAGTGGGTATTGGACACCAATAAGATACTGGTCACCTTTTTTGTCAGGCTTCAGCGCTATAGTCTTAACCTGATCACCTGTCTGATAGGTAATCTCTAGCTTGCCCTTAGCCTTAACATCTGCTGTTGATGTAGCAACTGCCTGCGTCAGCCCATACCAGTCATTAATCTTTTGATGATTAATCTCTAAAATCTGATCATTGTCTTTAATACCGGCCTTGGCTGCTGCACCATTTTCCACCACACGAATATGGTTGCTATGATAATCAGCCACACCACCCTGAACAAAGGCAAACAAAATAAAGACAACAATACCTAGAATAAAATTATTCATAGGCCCTGCAAAATTGGTAATCAAACGACCGCCAATGCTTGCGTTTTGATACTGAACATCAAGCGGCGCAATCCGGATCTCTGTACCGTCCTCCTCAACAATGGTCGCATCATGGTCTACCGAATAGGTCTTTGTCTCATCAAGAACCAGCCCAGTAATCGTCAACTTATCCTCTAAGTCATAAGCAGTCACATTCATAGGCAGGCTGGTTGGATCAAGCTTGCTCTGAGACAGGTTAATCCGCTTGACCAAGCCCTGATCATTAAGCGTCAAGCTAGCAGGTGTTCCTGTTTTTATCTCAGTCGTGTCATCACCCCAGCCTGCCATTCGCACATAGCCACCAAGCGGTAATAGTCGGATTGTGTAAAGCGTCCCTTGCTGATCAACATGCGAAAAGATTTTTGGTCCCATGCCAATAGCAAACTCTCTGACCAAAATACCAGACCGCTTAGCAAAATAGAAATGGCCAAACTCATGGACAATCACAAGAATACCAAAAATAATAATAAAGGTAATTATTCCTAACATAGATTTCCTTTCAGTCTATTGATAACGAGCTTTAAAATAACCCAAATAGATGCATTATGGGAAAAACAAAGATCATCGAATCAAAACGATCTAAAACACCACCATGACCTGGAATCAATTTGCCTGAGTCCTTAACCCCAAAGTGCCTTTTGACAGCACTTTCAACCAAATCTCCAAACTGAGCAAAAATAGAAAAAAGAGCTACCAAAATCAACATTGTCCCAAAATGATGAGGAGCATAGACAGCCTTATCAAAGAGCATAAACACAAAAGAAACAAGCACTGCACTGACCATACCGCCAAGACTGCCTTCAATTGTTTTGTTTGGTGATATTTTTGGTAAAAGCTTTCGCTTACCAAATTGGCGCCCAATCAAATAAGCTCCAATATCAGTAGCCCAAACAATAAAAAGAGCTAGAAAAACCTTGTCTATCCCTGTCATGCGTGCATTAACCAGATTATGAAAGCCAATGCCAACGTATAAGCTTGCTGCAATCGGAAAGCTTGCGTCCTCAAAGCTATAGGAATCACTGCTAATCACTGTTCCTGCTAAGAGGAAAAACACCAACAGCCCATAACAAGCAAAGCTGGCGTCCATCGGCAAAAAGGTCAGGTAATGATCCATCGGCACTGTCAGAACAAAGGCTGCCAGCATGGCAAAAACACCCTCAAAGGAAAAGACCTCAAGTCTCTTCATCTTTAGCAGCTCTGACACACCAATCATAGCAAGCACACCTACAAACAATTGAAAGGGTAAGCTGCCAATGAGTAAAAAGGGTAGGAAAATAGCAGCTGCAACACCACCCCAAATGAAACGTTCTCTCATACTCTCTCCTTAAATAGCACCGAAACGGCGATGTCGATGATTATAATCCTCTATGGCCTTTAGCAGCTCAGCCCTCTTAAAATCAGGCCACAGCACTGGCGTAAAGTAAAGCTCACTATAGGCTGACTGCCAAGGCATAAAATTACTCAAGCGCAATTCACCACTCGTTCTGATAATGAGGTCAGGATCGCGATAGAGATAGGGCAAATGATCCGTCATCAAATAGTTGGCAATCAAGTCCTCGGTAATGTCTCCGGGATTTAGCTTAGCGTCTAGGACATCTTGGGCAATGAGACCAACAGCATTAGTGATTTCCGCACGCCCCCCATAATTAAGAGCAAAGTTTAGAATCAAGCCAGTATTTTGCCTTGTTTTGGCAATAGCTGCCTCTAAGGCCTTTAAAGTATCCTTTGGTAGGCGGTTGGTCTCACCAATCATCTGAACCTTGACATTATTTTTGTGCAGCTCAGGCACGTACTTATCAAAAAACTCAACAGGCAGGTTCATAATGAATCTCACCTCATCTTGTGGTCTTGACCAATTTTCTGTCGAAAAGGCATAAACCGTTAACACCTTAACCCCTAAGTCTGACGCTGCAATCGTTACCTCCTGCAAAGCGTCCATACCCGCCTTATGTCCAAAGACACGCGGCTTTAAGCGTTTTTTAGCCCAGCGTCCATTACCATCCATGATGATCCCAATGTGCTTTGGAATCTTATCCAAAACGATTTTTTTTGACTTCGCTTTTAATCCAAACATGTTTTTTCCTTATTTACAAGCATACTTACCTCATATTCTACCATATTTCATGCGGTTTGGCTCGCTTTTTCTCCTTGGAGACGATATTTCCATAGCACATGACAGTTCTGTCTGGCTACCTGCTATTATCACCTAAAAAAGTCTGAAACACTAATGCTTCAGACTTCACCTTCTTAATTTGTCTCAATAGCTGATTCAGCTTCATCTGAAGCCTCAACCGCTGTGTCTTCAACTACAGTCTCTGTCATATTCACATCAGCTGATGTAACTGCGCTTCCTTTTTCAACCACACGCTTGATCGCTGATAGCTCAAATGGCAGATAAACACCATCAACATCTAAGACAATTCGCTTTGCTGCTAGATCAACCTCATCGACCACTGCAAACATGCCACCAATCGTCACAATCTCATCGCCCTTTTCAATAGCATTGAGCTGATTTTGGCGCTCCTGCGCCTGCTTTTTTTGCTGACGCTGCATAAACCAAATCAAACCAATCATGACAACAAACATTAAAATTGTTGGTAAGCCCATAATATCTCCTTATTTCGTCTAAAAGTCATGTCCTACTATAGCAGATTTGGACTCACATAGCAAGACATGACTGATTACATTTCTATTACTTGCACCAGATAATTAGCTGTCTGTCACTGCTCTAGGAAAGCCAAAATGGCTTTTTCAGTCAAGCTAGAATCACAGACTGACTTGACCTTCTGATGACGACTAATGAGCAGGGCAGGCACAGTAGCAAGCCCATAGCGCTCACGAAAGGCCTGCAGATCTGCAAGCTCTGTTGAGTTTTCACTATCTATAAAGAAAATATCCTTGTGCTCCTGCCTTGCTACTCTTGCTAGCTTAGGTGCAAAGCGACGACAATAAGGACAGGTCGCTCTGCCTAAAAAGACGGTGATGTCCTCACCTGCTGCTAGCCGATTAATTACCTCACTAATCTCTACCTGTTTAAATGCTGCAATGCTTTTGGCAAAGGTCATGGTTTCTTCAACTGTCATCTCAGCCTCCCTTTTTACATCTAATACTATTACTAATCATACAACAGTTTGTCAAAATTCTCAAAGAATCGCTACGACTGCACCACAAAACAGCAGCAAATAATTAGCCTACAAGACCTCATCAAGCTTGACACAAAAGGCGTCCCAAGGCTCCAGCTGTTGACTTTCTACAACTGCCTGCACATCGGTATTGCTGATAACCACTTGAGCCTTATGAAGGCTTTCTTCAAAAAATTGCTCTTGATTAGATAGGTTGACAACGACAAGGTAAATCTCTCTACCAAGCTGACGCTTATAGGCGAAAACCTTATCTGATGTTTGCAGCAGCTGATAATCTGCTTCCACCAGCCAATCCTGTGTCTGACGCAGCTGAATAAGCTTTTGATAGGTGTAAAAAACAGAATCAGGATTAGCTAAGGCACTAGCCACATTAATCTCTTGGTGATTTGGGTTGACAGGCAACCAGGTCTGATCAGCAGTTGAAAAGCCGGCGTTCTTTTGGCTGCTCCACTGCATTGGTGTTCGTGCATTGTCTCGACCCACCCTACAAATACAATCAAGAACAGCCTCCTCTGACATGCCATTAGCCATAGCCTCCTTGGCATAATTCAGTGATTCAATATCATTCACATCACTCAAGCGCTCAAAGGGGTAATTGGTCATGCCAATCTCTTCACCCTGATAAATATAAGGTGTCCCACGCATTAAATGCAGCAAAATAGCCATAGCCTTGGCAGACTTCTCTCTATATACCGTATCATTTCCCCAAATGGAGACGACACGAGGCAAGTCATGATTGTTCCAAAAAAGGGAGTTCCAGCCTTCACCTAGCTTTAGCTCTGTCTGCCACTTGCTAAAAATCTCCTTGAGAGCCGGAACATTCAACTCAGCTGCGTAATCCCATTTAGAAGCATTTGGCTTATGCTGCAAGCCGATATGCTCAAATTGAAAGACCATTGACAGCTCCTTATTTTCAGGACGTGAATACTGACGAGCAATTTCTGGTGTAGCGCCCCATGTTTCGCCAACAGTCATCAGGTCATGATTGCCAAAGCTTGCCTGGTTCATTTCCTTGAGGTATTCATGCAGCCTTGGGCCATTGCCTGTAATTTCAGAATCCGGGATCTTACCAATCAGGTCAATGACGTCCATGCGAAAGCCACCAATCCCCTTATCAATCCAAAAGTTCATCATGTCATAAATACTTTGACGCAATTCAGCATTTTCCCAATTCAAGTCGGGCTGTTTTTTACTAAAGAGGTGCAGATAATACTGCCCAGAGGCATCATCATATTCCCAAGCAGAGCCAGAAAAGATCGACATGAGATTATTGGGCTGATCACGCCAAATGTAATAATCTCGTTTAGGACTGTCAGGATTTTCTCTTGCCTCAACAAACCAAGCGTGCTCATCAGAGGTGTGATTGACAACCAAATCCATGATGATTTTGATCCCCCGCTGCTTGGCCTCATCAAGCAGCTCATCCATATCAGCCATATCACCAAAAATATCTGCAATGGCCTGATAATCTGAAATATCATAGCCATTGTCGTCCATTGGTGATTGATAAACCGGAGACAGCCAAATAGCTGTAATCCCTAGCTTCTGTAGATAATCTAGCTTACCTGTGATTCCTTTTAAATCACCAATACCATTCCCGCTTGTATCCATAAAGGACCTTGGGTAAATTTGATAAATTGTCGCTTTATGCCACCAGTGTTTTTCCATCATATCTCCTTATTACTAAACAGTCTCCTGCTATTTATATCATCGTTGTGATCACCTAGCACTACGGAAAATCTGTTGTCTTTATGATAAATCCCTTTTCTTTTTGGCAACGCAATCGTTTGCACTTTCTTTTGTTAAAAAATCCTCAAGCAAGATGAGGATTTTATTCTAGGAGGTGTTATTAGCGAATAGCTTGCTCTGTTTCTAGATCAAAGAAATGCCCCTTAGCAACATTGAAGGTCAAGCTAACCTTTTCACCTGGATTGTGGAAGTCACGCGCATCAACTCGTGAAGCAAACTCTGTTTGACCAAGCTTAACATAAAGCATGGTTTCAGATCCAAGCAGTTCAGAAACCAAGACCTCTGCTGTGACATTGGCATTTGGATAGGTGTCATGCACGATTTGGTTGCTTGAAATATCCTCTGGACGGATACCAAAAATAACCTTCTTGCCCTTATAACCAGCTGCTTCAAGCATTTTAGCCTGACCTTCTGGAATAGCAATATCAAGCCCGTCCTCACTGATGATCTGACCGTCCTTCACAACCACCTCAAAGAAGTTCATCGCAGGGCTTCCGATAAAGCCTGCAACAAATTTGTTGGCCGGTAGGTTATACAGCTCCTGTGGTGAGCCAACCTGCTCAATCTTTCCGATTGTACCATTGCCTTGAGGGTTTTTAGTGGCACTCATGATAACGATACGGTCTGCCAAGGTCATCGCTTCGGTCTGGTCGTGTGTCACGTAGATTGTTGTTGAGCCGATACGGCGGTGAATTTTCGCAATTTCAGCACGCATTGACACCCGCAGCTTAGCGTCCAAGTTTGACAAAGGCTCGTCCATCAAGAATACCTTAGCGTCACGAACAATGGCACGCCCCATAGCCACACGCTGGCGCTGACCACCTGATAGATCAGCTGGCTTACGTTCTAAAAATTCTGTCAAGCCAAGGATTTCTGCGGCTTCCTTGACACGTCTATCAATATCATCTTTTTTGTATTTACGTAGCTTGAGACCAAAAGCCATGTTGTCATAAACGGTCATATGCGGGTAAAGGGCATAGTTTTGGAAAACCATAGCGATATCGCGGTCCTTTGGTGATTTGTCATTCACAACCTCACCGTCAATTTTCAATTCACCCTCTGAAATGTCCTCAAGGCCCGCAATCATGCGAAGGGTTGTTGACTTACCACAGCCTGAAGGCCCTACAAAAACGATAAATTCCTTGTCCTTAATGTCTAAATCGAAATCCTCAACAGCATAGTGTGTTGTATTGGGATATTTTTTGTAGATGTGCTTTAAGTTTAATTCAACCATGCGTTACTCCTAATGGGTCAGATAGGCTACTAGCTGACTGCAGTGCTAGCAGCCCTGACACTTTTTATTTGATGGTTTTATTATAGCAAAGACAGCGTTTTCATCATATAGACAAAGCGCCCAAATTTCTTTGGGCACCCTGCACAAATCTAATGCTTCAGTATAAATAGATAAGCAAAGGCTAAGTCATCTAGCCGCTTTAAATGGAGACCTGACTGTTGAGCAAACTTATCCAGCTTATATTGCAGCGAATTACGATGAATATACAAGCGCTGGGCTGTCTGTACCAGGTTGCCATGCTCCTGCCACATGGCAAGCACCAGATCCATGATCTCTTTATCAGCCAAAAGCAGCTGACTAAAATGCTTTGATAGTGCTGGCAAACCACTATTAGCTAAGAGTGACCAGAGCATGACCTCTGAAAAGGTCAGCAAGCGACCAGCAGAGTGCTCAGCAAGATAAGCTGTAAACACAGCATTTTCCTCTTTAAAATAGTCTCTCAAGGCATTTCCTGATACCTGATACCAGCCATTACCGATAAAAATCGTCAAGGCCAAAGCAAAATCGCTCTCAATCGTGGGCAATAAATCCGCCAAGAGCCGAAACAGGTCTGAACGGCTATGGTGACAGACCAAAAAGGCTGTCCTGGTCTGGCTAATGGGCAAAACAGCCTCAACTCCCTCTATGATCCCCTTTAGAAGCTCAATCAAATCACCTGCTAAAGGACTTTGATGGTTGATATAGATAAACTGACAGCCCTTAAGACCCTCCGGCTGCTCCCCTTGGCCCTGAATTAAATAGTGATACCAAGGAGATTCTTGGTCCTTGGATTGCTCTTTGTGCTGCCGCCCCAAGCCAAGCAAGAGCTGCTCCCTCTCTGACAAGCTGGATTTTGGAAAATGGAGGTACTGCTCCCCAACCTCAACGCTAATCCAATCTTGGTCAGCCAGAGGAAACGCACCCTCTTGCATATCAGGAAAATAGTCTTTTAATGCCATAAGCAGTCCTTTCAGGTTTCTTAGTCACATTATATCATAAAAACAAGCTTTCTTTTTTTAGCACAGATACAGCACAAAGCGGCCTATTTCCCCATACGACAACACTTCACACCTTGCTTTAATGCTAAGCAATAACTACAAGGCAGCACTTTCAAGTTTGAAAACGCTGTCACAAAAGTTTAAAAATTTTATTTTTTTAATGATATTAGCATTCATGTTATGAAGATGCAAGGGTATTTTTATACATTAGACTTCTATGAGCCTGTATTTACTTAAACATTTTGTTAAAAAACCTCAATTTGACTTCGTTCTTATCTGGTACAAGACCCAAGTCATTTTCGTAGAAATACCATAGCTAAAGCCCAAAGCCAGAGCTTCAAAGCCTTTAAGAACACTAGGTTTTCCGATAGCATGGTCACACTTATCATAGCTGACATAGCCTTTGAAGAGCAATAGGGAGATACGAGTCACTTATCAACAATACTATTAAGCTTCTCTAAAAATGGCTGTTAAACTAGTTGGATAGCTTATTCACCTGCTATTATACCATTTTAAGATGAGTAACTCTTATAGTGAAAAACGCTTCTGCTATTATGTAACTCTCATTGAAACCAGATGATCTAATCTCTATCTTCTTGTATCGGCACCAATCTTTTGTTACACTCATCTTGCCGGCATGAAACATTAATTCTTCTAACAATTCTCTGTATTTTTATAACTACAGAGACTAACAGGATTTAGGGAGGTTTGAAATATGTTGACTTCAAAAAGACTGTATCACCTAGGTAAAGCACCTTTAGAAATAGGATCTGTAGTCATTGGACTACTTGCCATGACCTTGGGAGCCCCTACCGTTAAAGCTAACCATTACAAAGTTGGGTGGGCATGGCCAAGCACTAGTAAAGTAGCAAATCACTATAAGTACGAAGACGCCACTAAGCCAATCCATGCAAAAGACTATCAAGAAACCACAGGACTGTACCTCATGGTTAATATCACTGGGGTAGATCACAATAAGCACACCATCGTATCTCCACATTATCAGGATATTAGACTAGAATATGGTAAAACCTACACCACAAATGATATGATAAATCTAGTTCAAGGCGTCATAGATCCTTCAGCAGAAAGCTTTAAGGTCATTAGCTTGAGTAATGCTAAATTAACCAAAGCCTCTACAAATCAAGGGCTTAGCACAGACCATTTTACAACACCAATCAAAGGACAATATCATCAAAAAGACCAAACGTACGCCTTGACGGGTCAGGTCCTTGTGGAAAAAGTTAACAAGGTAGCTCTCAAGGACATTAAGGTAATAGATAAGGCAGGAAATCCAATCCAAGATTCAGATGCCGTAGCTGTGACACAGTATGTCAAATTCCTCAAAAAAGACAATGGGCAGCTCGTTAATGTTGATGTAACTGACAGCCTTGGTAAAGAAGGACTTACCGGGTTAAGATACTATGGCAGCAGGGTCTCTTCTGAGGAGCTCTTTGAAGCTGCTAAAAAGGCTTTTGAAACCACTCAAGCCTTTAAAGACGGGTATCAGCTCATCAAGCGCATCAGTACAACAGTCACGCAGGATCTTAACATTGCTAATGGAGCTAGTGAACGTATGGTCTATCACGTTGATCACGATGAAGACTTTAACTATATCATAGACGCTAACAGAATAGCTCAAGCATATAATCCAAGCTATGATGTAACTGATCCGTTAACTTATGCTAGTCATCAAGACATAGTTACAGAAACCTATTTTATTTCTAAGGATATTAACGATGACTATAGCACAACCTATCGTCCAGTTACTATTTACCAACAGGACAAACAGCAGCAGCTTATTAATGAGTACACCTTTAAAACACACGAAGCGATTACCACTGAGACTATCGAAAAATACCTTAAAGGTTTGCCTAATACTTTCCAAGCTAAAAATGGTACTACCTACCAATTCACTGGCAGCTTAACCCCAATTTCTGAGACAGAATTCATCGCAGTCTACAAAAACCTGCAAAAATAAGACTAGTAGCCCTAGCTAGCTTCAACACAGCAGCATAGACGACAAAGACGAGTGATATGAGAACCACTCGTCTTTTACGATCTTTTGGTTGTATTGCCTATATTGCCGCATGATCCCCTAGGAAAACTGACCATCAGCTGCTTAGTTATCGATGTTTCGTATCTAGGATAATCGTGACTGGGCCATCATTGATCAGACTGACCTGCATGTCCGCACCAAAGACACCTCGCTGCACAGGCACTAGCTCCTCCAGATGATCATTAAAGCTGTTATAAAGCTGGCTAGCCTTATCAGGCTTAGCAGCTCCGGTGAAGGCAGGCCGGTTGCCCTTTTTGGTATCAGCGTATAGCGTAAACTGCGAGATAGACAAGACACTGCCCTCAATGTCCTGAATGGATCGGTTCATTTTGCCCTCGGGGTCTGAGAAAATCCGCATATGACTGATTTTACGCACTGCATAGTCTATATCCTCTGCCTGATCATCTGGACCTATGCCAACAAGCAGCAGCAAGCCCTGATCAATCGCGCCAGCTATTTTCCCATCAATCGACACTGAGGCCTCCTTAACACGCTGAATCACAATTTTCATGGTTGTCTCCCTTTTTATCCGTTGGTTCGTTTGACGCTGTAAACATCTGGAACTGCCTTGACCTTTTCAACAACAGCTGTCAGCTGAGCCAGATTAGGAATGCCAAAGCTCACATGAATATTGGCAAACTTCATGTCCTTGGTCGGCTGAGCATTGACAGTTGAAATGCTCTTGGTAGCGTTAGACAGAATTTGCAGCACATCATTAAGTAGGCCTATGCGATTGAGACCATAAATATCAATCTCAGCCTGATAGTCCTTGCTGGAATGCTCTAGATCCCACTCCACCTCAATGAGACGCTCCTGATAGCCGTCCTGACTCTTGATATTATGACAGTCCGCGCGGTGAATAGCGATACCGCGGCCCTTGGTAATATAGCCTTCAATCACATCTCCTGGTACGGGATTGCAGCATTTGGCGATACGCATGAGGAGTCCAGAAGCCCCTTGGATAATCACGCCATTTTCACTGCGAACCTTGAGAATCTCTTTGTTTTCATGCTTGACCTCACCGCCCTTAACCAGCTCCTCAGCTTCGGCCTTGGCCTTGGCACGCTCTTCCTCACGCCTTTCCTTTTCGGTTAACTTATTAAAGACACTGACTGGGCTAATATCGCCAAAGCCAACAGCGGCATAGAGAGACTCCTCACTTTTGACACTGACCTTTGGTAAAATCTCCTCAATACGCTTACGCTCAAGGTACTTGTTGGCAACATAGCCCTGCTCTTGAAAATAGCTAACCAGAAGCTCACGTCCTTTATTGATCGACAGCTCCTTGTCCTGATTTTTAAAGAATTGGCGAATCTTGTTGCGAGCCTTATTGGTTTTGACCAGCTTGATCCAGTCACGACTAGGACCAAAGGAATTCGGATTGGTGACAATTTCCACCACATCACCGGTTTTTAGCTTGGCTGTCAAGGGCACCATGCGGCCATTGACCTTGGCTCCTGTCGCCTTCTCACCGACCTGAGTGTGAATGGCATAGGCAAAGTCTATAGGGCCTGAATCCTTGGGCAATTCCTGCACTGCTCCTGTCGGTGTGAACACATAGATCCGCTCTGAGAAAATGTCCTCTTTGACCGAGTCAACAAAGCCTTTGGCATCGCCATTTGAGGCAGCTTGAAGCTCGACAAGCTCCTTAATCCAGTTCATGCCAACCTTTTGCTCGGCTTGATTGATCTTGCCACGAATACCTTTTTTGTAGGCCCAGTGGGCTGCCACCCCATACTCAGCGACCTGGTGCATTTCCTTGGTCCGAATTTGAATTTCAATCGGTCCTTTTGGTCCGTAAACAGTCGTGTGAATCGACTGATAGCCATTGGTCTTGGGCGCAGCGATGTAGTCCTTGAAGCGGCCAGGCATGGGACGCCAGAGCTCATGAATATAGCCGACCATCGCGTAAACATCACTTTGTGTCTCCATGACACAACGGATCGCAATCAAGTCAAATATCTGATCAAAGCGCTTTTTCTTGTCACGCATTTTCCGGTAAACCGAGTAGATGTGCTTGGGACGGCCATAGACATCACCATAAAGCCCTTGCTCGGTGGTGTAGGCGTTAATCTTAGTGACAATATCATCAACTAAGGCTTCGCGCTCCCGCCGTTTTTCTCTCATCATATGAGAGATTTTGTAGAATTCGATCTCATTGAGGTAGCGAAAGGCCAAGTCCTCCAGCTCCCACTTGATCCGACTGATCCCCAAGCGATGGGCCAGAGGCGCATAGATTTCCATGGTTTCTCGAGAGATCCGCTCCTGCTTGTCCTTACGTAGGTGCTTAAGGGTACGCATATTGTGCAGTCGATCCGCTAGCTTGACCAAAATCACACGAATGTCCTTTGACATGGCCATGAGCATTTTGCGGTGGTTTTCAGCCAGCTGCTCCTCGTGAGACTTGTATTCCACCTTACCAAGCTTTGTGACCCCATCTACAATGTCACGAACGTCCTTACCAAAGTCAAACTCAATGTCTTCTAGGGTAATATCAGTATCCTCTACCACATCATGCAAAAAGCCACAGGCAACTGTCACAGCGTCCAAATGCAGGTCTGCTAGGATTGCTGCTACCTGAATAGGGTGCACAATATAAGGCTCCCCCGACTTTCTAACCTGGTAAAAATGAGCAGCTGTCGCATAATCAAGCGCCTTTTGCACAAGCTCGACGTCACCGTCTATCATGTACTTGGCAGCAAGGGCAACAACTTCCTCTCCTGATAAATTGATTTCTTTAACCATTTACTTCCTCAATACTAGTTGTTTTTCCTATTTTAACACTTTCACTGTAAAAGCAAAAGAAGGAATCCTAAAAGCCGCAGATAAAGCGCAGAAAACCATTAGCCTAGACTGATGAGCCCTAATACCACAAAAAGCAACAGACAGGAGACTGTTGCTTTTGTGTTAGAACGATAGTCGCTCTATTATTTCGGCTATTGTCCATTGGGGAAAGAGGAAATAGCTTAGTTTTCTTTGCGTTTAGGAGACACCACAGCCATACCAGCACCAGCGATGACAGTAAGAGCTGCAATAGTGAAGAATGGGTTAGCAGACTCACCAGTAGATGGCAATTGACCTGCTTTGGCAGTTGTAGAGCCTGGGTTTGCTTGTGAAGCACGACCACCTTGTGACAATGATTTAATCCTGTCAGCTAGCTCTTGCTTCAAGCGGTTGATTTCTGCTTGAAGATCTGCATTCGCATGGTCTTTCTTCTCAAGCATTTCTTTAAGTTTTGAAAGTTCCTCAGCATGAGCTTTTTTGAGTTCTTCAATCTTAGCTTCAAGCGCTTCTTTTTCTTTCTTAACTGCTTCAAGCTCTTCTTCTTTCTTAGCTAGTTGTGCTTTAAGATCTGCTACCTCAGCTTTAGCAGCTGCAACTTCTTTTTCAAGCTCTGCTACTTTAGCATCTGATTCTGCTTTTTGTTTTTCAAGCTCTGCTACTTTAGCTTGTGATTCTTCAAGAGCTTTATCAGAAGCATCTTTTTGTTTTTGTAGCTCAGCAATTTCGCGTTTACCTGATTCAATCAAGCGCTCTGAAACAGCAAGCTCTGTCTTAACTTTTTCTAGCTCTGTTTGAAGTGATGCAATGGTGTCATTTGCAGCTGCAAGCTCTGCATCAGCCTTAGCCTTATCAGCAGTTAATTGATCAATTTCTGCTAATTTTTCAGCCATTTCACGTTTTGCAGACTCTACCAAGCGGTCTAGACTACCAACGTTTTCCATTAACTTTTCAGCTTCTGCTGTTTTAGCTGCCAATTTATCTGCTAATTCTTTTGATACTGCAAAAGCCTTATCACGACTTGCTTCAGCACTGCTTAGTTTATCTGCTAATTCTTTTGTGATCTGAATAGCACGATTTTTATCTTTTTCTGAAGCAGAAAGCTTATCAGCCAATTCCTTTGTCATCTTAGCTGACTTATCACGTTCCTTTTGAAGTTCAGCTTTTAATTTTGTATTTTCTTTCGCTGATCTTGATAAGGTTTTAGCAATTGATTTCGCAAGATTATTATTAGTTTCCTTAGCTTTAGCTAATTCCTCCTCTTTTACTTGAAGATTCATGGATACATCATTTAGCTTACCTTCAAGTCTTTCTTTAGCCTTTCTTTCTTCCCGTTCGCTATCTACAACCTGCTCTAGCTTAGCAACTTTTTCAGCCAATTCAGATTTTAGCTCAACTTCATTTGAAAGACGTTCTTTAACAGCCTCTAGCAGTAGAGAGGTAAAGGTATATCCAGTATGTGCATAATCACCATTATCAGGGGTAAAAGTTCCAAATTCTGTATTATAATAATTAAACAAACTGCTTAACCATGGCCCACTAGCATAACCAACGCGACCATTATCTAAACCATCTAATAATTTTAAAACGGTTTCTAAATCTGCTTCAGATAAAATTTGTCTCAATTCTTTGAGTACTGTTGGTCTATCTTTCCCAATACCTGATAATCCGTTCAATCTATCATACAGTTTTTTTTCACTCATTAGACGACTTAATCGACCTCTATCTTTATCTGTTATTTCCGGACTCTTTGTATCAGCTTGAACCCCTCCCAACACACTTACCGCAACTAATACTGATGCTGCACCGGCACTTAGTTTTCTGATGCTAAATTTTTGCTTGTTATTTCTCAAAAACATATGTCAATTCCTCTCTACCCGTTATGGGCACACTTTTTTGTTTTACCATACTATTATAATCTCATGGCACTTTTATTTTAATGACAGGAACTTCTTTATGCAGTACATTGTCATTTTTATTTAATAACTAATAATGTATATTATTGTTTTTTATGTCTATTTTTTCATTATAAGTGCATATCCTTGCTTTTCTTAAATTTTAAGATAGAATAAGATACCGCGAGGATTATGAAGGGGGTGACGCTTAGCATGGATACTATGTCGTTAGTAAAATCTCTACAAGCCTGCTTGAAGTTATCAATTACAGTATTTGATAAGGATCATCAAGTAATAGAAAGCTTTTGGAATGATGATACCTTTGAATTTTATTATCGTTTTCAAGTAGTGCTTAGGCAAATGGACAAGGAACAGGCGACCAATCTTTTCTTTCAGGGAAGCTATAATGAGCTTTTTTTAATATACCGTTATCAGGACCATTATATTTTAATCGGCCCTTGGCGCTGTAATGTTTTGGATAAGACCTTTTTTAAGGTGGCCGTTGCTGATAAGGATTTGACTAAGGAAGAAGAAGAGATTCTTTACCAGGCGCTAAAGCATTTACCTGTTTATCCCTTAAGTGCCATTCGTGACCTCTTGATTGTGGTCCATTACTTCTTTTCCGGCAAGATAGAGGATTTGTTATCACCTCCTTTACGTCACTATATTAGGGATTTTTCCGACAATATCGAGGTGCAAAAGGCCAATATGTTTGTCAAGAAGCAGGAATCTAAGGTTTGTCTCTACAATTATGAGAAAAACCTATCTAGCATTGTTCAAGAGGGTGATGTGCACAAGCTCAAGGAAATCATCTTCAGTCTACGAAATACCTTTATCCCTGTGGTGAGCGGCGATACGCTACGCTCTGAAAAAAATTATTCTATCATTGCCTTTGATCGACTAGCCCAGATTGCCATTCAATCTGGTATGGATATTGCTGATGCCTACCATTCACGTGAGGAATTCATGAGAGACAGCGAGCTTGCGACCTCAATGCCAGATGTGCTCAAAATTCGTGATGCCTCACTGGTCTTTTACACCCAAAAGGTGAGCGAGCTGCGTGACAACCGCTGGAAGCATGTCTCTCCTACGGTTAACGCCATTATCCAATATATCAGTGTCAACCTGCATAAGAGTGTCACAACCGCTGAGCTGGCACAGCATTTTAACATGAGCGAGTCCAAGTTGAGACAGATCTTTAAGCGTGATACAGGCTTGACCATCTATCAATACACCTCTAATATGAAAATTGAAGAGGCTAAGACACTGCTGCGCTCTGCCTATGCCATTAATCACATTTCAGACGTGCTGGGCTTCACTGATCCCTCACATTTTTCAAAATTTTTCAAAAAACATACCGGAGAAAGCCCAAAGGCCTATCAAAATCGCAAGCATTAGCGATGAAGGCCTCTTGATCCGACTAACAGCTACTACTAAGCTCTCTCCATAAAAAGACTTGATGATTTGGCGTTAAAGTCCTTGTCACCAAGCCTTTTTTTATGTGATGTGACTAGTGAGCTATCTGTCAAGACACTGTCATATGAGTTGTGTATTTAGGGGTATTGTGCTAAGCTGGTTAGGAAACTAATCTTCTAAAGGAGTCTTTTATGACAGACTTAACCCTTGTTTTTATCAGCCTTAGTGGTAATACCCTGAGCTTTGTTAGGCGCTTGTCGCAATATCTGGCAGAAAAGCACCACATACAGACTAAAACAATTAACATCAAGGAGCTTCATCACGAAACCTTTCCAGTCAAGGAGAGCTTTGTTGCTATTTTGCCGACCTATCTTGAGGGGGGAAATGGGATTGACTCAGGGGAGGTTGAAATCTTGACCAATCCACTGGGAGACTTTATCGCAGCGCATGATAATGTCAAGCATTGTCTAGGCATTATCGGCTCTGGCAACAAAAACTTTAATCACCAGTATTGTCTGACAGCCAAGCAGTATGCTAAGCGTTTTGGCTTTCCAATGCTGGGAGATTTTGAGCTACGTGGGACCAGTGCTGACATTGAGCGCTTGGCTCAGGTGATTGTGGCTAGACTGACCGCTGACCAACAATCGTAAGCTAGGGGATAGACAAAAGGGAGGCCTAGTGCTTCTGTTGAACAACCTAGTGCTTAGATGATGCTTAACCATGAGATTAATGGAGGCTTTTGAACAGTCGATAGGAGATTGGTATGACGACACTCATTATCATTCGAGGGAATGCCGCCTCTGGTAAAACAAGTCTGGCTAAGGCCCTACAAACAGCCCTAGGAGAGAAGACACTTTTGCTGTCTCAGGATCAGCTGCGCAGAGACATGCTCCATGCTCGTGACGGCTTTGACACACCTACGATTTCTCTCATTCTTAACCTACTAGACTATGGGCAGCAGCACTGTGACTATATCATTTTAGAGGGAATTCTTAGAGCCGACTGGTACCAGCCTGTTTGGGAAAAAATCACAGAGCTTTTCCCAGATCGCTACCATGCTTATTATTATGACTTACCCTTTGAGGAGACCTTATATCGCCATTCGACCAGAGCAAAGTCCAGTGAATTTGGTGAAGCTGAGCTAAGGCGCTGGTGGAACCACAAGGACTATCTCAGCCAACTGACAGAACAGACGATCACTGCTAACTTATCTCTAGAGGAGGCACTAGAGTACATCTTGACAGCCGTTAGCAAAAAAGCAGATCACCGCTAACATATCTTGCTTTCCTTTGATGGTAAGGCCAACAAACACTATTGAAGTGACATCAAAGTCCTAAGCATTTGAACTCAGAGCTTTGAGCACACTAATGGTGATAGAAAAGGTAACCACTCACACCCCAGCTGAGTCTAAAACAAGGAGTAGCTAGTAAGGATCAAAGCCAGCTACAAGGCACCACAGATCGTCACTATCTGATACAGACCAGACGAGGTAACTAGCCCACAGTCTGATTGGTGCGTCTGGCAGTTGTCTGTGGCTTTCTCATCTACTCATGGCACTTAAATGCAAAAAAAGCTCTTAGAAGCCTTGCGATAAGCTTACTTCTAAGAGCCAAAATAACAATCTGTTTCTTGCAATACCAGCAGCCGGTCAAGGCCTGCTGGCTTTTTTTATAGCTTCCAGTTGAGATCAACCTCTAGTCCATAATGATCGCTGACCACCGGTGCCTCACCACCATCAAAGGTCACCTTTGAGCTGTTAATGGTAAAGGCCTTACTGGTGAAGACATGGTCGACCTTAAAGGCCTCCTTGTTATCCTCCCAGCCATCAATAGCAGCAACAATACTATGATCTCCAAAGACATAGTCTGCAGCCTGATGACTATCCTGAAGGTCTAAGGGGCTTTTTAGAATCAGCTCATAGCCCTCTTGGCCACTTGGATTGTTAAAATCTCCCAGCAACAGCACAGGACAGGTCAGCTGCTGTAGAGCTGCCTCTAATCGTTGCCATTCTTCGACAAAGCCCTTGTCAAACCAAGACAAATGTAGGCTCACAACAGCTACCTCCCTGCCATCAATGGTTGTTTGGGCCAGCAAGGCCCGTCTGGTATGGTAATCATACTCATCAGCCACCGCTGAGACTAAAATATCTGAAACCTGGATCGGCTCCTTGGATAAGATCGCGACCCCCTCATGGTAAATATCATAGCCAATATGATTGTAGGCCCACGACCAGTAATAGCTCTGGCCACGCTTTTTTAGGTAATTAACAAGCAAGAGGGCAAAGTTGTCCTGATGAATGGCAGGTGTCCCTGCAATTGGTTGGTAGCCCGCTAATGATACTGCTGCTTCGCTGTCAATCAGCTGATTGATTTCTTGTAGGCAAACCACGTCATAGTTCTGAGCCAAAATATGCTCTGCCAAGTCGAACAACTTTTTTAAGGCATTAGCTTCCATCCAAGAATGTGTGTTAAGGGTTAAGAGCTTGGTCATATCTTCTCCTATACGACAAGAGAAGTGGCAGCCTGCAAGCCTACATGCTGCTATCTACCACTCTCTTTGATTATTCTTAAAGCTCTACCTGTGCAACGAGGGTCTTAGCCTTTTGTTGACCAGTCGCAACAAGGTTAACAGCTTTGATGCTTGTAGTATTGGTAAAGGCGACAACAACCGTTGTCTTGCGCCCTGCTGCTGTAATCGCAACCAAGTCAGCCTCAGCCAAGAGATCTCCTGCCGATACGCGCTGACCCTCACTAACCTTAACAGTAAAGGGCTCACCATTCAAGTCAACGGTATCAAGACCAATGTGGACCAGCACCTCTAGGCCGCTATCTGTCAGCAAGCCAAAGGCGTGCTTGGTTGGAAAGACATGCGTTACCAGACCTGTCACTGGCGCATAGATGGCGCCATTTGCAGGCTCAACAGCAAAGCCATCTCCCATCATTTTAGCTGCAAAGACCTGATCAGAAACTGCTGTGATTGGCAAGACTTCTCCATCTGCTACTGCCAAAACAGCCTCTGTTAGGTTTTTAAAGTCCGTCTGCTGTGATGATGAGGCAGCAGGCTTCAGCTCTGGAATGACTGCACCAGAGTCTAGCAGGTCTTGGATATCTGATTTTAAAATATCAGCCTTTGGCCCATAGACAGCCTGAACACCACTGCCCTTGATGATTAGCCCCATAGCACCTGCCTGCTTCCAATGCTCCTCGCTGCCAACCTTGCTTGGGTCATTGACTGTTACACGCAAGCGAGTCATACAAGCATCTACATCAGCAATATTCTCACGTCCACCCAGGAGATTAATGATTTGGACGACCTGTGAATGACCATCAATAGGCTGCTGTGACTCAGGCCTTGTATCATCGTTTTCTAGCATATCAGCATCGTAATTACCTAGGCGACCTGCTGTTGCTAGCTTCATTTTTTTAATCATAAAATCAGCAATAAGATACATGACCACAGCAAACAGAATAGACACCCAGACAAAATTAATCAGATCCATGCCAAGTCCAGCCTTAATCGCCATAGGCGTGCGAGTCAATAGCTCGATATTACCAAAGGAATGCACACGCAGGCTAACCAAATCAGCCATTGCAAATGAAGCTCCTTGAACAAGGGCATAAACCAGATATAATGGCATAGCAGCAAACATAAACATGTATTCCAGTGGCTCAGTAACCCCTGTCAAAAATACCGCGGCCGCTGCTGAGATAAACATCATCTTGTACTGATGCTTTTTGTCCGCATCAACATTGCGATACATCGCTAGGGCAACCCCCATAAGCGTTCCTGTTGCACCAATCATTTGTCCAACCTTAAAACGAGCCGGAACAACAGTATCCATCAAATGCTGATAGCTTGACACATTAGAGCCCTTGAGATTAACAAGGTCAGTAACCCAGGCTAGCCAAAGAGGATCTTGACCAAATACCTTAGTTCCAGCAGCTGCTCCTGTCATGACCTCATAGGTTCCCCCAAGAGCTGTATAGTTCATTGGAATCGTTAGCATATGGTGAAGGCCAAATGGCAGCAAGAGACGCTCCAATGTCCCATATAAGAACGGCGCAAGGATTGGAGCTGTGTCCTGAGATGAGGCAATCCACATGCCAAAGCCATTAATACCAGATTGGATCACTGGCCAAATCAAAGCCAACAATAGAGCCACAAGAGCCGAACGAAGGATAACCACAAAAGGAACAAAGCGTTTCCCATTAAAGAAAGCAAGGACATCAGGCAGCTTACGGTAATTGTAGTATTTGTTATAGGCTGTTGCACCCACAAAACCAGCAATAATCCCAACAAAGACACCTGTATTAAGGGCAGGCGACTCCAAGACACTTGTAAAGTAGTCTTTGACAATCATCTCAGTGCCTAAGAGACTTTTAATCTTGGCCTCTGGATCAGTCAGCATGGCTGAAGAAACGCCATAGATAGCTCCTGTAATACGGTTAATCAAAACAAAAGCAAGCCCTGAAGCAAAGGCACCACCGGCACGCTCCTTGGCCCAGCTGCCACCAATAGCAAGGGCAAAGAGCAAATGAAGATTACCAATAACTGCCCAACCAACCTGAGCAATAACATTGCCAAGCGTCGCTAAAAGCTGCGACTCCTGATTAAGCATGGGCAGAGAATTTCCAATACTCACCATTAAACCTGCTGCAGGCATAACAGCAATGACAACCATCAAGCATTTCCCGAATTTTTGCCAAAACTCGAAGCTAAAAAATTGTTTGAATGATGTTTTCATTCGACCTCTCCTTTTTTGGACTAAGAATTGAGAAAACATCTGCTACAAACCAGACTAGCTCCCAATTCCTCTTAAAATAAGCACACTTAACGCAAACGTTTGCGCTTTTGATAAGCTTATTTTACCAACCTTTTTTTGTTTTGTAAAGCGTTTTCTTAGAATATCTCACTGAAAATGCTAAAGTAAACATTGCTCCTCTTTAATACTATTAGCAGACAAAATAAATTCCTAAATAAAAAACCTTATTGCTAAGTAGAACACTAGTGGCTTACTTAGGCTAAGGCCTTAACGGTGAATCAAACAATAAAAGGCGTAGTCTCTCTTTCAATAATCTGATGAGGAACCAACACTGGCTGTGGTGATGGCGCTGCGCTGGATAAGACCAGCTCTGCAGCTTGCTCTCCCAGCCGATAAGGGAAAATGTCAATAGAGGTCAAGGCAGGACTGGCGAGCTCTGCTAGGACAGAATTATTGAAGCTAACGATTGCTAGCTGAGTGTCAGCTGCTGCTTGCTTGATGAGGCGCTGCAAATGGATAGCTAGCACATCATCACAGACTACAAAGGCCACTTTAGAGCGCTTGGCTAATTGGTCCAGCAGCTGCTTTTGGCTTTTCCTATCGTCCTTTAGCGTGATACACAGGGCTTGAGCTGTCAGAGCCTTTGAAGCCATCAACGCTGCATAGCCCTTATAACGCTCTGCCTGCACCAACTCGTCCATGTCAGTATAAGCATAGACAATAGCCTCATAGCCTTTTTGAAGGAGAAATACTGCTGCATCATAGCCGGCTTGATGGTTATTGTTGTTGACAAATTTGGCATTGCCAGGATCCTTTGTCGTTGATTGCCCAACGACAACACAATCCACCCTTTGCCTTTTGACAAAGTCAAAAACCTGATCATCTGTTTTGGAATAAAGAAAAATCAGCTTGCCAATATTGCCACTACGGATCATGTTTTGCACGTTTTTTAGCAATTCGGTCTCACTACGCCCAGTTGCAAGGGCTACCATGTAGCCCTGATCGGTACAAACAGCAGCAATCCCTTGGATAATCTGCATGAAAAAAGGGTTATTCCCCAGAGAATCCTGACCCTCACGCACCGGCAAAATGATCCCGACAGTATTGGACTTTCGCTTAACAAGGTTTTGCGCCGAATAATTAGGTGAATAGTCCAAGGCCTCCATAGCTTTTTTGACACGCTCTTTTGTCGCCTGACTAATCATATCACTGTCATTGATGGCACGTGAAGCTGTTGAGGGCGAAACCCCTGCTAGTCTTGCCACATCTTTTATCGTAACCATTTGTCTCTCCTCTACCAATCCATTTGACGAGTATCCTTATTTTGAGATGATTTGTTATATTTTTTTACAAATAAAGCTGCAAAGGCCCGACAGCTTTGCGCCTACGCGGGCTAGACTAGCCCTTTGATTTGCGGCAGTCTCCTTCTTAGCGATCCTTTTGTTAAGCGGTGCTTTATTAGCATAATCGCAGATGCTCCTCTTTTTTCTGTCAAGCACTGAGCCACAAGGTGCTGTCTCCTATTAACGCTATCAGCTAGACATTAGCTCCAGGGCATAGCTGACAGCACTCAGGGCATAGAGCGGCGCTGTTTCTGTCCGCATGATACGAGGACCCAGTCCCACAGTAATAGCACCTGCTTGCTTAAAGCTAGCCAGCTCTTTTGGAGAAATACCACCCTCTGGTCCAAAGATAAAGAGGACTTTTTGACCTGGGCTAAGATCTGCAAGCTCACGCGCCAATGTCGACCTTTCACCTGCCTTAGCTGCTTCCTCATAAGCGATAAAGCACTTATCAAACTGCTTAAGCTGCTTTAATAGCTCACCCTTTTGGTCAAATAGTTGAATCTCCGGTACGCGATTACGCTTGGATTGCTCTGCTGCTCCAAGAGCAATTTTAGCTAATTTTTCTTGCTTTTTAGCTAGCTTCTTGCTATCCCACTTGACCACCGACCAGTCTGCTGGAAAGCCCCAAATAGCTGCTGCCCCTAACTCAGTCGCCTTCTGAGTGATAACATCTAGCTTATCGCCCTTGGGAAAGCCTGAAGCAATAGTCACCTCAACGGGCATTTCAAGGTTTTCTTCCAGCTCTTTGATAAGCTCCACCTCATAGGCCGAGCTGTCTGACACCCTTGCCAAGCGTTTAATGCCATCATCAAAGACTAGCACCAGCTCTTCCTTATCCGTCAAGCGCATCACTTGAAACATATGCTTAATGGTATCCTTATCGGTCAGCTGAACGATTTTTTCTGCCCTGCCTTTAATAAAATACTGCTGCATTAGCCACCAATCACTCCTGATAAATCATCTGTTTTTTTGAAAATAAGAGCATTCCACTCGCCCTGAAGCATGTGAGTCTCTAGCAAAAAGCCCGCATTAAGAGCAGCCTGCTTCACCATATCCAGCTTTTCTGAAATAATCCCTGACATGATCAGATAGCCCTCAGCCTTGATAAGACGGTAAGCATCTGCTGTCACATGCACCAAAATATCTGCCAAGATATTGGCGACAATAACGTCTGCCTCTTGAGTAAGGCCTTTTAGCAGGTCTCCAGCTGCTACATGGATATTGTCAGTGGCTTGATTGAGGGCAATGTTGTCTTTGGCAACACGCACCGCCACATCATCTAAATCATAAGCAAAGACCTCTTTGGCGCCAAGCAGAGAGCTGGCAATTGATAGCACACCTGAGCCTGTCCCCACATCAATAACTGTCTCGCCGCCACGAAGCACCTGCTCCAAAGCAAACAAGCTTAGCTTAGTTGTTGGGTGTGTGCCTGTTCCAAATGCCATACCCGGATCAAGCCTAATGATCTTCTCACCTGCTGTGGCTTCATAATCTGTCCAGCTAGGGACTATTGTCAAATCATGCGTGATACGAGCAGGCTCATAATAGGCTTTCCAGTTGTCCGCCCAATCCTCTTCAGCTAATTCTTGATTAGTCAGAATTAGCTCGCCAAGCTCCACATCACACTGTTTTAGCCTGTTCAAGCCCTGATTGATGGTCTGTCTGATGTCATCAATATCAGCTGAGCTTGGATAATAGGCTGTAATAGTAACCATTTCTGACTGCTCAACAGCTGGATAAAGCTCCCCAAAACGGTCCTCTTGACCGATATAGTCTGCAGTGTCATTGATAGCAACTCCTTGACTGCCAGCCTCTATCAGCAGATTGGAAACAGCTTCTTCTGCCTCACGATGGACTGTAATTGTCAACTCTTGCCATGCCTTCATAACGATACCCTTGCTGCCATATCATCAGTGGTCATTTGCCCTTAGCCTAAAACCAGTGACCCTCTATCAGATCAAAGCAGCCTTTCCTTTCAAGCTTCTTTATTTATAGTAACATAAGCTAATGCTATCCTGTGTGCCAAATATTGCACTGCTGTCTCAGAGGTTTCATACTAAGGACAAACATAGCACCAAGGCCTATTGTCCCATAAGCCCAGCCCTTATCAAGGACGCATTGCCTAACAAATCTCAGCCAGTCTAAAGGTAGATAGGCTCTTGATAGACCCTATTTTACCATATTTTATACGAGCTACATCAAAAAAGAGCAGCTCTCTTGTAAATCTAGAAAAGCCAATAGCTTATTTACCTGCTGAAGCTCCAAGCCTTCATCAAGCCTTTGAAATAGCTGAAAGACCTCTCATTTTTCAGCCACCTTTTAGGCCATCAAATTAATCTCATTAAAAAATTTATAACATATATTGTATTCTTAGATGTCAAGTGATATACTTAACCAGTAATAGAGTTAACTGGTTAAGTATTTTTGAAAGGAGTTGATGATTAACCATGAAACAAGGAAAACATCTTTTACCCCTTGTAGGGCTACTGTTAACCTGCAGCCTTGCCCTAACAGCCTGCCAAACACATTCGCAAAAGGGGCATTCTCAGGAGCCTAAAAAGCACCAAAAGGCTACGAAAAAGAAAAGTAAAAAAAGCAGTAAAACTGCAAAAAAAAGAGAGCATAAAAAAATCCCGGGAATTGATGTCCCAACTGATGATGGCTTTTTATTGACCAGCGAATCACAAATTGAACGCAAAACAGATACGGGCATTATTGTGAAGCATGGCGATCACAAGCATTTCTTCTTCTATTCCGATTTGAAGGGGACAAAATGGGCTTACCTGATTCCTAAGGATTACAAGGAAGCACAGCCTGCTTCTAACCAAGCGGCAAGGTCTGGATCAGTAGTCTCAACTGGTCATGCTGGAGACGGCTATGTCTTTAATCCAGCTGACATTGTTGCTGAGGACGCCTATGGCTACACTGTTCGTCATGGGGACCATTACCACTATATCCTCAAATCAAGCCTACCATCAGCAACCATAAATCATATCGCATCAACCACACCTCACTTCCCATCAACACCGCCTAGCATTCATCAGCAGGGTGGTATCCCAGGAATTGACTTCAAAACTAGCGATGGCTTCTTATTTGATGGCACCAACATTAGCGGTGTCACTGACACTGGAATCCTGGTGAAGCATGGGAACCATTTGCACCCTATTAGCTTTGAGGACTTAAAGCGTAGCAAATGGGCTTATTTAGTGGAGCAATATAAGTCAGGTCAGACCAAAGCCCCACAGGGAAATTATCATACCCAGATAGCTTATCTAGCTGCGGGACTCAAAATAGACCCTTCACGTATCAAGCAAATCCTAGCTAATGACGGTCAGGTCGGCTTTGAATACCCTCATGAGGACCACACGCACGTCATCTGGCTAAAGGATATTGATCTTTCTAAGCCATTTAAAACTCCAGAAGAACAGATCCTCAAAAAGATAGACGGAGAAACCTTTGAACAGCGCAAAGAAAGACTCATCAAAGAATTTATGGATCGCTTCAAGGTTCGTCGTGAGGACATCTCAATTGAGGGCAACTACATGACCATTAGTCATGGGGACCATGCTCACATCTATAAGATTGACCCAGAATTGCCAGATGATCCTGAGCGCAATGTCAAGACAGAATCAACCAATCTAGAGGTCGAAACTCAGCTCGTTTATGGTCCTTTCTATACGGAAAATTCATCTGAAAATCTAACACGTGATGGGGTCTATAAAAAATATCACCCAGAGGGCATCAAAAACATCAAAAACTTTATCCATGTGTTGTTTAGTACAAATAGTGAATACGGCGACATTGAGGTTAATGGCATTAAAACTAAACGTGTGCACTATTTGGTTCGTAAGGATTTGGACTGGAAGGATTTGAACATTCAGCGTCCAGAGGCAATCAAGCATGAGGGGCGTATCTTTAAGGGCTGGAGTGCTGAGTTGCCAACAGCTGGCAAGATGGACAGAGAACATCAACGCTTCTATGTAGATTTTGATAAGGTTAGAAAGCAGCCTACCAAGGCTGTCTACGGGCCAGGTGATGATGTTTCAGACCTTGACTTAGAAAATTATGTTCCTGTCTGGTTCACCACAATCTTTAATGGGCGATTGAAGCTTAACGGCGTGACTCAAGGAGGCTTCTTCTACAATGTTCGTAGTGGTCTTACCTGGAAGGAAGCTAAGGAGCAAGGACTTGTTATCCCTGAGCCCGTCCCAGATCCAGGCTATGAATTTATTGAGTACCGAAGTAGCGTGAACCTTGCCAATAACTTTAATCTAACTGATTTTGCTAAGGGATTTTCTATCACACAAAATGAAAACGATAAGGTAGCCTTTACTGGCCTATTCTCAGCAGCCTTTGGAACTACTGCTCCTTATATTGGACCTTACATCGCTGTTAATCCTGACAAGCCAACTGATCTAGAGGATCCTAGCAGACACCCTAATTATTACTTCCACGATCCGAGACACTATGTAGCCGTTGCCTTTAAGGCAGGAGAGGGCGGACAGCTGATTAGCCGAGCTGGTAAGGGTAAGACTGCCGTTTACCTTGTTCGTAAGGGACACTCATTACATACAGCTGGTATCCTACCACCATCAGTACAGCCAGATGCCGGCTACAAGCGTGATTACAATAAGCCTATTATCTCAAATGAAGAGTACAGCAAGCCAGTCACTGAGGATATTGTTTATAACGTCAACTTTGATAAAGTAACCAACAACGATGTTACAGGTACAGGTAATGGTAATCACTCAGGGAATACCTGGCTACCAGGTGATCCACTACCTAAAGAACCACAAACTCCTAATCATACTGGCAACACTGGAAGCTGGTTGGAAGAATTTGTAGGACCTGGTTCTGACTCCGACGAGGACGACCTATTAGCACCTGACCCTGAGCTTGTTGGTAAGACGCCAGTAAGTGATAAGCCAGCCAGCTATTTTTTAGGTGAGTCAGAGACAGCTAGCAGCACATCAGTAGCTAGCAACAGCTAAGCCATAGCAGGACTGATTGATAATATCAACTGCTCAGCTGATCTGGCCTACCAGATTAAAGACTTAGCCACCCCAAAAACAAAGACGATTGATCCTAGCCACATGTGGGCAGAGGTCAATCGTCTTTTTGATTCTGGTCGTAGCTATCACATAGTAGTGGTGTTTGCTGATCTGTTTAGTGTACCAGCTAGATCTGCCTATTTTCTTAAATAATCAGCTAAGCGAGCCTTTAGCTGAGGAATGACCCGATCGTCTGCTAAAAAGTCATCAATAGCCATCAGCTGATAACCCTGCCCCTCATCACCAAAAGCAATATGATCTATCATGTCCTGATTCATAAGAGCCACCAGAAAGACAGATTGGCTGTCAGGATTAACAAGTCCCGGATAAACCCTTTCCCAAACGACAGCGTCCTTGGTCAGCGCTAGACCTAACTCCTCATAGCATTCACGTGACGCACAATCAAAGGGAGCTTCAGTATTCTCACGCCCACCTCCCGGTAAATCCCACATATTGGGGTAAGGGATTGTTGGTATCGCGTCACGCAAGATGGTCAAAATCTTACCGTTACTGACCAAGGCTAACTTTGCACCAGAAAAATTGACTGTTTTATCTAAAAGTTTCATGACTACGCCTCACCAGTCATCAAAGCAACCTTAGCTCAATGCCAACCACACCATACTTAGCCTGGCGGTCTTTACTGTAGTATAATTCCATATCCTCTGGTCTGGCTTGAGACAGCTCTTCTTGACGATAGCCACATTTTTCCAGCGACAGCTGCTGATAAAGCTGTCGAAAATCATCAAAATAATGCAGCCCTAAGACCTCTGCTTGCAGGATCTGGCTGTGATCCTCTGTACAATAAAAGCAAATCCAATCTCCTACCTTAATAGCCTGTCTTTTTTCATCATTCAGCCGTAGTTCAATAGTCTTCAGGCCCGCCTCAATCATAGCAAATGGTCTTGGTGTCAGCATCATCTCATGTTGCATCTTAATACCTCGGATAAGGGAAGCGCGCGCCCTCTTCTAGCCCTATTTGCCCTTCCTCAAAGGCTTCTGCATTCCATTCCAAGCTAAAATCAAGCTGACTGTCATCTGCTAAGAAATCCATCAAATCACTGTGCCCTTCAATGGCAACATCATTCAGAAACTGCGCGAAGTAGCCTAGGAATTCACGAGAAAAGCCCTTTTTAGGCTCAAATGGAATAGCCACCAGATAGTCTGCTGCTTGAAACTGTGATTTCTCCGGATTGTAAAATAAGACATAATCCTCAAAGACAATGTCTTCCTTGCTGAGCTGTCCTTGGTCATCAATGGTTTCAACTGCTGACTGATTTTGAGCCTCCAAAACAAGGGTGATTTCAACCGCATGATTTTTCTTGTCCCAATCCATAGCATAGTCATAATGAAAATGCTTGTCCATCTCTTCTTCTAATACTGATAAAAAGCCATATTTAGCCATGCTCTTGTTCCTTTTTCTAAATAATATCCGCTACTATTGTAGCATAAATCAAGAAGCCCTGCTCTCTCTTGTATTGTTGAGGTTTGCTGACAGGCTTCTTTTCAACCCTCCTAATCAGTCTGAAAAGCGCATTTATGATATAATCAAGCTATGCATATAAAGACGATTATTGATTTTAAGGAGCTGGGACAACGCTATATATTTCAAGCTCCTATCGTGGAATTAGTAGCTAAGCAGATTGATCAGGTGGGACAGGTCCTTGAGCAGGTCAACCAATTTCAAGATCTGGGCTACTATGTTGTGGGCTACCTTAGCTATGAAGCAGCAGCCTGTTTTGACAAAAAGCTAACAACACACAATAAAAGACTTGGTCAGGAATATTTTGCTTATTTTACAGTGCATGACAGCTGTCAGCTCGAGGACTTTCCGCTCTATCACGACAGCATGACGATTCCAAACAATTGGACAAGCGCTACACAAGAGGAAGCCTATCAAAAGGCTATTGCACAGATTCATCAGGAGATGAGGCAGGGCAATACCTATCAGGTCAACTATACCATTCAGCTCAGCCAAAGGCTAAACGCTAAGGACAGCTTGGCCATTTATCATCAATTGGTCATTGAACAGGCAGCTGGATACAATGCCTACATTGCCCACGATGACTTTGCTGTCATTTCAGCCAGTCCTGAGCTATTTTTCAAGCAAGAGAAAAACCAGATCACCACACGCCCCATGAAAGGCACAACCAAGCGTGGTTACAATTTAGAACTAGATCAACAAGAGCATGACTGGCTACAGGCCGATCCTAAGAACCGTTCAGAAAACATGATGATCGTTGATTTATTACGCAATGATATGAATAAGATCTGTCAAACTGGGAGTGTCACAGTCACACAGCTCTGCCAATTGGAGCAATATTCCACCGTTTGGCAGATGACCTCTACCATTGTCGGCACGCTGCAGGATCAGTGTCGTCTTTATGATATTTTACAGGCACTCTTTCCCTGTGGCTCCATCACAGGAGCTCCTAAGGTGTCTACAATGGCTATTATTAACCGATTAGAGCCTAAGCCAAGGGGTGTTTACTGTGGCAGCATTGGTATTTGCCTGCCTGATGGCAGACGTGTCTTCAATGTCGCTATTCGAACGATTCAGCTCAGCTACGATCAGGCAATCTACGGTGTAGGAGGCGGTATTACTTGGGAAAGTCGCTGGCAGGACGAATTTGAAGAAATCAAGCAAAAATCTTCCTTTCTGCACCGTCAAAGCATTGATTTCACCATCAAAACTACCGCCAAGGTTAAACAGCAAAGTCTAATCTATCTAGATCAGCACCTCAACAGGCTAAGGGAGGCTGCGCGTTATTTTGCCTATCCTTTTGACGAAGAGCTTCTGATAGATCGCTTGCAAGCCTATCTCAAGGGAAAGGACAGCAGACCCTACCGTCTCACCATTGCCGTTGCTAAGGACGGGCAGATTAGCCTTACAGACCAAAGATTGGAGCCACTTCAAAAAGACTTTTTAAAGGCACGATTAGTCCGCCAATCAAGCAATGTCAAAGAGCTTCCCTTTACCTATTTTAAAACCAGCCACCGACCACATCTGAGCATCAAGCCCTATGAGCAGGTCTTTGTAGCTGCTGATGGGACCTTACTTGAAACCTCTATTGGTAATCTTTTTGTGCAAATACAGCAGACCCTTTATACACCACCAGTATCAGCCGGTATTTTACCAGGCATTTACCGTCAAGAATTGCTAAGGCAGGGACTGGCTCAGGAAAAAGAGCTAAGGCTTTCAGACTTAGACAAGGCCGAAGCCATTTTTGGTGGCAATGCTGTTAGGGGACTCTATCCCCTAACGATTGAGGACACCACTCTGCCTCAATAGCACTAGGCTGATCCCTCAGCGCTACTAGATGAAGGACCTTATGATACTCTTAATTGATAACTACGATTCATTTACCTATAATCTGGCCCAATACCTCAGTGCCTTTGACCAAACGATTGTATTGACCAATCAGGATCCAAAACTATTTGACCTTGCGAAGCAGGCTGACGCCATAGTCCTCTCACCTGGTCCCGGCTGGCCCAAAGCCGCCAATCAGATGCCTAGCTTGATTAGGGCCTTTTATGACCAAAAGCCTATGCTTGGCGTTTGCCTTGGCCACCAAGCTATCGCTGAGGCTCTAGGTGGCAGGCTACGCCTTGCCAAGCGCGTCATGCATGGCAAGCAAAGTATACTTGAAAGACAAGCACTAGCTAAGCTCTTTCAACAGCTGCCAAAGCAATTAACCGTCATGCGCTACCATTCTATTGTTGTTGATGACCTGCCAGCTGACTTTGTAATTACCGCAAGAGACTGTGAGGACAATGAGATTATGGCCTTTGAACACCAACATCTGCCGCTGTTTGGCCTTCAATTTCACCCAGAAAGCATCGGAACAGCTGACGGCATGGCAATGATTGCAAACTTTATGGCTGTTGTTAAAAAGCACCACAGCCAACAAAACCAAGGAAAGGAGGAACACAATGCCTGATAATCTAGCCATCAGAATGCGCCCTAGAACCATTACAGAGGTCATCGGCCAGCAGCATTTGGTCGGGGAGGGGAAAATCATTGACCGCATGGTCAAGGCTAATAGACTATCCTCAATGATTCTTTACGGACCTCCCGGTATTGGAAAGACATCAATTGCTAGTGCTATTGCTGGAACAACCAAGTATGCCTTTAGAACCTTCAATGCTACCATAGACAATAAAAAACGCCTCCAAGAAATCGCTGAGGAAGCTAAGTTTTCAGGTGGACTAGTGCTGTTGCTTGATGAAATTCACCGATTGGATAAGAGTAAGCAGGACTTTTTACTACCACTTTTAGAGCATGGGCACATTATTATGATTGGTGCTACCACAGAGAATCCTTTTTTCTCGGTTACTCCAGCCATCAGAAGTCGAGTCCAGATTTTTGAGCTGGAGCCCCTATCACCTGAGGAGATCAAGCAGGCGCTTAAGCTTGCCATCACTGATAAGGAGAGAGGCTTTGCCTTTGATGTGACCCTAGATGAGGCTGCTTTTGACTTTATTGCGACAGCGACAAATGGAGATCTCCGAGCTGCCTACCAATCCCTTGATCTAGCTGTCATGTCGACCCAGCCAGATACCGAGGGTATCCGCCATATCAGCTTGAATACTGTTGAAAATTCTTTGCAGCGCAGCTACATCACAATGGACAAAGATGGCGACGGACATTATGACATACTATCTGCCTTGCAAAAATCAATCCGAGGATCTGATGTTAATGCTAGCTTGCACTATGCTGCAAGGCTTATTGAGGCAGGCGATCTTCCGAGTCTTGCTAGACGCTTGACCATTATCGCCTATGAGGACATAGGTCTTGCCAATCCAGAAGCTCAAATCCATACCGTCACTGCACTTGAGGCCGCCCAGAAGATTGGCTTTCCAGAGGCGCGTATCCTCATTGCCAATGTTGTGATTGATCTAGCACTGTCACCAAAGTCCAATTCCGCCTATATGGCTATGGACGCTGCTCTCGCTGATTTACGTCAACATGGCCATCTTCCCATTCCTAGACATCTACGTGATGGGCATTATGCCGGCAGCAAGGAGCTAGGCAATGCTCAGCACTACCTTTACCCTCATGCATATCCAGAAAAATGGGTCAAGCAGCAATATCTCCCTGATCACTTGGTTAAGAAAAATTACTTCAACCCAAATGAAACAGGAAAATATGAAAGAGCCTTAGCCGCCAATAAAGCGCGAATTGATAAGCTTTCTAGCAGCTAGCCTAAAGAAAAAAACAAGAAATACGATCTTTTTTTCATTTTAGGGCTTGAAAAATTTTCAAAAAGTGGTATCATAAGAGCATAGAGTTATTGCTGTGGCATACGAATTCACATCTAAGTGTTGACCGACTATTTTTTTGTATTTTAGGGAAACAAAGTCTATCTCTAGTATGCAAGCCGTTTCACGCGGAAGCAATCTGAAGAGAAGTATGTTGCCCACCTGCTTATATCGTGCGGGTTCAATACAAAACGTGAATCACCGGTGCCAATACAGCTTTCCTTACCTCCTTAGCTCAGTTGGTAGAGCAGTAGACTCTTAATCTATGGGTCACAGGTTCGAGCCCTGTAGGGGGTATCATACTATACATAAAAAAGCCTTTAAATAAAGGCTTTTTTGCTTGTCTAAAGAGGATTTGTTCCACCATTTGTCCCCGAAACAATTTTTTATGATATGATGTTAAATAAAGAATTTATTACTTTTTAAAAAGAGAGCTAACACATGACAATAATATAATTAACACAAGGTGATACAATCGGAGTATTTTCACCTCCATCACCTGCGACGGAATTTGGAAAAAAATGGCTTTTTTTGATTATTCGCAGCTTTAAAAGTTGGACAAATAGATATTAAAAATGCTCGCCTAAAAGCTGGAAAAACACAAAAAGAACTCGCTAAATTAATAGGAGTTACTAAGCAAACAATTATTAATTACGAAAAGGGGACTACTGAACCTTCATGGGATAGGCTTCAAGAGATTGCTACAGCCTTAAATGTTGATATTGATACCTTATTTCCCTACAATATGCTAGGAGAAAAAAAGAGACTTTAAGTAGATGGAGCACCTAGAGAGACTCGAAAATAATTGGCTTTATAGCCGTATGGCCGAGGAAGAAGTATTACTTCAAAAAATTCTAGATTTTGCAATATTTCAAAATAAATTAGATAAAGACACTCTAACAACTAAAGAGCTTAATAATGAACTTAATCTTGAAGACAACAACACTATGTCCAAAGAAGATAAAATTTCACTCATTATATTGAAATATGAAAAAGAAATTCAAGAAAAAACTCAAAAACTTATTGATTTATATAAAGATCAATCAAGCAATGAATTAGATACAATAAGATTTGAATCGACTAATATATAATTCATATACAGAGAACGGAAGAAAAATATTTTAAAAAAGTAGGTCATTGCTTAAATACTTGTAAACAATAATATTAATAAGAATAAGTTAAATTAGCAGGAGAGGTATATGCTAAATAAAATGGGAGAATCATTTAAAATTATGAGAAAATCAAGGGGAATAACTTTGAGTGAAGCAACTGGAGAAGAATTTTCAGAATCTATGCTTTCCCGTTTTGAAAATGGCCAATCCGAGATGTCTGCTCAAAAACTTTTCGCTTGTTTAGATAATATTTATTTGGATATAGAAGAATATAACCTATTAGTTCGAGAATACGAACCTACAGACTTTTCTACACTACAAAAAAACATTCATCACTTCTACAATCCATACAATGAGATTGAGTTAGAAAAATTAGCGAAAAAGGAACTAGATAAAATTAAAATTGATGGTCGAGAACAATATCATAGACTAAATAATATATTAATCATGACCACCCGTCAAACGGGTGGTTTGAACAAAGGCTATAAGCCCACATCACCAGCCAGCGCCTAAAGACGCTGGCTTTCACTTTGTTCAAGCCTCACCGCTTTTGACTCGTCACCAGCCTCTTAAAGAGGCGTTCGTACTACTTACCATTATCCCTAAAGGGATCTTCATACTCTTTTACACTCAATTTATCAAGTGCTATATCATGTTTTTCCTGTTCTTGGATATATTTCTTAATTGTGGCTTCATTAGGTCCAACAGTACTCACATAATAGCCCTCTGCCCAAAAATGGCGATTGCCAAATTTGTATTTGAGATTAGGGCGTTTGTCAAACATCATCAAAGCGCTCTTTCCTTTCAAATATCCCATGAAACTTGACACACTTAATCTCGGAGGAACGCTGACTAACATGTGAACATGGTCTGGCATCAGATGACCTTCGATAATTTCAACACCTTTATAACGACACAAGCGTCGGAATATTTCTCCCAAACTACTTCGATATTGATTAGAGATGCTTTTTCGTCTATACTTAGGTGTAAAGACAATATGGTACTTGCACAACCACTTTGTATGTGATAAACTATGTGCCTTTTGTGCCATACTTTTCTCCTTTCACTATACAATAGGCTTGAACACCTTTATTGTATCGCGTTTGGAGTTTTTTTGGGTATAACCTTCGTCGCGCACCCGCATAGCGGGTGGTTTATTTGTCTCGCACCTTACGGAGCGTGACGGACTTAAAGTCACATAATTAAGATAATTTCCTTTTATATATTTCAGAAAAATATAAAAGGAAATTGATCCTACTCTTGAACTAATTAAGTTAAATAATCCCATTAAAAAAGGTATATGCTGTTCTGATAACATAGAAGTATTTATGCCTTATTTTTTAATTTTAATAGACATATGAGCTTATAGTTAAATCCCATCTACCTTCTCAAAATGCTTTTAATTAGTTGTATAACTTTTAATTTTCTAGGGTTTGGGTAGTAAATAAAATTTGAAAACTTACGAACTATATACCCCTTAAAGTTCTGTTTAAAACATAGAACACCATCTGAATTATCAAATTTCCCAGTAATACCTAACATATTATAAAATTTTATTCCTTTTTTTAATGCATTTAACATAGCATATTCTTGTAAAAGTGCTGGAGCATAAAACTTGTTAAACTCCACATATGAGCCTGAATAAAGATATACTAATTCTTGCTGAGTATATACAAAAAGGCTTCCCGCAAGAACGACATCCTCATCACCATACTTCTTAACAAAAGATTTCGCTTCTTCTTCTCTAATTAAAAATGTTTCTCGTTGACTATTTAACTCTCTAAGTTGATTTTTTATTTTTTCAGAGTTTGGATTTTTATCTAACCTAGTGCCTAAAATTGAAATTTTATTCTCAAGCCTATGTCGACCATCCAATATATTGCCTAAATACTCACGGAAATTCAAAGTTGCAATAGTAAATTCTGACTTATCTTTAAATGCATCGAAAAATTTTTCATAATACTCAAGTCCTTTGTCATTATAACCTCGACGAGTGGCTGTATCATTTGTTATATTTGCAAATATTTGAAGTTCATCTTTATTAAGCTTTCTAACTTTTATTCCAAAAGTATTAGATTTTTTTACTAACGGACGTCCTTTTTTTGAAAATGAATTTAGTAGATTTTCTGATGTAAGATTAGTTAAATCTTTAACATAATGCCAAGTTACTTGCTCACTATTAAAACCAACTTCATCCCCCTGATATGTAAAACCAGCTTTTTCAAAAATATCTCTTAATTCAATATTACCATCTTGAATTAACCTACCTTCATCATCATAATATTGATAATCATCATATGGAAAAATATCAAGTTCTAATACATTATTTTTTTTCGTATATTTTTTTAATTCAATCAAAAAATGTGCAAGATATCTTTCTTCACTAAAAATAGGTCCATAATAAATACCCATATTCAAGCCACCAAATATTTTTTGGGTATATGTAAGTGCGACAACCTTTATTTCCTCCAAATGAAAAAGAGCAAAATATTTAACATCAAAATTTCGACTCTTTCTTAAATTTCCCATTTCAATGGTTTGCTCAAAAGAACGTCTTTTCTGAGTATTTGCAAATTTTTCAAAAGTAAGTGCATCGATTTCTTGAAATTTCATATTTTATTTCCTATATTTCTTCCTAGTAAAATAATAACAACAAATTATAAAACGAATAAATTATAAAAAATTTTAAGTTTCTTTTCGATTTTGTTACAATAAGTTACATTTTAAAAACCTTAAAACTAAAAGTTGAAAATTCTATATTAATAGTTTATCATAATATTCGAGAAGGCGCTTTCTTTTTAAAGATTTATAATACTGTAATTTACTTTAGTAAAGTTCTTTTTATATGGAGGATAAAATATGAAACGTATATTTTTTGCTTTCTTAAGTTTATGCTTATTTATATTCGGAACACAAACGGTATCTGCAGCTACTTATACTCGGCCATTAGATACGGGAAATATCACTACAGGGTTTAACGGATACCCTGGTCATGTTGGAGTCGATTATGCAGTACCCGTTGGAACTCCGGTTAGAGCAGTTGCAAATGGTACAGTCAAATTTGCAGGTAATGGGGCTAATCACCCATGGATGCTTTGGATGGCTGGAAACTGTGTTCTAATTCAACATGCTGACGGGATGCATACTGGATATGCACACTTATCAAAAATTTCAGTTAGCACAGATAGTACAGTTAAACAAGGACAAATCATAGGTTATACTGGTGCCACCGGCCAAGTTACCGGTCCACATTTGCATTTTGAAATTTTGCCAGCAAATCCTAACTGGCAAAATGGTTTTTCTGGAAGAATAGATCCAACCGGATACATCGCTAATGCCCCTGTATTTAATGGAACAACACCTACAGAACCTACTACTCCTACAACAAATTTAAAAATCTATAAAGTTGATGATTTACAAAAAATTAATGGTATTTGGCAAGTAAGAAATAACATACTTGTACCAACTGATTTCACATGGGTTGATAATGGAATTGCAGCAGATGATGTAATTGAAGTAACTAGCAATGGAACAAGAACCTCTGACCAAGTTCTTCAAAAAGGTGGTTATTTTGTCATCAATCCTAATAATGTTAAAAGTGTTGGAACTCCGATGAAAGGTAGTGGTGGTCTATCTTGGGCTCAAGTAAACTTTACAACAGGTGGAAATGTCTGGTTAAATACTACTAGCAAAGACAACTTACTTTACGGAAAATAATTATTAAAATTTATAGAAATATTTAATATAGACTATTAGACGTTCCTTTTTTTGGCTCTTTGTCAACTGTAGTAGGTAGTTGACAAGCTAACATCTGGAGAGGACCAAATTGGTCTTCTCTTTTTTCATATTGATAGCGATCAAAATCCGTCTTTTAAAGTTTTCAAAGTTCCGAAATCCAAAAGCATTGCGCTTGATGACTTTGATGAGATTATTGGTAGCCTCCAGTTTAGCGTTAGAATAAGGCAAATCCAGTGCGTTCTCAATCTTGTCTCTGTCCTTCAAAAAGGTCTTGAAAACGGTCTGAAAGAGAGGATTGCTGCTGTCTATCTGCTCCTCAATCAGGCCGAAAAAGTGGTCAGCTTGCTTTTCCTGGAAGTGAAAAAGCAGAAGCTGATAAAGGTCATAATGCTTTCTAAGCTCGTCAGAGTAGCTCAAAAGACGCTCGACCACCTCCTTGTTTGTCAAATGCATGCGAAAAGTCGGGCGGTAAAAACGCTTGTCACTGAGTTTGCTGCTATCTTGTTGAATCAGCTTCCAGTAACGTTTCAAAGCCTTGTATTCGTGGGATTTTCGATCAAAAGAGTTCATGATTTGAGTACGGATACGGTTCATGGCACGTCCCAAATGTTGCACAATGTGGAAACGATCAAGGACAATCTGAGCGTTTGGGAAAAGCATCTTAGCCAGGTTGTAATAGGGGGTAAACATATCCATGGTGATGAGTTTAACGTCGTTTCTGACCTGCCGAGGATATCTCAGGAAGTGGTTGCGAATGACAGCTTTCGTCCGTCCATCCAAAATAGCGATGATGTTGTTGGTGTCAAAGTCCTGAGCAATAAAGCTCATCTTGCCCTTCTTAAAGGCATATTCATCCCAGGACATATGTTCGGGTAAATAAGTCAAATGAGACTTGAACGTGAACTCGTTGAGCTTTCGCATGACGGTTGAGGTGGAGATGGATAGTCTATCAGCGATAGCGGTCATGGAGACTTTCTCGATGAGAAGCTGGGCCACCTTCTGTTTGACGATGGTTGGTATTTGATGGTTTTTAGGGACTAGAGAAGTCTCAGCGACAGTAATTTTTCCGCAAAACTGACATTTGAAACGGCGCTTTTTGAGGCGAATCAAAGTCTTGTAGCCTGCGCAATCGAGAAAAGGGACCTTGGATTCCCGTTGGAAGTCGTACTTGCCCATCTGACTTTGGCAGTTAGGGCAAGGTGGGGCATCGTAGTCAAGGACAGCTTTCAATTCCTTATGAGTTTTCATGTCGTGTATTTCTTTGGAGAATGTGATATGAGGGTCTTTAATTCCCAGTAGTTGTGTGATAACATGTGATTGTTCCATATGAGTCTTTCTAAATGATAGTTTAGTCGCTTTTCATTATAGGTCATATGGGACTTTTTTGATACTCATAAAGCCCTATAACCCCTGCAGTGGACTTACCCACTACGGAAATTATACATATATTCTTTATGCTATAATATAAGTCAAAGTACAGCATTGACAAAGGAGACAAAGATTGAAAATTGTAATAATTGGCTATAGTGGTTCTGGAAAGTCGACTTTAGCAAATGTTTTAGGTCAACACTACAATTGTGCTGTACTTCATTTAGACAAAATTCATTTTGCATCAAACTGGCAAGAGCGAACAGTTAGTCAAATGGTCTCTGATATATCAACATTTATGTCACAAAAACATTGGATTATTGAAGGTAATTATTCAAGCTGTCTTTATGAAGAGCGTATGAGAGAGGCTGATCACATTATATATTTTAACTTTAATAGATTTAATTGTTTTTACCGAGCTTTTAAGCGATATTTAAAATATAGGGGACAAACACGTCCTGATATGGCTGAAAACTGTAATGAAAAATTTGATGTTGAATTTATGAAATGGATTCTGTTAGACGGACGCTCAAAAAATAATTTAAATAACTATAAAACAGTTATTAAAACATATCCTCATAAAATAATCGTTTTAAAAAATCAAAAGCAGTTAAATCATTATATGAATTCTATCCAACACAACAGCTAGTATACTAAATTTTAATACATGAAAAAAGCCTTGATTATCATCTAATGCCTTCAGTATTACTTCTGTTTGCTTTAAAGAGCCTTCTGTCTGAAAAGTAACGCTTTGGAAATGATACCTCATACAGTAAGCGGTAAAACTATATTATTAATATGCTTACTTAGAGCATTAATATCATTTTTTTAAATCATTTGGAGACTTTAAAAAAGGCAACAAAACAGTTGTATCCAAATAACATTCCCTCCTTCTTAAGCTAGTCAATCAGAGATACGGTATGCTATAATAAAAAGGCAGAAAGGTTAAGACGGTGGCTCTTATTTCTGAAAGGTAGGTGAGGCCTATGGGCAGTTCATCAAAATCTAACAGAAAGGAGGAGTCAAAACATTGACAGCTTTTGAAGTGGTACAAACCCTTTTAGGCTTTAGTAGCTTTACTATTGCACTTATCAGCTTGTGCTATAAAATCTTCAAAGATGACAATAAAAAATAACCGTCTTTAACTTTGGCCAGTTAACGGTTATTTTTTTAATAATCTCAAACATGCCACCGTCTTAAACGGTTCTGCATTGGGTAGTTGTTGCAAGCAACTACCTTTTTCTATTTTCATTATAACCCTTATCCCAAAATTAAGCAACTATTACACTTCTTTAGACGGGTCTGAATAGTCAACCTTAATAACAATATGCTATAATGATAAAGCAGAAAGGTTAAGGCGGTGGCTCTTATTTCTGAAAGGTAGGTGAGGCCTATGGGCAGTTCATCAAAATCTAACAGAAAGGAGGAGCCAAAGCATTGACAGCTTTTGAAGTGGTACAAACCCTTTTAGGCTTTAGTAGCTTTACTATTGCACTTATCAGTTTGTGCTATAAAATCTTCAAAAATGACAATAAAAAATAACCGTCTTTAACTTTGGAAGGTTAACGGTTATTTTTTAACTATAAAACCAGCCACCGTCTTAAACGGTTCTGCATTGGGTAGTTGTTTTGAGCAACTACCTTTTTCTATTTTCATTATAACCCTTATCCCAAAATTAAGCAACTATTTGTTCAACCCATTCATTACACGTCTCATCTAGGAGACGTCTATATATTTCTTAATATGGAAGTCCTTCTCCCTTGCACTGATGAGCCTAGTCGTTGTAAACATAACAATAAAAAAAATAACCGCTCTACAAATCAACCTCCAACGGTTAAATCTTTGGTCTAACTTTTGAGGTAGTTCAGTTAACAGTTATTTTCTGTCACCGTCTTTAACGATTCTACATTGGGTAGTTGTTGCAAGCAACTGCCCTTTTTCTATTCCTATTAGAATGCTTGCGACAAAAATAGGTGAATATTGAGTTACTTCACGACACCTCTTTTATAACTGATCTATTTCAGCTAAAATAGGCGTCTTTTTTCAATAAATGATTTTCTTCATGCGTCTGTCGTGTTAAATAACTTTAAAAGGTTGACATACTATATTTTTTTTGATAGATTGATATAGTTAACTGGTTAATTAAAATAAATAATAGTTATAAGGAGTTATTAATGAAAAAGAATCAAGTTACCCGATACTCTTTACTTATCCCAGCTGCTTTAATGACTGCTAGTTTAGCGATGTCAACTAACTCGCTAGTAGCATTTGCTGATGAATCATCAGCAGTGGATAATCACACTGTAGTCCAACCGAAGTTAGGTGGGGATAGCGATACTGCAGATACAGCTAATCAACAGTTATCTGACAGCGCTGAGGTGATGGCTGATAAACCGATTACAAAAGCATCAGAGGCCGCAAATCCTGTAGCAGCAGCTGACAAATTACCGCTAGACACTAATCAATCAGCTGAAGATATTATTGCCGTAAAAAAAGCTTATATCGCCCAAAACACAGGCTTACCATTAGACAAGATTCAATTATTGGATACTTCAGAAGGTAAGGCCTTGATGTACCCACATGGCGATCATCACCATGTTATTTTATTGGATAAGATTGATGTTTCTAAGCCTTTTGACGATGGGCACAGTAGCCATCACAGTGATCATGCACACCACCATAATGATCATGTTATTGAAGGTAGCTTTGCTTTTACAGCAACAGTTATAGACCCTGAGGGTAAAGTATTATCTGGAAAAGAAGTCCAAGTGGTAGATATAACAAGTGGCAGAAAAGCACTTGCGACTGTGAAAACAGATGAAAAAGGACAAGCTGTTTTTGACAAGCTTCCTTTAGGAAGAAGCTTATCCATTTTTGTGAACGGCGTTCCTCAAGGCTATACTGTACGAACAGGTGTTGATGGCGACAAGCATTCAGCTAGCTTTACTGTTGACGGAAAAGGAACAGTTGAGCCAGAATACAGTAAAACACCTCTGGTTGTTATCGTTCGTAATGAAGATGCTGAACCTTTATCAGGACAAGAAGTCACTCTAAAGCATAGAGTAGGTCGTGTGATAGAGAAAGTAACAACAGGAGCTGATGGCAAGGCTGTATTTTCTAAGGGACTTCTAGATGGCACTTTCTATGAGATTTTTGTCAACGGCAAGAAGCTTTCTCAAGCTACAACAGGTGAGGAAAGAAGCGTTGCTCTAGATGCTAAAGATATTAAAAAATCAAGTCCACATTCAAAACCACAAGACGACGCACCTAAAGTTCCTGAAACCAAACCAGAAACTAAGCCAGAGGCTAAACCACTCAGTCCTGAAAAAACTGATCAAGCAGGTAAAGTAGTAGCGCCAGCTCACACAGCTACTAAAGCAGCGGCAGCTAAAGGTGAGATGAAGAAAACGACTAATCAATTGCCAGCAACAGGTGAGGCTGTGAACCCATTCTTCACCGCAGCTGCACTTGCAGTGATGGCTACAGCTGGTGTAGCAGCTATAAAACGTAAGGAAAACTAACAACATTCAAACTGAAGTCAAAGGCCCTAGAAATAAAGCTCTTCTCTACCATTTATCAAGGGGATCAAGGCTTTAGGTAAAAATGATTTTTGAGACAGTAGTCAAACTTAGACTACTGTCTTTTTGAGGTAAGCATGTGCTCAGTGTATATAAAAGAGAGGTCAGAAAAGACCTCTCTGGTGTTTGTGATTAGCTGTTAGCTAGTGTCATAGGGGAAAGATACAATAACTAGCTTAGTCTTTTTTTCCTTTTAGAGTTAGGACGCCTGCACTAGCGATGACACTAAGAGCTGCAAGGGTGAAGAATGGGTGATTTGTCTCCCCTGTAGCTGGTAGCGTTGCCTTTTGACCTGTTGGAGCCGCTGATTTGTTTGGTGCTGACTTAGGCGCTGGTGCCTTAGGACTAGCTGACTGCTGCTCTGAAGCCTTTGGAGTTTTTGGTGCAGGAGTCTTTTCAGGTGCTTTTGGAGCTGATGGTTTGGTATCTTTTCCTTGGTCACCCTTTTGGCCTTGCTCGCCTTTTTCACCGCGTTGGCCTTGCTCACCTTTTTCGCCGCGTTGGCCTTGCTCACCTTTTTCGCCACGTTGGCCTTGCTCACCCTTTTCGCCGCGTTGGCCTTGCTCACCTTTTTCGCCACGTGGTCCTTGAGGTCCAGTAGGACCTTGCTTGCCCGGTTCTCCTTTATCACCCTTTGGACCAGCTTCACCTGGTGCTCCTGCAGGACCAGCGGGACCCTGTTCGCCTCTTTGACCTTCGGGACCTTGTGGGCCAGGAACTCCAGGGTCTCCTTTGTCTCCCTTAGGTCCTGGTTCGCCACGCTCTCCTCTAGGACCAGCGGGGCCTTCAGGTCCTTGAGGCCCACCTTTTTTAGCTTGTTGTTCTAAGCCTTTTAAGTAAGATTCAAAAAACGATTTTAGTGTATGAAGATATTTTCGTGCTTCGTAATCTTGAAATCCATTATTGGCCTTAATTTCTTTCCTTGGATCTGGATACTTCGCTAAGCCTAAATCTTCTTCAGCTTGGGCATTTCCAGCTACTCCTAGGCTTGCTAGAGCTGTTAGGGCAACGACTGCCGAGCAAATACCGTACCTGCGCATTAATTTTGTACGCTTTGTTTTGTTTGTCATCTTTCTCTCCTTTGATGATATAATAATTATGGTTGTCTAATATCTCCAAAGAAGATTTTAACATGTTGATTACTCATGAGAAATAGCTGCTGGCTAGTTTGTCTCCGAGGTTTCGTTTTTTTTTTTTTTTTAATGAAAGGGTTAATTATCTGATTTCGTTGCCGTCATCACCTATAATAGCTGGATCAAGGCTAGACTTGTCAGACTAGAAACTCATTAAGCCCAAGCAGCTTGTCACCATCAAAGCTAGCTCTGACTATCCAAGGAAAGACATGCTTATATCGGTCGAAATCCTCAAAACCAAAGTCTGGTTGATAGTAGTTGATAAGGGTTGACAGTGCTGTGCCATGTGTGCCAATGACTACTGTCTTGCCTTTTGCTTCTTTTAAAATACGGTTAAGAGCTGCTATATTTCTGTCTTGTACCTCTTGCAGGCTTTCGCCTGTCGGTAATTTAAAGGTGAAATCAGCCCACTGCTTTTTGGCTGCGTCGACAAAGTCTTCTATCCAAGCATCAGCTAGCTTACGCTCTCTCAAATCGTCAATCAGCTTAATTTCCATTGCCCTACTAGCTGCTAGTGGGGCAATGGTGTCAATAGAGCGTTTATAGGGACTGGAATAAAAGGCGTCAATCGACACCTCTGCTAGTTGCCTAACCAGGTCTTGGCTCGCCTTAACCCCATGCTCGGAGAGCTCTCTAGTCACGTCGTTGTGGTTTTGATAGTTAGGCTCTGCGTGGCGAATAAAATAAACCTGCGTTATAGTGTCAACCTTTAGCATAGACTCTCTCACTTTCTATTTTGATTTGTTAGACGTCATTTTGGTCTGTATGCTCATCAGGGACAAATCGAATGACCTGCTCTTTGGCATCAACCACAGCCATGACACCAAAGGGAACAATGGCTCTTGGGGTAGCATGGCCAACATTGACATTGTAAAGAATGGGGATATCATTATCAACAACAACTAGCAGTTGCTGCTTATAGTCGTCATAGTAGCTGTTGTCTATCGGCTTTCCAACCAATAATCCAGAGATCACCGAAAAAATCCCTGTTGCTTTGAGAGTTTCAAGCATTCGACGGTATTGAGCTGGATCTGACTTGTCTTCACTGGTTTCTAGAAGCAAGAGCCTGCCTGCCCAGTCAGACAGATCTGGAAAGAGCTGGTATTGCTCACAGAGCTTGGCACTATCTGAATACCTTGAGGAATCCAATAGTTCATAAAGTGACTCTAAACACCCACCTAGTATCTCTCCCTTGAATAAGGACGGACCTTTTAATAATTCAAAGCCTTGATTACGATGAGCTATTCGCTGCGTCCCAAGGCTGTTTGCGCTAAAATCAGTCCGCTCCTCATACCACTGCTCACTGGGTCTGATCTCAGCGATCGTTCCTGTCTCAAGAAGCTCTTTAAAATAAGCCAGCGAGTAAGGAAGCATGTCATCAGCCAGCTCACAAATATCGGCAAGAAAGGACTGACCATAAAAGGTTTTGATGCCAAGCTTGTGAAGCATCAGATGATTGACCGTGGTGTCAGAAAACCCAAGAAAAACCTTTTGATTGACAACATCTTGTAGCTGATGTTCGCTAAACAGATAGGGCAAGAGGCGATAGGTATCCACCCCACCAATGGCACACAAAATCATGTCAATAGACGGATCTGCAAAGGCCTGAATCATATCTGCTGCCCTTGCTTCAGGGTGCTGATCAAGGTAGTCTATGCCCTTTAAAGCATTTGGGAGTATCGTTACCTCTAAGCCTAGCTTTTTTAAACGGGCTAAGCCTAAATCCAATTCGTGCTTGACATTAACCTCTCCAAGTATACCGCTAGACAAGCTGACAATACCAATCTTCTGAATCATAGCTGACCTCCTTAAAAAGTTGTTGTATCATTATACCACAATAATGACTAAGCTGATAGCCTCTAATACATACTGTTAATAGCGATACCAAAAAAACTAGCCCTTACTTTGATTAGCTTTTTCTATTACTGTAGCGGTTGAATTAAGAGCTAATAGATGAGGAAGCATTTGCTCTGTCAGCTATAAAGCTAAGCTACTGTAATGACAGGAAATAGGTAGCACAGCAAAGCTGCTGACTGGTATGTTCTCATAAATCAGATATAGAATAATGACTACCAGTAGCCTATACTGATAGCCATTATTGATTAGATTTACGACTTTTTAAATGATTTGGAGGGGCCAGCTTGCCCTGAGAGTGAGCCTTTAGCAGTAAAGAACCTCTCTTACCACAGCAAGAGGAACACCTCTAACAGTTGAATTAAGGCTAAGGTAGGTACAATCCTTTGGTCAAGAGCTACCAGCAATAGGCTCCTGATAAGGCTAAGAGAACTTTAGCAGGTCTGCATTATGTTCTGCTGCAAACGTAAGCATCTACAGCAACAAGCGCTGCGGCAACGTCCTCTGCTGTGATGGTAAATGGCATTTGGTGAATGGTTTCTCCTGCCATGGTTGCTTGACGCCCTATTTTTAAGAAATCCTCTTCGGTGGCGGTGTCTAAATGCATTTCTTTTAGGGTTGTCGGCATTCCGATAGCCTGGTAAAAGTCAACGTAGCGGTCAATTTCTTCTCTTGATTTATTTTCGAGGAAAAGCTGTGTTAGGGTGCCATAGGCCACCTTTTCACCATGAGTGAGGTGATGAATGTCACCTGTCAAAGCTGTAAAGCCATTGTGAATGGCATGAGCAGCAGCAAGTCCTGCGCTTTCAAAGCCAAGGCCACTTAAAAGGGTATTGGCCTCAATCACATTTTCCAAGGCTGGAGTAACGACCTTTTTCTCACAGCTAGCCATTGCCTTGAGACCGTCAGCAAATAGGGTACGCTCGCAGGCCTCAGCAATAGCAAGTCCTGCCAAGGTTTGGTTGCCGCCTGCCATCGTGTCACCATTTTTTTGCATAACAGCACGCGCCTCTACCCAAGTAGCTAAGCCATCGGCAATACCTGAAGCCAGCAAGCGCTTTGGTGCTTGACAGATAACCTGGGTATCAACCAAGACAAGCTCAGGGTTTTTAGAATAGAAAATGTATTTTTCAAAGGCGCCCTCATCTGTGTAAATAACCGATAAGGCTGATGTCGGAGCATCAGTGGAGGCAATGGTTGGAGCAATAATCACTGGTACCTCCAAGATATCAGCAATTGCCTTGGCACTGTCAATGGTCTTGCCTCCGCCAAGTCCGATAATGACATCATTATCATTTTCTCTAGCAATGGCAACGACACGATTGATCTCATTATCAGAAGCTTCGCCATTAAAGGCTACATGAACAGGTGGTAGACCATGCTCACTTAGATAGCCCTCAAAACGTTCTCCGACAATGCTGTAAACAATATCATCACAGAGCAATACCGGCTTTTGCCCTAGCTTTTTGATGATGTCACTATTGGTAAATAAGGCATTTTTCCCTTGAATATAGCGTGATGGACTTGCAAATACTTTCATGATGTTCCTCTTTCTAAATCAGATTTTTGACGCTTCTCACCATCTAAGACTGAGCAAGACTAGTCTAGCTATGCTGATAGAAGCGTCCCTGCTCTTGCTCATATAACGATGGGTTAGATGGCTTTTAAATAGTTTGACGATGATGAATGGCCTCCCAATCCTTGCCAAAATCATCTACAGCCTTTTGGATAGATGGCATCGCAAAGCCTGCCTCAAAGACATCTGGACCAGCAGTGATGGCCTGAGCACCCAGGGCAAAGGCTTGGTTGACCTGAGCTACATTTTTGAAGCTCGCTGCCAAGATTTTACTGTCAGAGCATTCACGATCAATGGCCTCTGCCAGCTGGCCAATCACAGCCTCCGGATCAATATTGAGGTTTTCCATGCGATTGTAATAAGGCGCCAGATAATCAGCACCTGCTTCAATAGCAAGCAAGCCTTGGAAGGTAGTATAGATAGCTGTCGCTGTGATGTGATAGCCCTCTGCCTTTAGGGTTTTGATTGCTGCGAGGCCCTCTGTTGTCACAGGAACCTTTACATAAATACTATCACCACATTGCTGACGAATAGCCGCAGCGTCCTTTAAAATACCTTCATAATCCTGTGCCACGACCTGCACATGAATAGAGGTCTTATCTCCAATGATCGCACGAACCTCTCTAATGCGTTCAAAAAAATCAATATCTCCCTCTTTTTTAGCAATTGAAGGGTTTGAGGTTACCCCTGCAAGGGGTAAAATGCGATTCCACTTTTTAATAGCCTCTAGATTTAGAGTATCTAGCATGTATTCCATAAGTAACTGTTCTCCTATAGTGTGTGTTCGGTACGTTCGATAATGTCGTCCTGAGTAGCTTTTGATAAAACATTAAAGAAGGCTGAATACCCTGCCACACGCACAATCAAATCGCGGTGCTTTTCAGGATTCTTTTGAGCATCAATAAGCGTTTCACGTGAGACGACGTTGTATTGAATATGATAGCCATGCAGCCTGTTAAAGAAGGTCCGAAGCAGAGCCATCAGCTTCATCTTGTCTTCTTCTTTTGCTAGTGTCTGAGGATTAACCTTTTGGTTGAGCAAGACCCCACCTACAATTTCATCTGTTGGCAATTTGGCAACGGATTTCAAAACAGAGGTTGGTCCTTTTTTATCCATGCTGTGCTCTGGTGAGCAGCCCTCAGCAAGCGGTGTTCCTGCATGACGTCCATCTGGGGTAGCTAAGGTTCCCTTACCTTGGCCGACATTAGCTGAAATAGATGAAGTGCCTGAGTAGCGAATACCACCAATCGGACCACGTCCGTAGCGCGTATTAGGGTATTTAGCAATTTCATCAATGTAGGTATCATAGGCTTCAACCACTAAGCTATCAGCATAGTCATCATCATTACCATATTTTGGTGCATCGTTAATCAGCATTTGGCGGATCTCTTCACCACGCTCACCTGCAAAGTCTGTTTCTAGAGCATGCCAGAGCTCATCAGTGGTTAGGCGCCCCTCCTCAAACACCAATTTTTTCAGTGCGGCTAGGGAATCAGACAGGTTAGCAATCCCCACCTGCAAGCCTGAGATGTAGTCATAGACTGCTCCACCTTCTTTGAGCGTCTTGCCTCGGCCGATACAATCATCAGTCAATGCAGAGCAAAGAATGTCTGGCACCTCTCGTTCAAGCCCAAGGTCAATGGCATTTTCTACGATGACACTCATGCGAGTGATTTCACGCAGAGTCGCGTCCCAAGCTGCCTTTAGCTCGTCATAAGAGGTCATATCCTTGAAGTGACCATGTCCTGTTGCAAAGCGCTTACCCGAAGCTGGGTCAATACCATCATTCATGGTGATAAGCAAAATCTTCGGGAAGTTAATATAGCTCATACCAGTACAGCGATAGCCCCATTTACCTGGAACAGCTGTCTCAACGCAGCCAATTGCTGAATAATCGTAGGCGTCTTCTTCAAGGACACCCTTTTTGATAAAGGACGGAATGATGATTTCATCGTTGTTCATAGCTGGCATACCAAAGCCAAGCTTCATGACCTCAATGCATTCATTCATAAAGCGATTATCCAAGCCCTTGTGATATCGAACGGTTAGGTTTGGTTGTGGTAATTTGGTTTGAGCCACACTGCGAAGCACTAGGTAGGATAGAGGATTTACAGCGTCCTGCTTATCTCTGGTTTGCCCACCAATGGTGACATTTTGATACAGCGGACTACCTGCTGATGAGAAGGTATGAGCCTGACTACGTACCTTATTGATGGTCAGAGTCTTTATCCAAAGGTTAGTCAAGCGCTCAACGATAGAATCCTCTGTTTCACGACCAGCCTCCAAATCAGCCTTGGCATATGGATACATGTATTGATCAAATCGGCCATAAGAAAGAGAATGCCCATTTGACTCAATCTGAAGAATACACTGGATAAACCAAACTGATTGGACCGCTTCAGCAAAGGTTTCCGCCGGCTGGTAAGGCACCTTGTCACAGATACGCGCGATTTCAAGCAATTCTGTCTGACGCTCTGGATCAGCTGTTTTGGCCAGCTCACGCGCCAATTTGGCATAACGCTCTGCATAAGCCTTAACCGCAGCAATCACAATCAGAACAGAATCATAAAAATGGTACTTATCGATGCTTTCAGGAATGGTCAAATCAAGCGCAGCCTTAGCTGCACGAGTCCGTTCCTCAAAGCCCTTCAAGCCAACCTCTAATAGCTTTTGGTAATTGACAGCTAAATGGGCATCTCCTGAATTCATCTTGCCCTCCATACCAAAAAAGCCAGTTTCCATATAAACCTGAACCTCTTCTGGTAGTAGGACACCACAGCGGGCCCGCAAATTGTTATTTTCCCAGAAGGGTGCAAGCTCGCGGAGCTGCTGCTTGGTTTCTTCAGTGATGTAAAACACATCGCCATCACGCTTTTCAAAAAGGTCAAGCTCATTTAGGACAAATTCAAGAGTGTACTCTGGAAAGATCGGTGCGTCCTTATTAGAAGATGCCTGATTACCAGCAATCAAGCTTTCGTCCTCAATGTAGATGGTCATGTTTTCCAAAATATTTTGCAGCATGTAAGCGCGTTTTAGATTAGATGGCTTGTTTTGGTGTTTTTTGTAAGCCTCTGTTGCTAAAATAGCACGCTCAGCATCAATATAAGGCTTTTTGTCTAGAACTGCCTCACGATAGCGGTGCATTCTTTCTGTTAATGTCCCAAAATAGGGATTCTTTACTTCAGTCATATTAGGCCTCCTTTGTTTCTTACGAAATTAAAATACTTTCTTTCGTAATCATTTTACCATATTTAAAGCATTTTGCCTATCATATCCATAGCATTCAGCTATTCATTTAACGTTGCACTATCGTGCAAAAATAGACTTATCTAAAAGTCTCTTTCAAAAAAACCACCTCATTGAGATGGTTACTTGAAGAAATCCTCCTTCTCTAAGCCCTTCTCTAGGAATGCTATAGCCAGTGACTAAAGACTGTTTTTAAGCCATGATGATTGATATCAGCATACTGCTAAGCTTTTTCAGCTGCCAGCTCATTTTGATAAGCCATATTATCCTGAACCTTAAAGAATGGGAAGTAAATAAGGGTTGACAAGACAAGAATCAAAGCCTGAACAAGAGCTCCCTGCCAGCCACCAACCATAAAGCCGGAGATAATCGCCGGTGTAGACCAAGGCAGCGTTACGCCTGCAAATGGCTGCATAAACCCAATAGCGATAGAGCCATAAACTACTAATGCCGCAACAACTGGCACCAAAATAAAGGGCAGAAACATCACTGGGTTCATCACAATTGGAAAGCCAAAGACCACCGGTTCATTCACATTAAAGAGGGCCGGAAAGGCTGCTACCTTGCCTAGTGCCTTATATTGCTTTGATTTGGCTGCAAAAATCATGGCCATCACTAAGCCAAAGGTAATACCTGAGCCTGATAAAATTAAGAAAGAATCCAAAAATTGCTGCGTCACAATATGAGCACCCTTAGCCAAAGACAAATCACCTGCTGCTAACAAAGCCTTGTTAGCATCTAGATTTGACAAGAGCAGCGCTGTCACGATACCATTGACCACTGATTGACCATGCACACCAAACCACCATAAGAAGGAGATGAAAAAGGCAATACCAATCGCACCGTAAAGAGAGCCGGTCAATCCCTGTAGGGGCACCTGAATCACAGCATAAATCATTTCAATAAAGGTACCGCCACCTGTCACTAGCTTTGCGATGATATAAACAAGCATTGACAGGATAAAGATCGCAAAGGCTGGAATCATCGCTTCAAATTGCTTGGCAATGGCCTGTGGCACCTGCTCTGGCATTTTGATCACGATATGACGACGAATAAAGGCTGTATAAATCGCGCCAACCACTAAACCAATAATGATGGCACCGATAATCCCTTGACCACCAAACCAAGCCTTACTAATGGCATCACCAATAGCCTCACCTTCTTTTGGCACATAAGAGGACCTTAGCAGGATAAAGAAGGCTGACAGAGACAGCACACCTGCTGGCAGTGGCTCAACACCCGAATTCTTAGCGTAGGAATAGCCTATCGAAAAGCAGGAAATCAAGCCCATAATAGCAAAGGTACCCTGATAAACCTGCATAAATGGCTCTGTCCAGTCTGCCCCAAGGACGCCTGCTATGGCATCATTGACCCCCTGAAAAGGAATCTGACCTGCAATAAGAAAAAGACTTCCGACAACTGTCAAAGGCAAAATCGCCAGCATACCGTCCTTTAGAGCGATAATGCCACGCATATTCACAAACCGCATAATCGGTGCAATGATTTTTTGAGCATTCATATTAGCCATGACCAAGCTCCTATTCCTTTATCAAGCTAAGCGCTAAATCAAGCACCTTATCACCGTCCAGCATGCCATAATCAGCCATTGGGATAACAGCTATTGGAATGCCGTTTTCCTTACAGATAACCTCTGACTTATCCAAGGTATAAGCCACCTGTGGACCTAAGAGGGCAACATCAATAGCTGGTGCATAGTCTGCCAGCTTTCCTTGTGAGTAGGCTTCAATCTCACAAGCAATGCCCTTTTTCTCAGCAGCCACCTTCATGTTGTTCACAAGCATGCCTGTTGAAAAGCCTGCTGCACAAAATAAGCCAATTTTAATCATAACGTCCTCCTTTTGATATGATCTTTAGTTTTCTGCTAATTCCTTACGAAGCTCAATGATTTCTTTGATCAAATTGATTTCTGTAATAGTTGTCATCAAGTGATCCTGAGAATGGACAAACAAGGCTGTAATGTCTGCCTTTGCCCCGCTAGCCTCCTGAGCCAAAAATTGTGTCTGCAAATTATGCGCCTCTAATAAAGCATCATCAGCTAAGGCTAACTCCTTGTCACTAGCCTCATAGTCTTTAGCCTTAGCCAGCTTTAGGGCTTGATAGATATGCTGCTTTGCATCTCCTGCATTTAGGATTAACCCCATGATGATTTGGTCTGGTACAATTAATTCCATTTGTTTCTCCTTTGTGACGTGCTCATGTAAGGATTACCCTTGCTTTTTTCGTAAAAAAACAGCTTGCGTTTGTAATCGTTTACATTTCTTTGATAAGTTCATTTTATCATTTTTACTTCCTTCGTCAATATATTGTGTGCTGTATTTATTTTTTAGCACTATTGTGCAAAAGTGATGCTTTGCAAGATTTTTGGTCACAAAAAAATCAGAAAACAATCGTCTTCTGATTAAGCTATTGCTATGAGAGATAGGTGTCAGCTGTCTGATCCTGATCCAAAGCCAAGACAGCCATGATAGTAGCCTTATCTGTGATGAGGTAATTGATAAATTTAGCCTTTAAAGCCGCTAAAATAGCCTTGGCCTTAGCTTGACCAACAGCAACAGCTATTGTCTTAGGCACACGCGCGAGCTGTTCCAGTGAAATGCCTATCGTTCTGTCTTGCAATTCCTGATGAACACCATGCCCCTCCTGATCAAAAAAGCGACAGCAGACCTCACCAACAGCTTTGTCATCTGCCAGCTGCTTATAGTCCTTATCAGTCAACAAATCACGCCACTGACTGGTCTGATGACCATTTGGCTCTCCTCCAATACCGACCAGAGCAAGGTCAAGATGGTTCCAATAGGTCAGGGTTTCTTCAAAATACTTGGACTGCAAAATCCCTCTGGTTAGCTGCTTGTCCTCCTGAACCACCATAGCATTGATAAAGGAGCTATTGCCATGAAAGATCCTTGCTAAGCGATAAACCAGAGTATTCACATGAAACTTGGCATTGATATGACTAGGACCACCAGCCAAGGGACACACCATAATATCCTTCATTACTTTAGGATCCAGCTCGTCAATCAGACTTGACAGCGTTGCCCCCCACGATAAGCCAATCTTATCACCATCCTTAACTGTATTGCGCAAAACCTCAGCTGCTGTTTTGGCCACCTTTACCAAGGTATCACTAGGGCTATCTTCCATTTGATTGGATACAATATCAAGCTTTTCTAAGCCATATTTTTGACGAACATACTCCTCCAGGGCAAACAAATTAGCATCATAATCAGCTATCTCGATACGCACAATGCCTTCAGCCCTAGCCTTGGCAAGCATGCGACAGACCGTTGTTCGGTAAATATTCATTTCCTTTGAAATAGCGGTTTGGCTTTTGCCCTGCACATAATGCAGGTAGGCAACCTTGGCAAGCAGGCGTTTACGTTCTTCTTTCATTTGAGTTCCCTACGCTACGATATAAAGTCAATGGCAATACCATGCTCTTGCAGGAGCTTATAGGTGCTTGCCTCCAATTGCTCATCTGTGATCATACGGTCAACAGCCTCAAGCGATAGCTGATGAACCAGACTGGGTTTGCTAAGCTTGCTAGAATCTGTCAGGATAATAAGCTCCTCAGAAGCCTCTGCCATGTAACGGACGCCCTCTGAGCGCATCATGTCCTTGCCCATAAAGCCAATTGCCGGATCAAAGCCATCTGTCCCAACAAAAACACGATCCACATGAAAAAGCGAAATCATTTCCTTTAAAAGTGGGCCGACGGTCACCTCAGAATTAGGCTGATAGTAGCCCCCCAGCAGGATAAGCTGACAGCTACTATACTGACGAATATAGCTTGCAATAAAGCAGGAGTTGGTGATGATTTTGATGTTTTGTTTGGTTTGACAGAGCACCTCTGCCAACAGGGCACAGGTCGATCCTGACTCAATCATGATGGTATCGTTGTCCTGCACCAGCTCGGCAGCCTTTTCAGCAATCCGCCTTTTGATGTTATAATTATAGGACAGGCGCACATTCAAATCATCACCACTATTGAGCACCGCATAGCCATGCACACGACGCAGCAGCCCCTTACTTTCAAGCTTGTCTAAATCCTTACGAATGGTTACCTTGGAGACCTGTAGCTGCTCAGATAAAGTATTAACATCTATTTTTTTCTTTTGAAATACTAATTGGATAATTTTTTCTAAACGATTCATAATTTACCTCCTTTTCATTGTAACAATTATGGCGGTAAATGAAAAGCAAAAATAACTTTCGTTCGTAATTGATTTATTTACGTTTATCTGTTATGATAGTCCTAGAACGAAAGGAAGTCTCGCTATGACGACAAAAGGCATTGTATTTAATATCCAGCATTTTAGCATACACGATGGACCAGGCATTCGCACAACTGTATTTCTCAAGGGGTGTCCCTTACGCTGTCCCTGGTGTGCCAATCCCGAATCACAAAAAACGTTACCCGAAAAAATGCTAAGCACAGATGGACTAAAGACAGAAATCGTTGGTCAGGAAAAGACGGTTGAAGAGATTATTGCTGAGGTTTTAAAGGATCTTGATTTTTACGAGGAATCTGGCGGTGGTATGACCTTGTCTGGCGGTGAAATCTTTGCTCAATTTGACTTTGCCTTAGCGCTTCTAAAGGCTGCTAAGGCAGAAGGGCTACACACAGCTATCGAAACGACAGCCTTTGCTAAGCACGAGCAATTTGCTGAGCTGATCAACTATGTAGACTTTATTTATACCGACTTGAAGCACTATAATCGCTTAAAGCACACCAAGGTTACTGGAGTGCGCAATGACCTGATCATTAAAAATATCCACTACGCCTTTGAGATGGGCAAGGAAATCGTCCTGCGTATCCCTGTCATTCCGGATTTCAACGATTCTTTGGAGGACGCCAAGGCCTTCTCTGAGCTCTTCAATCAGCTAAACATTAATCAGGTGCAGCTGCTTCCCTTCCACCAATTTGGTGAAAACAAATACAGGCTGCTAGGTAGAAGCTATGAAATGGCTGATGTGCTAGCCTATCACCCAGAGGATTTGGTGGATTATCAGCAAATCTTTCTCAATCATCATATCCATTGCTATTTTTAAACTTAAAAGCCTTATACCAAAAAACACGAGCAGCTCCTTGGGATAGCCTTCCTTAGGATTGCTCGTGTTTTAGTTAATATTCAGCTAAGCCTGTGTCATCACAATAGCCAGCTTAGATATTTGCCCAGACAGACTCAAGGATATTGGTTTGTTCACGTCCTGGACCTACTGAGAAGGTCGAGATACGAACACCAACCAATTCGCCAACACGACGAACATAGTTGCGAGCATTTTCTGGGAGATCCTCAAGGCTGCGAACACCGGTAATATCCTCTGACCAGCCTGGAAGCTCTTCGTAAATCGGTTTGCAGCGTTTTAGCTGCTCAAGGCTTGCTGGGTAATGATCAATGCGCTTGCCATCAAGGTCATAAGCGACACAGATTTTTACGGTCTCAAGGCCTGATAGCACATCAATAGAGTTGAGTGATAGATTGGTAATGCCTGACACACGACGACTATGACGCATCACAACAGAATCAAACCAGCCAACGCGACGTGGACGACCAGTGGTTGTTCCATACTCATGACCAATCTCACGAATGCGCTCACCAACCTCGTCAAATAACTCGGTAGGGAATGGTCCATCACCAACGCGACTAGTATAGGCCTTACATACTCCAACAACCTTGTTGATTTTGCTTGGTCCGACGCCTGAGCCAATGGTCACACCGCCAGCAACTGGATTAGATGAGGTGACAAATGGATAGGTTCCCTGATCAATATCAAGCATAACCCCTTGAGCTCCCTCAAAAAGGACACGCTTGCCCGCATCAAGAGCGTCGTTCAAAATAACAGATGTGTCTGTCACATATTTTTTGATCTCTTGACCATAAGCATAGTATTCTTCAAAAATCTCGTCAAATGCAATCGGTGCGCTGTCATACATTTTCTCAAAAAGACGATTTTTCTCAGCCAGATTCGTCTTTAAGCGCTCAGCAAAAATATCCCTGTCTAAAAGGTCTGCAATACGGATACCAACACGTGCTGCCTTATCCATATAGGCTGGGCCGATACCCTTGATGGTGGTACCGATTTTATTGTCACCCTTTGCTTCCTCCTGAAGCTGGTCAAGCTTGATGTGATAAGGTAAGATGACATGAGCACGATCAGAAATGCGCAAATTGTCTGTGGTCACACCCTCCTCATGCAGGTAAGCAAGCTCCTTAACCAAGGATTTTGGATTGACAACCACGCCATTACCAATCACAGAAATCTTTTCTGGGAAGAAAATACCTGATGGAATCAGGTGCAGCTTAAATTTCTTGTTATCAATAACAATGGTATGCCCCGCATTATCACCACCTTGGTAACGTGCAATCACCTCTGCGTCTGAGGATAAAAAGTCAGTGATCTTACCTTTACCTTCGTCACCCCACTGGGTACCAACTACTACTACTGATGTCATATCTTCGATATAGGCCCACCTCAAAAACGAAAACGAGCCCTCACCTTTCTTGATAAATGTGGCAGGACTCTCACCTGCAAGTGTCTTTTACACCTCATTATAGCAAAAAATGTGGTTTTCTGCTATCTTTCCTTGGCATTATTAAGGAAAAATATCAAATGGCAAATGGTTTTTTCTGAAAACAGGCAGAAAGCGAACATTTCACTAAAAAGCAAGCAAGACCAGTCTTTGAAGGAAAATAATGCTAAATCTGCTAATCTTTCCTTTAAGAAATCACATTTTTAAGGTAAAATAGAACTAACTGATTGTTTACTGTGATAAAAAGTACAAAGGAAGTTTTACATGTCACGAAAATATTACCAAGTATCTCGACGAAGAAAGGGCTTTAGCTGGTTTGGCTGGCTGATAGGCTTCGCGATTTTAGTAGGAGTTGTAGAAAATATTGACAAAGCTGTTCTGATTTTTGCAGCGCTGGGTGTTGGTTATGCTGCTTATCGCTATTCGAACCGTCAGGCTCGCTTAAAAACGGCAACACTTGAGAAACGCTTGGAGGATTTAAAGGCAACTATTCAGCTTGCCGACCGAAAGGTTAAGCTCCTTGATCATTATCTGGCTAAGGAAGATTTTACACAGTATGCCATTTTAGCCAAGCAGCTACTGCCACAGCTGAGTGAGATCAAAAAAGAAACCGGTCATCTCAAGGAGCACATGGATATTAGCATTTACCGTCGTGTGACCAAAAAGGCTAACGACGTGGAAAGCGACGTGCAGCTACAGCTCGAAAAGATTCAAATCGCAGCAAATCTTAAGGCTGAAAGCCTAAAGGAGCAGGCAGCTGATCCCATTTATAAGGCGCCAGAGCTACGTCACTATTATGACAATATTCAGGCCGACCACCACTCGATTTTAGAAAAAATCAAGGGAGCTGATAATCACGAGGAGCTCTTAGCACTTCATGAGGCTAATATGCGCAGGTTTCAAGATATTTTACAGGGCTACCTAAAAATCAAAGAAACACCCAAAAATTATTACAATGCTGATGAGCGCTTACAGCAGGCACTCGAGGCAATCCAACAGTTTGATCTGGACCTTGATGAGACCCTAAGGAAGTTAAACGAGAGTGAGCTTAAGGATTTTGATGTTAGTCTACGTATGATGAAGGGCTCTGCCCAGACCGACGAGACTAACACTACCAACTGATAAAGGAGCTATTTATGGCAGAATTTCATTTTGATATTGACCAGATTGCTAATAATGCTATTACAAAGACAGATAAAACCACTGACATTATCACTAAGCTACCAACCAATACTACTGGACAAATTTCTTTCTACGAAAAGCTGAGTCCTGAGCAGCAGCAGGCTATCACTGCAAAGGCACCAGCACTTGTTGATACCTTTATGGAGGACCAAAATGCCTTACTTGATTTTGGTCAAGCAGCCGTTGAAGGAGTCAATGCTACTGTTAATCATATTCTAGCTGAGCAAAAGAAATTACAGATTCCGCAGGTTGATGAGCTCCTCAAAAACACCAATCGTGAGCTCAATGGTTTTATTGCCAAATATAAGGAAGCGACTGCAGCTGAGCTTGAAAAAAAGCCAACGCTTTTGCAAAAGCTATTCAAACAAAGCAAGAACACGCTTCAGGAATTTTACTTTGATTCTCAGACCATTGAGCAAAAAATGGACGGCATGGCAGCAGCTGTTGTCAAGCAAGAAGACACGCTTGCTCGTAATATTGTGGCTGCAGAACTCTTGATCGAGGATAATACCAAGTCGATTGAAAATCTGGTTGGGGTGATTGCCTTTCTTGAAGCTAGTCAAAAGGAAACCTCTAGCCGCGCCCTTACTTTGCAGCAGGAGCTTGCAGCACTTGACACGACAACACCAGAGTATCAGGTGCAATCTGATCTATTGGCTAGGACAACAGAGGTTCTCAATACCCTTGAGCAGCAGCATACCGAATACCTTAGTCGGCTCTATGTGGCTTGGGCAACAACACCGCAAATGCGTAACCTCGTCAAGGTGTCCTCTGACATGCGGCAAAAACTGGGCATGCTGCGCCGCAACACCATTCCAACCATGAAATTATCTATTGCTCAGCTGGGGATCATGCAGCAGTCTGTCAAGTCTGGAATGACCGCAGACGCCATTGTCAATGCCAACAACGCTGCCCTACAAATGCTAGCTGAGACAAGTAAGGAAGCGATTTCAAATCTTGAGCGGACAGCTCAAAGCCCAACCCTTTCTATCACCTCAGTGACTGCTCTAGCAGAAAGTCTGGTTGCACAAAATAACGGCATTATTGCTGCTATTGACCAAGGACGCAAGGAACGGGCTCAGCTGGAGTCAGCGATTATCAAATCAGCAGAAACCATTAATGACTCTGTCAAGCTGCGCGACCAAAGCATCATTCAAGCTCTCCTCAATGAGGGCAAGGAAAAACAAGAGACAATCGATCAGGCAGAACACAAGCCTTAAAGCCTCTCTTGGTAAGATAGACCTGCCACAGACACTCTGCCTGTGGCTTTTTAATTGGTAACAACAAAAAACACCCTTTCGTCAGACACCACCACTGACAAAGGGTATTTGTAATAGTCACTTATTTTCTTTGTATGACTTAGCTACTAGGTATTCTTAGCAAGGGCTTATAGTCAAGATCAAAGACTATTGCTTGCCTTTTTTGTCATACGAGAATAAACCGATACGAGAACAACAGCTATAGTAACCCCAATAACAGCACATAATAGCTCTATCCACAGCCTTGCTGTATCAATACTCCCTAAGGCTAGCTTAGCCTTTTGATATTGCTTTTGGTGATAAGGAACCCTATGACCTCTCACCAATAAACGTTTAGTATTAACGCCATAAGGCGTGCAGGTCACTAATGTGGCATAGTCTTTCCCAATTTCTCCGGAAAGGGCTGCAACCTGGTCCGGTTCAACAGTTACAATCTGGTCAACCCTGTAAGCCAGCTTTCGATTTAAGATGTGAAAATAAAACAGCTCTCCTTTTTGAAGCAGGTTTAAATTGGTAAACATCTCTGCTGATGGGAGACCTCGATGAGCAGAAATAACAGCATGTGTCCCCTCTCCCCCAACAGGCAAGGCACTTCCAAATAAATGACCTGCACCCTTGGATAAAACCTCATCGGTTGTGTAGTGATATATCGGTAAATTTACCTTAATAGACGGGACCTCAACATACCCCATAATGCCAGCCTTATCAATATTAAGTAAGGCCTCATAAGCCTTATCATGAACACCATCTCTAAAAGAAAAGGCATCTGGAACAGGTTGAATTCCTATTTGAGCATTATAGCTTATAGCCCTTTGCCACATATCATCTGTTTCGGATCGTTTCTGTTTCGCGATCTGTTCGTCATAGGCTGACATAAGCTGTCTATCACGGTAAGCGTTCCATTGACTACTGATCATAGGGTAAAGCAAAATAGCTATTCCTAATAAAAATAATATAAGTAAAGCTAGATTTTTTAGTTTTTCTTTCACAATAGCTCCTTATCCTTAAAAATCGAGACTGTAATGAGACAGCCTCGATTTGTTCCTTGGTGGTAGCCTTAAGCCTTACGACGTTTCACAATGTAAATGCCAACAGCTCCTACCATAGCAGCAGCTCCTACAGTGGTAAAGATGTAAGTACCGATACTACCTGTTGAAGGAAGCTCACCAAGCTTTGTGTTAGGGATCGGCTCTTTTAATAATGCTGTTCCTGATCCGTCACCTTGATTGTCTTTGACTTCTGTGGTTGTAGAAGCTTCCTCTGTTGATTTTTTGATATAGGCTGGTTTGGCGTCCTTAGCTTCTGGCTTTTCCTTATAAAAGACATCCCCTACGAGCCAACCAACTGCTTTTGTTCCAGAAGACTTCTGATTATCGTCTGAGGTATAGATTGTTTCTTGGCGATTGCTTGTTGATCTTGTATCTGCACTTGTCCAAGAGGCTTCAAGAGCATAAATCTTTGTATTCAAGGAATAGCCTTTAGGTGCTTTGATTTCTTTGAGGTAATAGGTTCCTGCCCCCACCTGGCTTGATGTCGCATAACCCTCTTGATTCGTCACAACGACATCAATTAGGCTTGTTGCCGCCTTGTCTGAATAAATACCAAACACAGCATTAGCTAATGGCTTGTTGTCTTTACCTGTTTTCTTGAAGGCAACGCGATAAGTGTAAACTGTCTTTTGATTAGTCTTTTTAGTAATATCTTGGCCTTCTTGAGGCTTCTCAGCTGTTTTATGGGTTTCTCCTTTGTTCGGGTTATTTGAGTAATAATAATCAACATTATTAGCATTACCCTCCTTACCCACAGCTGCCTTTTCATTTAATACAGCACTATAGGTAACCTCTGGATTATGGCTCTCAAGGTTGTCATAATTAAAGTTAATATTGAAGCCATTTCCAGTTAGCTTGAGCTCAGCGATTGTTTTACCCTTGTGTTCAAATACATTATGTTTTGCAGTCAAGGTTTGACCATTCCATTTAACCCGTAAGCTACCAGCAAGGAAGGTCAGACCTTCTGACATTGTATCAGAAACAAAGACTGTCTTATTTGTAGCTTCTTTAGAATAGCTTGGCAATTGAACGGTTAAGCTATAGTCGACCTTATCACCCACAGAGGCAGTGACTTTATCGCCATCTTTTGTTGATTTTGTAATGTCCTTATGAATAGTTGGTTGACTTGATTTTGCTACTGCTGCTTCCCCATATAAATACTTACTGGTTACATCAATTTTCCCACCTTTAAGAGGCTTTTCTCCACTGTAAGAGGCTGTTAATAGGATTGGGTTATAAACAAAACCATCTGCAGCCCCTGTTAACATGGCGATATAAATGCCAGCAGATACTTTTTGGGAAACATAAGTGTCCCCTACAGACTGCTTTTCTTCCACTTTATGAACACCTTTAAGTGTACCTGAAATAACATCGTTGGCTATCTTATTGATTTCCTGTGAGGTTGGTTTTTCCTTGGTCAGCTTAACCCCTTCTTTGAGCTCAAACCTAATAAAAGAATCTCCTCGCTCACTATACTTGCCTTCACCTATTTTATAAAGCGTTACTGTTGGTCTCCCTTTAATATCAGTAATTGTCAACTCTGCTTTATCATCCTTTGACAAGGCTGAGATGGTTGTCACACTAAGTCCTATGACTGTCAAGATTACTAAAAAGGCTACCATTACCTTCTTGAGTATTAGTATGTTGTCTTTCACTATTTCTCTCCTATTTGCTAAAATCGTATGTACTGTTTACATGATTGACTGCTGTCTCTGTTTCCTGTTATACCAACGCTGATAAAGCAATGCAACGATTGTGATCACCATGCTACCAAAAATAAGGAAAAGCTGACTGCCCCTACCACCAGAAGATGGCAGTTGATAAATCTTATGATTTTTAATGACATAGGCGCCATGATTTGACTGAAGCTCACCTTCAATTGGGTGTGTTAGCCTTATTTGACCCTTGTCATCAACCTTGATTTTCCAAGGATTTTCTGGGAGTGTATAACCAGCCCTTGCCTTTGTTTCATACAGGTAATAGGTTTTACCTTTTTGAAGGTAGTTAAACACTAGCCTTCCATTTTTAGCAGTTGTTCCCTTTTCCCAGACAGCTGTCTTATCCTCTTTACGTAGCTCAAACTCAACACCGTCAAGTGTTTTTTTATCATCATTAGCATCAATCTTGCTAAAAGCTACAGGAATTGTTTTAAGCTGAACAACAGGACGCTTATAAGTTAACTTTTGCCAATGGCCATCAGCCATGTAATTGACAGAAGCCTCCTGATTGGAATAAAAGCCATCTTGGCCAGAACTCGTGTTATTACTTCCGTAGTCGGTGTCGACATCACCCTTTGTTGTGTACTTCCCTTGTTGGTTTTTATATTTTTCATAAGCCTTATCTGAAACCTTCACGTTAAAGGATAAGGTGTAGGTATACTCATCATCAATCTTGTAATCAGGTTTAAACGTTAAAGTAACCTTACCTGAAGAATTTTGAGTCTCCTTTGGAGTAAAGGTAACACTCTTAATAATCTTTTGTCCTTCTGAAGTTAAGGTATTATCTTTATACAACGTTTCAACCTTGCTCTTATCAGCTTTCGATATCCTGGTAACGACCACATCAGGCTGCTTCTCATAATAGTCGACATACTGACTCAAAGTATCTGATATTTCTAGATGAGAGACCTTACTATCTTCAACAATTTTGTTAGCTATCTTTTCTAACTCTACTGTATTCGTAATACCATAATAATGATCTTCACCAGATAAATACTTCAAAACAACCGGACTAGAGCTGGCTGTATCACTATTGATATCCTTGGATACTCCTAGAGAATAGATTGACAGGTTAGGGTGCTTTTTCCTAAAGTCGTCTATTGCAGCACGAGTACCATCTTGCGAACTTTTTATATTGCTTGCATCACTCGTTCCATTACCTGCACGATAATGATCAGAACCGAAGTAAAATGTTGGAACACCATCGCTAACAAAAACCATAATTTTCCTGTGACCATCATCAGCTACTTTGTTTAACATTTCATCTGCTTTTACCAAAGCAGCATGGTAGTTTGTACCGTTCTTGTCTTTATAAGATAAATCATTATGATTCAAAGCAGAAGAGTTTTCCCAATTTTTCAAAACATCAGCATCTTTATTATTATTAATACTTGGCTGATAAATTCTTCCCCAGGGAGTACGCTCAATTTTTTCAGGTGAATACCGATGAGTTATACTCCCCTGAAAACCAATAACAGACAGCTTGTTTTCCGCATTGATGTTGATGAATTTCTGCAACAGACCATTATCTCCTGTTAAGGCATTTTTAACAGCCTGATCACGTGGAATGTCATTTTGGCTTATCCTTTCTTTCATGCTTCCTGACCTATCCACAACAACCAGTACATCTAGTGGCTGTTTTTTTCCTGTCATGTCTAGGTAGAGACGGTAAAGGTCTGAAGTGTCATGCTGACTTCCCGAATCATCAACTGACGTATCGGGGTTATTTTGATTATCTCCTAGGTAGTCAATACGCTTATGGTGCTCCAATTCTCCTTGAGACGCAGAGTCTACGCTTCGACTTCTAAAAGCTCGGGGCTGAATACCGTTTGCTGCAAAGGGCATCGGCTTTAAGCCAAGTGGCTTCTTTGGACGAATATAGATACTGACCGTATTGCTGTGACCTTTATCTGTAGCTAGAGGATTGGGCTCATATTCACCAAATAATAGATCCTGCAGCTTTGGCTCACTGTCCTTAGCAGACTGATACTCTGTCTTTAAGACCTCGTAATCATCAGAAAGAAAATCCAATAGGTAGAAGTGCTCATCCCAAGTATAGAGCTTATCTATCGTTTTAATAACTTCAAAGTCTTTGGAATCAAGTGAGCTTTCAAGCGCTGATGGTTTAGGTGTCAAAATAGTTACTGTAATAGGCTTGCTATAAGGACTCGTCTTTTGTTGAGCAACTCCAACAGCACCGTCAACCACTAGCTTGCCATACTTGCCTAATGCTAGTGTCTTGCTCTCTTCAAGCTTAGCTGTTGTCACAACAACCACGCGCTTGCTTAGAGGTCCTGTATACCCTATGCTATTGACAGCATTAGCATGACTAAGTCCAATCGTGGCTTCAACTATTTGAACCTTATCATCAGATGTTATCAATCCCACTTTGATGTTCTTGTGATCATCTGATATGCCGTTTAAAGACAAGTCTTTCTTAATATGAAGAGCCATCGTCACTGCCGCTGCTTGATTTACCTGATAGTGCAGGTCAATTACTTGTGCATCAACTATAGCTAGGCCTTGCTTGCTTAATGCTAATGAAACCTTTGCTATATCTTGACTATAGCTTTTGTGGTCAGCATCAGTCTTAGCAGCTGCTAATGAGGCTGTTATCGTATCAGCTGATCCAAAGTCTGCCTCACTTTTTACTGAAACCATTACATCATTTGCATCTGACACAAGCTCCCTTTTATTTCCAGTAACAGCCTCTGCCTGAGGCTTACTAGAGTCGCTAGTAACCACTTCTGAGGTAGGGTTCTTTGCTTCAGCGTGTCCCATTAATACCCCAGCCTGTCCTAATGGTACTGAAAATTGTGCCATAAGAAGCCCAGCAGTAGCTACTAAGCTAAGTAGTTTTCGTTTTTTTATCATAAGCCGTTTGTAAGCTTCTCTCCTTTCTCATGCAATGCTTACAATTTTATCACCGAATGTTATATATCGATACATAATTTTTAAAAATTTTTCCCAAAATTAAACAAAATATACACGTTTTTTGGGAAATTCTTGTTAAGGACTTATTTAGCTTAGTCTCAAGCGAAATTATAGCCAGTTAAGCGGTTTGCTTTATCATTCTTGATTGGGTAAAATGACAATAATATTGCGTTTACCGGCAATAATACTAGTTATTAAGAGGGAGAGAGCTCTTTTGATTGAAAATCACCTTGAGCATACTATTATTGATAAACACAATTTAATTAATTTATTATATAAAACACCTAGATTAGCTTTAATAGAAGCCAGTCAAAGCACCAATCTATCTACATTGCAAATCAAAAAATATCTCGAAGAATTAAGTGATCTGTTTCAAGAAGAGGTTTCTATAGTCATTGATAAAGGGATAATCCTGTGTCACTTTAACAAACCATGTAAAGACTTTTACTCGTTTGAAGTTTATAGGCAGTCAAATGTCTTACAATTACTAAAATTTCTCATCAAAAATGACACCTCCTCCAAATCACTTAGCTCTTTTGCAAAAAAGCATTTTTTGTCTAGCTCAGGGACTTACCGCTTGCGTACAGCTCTTACACCCTTACTAAAAGAATTTGGGCTTAAGCTCTCCAAAAATACAATTGTCGGGGAGGAATATCGTCTTAGGTATTTCATCGCCCTGCTACAATCCAAATTTGGCATTGACATCTATCACCTATCCTCCAAGGATAAGATGGTCATTCGTGAGTTTTTGTTTCTCGGCTCAACCAATTTACAGCTGTCCAATACCCTGTCTAAATCGTTTCTTTTTTACAATGTCCTACTAGCCCTGTCGTGGAAGCGCCATGACAAGCATGTTATCATTCCACCATCTGACATACTAGATAGCCTTAAAGCACTATTTATCTATGATGATATTGATAACTGTGCAAGGCATGTGATCACATCTCGATTTCAGATTTTGCTTAATGATCATGATTTAGCCTACCTTTTTCTGATCCATCTGACTGCAACACATTCCTTTGCCACTCAAAAATGGTCTGAGGAGCATACAGAGCAACTACTGCTCATTTTTCAATCTCATACTGCCTTTCAGTCACTCTTTCAGCCCATTTCTGAGCTCATTCCCTTATCCTTAGAAAACCGAGAGCTTCTGCTTAAAATTGTGGTGTATTTTGCTAGGTATTTTATCTTAGATCTGCAGCAATTTATCCCTGAAAAAAGCTATTTCCCCTTAGATTATTATCCAGGACATCCAGTCATCGCAAAGACACTCAAGCCCATTGTAACGACTTGGTTGCAGCAAATAAAAGGAAGCTCTCTTAATCAACAATATTTTTTCCTGCTTTGCAGCCATATAGAGCAATTAATAAAAAACAGTCTGTCGGCAATCACTGTCGTTTTGATAACCACTGATTTTATTAACGAGCAGCTCTTAACGGACTACATTTCAAAGCACCTATCGACAAAAAATATTATATTTTATTCTTATTACCTGTTGACTGATGATATTTACGCCATTAAAGACTTAAATCCCGATCTCATCATTACCCATCAAAAACTAATTCCCTTTGTCAAGAAAAAATTGTCTCCAGATGCTATCGTAGCCGACTTTGACAATGTCAATACTCACGTCTATATCCGTAGAATTCACGACATTGTCCTGTCAATTGAAGAGAACAATTACCAGCAATATATTCAGGAGTATTTTAACCAATGAAACTACTAGCTTTTACCTATTATTCAAGAAATGTTCCCAATGTAGTTGGGGATTTTTTAATAGCCTTTTGTGAAAAAACTAACCATCTGGCAAAGACCTGATAGCTCTGTGTAGCTGGTGGCCCCACCATAGAACCCAGTTTTGAGAGCTTAAGGGAATACTTTTAAACCTCGTTTTGATGTAAAAGCCTGATGATCACAGCTAAAACAATACCTGTACCGGATTTATCAAGCCTACAGCGCCCAAGCCCTGTAGGCACGTCAAAAAATCCTATCAAGCTAATAAGCTTGATAGGATTTTTTTGACATTTAATAACTAGCCACTTACACAAAGCTTTTCTTTACCAAAGGAAGCAGCTTCAAAACTAAGCACTCTGCGATGAACCAGCAAAGCCTAAAATAATACAATTCTTTATTTGTTACGAGTTAGAACGCTTCCAGAAGATAGCTATAAAGCACAAGAAACTACCAATCAAGAAATAAGGCAAAATACTTGGCCCACCTGTTGCCGGTAATTCTGTTCTCTTATAGTTTATAATACGGCCATCTTTTAGGCTCTTATCAACAATTTCTCCAGCAGCAGTCACCTTAAAGGTAGCAACAGCTTCAATCGGTTTTATATAACCATTGGGGGCCTTTATTTCCCAAAGCTCATAATCACCTTGTGAAAGACCTTCAAAGTAAAATTTACCTGTTGTTTTATCAGATGTTACCGAATCTCCAACAGTTTCCAATCCATTGGCTGTTTTTTTCCGCAATTCAAATGTAGCTTCTAATGATTTTCCTTGCGCATCTGTCTTAACAAAGCCAATATAATTCTTTCGATTTGTCATATTAACAACAACAGCACCATCAGCATTACTTTCTCCAGATTTCTTAACCACATCAGAGCTGTAGATAAATGCCTCTGTATAAGGACCATAAGGAATATAACGACCAGATGGCGTCCAGTACGGATAGTCATTATAATATTGCTGTGTCAATGTTGCTTCTGTATGTACAGGAGCAGGATTAGAAGTATCTGACTTACCACTAATTTTGACAATGTAAGACTGACCATATAAGAGATCATTATCAAAATTAATAATAATACGGCCATTTTCTTTTTTAATATTATCGTATGCAACCTCCTGTAAGGAGCTATCCTCAACTCCCCAGCTTGATGGCATTTGAAGATGAGGATTATCAACCTTAAATAGCTGGATCTTAGTGTTTTGATTGAGTATCGTTGAACCATTGCCTGTAAATGTTAAGGTCGCTTTCTCCAATGATTTTTGAAGCGGATTGATATAGATATAATTGACAAAATCGCCTGAATCTTGATTTAGCTTTGTAATCATAGAACCAATATTAACTGGGTTTTTAGTATCGGTTTGCCCAATATAAGGAAAATAATTAACAGCAAACCGTTGTGATGCTGTCTTCTCATTTCCTAGTGTTAAGAAAATATCAATATCCTGATTGGTTTTGACAGTATAACGATCTACAAAGAAAGGTGAAATCATACTAAATGATGATACTGCATACCTCGTAATGTAATCTGTAAAGCGATAGGTAATAGTTCTTGTATTAGTGTCATAGCTCCCTAATGCTAGTGTTCCTAGTGGTCCCATAATTCTAAAGCCAACATTCTCTAGGGCAGAAATACCAAATGGATCAATCGTTTCTGGGAGCTTAATCGTAAAGAAATCTCCTGCTTTAATTGTACTTTCTGGTTTGATAGCAAATGCTGCACGAATAACAATGTTTTCCCCATGATTTGGCTTGACCTGATAAGGAGTTGCTTCATTTGAGGAAGTGATTTCAAGATTTGTCAAAGTAATCTGATTAGAAACATCTTGGCCTGTATCAGTTACTGCAGCAGGGTTAGCTGCTGTAGCGTTAACAAGCACAGTTTCTGGCTTGGCTAAGCTCTCATCTGCTACAATCTCTGTCTCTGTTTCAGACGGAGTGATTTCAGTAATGCTTACTTCATACGACGTTGGATCTAACACATAACCTGGCGGCGCTTCAGTTTCTGTCAACATATACTGACCATAAGGGAGTTTATCAAAGATCAGTTCTCCCTTTTCATTGGTTGTTCCATGGTAGAGAGTACCATCTGAAGCTTTAAGCTGAAACTTAGCGTTGGCTAAAGGCTGGCTTGTTAGCTCATCTCGCTTTACAACCTTAATCTTTTGATCACCCGTTTTTTCTGTAGCCGTCAGTTTTGAACTAACACCTTGATTTCCTACTCTTTCTGTAGCTCGAGCTGCCCTTGGTTGAATAGTAGGTCTTTGGGAATTGCTGTCTATACTTGCTCTATCCTCATCTTGACCGGCTCCCAACACCAACCTTTTGATAAGGCTTGCCTTTTCCTGTTCCTGATGATCTCTTAGCAAAAGTTCACGTGGCTCATCTGTAATAGTATCATTAACCTTAAAAACAAGATTAACCGTTTCTGTTGTTGGTTCAAAGCTAATCTTATAAACCTGATCTGCTATTTTTTCAAAAACCGATACCAGCTTTGCGTTATTAATGGTCGTGTTGTTCTTAACGAAAGCCAAATCCTTAGGCACAGCTATGGTCTCAATATCAAGGCAATTGTCTTGTCCAATGTCATCAATGGTCATGCCCTTAGGTACTGTTAAAAAAAGGTCCTGCTTTAACAAGCGATTGCTAGCCTTATTATAGGTTACCTGCAGCCACCTTACTGATCCATTTTTTAAAGCAGCACCTGATTCTGAAGCAGCCTTTTTAAAATCAAGGTTATCAGCCGTTATTGTTTCACCCGTAGCAGTGGCTACTGAGGCTGGATTTTCTGTATTAATTTGTTCTGAAAGTACTGTCGCCGCAGTCAAGCTTGTTGGCAGAATTAACTGAATAATGGCCAAAAGTGCAGCTAGTTTAACAAGTATCTTTTTTAATTTTTCTTTGCTCACAATACTTATTTTCCCCTTTTAGTTTTAACCCTCTATAAGAGCTTACTGCAAATAGCATAGCTATTGCTTAGTTCTTCTATGATATTTTGTAAAAATAATCATCAGTAAAATCACCACCAACACGAGCACAAGATAAGTCAGCCACTGATAATATTGATAATAGGGCACCAAAGCGGCACTAGCTCGCTTTACTTTTTGAGAAGGCAATAAAACTCTCTCTCCTCTTATCAACAAACGATGGCTATTAATCATATAAGGGGTACAGGTTAACAGTGTAACGTAATCTTTACCATCTACAACCCTAACAGCATCTAACGCTGTCGGATCTACAACCCTTATTGAATCTACCTTGTAAGCTAAAGTCTCTTTGATATTTGTCACATAAAAGGTATCTCCTTTTTTGACCTTATTCAAATCAGTGAATAGTCTCGCTGTTGGAAGACCTCTATGCGCTGTTAAGACAGCATGAGTTGACCTTCCACCTATTGGAAGGCTGGTTCCTTCTAGGTGACCGCTCCCTTTTTCAAGCATAGTCGCTGTTGTTCCAGCATAAATAGGAATATCTACCCCAATACTTGGAATCGTCACATGCCCAATTTGTTCACATATCTCTAACATCCTAGCGTATTCTTTTAATCCCTCTTTTTGTTTTTTAGTAAAAGGGTCAATCGGCAACGATCTTTTTGATAGCGTTTCATTGTAAGCCTTTGCTAAAGCTATACGCTGGTCAATCTCACTTGTGTCCTGCTTAGAGACAGACCTTTCAAATTGATTGATCTTTTGATGAGAGGCAATATAATAACTAACCTGACTAACGATAGGAAATATAATAATCACTATTCCTACTATGAATAACAAAACTCTAGCTTTATTTTCTTTCACTATTCGAAATAGAGTGACTAGGCTTTTGCGCATTGTTTTTTCCCTTTACATCTATGCTTATACCAAAGCAGCACTAATACCAAAACACATACACCAGCAGCTATGATATAGCTTTCGTATTGCTTTCTTTGAGACACTTGAATATCCTTTTGTTCTACCTTTTTGTCATAAGGAATACGATGTCCCCTAACTAACAGCCTATGACTATTAATCATATAAGGAGTACAAGTCAAAAGAGTCACATAATCTTGCACTGGTACGATATATAGTTCTTCAAGTTGATTCGGTGTCACTACCTTCACCTGATCAACCTGATAAGCCATTTTTCCACCTATATGCTCAATATAAAAACGATCTCCTTTTTTGACCTTATCCAAATTGGTAAATAGCTTGGCTGTTGGCAAGCCACGATGAGCCGTCAACACTGCATGTGTTGATTCTCCACCAACTGGTAGACTTGTCCCCTCAAGGTGGCCAACACCTCTTTGAAGATTATCTTCTCCAGATCCTGCATAAATAGGAATATCTTGATTTATGCGCGGAATCATCACATGACCAATTTGTTCCTTGACCTCAAGCATACGAGCATATTCGGCCTGACCGGCCTTTTTTTGCTCTTCAGAATAAGGATCTGTAATGGCTGTCTGGTTTCCAGCTGCAGTTGCCCCAGATAAGGTCATATTATAAGCACGAGCTAAAGCTAGGCGATGCTCAATATCAGAACGGTCAATGGTTGCAGCTACCCTTTCAAAGGTATTAATCTGAGCATGAGAGGCTTGATAATACAGCCATTGACTAACAAATGGAAAAGCTAAAATCAATAAACCAACGAAAAAAATCAAGCGAAAAAGCCAAAGACGAGGGGAAAATGAGCGTGATGAAGCGACTCGATTAGCTTTTTTTCTTGTCATTTGATGATTCGTCTTTCCTGTAACGGCGTATCAAAATAAACGCCAATACAATGAGACTCCCTCCAATCATAAGAAACAGAATAGCTTTTAATTCCCCTGTATATGGGATAAAGCCTCCTTTACGAGGGGGTGGAGTGTTTTCTTTTATATTTTTTATGGTAATATGACTTGTTTCATGAGCTTCAATGGTAATAGGTATATCCGTCTTATCAATCAGATACCCCTTAACGGTCTCTTGCTCTTTAAGATAGTATTCTCCTGGGATTAGCCCTGACACTTTAATATGACCTGTATGATCTGTTGTTAATGTTGTCGGTGCATCAAGGTCATAGGAATGAATCCCTTTTTTAACACGAATCGGGGACAGCCCATTTCTCTCATAAAGCTCAAAGGTAACCCCAGATAACGGTAAGCTTTCTTTCCCATCTACTCCAATTTTGAACAAGTCAAATGCTCCTGTTTCCCAAATAATCTTGGGATAAACCAGAAGTGGTTCCTTTTGATTACCTATCATATCAACAAGAAAGCTAGAAACCTGTTTATCTCTCTGATTCGCCTTTACAGCGATTCCATAATATATTCCAGATGGTAGCTGTGTAAACCTAGCTCGCCCCTCGCTATCTGTTGTTTCCTGAAAGACTCGTTGCGCCTGATGTGCCAAACCCTCCAAAGAAAGATTGTCCAACTGGCTTAATATAGCTACATCCTCTAGCTGCTTCAGCTGATATAGCTGATAACGAATACCTTCTATCGGTTCACCAGACTTAGGGGCAACATCTAGCTTAGGGTCAGGACGATCAATGTCTCTGGCTTCTAGATGAGTAACAATCAATGAATGCTCCGCTTCTTGCGCCCATATCTGCTTTGGAAAACGAAACACCACACCTAAAATCATCAATAACAAACAACTATAAATGATTAATTTTTTCATCCTGTTCCTTTACATTTAAAAACAACGAAAAGAGAAATAAGACTATTTCTCTTTTCCTAGCATGGTTACATCGAAATAGTCGTTTTTATTAGCCTTCGTCTGAACGACTTTTCATGCCTTTAGCAGCAAATGCCATCACCGCAACTCCAATGGCCACAAAGATAGCTGTACCAATACTACCAGTATTAGGGATAGAAGGACGTTTGGTGTTTTTGATTTCTAGGGGAGTTGCATCTTTCATGTCAGTTTCAATTTCTGTTGGCTTAGCATTATAAGATGTCTGATTAACTTCAAATTCAATGGGTTTATCTTGAATAACATAACCAACTGGAGCTTTAATTTCTTTTAGTTTATATTTTTTAGATTCGACGGTTACCATTCTACTTGATGTCGGACTAGTTGGACTTTTTACACTATATTCCAAACCACGTATGGCAAATACCGAACTATTAGATTTCAAGATAATTGGCTTACCAACTTGAATATCTCCCGAAAACATTGATTTATCATTTGCATTAATTAAATCATCTGTCCAATTGATAGCTTCCCCGTTTTCATTTTGCAATTCAAACTCTGCTCCTGCAAGCGCCTGAGATTGTTGATCAGAACCAACTTTTTTGAAAAGTTTACCCCCAGTTTGTACATCTGGTTCATCTGAAGGGGAAGTTGTTTTGAGTTTCTTTTCTCCATCTGGATTATTATCATAATCAATTGTAACTTGGTTATTAATTGATTTACCAAGAACAACTTTGCTATTAATTTTAGTTATAAATTCTACTTGCAAAAATGGTTTTTCTTGAGTATTTTTATCAATATCCTTAATTTCATCATTCTCAATTAGTCTACGTTGTGGATAAAGTCCTGCAACTTTTTTAATACCCACATCGGTTAAAGTTACCTTTAAAGTCCCACCACTTTTCGAAGGTTCGGTGATTGAATAATCTTCGTTTAATTTTAAGATTTCTGTTCCATATTTTACATTCTTAACTTCAAGAAAATCCAGCTTACTGTCAAGTATATCTTTAAATTCATAAACTTCATACGATTCTATATTTTTAGGAACAGTGCCTTTCATAAACCAAGAAATGTTATCACCAATATTATAACTAGCATGATTTATACCAAGTTGATGCACATCTTTACCAGATTTTGGAGTTTCACCTGTTGTATTTTTAGGATAAATGTTAACCTTCGTCAGATAACCCGTACCATCCGATGTAGACATCGGGACGTCCAAAATAAACGGAACAGCATAAGCTAATGATATATTTTCAGGAGTTCCTTCAGCAGTCAAATCTTCAACTACAAAATATTTACCATATTTAGATTGCTCAATTTTAAAAATTGTTGTTCCATTGCCTGATGTTTTAGGCAAAACTATACGCTCAATCTTCTTAGAAAGTGATGTTAAATAAGATTCAACATCTTTCACTGTTTTTTTAGTTTTTAGTGTTTCAATCTGTTCTTTTGAAATATCGGTAGGTAATTTAAAAGCAACAAATGTCACATCATTTAACGTTCTTACATTGCTACCTAATGACATTAAATCATCAATCGGCAATCCATTTTCATTCATTTTTCCATCAGGTTTTACTTCTTTATGATAATCATCTGCTTGTAATTTAGTGATAATAACTTCTGTGATTTCTGGAATCGTTTTTGAAGTTCTATCAATAAGGACTTCATCCGCCTTTGCAACAATTCCGCTAGTTATTTGTGCCACCGGCTTTGCAGCTGGTGCTGCTAGCAGCAAAGCTGCAGCAGAATACAATAATTTTCTTGATAATGTCACTGGTAAAAATCCCTCCCATTGTATTTAATGCTGTCATTTTTGGTAACACCCAAATGAAGACACTTTATCCATTATAGAAGAATTTATTAATAATATTTTTCACTTTTTAATCAATGTCATTTTTTACATTATTTTGTTGTATTTTCAGAACATTATCATTGACATCATCTATATTTCATTTATGATTAGTAATAGTATGGAAAAGATAATATTTTTAATAATTCTTGTTAATGACTTCTCCATTCATACTAATCAGCTACCCTGCTAATAGTCAGATGCTTGGCTAAACTGCTTAGCCATTTAGCTCTCAAGTCAGAAAGGTCATATATCATAATGGTTTCATTTCACTTAAAACACATTCAAGCTTTACATAACCTATCACGATTACCTGTTTCTGTGCTTTCTCAAAATCTTGATCTCCTTCAGGCTTACGGTGACAAGGACTATCGCTTTCCCTACTATGAATTGATCAAAACATTAGATATTCCTAGCAATACTGAGCTTAGCTGTTATGAAGGAATGCTGGAGGAAGCCTCTCTCATTTTCCCTATTGGCGACAAGTTTATTTTCATTGGACCTTTTTACACCTCCTCCTTTCAGGATTGCTATAAAGAGGAATTAGCCGATAGCTTCTTGAAGCACTCTCCTGATACGTCAAAACAAGAGCTGATAGATTACATCTCTACCATTCCTCATTTTCCTGCTTCTCATATCCGAAGCCTTCTGATTACTGTTGATGCCTTTTTTGATACCAACTTTGAAATGGACTGTCAGCGATTCATTAATCATCTACTAGAGGAGGCTCAGCTAATCTGGGAGGAGCCTCAGATTATAGCTAATCTTGAATTGGAAAACACTCCTTCATTTCATGTCCCGACGGTATTAAATTATTTAAACCATATTATTGATTTAGTTAAGCTAGGTAATACCGAACTTTTAAAAAAAGAAATCAATTGTATCCCTGCATCAGATGTTATCTCTTCTTCTATTTCTGCATTGAGAGCTGAAAAAAATCTTTCGATGGTTTACTTTACAAAGCTTCTTGAATTAAGCTTTACTGAAAATACTGATGTTGCTAAAAACTATGAGCGTATCAAGCACTTTATGAATCTAACGGAAAAAGCTCCAGATCTCCTTAAGGTGCTTCAAATAAGGGCAGCTGCTATTATTAGCCTTTCAGAATCCTTGACCAACAAAAGTGTTTCTGATAAGCAGCAAATTTACAATAGTATTTTATATTATGTTGATAAGCACCTTTATTCAAAATTAAAGGTGTCAGATATTGCTAAGCATCTTTATATCTCAGAGTCACATTTACGGGCTGTTTTTAAAATGTATTCTTCCATTTCGTTGCAGACCTATATTTTGAAGGAAAAGGTGCAAGAGGCTAAGCTTCTTTTGCGAAGAGGGGTACCGGCTGGAGAGGTGGCTAAACTCCTTTATTTCTACGATACCACCCATTTTTTGAAAACCTTCAAAAAGTACACTGATACAACTCCGCATGAGTACCTTGCTCATTATCAGCAAAGCATTACAAAGTAGCTCTTTTGTTATGTCTTTATTTGATCAGCCTATTGGGCTATTTTTTGATGCTTGTTTGACTTGTACTCACTCAGATGACCAGCTTACTGCGAGCTAAGGACATGAATGACACCATGTGTTAGCACTGCTCTGTTTTTGAGCGGCTTTACAGAGCGTTATTGTTAACCAACTAAGTATTTCCCTATTTTCCAGCAGCTTTCCTCTAAAGCAACCAGCACAAGCCTTGTTCATTATGTTATAATAGAAGCTATGGATAAACTAATTAAAACAATTTCTGTCTCTGGTGCCTTCAGGGCTTATGTTTTGGATTGTACTGAGACTGTCCGAGCTGCTCAGGAAAGCCATCATACCTTATCGTCCTCAACGGTTGCACTTGGCCGCACTTTGATTGCTAATCAGATTTTAGCTGCCAACCAAAAAGGAGATAGTAAGGTTACTATCAAGGTTATTGGCGATTCCTCCTTTGGGCATATTATTTCTGTTGCTGACACAAAAGGGCATGTCAAAGGCTATATTCAAAATCCCGGTGTTGACATCAAAAAAACAGCAACCGGTGAGGTGCTGGTCGGTCCTTTTATGGGGCAGGGACACTTTGTGACAATTACTGACTATGGAACAGGTAAGCCTTACACCTCTACTACACCTTTAGTTACTGGTGAGATTGGTGAGGACTTTGCCTACTACTTGACAGAGTCTGAGCAGACACCATCTGCTGTTGGCCTTAATGTGCTTCTAGATCAAGAGGACAAGGTTAAGGTTGCTGGCGGCTTTATGCTGCAGGTGCTTCCTGGGGCTTCTGACGAAGAGATTAGCCGCTATGAGAAGCGCATTCAGGAAATGCCAGCAATTTCAAGCCTTCTAGCGTCAGAAAATCACATTGATGCTCTCTTAGCGGCCATTTATGGTGAGGAGTCTTACAAGCGGTTAGCTGAGGAGCAGCTGAGTTTTCAGTGTGACTGCTCAAAAGAACGCTTTGCATCGGCCCTAATGAGCCTTCCTACCGCTGATTTACAGACAATGAGAGATGAGGAGCAGGGCGCTGAAATTGTCTGCCAGTTCTGCGGCACTAAGTACCAATTTACAGAAGTTGATTTGGAGGTGCTCATCAATGACAAGGCTTAACTCATCTTTCAAGATCGGCTCTGTGGAAATCCCTCACCGGACAGTGCTTGCACCTATGGCTGGTGTGACCAATTCGGCCTTTCGCACGATTGCCAAAGAATTTGGAGCAGGTCTTGTTGTCATGGAGATGATTTCTGAAAAAGGACTTCTCTATAACAACGAGAAAACCCTGCACATGCTTCACATTGATGACAATGAACACCCTATGTCAATCCAATTGTTTGGCGGTGACGCTGAGGGGCTAAAGCGTGCGGCTGATTTTATCCAAAGCCACACCAAGGCTGACATCGTTGACATCAATATGGGCTGTCCTGTCAATAAGGTCGTTAAAAATGAAGCAGGTGCCAAGTGGCTTCGCGATCCTGATAAGATTTATCATATCATTCAGGAGGTTACCTCTGTCCTAGACATTCCACTGACTGTCAAAATGCGTACCGGCTGGTCAGACAGCTCATTAGCCCTTGAAAACGCCTTGGCTGCCGAAGCTGCTGGTGTATCAGCTCTTGCCATGCATGGCCGTACTCGTGAGCAGATGTATACTGGCACCTGTGACCATGAAACCCTTGCACGCGTTTCAAAGGCTATTACCAGGATTCCATTTATTGGAAATGGAGATGTCAGAACCGTTCAGGACGCTGCATTTATGATTGAGGAGATCGGTGTAGACGCGGTCATGATTGGCCGCGCAGCTATGAACAACCCTTATCTCTTCACCCAAATCAATCACTTCTTTGAGACTGGAGAGGTCTTGCCAGAGCTGCCATTTGCTAAAAAGCTAGACATTGCTAAGGACCACCTCAAGCGCCTAATCAAGCTCAAGGGAGAAACCATTGCTGTTCGCGAATTTCGTGGGCTAGCTCCTCATTACCTTCGAGGAACAGCAGGTGCTGCCAAAATTCGGAGTGCTGTCTCACGCGCTAACACCTTAGCTGATGTTGAGACTATTTTTGCACAAATACACTAAGACTACCATAGAAGGAGAAACATGTTGATTGTATTAGCTGGAACAATCGGCGCAGGCAAGAGTTCCCTTGCTGCTGCACTGGGTGAGCATTTAGGAACAGAGGTATTTTACGAGGCTGTTGATAACAATCCTGTTCTTGATCTGTATTACCAAGACCCTAAAAAATATGCCTTTTTATTGCAAATTTTCTTTTTAAATAAGCGCTTCAAATCTATTAAAGAAGCCTACCAGGCAGACAATAATATTCTTGACCGCTCAATCTTTGAAGATGAGCTCTTCTTGACACTTAACTATAAAAATGGAAATGTTACCAAGACAGAGCTTGAAATTTACCAAGAGCTCTTAGCCAATATGCTAGAGGAGCTTGAGGGAATGCCTAAAAAACGTCCTGACCTGCTGATTTATATTGATGTATCCTTTGAGAAGATGCTAGAGCGCATTGAAAAGCGTGGCAGGCGGTTCGAGCAGGTTGATGACAATCCTGACCTAGAGGCCTATTACCATCAGGTACATGGTGAATACCCAAGTTGGTATGAGCAATATGACGTCTCGCCTAAAATGAGGATTGATGGAAACAAGCTTGATTTTGTGCAAAACCCAGAGGATCTGGCAACCGTTCTGCACATGATTGATGAAAAGCTAAAAACCCTAGATTTATTATAAAAAGCAAGGATTTGAGTTATCTGTTAATACAATCATAACCACCCGTCAAACGGGTGGTTTGAACAAGGGCTATAAGCCCCTATCACCAGCCAGCGCCTAAAGACGCTGGCTTTCACTTTGTTCAAGCCTCACTGCTCTTGACTCGTCACATGCCTCTCAAAGAGGCGTTTGTACTACTTGCCATTATCCCTAAAGGGATCTTCATATTCTTTGACACTTTATTTATCCAGTGCGATATCATGTTTTTATTGTTCTTGTATGTATTTCTTTATAGTGGCTTCATTTTATCCCACCGTACTCACGTAATATCCTTCTGACCAGAAATGGCGATTGCCAAATTTGTATTTGAGATTGGCGTGTTTATCAAACATCATCAAAGCGCTCTTTCCTTTCAAATATCCCATGAAACTTGACACACTGATTCGTGGTGGAATGCTCACTAAAATGTGAACACGATCTGGCATCAAATGTCCTTCAATTATTTCTACTCCTTTATAGCTACATAATCTATGAAAAATATCACCTAGACTACTTCTATATGGATTAGAGATAATTTTTCGTCTATACTTAGGTGTAAAGATAATGTGGTACTTACACAACCACTTTGTATGTGATAAACTATGTGCCTTTTGTGCCGTACTTTTCTTCTTTCGCTATACAATAGGCTTGAACACCTTTATTTTATCGCGTTTGGAGTTTTTTTGGGTATAACCTTCGTCGCGCACCCGCATAGCGGGTGGTTTATTGTTTCACACCTGCGGTGTGAAACGGACTAAAAGTCACATAACAAAGCCCCTTACAGCTTGACACAGGCTGTAGGGGCTTTTTGTTGAGGCTATTGATCATTCTAGTGAGCTGCATTCTGCTTGGGCATTTCGCACCAAGACGCACAGAATGACCACTGCCAGCCTAAGCTAGCTTTCTGATGTGTAAGGCTAAGAGTCATTTCTTTAAGATGATCACCCATTAATGATATTGACAGTCTATACTCATTTTGATAACATTTATGAACACATCATAACAGAATGGAAAGGGTATCATGTCCAGTCGTAACAACATTATTTGGCGTAGCCTACTAAAGCACTTGCTTCTACTAGCCACATGCTTAGGAAGCCTTAGCCTTGGAAACATCTTATCCAAGGCAGATAGTCAGAATCACTTACGTGTCAATCTTTATTTGATCCAGTCTGACAGTAACCTCAAAAAGTACGGGAAAAGGATTATTGACAAGGCTATTGAGAAGGTCAAAGCCAGACCTAGGCTAAAGTTTTCATCGGAATATGAGGTTAACCAATTTCTCAACAATATTAGTCGTTTACACCCTGAGCTACGACTAACCGAGCAGGAGAGCCACTCAAATAAGCAGCAAACACCAAGCCAAGAGACTAGAAGAGCAGAAGCTTCTCGAAATTCCAATACTAGTAGGCCTGCTGCTTCACTATCAAGCTATCGTCGACTTTCAAAGGACGAGATTTTAGCCAATATTAAAGCAGAGCTAGAAAAATCAGACTACGATGCTATTAAGCAGTTCAAGGATGATTTTCTCAATAGGCTTCATAGTCAGGAGATCAAGCTCAGTCCATTTAGAGATAGGTCGAAAATTCCAGCGCTTTTGTTCCGCGAATTGCAGCATTACCTGAAGCTGCACCCAGAGATGATTTATCGCCTAGATGGCATTAATCTAAGCCCTGATACTGCTGATAGCTTTGTTAACCGCTTGGCGAATGCTTATTCCTTAGACAATATGCTGTCAATCCTTCAGGAGGCTAGGGCGTATGGTCAAGGAATCATAGATACCATTGCAAAACGTGCTGAGGCTAAGGCCATTTTAACTGAACATAGAAGTACCTATAGGGAGCGCAATCAACACGTGGGTGATGATTATTATAGCACTGCTTTTCATGAGATTGACGAAGCAATCACCATTCAGCAGCTCAATAAAGCAATTGCAATTGTGGAAAATGAGGCCTATCGCGTCCGAAACAAATCCTTTGACTTCAATGGCCGCCACCATGGTTTTTTCACTCTTAGAAAAATATCTTAAGTATTATAACAAGGCTTGAGCTAGCGTTTCTAAAAACGTTAGCTTTAAGCCTTTTTATTATGGCTACTATTTGAAAACAGAGCTAAGCTTCATCTTGCCTATCCCAAAACAAGTGCATCATCAAGGAGCATGTGACCACTATTTTGGTGAAAGAGTGTCATTAAGTGATCGACAGTTAGATTGGCCTTTTCCTCTCCCTTAATATCCACCACAATATTGCCTTGATGGAGCATGACCAGACGATTACCATAAGCAATAGCATTTTCCAGATTATGGGTGATCATCAGGGTTGTCAAGCCATGTGTCTCAACAAGCTGCCTTGTCAAAGTCATCACCATTGCACTGGTCTTAGGATCAAGAGCTGCGGTATGCTCATCTAACAGCAAAACCTTAGGCTTCTCTAAAGCAGCCATTAACAGGGTCAAGGCCTGTCTTTGCCCTCCTGATAAAAACTGTGTCTCGGCCTTAAGACGGTTTTCCAGATTTAGGCCTAATTCCTGCAAGGCCTGACGATAGATCTGGCGCTCTCTTTCTTTAACGCCCCAGCCTAGACCCCTTGATTTCCCTCTACGGTAAGCAATAGCCATATTTTCCTCAATGGTCAAGCGTGAAGCGGTTCCCATCTTAGGGTCTTGAAACACTCGACTGATGTCCTTGGCACGCTTAGCTGCTGATAAGTGCTTGATTGATTTTCCCTCTAAAAGAATATCACCCTGATCCAGAGACAAGGTTCCCGCTAGGGTATTCATTAATGTGGATTTTCCAGCGCCATTCCCACCGATAACCGAGATAAAATCCCCCTCCTCAACGTCTAAAGACAAGCCTCTCAAGACATGATTTTCGTTAATCGTACCTGCTTCAAACGTTTTGTGAATAGCCTTAATTGATAATATCGCTGACATGATGTCTCCTATCCTAAGCTTGTTTTTCTAAGGCGAAGCCTTTGCTGTAATTCTGGTACAAAAAGAACCGCTGCCAATAGCATGGCTGAAAAGAGCTTAACCAAATCTGCATCCATGCCGGGAATGGCTAAGATAGCTAGAATAATTAAGCGATAAACAATAGAGCCTAAAACAATGGAAGCTAAGCGCCAGCCAATGCTTAGCTGCCTGATCATCACCTCAGCAATGATAATCGAAGCCAGCCCAATAACAATTGTCCCAACACCAGCATTTAAATCTGCATAGCCATTATTCTGACAAAGCAAGGCACCGCATAGGGCAATTAAACCGTTAGATAGCATGTAGCCCATGATCTTCATCTGATCTGTTTTGATACCATTGGCTTCACTCATTGGACCATTGTCTCCAGTTGAGCGCAGAGCTAGGCCAAGCTGTGTTTTCATCAGCAAGGCTAATAAAAGAATCACAACCGTCACAAAAACAAAGCCCATAATCAGCACCGCTGCAAGCTTGGTAAAGCCTAGATCATAGAGCTGGGTAACTAAGGTTCTTTGACGTAACAAAGCCACATTGGCCTTACCAAGCACCTTTAGGTTTACAGAATACAGGCCTGTCAAGGTGATAATTCCTGTTAGTAAGGCTGGTATTTTTAATTTGGTGTGAATCAATCCTGAAACAAGACCTGCTAGCAAGCCTCCAGCAAAAGCTAAAAATGTTGTAAGCAAGGGAGAAGCACCTGACACAATACCCGTTGCACAAATAGCTGCCCCAAGCGGATAGGAGCCTTCTGCAGTCAAATCAGCAATATCTAAGATACGAAAGGTTAGGTAAACACCAATTGCCATAATAGACCACAACAAGCCCTGTGATAAGCTCGATAAAATGAGTGACATGATTTCTCCTTTTTTGTCATATGAATCGTTAATAGTAAGCTAAGCTAACTGGTTAAGACTTTGTCATTTAGCCAGCTGGCTAGAGATCAGTCATTTAGCCTTTAGCCTAGCGATTTAGTCAACTGATAATGTGGAAGTATCAATCGCTAGCTTGTCTGCCATTGCTTGATTGATATGTAGCTTGACTGTTTTTGGGTACTCCACTGCTAGGCTTGCTGGATCCTGTCCTCTTAAAATCTTAATGGCCATTTCCCCAGCCTGTCTACCAAGGCTCTCGTAGTCGATACCATAGGTCAAGAGCCCACCTGCATCAACCATATCCGTTGAGCCACCAATAATTGGAACCTTATTAGCCAATGACAGCTCACCCAGCATTGTCATGGTTGAAGCAACGGTATTATCTGTCGGTACAAAAAGCGCGTCTACTGCTCTCATCAAGCTTGCAGCAGTATCTTGCACATCATTTGAAGTGGAAATTCCCTTTTTAATAACCCTATAACCAGCCTTGGTCAATAGCGTTTCAGCTTCCTTTACCTGTACCTCAGCATTGCGTTCACTAGCTGTGTATAAAATGCCAATAGTTTTGGCCTCTGGTAAGGCCTGGGCTAACAAGTCGATTTGCTTTGCAATCGGCGCCTGGTCACTTGTTCCTGTTATCAAGCCACCGGGCTTTTTGATTTTATCCACTAAGCCTGCTGAGATAGGATCTGTTACTGCTGTAAAAACAATTGGTCTATCTGATGAGACAGTCGCTAAGGCTTGCGCTGCCGGTGTCGCAATAGCCAAGATCAAATCATTTTGCTTCACTAGCTGCTCTGAAATCGTCTGTAAATTAGCTTGGTCGCCCTGTGCATTTTGATAATGAAGGCTCAGCTTGTCTCCCTTAGTATAGCCTGCTGCCTTTAGTTGCGCTTCAAAGCCTCGACGAGCTGCCGTTAGCGAATCATGCTCCATGTATTGTAAAATACCAATGCTAACATGAGATTTGTTAACCTTACGAGGACTAGCTATCGAACGACAAGCTACCAACATGAAGCTTGCAAGTGCTAAGAGCAGTAAATAACTTCCTTTTTTCATACCTTCCTCCTAAAATGCTAATTGACTCAGTTATTTGCAAGAGCCTTGATCATTTCAGGGTCAATGCCTAGCAATCTTGCCATATCGTCATTAACAGCAATACTTGCCTTTTGAGGCTTAGCGACCTTGATGCTTGCTGGCTTTTTACCCTTTAAAATGTCTACCGCCTGCTGACCAGCCTGCACACCAATAGCATGGTAATCAACACCTGAGGTGAATAAAACAGCACTCAGGTAAGCAGCATCGCTTCCCATTGAAGGAATTTTGGCCTCCTTTAAAATATCTCCAATAGTAGCGGCTGTCGAGGCAACCGTATTATCTGTTGGCAGGTAAACAGCGTCAACCTGACTAGCCAAGCTTGTCATAACCTGCTGCACATCATTGGTAGTGGTTACAGTTTTCATAAGGACCTTTAAGCCTTTTTTCTCAAGCTCCCTCTTGGCCTTCTTAGCCTGTATCTCCGAATTCACCTCGCTTGAATTGTAGAAAATCCCAACTGTCCTAGCCTGAGGCAGCGCCTTGGTCAACAAATCAATCTGATTCTCAACATCAGTCGCATCTGTAGAGCCTGTCATATTCCCACCAGGCTTAGCTAATGTATCAACCAGACCTGCTGAGACAGGATCTGTTACCGCTGTAAATACAGCTGGTGTCTCTGAGTCCATATTTAAAAGCGCCTGCGCTGCCGGCGTTGCGATCGCAAGCTGCAAATCGTTCTTACCTGCCAGCTGCTCTACCATTGTTTGCAGGTTAGCCTGATCACCCTGTGCATTTTTGGTTGTAATGGTCAGGTTCTTCCCCTCTCTAAAGCCGCCCTGCTCAAGCGCCTCAATAAAACCCTCACGCGTAGCATCTAGGGCTGAGTGCTCTGCATATTGAATAATCCCAACTCTAGCAGCTTGATGTGTTTGGTTGGTTTCTTGTCGACAAGCCGTTAGCAGCATTGCCAAAAGCCCTATAAAGGCTGTTAAGGATAACTGTTTAAATCTCATGTCATTTCCTCTTTCTTGCATAAAAATAAGACCATCTAGATAATCTAAATGGTCCTATACAGGTATCATGAGATAACAAAATACATGCTGTATGGTGTCCACTTAGAAGAGATATCATCTATGTGGACAAACAACTCAAATAGCCCTTAGCCCCATAGATACAAACATAACGTTCGGTGTGTTTGTATCCATGCGCTCATGTCTACAAACACTATCTAAAGAAGCTAAAGTAATAACGCTTAGTCATCGTCTGAGCTGTGCTAACTGCTACCATACCAGCACCTCCTATTTTCTTTCATTTTAATTGTCATACATTGTAAACCTTTTTCTAAGGCGTGTCAAGACTTTTTTTAGGATCATTGTCATTTTTTAGATTATGTTGAGATCTCTAGCATGCGCAGTGCTCCAGTGTCTGACTTCCTTCCTTAGCGACGGTAAGCTAGCAGCTGTCTTTAAAAGGGAAGCTTTTCCTCCTCTAAAGCCAAATCAATCAAATCATTAGCAGCGTTGTTTTCACGTATAGCTCGTTGCGCTCGACTTTCCAGCAATTGAAAAGAATGACACAAAACCTCTGTCACAAAATGAGTCTGACCTGCCTTGTCATATTTTCGTGTGCGAAGCTCGCCATCAAGTGACAGCAGGCTTCCCTTGCTAGCATAGGAAGCCAAGGTTTCAGCCAAGCCTCCCCAAGCAACAACATTGATAAAATCAACCTCACGCTCACCAGTCGTCGTCTTAAACCGACGATTAACTGCTAAGGTAAATCGAACGACCTGCTTATCCGTTAATGTCTTGGTTAATTCTGGCTTGGCCACTAAACGGCCTATCAAGATTACTTTATTGTACATGTCATACCTCCTTATCTTATTATTCGTAAAACATGGTAAAATAAGGACAAGCTGTGAAGTTTATCCTTTGCAGCAGGTCAGACCTACAGTATTGATGACTTACTCAGAAAGACCGATTTGAAGCTCCAAAGCTATCGTGGACTGCGGACATGCTACGGGCTTCAACCAAATGAGGTTAAAGCTAAGCCTGGTTGGCTGGAGGCGTTACGGACGATTGAATTAGCCATCTGTGATCAAAAGCCATATAAAGACATGGCCTTTTTTCAGCATCTCATGCTCATCAAAGCTTAAAAAAACGGTACCTAAGCACCGTTCAATATTGAAATCAGCGAGCTGTTCATCTCAAAAGTGGCTCTAATGCACCTTTTAGCCTTAGCTAAGTCACTGATAAGATTTACCTTCATTTACCACAAGCATAGCACTACTACAACCAAGCTGACAATAAGTTAAGCAGCTACTCTAGTGCTTCGAGCCTGAAGCTAAAGACAATCACAAACTGGCAAAGAGCTCTGCCTGCCTCAAGGCCTAAAGGCTTTTCGTCAAGCAAAAGAAGGACTAAATACCATTTTAATGTTGATCAAGTCCTGCTAGCCCTGCCAGTGCTTAGCAGGATCAAAGGCTTCACCGACCACTGCAGTATCACCAAGCTCAATAATACCACGCTTTTGAGGAGCATTTGGCAAGGCCAATTCGCGTGGAGAGCACATCATACCAAAGCTGTCCTTCCCACGAAGCTTCCCTGGAAAAATAAGGCTGCCACTTGGCATCATAGCACCCGGCAAGGCCACAATTGTTTTTAAGCCAACAGCAGCATTAGGTGCTCCTGCAACGATTTGCACAGCCCTATCAGGAGCAATCTGTACCTGACAGATATTTAAATGATCACTATCTGGGTGAGGAATCATCTCAATGATTTGCCCCACAACAAAAACAGGGTCTGGGCTAGCCTCCAATCGCTCAGTAAATTTTTCTTGAGCAAGCTCCGCATTTAAAATCGCTAACTCTTTCTCAGACAAGAAAACCTGCCCTTTTCCTTCAATAGCGATTAAGGCTGAAGCCTCAAAAATATTCCAAGCAAGGGTTTGTCCTGTCTCTTCTGCAAAAACACGCGCCACTCTCCCCTTACGCTCAACCTGTCGCTTGATGTCCTTTTTATCCTCTAGTATCACCATCAAAACATCACCGACCTGCTCTTTATTATATGCAAAAATCATCTCATTTTCTCCTCTTAGTGATAGGCTGCTAGAAAGTCACTAATCTCAGCCTTTGTTTTTCGTAATCTATTGACCAAGCGGCCCTTCTCCTGCCCCTTTTCCATAACAAGAAAGCTTGGAATACCAAAAATTTGCCAATCCTGCGCTAAATCAATAAAGTCATCGCGATCAAGACGGACAAAGGTCATATCCGGGTTTTCAGCCTCTAGCTCAGGCATCACAGGATAAATATACTGGCAATCCGGGCACCAATCTGCTGTAAAAAACAAGACCAGCCTAGGCTCTGTCTCAATTAGCCTAGCAAGCTCATCCTTAGACCTTGGAATAATCATGTCAAATCCTCTTTAAAATCAATGCTTCCCTTGTGGTAACGATAAGTATAGGTTTTACCATCTGTCATGACAAGGCCACCAGTGACATCATCACGCTTTGAGCTAAAGGAGTTGATGTGCAAGACCTCAATCTCTCCTAAGGCTGAGAAAAAGGCGCGCAACTCAGCCAATACCCTCTGACGCTCTCTTTCTTGATAGACTTCCTTAAGCCTCAAGCTCAAGCCGGCTAGCAAGCCCAGCCCAATTAATCCTGAAACAATACGTGTCTTTTTTCCACTCATACCTTTTATTTTATCACAAAAAGGGAATAATAGGCTAGAGCAAAAGCTAACAATCTCAGCCAAGGCTAACTGATACCTTGGGAAATAATCATAAACCACCTGCCAAGAGCAACTAATCACACCAACATCAGGCTACTGCTCTATTTAGACGCCATTGATGGCATCAGACAGCTCAGGCCTGTCAATCCTTGTCAAGGCAGCTGTGCACAGCTGTCCCATTTCCTTAATACCAACAGCCATCTCATCTGAATCAAATTGATAAGCAGCCTATCAAGCAAGAACGACACACCTAATCTCCCAAGCTCTTTTCCTATGCTCAGGCTATTTCCCATTCTTAACCAAAAAATGATAGAATAGAGGCAGACATAATACCTTTAATCTTATTATGACAATGGAGTATACAAATGATTGATTTATTTTCAAAAATTAAAGAAGTTACTGAATTAGACGGCATCGCCGGCTACGAGCACACTATTCGGGATTACTTGCGCGCTAAGATCACGCCGCTTGTTGACCGAGTGGAGGTTGATGGACTTGGTGGCATATTTGGGATAAAAGAAAGCAAGGCGGATCAAGCTCCTCGCATTCTTGTTGCGGCTCACATGGACGAGGTTGGCTTTATGGTGAGCGAGATTAAAGCTGATGGAACACTGCGGGTTGTTGAAATTGGCGGCTGGAATCCACTAGTTGTTAGCTCACAGCGCTTTACCTTATACACTCGCACTGGCCAAGCCATTCCTGTTATTTCAGGCTCAGTTCCTCCCCATTTTCTGCGCGGGGCAAATGGTGCTGCTAGTCTGCCAGCGATCTCAGATATTGTTTTTGATGGTGGCTTTATAGACAAGGCTGAAGCCGAAAGCTTTGGCATCACACCAGGAGATATTATTGTACCGCAGTCTGAAACCATTTTAACTGCCAATAAAAAGAATATCATCTCAAAGGCTTGGGACAACCGCTATGGTGTTCTCATGGTCACCGAGCTACTAGAAGCCCTAAAAGACCAGACACTTCACAACACTCTTATTGCTGGAGCAAATGTCCAAGAAGAGGTCGGGCTTCGTGGTGCCCATGTTTCAGCCACTACATTTGATCCTGAGCTTTTCTTTGCTGTTGATTGCTCACCTGCTGGTGATATTTATGGCAATCCTGGCCATATTGGTGATGGAACCCTTCTACGCTTTTACGATCCCGGACACATCATGCTTAAGAACATGCGAGATTTCCTATTAACCACCGCTGAGGAGGCTGGGGTTGCCTTCCAATATTATTGTGGTAAAGGCGGTACAGACGCAGGTGCTGCCCACCTCAAAAATGGCGGTATCCCTTCAACTACAATCGGTGTCTGCGCTCGCTACATTCACTCACATCAGAGCTTGTACGCCTTAGATGATTTCGTAGAAGCACAGGCCTTTTTGCAAGCCATTGTCAAAAAGCTTGACCGCTCAACAGTTGATTTAATCAAGAAATACTAGGAAGGATAAGGCTAAAATACGAATCTAAGGTTCAATAAGCACTCTAGCCTATTGACCCTTTATTCATTTTTAGGAACATTATTATGAAAATTGGATTTATCGGTGTTGGCAAAATGGCAACTGCTATCATTCAAGGCCTAACACACACACCACACGAGCTAATCATCTCAGGCTCATCCTTAGCTCGCTCTAAAGAAATTGCTGGCCAATTGCACCTAAGCTACGCCCAATCTCACCAAGAGCTGATCGATCAGGTTGACTTCATCATTCTAGGGATCAAGCCACAGCTCTTTGAGACTGTTCTTAGCCCTCTACAGTTCAAACAGCCTATCATGTCAATGGCTGCTGGTATTTCCTTAGACAGACTAGCTCAATTAACAAGCTCTCATTTGCCACTCCTACGTATCATGCCAAATATGAATGCTCAAATTCTCCAAAGCACCACTGCTTTGACTGGTAATGACTTAGTAACTGCTGATTTATTAGCTACTGCTAAAGAGCTAACCAACAGCTTTGGAACAACCTTTGAAATAGCTGAAAAGGATTTTGATACCTTTACTGCTCTAGCAGGGTCAAGTCCTGCTTATCTTTACCTTTTCATCGAAGCTATGGCAAAGGCTGGGGTCAAAAATGGACTGCCTAAAGACAAGGCCCTTAGCATTGTTAGTCAAACTGTCCTAGCTAGCGCCAAGAACCTGCTAGTCAGCACAGATAGTCCCCATGATTTGATTGATAAGATCTGTAGTCCCGGCGGCACAACCATTGCAGGCTTGATGGATTTCGAAAGAACAGGCCTGACACATTCTGTCTGCTCTGCCATTGACACAACGATCAAAAAGGCTAAGGATTTATCCTAACCATCATCAATGCAGCTAATCGACACACCAAGCTTACTGCCTCAGACTAGCTCAAAACAGAGCCTAAATGCCTATTCTTTCTAAAAAGGGCATATGATTCTGGCTCACATTTGAAACAACAAGACCGCATGCAGTGACATGACTTAGCCTGTTACTACATGCGGTTTTTTGCGTTTTTAGAAAAAATAGTTTCATTCAAAGCCCTTGCTCTAGACCTCTTTGTGTTAAGACGACTTACATGTGTTTACTAACCCAGGCTCTAATCATGACATACAGATTGAAAACAATCAACGGAAGATTATACCCAAAAAGCTCTTTGATCGTCATATTTGGAAAGAATATCGCTAGCACAACAAAGAGAACAGCAAATAGACAAAAACAGTAAGCCTGTGTTTTCTGACGAATCGCTCGGTTACGCTCATCATAGCTATTAATCAGATATTCTCGTAAAGACGTTGGCTCTGTAAGCACATAATAGCAAAGACATGACGCAATCAATAGTATAGGCCCCAGGATAAAAAGGAGAAAGCCCGTTTGATGATTCCCTTGAATAATCAAAAAAATCCCATAAGTCCCTACCAACACACCGATTGTCAGTAAAGAATGACCAAGTCTCTTATACACTTTCTCCCAACGTTGATATTTTTTGTCAATCCAATGATCATTTTTCATTCATTACCCCCTTCATTACTCAAGCAGTACTACTGAAGATAAGGCAGCAAAAGCATGATAATAACAGCTAGTGCATTATTCAAAAAATGAATCAATATCGTGTATTCGACCTTCTTTGTTTTATGGAAAACAAAGCCTAACACCAGCCCCATACCGCCATAGATAAACCAACTGCCAAAATCTGTTGGCACATGAATCAGACCAAACATGATACTGCTAAAAATCAAGCCTAGATAAGACTCTGCACCAAAGAGCTTCCCATAAAGCAGCCCTCGAAAAGCAATTTCTTCCACAATTGGTGCCACAATAGCAACTAGCGTAACCATAAGAATCGGAGATAAGCCTGCCTGTTCTAAGGCAGCTTGATTGACCGTATTGGCTCCCGGACCATGCTCCAAAAACAACAGAATACCACCAATCATCTTGACAACAAAGACAGCTACCACTCCCAAACCAATCCAAAGTGCCCGATAGTCATTCTTAGGAATAGCTTGATTTCCCACAATGTGAAGCTTCACAGCTAAATAATAAGTACCACTACTAATCAAAAGAAAAATGACCACAAGAAGAAGCGTCTGCCACATTGGCTGTTCTTTTGTCATCAAAAATGTTGGAGCCTGCTCAAGCATAAACACAAGAAGAGCTAAGCCAAACCATTTCAATTTGCTGATGATGACCTTTACCACTGAATGTTTTGTTTCCATTGAAGCCTCCTAAATCACATGCTCTAATAATCGCTTGATGCCTAAAAAACCAAGCAAGATCGTATACAGACAAATCTCTAAAAATACTCTAAAGCCAAGAACCAAGCCCCAAAAAACATTCAAGCACAGACAGCCAATAATCAACACCACTAATAAGATTAAGGTTGATACAGCAGCTAGCTTGATAACTACCTGATGACGCTCATCATAAGCCTTAATATAAGAGGCTCTCAGCCTTTGAGGATTAAAGGCAATCTGAAAAGCACGGACACCTAATAATAAGCTACTACTACCAAGCCCTACCAGCATTCCCTGAGCAAAGCTCGTCAGTCTCACGTCAAAGGCCAGCAGCAAAAACAAGCCGCCTAAACAGAGAGCGAAAAAGCCTGTATACTTCAGCCTTTTGGCATAGGCTAGCTGACTTTTTTGCGTCAGCAGGACGCTTAAATCATTAAATATCATCTCATTCTCCCTTCTCTTCAAACAAGAAAACGTCTTCTATAGTCAGGTTGAAAAATGTCGCTAATTTATAGGCTAGCTCTAATGACGCATTATAGCGTCCTTTCTCTAAGGAGATAATGGTTTGTCTGGTGACACACATCATATCTGCTAAATCAGCTTGACTAATCCCTCGTGACTTACGGAGTTCTTGTATCCGATTTTCCATGGTTCCTCCAATATGTCAAGTTAACTTTACACATATAGTATAGTTTCCTTTACATTTTTTGTCAATAGCCAATATCTAAATGTTTAAGTTAATAAAAAACAGCACATCGGTTTATATTGATTTCTCAATCCAACATAGAAAAAAGTCCTGTAGGTAATCCTACAAGACTATATTTCTTTTCCTTGACTCTGAGTTTCCCCATCATCAACTGTGTTATTGTAAGTGGAACACTTACTTGACCTGAGCTTCTGTTTATCAAACAGACTTGAGTATATATTAACATACTTAGAGAGGTTATGCAATACTAAATCACTATATTTTTAAAAACTAATCAAAATGTAAAAAATGTAAAAATTAGTTTCATATGACATAACCGCCAAATGTCTCCCACTCTTGACAGAAGGTTACTGCCTTTACTACAATAAACCTATGTTAACTTTTTTAATTCCAACAGCTAAAGAAATGAAACCAGTCCTACCTTGCTATCCACATCAGCTGCCCCAAAAAAGCCTACCCATATTAGAGGCTATGGCTGAACTATCCCTAGAGGAGCTAGTAAGGGCCTACAGCATCAGTATAGAAGCAGCAAGCAAGGAAGCCAAGAGACTAAAGGCCATAGCTCAAGGGCAGAGCCCTGCTTATCCTGCTTATCAGCTCTTTAATGGGCTCATGTACCGTCATCTCAAGCGAGACAACCTCTCTAAAGCTCAGCAAGACTACCTCTCAAAGCAGGTTTACATTACCTCGTCTTTTTATGGCATTATCCCTACTGACGAGAAAATCGCAGAGCACCGACATGATTTTCATACTAAAGTAACCATCAATGGGCAAAGCCTTAAGCATTATTGGCGCCCTGTCTACGATCAGTTTGCTAAAGATCACAAGCAAATCATTTCTCTGTTATCCAGCGAGTTTAGAGATGTTTTTTCAAAGGAATATCAAAAACTGTGGATAAGTCCCAAATTTATGGAGGAAAGATCAGGACAGCTCAAGACGCATTCAACCATTTCAAAAAAAGCTCGAGGAGCCTTTCTAACAGCCTGTCTAGAAAACAATGTCCAAACCAAGGAAGCACTTAAGCAGCTGAGCTTTGCTGGCTTTTGCTATAATGAGGAGCTATCAACCGAAACTAATTACTACTACATCAAAAAAGAAAGCTAGGAAAAACATCAGTGCTTTCAGAATGTGAACAAGCCTCAGCTGTCACATCACCAATCATTGACATATAGCAGCTCAGAAAGCCTCTTAGCACACAAAGCGACCCACAAGTCGTACTTCCCATCGCCATTAAAAAATGCCTGACTCCTAAGAAAATCAGACATTCAGAGATATTGAAAGCTAGGCTTAAAGCCTAAGTATACTATTTCAAGAGAGGTCACTTGCCTCTCTTTCTTTTAAGAAAAAACATCAAAAAGAACCCTTTTTCAGGCCTAGAGAATTAAAGAACCCCTTAATTCTCTTTTTTATCCACAAACCAACAGGTTATTCACAACCTGTGGATAAGTATGAGGATAATGTGGGGAAAACCCTTTACCAAATTGATTAAGCAAAACCACAAGAGCTTAAAATCATGCTTTCATTATTAGCTTTCAAGTCTAATGATGTTGATAAGTCTCTACTAAATCAAATCATCTCGGCTCATCTGTTCAAAGGACTGATCACCATCATTTAGCTTATCCCAAAGAACCACCTCTCCAGCAGCCAATGACTTTTTAACGTCGATGATACGCTGATTACTGGATCCACGAAATTGCAGCATCAGATTCTTTTTGGTGATATCAAAGCGGCCATCAACTAAAATATCAATCATGCTTAACAGCTCTAGCTTATCCTGAGTTTCCTCCATCATTTCCTCCCAGGTATAGCCTGTCCAGGACCAAATATCCTTTTCTGGTAGCTCTTTTCTGATACGCTTAACCAAAGGAATCAATATTCCCGTATTCAAAAAGGGCTCACCGCCCAAGAGTGTCAGACCTTGAACGTAGGGCTTTGCAAGATCAGCCATAATTTGCTCCTCAAGCTCTTTTGTATAGGGAATACCCGCCTTGAAAGACCAGGTTGCTGCATTATAGCAGCCCTTGCAATGGAACATGCAGCCTGAAACATAAAGTGAGTTTCGCACTCCCTCCCCATCTACAAAATTAAATGCCTTATAATCAATAACGCGTCCTTGACTTAATGCCTCTGACGTCCATTCCTTTGGTTTAGGAGAATTCCAACAGTTTTCCTTCATTGTTGCCTCTTATGCTTTTATCCAATAGCGTTCAATCCCCTTATTGCAATCCTTCAGCTGACCACCATTAGCTAAAATAACAGACCGACTAGCACTATTGCTGCAATGACAAGTCACTAAAACCTCACGAATACCCTTTTGACGAGCAAGCTGCAAGGCTTCCTTTAGCATCAGCTTTGCATAACCCTTCCCACGCTGGCTAGGTCTAACAGAATAACCAATATGTCCCCCTTTAACCAGTAGCTGTTCGTTTAATCTCAAGCGTACATTGACAAATTCAATAGCCTGCTGATCCGCAAAGGCAACAAGCTGTATCGCAGGCACCCAATTCTCAGGGATAGCTAAGCCCGCCTCCATCAGAGCATTAGACTCCAGCCATTCTTCATAATCAAAATGCTCAGCATTCCAAAAGCCCCCATCATGAGGAGACTGATAGTCTTCAAACTCTGCCATCATTTCTAAAACAGACGCTTCGTCCTGCTTTTTAGGTCTTCGTAGCTTCATATTATCACTCCTTTATATAGGGAAGAGAAACATCTAATATGCCATCAGCTTCATGAGATTGACAAATTTGGTGACAAATCCAGTGACTCAACAAACTTGTCTCTGGCTGGACAGGGTTAACACCATCCTTGACAGCCTGTAAAAAAGAATCCACAATAGCCTCAAAGCCTCGTTTAGATAAGGTAGTATCCCAAGCACTAAATCCCTTGATCTCTTGATCAACTCCTCGGTAAGCTCGCAAGCTCTCTAGATTTTCTAGCTGATAGGTTTCTTTAGGTGTCTGGACCTCCATCACCTCACGCCTGCTGCCTGACTGTAGATTCATAGCTACTGAAATAATTGTCTGTTCTGTCCTTAAGGTTACACTAACCTGACTTAGCAAATCATTGTCAGTCAGCTGATAATGAAAATAGCCTGCAACAAGCCTCTCATCAGCTAAAAATAAAGCTGTATCTAAAGGGTGGATAAAGAAGTCAAAAAGCTTAAACTGTTTATCACCTGGTCTATTAATATCATTTTTCTCAACAACAACTTTACGCTTAGTTGACAGAGTTGACAATCTCTTGACACCTGGTGCAAAGCGTCTATTAAAGCCTGCCATTAAAAAGGTGTTGTGCTCTTTTGCCAATTGATAAAGAGCTCGTGTGCTAAAGAAATCCTCTGTCAAGGGCTTATCCATGTAAACTGGAATTCCTTTTTGTAAAAACAAGCTAGCCAGCTCTAAATGAGCCTTAGTGGCTGCATGGATAAACACACCATCTAACTTAGCCTCAAGTAGCTCATTGACAGTCCTGTAAAGCCTTGTACAACCAAAAAGCTGTCCCACCTCCTGGCGAACTGACTCATTTCTAGTAGATAAATGCCAATTGATTCCTCTTAATTGACGCATATAAGGTAAATAGGCCTTCTGTGAAATAGCGCCTAAACCAACAATTCCAATATCTAGCATTTTTCACCGCCTTTACTGAGTGTGCCATTATTTCTTTGATTGCTTTACTTTTTCTAAAAATTGTGCTCTAAGCTGCTGCACTCGAGATTTTTTGTCTGTTTTTGTAACAGAATGTTTCTCATGAAACCTCTCTACTTGCTGCATTCCCTTGTAATCTAGCTGGTATTTTCCCATTTTTCTCCCTTTCTTTGTTACAGACCGGTCTTGATAACTAAAGGACTGCTTGCAGGAAGCAATCCTTTCTATAGACGATTATAGGTGTAATGAGACTCTTTTCCAGGGCTTATATCCCCGGATACTTGATGGTTGACCCATTCATGTGCTTGACACGAGCAGAGATTTCCTTATGACGACCATTGACCATTGGACGAGCCTGAGGGTTTCCTAAATAACCACAGGTTCTTTTGACCACATCTACTGTCTTAGGGTCATTGTTTCCACAATTTGGACAAGTAAAGCCTCGCTCTGTTGGGGTGAAATCTCCCTCAAAATGGCATTCATAGCACTTATCAATTGGCGTATTTGTGCCTAGGTAGCCCACACGATCATAAGCATAGTCCCAAACAGCTTCCAAGGCCTTGGGATTTTGCTGTAAAACAGGGTATTCACAGTAATGGATAAAGCCACCTGAAGCGCCTGCTGCTGGATAATCCTTTTCAAAATCTAGCTTCTCAAAAGGTGTCGGATTTTTACGAACATCATAGTGAAATGAATTCGTATAGTATTCTTTATCCGTAATATCAGCAACAACGCCAAATTTGTCAGTATCTAGGCGGCAAAAACGATCTGTCAAGCTTTCTGATGGTGTTGAGTAAACAGAGAAATGATAGCCATATTCATCTGACCAAGCCTCGCAAGCCTTCTTCATTTCCTTAACAATAGTGATTGTAAAGTCTTTGGCCTCTTGGTTGTGCTCCCATTGCCCACCGTAAAATACGGTTGCTACCTCATATAAGCCAATGTAACCCAATGATACAGTTGCGCGGCGATTGTTAAAGAGCTCATCAACATTGCCAATCTTAGCTAGCCGCTTGCCAAAGGCTCCATATTGGTAAAGAATAGGAGCATTGGCTGGCGTTGCCTCCTTAACGCGCTCCACACGATAAACAAGAGCGTCCTTACAAATGTGTAATCGTTCGTTAAACAGCTCCCAGAATTTATCCATATCGCCATTTGATTCCATAGCAATACGAGGTAAATTCATGGTTACAACCCCAAGGTTCATACGCCCTGAGGTAACATCTTGCCCCTGTTCATCCTTCCAGCCTTGAAGGAAAGAGCGACAGCCCATTGGTGACTTAAAGGATCCTGTCAGCTCAATAATCTTATCATAAGATAACATATCTGGATACATGCGCTTTGTGGCACATTCCAAGGCTAAGGTCTTAATATCATAGTTTGGTGAGTCTGGCTCTAAATTGAGCCCACGCTTGACCGTAAAGATGAGCTTAGGAAAGATTGCAGTACGGTGCTCGCTGCCTAAGCCATTAATTCTAATCGTTAAAATAGCCTTTTGAATCTCACGCTCAAACCAAGAGGTCCCTAGACCAAATCCCAATGAGGTAAAGGGGGTCTGACCGTTTGAGGTAAATAACGTGTTGATCTCATACTCTAGAGATTGCATGGCATCATAAATGTCTTTTTTGGTTTTTTCAAAGGCGTAACCTTCCCGCAGCTCCTCAATAACCCATTTTTCAGCGTCAGCCATATGCTTTTTGAAATTTAGCTCAGCATATGGTGCCAAAAATTCATCAATACGATCGGCTGTACAGCCACCGTACTGACTGGAGGCCACATTAGCAATGATTTGTGAAATTTGAGCTGTTGCTGTTTGAATAGACTTAGGACTTTCAACCTCAGCATTCCCAATTTTAAAGCCATTTGCCAGCATTCCCTTAAAATCAATCAAACAACAGTTTGTCATTGGCGTATAAGGACTATAATCTAAATCATGGTAGTGAATATCACCCTTTTGGTGAGCATTAGCGACATGTGGCGGCAGCAGCTTCAAGCCAATAGACTTACCAACAATCCCAGCTGTCAAATCACGCTGAGTATTGAAAACATCACTATCCTTATTGGCATTCTCATTGACCACTGTCTGATCCTTATGAATGAGCTTATCAATAGAAAAATTAATGTCTGTCGCCTGCGAGCGAGCAAAGTCACGCTGGGTTCTATAATTGATGTATTCCTTAGCAATAGCATATTCATTAGCAGCTAATAGCTCATGCTCAACAATATTTTGAATTTCATAAATTTTAATATTTGTAGGAAATCGCTCGATAATTTCTGCAATAACGCGTTCAGAAATAGCTTCTAGCTTTGCTTCAACGAGCGGTGACATGCGTGTTACCTTCATGCTTGCTTTTAACAGCGCACTGTAGATCTTTGTTGCATCAAAATTAACTAAGCGTCCATCTCTTTTAATAACCTTAATAGCTGGCTGAACAATAACTTTGTCTTTTTCTAATGTTATCATGTCCTATCTCCTTACTCGACTATTATATCACGCCACACAAAAAAATCAATATATTGTGTTAAGTTTTTTGTGCCGACACAATATATTGATTTTATTTATTTTTTCTGATATAGGCTAAAGCCCTTAACATCAATCTTTCTGTCAATTTTATAATTAGCTGTCACTATTTTCTTGACTGCCTTTGGTAATGCTTTTTGCTTATTGACCACAATATAGGCTGCCTTATTCTGTAGTAGCTCATCCTCTAACATCTGTTGATGACTCTCCTTTTTCAGATTAACAAAGGGGGAGGCAAACTGTGAAGCTGATTTGGCCTGCGTCTCCAGGTAAATTTTTGACGTATCGTCCCATACATAGATGGGTTGGTCCTCCGCTAGCCTCTGTCTTAGATAGTGAGCAATCTGAGAACGCTCTTGATTAATGGCAGAGCTGGTCACATACTGATAAGCTGTGCCAAAAACCGCTCCTAGCATTATGATTGCTGGCACATAGAAATGCTTATTTAGATAAATAGCAATAACCCGTCTCGCACCATTTTTCCCCTTACGACGACGATGACTAACCGTCCTAAGTCCTGCCTCATATTGTCGGCCAACAGAGCTTGATAGCAAAATCAAAGCATAAGGCAGTAAAGGCAATAGGTGATAAGTATGAAAATCATGCGATATAGCCGCAATACCAGCATAACTCAACACAACAAAGACTAGTAGCCATTTCATAGCAAGATCAGACTCTAGCTTAGGCTGCTTCATAAACGTCAGCAGCCCCGTTAACAGTCCTAAGCCAAGAACAAGTCCTAATTGGACTGTTAAACCGAGAATCAGCGATAAATCACCTGTCACAAAATAACTAAACGGATAAACAAGCGCCTGCTCCAAATAAGGACTCAAAATCTGTAGATTGAGGATAAAATAGCCTGCTGTATAAAACACCAAAAGCATTCCAAAAATAGCTGCTAACAGCTGATAAAAGCCTCGAGCAAAATGCTTTTGAGACACATTATAAGCAATAATCGCAATGCAAGCAAGCAGCCAAAAAAGAAGCGTCCTAGGCTCAATTAGCATGGCTATTGCCGCTGCAAAGCCAAAGAGAATAAAGGCCTCGTCCTTTACCAAGCCAGCAAAATACTTGGTTAAAAACCAAAGCGATACTAAGACAAAAGGCAGGGCAAGCTGGATCGCATATAAGCCACCAAATCCAAGACTAATAGACAATAGGTAATAGATAGCTGTAAAACCTAAAGCAACCTTCTGAATACCAGTCACATAATGGACTAATTTATAGAAATAAACACCTGTCAAATAAAAGCACAGCGCTTGAACAAGCACCAACCATACCGTTGTTCCCAAGTGATAACTCAAAGCTATGAGCACAAAAAACAGAAAGCCTCCTGTTGTAAACAAATCACTATATGGAATCTGACCTTTAGTCAACATCATTCCGATGTATAAATTTTGTGACTGAACGCTATTTGCAGTGTCTGCAAAAAAAGGAACCGCAACCGTAAGCAAGCTCGCTATGATGCTAAAGAAAAAGATATAAAATTTATATAAACTAGGGACCTTCATGTCATACTTAGTCGTATGTGACGATGGGTGGTCCTTCACCAAATAATTGACCTTTTCCAGCATAACTTCTTGATGTAATTGACTCAATGTGTTTCTCCTTGACATGTCATATTACAAGTATAGCAAAATCTATTATTTAGTCAATTTATGACAAAGGCTGGCATAAGTCAGCAGCTCTTTAAAGCGGTGCAGTGTCTTTAGCCTATAATGCTTTAGAAAGTTTTTTTCTTCTTGACTGAGTCTTTTGATAAAATCACCCCCATTAAGATTATTCGAAATAATACCCAGAAAAGCTAAGGATAATGGTAATGATCGGCTTTAAGCTAAAAGTAGCTATTGGCTATTTCTTTACTTATCAAAATAAGCAGCTTATGCTGTGCTAAGTTGAGTCATTTCCTATAGCCTAGCTACAGCTTTGTTAAGGCTTAAACTAAAAAAGACAACAGCAAGTAACTTCAACAAAATCACAGGCTATTGCAACATCTACAAGACCCTAAAAAACCTCTTAACAGTAGGCTATTTAGAGGTCATAGGAATAGCTATCACTCCTACTGTCTGATAAACCATAAAAATAGCCTAAAACCCGTGCTGCTAGCACCAAGATTCTAGGCTATTTATTATTTTAAAGCTAATGCCTCAGGTTGTTACTCTTCGTCTAAAAAGCTATTAAATACTTCCTCAATCATATCCCACTCAGCGTCTGAATCCTCTGGGATTGGCTGTAAGTCACCCTCTGTTCCGTCTTCATTTTCTGTAAATGAATAGGCCTGAATCTCAACCTCTCCTGATTCATCCTCTTGCGAACCAGCAGGAACTAGTAAAACATAGTTTTTACCGAATTCTTCACGTCCATCGATGGTTAATAAAATTTCAAACAATGCTTCATTTCCTTGCTCATCGACAAGTGTAATGACTTCGTGTTTGTGATCATGATTATGTGTCATCTGTTCTCCTTAATAGTTACAATCTAAATAATTCTGTAAAATCAGCTGCGCAGCCAGCTTATCGATTACTTTTTTACGTTTACCACGACTGATGTCTGCCTGCTCAATTAGCATACGCTCTGCCTCAACAGTTGTCAAGCGCTCATCTTGATAAGAAACCGGAATGTGAAAGAGCTCCTCAATCTTATCTCCATAAGCCTTACTTGCCTCAACACGTGGGCCACTAGTGTTATTCATATTCTTTGGCAAGCCAATGACAAACCGATCAACCTGATATTGCTTAACAAGCTCAGCTAATCTATCAAAGCCAAAATCCTGTTTATCTTCATTGATCCTAATAATCTCTAGTCCTTGGGCAGTAAAACCAAGTGGATCACTAATGGCCACACCGACGGTCTTAGAACCGACATCAAGTCCCATTATTCTCATCTAATATCTATTCCATTTCCTTGCAAATAATAGCGGACAAGCTCTTCTACGATCTCATCGCGCTCATATTTACGAATTTGGTTGCGAGCATCATTGTAACGAGGAACATAAGCTGGGTCCCCGCTTAGTACATAACCTACAATTTGATTAATCGGATTGTAGCCTTTTTCATCTAGTGAATGATAAACTGCCGTCAGCGTTTCGCTAATCTGCTTTTTATCACCATCGTCTAAATTAAAGCGGACTGTTTCATCTGTAAATCCCATACTTACACCTTCTTTCTAACTTTAAGTGCTACGCTCTATTATAGCTTATTTTTATTGAATAAACAAGAATTCAGATTTGTTAGGATATTAAAAAAAAAGCTCTGACAGAGCTTTTTTATAAGGCAGCGCGTAAACGCGCCTCTGCATTTTCAATATTACGAATAGAACGAGGTAAAAAGGCACGAATATCGTCTTCCTTGTAGCCCACCTGAAGACGCTTGTCATCGATAAGAATCGGACTTTTTAAAATACGGGGATTGTCCTGAATCAAATCAATAACCTCATTTACGCTTAACTCATCAATATCACAATTTAAGGCTTTGGCATAACGATTTTTAGAAGAGACAATACTCTCCACACCGTTTTCAGTCTTTGATAAAATAGCTAAAATTTCTTCTCTTGAAAGAGGTTCTTTTCCTAAATTCTGTTCTTTATACGGGAGCTTATGGGCATTCAGCCAGGTTTTAGCCTTTTTGCAGCTCGTACAACTTGAAATCGTGTAAATTTTTATCATGCTGTTCTCACTTTCTATCTCGTGATAATTCTATTGTAGCATAGTTTTTTTCTAATCAATATCGGTCTTTGGACCTATTTTTTAGTTTTCTTTTATGATCCCTTTAACCAAGGCCAAAATCCTATATTGAGCTAGTTGTAGGCAGACTTACTACGTCACTATCTTGTCTGTCAAAAACCTTTTTTATAGGGCTTTTATAGCTTAACAGTAAATCCCTAAAGAAAACATAAACTCAGTTGACAAATCGTCCAAACGTCCAGCCTAGCTCCTGAGCAGACCGATATAAAGCTTGATCAAACATAGGCTAAAAAGGACTTAACAGCAACTGTTAAGCCCTTTTTTGATGCTTTTATCTGAAAATCTAATACCAGATACTAATCCTCAATTTCAATGGCATCGTCTAGCTCTAAAACCAGCTCATCTGCTTTGGCTGCAGCTGGATCTACAGCTGCACTTTCCTCGGTATCTTCAAGCAAGCCAAATTTAACACGCACCTTATGATCAATCTCATCAAATAGCTCTGGGTGGTCAGCCAAATATCTCTTAGCATTTTCAGAGCCCTGACCAATTTTTTCACCGTTGTAAGAGAACCAAGCACCAGCCTTTTGAATAATGTCTAAATCTGAAGCAATTTTGATCAGCTCACCTGTACGTGAGATGCCTTCTCCATACATGATTTCAACCTCAGCCACCTTAAACGGTGGAGCAACCTTATTCTTAACAACCTTAATCTTAGTTTCCTTACCGATACTGCTGTCTTTTTGATCTCCAGTTCCTTTTATTTGTGTTGTTCCACGAACATCTAGACGGACAGAAGCATAGAATTTCAAAGCACGACCACCTGGTGTCGTCTCTGGATTACCAAACATAACCCCTACCTTTTCACGTAGCTGGTTAATAAAGATAGCAATTGTCTTGGTTTTATTGATTGAGGCTGAAAGCTTACGCATCGCCTGACTCATCATACGAGCCTGCAAGCCAACATGGTTATCACCAATATCACCATCAATCTCAGCACGAGGCACTAGAGCTGCAACAGAGTCGACAACAACCAAATCAACAGCACCAGAATCAATCAGTTTACCTGCTATCTCAAGTCCTTGCTCACCAGAATCCGGCTGTGACAAAAGCAGCTCATCAATATTAACACCCAGCGCCGCAGCATAAGCAGGGTCCAAGGCATGCTCCGCATCAATGAAGGCTGCAATACCACCTTCTTTTTGAGCCTGCGCTACTGCATGCAGGGCAACTGTTGTTTTACCAGAAGACTCTGGTCCATAGATTTCAATAATACGCCCTTTAGGATAGCCACCTGCTCCAAGCGCAATGTCTAAAGCAAGACTGCCCGAACTCATCACCTGAACCTTTTGCTCTGCACGCTCACCAAGGCGCATAACCGCACCCTTACCAAAATCTTTTTCGATGTTTTTTAACGCATCATCAAGTGCTTTACGACGTTCATCACCAAATTTTTTGGTGATTTCTTCATTTTTTTTAACTTTTTTTGCCAATATTTTCTCCTCTATTTAGGCTGACTAGCAAGCAATAAACAGCATAACCTCACATCTGTCTAGCTACTAATTTCCTAAAATACACTATCCTAATTATAGCAAATTCTCTGATTTTAATAAAGTTTTACGAACCATATTAAAAGCATATAAGGCAGCAATATACCGCACGTCCAAACGGCTACGGCCTCCTATGACAACTTTAAGAGATTCTACCTTATTCTTAGTGGCAAGGCCAATGAAAACTGTTCCTGCTGGCTGTCCCTCGAGTGCCTCTGGGCCAGCAACACCTGTTAGACCAACACCGATATCTGAATTGGTCAAGCAGCGTGCCTGCGCAGCCATTTGTTCAGCTGTAAAAGAGCTCACAACACCGTGCCTTTGTAGCTCACCCAATGGAATGCCAAGCATTCTTGCTTTTTCTTCAATGCTGTAGGTGATAAAGCCACCGTTAAACACCTGTGAAGCTCCCGCAAAATCAGTTAACTGAGCTTGAAACAGTCCTGCTGTTAAGCTTTCAGCTGCTGTTATCGTCTTACCACTTCGCTTCAATAGCTCAAAGGTCTCACGCGCCAAGGAATTATCCTCCCCATAGCCATAAAGCAAACGCCGTAAGGGTTGATTATCTACAGTTTTTATGGATAAGAGCTGCGCCTCTAGTCGATCCAGCCTTTCATCAGCTAATGCTTGGTTGTCAGCCTTTGTGGATAGTCGCAGTGTTACCTCGCCGGTCTTTGCATAAGGAGCAATGGTAGGATCTGTTTGATGCTTAATCAAATCCTCCAGAGCAGTCACCAGTTGACTTTCACCAATGCCAAAAAAACGCAGCACTCTTGAATATAGACTGGCATGACTAGCTGAAAGAAGGGGCACCAGCTCATTTTTTACCATAGGCTTTAGCTCACTTGGAGGCCCTGGTAAGACAACATAGGTTACCCTATCTACAGTTATTAACCCACCTACTGCAAGTCCTGTTTGATTTTGCAAAGCAATAGAGCCTTCAATCAGCTGCGCCTGACGTTGGTTATTTGGTGTCCTAACAGTCTGCTTACGATGTGCAAAAAAAGCATCTAATTTTTGACCTGCCTGCTCATCAAAGACCAAAGCTTTTCCTAGATACTTAGCTAAGGTCTGCTTCGTTAGATCATCATCTGTTGGACCAAGACCACCACATAAAATCACTAAATCACTTCGCTGGCTAGCAATATCAATAACAGAAAGCAAACGCTCTTCATTATCTCCTACAGCTGTTTGAAAATAAACATCAATACCAAGCTCTGCCATTTTTTCTGATAAAAATTGAGCATTGGTATTTACAATCTGACCAGTCAGAATCTCGGTTCCCACCGCAATGAGTTCAGCTTTCATTTTCCCACCTACTTATCTATTCGACATTCAATCTTATTTTAACAAAAAAAGAATCATCCATGAAGCATTGAAATAATTTTAGATGAATTAATGGTTTTCAATGATAATCAAATAAAGACTTATGTTGAAATAGTAACAATCAGAATAACTTGTTTAAATTTTCTAAAATTTATTTCATATGACAATCCCACTATCTCTCTAATTATCAACACACCGATAAATAGGTATTAGAAGCTAAGCAGTAATCTTCAAAAGATTTTAGGTAATTGTTAGCTTAAAATTGCACTTATTCACAACAATTTCGGAATAAAAATCAACCTCAAAAAACAAAAAGCGAGCAATGATAGGACTTCCGAATATCAGATCACTAACAAAGTCGCTTTTTTACTTTTATACTTGTGACAATTTGAATTGATTACAAAGTTTTTTTAGTTACATTTTATTCAAATGAACCAAGAATGAGAAAGCAATGCTCTAAGGATTTTGCATAAATAACAACTAATCAATCCAATATTAACAAGGAATACCCTGAAGCAGCAATTCCCATGCCTAGAATAGTCTTTTTAACATTGTCAACAGTGAACAAATGATAAAGAGATACTCCAAAGCATTTGAGAAGTAACAGGAAGCCTTACAGAAAAACAGCCTGTTCCTCATCTTCAAAACACCATAAACAGTTTAATTGTTAATTTCCCAAAAGTCCAGGTAATAGATAGAAAGCTAAGAAAAGATTAATCCAAAAAGCAGCACAGCATAGTAAACCAAAAATTCCAAGAACAATTTTTCTAGAAATAATGGCCATTATCATCGCAACTACTCCTAGTACGATAAATACCTGTTTCATAATCAGTGGATAGAGTAATACACCAGCCACAGTAGTATCCCATCGTACAAAAAACATCCCAATCCAGATCACAACAATAAGGAATACATAATACATGTAGTATCGATTGATAATATTTTTTAAGGTTAACATCCAATAGCACCTACCGTTTCAAAATATACTCTAATAGCATCAGCAACCCCCAAGGCATGAGCTGGCATCCACCGTCGATATACTTTAATGTAATTTACTAACTGACGATTGCATTCACAATTTGCATCAATCCCAGCTCCCCATCGATAACAACTGTCATGATTTTGACAGCCTTGATCTAAAACATCAATAACAGGTAAAGTAAAATTATTTCCGTTATGGCCAGGTCCACAATAATTACCATAAAGCTGCCATCCTGCCTTGAAATACTTTCGAGGGGTAAACGTTTGTTGTGAATAGTCCTCACTAATTGTCTCAACAAGGAATCCCATATCTATTACACCATCAGAAACCTTATCTTGAATAGCCTTGTCATAATCAAAATACAATCTATCACCACTTTGGACCAAATATTTTTTCAACAGTTCTCCATTGTAAAAACTCACATCACTATCTGTTGCCATAGTTGCACTTGCAGGTGCAGTATCTGCAGCTAAAACTTCATTTCCTAAACTAAATCCCAAAATACCAAAAGCAACTAATATAAATGCTAAACGTTTCTTCATATGCTTTTCTCCTCTTAAAATGTCTTTCACTAAGCTACTTGTATTTTACTCTTTGATTAATCTAGATAGTCTAATGGCAACAACATAACAGTAATCAGTTAAGTTCTATGGTCCCCAAGGCCACCATGGAAAATTACCCTCATTTACAATAAATGCCAATAGTGCTGCAAGTAATAATACAACCTTTAGATGTCTCCTCATAAATTTTCCTCCTTTACTCTTTCTAAATGCTATTATAAAATATTATTGTAGATTTTATTTTTTTGTAGCATTTAGTAACATTTTAGAGGTGTTTTATGCGTTGGGATTACGGTAAAATTTATCAAGCTATACGAAAATCTAAAGGATTAACACAAGAAAAGATCTGTGGAGACTTTTTAGCTCGTTCTACACTAGCTCGTATTGAAAGCGGACAAGTCATTCCTAAATTTGATACAATGATTTTTTTATTAAACCAACTCAATATGACACTGGAAGAGTTTAGATATGTCTGCAACACTTATCATCCTAGCACAAGGCAGGACATTTTAAACCAATTTTATAATCAGCTATCAGCTGTAAATATTACTGAATTAGAAAAATTACGCCAAAAATGCTTCAATTACCTTAAAAATAAAAATGATATTCCCATTTCTTATATTTTAGATAGTGTCGACGTCATGATAAGTCTTAGGAAAAAAGGCGTTAAAAACAATCAAGATTTACAAGAGCTAGCTTATAAAATCTGGAATTCCCTCGCAAAACAAGATACTTGGTATGAGAAAGATTTACAATTACTACATACCATTCTTTTTCACTTTCCTATCGAAATAATTGAAAATATCAGTCAAAAAATTCTAGATAGCCTAGCAAAATATAAAGATTACCGCAATATCAAATCGTCTGAATATGCTTTACTAACCAATCTTTCAACCATTTACCTCTATCACAACCTCAAAAAGGAATGCGAAGAAATTACCTTACTGACAATCAAATTAGCTAGACAGCTTAAACGCTATGATAGCTTAGGTTTTTCTCAAGTTCGTCTCGGTATTTGTCGCAATGATGATCACCTAATTAATAAAGGCTTACAATTACTGCAGTTGACAGAAGAAACTGAACTTCTAGAAACCTTGCAACATGAACTAAAAAACTACCGCTAAGAAATTTTTAAGCGGTAGCTTTTACTATAGACTGTAAATGAAAGACTAGCTGATAAGAAAAAAATAGAAACCAAGGGGTAACACCAATCGTACCGATACTCTATTATAACTTTTAGAGCCACAATCACATGCACCAAAATAAGTTATAGAAAGAAGCACCAGCCAACAGCAACACAATCGTTGAAGCAGTCCAATATATCTGCCTGATCAAACTATATCTTACTTTCAATAGCAGTAATAGGCTATAACCAACCACACATTAGAAGCTTACAACGTTCGCTACAGGGTAAATAAGGGGACTCACCATCTATACCTTAAAAGAGCAAAAACATAGCTCTTACACATCATCCTATAAGCAATTAAGATTGGGCAATTTTTATCAAGCTCCCTTTGATAGGCTAATGAAACATCACTCCAAAGAGGCGATTTCTTCTACCTAAACTCACAGTTCTCTTCATGGTCGTTTACCAATCCTGCTGCCTGCATAAAGGAATAAACAGTTGTTGGTCCTAGCCATTTGAAGCCACGTCTTTTTAAGTCCTTAGATAGGTTAAGAGATAGGTCTGTTTGAGCAGGTGCTGGGTTGTCATCGTTGACAAGTCTGTCAATTGGCTGACCTCCTACAAAGCTCCAAAGATAGCTTGAAAAGCTACCATATTCTTGTTGAATGTGTTGGACTGCCACTGCATTGTTGACAGTGGCTATTAGCTTTGGCTTGTGTCGGATAATTGCTGCATTTTGCAAGGCAGCAGCCATTTCCTGCTCACTAAAGCTTGCCACAGCCGCAATATCATAATGATGAAAAATGCTTCTGAAGGCTGGACGTTTTTTCAAAACAGTTAACCAAGATAAGCCTGACTGATAGCTTTCAAGACAAAGCAGCTCAAAAAGAGCGCGATCATCATAGACAGGCCTTCCCCACTCCAAGTCATGGTAATCACAGTAAAGCTTATTATCTTGTGGTACCCATGCGCAACGTTTCATATGAAGCACCTAGCCTTTCATAAGCATTTTAAGGGCTGATTTGATATACTGCTCAGCTGTCTCGCTTGTTCCCTCAAAGAAGGCACGAATTTTCTTTAGCTCTGTCGCCTTATATCCAAGGGCTAATAGGGCTTCGACAGCCTCATCAAGCTGTTCATTCCCCTGTTGCTTGGCTTTAGGGGGCTTGCTGCTTTCCTCCTTAGGTGCTTCAACGAACTTACCTGCTAAATCAAGCACCATTTGCTGAGCTGTTTTTTTTCCGATTTTAGGGAACCTCATCAAATATTTAATATCACTATTATCAATGGCATTGACGAGTCCTCTATTATCATCTACAGCTACAATAGCTAGGGCAGTCGTCGGTCCAATACCTGATACCGAAATCAACTTCAAAAAAACGTCCTTTTCTTCCTCACTGTGAAAACCAAACAGCAGCTGAGCATCTTCTCTGATCACCTGATGAAGATAAATCGTTACCTGCTGGTTGACACAGTCTGTAAAGCTATAAGGATTGGCAACAGCTATCATATAGCCTAAACCATTTGCTTCCACCACAATATATTTTGCAGTAATTTTTGTTAGCTGACCTTTAATATAATCATACATATGACACCTTTTTCTTCATTTTCGCAGATAAAACAATCACATAGAGTCCCACACAGGCAATCAAAACAAATGCTAGCTGAACCCCAACCTGTCCTGTAAAGTGACTAAGAGAAACCAGCAAACCTGCTAGAATAGCTCCTAAGGGCTGAGCCATAGAAATAAATCCTGTATAGGAACCAATTTTAGACTGATCCATCATTTCTGCTCTTAGCACTTGATTGGCAGGAACATTTAGCATTTCACCAATGGTAAACACCACAACTGAACACCAAATAGCAAAAAAGCCAGTAAAAGTAAATGACAACAGCATACCAAAGGCAAAAATAACCGATCCAATTACCAGCTGTGGCAACAATCTCCACTTTGCTGTCAAGCGATTAATAAGTGTCATCAACAGCACAATCAGCAAGGTATTGGTAAAGACCATCAATGACAGCATTTTTGAGCTGGTCAGATGAATACCGAGCACATCAGTCTCTTCAAAATACAGCTTAAGGTGAACCGGAACGTAATTATCCATCTGCAACCAAACACTGCTAAACAAAATCGTCCCTACGGTAAATAGCACAAAAGCGCGATCCTTAAACACTTGCCGGTAGTTAGCAAGACCTGCTAGAATACCAACACCATGCTCAAAGCGGTAATGCTCAGGCCTCGTTTCACCAAAATAACGATAGGCAATACCAAAGCAGACAATATTAATAATCAATAAAGCAATCAACAGCTCTAAGAAATATTGATCATAGAAAAGCCCTGAAATACCTGCACCAAGCATAATGGCTATATTAATAAACCAGTAATTAATGGTATAAACAAAGCGACGATTGCTATCATCTGTTAAATCAATCAGCATAGCCTCATAGGCAGGAGCGTAAAAGCTGGAAGCAAGCTCAACCAGCAAAATTCCCACAAAGGTCAACCAAGGAAGAACCATCTTTGGAGCATTGGCCAAAATGGTCAGCAGCCAGCCTAAGGTGCTCACAACTGAACCAAGCATAATTACTTTCTTACGACCAATAGCATCTGACAAATGACCTCCATATAAGGTCCCAATAAAGCCTGTAAAGCTAGTCACCATCATTAGTATGCCTGTCCAAAAGGCGCCAAAGTAGCTTGTATAGTACATCGCCATAAAAGGAAAGATACTACTGCCAAGCGTAATTGTAATAAAGCGCACAAACTGCCTCACTTGTATTTGCTTAGGCAACTGGAAAAATTCTCGCATGCTATCCTCTCTAGTATTTGCCCAATTCTCTCAAGCTGGTATGATTTTCTTGAATACGACGGAACATCTTTTCCATGTCCGCCTTACTGAAATTAATCAAAACAGGTCTACCATGTGGGCAGTTATAAGGATTTTTACATTGAGCAAGCTGTAAAAGCAACTGTCTTGCTGAGTAATCATCTAAGCTATGGTTTGCCTTGATGGAACGTTTACAGCTCATCATAATCGCTAATTCTGCTCGGTAGGTTTTGATGGATACTTCATTTGTCAACAATAGCATGTCACACATTTCATAAACGCCAGATTCAATCTCTGCCTCCTTCATCCAAATAGGATGCTCCCTAAGAATAAAGGTATGATTGCCATATGGCTCTAAATAGATACCAACCTCATTCAAAAGTGACATTTTTTCCTGAAGGTTAATAAAATCTGACCCAGAAAATTCAAAAAGATAGGGCACCAGCAATTGCTGTAGGCTATTGTCAACCTCACCAATCTTGTCACGATAATACTCATACTTGACGCGCTCCTGAGCTGCGTGCTGATCAATGATAAACAAGCCATCTCTGCCTTGGGCAAAAAGGTAGGTCCCATGCATTTGACCAAAATAATCAAGCTCTGGAAAGACTGACTGCTCTTCATTTTCTAAACGATCAAGCATCTGAGATAATTTTTGCTTATTGTGGACATCAAGACCCGGGTGCTCACTATCAGAAAGCATAGGAGCTGGCCGACTAGCATATTTAACACTTGGAGCAGCTGCTTCAGATTCAGTCTTGGCCAGCTGCAAATTGTCAACCTGCTTGACACCACTGTCAACCAAAGTTTCATGGTTAAAGCCCTGCGGGCTATCCTCTGAAACCACTGTTTCTTTGGTAAAGAAATCATTTTTTTGCGGATCATAATAAAGCTGACTAGGCTGTAAAGGCAAACTGGTCTGCTCAGGCTTTGAAAATGAACGTGTGCTGGACCTAGCTAAATTTTCCAAGGCATCAGGAATCAAGTCCTGTTCTCGCAGGCTCTCTGAAATAGCTGTACTAATCAGGGCCATTAATTCACGCTCCTTAGAAATTCTGATTTCCTGCTTGGTTGGGTGAACATTGACATCTGCCAGATAAGGATCAATTTGAATATCAATGACAGCTATAGGAAAGCGTCCCACCATCAGCTTAGAGCCATAACCATCTAAAATGGCTCGATTTAACAAGAAATTTTTAATATAGCGACCATTGATCAGGATAGTAATGTAATTACGATTAGCTCTTGTCAGCTCTGGCAGACTCACAAAGCCTCCCACTTCAAAATCTAAATCAGCACTAGAAATGTCAATCATTTTTTTAGCAGTATTCAGGCCATAGATACCAGCAAGCGCTTGACGTAAATCCCCAGCCCCAGAGGTTTGTGTTAGCTGCTTGCCATCACTGATCAATGTAAAAGCAATCTCTGGGTGAGCCAGGCTCAAGCGATTGACGACATCAACAACATGAGCCAGCTCCGCTTGTAAGCTCTTCATGTATTTCAGTCTAGCTGGTGTATTGTAAAATAGGTTTTCTACCTTGATTTTTGTACCAACAGGTGTTGAGACAGCTTCCAGCTGCTCAATCTTACCGCCACTAGCAACTAATATTGACCCATGCTCTGCATCAGCTGTTGCTGTTTTGATCGTTAGTTTACTGATAGAGGCAACCGAAGGCAAAGCTTCTCCTCGAAAGCCAAGTGTTCTGATTCTGAACAAATCACTTTGACTTTTGATTTTACTTGTGGCATGACGACGCAGGCTAAGGGGCAGGTCCTCGTGAGACATCCCTTCGCCATTGTCAGTGATTTGAATCATTTTCAAGCCAGACTCTTCTATTTCAACAGTAATCTGACTACTCTTTGCATCTATGGCGTTCTCAACCAATTCTTTAACAACACTTGCTGGTCTTTCAATGACTTCACCAGCTGCAATTTGATTGGCGAGAACCTCAGGTAATTCGATAATTGTTGTCATATATTTCCTCGCATTCTTATGGACTATTATAACATAAAACTAAAAGAGCCAAGCATCAGAGCTAGCAAGGGTCTTATGGTCAATAAACCAAAAAGCACCTGTGGCCTGGTGAGCCTACAAGTGCCTTTAACATCTGATACTAGCTTTTACAGTAGCTTTTTTAGCTCATAAAGAACGGTCATGGCCTGAATGGGAGTTAGATTCATCACATCAACACTCTCAAGCCTTTTAATAATCTCGCTAGAGGAGCCATCATCTGTAAAAAGTGATAGCTGCTGATTAGCCAGCTGCTGAGTCTCTCTTACTTCTGTAGTTGATAAGACGGACTCTCTTGCTTGTGATTGAGCTTCCAGCTTGGTTAGCACAGTATCAGCTCTGGCTAGTAAATCCTCTGGCAATCCAGCTATTCTCGCCACATGAATCCCATAGGATTTATCAGCAGGACCTTCGGCAATCTTATGCAGGAAGGTTACATTTCCATCTTTTTCTAACGTCGCAACATGAACATTAACCAGCTTTGTCAACTTGGTTGACAGTTCTGTCAATTCATGATAATGGGTCGCAAACATAGTCTTTGCACCAACCCTATCATGAATGTATTCGATGATAGACTGGGCTAGTGCCATACCATCATAGGTCGCTGTACCACGCCCTAACTCATCAAACAAAATCAGGGAATGAGGGGTTGCTCGCTTGATAGCATGATTAGCCTCCATCATCTCAACCATGAATGTAGACTGGCCTGAGATCAAATCATCTGCTGCACCAATCCTAGTAAAAATAGCGTCAAATAAAGGCAGGCTAGCAGATTCTGCAGCTACAAATGAGCCTATCTGAGCCATAATGACTGTCAAAGCAAGCTGTCTCATATACGTAGACTTCCCACTCATGTTTGGTCCTGTAATGAGCTGAATGCTTGTCTGTGGACCAAAGGAAATACTATTTGGAATATACTCCTGAACACCTAGGACCTTTTCAACAACAGCATGCCGCCCATTGTCAATTGCAATCCTGCTCTCCTGATTAAATAATGGTCGAACATAGTGATTCTTCTCTGCAACCACTGCTAAGCTTTGTAGGACGTCAACAGTTGCTAGGGCTTTTGCTAGCTGCTGCAGCCTATCAATATAGGTCTCTACTTGAGCACGAATACGCATGAAAATATCATATTCCAGGCTAGATGACTCCTCTCTAGCCTCAAGCATTTGTCCTTCAATCTTAGCTAGCTCTGCTGTCCCATAGCGCTCAGAATTTTTCAGTGTTGCCTTTCTAAAAAAATGGTCAGGAACCATACCTAGATTAGAGTTGGTCACATGAAAATAGTAGCCATCTTTTTTATTGTAGTCAATTTTGAGATTGGTTATCCCACTAGCCTGTCTTTCTTTTGTCTCGATATCAGCAATCCAGCCGGTACCTTCTCGCATAACCTTTCGGTAATGATCCAGCCGCTCATCAAAGCCTGTTCTGATAATATTGCCTTCATTGATAGTGGCAGGAGCATCTGGATCTATAGCCGACCGTATCAGATGCTCTAGCTCAGGCAGTGTGTCAATTTGATTGACAAGCTTGTCAAGATAAGGGCTGTTAAAGGCCTCTAAGACTGCCTTGATATAGGGTACCTTAGCCAAAGTATGACCTAGCTGTAAAAGGTCCTTGGGATTTGCTTTTCCAAAGGATACACGACTAGATAAGCGCTCAATGTCGTAAACACCCTTTAAACTATCGCTTAAATCGGTCCTTTCAATAAAGGCATTAAGAAACACCTGGATAATTTCCTGACGCTCTAGGATCGCCTCACTAGTCACAAGTGGTCTATCAATCCAAGCCCTTAATAGACGCATGCCCATGGCTGTTTTGGTTTCATCAAGTAGCCAATAAAGGCTCCCATGCTTTTTACCAGTACGAGCATTTTCAAGCAGGTCAAGGCTTGATTTGGTTGCATAAGACATCTGCAAATAATCCTTAATGTCATAGTGGACCAAGGTCTGTAGATGGCTAAGCTCACGTAGCTGGGTTTGGTGAACATAGTGTAGTAGCTTACCTGCTGCAGACAGCTCAACTGCTGTTAGCTGATGATCAATCAAAGGTGAATCCTCTAGTGCTGTCGTCTCAAAGGACAGCAAAAGATTCATCTGCTTTACCAAAATAGCCTGCTCTTCTTCAGATAATTCAAAGCCTAAAAGAACCTCTCTTGCCTTCAGGTTTTGAATCTCACTTTTGACACTGGCAAAATCTGCTAGGTCTGTGGCAAAAAATTCTCCTGTAGAGACGTCCATATAAGACAGGCCATAGGCCTTGCCATCAAAATCAACAGCCACCAAAAAATTATTGGGACTATCAGGTCGGCTTGAGTCCACAGCCGTTCCCGGAGTAATGACCTGAACCACCTCACGCTTAACAACACCGATTGCTTGCTTAGGATCCTCCATCTGCTCAGCAATAGCAACCTTATGCCCCAAATCAATTAAAACATCAATGTATTGTTGGACAGAATGGTAAGGAACACCTGCCATTGGAATTGGGTTGTCAGCATTTTTATTACGACTGGTTAAGCCGATTTCTAAAATCTGCGCTGCCTTAACAGCGTCTTCATAAAATAACTCATAAAAATCTCCCATCCTAAAAAGCAAAAAAGCGTCTGGATAGTTCTTTTTGATGTCCAGATACTGCTGCATTCCGGGAGAAACATTAGTCTTTGCCATCATTGAACTCCTTATTTAATTCATCTTCTATAGTTCCTGTAATGTACCGAACCAAGTCACTAGCGTTTTGCATTTTGTCACGATAATCATCTATCAATGGTTGATGATCTAAATCGTCTCGTAATTGCTGAGCCTTAAAAGCTGATTCTTCAGCTGCTTTATCCTTAGCGATTTGACGAAAAAGATAGGTGTCCTGTTGATGTCGCTTCATCTGATAGGCCTTTTGATTATAATCAGTCCTTTGAAGCAGCTGCTGAGCCTCCTTGTAAGCTATAATGCTTGAATGCTTTTCCAGCGCTGCTATCAGCTGATGTAAGGATTCGCGGTAAGGCATACTATAGACCAGCAGCTAAATCTTTTTCAAAGCGCTTGGCAATCTCCTCATCACGACAAATAACAAGTAAGGTGTCTGCACCAGCAATCGTGCCCAAGACATCCTCGATAGCATCATTGTCAATAAGATTTGCCAACACGTCTGCTTCTCCCAGATTGGTATGGAGAACCAGCATAAAGCCCGCTCGATCAACCTTTAGGACATAAAAGCGCACATCTGGACTAAATGGTGTGGCAACAGGCTCAGAAAGACTGTAGTATAGCTTACCTCTATCATCTCTTAATTTGAGTAATCCGATTTCTCTTAGATCTCGTGATAGGGTAGCCTGAGTGACCACGATACCATCCTTTTGAAGAAGCCGTCTAATCTCCTCCTGTGTGCCGATGTGCTCAGCCTGAATAAGTTGCTTGATTTGCTGCTGCCGTTCTATTTTATTCATGATATATTTCCCCAATGTATAATTATCCTCTCAAATTATAACAAAAAAATGGTAGTATTTCATCTTAGCTCTATCAATTTGCTTTATTTTTATTTTAAGGAAGCATTATTTCTTGCTCATATCATTAGACCCCCTAGATTTGGCAGGCTTTGCTGTACTAATGTCTTTACCTTGGTTTCAAAAACACCTGCAAGCCTTCTAGTATAATTTCTCAATAGACACCTCGTTTATTTCCAAGAAATGTGTTAGAATAGGGTGACAAACTATTTTTAGGAGAAGCAATATGGACACTAAAACTCTGATTGCAGCTGAGATTGCTAAGGTTGTTCCTGAACTAGAGCAGGCTGCCATTTTTAACTTACTTGAAACACCCAAAAATTCTGACATGGGAGACTTAGCCTTTCCAGCCTTTAGTCTAGCAAAGGTGCTTCGCAAAGCACCGCAGGCTATTGCTAGTGATTTGGCTGAAAGGATTGATGCCAGCCAATTTGAGAGAGTTGCTGCTGTTGGTCCTTATGTCAATTTCTTTTTAGATAAGGCTAGCATTTCTGCACAGGTCCTTACACAGGTGATTACTGACGGAGCTGACTATGGTCAACAAGATGAAGGACAAGGACGTCATATTGCTATTGATATGTCCAGCCCTAACATTGCTAAGCCATTTTCAATTGGCCACCTGCGCTCAACAGTTATCGGTGACAGTCTTGCTCATATATTTGCAAAAATGGGCTATAAGCCTGTTAAAATCAATCACCTAGGTGACTGGGGCAAACAGTTTGGTATGCTTATTGTAGCGTATAAGAAGTGGGGAAATGAGGCTGCCGTTCAAGCACACCCAATTGATGAGCTCTTAAAGCTCTATGTGAGAATCAACGCAGAGGCAGAAGCTGATCCTAGTCTTGATGAGGAAGCACGTGAGTGGTTCCGCAGGCTAGAGGAGGGAGATCAAGAGGCTACAGAGCTTTGGCAGTGGTTCCGCGATGAAAGCTTGATTGAGTTTAACCGACTCTATGACCAGCTAGGAGTTAGCTTTGATAGCTATAATGGTGAAGCCTTCTACAATGATAAAATGGATGAGGTCCTTGAGCTTCTTGAGGACAAAGGCCTACTAGTCGAATCTAAGGGAGCTAAGGTGGTTAACCTTGAAAGATATGGTATTGAGCACCCAGCTCTCATTAAAAAATCAGATGGGGCTACGCTTTATATTACTCGTGATTTAGCTGCTGCCCTTTACCGCAAGCGTACCTATGATTTTGCAAAATCAGTTTACGTAGTTGGCAACGAGCAAGCTGCACACTTCAAGCAATTAAAGGCTGTTCTTAAAGAAATGGGCTACGATTGGTCAGATGACATGACACACGTTGCTTTTGGACTTGTAACAAAGGGTGGAGCAAAATTGTCAACACGTAAGGGCAATGTCATTTTGCTTGAGCCAACAGTTGCAGAAGCCATCAGCAGAGCAGCAAACCAAATCGAAGCTAAAAATCCTAAGCTTGCCAACAAGGAAGCAGTAGCTCATGCTGTTGGTGTGGGAGCCATCAAGTTCTATGATTTAAAAACAGACCGCATGAATGGCTATGACTTCGACCTTGAAGCAATGGTATCCTTTGAAGGAGAAACTGGTCCTTACGTCCAATATGCACACGCGCGTATCCAATCTATCCTGCGTAAAGCAAGCTTTACACCAACTGCCGATACAAGCTATAGCCTTAAGGACCCTGAAAGCTGGGAAATCATCAAGCTTATCCAGGACTTCCCTCGTATCATCAAGCGTGCTTTTGATAACTTTGAGCCATCAATCATGGCAAAATTTGCTATTCATTTGGCACAAAGCTTTAACAAATATTACGCTCATACCCGTATCCTCGAAGACGATCCAGAGCGTGACAACCGCTTAGCACTTTGCTATGCAACTGCAATCGTCCTCAAAGAAGCGCTTCGTCTATTGGGTGTTGAAGCACCAAACGAAATGTAGACTAACAAGCCTAAGCTAGTGAGAATAAGCTAGCCTAGGCTTTTTTGCTAGTCTTCAAAATGATAGGCTATTAAACGATGGTCCTTAACCTCATAAATTTCTGTTGCTACCTTATTAACAAATGCTAGGTCATGAGAAATCAATAAAAGAGCAGCTGGATAATCAAGCAAGCAAGACTCCAAGGCCTCAATAGCGACAAGATCCAAATAAGTTGTCGGCTCATCTAAAATCAAAAACTGATGATCTGTCAGCAAGGCAGCCACTAACGCCAAACGAACCCTTTCCCCACCAGATAAGACAGCTACCTTTTGATTGGCCTTATCATAATCAATGCCCATCATAGCTAGATAATTTAAAATGGTTACCCTATCTTGATTGGACTGCCGACTAATGAGCTCTACTGCTGTCTGATCCAGCTCCCAGTCAGCCTGGTCCTGTTTAAAATAGGTTATCCTTAGATTTTGCGCATAAAATCCAGACAAGGCCTGGGCTGCAAGCTGATCTAAAAAGCTGCTTTTACCAGCCTTGTTTCTCCCGATAATCGCTATCCTGCTATGTGATCTGATCACAATACCAGGATAGTCAAACAATAGCTGATAGTCCTTTGTAAGGGTACCTTCTTGTAGGTGTAAAAGAGTATTTGGTAGTGTACCTTCGTTTGGATCCTTTTTTAATTTTGCCCAAGCCTTTTTGCGCGGACTGTTAACCTCTTTCATTCGAGTGAGTCGATGTTCCATAGCTTTAGCTGCTTTTGCCATAGCCTTGGCCTGTGAATCATAGCTGCCCGCAAAGGAATTGGTTTTCCAATCTGACCGAGAAACCGACTTTTTCTTTACAGCCATTTTGTTGGCCTGCACTTTTTTTCTGGTCAGGCTTTTTTTCAACTGATTAGTCTTTCGTCGGTATTCCAAGAAAGCTCTTAGCTGCTTATCCTCCTCCAGCTGTCTAGAACGCTGATAATCATCATAATTGCCATGATAAATCTTGATCGTTTGATGCTCAAGTAGCCATATTTTCTGACTTACTTGATTAATCAAGTACCTATCATGACTGACCACCAGCAAGGTTCCTCGGTAGCGCTTCAATTGATTAATGAGCCAATCACGATTAGCATGGTCTAAATAAGAGCTTGGCTCATCTAAAATTAACAGAGAAGGCCTTGCTTGAAGAGCCTCTTTTAGGTAAGACATCGCCCTCTCACCTCCAGACTGAGGGCTAGCTGACTTGATTTGCGGAACATAAGCAATGTCCCCATGCACCTGCAAAAAGCCGCTATAATCGGTGCTTTCTCCGATAATTGTCTTTAAAAAGCTAGTCTTTCCAACTCCATTGTCACCAATGATGAAAACCCTCTCGCCTTGGTTTAACATGAGAGAATCTATTGTCAATAAGTTTTTTTCTGCTGTATCTAAAACATAATGCTGAATATTAAGCGCTTCCATATTTATTCCTTTCTATCATCAGAAAGGCCTGAAAAAGTGCGCACAAAAAGCCATGATTTCCAAGCCTCAAAGCAGACACTAATCCCTTGCTTTTAATCATAGATTAGTGCTTGACAATGAGTTAATTGTTAATCATGGCTTTTTTCAACCTCTTATTTCTGCTTATTTTCTTTATTTTAACATGTTTGATTTTTTCTGTAAAGCCTTCTCAATTGGCTTGTCAAAATTTTTGCGACGAATCTTGAAGTCTGAGCTGATTACCTCATCAACATCAATAATAGAGATAAAGGCGTCTGGATCTAGCTCTGCTAAAATACGCTTCACCTCTCGCACCTCTGTTGGATTGAGCGTCACGTACATAATATTATAATCATGACCAGAATAAGCACCTTGTCCCTTTAAATAAGTCACTCCTCGATTGATTTCTGTCAAGATAGCCTGCGCTGCAGCCTGCGACTGCTTTGTGATAATAATCATACCACGAATAGTATAGCCACCATTTTGAACAACGCTAATCATCTGGCTAAAGACAAAGCTGGCCACTAATGTATAGAGCATATGCTTCAAATCAACATAAGTGAGAGAAGCTGTCAGTACCAAGGCATCTACAAGTAACAGGGTTTGTCCCAGCTTAGCGCCAAACTTTTCCTCTGCAATGCGGGCAATAATATCAGTCCCACCAGTTGTCGCTCCATATCGAAAAACAAGGCCACTACCAATTCCTGCAAACAAGCCTGCAACAACCGCAACAAGCATCATATCATTCTCTAAACCAAGCTCCATAGGCACCTTTTGCCACAGCCAGATAAAGACTGACATAAGAACGGTTCCATAAATCGTTAAGGCTAGGGAGCGCCTTCCAAAAATCTTAGCCCCTAACATAAATAAAGGCAGATTAAATAAAAGTGACGAATAAGCCGGATTGATCCCAAAATGAGCATGCAAAATCAAGGTAATCCCAGCTACGCCACCCTCAGCCAATTCATTAGCCATGTTGAAATTAACAAAACCAAAGGTATAGATGGCAACACCCACCGCAATCAATAATAGCTCTCTTACACGATGCCGTTTGTCATGATTTGTCATTCACTTTCCTCACTATTCCTTACATGTGTTAGGTACCAGATGAAAGCTCAAGAACTGCCCTTTAATAGCTACACTACAATAAGCTTGACAGCCCAGCGCTTTCATTAGCATAATCAAAGGCTATGAATGTGATATCCCAGCCTTTATATTTTTTTCGTTTTATGATATTTACTTTTTGTGGCGATAAATTCCGGACTATTGACTTCATTCACATCAAAGAAGGAAACAAAGGCATTGGGATCAACCTGTGCTATAAAGGCCTTTAGCTCTCGAACGTCTGATCGGCCTAAAGCTACATAAATAACCCGTTTCTCACGACCAGAGTAAGCACCCTCACCATGTAAATAGGTGACTCCTCTACCTAGCTCCTCCATAATGAATTCTGAAATAGCCTGAGAATAATCTGAAATAATAAAGGTTCCGCGTGCAGAATAACCACCATTTTGCACTAGATGAACAATCCTGCTATACATGAAGCTAGCAATCAAAGCATACATCATCTGCGGTATTGAAATATAAGTCAAGGAAACCACCATGACAAAAATATCAATTCCTAATAAGGCTTGATTGAGCTGCAAGCCAAACCTATCCTCTATCAGCTTAGCAATAATATCTGAGCCACCAATCGTTCCACCATTTCTAAAGACAATGCCGCCTCCTAAACCGCCAAGAATTCCTGCCAGCAAGGACACTACTAAATTGTCATGATCTAAGTCAATAAAAAGGGGGAGCTGTTGAAACAGCCAAACAAACCAATAAAGTGATAAAATACCGGTCACAGTATACACCATTGCCCGTCTGCCAAAGAGCCTTGCACCCAACAGGACGAGAGGCAAATTAATCAGATAACCTGTTATTGAAGGATTGATCTGAAACAAGGCATTAGCAACCTGCGTCAGTCCCGCTAGCCCATTAGCAGCAATACGATTTGCCATGTAAAAGTAGACAAAGGCAAAGGCATAAATAGCTGAGCCAAGAATAATAAAACAACAATTTTTGAGCTTCAAGCTCTTATTAGCTGGCATATCGATACCTATTTCTTAGTTTTCATCTGATTCGACAAAGCGACCAATGATTCTAACATTTTCAGCAACAGAAACAAAAGCATTTGGATCTGTTTTAAGCATCAGCCACTTAAATTCACTATATTCCTCACGTGTGAGAATCGTAATTAAAACAGCCTTATGCTCATGCCTGTAGGTGCCTTCAGCGTCATTGATACTGGTTACCCCTCGGTGCAGCTTTTTATGAATCATGTGAATCACCTTGTCAGGACAGCTGGTCACAATGGTTGCCTGCATTTTCTTTTGCTTGGTAAAAATCGCATCAGTCACTCGACTAGAAACGAAAATAGTCACCATCGAATAAAGCGCATACTGCCAGCCAAACAACAGTCCTGCAAAAGCCATAATCACACCATTGATCATCAATGAAAGGTTACCGACATCTTTTCCTGTTTTCTTTCTAAGTGTTAGGCTGATAATATCCGTACCACCACTAGAAATGCGAGACTTGAAGCCTGTACCGATCCCCAAACCCATAACCAAGCCACCAAATATAGCATTAATCAGTGGGTCAGTCGTCAAGGTCACCTGAGGCATGATTTGGATAAAGAAAGAGCTCATACTAACGGTAATAAAGGTAAAAATCGTAAATTTATGACCAATCTTATACCAAGCTAAGACTAAAAGAGGAATGTTAATCACGTAAAAAGCTAAAGCAACAGGAATCTCAAAGCCCCATAAATGGTGGCTGATGGCAGAGATAACCTGAGCAAGCCCTGTTGCACCACTTGAGTAGACATGACCCGGTTGGAAAAAGAAATTAACAGCTATACTAGACAATATGCCATAGAGTAAAGAGGCCGAAATTTTCTCTGTATACTTCTCCTTGGAAATGCTTTTTACGGCATGAAGCAAGCCAATTTTTTTGGCTCCTCTATTAATCAGGTATTTTACTCTTTTCCTATAGGTTGTTTTTTTAATCATGATGTTCTATTTGAAGCTGAAGCTCCTCTAATTGCTTTTCAGATACCAGACTAGGCGCCTGTGTCATTGGATCAGATGCTTTATTGTTTTTAGGAAAGGCAATAACCTCTCGAATGTTGTCCTTACCAGCAAGCAGCATGACAAGCCGATCAAGACCAATAGCAAGACCACCAAGTGGTGGGAAGCCATACTCCATAGCCTCTAGTAAGAAGCCAAATTGCTCATTGGCCTCCTCAGCTGTGAAGCCTAGTGCTCTAAACATACGCTCTTGCATGTCTTTTTGGTTGATACGAAGGCTGCCGCCGCCAAGCTCATAACCATTTAAGACAATATCGTAAGCAACAGCGCGAACCTTAGCTAAATCACCCTCTAGCTCATGAGCTGACTCTGCTGTTGGTAATGTAAATGGGTGATGGGCAGACATGTAACGCCCTTCCTCTTCTGACCATTCAAACATTGGCCAGTCAACAATCCAAAGGAAATTAAATTGATACATGTCAATCATGTCAAGCTCTTTAGCAATACGTGTCCGAAGCGCTCCCAGAGTATTATTAGCCACCTCTAGAGTATCCGCAACAAACAAGATCAAATCATTATCCTCAAGCTGTAAAGCTTCTGTCAACTTACTTTCCACACTTGTCAAGAACTTAGCAATTGGTCCAGCAAATGCACCATCAGCTACCTTCAGCCATGCTAGTCCTTTAGCCCCAAATTGCTTAGCAAATTCTGTCAGCTTATCAATGTCCTTTCGCGAGTAGCGATCCGCATGTCCCTTGACAACAATTGCCTTAACAGCCTGTGCCTCAGAAAATACCTTAAAGTCAATCTCCTTGACAAGGTCTGTCAAGTCTTGTAAAAGCATATCAAAGCGTGTATCTGGCTTATCTGAGCCATAATGATTCATGGCGTCATCATAAGCCATGCGCGGAAATGGCAGCTTAACCTCTATGCCCTTTGTATCCTTCATAACCTTTGCAATCATCCCCTCAACAATATCTTGGATTTCTTGCTCAGATAAAAATGACGTTTCCAAGTCAACCTGTGTAAACTCAGGCTGACGATCTCCTCGTAAATCTTCGTCGCGGAAGCACTTAACAATCTGGTAATATCGATCAAAGCCCGCATTCATTAACAATTGCTTTGTGATTTGTGGGCTTTGCGGTAAAGCATAGAAATGTCCCTGGCTGATACGGCTTGGTACAAGGTAATCACGCGCTCCCTCTGGCGTTGACTTTGTCAACATCGGTGTCTCAACATCAATAAATCCAAGATTATCCAAGTAATTACGAATAACATGCGTCGTTTTGGCACGAAGCTTAAAGCTTTCCAGCATTTCTGGACGTCGAAGATCTAAATAACGGTAGCGTAAACGCATATCGTCACTAACCTCAACACCGTCCTTGATTTCAAACGGTGTCGTTTTAGCTGTATTAAGAATGGTTAAGCCTGAAACCTTTAGCTCTACTGCACCCGTAGCTAGCTTATCATTAGCCTGCTGACGTGCCTCAACACTTCCTTCAACCTCAATCACGTATTCGCTGCGTAAGCGCTCAGCAGTCGCCATCACATCACCTGAAACGTCCTCTGGATTAATAACCAGCTGCATCACTCCCTCACGATCACGCAAATCAATGAAAATAAGGCCGCCCAAATCACGACGGCGACTTACCCAGCCTTTTAAAACAATCGTTCTTCCAATATGTTCCTCTCGGACGTGTCCTGCATACATGCTACGCTTCATAAATAAGATACCAAGAGCAAATAAAGAGTCGACACTCCCTACCTGTCTTTGTTCCTTTCTCTAATTAAAAATATCATTACCACTTATTATAACAAAAAGCAATTAAAAACCCCACCCATTTGAGTAGAGTTTTTAAGAAATAGCAGAGCCCATACCTTAATTTTGCCTGTTTAGCCAATTGACTGAAAGTAAGGCAGTGGCAACCAGCCATAACAGTAACACCACAAACTTGATAACTGAAATGGAATGTCCCAAATAAACCGTCTCTCGAATCAAGTCTCCTGATGGTATAAATGGCAGAAAATGATATCCCCTTAAAATCACCTCAGGTATACGTTCTGCAGGATACATTATAGGTGAAAACAATAAGCCAATCATCAACAATAATTGGGTTATCAGCGTCATTGTACTTGGAGTTGACCAATAAGCAATGGCAAATCCCATACTGATCATTGTCATTAAAACTAATGGCAAAATGAGAAACGTCGCTAAGGACAGCTGGGGCAATATTTGAAATTTTAAATAAACAACCGCAATTGACACACCAACACCAATCAAAGCAGTTAATGTCCAAATCAATAGATCAGATAGCAGGATCAAGCTTCTTAGGACGGGTAATGTTTGAATATAGCTCACAATGCCATCTCTTTTATCACTACTGATTGATTGTGCTGATACCGTACAGCCAATGGTAATCATACCAATCGTTACTGAGCCAGAAGCAAGATAGTAGACTGTTTGCACAGTATCATCAGCAATAATAAGCGAATAACCGTAAACCAGTGCAATTGTCATAAAAAATTGAATAACGCTACACAATAATATCAACGATTTATGGCGAATAAAGCTCCAATTTAACAAGCTTAGAAATTGGTAAGTAACACTAATCTTCTTCATCTGACAGCTCCTCATAATAATCATTTAACCCTAGCGTCGTAATACTATATTGAACAATGGTATCTGATGACAAATGTATGCCTAACCAATTCAATAATGCTGTCATTTCCTTATTATCCATTATTGTTATAGCTTCATTGTCATCCCCACCAAGTGAGTAAGCAAATGGGTATTCTTCCAAGGCTTTTTGATCTCTAAATAAAATGGATATTCTACTCTTTGGATTACTAGATAGATTTCTTACTGCTCCTGAGCTTTTTACTTCCCCCTTTTCAAGCAAATAATAAGCATCTGCATATTTTTCAACCTCTAAAATATTATGGGTGACAACAATAACGATATGTCCCTTTGCCGCCATCTTTTTTAAGTATAACCATAATTTTATACGTCTTATAGGATCAACATCATTTGTCGGCTCATCTAGTAAAACAATCTTCGGAGCAGCAATAACAGCCATTGCAAACGACGTCAATCTTTTTAGTCCACCAGAGAGTTTCTCTCCGACAGTATTTTGCCACTTAATAAGACCGAGTTCTTGAATTAATTCCTGAACCTCTGTCTCCAATAATTTTCCGGACAGCCCCCTGATCCTTCCAATTGATGAAATAGCTTGTTTAATTGTGATTCCTTTTAAGGGAGCATGTAGCTGAGGCATCATTGACGTATTTTTTCTAGCAATTTTAGGTGATTTGACAAACGAACAGTCTAGAAATGAAATATCACCCACATCAGGTTTTATATTACCAATAATCTGGTTTAGTAGGGTTGTTTTACCAGCTCCATTATGACCTATCAAGGCTGTTATTTCACTGGATTTAAAGACACAATGTAAATCCCTATTGGCATAAGAGCCATCTCTGGCATACCTTTTTGAAAGTGACCTCACCATTAATTCATATTGTTCCATTGATTAACTCCTACCCATAATGACTAAATATTTCCCAATCATTACTGTTGCCATGACCACAAGTCGGACACTCTTTGAAACGTGGCCAAGGCTTATGTGTAAATGAAGCACCTGTTTCATAATTTATTTCAAACTGAGTAGATTTACTCATAGGTATACAAAAATTTGTCAATATTCTTATTGCCTCATCTACTATTGCTCCACTTAACTGAAAAATTGCTGGTCCATAGGCTACTGTGGGGGGATTAAAGTTGATTTTTTGAAATTCAACAAATTGATCAATAAAATTTGGTGAAGTCTTAGTATAGTGGATATTTAAACAATCAAAGCAGCCTGTTTCTCTAGGAACAACACTATATACTCTGCCTCTACTTACTTGAGAGCCACCAAAAACACAAGGGACACCAGCTTTTATGATAGCTTCATTAACCCTCCTTTGAGCTACAAAAGGAAGCTCATCAATAGCACAAATGACTAAATCAATATCTACTAATAAATCTAAAACATCAGTAGTTGAATTGATTTTTTTATCTATTGTAGTTAATTTAACAGATGAATTCATTTTTTCAAACTCTCTTTTTGCTACTACAGTTTTTAATTCACCAATATCACTTTCTTTATATAGCATTTGGCGCCCTAAGTTATTTCTTTCCACTCTATCGTAATCCACAATAGTTAACTTTTTAGGTCCTAACCCTGCTAATAGTGTCAAAATATTTGAACCACCACCCCCTAAACCAAGTAGTAATATTGAACTATTGTTAATTTTCTTCTGAACAGCCAAACTATCTTCATAACTATCAAGATATCTTCTGAAATAATTCACATTTGACATATATCTGTCATCTACTGAGTCATTTTGCCCAAACTCCTCTATTAATCCTTCATTAGCAAGCAAATCAATCCCATATTCAATTGCTGATAACGTGATATTGGGAAATAACTCCTTCATTTCCTTAAAGATAATATTTAACTCTGTTCCATTTAAACGTGTTACTAATTCCCACAACTCCCCCGTTGGATCATTAAATTCCGTCGTAATATTAATTTGAGCGCCTATTCGAAACATGGTATCACTCAATTTATAAATTGGATAAATATCTTTAATACAAGGTCTGCTATAATTCATTTTTTACCCTCCTAAAAATATTAAAGTAGGCTGATAAAAACAGCCCACTTTAGAGTATTTAAATGACTACCCATGAAACTTCCATTGTCTCCATCGGTTTACGCACTGTTACTTCAGTCATTATTGCTCCCTCCTTTTATAGATTCATTTTATCAAAACATTCAGTCTATTATTATTATTTTGTAAAAAATAGCGCTTTTCATGTCATTTTTGGTATACTAAATACCACAGTCTATAGGATTATGGGGGGTACCATGCTTAAAATTGCTCTTTGTGATGACAATAAAGCTTTTGCAACAGCTGTAGAAGATCTATTATACCAATATAATCAATTAGTTCCAGTCGAGTTAGATATTTACGAAGATCCTTATCAATTAATACAGTCACTGTCTAATGATTATCATATTTTTCTTCTTGACATTGAAATGGATAATATGTCTGGAATAGCATTAGCCGAGCATATTAGGAAAGATAACCTCTCTGCTATTATTATCTTTTTAACAAGCCACAAAGAATACATGGAAAACATTTTTCACGTGCAAACCTTTGATTACCTGATTAAGCCTTTAAATGAACCCTATTTTTTTGAGTGCCTAAATAGAGCTCTAAGGGTTTTAGAGCTTGACAAAAAATTTTTTACCTTTTCATCTTGCCACTCCTACTATAGCTTAAGCTTAAACGATATTATCTATTTTGAAAAGGAAGGACGAAAAGTACTCATTCATACCAAGGACAAGACCTACTCTACCTTTTTATCAACCAAAGCATTACTAAAAGAGCTTCCTGAACAATTTATCCAAACCCATCATTCTTATGTATTTAACGTCAATTACTTCTATAAATTTGAAAATAATGACATAACATTAACTATTGATAACACGCGCTTTTTTACCATTCCTATCAGTCGGAAATTTAAAAAGGGTATTCAGGAAAACATCTTTTCTAAGCTAAGGAGAGTAAATGGTTATTAACGCTATTTTTCACCTTTATACGTCAGTTGTTAATATTGTGATTGTTAATTATTTTTTTCGTCAGAAAAATGGTCAGCTAGCTACCTTTAAAAACATAGGTTATCTCTCTTTTTTAGTATTCATAGAATGCTGCACTCATTTTTTTGTATCAGGAAGCTATGCCTCACTGATAACCCTGACTTGTTCTTTGGTAACATCACTGATAATATCTAGTAGCTATCGTTACTCCATGAAACAGTGTATCTTTTGGTCTGTTACACTTCAAAGCATAGGTATCTTGCTAGAAGCAAGTTTAGGGATCGTTTTAATATCTCTTAATTATCAAATCTCTTCTATCAGTGGGACATTTTTATTCATAAACCTGCTCACCATATCCAGTAGTATCCTTATATTTGTATTAAAGCAGCTCTTTTTAAAGACTACAGACAATTGGCTTGATGAGCAAACACAAACCAACTGGATACTAAAGCTATCTATTATTCCAATGATAAGTCTTTCTCTGCTACTGCTACAGCTTCTTCGATTAAAAGAAGAACCTTTATTTGACTTGTTTACAATACTACTAACACTTGGATTTATCATTATCACGATTACTTCGCTTTATCTGTATACTTACATTTCAGAGCAGCATTTACAAATGCAAGACATTAACTTAGATAGGGTGCGATTCCAGTCAGAGCTGAAGCATTTAGAAAATGTCAAGGAAAATCAATTAAGCATTAGAGCTCTTAAGCATGATCTACATAATCAAAACATTGTCCTATTAGGACTTCTGGAGCAAAAGCAGTACGCTAAAGCCAAACAATTACTGAATCATAACCTTAACCTGCTAGATGGGACAGATACTTTCTTTACCAATGATACTATTTTAAATTATTTACTTAATCAAAAAGCAGTAGTAGCCAAAAAAAATGGTATTGTGTTAGATATTCACTGCCTTATCCCTACAAACATAAGCCTAAAGACTGAAGTTATTTCAGTTATTATAGGAAATCTACTTGATAATAGCATTGCTGCAACTATTCGCAATCAAAATAAAGGTGAAAAGCAAATACAATTAAAGGTGAGGCTCTTTAAAAATCAGCTCCACATTGATATCGAAAACTTTTTTGATCCAAAAGAGCTTGCCTCCAGAAGTCAACGGAAAAAAGACGGATTGGGAATTAAAAATGTTCAAAAAATTGTTCAACAGTATTATGGACTATATCAGCAAACCATAGATAATAACATCTATAAAGTCAGCATTATCTTCTCTAACATTGTTTTAGTTTCTCAACAATAGCATTACCCCACCACCAGCTATAAGTATAGCTGCTGACATTCCAAATAAGGGTGCTTTCAAACTGACTACTAAAGATGGGAAAAATAATCCTTAGTATAGGTATAATATCACAAAATCACACAATATCATTGCTACTAAAGCAACGACATTGTGTGATTTTTTAATATCTTAATAACTCATGCCACTTTTTTCAGTTTTCTTGCTTTACTGAACACATTCTGCAAAAATGCTGGCAAAATCTGTTTGGATTTGGTCAAAGCTAACTGTCATTTCTTGACGGGTTTGATTATGCTTAAGGACAGCTTGACCTGCTTTGATTTCACTTTCACCCAGGGTGATGACTACCTTTGCCTTGAAAGTGTCAGCTGACTTGAATTGTGCCTTGATTTTACGTCCGAGATAATCACGTTCTACGATGAAGCCCTGACGGCGAATGGCCTGTGTCAAGGCTAGCGCAGCCACATTGGCGTCAGCCCCTAAAACAGCTATATAGACGTCCAAGCCTTCTTCGACTGGCAGTTCAACGCCTTGCTTATCAAGGATAAGCAAAAGACGCTCCAGACCAAGTCCAAAACCAAAGCCAGGGGTTGCTGGTCCACCAAAGTACTCCACAAGACCATCATAGCGACCGCCAGCACAGATCGTCAGCTCAGACTGATCCACCTCTGTTATGAATTCAAAAATCGTGTGGTTGTAATAATCAAGCCCACGCACCATATTGGTATCAATAACATAAGGAATAGTAAGTGCCTCAAGCATGCTGCGCACAGCATCAAAGTGGGCTTGGCTCTCCTCATCAAGATAATCAAGAATAGATGGGGCATTTGCTACCGCGGCCTTATCCTCTTTTTCCTTAGAATCAAGCACGCGCAGAGGGTTTTCATCTAAACGGCGCTGACTATCCTTGGACAAGGTCTCACGCATTGGAGATAGGTAATCAATCAAGGCCTGACGATAGGCTGCGCGACTAGCTGCATTTCCAAGGCTATTCAAATGCAAGGTCACCTCTTTAATACCAAGCCTTTCAAAGAGGTGATAAGCCATGGCAATCGTCTCAACATCAGTGGCAGGATTGGCAGAGCCAAAGCACTCTACACCAATCTGGTGAAATTCACGCGAACGGCCGACCTGCGGACGCTCATAACGAAACATTGACCCAATATAATACAGCTTGACAGGCTTTTGAACCTCTGGCGCAAAGAGCTTGTTTTCCACATACGAACGAACAACTGGGGCTGTCCCTTCTGGACGAAGCGTGATATGACGGTCACCCTTATCATAGAAGTCATACATTTCCTTGGTCACAATATCAGTGGTATCACCTACTGATCGGCTAATGACCTCATAATGCTCAAACATAGGTGTTCGGATTTCACCATAATGGTATTGCTTAAAGGTTTCACGTGCAACACCTTCAACATATTGCCACTTAGCAGCAGCCACAGGCAAAATGTCCTGTGTCCCTTTTGGTTTTTGAAGCTTCATATTATTTCCTCTTTTACTAGTATTTATATATTTTACCATAGAATAGCTTCATTAGTCTGTTAAAGTACAGAAAAGCTACGGACCAATTTACCGCCTCGAATATCTAAAACAATCATATCTTGGATATCTCCACTTCGACTAGATCTACTCACCCTGTCAAACCCCACTTTATAATAGCCATCCCACAAGCAGGTAAAGTCTAGACTTTTTATTCTATCAGAAAAATCCAACCTGGGGCCAGACAAATCGTCTTGTTCCTCTTCTGACATTCGCCAATCAAAATCTATACGAATTTCCAACACGTGATTTTTCAAATACTTTGAAACATCAATATGATAATAGCCACCTATTGATAGCCCAGCTTCTCTATTATTAGATGCATCTTGAGATAATTCATTCCTGCCTCGTACAACATCTTCCCTAATCAGCTCTCCATCCGAATCAGAAATCGTCTGGACACTTTGTCCTGTTACGGATATAAGCTTCAAATCCTCAGTCTCCAACTCGCTAAATAGTTGTTTGATCTGAGCAGCTTGCGCTTTGACAGCTGGTTGCTGCCACATAGCTTCTTCCCTAATTCCCATGTCAACTTCTGCATCAGCCAAATCTTCCTCAGGTGATTTATAGGTAGCAATCGAAATACTATCCTTCAGACTAATAACCTTACCGTCTACTTCTTCGCTGTAGGTAAAATAAAGTCTCTCACTACCTGTCTCAATCATCTTAGTATAGTCGTCTACAGTGATTTTCCCTTGGTATCCTAAGGTTTGAAATTTTTTAATAATAGTGGGGCTATACTCTGTTACAACACGTTCTTTTTCTGCCTGTGAAACACCACAACCAGTCAAAGCAACGACAAAGCATAGCAGACTTAATAATTTTCCAAACATCTTAATCTCCTAAAATAACCACCTTTGTCTCATTTTACCATTTTTTAGGATTTTTGGAGAATAGCAGAGCTTTTTAATAAAATTTTTGTCAAGTAACTTTACTTTACATAAAAGATATGATATGATACTGAGGTTGGCAAAAGCCATAACATCAAACAGATAACAATGGGCCAAAGATTTGAGACAGATAGGCTAGCATAAGATCATGCTCACCCACTCGTCACCAATCTTTTAATAGACCCTTGATCATTTAACGGAGGATAAAAAAATGGCAGTTCCTGCACGTCACACGTCAAAAGCTAAAAAGAACAAACGTCGTACACACTACAAATTGACTGCACCATCAGTAAAATTTGATGAAACAACTGGAGATTACTCACGTTCACATCGTGTCTCACTTAAGGGATACTACAAAGGACGTAAAATCGCTAAAGCTAACGCAGCTGAATAATAGAAGGGAGATACCATGCGCGTAAATATCACACTTGAACATAAAGAATCTGGTGAACGCTTGTACCTTACTTCAAAAAACAAACGTAACACTCCAGACCGTCTTCAATTGAAAAAATACTCACCAAAATTACGTAAACATGTTGTGTTTACAGAGGTAAAATAATTGAGTAAATCAAAAGCCCTTGAAATCAACGTTTCAAAGGCTTTTTTCTTTTGGTTTTGATGAGACAACTGAGTATTCTCAGCTAATACAATAAGCAAAAGTACTTATGGTAACAATCTTTCATATCTGCCTTGGGCTAAAATAACCTCATCAGTGATCTCACAATTTAACTGTGGACGAAAAACAGTCTGCCAAGGTCCTTTTTCAGAGTGCGTCAGCTTAACCAATTCTCCTCCTGTTAAATCTCCATATTGTTTCACAACATCTAATAACACAGGCACAATCTTCTTTGCGTCTTCGACCAATAGCATTCTACCTAAGGCTTGCGGAAGATGTATGTCTTTTAAAATATATTCTGTATGATCATCGATATCTATCACTTCAGAACCATATTTTTTAAAGCTGTGATACACCTCTTCTACTACAGGACCATATTGAAAAGCAACTATTTTTTCATCAAATAAGGATTCACCATAGGCAAGAAGATATGTTTTATAGGCAAGATAAACTAACTTTTGCAATTGTAAGTGTGAGAGTGGACGCATTGCTAAGAAAAATTTAGCAACATCAATGGCACTAATTTTAGAGTCGGATTGTAAAACCTGTTCAAATTCATCGAAGTCTTGACAAACCATAATATCCTCAAAAAAGGAATCTAACTCAATGACACTTTGCCAATCAGCACTATCTGTAACAAAAGAATGCACACCAACATCATCTCTATTGATATGACTCAGCCGCTGCATTTTTTCTTCAATAGCAACATGATCCAATTGACCTTCTGTCGCTAAGTGAAAGCCAACTCTCTCACCTCTTGCATATGAACTAGCAACTAAAATAAAATGCTGATACATATGGTTATTCCTCCTTTTCTAAATTAGCATCAAAATAATTTTGGGGTAGTGATATATATTGTCGTTTTTGCTTATGCTCTTTATGTGACAGCTCATTTAAGCGTGATTGCTCTGGATCCCAAATCTGTAATTCCCATGGAAAAAACCGATTATTTCCATTTTTAAAATATAGATGGATACCTTTATAGTCGCCATCTGTTCTTAAATACAATTTAGCAATATTAGTCACTCGATGATCATTTTGCAAAGCATCAAAAACAGCTTCTAAGTTATTGACCAAGATCCTAAATCCAAGAAAATCATTCAAGCATTTATTTAAGGGAATCCTTCCAAACTCATGATTCTCGCTCATGTAGTATAAAAGTTTCTCACTAATAGATTCTGCTTGCTTTATTCTCCATCTAATGCCTATAAACTGATGTCGTATGCTTGAGACTTGACTAATATTCCTATTTAGCCTTGCTTTATAAGAAACGATGAGCTCTTGGAACTCCCTATCAATACGATTGTTAACGACTACCGAACTGACACTCTTTTTCAAATTAAAGCATAGAAGAGCTCCTAAACCCGAAGAAAATGAATAGTGTAATCGATTGATTTCACTAATAATCTCAACAACACTTTCATATTGATAAGCTGCAATAGGCAATCAGAAACCTCCAAAAATAGCAAAAAACACAAGTATCACATCTGTCACCTGTGCATACCTCTATCCTACTAGCTATAGTCTATCTTTTTAAAGAATACTTGTCAACATTTCTACACCTGAAAGCATTTTGAAGCAACAATGTCAGCTAAGCCCAGCGTAGCCTTGCCAATCTTATGGTTTCCCAAGCACCGATATAAAGCTGTCATCTTCATCAAGAATTTCCTGATCAGCCTTGAACAAGATCAATTATATCATGATAAAATCAGACGTTTAATGATTGGATTAAAAAAAAAAAAAACGAAACTACGGAGGCGAATTGCCCAAAACGTATTCACAGCCTGCAAACGTCATGTTAAGATTTTTTGGAAGAATTTTAGAAAAAAACATTCGACGATATGTGAGGACTAAATCATGAAAAGACAATCAAACATCAGACGCTTGTGTCACCAAGCATTAGCAGCTACCCTCATCACAGGGAGTCTGATGGGAACAGGATTACTTGGAAATAAAGTTGTGTATGGAAGCGTAAGCACAGATGCAGAAAGGATAGAAAAAGCTTTACAAACGGGTAACGGGACACTTTCGTCAGAACTTAAAAAAATAACTGATCCCAATACGTTACTTGGACTACTGGTTGTTTTATCTGGTGATTTCGGTTTAGATACAGAAAGTAATAATCTTGCAATAGGACCACTTGCTGCTTTAATTAAACGTTTTAATAATGGTGGTATTGGGAATAATCAATACAATAATAACGCTAATAGAAAAGCGCTTTTTAATGAGATAAAAAGCAGAGTGTTAGCATTAGATGATGCTAAACAGTCCGAATGGGCAGCTAAACAAGATAAAAATAACCTCGAAAAGAAATTAAAAAGCGTTAATGATGCTTTCAAATCAGCAGTTGAGGCTTCAAATAAACTACAACAACTATTAGGTACTGAGCAACAAAAAACTAAAAAAGCTATTGAACAAGCTAATACTGCCAAAGAAACAGCTAAAAAAGCAACAGCAGCTAAAGAAAAGGCTGAAAAGGATGCCAAAACTGCTCAACAGGAAAGTGAACAAGCCAAAAAAGCTGCTGACCAGGCTGAAACTGAGAAAAAGAAAGCTGAAAGCGAAGCTAAAAAGGCCAGAGAAGAAACTAATAGATTAAGGGGAGAGGCTGAAAAATCTAAAACAGCTTTAGAAGCTCAAAAACAAAAGCTTGAACAAGAGATTAAGCAAGCTACAGAAGCTAAAACAGAAGCTGAACAAAAGCTAAAGGAGCTTCAAGAGTCTTCGATGAAAAATGACACTGCCGCCCAACAGCTCAAAAAAGAAAAAGAGGCCCTCGAAGCAAAACTTCAAGACCTTCAAAAACAAGCTAATGAAAAAACAACTGAAATTGAAAAGCTAAAGCAAGAGCTTGAAAATAACAAGAATAACAGTGGTCAGCTAAATCAAAAAGAAAAAGAGCTTCAAGAGCAACTGAATAAAGTTCAAGAAGAGCTGAAACAAAAGGAAATGGAGCTTGAAAAAGCTAAAGAACAGCTGAAGCAAGAACAAAAACCTCATGAAGGTGGCGGAGATTCTGACACTTCCAAGACAAGAATCACTGAGCTGGAACAACAGGTTCAAACACTAACCAAGGAAAAAGAGAACCTATCATCAACCCTTGAGTCAACAAAGGCTCAATTGTCAGAGACTCAAGCAAAGCTATCAGAAGCTCAAAAACAATTGACTGCTGCCCAAGAAAAGTTAACAACACTTGAAGCCGAGAAAGCAGCGCTTCAACAGCAAGTTGATACCATTTCAAAACAGCTATCAGAAGCGCGTGACCTTAGCGAAAAAGAAAAAGCAGCACTCCAAGAGCAGATTAATAAGCTAAAGGCTGAGATTGAGCAAAAGACCAAGGAAATTGAAGCTTTGAAGCAAGGCATGCAATCTCACCAAGGTCAAGAAAAGCCAAAGGATCCAAAAGTACCAGAAGATCCAAAAACTCCTGAGAAAAAAGATCAGCAACAAACACCTGAAAAACGTAGTATCCCTTGGACTGCTCTGACACCAGCTAAGCCAATTGACACTACCAAAGCTCCTAAGAGCTCAGCACCTAGCTCACAAACTGGGGTAGCAACACCTAAAAAGCAATTGCCAGCAACTGGTGATACAGCGACACCTAGCTTCTTTACCGCTGCTGCTATGGCAGTATTGGCTAGCGTCGGTGTCCTAACGCGCTCACCTAGACGCAAAAAGGATTAAAACAACCGTTAATAGGATATCAGGAAAGCCTTCTATGACAGTCATTATTCATAGGAGGTTTTTTATACCAAATAGACCTTTTATTGGCTTTTCATTTGATTCTTGATGGATTTTACTGCTAATTTCTGGCTCACCATCGTTGCATTCGTCTCATTATTTACAAATTTATTTGGTTAATATTGAAAATATGTTATGATTAATGTATTATTTTGGTATTATTTTTAAAAAATATTATTTTAGAATGGTAAAAAATGGAGGTAAGAGGCGCAATGGGTAACCGTCAGATGAGGCTGAAAAAATACTTCCTCAGATTTTTATTGTTATTATTTGCTGCAATCTACATTTATTTTTCCTCTTTTGCCTATCAGCATGCCTACCTTGGAATAAGTGCTGATTACGTTAATCATAGCTGGATTGTCAGCAATATCCATAATGGCGGGGAGGCTAGCTCCTCAAGGCTAGCTGTTGGGGATAAGATTTTAGAGATAGACCACAAAAGCAGTCAGGACAATCCTTTGCTAAATAAGCTGTTAATTGTCGAGCAAGCAACCTCAATGACTGTTTTGCATCAAGGCAAACAAAGGCAGATTGTCTTTAACAAAACAAATGGATCCAAAAAGATATTTCTGATGTTTAGCCTATTGTCACTCATCTTATTTGTCTTATCCTATGGCTATTCTAGAAGGCATGAGATCAGTCGAACTAGTCAGAGGTATTACATTTTTACCTTTTTAACATCGTTATTACTGGTTTCGATTATTCCATCAAGCATGGGAAATGTTGTTGCCCGCTTGATTTTAGTGATTTACATCACTTTGTTTCCCTTTTTTATTGATATGTTTTGGAGAGCAGGTACGCTGCAACAAGAATCCGTTAAATTTTCAAAATTTTCAAAACTGATCATCACCTATTCTGCTGCAACCCTCTGTTTATTGTTATATTCTAAGTGGTTTTCAGTTCCGCTCATCGTTACCATTTATTTGGTTCGAGGGATTTTCTATATTAGCTTTACCTTTTTAGTGGCTTTATTTTTAATCACCTTAGTTAAGGATATCAAAAACAATGCTTTTCCCAGACTCAATATTGTCCTGTTGGTTATTCTGTGCTTGCTGCCATTGTTTATCGGCTATGTGTTTCCTCTGCCCTACGATATCCCTTTTATGTACACGATACCCCTATTGCTGCTTCCGATTTTAGCGATCATCAATAACCTAATCATTAACAGGCTCACGACCTTTCGCTTTCATTTGCCAGTTCCAGTCCTCTATGTGCTCATTGCCATGCTAGGCACTGTGATGATCATTTGCTTGTATCTCATATCAGACTTTATGCCTAAGTGGTTAATGATTAGCTACAGCTTTTTACTAACCCTGTGCTCGATACCAATCGTAAAAGACCTGATTTTTTTAAATATCAGAACAGGCTACCAGCTGAGCAACAAGTCTATTTTCCTAGCAGTTGAGGCCGAAAGAGAGGATATTTCGATCTATCTGCATGATACGATCATACAAGACATTATTTATTACAAAAAAAGGCTGGAAAATATGGACGCCGTCTCAAAAAAGGCTGCTTCAGATATTCTTGATGATGTAATCTTTGAATTAAGGGAGCTGTGCTCAAATATTTATCCCCTGATGATTCAAGAGCTAGGCTTAAAGAACGCTATTTTAGACATCATCGCTAAATTTCAGAAAAAAGAATCTGTTATTATCAACGACAATATCCAAGTGGAGCAGCTTGATTTTGGGCAGCCCATTAATAATTTTATCCTCAGATCAATACGGGAGCTGATTAATAACAGCATTCTTCATGGCAATGCCAAGGAGATAGGTATACACATCTACAATGCTGAGCAATATGTGGTGATCAAGATTGTTGATGGCGGGCATTTCAAGATTGCTCGTCAGACAGAAGCGCCTCACTTTGGCTTAACTGTTATCGCTGAAAAGCTAGCATTGCTGGGTGGTCAATTGCTTGTTGACAAGCACCCTACGACTATTGTCATGCTCATTCCTAGAAAGCAGGTGAATTATGATAAAAATAGCAATCATTGACGACCACGAATTAGTTTTACAAGGCCTATATGATCGGTTAAAAAAGGAAACACATTTTGAGGTTGTCGGCGCCTTCACAAGCTACCAAGATCTGTTGTTTTGCTTGAAATATAAGTCTGTTGATGTTTTGATCATTGACCTCATGCTAAAGGATATCCATGGCTTTGACTTAATTGCACAAATCAAGCAGAAATACCAGATCGTGCCAAAAATGATTTTAATTTCAGGCTTTTATGAGCCCCTGCTGCACAAAAGAGCCTTGGATCTAGGCATAAAGGCATTTCTTCCAAAGGAATGCTCCTACGACGAATTAATTAGCACTGTCTACAATGTTTCAAAGGGAAATCAGGTGATTCCAGATGACTTGCTGCAAAAGCAAGAAAGCCATCTGCTAACCGAGTCAGAGATTGAGATATTGAGACTGATCTCAGATGAATACTCGAATGAAAAAATCTCCAAAAAGCTCTATATCAGCAGAAGGACTGTTGATACCCATGTTTCAAATATATGTGCCAAGCTCAATGTAACAAGCCGAGTGGGGGCAGTACGAGAGGCGATTAAGCTAAAGCTGATTTGATAAATCAGCCAAAAAAGGCAGACAGATATTCGTAAATTACGGATGTCTGTTTTTTGATAGTGTTTTATCATAAGCCTTGGTTATAAATAAGAAAAGGAGAGAAACTAATGGTTGATGTCGATACATTACTTGGTGACCACAAAACAAGGTATTTTGGTGATGGTCACAAAAGAACAAGCTACAGTATTAATCATGATCAAAATAACCAAGCTTACGGAACAATTACCCAATCGGGTGTGTGGTCAAATAAATCTGATAAGGTGATTCAGCCACATCTAAGCACCTTAGATGGCATTGTTCTAGCTAGTCTAGCAGCTGAAGGATATCTAAAAGAGCAATATGAAGCATGTGAAGATTTTTATTTATCTAAGTTTTCAGTCAAATCAGGCAGAAAGCCAATTGAAGATTTAAACAGGGTTCCAATTGTTATCCAAAAAAGCTCTTTCAATGGGGATAAGGCAAACTTTACGGTGTCAGTGCTGGATATGACTGTTAAACTAGTGTTTAAACGCATTGATACCTATGCAGTAAAAAACAACAAACCAACTGCAGAGGCAAAGGATTACTTGTCAAACCATTTAAAGGACATTCACCATCATATTTACGATGTTAACTTTTTAGACGCATTAGATATAGCAGATAAGTGCTCTATTTTTTGTAAGGCTAATAAGGCGGTGCGTCATGTCAGTAATTATAAGGGCATATCCTCTCAGCTATCCAGCAGCTATTCCTTATTAGAGCTCTTGATTATTTTCTCACAGATGGCTGAAATGCTGGCATATTATGCTGATGATATTGATAGAAGGTACAGTGAGACCTTGTGGATGAAAAATGTATCAGCTGAGCTCGTTGAGCCAATACCTGATGGTGAGCTGGCTCTTTTAGGTAAAATTACTAAAAACAAATTACTTGATATGAAAGGCAAGGACTGGAAGCTGTTTGAGATGTCAGGCACTGACACACAAAATCGAGTGAGAATTTCAAGTAAAATAGCCCATCAATTACCTAGTTCGGAGATGCTTAACAATGCTTAATAAAGAAATCAGACTTGTCATATCAGGCACCTATTCTACTGGTAAGACAACAACAGCAACAGCTCTGTCTATTGCGACAGGTATACCTTTGATTAATGCACTTTCAGCCAGAGAGATCCTGACCGACCTGTACCCAGGCAGACGCTTTCAGGATATGAATGCAACTGAGCTCATGGCTCTAGGATTAAAAAGATTTGAGGAGCGGGTGCGCGAGGAAGCCATTTTATACCTCCAGCATACCAATTTTATCTCAGATGGCTCAGTGCTAAATGAATGGATCTATGGGACAGTACGAATGAAGGTAGGCTTAAATCCGGGCTCTGGCTTCATTCATCGAGCTGCAAAGGCTATCCTTGGACTTCCTGGAAGAGGCTTTTATAAAAAATACATGAATGCCTATGGGCAGGTGGCAAGGCTGCATTCTCAGCAATGGTACACCGATGTTGTTCATCTTCCTGTTGAATTTCCTATGTCAGCTGATGGGCATAGGCCGGTCTCTGAGAGGTACCGGACACTATCAGACAAAGAAATCAGAGAAGGCTTTCTCTCCATTGGAAAAACACCGGAGCTTGTCAGTGGCAGTCAGGTCGAAAGGCTGCGAAAAATCATTAACCTATATGACCTGCCGGTTGTCGTTCCAATTGACGAGGCAGTCACTCAAGCAGAGGAGCAAATCAGAACCAACAGAGAAGCTGTCTCCAAGCGGATCATTGAGCAGTATAAAGAGCCTTCATTAAAAGAAAAAATAAAATTTATATCAGAATTTTAGGAGTGTAGATGATTTCATTTAAGAATATTAGCAAGACATACCAAGTCGGAGACCAAGAGGTTAAAGCATTAGATGATGTTTCCTTTACTATTGAAAAGGGAAGGTTTACCGTTATTTTAGGCCCCTCTGGTTCAGGAAAGAGCACGCTCTTAAATTTACTTGGAGGAATGGACCGGGCAAGCAAGGGAACCTTTATCTTTGAGGGAAAGGACATTACAGCCTTAAATGATAAAGCATTATCTGATTATCGCAAAGAGGTCGTAGGCTTTGTCTTTCAATTTTATAACCTTGTTCCAAGCCTAACAGCCTTAGAAAATATTAGTATCGCCGCACAGCTAACCGGAAACACCGCACAATCAGAGGTATTGTTGGATAAGGTGGGGCTATCTCATCGGAAAAACAATTTCCCTAGCCAGCTGTCAGGCGGAGAAATGCAGCGCGTATCCATAGCAAGAGCCCTGGCAAAGAAGCCCAAGCTATTGCTATGTGATGAGCCTACCGGTGCCCTTGATTCCAAAACAGGACAGCACATTATGCAGCTTCTTCAGGAGGCGTCAAAGGACGAGGACGTAGCGGTTGTTTTGGTGACACATAACACTGAGTTTAAAGCCTTTGGAGACACCGTTATTTACCTAAAGGACGGAAAGATAAGCTCGATTGATCATAAACAATCAGTTTAGAGGATTGGAGCTAAACATGAAATATCTTAATTTAAAGCTAAGGCGAGATCTAAAGCAGCATTGGCAGCAATTCTTTTCAGTGTTCTTGATGTCCTTATTAAGTGTTTTAATATTTGTTGGCCTACAGGGGGCTTGGCATGGACTGGAAAAAAGCTTAGACAACTATATATCCGCCTCTCATTTGCCAACCGTTTGGGTACAAGCAACAAAGCTATCGAAAAAAGACATTGAACAAATAGAAGCCCTAAATCAAGTCAGCAAGGCTAGACCCAAGATTAGGGTCACTGCGGCTATTGACTCTGATAGCGACCTAGAGCATTACTTAACGCTAGATTCATTACAGACTACCTCAGATCAGGTAACACGTGTTGTAGCCGGGGAGGCCTTTTCAACCAAAGAAACCGATAAGATATGGCTAAACAAAGAATATGCTGACGCTAATCACCTATCCCTCGGTGATAAGATCAGCCTAACAATATCAGGTCGGTCATTTAGCGTGACCCTTGCGGGCCTTGTCCAATCAGCAGACAGGATCTACTTTACAGGTAGCTTAGAGTATATAGCTCCTAATTATGATAACTATGCCTACGGCTACATCTCAAAAAAGAGCTTAGCTAAGCTCCTTCAGACGCAGCTGCCTGATAATATGATTGACATTTACACCTCATCTGACGATATTCGAGACGACATAGAGAACATTTTAGGCAATAAGCTCATCTCTTATTACAATCAAACAACCTTAACTGACGTCTCTGAGGCAGTCGATAGGGTAGGACAGATTAGGAATCTCTCTTACTTGTTCTCCTTTATTTTCATCTTACTAGCTATTCTATCTATGTTTACCACTATTAGACGTCTCATCGAAAGTCAAACAAAGGAAATTGCCATCATCAAGGCCTTAGGCTATTCTAACATACAGGTCAGTGGTCACTACATTTCCTTTGGCTTGTTAGTTGGAACATTAGGTGCTCTTGTTGGTCTGCTGGTATCTCCTGCTATGTCTTGGTTTGTCCTGGAGACCCAAAAGAGAATGTTTTCGCTTCCTAAGTGGGAAATTGCTTACTCTTTATCTTCTCTAGTGGTTGCTTTACTGGTGGTTATGATTTGTGTAACATCTGCTTACTTTGCTTCTCGAAAAGCCATCAAAGGGCTGCCAGCAGTATTCTTACGAGGAAAAAACAGGGAAGTCAAGCATATTTTGCTCGAAAAAATCAAGTCCTTATGGCGCAATATTTCCGATGAGGCTAAGTGGGCTATACGTGATGCTTTGACACACCGCATCAGAATTTTAATGGGGATTATAGGGGTAGCTGGCAGTATGATGCTTTTAATTGCCGGTATTGGCATGCCTATCTCTATGAATCACCTTGTTGATAAGGCCTATAACAAGGACTTTAGCTACGCCAAACGCTTGACGGTTTCTGACTACGAGTCGGCCAATAAGGCCTATAAAGGCCAATGGGTGCAAATCAATCAAGCCCACTTCTCAAAAGACGACGGCTACAATCGTCTCTTGATCATTATCAGCAAAGGAAGCCTTGTTAATGCCACAACAGAAGATGGTGACAAGATAAAAGAGGGAGGCCTCTATGTTACCAACAGCTTTGCAAAGCTAGCCAATATCAAGGTGGGAGACAAGCTATCTGTCACACCTTACCAGGATAAGCACCAATATTCCTTTAATGTTAAGGGAATTCTAACCAGCGAAACCAATCAAGGTGCCTATATCATGGCTGATACCTTCAAAAAAGCAGGCGGAGCTTTTCACCCACACACATTGTTAGTAGATAAGCATGCTTCTGCTTCTACAATTGCTCAGGATCAGAATGTTTTAACCGTCATTGATAAGTCCAGCCAAGAAAGCAATGCCTATGACCTTGTCAATAGTCTAATGAGTGTCTTTTTGATGATCATTGGCTTTGCCTTGCTGCTGGTCATCGTTGTGCTGTATAATCTAGGCTCCTTAAATTTTGTAGAGCGTACAAGAGACTACGCAACCCTTCAGGTTCTAGGATTTTCAAAAAGAAATCTCCAAAATATAACAATGCTTGAAAATCTCATGACAACCTCTGTGGGCTGGCTCTTGGGAATTCCTATGGGGATTTGGTTTTTAGAGCAGTATGTTGCTACCTTCTCGACGATACGTCTTGAATATACCGCTTATGTCACTTGGCAGGTTCTGCTGGCGGCAAGTGTCCTTGTCTGGCTAACATCATTAATGACCACTCTTTTCATCAGTAGAAAGATTAGAACAATTGACATGGTTGATGCCTTAAAGGGAGTCGACTAACCTCACTTTATCACATACCTGACTCTCTCTTTTATGGTTAAGCATCATCACTGCACCAGTTCTGATAGGAGGACTGATAAAACAACCATTGTGCTGTAACAAGCACTGTCATTACATAGCAACACCCCTAAAAACAAGCATCAGATTTGGTGCTTGTTTTTGAATTTATTGCTAATGCTAAACGCAACGATTATCACAAGTCATACAGTACTCGCTTATAGCAGCAATGCCAATAATGACTGATTTTACCAAATATATTCTCACATGCAACGCATTTGAAGCTAGTGAAGCGTCTATAAAGCCATATATCAGCAAAAAGCAACGATATAAACATGATAAAATCAGACGTTTGATAACTTAATTAAAAAAAAAAAAAAACGGAACTACGGAGAAAAAGATGAGCACTGTCGTTTCTCGCTATCAACTGCCATGTTAAAATCTTCTTTGTGAAAGAATTTTACAAAAAAATAATCATTCTATCACCAAAGGAGAGAAAAATGATAACCAAAAAACAGAGAAAACAAAAAAGACACTCAAGCATCAGACGTTTATGCCACCAAACCCTAGCAGCTACCCTCATCACAGGAAGCCTAATGGGAACAGGATTACTTGGAAATAAAGTCGTGTACGGGGATGTGGAAAGCGATGCCAAAAAAGTATTAGCAACATTGCGAGAAGGTAATCATAAAGAGAAATTAAAAAGGACTCTTAGATCAATTGGTGATGACAGTTTGTTATTATTATGGTTACTTGTATCAGGTGATTCTAGTTTAGATGAAAGTCAAAAAAGTTTTCAATATTTATCAATTTGGAATAGTGGATCTAGAGTTGGCAATGTCATTTCGCCTGTTGACTATTTTAAACAAGATAGAAAAAATACCGAAAATAGACAAGCTGTTTATAGTGAATTTAAACAACGTGTAGAAGAACGATCTAAAAAAGCTAAGGAAGCCGCTGAAGCTTTAGAACAAAAAGGACAATTAGAGCTTGCATTTAAGGACGTAGATCTACGACTTAAAAAAACTGAGGAAGCATTTCGATTGACAGCTAAAATTCAAAAAAATTTGCAAAAAGAAAATAAGAAAATCAAATCAGATCTAGACCAAGAAAAACTAAAAACAAAACAAGCTGAAGAAACTGCCCAACAAGCTAAAAACAATAAAGAAAAAGCAGAGGCTGAAGCTAAAAAAGCTAATGAAAAGACTAAAACTGCTGAAGAAAAAGCTAACCAAGCGGAAGCTGCCAAAAAGAAGGCTGAAGACGAGGCTAAAACCGCTAAAGCAGAAGCTCATCAGGCCCAGGAAGAAAATAATCGACTAAAGAGCGAAAATGAACAAGCTAAGCAAAAAGCCACTCAAGCAGAACAGGCTAAAAAAGCTTTAGAAACTCAAAAAGAAAAGCTTGAACAAGAGATTAAAGAAGCTCAAGAATCAAAAAACAAAGCCGAGCAAAAATTAAAAGACCTACAAGAATCAGCTAGTCAGGGCAGTGAATTGTCTAAACAACTGTTAAAAGAAAAGCAAGAACTAACAACAAAACTTCAAGACCTGCAAAAACAAGCTAATGAAAGATCAATTGAAATTGACAAGCTAAAACAAGAGCTTGAAAATAACAAGAATAACAGTGGTCAGCTAAGTCAACAAGAACAAAAGCTTCAAGAGCAATTGAACAAAGTTCAAGAAGAGCTGAAACAAAAGGAAATGAAGCTTGAAAAAGCTACAGAACAGCTGAAGCAAGAACAAAAACCTCATGAAGGTGGCGGAGATTCTGACACTTCCAAGACAAAAATCGCTGAACTGGAACAACAGGTTCAAACACTAACCAAGGAAAAGGCAGATCTGTCATCAACCCTTGAGTCAACAAAAGCTCAATTGTCAGAGACTCAAGCAAAACTATCAGAAGCTCAAAAACAATTGACTGCTGCCCAAGAAAAGCTAGCAACACTTGAAGCCGAGAAAGCAGCGCTTCAACAGCAAGTCGATACCATTTCAAAACAGCTATCAGAAGCGCGTGACCTTAGCAAAAAGGAAAAAGCAGCACTCCAAGAGCAGATTAATAAGCTAAAGGCTGAGATTGAGCAAAAGACCAAGGAAATTGAAGCTTTGAAGCAAGGCATGCAATCTCACCAAGGTCAAGAAAAGCCAAAGGATCCAAAAACTCCGGAAGCACCAAAAGAACCAAAGATGCCTGAAGCACCAATGAAGCCAGAAGATCCAAAGACTCCTGAGAAAAAAGATCAACCACAAACGCCTGAAAAACGTAGTGTCCCTTGGACTGCTCTTACACCAGCTAAGCCAATTGACACTACCAAAGCTCCTAAGAGCTCAGCACCTAGCTCACAAGCTGGGGTAGCAACACCTAAAAAGCAATTGCCAGCAACTGGTGATACTGCGACACCTAGCTTCTTTACCGCTGCTGCTATGGCAGTATTGGCTAGCGTCGGTGTCCTAACGCTCTCACCTAGACGCAAAAAGGAGCAAAACAACCGTTAATATAGAGGCTCATATCTGGATTGAGTAACAGCAAACCCGACATGAGCAAAAACAAATGTCTAACAAAAAATCACTGATATTAATACTTTAAACAAAGTCTTTGAGTCAAGCTAAACAGGCTAGTCTGCCTATTGGCTTGGCTCATTTTGTGATTGTGAAACACACCAAGGTCAAGTTTATTGACCTTCTATTTTAGACTAGCCTTTTCTCTTGTATAGCGTAGATGTGACGCTCTCTAGCTTACTCAAGGAGGCATTCAACCATCTTCATATAGTATTTGTCATGCTTCTTCCAAAGACTTTTGGTAGCTTCAACGCTCTATATAAATGAATGAAAAAAGATAAACCACACAAAACTGCGGGTTGTTTTTATAGTTGCGATAGCTCTTACAGATATGAAAAGTCAATACAGCTATTAAAAATATGGTACAATAGGGGTACGATTTTTAGGAGGCATGTATGGTTTCAGTTCTTTCACGAGTGATTAAGGGAATGATTATTGCGCTTGGCTTTATTTTACCGGGAGTATCTGGAGGAGTATTAGCCGCTATCCTTGGGATCTATGAGCGTATCATTGCCTTTTTGGCTCATATACGTGAGCATTTTGTTGAGAATGTTCTCTTTTTCCTACCTGTTGGGGTCGGTGGTATTTTAGGGATTGCCCTCTTTTCTTACCCTGTTGACTATCTGCTCAAGCACTATCAGGTACCAGTCTTATGGGGCTTCGCTGGAGCCATCATAGGAACCGTACCTAGCCTGATAAAGACTTCGACAAAAACATCTCAGCGTGACCAAGTTGATTGGCTCTGGCTAGTATTGACCTTTATCCTATCAGGACTGGGACTTTATTTCTTAAATGATCTCGTTGGGACAATACCTGCAAGCTTTGCTGCCTTTGTCCTAGCTGGTGCTCTGATTGCTTTAGGTATTTTGGTACCTGGTCTTAGCCCGTCTAATCTTTTATTAATTTTAGGACTTTACTCACCTATGCTGATTGGCTTTAAATCACTTGATTTGGTAGGAACCTTTTTACCCATTGCTATTGGTGGCTTATTAACCATGCTAGCTTTTTCCAAGATTATGGATTTTGCTCTCAAGCACTACCATTCACGCGTTTACCACTTTATTATCGGTATCGTCCTATCGAGTACCCTGCTCATTTTGATTCCAAATAGCAGCAATGAAGAAGCTATCTCTTACGCCGGTGCAGGTCTTGGCACCTGGCTAATGGCTCTGCTATTATTTGGCCTTGGTGTCTGGCTTGGTCTATGGATGAGCCAGCTTGAGGAAAAATACAAATAGCAGTCGATACAGCAGCAAATACCTCTAACAGTAGTATTAAGATCAAAAAACGAATGACTAGCTCTCAGCCTTATCACCAGCTGTGACTAGCATTCGTTTTTTAATAGGTCATCATGCTGCCTTGCCTCTGTCATGATTTCTATAAAACGGTTCGTCAATTGAGCAGTTATCCCCCAGATAGGCCTTTCTAAATGCTCATAAAATAATATCTGACCTTGCATGTTCCTAAACCTGTATTGCTCTCCATTAGGGATACGATCCAACGGAAAGTCTGACGAGATTATCGATTGCATTTGTAAAGGATAAACAGTGGGAGCTTGCGCCATGAGCTTCTCCAGAGACACCGTAAACAAGCTGTCAACCTCTTCATTGACCCTAAGCCTTCTCCAATCATCAATAGCCAGCTCCGCAACAAAGCAATGAATGCTACGAGTCGGCTGAACTAAATAGTCAATCTCACCCCAGACATGAACCTGCTCAGGCTCTATATTGAGCTCCTCTACCGTCTCACGAATAGCCGCCTGCTGATAGGTCTCACTCTCCTCCACGCGCCCACCAGGAAAAGAAACCTCCCCTGGCTGAGAGACGTGTTGGCTTCTGATTTCATACAAGACCTGCCACCTCCCTTCCTGCCAAATCAAAGGCAAGCAAACCGCATAACATCGCTCCTCACCCAAGGGCCTGGCCTGATAATGTTCAATAATACTCTTCATCTGTCCTTCTCCTTATCATATCCAGCACTAGCTACTTCCATAGTATAAAATAGCAATCCTTTGGTCAAGAAATGGCTACGATTGCTCTCTATAATATATAAAATTTTTATATATAAAATATTGACATATCAAAACAGAAGCTCTATACTTAATATATAAAATAATTATATATATAAATACGAGGCAAGAAGGGAGCAACCAGATGTATTTTCCAGTATCTGCTACCTTGATTGAATTTTTGATTTTATCTATTGTTGACAAGCATGATTCCTATGGTTATGATATCAGCCAAACCATTAAGCTTGTCGCTAATATCAGGGAATCAACCCTATACCCTATTTTAAAAAAGCTAGAGAAATCAGACTATTTAACCACCTATAGTCAGGAACATCAAGGTCGCAAGCGTAACTACTACACCATTACAGCCAAAGGCGAAAAGCAGCTGATTTTCTTAAAGGAAGAATGGCAAAGCTACAAGACTACCCTAGATGGCATTATTGAAGGGAGATTAAGGCATGACAAGAGCTGAGTACCTAGCAGAGCTAGACAAATACCTACGAAAATTACCTAAAGCAGATTATTATGAAGCTGCTGAGAACTCAAGGCAGCTAGAACTTAACGAAGGCAGGATCAAAGACTCTTCTATCACTGTAGCTGATACAAAAGAAGAAAACGACTATGACTATACAGACCCCTCCGAGCTTGCTATAAATCATGTCACAATTAAGGGGAAAAACACAATTAATGGCGGCGATATTAATATCAATACCACATTAGCAAATCTAAGAGATATTGCTTATCATGTCACAACAAGAGGTAGTATCAAGCTCAGCTCTCGTTTTTCAAACGCCAAGCTTAACACAGACGCAGCAACAGGAGCTACTTCATTTCACTCTGACATAGCCAATACTGTCAATCAACTTGACATCACTGTCAATCAAGGCGACCTATCAATTCATTAATCAAGGGAGGATATCATAATGACTAAACAAGATTTTCTAGACAAGCTAAAGCAGCAGATCAACCATTTACCTCAAAAGGATTACCAAGAAATCATTGACCATTTTACAGAGTATTTTGACGAGGCTGGTCCTGACCATGAGCAGGCTATCCTTAAAGAACTGGGAAATCCAGAGGACATTGCCAAGGAGCTATTAAAAGCCTTAGATCTCCCCGAAAAAACAGACGAAGATGACTGGACGAATTGGGAAGTTGACAACAAAACAAAGTCAGAAGCAAGCTCACAAAAGCTTGAGCCAATAGTTGACATTCGCTACAGTCTGCTCAACCATGATTTAACCATTGAAGTTGCTGACATTCCTTACCCTACTATTTCATATGATGATAACCGCATCACAATAAGCCAAGATAGTGACGGCATGCTCAATATCATTGAAGACTCAGCTGTACCAACAATACAATATGGCTTTCATTTCCTAGATCGCTGGCTGGCAAAATATCAAGCCATTATCTTGACACTACCCGTCAACCACCACCTGAAAAAAATCTCTGGAGAAAGTGATAACAACGATGTCACCATAAGCCATATACATTGTGATAGCATTAGCTCTAACACTTACAATGGAACGATTTCTATCAGTCATTTATCAGATAGCACTGTCAACCTGATCAGCAAAAATGGGAACATTATTTTAGAGCATTGCCATATCCAGTCTAGTAAATGTCAAGCCAAAAATGCTAACCTAATCTGTGACAATAGTACCCTAATAAATTGCCAGCTAAGCAATGACAATGGAAACATCAGATTAGAAGCAAGTCAGCTAACAGAAACCTCCGTTGAAAATAAAAATGGTAATATCATAGGGCAGCAGCTATCCTTTTCCAATGACATCACTATCATCAATAAGAATGGAATCATTGACATCAATTGTCCTAGAGAAAATCTCAGCTACTATGACGTAAAGGCTTCAAATAATAATGGATTTGTAACGATCAGTCAAGAAGCAGGTCGTCAAACGCCCTTTAAAGCCCAGCTTACCATTTCCAATAATAATGGACTTATCTCCGTAAACTAAACCAGCCATTAAAAAAGCTTCTAGAAAGAGCTCAAGCCACAATTTCTAGAAGCTTTTTACTATATCTACTGTTCAACGATAGCCTGTCAGCTCAGCTATTAGCTAGGACGACTGCTTGTCCTTTGGACGATAAATCAGCACTCCTATAGTCATAAAGCTTAACAAAAAGCCAACCAATATACCCGTCTCTAAACCTATATGGGCTGTTAATGATATTGTCTGACGAAGGCCAGAGACAATATAAGACATTGGAAGATAAGGGTGGAGAATCTGAAAGATCTGACCACTCAACTCAATAGGATAAGAACCACCCGCAGCACCAACCTGTAGTAGCAGCATAATTAACGAAGCAAAGGCACCATATCGGGCATCCCAGCCGACCAATGCAGTCACTAAAGCCATCAAGGTCCAGCCACTCAGCATAATAAAGCCTAAGGTCTTGATACCGTCATTAGCTTCAAAGCCTAGCAGCTGAAGCGCAGCGTAAAGAATAACAGAGCCAACGGTCGAAATCATGCCATTGATCAGTAATTTTTGCCTTGCCCAATCCCATCTATCTTTAATCGGCTTACCAGATAAGGCCTCTGCAAAAATAATATTTGTAGACAAGGCAACTACCATTAGAGACACAGCAATCATATAAGGAGCCATGCCAATACCATTGGTCCTAACCTTATCCTTGTCCTTCTCTGATAATGCTACTGGATCAGATACCATATCAGCATTCTGATCCTCTACCCAAGCCATTGAAAGCTGGTCAGAAGCTTTTGACAGTGAGGTCGTTAAGCTTGACAGACCTGTTGACAAAGTTGTCAATCCACCTGTCAACTGAGAGCTACCAGAAGAGAGCTCATTGGCTCCAAACGCTAGCTGATTAGCGCCTGCTGTAAGCTGTTGACCACCTGCTAGTAATTGACTAGATTGATGGTTAAGAGCTGTTGCCCCTGTAGCAAGAGTAGACAGGCCTGCTGTAAGAGCTTCATTCTTAGCTGTCAATTGATTAAAGCCACCAGCAAGAGCTTGACTTCCTGATAAGAGCTGGGCTGTTGTTGCTGAGTGAACAGCCCTTAAACCAGTTGAAAGCTCTGACAAGGCCTTACCTGTACTAGGTAGGATTTGATCAGCTTGATAAGACAGCTGATTAACAAGTGCTTTAAAGTTCCTCAGTTGATCAGCTGCACCAGCACTTATTGACATAGCCTCTAGCTCCTCAGACAACGCTTGCAATGATGTCAACATAGCCTTTGCCGATGTTGTCGCTTTAGTTGAAGTATTGGAAATAGCTGAGCTCAGTTCCTCTTGCTGCTCAGAGCTGAGACCTTGATAGGTAGCTGTAGCTTGTAGAGCGGCTAGCTGATTGTTCTTATCAGCAGTATCGTCTGCTATAAGCTCCTGCACTAAACGCGTCATATCAGCTAAATGCTTAGCAATGGCTCCTGAGTCCACATTTGGTGCCAAAGACAAGGAAAGATTGGTATTTAGCTGCTGGATAGCCTGATTAAGCTTTGGTAGGCTAGCCATTAAAGCTTGAATATTAGCTTGTTTGTCTTGAGACAGATCACTTCCTAGAGCCAATTGGGTCAAGCCAGCATTTAACTGATTAGCACCCTTGGATAATCGAGAGACACCATCTAGATACGCTGGCATATCAGCTGCTAGCTGTCCTAAGCCAGTATCAAGCTGACCAACACCAGCTGTATAGGCAGCTATACCACTAGATAGATTGTCCGCTCCTTGAGATAAGCGAGCACTTGATTCAGATAAGGTGTTCAAATGCCTTGACATTAGCTGACTGCTTGTCCTAGCAGTTACTAAGCCAGCGGCTAATTGCTGACCGCCATCTGAAGCTTCCTTTAGACCAGATTGGAGCTGATGCATGCTTTTAAAAACAGAAGTGATATAGGTCTTCCTTATATTTTTAGAAACAGTCTCTCTCAAGTGATTCATAGCAGATTCACCCATTTTAGACGCGATAAAGCTGTGCCCCTTACTGGTTTGATAGCTGACAATTAGCTTCTCTGGCTGCTGATCTAATAGCATAGTAGCCTTTTGTGACAAATCCTTTGGCAACGTAATCGTCATATAATAACGACCCTTTTCCAAGCCCCTCTGTGCAGCACCTGCAGCCACAAAATGATAATCCAATTCCTTGTTTTTAGACATATTGTCTACCATATCTTTACCAATAGTCAGTCTCTTGTTATTTAAATAAGCAGGCTTATCCTGATTCACAACTGCTACAGGCAACTGATCAACCCGACCATAAGGATCCCACATGGACCCTAAAAAGGACAAATTGTAGAGAGCTGGCACTAGAGCAACCCCAATCATTGTCACTATTACCTTACGATTTTTGATTATTGCTTTTAATTCTTCTAGCATTATTTTTTCTCCAAATAGACATACTGTTCAAAAATTATGATAGAATATATTATACAAATAAAGTGACATTTTACAAGGTAAAAAATAAACTTTTTAGACATAATGTCTATAAGTGTTCAAAAGGAGATAATGATGGATAGCCGCAAGCAACAAACCAAGAAGGCCATTCTTAATGCAATGGTGAGCTTACTAAAAACAGAAAGCTTCGATGATGTAACAACTGTTCAGCTGGCTAAAATGGCAGGCATTAGTCGTTCTGGCTTTTATACTCACTACAAAGACAAATATGAGATGATTGATTACTATCAGCAAACCTTCTTTCACAAATTAGAATACATTTTTGAAAAAGAATACCAAAACAAGGAGCATGCCTTTTTAGAAGTATTTGAATTTCTCAAGCGAGAGCAACTACTATCTGCTCTGCTATCCTCCAATGGTACCCGAGAAATCCAAAGCTTTATCATTAACAAAGTTCGTCTATTGATCACTACCGATCTTCAGGACAAGTTCAGTAAGGACATCTTATCCCCAACCGAAAGAGAATACCGAAGCATCTACCTAGCACATGCCTTTTTCGGTGTCTGCCAAAGCTGGATTGCTAAAGGAAAAAAAGAATCCCCTCAGGAAATGACTCATTTCGTCTTAAAAATGCTATCTAAAACATAACCCTACGCTGATGATGCCAAATCCAGCACCAAAAAAATAGCTTTGTAAACTATTTTTTCTTGAGTTTATAATGATCTTTATGCCTAACAATACCGATCTCCAATCGTTAGAATTTTGGTCTAATCTTTTGGGATCGGTACATAAATCAGCTAACAGCTCAACCAAAAAAGCCCACTGTTGTAGGCTTCTTACAATATAAAGTCTTATCTTAAAGCATTTTGTTGTACAGTTAAGATTACTTAGCTTTACACGTTCTTTACACTCCCTAACCCCTGATATGATAAGCTTTCTAACCAAATAACTTATAATTAGACAGTGTTAAATACTCCCCCAAAGTTCGCAAAAAGGGGAGCAAAAAAAGGGCCTTTCAGTAGCCCTAAGTTATGAGTTCAGCAGGCAAGAAACTAGCACCGCTCCAAGGTGCTTTTTAAATTGTCTTGTTTCTAAAAGCGTTTATTTTTTCCTGAACAGTCTGATATAGTCTTGCTTGCTATGGAGAATGTCAGATACAAAGACGGCTTTTCTGTCCTCTAAAATATGATAAAAAGCTAGGTAATCCCCTAAAACAATGCAACGGGTATTGTAGGGTGGATAAATGGCTTCTCCTACTCTCTCGTCTGCATTAAATCCTGCTTCTGGAAAAAATTCAAGGCGTTCTAAACCGTAAAGGATATTGTTAACGGTGCTAGCGCCTGCCTGCTCTGAAAAGTACACAGTTGCAATATAGCTTTTTATACTCCGTAGCTGCTCCTGTACGGTTTCAGGAATAATAAGGCTATAAGGTTTGTGATCAGATACCAAGGTTAGCCCTCACTTCACTAGCATTATATACGCGTCCATGTTCTAAATCATCAAAGCTTTGAGCAATTTCAGCCCGTAAGTCTGCAAGTAGTTCAGCTCGTTCTTTATCGGCGTCAGTCTCAAAAGGCAAGGCGTTATTTTGTACAATGTTTTCTAAAAACAAATTAAAGCTAGCTGTCATATCAAGATTTTGCGCTGTGATAACGGCTTTAGCTTTTTCTAGTAAATCGCTGTTGGTTTTAAAATTAACCTGCGTATTTTTTTCTAAGACTTGCATAGTAGCACCTCCTTAAAGGTATTATAGCACTATGAACTATATATGTATAGTCATATATAGTTACATGCTTACTGATGTTCAAGAAGCAATAATATTTGCCCAGATTATTTTAACACCCCACCCCTATAATGCTCCGAAAACTCAAGCAAAGCTCTTTTCTTAGTGTTATAGTACCAGCTTTGGTTCTCATTAAGTTCTTCTATGATGTCCTGTTGAGGTTTTTTCTCACTGATCAAATAGCATTCAATTAGTATTTTCCTGTATTCTAGCTTAGATAGTGGTTAATGGCATGCTTAATAGTCTAGCTCCTCTAGGGCACATTCTCGGCTTATTTCAAGGCATTTTCTGCTCGTGGAATTAATAGCTTGTAACGCTTGTTATACGTTAAATTAAGGCTATTGGCGACACGTTGCCATCTATGGAACTCTTTTAATTTACGAATGGCATTCTTCTTGCTCATCTAATATCTTTAAAGCTTCTCTGTGTCATTTGAAAACAGTATTCCTTGAATAACCTAACTTATCAGGTATCTCGTCCCATGATAAGTCGTCCACATATCTAGCCTTAATAACAGCTATCTGTTTCTCATTTTGTAAGGTGGCAATCATGGCTAGTCTCTTATCACGTTCTTTGCCTAAATACAAGAGTTGCTTAGCAGTACCTTTTTCAATGTCCTTTACCTCGGGGTTATGAAAAGTATTTATCAGCTTGATGTCTTTGTCTCGTTGCTCCTCAAATAAGGTCATTAAAGCAAAGAGTAACTGCAATTCTTTGAGTTGTTCTTTAGCCCCCATGATTCGCTCCTTTATGGTAAAATAGATTTATTGAATTATTAACCAAGGTAGCTAGCATAAGCTGGCTTTTTTAGCTTCAAAAATCGTCTCTAAGCGTTTTTTTGAAGCTAGCAATATAAAAAAGTTATCAACCTACCAGATAGAAGCGCTAAAACCATGGTTTATTTTAGCCTGAGAGGGTTATTCTTTGTGGTAGGGTTCTTAGCTAAAATTATCTGTGAAATGCTTTAGAATAAGGCTTTGAATCTTTGTTAAAAATTTCAAAAAGGGGAGCAAATCCAGAAATCAACGATTTAAGACAAAGCAAAAAGCCCACTGTTGTAGGCTTCTTACAATATAAAGTCTTATCTTAAAGCATTTTGTTGTAGAATTCAACGACAAGTGCTTCATTGATTTCTGGGTTAATTTCGTCGCGCTCTGGGAGACGAGTTAATGATCCTTCAAGCTTTTCAGCGTCAAATGAAACAAAAGCTGGACGTCCAAGAGTTGCTTCAACTGCCTCAAGGATTGCAGGAACCTTCATTGATTTTTCACGAACAGAGATGACTTGGCCAATCTCAACGCGGAATGATGGGATATCAACACGCTTACCATCAACAAGAATATGACCATGGTTGACAAACTGACGTGCTTGACGACGAGTAGTTGCAAGACCTAAGCGGTAAACCACATTGTCAAGACGACGCTCTAAAAGAAGCATGAAGTTGAAACCAAGAGTTCCTTCTTTGATTTTTGTAGCTTGTACGAATAGGTTACGGAATTGTTTTTCCCCCATACCATATGAAAAGCGAAGCTTTTGCTTCTCAGCAAGCTGCAAGCCATATTCTGAAAGCTTGCTACGGTTGTTAGGGCCATGCTGACCAGGTACGTAGTTACGACGTGCCAATTCCTTACCTGTGCCTGTCAATGACAAGCCAAGACGACGTGATTGTTTCCATGATGGACCAGTATAACGTGACATGTATCATGTCCTCCTCTAAAAAATATAACGAGGAAATAACTGTTTGAAAAATCCTGATTCGTGCAGGAGGTTTTCGCCTAAACAGCAAAGGTTACTCAATTTAGTTAACCGCCTGTTGACGAGCTTCATATTTTTCTGCTGTTATTTCACACAAAGCTAATTGTAACATGAAAAAGGTATTGATTCAAGGTTTTTTTACATTTTTAGTATCATATCATCAAAAATGGTTAGTTGTAAGCTCAAAGATTGGGACCTAGTACCAAGAGCTTCAGAGTAGCTGCTTTTCAAGAAAGCTAGTCCCTATTATTAACCAGGACTTTATTAGCCAGGACTTCAGCCATTTGCCAATAGGTCCTCCTAGGCTTCAAATTGATACATATCTTTACACAGCTGTCAACAAAGTGTAAAGAAAAAGCCCTAAATGGGCATTGATTTTTCAATCAAAATAATGAATCAGTGTTTTTTCCGTCAAAATATCTGAATAGGTATAAGACTCAACATAAGAATTATTCGCTTCCCCTGAAGCATCTGGGTTCCCCTGATACTCAATGATAAATAAAGAAGGGTAAACCTCTATCAATCTGCCAACCTTATTTTTTTCACGCTTACGACCATTTTCAAGTGTTAACTCAACCAACTGACCTTCATGAGCCTTAATGTCTTCCTTTATTTTTTTCATTTTGGCAACATCTGTAAATGCATCACTCATTCTCTTTCCCTCTTTCTTATCTTTCCTCAAATTGAGCTATTGTCGAAAATTTATTGTATTCCTTTTGAAACATCAGCTTAACTGTCCCACGCGCACCTGCCCTGTTTTTCTCAAGAATCACCTCAATTGTATTATCCTCAAGGATTTCCTCTGTGCTGTCATTTTCTTTACGATAATAATCGTCTCGGTACAAAAATGCAACAATATCTGCGTCTTGCTCAATAGAGCCAGACTCACGAATATCAGATAAAACTGGACGCTTGTCCTGCCTTTGCTCAACTCCACGAGAAAGCTGACTCAAAGCAATAACGGGCACCTTTAATTCCTTAGCTAAAATCTTCAGCTGCCTCGAAATATCAGAAACCTCTTGCTGACGATTTTCAGGTCTTGTACCAGTAATCAGTTGGAGATAATCAATGACAATCAGCCCTAAGCCTCCTTCAACCTCCTGAGACAATTTACGTGCCCTAGCTCTAATTTCAGTGATCTTAATGCCAGGTGTATCATCAATATAGATGGGTGCCTCTGCTAAAGCCCCCTGAGCAATGGTTACATTATTCCAATCCTGGTCAGTCAATTGACCAGTTCTCAAGCTATGTGAATTGACCATTCCTTCAGCTGCCAGCATACGATCAACAAGGCTTTCAGCTCCCATTTCTAAGGAGAAAATGGCAACCGCTCTCTTTTGCTTTGTACCAACATTTTGAGCAATGTTTAAGACAAAGGCCGTCTTACCGACCGCAGGACGGGCTGCTAAAATAATCAGTTGATCTGGGTGTAAACCTGTTGTAATCTTGTCAAGGTCCCTAAAGCCTGTTGGTAAACCTGTGACGTCTGATGTCTGCTTAGAACGAACCTCGAGATTCTCATAATTAATTTTTAAAACATCTGAAATCTTACGAAAGCCACTACGATTACTATGCTCACTGATATCAACCAAGGCCTTTTCGGCACTTGCAATAATATCCTCCGAGTCAGATGTGCCCTCATAGGCTAGGTTTACAGTCTCTGTCAACCTGTTGATAATGTCACGCAGCATAGCCTTTTCAGCTACTATTTTAGCATAGTATTCTGCATTGGCACTGGTAGGTACACTATTAACCAACTCAACAATATAAGACAAGCCACCAATATGTTGAAGGTCCCCTTGGTCATCAAGAATCGTCCTCACTGTTGTTGCATCAATAGCGTCATTTCGATCACTAAGCCTTATCATTGCCCTGAAAATGACCTTGTGAGAATACTTATAAAAATCCTCTGGACCGATAAATTCTCTAACGGTAATCAACTTGTCTGGCGAAATAAAGATAGAGCCTAGTACAGATTGCTCGGCCAGTAAATCTTGGGGTTGAACTCGTAACTCAGCAACTTCAGGCAAACTCAGCACCTCCAAATCTTTTTTAGGCTGATGTGCTATGCCTCAGCAATGTTTAGCTTTATTTCAGCTATCACTTCTTTATGCAACTTAACTGGCACCTCGATAAGACCAATAGCACGAATAGGGTGATCTAAAACAATATGACGCTTGTCAACCTTGACCTTAAATTGCTTTTGCAATTCCTCGGAAATTTTCTTGGCTGTAATTGAGCCAAAGGTACGCCCATCTGGTCCAACCTTTTCCTTAAACTGAACACGAGTCTTTTCGTCATCTAGGATTTTCTTAACAGCCTTAGCCTCTGCTAGGATTTCAGCCTGTGCCTTTTCCTCAGCTTTTTGTTGCCCTCTTAGCTGGCCAATTGCTTGACTGCTAGCTTCCCTTGCTAGATTTTTCTTAATCAGAAAATTCTGAGCGTAGCCAGTGGGAACCTCCTTGATTTCTCCTTTTTTTCCTTTTCCTTTGACGTCAACTAAAAAAATGACTTTCATGACTCTACCTCTCTTGTTTCTTTCATTGTGTTATCAATTGTTTCTAGTAACAGCTGCTTAGCCTCGCTCAGACTAATATGCTTCATTTGACACGCTGCTAGGTTGAAATGCCCTCCGCCACCAAGCTTCTCCATTATTCTTTGGACATTGATTTTACTACGACTTCTTGCTGATATAGCAATCTTATCAGCTCCTGTCTCTACAATAACAAAGCTAGCCTCAATATGGGCCATTGATAGTATGGTATCTGCTGCCTTACTAGCAATGACATTACTATAATATTGCCCAGCAAGCCCGGTTGCAACGATAATGGAGTCGCTAAGGCGCTCACCTCTGAGAATGATCTCATTAACCTGCTTATAGTCATCAAAATCAGTTGCTGAAATATTTTGAATTTCGACGCTATCACTACCTCTGCTTCGTAAATAACTAGCAACATCAAAGGTTCTACTGGTGACACGTGTTGAAAAATTCTTAGTATCCAGCATAATACCAGCCATCAAAACACTTGCTTGAATCTTGTTTAAGCGCTTCTTCGCATTTTGAAACTGGATTAATTCTGTCACTAGCTCTGCAGCACTGCTTGCACCACTTTCAATAAAGGTCAAGATAGCATTATCTGGAAAATCATCATCTCTTCGGTGATGATCAACGATAATAACATCTTGGAATTGCTCGTAAAATTCCTTAGACAAGGTTAAGGAAATCTTAGAGTGATCCACCATTACTAACAGTGATCTAGGGGTCGTAAGCCCCATTGCTTGAGAAACACTGATAAGACGTGTCTTACCATCAGCCTGTAAGCGCTCGATAGCTCTTTCAATGTCTGGACTCATCTCATCCGGATTATAGACAGCAAAGCTGTTTTCAATAATGTTACTAGCAAAAAATTGCATACCAACAGCCGAGCCTAAGGCGTCCATGTCCAGTTTACGGTGACCTACGATAAACACATTATCAACCATTTTGATACGGTCTGAAATAGCTGTCATCATGGCACGCGTCCTAGTCCTAGAGCGTTTAACCGTAGAAACAGAGCCGCCACCAAAATAGACAGGATTTGTATGGTCTGCATTTTCACGAATAACAATCTGATCTCCGCCTCGGACAAGAGCAATATTCAGATTCTCAAGAGCAACCTGACCAATTTGACAGTGATTTTCCTCTCCAAAGGAAATGCCCATACTTAGGGTCAATGGTAGCTGCGCTTCTTGGGCTTCCTTTCGGAACTGCTCTAAAATAGAAAACTTATCGTCCATCAGCCCTTTTAAGATCTTATAGTCTGTAAAAAAGTAAAAACGATCCATATTAACACGTCGATAAAATACCTGCTTAGATTCCATAAACTCAGCTATGAAATTAGCCACAAATGAATTTATCTTTGACGTATCAGCATCAGATAAGTCATCTGTAATGTCGTCATAATTATCCACAGAAATAATACCAATAACTGGCTTTAGCAAGCTAGAATCTGCTGATTGTCTATTACCAACAGAGCTATCAAAAAAATAAAAAATGCCTGATGTAACGTCAATATAAGACGTGTATCGATTGCCAGAAACCTCAAAGGTTTGAGAAATATCACTTTTACGCTTATCAGTGAGAAGCTGTTGGATCGTTTGTTCCTGTAAAAAACCGTCCTCATCAGTGAAAATCAGCTCTGCGTAAGGATTGTACCACTCAATAGCATTGGTTTCTTGATCAAACTGAATAACACCAACTGGCATGTTATCCAGTAACGTTTTTAAATTATTTTCTGTTTGTTCGTTCAATAGCTCAATATGGTCTAAATCAGACAATTCGTAAACCTTTTTTTGATACCAAAGCAAGGCCGCAACAAACAACAACACTAAAAAAATAGCTAGTGTGATCAGCATTTTTGATTGCATGATCCTAACACATAAGGCTAGTAAGCCGAATAAAATCAACTCCATCATAATTAAATGAATGGTTTCAAAACGAAATCTTTTCATCTTTAACCTCTTAATCCCGTATTATACCATAAAACAGCCCTGAAATACAGAGCTGTCAGTGGTTTTGAGATTACAATTTGATGACTATTGTGTTTTACGACGAGCCTTTCCATTACCTTCAAGATAAACCATTAAAATGCTAATATCTGCCGGATTTACACCTGAAATGCGACTAGCCTGACCAATGGTTTCTGGATTGATTTTTTTAAATTTTTGCCTTGCCTCAGTAGCAATTGAGTCAATAGCGTCCCAATCAATGGTCTTAGGAATCCGCTTTTCCTCCATACGCTTCATTTTAGCAACCTGATCAAGGGCCTTTTTGATATAGCCTTCGTATTTGATCTCAGTTTCTAGTAGCTCAATCAGCTTAGCATCTAATCCCTCAGCAGCAGGACCTATAAATGACACTACAGTGGCATAGTCAACCTCTGGTCGACGCATAAATTCCTTAGCTGTCATTGCGTCCGTCAAGGGCTTAAAGCCAAGCTTTTGAACACGAGCATTGGTTTCTTTGATCGGCTTTAATTTGATACTATCTAGCCGCTTTAATTCATTGTCAAATTGATTTTTTTTGATTTCAAAGGCAGACCAACGCTCATCGTCAACTAGGCCAATTTGACGACCAATTTCAGTCAATCGCATGTCCGCATTGTCATGACGAAGAATGAGACGATATTCTGCGCGTGATGTCAGCAAGCGGTAAGGCTCCAAGGTACCTTTGGTTACCAAATCATCAATCATTACACCAATATAAGCGTCACTGCGCTTTAAAATGAGCTCAGGCTTGCCCTGAACCTTCAAAGCAGCATTGATACCAGCGACAAGGCCTTGACCAGCAGCTTCCTCATAGCCTGAGGTTCCATTAGTCTGTCCGGCAGTAAAGAGGCCTGAAATCAATTTGGTTTCAAGTGTAGCTCGAAGCTGATGAGGCAGCACAATATCATACTCAATAGCATAGCCTGTTCTCATCATCTCAGCATTTTCAAGCCCTTTAATAGAGTGAACCAATTCCTTTTGGACGTCCTCAGGAAGACTTGTAGATAGGCCTTGAACATAAACCTCCTCAGTGTCAAAGCCTTCTGGCTCTAAAAAGAGCTGATGACGCTCTTTATCAGCAAATCGTACAATCTTATCTTCAATTGATGGACAATAGCGCGGGCCAACTCCTTTGACAACCCCTGAAAACATAGGTGCTCGATATAGGTTTTTAGTGATGATATCATGACTGGTCTGATTGGTGTAGGTCAGCCAGCAAGGAATCTGATGAGCCAAATAATCTTTGTCCTTAGACATAAAGGAAAAATGATTTGGAGTTACATCACCAGGCTGAATCTCTGTTTCCTCATAATCAATAGAAGAAGCCTTGACACGTGGTGGGGTTCCTGTCTTAAAGCGCCCAATTTCAAGACCAAGCTTTTTTAAATTATCAGCTAGCGTCACTGAAGCTAGGCTGTTATTCGGACCAGACGAATATTTCAATTCTCCAAGGATAATCTCACCACGAAGAGCTGTACCTGTTGTTATGATCACTGCCTGAGCTGCATATTTTTGCCCTGTTGCTGTCAGCACTCCAACAACCTTACCATTTTCCACTAAAATATCATCAATCATAGACTGGCGAAGGGTGAGGTTTTCTTGCTTTTCAACAGTGTGCTTCATTTCACGTGCATACAGGCTTTTATCTGCCTGAGCCCGTAATGCTCGAACTGCCGGTCCCTTACCTGTATTGAGCATCTTCATTTGGATATAGGTTTTGTCAATATTTTTCCCCATCTCTCCACCAAGAGCATCAATTTCGCGAACAACAATGCCCTTAGCTGACCCTCCAATAGAGGGATTGCAGGGCATAAAAGCCAGCATATCAAGATTTATCGTGGCTAATAAGGTTTTACACCCCATACGGCTAGCCGCTAAACTGGCTTCAACACCTGCATGTCCTGCTCCTACAACGATGACATCATAGGATTCTGTAAATTCATGTACCATATCTACTCCTTTATCTCAATATGTTTTATATGCTGAAGTTGCCCGTCCCAATGCTTTATAGCCCTTTTTAAACAACTAGGATTGAGCCTTATCTTGTCTAGATCATCAAGAGCAACCCACTCACAAACCCTGGCATGACCACCCTCAACTAAAGAAGGGCTAGGATCAGATAATAGACTTACAATATAGTGAAACTCAATCTGATGAAAGTTCACTCCCTCTAGACAAAATTGATTTTCAACCACAAAGGCTAAGTGATCAACTGAAACCTCAGCTCCTACCTCTTCTAGAACCTCACGCTTGATAGCTTCTTCTGTGCTTTCTCCAACATGAATAGCACCACCCAAAAGATAATAGTCCTCTTTGGATGATTTAGCAAGATAAATATAGCCGTCTTTAATTATTAACGCTGAAGCCCTGACACCAAAGCTATGGTCTGCTGTCCTTGTTCTAAAATCATGAACCATCTTTTCTCCTTGACACTGTTCTTAAGCCATAAAAATAGTCAAAACCCGAGAAAGCTGTAAGTCAAAAAGACCTACAATTCCCATGAGCTTTGACCATCATCGTTATTGTTAACCTTATTCTATCAAAATTTGCCAGCTTGTCAAGACTTATCAGATGACAAAGTCGTCAATAATATTGACACATCTGTCAATTGATGTGTCAAGCTAAATATATTGACAAGGCTCGTCATCTTTATATGCCATATCAATAATGCCACCACCAAGACACTCATGACCATCATAAAAAACGACTGCTTGACCGGGTGTAATCGCACGCTGAGGCTCAGTAAAAACAACCTTAGCTTTGTCTTTCTTGACATGGACCGTCACCTTAGAATCTGGCTGACGATAGCGGAACTTTGCTGTGCATTCTAGGGTGAACTCTTCAGGAACCTCTCTTGTAAACTGAATGACAGAAGCGTCAAGACTAGTTGACATTAAGGACTCGTGGTAAAAGCCTTGACCAACATAAAGGATATTTTGTGAAAGGTCTTTTCCAACAACAAACCAAGGCTTGTTATCTCCACCCTGCTGACCACCAATGCCAAGTCCCCCACGCTGGCCAATAGTGTAATACATCAAGCCTGCATGCTCTCCCATATCACGACCATCAACAGTCATCATACGTCCCTTTTGAGCTGGTAAATAGTGACTGAGAAAGGTCTTAAAATTCTTCTCACCAATAAAGCAAATCCCTGTTGAGTCTTTTTTCTTTGCTGTTGCAAGGCCTGCTTGTTCAGCAATAGCACGTACCTCTGATTTTTGCAGGTGACCCAAGGGAAACATGGTTTTTTGGAGCTGCTCTTGTGATAATTGGCTTAAAAAATAGGTTTGGTCCTTGCCCTTATCAAGACCACGCAGCATATGGACTATACCATTTTCATCACGTTTAATTTGGGCATAGTGACCTGTTGCTACATAATCAGCACCCAATGTCATCGCATAATCAAGGAAGGCTTTAAATTTTATCTCCTTATTGCACATGACATCAGGATTTGGGGTGCGGCCTGAACGGTATTCTGCTAGGAAATACTCAAACACCCTATCCCAATACTCTTTTTCAAAATTAACAGAATAGTAAGGAATACCAATCTGATCGGCTACGGCTGCCACATCTTTATAATCCTCAGTCGCCGTACAAACACCAAATTCATCTGTGTCGTCCCAATTCTTCATAAAGACGCCAATCACATCATATCCCTGCTCCTTTAACAGTAAGGCAGTTACAGATGAATCAACACCGCCACTCATGCCAACAACAACACGCGTTTTCGAGTTATCTGTCATCGTTTATTCTCCCATCAATATAAGATACAAGGACACGAAGAAAAGCATAGAACGAATCAACTCGCCTAAACAAGGATCTGGCAAATTGTTCATTTCTACATTTTTTTCTTTGTCCAAATGTTTTCTCAAAGCTCGATTTGAAGGTCGATTTTGAAGCGCCGCTAGACGCATGACTATTATAACAGTATTGTCTCTTATTTCCAACAATATCTTTTTTCATAACAAACGACATTTGATTAGCGATTTGTTATAATAAAAAGGATAAAAAGAGCATGGAGCATATATGAACACACAAAAATTTCAATCAGTTTTTGACATCATTGGACCAGTGATGATTGGACCATCGAGCAGTCATACCGCTGGTGCTGTTAGAATCGGAAAGGTTGTCCACTCCATTTTTGGAGAAATTCCTGATGAGGTGACCTTTCATCTATACAATTCATTTGCTAAGACCTATCAAGGCCATGGTACCGACAAGGCACTAGTAGCTGGTATTATGGGAATGGATACAAATAATCCAAGCATCAAGGATTCTCTTGAAATTGCTCATCAAAAGGGCATTAAAATTTATTGGGATATTTTAAAGGATAGCAATGCTCCCCACCCAAATACCGTAAAGATTAGTGTCAAAAAGGCTGATAAAACAATGAGCATTACAGGTGTGTCAATTGGAGGAGGAAACATTCAGGTCACCGAGCTAAATGGTTTTTCCGTTTCCTTATCGATGAATACTCCAACCTTAATTATTGTTCATCAAGATATTCCTGGAATGATTGCTAGGGTTACAGATATATTGTCAGCTAGTGATATTAATATCGCTCAAATGACTGTTACTCGAGAAAGTGCAGGTGAGAAAGCCATTATGATTATTGAGGTTGATTCTCGTGATTGTCAAGCTGCTGTCAAGCAGATTGCAACTATTCCCAACCTGCATAATGTCAATTTCTTTGACTAGAAAGGTATGTCATGTTTTACACAATTGAAGAGCTTGTCAAGCAAGCTGATGATAGATTTGATGGTAATGTAGCAGAGCTAATGATTGCTACAGAGGTTGAAATGACTGGCCGAAGCAGGGAAGAAATCCTATCTATCATGTCACAGCATTTACAGGTAATGAAGGATTCTGTTGTCAGCGGATTGACAGCAACCAAATCTATTAGCGGCTTAACTGGCGGTGATGCTCTTAAAATGGATCATTACATCAAAAAAGGAAAGGGGCTTTCAGATCAAACCATTTTAACAGCTGTGAGAAATGCTATGGCTGTCAATGAGTTAAATGCAAAAATGGGACTTGTTTGTGCAACACCGACTGCTGGAAGTGCGGGCTGTCTACCTGCTGTCCTTGCTGTTGCTATTGATAAGCTCAAGCTATCAGAAAAGGAGCAGCTGGACTTTCTCTTTACAGCAGGTGCCTTTGGCTTAGTCATTGGAAATAATGCCTCTATCTCTGGAGCAGAAGGAGGCTGTCAAGCCGAGGTGGGCTCTGCCTCTGCAATGAGTGCTGCAGCCCTTGTTAAGGCAGCAGGTGGTACTGCTTATCAGGCTAGCCAAGCGGTAGCCTTTGTGATCAAAAATCTATTGGGTTTGGTTTGTGATCCTGTTGCTGGCTTGGTCGAAGTTCCCTGTGTTAAGCGTAATGCATTAGGATCAAGCTTTGCTCTTGTTGCTGCTGATATGGCATTGGCTGATATTCAGTCACAAATTCCTGTAGATGAGGTCGTTGACGCCATGTATCAGGTTGGTGCCGCAATGCCAACAGCCTTTAAGGAGACAGCTGAGGGAGGATTAGCAGCAACCCCAACAGGTAGACGGTATAGTAAAGAGATTTTCGGAGACTAATATAATCACGTAAAGATAGACTGAGGAGACAGTATGAAAGCAATCCTATTTGACTTAGATGGTACTTTGGTGGATTCTAGTATAGGAATACTAAACGCCTTTGAATACACCTTTCAAAAAATGAAAATCCCTTGTCCTGATCATAGCATATTATCGTCTTATATCGGACCACCCTTAGAAGCAACCTTTTCAGCATTTTTCAAGGATCAGCATGATGTCGAGCTTGCTATAACACACTTTAGAGATTTTTATAAGGAATCAGGTATTTACCAAGCAAGGCTTTATCCTGAAATCACAGAGCTATTAGATACTCTCTCACAAAAAAACCTTGACCTTTATGTGACAACTAGTAAATATGAGCCTATGGCAAGGCAAATGCTTCAGGATTTAACAATTAGCCATTATTTCAAGGCTATCCTAGGCTCTATTCCTAATCGTTGCCACAAGTTGGATATCATCAAGGCATGCTTACAAGATTTTGCCATTAATAAAAAAGAGGCTATAATTGTCGGAGATACCAAATTTGATATGATTGGTGGCAAACAAGCAGGTATTGCAAGACTTGGTGTTACTTGGGGATTTGGTTGTCAAGAGGATTTACAAACACATGGCGCACAATACATTGGAGAAACACCCCAAGAGGTGATTGGGATTATCCAATCATTGTAAAGCGATACTAAAAACCTATCATCACACGAGATGATAGGTTTTTTAACGATGTTATCTGTTCTTAGTAGCCCCAAGCTGACAAGCCTTGTGCACGATAGGCATTTAAGGCTGAATTTACCTGATCCTGAACGGTTGCAGTTGATCCCCAGCCTGGCATGGTTTGGAATAAGCCTGAAGCACCTGAAGGATTAGCTGCGTTAGGATTTCCATTTGACTCGCGAGCGATAATGGCTTCCCAAGTAGCTTGTGGAACACCAGTAGCTGCTGCCATTTGAGCTGCTGCTTCGCTACCGATAGCCCCTGCGGTATTGCCGTTAGAAAGGACTACTCCATTGCTATAAGCCACTGGTGTAGCTGCATACTGAGCTTGAGGAGCAGCCTCTTGCACAGCAGGACTAGCTACCTCAGAAGCTACTGGTTCCTGAGCTGGTGCTACATCAGCAGAAGAAGCCTCTGCTTGCTCAGCTGGCTGCTCCTTGGTTGCAGCCTTTGCTGCTGTTGATTTTTTTGCTTTATGATGTTTCTTCACAACCTTAGTGTCAGAAGCTTTAGCATAGGAATCAGTGTTTACATTTTCACTTGAAAAAGCAAAGACTACTGCAAGTAAAGCAATAGCAGCTGCTACAATGCCAAAACTAACATAACGTTGTTTCAAAATGTCTTGTTTAAACATTAAATAAATACCTCACTTTTCTCTGCTATCCATATTAACTGTTAATTATTACTTGTCTATTTAAGATATATTAAAAATATTACAGCAATATTGATATTACAAGTTTTCTAGCCTGATATCAGTGTCTTTTGAGCTTAAAAAGCCCAAAATAAAAACAATGCCTAAGCTCAGCTCTGTGTAACAGATGATTTAAGCATTGTTATTATTAACGAATTCTAGTGCTACAGCCTAACAAATAGTTTGCTGTAATATAGCTAGGTGAGCCCTGAGGGGCTTTTTAAGTAGAAAAGGAAAATCCCCAAAATAACTACCAAAGCAATGGCTAGGGTGTCTTTTAATTGCCAGCTTAGCAGGCGGTATTTTGTTCGACTGTCACCGCCTTGATAGCCTCTAGCCTCCATAGCGATCGCTAAAGCGTCAGCTCTTTTAAAGCTTGAAGCAAAAAGAGGAATCAAAATAGGGATAATCGACTTTACCTTTTGAATAAGATTGCCTTCTCCAAAATCAACACCTCGCGCTTTTTGCGCATTCATAATACGAGTTGTATCGTCCATCAAGGTTGGAACAAACCGTAAGCTCAAAGACAACATCAAACCGATCTCATGGGCAGGTACCTTAAACCTAACTAAAGGCTTCAACAGCGCTTCGACAGCATCAGATAAGCTTAGTGGGGTGGTGGTTAGGGTTAACAGCGTGGAAAAGAAAATAATCAAAACAAATCGCATGAAAATCAAAATGGCTTGACTTAATCCCAAGCTTGTTATCTTAATTATTCCAAGCTGAAAAAGAACTGATCCTCCCTGTGTAAAAAAAACTTGAAAAAGCGTTGTAAATAGGATAATACCAATCATAGGCTTAACACCATTGAAAAAGAAAGACCATTTTATCTGTGACAAGAAAATCAGCAGCAAGGTAAATGCTAACAGCAAAAGATTAGTTACCACATTATTGGCCCAAAAAATAATGATAATATAGATAATCATAGCAAGCAGCTTGCTTCTTGGATCAAGCCGATGAATAATTGAATTCCCAGGAATATAGCGACCAAGAATGAGTTTATCCATGCTTTAATACCTCTCTTAATTCCTCCAAAGTAATGGGTAAATAGGGTAAATCAAAGCCTTGCTTAGCCAGGCATTGGGCAAAGGCTGTCACCTTAGGGACACCTAATTGCTTTTCTTTTAGCAAATCAATGTGTTGAAAAATAGCCTTTGGCTGACCTGATAAGATGATTTTACCAGCCTCAAGGACATAAACAAAATCAGCATAATCAGCAACATCGTCCATCAGATGTGTTACCAGTACAATGGTCATACCTGATTGATGGAGCGATTTAAAAAGACTCATTAATTCCTTTCGCCCTTTGGGATCAAGCCCAGCAGTAGGCTCATCTAACACCAAAATATCCGGCTGCATCGCAAGAATACCCGCAATAGCAACCCTGCGCATCTGCCCACCAGAAAGCTCAAATGGATTTTTACCAAATAGCTCCTCTGAAATCCCTACTAGGGTTAATTTTTCACGCGCTAAAACTTCCGCCTCTTTCTGAGAAACACCGAAATTTTGTGGTCCAAAGGCAACGTCCTTCAAAACAGTTTCCTCAAAAAGCTGGCTCTCAGGAAATTGAAAGACTAGACCAACCTGCTTACGAATAGGCTTAATATCTTTATTTTTTGACTGACTAGTTATCTCCTTGCCTGCTACCGTAACCCTGCCGGTGGTCGGCAGATGCAAGCCATTTAAGAGCTGCATAATCGTTGACTTGCCTGAGCCAGTATGACCAATAAAAGCCGTATAAGAGCCGTCTACAATATCAAGATTAACGTCAAAAAGGGCACGCCCCTCAAAGGGTGTCCCTGCTTGATACGTGTAGCTTACATTTTGGAAATGAATTGACATAGCTGTTCCTCTAATTCCTTTTCTGTGAGATAGGCTCCCTGTATAGGGTAGCCGTCCTTTTTTAGCATATTAACAACAGAAGTTGTAAAAGGAATATCTAAACCTAGATTGATCAACTGATTGCCCCTAGCAAATAGCTCCTGTGGAGTTGAGACAGACTCAACACGCCCATTGTTCATCACCAAAGCTCGATCACTAAGAGCCACCTCATCAAGATCATGTGTAATAGATATAACAGTTAGTTGGTATTCTTGTCTAATAGATTGAATTGTCCGAATCAGCTCCAGACGCCCCTTTGGATCCAGCATACTGGTTGCTTCATCTAAAATGATGATCATTGGCCGCATGGCAACAGCACCTGCAATAGCAACCCGCTGCTTTTGACCACCTGATAATCTGGAAGGCTCCTTATCCTTAAAAGCCTCCATACCGACCAGCTGCAACGCCTGATGAACACGCTCTATCATCTCTTGATGGGAAACACCTTTGTTTTCAAGACCAAAAGCAACGTCATCTTCGACAGTTGCACCAACAAATTGGTTATCAGGATTTTGAAACACCATGCCAATTTTATGACGAATGTCCCAGACATTGTCCTCTGTAAGAAGATCACCATCAACAAAAATCTGGCCAGCTTCTGCTTTCAATAGCCCATCAATTAACCTAACAACGGTTGACTTGCCTGAGCCATTATGCCCAATGATAGACAACCACTCGCCTTGTTTCACATGAAACGTCACATCATCTAGGGTACATCGCTCCTGGTCCTGCTTATACTTAAATGTAAGATTCTTAACTTCAATAATATTTGACATTGTTATTTAAAGGTATCCTTAAAAAGAAAGCTTGCTCCTTTGAAATAATCGTAACCTGAATAAATCGTAAACAATAGAGCAATATACAGCAAAACAGTGCCTAAAACAGTCCAATGACACAGTAAAAAAATGATGGAAAGCATCTGTGCTACTGTTTTGATCTTACCAGGCATAGCAGCCGCTAGGACCTCACCTCCAGTCTCAACCAGTAGCAAACGAAGTCCTGTAACAGCTAGCTCACGACAGATAATAACCGCTGACACCCAAGCCGGTACCAGCTCTAAGCCCACTAACATAATAAAAGCACTCATGACAAGCATCTTGTCTGCCAACGGATCAGCAAATTTACCAAAATTAGTAACAATCTGCCACTTACGTGCAAGGTAACCATCTAAATAATCGGTCAGGCTTGCCACTGCAAAAATAATCGCTGCAAAAGTATGCCAACCGACTGTCTTTGACAAAGAAGTGATCAACAAAAACAATGGAATCATGACGATACGGGCTAGAGTTAACAAGTTGGGAATATTTTCTTTTTTGATCATGCTTATACCTTATTATTGTATCTTCAGTGTGATATAGCTGATATCAGTGCTTGTCATTGCTGATAAATCTAGGGGCTGACCATCAATTGCTACTGAAACACCCTTTGTTACGCCTAGTGTCAACAAAGATTCTGTTGTCTCAGCAGGCAAGGTAGTAGAATAAGATGGATTGTCCTTTGTTAGGGTCATACCAGCCTCACCAATTTCCGAATTAGTGAGGGAAATCCAACTGCTCTCAGCATCAGTTAGCGACACTGTAACATCAACAGCTTCTTTTGATTTAGTAATATTAGCAATCAAGTAATTCTCTGCGCCCTCTGTTGTGATCACCGTCTTAGGCTCAGATGAGCTGGACGCTGTTGAGTGACTGCTTTGTGATGATTTAAGAAAAGACATCTCAGCCTCTTTTGCTTTTTGACCTTTATCAAATTGCTTCCAAACAGCAAAGCCAATAACACCAACAATAGCCACAGCAATAAGACCTAGTAAGGCTGATGGAAAGGCTGATTTTTTCGTTTTAGCACTATTTCCATAGCGACTTAGTCTTGAAGCACTGGTCTCTCTAGTCCGTCTATGGTCAGTAGCCTTAAAGTGACTAGCTGTAGGAGCTGATTTGCTTGAGGATAGTGACGTCTTGACAGGAATCACTAGGGTTTCTGGTTGAGTCCTTGAAGGCTCTGGTTGAGCTATTTTTTCAGAATAGCTATTCTCTTGTAGCCTTTTTTTGCTGAGCTTTTCTTCAACGATTTGTGTGACTGATGGTGTACCTGTTTCCTTTTTAAAGCTCACCTGCAGCTGATACAAGCGTTTTAAGCTATCAAAGTCTAAGCCAACAATATCAGCATATTGCTTTAGAAAATGACCAAACTTTTCTTCTGGAATGATTTTGAACTGGTCAAGCTCCATTGCCAATAGATAATGCGAGGAAATGCCAGTTTTAGCTTCAATTTCGTCTAATGTTATGTTTTTTCCGACACGTGTTTCTCTTAATAATTCACCGAGACTTGTTTCTCTCATACGAGTACCTCAAAAATATTGTAATAAGACCATTATAACAGATTTTAAGCTATTTGGGAAAGACTGTAAAATCTGAAGTAGCTGCATGCTCAAAAAACAAGCTTCCTATTTCGATAATATCCTTTAAAGCTAGGGTCTCAATAATCCTAGGAATATCAAAATAGGTCTCTTGCTCTGATAAATGAAGGCTAAATTGGCTTGCCAGCTGATCAATAGCGTCTAAGCTTTGCATAAAATCCCCATACATTTCCTTTTTCACTAGCTCTAAGTGCTTCTCATTAACGTCTCTTGAGCATCTAAAATCGGAAATCTTTTTTCTAATGCTGTTAGACATTGCAATAGGCTGACTAGTATCTGAAGAAATCAATACAAATTGGAAATCCCTTTGAATGTCAACCTCTATATCAAAGGAGTCGTCTATCTTGCCCTTTTCATACCAATCCTGATAGGCTTTTGACGTCCAGCCAAGGAGCATCGCTAGGAGCAGTCTAAGAGCTACCTGATAGGTGAGTAGAGAATACTCGCTTGACATTAGCTGACCGCGAAAGCCGACTGCTAATTTGGCAGTCGCAACGTCCATATCAATAGATCTAGACTTGATCACAGGATAGTAGGTCAATGGAGCTACCTGTACATCATACTGCGTCTGACTTGGTTGACTATATTGAAAGGCTTCAATAGCTGTAAAGATTTCTTCAATGTCAATATCGCCAATAATCGTTAAGACCATGTTAGAAGGGTGGTAAAAATAAGCATGGCTGTCAGCCAATAAAGAGCCTGTAATGTCCCTGATAGACTCCTTGGTCCCAGCAATATCAACAGCTAAGTTGGTATTGGGAAAGAGGTTCTGTAAGATACCACTGTAAGCCTGATAATCAGGATCGTCCTGATACATCTCAATTTCTTGGGTGATAATATGTTTTTCACGATTAACCGACTCCTCTGTAAAGCTAGGAGCTGCTACAAATTCCTGCAAAAGTCTCAGACTTTCTTGCCATTCATTGACAGTTGAAAAGAAATAGCTCGTTTTATCAAAGGTTGTAAAGGCATTTGTTTCTGATCCTAACTGTGTAAATGTAAGAGCAATATCATTACCGTCTTTATCCTCAAATAGCTTATGCTCTAAGAAATGAGCAACACCTGGCGGTAAGTCAACCCTTTGACAACCAACTGTAAAACTTGTATCAAGAGAACCAAAATGAGCAGTCAGCATGGCTGTTTTCTCAGAATAGCCCTCCCTTTTTATCAAATAAACCCTTAAACCATTTGCCAGTTGACCGTAGTGTAAGGTCTCTTTAATGCTGGGATAGTCTTTTTTCAGTAGTGGTGTCATCTTATTTTCCCTCTAAAAAATATACAGCTTGCAGCTTGAGCAGGTTAGCTGTCCTGACAATATCTAGCTTGCTAACCTTGTCAATCTCGTCAATCCAGCTTGACAAAGTATAGGAAGGATCTATATAAGATCTCATATATTCCAGCTCGATCAAGGCTTTACTATTATCCTCAGATAGCAAGGCATTGTTTTTTAGCATCAGCTTTGTCTTCTTGACAAGGCTGCTTGAAAAGCGCCCCATCTTGATGTCATTGAGCTCTTTAACCATTAGCTGCAGGGCTCTTGTCCGGTGCTGTCTATCTATGCCAGCATAAGCCTCAAACAAGCCTGTGTAAACATCAAATCGACTGCCAATATTATAGGCCAGCCCCTCCTTCTCACGAATTTGAGTAAAGAAGCGAGAATGCGTAAAGGCTCCTAATAGACCATTTAACACAACTAAGGCATAATACTCTGCTTGCCCATAAACCAGCGGAAAATGATAGGCTAACTCTAAAACAGACTGATTAAGCTGCTTTTGCTCGACTAATTCGTTGACAACATTGACAGGCTGCTGTAAATAAAAGAAATCTAGCTTTTTCCTGCGTCCCTCAAAGGGAAATTGATGTAACAACTGTACCATACGATAGTCATCAAAATCACCAAGGATAAAAATATCAATCTGATCCTCATTCAACATTTTATGAAATTCTTGATAGCTTGTGTAGGCTGTTTCCTTAGCAATTAACTCAGAACTACCATATTTTGACAGCTGCAGGCTATCATTAGCATAAAACAATTGCTTGGCTTTTAGGGCACTATAATAAAAGGAATCCTCCTTATCTGCCTCGACATAGGTCATCAAATGTCTTTTTTCGATGTCAAATAGTTTGGGCTGGTACTGAGCCACTGATAACAAGGGAGAAAAAAGGATATCCTTTAGAAATTGAATCATTTCGTCTAGAAGCTTCTCCCCATAAAAAGCATACTGATCCTGAATAAAGGTAATGTCAATATCCACAATATGAACCAAACCCTTGGTTGACACATGGGTTGACAGGCTTGCTCCATACATTTGTGCTAATTTTTCTCTAAATTGCTTGGCAGTAGGATAGGTATCGTTAGCCGTTGCTAACATTTGAGCTACTAAGACTCTCTTTGCTACCGTTTTTTGATTAAAATCACCTGAAAAGCGAAACGTTATCTGATTCGTTTTAAATGTTTTGTTTTTTATCAGATGAAGCTGAACTCCCTGAATAAGTTTCATAATATTTCCTTATTAATAAATGTGTGATCTCTAGAATTATACCATTTTTATCGCTATTCGTTGAGTGTTAACATCAGTCTGCTAGCCTATTTTGACTCTTTATCAGAATGCTATCCTGTGGCTATAGTCTAGACTTTAGAAGGTCAGCATTTCAGCATTATTGTTTAGTGGCTTTTTATGCTATAATGACTTGAATGATAAATTGGAGATGACTATGACATACACACTATTTACTGACTTTATTACCCTACAAGCTTTATTAAAGGAGCAAGGTATTATCCAAAGTGGTGGTGCCATTAAAGGTTTTTTAGCTCAAACAGAGGTTTTTTTAAATGGTCAAGAGGAACAACGACGTGGCAAGAAGCTAAGGGTCGGTGACGTCATCACCATTCCATCACAGCACATCAGGATTGAGCTTGTAGCGCCTAGTCAGGCCGAAAAAACAGCCTATGAAGCTGAAAAGGCAGAAAAAGAGCGAGTTGCTAAGATGGTTAAACAAATGAATCAGCAGGCTAAAAAAGCACAGACCAAGCAAGCTGCTGCTACCAAAAGCAAGCATGGACAAGCTATCTCAGCTGTAAAAGCTAAGGCTAATCAACAAAAGCCTATTCGCTTCCCAGGATTGTAGCATGTGGATCAAAGAACTAAACCTCACCCATTACCGTAATTATCAACAAGCCTCAGCAGCCTTTTCACCAGGCTTGAATGTTTTCATTGGTGACAATGCGCAAGGAAAAACAAACTTTCTTGAAGCTATTTATTTTTTGTCAGTAACAAGAAGTCATCGCACCAAATCTGATAAGGACTTAATCTACTTTGACGAAAGGGATTGCTCTATATCTGGAACTCTTGAGCGCCTTAGTGGTCGTGTTCAGCTAGAAATACTACTGTCTGATAAAGGACGGATCACCAAGATTAACACCCTAAAGCAGGCAAAGCTTTCTGATTATATCGGAGCAATGATGGTGGTCCTCTTTGCTCCTGAGGATCTACAGCTGGTCAAAGGCTCTCCTAGTCTTAGACGAAAATTTATGGACATTGACTTAGGTCAGATAAAGCCTGTTTACTTATCAGATTTGTCACATTACAATCATGTCCTAAAGCAGCGAAACGCCTATCTCAAAAGTGTTCATCAGCTTGATAATGACTTTTTATCTGTGTTAGATGAGCAGCTGGTTACCTACGGGAGTCGTGTAATGGCGCATCGGTTGGCGTTTGTTCAATCACTAGCAAAAGAGGCAAACAAGCATCATCAAGCTATCTCTAATGGCCTAGAGAAGCTTTCGATCTCCTATCAAGCCTCTGTGAGCTTTGAGCACCAGCAAGAGATTTATCAGCAATTCATGAACCAGCTCAAAACCACTCATCAAAGAGATTTCTTGAGAAAAAATACTGGTGTTGGCCCCCACCGCGATGATCTGATCTTTTATATTAATGGCATGAACGCTAATTTTGCTAGTCAAGGCCAGCATCGGAGCCTGATTTTATCACTGAAAATGGCAGAGGTTAGTCTGATGAAGCAATTAACAGGTGACAACCCTATTCTTCTACTTGACGATGTTATGAGTGAGTTAGACAATATCAGGCAAACAAAGCTTCTGGAGGCTGTCAAAAAAGAAAATGTTCAAACCTTTATCACAACAACTAGCTTAGAGCATTTGTCTCAGCTACCCAAGGACATTAGTCTCTTTAAGGTTAATAAAGGGACGATTGCACTAGATTCTGTCATGATTGATTAACTGAGTAAACCAAAAAAGGGCACCTTAATCGTGGCCCTTTTTATGGTTAAATCAGTTGACACTCTATGACTTGACGATACCTAAGAGGATAGCGCCAACAATAAAGCAAAGGATACCTGTAATAACCCAGCGCATCTCTTTTTTTGTTTTTGTCTCGCCTAAGAATAAAATACCTCCGACAATAGAGATAATAGCGCCCAATTGTGAAAAGCTAAAAGCAATTGCCAGACCAGCCTTTGAGGCTGCTAGCAGCATGAAGATATTTCCAACTCCCCAAAGCAAGCCAACAACACTGTTTTTGATAACATACTGGTCAAACGATACCTTAAACGACATAAACATGGCTGCACCAAGCACCATGCCCACTGCCATCGGTAAAATAACCGACAACACATCAAATTTCATAATGTTATTGAACAACACAGCATACATCACATAGCCGGTTGTTGAGTAGGTTAAGGCTCTAAAGCCCTTTGAAAAATCATGCAATTGATTACTTGCTGCATTCGTCTCGTCCTGCTTGCTTGAAAAATAAAAACCAACAATCAAAAGAAGTAAGGCAATCGTACCAACGACAAATTGAATAGGCTTGGTCCACTCATGAAAGACCAGCACACCAATCAGACTACCTAAAACTAGCTGAGAGCCACTAGACAAGGGATTTGCTACTGAAACACCCATATACTGCATGGCATGAAATTGCCCAGTCTGACCAACAGACCAGATAACACCACCTAAAATCCCAAAAATCCAGAGCTTCATAGACATCTCAGGTCTGACCACTAGCCAAACAACTAGAGCAAATAGCAAAGCTCCTAGGGTCATCCCAAAGGTCTGCTGTGAGGGTTTACCGCCAATTTTATTACTAATAAAGCCAATACTTCCCCATGCAAACATTGGGACAAGTGCAAATAAAATACCTTCCAAATTTACATCTCCTTTACAATAAGTTGACACATGATGTTAACGATAAAAGTGCTTTCATACGGAGAATTATTATAGCCTATTTCCTTAGAAAATACAATAACATGATGTAAAAAATCATCTGCTCATACGCTTCTCCCTAAAAAGGTGTCAAAGTAACTGACAGAGCTTATTTACTGCAATGCTAGAGGATTATTTAATGAAAACCGTTTAGCCTTATAGCTAGCTCTAGCTGGAGCTTTGTTAGGGACTTTTGTGACCTGAGTTCCAAAGCAATCAGCAACTAGCTGACTGAAATAGCCTAAGCGTTTGAGGAATAGAGCAAGATGATTAACCATAGCACTAGCTGCTTGACCGGACATGCTTGCTTCTATGGTAGTTTTGACAAAGGATAGCTCAACGATGATTTTATCCAGCAGTCTGCCAACCATCTTTTGACTAGTGATGATGTCATCTAAATCAAGAGCGCTGTAAACTCCTTTTTCGATCAATCGACTGAGATCTCCATGCAAGTTTTGAAGCCGATGCCTTGCGGTATTGACTCGCTGTATCGTATCAGTCAATGCCGGTACTAGAGGACATACCTCAGCTCTGGCAGAAGCAATACCGGATCTTATGCGGCAAGGATATAAAGCACCCAGATTTCCCCAATAGCTCCTTGTCGTTGTAGAGGTTTCATCTTTGATTTCTGTTCGTTCAACATAAACCCTATCTGAAAAACGTCTGTCTAACACTGTTACAATATCCTTAAAGGTATTCACCTCAGTAGTCCAATAATCAAGTGTATCAAATAGCCTTGAAAAGGTTGACGCATAAACAGAGGCAACCTTTCTGGAATAGTCCCGACTCTTTTGTTCCACCTGCTCATCAAAGGCTTGGAGAATATCTCTGACATCATCTAAAAGACCTGTTCTTTCTAAGTAAGCATCATAGCTGCTAGGGACACTGACGACATCAGCACTTCCTTGAAATTGGCCATTTTTTAGGCTGTTACCTAGCCAGTTATCTGTAGCTGTGACATTTTGTGATACCCCTAGGATCAGCTCACTGGTATTGATTATCATTTTTTCCAGCTCTATGATATCCTGTAATTCCACGCTAAATACCTCTTTTAAGGAATCACTAATACCGTCAACTTTACTTTCACGTAAACCTGTTCCTTCAAAGGTCTTATCACTCTCCTTCAATAGCTGACGACTGGCCTCATCAATAATCTGCCAAGATTTCAAAAGGGTCGAGCGACCGATAATACTATCAATCCAGCCTGACTTTTCATGCTGAGCAGATGAGGCAAGCTGAAGCGACTTTGTGTTTAAGCTCGCTAATTCTGAATCATACATGGCCAGATTGAGGCGATTATTATTCACATATGGGATCTCATCATAGGAAAAGGGATAGTCTAGGCTAGCCGAATGAGACAGCATATCAAACAAGTCCTGCTGACCAACTAATCTCTCCAAAGAGCTTTGCAGGCTATTAAAGGTATCGGTTAGGCCATTTGTAGCAAGCAGGGCTTTGATGTTTTCTGAAACTCGCTTTTTCCTCTCTTCAAAGGAGTCTTTTATGGCATCATTTTTTGCCTGACATTTTTCAGTAATGTGGCGAATCGTTTGCAGGTCGCCTAATATAGAGGATTGAAGGTTTTGTGCAAGGTTAGTCAGGACACCAGCATTGATGACAATCGTTTGCTTATCAGAAAGCACACCGTATCGAGCCGATGTTGACGCATCAAAGTAATTTCTAAAGCCTAAGTACAGCTCCTCTACCTTAGTGTCTAATCGGTTATCGATGTCAATATCAATAGGCAACAGGACATTAGCATGAACAAACCGACCATTTACGTCTGTCATGTTGCCATATTGATCATACTGATAGCCATGCCACATATGCTGTAAGACTATATCATTGACCTTTTTTGTATTGACAACAAAGACCTGACCGACTGCTCCCTCCTTTTGGTCAAAGCCCATACCAATGATGTCATGCGGATCCACATAGTTGTAAATGCGGTCATGCAAGAGCTTTGCACGTTTTCTTTGATACTCATTAAGCACACGATAGGTGTTGGGGCCATTATAGATATAGACTCCAGAGATACGAGATAAGTTTTTATCACTAACAGAGGTAACGCCGTACTGAACTGTCATGGAGCCTAGCGAATGACCATAAAACTCAAATGTTGCGTTAGGGTATTGCTTTAATGTCTTATTGGTAAAGGTTGCTGCCTTTCGGAGCTGAGCTGTCCCTTTAGTTGGTGTCTGGTCCGGTAAAAGAATGCGCATAGCCATAGGCAAATCATTGCCTACCCAATCTGCAACCACATCTACTGGGTGTTTCTGCCACTGGTCTGGGCCAGTAGAGCCCCGGTACAGCATGGTGACATGCTTGACCTGAGCATAGTCTGCCTTGGTAGGATAAGGGGAAGCTTGACATCTGTCACGACATAGGCTTGAAAACCTGATATCGAATCCTCTATCTGAGACACATAACCGATGAAGAATTTAGAGTTACTATCTTTAACAATAACCGGTGAACCTACTGTATGTTCTTCATATCCCTCTGCCGCAATTTCTTTTCTTTGTTCATCTGTAAAAATCATCAATCAATCCCTCTTTTTCTAATAACTTTTCTAGTTTTTCGGAATAGTATATGCTAGCAATCTCCAAATCTCTTTCCCAATTACGCCGATCAAGACGAACCCTTAAGTAAGTATCAGGATCATTATTAATAATCAGGTGAATGGAAAAGCCTCCCATTGGATTAATAAAGAGTGAGTCTGAGTCGATAGTGTAGGACTTAATAAGCCCTTCATCTGTTAGGGCTTGGGGATCCATTGATATTAGCTCCTGTTCATACATTTCAATCACTTCTTTACTATGCGCGTTTTTGAGCTCTACCTGTTTGATTTGGTTATAGATATCCATTCTATGCTTTACCTCCATGCCAAGAATAAGTACAAGAGCACCAACAATAAATACAATAAGTTTTAACAATGTTTTCATCTCTCCACTCCTTTTAGTAGTTTTTCTAACTTTTCTGAGCGATAACTACTATCAATTTCCAAATTTCTTTCCATATCATATCTACCAAGGCCAACTCTCAAGTAAATATCTGGATCATCATTGATAATCAGGTGAATGGAAAAGCCCCCCATTGGATTAATAAAGAGTGAATCTGAGTCGATAGTGTAGGACTTGATAAGCCCTTCATCTGTTAGGGCCTGGGAGTCCAATCTTTTTAACTTCTTTTCATAAATGTCTATCGCTTCTTTACTATGCGCGTTTTTGAGCTCTACCTGCTTGATTTGATCGTATATATCCATTCTATGCTTTACTTCCATGCCAAGCATAAGTACAAGAGTACCAACAATAAATACAATGAGTTTTAACAATGCTTTCATAACCATGCTCCTTTTCATGAAAATTATATTGTTCTTGGTACAATCAATTGTTTCTGATAGCCTGTCATAATCATTACCTATCTAACAATTCTTGTAATTCTGGCGACAAAGAGGATCCTCCCACGCATAAATCTCTCATTGGTGTATTCCACATTAAACTCATTCGATACTTATACTTTGGATTTTTGTTTATATGTAAAGCAACGGAAAAGCCTCCCATTGGATTAAGAGTTATTGAGTCTAAATCAATAGAATAGGATTTAATAGTCCCTTCATTTGTCAATGCATTTGGGTCCAACCATTTTAACTCCTGTTCATAAATCACAATTGCTTCTTTACTTTGGGCAATTTTTATCTCCTCCTGCTTGATTTGATCGTATATATCCATTCTATGCTTTACTTCCATGCCAAGCATAATGACAATAACACCAACAATAAGCAGACTGATCTTTAAAAACCTATTCATGTCTATACTCCTATATCATTCCTATACTTATCGATAAATTCCCAGAAATAAATGGAATCATTTTGGTATATTTCTTTTTAATTTAACTATTTAATAATATTATTTTAACATGATTTCTATATTTCACAATATTTCATATCTATTTAAGTTAATCCTTTTAGGGTTATGCCATTTTTGAAAGGTATTATGCTTAAGAGCATTCAGTATGATTTGATCATTAGCCTAGCACTGAAATATCACAAAGCTAAGAAGCAAACAGCTAAAGCTATCAAGCTTTTATTTCTAATCATGGTGTAATCGTGCAACAAAAAAAGCCGAGAACATATCTCAGCTTTTAGATATAGATATATCAAATGCTACATCAAGTAAACACCTACAGGATTAATGCATGGAATAATTTGGTGCTTCATTTGTGATTTGGACATCATGTGGATGGCTTTCAATCAGACCAGCTCCTGACATCTCTACAAATTGAGCATTGTCATGCAATTCTTGAATAGTACCAGCTCCGACATATCCCATACCTGAGCGAATCCCACCAAGCATTTGAAAGACAATATCAGAGGCAGCTCCCTTATAAGCAACACGTCCTTCAATACCTTCTGGCACTAGCTTGTTGGCTTCATTAACAGAGCCTTGGAAGTAACGGTCGCTTGATCCTTTTTTCATAGCTGCAATTGATCCCATGCCACGATAGGTTTTAAATTTGCGTCCTTGATAGATTTCAGTCTCACCTGGAGCTTCATCTGTCCCAGCAAACATAGAGCCGAGCATGACAGCATTGCCACCAGCTGCAAGGGCTTTTACAATGTCTCCTGAATACTTAATACCACCATCAGCAATAATGGTTTTGCCATATTCACGAGCAACAGCCGCTGCGTCATAAATAGCTGTAACCTGAGGTACTCCGACACCAGCAATGACACGAGTTGTACAGATTGAGCCTGGTCCGATACCAACCTTAACCACATCAACCCCTGCGTCATAAAGGGCACGCGCGCCTTCAGCAGTAGCGATATTTCCTGCAATCAAGGTTTTGTCAGGGAAGTAGGCGCGAATCTCTGCAATTTTCCTAAGAACACCTGCGGAATGTCCATGAGCTGTATCAATAACAATAGCGTCTGCACCAGCTTCAAATAAAGCCTCTGCACGCTCAAAGGTATCTGATGTAACACCAACCGCAGCCGCTACCAGCAACCGTCCAAACTCGTCCTTTGCAGCATGTGGAAATTCAATAACCTTTTCAATATCCTTGATTGTAATCAAGCCTGAAAGACGGCCATTATCATCTACCAATGGCAGCTTTTCAATCCGATGCTCATGAAGGATACGCTCTGCTGTCTCAAGGTCAGTCCCAACCTCAGCTGTCACCAGCTGCTCACTTGTCATATGCTCTGAGATCGGAGCGTTGTAATCAGAAATAAAACGCATGTCACGATTGGTAATAATCCCGACTAATTTGCGGTTAGCTAAGGTCTCTACAATCGGAACACCACTAATACGATAGCGCTGCATCAATTCCTCAGCCTCAGCTACCTTGTGCTCAGGCGTTAGGAAAAATGGATCAATGATCACACCATTTTCAGAACGCTTGACCTTGCGCACCTCCTCAGCCTGCTCAGCAATTGACATGTTCTTATGAATAACACCAAGACCGCCCGCACGCGCAATCGCAATAGCCATTTTACTGTCTGTTACAGTGTCCATAGCTGCGGTAATAATAGGAATATTTAATGTCAAATTTTTAGCAAGCTTGGTTTTTAAATTGACTTCATTTGGAAGAACATGACTTTCTGCTGGAATAAGCAAAACATCATCAAACGTGTAGCCTTTTTTCAAAAATTTAGTGTCCCAATTTGACATCAACACAATCCTCTTTTCTTCTTTTTTAGGGAATACTACCCCAGCCTATTTTTATTGTTACTATCATATCACGCTAAATTCATTTGTCAATAACATAATTCTATATATTTCTGTAAATTAAAAAGACAGATCTTGACCCATAAGTAACAGATTCATTTAAAAAGATAAGAGGCCAAGAATCATTCTCAGCCTATAAGCTATTAAAAGTAACGAATCCCCATAGCAGCCTTTACTTCAGACAGTGTTTGGGCAGCTACTGCCTGTGCTTTTTGGCTTCCTACTTCCAGCATACGAAAGACCTCGCCCTTATCCTTGGCATATTCCAATCGGCGTTGGCGAATTGGCGCAAGCTCTCTTTCCAAAATATCCAGCAGATAACGCTTGGTTTTAACATCTCCAAGACCACCTCTTTGGTAATGCTCTTTCATCGCTTCAATATCAGCTTTGTCCTCTTTTTGGCCAAAAATATCTAGGTAATGAAAGACCATATTACCTTCCAGCTGTCCCGGATCCTCAATCCGGATATGATTTGGATCGGTATACATACTCATGACTTTTTGACGGACAGTGTCAGCATTGTCAGAAAGATAGATGCCATTACCCAGTGATTTGGACATTTTAGCATTGCCATCAAGCCCTGGTAGACGTCCTGCCTTTTCATTTTCCGGGTAAAGACCTTCTGGCTCAATCAAGCAGGCTGTCTTATAGGTATGATTAAAGCTTCTTACAATTTCACGTGTCTGCTCAATCATTGGCCTTTGATCATTACCAACAGGAACTAAATTAGCTTTGAAAGCTGTGATATCAGCAGCTTGAGAAATTGGGTAAACCAAAAAGCCTGCTGGAATGCTCTCACCAAAGCCCTTTTGAGCAATTTCAGTTTTAACAGTTGGATTACGCTCCAAGCGAGCAAGAGACACCAAATTCATATAGTACATTGTTAACTCTGCAAGCTCAGGAACCTGACTTTGGATAAAAATAGTTGACTGACTTGGATCCAAGCCGACAGAAAGGTAATCCAATGCAACATTGAAAATAGACTCACGAATCATCTCAGATTCTTTGGCGTGATCCGTCAAGGCCTGCTGATCTGCCAAAAAGACAAACATATTGTACTTGTTTTCATTTTGCAGGCTTACACGATTTTTGAGACTGCCGACGTAATGTCCCAAGTGCAGCTTTCCTGTTGGTCTATCTCCTGTTAAAATAACTGGTTTTGTCATGATTTCTCCTTAATACTGATTTTATGACATCAAAAAACCTCACGCAAAAGGCTTGCGTGAGGGCGTCATTACAATAAATACGCGGTACCACCTCAATTAGTATCTCTAATCAATCAATACTATCTCATCTTCTCAACTCAAGAAATTGCACGATAAGGGGTGCCAGACCTGAAAGTTATGGTTTCCTCTCAAAAGATCCACTAGTCCATTTCATCTTGCTTGCTGCTAGCTCTCACCGACCACTAGCTCTCTAAAAACAAGGGTAAGATTACTCATCTAGTTTAGGGTCATTCTATGATATTTTAAGCAATTTGTCAAGCTACTGAGATTTTTAAGCAATAGGGCTTGACGGTTTCTATTCTTTTAGGAGATAATGGATCTATTATGTTTACTAAACGATAAAGGAGGTATTGAATATGAAAAAAAGGGTAATGGATTTACTATTTGTAACCATCGGCTCCTTCATCACAGCTATCGGTTTTAACACAATGTTTGTCGATAATAATATTGCTTCAGGTGGTATGGTGGGGATTTCAGTTGTTATCAAAGCGCTGTTTGGGATTAGCCCCTCGCTCTTTTTAATGCTAAGCAATATCCCTTTATTGATTTTATGCTACTTCTTTCTTGGTAAACAAAATCTCATCAAAACCCTCTACGGTTCATGGATTTACCCTATTGCTATTCGCCTAACTAGCCAGCTTCCAACACTCACTCATAACCAATTATTAGCAGCGATTTTTGGTGGTATCATTTGTGGGATCGGCCTTGGAATGGTCTTTTGGGGAAATTCATCAACCGGTGGTACTGGTATTCTGACACAAATCCTACACAAATATTCTCCATTGTCATTGGGAGTTGCTATGACTATTGTTGACGGCATTAGTGTTTTAATAGGATTCATCGCCCTATCTGCTGATGATGTCATGTACTCTACGATCGGGCTGCTCGTTATTGGCTATGTCATTAGTGTCATGGAAAATGGCTTTGACTCTTCTAAGAATGTCATGATTATTTCAAAGGAATATCAGGCCATCAAGGCTTATATTACAGGTGTTATGGATCGTGGTGTCTCTAAGATTCCTATCCGAGGGGGCTACACAACATCAGATAAGATCATGCTAATGGCTATTGTTTCTGGCTATGAGCTGCCAGCTTTACAGGAAAAAATTCTAGAAATCGATGACACTGCCTTTATCGTTGTCATGCCAGCAGCACAGGTCATGGGACGTGGCTTTAGCTTAACCAAGCATTACAAACTAGAGGACAAAGATGTGCTGCTGCCTATGTAAGCCCTAAGCCCTTTTCTGATTGAAAAAAGGGGCTTTTTTAGGTACAATGAGGATTAGATAAATAAAATGAGGTGACAAATTGCTAACAGTTTCTGACGTATCACTGCGCTTTAGTGATCGAAAACTTTTTGACGATGTTAATATCAAATTTACAGCTGGCAACACTTATGGCTTAATTGGTGCCAACGGTGCCGGAAAATCAACCTTTCTAAAAATTCTCGCAGGTGATATCGAACCAACAACAGGTCATATCTCTTTAGGACCAGATGAGCGTCTTTCTGTCCTTCGCCAAAATCATTTTGATTACGAAGAGGAACGTGCCATTGATGTTGTTATCATGGGAAATGAGCAGCTTTATAGTATCATGAAGGAAAAGGATGCCATTTACATGAAGCCTGATTTTTCAGAAGAAGATGGTGTTCGTGCTGCCGAATTAGAAGGAATCTTTGCTGAGCTAGGTGGCTGGGAGGCTGAAAGCGAGGCCTCTCAATTACTACAAAACCTAAATATCCCTGAGGAATTGCATTATCAAAGCATGAGCGAGCTCACCAATGGTGATAAGGTGAAGGTTCTCCTAGCTAAAGCACTCTTTGGCAAGCCTGATGTTTTGCTACTAGACGAGCCAACCAATGGTCTTGATATTCAGTCCATTTCATGGCTAGAGGACTTCTTGATTGACTTTGAAAATACCGTTATTGTGGTGTCACATGACCGTCACTTTTTGAACAAGGTATGTACTCACATGGCCGACCTTGATTTTGGAAAGATTAAGCTTTTTGTCGGTAACTACGATTTCTGGAAGCAATCATCTGAATTAGCTGCGCGCCTGCAGGCAGATCGTAACGCTAAGGCCGAAGAAAAAATCAAAGAGCTGCAAGAATTTGTGGCACGCTTTTCTGCCAATGCTTCTAAATCAAAACAAGCAACCTCTCGTAAGAAAATGCTAGACAAAATTGAGCTAGAAGAGATTATTCCATCTAGTCGCAAATACCCATTCATCAATTTTAAAGCTGAGCGTGAGATGGGCAATGATTTTGTAACAGTTGAGAATTTGTCTGTAACCATCGATGGCGAAAAAATTCTAGACAATATTAGCTTCATTCTAAGGCCAGGTGATAAGGCTGCCATTATCGGACAAAATGACATTCAAACAACAGCCCTTATACGCGCTCTGGCTGATGACATTGACTATGAAGGAACTATCAAATGGGGAGTAACAACTAGTCGCTCTTATCTACCAAAGGACAACTCACGTGACTTTGCTAGCGATGAATCTATTCTTGAATGGCTCCGCCAATTTGCAGCAAAGGGAGAAGATGATGATACCTTCTTGCGTGGCTTCTTAGGACGCATGCTCTTTTCTGGAGATGAGGTTAAAAAATCCGTTAACGTTCTCTCTGGTGGTGAAAAGGTGCGCGTGATGCTCTCAAAATTAATGCTTTTAAAATCAAATGTTCTTCTTCTTGATGACCCAACCAATCACCTAGATTTGGAATCTATTTCAAGTCTCAATGACGGGATTAAAGATTTTAAAGAGTCTGTTATTTTTACCAGTCACGACCACGAGTTTATTCAAACCATTGCTAATCACATTGTTGTTATTTCTAAAAATGGTGTGATTGACCGTATTGACGAAACCTATGATGAATTCCTTGAAAACAAAGACGTTCAAGCTAAGGTAGCGGAGCTTTGGAAATAAGGAAAAAACAAGGAGTTTTGCTCAATACCATCATTAAAGTATAGAGATGATCATTGATGACATCCGAGGGCTGGAAACCATTTCTAGCCCTTTTTTCAAAAATATCATAGAAGGGCTTATTTATGACAAAACCTAAAGCATGGTATCTTGTTTATGACATTGCTAGCTTTTTCCTTCCCTTTTTGATAATGTTTTTTGTCCTTTTATCAATGGGAATTTCATATGGCAGTGAGAAAACCATTTTAGCTAGTGACAGCTTTCATCAATATGTTATTTTTGCGCAAGCCCTAAGAAATATTCTTCATGGAGCTGATAGTATGTTTTACACCTTTACCAGTGGCCTAGGTGTAAACTTTTTTGCTCTGGCTAGCTATTATCTAGGCAGTCTTTTGTCTCCTCTTGTTTACTTTTTTAATCTGCAATCCATGCCAGATGCTATCTATCTCTTGACACTTATTAAATTTGGTTTGATCGGGCTTGCCGCTTATTTCTCCTTTCATCGTATTTACCCTAAAATCAAACCCTTTTTAGTCCTGACATTATCAGTCTCTTACTCCCTAATGAGCTTTCTGACAAGCCAGCTAGAGCTTAACAACTGGTTAGATGTTTTTATTCTTCTACCAATTGTCTTACTTGGGCTCCATCGGCTGATTATTCAAACCAAGCCCTTGCTTTATTATAGCTCACTTAGTCTTCTCTTTATCCAGCATTATTATTTTGGATATATGGTTGCTATCTTTGTTTTTTTATTATTTCTTGTCAACCTTATATCATTAGACACATGGAAAAGACGGTTAAGAGCCTGCTTAAGCTTTACATCAGTGTCAATCTTATCAGCCTTAACAAGTGCTTTTATACTCATACCGGCATATCTAGACCTAGCAGCCTACGGTGAAACACTCTCTCCAATCAATCAGATCATCATTAAGCCTATAGGAGCCTTTGATTTATTAGCAAAGCTATCACTTGGTGCCTATGATACGACAAAGTTTAATGCAATTCCCATGATATTTATTGGTCTTTTGCCTTTATTGTTAAGTATCGTCTTTTTCACCTTAAAATCTATTAGCTGGCGCTTAAGGCTGGGCTATGGGCTGCTTTTAGGGCTCATCATGGTTAGCTTTTATCTTCAGCCCTTAGATTTATTTTGGCAGGGCATGCATGCACCCAATATGTTTTTACACCGTTATTCGTGGTCGTTTTCAATCATTATCATTATTTTAGCCTGCGAAGCCCTTTCTAGACAAAAAGATATTACTAACACTAGAATAGTCTTTGCCTTTATATTATTAAGCTGCTTATTAACACTTTCTTATCTGACAATGGATCAGTATAGCTTTTTACAGCCCAGCTTATTGATCCTAAGCCTTGCCTTTTTAGCTGCATATCTTATTTTACTGCTAAGCATGCTAAAAGCCTCTGTACCAATGCCATTTTTAATCTTTTTTACCTTACTGTTTTGCTGTTTAGAAACCAGCTTAAATACCTACTATCAGCTTAATGGTATCCATCATGAATGGGTATTTCCATCACGTAAGGGCTATAGCAGAGCTTTACAAGATATTGACAAACTTGTCAAGAAAGCAGATACTAACAACGACCAGTTTTTCAGACTGGAGCAGCTCCTGCCACAAACAGGCAACGACAGTATGAAATACAACTATAATGGCATTTCTCAATTTTCATCTATCCGAAATCGTCACTCCAGCTCCCTTCTGGATCGTCTAGGCTACCAGTCTGCTGGAACAAATCTAAACCTTCGTTATCAAAATAACACTCTCATCATGGATAGTCTTTTAGGGGTAAAGTACAATCTTAGCTATCATCAGCTTCATAAATTTGGCTTTTCAAGGATAGCCTCCAGTCATCACACAGCACTCTATCAAAATCACTATAGCAGCAATCTAGCTATCTTAACAGATGATATTTACAAAGATGTCAAGCTAACTGTCAACACACTTGACAATCAAACCAAGCTGCTTAATCAGCTGAGTGGAAAAAGACTTACCTATTTCCAGTTAGAGCCTTCTAAGCTAATATCAAATGCTCAGATATTTAATGAGAGAATCTCAGGTCAGGCTGCTGAGAACACGTCAACAACCATTGTTCACTATCAGGTTACCGTACCAGACCATAGGCAGCTTTACTTAAGCCTGCCAAATATTAGCTTTTCAAATCACAATGCAACAAATGTTAGGATACGTATTGATGACCAGACCTATGAATACACTACTGACAATGCTTTTTCATTCTTTGACTTAGGGTACTTTGAAAAAGGAAAAACCTTAACCCTTGCTATTATGTTTCCGAAAAACAAAAGCATTTCCTTTGCTATTCCACATTTTTACAGTCTAAACAGTGACAATTATCTGGCAGCCATGAATGCGATTAATCAAAAAGAGGTTACTGCTTACACCCGTAGCAATCAAGTCATCAGCCATTACAAGGCCAAATCAGAAGGCTCTATGATTTTTACCCTTCCCTATGATAAAGGCTGGACAGCAAGGCTAAATGGCCGACCAGTAGCTCTTAAAAAGGCTCAAGGTGGTTTTATTAGGATAGATGTTCCAAAAGGATCTGGTAAATTAGTGCTCACCTTTGTTCCAAATGGCTTTACATTAGGCTTGTTGCTCTCATTTATTGGTATCTTGCTTTACAGCTTCTTACATTACTACCTACTCAGGCAAGCAGCTAAGCTAAAAGCTTAAACATCAATTTCCATTATATAAGCAAAACGCTTGATTTTAAAGCCCTTACAGGTATCAAAATCAAGCGTTTTTAGCTGGTCTATTGGTTTAAGGATATTAAAGTACAGAGCTTTCCATAGATCACGTGTTCCTTAGTAAATCACAATCTCTCTTCAAGGTCAATAAAAAAATCCTAAGAAAGCCTTAGGATGTGTCTTATCACTCCGGCAGTAGGACTCGAACCTACGACATCATGATTAACAGTCATGCGCTACTACCAACTGAGCTATGCCGGAAAATAAAAAAATTGCCACAATGACAATTCTGATAGTCCGTACGGGATTCGAACCCGTGTTACCGCCGTGAAAAGGCGGTGTCTTAACCCCTTGACCAACGGACCTGAAGCTTAGGAGTAACTCTCCTTAACACTCTTATTATTATAGCAGAATGTTTTTATTTGTCTATACTTTTTTCAAAAAAATCTTGATTTTTTGATCACTTTTGACATAAACAGTCTAAAACAAGTCTAATTACCCCAAACATGCTAGAAAAAATAACATATGTCTCTTCTGACACAGACTACTAAAAGACACACCGCTACAGGTTTGGGGCAGTGAAGCATCTTATCAAAAATAAGCATTGACAGGCATAAGGTTTTTTTGTTAGAATGAAGTGGTTGAGGTCTCATAGCTCAGCTGGATAGAGCATTCGCCTTCTAAGCGAACGGTCGCAGGTTCGAATCCTGCTGAGATCAGAATACTTAAAAATGCCATTAGTCAATAGCTAGTGGCCTTTTTGTATTTCTAGCAATAGCAAGCTGCTGACTCCCGTAGGAGAGTCAGTAAGAGTGATAGTACTTATCTGACATCGTCTAAGGCTAGAAGCGCAAAATCTCCAAATCACCAGCTCTGTAAAGCTATTGATCACCTTTATCAGGCAATAGCTGAATAAGGCTACAAACTAGCAACCCTATTAGTGAAAGCCAGAATTATTGTTGAGGCGAGCACGCGATTTGTCTAGGCCATGTGTCATGTTTCATGTGAAACAGCTGCTATTTATGATATGGACTGCCTTGTTGAATCATAAAAGCACGATAAACCTGCTCGATTAAAACCAAACGCATCAATTGATGAGGTAAGGTCAATAGGCCAAAGCTCATCAATAAATTAGCCCTATTTTTAATGGATTGATCCAAACCAAGACTCCCACCAATGACAAAGGCAATGTCTGAATAGCCTTTTACAGTGACCTCTGATAGTAGATGACTAAACTGTTCTGATGCCAATTGCTTGCCCTCTATTGCCAAAGCAATTACAAAATCACGCTGACCAAGCTTTTTCTTGATCCTGTCAGCCTCCTTAGCCATAATCTGCTGTTTTTCAGCATTGCTAGCCTTATCAGGTGTCTTTTCATCTGCTAATTCAATGATATCACATTGGCAAAAGCGAGACAGTCTTTTTTGGTATTCTGCAATCCCATCTCTTAAATACGCTTCTTTTAATTTTCCGACACAAATAAGCTTTATTTTCATATCCTTATTGTACCATAATCAACTCTTTTTACACAGCTTATCCACATGTTGATTTCTTATTTTCTTTATATAAACCCTTTTCTACAGCCTTTTTAGTATAGTCCTGAAAAGTTTTCCACAAGTTGTGGATTACTTTTCTTTTTTATGGTTTTAAGGTATAATTAAGTGAGGTTTTATATCCTATGTGAAAACCATTCGGAGGTGATTTTGTGTTAAAATCAAAAAATATATTGAAGCCCTTATGGGTTTTAGCCATTGGATTTTTAGGGGGCTTATTAGCTGCCTTAGTTGTTAATGGATTTAGTCAGAATTTTCTAACATCTTCAAATGCAAAGGGAGCAACGACAACAAGCAACGTCAGCTTTAACAATACAACTGATACAACAAAGGCTGTTAAGGTGGTTCAAGATGCTGTAGTGTCTGTTATTAACTATCAAAAGGCTGCTTCGCCTGCCATTTCAAATCCTTACATCAATCTTTTCGGAGAAGAAAATGATACCTCAGCAGTACAAAAAGAGGACGAGCTAAGCATACACAGTGAAGGCTCGGGTGTTGTCTACAAAAAAGAAGGAAATACTGCTTATCTTGTAACCAATAATCATGTCATTGAGGGAGCTCAACGAATTGAAATTTTAACAGCAGACGGCTCTAAGATCGTTGGAGAACTAGTTGGTGCAGACACTTATTCTGACCTAGCTGTTGTCAAAGTTGCTGCTGATAAAATCAAAACAATAGCCAAATTTGCAGATTCAACCAAAATTAATGTTGGAGAGGTAGCCATTGCAATTGGTAGTCCTCTTGGAACAAAATATGCCAACTCAGTGACAGAAGGGATTGTTTCAAGTCTAAGCCGTACAGTCACTTCAAGAAATGAAGCAGGTGAGACCATCTCAACAAATGCTATCCAAACTGATGCTGCTATCAATCCAGGTAATTCAGGTGGACCACTCATCAATATTGAAGGCCAGGTTATTGGTATCAACTCAAGTAAAATATCCTCAACACCTACTGGCAGCGGCGGAGCCATTGAGGGAATTGGCTTTGCTATTCCATCAAGCGATGTTGTCACCATTATTAACCAACTAGAGTCTAACGGAGCTGTTATCAGACCAGCCTTAGGCATTACAATGGTAAACTTAAGTAATCTATCAACCAATGCATTGATTCAATTGAATATTCCAACAAGCGTTACCAGCGGTGTTGTCGTAGCCTCTACTCAAGATGGCATGCCTGCTCTTGGTAAATTGGAGCAGTATGATGTCATTACTGAGGTTGACGGTAAAGAAGTCAGCTCAATTAGTGACCTACAAAGTGTCTTATATAGTCATGAGATTAACGACACCATTAAGGTAACCTTCTACAGAGGAACTGCTAAGAAGAAAGTTGACATCAAATTAACAAAAACAACTAAGGATCTAACTAAAAAGCAGTAAACATTGGGTATCCCCGTGAGATTGAGTCCGAGACGATGGTCGCGGGCTCTTGCTCTTTTATCCCGTATGTATCTCTAATAACCGTTAAGCTACCACTATTTCCCTTTTGAGAGGCTTATATGACAGAAATCCTAATGCACATTCCTATCGAGGATATTGTGGCAAATCCTTATCAACCACGTCTTCAATTTAATCAAAAAGAGCTTGAGGAGCTGGCACATTCCATTCAGGCTAATGGTTTGATTCAACCAATCATTGTCAGAAAATCTGATGTATTTGGCTATGAATTGGTCGCTGGAGAACGACGCTTTAAAGCAGCCAAGCTGGCAGGACTTCAAAAGATCCCAGCAATTGTTAAGGAAATGTCTACTCTTGAGAGCATGCAGCAGGCCATCGTAGAAAACCTACAGCGCTCAAATTTAAATGCTATTGAAGAGGCTAAGGCCTATCAATTACTCATTGATAAAAATAAGATGACCCATGAGGACATCGCGACATACATGGGAAAATCACGCCCTTATATCAGCAACACCATCAGACTGCTGCAACTACCAGACGTTATTAGACAAGCGATTGAGGACGGTACCATTAGCGCCGGCCATGCAAGAGCTTTATTATCCTTGTCAACACCAAAAGAGCAGGAGCTTTATTTTCACAACATTCTGGATCAAGGCTTAAGCGTTAGGCAAATCGAACAGCTGGTAAAGACTAAGCATCCCCCAAAAAAAAGAAACAAACATAAAACCATTTTTGTGAAGTCTTTAGAAAAAGAGCTCTCAAAATCATTAGGATTACCTGTGGCATTGTCTCTCCAAAAAAATGACAGTGGGCAGCTGCAACTGTCATTTTCAAACCAAGAAGAATTGAACAGAATTATCAACAAGTTGCTTTAGCTTGTTGATTGTCTGTTTTTTTTATTCAGTTTTCCACAAGAGAAATGTGACTAAAACCTTTTAGTCACAAGGATCTCTCTTTTTTCCACAAGTTGTGGAAAACTATCTTACACATTGTGTATTTTATCTCCACAGCTTGTGGGTAAGTCTAAAATAATCCTTGATCCTTTGTGGAAAACTATCTTTATTTATGATAGAATGGTTCTAGAATTATCCACAAGAAGGAATCTCGT